>NZ_CCSF01000001.1:0-2400000 GCF_000756775.1 Pseudomonas saudiphocaensis
CTCGAAAGAGGGTCGGGGGTTTGTCTTTGTGCGGAAGAAATTCACTCCTGGCCATGCCAGCTCATGTGCAGATGGTTGCTTCGTTCGGTGTTCCGGCCATTAAGGTGCGCCGCGAAAGTACCGATGCTCTGCTCGCCGGGGAGTGCTAAGGTCTGAGGTTGCTCGTGCGAGCCTGAAAAATCGACCTTCCGGAGGAGTCAGATTCATGTCGTATAAAACCATCTATCTCAAGCCGGGCGGCGGCTATGACAATGTCGTTATCGGCAGTAGCGAAGCGGCGGCGCCAGAGGCTGGTGAAATTACCGTAAGGCTGCGTGCCAGTTCCCTCAACTATCATGACTTTGCCGTCGTCAGCGGCATGTGGGGGCCGAGTGTGCAGCGGATTCCCATGGCAGACGGTGCCGGAGAGGTGGTTGCCGTAGGTGAGGGCGTCACCGAGTTTGCCGTAGGCGATCAGGTCGTGAGTACGTTTTTTCCTGACTGGCTCGACGGTGAGCCGCAGCAGGAAGGTTTTGGAACGGTACCGGGCGACGGTGTCGATGGTTATGCTCGGGAAGCCGTTACGGCGCGTGCCACGTCTTTTACCAGGGCGCCCCAGGGTTGGAGTCATGCTGAGGCTGCAACGCTTACTACGGCCGGTCTGACCGCCTGGCGCGCGTTGATGACTGACGACTCGCTGAAGCCTGGGGACAGCGTTCTTATCCAAGGTACCGGTGGGGTTTCGATCTTCGCGCTTCAGTTCGCCAAAATGGCCGGCGCGACGGTGATTGCCACCTCTTCCAGGGACGAGAAGCTGGAGCGGCTGAAGGCCATGGGGGCCGACCACCTGATCAACTATCGCAGTACGCCCAACTGGGGCGAGAAGGTGCGTGAGTTAACCAATGATCGGGGCGTTGACCACGTCATCGAGGTAGGCGGGCCCGCGACCCTGGAGCAGTCGATGATTGCGGCACGTATTGGTGGGCATATTTCTGTGATTGGCATCCTTACCGGCGTCGCCGGGGAGCTGGGCATCGTTACTGCGCTGACACGGCAGTTGCGCCTGCAGGGTGTGCTGGTTGGAAACCGTACCCAGCAGCAGGAGATGATCAGGGCTATCGATGCCAATGGCATGCGTCCGGTTATCGATAGCCATTTCCCGCTGGACGAAATTGTTGAGGCGTTCCGCTATCAGGAAAGTAATCGTCACTTCGGTAAAATCTGCCTCGATATCTAAGCAGGATTGCTTCCTGATCGCTAGGTAACCCTGGTCCTGAAACGGGCTTGCTCACTGTCGATTAGCTCAGTAACCAAGACGCCCGATACAACGTATCGGGCTTTTTTGATTGCAAGAAAGCGCCGTTCAGAGAGCGACGGGTTCAAGTTTTTGAAACCGTCGTAACCCGCCGCTCCCAGCGGCTGGCATTCCAGCTCAGGTCAGCGTCGACTCAGCCCCACACAAACCAGAAATCTTGCTGTGCTGAAGCAATACGTAATCTTCGCCTTCACGCTGACCACGGCGCAGCGGGTTACGGGTGCAGTGTGGCGCGAAGCCGGCGTCGACGAAACGGTAGGGAAGATGCTCATCGCGACCTGGCGGAATGCCAAGGCGGGTTGTCTGGATGATATCGGGCCGCGCACCGATGTCATCTATACGCAGCCGCCTCGGGTCCATAGGTTTCGCATTCCATTCGACGACGGTCAGCCCCAGCGCCTTGCACAATAGCGACTGGCCGGAGCAAAGACGGGTAAGTGCGCGCACGCCGCCAGCGGCTGCAGGGCTGTTGGCGAGCATGCGTTCCAGGGATGCTTCGGAGGAAATCGTATCGACCCAGGGATAACCGGCTTTGATGCATACGGCGTTGCCATCGCCCTGAACACTGAAGTTCAGTGAGTCTCCGCCGCGCGAGTAATAGAGGTAGGGGTGCCCGGCGGGCATGAACATGGCTCGTCGTGACGGGCTGTTGCCTAGTGAGGAGTGACTGGCCTTCTCGTGGATATAGTAGGCCTCGGTTTCGATAATACGAGCTGATAGCCACAGGCCGTCTACACAGTGGCGAATCACTGTCCCCAACAGCTCGCGTGCGACGAGCTGGGCGTCCCGGTCGAAGAAGGCATCGTCCAGATGTTTATGCTGTGGCTCGGCAAGACTGTCCATCATTACTCCATTGTCAGCAAGTCTCCCTCTACGACCGCATAAGCGGAACGAATCTCCAGTGTCGACGGTAATTACCACGATGCCCGATGGGTGGAGCCAGGCTTTGCCTATCGCTAGAACGCAAAAAGCCCCGCATGTGCGGGGCTTTCTGACTCGAGTAACTTTGGTCAGACGTTAAATCTGAAATGCATAACGTCGCCGTCTTTGACGATGTACTCCTTGCCTTCCAGACGCCATTTGCCGGCTTCCTTGGCGCCGGCTTCGCCCCGGTACTGGATAAAGTCGTTGTAGGCGATGACTTCGGCGCGGATGAAGCCTTTTTCAAAGTCGGTGTGAATCACGCCGGCGGCCTGCGGAGCGGTGGCACCGACCTTGACGGTCCAGGCGCGGACTTCCTTCACGCCAGCGGTGAAGTAGGTCTGCAGGTTGAGCAGCTCGTAACCGGCGCGGATCACGCGGTTCAGACCCGGCTCTTCAAGGCCGAGGGCCTCGAGGAACATGTCCTTCTCCTCGCCGTCATCCAGCTCGGCGATTTCCGCTTCGATCTTGTTGCACACCGGGACCACGATGGCGCCTTCTTCATCGGCGATAGCGCGCACGATGTCCAGCAGCGGATTGTCTTCGAAGCCGTCTTCGGCAACGTTGGCGATGTACATGACCGGCTTGCTGGTCAGCAGGTGGAAGCCGCGGACGATCTGCTTCTCCTCGGCGCTCATGTCACGCAGCAGCGTGCGTGCCGGCTTGCCTTCGGTGAAGTGGGGAATCAGCTTTTCCAGCAGCGCTTTCTGCGCCAGGGCTTCCTTGTCGCCGCCCTTGGCGTTGCGGGTGACCTTTTGCAGTTGTTTCTCGCAGCTGTCGAGGTCGGCGAAGATCAGCTCCAGGTCGATGATCTCGATGTCGCGCTTGGGATCGACCGAGTTGGCCACATGGATGACGTTGTCATCCTGGAAGCAGCGCACCACGTGGGCGATGGCATCGGTCTCGCGGATGTTGGCGAGGAACTTGTTGCCCAGGCCTTCGCCTTTGGAAGCGCCGGCCACCAGGCCGGCGATGTCGACGAACTCCATGGTTGTGGGCAGCACGCGCTCAGGCTTGACGATTTCCGCCAACGCCGCCAGGCGGGCGTCGGGCATCGGCACGATGCCACTGTTCGGCTCGATGGTGCAGAAGGGGAAGTTTTCTGCAGCGATACCGGACTTGGTAAGGGCGTTGAACAGGGTGGACTTGCCGACGTTGGGCAGGCCGACGATGCCGCAATTGAATCCCATGAGTGGTGAACCCTCGCGCAGATGAATCGAAAAAGGTGAGGAGCTGTTAAGCCTTTTGGCTGTGCAGGCGACGCATCGCGGCCGTCCAGTCGCCAGTCAGGATTTCCGGAAGTACATCGAAGGTGAAATCGATGCTGGCATCCAGCTTTTCGCGTTCTGACTGGGGAGCGCGACCCAGCACATAGCCGGTAACCAAGCTGCTGTGTCCGGGATGGCCGATGCCCAGCCGCAGACGGTGAAAATTGTTTTGATTGCCGAGCCTGGCGATGATGTCGCGCAGGCCATTGTGCCCGCCGTGCCCACCGCCCTGTTTGAGCTTGGCGACGCCGGGGGGCATGTCGAGTTCATCATGGGCAACGAGGATGGACTCGGGAGGAATTCGGTAAAAGCCAGCCAGTGCCGCCACCGCTTGACCGCTGCGGTTCATGAATGTGGTGGGGATCAACAGGCGGACATCTTCGCCCTGATGGCGAAACTTGCCGACCAGGCCAAAGTACTTGCGATCGGCGCTGAGGTTGACGCCTTTGGCGGCGGCCAGACGCTCAACGAAAAGGGCCCCTGCGTTATGCCGGGTCTGGTCGTATTCGGGACCTGGATTACCCAAGCCAACGATCAGTTGTACGGCAGTCACGACAGAGGCCCTTCCTATTCAGCAAGCTGCGAGTGGATTACTCGTCAGCGGCTTCTTCTTTCTCGGCGTCATCATCTTTGTTCACGCGTGGTGCGTGAATGTTGACGACCGGGAGGTCGCTACCGTGCTGCAGAGCAACGAAGGCAACGCCTTGCGGCAGTTTCAGGTCGCTCATGTGCAGAACCTGGCCGACTTCCATGTTGGCGATGTCGACTTCGATGAAGTCCGGCAGGTCTTGCGGCAGGCAGGTCACTTCAGCGTCTGGCAGGTTCAGGTAGACTTCGCCACCCTGCTGCTTGACGCCAATGGAGGTCTCCTGGTTGATCAGGTGTACCGGTACGGTAGCGGTCAGCTTCTGGCCAGCGATAACGCGCTGGAAGTCAGCGTGCAGAACGAAGCCTTTGGCCGGATGACGCTGCAGCGCCTTGATCACCACGTCCTGGCTCTTGCCATCGACGTTCAGCGTGATGATGTTGCTGAACGCGATTTCGTTTTCCAGCATCTTGGCCAGGTCTTTGGCGAGGAGGCTGATCGATTGCGGCGCAGCTTCGCCACCGTAGATCACGGCCGGTACGAGGTTGGCGTTACGACGCAGGCGGCGGCTCGCACCTTTCCCCAGGTCGGAACGCTCTTGGGCATCCAGTTTGAAGTCAGTCATTGTGTTTCTCCAGGATAGCAACGCGCCCGATGTGCTTGCGACCAGCACTATCGGGCGGTTGGATAAAGCCCCGCAGTAAGACGGGGCACATTTTCGCTCTGCGCGAGCGCTGGGCTTTTGGCCTAGCGGAACATCGCGCTGATCGATTCAGCATTGCTGATGCGGCGAACCGCCTCAGCCACCATTGGCGCAATGTCCAACTGGCGAATACGGTTACAGGACTGGGCGGCAGCCGACAGCGGAATGGTATTGGTCACCACCAGTTCGTCGAGGATCGAGCCTTCGATGTTCTCGATGGCGCGACCGGACAGAATCGGGTGGGTGCAATACGCCAGAACTTTCTCTGCACCGTGATCTTTCAGTGCAGCCGCGGCGTGGCACAGGGTGCCGGCGGTGTCGACCATGTCATCGACCAGGATGCAGGTACGGCCCTCGACATCACCGATGATGTGCATGACTTCCGACACGTTGGCCTTGGGCCGACGCTTGTCGATAATCGCCAGATCCACGCCCAGCGCCTTGGCCACCGCACGGGCGCGAACCACGCCGCCAATGTCGGGGGAGACGATCATCAGGTTCTCGAAACGCTGTGCCTGGATGTCATCGACCAGGACCGGCGAGCCGTAGATGTTGTCTACGGGCATGTCGAAGAAGCCCTGGATCTGATCGGCGTGCAGGTCGACGGTAAGGACGCGGTTGACGCCCACTACATCGAGCATGTCGGCCACAACCTTGGCACTGATCGGTACGCGAGCCGAACGCGGACGACGGTCCTGGCGGGCGTAACCGAAGTAGGGAATGACAGCCGTGATACGGGTAGCCGAGGAGCGGCGGAAGGCATCAGCCATTACCACCAGTTCCATCAGGTTGTCATTGGTCGGCGCGCAGGTCGGCTGGATCAGGAAGACGTCCTTGCCGCGAACATTTTCATTGATTTCGACACTGATTTCGCCGTCGGAAAACTTTCCGACGTAGGCGTCACCGAGGGGGATATGCAACTGACGTACGACACGCCGGGCCAGATCGGGGTTGGCGTTCCCCGTGAAGACCATCATCTTGGACACGCGCAGTACCTGCCTGAGGGTGGGTCCGATGAAACAAAAAGCTGTTCAAAAGGCCGGGCTCTTTGAACAGCTCTCAAGTGTATGGCAGGGGCGGCTGGATTCGAACCAACGCATGCCAGGATCAAAACCTGGTGCCTTACCGCTTGGCGACGCCCCTGTGGAAAAACATATTGCTGCTTGATCGTACGTACCCTTGAGGGTTGTGGCAGGGGCGGCTGGATTCGAACCAACGCATGCCAGGATCAAAACCTGGTGCCTTACCGCTTGGCGACGCCCCTGTATCGTACAACCGAATGCTAGGCATTCACTTCCTGCTCCAGTTCTTTGAGCTTGCGGTGCAACATCGAAATATTGCGTCCTTGGGCTACAAAACCAGGCATGTCGGCTGGAAGCTGGCGGCAGACTTTATCAGCCTCGGCCTTGTTTGGAAAGCTTCCAAACACACAAGCTCCAGTGCCAGTCATTTTTGCTGGAACAAATTTGTTCAGCAAGTTCAAAGCGTTACGGACTTCCGGAAAGCGCTTTTCTACGACCGGCTGGCAGTCGTTATGACCACCCCCTGCAAGAAGGCTGCGAACTGTAATGGCCGGGGTATTGCGTGTCAACTCTGGGTCGGAAAATATTTCCGCTGTACTAACAGAGACTTGCGGCGCGATGACCAGATACCAGGGCTCGCTCAATTCCACCGGCTGCAGACGTTCGCCAACACCTTCGGCAAAGGCTGCGCGGCCGCGGACGAATACCGGGACATCGGCACCAAGCTCCAGTCCGATCCGAGCCAGGCAGTCCTCGCCCATGTTGGTCTGCCAGAGATGGTCTAGCCCTAGAAGGGTGGTCGCAGCATCGGAGCTGCCGCCGCCGATTCCGCCTCCCATTGGCAGCCGTTTAAGCAGCTGGATATCGGCCCCCAAGGGGCAGCCACTGCGTGATTGCAGAAGGCGGGCGGCGCGGACGATCAGGTTGCTGTCGTGATCGACGCCGGGCAGCTCGGTATGCAGGCGTATCTGTCCGTCGTTGCGCAGGGTGAAGGTCAGCTCGTCACCATGGTCGAGAAACTGGAACAGCGTCTGCAGCTCATGGTAGCCATCGGCGCGGCGACCCGTGATATGCAGCATCAGGTTGAGCTTCGCCGGGGCGGGCAGGCGGAGCGTGCTCATCAGTGGCCGAGCTGGCGTGGCTGCCAGTCCTTGATGACTAGAGTGATTTGCAGATCGCGACCCTCCAGCTTGATGCGCGACGGCAGGGCGAGACCGTCTTCTTCCTCGTAAGCGAGGTACTGAACGTCCCAGTTGTCCTGCTGCAGTGTCGCCAGCCGTCCGTTGTGATCGAGGCTGATACGGCTGCGGCTATCAGGTGCCGGTAGCCCGCGAATCCACCAGAGCAGATTGGAAACCGGCAGTTGCCATCCAAGCTGGCTTTCAACCAGCGCTTCCGGTGATTGCGCCTCGAAACGGCCCTGTCCGGCGACTTCCAGGGTCACAGCGTCTGATCGGCCGGTGAGGCGGGTGGCGCCGCGACCCAGCGGGCCGGAGAGGCGGATATCGAAATAGTCTTGGCGCTGGAGCCAGAACAGGGTGCCGCTGCCGGAGTCCTGTGGTGCGCGAATGCCGATCTTGCCACTGATTTGCCAGCCATCGATGTGGCTGATCCGCGCCTTGTGGGATTTCCAGTCTTCAGGGTTGCCGGGGCCTTGAACGGATTCTTGCGGGCCAAGGCCGGCGCAACCGGCTAGCAGAAGGGCAAGTAGCGGCAGCAGCAAGTTTCGCATGGGGAGCATGGGTCAGGGTTTCTCCGAGCCAGTCAGGCGTTGCAGGGTTTCACGCAGGATCGGGCTGTCCGGTTGTTCCTTCAGGGCCTGTGCCCAGATCGCACGCGCCTCGCGCCGTTTGCCGGCGGCCCAGAGCACCTCACCTAGATGGGCCGCGACCTCGTGGTCGGGAAAGCGCTGGTGGGCCTGGCGCAACTGGGCTTCGGCTTCTTCCAGATTACCCAGGCGGTAATTCACCCAGCCGAGGCTGTCGAGAATTGCTGCGTCGTCCGGGTTCAATGCAAAGGCCTGCTCGATCAGTTCCAAGGCTTCGCTGTAACGCTCCGTGCGGTCGGCCAGGGTGTAGCCCAGGGCGTTAAGGGCCATGGCGTTGTCCGGTTCGCGTTCGATGATAAAGCGCAGGTCCCGTTCCAGCTGTTTCAGATCTCCGCGCTTCTCGGCAACCATGGCGCGGGTATAGAGCAGGGTGAGGTCGTCGGGAAACTCCTCTAGGGCCTGTTCGGTCAGCTTCCAGGCCTGATCGGTCCGCTGTTGTCCGGAAAGTGCTTCGATCTCGATGAGATACAGCTGGATCGCGTAATCAGGCTGCTGTTCGCGGGCGCGGGTCAGCATATGCGAGGCCTCCTGGTTGCGGCCCAGGGAGAAAAGTAATTCGGCCTGTAGAAGTTGCGCGGGCAGGTATTCATTGCCGGGGCTGACCTGGGCAAAAGCGGCCAGGGCCTGCTCCGGTTCGCCCAGCTCGCGCCAGGCACGACCCAGGTTGAATTGGGCGGCATCGACATGGCTGCCGCGTTCGATCAATTCTTCCAGATAGACGATCGCTTCGCGCCAGGCCTGAGCCTCGAGGCAGACCAGCGCCATGGAGAAGCGCAGGTCGTCGTCACCGGGATATTGCTGAACCAGCGTGGCGAATTCGCCCATGGCATCGTCGAGACGCTCCTGCTCTACCAGCAGCCGTGCAAAGGTCAGGCGCAGGCGCTTGTCCTCGGGGTGCCGCCGCAGGCTTTTTTCCAGGAGCGGGACGGCTTCGTCGCCGCGGTCGAGAATCTGCAGCAAGCGTGCCTGCAAAAGTGTCGACGGAATCTGTTGCTGGTCGGTGGATTGCTCTTCAAGCAGGGCCAGCGCTTCTTCGATGCGCTCGTCCTGCTGCAGCAGCACGGCTTTGCCGAATGTCAGCTGCGGATTACCGGGATGCCTGGCCAACAGTTGATCGAAGCTTTGCAGCAGGCCGGCACGGGTCTCCGGGCCGGTCTGGGCAGCTGACAGGGCGAGGAAGTCAAAGTGGGTGTCACCCTGGCCCTGCAGGACCTTTTCCATGAATTCCAGGGACTCTTCATAGCGACCGGCGCGCGCCAGCTGAACGGCGGCGGCTCGCTGTGCCTCAAGGTTGCCCGGAGCGTTGCTGGCCCAGATCATCGCGGTATCGAGTGCTGCCTGCTCGGCGCCCAGATACTCGGCGATACGAAAACCGCGCTCGGCGACGCCGGCATCCTGAGTCGCATTGGCCTGGCGGACGTAGTTGTTCAGGGCGATATCGAAACGATTACGCTGCCCGGCTAGCTCGGCCACCAAGAGGGAATACAGGGTGTCTCTGCTGAAGGACGCATATTCGTCGGGACCGATTGTCGCAGGCTCGGGCATCGACTCCTCGACCGGCGGGCTGCTTTCGGGAGCGCTTTGCAAAAGGCTTTGGCAACCACTGAGAAACAGGGCGGCGCTGAGGACGAGAAGCTTATTCATAGGGAATACGGGGTTGATCTGCGGTCGCGGCATGATGACACAAGCCGTCAGGCAAGCACATGGGGCGGGCTCGCAAGGCGATTTGGCTGGAACGATGCAGTACAGACAATTGAGGTCAACGGTTGTTCTGAAGCAGGCGAAGTAGGAGAATCCCGCGTTCTGTTTTGGAATCAACGACCCCCGCATGGCTTTCATCGCGCTTGGCATCAATCACAAGACCGCATCGGTGGATGTGCGTGAGCGTGTGGCCTTCACACCTGAGCAGATGGTCGAAGCGCTGCAGCAATTGTGTCGTGTGACTCCGACACGCGAGGCGGCCATCCTGTCGACCTGCAACCGCAGCGAGTTGTATCTGCAGCAGGATGAAGCTGAAGCCGGGCAGGTTCTGGCCTGGCTTGCCGAATACCACAATCTGAACATTGAAGAACTCAAGGCCTGCGCCTACGTTCATGTTGATGAGCAGGCGGTGCGACACATGATGCGCGTCGCCTGCGGATTGGACTCCATGGTGCTTGGCGAGCCGCAGATTCTCGGTCAGATGAAGTCCGCCTATGCCGTGGCGCGCGAGGCGGGGAGCCTTGGGCCATTGCTGGGGCGCCTGTTCCAGGCCACGTTCAGCACTGCAAAAACCGTCCGTACCGATACTGCCATCGGCGAGAACCCGGTTTCGGTTGCCTTTGCCGCCGTCAGCCTGGCCAAGCAGATCTTTTCCAATCTGGACCGCAGTCAGGCCCTGCTGATTGGCGCTGGCGAAACCATCACGCTGGTCGCGCGCCATCTGCATGAGCAGGGCGTCAAGCGTATCGTGGTTGCCAACCGGACCCTGGAGCGAGCCAGTACGCTGGCTGAGCAATTCGGGGCGCACGCCATCCTGCTCGCCGATATTCCGCAAGAGCTGTACAACTGCGACATCGTCATCAGCTCAACCGCCAGCCAGCTGCCCATTCTGGGCAAGGGCGCTGTCGAGCAGGCGCTGAAAAAGCGCAAGCACAAGCCCATGTTCATGGTCGATATCGCTGTGCCGCGGGATATCGAGCCGCAGGTGGGGGAGCTGGAAGACGTCTACCTTTATACCGTCGACGACCTGCATGAAGTGGTAGCCGAAAACCTCAAGAGCCGGCAGGGCGCAGCCATGGCGGCCGAGGAGCTGGTCGCCGCCGGCACCGATGATTTCATGGTGCGGCTGCGTGAGCTGGCGGCGGTGGATGTGCTCAAAGCCTTTCGACAACAGGCAGAGCAGATTCGAGACGATGAATTGAGCAAGGCCCAGCGTTTGCTAGCCAACGGCAGCAGTGCCGAGGATGTCCTCGTCCAGTTGGCGCGCGGGTTGACCAACAAGTTGCTGCACGCTCCCAGTGTGCAGTTGAAAAAACTCTCTGCCGAAGGGCGCGTGGAAGCACTGGGCATCGTTCAGGAGCTTTTCGCCCTGCAAGACCATACGGGCAAACCATGAAAGCGTCGCTGCTAAACAAACTCGACATCCTGCAGGATCGCTTTGAAGAGCTGACGGCGCTGCTCGGCGATGCCGAAGTGATCAGCGATCAGACGCGCTTCCGCGCCTACTCGCGCGAGTACGCCGAGATCGAGCCGGTCATCGATGCCTACCGCGAATACCTCAAGCTGCAGTCCGACCTCGAAGGCGCTCAGGCGCTGCTCAAGGACAGTGATCCGGATGTGCGCGAGATGGCTGAAGAGGAAGTCGAGCAGGCCCGTGCTCAGCTCGGGGAAGTCGAGGCACGCCTGCAGCGCATGCTGCTGCCAAAAGATCCGAAGGACGGCCGTAACGTCTTCCTCGAGATTCGTGCCGGCACTGGTGGTGACGAGGCGGCGATCTTTTCCGGCGACCTGTTTCGCATGTACTCGCGTTATGCCGAACGGCAGGGCTGGCGGGTCGAGATTCTTTCCGAGAGTCCCGGTGAACACGGTGGCTACAAGGAAGTGATCTCGCGAGTCGAAGGCGACAACGTATACGCCAAGCTGAAGTTCGAATCCGGCGCGCATCGGGTTCAGCGCGTGCCGGAAACCGAATCGCAGGGCCGTATTCACACCTCGGCCTGTACGGTGGCGGTGCTGCCCGAGCCTGATGAGCAGATTGCCATCGAGATCAATCCGGCTGACCTGCGCATCGACACCTATCGCGCGTCCGGTGCCGGTGGTCAGCACGTCAACAAGACCGACTCAGCGGTGCGCATCACCCACCTGCCCAGCGGCATTGTGGTGGAGTGTCAGGAAGAACGTTCGCAGCACAAGAACCGTGCGCGCGCCATGTCCTGGCTGGCGGCCAAGCTGCAGGACGTGCAGGACAGCGCCGCGCACAAGGAAATCTCCGATACCCGCAAGTTGCTGGTCGGCTCCGGTGATCGCTCCGAGCGGATCCGTACATACAACTTTCCCCAGGGGCGGGTGACCGATCACCGCATCAATCTGACCCTGTATTCCCTGGGTGAAGTGGTCGGTGGTGCGCTGGAGCAAATCATCGAGCCGTTGCTGCAGGAATACCAGGCCGACCAGCTGGCAGCCCTGGGCGATTAACCGCAGAGACCGATCTCAGGCCACAGGAGCTGGATGCCAGGCGCCTTGTAGTCCGGGGCTTGCCGCGTGAGGCCCAACGTTATGCCCACCATCGAATCCTTGCTGAACGACAGCAACCTGCCCGACTCGTCGAGCCCTCGGCTGGATGTCGAGCTATTGCTTGCTCATGCCCTGGATAAGCCGCGCAGCTATTTGCGCACCTGGCCAGAGCGCGTGCCTACCGACGAGCAGTGCCAGCGTTTTGCGGGCTATCTGCAGCGTCGTCGCCAAGGCGAACCTGTGGCCTATATTCTCGGGCGTCAGGGGTTTTGGAATCTCGATCTCGAAGTCGCGGCGCACACCTTGATCCCTCGGCCAGATACGGAGTTGCTGGTTGAGACTGCGTTGCAACTACTCCCGGCGACCGCCGTCCAGGTGCTGGATCTTGGCACCGGCACTGGTGCGATCGCCTTGGCGCTGGCCAGAGAGCGTCCGGCTTGGCAGGCAACCGGGGTGGACCGCGTCGCCGAGGCCGTCGCCTTGGCGGAACGCAACGCCCGGCAACTGAGCCTGCATAATGTGCGCTTTCACCAGAGCCATTGGTTTTCCGCGTTGCAGGGGCAGCGTTACGATCTGATCGTGAGTAATCCACCCTATATACGAGCTGGCGACCCGCATCTATCCCAGGGTGATGTGCGTTTCGAGCCCGGCAGTGCGCTGGTAGCCGGCGAAGATGGTTTGGATGACATTCGGCACATCATCGTCCAGGCACCGGCTCACCTGCAGAGCGCCGGATGGTTGCTGCTGGAGCATGGCTATGATCAGGCCGAGGCGGTGCGGACGTTGCTCAGCGAGGGCGGCTTCGTGGCGGTTGAAAGTCGGCGCGATTACGGCGGTCACGAACGCATCAGTCTCGGGCGACGGAACAGGGGAAATAATGAATGTTGAGTGACGACGAGCTGCTGCGTTACAGCCGCCAAATCTTGTTGAAGCAGGTCGATATCGACGGCCAGCTGAAGCTCAAGCAGAGCCGCGTTCTGATCGTCGGGCTGGGAGGGCTGGGCTCGCCCGTGGCGTTGTATCTCGCCGCCGCCGGCGTTGGCGAAATGCACCTGGCCGATTTCGACAGCCTCGATATGACCAATCTGCAGCGGCAGATCGTGCATGAAACAGCCTCGGTTGACCTGCCCAAGGTGGATTCGGCCATTGCACGGCTATCGGCGCTCAACCCGTTGATCAAATTGGTGCCGCATCGCGTTGCGCTGGATGCGGAGAGTATCGGCGCAGTTGTCGATCAGGTCGATCTGGTGCTGGACTGTACCGACAACTTCGCCATCCGTGAGGTCATGAATGCCGCCTGCGTGGCGGCGAAGAAGCCGCTGGTCAGTGGTGCCGCGATTCGTCTGGAAGGGCAACTGACGGTTTTTGATCCGCGTGTCGAGAGCAGCCCTTGCTATCACTGTTTATACGGCCATGGCAGCGAAGCAGAGCTGACCTGCAGCGAGGCAGGTGTGCTCGGTCCGGTGGTGGGTGTGATCGGCAGCTTGCAGGCGCTTGAAGCACTGAAGCTTCTGGCTGGTTTTGGCGAGCCGCTGGTGGGCCGTTTGCTGCTGGTAGATGCCTTGGGTAGTCGTTTCCGCGAGTTGAAGGTCAAGCGTGACCCAGCCTGCGCGGTCTGTGGGCCGCAGCATGGCTGAGAATGCGCCCATCGGCGTCTTCGATTCCGGCGTCGGCGGGCTGTCAGTGCTGCGCGAAATTCGCCTGCGCCTGCCGCGTGAGTCGTTGTTGTACCTGGCAGACAGTGGCTATGTTCCCTACGGCGAGAAAAGCCCGGAGTTCATCCGCGAGCGTTGCCGCTCGATTGCTGCTTTTCTGCTGGAGCAGGGCGCCAAGGCATTGGTGCTGGCCTGCAATACCGCAACTGCCGCTGGCATTGCCGAATTGCGCGAGCTGTATCCGCAGATTCCGCTGGTGGGCATGGAGCCTGCGGTCAAACCGGCCGCGCAGGCGACCCGCAGCGGCGTGGTGGGTGTGCTGGCCACTACCGGAACGTTGCGAAGCGCCCGTTTTGCGGCGCTATTGGATCGTTTTGCAAGTAATGTCCGGGTTATCACCCAGCCTTGTCCCGGGTTGGTCGAATGCATCGAGGCGGGTGAGCTGAGCGCCCCGGCCACCCGGGCACTGCTTGAGACTTTTGTCCAGCCTCTGCTCGAACAGGGCTGCGATACACTGATTCTCGGCTGCACGCATTACCCGTTTCTCAAGCCGTTGCTGGCTGAAATACTGCCCTCGACCGTCACTCTGGTAGATACTGGCGCAGCAGTGGCGCGTCAGCTCGAAGCGGTGCTGGCGGCGCGCAATCAACTGGCGGGCGGCGAACCCAACACGCGGTTCTGGAGCACTGGTGAACCTCAGCGACTGGTGGAAGTACTGCCAATACTTTGGGGGGAGGGCGCGGCGGTTACCTACTATCCTGGGTAGGAACTCCGCGCTGTGCTTGCTTTCTGTATTGGGTGTGACGTTCGAACAACAACAAAGTGATGCCTAATTTTGATAAGGAAAATCTGATGAAGAAGCTGATCTCCCTTGCTGTGGTTGCGGCAGTGTCGTTGGGTCAGGTGGCTGCCGTTCACGCGTTGGATCTGACCGCTGCTGTCGGTCGTACTGGTGAGTCGACGTCCACTTTTCGTCTCGGTGCACAGTTCGATTTCAATCGCAGCTGGTTTCAGAGCAGTGTAGGGCGGCTCACCGGATATTGGGATGTCGGTTACACCTACTGGGAAGGTGACAAGACTTCGACCAACCACAGCATTTCGCTGGCGCCGGTGTTCGTCTATGAGTTCGCCGGGGAGTCGGTCAAGCCGTACGTGGAGCTGGGCATCGGTGTTGCCGCATTCGAGAACACCAAGGTGGAAGATAAGGACCTGGGCTCGTCATTTCAGTTCGAGGACCGCATCGGTGCCGGTCTGCGCTTCGCTGGCGGGCATGAGCTGGGCCTGCGCGCGATTCACTATTCCAACGCCGGGATCAAAAGCCCCAACGACGGCATAGAGACTTACTCGCTGCACTACCGGATGTCTTTCTGATATTCACAAACTGGCGGTATGGCAGCTAGCCTGCCGCCAGCCCTGCGCTATTGATAGGCGGACTCAGAGCCCTTGCGCTCCTCCAGGCAGTCTTCCGATCCCAGTTCGAACTCCCGACAAATCAGTGGCCGCCGCTCGTAGATGGTGCAGCGCATGCTGTCCCGATCCAGTGCTGCACACCAGCCATCATCGAGGCGACGCATTACCTGACCGCCCCAGGCATCTTCATCGATGAAGCGCTGCGGTACCCCGGTATCGCTGATCAGCATGACTTCGAGGCGGCAGCAGCATGCTGCGCAGGTGCTGCAGCTGACGCGGTTGGCGCTCAGCTGCCGGTGGGGGATGAGATCGGGCATGCGGCCAGTCTACGCCTTCGCAGACTGGCTCTGAACCCCGATCAGTCGCTCTCTTCGAGCTGCTTGGCTTTCCAGCCCCCGCCGCCTGGCAGCAGCAGGTTAAGCACCAGCGCGATGATGGCACAGAGCGAAATGCCGGAGAGGCTGAACTCGCCATGGCCAACCACCATGCCGCCAATGCCGAAGACCAGTGTTACCGAGACGATGATGAGGTTGCGTGCCTCCGACAGATCCACCTGATGGCGGATCAATGTACTCAGGCCGACCACTGCGATCGAGCCGAACAGCAGGCAGAGAATGCCGCCCATCACGGGTACCGGAATGCTCAGCAATGCCGCGCCGAACTTGCCGATGAATGCCAGGACGATGGCGAACACGGCAGCCCAGGTCATGATCTTCGGGTTGTAGTTCTTGGTCAGCATCACCGCGCCGGTTACTTCTGCATAGGTGGTGTTGGGCGGCCCGCCAAACAGTCCTGCTGCAGAAGTTGCCAGGCCATCGCCCAACAGGGTGCGGTGCAGGCCGGGCTTCTTGATGAAGTTCTTGCCCGTAACCCCGCCAATCGCAACTACGCCGCCGATATGCTCAATGGCCGGCGCCAGTGCCACGGGGACCATGAACAGAATCGCGCCCCAATGAAATTCCGGAGCGACGAAATTCGGCATGGCCAGCCAAGGCGCGGCGGCGATGCCGCTGGTGTCGACCACGCCGAAGACGAAGCACAGGCCGTAGCCCACCGCGACTCCTGCCAGGATCGGCACCAGGCGAAACAGACCGCGACCCATCACTGCCACCAGGAGAGTCGTCACCAGTGCCGGCATTGAGATCATCATGGCCGTTTCGTAGGGGATCAGCTGCGCGCTGCCATCGCCGGCCTTGCCCATCGCCATATTCACCGCGACCGGCGACAGGGCCAGGCCGATGGAGATTATGACCGGGGCGATAACCACTGGCGGCAGCAGGCGGTCGATAAAGCCAGGGCCGCGCAGCTGTACCGCAAAGCCCATCAGCACATAAACCAGCCCCGCTGCCACCACGCCGCCGAGGACTGCTGGCAGGCCGAAGTCGGCCTTGGCAGCGATGATCGGCGCGATAAAGGCGAAGCTCGACGCCAGGAAAACCGGAACCTGACGCTTGGTGACGAGCTGAAACAGCAGGGTGCCGATACCTGCCGTGAACAGTGCCACGTTGGGATCCATGCCGGTGATCAGTGGCATCAGCACCAGAGCACCGAACGCCACGAATAGCATCTGCGCGCCGGCTATAACCTGCCGGCCGAGGGGCTCTTCCATGACTTGCGACATGTTCAGACGTCCTTCTGCTTGGTACCGAAAAGCTTGTCGCCGGCATCGCCGAGGCCGGGCACGATGTAACCGTGCTCATCCAGCCGCTCGTCGATCGAGGCGGTATAGATGATGACGTCCGGGTGGGCCTGTTCCACTACCTTGATACCTTCGGGGGCGGCGACCAATACCAGCGCGCGGATTTCCTTGCAGCCGGCCTTCTTCAGCATATCGATGGTCGCGACCATGGAGCCGCCCGTCGCCAGCATGGGGTCGATGATCATCGCCAGGCGCTGGTCGAGGTTGTCCACCAGACGCTCCAGATAAGTGTGGGCCTGCAAAGTTTCCTCATTGCGCGCGATACCCACAGCGCTGACCTTGGCGCCAGGAATCAGGCTGAGCACGCCATCTAGCATGCCGATGCCGGCGCGCAGAATGGGCACCACGGTGATCTTCTTGCCGGAGATCTTTTCCACCTGAACCGGGCCGCACCAGCCATCGATGCTGTAGGTTTCCAGCGGCATGTCGCGAGTCGCTTCGTATGTCAGAATCGATCCGACCTCCTGGGCCAGTTCGCGGAAGTTCTTGGTACTGATATCGGCACGACGCATCAGTCCAAGTTTGTGGCGAATAAGCGGATGGCGAATCTCTTGAATGGGCATGGCGGGCTCCGGCAGGCGAATAAACCGGCGTAGATTAATGCATCCCGGTGGGGGCGGCTATTTATGTGTCGAAAGGCACTTGCTCTGCCTGTCCCGGCATCGGTATCGTCGCGCCCCTCGTACAGGCAGCCAGCCGGTTGCATGCGCCCAATTACCGTTCTGGAGCATCCTCATGTCCGTCGATCTTGCACATATCCGCCAAGTCATGGCCGAAGCGGACTGCCTTCACGCTGAAGCCGAAGTCGAGGCCGCCATTGACGCAGTCGCTAGTCGGATCAATGCTGACCTGGCCGAGCGTAATCCCGTTGTGTTTTGTGTAATGAACGGCGGCCTGATCTTTTCCGGCAAACTACTGCCCAGACTGAACTTTCCGTTGGAGCTGTCCTATCTGCATGCCACGCGTTATCGCAATGAAACCAGTGGTGGCGAGCTGTTCTGGAAGGCCAAGCCGGAAATCTCCTTTATCGATCGCGACGTACTGATCATCGACGACATTCTCGATGAGGGGCATACCCTCGGCGCCATCATCGACTTCTGCCGTCATGCCGGCGCTGCCGCCGTGCATACCGCTGTACTGGTGGACAAGGAACACCAGCGCAAGGCTCGCCCGGATCTGAAGGCCGACTACGTTGGCCTGAACTGTGCGGATCGCTATGTGTTCGGTTACGGCATGGACTACAAGGGCTATTGGCGTAATGCACCGGGTATCTTTGCGGTGAAAGGGCTGTAAGCCGACCTCCTACACTGTAGGTGCGGACCTGTCCGCGAGCTTTTCCGTGCAGGTGCTAACGCTTCGCGGTAGGAGTGGGCCATGCCCGCGAACAATGCCACACAGTGGCGTGGGATCCCTTCACGGGCATGGCCCGTTCCCACGAAGGCTGGCGCCTGTCTTCCTCGCTCGGCCTTTGTTTCCTTTCGTCTCAAGTTTCGCACCTCGGTAACGCTCCGGGGCGCGTGCCTCTCCTGCCAAAGTATTGCCTGGCAGACACTTCCTGCTGTCGCAGCCCCCGAAGGGCGCCGATAAAGACACGATTCCCCGATTTTCATCATGTGGGGGCTGCAAAGGCTCTATTTCGGCGCTTGCGTAGCCGCTGTTGGCGGCTAATCTCTTCGATAGCCTGGCGGCGAGTGCGACGGCGCTGTTGTGTCGAACACCCTCGAAGCCCTTTGCTGGTGGGGTTATTAGCACTAAAGGATTACATGGCAAATCAAACCTTAGTGCGCTTAACCGGTTGTCGCCGTCTGGTTAGGGTGGAGCGTACTTTGAACCAACCAGGAGCGCCTCATGACAAAAACAACAAGGCAAGGATTTTTCCAGCCCAAGACATTGGCCCTTGCCGTCGCGCTGGGCACTGCTGCACCGGCTTATGCCATCAATTTCAATATCGGGGAGCTTGAGGGGCAGTTCGACTCGTCCATGTCTGTTGGTGCCAGCTGGTCCATGGCTGATCGTGATATGGACCTGGTCGGTGAAGCTAACGGTGGTACTGGCTATACCCAGACCGGCGATGATGGTCGGCTGAACTTCAAGAAGGGAGAGACCTTCTCCAAGATTTTCAAGGGTGTGCATGACCTTGAGCTGCGCTATCGCGATAGCGGCGCCTTTGTTCGTGGCAAGTACTGGTACGACTTCGAACTGAAGGACGAGAGCCGTCTGTTCAAGGACATCAGCGACGAGGGCCGCAAGCAGGCGGCAAAAGCCTCCGGTGCCGAGATCCTCGACGCCTTCCTCTACCACAACTATTCCATCAGCGACCTGCCGGGTACCGTGCGGGTCGGCAAACAGGTGGTGAGCTGGGGTGAGAGCACCTTTATCGGCAACTCCATCAACTCGATCAACCCGGTCGATGCGTCCGCGTTCCGCCGCCCTGGTGCGGAAATCAAGGAAGGCCTGATCCCGGTCAATATGGTGTATCTGTCCCAAAGTCTGACCGATCGGCTGAGTATGGAAACCTTCTACCAGCTGAGCTGGAAGCAAACCATCGTCGATAACTGCGGCACGTTCTTTTCGACGGCTGATGTGGCAGCCAATGGTTGTAATGACAATTACCATATCCTCAATAGCGAATTGCTCGGCCTGCTAGGCGGGGTGGACGCGCTGAATGAATCGCAGTTGGCTGCCGCTCTGGCGCCTCTAGGTACTTCTGACGTCGGCCTGAGCTATAGCCCAGAAGGGATGATGGTTCGTCGCGGTAAGGACAATACCGCTCGCGACGATGGACAGTGGGGCTTGGCCTTGCGCTGGCAGGGTGACAATACTGAGTATGGCGCCTATTTTATGAATTACCACAGCCGCACGCCTTTCCTTAGCGTGCAGAATGCGGATGCAGAAGCGCTGGCTGGGATTGGGCCTGCTATGCAGAGCATCTATAACGCAATAGGTGCAAGCATGCATCCGGGGGGCGCGTTGGGCTGGTTTCAGTCTCAAGGTTACTGGGGAGCGGGGGGCTTCGGTGCCCCCGGCAACGTTGGCTACAATGAGGAGTTGGGGGCGCAAGCCCAAACCTTGGCGGGTGCTGCCGTGGCGGTCGGTAACGGTCAGTATTTCATGGATTACCCTGAGGATATCCGCCTTTATGGTCTGAGCTTCTCAACTGTACTGCCCACTGGTACTGCCTGGCAGGGCGAACTCAGCTACCGCCCGAACGCACCGGTTCAGATCAATACACAGCAAATGACCTTGGCTCTGGCCAATGCGATCACCGCTCCAGGTGCCATTCAGCGCGGTTATGACCGCAAGGAAATCACTCAGATCCAGACCACCTTCACCCACTTCTTTGATCAAGTCCTCGGCGCTTCGCGCCTGACTTTGGTGGGCGAGGTTGGTTTTGCCCATGTCGGCGGTCTAGAGAGCAAGAGCAAGAACCGCTATGGTCGGGATCCGATCTATGGCATTACGGGAAGCGCCGTCGACCCGAATGAAACCTCAATGGCTCGCTATGGCGATCATGGCTTCACCACTGCCAACTCCTGGGGTTACCGCCTGCGCGCACTGGCTGACTACAACAGTGTATTCGCCGGTGTAAACCTGACACCCAATATCACCTTCTCCCACGACGTCGATGGCTACGGCCCCAACGGCCTGTTCAACGAAGGTGCCAAGGCTGTCAGCGTTGGTCTGGATGCCGTCTACCAGAACACCTACACCGCCAGCCTGTCCTACACCGATTTCTTCGGGGGCGATTACAACACGCTGGTTGACCGTGACTTCCTCGCCTTCAGCGTGGGCGTGAACTTCTAAGAGCCTTTGCTATCCCTGCCGGTGTGCCAATGAAGGCGCATCGGCGGATGCAGGTATAAGCAAGGCTGCGGCCAAACAAGATCTAGAGGAACTGCAAATTTATGAAAACAACAAGAAAACTGTTCAGCGCCCTGGCCCTCTCGCTGCTGGCAAGCAGCGTGATGGCTGCCGTTTCACCGGAAGAAGTGGCCAAGCTAGGGACATCGCTTACGCCGCTGGGCGCCGAGATGGCGGGTAACGCCGATGGCACCATCCCTGCCTGGAACGGTGGTCTGGCTACTGATGCCGCACCGCTCAAGAATGGCCACCTGACCAACCCGTTCAAGGATGAGCAACCAAAGTTCGTTATCACTGCGCAAAACGCCGAGCAGTACAAGGACAAGCTCACCGCAGGTCAGATGGCGATGTTCCAGCGTTATCCGGATACCTACAAGATTCGCGTATTCCCGACTCATCGCACCACTGCGGTGCCGGATGCGATTTACGAGGCAGCCAAGAAGAGCGCGGCTAATACCGAGCTGGTCGAGGGCGGTAACGGGGTGAGCAATTTCACCGACAGCCGCTACTACGCGTTCCCGATTCCGAAGGACGGCCTGGAAGTGATGTGGAACCACATCACCCGCTACCGCGGCGGAAACGTGCGCCGCAATATCACCCAGGCTACGCCGCAAACAAACGGCAGCTACACCATGGTGCATTTCGAGGACGAGGTGGCTTTCCCGTCGGAAATGACAGACCTGGATCCCGAGCGGGCCAAGAATGCGCTGCTGTTCTTCAAGCAGCGCGTAACTGCACCCTCGCGTCTGGCCGGTAACGTGCTGCTGGTACACGACTCGCTGGATCAGGTGAAGGAGCCGCGTCAGGCGTGGATCTACAACGCCGGCCAGCGCCGTGTCCGCCGTGCCCCGCAGGTTGCCTATGACGGTCCGGGTACCGCGTCCGATGGTATGCGTACCACTGACAACTTCGACATGTTCAGCGGCGCGCCGGATCGCTACGACTGGAAGCTGATCGGCAAAAAGGAGATGTACATTCCCTATAATAGCTATGAGATCGCTTCCAGCGATATCAAGTACAGCGACATCATCAAGGCGGGTCACGTCAACCAGGACCTGGCACGTTATGAGCTGCACCGCGTTTGGGAAGTCGAGGCAACGCTCAAGAACGGCGAGCGCAATATATACGCCAAGCGTCGCTTCTTCATTGATGAAGACAGCTGGACCATCGTGCAGTCGGAACTCTATGACGGTCGCGGCCAACTGTGGCGTGTAGGCGAGGCCCATATGCTGCAGTACTACCAGCACAAGGCTCAGGCGTACGCACTCGAAGCGCTGTATGACATCATTTCGGGTCGCTACATCGCCATCGGCATGGCCAACGAAGAGAAGCCTTGGGCCTACGGCCATCGTGCTTCGGCGCGGGACTTCACACCCGCCGCATTGCGTAACGCCGGGGTGCGTTGATCGAAAACACTCTGAAGTGAAGGAAGGCGGCCAAATGGCCGCCTTTTTTATTTGGTGCAACAAGAATAATGGTTTTTTGCCATTATTCAGGATGAATAAGCTCACTGGCATTCAGCAAGTCGACAAAAGGTCCGGAATCGTGCAGCGTTATGGGCCGGAAAGCGCAACGCCAGGGCCTCAAGATTCCATGCGGCTGCGTTTTCACTGCATTCTCATGGATTGATAGAACAAGAGAGCCTCCCATGTCCGCCAGCTTCAATATCGGTGCGCTCAGCACGGAAGCCGCTGCGCAGGTACAGGTCGCGACGATTCCACGCCTGCCGCCAGCGTATATCCCCAGACTGCGTCTGGTGGAAGCCCTGCTGGAGGCCCGTTGCCGGTTGCGGCTGATTTGCGCACCTGCGGGGTTTGGCAAAAGCGTGCTGCTTAGCGAGTGTGCCCGGCGAGTGCCTGCCGATACGCATCTGGTCTGGCTGGATCTAGGGGGGCGCGCATTTTCTGCAGAAGCCTTGTATGCGCAGCTCAGTCGCTGTCTGGGCGCTTCACCGATGGCGACGGATGATCCCTGCCAGGATCTGATCCGCTTACTGAGCGAATACCGGCAGCCCTTGTGGATCTTCCTTGACGACTATCCTCGACAAGCAGCGCCGGAATTCGATGCCTGTCTCGACATGCTCCTTGAGCAAGGTCCCGAATCCGTCAGTTGGTGGGTCAGTAGTAGGCGGCAGCCTGCCTGGAAGCTGCCTCGGTTGTTGCTGCAGGGTGACCTTTTCGAATTGCAGGGTGAGGTACTGGCGTTGACCTCGGCTGAGCTTCGGCAGCTACTCAAGGCGCATCGGCTGGATCTTACCGAAGATACGTTCAAGCAATTGCTGGCCGGGAGCGAAGGCTGGCTGGCTGGCGTCAGTCTGCTTTTATTCAATGCCGATGAGCAGGCCGTACGCGAGCGCCTGCTAGCCGGCACGCCGTTGCTCAGAGACTACATCCAGCGCGAGGTGCTGGACGGGCAGAGCGAGGAGATCTGTCAGGCACTTTATGCCCTGGCGCGGCTGCCGCGCTTTTCGCCACAGCTCTGCGAGCATGTGCTCGATGGGGTCGGTAGCAACATTCTCGACGTGCTGAAGACCTTCCAGTTGTTTATCCGCCAGATCGACAACTGTGGGGAATGGTTTCGTCTATGGCGCCCAGTGGCTTTGATGCTGCAACGCATGCCAGAGGCGCTGTCGCCTACTCAGACCCATCTGCGAGCCTGCCAATGGTTTGCCAATCGTGGCGAGATGCGCGATGCGGTGGAGCATGCGCTGTGGGCGGGGCAGCCTGAAGTGGCGGCCAGCTATCTGCAGCGCTATGGCCAGGAGCAACTACTTATTGGCGACAACGTTTCGCACTTCATGAAGTGGCGCAGCGAGCTGCCGCAAGATCTGTTCGCCAGTACCACCCGCTTGATCGTGCTGCAGGGTTGGGCCTTGATCGTTTCGGCCCGGCTCGATGAGGTGGATGAGTGCCTGACCGATCTGGCGAAGTTCTTCCCACAGCCCGATGCGCGCAGGCAAGCCCAGCTGCTGGCCCAGTGGCAGGCATTACGTGGCTTTCTGGCGCGCTTGCGTGGTGAGCCGGTAGCCCGGGATTACTGTCTGCAGGCCTTGGAGGTATTGTCGGATCATGCTTGGGCGCAGCGTGTCCTGTGCTACCAGGCGTTGTGCCAGCAGGCAATGGCCGAAGGCCAGCTGGAGCTGGCGCAGCAGTACAACAGCGAAGGAATGAAGCTGGCACGGCGCAAGGGCAGCGTGCTTTACGAGATGATGCTCAGCGTGGACCGTATCCAGTTGCTGGAGATGACCGGAGAATTCGAGCGGGCCGTGGGTGTGCTCGATGAGTCGCTTATGGTGTTGCGCGACAGTGTCGGACATAGCCCGATCATTGGTCGCCTAAAGCTGCTGCAAGGGCATCTGCTGGCTTATCAGGGGCTGGACGAACCGGCGCGGGAAGCCTTTCAGCAAGGCCGGATCGAGACTGAAACCTGCGGCGACTCCTATACCTTTTTTGGCTACGTGGGGTTGGCCGAGCTGGCCGCGCGCAATCAGGAGTTTCCCAGCGCCTATCACTGGCTGCGCGAGGCCGAGCGCCTGACCCAGTGGAGACACGTGCCGGAAGCCCGTTTCCGCGGGATTTTGCTGCTGATCACGGGGCTCACTTGGCTGCATCAGGGGCAGTTGAGAAAGGCCCGTAGCGTGCTCCACCAGGTGCTGGAACTCTACGAAGGGCACGCTTATCTCGCGCCTTCAGGCTTTTACGAACTGCTGCCGCGGGTGCAGCGTTATCTCGCGATCATCGACATGCTGGCTGGTCGTTGTGCACCGGCCATCGAGGCCTTGCGCAAACTGATCGAGCAGAACTTGCGAATGCAGCGGCTGGGCCTCGCCTGTGAATGTCGCTTCACGCTCGCCGAAGCGCTACAGCTCGATGGGCAGCATGATGAGGCGGAGCTGGAATTGCGCAAGGCTCTGGGGGAGGCAGTGAAGCAACAGCTGGTCAAGCCCCTCTACGAGCTTCAGCACCGCCAGCCCCTTTGGCTCGCTCGGATCTTGCCGGCTGGCAAAGGAGAGCGCCTGCGGGACCGGTTGCTACAGTTCGAGCGTGAGCCGGATGATCTTCTGGCGGTCGGCGATGAGGTGATGCTGAGTAACCGCGAACTCGCCGTGTTGCGGCTGATCGCCCAGGGTTGCTCGAATCAGGAAATTGCCGAGCAGCTGTTCATTTCTCTGCATACGGTCAAGACCCATGCGCGGCGCATCAACACCAAGCTGGGGGTCGCGCGCCGCACCCAGGCGGTAGCGCGGGCCAAGGCGCTGGGCTGGCTCTAAAACGCGAGACTCGGCTCAGACGGCGATGGAGTCGCGTGGCAGTTCCCGGCCCCGCTCAATGGCAAGGCAGTAGTGCAGGCTGGTGATCAGTTGCTCCAACTGCTGCTGGTCGCGCCACTGGCTGGCGCTGATAAAGCGTTTGACCGCCACTCCGGCTGCATCAGTAAGCGTCAGCAGGATAGTGCCGTCGGGTTTCTCGATGCAGAAATTGACGTTGTAGTCCGGCTGGAATACGTCACTGATTCGTTTAAAGGGATTTTCCATTTGAAGTGCCCCATTGAAAATTGCCTTCAATGGACCTGAGTGGCCGAGGCTAGTTTCGCCCTTCGAAAAGAGCACGCTGCGGCAAAGGGAAGCAGGTTCGCGCCGGGTGTTGCAGCCATACGGCCTCTCAGTTGCTCGCATCATCTGGCTTGGGCAGCTCAGCCAGCGCTTCGGGATTGTTCCTGAAGGCTTTGGCGAACAGCTCTCGGTGCCGTGCCATGTAGATGCCGAGATCTTCGGCCTGCTGCTCGTTCAGTGACGGCGCCGCTTGTTGCAGAACGGCCGCCAATGTTTCGGCGAGCTCGAGCATCTTGTCGTGACGATCGGCTTCGGCTTTATCCATGAATAAACGCTCCAGATCGCGGCTACTGCGGTACACCACTTCAACGGCCATCCACTACCTCGGGTCTATGTTGATACTGGGTTTTTATACAGCATAAGGCGCTTGGCAGGAGATTGAAAGCGCCTCGCTCGCATGGCAAAGCGTAGAGCGCTTCCAGCATCAGTTGGCGAAGTGTCCCTGCAGGCGTTCGGCGCGGAATTCCAGACTGCTGGCGCGGTATCCCGCTCGCAGTGTGGGCAATGGCACACACGACTGCCAGCGCTCCCCAGGCTGGAGGTCACCAGGCCCGCTGTATTGCGGCGCATCGTAATTGGAGGCAACCAGATTCAGCGACGAACCGGGAGAGCGGGCTGCAACGTTCCAGCGCAGGCTGCGTAAAGGCTCGGGGCTGTGGTTATCGAGGGTGACTTGTAATGGCCGGGCAGCAGGGCAGGCATCGGGTGCGTAAACCAGATTCAGCTCAAGTTGGCCCAACAGCCGAGCTTCGTGCTGTTCCTGCCAGATGACCCATAGGGCGACCAGGCCCAGACCCAGCAGTGCGCCCAGGGAAATCGGCAGCGCGCGCAGAGGATAGCGGATCAGCAGGATCAGCCAGGTAACGATAAGCAGTGCGCCGACTACCATGCCGGGCGGCCTGAATGTGGCGAGCCTTTCCAGTCAAGCATTGGGGGCCTCGTTGTTCGTGGAGTCAGAGACATCCTACCGTCGGCACCATCCAGTTGCGACCTGCTGGCCTCAGTCGTCGCCTTCGGCGGGCCTGGCGTGGGCGGCCAGACGTTCGAGTGCCGCTTTTAACCTAGGGTCCCTGATGCCGCGTGCGGTTTCATGGATATTGTCTGCCGCCTGGACAGACAACTCCGGCGCCGGACCCGGTCTGTGCCTGGGGGCTTCCGGTGGCTGCACCCTGAACAGGATTCGATTCAGTCCGGCGAACGCCTCCATGGCCTGGAGCTGGCGTTGCAGGCGGCGTTCCTGATAGCGCAGGCGGGTTGCCCAGTGCCCGTCTGTGACGATCAGCAACAGCGTGCCTTCGCGCCAGGAGGCGACGCGGCAGTATTCGCGCGCAGCGGGCTGCAACTGGCTTTCAAGCAGACGCTGTAAGCGATCGAGCCGTTTGGCTTCGCTGAACAGAGCTTTCAACGGCTTTGCTTCGCGCAGCAGCGCGGCGGGCGCTCGGGCTGGCGGGGGGCGCAGCGACATGGTGGTGACCCGAAGGACTGTGACAGGTCGCAAGCTTAGCAGAAGCCCGGTGGCGGGCTGGTAATACGGGTTGACTGGCGAGGTGGTTGCTTTGCAGTATGTCGGGCTTTCGCCACCTTTTATTCAGGTGTTTGCGAGTAGAATGCCCACTTTGCATAGCCGTGGTGGCCCCGCGGTCGTGTCTCCATCCCCAGCATGGAAGTTTTTGTCGATATGTTTGCGCCTTTAATGAAGAAGCTCTTTGGCAGCAAGAACGAGCGTGAGGTCAAGCGCATGCTCAAGACGGTACAGGCCGTCAATGCGCTTGAAGAGCAGATGCTGTCGCTGTCCGATGAGCAGCTGCGGAACAAGACCGAAGAGTTCAGGGCCCGCCTTGGCCAGGGCGAGAGCCTCGACCGCCTCCTGCCGGAAGCTTTCGCCGTCTGCCGCGAAGCCGGCAAGCGGGTCATGGGCATGCGACATTTTGACGTGCAGCTGATCGGCGGCATGACGCTGCACGAAGGCAGGATTGCCGAGATGCGCACCGGTGAGGGCAAGACCCTGGTAGCGACCCTGGCGGTCTATCTCAACGCGCTGGAAGGCAAGGGTGTGCACGTGGTCACGGTGAACGACTACCTGGCACGTCGTGACGCCAACTGGATGCGGCCGCTGTACGAGTTCCTCGGGATGTCGGTCGGCATCGTTACGCCGTTCCAGCCACCGGAAGAAAAGCGTGCCGCCTACGCTGCGGACATCACCTACGGCACCAACAACGAGTTCGGCTTCGACTATCTACGCGACAATATGGCGTTCAGTCTCGCGGACAAGCATCAGCGCGATCTCAACTTTGCGGTGATCGACGAGGTGGACTCGATCCTCATCGATGAGGCGCGGACCCCGCTGATCATTTCCGGGCAGGCCGAAGACAGCTCCAAGCTGTATCAGCAGATCAACAAGCTGATCCCTTCCCTCAAGCAGCACATCGAGGAGGAAGAGGGTGTCGTCACTCAGGAAGGCCACTTCAGCATTGACGAGAAGACCCGTCAGGTCGAGCTGAATGAGGCAGGCCACCAGTTCGTAGAGGAGATGCTGACCCAGGCCGGGCTGCTGGCCGAGGGTGAAACCCTGTACTCGGCCCATAACCTTGGGCTGCTGACCCACGTTTATGCCAGCCTGCGCGCGCACAAGCTGTTCCATCGCAACGTCGAATACATCGTGCAGAACGACCAGGTGCTACTGATCGACGAGCACACTGGTCGCACCATGCCCGGGCGTCGTTTGTCCGAAGGCCTGCACCAGGCCATCGAGGCCAAGGAAGGGCTGCCAATCCAGCCGGAAAGCCAGACGCTTGCCTCGACTACCTTCCAGAACTATTTCCGTCTGTACAAGAAGCTCGCGGGCATGACCGGCACCGCCGACACCGAAGCCTTCGAGTTCATGCAGATCTACAACCTGCCGGTGATGGTCATCCCGACCAACAAGCCGCTGGCGCGCAAGGACTACAACGACCTGGTCTACCTGACCCAGGAAGAGAAGTACGCGGCGATCATCGCTGACATCAAGGATTGCCAGAACAATGGCCGTCCGGTCCTGGTGGGCACGGCGACCATCGAAAGCTCCGAATACGTGTCGCGCCTGCTGCAGAAAGAAGGCATCGAACACAAGGTGCTCAACGCCAAGTACCACGACAAGGAAGCCGAGATCATCGCTCAGGCCGGTCGTCCGGGGGCCGTCACCATCGCCACCAACATGGCCGGTCGTGGTACCGACATCCTGCTGGGCGGCAACTGGGAAGTTGAAGTCGCCGCGCTGGAAAACCCGACCGAGGACCAGATCGCGCAGCTGAAGGCCGAATGGCAAAAACGCCACCAGGCCGTACTTGAAGCAGGTGGTCTGCATGTGATCGCTTCCGAGCGTCACGAGTCGCGGCGTATCGACAACCAGTTGCGTGGCCGGGCAGGCCGTCAGGGCGACGCCGGTTCCAGCCGCTTCTATCTGTCGCTAGAAGACAGCCTCATGCGTATCTTCGCCTCTGATCGGGTGAAGAATTTCATGAAGGCGCTGGGTATGGAGAAGGGCGAAGCCATCGAGCATCGCATGGTCACCAACGCCATTGAAAAAGCCCAGCGTAAGGTCGAAGGCCGTAACTTCGACATGCGCAAGCAGCTGCTTGAATATGATGACGTGGCCAACGAGCAGCGCAAGGTCATCTACCACATGCGCAATAGCCTGCTGGCCGCCGAGGAAATTGGCGAGACCGTTGCCGAGTTCCGCCGTGAGGCGCTCGACAACGCCATCAGCCAGCACATTCCGCCGCAGTCACTGCCCGAGCAGTGGGATATCGCCGGCCTTGAAGAAGTGCTTTACAGCGATTTCGGTGTCCGTCTTCCGGTTCAGCAGTGGCTCGATGAGGACGACAAGTTCTACGAGGAAGCCCTGCGTGAGCGCATCCTGCAGACCTTGATCGAGGCCTACAACGAGAAGGAAGAAATGGCCGGCGCCGAAGCGTTGCGTTCCTTCGAGAAGCAGATCGTCTTGCGTGTGCTGGATGATCTTTGGAAAGACCACCTGTCGACCATGGATCACCTGCGCCACGGTATTCACCTGCGCGGCTATGCGCAGAAGAACCCCAAACAGGAATACAAGCGCGAATCCTTTGCCCTGTTCAAGGACCTGCTCGAGTCCATCAAACGCGACTCGATCCGCGTGCTTTCCCATGTCCAGGTGCGCCGTGAAGATCCGGCCGAGGAAGAGGCCCGCCTGCGCCGTGAAGCCGAGCAGCTGGCGCAGCGCATGCGATTCCAGCATGAAGAGGTGTCTGCGCTGGACGAGCCGGAAGAAGCCAACGAGCAGGCGGCTGCAGCGGCGCCGGTGATGACGCCGGTACGCACCGAGCCCAAGGTCGGTCGCAACGAACCATGTCCTTGCGGTTCGGGGAAGAAATACAAGCACTGTCACGGTCAGATTCAATAAGGCTATTGACCCTTGCTGACTCCCTCGCCGCGACCGGCTCTGCCGCTCGCGGCGTTTTTATCCCTGTTTTCGTAGCGGCCAAAGGGCCGCCAAATTTAAAGGAGCGTATCCATGGCTGTCGGTCTTGGTCCTTTACCTGTCTTGCATCCGGTGCCTGGCTTTGAACTTGGTATCGCCTCGGCTGGCATCAAGCGGCCCGGTCGCAAGGATGTAGTGGTGATGCGTTGCGCCGAAGGCTCGCGTGTTGCCGGCGTCACCACTACCAACGCCTTCTGTGCGGCACCGGTGCTGATCACCCGTGAGCGTATGCAGGGCGAGGTACGTTACCTGCTGACCAACACCGGCAACGCCAATGCAGGCACCGGCGCCGAAGGCATGGCCAATGCTCGCCGCACCTGTGCGGCCTTGGCTGCGCTGACCGGCGTCGACGAGACTGCAGTGCTGCCGTTTTCCACTGGCGTGATCGGCGAACCGCTGCCGGTGGAGAAGATCGAGTCTGCATTGCAGGCCGCGCTCGAGAATCTGTCTGAGCAAAACTGGGCCGACGCGGCTGCGGGGATCATGACCACTGACACCCTGCCCAAGGGCGCCAGCCGGCAGTTCCAGCATGACGGCGTAACGGTCACCGTCACCGGTATTTCCAAGGGCGCGGGAATGATCCGCCCGAACATGGCGACCATGCTCGGCTATATCGCCACTGACGCCAAAGTGGCGCGTGGCGTGTTGCAGGACCTGGTGCGCGATGCGGCCAACAAGTCGTTCAACCGCATCACCATTGACGGCGATACCTCGACCAACGACTGCTGCATGCTGATCGCCACCGGCCAGGCGAATCTGCCAGAGATTACCGAAGCCAGCGGCGAGCTGTTTGCCAAGCTCAAGCAGGCGGTGTTCGAAGTGTTCATGGAAGTCGCCCAGGCCATTGTGCGCGATGGTGAGGGTGCGACCAAATTTGTCACCGTCGTGGTCAATGGCGGGATGACTCATCAGGAATGTCTGGACGTGGGCTACGCCGTTGCCCATTCGCCGCTGATCAAGACCGCGCTGTTCGCCTCCGATCCCAACTGGGGGAGGATCCTGGCCGCCGTCGGTTATGCCGGCGTGCCGAATCTGGATGTCAGCCTGATCGATGTCTTCCTTGGTGAAGTCTGCATTGCCAGTCGGGGCGGGCGTTCGCCCAGCTACACCGAAGAGCAGGGCGCGGCGGTGATGGCGCGCGAGGAAATCACGATTCGCATCGAACTGGGCCGTGGCAACTGTAGCGAGACGATCTGGACCACCGATCTGTCGCACGAATACGTGAAGATCAACGCCGAGTATCGGACCTGAGTGTGAAGCGAATCCATGTCGCCGCCGCGGTCATCCGTGCAGCGGATGACCGTATCCTGATTGCGAAGCGACCACTGGACAAGCATCAGGGAGGGCTGTGGGAGTTTCCGGGAGGTAAGGTCGAGCCTGATGAGACAGTCGAGGCGGCGCTCGGCCGTGAATTGGCTGAAGAACTGGGCATCGTGGTGACGGCGGCGCGGCCGCTGATTCAGGTGCGTCACGACTACCCGGACAAGCAGGTGCTGCTGGATGTTTGGCAGGTAACTGCCTTTGACGGCATGCCCCACGGCGCTGAGGGCCAGCCGATGGCCTGGGTGGAGCCTGCGCGTTTGCCGGAGTACAGCTTTCCGGCAGCCAACAGGCCCATCGTTGCTGCAGCACGTTTGCCGGATCGCTACCTGATAACGCCGGACGGCCTCTCGCCTGAGCAGCTACTGAGCGGGATAGCGCGAGGAGTGGATGCCGGTTTCCGGCTGATCCAGTTGCGCGCGCCGTCCTTGTCGCCAGCCGATTACCTAGTATTGGCGGCTGAGGCGATGGCTCTTTGCGAGGGCCGTGCGCAGTTGATGCTCAAGGGGCCTTTGAAGTGGGCTGCCGAGTTTCCGGCTGCCGGTTGGCATCTGACGGCGCAGCAGTTGCGACAGCATGCACTGCAAGGCAGGCCGGTTCCGGTCGCGCAATGGTTGGCGGCGTCCTGCCACGATGCACATGAGCTGGACCTGGCTGCGACGATGGGGGTAGATTTCGTCACGTTGTCGCCAGTGCTGCGTACCGCGACGCACCCGGAAGCTCAGGCTCTTGGATGGGCACGTTCCGCTGAGTGGCTGTCCGGCTTCAACCAGCCGGCGTATCTCCTGGGAGGCCTTGGCGCCGGCGACATGGCGCAGGCGTTGCGGGTAGGTGCGCAGGGTATCGCAGGCATTCGGGCGTTCTGGCCCGACTGAAGCTCTGATTACGGTTCATTGCACAGGCAGTGCACGAATTGCCAGTCGATGCAGTGGTCGTAGTCGATGCGGTGGCGATAAAGGGATATCATGCGATAGCGAAAATGCATCGCGGTGATTCCCTTAATCAATTAACCATATGCGGAGGTCTGCGTTATCGTAGGCCCCGTAAAGTTTCTGAACCCCAAAAGGAGTTAGCAGATGTCTCTGATCAACACCCAAGTCCAGCCGTTTAAAGTCAACGCTTTCCACAACGGCAAGTTCATCGAAGTCACCGAAGAGTCCCTGAAGGGCAAGTGGTCGGTACTGATCTTCATGCCGGCGGCTTTCACCTTCAACTGCCCAACCGAGATTGAAGACGCTGCCAACAGCTACGCCGAGTTCCAGAAGGCCGGTACCGAAGTGTACATCGTCACTACCGATACTCACTTCTCCCACAAGGTCTGGCACGAGACTTCCCCTGCCGTTGGCAAGGCTCAGTTCCCGCTGATCGGCGACCCGACTCATCAGCTGACCAACGCTTTCGGCGTACACATTGCTGAAGAAGGCCTGGCCCTGCGCGGCACCTTCATCATCAACCCGGAAGGCGTGATCAAGACCGTCGAAATTCACTCCAACGAGATCGCTCGTGACGTGACCGAGACTCTGCGCAAGCTGAAGGCTGCCCAGTACACCGCTGCCCACCCAGGCGAAGTTTGCCCGGCCAAGTGGAAAGAAGGCGAGAAGACCCTGGCTCCTTCCCTGGACCTGGTCGGCAAGATCTAAGTATCTTTCGCCCATTTGCCTTGCATGCATGAGGGGCTGTTCGCCAGCCCCGATTGCCAGACGCCTGGATGCGGTTTATCCAGGCGTTTTATTTTCTGAATTTTTTGGGAGACATCGCCGCTCATGTTGGACAGCAATCTCAAGACCCAGTTGAAAGCCTACCTGGAAAAGGTCACCCAGCCGTTCGAGATCGTCGCGTCCCTGGATGACGGCGAGAAGTCCCAGGAAATGCTGAGCCTGCTGCAGGACATCGCCAGCCTCAGCGACCAGATCACCCTCAAGACCGACGGCCAGGATGCGCGCAAGCCGTCGTTCTCGCTCAACCGCATCGGCGGTGACATCAGCCTGCGCTTCGCCGGCCTGCCCATGGGCCACGAGTTCACCTCGCTGGTCCTGGCGCTGCTGCAGGTGGGCGGCCATCCGTCCAAGGCTGCGCCAGAAGTCATCGAGCAGATCAAGAACATCGAAGGCGAGTACAACTTCGAAACCTACTTCTCGCTGTCCTGCCAGAACTGCCCGGACGTGGTCCAGGCGCTGAACCTGATGGCCGTGCTCAACCCCAATATCCGCCACGTGGCCATCGACGGAGCGCTGTTCCAGGATGAAGTCGAAGCCCGCCAGATCATGTCGGTGCCGAGCATCTACCTCAACGGCGAACTGTTCGGCCAGGGCCGCATGGGCGAAGAAGAAATCCTCGCCAAGCTGGACACCGGCGCCGCAGCGCGTGATGCCGAGAAGATGAGCGCCAAGGCCGCCTTCGACGTACTGGTCATCGGCGGTGGCCCGGCCGGCGCTGCTGCAGCGGTCTACTCCGCACGCAAGGGCATCCGCACCGGTGTCGCAGCCGAGCGCTTCGGCGGCCAGGTGTTGGACACCATGGCCATCGAAAACTTCATCTCGGTCAAGGCCACCGAAGGCCCGCAGCTGGCCCGCGCCCTGGAAGAGCACGTGCGTGAATACGACGTCGACATCATGAACCTGCAGCGCGCCAGCAAGCTGATCCCGGCCGGTGCCGAAGGTCTGCACACCGTCGAGTTCGAAAACGGCGCACGCCTGCAGTCCAAGACCGTGATCCTCTCCACCGGTGCCCGCTGGCGTGAAATGAACGTACCCGGCGAGCAGGAATACCGTGGCCGTGGCGTCGCCTACTGCCCGCACTGCGACGGCCCGCTGTTCAAGGGCAAGCGCGTGGCGGTGATCGGCGGCGGCAACTCCGGCGTGGAAGCGGCCATCGACCTGGCCGGCATCGTCGCCCACGTCACCCTGCTGGAGTTCGGTGAAGAACTGCGCGCTGATGCAGTGCTACAGAACAAGCTGCGCAGCCTGCCCAACGTCACCATCCTGACCATGGCGCAGACCACCGAAGTCAAAGGTGACGGCCAGAAGGTCACCGGCCTGGTGTACAAGGACCGCAACAGCGACGAGCTGCACGACGTCGAGCTGGAAGGCATCTTCGTGCAGATCGGCCTGCTGCCCAACAGCGACTGGCTCAAGGGCAGCGTGGAGCTGAACCGCTTCGGCGAGATCATCGTTGACGCCAAGGGCCAGACCAACATCCCTGGCGTGTTCGCAGCCGGTGACGTGACCACGGTGCCGTACAAGCAGATCGTCATTGCCCTGGGCGAAGGCGCCAAGGCTTCGCTGAGCGCCTTCGATCACCTGATCCGCAGCAGCTCGCCGGCCGCCTGAGACCGGTAAGGCACGCGGGAAAGCCGCTCCCGCAGAAGCGGCGGCCTAGCGTAGCGGACATGGAGTAAAGAAAAGGGGAGCAGATTTCGGTCTGCTCCCCTTTTTGCTTGGCGCTGTGCGACGGATAGATGGTTGAGATCGACGGTCTACTGGCTACACAGGCTCCGCTTTGGCCCGGCTGACAACGAGGAAGAGGGCGGACGGCCAGTCTTCGCAAAGTATCAGCAGTCCAGGAGCGAATTCATTTATGACGAGCGCGCACGCGTCGCAAAAGTTGCGAGGGGCGGTAGTGACCTTGGCGAATCGCGCCACTGAACCGCGACACGAAAAAGATGTGCACGAGCAACTGGCCAGGCGCCTGGCCGCGCTTCAAGGGATGGACTTCCTGGGTGAATATGACCCCTCGGAGCACTATTCCCAACAACTGTATTACGTCCCGTCCGGCACCCTTGTAGGCATCGATTCAGCGCGTGAGCTGGGCATAGAGGGTGAGCAAGATCTTTTTGGCGGTGTTGTGCCCCATGCCTTCGTTGAAACCAAGGCAATTTCCCACCCGCTGATGCGGCCCAATGCCGATTCGCCCATTGGCTGGTCTCGCACCTTTGCAGGCCTGGTGGAGGGCAGCGTGTTGGCCGGCTATAGCGTGTTTTCGCTGCGCGATGCGCGCGAGGCGGGCAGGCGGCTGCTTCACGAAGGGCCGCTTCGGCTTAAACCGGTTCGTGCCTCAGGTGGTCGTGGTCAGGAGCTAGTCGATGGTGTTCAGGCTCTTGATCAGGCGCTGGAGCACATCGACGAGGCCGAGCTGGCGCAGTACGGGCTGGTGCTCGAAAACAATCTCGATCGTGTGACGACCTTCAGTGTCGGTCAGGTTCGCGTGGCTGCGCGGGTGCTGAGTTACTACGGCACGCAACGCCTCACCGAAGACAACAACGGCCACACCGTCTATGGCGGCTCGGATCTGGTGGTCGTCGAAGGCGATTTCGAGGCTTTGCTAAAACTCGAACTGCCCGACAAGACGCGCCTTGCGATTACCCAGGCGCAAGTTTATGACGCTGCCGCATCAGCTTGTTTTCGCGGCTTTCGTGCTTCGCGACGCAACTATGACATTGCTCAGGGTGTGGACGGACGAGGCCGCGCCTGCTCTGGTGTGCTGGAGCAATCCTGGCGCATCGGTGGCGCCAGTGGGGCGGAAGTCGCCGCGCTCGAGGCATTCGCCCAGGGTAGCGGGGCGAGTGCAGTGCGGGCATCTACCGTGGAGTTATACGGCGAAGCGAAGACCGTCCCCGAGGGCGCGACCGTTCTGTTTCGTGGTGAGGATGAGGAAGTCGGCTTTGTCACCAAGTACGTGACGCTGGAGGAATATGGCAACTCATAGCGAACCCGTGGACATTCTCGTCGATGACGAGCACATCGCCGGTACCTTCCTGACGCCACCCACGAAGTTGCCCGGCGTACTTTTCGTACATGGCTGGGGCGGCAGCCAGGAGCGTGACCTGACGCGCGCCAGGGGCATTGCCGGTCTGGGCTGCATTTGCCTGTCGTTCGATCTGCGTGGTCACGCCCTGACGCTGGCGCAGCAGCAGACCGTGACCCGTGAGCAGAACCTCAACGACCTGCTCGCCGCCTACGACCTGCTGGCGCAGCACCCGCATATCGACCCTTCGGCGATTGCCGTGGTGGGAACCAGTTACGGCGGCTATCTGGCGGCACTGCTGACGGCGTTGCGCCCGGTCAGATGGCTGGCAATGCGGGTGCCGGCGCTGTATCGGGATGACGACTGGATGGTGCCCAAACGACAGCTGGACCGAGATATCCTCAACCAGCTGCGCGGGCGGCGGGTGACACCGGAGGAGAACCGGGCGTTGGCGGCCTGTGCCGAGTTTCGGGGTGATGTGCTGCTGGTCGAGTCCGAATTCGATCATCTGGTGCCGCACGCCACCATCATGAGCTACCGTGCGGCGTTCCATCAGACGCATTCATTGACTCACCGCATCATCCTGGGCGCTGATCACGGGCTGACCAGCGAAAGCTGTCAGAAAACCTATACCGATATTCTGGTTGGCTGGGCGACCGAGATGGTGGTCGGCGGTCGCCTTGGCAGGTTGCAAAGTCCCGTTGCCTGAATTCTCTTAGACTGGCACAGGTGCCGCCTGCCAGAGAATCTCTGCGCGGCCCTGACGGCGAGCGATCAACCGTGCGGCAACGAAGAAGAGGTCTGACAGGCGGTTGAGATAAGCCAGACCCACAGGGCGCAGAGGCTCGCTGGCGTTGAGCTGCTGACAGCGCCGCTCGCTTGTGCGTGCCAGGCTGCGGCACAGGTGGGCGAGGGCGATCAGCCTGGAGCCCCCGGGCATGATGAAATCCTTTAGCGGCCCCAGCTCTTTATTCCAGCGATCGATTGCCGCCTCCAGCCGCGTGACTTCGGCCTCGTTAAGCGCCTGATATTCGGGCATCGCCAATTCGCCGCCCAGATCGAACAGACGATGCTGGCACGGCTGCAATACCTCAATCAGCTCGGCCAGGCCAGGCCATTGCGCTTGGGCCTCTTCAAGTTCGGCGAGCAACAGTCCCAGCTGGCTGTTAAGGGTGTCGATCTCGCCCATCGCTTCGACACGCGGATGATCCTTGGGCACTCGGCGCCCATCGGCCAGGCCGGTTTCGCCGCTGTCGCCGGTGCGTGTGTAGATTTTTGAAAGTCGATTGCCCATGGATGAATCCTGTTCAGTTGGTTGTACTTTCCGAGCCTGACGTCAGCGGCAGGCGCAGGGTAAAGGTCGTGCCCTGGCCCGGCCTGCATTGCACTTCCATCTGGCCCTTGTGGTTGTTGGTAATGATGAAATAAGAGACGGACAGCCCGAGCCCTGTGCCCTGACCCACTTCCTTGGTGGTAAAGAAGGGCTCGAAGATGCGCTTGCGGATATGTTCGGGAATACCTCCGCCGTTGTCCTCCACCTGGATCTCGGCCCATGGCGGGTTCAGACGGGTGCGTAGGGTAATCTTTCCATGGTTTCGGTGCGGTCCATGGTGGATCGCCTGGGCTGCATTTTTCAGCAGGTTGAGCAGTACCTGCTCAAGTTCATTGCCGATACAGGGCACCCGTGCCACCTGCGGATCGAAGTCGCGCTGGATTTCGATAGCGCGGAAGTCGAAGTTGTCCGTCAGCGCGAAGTCATTGCCGGCAATTTCCAGTGCCTGGTCGATCAGCTCGCTCAATTGGCACTCGGCCAGCTGGCGGTTGCTCAGGCGGCTGAAGCTGAGCATGTGACTGACGATCCGAGCGGCACGAGAACCGGCCTGCTGGATGCCATCGAGCATTTGAGGAATTTCTCGCCGCTGCAGGTAGCAATTGACTGCCTCCAGCTCAACGCCGGTTTCCGCGGCGGCTTCACGATTGCGCTCAAGGTCCGGTGAAAGGCGTCGCCGGATGTTCTGTGCATTGTGCAGGATTGCGCCAAGCGGGTTGTTGATCTCGTGGGCCATGCCCGCGGCCAGGCTGCCGACCGAGAGCATCTTCTCCGACTGCACCATCATTTCTTCCATGTTGAGCCGTTCGGTGATGTCGTCGATACGGATCACCACGCCTCGACCGGCGCTGCCCGTCAGTGGGTAGAAGGTCAGGGCGTAGTGCCTGGGTTCTTCGTGGAAGCTCCAGCTGACGCGTTCGATCTTCTGTACCTCGTGGTGTTCGCAGGTGCGGCGAATCTGGCTGAGGAAGGGCCGCAGCTGCTCGAAAGCGATAAACACCGGCTGGTTTAACGCATCATTCAGAGGAGTGCCGGAAAGCGCACTGGCCTGCTGGTTCCACTGGGTAACGTGCAGCTGCTCATCCAGGGCGATAAGCACCGAGGGCATGGAATCGATGATGCTGTTGAGATAGTTCTGGAAGCCGGTGAGTTTGCGTTCAATCCTGCTACGCACCTGTACTTCGAGTTCGAGTTTACGGTTGGTGTGCCAGGTTTCTTCGGCGAGCCCCTGGGCATGATCGAAAGCTTCCTGGGCGTCATCGCGGGCGCGCTTGAGCTGCTGTTCACGTGCCTGCATGCGCGACAGCATGGTATTGAAAGCGTCGGCCAGGTGACCGATTTCATCCTGATTGCGGGCTGTGGCGCGCAGGGAATAGTTTTCCTCGCGGGTGACCTGACGGGTCAAAGCCTCAAGATCGCGGATCGGCCGGGTAATCAGTTGGCGAATCTGCTGCGCGACCAGTAGCCAAAGCAGCAGGCTGGCCAGAAGGATCGCCAAGCTCGCGGTCAGCGTGCCAGTGAAAAAGGCCCCAGGCAGTTCGCTGCTGGCAACAATCAGCAAATGGCCCGGCGGGCCTGCGGTTTGCGGCAATTCGACCAGCAGATTGGCGCGCATCTCGGTTTTCTGCCATTGCTCAACCTGGCTGGTCTGTTCGGGCAGGGCCAGTGGTTCGCCCCGTTGCAGCTGGGCCAGGCGCTGTCCCGCGGCGTCATAGATCATTGCTGCACGCAGCGGTGCATAGTCGCCCAGCTTGGCCAGCAACGCGTTTGCCGAGGCTTCAGATTCAAGGGCCTGGCGACTCAGTTCGGGCGTGCTGAGCAGCGCCGCCAAGGTGTGCATGGCCTGGGGCGCGACGCTCTGGCGGGAAATCCAGTACGCCGCGCTGATAAAGGTCAGGTTGGACACCAGCAGCACGGCGGCCAGCAGAACAAGCGGGGCGATCAGCAACTTGCGGCCGACCGGAAGGTTTTCAAGACGCTGGCGCAGGGTCATGGCGGGCACGGACAGAAGGGCGTCCGTGCAGGGTAGCGGGGCGTCAGTCCTGCGGCAATCCGTGCTGCACGAGGAATGCCTGCAGGCGCTTGAACAACGCGTTTAGTTCACTGACCTTGAGCCCATACTGCTGTGCGGTACGGCAGGCGTGCCCAAGCAGAAAGCTGATTTCTGTGCGACGGCCGTTGTGCACATCCTGGTGCATGGAGGAGTAGTTGCTCGCGGTGGCGGTGATGACCCGCAAGACTTCTGCTTCCAGCTCGTCGGCTGCTTCGGCCTGATTGCAGGCGTTGAGGATAAGGCTCAACTCGACACAGAGCAGGTGCAGCTGTTCACGATGCGCCAGCAATTCGCCGTTGCGGCAGTCGTGCAGGACGGTAAGGGGGTTGATCGCGCAATTGAGTGCGAGCTTGCGCCACAGCCGGGCTTCGATATTGTCTGTCCAGTCGCAGGGGATGCCTGCTGCCGCCAGCTCGGCCAGCCACGGCGGCGGGTTGTGATCGAGTGGGTCGCCCAGCCAGTTCTGACCCTGGCCGGCGTGTAGCACTTCGAAGTCCTTGCGACGATAGGCGCCTTCGGTGCTGGAAATGAAGATGCTGCGGCAGGACGGCCAGCGTGCCGCCACGGCCTGCTGGCTGCCAAGGCCATTCTGTAGCAGGAGAATTTCAGCGCCAGGTTGCAGACGTGCTGAAACTTCGGCTACGGCGGTTTCGGCATCGTAGGCCTTGCAGGCGACCAGCAGACGCCGAATGGGGGTGTCTGTTGCAGGCAGCTCGGCAGTTAGCGGAAAGAGGCTGGCCTGTTCTGCCTCAATCAGGCGAAGCCCACCGGCATCGCGGTAGTCGGCAAGCCTTTGCTGATTACGCAGGATGATGCGTACTGGCAGACCTGCGCGACTCAGGCGTGTGGCCCACAGGCAGCCAAGGCTGCCCGCGCCGAGAATGTGCCAGGGAGTGTTCATTGCTCGGGCTTTTTCAAGCGTAGTGGCACGATGCGGCCCGTGCTGTAGGCGTCCGCAAGCAAGGACTCGGCGCGCTCGGTGACCAGTCGAGGTTCGACCGGCAGGCTATTGCTGTCGAGGCTCACCAGGCCGATCCCGGCCTTGAGCGAGATAAAGCCTTCACTGGTCTTGAAGGCCTTGATGTTCAAACCTTCGTGCAGGCGTTTGAAGCTGCTGGGTGAGCACTCCTGCGGATTTTCAACCATGGCGAGCAGGCCGAAATGATTGTCGTCCAGGCAGGTTAGCGTATCCAGGGGGCGCACCAGCTGCTGTAGGCGCCGGGCCACACCCCGCATCAGCTCCCGATAGAACTGCTCGCCATAACGGCGCCGTTGACTGTTGATCTCCGGCAGACCGATCAGCAGGTAGCAGAGCGTGCCCCCACGGCTTTCGATTTGGCGCAGGCTATCGCCGAGCCTCTGTCGCAAATAGCGCATATTGCCAAGGCCGGTGACAGGATCGATCTGGTTGCGCTTTTCCAGGCTGGCGATGTTTTCCGTGAGCAGGCGGTTTTCCTGGATGAGGCGTTGCAACGAGCCGCACAAGCGGTCGGCGGCATAGACGCGTGGGACCAGTTGTTCATTCATCGCCGACTTGCTGATGAAGTCATCTACGCCACGATCGAAGGCGGTGCTTAGCACGTCATCGCCGTCGCGCCCGGTAAGCAGAATGACGTAGGTGTAGTGGTGGGACATTTCGTCCTGTTGCCGCACTTGAGCGGTCAGCTCGAGGCCGTCCATCTCCGGCATCAGCCAGTCGGCGAGAAGAACATTGGCCGGGCGCTGTTCAAGCAGCCCTAGTGCTGCACTGGCGCTGCTGGCGAAGCGTAAGTCTTCATAACCGGCCTTGGACAGGGCGCGGCCAATCATGACACTGGAAAACTTAGCGTCGTCGACAACCAGGATGCTGAGGCGGGGATTGGGCATTCATTGGCTCGGCTGGATGGAAGGCAGCAACGGCTCGTGCGACCGGGCGTTCAAAGCTTGAGCGGCTATAATGATTGCCCATTTTAACCGACAAGCTGCGCGTCATGGTTCACAACCCTTTGCGCGGTTTCACACTACTAATAACGGAGCTAACCCATGCCCTCATTCGACGTTGTATCCGAGCTGGATAAGCACGAAGTCACCAATGCCGTTGACAACGCCATCAAGGAACTGGATCGGCGTTACGATTTGCGTGGTAAAGGCTCTTTTGAATTGAAGGATTTGACCGTTCACCTGACCGCCGAAGCGGATTTCCAATTGGAGCAGATGCTGGAGATCCTCAAGTTGAGCCTGATCAAACGTAAGGTCGATATTCAGTGCCTGGAAACCAAGGACGTTTATCCGTCGGGCAAGTCGGTCAAGCAGGAAGTGACCTTGCGTGAAGGCATCGACAAAGAGCTGGCGAAGAAGATCGTGGCGCATATCAAGGACGCCAAACTCAAAGTCCAGGCCGCCATCCAGGGAGAGCAGGTGCGTGTGACCGGGAAAAAGCGCGACGACTTACAGGAGGCCATCGCACTGTTGCGCGCCCACGATTTCGGCATGCCGCTGCAATTCAACAACTTCCGCGACTAACCTTCCTGCGCGCTGTGGCGCGTAACTTTCATTCGTCCTCCATCACCGGCTGCTCGCGTTGCGAGAGCCGGTTGCAGTAGGAGCTTTTCTGATGGATATAACCATCGACTACCTGGTTGAACTCTCCGAAGCCTGGCTGCCGGTTGCGTTGCAATACGCGGTCCAGCTGACCCTGGCATTGCTCACCTTTGTTCTGGGCTGGTGGTTGATCAACCGCTTTACGCACAGGATTGGCAACCTGCTGCAGCGGCGCAAGGTGGACCCGACTCTGCATGGTTTCATCGGCAGCCTGACGACCGTCATTCTCAGAATCCTGCTGCTGGTCAGCGTGGCCTCGATGATCGGCGTGGAGACCACCTCTTTTATCGCGGTGATCGGCGCTGCGGGTCTGGCCATCGGGCTGGCCTTGCAGGGTAGCCTGGCGAACTTTGCCGGAGGGGTACTGATTCTGTTGTTCCGCCCCTTTCGGGTCGGTGAGTGGATTGAAGCGCAGGGCGTAGCCGGTACGGTGAATTCAATCCAGATCTTTCACACGGTGCTGAAAACCGGCGATAACAAGACTGTGGTGGTGCCGAACGGAGCGCTTTCCAACGGGCATATCACCAACTTTTCCCGCGAGCCTCGCCGCCGTGCGGACATCAATATCGGTATCGACTACAGCAGCGATATCAAGCTGGCGCGGCAGATTCTGCTGGAGATAGCCCAGGACCCGCGCGTGCTGCGTGAGCCGGAGCCGGTAGTGTTCGTCACCGGGCTTGGCGACAGCTCGGTTAACCTGTCCTTGCGTGTGTGGGTTGCGACCGGAGATTTCTGGCCGGTGACCTTTGCCTTCACCGAGCAGGCCAAGGAGAAGCTGGCCGCGGCAGGGGTGGGTATCCCCGTTCCTCAGCGGGTCGTGCATCTGGTCCAGAGCTGATGGATAGTGCGTGAGGAAGAAGCCGGCCATTGCCGGCTTCTTCATTTCAGGGGCGCCCCGAAGTAGCCTCTCTTTCACTCCCGGCCGGCAATTGGCGACTACTGCGCCATTGCCAGACGATCAGTATCAACGTCGGTATGCCGAGCAAAGCCGTGACCAGGAAAAAGTTGCTGTAGCCCAGGCTCTCCACCATTACTCCCGAATAGCCGCCCAGCAGCCGCGGCAGCAACAACATCAGCGAGCTGAGCAGCGCGTACTGGGTGGCGGAGAATTTGAGGTTGGTCAGGCTCGATAGATAGGCGACAAAGGCTGTCGAGGCCAGGCCGCCGCTGAAGTTGTCGCAGGAAATGGTGACGATGAGCATCTGCAGGTCTGCGCCCATTTCCACCAGCAGCATGAACATCAGATTGGTCGCCGCCGAAGCCGCGCCGCCGATGAACAGAATCGGCAGGATGCTGAAGCGCACGATCAGCAGCCCCCCGAACGCCGCGCCCAAGAGTGTCATGATCAGCCCGAATACCTTGCTGACACTGGCGATCTCGTCCTTGGTAAAGCCCTGGTCTATGTAAAACACGTTGGCCATCACGCCCATCACCGTGTCGGACATCCGGTAGGTGGCGATCAGCCCCAGCAGCAGGAGTGCCTGCCAGCGATAACGGACGATAAAATCGGTAATCGGCGTCAATACCGGCCCCATAAGGATGCGGCCGGGCGCCGACAGACAACCCCAGCAGATCAACAGATACATGGTGCCGCGCGGCCAGTAACCTCCCCAGTAGGACTGAAACATGCCGGTGGTCGAGACGATGAGAATGATCAGCACGATCACCGACACCGCCTGGTGCGCAAAATCGAAGCGTTGCGGCCGCTGCTTCTGTCCGGCCTGGCCGAGAATATGCCGCACCGGTACCAGCAACGAGCGACCCACCGGAGAAATACTGCCGAGAATGAACAGCGCGTAGAGCAGTGCCCGCGGCCAGGCCTGGGCAATGATGGCGTTGATCATTGCAGGCACGGAAATCAGCAGGACCAGCAGCAAGCCGACGGCCGCCAGCTGATGATTGAAGGTGTAAAGCGCCGGCTCGTCAGGCAGTGGGGCGGCGGCAGGTGGTTCGGGGATTAGCAGGCTGGTAATGAAGCCCGGCACGATGAGCAGGGCGAAGATAAGGTAGGTCAGAGTCCAGGCGGCCTGGTCGTATTCCAGATTGCTCGAGCCCAGCCACTCGGCCAGAAACAGCGCGCCGGCACTGGCCAGCAGCATCGCGACTCGATAGCCGGTCATGTAGCTCGCCGCCAGGGTCGCCTGCAGCTTGTCTTCGGCAATCTCCAGGCGGTAGGCATCGATGGCGATGTCCTGGGTCGCCGAAGAGAATGCCACTACCACTGCCAGGGCGATAAGCATGGTCAGGTTCGTCTGCGGGTTGCACAGCGCCATGCCCACCAGGCCTATGGCGATCAGCGCCTGCGATAGCACCAGCCAGGAGCGCCGCCGCCCGAGCGCACCGATCCAAGGCAGGCGCCATTGGTCGAGCATGGGCGACCAGACCCACTTGAAGGCGTAGGCGAGGCTGATCCAGCTGGCGAAACCGATGGTTTCCCGCGAGACCCCGGCTTCGCGCAGCCATACCGACAGCGTCGAGAACACCAGGATCGCCGGCAATCCGGCAGCGAAGCCGAGGATAAGTAGCGTTAGCGAAGCGGGACTGGCATAGGCGGCGAGGGCATCGCGCCAAGTTTCACGGGACATGTGGCAAGGGTCTGTCGGCTGGAAAAGACAAAAGGCGCACTCTACTCGCTGTGCTCGAATGAATGCCAGCCATGCCGACGTATGTCCACCCGGTCATTGATGATGGTCAGGCCCTCGGCACGCAAGCGCTGTCGTTGTTCATGGCCTGCTGCACTGCCTGCCGGCAGGCTCAGGCGTCCACCGGCGGCAATCACCCGGTGCCAGGGCAGGCGGGTGTCGTCCGGCAGTTGTGACATCAGCCGCCCGACCCAGCGTGCGGCACGGCCAAGCCCGGCCATGGCGGCCAGCTCGCCATAGCTCACCACCTTGCCGGGAGGGATCTGCGCCATCACCAGATACACAGCGGCACGCCGCGCCTCGGGATTGGCATCTGGTGGTAGCAGGGGCTGTTCGGGCATGGGAATACTTCCTGATGAACTCGGCTTAAACCCGACGGTCAGTGCTTGCTGTGACTATAGGCATAAGGATAATGCGGCCCTTCAATGGCTCGTTGAGCCCCTTCGATCAGAACTCAGTATTTCTATGTTTTCCAGAACTCTGTTTTGCGCAGCCCTTACCGCGCTGTCGCTACCATCATTTGCCGATACCGTCTGGTTGAAAAACGGTGATCGCCTGACCGGCAAGATCAGTGTCATGGATGGCGGCAAGCTGCTTCTTGAAACCGAATATGGCGGCTCGATTCCGCTGAAGTGGAGCAGTATCGCCACACTGGAAAGTGATCAGAAATTGCTGGTCAAGCAGGATCAGGTTAGCGGCGAAGTGGTGCAGTCGCTACAGGCGGCCGACGATGGCAAGGTGACCCTCGCCAATGGCGCTGCGCCGCGTACCGTACAGCTGGCGAGCATCTCGCAGATTATCCATCCCAAGCCACTGATCCAGGATTTCGAGTGGAAGGGCAATGTCGACGTGGCGATGGACTACAAGCGCGCCGAGACCGATACCGACGACTACGACGTGTCCTTCCATACCAAGGCGCGGCACGGCCTGTGGCGGCATAACGGCACGGGCAGCTACAACCGCGAATACCGCGACGGCGTGACCGTTACCGACAACTGGGATGCCGAATATGCCCTTGACCGATTCCTCGATGAGAATTGGTTCTGGCAGGGCCGCGTGAGCTACAAGCGGGACCAGATCGAAGACGTACGTCGCCAGCGCACCATAGGTACAGGTCCTGGTTACCAGTTCTGGGATAACGAACTGGGCGCCTTCTCGCTGGCTTCGCTGATCAACCGCAGCGACTACGAGTACGCCGACGGCAGCAAGGACGAGTTTTTCCTGGCGGCAGTGAAGTGGGACTACAACCGCTACCTGGTGGGCAAGACCTTCGAGCTGTTCAGCTCTGGCGAAATCGGCAAGCCGCTGGAAGGTGTCGCCGATTACGAGCTGGATGCGGAAATCGGGCTGCGCTACAAGGTGACCGACTGGGCCTCGCTGAACATGAAAGCCGAGCGGGACATCGTCAGCGGCGCTGAGAGCGAAACTGACGAAACACGCTATTCCATCGGCTTCGGTGTGGGCTGGTAAGCGCATTCGAAGCGGCGCCTTCCAGGCTGCAGGGTATGTCTGCAGCCTGGCGCTGCTACCTTTAGAGGCGCAGTCCGCCGTCCAGCTCCAGAATGCGGCCGGTGAAGTAGTCGTTCTCGAAGATATAAGCCACCGAGTGTGCGATCTCTATCGGCTTGCCCAGACGTTGCAGGGGAATGCCTGCGGTCATCTTCGCCAGCGCCTCTGGCTTCATGCTTGCGACCATTTCGGTTTCGATAAAACCGGGCGCTACGCCTGCTACGCGGATGCCGTAGCGGGCCAGCTCTCTGGCCCAGACCACGGTGTCGGCGGCGACGCCGGCCTTGGCAGCGGAGTAGTTGGCCTGGCCCATGTTGCCGGCGCGGGAGATCGAAGAAATATTGATGATTGCACCCTGGCGCTTGAGCTCGACCATCTTGGCCGCTACTTCGCGGGTGCAGAGGAAGACTCCGGTCAGGTTGACGTCGATCACCGACTGCCACTGCGCCAGACTCATCTTTGACAGCTCGCCATCCTTGACCTTGATCGTCAGGCCGTCGCGCAGGATACCGGCATTGTTGACCAGACCATCAAGCCCGCCGAAATCTTGGCTGACCTGATTCACCATGTGGCTGACCTGTTCCTCGTCAGCGACATTGCACAGGTAAGCGCGCGCATCACCGCCTGCCTGTTTGCAGGCCTGGACCGCCTCATCAAGACGTTCCTGGTTGAGGTCGACCAGCGCCAGGCGGGCGCCTTTGGCTGCGAGGTATTCGCCCATCGCACGTCCCAGGCCCTGGCCGCCGCCGGTAATGATGATGACCTTGTCTTTGAGCTGCATGCCAATCTCCTGTTTTTATAATCGATGCGTATGCGACGCCTTAGAGGGCTGTATGGCAGGCTGCTGAGAATTCAGGCGAGGCCGGCAAGGCGAGCCTTTCGTAATGCCAGCGCAGGTAGTTTTTCCATGGCCTGTTATGCTGCTGAGCTTCACAGCCAGCACCCTCAGGAGCCCAAAAGGTGAGCGCAGAAGCCGTCAAGAATGCCCGACTATTACTGCTCAAGGAATACCGGGGCGTGCTCTCGACCCACTCTCTGGCGATGCCGGGCTTTCCCTTCGGCTCGGTCGTTCCCTATTGCCTGAACCAGGACGGCTGGCCGCTGATACTTATCAGCCGCATTGCCCAGCACACCCGCAATCTCAAGGCCGATCCACGTTGCTCTCTGCTGGTTTCCGAGCGTGACGCTGCCGACGTGCAGCTCAACGGTCGACTTACGCTTATGGCCGAGGCCAGACAGCTGGCCGATCCGCAGTCGGTCGCGAGTGCGGCTGAGCGCTACTATCGCTATTTCCCCGAGTCGCGTGACTACCATCGGGTGCATGATTTCGATTTCTGGGTCTTGCATCCGCTGCGCTGGCGCTTTATTGGCGGTTTCGGCGCCATTCACTGGCTGGAGCAGGCCGCCCTGGCCAATCCGTTTGCCGGTGCCGAGGGCGGCGAGGGCGCTATGCTCGAACATATGAATGACGATCATGCTGCGGCAATCGCGCATTACGTCGAGCAGGCTGGTTTGCCAGGCACAGACGACGCCCGAATGGTCGGAATCGATGCCGAAGGCTTCCATCTGCGAATTGGTCAGGCGATTCACTGGTTGCCATTTCCCTCGGCATGCTCGACCGCCATGGACGTTCGTCAGGCCCTGGTGGCCATGGCGCGCAGCTGATTCAGCCTGGCGTCAGCTTCCTCCGTTAGCTTGTAGCGACACGAATAATCCAGTTACAGGCTGTTCATCACGCGACTTGAATTCGGTACCTAGCGCCGTCATCTACACAGAATCGGAAGCTGTTCTTCCGAAGGATCCTTGATGCGAATATTTTTACTGCTGTTTCTCCTGTTCCCTTTGGCCGAACTGGCTCTGCTGATTCAGGTCGGTGGCTCTATCGGTGTGCTGGGAACCATCCTGCTGCTGGTGCTCAGCGGCTTGAGTGGCATCCTGCTGATGCGCTTCGCTGGTTTTGCCACCGCCTGGCGTGCTCGGGAACGGCTGGCACGGGGTGAGTTGCCGGAGCGCGAAATGCTGCAGGGCATGATGATGGTGGTCGCCGGCGGCCTGCTGTTCCTGCCGGGCTTTCTCAGCGACCTAGTGGCCCTGCTGCTGCTTTTCCCGCCGTCACGCAAACTGTTTCTGGGTGTGCTCGGCCGCCGTGCCGAAGCTCAGGCGCAGCGACGCCGTGCGTTCGCCGATGATCTGCATCGACAGCATGAACAGCCCACCGGCACTCAGCGCCCGAATGTGATCGAGGGCGAGTGGGAGCGTCGCGACAAGTGACGCATTCTTCGACTCAGGAGCAGATGCCCTGCATTTTCAGCTGCAAAAAAATGCAGGCTGGCCCTTGAAATCAATTTTCGCCGCCCACATGTAGCCGACACCGCAAGGTCGCTGTCGCATTTTGACAGTCCGTTTTTCTGCGCTCCGCATTGCGGGGCGCAACCGGCAACGCCGGAATTTGCCAACCCGCCGATGGCATTCATCGGCATGGAATCAATCTGTTAGGAGATATCGACAATGAAGCTTCGTCCTCTGCATGACCGCGTCGTAATCCGCCGCAGCGAAGAAGAAACCAAGACTGCAGGCGGCATCGTGCTGCCGGGTTCCGCCGCCGAGAAGCCGAATCAGGGCGAAATCGTTGCCGTGGGCACCGGCCGAGTGCTGGACAACGGCGAAGTGCGCGCGCTCACCGTCAAGGTCGGTGACAAGGTTGTATTCGGTCCGTACTCCGGCAGCAACACCGTCAAGGTTGACGGCGAAGACCTGCTGGTGATGAGCGAGAACGAAATCCTCGCCATCGTCGAAGCCTAATCCTGCGCAAATCTCCAACCCATTCAAGAATTGAGGATCAATCACAATGGCTGCTAAAGAAGTCAAGTTCGGCGATTCCGCACGCAAGAAGATGCTGACAGGCGTAAACGTCCTGGCTGACGCAGTAAAAGCGACCCTCGGCCCGAAAGGCCGCAACGTGGTTCTGGAAAAGAGCTTCGGTGCTCCGCTGATCACCAAGGACGGCGTTTCCGTCGCCAAGGAAATCGAGCTGAAGGACAAGTTCGAGAACATGGGCGCCCAGCTGGTCAAGGACGTAGCGTCCAAGGCCAACGACGAAGCCGGTGACGGCACCACCACCGCTACCGTTCTGGCTCAGGCCATCGTCAACGAAGGCCTGAAGGCCGTTGCCGCCGGCATGAACCCGATGGACCTCAAGCGCGGCATCGACAAGGCCACCATCGCCATCGTTTCCGAGCTGAAGAACCTGGCCAAGCCGTGCGCCGACTCCAAGGCCATCGCTCAGGTGGGTACCATCTCCGCCAACTCCGACTCCTCCATCGGTGACATCATCGCCGAAGCCATGGAGCGCGTGGGCAAGGAAGGCGTGATCACCGTTGAGGAAGGCTCGGGCCTGGAAAACGAACTGTCGGTCGTGGAAGGCATGCAGTTCGACCGTGGTTACCTGTCCCCTTACTTCATCAACAAGCCGGACACCATGGTGGCCGAGCTGGACAGCCCGCTGCTGCTGCTGGTTGACAAGAAGATCAGCAACATCCGCGAATTGCTGCCGGTTCTGGAAGCCGTTGCCAAGGCTGGTCGTCCGCTGCTGATCGTCGCTGAAGACGTCGAGGGCGAAGCCCTGGCGACTCTGGTCGTGAACAACATGCGTGGCATCGTCAAGGTTGCTGCCGTTAAGGCTCCGGGCTTCGGCGATCGTCGCAAGGCCATGCTGCAGGACATCGCTATCCTGACCGGCGCTACCGTAATTTCCGAAGAAGTCGGCCTGAGCCTGGAAACCGCTACCCTGGAGCACCTGGGTAACGCCAAGCGCGTTGTGCTGAACAAGGAAAACACTACCATCATCGACGGTGCTGGTCAGCAGGCCGACATCGAAGCCCGCGTTGCGCAGATCCGCAAGCAGGTCGAAGACACCACTTCCGACTACGACAAAGAGAAGCTGCAAGAGCGTCTGGCCAAGCTGGCCGGCGGTGTTGCCGTGATCAAGGTCGGTGCTGGTACCGAAGTCGAGATGAAGGAGAAGAAGGCCCGCGTCGAAGACGCCCTGCACGCCACTCGTGCAGCCGTTGAAGAAGGCGTGGTACCTGGCGGTGGTGTTGCTCTGGTACGCGCTCTGCAGGCCATCTCCGAGCTCAAGGGCGACAACGAAGACCAGAACGTCGGTATCGCTCTGCTGCGTCGCGCCGTCGAAGCTCCGCTGCGCCAGATCGTCTCCAACGCTGGCGGCGAGCCGAGCGTAGTGGTCGACAAGGTCAAGCAGGGCGAAGGCAACTTCGGCTTCAACGCTGCGACCGATACCTATGGCGACATGATCGAGATGGGTATTCTCGACCCGGCCAAGGTGACCCGTTCCGCGCTGCAGGCTGCGGCCTCCATCGGCGGTCTGATGGTTACCACCGAAGCCATGGTTGCTGAGAGCGCTGACGACAAGGCTCCGGCAATGCCTGATATGGGTGGCATGGGCGGTATGGGTGGCATGGGCGGCATGATGTAAGCAGCCCCTTGCTACAAAAAAAAACCCCGAGCTTGCTCGGGGTTTTTTTATGCGTGGCGATAAAACGGAAGTGAGTGCTGTTCCTCAGCCACCGTCCAAGAGCTTCGCGCCGAAGGTGGTTCCAACGAGGTGTTGCAGGCCTTGCGCGGCCTTGTGGGAGGTGCGCCCTCGCGCCGAATGCGTTTCATAGGCCCCATAGAAGGCCGGCTCAAGCCTCAGGTTTCTGCGACAGCTCCTAGGGAAATACAAACGATAAAAGGCCCGACCGGAACTCCCGGTCGGGCCTTCTTCGTCAGAGCTTAGAGCGAGGGATAGTCGGTGTAACCCTCAGGGCCCGGCGAGTAGAACAGTTGCGGGCGTGGTTCGTTAAGCGGGGCGTCCTGGCGCAGTCGTTCGACCAGATCCGGGTTGGCAATGTAAGGCACACCAAAGGCCACTGCATCGGCCTTGCCTTCGGCCAGCCAGGCATTGCCCTGTGCCTTGTCGAAGCCTTCGTTGGCGATATAGACACCGCCGAAAATCTGCTTCAGCTGTGGGCCAAGGCTGTCTTCGCCGGCTTTTTCGCGGGTGCAGATGAAGGCAATGCCACGCTTGCCCAATTCACGGGCGATATGGCCGAAGGTTTCGGCGCGGTTGGAGTCACCCATGTCATGGCTGTCGGCGCGTGGTGCCAGGTGCATGCCGACCCGTCCTGCACCCCAGACACCAACAACCGCATCGGTGACTTCAAGCATCAGCCGTGCGCGGTTTTCCAGCGAGCCGCCGTACTGGTCGGTACGCTGGTTGGTGCTGTCCTGCAGGAACTGATCGAGCAGGTAGCCGTTGGCGCCGTGGATCTCCACGCCGTCGAAGCCGGCCTCCTTGGCATTCTCGGCGCCCTTGCGGTAGGCCTCGACGATGCCAGCAATTTCGCTGGTCTCCAGAGCGCGCGGGATCTCGTAGCTTTTCTTTGGGCGCACCAGGCTGACATGACCGGCGGGCTGAATGGCGCTGGGCGCAACCGGTAGCTGGCCATCGAGGTAGAGCGGGTCGGAGATACGCCCGACGTGCCAGAGCTGCAGCACGATCTTGCCGCCTTTGGCGTGTACCGCTTCGGTGATTTTCTTCCAGCCCTGTACCTGCTCAGCAGACCAGATGCCGGGAGTGTCAGGGTAGCCGACGCCCATTGGTGTCACGGAAGTCGCTTCGCTGATGATCAGACCGGCGCCGGCGCGCTGGGTGTAGTACTCCAGCATCAGCTCGCCAGGCACACGGCCCGGCTCTGCGCGGCAGCGGGTCAGAGGCGCCATGATGATGCGGTTGGGCAGCTCAAGGTCGCCGATCTTGATGGGGTCGAACAGTGTAGGCATAGCGATACCGCTCCTCTATGGGTGTATGCGAAAAATCAGAGTTGCTGACTGATGCGCTGGATAAATGCCTGGATGGCCGGCTCATTGCGCTTGAAGAAATGCCATTGACCGACCTTCTGACTGGTAATCAGGCCGGCGCGTTGCAATGTGGCCAAGTGGGCTGAAACCGTTGATTGCGAAAGCCCGGCCCGTTGGTCTATCTGCCCGGCGCAGACGCCGTTTTCCAGCGAGTGAAACTGGTCTGGGAAGTGCCGTTGCGGTTCCTTCAGCCACCGCAGAATGTCCCGTCGTAACGGGTGGGCGATCGCTTTGATGATCTCGTCGAGGCCGTCGGTCATGGGCTTTCGTTCGTCATGCATATCGTGTTGAGCCGAACTATATATCGATCCATTCCGATGCAGGATCGATTCGATCGATGGTGACTATTGCCTATGTCGATGTCGCATGGTGCCGATGAGCCAAGCCGTGACGGGTCCTGTAGAATCCGCTGCTGGTCTTTTCAGGGTGTTTTGACTATGCGTATCGGCCACGGTTACGACGTGCATCGCTTCGGCGAGGGCGACTTCATCACGCTCGGCGGCGTGCGGATTCCACATAAGTTCGGCTTGCTGGCGCATTCCGATGGCGACGTGCTGCTGCATGCGCTCAGCGATGCACTGCTCGGCGCGGTGGCGCTGGGCGATATCGGCAAGCACTTTCCCGACACCGATCCGCAGTTCAAGGGCGCCGATAGCCGGGTGCTGCTGCGCCATGTGCTCAAGCTGGTTCAGGCCAAGGGCTGGAAGGTGGGGAATGTCGACGCCACCATCATCGCTCAGGCGCCAAAGATGGCACCGCACATCGAGTCCATGCGCGGGCTTATCGCCGAGGATCTTCAGGTCGACCTGGACCAGGTCAATGTCAAGGCCACCACCAGCGAAAAACTGGGCTTTACCGGGCGCGAAGAGGGCATCGCGGTGCATGCGGTCGCGCTGCTGGTCCGCGCATGACCGAAGACCAGCTGCTCGGGCCGCGCGCCCATGGCGGAGCATGCGGCAGTGCAATGCTCAAGGCTGTGGCCGACGATTTTCAGGTCGATGAGGTGCTGGATATTCCGCTCTCGGGGGAGGGCGAACATCTCTGGCTCTGGATCGAGAAACGCAACCTCAACACCGAGGAAGCGGCACGGCGTATTGCCCGCGCCGCTGGCGTGCCGATAAGGGCCATCAGCTACGCCGGTCTCAAGGATCGCCAGGCGCTTACCCGCCAATGGTTCAGCCTGCATCTGCCAGGCAAGGCGGACCCTGAGCTGGGCAAGGCTGAAGACGAAACGCTGCGCATCCTCAAACGCAGTCGCCACCAGCGCAAGTTGCAGCGCGGTGCCCATTCAGCCAACGGTTTTACCTTGCGCCTGACCCAGCTGGAAGCCGATCACAGCGAACTCGACAAGCGCCTGGAGCGCATCAAGTCACTCGGCGTGCCCAACTATTTCGGCCTGCAGCGCTTTGGCTTCGACGGCGGCAATGTTCACGGTGCGCGGGAATATGCCGAGCGTCAGGAGCTCCCCGTACAGCGCAACCTGCGTTCGCGACTGTTATCGGCGGGGCGTAGCTACCTGTTCAACCGAGTGCTGGCCGAGCGGGTCGCCGCCGGGACTTGGGATCGGGCGCTGCCGGGCGATCTGCTGGCATTTACCGACAGCCGCAGCTTCTTTATCGCTGGCGAAAACGAATGCGCCGACCCCCGTCTGGCGATTCTGGACCTGCATCCTACCGGCCCCTTGTGGGGTGCTGGCCCATCGCCTGCGGGCGAGGCGACGCAAGTGCTGGAGGGCGATGTGGCGGCAGCCGAGCCGGCAATCGCCAAGTGGCTCGCAGAAGCCGGAATGAAGCATGAACGGCGTATTCTTCGCCTCCCCATTGGCGGCTTGTCGTGGCATTATCCGGGGCCTGACATTCTGCAACTTGAATTCGTCCTGCCGACCGGATGCTTTGCCACAGCAGTGGTACGCGAACTGGTCAGCCTGGCAGGGCAGACGGATATCTGATGCGTATTCTAATCGCCAACGACGACGGGGTGTATGCCCCAGGGCTCGCCGCGCTTTATGACGCGCTGGCGGATTATGCCGAGTGCCGAGTGGTCGCCCCCATCCAGGATATGAGCGGTGCGAGCAGTGCGCTGACGCTGGATCGCCCGCTGCATCCGACGACTATGCCTAACGGCTTTATCGGGGTGAATGGGACGCCCACCGATTGCGTGCATCTGGGTATCAACGGCTTGCTCGAAGAAACACCCGATATGGTGGTTTCGGGTATCAACCTGGGTGCCAACCTGGGTGATGACGTGCTTTATTCCGGCACCGTTGCCGCGGCCATCGAGGGGCGCTTCACCGGCAGGCCGGCGTTCGCCTTTTCCCTGGTTTCTCGCTTGCCGGATAACTTGCCCACGGCCGCGTTCATCGCCCGCAAACTGGTGGAGCAGCACGACCGGCTCGATCTGCCGCCACGTACCGTACTCAGCATCAATGTGCCCAACCTGCCGCTGGATCATATCCGTGGTATTCAGCTGACCCGCCTTGGACATCGCAGCCGGGCAAAACCGCCGGTGAAGCAGGCCAACCCGCGCGGCAAGGAAGGCTATTGGCTTTCCGTGGCTGGTGATGTCGAGGATGGCGGACCGGGAACCGATTTCCATGCGGTGGTGCAGGGCTATGTCTCGATCACCCCGCTGCAGCTCGACCGAAGCTTCCATGAGGCGTTCGAGTCCCTGGGCGACTGGGTTGAGGGAGTGCTGTGAACCATCTTGTACAGGAGAGTCTGATGCGCCACGGAACCGGGATGACCTCGCAACGCACCCGTGATCGCTTGATTCAGCGTCTCTACGAGGAGGGGCTGTCGAACGCGCATGTGCTGGAAGTCATCCGTCGCACGCCGCGTCACCTGTTCGTCGATGAGGCGCTGTCGCATCGTGCCTATGAAGATACCGCGCTGCCCATTGGCCACAACCAGACCATCTCGCAGCCATTCATGGTCGCGCGCATGAGTGAGTTGCTGCTGGCCGCGGGCCCGTTGGACAAGGTGCTGGAGATCGGCACCGGCTCCGGTTACCAGACCGCCATACTGTCGCAGCTGGTGGAGCGGGTGTTCTCGGTCGAGCGAATCCAGGCGCTGCAGGAACGTGCCAAGGAGCGTCTTGCCGAACTGAAGTTGCGCAATGTGGTCTTTCGCTGGGGCGATGGTTGGGAAGGCTGGCCGGCATTGGCGCCTTACAACGGCATCATCGTCACTGCGGCTGCAGCGGACGTGCCGCAAGCCTTGCTCGATCAGCTGGCACCCGGCGGGCGTCTGGTGATTCCGGTCGGGGTGGGTGAGGTTCAGCAACTGATGCTGATCATTCGTGAGGAAGACGGTTTTTCCCGGCATCTGCTGGACACCGTGCGCTTCGTGCCGCTGCTCAATGGACCTGTGGTTTGAACTCAGCGGATGCAAGCATGAAAAGCGCGTTAATGTTGTACATCAAGGGTGCTGCCATGGGGGCCGCGGATGTGGTGCCGGGCGTTTCCGGCGGCACTATTGCCTTTATTACCGGCATCTACGACGAGCTGCTTCGCTCTATCGGCGCGATACCTGGCGCGGCGCTGCTGTTGCTGCGCGGGCGTGTTCGAGATGCATGGAGGGCGGCCAATGCGAATTTCCTGCTGATTCTGCTGGGCGGCATCCTCACCAGCGTGCTCAGTCTGGCGAAGCTGATCAGCTACCTATTGGAGGCTCATCCGATCCTGATCTGGTCGTTCTTCTTCGGCCTGATTCTGGTGTCGGTGCATCTGATCGGCAAGGAAATCCAGCGCTGGGATCTGCAGCGCATCGTTGCCTTGATCCTTGGTATCGCCTTCGCTTACCTGATCACCGTGGCCGCTCCGGTGCAGTGGAGCAGCAGTGGTTTGAGTTTGTTTTTTGCTGGCGCCATCGCTATCTGCGCGATGATTCTCCCCGGTATTTCCGGCAGCTTCATTCTGGTCCTGCTCGGGCTTTATCCGGTTGTGCTGGCAGCGGTGAAAAGCCTCGACATCGGTGTGTTGGCCGTCTTTGCCGCCGGATGTCTGGTGGGCCTCCTGAGCTTCGCGAGGGTGCTCAGCTGGATGCTCGACCGCTGGCGTGACCTGACCCTGTCTTTTCTTACCGGATTGATGCTGGGTTCGTTGAATAAGGTCTGGCCATGGAAGGAAACGCTCACCTGGCGTACCAACTCCCAGGGGGAGCAGATCCCTTTGCTGGAGCGCAACATTTCGCCAGACAGTTTTGCTAGCCTCACCGGGCAGGACCCTCAACTCCTGCTGGCTGTGCTGATGGCCCTGGCGGGCATCGTGCTGGTGCTGGGGCTTGAATGGTTTGCCGGACGGCGTCAGCCTATGGCACAGAACCTCTGAACAGAATCGGCCCAGGGAGTGCCCGTTGAGGCTCACAGCAGTTGTGCGGTGGATTCGTAACCCTTCGATCCGTAGCGTCCTGATCACGGTGTTGGCCAGTGCTTTTCTGGCCGGCTGTGCTTCCTCACCGACGGGTGGTGTACAGGTCGTGGATCGCAACAATCGTGATCGTGTGACCAGCGGCCACTACATCGTCCAGCGTGGCGACACGCTCTGGTCCATTGCCTTTCGCTTCGGCTGGGACTGGAAAGAGCTTGCCCAACGCAATGGCATCGGCCCGCCTCATGTGATTTACCCAGGTCAGCGCATCCGCTTCGACGGCAGTGCGCCACGTACGGTCGTCAGCACACGGCCTGCAAGCCCGCCGCCGGCTCCGCGCCCTGCGACCCCGGTGGTTGCGACTCCGGTTCCCACGCCGCCGCCGATTGTCAGGGCTCCGCAAATACCGCCTCAAGCCACTACGCCCACCAAGCCTGTAGCTCGTTCGGCGAGTGGTTGGGCTTGGCCGGCGAAAGGGCAGATCATCGGTCGGTTTTCCTCAAACGGTAGTTTGAATAAAGGCATTGATATCGCCGGGGAATTAGGACAGCCTGTTTTAGCTGCTTCTGATGGAGCTGTTGTGTACGCCGGTAGTGGTTTACGGGGTTACGGCGAACTTGTGATCATCAAGCACAGCGATACCTATGTAAGTGCCTACGGCCACAACCGCAGGCTGCTGGTGCAGGAAGGCCAACAAGTCAAAGCTGGGCAGACTATTGCCGAGATGGGATCGACTGGAACCGACCGGGTGAAGCTGCATTTCGAGATTCGTCGCCAGGGCAAGCCTGTAGATCCGTTGCAATACCTGCCAAAACCTTGAGCTGAGGCCCGCCTGTTCCGGCGCAGGGGGCTCGTGTGTTGCCAGGGATAGCGTGCCACCCGAGCCTGTTGTCGAACTCAGAACAGGACAACAATAATGGCTCTCAAAAAAGAAGTGCCGGAGTTTGACGTAGACGATAGCGTTCTACTTATGGACCAGCCAGCTGGGCTAAACCGCTCCAGCGACACTCCTCGCGTTCGTTCCATAGGCGCCCGTTCGGGACCTGCAGCCGTCAGGCAGCACAAGTTCATCGATTACAACCGGGCACTCGACGCCACCCAGCTATACCTCAATGAAATTGGCTTTTCCCCCCTCCTGACACCCGAAGAAGAAGTGCATTTCGCTCGCTTGGCCCGCAAGGGTGATCCGGCGGGACGCAAGCGCATGATTGAAAGCAACCTGCGACTGGTAGTGAAGATCGCCCGACGCTATGTCAATCGCGGGCTATCACTGCTGGATCTGGTCGAAGAAGGCAACCTCGGGCTAATCCGGGCCGTGGAAAAGTTCGACCCCGAACGCGGTTTCCGCTTCTCCACCTATGCCACCTGGTGGATTCGGCAGACGGTTGAAAGGGCGATCATGAATCAGACTCGCACCATTCGCCTGCCGATCCATGTGGTCAAGGAGCTGAACGTCTACCTGCGTGCAGCGCGCGAGCTGACCCAGAAGCTCGACCACGAGCCCAGCCCCGAAGAAATCGCCCACTTGTTGGAAAAGCCGGTTGCCGACGTCAAGCGCATGCTTGGGCTGAACGAGCGGGTGACCTCGGTTGATGTGTCGCTCGGTCCGGACACCGATAAAACACTGCTCGATACCCTCAGCGATGACAAGCCGAACGATCCTTGCGAGCTATTGCTCGATGATGACCTTTCGGCCTGTATCGATCAGTGGCTATCAGACCTGACCGAAAAACAGCGGGAAGTGGTTGTTCGCCGATTTGGCTTACGAGGCCATGAGAGCTGCACTCTGGAGGAAGTTGGCAAGGAAATAGGCCTTACCCGAGAGCGGGTACGCCAGATCCAGGTCGAAGCACTCAAGCGCATGCGCGAGATCTTCGAGCGCAACGGCCTGTCTAGCGAAGCGCTTTTTGGATAGCGATATCGGCTAGTGATTGCAGCCTCTTGCCGATTCTGGCAAGGGGCTGCACATGGCAGACAATGCGATGCAAGAGCAAGGCTGGCGTCAGGTTAATCCGTAAGCGGCGACTGATTTAGCAAGACGTTATTCTCTGTAAGCTTTCACTTACACAAGGTGTAAGCCAAAGTAAAAAGTCGATGATGGATTTTTCTGACTTATGAATAACTCATTGTTTTTAAAGGAGTTATTTTCAATATCGTTTGATTCTTTGGAAATGGCAATGGTTCCCCTCAAGTTGCCATTGGCCAGCAGATGCTTAATATCACGCCTGTGCTTATGGACAGGCACAGCCGACAAGGATGACGGCCAGGACAGCTGCGGGATGTGGCTTCATCAGGACGATGAGCGGAAATAGAGGGAGCATGGAAGGAGGCGGGCGGGGCTTAACCCCCGCCCCTTTTTTTGCCTGTAAAAAATAGGCTGTCATTGGAATACCATGTATTTAAGGTACCCAATGCTCCAGTTTGCCCGTTGAACGACTCTCGTGTTTGGCAGACTAAATTCATGACACAACTCACAGGGAGTTAATCATGAACGGTAAAACCCCGCAGGAATCGCCCCAGCCGGAACAGCCGCAGGAAGATCAGGTTGATCGTGGTCCGGAAGATGTGGACGAAGATCAGCTGGATGAAGCTCTGGAAGAAACCTTTCCCGCCAGCGACCCCATCTCTCCATAATCGCAACGCAAACCTTGGACCTGGTTTTCAGCATCGTGACACAGCGCTGCCAGCGTCTTATGACGGTTGTAGCGCTGTAGGCGAGCGGCCAGGGTTTCGGGTAATCGGATGCTTTCGCTAAAACCAAGCTTGCGGTAGAAACCAATCAGCTCCGGGGCGCAGAACAGCCACACAGGGCCGGTACTTTCGTTCACCGCTCGGGTTACCAGGCTTGCAGCAAGTCCTTTCTTGCGCTGCTCCGGCGCTACCAGCAACCCGGTAAGCCAATACCCGCTTTCGACCCTGCTCAGACACAAAGCCGCTACGATTTCATTGTGCCCGGCCACCCAGCAACGGGCGCCGGGTGGAGCGCGCATATGGCTGCGATGGGCACGGTAGAACTTGTTCAGCAGAGGTCTACAGGCGTCCGGAAGCAGACGCAGATGCTCCTGGGGCATAGGGTTGTGCTCTCGGGGCGGGTGGACTAAGCCGCAGTAGCCTGTCGCAGATCAATGAAAGCAGGGGAAGTGATCGAGGCTTCAGCGCGTTGGGTTATGCTGATTTCACATCTTTCATGGAGGTTCGCCATGCGCAATATTCTTCTTGCTTTCGACGGTTCGGACAATGCCAAGCGGGCGTTGCAGTACATCGTCAATCTCGCCACCGATGCGCCAAAGCCGCTGGAAGTGCATGTCCTCAATGCCCAGCATGAGCCGGTGATCTACGGTGAGTACGTTACTTCCAACATGATCGAGGATCTCAACAACAACCTGCTGAACAAGTCGCGAGCTACCATCGCCGAAGCGACAACGGTGCTGCAGGCGGCGGGTATCGCTCATCAAGGCCACGCCGTTCTCGGCAACGTCGCCGAGCAGGTCAATGAAGCCGTCAAGCGCCTGGGGTGCGATACCGTGGTGATGGGTACGCGCGGTCTGGGCAGCTTCACCGGCATGCTGTTGGGTTCGGTTGCCAACCGCGTTATTCATGAGGTGTCGGTGCCGGTTCTACTGGTGAAATAAAACCGGCGCAGCAAACGCAAAACGAAAGCCGGGCTGCTCTCAGTCCGGCTTTTTCTTTAGCAGGTCGGCAAGGTTGGCGAATGCCTTGAAGGTTTCCTTCGGTCCCAAGTCGCTTCCGGGTCTGGCTTCGGCCTGATACTGGTTATCCGTATAGCGGGAATGCTCGTTGTCGTGACAATACAGGCACAGCAGCTCCCAATTCGAGCCATCTTCAGGGTTATTGTCGTGGTTATGGTCCTTGTGATGGACCGTTAGCTCGCTCAGGCGCTTTCCCGAAAACTCACGGGCGCAACGCCCGCATACCCATGGGTACATCTTCAGAGCCTTTTCACGGTAGCCCTGTTCGCGCTGGGCGTAAGGTATGTTCGATTTGCTTGTCACGATGTGGTCCTGCCGAAGAAGCGATTCGTTTGAAGCCTGCACAGTATGACTTAACGGTCAGCCTGCCAGCCCGACGTAGACGTTCTGCACGTCATCATGGGCGTCGATGGCGGCGAGAAAGGCTTCGACTTCTTCGAGTGCCTCAGCCGACAGTGTGGTTACCGGGTTCTTCGGACGATAGCCAAGCTGGGCCGAATGCACAGTGAAGCCCTGTTCAGGCAGGGCGCGGCAGACCGTATCGAGATCAGCTGCCTCGGTAACGAACAGCCAGGCGCCTTCATCGGCTTCTTCGAAGTCCTGAGCGCCGGCTTCGATTGCGGCTAGCTCCGGATCGGAATCAGCGCTGGCTGGCGCTGCTTCGATCATGCCGCAGTGGTCGAAATCCCAGGCTACCGAGCCGGAGGTGCCCAGTTGTCCCTTGCGGAACAGGACGCGGATCTCGGCCACGGTGCGGTTGACGTTGTCAGTCAGGCACTCGACGATCACCGGCACCTGGTGTGGGGCGAAGCCTTCGTAGGTAGTGCGCTCGTAGTGCACGCTCTCGCCCAAGAGGCCGGCACCTTTCTTGATGGCGCGTTCCAGAGTTTCGCGGGGCATGGACGCTTTTTTCGCCTGCTCAACCACCAGACGCAGGCGCGGATTCATGTCGGGGTCGGCACCGTTGCGCGCCGCGATCATGATTTCCTTGGACAGCTTGCCAAATGTACGGCCCTTGGCGTTCGCTGCTGCTTCCTTATGTTTCGCTTTCCACTGTGCGCCCATGCTAATTCTCGTTTGCGTGCGGGTCGAAGAAGTCGCCTGCCAAGGGGCGATTCTAGCTGCTGCAGTACAGGCAGGCACGCGTTGCGCAGCATGCAACTTGGTAAACCCGATACGCCGCGTTAGGCTCGTCTCTTCTTTGTTGTTGCGAGCCTGTTTTCATGCCGATGCCTGTGAACTTCAAGAACAAGATTTCCCGCCAGCGCCCCTATGGTCGCCTGGAGGAGGGCCTGAAGCCATCGGAATGCGATCTGTCGTTGATCGTCGATCAGCTTGAAAGCGACCGCGGGCGCATCATCAATTCAGCTGGTGTACGCCGCTTGCAGCAGAAGACCCAGGTCTTTCCCCTGGAGCGCAATGCAGCGGTGCGCAGCCGCCTGACCCATTCGCTGGAAGTGCAGCAGACCGGTCGTTTCATCGTCCGCACGCTGTACCGGCAGCTGGGTGAGAAGGCCCCGATCTATGGCCTCGATGGCCTCGAAGGGGTGCTGGAAAGCTTGGTGGAAATGACTTGCCTGATGCACGACACCGGCAATCCGCCTTTCGGCCACTTCGGCGAATTTTCCATCGGTCAGTGGTTTGGGCGCCATCTGGAAGAGCTGTTCGAGGCCGCTGTGCCGCACGGGCGGGGCGACGAAAGCCTGCGTACGCGGATGCTGGCCGATCTGCGCGCCTTCGAAGGTAATGCCCAGGCCATTCGTCTGGTGGTCAGTCTGCAACGCCTGAACCTGACCTACGCCCAGACCGCCGGGCTGCTCAAATATGTGCGGCCGGCCTACATGCCGAAACCCGAAAAAGGCTCGCCTGGCGCCTATCTACACAAGAAGCCGGGTTACTACCTGTCCGAGGAGCGCTTTGTCGCTGATTTGCAGGCGGCGCTGGGTTTGGCACCCGGCACGCGACACCCGGTGGCCTACGTCATGGAGGCGGCGGACGACATCGCCTATTGCCTGGCCGATATCGAAGATTCGGTAGAAAAAGGCATTTTCAGCATCGAGCAGCTGGCCGGCCTGCTGGTGGAAAAATTTGCCGAGCACGGCTCGCCGGATGAGCCCATCGGAGCCACCGGTCGCAGCTTTCGCAGCATGGTCGCCTACGCCGAGTCCCGAGCGCAGCGGGAGACGATCAACAAGGTTGGCGAGTTCTTCATCTGGCTGCGGGTGAATCTGGTGCACCCGCTGGTGCAGCATGCGGCCCGGCAATTCATCGAGCATATCGAAGCGGTGTATCACGGCACTCTGGATCGTGCGCTGCTGGAAGATGCCAGCCTGGAGAATGCCATTGTGCAGACCTTCAAGGATGTGGCGATGGAACATGTGTTCTGCCACCGTGAGGTGGAGACGCTGCAGCTACAGGGCTACCGGATCCTGCAGGGGTTGCTGGACTTCTATGCGCCGTTGCTGCGGGTGCCGGTGCCGGTCTTCCACGAGCTGACCGAAGGCGTTTGCCGTAGCGAGCCACACTTGCAGATGCTGGCCCGGCGCCTGCCGAGCCAGTTGATCAAGGCCTATCACGAAGCGCTGACGGAACACGCCGAATCTGCGCCCGATTACCCGCTGTGGGCGTTCTACTATCGCTGCCGCATGCTGCAGGACTTCGTCAGCGGTATGACCGACCAGCTGGCTCAGGACGAATTTCGCACCCTGTCGGCGCTATAGCGGTGTTTCAATGACTTGATAGCGGCGCATAGGCGCGGACGAACAGCGTGACTACCTCGTCCACATGCCTGCAGGCTTCGGCGGCATCCAAGGCATCGTCATAGCCGATCATCAGGCGAAAATGCACGCCGCCCTTTAGCAGCGAGCAAAAGTGCTCGGCAGCATGCGCAGGGGCCGGCACGTGCAGTAGGCCTTGCGCGTGAGCCTCGCCCAGCAGCTGTTCAAGGTCCTGAAGCAGCAATTGTGGTCCTGCGTCATAGAACATCCGGGACAGCGCTGGATTCTGCGTGGCCATGGTCACCATGACCCGGTGCAGACCGATGGATTCGGGGCTGTTGGCCAGTTCGTGGAAGGCCTGGCCGAGCTCCAGCAACACCTGTCGAATCGAACGGCCTTCCTCCAGAAGGAACAGCTTGCGTGGCAGGCGCGTTTCGCAGGTGGCCTTCACCGCAGCGGCGAACAGCGCCTCCTTGTCCTTGAAATGACTATAGAGCGTGAGCTTGGAAACCCCGGCTTCGGTGGCGATAGCGTCCATGCTGCTGCCCTCGTAACCGTTGTTGAGAAACAGGCTCTGCGCGGCGGCGAGGATCGCCTCGCGCTTGGCGGGATCCTTTGGTCGGCCGGGGCCAGGTGGAGCAGGCAGATCTTCAATCATGGGATACGTTTAATACTGGACTGGCTGGTTTGGTATTTTTACTATACCGGGCAGTATAAATATTAAATCCCCGTTTGCGAGAGAGAACCCGCGTGCTCAGACCTGCCTTGTCTCTGATCGGTGTCCTTGGCGTTGCGTTGCTGGCTGGCTGTGGCAATGGTGAGGTCGAGCCCACCTCGGTACGTCCAGTGATGGTGGTTCAGCCGCAACCTGCGAGCGAAGCCTTCGCCAGCTACCCGGGCGAGATCCACGCCCGCTACGAGCCACAGCTGGCGTTTCGCATCGGCGGCAAGGTCGTCGAGCGTCTGGTCGAGGCGGGTGAAAGGGTGCGTAAAGACCAGCCGTTGGCCAGGCTCGACCCGCAGGACGTACGCCTGCAGCTTGAAGGCATCCGCGCCCAGGTGGCTGCGGCTGAGGCCAATCTGCGTGTCGCGCGAGCCGAGCATGAGCGCTACAAGACCCTGATGAAGCGAGAGCTGGTCAGCCGCTCGCAGTTCGATGCCTCGGAAAACTCCCTTCGCTCCGCCGAGGCGCGCCTGCGCCAGACACGCGCCGAGTTTGACGTCGCCAACAATCAGGTCGGTTACGCCGAGTTGCGCGCCACTCGCGATGGTGTGATCGCTCAGCGTCTTTTCGAGGTCGGTCAGGTAATCGCTGCCGGACAGACAGTATTTGTCCTCGCCGCCGACGGTGAGCGCGAGGTGGCCATCAATCTGCCGGAGCAGGCGCTGGAGCATTACTCGCTGGACCAGGAGGTGACGATCGAGCTCTGGTCGCAGCCGGACAAGCGTTATCCAGGGCGTATTCGCGAGCTGTCGCCGGCTGCAGATGAACAGTCCCGGACCTACTCGGCACGGGTTGCCTTTACCGAGGCCGATGTGGCCGTCGAGCTGGGGCAGAGTGCGTTGGTGTCGATCCGCAATGCCGATCAGGTATCGCTTGCGGTGCCGCTGTCGGCGATCACCGCCGAGCAGGGCAGGGCTTATGTCTGGCGCCTGAAAGCGGATGCCACCCTGGAGCGCGTGGACGTGCGCATCGGCGCCTTTGGCGAAACCCAGGTTCCGGTGCTGGAGGGGCTGCAAGCAGACGACTGGATCGTCATGGCCGGCGTGCAGTTGCTGCATGAGGGGCAGGTGGTCAGGCCGATCGACCGCGATAACCGTCCGGTAGCACTGGCTGGCCAGGAGTAAGCACGATGCGCTTCAACCTATCCGCCTGGGCGCTGGGCAACCGGCAGATTGTGGTATTTCTCATGCTGCTGGTCGCCGCCGTCGGGGCGCTGTCCTACGGCAAGCTGGGGCAGAGCGAGGACCCGCCGTTCACCTTCAAGGCCATGGTGATCCAGACCAACTGGCCGGGCGCCACGGCCGAGGAGGTGTCCCGCCAGGTCACCGAACGCATCGAGAAAAAGCTGATGGAAACAGGGGCTTACGAGCGCATCGTGTCCTTCTCGCGTCCGGGTGAATCCAACGTTACCTTCATTGCCCTCGACTCGTTGCGTTCCCGGCAGATTCCCGATCTCTGGTACCAGATCCGCAAGAAGATCGGCGACATTCGCCATACGCTGCCTGCCGGCGTGCAGGGGCCCTTCTTCAACGACGAGTTCGGCACCACCTTCGGCAATATCTATGCGCTGACTGGCAAGGGTTTCGATTATGCCGTGCTCAAGGATTACGCTGATCGCATCCAGCTACAGCTGCAGCGGGTGAAGAACGTTGGCAAGGTCGAGCTGATCGGCCTGCAGGACGAGAAGATCTGGATCGAGCTGTCCAACGTCAAGCTGGCCACCCTCGGAGTGCCGCTGGAGGCCGTGAAACAGGCGTTGGAAGCGCAGAATACGGTGATGTCGGCAGGCTTCGTCGAAACGCCCAGCGAGCGCGTTCGGCTGCGTGTGACGGGCAGCTTCGAGACGGTCGAGCAGATTCGTGATTTTCCTATTCGCGTAGCGGGCCGGACCTTCCGCATCGGTGACGTGGCCGAGGTGCACCGCGGTTTCAATGATCCGCCGGCGCCGCGCATGCGCTTCATGGGCGAGCCTGCCATCGGCCTGGCGGTGTCCATGAAGGACGGTGGCGACATTCTTCTGTTGGGTGAGGCGCTGCAGAGCGAGTTCGCCCGGTTGCAGCAGGAGCTTCCGGCCGGCATGGAGCTGCGCAAAGTCTCCGACCAGCCTGCGGCGGTGAAAACCGGCGTCGGTGAGTTCGTCAAAGTGCTGATCGAGGCCCTGGTCATCGTGCTGCTGGTGAGCTTCTTCTCGCTCGGCGTGCGTACCGGGCTGGTGGTGGCCTTGTCGATCCCGCTGGTGCTGGCGATGACCTTCGCCTCGATGAACTACTTCGATATCGGTTTGCACAAAATTTCCCTCGGCGCGCTGGTGCTGGCCCTGGGGCTGATGGTGGACGATGCGATCATCGCGGTGGAGATGATGGCGATCAAGATGGAGCAGGGCTTCGACCGGCTCAAGGCCGCCAGTTTCGCCTGGACCAGCACTGCCTTCCCGATGCTCACCGGCACTCTGATTACCGCCGCCGGCTTCCTGCCGATTGCCACCGCGCAATCCAGTACGGGGGAATACACACGCTCGATTTTCCAGGTGGTGACCATTGCGCTCATCGCCTCCTGGGTCGCTGCGGTGATGTTCGTCCCGCTGCTGGGCGAGAAGCTGCTACCGGATATGGCCCAGCGCCACGCGCGCAAGCATGGCGGCAGTGACAGCGGCCACGACCCCTATGCCACGCCGTTCTATCAGCGGGTAAGGCGGTTGATCCTATTTTGCGTGCGCTGGCGCAAGAGCGTGATCTTGCTGACACTGCTGCTCTTTGTCGCCTCGATTGGCCTGTTCCGACTGGTGCCGCAGCAGTTCTTTCCGGCCTCGGGTCGTCTGGAACTGATGGTCGATCTGAAGTTGGCCGAAGGGGCTTCGCTCAAGGCCACTGAAGCCGAGGTGCGGCGTCTGGAGGAGCTACTCAAGACGCAGCCCGGCATCGACAACTACGTGGCCTATGTAGGCAATGGCTCGCCGCGCTTCTATCTGCCACTGGATCAGCAACTGCCGGCCACCAGCTTTGCCCAGTTCGTGGTGTTGGCCGAGAGCATCGAGCAGCGAGAGGCTCTTCGCAGCTGGCTGATCGAGCGCCTGGAGCATGACTTCCCCAGCCTGCGCGGGCGTGTCAGTCGCCTGGAAAACGGACCGCCGGTGGGCTATCCGGTGCAGTTCCGGGTCACCGGCGAGCATATCGATGTGGTGCGCGGGTTGGCGCGGCAGGTAGCGGCAAAGGTGCGGCAGAGCCCGCACGTGACCAACGTCCACCTCGACTGGCAGGAGCCGAGCAAGGTGGTCTGGCTGAATATCGACCAGGACCGTGCCCGCGCATTGGGCGTGAGCACCATGGAGCTGTCGAGCTTTCTTCAGCGCACCTTCACCGGCACCACGGCGAGCCGCTTTCGAGAAGACAACGAGTTGATCGAAATCCTCCTGCGCGGCACCGAGCGCGAGCGTGAAACCCTGTCGATGCTGCCCAGCCTGGCGATTCCCACGGCCAGCGGGCGGAGTGTGCCGCTGGCGCAGGTCGCCACTCTTGAATATGGCTTCGAGGAAGGTGTGATCTGGCACCGCAACCGCCTGCCAACAGTGACGGTACGTGCCGATATCTACGGCGAGCATCAGCCGGCCACGCTGGTTCAGCAGATCCAGCCGACGCTGCAGGAGATACGTGACGCGCTGCCTGGCGGCTACCTTCTGGAGGTCGGTGGTGCGGTGGAGGATTCGAGTCGCGGACAGGCTTCGGTGAACGCCGGCATCCCGCTGTTCGTCATCGTCGTGCTGAGCCTGCTGATGATCCAGCTCCGGAGCTTCTCGCGCACGGCCATGGTGTTTCTCACCGCGCCGCTGGGCCTGATCGGTGTCGCGCTGTTCCTGCTGCTGTTCGGTCAGCCGTTCGGCTTCGTCGCCATGCTTGGCACCATTGCGTTGTCGGGAATGATCATGCGCAACTCGGTGATTCTGGTGGATCAGATCGAGCAGGATATAAGTGCCGGGCATGACCGTTTCAGCGCCATCATCGATGCCACCGTGCGCCGCTTCCGGCCCATCGTGCTCACCGCGCTGGCGGCGGTGCTGGCGATGATCCCGCTGTCGCGTAGCGTCTTCTTCGGCCCCATGGCTGTTGCCATCATGGGCGGGCTGATCGTCGCCACGGTGCTCACGCTGCTGTTCCTGCCGGCGCTCTACGCTGCCTGGTTCCGGGTCAGGGAAGGGGAGTAGCCAGGTTTCGACAGTGGCGGGATACTGCGCTCCCGCCACTGCCGAGATTCTGCCGATGCTGCTGCCGATTTATCAGGTCGATGCCTTTACGAATGAACGTTTCAAGGGCAATCCGGCTGCCGTGGTGCCGCTGGAGCGGTGGTTGACCGACGCGCAGATGCAGGCCATTGCCCTCGAGAACAATCTTTCCGAGACCGCTTTCTTCGTCCGCGAGCCAGATGGCGCCTTCGACATCCGCTGGTTTTCACCACTGACCGAGATCGACTTCTGCGGCCACGCAACCTTGGCCAGCGCTTTCGTCATCCTTGAGCAGATGATTGCCGAGACGCCGCTGACCTTCCGTGCCGCGGCGGTCGGGGATATCGAGGTATCCCGGCGTAACGACGGGCTGCTGGAAATGAGCTTTCCCAAGCGTGCGCCCGAGCTGGTTGCCGAGCCGCCACAGGCGCTGCTGAAGGCCCTGGATATCGCGCCCGAGGCGGTGCTGAAGAATTCGCAGGCCTGGTTCGTCGTGTATGCCAGCGAACAGCAGGTCCGTGCCGCCGCGCCCGATCTCGAAGCACTGAAAGCCCTGGCGCCGCTGGATGTGGTGGTCACCGCGCCGGGTGAGCGGCAGGATTTCGCCTCGCGCTACTTCTGGCCTGCCAATGGCGGCGATGAGGATCCGGTTACCGGCTCCATCCATGCCGGTCTCGCTCCTTATTGGGCCGCGCGGCTGGGCAAGTCGTCGCTCGTTGCGTTGCAAGCTTCGAGTCGCAGCGGGCTGCTCTACTGTCGCGTTGAACGTGAGCGTGTGTTCATTGCGGGCGCTGTGGTCAAGTATCTGCAGGGTGAGATCGAGATCTGATTCGTTAGCCGCGTACGTTGCTTATCAACGGGGGAGGGCGTCGCTGCGGTCGATGCTTTACACGGCCCTGTTTTAGGGCGTGAAGAGGCTGACTGGCGGGTCACGTTGGGCTAAGCTCAGCGTAACTCCTATGGGAAGCCAGGCCGAAGACGATGGGCGTAGTATGGCGGTCCGACAGTACCCGTTCGGGCGGTGGCAAGCGAGTGCCGCCACCCAGCAAGGCGGGCAATAAATCCCGAGACGGTCGCCGGCTGGCACGCCGCATGGGCTGGTTGCTGGTTGTTTCATTGGTGGCAGGCGGCGGTTATGCAGCCTGGCATGAAATGCACAGCTCCAAGCTGCAGGCACTATGGCTGAGCCGCTACGCCGATAATCTCGACTATCAGCTCAAGCCCGGCGTCAGTCCCAGCATCCACTTCCCCGAGGCCGGGCCGTTCGATCGCCGGCTGGGCTATGCGCAACTCCCGAATTTTCTCGAGCGCCTGGCGCGCAGCGGCTTTACCGTAGAGCAACAGGTGCATTTCTCGCCGGCACTGCAGCGTTACGTCAGCCACGGCTTCTTCGTGCCCTACGCAGAGAAATTCCAGGCCGGGCTGAGCATTTACGACTGCCGCGGTGAGCCGCTCTACCACAACCGTTATCCGCATCAATACTACGAAGCCTTCGAGGATGTGCCGCCTCTGGTAGCCATGAGTCTGCTGTTTATCGAAGACCGCGGGCTGCTCGATACCGGGCGGCCACTGGCCAATCCGGCGGTGGACTGGCCGCGCTTCACCAGGGCAGCCCTCACTCAGGTGGAGAGGCATCTCGGCCTGTCAGGCCAGACGGCTGGTGGCAGTACGCTGGCGACCCAGGTGGAAAAGTACCGGCATTCGCCTGAAGGCCGCACCGGCAGCGCCGAGGAAAAATTCCGGCAGATGATCTCCGCCAGCGTGCGCGCCTATAGCCAAGGCCAGCTTACGCTGGAAGCGCGCCAGCAGATCGTGCGCGACTACCTCAACAGCGTGCCCTTGTCCGCCGCCTACGGGCATGGCGAGGTACATGGCATTGCCGATGGTCTGCGGCTCTGGTTTGGTGCCGACTTTGCCGAGGTGAATCGGCTGCTCGACTCCCGGCGCAACGCCGTAGCGCCGCTTGATGCCCAGGCGCTGGCGCTGCGTCAGGTGCTGTCGCTGCTGATCGCCCAGCGGCGCCCGTCCTACTACCTCATCTCCGGTCGTGACGAGCTGGCCAAGCTCACCGACAGCCATCTGCGATTGCTGGCCAGCGGCGGGGTGATCGACAGCGGCCTGCGCGATGCGGCGCTGAAACAGCAGGTCGTGTTTCGCGATTTGCGCAGTGAGCCGGGCATCCGCGAAGTCGCGGCGGACAAGGGCATCAGCGCCGCGCGGATGCGCCTGAGCAACCTGCTGGGTGTGTCGCTGTACGAACTCGACCGCCTCGATCTTTCCGCAACCACACCCTTGCACGGTGAGCTGCAACAGCAGGTCAGCGAATATCTGGCACGCCTGGCCGACCCCGCGTTTGCCGGGGAGGTAGGGCTGCTCGGCGAGCGCATGCTGTCGGCAGAGCGGACTGCCGACGTACGCTACAGCTTCACCTTGTTCGAGCGCGGCGAGCAGGGCTTTCGCGTGCGGGTGCAGACCGACAACACCAACCAGCCCTTCGATATCAACGAGGGCAGCAAGCTGGAGCTGGGCTCCACGGCCAAGCTGCGCGTACTGACCACTTACCTGGAAATCATCGCCGAGCTGTATGAGCGCTACGCCCCGCTGAGCCGTGATGAGTTGAGCCAGGTTGAGGCCGACGAACCATTGACCCGCTGGGCGCTGGCCTATCTGGGCCGCACACCAGAGCCCAGCCTGTCGGGAATGCTCGAAGCGGCGCTGGAGCGGCGTTATTCAGCCAGCCCCGGCGAGCGCTTTTTCACCGGCGCTGGCATGCACAGCTTCGGCAACTTCCGCCGCGAGGACAATAATCGCCTGCCAACCCTGCGGGAAGCCCTGCAGGAGTCGATCAACCTGCCGTTTGTACGTTTGATGCGCGATGTGGTGAGTTACAGCACCTATCAAGTCGGGAACGGAGCCGAGCTGCTGAAAAGCGATGACAACCCGCAGCGCGCAGAATACTTGCGGCGGTTTGCCGATCGAGAGGGTTCGGTGTTCCTGATGCGCTTCTGGCGCAAGTACCAGAACAAGAGCGCCGATGAGCGCATCGAAGTGCTTCTTGACGGAATACGACCCACGCCGTCACGCCTGGCAGCTGTGCACCGCTATCTTTTCCCGGATGCCGAGCGCGCCAGCTTTGAGCGCTTTCTTCGGACGCGGCTAACGGATGTTGACCTGAGCGATGTCGATATCGACCTGCTCCATGAGCGTTACGCACCTGGCAGCTTTAGCCTGCCTGATCAGGGCTATATCGCCCGGGTGCATCCGCTGGATCTGTGGCTGCTTGGCTACCTGATCCGCAACCCCGACGCAGGAATTTTCGAGGCCATTGCCGCCAGCGCCGAACAGCGTCAGGAAGTCTATGGCTGGCTGTTCCGCAGCCGTCACAAGAGCGCCCGCGACAGCCGCATCCGCATCATGCTGGAGGTGGAAGCCTTTACCGATATCCACCGTCGTTGGCAGCGACTGGGCTATCCCTTCGAACATCTGGTGCCATCGCTGGCCACCGCTTTGGGCAGCTCCGGTGATCGTCCGGCGGCCTTGGCGGAGCTGATGGGCATTATCGTCAACGATGGCGTGCGGCTGCCCAGCGTCCGTATCGACAGCCTGCATTTCGCCAGCGATACACCCTATGAAACGCGATTGGGCATCAGCCCCTATGGCGGCGAACGGGTCATGCCAAGTGAAGTGGCGGCGGCCTTGCGCTCTGCATTGCAGAGCGTGGTGGAGCAGGGCACTGGACGGCGCTTGCGCGGCATTTTTGTACAGGCTGATGGCGAGCCCCTGCGCGTGGGCGGCAAGACCGGCACGGGCGACAACCGCATACAGACCATCGGCGCTGGTGGCCGGCTGATCAGTTCCACGGCGATGAACCGCACGGCAACCTTCGTGTTCTATCTCGGCCCTGATCACTTCGGCACCCTCACCGCCTATGTGCCGGGGCGCAAGGCGGACAACTTCAGCTTCACCTCGGCTCTGCCGGTGCAGGTGCTCAAGGGCATGGCGCCAATTCTGCAGCCCTACCTGGAAAGCCCCGGCCAGATATGCCAACCGCCGGCGGAGCCCGTTGCGCCCACCCTGACTGCAGGCACAGACTCGGCCAAACCCTGACACGCATGCGTGGGGGCCGCCCGCGGGGCGAATGCAGGCTGAAGGCCTGGTCAAGCTAAAGCCTGGCTATGTCCAAGGGGTGCTATTCAATGCGGCTTGTGCTGGGGCGCGATCGTTTAGAGCGAAAAGCTTCGCGCCAAGGGCGCCGCCCCCACGATTTCCCGTCGGTAGGGCCGAGCCAGTTCGGCCAGCGCAGTCGTCAGAACGACTTGATCATCCGTCCTAACAGTTCCATGGCCTTTTCGCTGCGCTCATTCCAGGGATGGCCGTGGTTCAATCGCGCACAGTTCCGGTAGCGCCGGGTGGCAGAGAAGATCGGCCCGGGCGCCAGGCTGATGCCCTGGGCCAGCGCCAGTTGCAGCAACTGCAGCGAATCGACCTGCTCGGGGAATTCGAACCAGAGAAAATAGCCGCCGCTAGGCCGCGTTACCCGCGTGCTGGCGGGAAAGTGTCTTGCCGCTGAGGCCAGCATCGCGCCTTGCTGCATTTCCAGCGCGTGACGCAGCTTGCGCAGGTGGCGATCGTAACCGCCATGCTGCAGGTAGTCGGCGATGGCGGCTTGCGCAGGCACCGAGGGTGAAATGGTGGTCATCAGCTTGAGCCGACTGATCTGCTCGGCATAACGGCCGCCAGCGACCCAGCCGACCCGGTAGCCCGGCGCCAGGCTTTTGGAAAAGGAGCCACAGTGCATCACCAGGCCGTCGCGGTCATGGCTCTTGACCGGCTTTGGCGGCTCGCGAGTGAAGTAAAGCTCGGCGTAGACGTCGTCTTCGATCAGCGGCACCTGATGGCGCTGCAGCAGTTCATAGAGCTGCTGCTTGCGTGCTTCGCTCATGCTGGCACCCAGCGGGTTCTGCAGGCTGCTCATGAGCCAGCAGGCCTTGATCGGCAGGTTGGCCAGGCTGTCGGCCAGCACCTCGAGGTCGATACCTTCGCGCGGGTGCACTGGAATTTCCACGGCCTTGAGCTTGAGCCGTTCCAGTACCTGCAACGTGGCGTAGAAGGCCGGGGCTTCGATGGCGACCAGGTCGCCCGGCTCGGTCACCACCTGCAGGCAGAGGTTCAAAGCCTCCATGGCGCCGGTGGTGATCACCAGCTCCTCCATCGGCAACATCACCCCACCGACCATGTAGCGCAGCGCAATCTGCCGCAGTAGATCAGGGTTGCCGCTGGTCATCTCGCTGATCACTTCGCGCACCGGCATGTCGCGTACGCTTTGCGCCATCGAGCGTGCCAGGCGTTGCAGCGGGAACAGGTCGGCGCTGGGAAAGGCCGAGCCGAAGGGCACGGTATTCGGATCACGCAGCGAGCCGAGCACCGAGAACACCAGTTCGCTGACGTCTACGTCTGTGGTTTCGGCAGGACGCGGGCTGATATCCGGTTCGTGCAGCGGGCGCTTGGCGTGCTCGCGCACGAAGTAGCCCGAACGTGGTCGCGCCTGGATCAGGCCGCGATCCTCCAGCAGGTAATAGGCCTGGAAAACCGTTGACGGGCTGACACCATAGGTGCGGCTGGCATGGCGCACCGACGGTACCTTCTGCCCGGGTTGCAGCACGCCGGTGCGGATCAGTTCGGCAATTTCGTCGGCAAATTTCTCGTAGCGCTTCATCGGGCTCAGGTTCGGTTCGGGCTGGCAGGTCGTTCTTCAATGACCTGCCAGGCGGTTGCGGCAGCATGCACGATACCGCATGGCGCCATCCTCAGCGGCCAGCCGGCGCCACGAAAGTGCTGTCGGCACGCACCACGCTGGCCGGATCGCTCAGGTCGCGAAGCTCGAAATCCAGCGAGCGGCTCAGGCCCCGGCCAGGCTCACTTTCGACGAGGGCGACGCTGAGCGGCAGGTTGACGATTTCCCCAGGTGCCAGGCTGATCTCGCGCACGCCATGCAACTGGAACGGGCCTTCACCAAGCGACACCGCGTACTGGCGATGCTGCTGGGTCTTGTTGATGACCTTGAGGCTGTACATGTTTTCGATCTGGCCCTGGCTGTTCTCGCGGTACAGGGTGCGGTCCTTGGTGACATCCAGCGATAGCAGCGGCCGCTCGGCCAGTGCCCAGCCGAAGGCACCAATCATCACCAGCAGCGCCGTGGCATAGCCCACCAGGCGCGGGCGCAGCAGGCGGGTCCTGCCGCCCTGCAGAGCGTTTTCGGAGGTGTAGCGCAGCAGGCCGCGCGGGTAGTTCATCTTGTCCATCACCTCGTTGCACACATCGATGCAGGCGCCGCAGCTGATGCAGTCCAGTTGCAAACCGTCGCGAATGTCGATTCCGGTGGGGCAGACCTGCACGCAGAGGGTGCAGTCGATGCAATCACCCAGACCCTGGGCGCGATGGTCAATGTCCTTGCGCCGCGCCCCGCGGTTTTCGCCGCGGCTTGCGTCGTAGGAAACCATCAGCGTATCGGCATCGAACATCACGCTCTGGAAACGGGAATAGGGACACATATGCAGGCAGACCTTCTCGCGCAGCCAGCCGGCGTTGATATAGGTCGCAGCAGTGAAGAAGAACAGCCAGAAACCGGCGGTCAGGCCTGTTTGCAGGGTGAACAGGTCCAGGGCCAGCTCGCGAATGGGGGTGAAATAGCCGACAAAGGTCAGCGCAGTAGCGAGGCTGATGGCGAGCCAGAGTGCGTGCTTGGCCGAGCGGCGCAGCACCTTGGCGGCGGACCAGGGCGCGGCGTCTAGCTTGATCCGCTGGCTACGGTCGCCTTCGGTGACCTTCTCTGACCACATGAACAGCCAGGTCCAGATGCTTTGCGGACAGGCATAGCCGCACCACACCCGCCCGGCCAGTACCGTAATGAAGAACAGGCCGAAGGCGGCAATGATCAGCAACGCCGACAGCAGGATGAAATCCTGCGGCCAGAAGGTCGCGCCGAAGATATGAAATTGCTGCTTGCCGATATCCCAAAGCACTGCCTGGCGGCCTTCCCAGTTCAGCCAGACCGTGCCGAAATAGAGCAGAAACAGAAGCCCTGTGCCAAACAGTCGCAGATTGCGATACAGACCGCTGAAGCTGCGGGTATGAATAGGCCCCCCCGCTTGGGCGGGCGTCAGGCGTATGGGTTTGCTCGGATCAACGCTGTCGATGATCCTGGCAGGAATTCGTTCGGTCATGGCACCACCAAGTCAGGCTTTCAGGCGATGCGAATGATCGGCGGGATACTGTTTGAGTAACAGACTCAGCTGTTTGAGAAAAATACGGATCAGATAGTAGGAAGCTTCACGGTGAGGCAATGCCTGCGCGGCGATCAGCGCTTCACCGTAGGCGCGTAGTTTCATCAAGCTCGCCCGATCCAGAGTAAAGCGTGGCAACAGCTGGGTTGACGGTATAAGCACTGACACCTATTTAGAGCGTTTGCCTTGCTTGTCCCGTATGTTCGCCAGAACGGCAAGATGTTGGTGTCACAGGTATGCTGTACCGGCCCACTTGCTGCTACCACGTGGGTAACTGATACGCATTTTTTGAGCTCAACTGCACCTGTTTGTCAGGATCGCTGCCGGGCCATAGTCCAGCGTTTCGCTGTAACGTAGACGTCAGCCGGCTCGGCTGGCGGTCTTTCTCCGTTCTGTCTGCTTCAAGGAAACTCCCTCAATGATCCTCAAAGGCCTGACCTGGCTGATTGTGCTGCAGTTGCTCGGCAGCGTCGTAAACCTTTTGCTGCTACCGGCGCTGCCCGGTCCCATCATCGGCATGGTGCTGCTGTTTGTCGCTCTGCTGGTTCGTAGGAGCATCCCCGAGTCGCTGGAGAAGACCACTGCGTTGCTGCTGCAGTATCTGCCGCTGCTGCTGATCGTTCCTGCAGCCGGGATCATCACCAGCAGCGAAGCTCTGCTGAATGATCTGCCGGCCATCGCTGTGGGTCTGGTGCTGTCGCTGGTCATCACCGTGCCGTTCTGCGGCTGGCTGATGCAGATGCTGATCCGTCGTATGGAGCGTAAGCAGGAGGACCAGGCATGACGAGCTTTGATCTGGCTACCGTCTGGCGGCTGACGCTGGAGCATCCGCTGTTCTCGGCGGGCCTGACCCTGATCGCCTTCCAATTGGCACTGGCACTCTACCGGCGCAGTGGCTGGCTGGTGCTGCAACCGGTGATGATCGGGATGCTGCTGGTAGTGTCCGTGCTGTATCTGAGCGGCCTGGAATACCAGACCTACCGCGAGGGCGCTTCGATGATCGCCATCCTGGTCGGCCCCGCAACGGTGGCATTGGCGATTCCCCTGTACCGTCATCTGCGACGTATCCGGCAGCTGTTCTGGCCGATCATGATCACGCTGTGCGTCGGCGGCGTTCTTTGTGTGGCGCTGACGCTGGTGATTTCCGGCCTGATGGGTGCAGATATGGCGGTGCTGATGAGCCTGGCGCCCAAAGCGGCAACCATGCCGATAGCCATGCTGGCGGCTGAGCAGATTGGCGGTATCGCCTCGCTGGCAGCGGTTTTCGTGATGCTTACCGGGGTGATCGGAACCGCACTGGGGCCGCTGTTGCTGGGCTGGGCCGGGGTTGATCATCCGGCTGCCCGCGGCTTGAGTTACGGTATGAACGCCCATGCCATCGGTACGGCACGCGCATTGGAGGAGGGCGACGAGTGCGGCGCATTTTCTGCGCTGGGGATGAGCTTCCTGGGCATCCTGATTGCGCTGTTTGTGCCACTGACTTTGGGCTGATCTAGCAGTTAGAACACGTCGTTGCGCATCTGGCGTCAGCTGCGCACTGTCTGCTTATTGGAGGAAGGTCATGTTCGAGCAATTCCAGCGTAGCGAGTGCGAAGTCAACGGCGTGCGTATCGCCTATCGTAAAGGCGGCTCGGGTCCGCCATTGCTGTTGTTGCACGGTTATCCGCAGACGCATTTCATGTGGCATCAGGTGGCCGATCAGCTAGCTGAGCGGTTCACCGTCGTGGCGGCTGATTTGCGCGGCTACGGCGATAGCGGCAAGCGGGAAGGTGGCGGCGATCACGCTGCCTATAGCAAGCGCGAGATGGCGCGAGACCAGGTCGAGCTGATGCGTAGCCTGGGCTTCGTACGCTTTGATGTACTTGCGCACGATCGGGGCGCGCGGGTCAGTCATCGTCTGGCCATGGATCATCCACAAGCGGTACGGCGGATGATTCTGCTCGACATCGCGCCGACGCTGGCCATGTACAGCCAGACAGACGAAACCTTCGCACGTGCCTACTGGCACTGGTTCTTTCTGATCCGCCCTGCACCATTGCCGGAAATGCTGTTGGAAGCCGCGCCTGAGCTGGTGCTGGATTCGGCCGTGGCGACACGTGCTGATCATGCGCATCCGTTCACCCCGGCTGCTTACGCGGAATACCTGCGCTGCATGAAGCTGCCGGGCACCATCCATGCCTTCTGCGAAGACTATCGCGCGAGCGCAGGTATCGATCTTGAGCACGACCGTGAAGACCGCGAAGCCGGGCGCCAAATCGAAGCGCCGCTGCTGGTGCTTTGGGGTGCCAATGGCATTATCGCGCGCTGTTTCGAGCCGTTGGCAGAGTGGCGCAAGGTGGCCCGGAATGTAGAAGGCAGGGCGCTTCCGTGTGGCCATTACATCGCCGAGGAAGTGCCGCAGCTTTTGCTGGATGAAACCCTGGCGTTCCTGAGCTGAACATTTGAGTCATATCGGCTTCTTCGATTGTTTCTACCGATAATATCCAACCATTTTGCAACGGATTGGATGGAAGATAGCTCCATAAGCCGCTCGACATGGCGTCGGGCTGACTGAATCGGAGGCTGCTATCGATGATCGAACACCGTCCACGGAGCCAGCTGGGCAAGGCCAATCATGGCTGGCTCGACACCCATTACCACTTCTCCTTCGCCGATTATCATGACCCGCTGCGTATGCATTGGGGCAGGCTGCGCGTCTGGAACGACGACACCATCGCAGCGCACTCGGGCTTTCCGGCGCACCCGCACCGCGATATGGAAATCATCACCTATGTCCGCAAGGGCGCCATCAGTCACCAGGACAGCCTCGGTAACAGCGGTCGCACTCAGGCAGGCGATGTGCAGGTGATGAGCGCCGGCACCGGGATCACTCATAGCGAGTTCAACCTGGAAGACGAAGCCTGCGAGCTTTTCCAGATATGGATCTATCCTGATCGCAGCGGCCTGCCGCCCAGCTGGGGCACGCGACCGTTTCCGCGTGGCGAGCGCGCCGGTGCCTTCGTGACGCTCGCCAGCGGCATCGAGGGAGATACCGATGCGCTACCGATTCGTGCCAATGCGCGGCTGGTGGCGGCGACACTTTCTGCCGGGCAGGCTGCCCAATACCCGATCGCCGCAGGCCGCAAGGTCTACCTGGTTCCGGCCACTGGGCGAATCGAGATCGGCGACGTCATTGCCAGCCAGGGGGACGGTGTAGCCATACGGGACGAGACGCAGCTGAGCGTCAAGGCGCTGGAGGACAGCGAAGTGGTGCTTGTGGATGTCCTTTGAGCAGGTGTTCCGTCCAACTCAATTCGAAAAAGAGGAAACAGAAATGGCAAAGATTCTAGTGCTCTACCATTCCATGTACGGCCATATAGAGACCATGGCTAACGCCGTCGCCGAAGGTGCGCGTGGCGTTCCAGGTGCTGAAGTGACGGTCAAGCGCGTACCTGAAACGATGCCCGAGGAGATATTTAAGAATGCCGGCGGCAAGACCGACCAGGCAGCGCCAATCGCCAGCCCGAGCGAACTGCCGGACTACGATGCGATCATCTTTGGCACACCCACGCGCTTCGGCAACATGTCCGGGCAGATGCGCAACTTCCTCGATCAGACCGGTGGGCTCTGGGCCAAGGGCGCATTGCATGGCAAGGTCGCCAGCGTCTTTACCTCGACGGGTACCGGCGGTGGCCAGGAAATGACCATCACCTCGACCTGGACCACTCTGGCGCACCACGGAATGATCATCGTGCCGACCGGCTACGGCATCGGCGAGTTCTTTGATATTTCCCAAACCAACGGTGGTACGCCTTATGGGGCTTCGACGATTGCCGGTGGTGATGGGTCGCGCCAGCCTTCTACCAAGGAGCTGACCATCGCCCGATATCAGGGCGAACTGGTGGCCAAAACTGCGCTCAAGCTCAAGGGCTGACCGCCAGAGAGCCCTCGTAGCTGAAGTCACTTGCGCAAGAGCCCGGCACATCCGGCCAGCGGGAGCGGCTTTAGCGCGTGGTCTCTCTCTTCAGGGGCGTGGCCCATTTCCACATGGTTCGGCAACCGCACCGCCTATGGCGCTCGGCTGAATAACGCGAAGCTTATCCGCCCATCTTCCGCCGATGGGCTCGGCACATAAACAAAACAGCCGGCGACGGCAGTGGCTTTAGCTGCGGCGTTTCCCACTTTCTTGCGGGATCAATGCTTGCTTGGCTGAAGCCCCGCGGGCTGCTATCCGTCTGCCCGGCTGATTTGGCGCATACGCTCCAGCACCGCATTCATGCCATTGCTGCGGGACGGTGACAGTTGTCGGGAAAGACCGAGCTGTTCGAACCAGTGTGTAATATCGAGCTGCTGTAGCTGGCCGCTGTCGAGCCCGTTTACACGGACCAGCAACACGGCGAGCAGACCACGCAGCAAGCGTGCTTCGCTAGTAGCGCGAAAGTGCCAGCGGTCGTCCTTTCGCTCGCCGATCAGCCAGACGCGGCTTTCACAGCCGGCGACCTGGGCCGCATCGTTGCATTCTTCCGTGCTCATGGGCTCAAGCTGGTTGCCCCACTGCATCAGCAGTCGTGCACGTTGCTCCCAGCCGGCGGCCTGCTGGAATTCATCCAGAGCGTCGCAGGCTGCTGGAGAAAGATCACTCATTGCAGCAGCTCCAGAGCTCGGTCCATTGCGCTGAAGAAGCGCTGCAAGTCGCCGCCGTCGTTATACAGCCCAAGCGAAACACGAATGGCACCATCGATACCCAGAGTTTTCATTAGCGGCTGGGCGCAGTGGCTGCCGCTGCGCACGGCGATGCCCTGTTCGGTCAACAGATGTGCAAGGTCACCGTGATGAACGCCATCTATGGTGAAGCAGGCCAGCGCTATCGTGGGCTTGCCCAAGAGGCGAAGGCCGGAGTAGGCGCTTAGCCCGCTGAGCAACTGGCTGTGCAGTTTCTGCTCGTGGGCGGCTACGGCTGTGGCGTCCTGCCTGGAGAGATAGTCCAGCGTTGCGCCGAGGCCGATCACGGCGCCAATGGCAGGGGTGCCGGCTTCGAAACCCAACGGCGCAGCGTGGAACTCCGCGTGCTGGTACTCGGCTATCCGCACCATTTCACCGCCGAACTGCCAGTGCTTAAGCTTGAGCAATGACTCGTCCCGGCCATAGAGCACGCCGACGCCCTCCGGCCCGTAAAGCTTGTGGCCGGAAAAGACATAGAAGTCGCAGGCCAGTGCCTGCATATCGTGACGGCCATGCACCACGCCCTGAGCGCCATCGACGATTGTCAGTGCGCCCTGGGTCTTGGCCAGGGAAAGCAATGGCGTCAGCGGCTGCCAGGCGCCGAGAACATTCGACAGCTGACTGACGGCAAGCAGGCGGGTGCGTGAACCAATCAACCGGGAGGCTGATTCAAGATCAATCAGGCCATCTTTATCCAGCGGCAAGACGACCAGCTTCGCCCCCCGGCGCTGTGCCAGCTGCTGCCAGGGCAGCAGATTAGCGTGATGCTCAAGGGCGCTGATGACGATTTCGTCGTCGGGTTGCAGCAGGTGCTCCAGCCCATATGCCAGCAGATTCAGTGCCTCGGTGGCGCCGTGAGTGAAGAGGATCTCGGTTGGGCTCCGGGCATTAAGCCAGTGCGCCACCTTGAGTCGGGCATTCTCGAAAGCGCGTGTCGCACGTTCGGCGGCCTGATGTTGGGCGCGGTGCACATTGGCTGTGCCGCTGGTGTAGTAGCCGGTCAGTGATTCGATCAGTGCCTGAGGCTTTTGCGCGGTTGCCGCGCTATCCAGATAGGTCTGCCCCTGGGCCTCGAGAATGGCCAGGGCAGGGAAGTCGGAACGCCAGGGAGAGCAGAGCATAGCGTTAAGCCTGAGGCAGAAAGCCAAAAGACCAGGTGTGCTGCTTAATGGCCTGGTCTTTCAGCTGCGATCAGTTGTGCGCGTGCAGCGCCTCGTTCAGTTCGATGGCGGATTTGTGGGTTTTGCATTCCACCGCGCCGCTCAGGGAGTTTCGACGGAATAACAGGTCGGACTGACCGGCCAGTTCGCGCGCTTTGACCACCTTGACCAGCTCGCCCTGTTCATCGAGCAGGTTCACCTTGGTGCCGGCGGTAACGTACAGGCCGGACTCCACGGTATTGCGGTCACCCAGCGGAATGCCGATGCCGGCATTGGCGCCGATCAGGCAGCCCTCGCCAACGGAAATAACGATATTGCCGCCACCGGAGAGCGTGCCCATGGTGGAGCAACCGCCGCCCAGGTCCGAACCCTTGCCAACGAAGACGCCTGCGGAAACGCGTCCTTCAATCATGCCGGGGCCTTCGGTGCCGGCATTGAAGTTGACGAAACCTTCGTGCATGACCGTAGTGCCTTCGCCAATATAGGCGCCCAGGCGAATACGTGCAGTGTCGGCGATACGTACGCCGGACGGGACCACGTAGTCGCTCATCTTCGGGAACTTGTCCACCGAATTGACCGCCAGCAAGTTGCCTTTTAGACGAGCCTCAAGCTGACGCTCGGCCAGCTCGGCAAGATCTACCGCACCCTGGTTGGTCCAGGCGACATTGGGCAGCAGAGCGAAGATGCCGGAGAGGTTCAGTGCATGAGGCTTGACCAGGCGGTGCGACAGCAGGTGCAGCTTGAGGTAAGCCTCGGGGGTGGAGGTCGGCTCGCTATCTTCTGCCAGCAGGGTAACCACCAGCGGGCGCTGGCTCTCGGCAAGGCGCGTCAGCAGAGCATGCTGGGCGGCATCCAGTGACTTGATCGCATCGGCCAGTTGAGCGGCTTGCGTGGTGGTGATGGCGATCGCCTGGTTGCCACCCTGGTAGTTCAGCAGCGGTGCAATGGCTGCGAGCAGGTCTGCGGCAGGGTGCAGCAGCGGCTGTGCATAGAAGACTTCAAGCCAGCTGCCCTGGCGGTTCTGGGTGCCGACACCGAAGGCGAGGCTGAAAAGCGAATTGTTCATTAGTGATCCTGTTGTCGGGGCGCATGCGCTCGCGGCGTGCGCTTAGTTCGTCCCGCTCAGCGCGGCAGCATAAGTATCAGGCTTGAAGCCGATCAGCGTCCTGTCACCGAGGTCGAGCACCGGGCGTTTGATCATTGACGGTTGGGCCAGCATCAGTTCTATGGCCTTGGCCTGGTCAAGATCGGCCTTCTGGGACTCGTCGAGCTTGCGGAACGTGGTGCCGGCACGGTTGAGGATGATCTGCCAGCCGTGCTCGTCGCACCAGGCCTGCAGATGAGTACGATCGATGCCGGCACTCTTGTAGTCGTGAAAGTCGTAATTTAGCCCCTGCTGGTCAAGCCAGGTGCGGGCCTTTTTCATGGTGTCGCAGGCCTTGATGCCATACAGACGCAGTTTGTTCTTGTGAGGCATGGAAGAATTTCGCTTTTTACCGTATGGGTGGCGAATTATGGCAGGTTGGCACCCTTGTTGCTACTAAGGTCTAGTGCTTCAACTATGGTCGTACTGCTGGTGGGGCGAACCAGGCGAAACAGCTCCTCACCTTCACGCAGGAGGATCAAGGTCGGCCAGAGTTTGACTCGAAACGAACGACCTAGAGCGCGGCCCGGTCCGTCTTCAATCTTTAAGTGGCGTATATCCCGCTCGGCCATTGCTGCAGCGAGAGGGCCTTGTGCTGCCCGGCAATGGCCGCACCAGTCAGTGCCAAACTCCAGCAGGGTCAGGCCTGGCAACGTGTCTACCTCAGCGCGCGTAGGTGCATGAGACGCATAGGTTGTTTCGAAAGGCATTTGCCGGGCTCCAAGGGGCGAGACGGCTGTAACGAAGGGGCGGAGTGAATAGAAGCAATCGAGGCACTCCATTAGCACGCCTTATTCCAAGCCGCTATTGCCCATTTGGCACGGCGCGCTTGTTCTTAGTCAAAATTTGAAAGCACTTGGGTGGCCAGTCGCTGTGGGAGGCCCTTATAATCGCGCAGATTTCTACATTCCGCGACATAGCGCCGCGCCTTTCAGCTTGATTGGCGTGAATTAAGCCATTGGACTTTTCGCTAGTCGTCGGGGTTCCCAAGTTCTGTAAATCACTGGTTAGGCGGGCCGATGATCAATATAAAACGTGGGCTTGATTTGCCCATTACAGGTGCGCCGGCGCAGCGTATCGAGGCCGCGAGGCCCGTGCGAAGCGTCGCCGTAATAGGGTTTGATTACCCGGGCATGAAGCCAAAAATGGAAGTTCAGGTCGGCGACCGCGTCAAGTTGGGGCAGGTTCTTTTTTCCGACAAGCGTTCGCCTGGGGTTAACTTCACAGCTCCGGGGGCGGGAGTTATCAGTGCCGTCCATCGCGGCGAGAAGCGCGTGCTGCAGTCAGTAGTCATCGATCTGCAAGGCGATGAGGAGCTGACGTTCAGTCAGTATGCTGCTGCTGAGCTAGAGGCGCTCAGCGACACACAGGTGCGAGAAAATCTGCAGCAGTCGGGCCTCTGGACTGCTCTGCGCACCCGGCCCTACAGCCAAGTGCCGGCCATCGATGCCACACCGAGTTCTATTTTCGTTACAGCGATCGATACCCATCCGCTGGCGGCCGATCCGGCTGTGATCATCGGCGAGCAGGCGGCAGATTTCGAAGCCGGACTCAAGGTGCTTGGCAACCTGGCCAAGATCTTCCTGTGCAAGGCCCCGGAAAGCAGCCTGCCGGGTGAAAACCTGGCAAAGGTCCGCACCGAAGCATTTGTTGGCCCGCATCCGGCAGGTCTGGCAGGTACACACATTCACTTCCTTGATCCGGTAAGCGCGAGCAAAAGCGTCTGGAGTATCGGCTATCAGGACGTAATCGCTATCGGCAAGCTGTTCACGACGGGACACATTTCGGTGGAGCGCGTCGTATCCCTGGCCGGTCCAGTGGTGGAAAGCCCGCGTCTGGTACGCACCCGTCTTGGGGCGAACCTGGATGAGCTGAGCGCTGGCGAGCTGCAGCCAGGTTCTAACCGAGTGATTTCCGGCTCGGTGCTGGGCGGACGTACTGCGCATGGCGCTTTTGCCTTCCTGGGTCGTTACCACCAGCAAGTTTCCTGCCTTCGTGAAGGTAAGGAGCGCGAGATGCTGCATTACCTGCGCGCGGGTGCGGAAAAGCATTCGGTGCTGAATATCTTCATTTCCAAGCTCAACGCCGGCAAGAAGTTCGCGTTCTCAACCTCGACCAACGGCAGCCCCCGGGCCATGGTGCCGGTGGGTAACTACGAGGAAGTGATGCCGCTCGACATCCTCCCGACCCAGTTGCTGCGCGCGCTGATCGTCGGCGACACCGAGGTTGCCCAGAAGCTTGGCTGTCTCGAGCTGGACGAAGAGGATCTGGCGCTGTGCACCTATGTCTGCGCCGGCAAATACGAATACGGCCCGATCCTGCGGGACAATCTGACCCGCATCGAGAAGGAGGGGTAAGGCATGGGCATTCGCGCATTCCTCGACAAGATCGAGCACCATTTCGAGAAAGGCGGCAAGTACGAAAAGTGGTACGCACTGTACGAGGCCGCTGATACATTCCTCTACCGCCCTGGTAGTGTCACCAAAACCACTGCTCACGTGCGTGACGGCATCGACCTCAAGCGCATGATGATCACCGTCTGGCTGTGTACCTTTCCGGCGATGTTCTTCGGGATGTGGAACACTGGCTACCAGGCCAACCTGATCTACGCTCAGAGCCCTGACCTGCTGGCAGCTCAGGAAGGTTGGCGTTTTGCGCTGATCGGCGCGCTGGCCGGCTTCGATCCGGGCAGTCTGTGGGACAACTTCATCCAGGGTGCGGCCTACTTCCTGCCGATCTACGCGGTGACCTTCATTGTCGGCGGTTTCTGGGAAGTCCTGTTCGCTTCAATCCGCAAGCATGAGGTCAACGAAGGTTTCTTCGTTACTTCCGTCCTCTTCGCGCTGATCCTGCCGCCAACCATTCCACTGTGGCAGGTTGCGCTGGGCATCAGCTTTGGCGTGGTGATCGGTAAGGAAATCTTCGGCGGCACCGGCAAGAACTTCCTCAACCCGGCTTTGACCGCACGTGCCTTCCTGTTCTTCGCCTATCCGGCGCAGATGTCTGGCGACGCCGTCTGGACTGCGGTCGACGGCTATGCCGGCGCCACCGCTCTGAGCTTGGGCTTTACCGGTGGTATCGAGAATGTCATCGAGGGTGGCATCACCTGGATGGACGCTTTCATCGGCACCATTCATGGCTCGATCGGAGAAACCAGCGCACTGGCCATCTTCATTGGCGGCGCCGTGCTGCTGCTGACCAAGATCGCCTCCTGGCGCATCGTCTCCGGCGTGATGATCGGCATGATCGGCCTGAGCCTGCTGTTCAACCTGATCGGTTCCGATACCAACCCATTGTTCGGCATGCCCTGGTACTGGCACATGGTGGTGGGCGGATTCGCCTTCGGCATGATCTTCATGGCTACCGACCCGGTGTCGGCGTCCATGACCAACACCGGCAAGTGGGTGTTCGGCATCCTGATCGGCGTCATGGTTGTGCTGATTCGGGTGGTCAACCCGGCCTTCCCGGAAGGCATGATGCTGGCCATTCTGTTTGCCAACCTATGTGCGCCGCTGATCGACCACTTCGTTATTAAGGCCAATATCAAGCGGAGGCTGGCACGTAATGTCTAGTCAGAAAGAATCCACCGTTCGCACGCTGACGGTAGCCCTGCTGGTCTGCCTGGTGTGCTCCATCTTCGTGGCAGGTGCCGCGGTGGCACTGCGTCCGACCCAGGAAGAAAACCGTCTGCTGGACAAGCAGCGCAGCATTCTCGCGATCGCCGGTCTGGGAGAGCCGGGTATGTCCGGCAATCAGGTCAAGTCGCTGTTCGATGAGCGTATTGTGGCGCGCCTGGTCGACCTGGAAACCGGCCGGTTCAGCGACGAGTTCGATGCGCGTACCTTTGATCCGCTGGCCGCTGCGAAGGATCCGGAATTGTCCAAGCCGTTGCCTGGCAGCCAAGATATTGCCTCGATCAAGCGTCGCGAGCGTTTCAGCACCGTTTATATCGTTGAAGGCGAGGGCGGCGAAATCGAAACGCTGATTCTGCCTGTCCGCGGCTACGGTTTGTGGTCAACCCTTTATGGCTTCATGGCGGTGGAGGGTGATCTGGATACCGTTGCAGGTTTCGGCTTCTACCAGCACGGTGAGACTCCCGGCCTCGGGGGGGAGATCGACAATCCGAAGTGGCGCGGCCTGTGGCCGGGTAAAGAACTGTTCGACGACAGCAACAAGTTGGCGGTACAGATCGTCAAGGGCAACGTCGATCCGCAAAGCCCGAGAGCTCAGCACCAGGTCGATGGTCTGGCCGGTGCAACCCTCACCACTAACGGCGTCAACAATCTGCTGCATTTCTGGTTGGGTGAGAACGGCTTCGGCACCTTCATCGCCAATCTGCGCACAGGGGAGGCATAAGCATGTCGCAACCCACTATCAAACAAGTTCTGTTTGACCCACTTTTCAATAACAACCCTATCGGGCTGCAGATTCTCGGAATCTGTTCGGCGCTGGCGGTTACCTCCAACCTGAATACTGCCTTGGTGATGTCGGTAGCATTGACCTTGGTTACGGGTTTTTCAAACCTGTTCATCTCGATAATCCGCAGCCAGATCCCGAGCTCGATCCGCATGATCGTGCAAATGGTGATCATCGCTTCGCTGGTTATCCTGGTTGACCAGGTGCTCAAAGCCTTCGCCTACTCGCTGTCCAAGCAGCTTTCGGTATTCGTCGGACTGATCATCACCAACTGCATCGTGATGGGCCGCGCTGAAGCCTTCGCCATGCAGAATCCACCCATGCTGTCGTTCTTCGATGGTATCGGTAATGGTCTGGGTTACAGTGTCATGCTGATCGCGCTTGGCTTCATCCGCGAGCTATTCGGCGCCGGCAAGCTGATGGGCTATACCGTCCTGCCAGCAGTCAACGATGGTGGCTGGTACCTGCCCAACGGCATGATGCTGCTTCCGCCTTCCGCATTCTTCCTTATCGGCCTGTTCATCTGGGCCATTCGTGTCTGGAAGAAGGACCAGATTGAGCAGCCATCCTTCAAGATGGCACCGCAGGTCTCGAACAAGGAGGCTTACTAATGGAGCACTACATTAGTCTGTTCGTCCGAGCCGTGTTCATCGAGAACATGGCGCTGGCGTTCTTCCTCGGCATGTGTACCTTCATCGCGATTTCGAAGAAGGTCGAGACTGCGATTGGCTTGGGTATCGCGGTTATCGTGGTGCAGGCTATCACCGTGCCGGCTAACAACCTGATCTTCGCCTACCTGCTCAAACCAGGTGCGCTGAGCTGGGCCGGTTTGCCGGACGTCGACCTGAGTTTCCTCGGGTTGCTCAGCTACATCGGCGTGATTGCGGCAATCGTGCAGATTCTTGAAATGCTGCTCGATAAATATGTGCCCAGCCTTTACAACGCGCTTGGGGTGTTCCTGCCGCTGATCACCGTGAACTGCGCCATCATGGGTGGCACGCTGTTCATGGTCGAACGTGACTACAACCTCAGCGAGAGCGTGGTGTATGGCGTGGGTTCGGGCCTTTCCTGGGCATTGGCCATCGCCTTGCTGGCAGGTATCCGCGAGAAGTTGAAGTACAGCGATGTCCCGGATGGCCTGCAAGGTCTGGGTATCACCTTCATCACCATCGGCCTGATGTCGCTGGGCTTCATGTCATTCTCTGGCGTACAGCTCTAAGGACGGGATGAACAGATGAGTTACGAAATTTTCCTTGCCATCGGCATGTTCACCGCCATCGTGCTTGCGCTGGTGGTGATCATTCTGGCGGCACGCGCGAAGCTGGTTTCCAGTGGCGATGTCACTATCGAGATCAATGGCGAGCGCAACATTACCGTACCGGCCGGCGGCAAACTGCTGCAGACCCTTGCGGCCAACAACATCTTCCTCTCGTCCGCCTGTGGCGGCGGCGGCACCTGTGCGCAGTGCAAGTGCATCATCAAGAGCGGTGGCGGCGAAATGCTGCCCACCGAGGAATCGCACTTCACTCGTCGCGAGGCGGGGGAGGGCTGGCGTCTATCCTGCCAGGCTCCAGTCAAGGCAGACATGAAGATCGAGGTGCCGGAAGAAGTTTTCGGTGTGAAGAAGTGGGAATGCACGGTGGAGTCCAACCCCAACGTGGCCACCTTCATCAAGGAGTTGACGCTTAAATTGCCGGAAGGCGAAAACGTCGACTTCCGTGCCGGTGGCTACGTCCAGCTGGAGTGTCCGCCGCATGTGGTCCATTACAAGGACTTCGACATCGAGGAAAAATATCGCGGCGACTGGGACAAGTTCAACCAGTGGAAGTACGTATCCAAGGTCGACGAGACCGTGGTTCGTGCCTACTCCATGGCCAACTACCCGGAAGAGAAGGGCATCGTTAAGTTCAACATCCGTATCGCTTCACCGCCGCCAGGTCAGGATCACCTGCCGCCGGGCCAGATGTCGTCCTGGGTGTTCAGCCTCAAGCCGGGCGACAAGGTCACCGTCTACGGGCCCTTCGGTGAATTCTTCGCCAAGGACACCGATGCCGAGATGGTTTTCGTTGGTGGTGGTGCCGGTATGGCGCCGATGCGCTCGCACATCTTCGACCAGCTCAAGCGCCTGAAATCCAAGCGCAAGATAAGCTTCTGGTACGGCGCGCGCTCCATGCGTGAAGCCTTCTATGTCGATCAGTACGATCAGCTGCAGGCCGAGAACGAGAACTTCGAGTGGCACCTGGCATTGTCAGATCCCCAGCCTGAAGATAACTGGGACGGTCCGACCGGGTTCATTCATAACGTGCTGTACGAGAACTATCTCAAGGATCATCCGGCTCCGGAGGATTGCGAGTTCTACATGTGCGGCCCGCCGATGATGAACGCTTCGGTGATCAAGATGCTCACCGATCTCGGGGTCGAACCGGAGAATATCCTGCTCGACGACTTCGGCGGTTAGGATGACAAGGACGCTACATCAGTTCCTCAGCGTCACCGCTTTATTGAAGCCTGTCACGGCTGTCGCTCTGGCGACAGCTCTGGCAGGCTGCCTGTTTCAGGAGCGGGTGGAAGAGTTGTCCGGCCCGACCATGGGCAGCACCTATTCAGTGAAGTACGTGGCGGCTAGCGATGCGGCTCCGAAGAAGCAGTTGCTGGTCGAAATCGAGTCGCTTCTTGAGCGGTTTGACCGGCAGCTGTCGACTTACCGTGCCGATTCGGATATCTCAGTTTTCAATGCCTTGCCCGCTGGTCAGTGCATGCCTATGCCCGACTCGGCACGCGAGCTGGTGCTGGCTGGACAGCAATTGTCGCAGGAAAGCGACGGTGCTCTGGATCTCACTATTGGTCCGCTACTCGACCTCTGGGGCTTCGGTCCACAGGGGCGACGGGAGCAAATGCCTTCGGCCGAGGAAGTCGCCAAGGTGCGGCAGTCTGTTGGTCATCAGCATGTGCGGGTCGAAGATGAGCAGCTGTGCAAGGATGCGGCCGTCCAGATTGATTTCAACAGCATCGCCGCGGGCTATGCAGTGGATCTGGTCGCGCAGCGGCTTGAAGCGCTAGGGGTAGAAAGCTATCTGGTGGAAATCACCGGAGAGCTCAAGGCAAAGGGACGTAAGCCAGGTGACGAACCTTGGCGCATTGCCATCGAGGCGCCTCGGGTCAATGAGCGTGTGGCTCAGCAGGTGCTGGAGCTCGATGGTTACGGGGTTTCTACTTCAGGCGACTACCGAAATTATTTCGAGCGCGACGGCAGGCGTTACTCGCACACGCTGGACCCAGCGACCGGTACGCCCATTGAACATTCGCTGGCCGCAGTTACGGTTGTTGATCCGTCGACATTACGTGCCGATGGGTTGTCTACTTTGTTAATGGTGCTCGGTCCGGAGCGCGGACAGGCGTTTGCTGCCGAGCATGGTATTGCAGCGCTCTTTGTGGTTCATGAAGAGCAGGAATTCGTCACTACAAGCACTGCAGCTTTTGACGAGCTGTTCGGTGCGGGAGTAGAGCAATGATTTGGTTGGCTGCTTTTCTTGTCATGCTGCTGGTGGTATTCGGCATGTCTATCGGAGTCATCATGGGGCGTAAGCCCATCGCGGGCTCTTGCGGTGGTATTGCCAATCTGGGGATCGAAAAGGAATGCTCGATCTGTGGCGGCAGTCGTGAGAAATGTGAAGAGGTGAACGCCGGCAAGGATGAGCGTGCCGCTCTTGCCTACGATGCGACCAAGAACTGACGGCGGCAGGTCCAAAGTAAAGCTTGTTTAAGCGGTAGTGTTTGCTGCCGCGTGTCCAGGGGGGTATATGGCTGTCTACAACTACGATGTGGTAATTCTGGGTTCAGGTCCCGCAGGCGAAGGCGCCGCAATGAATGCGGTCAAGGCCGGACGCAAGGTGGCCGTGGTGGATAGCCGGCCGAAAGTAGGCGGCAACTCGACCCACCTGGGCACCATTCCGTCGAAGGCACTGCGCCACTCGGTGCGGCAGATCATGCAGTACAACAACAACCCGCTGTTCCGCCAGATTGGCGAGCCGCGCTGGTTCTCCTTCCCTGATGTGCTGAAAAGTGCCGAAGACGTGATCGAAAAACAGGTCACCTCACGCACCGGCTATTACGCTCGCAACCGCATCGACATCTTTTTCGGTGTGGCCAGCTTCTCCGATGAGCAATCGGTCGAAGTAGTCAGCGCCAACGGCATGGTCGAGCGTCTGGTGGCTACCCAATTCATCATCGCCACAGGTTCGCGTCCCTATCGCCCAGCCGACATCGATTTCTCGCATTCGCGCATCTACGACAGCGACACCATCCTGACCCTGAGCCACACGCCCCGTCGCCTGATCATTTACGGAGCCGGTGTGATTGGTTGTGAATACGCGTCGATTTTCAGCGGTCTGGGTGTGTTGGTCGACCTGATCGATAACCGCGACCAGTTGCTCAGCTTCCTGGATGATGAGATTTCCGACGCTCTCAGTTATCACCTGCGCAGCAATAACGTGTTGGTGCGGCACAACGAGGAATACGAGCGCGTAGAAGGGCTGGACAACGGAGTGATCCTGCACCTGAAGTCTGGCAAGAAGATCAAGGCCGACGCTTTCCTCTGGTGCAATGGCCGCACGGGCAACACGGACCGGCTGGGGCTGGAGAACATCGGCCTGAAGGTTAACAGCCGCGGCCAGATCCACGTCGATGAGTATTACCGCACCGATGTTGGCAACATCTACGCAGCTGGTGACGTCATCGGTTGGCCGTCACTGGCCAGTGCCGCCTATGACCAGGGGCGCTCTGCTGCGGGCAGCATCGTTGACAACGACAGCTGGCGTTTTGTTGATGATGTACCTACCGGCATTTACACAATTCCCGAGATCAGCTCCATCGGGAAGACCGAGCGCGAACTGACCCAGGCCAAAGTACCGTATGAAGTGGGCAAGGCCTTCTTCAAGGGCATGGCGCGTGCGCAGATTTCGTCGGAAAAGACCGGCATGCTGAAGATCCTCTTCCATCGTGAGACCCTGCAAGTGCTTGGCGTGCACTGCTTCGGCTATCAGGCATCGGAGATCGTGCATATCGGCCAGGCAATCATGAACCAGCCGGGCGAAGCCAATACCATCAAATACTTCATCAACACCACCTTCAACTATCCGACCATGGCGGAAGCCTATCGGGTGGCGGCGTTCGACGGGCTCAATCGGCTTTTTTGAGCGGCTCCGACCTGTGGCCTGAGGCGGTCGGAGAAGACACCCGAAACTGGCGCTGGCCGAATCGGGAGGGCTTCTGATCAGGCAGGAGTAGCTGAAGCCCCGGGCTTCCAGCTTAAAGTTTGGCCAGGGTTTCTACTGCCAGCCCGGGGAAGTCAGTGATGATGCTGTCGACCCCGAAGTCTGCAAGACGGCGCATCAGGGCAGGATCGTTCACGGTCCAGACGGAAACATGCAGCCCCTGCGCCTGGGCCTTGGCGATGCGCTCGGGGGTGCATAGGGTCCATTTCAGGACCAGCAACTGACAGTCGTACTGCTTGGCTACTTTCAGCGGGTCGAGCCAGGCGTACTCGGCTACCAGGCCGCAGGCGAGTTCCGGCGTCAGACGCTTCAACGCGCGCAGTACCTCCCGCGAGCCGGACGTTACGGTGATGCGCTCCGACAGGTCGTACTGCTCGGCCAATGCCTTGATTGCCAGCACCGTGCGTGCGGCCCGTACCCGCGAAGCACTTTTGACTTCCAGCTGCCAGTGCTCGAAATCGCATTTCTCGAACAGCTCGGATAGTCGCGGAATGGGGCAGGGCTGCTTCCAGCCCGGCCCGCCGTGACGGGCGTCATAGCGCACCAGTTCGGCGGCATCATGTTCCACTACCTTGCCGCGCCGACCAGTGGTGCGCTTGAGGGTCGGGTCGTGGATGACCATCAGCTCGCTGTCCTTGGACAGGTGAAGGTCAAGTTCGCAGCGGCGTACGCCGTGGGAAAGGCATTGCTGGAAGCTCGCCAAGGTGTTCTCCGGAGCTTCACCCTTGGCGCCGCGATGGCCATAGATCAGGGTCACGGTTGTGCGTCTCTTTCCAATGAACTGGCGCGTTGATGATGTATCACGCTGTTGATCACGCGGTTGCCTTCGAAATACACCGAGAACGTCCGGTAATCCCAGCGGGTGATGGGAGGCTGGCCGACTGCGGGATGCTCCTCATCGGCCAGGCCGAAGCGCTCGAGTACTTGAGTCTTGGTTGCTCCCCGGCTGGGCGTGGCGATATCGCCAGCACCCTGCTGGCCGACAGGAATGCGAATGACATCTCCCTGCGCAGGGAGACTGAGGGCGAGCAGCAGAGAAGGTATGAGCAGAGGGTGCATGTCAAGTTCCTTGCAGATTTTCACGGGCCAGGCGTCGTTCCGTCGCCTGTTTCTGCAGGATATGTCGCGCGAGCAATTGCCGTTGTGCATCAGTCAACGCTTCGAAGGCAGTGCTGACAGCAAATTGCCCATCATCCCGCGCAACGCAGCTGACCACGCGGGCTTTCAGCATCATGCCTAGTCCCTGGGGCATCAGCACTATCTTGAGGGTCCAGATGGAATCTAGCGCAAGCGGCTGGTCGTGGATGAAATTGAGTCCACCTTCGGACAGGCCGACTTCGCGCGTAGGACCAATGTCCTTTACCAGGCCCTGGGCCAGTGCCTGGCCCAGCAGATCTATACGCCTATTCTGTACCTTCAGGTAATTGGCCAGCGTGCGGTTCTGCTCGCTGATCTGGCGCAACAGGTATTGAGCTTCGAAGTCCATCTGGTGCAGTTCGCCAAGCAGGTCGAACAGTCGGCTGGGACTCTCGCCTGCGCTAACCCCCTGGCCTTCGAGGGGGAGGATTTCCAGTGCGATCATGTCCTCGATACGATAGTATTCGCGGCGATCTTCAGTGTCTTCTATGGACATGTTGGTCCCTGGGCTGCAGTAATGGCTTGAGTGTATCAGGCCGCCTGAGTACGTCATTCAGCTTGTTATTTTCCCGCCAGCGAAAGCGAACCCATCGATTTATGTTCAGACCGCTGCCCGTTTATATCGGAGCGCGCTACACCAGCGCCAGGCGTCGTGGCCTCTTCGTTTCCTTCATCTCCTTCACCTCGATGATCGGACTTGCACTGGGCGTGCTGGTGATGATCGTCGTGCTTTCGGTGATGAACGGCTTTGATCACGAAATGCGCACCCGCGTGCTGGGGATGGTGCCGCACGCGACCGTCGAAAGCCCGGTGCCCATCAATCAGTGGCAAAAACTGGGGCAGCGTTTGACCGAGCACCCGCAAGTGGAGGCAGTGGCGCCCTTTATTCAGATGCAGGGGCTACTGACCCATCGCGGGCAGGTCACCAAGATATTGATCAATGCAGTGGAGCCCGAGCTTGAGCCGCAGGTATCGATCATTGACCGGTTCTTCCGGGAAGGGTCGCTGGCGGAACTTGCGCCAGGTGAGTTCGGCATCGTCATTGGTGATCGGGCGGCGGCCCGGCTCGGGGTGGGAGTTGGCGACAAAATCACCTTCGTCGCGCCCGAAGTGACAGTCACGCCGGCAGGCGTGTTTCCGCGGATGAAGCGCTTTACCGTACAGGGCATCTTCCATGTAGGCGCTGGCGAGATCGATGGTTACGTAGCCATGGCCAATATCACCGACATGGCTCGCTTGCAGCGTTGGAAAACCGATCAGGTGCAGGGTCTGCGGCTGCGTTTCGACGACCTGTTCCAGGCCCCGGCCATTGCCGCCGTGCTGGCCAGGGAACTGGGTGAAGATTTCTATTCCCGTGACTGGACTCGTACCCACGGCAATCTCTACCAGGCGATCCGCATGGAAAAGGCGATGATCGGCCTGTTGTTGCTGCTAATCGTTGCGGTGGCGGCATTCAATATCATCTCGACGCTGGTCATGGTGGTTACCGACAAGCGTGGGGATATCGCCATCCTGCGTACTCTCGGCGCAACCCCACGGCAGATTATGGCGACCTTTATGGTGCAGGGAACGATCATTGGTGTGGTCGGGACCTTGGTCGGCGCCTTGCTCGGGATTTTCGCGGCACGCAATGTAAGCGACTGGATCGCCGCCCTGGAGCGGCTGATCGGGCACCGGTTTCTCAACGCCGATGTGTATTTCATCGACTACCTGCCGTCGCGGCTGATGGCTGCCGATGTGATCCAGGTTTGCGTCGCGGCGTTGGTCCTGAGCTTTCTCGCCACCCTTTACCCGGCCTGGCGCGCGGCCCGTACCCAGCCGGCGGAGGCGCTACGTTATGAGTGAGCAGATTATGAATGAGAAGTCGTCGCTGGGCGCTGCGGTACTCAGCTGCCGTGACCTGGGCAAGCGCTACGAGCAGGGCCCGGAGTCGGTAAGCGTGCTCAGCGGTCTGCAGCTGGAGCTGTACCCCGGCCAGCGCGTAGCCATCGTCGGTAGCTCAGGCTCGGGCAAGAGCACGCTGCTGAACCTGCTCGGCGGACTGGATACGCCCAGCGAGGGCAGTGTCTGGCTGGCCGGCGAGGAGCTGTCCGCGCTGAGCGAGAAGGAGCGTGGTTTGCTGCGCAACCGCGCGTTGGGTTTCGTCTACCAGTTTCACCATCTGCTGGCCGAGTTCACCGCGCTGGAAAACGTCTGCATGCCGCTGTTGATCAGCAAGACGCCAATTCCCGAAGCCCGTGCGCGCGCCACTGAGCTGCTGCAGCGGGTAGGCCTGGGACATCGGCTGGCGCACAAACCGGCCGAATTGTCCGGCGGCGAGCGCCAGCGTGTGGCGATAGCACGCGCGTTGGCCAATCGCCCGGCACTGGTGCTGCTTGACGAGCCTACCGGCAACCTCGATCACCACACTGCGCAGGGCATTCAGGACTTGATGCTGGAACTGAGCACTTCGCTGCGCACAGCCTTTCTCGTGGTGACTCATGACCCGCAGCTGGCGGCGCAGATGGACCACATCCTACGCCTGGAAGATGGCCGGCTGGTGGCTAGCTGATGTTCAGGCCACTCAGCATTTTCATCGGCAGCCGCTACACGCGAGCCAAGCGTCGCAACCATTTCATCTCGTTCATATCGCTGACCTCGATGATCGGACTGTCGCTGGGTGTGCTGGCGATGATCATGGTGCTGTCGGTGATGAACGGCTTTCAGCGCGAAATGAGCGAGCGGATCCTCGGCATGGTGCCCCACGCCGTGGTCAAGGGTGACGGGCAGCCACTGGATGATTGGTCCAGGGTTGCCGAAAGTGTTGTGGCACATCCGGCTGTACTTGGAGCTGCGCCCATTACCCAGCTTGAAGGGATGTTGTCTTTTCGGGGCAGCATGCAGCCGGTGGAAATCAACGGCATAGATCCCCAGGCCGAAGCGGGTGTTTCGACCCTTGCCGACAAGATGGTTGCAGGCCGTCTCGAGGACCTCAAGCCGGGCGAGGCCGGGGTAATCATCGGCCTGATGACGGCACGTCGGTTCGGCCTGAAATTGGGCGACAAACTGACGGTGATCGTGCCTGAGATCAGCGACACGCCTGGTGGTGTAACGCCACGCATGCAGCGCCTGAACGTGGTTGGAGTGTTCAGGGTGGGTGCCGAGCTTGATGGCAGCCTGGCGATTATCCATCGCGTCGATGCGGCAGGTATTCTGCGCTGGCAGCCGGAGCAGGTAGAAGGTGTGCGGGTGCGCCTGAACGATCTCTACCGGGCGCCGGAGATAGCCGCCGAGCTGGTCGCGCAACAGGGCGAGGGCTTTCGGAGCGAGGACTGGTCACTGACCCAGGGCAGTCTGTTCAGTGCGATGAAGATGGAAAAGACCATGATCGGCCTGCTGTTGCTGCTAATTGTGGCAGTGGCGGCGTTCAATATCATCGCCACCCTGATCATGGTGGTGGCCGACAAGCGCGCCGATATCGCCATTCTGCGCACGCTGGGGGCAACGCCACGTCAGATCATGGCCATCTTCATGGTGCAGGGCAGCATCATCGGTCTAATTGGCACCCTGATCGGAACCCTGTTGGGCGTTCTGGGAGCCTTGAACGTCAGTGCCCTGGTGGGCTGGCTGGAGAAAGTGTCGGGGCAGCACGTGTTCAGCTCCGATGTGTACTTCATCAGCACCTTGCCATCCGAGCTGCGCCTGGGAGATGTGCTTCTGGTGACGACTGCGGCGCTGCTGCTGAGCTTCCTGGCGACTCTTTACCCGGCTTGGCGTGCCGCGCAGACGCAGCCTGCCGAGGCATTGCGTTACGAATAAGGCTACCGGCGATCCTGCTGGCGCCTGCGCCAGCTGCGGCCAACCCACCAGCGCCAGTAAGCCTGGGTGGCGCCATAGCCAAGCACGGCCAGTATCACGGCCGCTACGAGGGAGCCGAGGTACAGCGGTTGCCATTGGCTTCGCAGCAGTTCGGTCACCCAGCTCAGGGTCAGCTCATCGGGCATGCTCACTGCGGGTGTGTCCATCAGCCAGGTGCCGAGTTTGTAGTTGCAGTAGAACACTGGCGGCATCGTTATCGGGTTGGTCAGCCAGACCAGGCCGACCGCGATTGGCAGGTTGGCGCGTGCGGGCAGAGCGCAAGCGGCTGATGCGAGCATCTGCATGGGAATGGGCAGCATGGCCCAGAAAAGTCCAATACCCATGGCGCGAGAGACTGAATGGCGGTTGAGGTGCCAGAGGTTGGGGTCGTGAATCAGCTCGCCCAGAAATCGCAGCGATTTGTTGCCTTTTATCCGATCTGGATGCGGCATGTAGCGCTTGAAAAAACGACGCGGCATGGAGATTCTCTGGCGGGCTTAAGCTTGGTGATTATGCCTCAAACGGGAACAGCTCCTGCCAAGAGTTTGTGACAATAGGTATAAACTGCAGCGCCGAACGGCCGAGCACTTTCGGCTCGTTTCATCCCTGTGGAAAGGATTCCGGGAGATGCAATGCGTACGGCGATGCTGGCGCTGGCAGCAGGCTTATTGCTGCTGCGTTTTCTACCGCAACTGCCACCCATGTGGTCGCTGCCGGTCATGCTTGTGGTCGGCCTGGCGATGTTGCCAACACGCTGCCGCATGCTGGCGTTCTTCTTTTTCGGTCTTGCCTGGGCCTGCCTAAGCGCGCAGTGGGCGCTGGATGATCGGCTGCCGAAAGAACTGGACGGGCGAACCTTCTGGCTGGAAGGGCGGGTGGTCGGCTTGCCGGACACCCGTGATGGCGTGGTGCGCTTCGAACTGGTTGATATTTCCTCTCGGCATGCCGGTCTCCCTTCACGCGTGCGCCTCGCCTGGTACGGCGGGCCGCCGCTAGAGGCCGGAGAACGCTGGCGAGTGGCAGCCAAGCTGAAGCGTCCACGAGGCTTGGTCAATCCTCATTCCTTCGATTATGAAGCCTGGCTGCTGGTCGGGCGGATCGGCGCCAACGGTACGGTCAAGGCCGGTGAGCGGGTAGCTGCTGCCGCAGGTCTGCAGGCCTGGCGCGACCAATTGCGGCAGCGTCTGCTGGCGGTTGATGCGCAGGGCCGCGCGGGTGCCATCGCAGCGCTGGTGGTGGGCGATGCCAGTGGGCTGACTAGCGCAGACTGGCGCATCCTGCAGGACACCGGGACCATCCACCTGATGGTGATTTCCGGTCAGCATGTGAGCATGCTAGCCGGCTTGCTCTATGGCCTGGTGCTGCTGTTGGCGCGCTGGGGGCTGTGGCCGGCACGCCTGCCATGGTTGCCCTGCGCCTGCGCGCTCGCGTTGCTGGGTGCGCTTGGCTACGGTTGGCTGGCAGGTTTCGAGGTGCCGGTCCAGCGAGCCTGCCTGATGGTTGCACTGGTGCTGCTCTGGCGCCTGCGTTTTCGTCATCTCGGCGTTTGGTTGCCCCTGTTGGCAGCTTTTGACACCGTGCTGTTGATAGAGCCGCTGGTGAGCCTGCAGTCAGGTTTCTGGCTGTCGTTTGCGGCCGTGGCGCTGCTGGTCCTGATCTTTCGTGGCCGCCTCGGCATCTGGAACGGGTGGTACGCCCTTGGGCGCGCGCAGTGGTGTATGGCCCTGGGGCTGTTGCCGGCGCTTCTGGCGCTGGGCCTGCCGGTGAGTATCAGCGGGCCGCTGGGCAACCTTTTCGCAGTGCCGCTGGTGGGGGCGCTGATCGTGCCGCTGTCGTTGCTGGGCACAGCGCTCTTGTGGCTGCCTGCAATTGGTGAGTGGTTACTGTGGATCGCCGGCAGCCTGCTTGTGGCGCTATTCGCCCTACTGGAAGTGCTGGCCGCCTGGCAGCCTGCCTGGTTCGCTACAGACCTGCCGCTGTGGTGCTGGCTGTTGGTGACCTTGGGCATGTTGCTGCTTCTGCTGCCTGCAGGCATACCCTTCCGGGCCTTTGGCTTGATACTGCTGACGCCCTTGCTTTTTCCACCTGTCGATAAGCCGCCTGTCGGTCAGGCCGAGATATGGGTGCTGGACGTCGGCCAGGGGCTGGCGGTCCTGGTGCGAACTCGCGAGCATGCACTGCTCTACGATGCTGGGCCGCGTTACGGTGATTTCGATGTCGGCGAGCGGGTGGTATATCCCTCAATGCGGGCGCTCGGGCTGCGGGATCTGAACCTGTTGCTGCTTAGCCATGCCGACAACGATCATGCTGGCGGCGCCGAGGCAGTCCAGCGATATATGCTGGCGCCACGGGTCATCAGCGGTGAGCCGCAGAGGTTGCCGGCATCGCTACAGGCGGAAAGCTGCCGCTCAGGCGAGCACTGGGAGTGGGATGGCGTGCGTTTCACCCTTTGGCAATGGTCCGGAGCACGCAACGGTAACCAGGCGTCTTGTGTGCTGCTGGTTGAGGCTAATGGAGAACGTCTGCTGCTGACCGGTGATATTGACAAGCCTACCGAATGGGCATTGCAGGCCAGTAACCTGGAGATTTCGGCGCACTGGCTATTGCTGCCGCACCACGGTAGTCGCAGCTCATCTTCAGCCTCTTTTATCGAGGCAGTTGGCGCTAGGGATGCGCTGGTTTCCCGTAGCCTGCACAACGCATTCGGCCACCCACATCCAGATGTACTACGGCGTTTGCAGGATTCGGGTATCTCACTTCATGACACCGCCGAGCGGGGCGCCATCAGAATTCGCCTTGGCCGTTTCGAGCCGGCTCTGGGCTTGCGTAGCGAGCGACGATTCTGGCGGGAAAAATGAGAACCGGCGCCGTCGGCGGGTCGCCGCTCCTATGCTAGAGTTGCGCCACTTTTTCGAGGGGGATGCATCTCGTGTGGGAGCTTGTCAAAGCGGGTGGCTGGATCATGCTGCCCATCATTTTGTGTTCCATCGCAGCGGCAGGCATCGTCGCCGAGCGCTTGTGGACCCTGCGGCCGAGTCGCGTGACACCTCCACACCTGCTTGGGCAGGTATGGAAGTGGATCAAGGACAAGAAGCTGAGCAACCAGAAGCTCAAGGAGCTGCGTGCCGGCTCGCCGCTCGGTGAAATTCTGGCGGCGGGGCTGGCCAACTCGAAACATGGCCGCGAAATTATGAAGGAGTGCATCGAGGAAGCGGCAGCACGGGTGATTCATGATCTGGAACGCTACCTGAACGCCCTCGGCACCATTGCAGGTATTGCGCCGCTGCTTGGCCTGCTTGGCACGGTGCTGGGCATGATCGAGATCTTCAGTGCCTTCATGGGTTCGGGCATGTCCAATGCCGCCTTGCTTGCTTCCGGCATCTCCAAGGCGCTGATTACCACGGCGGCGGGATTGATAGTGGCGATTCCGGCACTGTTCTTCCACCGGTTCCTGACTCGTCGGGTCGAGGAACTGGTTGTCGGCATGGAGCAGGAGGCCATCAAGCTGGTCGAGGTGGTACAGGGCGACCGTGATGTCGAGCTGGGTGAGGGCAAGGCGTGAAGTTCCGGCGCAAGGCACGGGAGAACGTCGAGATTGGCCTGGCGCCGCTGATCGATGTGGTGTTTATCCTGCTGCTGTTCTTCGTGGTCACCACCACTTTCACTCGCGAGACCCAGCTCAGGGTCGAGCTGCCGGAAGCCGCCAGCGGCACGCCGCCGCAGGCTGAAACCCGGCAGTTGGAGGTGCTGGTCGATGTCGAGGGGCATTTCAGCCTCAACGGCAATCCGCTGATCAGTCATGACCTCAAGACTTTGATGGCCGCTCTTAGCAAGGAGTCGGCTGGTGACACCAGCCTGCCGCTGGTCATCAGTGCGGACGGCAAGGCACCGCACCAGGCGGTGGTCACGGCCATGGACGCTGCCGGCAAGCTCGGCTTCGCTCAATTGCGCATCACTACTGTCGAGGCTCAGCCGGAACCCTGATGGCATTCGTCAATCGCCTGCAGCGCGCCTGGTATGAAGGGCATCCCGCTCTGTCCTTGCTCGCTCCGCTGGAAGCCCTCTACCGGCATGTGGTCATGGCTAAACGCCGGAGGTTTCTCGCCGGTGATAGCGATAGCTATCGAGCGCCGGTGCCGGTCATCGTGGTGGGCAATATCACGGTCGGCGGCACCGGCAAGACGCCACTGATTCTCTGGCTGATCGAACACTGCCGCCGGCGTGGGTTGAAGGTCGGCGTGGTCAGCCGTGGCTACGGCGCTCGACCCCCTTCATATCCCTGGCGTGTGCTGCCCAAAGATTCGGCGGCGGAGGCGGGCGACGAGCCGTTGTTGATCGTGCAGCGCACCGGAGTGCCGCTGGTGATCGATCCGGATCGTGCGCGTGCCGTTCGCGCACTCCTCGAAAGCGAGCCGCTGGATCTGGTCCTGTCCGATGATGGCCTGCAGCATTACCGGCTTGCCCGTGACTTGGAGCTGGTATTGATTGACGCTGCGCGCAGGCTTGGCAACCAGCGCTGCCTGCCGGCCGGTCCTTTGCGTGAGCCTGCCGACAGATTGCAGTCCGTAGATGCCGTGCTGTTCAACGGCTCCGACGTCGACAGCGCTGAAGGTTATGGCTTCACCCTACAGCCATCGCGGCTGATCGAGCTGGTCAGCGGCGACGCCTGGCCACTGGATCACTTTCCGCCGGAGCAGCAGTTGCACGCGGTGGCTGGCATCGGCAACCCACAGCGTTTCTTCACTACGCTTGAGGCGCTACACTGGCGACCGATTCCGCATCCCTTCGTCGATCATGCCCGCTATGACCTGGAGCAGCTGAGTTTCAGTCCGGAGCTGCCAGTGGTCATGACCGAGAAGGATGCGGTCAAATGCCGGGCATTCGCGTTGCCGGGTTGGAGTTATCTGCAGGTCCAGGCCGAGCCGTCCGCAGCCTTCGTGACCTGGTTCGATACCCAGCTCGATCGCTTGCTGCCCCAATCTTCCTAAGCCGCGCGCTGACGTCGTGCTCGGCTGCATCCAAGGACCGCCCATGGATACCAAACTGCTCGATATTCTTGCCTGCCCGTTGTGCAAAGGCCCGCTGAAGCTGGCTGACGACAAATCCGAACTGATTTGCAAGGTCGATGCCATGGCCTTCCCGGTACGCGACGGCATCCCGGTGATGCTTGAAGGCGAAGCTCGCACCCTGGATGTGGACGAGCGGCTCGATAAATGAAACCAGCTTTCGTCGTAGTGATTCCGGCGCGCTATGCCTCCACCCGCCTGCCGGGCAAACCCCTTCAGGATATTGCCGGCAAACCGATGATTCGCCATGTCTGGGAGCAGGCATGTAAAAGCGCGGCGCAGCGAGTGGTAGTGGCGACCGATGATTCGCGGATCGTCACCGCCTGCGCCGAGTTCGGAGCGGAAGTGCTGCTGACCCGGCCCGATCACGAATCCGGAACCGACCGCCTGGCCGAAGTTGCGGCAGCTCTGGGTCTTGAGGCGGATGCCATCGTGGTCAACGTACAGGGTGACGAGCCGATGATTCCGCCGGCCGTGATCGACCAGGTGGCGGCGAACCTGGCGGCGCACCCGGAAGCCTCTATCGCTACTCTGGCCGAGCCGCTTGATGATGCCCAGGCCTTGTTCAACCCCAATGTGGTCAAGGTGCTCAGCGACATCAATGGCTTGGCGCTGACCTTCAGCCGTGCGCCATTGCCTTGGGCGCGGGACGACTTCGCGCGGGACCGTGCTGCGCTTCCGGCCGGCGTGCCCTATCGCCGTCATATTGGAATCTATGCCTACCGGGCAGGCTTTCTCGCCGACTTCGTAGCCTGGGGACCCTGCTGGCTGGAGAGTACCGAGTGCCTGGAGCAGCTGCGTGCGCTTTGGCACGGCCAGCGGATTCATGTGGCCGATGCCATCGAAGCGCCGCCGGCCGGGGTTGATACAGCTGAAGATCTACAGCGTGTCCGCGGTCTGTTGGGAGCATGAGCGTGAAGGTTCTGTTTGTTTGCCTGGGCAATATCTGCCGTTCACCCACCGCCGAGGCGGTATTTCGGCATCAGGCCCAGGCGGCCGGCCTCGAGCAACGGATTCATATCGACTCCGCCGGTACGGCTGACTGGCATCGAGGTAAATCGCCGGATAGCCGCAGTTGTCAGTTCGCCAGCCGCCGTGGCTATGATCTTGAGCCATTGCGCGCGCGCCAGGTGAGTGTCGATGACTTCCACGATTTCGATCTGATTCTGGCCATGGACCATGACAACCTGGCGCACCTGCGGCAGATGCAGCCGACCAATGCCCGCGCCGAGCTGGATCTGTTTCTCAAGCGCTACGGTTTGCCCCGCGATGCCGTGCCTGACCCTTACTACGGTGGTGATGAAGGCTTCGAAGATGTGCTGGATCTCGTCGAGCAGGCCAGCGCCGCGTTGCTGAACGAAATCAAGGCACGCCTTTGAGCCTGCTAATTGAGGAAAATCGCTCGCTCCGGGCGTTCAACACGTTCGCTGTTGATGCTTGTGCGCGCTACTTCACCGAAGCCCATGACGACAACGAGGTGCGCGAGGCGCTGGCGGCTGCGCAGCGTCTGGGCTTGCCCCTGCGCGTGCTCGGCGGGGGCAGTAACCTTTTGCTGACCCAGGACGTTGAGGCGTTGGTGCTGCGCCTGAACAGCCGGGGCATTCGGCTGCTGGCCGACGATGGCCAGCAGGTGGTGCTTGAGGTTGAGGCCGGTGAGCCATGGCACCCCTTTGTATTGCATAGTCTGGAGCTGGGCCTGGCGGGGCTGGAAAATCTGAGCCTGATTCCCGGAACCGTTGGAGCTGCGCCGATCCAGAATGTCGGCGCCTATGGAGTGGAGATCAGTGATGTTTTCGCCGGTTTGACCGCACTTGATCGCACCACGGGCAAGCTTTGTGAATTTGATGCAGCGACTTGCGCCTTCGCTTATCGCGACAGTCTGTTCAAGCAGCAGGGCGGGCGTTTCATCATCCTGCGGGTGCGTTTCGCGTTGCAGCGCACAGCGAGCCTGCGGCTGGAATATGGCCCTCTGCGTCAGCGTCTGCAGCAGATGGGTGTGGAGCAGCCGACACCCCGCGACGTTAGCGAGGCGGTGTGTGCGATTCGCCGGGAGAAACTGCCCGATCCGCAGGTGTTGGGTAATGCTGGCAGTTTCTTCAAAAACCCTCTGGTATCGCCGGTACAGGCCGACGAGTTGCGCCAGCGGTATCCCGGGCTGGTGGCCTATCCCCAGACCGATGGCCGGATCAAGCTCGCTGCCGGTTGGCTGATCGAGCAGGCTGGCTGGAAGGGCTATCGTGAAGGCGATGCCGCTGTGCATGGCCTGCAGGCCCTGGTTCTGGTCAATCACGGTGAAGCCAGTGGTCGCCAGATCCTGATGCTGGCGCAGCGTATACAGGCGGATATCGCCGCCCGCTTTGGGGTGGAGCTGGAAATCGAGCCGAACGTTATCTAGGCGTTCGGGCCGGGATAGTCGCTCTTGCCGAGGCCTAAGGCTCTCGCCAGAACCATCTCCCGTATCTTCGGATAGAAGCCATCTTCCAGGATCTCGTTCAGCAGTACGTCGGATCAGGAAAACCTGCGGCTGAGAGATCAGGCTGTTTCAGGTTGCGGAGGCCCACAAAGTGAATGTGAAAGTCAGTGCCAGGTGCACCGGCGGACGTTGCTTTTTGTAGAAAACAGCCACTTGCCATGAAATGACCAATGCGGGGCCTGGTCCATTGCCAGTCTTTGCTCGATAAACCGAGCCGTTAAGCGGATTGTCCGATATATAAAAAACAAAACCCCGCACTAAGGCGGGGTTTTGTTTTGAGGTGGGATGCAAGGCATCCCTGTCAGCGGCATGTATCAGCCCTGGCGATTCTCATCGCTTTCAGGCTCGCTGCCTTTTTCCTCTTCGCCTGCAGGCGCCGGTGCGCTGGCGGGTTTTTCAACCTCGCCCAGCGGCTGTTCAGCCGGCTCGGAAACAGTGTTCTCCACACGGTTTACCGGAGCTTCCAGCGAAGGCTCGACTTGGGGCTGCTCTGCAGGATCAGCAGCAACGATCTCCGGGCTGGCCAGAGGTTGCTCCGCAGCGGCCTGTGCCTCGGCAGCGGCTTTCTCCGCGGCCTCCTTGGCCAGGCGCTCTTCTTCGCGGCGACGGCGACGCACTTCTCGTGGGTCGTTGGGCGCGCGACCCGAAGGCGTCAGGCTCGATGTCCGAACCGCGGGTTGAGCTGCCACGGCTGGCGCAGGCTCGGCGACAACAGCGGCGGGCTGATCTACAACAGGGCTAACGGCAACCGGCTCCGGTTCTGCTGTGAGGGGCTTAGCCTCGGCAGTAGGTGCTTCTTGTGCTTCTGCTGCGACTTGAGCAGGCGCTTCGACCACTACTTCCGGCTTGGCCTCGACAGCTTCAACAGGCGCAGGCGTAGCTTCCTGGGTGACCGCTTCGGTCTCGACTGCAGGCGCCGATGGTGCTTCAGTCACAGTTTCAGCAGTTTCAGCAGTTTCAGCAGTTTCAGCTGCCAGAGCTGCAACGTTTGCGGCGATGGCTACCTGCTCGGATTTAACAGGAGCATTACTTTCGCTGACGTTTGCGATCTCTGCTTCGTTTTCGCCCTCGATCTCATTGCCGTTGGCATCGCGCTGGCGGTCACGGCGGTTGCTGCGACGGCGCTGACCACGGGAGCGCCGACGTGGACGATCGCCGCCTTCGGTTGAATCCTGGTCGTCGCTAGCGCCTTCCTGGACTTCTTCGTTCTGCTGCAGAGCTTCCTCGTTGACAACTTGCTCTGCGCGAGGCTTGCGCTCTTCGCGCGGCGGGCGCGGTTTGCGCTCGGTGCTCTCTTCGCTCACTGCCGGGGTGGCCTGATCGTTCTCATCGATCGGTGCACGCAGCTCGCGCTTGCGCTCTTCCCGTGGCTGACGCTCTTCGCGCGGTGCGCGTTCGCGACGTGGCTGCTGCGAATTGCTCTCGCTGTTGGTCTCTTGCGTTTCGCGCGGCTCGCGTGGCTTACGCTCTTCACGTGGCGGGCGCGGTTGACGCTCTTCCCGTGGCTGACGCTCTTCGCGCGGTGCGCGCTCTTCCCGAGGCTTGCGCTCTTCGTCGCGAGCACCGCGCGAGTCACGGCGGCGATTCTGCTGGCGACCGCTGCGGCGCTCATCGTTGCGCTGTGGGCGATTGCTCGAAGGCTGCTTCTTCTCAACTTCGACGGCGGGTTCTTCCTGCTTCCCGGCAAACAGACCGACCAGGGATTTGACCAGGCCTTTGAACAGGCTTGGCTCCTGAGCTGCTGCTGACGCTACGGGAGCGGCGGGCGCAGGGCTGGCTGTAGGGGCAGGCGCCGTACGCTGTGGTGCAGTTTTCACTGCCGCTTCCTGGCGTACCAGGGTGCGGGTCGAGCTGACCGGCTGAGTTTCTTCGACTTCAGTCGGGCTCATCTCATAGCTGGCCTGGCCGGCAATGATTTCCGGGCTGTCATCGCGTAGGCGCTGAACTTCGAAATGTGGCGTTTCCAGATGGTCATCCGGAAGGATAAAGATACGTGCGCGGGTACGCAGTTCGATTTTGGTGATGGCGTTGCGCTTTTCGTTGAGCAAGAAGGCCGCCACTTGGAACGGCACGCGCGCACGGATCTCGGCGGTGCGATCCTTCAGGGCTTCCTCTTCGATCAGGCGCAGGATGGCCAGCGACAGCGACTCAACGTCACGGATGACGCCCTGACCCTTGCAGCGTGGGCAGACGATACCGCTGGTTTCGCCCAGTGACGGACGCAGGCGCTGGCGAGACATTTCCAGCAGGCCAAAGCGAGAAATGCGACCTACCTGAATGCGCGCGCGATCGGCTTCCAGCGCTTCGCGGACCTTTTCTTCCACGGCGCGCTGATTTTTTGCCGGCGTCATGTCGATGAAGTCGATGACGATTAGACCGCCGATGTCGCGCAGACGCAGCTGACGAGCGATTTCCTCGGCGGCTTCGAGGTTGGTCTGCAGGGCGGTTTCCTCGATATCGCAGCCCTTGGTGGCGCGTGCCGAGTTGATGTCGATGGACACCAGCGCTTCGGTCGGATCGATGACGATGGAGCCGCCGGAGGGCAGCTTCACTTCACGCTGGAAGGCGGTCTCGATCTGGCTTTCGATCTGGAAACGGTTGAACAGCGGCACGCTGTCTTCATACAGCTTGATCTTGCTGGCGTACTGCGGCATCACCTGCTGGATGAAGCTCAGGGCCTCTTCCTGGGCGTCGATGCTGTCGATCAGTACTTCGCCGATGTCCTGGCGCAGGTAGTCACGAATGGCGCGGATGATGACATTGGATTCCTGGTAGATCAGGAATGGAGCAGGGCGGTCCTGGGAGGCTTCCTTGACGGCGCTCCAGAGCTGTACCAGGTAATCGAGGTCCCACTGCAGTTCTTCGCTGGAGCGACCAAGGCCTGCGGTACGCACGATCAGGCCCATGTCGGCCGGTACGTTGATGCCATTCAGGGCTTCACGCAGTTCGTTGCGCTCTTCGCCTTCGATGCGTCGCGAGATGCCGCCTGCGCGTGGGTTGTTGGGCATCAGTACAAGGTAGCGGCCAGCCAGGCTGATGAAGGTGGTCAGGGCTGCGCCCTTGTTGCCACGCTCTTCCTTTTCAACCTGGACGATGACTTCCTGGCCTTCTTTCAGGACTTCCTTGATGTTGACGCGGCCTTCAGGGGCTTTGGAGAAGTATTCGCGGGAGATTTCCTTGAGTGGCAGGAAGCCGTGGCGCTCGGCGCCGAAATCGACGAAAGCGGCTTCAAGGCTGGCTTCGACGCGAGTGATCTTGCCTTTATAGATATTGGCTTTTTTCTGTTCGCGCGCTCCGGATTCGATATCCAGGTCGAACAGTCGCTGGCCGTCGACCAGTGCAACACGCAACTCTTCAGGTTGGGTTGCGTTAATCAGCATTCTTTTCATGTAGTACCGTCGGTTTCCGTGGCATCCGGAAACGGCGTTCGGCACACACGACTCTCGCAGTCGGTGTCAGGTGCGTCAGGAGGGCTTGTCAGGCACTCCAGTGTCCAGCGATGTGAGGCCAGTTGGGCCGGCGTCGCGACGACGTCTCCTGCTTGCTGTAACACAGCAGCAATGCTTAAGGGAGGAGGAATCAGGCACCGGTAGCGGACGGAATGAAACGTCTGTGTAAGCCTTTGCTACGCAATCCGGTGCTGTGCATCTCGACCCAACACGCATACGTTGAAAATCGGGTGCCGCTCGCAGAATCCAGGGAGCGGGTTTCGATTATCGCGATTGCCCAAAAGAGGGGGCACGCATCATGTCTTCTAGGCTTGTTTCGCAACCTCGTCGCTACTGGAGAGAGGGTGCGTCGGACGGCCTCACGTCCTCAAACATGTTGCGGTCAGGGATGGCTGGTTTAGATGCATCCTCGGACCTGGCCGTTTTAGCGGCGTGCCTGACTATAACAGTAATGTTTAAGTGCTTCAATTGCATGAAAATTGATACCATTCGCCAATGACCAATACCCCTTCCCAGACCACTGGCGTGCAAATGCTTGAGGTCTCGCCGGAGCTTGCCGGCCAGCGCATCGATAACTTTCTTCGCACCCAGCTCAAGGGTGTGCCCAAGACATTGATCTACCGCATCCTGCGTAAGGGTGAGGTGCGGGTCAATAAGGGGCGGATCAAGCCGGAGTACAAACTTCAGGCCGGCGATGTGGTGCGTGTGCCACCGCTTCGAATGGCTGAGCGTGACGAGGATGTGCCGCTGGCGCAGGGTCTGCTCGATCGTCTGGAAGCAGCCATCGTCTATGAAGACAATGCCCTGATTGTGCTCAACAAGCCGTCCGGTATTGCCGTGCATGGTGGCAGTGGGCTCAGCTTCGGTGTGATCGAAGCCTTGCGCCAGCTGCGCCCGGACGCCAGAGAGCTGGAACTGGTGCATCGTCTGGATCGTGATACCTCTGGTCTGCTGATGATTGCCAAGAAGCGCAGCATGCTGCGCCATCTGCATCAGGCACTGCGCGGCGATGGTGTCGACAAGCGCTATATGGCGCTGGTGCGCGGTCGCTGGGAAACCGGTACCAAGCAGGTCAATGCCCCCTTGCTGAAAAATACCCTGCGTTCCGGTGAGCGCATGGTAGAGGTAACCGATGAGGGCAAGGAGGCGTTGACGCTGTTTCGCGTGCTGCGGCGCTTCGGCGATTTCGCCACTCTGGTCGAGGCCAGGCCGATTACCGGGCGTACCCACCAGATTCGGGTGCATGCGCGCCATGCGGGACACGCCATCGCTGGTGACAACAAATATGGCGATGAAGAATTTTCCGGGCTGATTCGCGAGCTGGGTGGCAAGCGTCTGTTCCTGCACGCTTGCGCATTGCGAGTGACGCTACCCGATGGAGGCGAGCTGAGCCTGGAGGCGCCGGTGGACGAAACCTGGGCGCGCACGTTGGAGCGCCTGGGTGAGTAATTACAGCCTGTTGATTTTCGATTGGGACGGCACTCTGATGGATTCCATCGGGCGAATCGTCGAGTCGGTCTGTGCAGCGGCTGCCTCCTGTGACCTGCCTGTGCTTGATGAGAATGCCATCAAGGGCATCATCGGGCTTTCCTTGCCGGAAGCCATCGCAACGCTCTACCCGGATCTCACCGATGCGATTACCGCGGAGGCGTTCAGGGAGGCTTATGTTGCGCACTATCTGGCCCTGGATGCCGAGCCTGCGGCGCTGTATCCCGGGGTCATCGAAGGCTTGCAGCAGTTTCGCGAGCAGGGCCATCAGCTTGCCGTGGCAACTGGAAAGGGGCGGCAGGGGCTGGATAGGGTGCTCGCAGGTCAGGGGCTGACAGATTTCTTTGATGTGACGCGCTGTGCGGATGAAACCGCCAGCAAGCCTCATCCTCTGATGATTCAGGAAATTCTGGCGCACTGCCGGGTTGAGCCCGAGCAGGCATTGATGATTGGCGACTCGGTGTTCGACCTGGAGATGGCCAGGCGTGCCGGGGTGGACAGTGTTGCGGTTGGTTATGGTGCGCAGCCCTCTGAGGTGCTGCATGCTTATTCGCCGCGTTTTGCAATAAATGAGTTTTCCGAGCTCGGCCGGTGGCTGCGCTCTGTGGGGACAGCTGAGGCAGGTATATATGTCGGATGAATGGAAAGCCCCGGTCGAGGGGGGCAAGGAAGAGCGGAGCAGCTGGAAGTTGCTGGAGAAGACGCTGCTGGCAAGTGTTCAGGAGCAACGCCGGGCCAGGCGCTGGGGTATTTTCTTCAAGTCGCTGACCTTCGTGTATCTGTTCGTCGTGCTGGCGCTTTTTTCTCCGTTGCTGCAGATGGGTGACGGCAAAAATGCCGACGGCGGTCATACCGCAGTGATCAATGTGCGCGGGATGATTGCTGACCAAGAGCAGGCCAGCGCCGACAACATTATCGGTGCCTTGCGTGCGGCATTTGAGGACTCTGCCACCAGGGCGGTGGTCTTGCGTATCAATAGTCCTGGTGGCAGTCCGGTGCAATCGGGTTATGTCTACGATGAGATCCGCCGGTTGCGCGGAGAGTATCCGCAGACCAAGGTCTACGCGGTAATTACCGATCTGGGCGCTTCGGGGGCCTATTACATTGCCAGTGCCGCCGATGAAATCTATGCCGACAAGTCGAGCCTGGTGGGGTCCATCGGTGTGACCGCTGCTACCTTCGGTTTCGTTGGCGCCCTGGAGAAGCTGGGTGTTGAGCGGCGGGTGTATACCTCCGGCGAGCACAAGGCATTCCTTGATCCCTTTCAGCCGCAGAAGTCAGAAGAAACCGAGTTCTGGAGCAGTGTGCTGGCGACCACTCACCGCCAGTTCATTGAAAGCGTCAAGCAGGGGCGTGGCGAGCGGCTGCAGGTTGAAGCCAATCCTGAGCTGTTCTCCGGCCTGATCTGGTCTGGCGAGCAGGCGCTGGAGCTAGGGTTGGTCGATGCGCTTGGCAGTACGAGTTATGTGGCGCGGGAGGTGGTTGGCGAAGAAACCCTGGTGGATTTCACCGTGAAGGATTCTCCGCTGGATCGCTTTACCAAGAAGCTGGGGGCTGCTGTTGGCACTCAGATGGCCCTGTGGATGGGGTTGCAAGGGCCGACTCTGCGCTGAGTCATGCAGCCATCAAGGAACTTCGATTCCTGCGCTGTTGAGCATCTCTACCAGCCTGATCAGCGGTAAGCCAATCAGGCTGGTGGCATCTTCGCCCTCGGTGGCGCGGAACAGGCTGATCCCCAGGCCTTCGGCCTTGAAACTGCCGGCACAGTCAAAGGGTTGTTCGGCTATGAGATAGCGTTCGATCTGCGCCTCGCTAAGATCGCGAAAATGAACGCTGAAGCGCAGGCAGTCTACCTGCTCGGCTCCTTTGCGAGTGTCTAGCAGCGTCAGTCCGGTAAGAAAGTCCAGGCGCTTGCCGCTACATGACAACAATTGCTCTCGTGCACGCTCCAATGTATGCGGCTTGCCGATAATCCTGTCGCCCAGTACGGCCGCCTGGTCTGAGCCGATGATCAAATGGTCCGGATGTGTTTCGGCCAGGGCCAGAGCCTTTTCGCGAGAAAGCCGGCGTACCAGTTGTTCCGGAGATTCATCTGGGTGAGGGGTTTCATCTATCTCCGGGGCACGACAGTCGAAGGGCAGCCGCAGACGTGAAAGCAGTTCGCGTCGGTAGGGTGAGCTTGAGGCGAGAAGCAGGCGGCGCATTTTTCTTCCTTATATATAGGTAGTGGATTGTCGTCGGTCGGGCAGGCTTGAGAAGCTGAATTCCTTTGACAGCCGTGGGGCGCATCCCTAGAATGCCGCGCTTATGTTGAAAGGACCAATACCTCCGCACGTTGACCCGCGCAAGTTCGCTGACCGAGCGGCCTCCCTCCAGGGTGAGCTGCAGTTGTCGGAACTCAAGCGGCTTGTCGAACCTCTCGAGGACGACAAGGGTGTGGTGCGCGCCAGTTTTGACTTTGGGCGCGACGAGCAGCGAACCGTGGTTATCCATAGTGAGCTGGACGTTGAGGTCACAATGATTTGCCAGCGTTGTCTGGAGCCGGTTGTTCTGCCGATTCACAGCGAATGCGATTATGCCGTTGTGAATGAAGGTTCGAGCAGCGAGCACCTGCCCAAGGGCTATGACGTGCTGGAAGTGGGAGAGGATCCTCTGGATCTGCTGGCGCTGGTCGAAGAGGAGCTTTTGCTCGCTCTTCCGATTGTTCCACTCCATGACATCGAAATTTGCCAGCCGCCGGCAGGGCCTGATGAGCCTGAGCCGAGTGAGGACGAGGTAACGCGGTCCAACCCGTTCAGCGTACTGGCGCAGTTAAAGCGTGACCCAAACGTTTAGGAGTTGATCCCAATGGCTGTTCAGCAGAACAAAAAATCCCGTTCCGCCCGCGATATGCGCCGTTCCCACGACGCGTTGGTGCCGAACGCCCTGTCCGTGGAAAAGAGCACCGGTGAAGTTCACCTGCGTCACCACGTTTCCCCGGAAGGTTTCTACCGTGGTCGCAAGGTGATCGACAAGGGCGCTGACGAGTAAGCCTTGTCCGCTCCGATCATCGCGATCGATGCAATGGGTGGGGACTTCGGTCCCCACTGCATTGTTCCGGCCAGTCTCGACTGTCTGGCTGAAACGCCCTCGCTGCACCTGGCCCTCGTCGGCCAAACCTCCGTCCTTGAAGAATTGATATCCCGATATGGGCGGGTGGATTCTGCACGTCTGAAAATCGTCGATGCCGATGAGGTCGTCGAGATGGACGAGCGACCGACCCAGGCGCTGCGCGGCAAGCCCCGATCGTCGATGCGTGTCGCCCTTGAGCTGGTGCGCGACGGTCATGCTCAGGCGTGCGTCAGTGCCGGCAATACTGGTGCGCTGATGGCGCTGGCCCGGCACGTGCTGAAAACCCTGCCGGGCATCGATCGGCCGGCGATGGCGACAGCCATGCCGACACGAAAGGGTTCCTGCCTGTTGCTCGACTTGGGTGCCAATGTGGATTGCACCGCCGAACAGCTTTATCAGTTCGGTGTGATGGGTTCGGTTGCGGCGCAAAGTCTGGGCGTTGCGCAGCCGCGAGTGGCACTGCTTAACGTGGGCATCGAAGCGATCAAAGGCAATCAGCAGGTCAAGGCTGCCGCTGTGCTGCTGCAGCAGGCGGTCGACCTCGACTACAGTGGTTTTATCGAGGGTGACGGGCTGTTTCGCGGCGAGGCCGATGTGGTCGTCTGTGACGGTTTTGTCGGCAATACGCTGCTCAAGTCGACCGAAGGACTGGCGCAACTGGTTTCGTCACGTGTCGAGGCATTGTGTCGTCGTTCGCTATTTTCGCGCCTGATGGGTGTGCTGGCGTTACCGTTGTTGCGTCAGCTGCGCGCCGATATGAGTCCCGCGCAATACAATGGTGCGAGCTTTCTGGGGTTGCAGGGCATCGTCGTGAAAAGCCACGGCAGCGCTGGTAGAGAGGATTTTCGTGCGGCCATCCGGCGCGCGGCGGAAGATGTTCGACACAATTTGCCGGAGCAATTGCATAGTCGACTGGAGCGTCTGCTTGCGACCGATCAGTCGACTGATGGTGGCATTGATGTGACTACAGTCGATGGCATGCCATCCAACTGAGAATTCGAAGCGCCGGCATGGCGCATTCTTTTGACGAAACACACAACAAGAGAGCTGTTTCATGTCCGCATCACTTGCATTCGTCTTCCCGGGACAGGGTTCCCAGTCCGTGGGTATGCTCGCCGAGTACGGCACTCAGGCCCTGGTGCTCGAAACCTTCGCCGAAGCCTCTTCCGCCCTGGGCTACGACCTCTGGGCGCTGGTCCAGCAAGGTCCGCAAGAGCAGCTGAATCAGACTGACAAGACCCAGCCGGCCATTCTCGCCGCGTCCATCGCGCTATGGCGCCTTTGGATTGCTGAGGGGGGCGCGCGTCCGGCGTTCGTGGCGGGTCACAGCCTCGGCGAATACAGTGCGCTGGTTGCCTCGGGTAGCCTGCCGTTTGCCGATGCGGTAAAGCTGGTCGAACTGCGTGGTCAGCTGATGCAGCAGGCAGTGCCGGCCGGTACTGGCGGCATGGCGGCCATCCTGGGTCTGGAAGATGCCGATGTGCTGGCTGCTTGTGCCGAGGCGGCGCAGGGTGAGGTGGTCAGTGCGGTCAACTTCAACGCACCAGGCCAGGTTGTGATTGCAGGCGCCGCGGCGGCGGTCGAGCGCGCTATAGAAGTCTGCAAGGCTAAGGGTGCCAAGCGTGCCATGCCGCTACCGGTCAGTGTGCCTTCACATTGCGATCTGATGCGCCCGGCGGCGGAGCGTTTCGCTGACTCGCTGCTTGCTGCGGCCTGGCAGGCTCCTGAAATTGCCCTGGTGCAGAACGTCAGTGCGGCGGTAGTCGACGATCTCGACACGCTCAAGCGCGACCTGCTGGCTCAGCTCTACAGCCCGGTGCGTTGGGTCGAAACCATCGTAGCGCTGGGTGAGCGTGGCGTGACCGATCTGGTCGAGTGCGGTCCTGGCAAGGTGCTGTCGGGCCTGAACAAGCGTTGCGTCAAGGGCATCAACACCTACAATCTTGACACCCCCGATGCCTTCGCCGCCACTCGCGGCGCGCTGGCATGAACAAGGAGAAGACTATGAATCTGCAAGGCAAGGTTGCACTGGTTACCGGTGCCAGCCGTGGTATTGGTCAGGCCGTGGCGCTCGAGCTGGGCCGCCAAGGTGCCATCGTGATCGGTACTGCGACTTCTCCTGCAGGGGCTGAGCGCATTGCTGAAACCCTTCGGGATAATGGCATCGAGGGCGCCGGCCTGGTGCTGGACGTGACTAACGACGAGTCCGTCGCCACTACTCTAGAGCACATCCAGCAGCACCTTGGGCAGCCTGCCATCCTCGTCAACAATGCCGGCATCACTCGCGACAACCTGATGCTGCGCATGAAAGATGACGAATGGAATGATGTGATCGATACCAACCTGAATAGCCTCTACCGCCTTACCAAGGGTGTTCTGCGCGGCATGACCAAGGCGCGCTGGGGGCGGATCATCAGCATTGGTTCCGTAGTGGGTGCCATGGGCAATGCGGGGCAGGTAAACTACGCCGCAGCCAAGGCGGGGCTCGAGGGTTTCAGTCGTGCGCTGGCTCGTGAAGTAGGCTCGCGCGGTATCACGGTCAATGCCGTGGCGCCGGGTTTCATTGATACCGACATGACGCGTGAGCTGCCTGAAGCTCAACGTGACGCGCTGCTGGGGCAGATCCCTCTGGGTCGTCTCGGTCAGGCGGAAGAGATTGCTAAGGTCGTCGCCTTTCTGGCTTCTGATGGTGCTGCCTATGTTACCGGGGCTACGGTTCCGGTGAATGGCGGCATGTACATGAGCTGATGCGCCGCCCAATGCATGTGTGCAGCCATAACGGCTGATATTTTTCGTTATAAAATTGCGGCAAGTTTATAGACAGAAGGTTGCAAGCTGATTCATGCTTGCCCGCTTTCAGCTTGAAATGCGGAAAACGCTTTCTATACACTACCGCGCAGACCACCAGCTGCCTGGATTTTTCCATAGGAGTGAAAACAAGGTATGAGCACCATCGAAGAACGCGTCAAGAAAATCGTTGCCGAGCAACTTGGCGTCAAGGAAGATGAAGTCACCAACAGCGCTTCCTTCGTCGAAGACCTGGGTGCCGATTCCCTTGACACCGTTGAGCTGGTGATGGCTCTGGAAGAGGAATTCGAGACCGAGATCCCGGACGAGCAAGCCGAAAAGATCACCACTGTTCAAGAAGCCATCGATTACATCAACGCCCACGCGCAGTAAGTTGTAATCCTGCTTCAAGTCAGTAGAGCCGCACTGCCTCTGAACGGGTAGTGCGGCTTTTGTTTGAAAAACAGAATAAATGCAGTGACGTAACGCGCCCACGCGAGCGATCTCTGTGAAAGATGCTCCCTTTCCGTTGTGATTGCCAACGGAGCAGCTCGGGCTAAAAGTAAACGTAAGGAGAATTACTGTGTCGCGTAGACGCGTCGTCATTACCGGTATGGGCATGTTGTCGCCGCTGGGTAACGATGTGCCAAGCAGCTGGCAGGGGATTCTCGCCGGCCGCAGTGGCATCGGCCTGTTGGACCACATGGATCTTTCCGCTTATGCCACCCGATTCGGTGGATCGATCAAGAATTTCGACGTCGAGCAATATTTGTCAGCCAAAGAGGCGCGCAAACTCGATCTCTTCATCCAGTACGGCCTGGCTGCCAGCTTTCAGGCGGTGAGCGACTCCGGGCTGGAAGTCACCGATGCCAATCGTGAGCGTATCGGTGTTGCCATGGGTTCGGGCATTGGTGGCCTGACCAATATCGAGAACAGCTGCCGATCCCTTATCGAGCAAGGGCCGCGGCGTATCTCGCCGTTTTTTGTACCGGGCTCCATTATCAATATGGTTTCGGGCTTCCTCTCGATCCATCTGGGTTTGCAAGGTCCGAACTACGCCATTGCCACGGCCTGTACCACTGGCACGCACTGCATTGGTATGGCGGCGCGCAATATCGCTTATGGCGAAGCTGACGTGATGGTTGCGGGCGGATCGGAAATGGCCGCTTGCGGGTTGGGGATCGGTGGTTTTGGCGCTGCTCGGGCACTGTCCACGCGCAACGACGACCCGACGACGGCGAGCCGGCCGTGGGACAAGGGGCGAGACGGCTTCGTCCTGTCCGATGGCGCCGGTGCGCTGGTCCTGGAGGAACTGGAGCACGCGCGCGCGCGCGGTGCCAAGATCTACGCCGAATTGATAGGTTTCGGCATGAGCGCCGATGCGTTCCACATGACCTCGCCGCCGGAAGACGGCGCAGGTGCTGCGCGCTGCATCCGTAATGCGATCCAGGATGCGCGGATCGATGCCGAGCAGGTGCATTACATCAATGCCCACGGCACCTCGACGCCAGCGGGCGACAAGGCTGAAGCGACAGCGATCAAGACGGTCTTCGGTCACCACGCCTACAACCTGTCGGTTAGCTCGACCAAATCCATGGTGGGCCACCTGTTGGGTGCCGCCGGTGCGGTCGAAGCCATCTTCAGCATTCTGGCCATTCGCGATCAGGTTGCGCCGCCGACCATCAATCTCAATGAGCCGGACGAAGGCTGCGATCTGGACTTTGTGCCGCATCAGGCCAAGCCAAGGCAGATCGACGTTGCGGTGTCCAACTCCTTCGGTTTTGGCGGCACCAACGGCTCGCTGGTATTCCGCCGGTTCGCCGAGTGACATTGACCTGGGTGGACGGGTACCCCGCTGCCGGGGTGCCCGTTCACGACCGTGGCGTCGCCTATGGCGACGGTCTGTTCGAAACCATCCGGGTGGTCGATCAACGGCCGCTATTGCTGAGCCGCCGCCTGCAACGATTGGAGGCGGGCTGTCAGCGTCTGGACATTCCTTGCCAACCTGAGCAGTTGCGCGCGCAGATCCTTGAATTCAGTGCGGCGCTTGGTGACGGCGTTGCCAAGCTGATTCTTACCCGAGGGGATGGCCAGCGTGGCTATGCACCGCCACGACCAAGCTCGCCGCGTACGCTGCTGCTGGGTTCGCCGGCGCCCGCCTATCCCCGCGAGCATGCCGAGCGGGGTGTGCAGCTATATCCCTGTGCCACGCGCCTGGCCGAGCAACCGGCCTTGGCCGGGATGAAGCATCTTAATCGCCTGGAGCAGGTTCTTGCTCGTAGTGAATGGCAGGATCCGGCCTTTGCCGAGGGGTTGATGCGCGATATGTCCGGGCGCGTCATTGAGGGCGTATACAGCAATATCTTTCTGATCAGCAAAGGCGTTCTGCAGACGCCATCCCTTGAACGCTGCGGTATCGCGGGCGTGATGCGGGCTGAAATCCTTGAACGGGCGCAGCGTGCGGGCATCGCTGTAGAGGTCTGTGATGTCAGCTTCGAGGCGCTGCTCGCGGCTGATGAGGTTTTTGTCTGCAATAGCCTTTATGGCATCTGGCCCGTGCGCCAGCTTAAGAGCCATGTCTGGCCGCTGGGTCCGCTCACACGTAAACTGCAGAATCTCATTGCCGACCTGTCGAGTGGTACGTGATTCGTAAACTGTTTTTTGCGCTGCTGGGCCTTGTGCTGCTCGCCGCGCTGTCGCTTGGCCTGGTTGCCTGGAAGCTCTACGCCGCGCTGGAGCAACCGCTGCAGCTGGATAACCTTTATACCCTTGAAGTCAAAACCGGAGATACGCCCAGTGGCCTGTTCCAGCGGCTGGAGCGTGAAAGTGTTCTGAAAGATGCTTTCTGGCTGCGTCTGTACTGGCGACTGAATCTCTCCGGTCAGAATCTGCACGGTGGGGAGTATCGGCTGCTTCCGAGCATGACGGCGAGGGATATGGTCGGGCTTTGGCAGCGTGGTGAGGTGGTCCAGCATACCCTGACCCTTGTTGAGGGCTGGAATTTCCGGCAGGTGCGTGCTGCGCTGAAAGCATCGCCGCTGATCGAGCAGACCATAAGCGAGCTGTCGGACAGCCAGGTCATGGCAGAGCTTGGTTATGCCGATCTGCATCCGGAAGGGCGCTTCTTCCCCGATACTTACAGTTTCACCCGCGGCGTGACCGATATCGAGCTGCTGCGACGGGCCTTCGCCCGTCTCGAAAGCGTGCTGGCCGAGGAGTGGGCAGGGCGCAGCGAGGGCTTGCCCTACAAGGATCCGTATCAGGCGCTGATCATGGCTTCGATCATCGAGAAGGAAACCGGCGTGCCCGAGGAACGGGGGGAGATTGCCGGCGTATTCGTGCGCCGTCTGGCTCGCGGCATGCTGCTGCAGACTGATCCGACAGTGATTTACGGCATGGGCGAGAGCTATCGCGGGCGCATTACCCGAGCCGACTTGCGCAGGCCGACGCCTTACAACACCTACACCAATGCTGGTCTGCCGCCGACGCCCATTGCCATGGTCGGGCGCGAGGCGATCCACGCAGCCCTGCATCCGCTGGAGGGCAGCAGCCTGTATTTCGTGGCGCGGGGCGATGGCAGCCACGTCTTCAGTAATACGCTGGCCGAGCATAATCGGGCGGTACGCGAATATCAGCTCAAGCGCCGCGCCGATTACCGTTCCAGTCCAGCGCCCCGGCCGGCGCCGGCTTCAAGCGAGAATGATCAGTGACAGGATGCTTTATTACCCTGGAAGGGCCTGAGGGTGCGGGCAAGAGTACCAACCGCGAGTTCCTCGCCGAGCGCCTGCGCGAGCGTGGCATCGATGTGCTGCTGACCCGCGAGCCGGGAGGCACGCCACTGGCCGAGCGTATTCGCGAGCTGCTGCTGGCCCCCAGCGATGAGCCGATGGCCAGTGATACGGAGCTGCTCCTGGTGTTCGCCGCGCGTGCGCAGCACCTCGATCAGGTAATCCGTCCGGCGATGGCGCGGGGAACGGTTGTACTGTGCGACCGCTTCACCGACGCCACCTATGCCTACCAGGGTGGTGGCCGCGGCCTGGCCAAGCAGCGTATCGAGCAACTGGAAAGCTTCGTGCAGGGCGACCTGCGTCCGGACCTGACGCTGATATTCGATCTGCCGGTCGATATCGGCCTGAGCCGAGCGGCCGCCCGTGGGCGGCTTGATCGTTTCGAGCAGGAAGGTCTGGGCTTCTTCGAAGCCGTGCGTAATGCCTATCTCGAGCGCGCTCGACAGGCGCCGACACGCTATCAGGTGATCGATGCCGGCCAGCCGCTGGCTGCGGTACAGCGCGACCTGCAGGCACTGCTGCCGCAGATCCTGGAGCGCCTCCGTGGCTGACATCCTTCCCTGGCAGTCCGGTCTGTGGCAATTACTGGCGGGGCGCGAGCAGCATGCCCATGCCTACTTGCTGCATGGTCCGGCGGGTATCGGCAAGCGGGCTCTGGCCGAGCAATTGATGGCACTGTTGCTGTGTCGGCAGCCATCCCTGGCCGGCGCCTGTGGCGACTGCAGGAGTTGTCAGCTGCTCGCCGCACAGACTCATCCCGATCATTACATCCTTGAACCGGAAGAGGCCGACAAGGCAATCCGTGTCGATCAGGTACGCCAGCTGGTCAGTTTCGTGACCCAGACCGCGCAGCTCGGCGGGCGCAAAGTGGTGCTGCTCGAACCGGCCGAGGCTATGAATCTCAACGCGGCCAATGCTCTGCTCAAAAGCCTTGAAGAGCCGGCCGGCGATACCGTGTTGCTATTGATCAGTCATCAGCCAAGTCGGCTGTTGCCGACCATCAGAAGTCGTTGCGTGCAGCAGGCTTGCCCTTTGCCGGCGCGTGAGCAGAGCCTTGACTGGATAGCTCAGCAACTTCCCGAATTGCCCAGCGAGCAACGTGAGGAGTTGCTGACGCTGGCGGCGGGCTCGCCTCTGGCTGCGTGCCGGCTGCACGAGCTGGGTGTGCTGGAAATGCGCGCGCAGGTCGTTGAGGGGATAAAGAAACTGCTCAAGCAGCAACAGTCGCCCAGCCAGCTGGCGGAAGCCTGGAACCCGCTGTCGCTGATCCTGTTGTTCGACTGGTTCTGCGAGTGGGCGCACCTGATCCTGCGTTATCAGATGAGTGGCGATGAGCAGGGGCTGGGGGCAGCCGATATGGCCAAGGTGATCCAGTATCTGGCGCAAAAAACGACACCGGCGAAGCTGCTGGCGCTACAGGACTGGCTGCTGGCCCATCGACAGAAAGTTTTGGGCAAAGCCAACCTCAACCGTGTCTTGCTTCTCGAAGCGCTGTTGGTACAGTGGGCAAATCTGCCTGGAGCGCGTTAGACTCTGACGGAATTTTTGCAAGGAATTGCTCATGAGCCTGCCTGCAAACCTGGGGCCACGTAACGGAATTTTGTCTCTGACCATCAAGGACAAATCGGTGCTCTATGCCGCCTTTATGCCGTTTATCAAGCATGGCGGACTCTTCATTCCTACCAACAAGACCTACAACCTCGGCGATGAGGTCTTTATGCTGCTTAGCCTGATGGATGAGCCAGAAAAGATCCCCGTCGCCGGCAAAGTCGTCTGGATTACCCCAAAGGGTGCCCAGGGCAACCGGGCGGCTGGTGTCGGTGTGCAGTTCAGTGAAAACGACTCCACCGCCCGCAACAAGATCGAAACCTACCTGGCCGGCGCAATGAAGTCCGACCGTCCTACGCATACGATGTAGCACTGCTTGTACCTGGCCATCCAGGCCTCAAGTCATAGCTTCCCGGCGTTGCGCTCACGGACCCGCTCCGACTTCCAGCTCCTTTCCTTCTATAATGCGCGACCTGTCCTGATTTTCTGGTTGTGTGCTCAATGCTGGTAGATTCCCACTGTCATCTCGATCGCCTTGATCTCACCGCCCACGAGGGTTCCCTCGATGCAGCGCTGGAGGCTGCGCGCCAGCGTGGTGTCGGTCACTTTCTCTGTATCGGTGTCAGCGCGGACAATGCCGCTGCGGTAAAGGCATTGGCTGAGCGTTACGCGGATGTCGATTGTTCGGTGGGCGTGCACCCGCTGGATCTGACGGCCAATAGCGAGCCGGCGCTCGACTGGCTGCTGTCCGAACTGGAGCATCCACATGCCGTAGCCATTGGCGAGACGGGGCTCGACTACCACTACGAGCCGGAAGCCGCCGAGCTGCAGCGGCGCTCGTTCCGCTTGCATCTGGACGCTGCCCGTATCTGCGGCAAGCCGGTGATCGTCCATACCCGCTCGGCTCGCGCCGATACCCTGGAGCTGTTGCGCCAGGCCGCATTGCCCCACGCCGGCGTGCTGCACTGTTTCACCGAGGATTGGGACATGGCCAAGGCGGCGCTCGACCTGGGTTACTACATCTCCTTCTCGGGTATCGTCACGTTCCGCAACGCCGATGCCCTACGCGACGTGGCGCGGCGAGTGCCTGCCGACCGTCTGCTGGTGGAAACCGACTCGCCTTATCTTGCGCCGGTTCCGCATCGGGGCAAGCCGAATCTGCCGCAATACGTACGTGAAGTGGCGCAGTTCGTGGCGCAGCTGCGTGGTGTCGACTTCGATCAGCTGAGCGAGCAAACCACCGATAATTTTCGTCGGCTGTTCCCCTTGGCTCGAGTCTGAACATAAGCACCGGTCGACAGGCGCTACGTCATGACGCGGGCTGTTCCGGCCGCTAGCCTGTACAATTCGCGCCGCTTTATTACTCCGACCGCCCGACTGGCCTGTCAGCAGAAGCTACAGGCCAGGCTATCTCATCCTGCTCGTCAGGGCAGGGCGCCATGCTTTTTAAATAGGTTGTGCCATGTCCAGTGACCCGTCACCCACCGGCTGTTTACAGCGGGGGCTCAAAAACCGGCACATTCAGCTGATCGCACTGGGTGGCGCCATCGGCACTGGGCTTTTCCTGGGTTCGGCCGGCGTCCTGCGCAGTGCCGGGCCCTCGATGATCCTCGGCTATGCCATCGGCGGGTTTATCGCCTTTCTGATCATGCGTCAGCTCGGCGAGATGATCGTTGAGGAGCCGGTCGCAGGCTCCTTCAGTCATTTTGCTCACAAATACTGGTCGCCCTTTGCCGGCTTTCTATCCGGTTGGAACTACTGGGTGCTTTATGTGCTGGTGGGCATGGCCGAGCTGACTGCGGTCGGCAAGTACGTCCAGTTCTGGTGGCCGGAAGTGCCGACCTGGGCCACGGCGGCGGCCTTTTTCATACTGATCAATCTGATCAACCTGGCCAACGTAAAAGCGTTTGGTGAGACCGAGTTCTGGTTCGCGATCATCAAGGTCGGGGCCATCATTGGCATGATCGTGCTGGGGCTTTATCTGCTGTTCAGCGGGCGGGGCGGTGAGCAGGCCAGCTTCAGCAATCTGTGGACCCACGGCGGCTTCTTTCCCAACGGCATCAGCGGGATGGTGATGGCGCTGGCGATCATCATGTTTTCCTTTGGCGGGCTGGAGTTGGTGGGCATTACTGCAGCCGAGGCGTCTGATCCAAAGACGGTGATTCCCAAAGCCGTCAACCAGGTGGTCTACCGTATCCTGATTTTCTATATCGGCGCGCTTAGCGTGCTGTTGGCGTTGTATCCCTGGGATAGCCTGCTGCAAGCCTTGGGGGCTGCGGGTGATCCGTATAGCAGCAGCCCGTTCGTACAGATATTTTCCCTGATCGGTAGCGATACGGCGGCGCATATCCTCAACTTCGTAGTGCTGACGGCGGCGCTCTCGGTCTACAACAGCGGCGTGTACTGCAACAGCCGGATGCTCTACGGGCTGGCCGAGCAGGGCGATGCGCCGCGGGCGCTGATGCGGGTGAACCGCCGTGGTGTGCCTGTACTGGGCATCGCCTTTTCCGGGGCGATGACCCTGCTATGCGTCCTGGTCAATTACCTGCTTCCACAAGACGCTCTGGTGCTGCTCATGTCGCTGGTGGTTGCGGCGCTGTTGATCAACTGGGCAATGATCAGCCTGGCGCATCTGAAGTTTCGCAAGGCAATGTTGGTTCAGGGCGTCGACCCGTTCTTCAAGTCGTTCTGGTATCCGTTCAGCAACTACCTGTGCCTGGCTTTCGTGGTGCTGATCGCGGTAATCATGCTCTGGCTGCCGAATGTTCGTACGTCGGTCATCGTAGTGCCGTTCTGGGTGCTGTTCATCTGGGGATGCTTCCGTCTGCGCTGTGCCCGTCAGCGGGCCGGGGCAAGCTGATCCTTTGGCCAGCAAAAAAAAACCCGGCTCAACGCCGGGTAAGACCATATAGGAGTTTGAGGTCACGCTCCTCGCTCCCTCAACTGGCCGTGCTTTGGGGGGGAGGGCACGCCCAGTAAGAGAAGTATTGGTCGTTATCGATGACTCTGCTGAGCATTTGCCGCCGTTTTAAAACGGATTTGGAATAGCTGTCGGGCCATTGATCGCCTACCCCGATTTCAAGCCATGAATGATCGATAATGTCTGCTCGATCACCTCGGTTGGGGTATAGAAGTGTGGTGAAAGGCGGATACCTCCACCGCGCTGCGCACAGACGATCTGCTCCGATTTAAGTCGTTCGAACAGAGCCTGATTGTCCCAGCCGTCGACGCTGAAGGTCAGAATGCCGGCGCGTCGCTGGGGCTCGGCCGGGCTCTTCAGTTCGACCCCTTGCATGGCCGATAGCTCGCCTTGCAAGTGATCGATCCGTGCGGACAGTCCCTGGGCGACCTTTTCCATGCCCACCTCTTCCAATAATGAAAGGCTCGCTTCCAGCGCCATGGCTGCGAGCATGTTCGGGCTGCCGCATTCGAAGCGACGCGCGCTACGGGCCGGTTGCCAGTCTTCGCGGTCATAGTCGCCCGCGTGCTCCAGCATGTGCCAGCCGTACTCATGCAGTTTCAGCTGGGGGCGAAGATCGCTGCGGCAATAGAACACGCCTAGGCCCTCGGGGCCCAACAGCCATTTGTGCCCATCGCCCATGGCAAAGGCGCAACGGTTCTCACGCACATCGAAGGGCAGGGCACCGAGCTGCTGGATCGCATCAATGCACAGCAATACGCTGCGTTGCTCGCAGCCTTCGCCGAGTCGTGGCAGATCCAGACGCAGGCCGCTGGCGTACTGCACGGCGCTGATGGACATCAGGCGTACCCGCGGCCCGCAGGCGGCCAGCAGCGCAGCTTCCGGATCGGCACCCTTGAGACTGACGCGTATCACCTCGACCCCCTGGGGTTGCAGAGCTTCCCATACCACCCGGTTTGACGGGAATTCCTCGTCGCTGATAACGATCTGGTCGCCAGCTCTCCAGTCCAGGCCGAAGGCTACGAACGACAGCGCTTCGGAGGTGTTCTTCACCAAGGCAATGTCGGCCGTGGTCGGTGCATTCAGCAGTCGGGCCAGTCGCCCGCGCAAACTGGTCTCGACTTTCAGCCACTGAGGATAGTCCCGGGCGCCAAGGGTCAAGTTCTCCTGGGCGAAGCGCGTAACGGCTTCGCTTGCACGACGTGGCCAAGGCGCGACTGCAGCGTGATTTAGGTAACGAAGGCCTTCGATTTGAGGAAATTCGTCATTCAATGTTCTCATCGGTGTTGTTCCGTGCATTTTCTGACTGGATAGGCATAATGTTCTGCCTAGACTTTTGACGTTACACCCTCTTATGCAAATTGAACCGCGCAAGGTCCGTGAATTCCGCCGCCGCGAGCAAGAGATTCTTGACATCGCCCTCCAGCTCTTTCTGGAGCAGGGCGAAGACAGCGTTACCGTCGAGATGATCGCCGACAAGGTCGGGATCGGCAAAGGCACCATCTACAAGCACTTCAAATCCAAGGCCGAGATCTATCTGCGGCTGATGCTCGACTACGAGCGCGACCTCAACGAACTGCTGCATTCGCCGAGCCTGGACCAGGACAAGGAAGCGTTGTCGCGCGCCTACTTCGAGTTTCGCATGGGCGATCCGCAGCGCTATCGGCTGTTCGATCGCCTTGAGGAAAAGGTGGTCAAGGGTAATCAGGAGCCCGAGATGATCGGGGAACTGCACCGTATCCGTGCCTCGAACTTCGAGCACCTGACCCAGCTGATCAAGGGGCGAATCGCCGAAGGCAAACTGGAAGACGTGCCGCCCTACTTCCATTACTGCGCTGCCTGGGCGCTGGTGCATGGGGCCGTAGCGCTGTACCACTCGCCGTTCTGGAGCAATGTGCTGGAGGATCAGGAAGGCTTCTTCCAGTTCCTGATGGATATAGGCGTGCGGATGGGCAACAAGCGCAAGCGCGACTAGCGGGCTGACAGAGCCAGATGGCGCGGTTGCTGCATTGCCCGGGCCTGTCGTCGGAATTCCGACGTCTCTACAGGAGGCGGTGACATGCGATTGTTGGGCGTTGTACTGGCGATGCTGGTGCTAAGTGGCTGTATGAAAATCAGCGACATGGCCGAGGGCACGCGTTATCACCTGCGCGACGCGGGCATTCTTGATCACAGTGAAACGCGCCGTTCAGCCTCATGGCGGTTGCAGCCCGATTCTTTCATCTATATTGCCCAGGGCCACTTCGTCCCGCCGGGGGATGCCTACCCGCGGCCAAACGTGGTCGCCGAGGAAGCTTTCAAGGGCTTCGTCGAATATTTTCCTATGGTCCGCCGTTCAGCCCAGCCGCTCGGGCTTGAAGAGGCGATGGCACAGGCGACCGCCGTCGGTGCCCACTATCTGCTGTACATGCGCTTTGCCGCAGCGGACGATCGCATTGGCAGCTTCGATGAACTGAATGACCAGCGTGCCCTGGATCGCCTGGGCGTGGATAGCAGCGTGGTGCAGCTGATGCTGGTCGAGACGGGCACCCGCTATCTGGTGGACACGGCTCGGATCCGCAGCCGAGGCGGGGTGTTGGGCTTGTACGATAATCAGCCTGAAGAGTTGCTAGGGCCGCCGCTGCGCGACTATGCACGGCGTTTGCTGGGTACTGCACGCTGAGGACTTCCAATGACAGATTCGGACAAAGCTGCAAACCTGCTGGGGCAGATTCCCAAAAGCGGTAAAAAGGGACCAGCCCCGGTGCACTTGTGGAACCCGCCATTCTGCGGCGATCTGGACATGCGCATCGCCCGCGATGGGCGCTGGTATTACATGGGTACGCCCATTGGCCGGCCGGCCATGGTGCAGCTGTTTTCAAGCGTGATACGCCGTGATGGCGACGATTATTTCCTGGTGACGCCCGTCGAGAAGGTCGGTATTCAGGTCGAGGATGCCCCCTTTGTGGCGGTTCGACTGGAAGTCGAGGGGCAGGGCGAGGGGCAGCTGCTGCGCTTTGTGACCAACGTCGAGGACGAGGTCGAAGCTGGGCCTGAGCATCCGCTGCGTTTCGAGATCGATCCGCAGACCCAGGAACCGGCGCCCTATGTACACGTGCGCGCCAATCTGGATGCGCTGATCCACCGCAATGTGTTCTATCAGCTGGTGGACTTGGCGGTGCCTTGCCAGATCAATGATGAAGATTGGCTGGGCGTCTGGAGTGGCGGTAAGTTCTTTCCGATAGGACGCCAATAACCCTTCGGTGTCCGGCCCAAGCGGTGGCCGAGACCAAAGCGCGGCAAAAAAGAAAGGCTCCCGAAGGAGCCTTTTTTCTGTCTTACATGTTGGGGTAGTTGGGGCCACCGGCGCCTTCCGGCGCTACCCAGGTGATGTTCTGGGCAGGGTCCTTGATATCGCAGGTTTTGCAATGCACGCAGTTCTGCGCGTTGATCTGGAAGCGCTTGCTGCCGTCGTCGTTGGTCACCACCTCGTAGACGCCTGCCGGGCAGTAGCGCTGCGCCGGTTCATCGTACATCGGCAGGTTCTTGTCGATCGGGATGCTCGGGTCAGTCAGCTTGAGGTGAACCGGCTGCTCTTCCTCGTGGTTGGTATTGGAGAGGAATACCGAGCTCAACTTGTCGAAGCTGAGCTTGCCGTCCGGTTTCGGGTAGTCGATCTTCTTCGCTTCGTCGGCCAGCTTCAGGCAGGCGTAATCCGGCTTGGTGTCGTGCAGCGTGAAGGGGATCTTGCCGCCGAAGATGTTCTGGTCGATGAAGTTGAATGCGCCGCCCTTGACTGCGCCCCACTTGTGGATCGCAGCGCCGAAGTTGCGGCTCTTGTACAGCTCGTCGTACAGCCAGCTGTTCTTGAAGCCTTCTTCATAAGCGCTCAGCTCGTCACCGCCCTCGTTGCCTGCCAGCAGTGCATCGGCGACGGCTTCGGCGGCCAGCATGCCGGACTTCATTGCCGTGTGGCTGCCCTTGATCTTGGCGAAGTTCAGGGTGCCGGCGTCGCAGCCGATCAGCGCGCCGCCCTTGAATACCATCTTCGGCAGGGAATTCAGGCCACCCTTGGCAATGGCACGGGCACCGTAGGACACGCGCTTGCCGCCTTCCAGATACTGCTTGATCACCGGGTGGTGCTTATAGCGCTGGAACTCGTCGAACGGCGACAGGTGCGGGTTGCTGTAGGACAGGTCGACGATCAGTCCCACTACGACCTGGTTGTTCTCCAGGTGATAGAGGAAGGAGCCGCCGGGGTTCTCGTCGTCCAGCGGCCAGCCGGCGGTGTGCACCACCAGGCCCTGCTCATGCTTGGCCGGATCGATGTCCCAGAGTTCCTTGATACCGATACCGTAGTGCTGCGGATCGACGTTGGCGTTGAGCTGGTAGCGGCTGATCAGCTGCTTGCCGATGTGCCCGCGGCAGCCTTCGGCGAACAGGGTGTACTTGGCACGCAGCTCCATGCCCGGGGTGTACATGCCTTCTTTGGGATTGCCCTCGCGGTCGACACCCAGATCGCCGGTCAGGATGCCCTTCACCACGCCTTGTTCGTCGATGAGTGCTTCCTGGGCGGCAAAGCCAGGGTAAATCTCGACGCCCAGGTTTTCAGCCTGTTGCGCCAGCCAGCGGCACAGGTTGCCGAGGGAAATAACGTAGTTGCCCTCGTTGTGCATGGTCTTGGGAACGAATGCATTGGGCAGCTTGCTGGCCGATTCCGCGCTCTTGAGCAGGTAGATGTCGTCGCGTTTGACCGGGGTGTTCAGCGGCGCCTCAAGTTCCTTCCAGTTGGGGAACAGTTCATTGAGTGCACGCGGCTCGAACACCGCACCGGATAGAATGTGGGCGCCAACCTCGGAGCCCTTCTCGACGACGCAGACGCTGATCTCCTGGCCAGCGTCGGCAGCTTTCTGTTTCAGCCGGCAGGCAGCGGACAGGCCCGCGGGGCCGGCACCGACGATAACGACGTCGAATTCCATGTATTCGCGTTCCATTGGCTTTCTCCTACTCAGGCTGATTGTTCTATATAGAGGATGGAAGGGGCTTTACTGGTTACCTGACCCCGCCGGGCAGGCATTATATATAGCCACCCGGACGGGTCCAATACAAACGTTTGTTTGAATTTTTCCGAACCCTGTTTAGAATCGACCGGCCGTACCTGTGACGGGCTGTATGTTTTGTTGACCGGCCCAATGCCCAGCGTTCAAGATACGGGCAGTTTTGCACTCGCCGAACAGGCTGGCGGCCATGATTGCAGCCTGAATCACGAATCGATTTCGGTTCGCCTCGGCGGAATCCCCATCACCGGAGAGTAAGAGGAATCCATGAAGATTCTCGTAGCTGTCAAACGAGTGGTCGATTACAACGTCAAGGTTCGCGTCAAGGCGGACAACTCCGGCGTTGACCTCGCCAACGTCAAGATGTCGATGAACCCCTTCTGCGAAATCGCCGTGGAAGAAGCCGTACGCCTGAAAGAGAAAGGCGTGGCGAGCGAAATCGTTGTCGTCACCATCGGCCCGACCGCGGCTCAAGAGCAGCTGCGTACCGCGCTGGCGCTGGGTGCTGACCGAGCGATCCTGATCGAATCCGGCGAAGAGCTGAATTCCCTGGCGGTGGCCAAGCTGCTCAAGGCGGTGGTCGACAAGGAGCAGCCGCAACTGGTCATCCTTGGCAAGCAGGCCATCGACAGCGACAACAACCAGACCGGCCAGATGCTTGGTGCACTGACTGGCTATGCCCAGGGCACCTTCGCCTCCAAGGTGGAAGTGGCCGGCGACAAGGTCAACGTCACCCGTGAAATCGATGGCGGTCTGCAGACCGTAGCGCTGAACCTTCCAGCGATCGTTACCACTGACCTGCGCCTGAACGAGCCGCGCTATGCGTCGCTGCCGAACATCATGAAGGCCAAGAAGAAGCCGCTGGAAACCCTGACGCCAGACGCGCTGGGTGTTACCACCACATCTACCTTGAAGACCCTCAAGGTCGAGGCGCCGGCTGCACGTAGCGCCGGTATCAAGGTCAAGTCCGTGGCTGAACTGGTCGAGAAACTGAAGAACGAGGCGAAGGTAATCTAAATGACTATCCTGGTTATCGCTGAACACAACAACGCCGTTCTGGCTGCTGCAACGCTCAATACAGTGGCAGCTGCCAAGGCTATCGGCGGCGACATTCATGTGCTGGTGGCTGGCAGCGGTTGCGCGGCCATCGGTGAAGCGGCTGCCAAGATCGAAGGCGTATCCAAGGTTCTGGTCGCCGATGATGCTGCCTACGCCAATCAGCTGCCGGAAAGCGTCGCGCCCCTGATCGCCGGTCTGGCAAGCAACTACAGCCACGTTCTGGCTGCGGCGACCACCAACGGCAAAAACTTCCTGCCGCGCGTGGCCGCTCAGCTGGACGTCGATCAGATCTCCGAGATCGTTTCGGTCGAAAGCCCTGATACCTTCAAGCGTCCGATCTACGCTGGTAACGCCATCGCCACCGTGCAGTCCTCGGCGGCTATCAAGGTCATCACCGTACGTGCCACCGGGTTCGATCCGGTCAATGCCGAAGGCGGTTCCGCTACCGTTGAACAGGTATCCGCTACCGGTGATGCGGGCATTTCTTCGTTCGTCGGCGAAGAGCTGGCCAAGTCCGACCGTCCTGAGCTTACTGCCGCCAAGGTTGTTATCTCCGGTGGCCGTGGCATGGGCAACGGCGACAACTTCAAGCACCTGTACTCGCTGGCCGATAAGCTCGGCGCTGCAGTGGGCGCCTCCCGCGCGGCAGTGGATGCCGGCTTCGTGCCCAACGACATGCAGGTCGGCCAGACCGGCAAGATCGTCGCGCCGCAGCTGTATATCGCGGTCGGCATCTCCGGCGCCATCCAGCACCTGGCGGGCATGAAAGACTCCAAGGTGATCGTCGCGATCAACAAGGACGAAGACGCACCGATCTTCCAGGTGGCTGACTACGGCCTGGTAGGCGATCTGTTCGAGATCGTGCCGGAGCTGGAAAAGCTCGTCTGAGCCCCTAATGTGCTGAAGAAAAAACCCGCTCGCGTAGCGGGTTTTTCTTGGGCGCTCGGTTGCAATGCTAAGATCGCCGCCTGGCTTCATTGGCCTGCTATTGATGACGAGGCTTTCCATGCGTGGTGCGTTGCTGCTGAAAATCACTCTGATCGTGTTGTCTCTGGCGGCTCCGCTGGCTGCCAGCGCGGCAGCAGGGAAATGCGAGCGCCTGATTGCCACCGGCGGCGCAGATAATCCGCCGTTTCTTTGGCGTGATCCGCAGAATCCCAAGAGGTTGATCGGCGCCAATGCCGATCTGCTGCAGAAAATCACCGATTCACTCGAGCTCAAGCTTGAGGTTCTGTACGCCGGCGACTCCGGCAAGGCCTACGACGAAGTCCGTAGTGGCCGGATGGACCTTTTGATCGATGCCTCGGTGAGCTCGCAGTCGCTGCAGCAGATGGACATCGTCCACCCGCCCATTGCCTCTCGCCAATGGGTTGCCTGGGTTCGTCCTGAGCCAGGCTTTCTCTACGCCAGCCGTGAGGACCTGCACGAGCGCTCTGGAGTCCTTGGGAGAGAGACAAAATTTCGGGGTGATTTCGAGGCGTACGCCAAGAAGAATCTCCGTATACGCTCGCTGCCGGGTCTGGCCGAAGCCGTCCAGCAGCTGCAGGCGGGGAAGGTCGACTATGTATTGCACGAGCGCTACAACGCCGTGGCGCAGCTGAGTGCGCTGGGCGTTCTCGACACGGTGCAGCGGCTGGAGCCGCCGGTGGTCGAGCAGGGGATGCATTTTGCGGTGTCCCACGACTCGGCCTGCAACAGCCCCTGGCTGCGCGGACAGCTGGCGGTGAAAATGACAGAATTGCGCGCTGCCGGCATCGTAGAGCAATTGCTGGCGGAGAATCTCGAGCGCTGGAAACAGCAGTTGGCTGAATCGAAACCTTAATCTGATCGGGAGCACGTGTTTGCGAACATCCTTTTCCTGCGCCTTCCTGTCGTTGGCCATGCTTGCCGGGTGCGCCAGTGATCCGGCGCCCTACGAACAGCTGAAAATTACCGAGCAGGCCGTAGCTCAGGCACATGCGAGTGGTGTTGCGCCGCAAGCTTCGGATCTGCGCATGGCTGAAGCAAAACTCGCCAAAGCCCAGGTTGCTATGCAGAAGAAAGACTACCGCGAGGCACGCTTGCTGGCCGAGGAGGCCGAGCTGGACGCGCGTTTGGCCGAGGCCCGGGTGTTGAACGAGAAGAGCCAGCTTCAGCTGTCGGAGCTGAACCGGCGCATCGCTCAACTGCGTGAGCAGCTGGGAGCTTTGCAATGAACAGGTCTGTCATCGCCGGGTTGCTGGTGCTGGGCTTGCTGCAGGGGTGTGTGGGCTCCGAAGTGAAGCAGGCGCTGGATGATGCAGAGCTGGCCTACCAGGCCGTTAGCAAAGATCCTCAAGTGTTCGCAGATGCACCCAAGGACGTGCGACGTGCCGAAGAATCGCTGGAGCGTGCCAAACGCTTTGCCGGTTATTGGGGTGGCGCCGAGGATGCCCGGCATTATGCCTACCTGAGTCTGCGCTATAGCCAGATTGCCAGTCAGCACGGCGAGCAGCTGCAGAACGAGCGACGGGCTACCCACTTAGAAATGGAACACGAACGACTGCGCCGGACCCTGCAGCAGGCGCGCTTGCTGGACAGGCGTCAGCAGAGCCAGTGGCTGGAGGAGCAGATGGACGGCCTCGCCGCTGCCGAAACCGGGCGCGGGCTGGTGATGACCTTGGGTGATGTACTGTTCAAGCCCGCCAGTGCCGAATTGGGCGAAGCGGCTAATCAGCGGCTGCTCAAGCTGGCGCATTTTCTCCAGCTCAATCCTACGCGCAGGGTGCGCATTGAAGGCTATACGGACAACCGTGGCAGCGCAGCGGAAAACCTGGCGCTGTCGCACTCCCGCGCCCAGGTGGTCGCCAATTTCCTGGAGGAGCTGGGTGTGGAGGCTCGTCGGATGGAGGTAGCGGGTTACGGTGAGGCCTTCCACATCAGCGAGAATGCGTCAGCGCGTGGCCGTGCACTGAACCGCCGGGTCGAGATCGTCTTTTCCGATGCCGAAGGGCGGCTGGGCAACCCGCGCGAGTAATAACTGCGGCCCGTGTCGCTCACTGTGTCGCCGAGTTAATCCGAAACTGTACCGGTCATGATTGCTATCGCTGTACTACTGTTACGGTTCAGTTGGCGGAGATCGACGAAATGACCAGTCTGTTGCTCTATCAGCGCATCGCTGAGCAGCTTGCGGAGGATATCCGCAGCGGTGTCTATCTGCCGGGCGAGCGAGTGCCCTCGGTGCGCAAGCTGAGCCAGCAGCTAAAGGTCAGTCACGCTACCGTGCTGCAGGCGTACGCCAACCTCGAAGACCAGGGCATGATTCGTGCCCGCCCGCAGTCTGGCTTTTATGTTCACCATACGCCGGCGCTCACGGCGCCGACGCCGGATATCGCCCTGGTGGAAAGCCCGGCTCTGATAACCCGCAGCAGCATCATCAATCAGGTGCTCAGCGAGTCGCGCCGCGAAGGCCTGATCCCCTTGGGCGCAGCGGTACCCCATGTCGACTACCTGCCGGTGCGGGCCTTGCACCAGCAACTGTCCAAGGTCACCCGTTTTCAGAGCCCGCGTGCCTTCAGCTATATGTTCAGCCCAGGCTACGAGCCGCTGCGCCGGCAGGTGGCGATTCGTATGCGTGATGCCGGGGTGGTGGTCGGGCCGGACGAGGTGGTGATCACCCACGGTTGCGTCGATGCGCTGCAGATGTCGCTGCGGGTGCTGACCCGTCCCGGTGATTTGATTGCGACCGAATCGCCCAGTTATTACGGTCTTTTGCAGCTGGCCGACCTGCTTGGGCTGAAGGTTATCGAGATCCCCTGCGATCCGGACACCGGCTTGAGTCTCGAGGCCTTGCAGCTGGCTGCCAGCCAGTGGCCGATCAAGGCGTTGGTGCTGACCGCGCGGCTGAGCAACCCCCTGGGCGGCAGCATGCCCGATCAGCGTCAGAAGCAGCTGTTGAAGCTGGCGGCGCATTTCGATATCCAGATCGTCGAGGACGATATCTACGGCGAGCTGATGTTCGAGTCGGGGCCGATCAGAGCGCTCAAGTCCAATGATCATGAAGGGCGGGTGACCTACTGCTCGAGCTTTTCCAAGACCCTTTCGCCCGGCGTGCGTATCGGCTGGATCCTGCCCGGTCGTTATCGTGAAGAGATTCAGCGACTGCAGACCTTCAGCACCCACTCCGCCTGCAGCGTTACCCAGATGGGCGTCGCTGCCTATCTGGAAAACGGCGGTTACGACCGCCATCTGCGGTTTATCCGGCAGGAGTACCGTAAGAATCTCAGCGCCTTTCAGCTGGCGGTGCAGCGTTACTTCCCGGAAGGCACGCAGATGACGCGACCCACCGGCGGCTTCATCCTCTGGGTCAGCCTGCCGGCGCGAATCAATACCAAGGATCTGCATACCCTGGCGCTGCAGCAGGGAATCAGCATTGCGCCGGGACTGATTTTCAGCAATACCGAGCAGTTCAACCACTGCGTGCGGCTCAACTGCGGATTGCCATGGTCGGTCGGAACGGAGCGGGCGCTTGAAACGCTTGGCAAGCTTGCTGCGCAGCTCTGTCGCGAGGCGGCCTAACGGTTGCGAGCGTCTTCGGCGTCCGCTTCGGCGTTGCGCTGGGCGATGCGCTGCTTCTGCTCTTCGGTAAGTGGGATCTTGCGTGCCCCTGCACGCAGCATCAGCAGGCCGCCGATGATGCTGCCGAGCACCACTGCCAGCAGCAACCAGATATACCAGGGCATGGCTTTCTCCTGAACATTGCTAGGAATATGTCTGCCACCTTACGCCGAGGCGCCTGGCAGCGTCACCCCTGGTGTTCAGGGCGATGTGCCGGCGCGGTTTCGATTTAGATTTTCTGCGACAATACGCGCCGAATTTTGCCAAGGACTCCCTCATGACCTGCCAGACTCCCATCATCGTTGCGCTCGACTTTCCTTCCCAGGCTGCCGCGCTGGAGCTGGCCGGGCAGCTCGATCCCACGCTGTGCCGGGTCAAGGTCGGCAAAGAGCTGTTTACCCGCTGTGGTCCTCAAGTGGTTGAGGCTCTGCAGGCCAAGGGTTTCGAGGTGTTCCTGGATCTTAAATTCCACGATATTCCCAACACCACCGCGATGGCCGTCAAGGCGGCTGCCGAACTCGGGGTATGGATGGTCAACGTGCATTGCTCGGGCGGTCTGCGGATGATGACGGCCTGCCGCGAGACGCTGGACAAGGCAAATGGAGCCAAGCCGCTGCTGATCGGCGTGACGGTGCTGACCAGTATGGAGCAGGTGGATCTGGCTGATCTCGGTCTGGATATCGCTCCTCAGCAACAGGTACTGCGCCTGGCCGGACTGGCTGCGCAGGCTGGCCTGGATGGGCTGGTTTGTTCGGCTCAGGAGGCCCGGCCGCTGAAGGAGCAGTTCGCGCAGTTGCAACTGGTAACGCCGGGCATTCGCCCAGCCGGCAGCGCTGCCGATGATCAGCGCCGTATCCTGACGCCGGCCGAGGCGATGACGGCAGGCTCCGACTATCTGGTTATCGGGCGCCCCATTGCCCAGGCGGCTGACCCGGCCCTGGCGCTGGCTGCTGTGGTGGCCGAGCTGTCATAGCCTTCGCCTGAAGATTCGGTGAACGTACAGGGCTGGATGCATCCAGCCCTGCCGCTGCCAAGTGAGGCTCAGACCTTCAGCACCAGCTTGCCGAAGTTCTCACCGGTGAAGAGCTTCATCAGCGTCTCGGGGAAGGTTTCAAGCCCTTCGACGATGTCTTCCTTGCTCTTCAGCTCGCCGCTTTGCAGCCAGCCGGCCATATCCTTCATGGCCTCGGGGTAGCGCGACACGTAATCGGTGACGACCATGCCCTGCATGCGCGCGCGGTTGACCAGCAGCGACAGGTAGTTCGCTGGGCCCTTGACCGCTTCCTTGTTGTTGTACTGGCTGATCGCCCCGCAGATCACCACCCTGGCTCCCACGCTCAGACGGGTCAGCACGGCATCGAGGATATCGCCGCCAACGTTGTCGAAATACACATCGACACCCTTGGGACACTCGCGCTTGAGGCTGGCAGCGACGTCTTCGCTCTTGTAATCGATGGCACCGTCGAAGCCGAGCTCTTCAATGAGGAAACGGCATTTGTCGGCGCCCCCAGCAATGCCCACCACACGGCAGCCCTTGATCTTGGCGATCTGCCCGGCAACGCTGCCCACTGCGCCGGCAGCACCCGAGAGCACCACGGTATCACCGGGCTTGGGCTCACCCACCGCCAACAGAGCGAAGTAGGCGGTCATGCCGGTCATGCCCAGCGCCGAGAGATAGCGAGGCAGTGGCGCCTGATTCGGGTCAACCTTGTAGAAGCCTTTCGGCTCGTCGAGATAGTACGCCTGTACACCCAGCGCGCCATTCACGTAATCGCCTTCGGCGTAGTTCGGATGACGAGAGGCGATCACCTTGCCGACGCCCAGGGCACGCATGACTTCACCAATGCCGACCGGCGGAATATAGGACTTGGCATCGTTCATCCAGCCACGCATCGCCGGGTCCAGCGACAAGTACTCCACCTTGACCAGGATCTGGTTCGGGCCGGGTTCGCCCAGTGGCTGTTCGACGAACTCGAAGGTATCGCGACTGGGAGTGCCGATGGGTCGCTTGGCCAGCAGGAACTGGCGATTGATCTGACTCATGAAAACCTCTGCTCTATACAAAGCCTCGGTTTAGCCCGCCGATGCTGGCCGCGCAAGCAAAGCCGGAAGGCTGGAATGACGCGCTATCCGTACGAGTGATCGGGCTGCGAGATCCACCGGTGTCACAACGGGTGCTCAGCTCGCAGTCTTGTGACCGTTGAGGATCCACAGTGTCAGTACGCCGGCAACCAGCCCCCACAGAGCGGAGCCGATGCCGAATAGCGTCAGCCCCGAGGCGGTGACCATAAAGGTGATCAGCGCTGCGTCACGCTCGCGCGGCAGATGCATGGCCTGGGTCAGGCCACTGCCGATCGAACCCAGCAGCGCCAACGCTGCGATGGACAGCACCAGCGCCGCTGGAAACGAGGCGAACAGTGCCGCCAGTGTCGCGCCAAAAATGCCGGCGATGCCGTAGAACACTCCGCACCACACCGCAGCGGTATAGCGCCGCTTAGGATCGGGGTGCGCTTCAGGCCCGCTACAGATGGCCATGGTGATGGCCGCCAGATGAATACCGTGCGATCCGAACGGAGCAAGCAGCACCGACGCGACGCCGGTGACGGAAATCAGTGGTGAGGCCGGCACCTGGTAGCCTTCGGCGCGCAGCACGGCCAGCCCCGGCATGTTCTGCGATGCCATGGCGATGACGAACAGTGGAATGCCGATGCTGAAGATGGCGGCGAACGACAGCGCCGGAGTCGTCCAGACCGGCGCCGCGATCTCCAGGCTTAGTTGCCGGAAGTCCAGCAAGCCCAGTACGCCGGCCAGTGCGCAGCCGATTACCAGCGCCGTAAGGACCGCGTAGCGCGGCACAAGGCGCTTGGCCAGCAGGTAGCCGAAGAACATCCCCAGCACCAGGAGCGGCTGCACCTCCACCGCACGGAAAATCTCGATGCCGATATTGAACAGCACACCCGCCAGGAGCGCTGCGGCGAGCGATGCCGGAACTCGTCGCATGAGACGTTCGAAACTGCCTGTCAGGCCGCACAGGGCAATCAGGGCGGAGGCGAAGATAAAGGCACCGATAGCCTCCCCATAGGGAACGCCGGGCAGGCTGGTTATAAGCAGGGCTGCGCCGGGGGTCGACCAGGCGATCACCACCGGCGTTCGGTAGCGCAGCGAAAGCCCGATGCTGCAGATCGCCATGCCGATGGAAAGCGACCAGATCCAGGATGAAATTTCGCCGCTACTGAGTCCGGCACCCTGGCCCGCCTGAAACATCAACACCAGCGAGCTGGTGTAGCCGGTGAGCATGGCGATAAACCCGGCGACTATCGTCGAAGGCGAGCTATCGGTAAACGGACGCAGCAGACGGTTGCTATCGGGCATGGTTGTCCTTGTTGGATTTATTTTGCGCCCAAGCCTAAGCGCCTCGGCGGCCCGAGTCACCATACAGACACTGGCGTGATGAGCATTACAGCGAGCTAGCCGGCCAAGCTGGAACCCTCGCCTGGGCGCTTCCGTCGGCCTTCACCCTGGCTCGTTTGAGACTGGCACCGATGTTGCTATTACCAACGTGCTCGCTGCGAAGCGTCAAAAAAACCGCAGCTGTTGGAGGACAAGATGAGCCAAGGTGTTGAATTCAATCGCTTGATGCTGGAAATGCGGGCCATGCAGACCGACGCCATGGCACGGTCCAAGCCGGTACCTGCTGTTCCCGAAGTCGGCGCGCCGAGCTTTTCCGAGATGCTCGGGCAGGCCGTCAACAAAGTGAATGAAACCCAACAGGCTTCCAACCAGCTGGCCACTGCCTTTGAAATGGGGCAGGGCGGTATCGATCTGACCGACGTCATGATCGCCTCGCAGAAGGCCAGCGTTTCCTTTCAGGCCATGACCCAGGTGCGTAACAAGCTGGTTCAGGCCTATCAAGACATCATGCAGATGCCGGTTTGAGGCAGGGTTGAACGATGGCTGACGCGCTTGGCAAGGTTCCAGCGACAGTGGATTCGGAAGAGCCGAAGAAGCCGCTGTTTGGCCTGTCCTTCCTGGAAAATCTTTCCGAAATGTCGATGCTGCGGCAGGTCGGCCTGCTTGTCGGGCTGGCTGCCAGCGTTGCCATCGGCTTTGCCGTTGTGCTCTGGTCACAACAGCCGGACTATCGTCCGTTGCTCGGCAGCCTTGCCGGAATGGACGCCAACCAGGTCATGGAGACCCTCGCGGCGGCTGATATCAGCTACACCGTGGAGCCTACATCCGGTGCTCTGCTGGTCAAGGCGAACGATCTCGCCCGCGCGCGTCTGCGCCTGGCCAGCGCTGGCATAGCGCCGGCTGACAGCAATATCGGCTTTGAAATCCTCGATAAGGAGCAGGGACTCGGTACCAGTCAGTTCATGGAGGCCACGCGTTATCGCCGCGGCCTGGAAGGCGAGCTGGGGCGAACCGTCGCCAGCCTGAACAATGTCAAGGCTGCGCGCGTGCATCTGGCAATTCCGAAAAGCTCGGTTTTCGTTCGCGACGAGCGCAAGCCCAGTGCCTCGGTGCTGGTGGAACTCTATCCGGGACGTAGCCTGGAGCCGAGTCAGGTGATGGCGATCATCAACCTGGTGGCGACCAGCGTGCCGGAGCTGCATAAGTCGCAGATCACCGTGGTCGACCAGAAGGGCAACCTGCTGTCCGATCAGCAGGAGCTGACCGAGCTGAGCATGGCCGGCAAACAGTTCGACTACAGCCGCCGTATGGAGAGCCTCTACACCCAGCGCGTGCACAACATCCTGCAGCCGGTGCTGGGCAGCGGCCGTTACAAGGCCGAGGTATCCGCTGACGTCGATTTCAGTGCGGTGGAATCCACCTCCGAGACCTTCAACCCCGATCAGCCTGCGCTGCGCAGTGAGCAGAGCGTGAATGAGCAACGCCAGAGCAGCCTCGGCCCCCAGGGTGTGCCGGGTGCTCTGAGCAATCAGCCCCCAGGCCCGGCCACAGCGCCGGAAAATGCCCTGGCCGGACAGGCTGGCGCTGGTGCCGTCGCGCCGGGGCAGCCGCTGCTGGACGCCAACGGCCAGCAGATTATGGATCCGGTGACCGGCCAGCCGATGCTGGCGCCTTATCCCTCGGACCGACGCGAGCAATCCACGCGCAACTACGAGCTGGATCGCTCCATCAGCTACACCAAACAGCAGCAGGGCCGCTTGCGTCGCCTGTCGGTGGCTGTGGTGCTGGACGACCAGACCGTCATCGCTGCTGACGGACAGGTGACCCGGGTGCCGAGAACCGCCGAAGAATTGGCGCGCTTGACCCGCCTGGTTCAGGATGCCGTGGGCTTCGATGCCAGTCGCGGCGACAGCGTCAGCGTGATCAACGCACCCTTTGCCCCAGACTCCTTCGACAATGCCTTCGAAGAGCCACCGTTCTATTCGCAGCCCTGGTTCTGGGACATCGTCAAGCAGGTGCTCGGCGTGTTGTTCATCCTGGTGCTGGTGTTTGGCGTGCTGCGTCCGGTACTCAACAACCTGACCAATGCCGGCAAGGGCAAGGAGTTGCAGCCGGTCGGCGGTGACGACGAGTTGGGCGACCTGGACGAAGAGGGCGGGCTGGCCAATGACAGGGTCAGTCTGAGTGGGCCGCAGAGCATCATGTTGCCGAGCCCGACCGAGGGATACGACGCGCAACTGAATGCCATCAAGAATCTGGTAGCCGAGGACCCGGGTCGAGTGGCCCAGGTCGTCAAAGAGTGGATCAACGCCGATGAGTGACGCCCGTATTGCCACCAAGCTGAGCAAGGTCGACAAGGCCGCTATTCTGCTGCTGTCCCTTGGCGAAGCCGACGCCGCGCAGGTATTGCGCCACCTCGGCCCCAAGGAAGTACAGCGTGTAGGTACGGCGATGGCGCAGATGCGCAACGTTCATCGCGACCAGGTCGAGCGGGTGATGAGCGAATTTGTCGAGATCGTCGGCGATCAGACCAGCTTGGGCATAGGTTCCGAAGGCTATATCCGCAAAATGCTGACCCAGGCATTGGGCGAAGACAAGGCCGGTGGGCTGATCGATCGCATTCTGCTGGGCGGCAACACCAGCGGCCTGGACAGCCTCAAGTGGATGGAGCCGCGGGCGGTCGCCGATGTAATTCGCTACGAGCACCCGCAGATTCAGGCCATTGTCGTCGCCTACCTCGATCCGGATCAGGCGGGTGAAGTGCTGTCGCACTTCGACCACAAGGCTCGGCTGGATATCGTGTTGCGCGTGTCTTCGCTCAATACCGTGCAGCCTGCGGCCCTGAAAGAGCTCAACCAGATTCTCGAGAAGCAGTTCTCCGGCAACGCCAACACCAGTCGCACGACTTTGGGTGGCGTGAAGCGCGCCGCCGACATCATGAACTTCCTCGACAGCTCGGTTGAAGGCCAGTTGATGGATGCCATTCGTGATATCGACGAAGACTTGTCGGCACAGATCGAAGACCTGATGTTCGTCTTCGATAATCTGGCTGATGTCGATGACCGGGGCATCCAGACCTTGCTCCGCGAAGTATCCTCCGAGGTGTTGGTGATGGCGCTCAAGGGTGCCGACGAAGCCATCAAGGAGAAGGTCTTCAAGAACATGTCCAAGCGTGCGGGCGAACTGCTGCGTGACGACCTGGAAGCCAAGGGGCCTGTGCGCATCAGCGAAGTCGAGAGCGCACAGAAGGAAATCCTCACCATTGCCCGTCGCATGGCCGAAGCCGGAGAAATAGTGCTCGGCGCCAAGGGCGGCGAAGAGATGATCTAAACCATGTCCAGGGAAAACCCCAGCGACGTTATCCGTGCGCAAGACGTCAATGTCTTTGATCGCTGGGCCCTGCCGAGTTTCGACGAGCCGGGCGAAGAGCAGCCGGTTTCGGAAGAGATCGAGCCCGCTGCTGCCGAAGAGCTTCCCCATAGCGAAGATGTACCTGTTGAGGAGGTCAAGCCGCTGACCCTTGACGAGCTGGAAGCGATTCGTCAGGAGGCCTACAACGAAGGCTTCAGTACTGGGGAAAAGGATGGATTTCACGCCGGCCAGCTCAAGGCCCGGCGCGAAGCGGAAGCAGCCCTGGCGCCGCGGCTCGAAAGTCTGGAGCGCTTGATGGCGCAACTGCTCGATCCCATTGCCGAGCAGGATCGCAACCTGGAGCACGCCATGGTTACGTTGGTCAGCCAACTGGCCAAAGAGGTCATCCAGCGTGACCTTCTGATCGACTCCAGTCAGATTCGTCAGGTTCTGCGCGAAGCTCTGAAGCTGCTGCCCATGGGCGCCGGCAATGTGCGTATCCATATCAATCCGCAGGACTTCGAACTGGTCAAGGAGCTGCGTGAGCGGCACGAGGAAAGCTGGAAGATCGTCGAGGACAACGACCTGCTGCCCGGCGGTTGCCGGATCGAAACCGAGCACAGCCGGATCGATGCCAGTATCGAAACGCGGCTGGCGCAGGCGATCAAACAGCTTTTCGAGCAGCAGCGCGAAAATGCCACCAGCCCGCCTGCGCCTGATCTGCATCTGGATTTGAGTGCGGAGCCGGAAACGGGTCTGGAGAGTCCCGATGCGCCTTGATCGAGTCAGTTTCGCCAGGCGCCTGGAAACCTACAGCGAGGCGATAAAGCTTCCCAGCCAGCCGATCCTTGAGGGTCGGCTGTTGCGTATGGTCGGGCTGACGCTAGAGGCCGAGGGGCTGCGGGTCGCCGTCGGAAGTCGCTGCCTGGTGATCAACGAAGACAGCTATCAGCCGACCCAGGTCGAGGCCGAAGTCATGGGTTTTTCCGCTGGCAAGCTCTACCTGATGCCGGTGGGCGGCCTTGCCGGTATCGCGCCGGGCGCACGCGTAGTGCCGCTGCCCAATACCGGGCGTCTGCCCATGGGCATGTCGATGCTGGGGCGGGTACTCGATGGTGCCGGGCGTGCATTGGATGGCAAGGGCGGGATGAAGGCCGAGGACTGGGTGCCGATGGATGGCCCGGTGATCAACCCGCTCAAGCGCCACCCCATCAGCGAGCCGCTGGATGTCGGTATCCGCAGCATCAACGGTTTGCTTACGGTCGGTCGCGGTCAGCGGCTGGGCCTGTTCGCCGGTACCGGCGTGGGCAAGTCGGTGCTGCTGGGCATGATGACTCGTTTCACCGAGGCCGACATCATCGTGGTCGGGCTGATCGGCGAGCGGGGTCGTGAGGTCAAGGAGTTCATTGAGAACATCCTTACCGAGGAAAGCATCAAGCGTTCGGTGGTCGTCGCATCACCGGCGGACGAGGCGCCATTGATGCGCCTGCGTGCAGCCATGTACTGCACGCGCATCGCAGAATACTTCCGCGACAAGGGCAAGAACGTACTGTTGCTGATGGATTCGCTGACGCGATTCGCCCAGGCCCAGCGTGAAATCGCTCTGGCCATCGGCGAGCCACCGGCGACCAAAGGCTATCCGCCATCGGTGTTCGCCAAGTTGCCGAGCCTGGTTGAGCGTGCCGGCAATGCCGAGGCGGGCGGTGGTTCGATCACGGCGTTCTATACGGTGTTGTCCGAGGGTGACGACCAGCAGGACCCCATCGCCGATGCCGCGCGTGGTGTGCTCGACGGGCATATCGTGCTGTCGCGACGCCTGGCCGAGGAGGGGCACTACCCGGCCATAGACATCGAAGCTTCCATCAGCCGGGTGATGCCGCAAGTGGTCAGTGAGGAGCATGTGCGTCATTCGCAGCGCTTCAAGCAGCTTTGGTCGCGCTACCAGCAGAGCCGCGATCTGATTAGCGTCGGTGCCTATGTGCCTGGTGGTGATCCTGAGACCGACCTGGCCATTGGCCGCCAGGCCGAGATGGTCGGTTACCTGCGCCAGGGCCTGAATGACTCCGAGGATCTGGCCCGAAGCGAAGCCCTGTTGGCCACCGTGTTCAATCCGCGGCCTGGCAGCTAAGCCTTGCCTGCGAGTCGTGCGGCCCGCCTGGCGCCGGTGATCGATATGGCTGAGCGTGCCGAACGCGAGGCAGCACGCCTGTTCGGCCAGGGCCAGGCCCAGCTCACCCAGGCGGAAGCCAAGCTGGGCGAGCTGCACCAGTATTTCGGCGACTACCAGCAGCAATGGATGACGCAGGGAAGCCAGGGTGTTTCCGGTCAGTGGCTGGTCAACTATCAGCGCTTTCTGTCGCAGCTCGAGTCGGCCATCGGCCAGCAACAGCGCAGCGTGGACTGGCACCGGGCCAATCTGGACAAGCTGCGCCAGCAATGGCAGCAGCGTCGTGCGCGGCTGGACGGCTTGCGCAAGCTGGTCGAGCGCTATTTGCAGGAAGCACGAGTGGCGGCTGACAAGCGTGAACAGAAGCTGCTCGATGAGTTTGCGCAGCGTCTGGCGGGTCGCCCCAAGCAGGATTGAAAGGCGGGTCGCGACGGGCGAGAGGAGGCGGTCAAATAGTTGGCGGCCTGGCCGGTTTGCGAAACAGGTCGATCAAGTATTTTGACGGATTGGGTTTGATTGACCATTTCAACCGGGAGCAGCGCTGTGGCCGATCATTTGGACCCTCGTGTCCTGCTGACACTCCAGCAGGTGATGGAGGCTGAATATCCACAATTGTTGGAAGCCTTTCTGGTCGATTCCGAAGAGAGGCTGCGCTTGTTGCAGGCGACGTACCAGCGAGGCGAAGCCGAATCTTTGCGTCGAGCGGCGCACAGTTTCAAGGGCAGCTGCAGCAACATGGGGGCAGCGCAGTTGGCCGAGCATTGCCACGCCCTGGAAGAGGCCGCGCAGAGCAGGCAGCTCGAGCGGGCGGGCAAGCTGATCGAGCTGGTCGAACGCGAGTTCGCCATCGTGCGGATTCTCTGTCGGGCCGAGCGTCAGCGGTTCAGCGGCAGCTGACTAACCGCCGCGCTCCAATCTCGGTGGCCCGCAGTTTGCTTGAGATTCAATCAGGGCCACACAAGTCATTATTTTCGAGCGGGACTATTCATGGTTGTTTCTCCTGATCTATTGCTCAATACCAAGGCGCCGGCTGCAGTCGCCAAGCCTGCGAGCAGCTCCTCCAGGGATAGCTCGCAAGCCAGCCGCAACGATGCTTCCAGCTTTGCTGACGTTTATGCCAAAGAGCGCCAGAGCAAGCCGGTCGAGCGTCGGGATAGCGCTGCAACCGGTACCGGCAACGAGTCCGACAAAGACCGGGCAGCGAGTGAGACTGCCGAGAAAAGCGGCACGCTGGCGCCGGCTCCGAGCGAGGCTGGCAATGACTTGCCGCTGGAAGAAAATGTGGCTGGGGCTGAAGTCGAACTCGATCCTTTGCTGTTGATGGGCATGGGCGCGCAGAGCGAAGCTGCGGATTCACTGCCAGTCTCAGGCAGTGAGTTGCTGGCAGGACTGCCACAGGGTCAGGTAACGCTGGCAGAAGCGGATGTCGCGCTGGAGGCCGAGGAGCCGTTGCTGGCTCAGCGCGCGCTGCTCGATACCCAGGCGTCCGCGCAGAAGGCACAGATGCTGCCGGCACAGGCCTTGGCTGAAGGCGAGGAACTTGCGCAAGGCAAAGCTCACCTTGCCTCGCTGCTGCCGAGCGAGATGGCTGGCGATGATGGCGAGACGTTTTCGCTTGAAGAGGACTTTGTTGAGCTGCTTGATCAGCCGATCTCGCCCAAGGAGGGCCGCAGCAGTGCCGTCGATGCCGTGCCTGATCGGCTCAATGCCCTGACGCAGGCCATTACTCAGCAAAACCTGCAGGCCCAACGTCCGGCGTTGGTTCCAGGGCAGCCTCTGAACCTCCAGCAAGCAAACCTGAGCGAGGCGGTGGTGGACCGGGTGATGTGGCTGTCGAGCCAGAACCTAAAATCGGCAGAGATACAACTTGATCCGGCGGAACTCGGCCGTATGGAAATCCGCATCGACATGAGCAAGGAACATAGTCAGGTGACCTTCCTTAGTCCGCATGCGGGTGTTAGAGATACGCTGGAAGGGCAGATGCAGCGACTGCGCGACATGTTCGCCCAGCAGGGCATGAACATGGACGTGAACGTTTCGGATCAGTCGACACAGGGCCAGCAGGGCGAGAAGGATGCCGAGTCGAGTGATGGGCGCGGTGCTCTCGCCGGGGTGACCGGGAATGACGACGAGGTGCATCAGGGCGCGCTGGAAATCAGCGGCGGACGGGCCGGAGAGGCGCGAGGGCTGGTGGATTTCTACGCCTGACGACAGGGCGCGAATCCAGAAAAGCCGGGCACCGAAACACTATTGGTGCCCGGCTTTTCTTTTCCGGGGATAATGCGCCGCGTTCATCAGGGCGCCTGAGCGGGCCAGTCGTTTACTGTCTTTCTTCGCGGTCCGATACTTTTGGCACAGCAGTTGCTCCCAACTCCTTTAACAAGCGAATTCACGTGTAATGACGGATATTTGGCATGGCTAAAACACAGGGACCTCCGGATATAGCGAGTCCCGCGGTTGCAGCTTCGGCAGACGGCAAACGCAAACTCAAGCTGATCGTTCTGGTCGTGCTCGGCCTGTTGCTGGCTGTCGGGCTGTCAGTGGGCAGTACCCTGTACTTCGTGAGCAGGGGCGAATCGAAGAGTGCTGATGTGGCGGCCGATACCCAGGGGGCACCTCTGCGTCAGGCAGCTGTTTATGAAACGCTGATGCCTGCGTTCGTGGTCAACTTCAGCAACACCGGCGGCCGTCAGCGCTACATGCAGGTCAGCGTGGCCCTGATGTCTCGTGACCAGGCGGCGCTGGACGCGCTGAAGGAACACATGCCCCTGTTGCGCAATCAACTGGTCATGCTCTTCTCAAGTCAGGAGTTCGCTTCACTGACCACGCCGGTAGGGCAAGAGATGCTTCGCCAGCAGGCCACTGCCAGCGTTCAGGAGCTGGCGCAGCGGGAAATTGGCAAGCCGGCAATCGAGCAAGTGCTGTTCACCAACTTCGTACTTCAATAGGGGCCTGGCAGATGGCTGTTCAAGACCTGCTCTCACAAGACGAGATCGACGCACTCCTGCATGGGGTCGATGATGGCCTGGTCGACACCGAAGGTGATGCGGAACCGGGCAGCATCAAAAGCTACGACCTGACCAGCCAGGACCGCATCGTCCGCGGCCGTATGCCGACGCTGGAAATGATCAACGAGCGCTTCGCCCGCTACACACGCATCAGTATGTTCAACCTGCTGCGGCGTTCGGCGGATGTTTCCGTGGGCGGCGTGCAGGTGATGAAGTTCGGCGAGTACATCCACTCGCTGTACGTGCCGACCAGCCTAAACCTGGTGCGGATCAAGCCTTTGCGCGGCACCTCGCTGTTCATTCTCGACGCCAAGCTGGTATTCAAGCTGGTGGACAACTTCTTTGGTGGCGATGGTCGTCATGCCAAGATCGAGGGCCGCGAATTCACCCCGACCGAACTGCGTGTGGTGCGCATGGTGCTGGAGCAGGCGTTTGTCGATCTGAAAGAAGCCTGGCATGCGGTGCTCGACGTCAATTTCGAATACGTGCATTCGGAAGTGAACCCGGCGCTGGCCAACATCGTCAGCCCCAGCGAGGTAGTTGTCGTTTCGACATTCCATATCGAACTGGACAGCGGCGGTGGCGATCTCCACGTAACCATGCCGTATTCAATGATTGAGCCGATCCGCGAGATGCTCGATGCCGGCTTCCAATCGGACGTCAGCGATCAGGACGAACGTTGGTCCAAGGCTCTGCGCGAGGATGTGCTCGATGTCAACGTTCCGCTCGGCGCCACCGTGGTGCGACGCCAGCTCAAGCTGCGTGACATCCTCAACATGCAACCGGGCGACATTATCCCGGTGGAAATGCCCGAAGACATGATTCTGCGCGCCAACGGCATGCCGGCCTTCAAGGTCAAGCTCGGCGCGCACAAGGGCAATCTGGCCCTGCAGGTACTGGAACCGGCTGTGCGTTCACGCTGACCCGGCCTGCCGACAACTACATCGAGGACAAATAATGGCTGACGAACACGAGCAGATAAGTACAGACGAACAGGCGCTGGCTGATGAATGGGCTTCGGCCCTGGCTGAAGCGGGCGATGCCGGACAGGATGATATTGATGCGCTGTTGAACCAGAGTGCAGCAGCGCCTGCGGCAGCGGCTATGCCGCGTGCACCGCTGGAAGAGTTTGGCAGCAGCCCGAAGCCAAGCCCGACTCCGCCCAGCCTCGATGGTCCGAATCTGGACGTGATCCTGGATATTCCAGTGTCGATTTCCATGGAGGTCGGCAGCACCGAGATCAGTATTCGCAACCTGCTGCAGCTCAACCAGGGCTCTGTAGTTGAACTGGACCGGCTGGCCGGTGAGCCGCTGGACGTGCTGGTCAACGGCACTCTGATTGCCCACGGTGAAGTGGTGGTGGTGAATGAGAAGTTCGGGATCCGTCTCACTGATGTGATCAGCCCGAGCGAACGCATCAAGAAGTTGCGCTGACATGCGAATCACACTCTTGCCGGCGTTGCTGCTGGCGATGCCAGTCATGGCTGCCGAACCCGCGGCGAATATGAGTGGCGTCGACGTGGGCGGGCAGTTGACCAAGCTGCTGCTGGGCCTGCTGCTGGTGGTGGGGCTGATTTTCCTCCTGGCCTGGGTGCTACGGCGGATGCAGCAGCTCAATCCGCGCAGCAATCAGGCCATCAAGCTGGTTTCCAGTCATGCCCTCGGCCCGCGTGAGCGCCTGGTCCTGGTACAGGTGGGCAGCGAGCAGATCCTGCTCGGTCTGAGTGCCGGTCGCATCACCCCCTTGCATGTACTCGCCGAGCCGGTGCACCTGCCGGATGCCGAGCCCGCCAACCCGGAATTTGCCCAGCGCCTCATGGAACTGCTTGGCCGGGATCAGAAGGATAAGCCCTGATGCTTCGATTGTTGCTGGCGCTCATGCTGGTATTGGCTGCGCCTTTCGCTGCCGGGCAGGATGCTGGCGGGCTGATCACCCAGGGCAACAATCCTCTGTCGATACCTGCGATTACCCTGAGCACCGACGCCGAGGGACAGCAGGAGTATTCGGTCAGCCTGCAGATTCTGCTGATCATGACCGCGCTGAGTTTTATCCCGGCGTTTGTCATGCTGATGACCTGCTTCACCCGCATCATCATCGTATTTTCCATTCTGCGTCAGGCACTGGGGCTGCAGCAGACGCCGTCGAACCAGATACTGGTGGGCCTGACGATCTTCCTTACGCTGTTCATCATGGCGCCGGTGTTCGAGCGGATAAACAACGAGGCGGTGCAGCCCTACCTGAATGAGCAACTGTCGGCCCAGGAGGCGATTTCCCGTGCCGAGGTGCCGCTGAAAAACTTCATGCTGGCGCAGACCCGTGAAAGCGACTTGGCGTTGTTCGTGCGCATGTCCCGGCGCACCGATATCCAGTCGCCTGAGGCTACGCCACTGACCATCCTGGTTCCGGCATTCGTCACCTCCGAACTGAAAACTGCGTTTCAGATCGGCTTCATGATCTTCATTCCCTTTCTGATCATCGACATGGTGGTGGCCAGCGTGCTGATGGCCATGGGCATGATGATGCTCTCGCCGCTGATCATCTCGTTGCCGTTCAAGATCATGCTGTTCGTGCTGGTCGATGGCTGGGGGCTGATCATCGGCACGCTCGCCAGCAGTTTCGGAACACTCTAGAGGGCCGGAGCCATGACACCCGAAGTAGCGGTTGACCTGTTTCGTGGCGGTCTGTGGATGACCGCCACCATTGTCGGTGTGCTGGTGATGCCGAGCCTTCTGGTGGGCCTGTTGGTGGCCATGTTTCAGGCCGCCACGCAGATCAACGAGCAAACCCTGAGCTTTCTGCCGCGCCTGCTGGTCATGTTGCTGACACTGATCTGGACGGGACCGTGGCTGGTGCGCAAGTTGATGGAGTACACCGAGACTCTGGTTCAGAACATTCCGTTGATCATCGGCTGATGTTTGCCCTCAGCGATGCCCAGATCAGCGCCTGGGTTGGGCAGTTTCTGCTGCCGCTGTTTCGCATCGCTGCGCTGTTGATGAGCATGCCGATCATCGGCACACAACTGGTGCCGATGCGGATTCGGCTGTATCTGGCGCTCGCCATAGCCGTAGTACTGGTGCCGGGGCTGCCTGCGGTACCGGTAGTGGAAGCGTTGAGCGGGCAAGCGCTGATACTGATTGCCGAACAGATCCTGATCGGAGTAATGCTGGGCTTCGTGCTGCAGTTGTTCTTCCAGGTATTTATCGTGTCCGGGCAGATGCTGGCCATGCAGATGGGCCTCGGTTTCGCGTCCATGGTCGATCCGGCCAACGGCGTTTCGGTGCCGGTGCTCGGGCAGTTCTTCAATATGCTGGTGATCTTGCTGTTTCTGGCCATGAACGGTCATCTGGTGGTGTTGGAAATCCTCACGGAGAGTTTTGTCACGCTGCCGATCGGGGGCTGGCTGGTTGGCACCAATCACTTCTGGGAAGTAGCAGGCAAGCTCGGCTGGGTGCTGGGCGCCGGCCTGTTGCTGGTGCTGCCGGCCATCACCGCGCTGCTGGTAATCAACCTCGCTTTCGGCCTGATGACCAGAGCTGCGCCTCAGCTGAATATCTTTTCCATTGGCTTTCCCCTGACGCTGGTGCTGGGCCTGGTGATCGTATGGCTTGGCATGGCCGATATTCTGGCGCAGTACCAGGTCTTCGTCAGCGAAGCGCTGGCAATGCTGCGCGAGTTGATTGGGGTGCGCTGATGTCGCTGTCTTCTTTGAACCGTTGCGAGGCCACATATGGCTGAGAACGAAAACGGCGCCGAAAAAAGCGAAGAACCCACGGCCAAACGGCTGCGTGAGTCCCGCGAGAAAGGACAGCTTGCACGTTCCCGCGAACTCAACACAGTGGCCGTTACCCTGGGCGGAATTGGCGGTCTGCTCGCTTCGGGTGCGGGGCTGGCCGGCAGCCTGATGATGATGATGCAGGGCAGTTTCGACCTCAGTCGTGAAACCCTGCTCGATGAAAGCTCCATGGTCAGGCTGCTGACGAGCAGCGGCATGCTGGCGCTTGAAGCGATCATGCCGCTGCTAGTCGTATTGTTGATCGTCTCCATCGTTGGCCCGGTGTCGCTTGGTGGCTGGCTGTTTTCAGCCAAGGCGATGGCGCCGAAGTTCAGTCGGATGAATCCGGGTGCCGGCCTCAAGCGCATGTTCTCCGCCAAGGCCCTGGTGGAGCTGCTCAAGGCCCTCGGCAAGTTTCTGGTGGTGCTGACGGTCGCGCTGCTGGTACTCAATGCCTATCAGGATGATCTGCTGTCTATCGCCAAGCAGCCGCTGGAGCTGGCTATCGCCCATAGCGTGGAAATCGTCGGCTGGTGTGCATTGTGGATGGCCTGCGGACTGATCCTGATCGCTGCGGTGGATGTGCCGTTCCAGCTTTGGGACAACAAGAAGAAGCTGATGATGACCAAGCAGGAGGTCAAGGACGAGTACAAGGATTCCGAGGGCAAGCCCGAGGTCAAGTCGCGGATTCGTCAGCTGCAGCGTGAGGCGGCCCAGCGCCGGATGATGCAGGCCGTGCCGGAGGCCGATGTGGTGATCACCAACCCGACGCACTTTGCCGTGGCGTTGAAATATGACGGCGGCAAGGGCGGGGCGCCGCTGCTGGTGGCCAAGGGGAGCGACTTTACCGCGCTGAAGATTCGCGAGATCGCCCAGGAACACCAGGTCACCGTGCTTGAATCGCCGGCGTTGGCGCGAGCGGTGTATTACTCCACTGAGCTGGAGCAGGAGATTCCGGCTGGCCTGTACCTGGCGGTGGCGCAGGTATTGGCTTATGTCTATCAGCTGCGCCAGTACCGTGCGGGCAAGGGCAAACGGCCGGAGCCGCTAAATGAATTGCCGATCCCACCCGATCTGCGGCGGGATGAAACCTAGGGCGAGGAGCGCGCATTCCGTAACCCCGCCTGCTGGCGAGCCGTGCTTCAACAGCATCGCCAGCAAGCCGGCTCCTACAGAAACCGATAAAGGCAAATGCCTGCTTCGCGTTACTTGATCACCCCGCAAGCGACCCGCGCGCCGCCACCGCCAAGTGGTTGGGGATGGTCGGCATGGTTGTCGCCCCCCTTATGCACCATCAATGCCAGCCCCTTGATATCGCCCAGGCTTTGCAGGCGTGGCGCCAGGACCGGCTGGCTGGCCTTGCCCTGGGTGTCAACCATCAAGGCCGGAAGGTCGCCCAGGTGGCCGTCGCCCCAAGGTTCGCCGTGCTTGCCACTGTTCTTCGGGTCCCAGTGACCGCCTGCGGCTCCCGCCGGAGTGGCCTTGCCGTCGATGTCGGCAGGCTCGCAACTGCCCTTTGCGTGCAGGTGGAAACCGTGGGTTCCAGCCTCCAGGCCGGACAGCTCGGGATGAAACACCAACCCATACTGGCTGGTTTCGATTCGGACATCGCCCAGGGATTCGCCAACCCCCTGAGCCGTCACGGCATGGACCGGCACGCTTAGGGTTTCGGCTTGCAGCCCCAGTGCCGTACAGCCGGCAAGTGCCGCGATAAACCATTGTTTCATGGCAAGACTCCTATGAAGTGTGAGCGGCAGCTGCTGCCGGCAAACGTCGTCGTTTCAATCGAGGACGACCTGGGCTTGAGACTGTCGGCGGCTGGCTCGGTTCGGCGGCCAGGATGCCGACAAGTTGGACCTCTTCTTGCTTTATCCCGTGGCAGGCGCGTTTTGCGTCAATTCTTTGTTCTTGTTCGGGGTCCGAGTTGAATCGCACGCAAATCTTCCAGATAGGCAATGGCGTGATGGGGGCCGGCCGAGGCAACCTCGGCGTGCCGCTGCTGCTGCTCGTGCTGCTCGGCATGATGATGCTGCCGGTGCCGCCGTTCCTCTTGGACGTGCTGTTTACCTTCAATATCGCACTGTCCATCGTCGTTCTGCTGGTCAGCGTCTATGCGTTGCGACCTCTAGACTTCGCCGTATTTCCAACCGTACTGCTTGTCGCCACCCTGCTGCGCCTGGCGCTGAACGTCGCCTCTACCCGAGTCGTGTTGATCCACGGTCATGAAGGAGGCAGCTCGGCTGGACATGTGATCGAAGCCTTCGGCAACGTGGTCATCGGCGGCAACTACGTCGTGGGTGTCGTGGTTTTCGCGATCCTGATGATCATCAACTTTGTTGTGGTGACCAAGGGCGCGGGGCGTATTTCAGAAGTGAGCGCGCGCTTCACCCTCGACGCCATGCCTGGCAAGCAGATGGCCATCGATGCCGACCTGAACTCAGGTTTGATCGATCAGGACGAAGCCAAGAAACGGCGTGTCGAGGTTTCATCGGAGGCTGACTTCTACGGTTCCATGGACGGTGCCAGCAAGTTCGTTCGCGGTGACGCCATCGCCGGTCTGCTGATTCTGTTTATCAATCTGCTGGGTGGCATGGGTATCGGCATGCTCCAGCATGGCCTGAGCTTTTCCGAAGCGGGACAAATTTATGCCCTGCTGACCATCGGTGATGGCCTGGTGGCACAGATTCCATCACTGCTGCTGTCCACTGCTGCGGCCATTATGGTTACCCGCGTCACTAGCTCCGAAGACATGGGTCAGCAGATCAATCGGCAGATGTTCGCCTCACCCAAGGCGCTCGCTGTGTCCGCAGGGCTGATGATTGCCATGGGGCTGGTGCCGGGCATGCCGCATATGTCGTTTCTCGGGCTCGGTGGCGTCGCTGCGGGTGCCGCCTATTGGATCTGGCATCGCCAGAAACAGGTCAAGCAAAAGGCCGAGCAAGAGGTCAAGGCGCAGCAGGAACTGCTGCCGGCCCAGCGAGCGGCGGAAACCAGGGAGCTGGGCTGGGAAGACGTCACGCCCGTGGATATGGTCGGCCTGGAAGTCGGCTATCGTTTGATTCCACTGGTGGATCGCAATCAGGGCGGGCAGCTGTTGGCCAGAATCAAGGGGGTGCGCAAGAAGCTGTCCCAGGACCTGGGCTTTCTAATGCCGTCGGTACACATTCGCGACAACCTCGACCTGCTGCCCAATGCGTATCGACTGACGCTGATGGGCGTAAGCCTGGCCGAAGCCGAGGTTTATCCCGACCGCGAACTTGCAATCAATCCGGGCCAGGTGTTCGGGCCACTCAACGGCATCGCGGCCAAGGACCCGGCGTTCGGCCTGGAAGCCGTATGGATCGAGGCCAGCCAGCGTGATCAGGCGCAATCGCTGGGCTATACGGTGGTGGATGCCAGCACCGTGATCGCTACTCATCTGAATCAGATCCTGCACAAGCATGCCCATGAACTGTTGGGGCATGAAGAAGTCCAGCAACTGATGCAGCTGCTGGCCAAGAGTTCTCCGAAGCTGGCCGAGGAACTGGTACCGGGGATGATCTCCCTCTCGACCCTGCTCAAGGTGCTGCAGGCGCTGTTGCAGGAACAGGTGCCGGTGCGCGATATCCGCACCATTGCCGAGGCCATCGCCAACGTCGCGCCCAAGAGTCAAGATCCCGCCGCTATGGTGGCGGCGGTGCGTGTCGCGCTTTCCCGTGCAATCGTGCAAAACGTTGTGGGACTAGAGCCGCAGCTGCCTGTGATCACCCTGGAGCCCAGGTTGGAACAGATATTGCTCAATAGTTTGCAGAAGGCTGGACAGGGTGCCGATGACGGCATTCTTCTGGAGCCGGGAATGGCTGAAAAGCTGCAGCGGTCATTGGTTGATGCAGCACAGCGTCAGGAAATGTTGGGCAAACCGGCGATTCTGCTGGTGGCCGGTCCGGTTCGCGCGATGCTGTCGCGATTCGCCCGCCTGGCAGTGCCCAGCATTCATGTCCTGGCCTACCAGGAAATACCGGATAACAAGCAGGTCACCATCGTTGCGACGGTGGGTCAGAATTAACCGAGGGTACGACCATGCAGGTCAAACGTTTCTTCGCAGCCGACATGCGCATCGCCATGAAGATGATTCGTGACGAACTGGGCGCCGATGCCGTGATTACGGGCAATCGCCGTGTCGCTGGCGGCGTCGAGTTGACCGCTATGCTCGATTATCCGATGGAACCGGTTGCATCCAGCCAGCCTAATGCGGCGCTCGAAGCAGAGCTGCGCAAGACCCAGGCGCGGATCGCTACGGCTCATGCCGAGCTGAGCTCACCCTCGCGGGTGCAGAGTGGCAGGGATCGTCAACTGCTTGACGAAAAGCCCCCTGCATTTGAACCGCCGGTGCCAGCGGCAACCACTACGGCTGCACTGGATTCCCGTGCAGTGGAAGCCATGCACAGCGAGTTGCAGGGTCTGCGCGAACTGATCGAAGTACAGCTGGGGTCGATTGCCTGGGGACAGGAGCAAAGTCGCCGTCCGCAGCAGGCCGGCCTCTGGCGACGTCTGCAGCGCATTGGCCTGCCGGCTGATCTGTCGCGAAGCCTGCTGGAGAAAGTGTCCACCGTTGCCGAACCGCGTCAGGCCTGGCGCATGCTGTTGGCGCACCTGGCGCAGTCGATCAAGGTCAGCAAGGTCGAGCCCCTGGAAGAGGGTGGTGTCATTGCCCTGGTCGGCCCGGCTGGCGCAGGCAAGACCACCACGCTGGCCAAGCTGGCGGCGCGCTATGTGCTCAAGCACGGGCCGCAGAGCATTGCCCTGGCAAGCATGGACAACTACCGTATCGGTGCTCAGGAGCAACTGAGAACCTTGGGGCGCATCCTCGATGTACCGGTCGTTCAGATTGACCCCAGCCAGCCCCTGGCCAAGACGCTGCAACCCCTGGCGCGCAAGCGCCTGATTCTAGTCGACACCGCCGGCCTGCCGGCAGGTGATGCGATGATGCGCATGCAGCTCGAAACCCTGGCCGATCGCGGCATCAAGTCAAAAAACTACCTGGTGCTGGCGGCAACCAGCCAGAGCCAGGTCTTGAAGGCGGCGTGGCATAACTATCGGCGTTGCGGACTGACCGGCTGCATCCTGACCAAGCTGGATGAGGCGGGCAGTCTGGGCGACGTGCTTGGGCTAACGATTAGCCAGCATCTGCCGATAGCCTATCTGGCCGACGGGCCGCGTATACCTGATGACCTGCAGTTGCCACGCAGTCATCAACTGGTCAGTCGCGCGGTAAGCTTGCAACTAGAGGAGTCTCCCAGCGAGGAGGCCATGGCTGACCTGTTTACCGGGTTGTACAACGGATCATCACGGAAAGTCGGATGAAGGCTTGGTTCCGTGAAGCAGACAATGAAGACGCGTTCCGGCTGAACGCATCGATGGCCTTGTGGCCCCAGCAAGATATAGGCGTGTGAAGATGGGTACTCATCCCGTACAGGTGATTGCGGTGACTGGCGGCAAGGGCGGCGTCGGCAAGACCAACGTATCGGTCAATCTGGCGTTGGCGCTGGCTGAACTCGGTCGTAGGGTAGTGCTGCTCGACGCCGACCTTGGCTTGGCCAATGTCGATGTCTTGCTGGGCCTGACTACCAAACGCACCTTGGCCGACGTCATCGCCGGTGAGTGCGATCTGCGAGATGTGCTGATCCAGGGGCCGGGCGGCATTCGTATCGTGCCTGCGGCCTCCGGTACCCAGAGCATGGTGCAGCTGTCCAGCCTGCAGCACTCGGGTTTGATTCAGGCGTTCAGTGATATCGGCGATGACATCGATGTACTGATCATCGACACCGCTGCCGGGATCGGCGACGGCGTGGTGAGCTTTGTCCGTGCCGCCCAGGAAGTGCTGTTGGTGGTAACGGATGAGCCGACCTCCATCACCGATGCCTACGCCCTGATCAAACTGCTTAATCGCGACTATGGCATCAGCCGCTTCCGCGTGCTGGCCAACATGGCGCATACCCCGCAGGAAGGACGCAACCTGTTTGCCAAGCTGGCCAAGGTTACCGAGCGCTTCCTCGATGTGGCATTGCAGTATGTGGGAGCGGTGCCCTACGACGAATCTGTGCGCAAGGCCGTCCAGAAACAGCGTGCCGTATACGAAGCGTACCCGCGGGCCAAGTCCTCGCTGGCGTTCAAGGCCATCGCTCAGAAGGTGGATACCTGGCCGCTGCCGGCAACCCCGCGCGGCCATCTGGAGTTCTTTGTGGAGCGCCTTATCAGGCCTGCCGCAGACACTCACGAATGACAGTGGCTGGATTGGGTATGTATTACAGCAAGGCTCAGGCAAAAGACTCTCAGTACCAGCTCATCGACCAGTACGCACCCTTGGTCAAGCGCATCGCCTACCACCTGCTGGCGCGCTTGCCGGCCAGTGTGCAGGTCGATGATCTGCTGCAGGCGGGCATGATCGGGCTGCTCGAGGCATCGAAGAAATACGACGCCGGAAAAGGCGCCAGCTTCGAGACCTACGCCGGTATTCGTATTCGTGGTGCCATGCTTGATGAGGTGCGCAAAGGAGACTGGGCGCCGCGCTCGGTACACCGCAATTCGCGCATGGTCAGCGAGGCGATCCGGGCCATCGAGGCGAAAACCGGCCGCGACGCTAAAGATCATGAGGTTGCGGCCGAACTTGAATTGAGTCTGGACGAGTACTACGGCATTCTGGGCGACACTCTGGGCAGCCGTTTGTTCAGTTTTGACGATCTGCTTCAAGAGGGTGAACACGGAGAGTTTGGCGAGGATGCCGCCAGCGCACATCCCGAGCCGTTCCGTGATCTCGAAGACGAGCGTTTTCAGCAGGCCCTGGCGGAGGCCATCAGCAACCTGCCGGAACGTGAAAAGCTGGTGCTTTCGCTGTACTACGACGAAGAGCTGAACTTGAAGGAAATCGGCCAGGTTCTGGGCGTCAGTGAATCGCGGGTGAGTCAGCTGCATAGCCAGTGTGCGGCACGTCTGCGTGCTCGCCTGGGAGAGTGGCGCGCGCAGTAAGGTCGACTGCGAAAATTACTCGAGGCGGCTTTTACAGGGCGCTTCTGATAGGTGGGGCAGTCAACGCAAGGAAGCAACAGTCGAGAAACGCAGCGCATCAGGCGCCGTTTACGAGTTGTAGATGAGCTTTTGATCGGGCTCGCGCACGAGCTTGTTTTTTTAACGCAGCGATGACGACGCAGGTAGTTTACAGACGTCCTACAGGCTTTATCGATGAAGCCCGCCGCAAGCCATGAGCAGGGCTAGGGATTTCGAGATTTACGGAGGTTTACTTGGACAAGAATATGAAAATCCTCATCGTTGACGACTTCTCGACGATGAGACGGATCATCAAGAACCTCTTGCGCGATCTGGGCTTCACCAACACTGCCGAAGCAGACGACGGTACCACCGCGTTGCCGATGCTCAAGAGCGGCAGTTTCGATTTCCTCGTGACCGACTGGAACATGCCCGGTATGAGCGGCATCGACCTGTTGCGCCATGTGCGCGCCGATGAACGCCTCAAGCATCTGCCGGTGCTGATGGTGACCGCCGAAGCCAAACGTGACCAGATCATCGAGGCTGCACAGGCCGGGGTGAACGGCTATGTGGTCAAGCCATTCACTGCTCAGGTGCTCAAGGAGAAGATCGAGAAGATCTTCGAGCGCGTCAACGGCTGAAGCAGCGTCGCGAGGGGACTATGTCACAAGCAGATCAAAGTCTTGTGGAGTTCGAAGTAACTCTGCGAGCACGTGTGCCTCAGCTGCTCGAAAGTCTGCAGCAGGGCCGGCTCGACGAGACGGCGCAGCTGCTCAATGAGCTCAACCAGATTCGCAACAACAACCTCTATCAGGAGGTTGGCAAGCTCACACGCGAACTGCATAACGCCATCGTCAAGCTCGAGATGGATACCAGCGCCACCGGCGGCGATCCATCGCCCATTACCGATGCGACCGATCGTCTTTCCTACGTGGTGGCGATGACCGAAAAGGCCGCCAACCGCACCATGGACCTGGTGGAAGAATCGACGCCGCTGGTCAACTACGTCAGCTACGAAGCCCAGAGCCTGACGGCCGACTGGCAGCGCTTCATGCGCCGCGACATGAATGCCGACGAGTTCCGCGAGCTGGTTCGAAGGGTCGACACGTTTCTCCAGCGCGCCATGAACGATGGTAGCCAGCTATCGCAAAATCTCAGCGAAATCATGCTGGCTCAGGATTTCCAGGACCTTACCGGACAAGTGATCAAGCGGGTCACACGGCTGGTCAGCGAGCTTGAAAGCAACCTGCTGAACCTGGTGCTGATGGCCGGTCAGGTCGATCGCATGGCAGGCATCCGGCACGACTGCGAAGCAATGCGCGCAGAGCAAGAGCGAAAAAGACGAGAAAAAGAATCTTCCAACGGTGAAGGTCCGCAGATGCATGCCGATATACGAGAGGATGTCGTGTCCGGTCAGGATGATGTCGACGACCTGCTTTCGAGCTTGGGCTTTTAGGGGATGTGAATATGAGCTTCGACGCCGATGAAGAAATCCTCCAGGACTTCCTGGTAGAGGCCGGCGAGATTCTCGAACTATTGTCAGAGCAGCTGGTGGAGCTGGAAAGCAGCCCGGATGACAGTGCCTTGCTCAATGCGATTTTTCGCGGCTTTCACACGGTAAAAGGCGGTGCCGGATTCCTCCAGCTGCATGAGCTGGTCGAATGCTGCCACGTTGCCGAAAACGTTTTCGACATCCTGCGCAAGGGCGAGCGCCGGGTTGAGCCGGAACTGATGGACGTCGTGCTGCAGGCACTGGACGCCGTCAATGCCATGTTCAGCCAGGTGCGCGAGCGCAGCGAAGTCACTCCGGCATCGCCCGAGCTGCTGGCTGCCCTGGCCCGGCTTGCCGAGCCGGACACGCTGGATACTCCGGCAGCAGAGCCTGCTCCGGCCGAGCCGGAGCCTGAAGTGACGACTGCCGATCATGAGTTCGAGCAGCTGCTCGGGGCGCTGGGCGGTTCGGCTGCTGTCGATGCGCCTGCCGCCGATTCCGGTGCGGCGAGCGATGAAATCACCGATGCCGAATTCGAGGCCCTGCTCGATCAGCTGCATGGTGAAGGGCAGTTCAAGGTCGACTCCGGTGCTGCGCAACATGCGTCTGCAGCCAAGGCTCCAGAGGCGCCGGTTAGCGACGAAATCACCGATGAAGAGTTCGAGGCTCTGCTCGACCAGCTGCACGGCAAGGGCCAGTTTAGCGAGGCGCCTGCCGCTGTGTCTGAACAGGCCAGCGTAGATACGCCGGTCGCTGCCGCTGAGGCTGCTGGTGATGAAATCACCGATGATGAATTTGAAGCCCTGCTCGATCAATTGCATGGCAAGGGCAAGTTCGAAGCAGAAGCAGTAGCGCCTGCGTCAAAGCCTGAGCTTAAGCCTGAACCGACCAAGCCAAGTGCGGCACCGGCAAAGGCGGCTGCAGCGAAACCGGTTGCCGCACCTGCCAAGGCAGCTGCCGCGGCCAGCGAAGCCGAAACCACAGTGCGTGTCGACACTGCGCGGCTCGACGAGATCATGAACATGGTCGGCGAGCTGGTGCTGGTGCGTAACCGGCTGGTGCGCCTGGGTGCCGACAGCGGCGACGAGGCCATGTCCAAGGCTGTAGCCAACCTTGACGTGGTCACTGGCGACCTGCAAAGCGCGGTGATGAAAACGCGCATGCAGCCGATCAAGAAGGCATTCGGTCGTTTCCCACGCTTGATTCGCGATATGGCGCGCAACCTGAAGAAGGAAATCAACCTTGAGCTGATCGGTGAAGAAACCGATCTGGACAAGAACCTCGTCGAGGCACTGGCCGATCCGCTGGTGCACCTGGTGCGCAACGCGGTGGATCACGGTATCGAAATGCCGGATGAGCGTGAGGCCGCCGGCAAGCCGCGCGCCGGCAAGGTGGTTTTGTCCGCCGAGCAGGAGGGCGATCACATCCTGCTGGTCATCAGCGATGACGGCAAGGGGATGGATGCCAATGTCCTGCGCGCCAAGGCGGTCGAGAAAGGCATGCTGGACAAGGATGCGGCCGAGCGCCTGAGTGAGCTTGAGTGCTACAACCTGATCTTCGCGGCGGGCTTTTCGACCAAGACGGAAATTTCCGACGTGTCCGGCCGTGGCGTCGGCATGGACGTGGTCAAGACCAAGATTTCCCAGCTCAACGGCACGGTCAATGTCTTTTCCACCAAGGGCCAGGGCTCGCGTGTCGTGATCAAGGTGCCGCTGACGCTGGCGATCATGCCGACCCTGATGGTGATGCTGGGTAATCAGGCATTCGCGTTCCCGCTGGTCAACGTCAACGAGATTTTCCACCTCGATCTGTCCCATACCAACGTTGTTGATGGCCAGGAAGTGGTGATCGTGCGCGACAAGGCGTTGCCGCTGTTCTACCTCAAGCGCTGGCTTGTGCCAGACGCGAAGCAGGAGGAGCAGCGTGAAGGGCATGTGGTGATCCTGAGTGTCGGCAACCAGACCATCGGCTTCGTCGTCGATCAGCTGGTGGGGCAGGAAGAAGTGGTGATCAAGCCTCTGGGCAAAATGCTGCAGGGCACGCCAGGCATGTCCGGTGCGACCATCACTGGCGATGGTCGGATAGCCCTGATCCTTGATGTGCCGAGCATGCTCAAGCGTTACGCACGCAGGATCTGATCAGTTGGGCGGCGCTTCCCGAGGATGCGCCGCCGCTAGGAGTGTTTTATGGCAGTCAAGGTCCTGGTGGTGGACGATTCCGGCTTTTTTCGGCGCCGGGTATCCGAAATCCTCTCTTCAGACCCGAATATCCAGGTGATCGGTACCGCCATCAACGGGCGTGAGGCGATTGACCAGACGTTGGCACTCAAGCCGGATGTCATCACCATGGACTATGAGATGCCGACAATGGACGGCATTTCTGCGGTACGGCACATCATGCAGCGTTGCCCGACTCCGGTATTGATGTTTTCCTCGCTGACTCACGAAGGCGCTCGCGTGACGCTGGATGCGCTGGATGCGGGAGCCGTGGATTTCCTGCCGAAGAATTTTGAGGACATTTCGCGCAGCCCGGACAAGGTCAAGCAGCTGCTCTGCGAGAAGGTCCATAGCATTGCACGCAGCAATCGACGTTCCGGCAGCGTCTCCGTTCCGCATGCCCCGTCGCTGGCCCCGACACCTGCGCCAGCTACCCGCGCCGCATCGGTTCCGGCGTTCACGTCATCGCGCAGTGCACCGGCTTCTGCACCAGCAGCGGCCCCGACATCAACATCGCCCGCACCGCGCCGCAAGGCCTATCGCCTGGTCGCCATCGGCACCTCCACGGGCGGTCCCGTAGCGTTGCAGCGCGTGCTGACCCAGCTGCCCGCCAGTTTCCCGGCGCCTATCGTGCTGATTCAGCATATGCCGGCCGCGTTCACCAAGGCTTTCGCCGAGCGCCTGGACAAGCTGTGCAACATACGCGTCAAGGAAGCTGAGGATGGCGATCAGCTGCGTCCCGGCTTGGCACTATTGGCGCCGGGCGGCAAACAGATGATGGTCGACGGGCGCGGCTCGGTGCGCATTCTGCCGGGCGACGAGCGACTCAACTATCGCCCCTGCGTCGACGTGACCTTCGGCTCTGCGGCCAAGGCCTTCAACGACAAGGTGCTGGCGGTGGTTCTCACCGGCATGGGCGCCGACGGTCGCGAGGGTGCACGCATGCTCAAGCAGAGCGGCAGTCAGGTCTGGACCCAGGACGAGGCCAGCTGCGTCATCTACGGCATGCCCATGGCCGTGGCCAAGGCCAACCTCAGTGACGCTGTCTATCCGCTCGATGATATCGGTCGGCACCTGAACGAGGCGTGCATCTGATGGATGTCCTCAGCCTTATCGGGCTGGTGCTTGCCTTCGTCGCCATAGTTGGCGGCAACTTCCTCGAGGGTGGGCATATCTCCGGGCTGCTCAACGGCCCGGCAGCGCTGATCGTGCTGGGTGGAACCATGGGCGCGGTGTTACTGCAGACGCCCATGGCGGTGTTCATGCGGGCAATGTCGATCATCGGCTGGATTTTCTTCCCGCCGCGCATCGACATGATGAGAGGCATCAGCCTGGTCACCGGCTGGAGCAACACCGCACGCAAGGAAGGCCTCCTGGGTCTGGAGCCGGTCGCCGAGACCGAGCTCGACCCCTATGCCCGCAAGGGTTTGCAGCTGTTGGTCGACGGCGCCGAGCCAGAGGTCATTCGCAGCATTCTTGAAGTCGACATGTACACCCAGGAAGCCCGTGACATTCGCGCGGCGAAGGTCTACGAAAGCATGGGTGGTTATTCGCCGACCATCGGCATCATCGGCGCGGTCATGGGCCTTATCCACGTGATGGGCAACCTGGCCGACCCCAGTCAGCTGGGCAGCGGTATCGCCGTGGCTTTCGTTGCCACTATTTACGGGGTGGCGTTTGCCAACCTGCTGGTGCTGCCGATTGGCGCCAAGCTCAAGAGCATCGTGCAGAAGCAGACCACCTACCGCGAACTGCTGCTCGAAGGCATCCTGTCCATCGCCGAGGGCGAAAACCCCCGCTCGATCGAAATGAAGCTCCAGGGTTTCATCGACTGAGTGAAGGGTAGACGCCGGCGTGCGGTGCGCGCCGCACAGAGGGAGCGAAGAGATGGCCCGCCGTAGATTCGAGGAAGAAGCGCACAACCACGAACGCTGGATGGTTTCCTACGCGGATTTCATTACCTTGCTGTTCGCCTTCTTCGTGGTCATGTACTCGATTTCTTCACTCAATGAAGGCAAGTACAAGATTCTTTCCGATTCCCTGGTCGGTGTCTTCAACCAGCCCGATCGAGCGATCAAGCCGATTCCCATTGGCGAAGAGCGGCCTCGCACTACTGAACCGAAAGACTTGCAACACGATGACGCCGCAGCGGCTCAGGACCCGCTGGAAAGCATTATGCAAAGCATGCGTGAAGCTTTCTCCGACCTGATCGGTGCGAACCAGCTGACCTTGCGCGGCAACGAGATGTGGGTCGAGATCGAACTGAATTCGAGCCTGCTGTTTCCCAGCGGCGATGCTTTGCCCAATGATCAGGCCTTTGAGCTTTTGGAGAGGGTCGCCAGGATTCTGGCACCGTTTGACAACCCGATTCGGGTCGAGGGCTTTACCGACAACCTGCCGATCAACACCGAACAGTTCCCAACTAACTGGGAGCTGTCTGCCGCTCGCGCCGGGAGTGTGGTACGTATGCTAGTAGCCGATGGCGTTGCGCCATCAAGATTGGCAGCGGTAGGCTACGGTGAATTTCAGCCCATAGCAGATAATTCGACGCCAGAAGGCAGGGCGCGCAATCGTCGGGTGGTACTGGTTGTATCACGCCATCTTGATGTGCGGCAGAGCGATGCCGGCTCGCGCGGACAGGCGGCTCGCGCTGCCGAGCCGTCTGGCACATAAGATGCTTTTGCTTGGGATCAACGAGTGTTGCGGGCAATGCCGTCAAATCTTCGGCAGCGTCGCTGTGACTTATTCATGCTCTGGTTCGAGCTAGGTGGAAATTGAGTTATGAGAGTCTGGGCTGTCGCCAACCAAAAAGGCGGAGTGGGTAAAACCACTACCTCCATCGCCCTTGCCGGATTGCTCGCCGATGCCGGCAAGCGTGTCGTGGTGCTGGACCTCGACCCCCATGGTTCGATGACCAGCTATTTTGGCCATGATCCAGACAATCTCGATCACAGCGTTTTCGACCTGTTTCAGCATCAGGGCTCGGTGCCTGAAGGTCTGCCCTGGCAGCTGCTGCTGCCGACCAGCCATGAGCGAATTTCGCTGCTACCCTCCAGCACGGTACTGGCGACCCTGGAGCGCCAGGCCCCAGGGCAAAGCGGGCTGGGGTTGGTGATTGCCAAGAGCTTGTCGCAGCTCTGGCAGGATTTCGATTACGCCATCATCGACAGTCCGCCACTGCTGGGTGTGTTGATGGTCAACGCGCTGGCCGCCAGTCAGCAGCTGATCATCCCGGTGCAGACCGAGTTCCTGGCGATCAAGGGCCTTGAGCGGATGGTCAGTACCATCGCGATGATCAATCGCTCGCGCAAACAGGCGCTGCCGTACACCATCGTGCCGACCATGTTCGACCGTCGCACCCAGGCGTCGATGAACACCCTGAAGGTGCTGCGCAACGGTTATCAAGAGAATTTGTGGCAGGCCTTCATACCCGTGGATACGCGTCTGCGTGATGCCAGCCTCGCCGGTGTCACCCCCTCGCAACACGATTCCAGCAGTCGGGCGGTGCTTGCCTATCGCTCGCTACTCAAGGCCTTGCTGGCGGCACAAGCTTCTCCGCAGGTGGCCTGATGACGCGTCATGAAGCGAGTTCAAGTTCAGCCTGTGCGCGGCCGATAGCCTACCCAGTAGCTTTGAGCGAGTGGTTTTCATGAGCAGCATCCAACTTAAGGAAAATCGGTCGCAACAGGCACTGCAGTCGTACCTCGATGAGCTGCTGTTGGATGCCAGCCTTGAGTTGGCCGAGGCGGTCAGTCATGACGAGTTCAAGGCGGCTGTGCTTGAAGAACAGCTGCGCGATCAGCAGCGAGCGATTGAGCCCGCGCCGGCTGAAGTTTCCCAGCCGATCATTGAGGTGGCTGAGCCTGTAGCCCCGCTGGTGCTCGAGCCCGCACCTGCAAACCTGGCACCGCCTGCACTGATCGAACCGGTCGCCACGCTGGAAACGGCAGGGTTGAATTCAGGCGGGCTGCCGCCTCGTAAGGGTGGCCAGCCGGAGTGGGGTGAGGAACCATTCGAGTGTCTGCTGTTTGATGTCGCCGGCCTGACCCTGGCGGTACCGCTGATCAGCCTCGGCTCGATTTACCCACTCGCAGGTCAGGAGCTGACGCCGCTGTTCGGCCAGCCCGACTGGTTTCTCGGGATCCTGCCCAGCCAGGCGGGCAACCTGAAAGTACTGGATACGGCACGCTGGGTGATGGCCGAGCGGTATCGCGACGATTTTCGCCAAGGTCTGCAATACGTGATCTCGGTGCAAGGCTACGAATGGGGGTTGGCAGTGCATCAGGTCAGCCGTTCGATTCGACTGGACCCGCGCGAGGTCAAATGGCGCTCTCAGCGGACCCAGCGACCCTGGTTGGCCGGAACGGTCATCGACCATATGTGTGCGCTGCTCGATGTAGCCGAGCTTGCGGAACTGATCGCCAGCGGGGCCACACGCCATCTGAAGGGCGTACCTTCATAATCATTTGAACAACAAGGGGCTGCGTCCGTGGCCCGAGCAATCTATAGAATCGACCGCCGTGGCGGCATATAAGAGGTAGGGCTATGAAGATGACTTCCGTGCAGGGTTCCGATGATCCAGTCCTGCAATGGGTGACCTTCCGTCTGGATAACGAGACCTATGGCATCAATGTGATGCAGGTTCAGGAAGTGTTGCGCTATACCGAGATTGCACCGGTTCCGGGTGCGCCAAGCTACGTGCTGGGCATCATCAATCTGCGTGGCAATGTGGTCACGGTGATCGATACGCGTCAGCGCTTCGGGCTGCAGAGCGCATCGGTCACGGACAACACCCGGATCGTAATCATCGAAGCGGACCGGCAGGTGATCGGCATTCTGGTCGACAGCGTTGCCGAAGTGGTCTACCTGCGTCAGTCCGAGATTGAAACCGCGCCCAACGTCGGTAACGACGAGTCGGCCAAGTTCATTCAGGGTGTTTGCAACAAGAACAACGAACTGTTGATCCTGGTCGAGCTCGAAAAACTGATGAGCGAAGAAGAATGGGCGGAACTTGAGAGCATCTGATACATGCTGATTGCCTCGCTGGTCGCGTCGGTCGTCGCGCTTGCCCTGTGCTGCGTTGCGCTGCTGGGGTTTTGTATCTGGCTGTTCCGGCGCCAGCGCCAGCAGGCCGAGGCGCAGGCGCGCAGCGATGCGGTTCGGGATCGGCGAATCAAGGAGCTGGGTGCTCGGCTGGATAGTGTTCTGGATGGCAGTGTGCATATGGGGCATGAACTGCACGAGCTTTCGCGCACGGTCTCGCCATTGCCTGATCGGATCACCCAGCTTGAACAGCGTGATCCCAACAACTTTTCCTTCTCCCAGGCCGCCAAGTTGGTCGGCATGGGGGCCAGCGTCGATGATCTGACGCAATCCTGCGGGCTGTCCCAGTCCGAAGCCGAATTGATGAGCAAGTTGCATCAGGCACGGCGCAAGCCTGACTGATACGGCTCAGGACTCGGGCCCGCCGAGCAGAGGCAGCGACGGTTCGGCTTGTTGCTCGAAACCCGGTGGGCATTTTCCTTTCAGATACCAGGCGAAAGCGATGATTTCGGCGATGGTGCGATACAGCGCCTCGGGAATGGCATCGCCTAGCTCCAGGCGTGCCAGCAGCTTGACCAGTTCCGCGTTCTCGTAAATCGGCACTTCGTGCTCGCGGGCGATGGCCAGAATCGCCTCTGCCAGCTCATCGTCGCCCTTGGCCGAAAGGCTTGGGGTATTGACGCCGTCATAGGTGAGGGCGATGGCTTGGCGCGGGGGCTTGGCAGTCATGCGGTTTCATCCACGAAGCGTTGATCCAGTGCGGTGCGCGGGCCCTGGGGTGGGTTGCCTTGGCGACACGCCAGTTCGCCGACAGTCAGTCCGGCGTTGAGCAGTCGCTGGCGCAGGTAATCGAGTTCGGTAGAAATCAGCCGGGCGGTTCCGCTGCGCTCGGCCCAGATCTGGCTGGCCAGGCTGCCGTTGATCAACTGCGCCTGCACCTGCAAAGGTCCCAGCGGGGCGACGTCGAAAGCCAGCTCGACCTTCCACAGGGTTTCGCCTTTCTCCTTGGCGTTCTGCCGGGAGTCGTCCTCGCGCTGCAGCTTGATCTGTAGCGGGACGATATCGCGAGCGTCGCGCATCGGCACTTCGATCTGCCAGGTGGTGACCTGGGTGCCATCGGGGCCGGTCTGGGTTTGCGCGAGGCTGGAGAGCTGATGGGTCTGCAGTCGCGACACTGCTGCTGCCGCCAGTTTCAGCATCAGTTCCAGATCGGCTTCGCCGTCGGCATTGAATAGCAGTCTGCTCGGTAGCGGGAAGCTTTGTGCAAGCTGGCGTACATTCGGCTGCCCGAGTGCGCCGAGGGCATTGCGAGCGAATGCCGGTAGTGCCTGGCCAAGCGTTGCGGCTGTCTGGGCTGCCGCCAATGGCCCGCTACCAGGGAGCCCTGGCAATTGCGCGATCAGGCGCAGCAGGGCGGCCTTCATGTCCGTGGGCAGGCTGTCGGTTTGTCCATTGAGCAGGCGCGCTTCGAGAAAAATGCCGCTCTTGGCCAGCGCCTGGGCCAGAGTCTTGGCGTCGCCCAGCTCCTGCACTTGCGGAATCAGGCCGAGCAGGCGTTCGGCCGCGCTGCGCAAGCTGTCGGGCAGCGTTGCCGGGTTTGCCAGTGCGCTGAAAAGGCCTTCAAGCGAGCCCTGGCGGCTGCTCTGCGCGCCCAGGTGCTGGCTTAGCATCAGCTGGTCGAGGCGCCCGCTTAGGGGCATGAAAGCCAGGGATTGATCACCTTGCACACGGGCGGTGAGCAGACTGCCCGGGGCCAGTGGCTGGCTTGATTCGATATTGAGTTTTTGCCCGGCCAGCGGCGAGCTGAGCAGGCTCACCACTAGAGTGAAAGTGGTCTGGCCGGCTTGCTGGGTCGGCTGGCTGGCAATGACCTTGCCCTGAATCACCGTGCCGACGGGAAGCTGGCCTAGATCAATACTGTTCACCGGCTGGCGGTTGCCCGGCTGCAGGACGCCCATCAGACGGGTGTCGGATGCCGCAGTCACGTACAGGGCAGCGCCCGGTGCAACCGCTTTGCTGCTGGTGGCTTCTACCGTCGCCTGGCGCCCGCTGCCCATCGTCAAGCGCAGCGTCAGTTGGAATGCTTGAAGCGCTTCCTTGATCCTGACAACTTCGGCCTCGGCACTTTCTCCGGCGGCGAGCAGCCCCTGCATGGGTTGTAACAGCTTCAACGCCAGTTCGGCCGAAGCTGTCGCCGAGCGGGCCGGGTTGGCAGGAGGAATCGCCTGGGTACCTTTGATCTCGGTCATTTTTACTTAAATGCTCTTACAACCTTTCGACTTTGTGGTCTTCGACCCCAATGCGCGGCATGTATAATTCGGCCCGCCTGACGAGCCTGTCATTGTAGCGGCTACGTCCTTTTCATCTTGAGGTGTCCATAGCGTGTCCAGTCCCTTTCTAGAAGCTGTGGCGCTTTCCTGCGAGCGGGACTGGCGGCTGTTGTTCGAAAGGCTGGACCTGCAGGTCGCAAAAGGCCAGATGTTGCAGATCGCCGGCCCCAACGGTAGTGGTAAGACCAGCCTGCTGCGGCTACTGTCGGGGCTTATGCAGCCAACGGCGGGTGAAGTGCGGCTGCAGGGCCGCAACCTCGAAAGCCAGCGTGACGAATTGGCGCGCAATCTTCTCTGGATTGGCCATGCCGCGGGTATCAAGGGGTTGCTGACCCCGGAGGAAAACCTGACCTGGCTTTGTGCCCTGCATCAGCCCGCGACTCGTGATGCCATCTGGCAAGCACTGGAGGCGGTAGGACTGCGCGGTTTCGAGGACGTTCCCTGCCATACGCTGTCTGCCGGCCAGCAGCGTCGTGTCGGTTTGGCCCGGTTGTATCTGTCGCCGCCGCCGCTGTGGATTCTCGACGAGCCGTTTACTGCGCTCGACAAGCACGGTGTGGCGCAGCTGGAGCGGCACCTTGCCGCGCACTGCGAGCAGGGTGGCATGGTGGTGCTGACCACACATCACTCGCTCGCCGAAAAGCCGGCTGGTTTTCGTGAGATCGATCTGGGGCAGCGCGCGGCATGAGCAATGTTTTCACCCTACTGCTGGCCCGCGAAAGCCGTTTGCTGTTTCGCCGCCCCGCTGAGCTGGCCAACCCGCTGGTTTTTTTCGCCATCGTCATCGCCCTGTTTCCGTTGGCGGTGGGGCCTGAGACGCAGCTGCTGCAAACCATTTCTCCAGGCCTGATCTGGGTTGCAGCGCTATTGGCCGTACTACTCTCACTGGACGGGCTGTTTCGCAGCGATTTTGAGGATGGTTCTCTGGAACAGTGGGTCGTTTCGCCACACCCGCTGGCACTTCTGGTTCTTGCCAAGGTACTGGCACACTGGGCGTTTTCCGGTCTGGCGCTGGTATTGCTGGCGCCGCTGCTGGCGTTGATGCTGGGCATGCCGATGAGCGCGTTGCCGGTTCTGCTGATCTCGCTGCTACTAGGCACGCCTGTGCTCAGCCTGCTTGGTGCGGTCGGTGCGGCATTGACTGTCGGCCTCAAGCGCGGTGGCTTGCTGCTGGCGCTGCTGATCCTGCCGCTATATATCCCGGTACTCATTCTGGGTAGCGGGGCGCTGCAGGCAGCGTTGCAGGGTCTGCCGGCTGTTGGCCATCTGTTATGGCTTTCCAGCCTGACGGCCCTGGCGGTCACCCTTACACCCTTTGCCATAGCTGCTGGCTTGAAAATCAGCGTTGGCGAGTGATGGATTGCACGATGGATTTATTCGATAGCGCTACGGCTTCCGTCGACGGACGGACCTCGGCCCCGATGCATTTGCTGATCATGAACAAGTGGTCTGAGTGCGGTTTCGGGACAGTATCGCAACGCGTAGCGGATTTGAGGCAGGTGCTATGAACTGGACATGGTTCCACAAGCTGGGCTCACCCAAATGGTTCTACGGCATCAGTGGTCGCTGGATGCCTTGGCTGGGTTGGGCCGCACTGCTGTTGCTGGCAGTTGGGACAGTCTGGGGGCTGGCGTTTGCGCCCCAGGATTACCAGCAGGGCAACAGTTTCCGCATCATCTATATCCACGTACCTGCTGCGTTTCTGGCGCAGTCGATCTATGTGATGCTGGCCGTCGCCGGCCTGGTCGGGCTGGTGTGGAAGATGAAGCTGGCGGATGTCGCGCTGCAGCAGGCAGCCCCCATTGGAGCCTGGATGACATTCATCGCGCTGCTGACCGGTGCCGTATGGGGCAAGCCGACCTGGGGCGCCTGGTGGGTCTGGGATGCCCGCCTGACCTCCATGCTGATTCTGCTGTTCCTGTACTTCGGCATCATTGCGCTGGGGCAGGCTATCAGTAATCGTGACAGTGCGGCGAAGGCCTGCGCGGTACTGGCCATCGTCGGGGTGGTGAATATTCCGATCATCAAATACTCGGTGGAGTGGTGGAACACCTTGCATCAACCTGCCACTTTTACGGTCACCGAGAAGCCTGCGATGCCAATGGAAATGTGGTTGCCGCTGCTGGTCATGGTTCTGGGTTTCTACTGCTTCTTCACTTGGGTGCTGCTGATGCGCATGCGTCTGGAAGTGCTGCGTCGTGAGTCACGCAGTAGCTGGGTCAAGGCCGAGGTGAAGGGGCTGGTAGGTAAAGCATCATGAATTTTTCATCGTTCTCGGAATTCATCGCCATGGGCAACCATGGGCTGTATGTCTGGACGGCCTATGGCATCAGCCTGGCTGTTTTGCTTTTGAACGTCGCGCTGCCAATGCTGGCGCGCCGGCGATATCTGCAAGAAGAGGCGCGTCGTTTGCGCCGGGAGGAAATGAAGTGAATCCTGTGCGCAAGAAGCGTTTGTTCATCATTCTGGCAATCCTTGCCGGCGTGGGAGTTGCCGTAACGCTGGCGTTGTCTGCCTTGCAAGAGAACATCAATCTCTTTTATACGCCGACCCAGATCGCTGCCGGCGAAGCACCGGAGGGCACCCGGATCCGTGCCGGTGGCTTGGTTGAAGACGGGTCGGTAACACGTAGCAGCGACTCGCTCACCGTGACCTTCCGGGTTACTGACAACAACGCAAGCATCGCCATTCAGTACCAGGGGATCCTTCCGGATCTGTTCCGCGAAGGGCAGGGCATCGTAGCTCTGGGGCGCGTCAACAGCGAGGGCGTTCTGGTGGCCGACGAAGTGCTGGCCAAGCATGACGAGAACTATATGCCGCCGGAAGTCACTCAGGCGCTGGAGCAGAGCGGAATGATGAAGCACTACGAAGGCGATAAGCAGGAGTATGCAAAATGATTCCCGAGCTCGGCCATCTGGCCATGATTCTGGCGCTGTGCCTGGCGGTGGTGCAGGGCACGCTGCCGCTGATCGGCGCCTGGCGCGGTGATCACCAGTGGATGAGCCTGGCGCAGCCGGCCGCCTGGGGGCAGTTCGCCTTTCTCGGGTTTTCCTTCGCCTGCCTTACCTATGCGTTCATGGTCGATGACTTTTCCGTCGCCTATGTTGCGCACAACTCCAATAGCGCACTGCCCTGGTACTACAAATTCAGCGCCGTGTGGGGCGCGCACGAAGGCTCGCTGCTGCTCTGGGCCTTCATTCTGGCTGGCTGGACCTTCGCCGTGGCGATTTTCTCGCGCCAATTGCCCGAAGACATGCTGGCGCGAGTGCTGGGCGTCATGGGGCTGATCAGTATCGGTTTCCTGCTGTTCTTGATCGTCACTTCCAACCCCTTCGAGCGCTACCTGCCGCAGTCTCCCATGGACGGCCGCGACCTTAATCCGCTGCTGCAGGACTTCGGCCTGATCGTGCATCCGCCGATGCTCTACATGGGTTATGTCGGTTTTTCCGTGGCCTTCTCATTTGCCATCGCGGCATTGCTGGGCGGTCGTCTGGATGCCGCCTGGGCCCGCTGGTCCCGGCCCTGGACGCTGGTCGCCTGGGCCTTTCTTGGCGCCGGTATCGCGCTGGGTTCCTGGTGGGCCTATTACGAGCTGGGCTGGGGCGGCTGGTGGTTCTGGGATCCGGTGGAAAATGCGTCCTTCATGCCCTGGCTGGTCGGTACGGCGCTGATCCATTCGCTGGCTGTCACGGAAAAACGCGGCGTGTTCAAAAGCTGGACGGTGTTGCTGGCGATTGCAGCGTTCTCGCTGAGCCTGCTGGGTACCTTTCTGGTTCGCTCCGGTGTACTGACCTCGGTACATGCGTTCGCTACCGACCCGGAGCGCGGTGTCTTCATCCTCGCGTTCCTGCTGCTGGTGGTCGGTGGCTCGCTGACGCTGTTCGCCTTGCGCGCTCCGGTGGTCAAGAGCCGGGTCGGCTTCGGCCTCTGGTCGCGTGAAACCCTGCTGCTGGTCAACAACCTGCTGCTGGTGGTTGCTACCGCGATGATCCTGTTGGGCACGCTGTACCCATTGTTGCTCGATGCTCTGTCCGACACCAAGTTGTCTGTTGGCCCGCCTTATTTCAATGCCATGTTCCTGCCGCTGATGGCTGCTCTGATGCTGGCGCTCGCAGTGGGTGTGCTGGTGCGCTGGAAAGACACTCCGGTGAAATGGCTGATGAGCATGCTGACTCCAGTGCTGATCACCAGCGCCGTGCTGGGTGGACTGGGCTCGGTGCTGCTGGGTGATTTCCACTGGGCGGTGCTTGCCGTATGCCTGTTGGCTGCCTGGGTGGTGTTGGCCGGCGTGCGCGATATTCTCGACAAAACTCGCCACAAGGGTCTGATCAAGGGCATCCGCAGCCTGGCGCCAAGTTACTGGGGTATGCAGTTAGGGCACCTGGGGCTAGCGGTTTGTGCCATCGGCGTAGTTCTGGTCAGCCAGAACAGCTCCGAGCGTGATCTGCGCCTAGCACCGGGTGAGTCGCTGGAGTTGGGTGGTTACAGCTTCGTCTTTGAAGGCGCCCAGCATTTTGACGGGCCGAACTTCACCTCAGACAAAGGCACCATCCGGGTGTTTGATGGTGACAAGCAGATTGCCGTCCTGCATCCCGAGAAGCGCCTCTATACAGTGCAGCAAATGCCGATGACCGAAGCCGGCATCGATGCAGGCTTTACCCGCGACCTTTACGTGGCGCTGGGTGAGCCTCTGGAGAATGGCGCCTGGGCTGTGCGGGTGCATATCAAGCCTTTCGTACGCTGGATCTGGCTGGGTGCGTTGCTGATGTCGCTGGGTGGGGTTCTTTCCGCCTGTGATCGGCGCTATCGCGTAAAGGTCAAGGTCCGTGTCCGTGAGGCGCTTGGTCTGGCGCAGCAAGGAGCCTGATGATGAAAAGACTGTTGATGCTGCTGCCGTTGCTGGTTTTCCTGACGGTAGCGGTCTTTCTCTACCGCGGCCTGTTTCTTGACCCGTCCGAGCTGCCTTCGGCACTGATCGACAAGCCGGTGCCGGAGTTCTCCCTGCCTTCGCTGGAAAACCCCGAGCGCATGCTGAGTGCTGCCGATTTCAAAGGCGAGGCTGCGCTGATCAATGTCTGGGCGACCTGGTGCCCAACCTGTCGCGCCGAGCACGAGATGCTCAACCAGTTGGCTGGACAGGGGGTGGTGGTCTATGGGGTCAACTACAAAGACGACAGTGAGGCCGCGCGTCGCTGGCTGAATGAGCTGGGCAATCCCTATCGCCTGAATGTTGAAGATCCCGAAGGCAGCCTGGGAATCAACCTCGGCGTCTACGGCGCGCCGGAAACTTTCCTGATCGACAAGAACGGCGTGATTCGTCACAAGTATGTCGGCGCCATCGATCAGCGCGTCTGGCGTGAACAGCTTGCTCCGCTCTATCAGGAATTGGTGGACCAATGAAGCAGTTGATCCAAGGCTTTCTGTTGGCCCTGTGCCTTGTCGGTGGCGCGCAGGCGGCCATCGATGCTTATGAATTCGAGAGCGAGGCCGAGCGCCAACGCTACCGGACCCTGGTCGAAGAGCTGCGTTGCCCGAAGTGCCAGAACCAGAATATCGCCGATTCCAATGCGCCCATTGCCATGGATCTGCGCCGGGAAATTTTCCGCATGCTGGAAGAGGGCCAGAGCAACGAGCAAATCGTTGACTACCTGGTAGATCGTTATGGTGATTTCGTCCGCTACAAGCCGCCGGTCAACCTCAAGACGCTGGCGCTCTGGTACGGCCCTATAGCCATGCTGGTAGTCGGCTTCGGCGTGCTCGCGCTGATCCTGATGCGTCGTCGGCATAGCGGCGGCCGCGAAGTACAGAACACTCTTTCCGAGGCAGAACGCGAGCGCCTCGCCACATTGCTGGATAAAAAAGAACCATGATTGATTTCTGGATGGGGGCCGGCGTGCTGTTGCTGGCCGCTCTGGCTTTCCTGCTGATTCCTGCATTGCGGGTACGCCGGCTACAAGCCGAAGAAGACAGAACGGCGCTGAACGTTGCGCTGTATGAAGAAAGGCTCGGCGAATTGGCCAACCAGCGGGCTGCCGGCACACTTACGGCGGAACAGTTCGAAGAGGGGCGTGCCGACGCAGCGCGTGAGCTACTCGACGATACCGAAGGTGATGAATTACGGCGCAGCGGCAGCCTGGGACGCACTATTCCGCTGATCGCAGCGATATTGGTGCCGCTGCTCGGCTATGGCATGTACATGCACTGGGGCGCGATCGACAAGGTGGCGCTGGCGCGTGAGTTCGTCGAGCAGCCGCGAACGATCGAAGAAATGACAGCGCGCCTTGAGCAAGCGGTAAAGGCGCAGCCCGAATCTACCGAGGCCTGGTATTTCCTTGCGCGAACCTACATGAATCAAGAGCGCCCGGCTGAGGCTGCTGCTGCTTATGAGCAACTTATCAAGCTGGCCGGACGTGCGCCGGAGCTGCTCGGACAATGGGCGCAGGCGCTGTACTTTGCCGAAGGTCGCAAGTGGACCGATGAAATACGTCAGCTCACCGACGAGGCCTTGAAGGCTGATCCCCATGAGGTGACGAGCCTGGGCTTGTTGGGTATTGCCGCTTTTGAAGAGGGTCGTTTCGAGGAGGCTGCCGGCTTCTGGGAACGCCTGGTGGCTACGTTGCCACCTGAGGATCCGTCGCGTGAAGCCATTCAAGGCGGTATTGCCCAAGCTCGTGAGCGAATTGGTCAAACCACCGGTGCGGCTGAGCAGCCTGAGGAAGCGGCCTCGGCTGATGCGGTGAGCCTCGAGGTTGAAGTTAACCTCGGGGAAGCGCTGAAAGGGAAGGTCGAACCTGGTGATGCGGTCTTCGTATTCGCCCGCGCTGCTTCTGGTCCGGCCATGCCCTTGGCGGTCAAGCGCCTCAGCGTCAGCGACCTTCCGGCAACCGTCAGTTTGAGCGATACCGATGCCATGATGCCCCAGCTGCGTTTGTCCAACTTCGAACGGGTAGTCCTGCTCGCTCGCATTTCACGTAATGGCGATGCGACGCAAGGCGAATGGCAAGGTAGCAGCGAGCCAATGAAACCGGGCGCCGGGGAAATGGTCCGACTCACCATAGATCAACCTGTAACGCCCTGATCGCTAGTGGGGTGAGCAAGAGGCGAGTGATGACCGATTCGGTTTATAGCCAGACTGCAAGCCTGCTCAAGGTGAGCGCAGCAATGGCACTGGCGCTGCTGCTGGCGGCCTGTGCGGGGAGTCCCTATCAGTCCGAGCCGGCGCCCCGGCCGGCTCCGCCTGTGCCTGACTCCCCGCGCGAGCCGGTCATCAAGCCACCTCCCGCACCGGCGCCGTCCGCACCGCAACCGCCAGCGACGCAAAAAAGTCATCCGCGCTATGCGCCCCCACCACATGCCGCCGCTCACTGGGACAACCGGCTGAACGTCTATGTTGTGGAGGGGCGGGGCCTTTACTACCGCGAGCGCCTTTATTATCGCTGGGACGGTGACTGGTACAGCGCTGGGCGTCCGGAAGGCCCATGGGAGCCAGTTGCGGCTCCCAGTGTGCCGCCGGGGCTTCGGCACTTGCATTGATGCAGTCAAGCTGCCTCTCCACGCGTCGCTTGTAGAGGCACATGCTGTTTTATCTAAAGCTCCCTAAAGCCCTTTCGGCAATTGCCGATACAGTCTTGGCACGCAAGAAAGTGTTGTCTCAGGCGGCAAGGGCCTGGCTGTGAACGGAGCAGATTCATGAATGCAGTTAGACGTCTTGAGGAAACCGGTAACGCACTGCGCGAGGCGATGGTGCAGCAGGACTGGACGTCGATCAGCGTTCTGGATAGTCAGTGTCGTCAGGTTGTAGAAGCTGCAATGAGCGAACCTCGCGAAAATGAATCAGCGATTCGTCAGCACTTGCAGGAACTGACTCTTATTTATCGCGAATTGGTGAGTGCCTGTCAGGCGGAGCAGAAGCGAGTCACTGGTGAGTTGATCCGGATCAATAAAAGCCAACGTGGCGCCAATATTTATAAACTCTTTGGTTGAGCATCTAAACATCCAGTGCGCTGCCGCTCGTCAGGTTGCATAGCAGTTCTTATTAGTGACAAATCGCAGATCGGCTGCCTCTCAAAATTCTCATCAAAACAATTACTTCGAGCGAAAATCGGCTAATAAGCAGCGTTCTTCGCCGAAAGAAACCGCTTTTCACATTCTCTCTAATTGGCATCTCTCTGCGGGCTATTGCGTAAGTCGCGCTTGAGCGGACGCATGTAAAAAATTTTTGATAGAAAATGACTGTTCTTTAGTCGCGAAATCACGTCATAAATTTGACTCCACGTGTTTTTTTTAATTAACTAGTGGCTATCTGCCGGTGACGCTTCGTTTGCTTCTCGACGCGCATTTGTACTTCTTACCCAGCTTCTAGAGCCTATAAACAAGATGTGGCGTGAAACCAAGATTTTGTTGATAGACGACGACAAGGATCGTCGGCGTGATTTGGCGGTTATCCTCAACTTTCTGGGTGAAGATCATCTGGCTTGTACCAGTGAAAGCTGGCGAGAAGTTGTTGGGACACTTGAGTCAAGCAGAGGCGTTCTTGGGGTCATGCTTGGCTCTGTATCAACCAAGGGCGGCGCGGTAGAGCTGCTCAAGCAGCTGGCCAAATGGGATGAGAACCTGCCGCTGTTGTTGATCGGTGAGCCGGCCCCGGCGGATTGGCCAGAAGAGTTGCGCCGGCAAGTGCTGGCCAGCCTGGAAATGCCGCCCAGCTACAACAAGCTGCTCGACTCCCTGCATCGTGCCCAGGTCTATCGCGAGGTCTATGACCAGGCGAGAGCGCGCGGTCGTCAGCGCGAAACCAACCTGTTTCGCAGCCTGGTGGGCACCAGTCGTGCCGTGCAGCATGTCCGGCAAATGATGCAGCAGGTCGCCGATACCGAGGCAAGTGTGCTGATCCTTGGTGAGTCCGGTACCGGCAAGGAAGTGGTTGCCAGAAACCTCCATTACCATTCCAAGCGACGCAACGGCCCTTTCGTTCCGGTCAACTGCGGCGCGATTCCGGCTGAGTTGCTGGAGAGCGAGCTGTTTGGCCACGAGAAGGGTGCTTTTACCGGAGCGATCACTTCCCGTGCCGGCCGTTTCGAGCTGGCCGAGGGTGGGACGCTGTTCCTCGATGAAATCGGCGACATGCCGTTGCCGATGCAGGTCAAGCTGCTGCGCGTATTGCAAGAGCGCACTTTCGAGCGAATTGGTAGTAACCGTACGCAAAACGCCGATGTGCGCATTATCGCGGCGACCCATAAAGACTTGGAAAAGATGATCGTCGATGGGACTTTCCGCGAGGATCTCTACTATCGACTCAATGTCTTCCCCATCGAAATGGCTCCGCTACGCGAGCGCATCGAAGATATTCCGTTGCTGATGAATGAGCTCATCTCGCGCATGGAGCACGAAAAGCGCGGCTCAATTCGTTTCAACTCGGCGGCCATCATGTCGCTATGCCGCCACGATTGGCCTGGCAACGTTCGTGAGTTGGCCAACCTCGTCGAGCGCATGGCGATCATGCACCCTTACGGGGTCATCGGGGTGATGGAGCTGCCGAAGAAGTTTCGCCATGTGGATGATGACGACGAGCAGTACGCCGCCAGCCTGCACACCGAAATGGAAGAGCGCGCTGCCATCAATGCCCCCGTGCTGGTCGGGGATGCGCAGGCCATGCTGCCCATCGAAGGGCTTGATCTGAAGGATTATCTGGCCAACCTGGAGCAGGGCTTGATTCAACAAGCGTTGGATGATGCCGGTGGGGTCGTTGCGCGGGCTGCCGAGCGTTTGCGTATTCGCCGTACCACCCTGGTTGAGAAGATGCGCAAGTACGGCATGAACCGCCGCGACGAGGAAGTCGAAAGCTGACGCATTCGCCGCGCCGCTGCAAGAGCGGCGATGCGTCCGCGTTACCGCCGGGCATGATCCTTGCTCCTAGTCACTGAAACCACCTGACCGACCATCTTTTGACGGACATGTGCCAGTGACTTCTGTGTTTTCTCCATCCGCCGCCGTTCCGCGCTCTGCCGAGGCCTGCGTTAGCGCTGAGCTCGAGCAGTCGCTCGAGCGTTTCTCGCACCTGTCTGGTCGTCTCGAAGACTCGCAGGAACTGCTGCAGGAGCGCATGTCCGAGCTTAAAGGGCAGCTCGCAGAAGCCAGTGCGCAGCGCCTGCGCGAGCTCGACGAGAAGGAGCGGTTGGCCAATCGCCTGCAGAGCCTGCTCGACCTGCTGCCAGGCGGTGTCATCGTCATCGATGGTCAGGGCGTGGTTCGCGAAGCCAATCCGGTGGCTCTGGAGCTGCTTGGTGAGCCGCTTGAAGGGCTGCTCTGGCGCGAAGTCATTTCGCGCAGCTTTGCCCCTCGCAAGGACGATGGCCATGAGGTATCTCTGAAAGACGGTCGCCGGGTATCGATTGCCACTCGCTCGTTGAATGGCGAGCCAGGGCAGCTGGTTCTGCTGACTGACCTGACCGAGACAAGGCGCCTGCAGGAGCAGCTGGCGCGCCATGAACGCTTGTCCTCGCTAGGCCGCATGGTGGCATCGCTGGCGCATCAGATTCGCACGCCGTTGTCGTCGGCGCTGCTATATGCCAGCCATCTGGAGCAGGGCGGGCTAAGCGTTGAGCAGCAGCAACGGTTTGCCGGCCGGCTGAAAGACCGCTTGAACGAGCTGGAGCATCAGGTGCGCGACATGCTGGTGTTTGCTCGCGGTGATCTACCGCTTGAGGATCGCTTAGCTCCCACGCAGTTGATGGCTGCATTGCGCGCCGCGGCCGAAACCCGCTTGCAGGGTGCACGGGTGCGCTGGCAGTGCGACGTGCGCGGCGGGGTGCTGCTGTGCAACCGTGACACCCTGGTCGGAGCGTTGCTAAACCTGATCGAGAACGCTCTGCAGGCCAGTCCGGATGAGCCGCGTTTAAAAATACACCTATATGCACGGGGGGCGCTTATGCATGTCAGCGTCAGCGACAGCGGAGTCGGCATTGATGCCGTGACGCTGGCTCGGCTTGGCGAGCCCTTCTTTACGACCAAGGCGACCGGTACCGGGTTGGGGCTGGCGGTGGTCAAGTCCATTGCTCGCGCCCACTCTGGCACGCTGGCACTGCGCTCCAGGCAAGGTCGTGGTACGTGTGCCACCCTGCGTTTGCCATTACTTCCGGAGCCGGCTCGATGAGTGTGAAGATTTTGCTGGTCGAAGATGATCGCGCGCTACGCGAAGCCTTGAGCGATACCCTGGAGCTTGCAGGCTTCAGTTACCAATCGGTGGATAGTGCGGAGTCAGCGGTGCTCGCGCTGCAGGCCGATACCTTCGGGTTGGTGATCAGCGACGTGAACATGCCGGGCATGGATGGGCATGGGCTGCAGGTATTTATCCGCAAGCATTATCCTCAACTGCCGGTCCTGCTGATGACTGCTTATGGTGCGGTTGAGCGTGCCGTTGAGGCGATGCGTCAGGGGGCGGTGGATTACCTGCTCAAACCGTTCGAGCCCAAGGTCTTGCTGGAGCTGATTGCGCGGCACGCCTGTGGTCAGCCCGGCTCTGCGGATGAAGGTCCGATCGCCCAGGAGGCGGCCAGCAAGCAGCTGCTGGCACTGGCCGCGCGTGTGGCCCAAAGCGACTCGACAGTGCTGATTTCCGGTGAATCAGGTACAGGCAAGGAGGTGTTGGCGCGCTATATCCATCAGCAGTCACCGCGTGCCAACAAGCCCTTTGTGGCCATCAACTGCGCGGCGATTCCGGACAACATGCTGGAAGCCACTCTGTTCGGGCACGAAAAGGGCGCCTTTACCGGTGCCATCGCCAGCCAGCCGGGCAAGTTCGAGCTGGCCGAAGGCGGCACGTTGTTACTCGACGAGATTTCCGAAATGCCGCTGGCGTTGCAGGCCAAGCTGCTGCGCGTATTGCAGGAGCGCGAGGTGGAACGGGTCGGGGCGCGCAAGCCAGTGGTACTGGATATTCGTGTCATCGCCACCACCAACCGCGATCTGGCCGAGGAAGTACGCGCTGGGCGTTTTCGAGAGGATCTGTTCTATCGTGTCTCGGTCTTTCCGATGGCCTGGGCGCCTCTTCGACAGCGCCCGGCAGATATCCTGCCACTGGCCGAGCGGCTTCTGAGCAGTCATGCTGCAAAGATGCGCCAGCCGCTGCCCAGGCTTACCAGCGAGGCGCGCCAGTGCCTGCTGGCGTATGGCTGGCCGGGCAACGTCCGTGAGCTGGACAATGCCATCCAGAGGGCTTTGATCCTGCAGCAGGGCGGCAGCATTCGCCCGGAAGACCTTTGCCTGGATTCTCTGGCCGGAATGGCTACAGCGAGTCCTGCTGGCGTTTTGCAGGCTCAGCAGATGCCGTTGCCCGGCTCGCCGGTGCAGCCCGCTGACGGCGGCGGTGCTTTGGGTGATGATCTGCGGCGGCGCGAGTTCGAGCTGATTCTGGAGACCCTGCGTAGCGAACGTGGGCGGCGCAAGGAAACAGCCGACCGTCTGGGTATCAGCGCCCGCACCTTGCGCTACAAGCTTGCGCTGATGCGTGATGCAGGTATGGATATCGAGGCCATGCTGCAGGGCGACTGAGAACCAGACGGGCGCTTGTGAAGCTGTTCACGCCCATGAAAAAGCCCAGCCGATTGGCTGGGCTTTTCTTTGCATCTTTGGATGTTTAGCCGCGACGCTGGCGAAGGGCTTCGATGCGGTCTTCGAGGGGCGGGTGGGTCATCAGCAGACCGGCCAGGCCGTTCTTCAGGCCGCCCTTGATACCAAAAGCGGTAAGGGTGTCGGGCATCTCCGAGGGCAGGCCCTGTTCGGCGCGCAGACGCTGCAATGCAGCGATCATGGCAGCGGTTCCGGCCAGCTGAGCGCCGGCCTCGTCGGCGCGAAATTCACGCTTGCGCGAGAACCACATGACCACAATGCTGGCGAGAATGCCCAGTACCAGTTCGGCAAAGATCGTCGCAACGAAATAACCGATTCCATGACCGTCTTCGTTCTTCAGAATCGCCTTGTCGACGAAGTTGCCGAAGATGCGTGCGAAGAACATGACAAAGGTGTTCACCACGCCCTGAATTAGCGCCAGAGTGACCATATCGCCGTTGGCCACGTGGCCGATTTCATGGGCCAGTACGGCTCTTACTTCATCCGGTGAGAAACGCTCAAGCAGACCTTGGCTGACGGCGACCAGGGCATCGTTCTTGTTCCATCCGGTGGCAAAGGCGTTGGCTTCGTGAGCGGGGAAGATGCCTACTTCCGGCATCTTGATGCCGGCATCACGGGACAGCTGTTCGACGGTTTGCAGCAGCCATTGTTCATGGCGGGTGCGTGGCTGGCTGATAATCTCGGTGCGAGTGCTCATCTTCGCCATCCATTTGGAGATGAATAGCGATACCAGTGCGCCAGCGAAGCCAAACACAGCGCAGAAGACCAACAGGCTGCCGTGATTCTGTCCGGTGAAGCGGTCCACCCCAAGCAGCTTCAGGGTGATGCCGGCGACGACCAGTACGGCAAGGTTAGTGGCCAGGAACAACAAAATGCGCATCATGTTGCGGCGAACTCCAAGGGAAACATCAATAACGTAAGGCTATATAAGGTGCCGATCGGAGCTATTCAACCAGGCGACTATTTCAAGCTATGTCGCCTGGCTCTGCGATCTGCGGAAGACTGCTGCCGTTATTGGCTATAAGTGCGCAGGAAGTTTCCGATGCGTCCGATGGCCTGTTCCAGATCATCCACCCGAGGAAGGGTGACGACGCGGAAGTGGTCGGGCCAGGGCCAATTGAAGGCGGTCCCCTGAACGATCAGAAGCTTTTCCGACAGCAGCAGGTCGAGGACGAACTTCTCGTCGTTGTGGATCGGGCAGACCTTCGGGTCGATGCGCGGGAACGCATAGAGTGCACCCATGGGCTTCACGCAGCTGACCCCAGGAATGTCGTTGAGCAGCTCCCAGGTACGGTTGCGCTGTTCCAGCAGACGTCCCGGTGGCAGTACCAGATCGTTGATGCTCTGGTAGCCGCCGAGTGCGGTCTGGATTGCATGCTGAGCCGGCACGTTGGCGCACAGTCGCATGTTGGCCAGGATATCCAGCCCTTCGATATAGCTCTTGGCTCTTTGCTTGGGCCCGGTGATGACTACCCAGCCGGAGCGGAAACCAGCGACCCGGTAGGACTTGGAGAGCCCGTTGAAGGTCAGGCAGAGTACATCCGGCGCCAGGGAGGCGGTGCAGATGTGCACGGCATCGTCGTAGAGGATCTTGTCGTAGATCTCGTCGGAGAACAGCACCAGATTGTGCTGGCGAGCGAGCTCGACCATGCCTTCCAGTACTTCCTTGGAGTAGACGGCACCGGTGGGGTTGTTTGGATTGATCAGCACCAGAGCCTTGGTGTTTGGCGTGATCTTGGCCTTGATGTCATCCAGGTCCGGCCACCAGTTGGCCTGCTCGTCACACAGGTAGTGCACCGGCTTGCCGCCGGCCAGGCTCACCGCTGCGGTCCACAGGGGGTAGTCGGGGGCCGGAATCAGTACTTCGTCGCCATTGTTGAGCAACGCCTGCATGGACATGACGATCAGCTCGGATACGCCGTTACCGAGATAGATGTCCTCGATGGTCACGCCTTCTACCTGCTTCTGCTGGTAGTACTGCATGATGGCCTTGCGTGCGCTGAACAGGCCTTTCGAGTCGCTGTAGCCCTGGGCTGTTGGCAGGTTGCGGATCACGTCCTGGAGGATTTCTTCCGGTGCCTCGAAACCGAACGGCGCCGGGTTGCCGATATTCAGCTTGAGGATGCGGTGGCCTTCCTCCTCCAGACGTTTGGCGTGCTTGAGCACTGGCCCGCGAATGTCATAGCAGACATTGGCGAGCTTGTTCGATTTGCTGACCTGCATGATCCTGAGTGTCCCAAAGTAAGGACGTGCCATGCCAGGAGGCTGGCAACGTTGACGTGAACCTGGCGCCTTGGCAGCCTGAAATTCCACTGCCAGACTAGGCGTTTGAGAGCGTTGCATGATACGTGTGGCCTGATCACGGGAAAAGGTACAGATCGGCCTTTTTTGAATTCATGAGGTGTACCCATGGAAAAGCTTGAAAAACCCCTGGAAACCTGGCGTGCAGAGCTTACGGAGGAGCAGTTTCAAGTATGCCGACTGGGTGCCACCGAGCGTCCGTTTACTGGCAAATACAACGACACATCAGCACCGGGTCTTTACCACTGCGTCTGCTGTGATGCGCCATTGTTCGATTCTGCTACCAAGTTCGATGCCGGCTGTGGCTGGCCGAGCTATTTTCAGCCAGTGAGTGAAAGCGCCATTACCAACGTCGACGATTTCAGTCACGGCATGCACCGTATCGAAGTCAAGTGCTCTCGCTGTGATGCGCATCTGGGACATGTCTTTCCCGATGGCCCGGCACCGACGGGCTTGCGCTACTGTATCAATTCGGCGTCCCTAAATCACAAGCCGCACGATCTCTGAGCGGCCTGCACGAATCGATGGAGCATCACCGATGCGCGATCCGCTGTTTGATATTGCCTGCCTGACCATTGATGGCCAGCAGAAGACCCTTGCCGACTACGATGCCAAGGTGCTGTTGGTGGTCAATACGGCCAGCCAGTGCGGCTTTACTCCGCAATACAAGGGGCTGGAGGCGCTCTGGCAGCGCTATGGCGAACGCGGTTTGGTGGTGCTGGGCTTCCCCTGCGACCAGTTTGGCAGGCAAGAACCTGGTGACGAAGAGCAGATTGCTGCTTTTTGCGAGCGCAACTATGGCGTTAGCTTTCCATTATTCGCCAAGGTTCAGGTCAACGGCAGTGATGCTCATCCACTATTCGTGCAACTGAAGAAGCGCGCGCCGGGGCTGCTGGGCAGCAAGGCGATCAAGTGGAACTTCACCAAGTTTCTGATCGCCGATGAAGGGCGTCATGTCGAGCGCTTTGCTTCGCGTACGACGCCCGAAGCGCTGGTGGAATCTATCGAAGCCCTGATCTAGTCGCGTCCGTTCCGTTAATTGTCTCGCGTTCGAGGCGCCTCGCTCGGGGTTTATCCGTGCCCGTCTGTAGTCGAATTTTTTGGAGTATTGAATGGATGCTGAGTTGAAGGCTTTTTTGCAGCGTGCCGAAATGCTGATGGCCCGCCTGGAGCCGTTGTTGCCCGCCTTGCGTTCACCGGTGAACTGGGAGCAAAGCGTGGCCGCCCGCTGGCATCGGGAGGGGCAGGGCGGTTACCTGCAGCCGCTGGAAGTAACGCTGGATCTGGGGCTGGACGATCTGATCGGCATTGATCGACAGCGTGAGCTTCTGTCGAGTAACACGCGGCAATTCGTATCCGGACTGCCGGCCAATCACGTACTGCTCTGGGGAGCCCGGGGAACCGGCAAGTCGTCATTGATCCGTGCCTTGCTGGCCGAGCATGCGTCGGCTGGTCTGCGTCTGATCGAAATCGAACGCGATCATCTGGCCGATTTGCCGAAAGTGGTCGAGTTGCTTGCGGGGCAGGCGCACTGCTTTATTGTGTTCTGTGACGATCTGTCGTTCGAGGCAGGAGAGGGCGATTACCGGGTGCTGAAGAGCGTACTGGATGGTTCCCTGGAACGAGCGCCTGAAAACGTGCTGCTATACGCAACCTCCAATCGCCGGCACCTGGTGCCGGAACGTCAGAGCGATAACGAAAACTGGCAAATGATTGATGGCGAGTTGCATCCCAACGAGGCGGTGGAGGACAAGATTGCTCTGTCCGACCGTTTCGGGCTTTGGCTTTCGTTCTATCCCTTCAGCCAGGAGCATTATCTGGATGTGGTGCGTCACTGGATCGATTCACTGGCCGCACAGGCAGGTCTCGATTGGCAGTGGAGTGAAACGCTGGAGAAGGAGGCCGTCCGTTGGGCTACCGCGCGCGGCAACCGCAACGGACGCTGTGCCTACCAGTTTGCCCGGCAGTGGGTAGGCGTTCACCTATTGTCGAATTAGCCTTGTAACGCTCGCTTGCCCATCTCGATGAGCTTGGCGTTCATGCGTTGTTCAACCGGCATCAGGCTGGTAACCGAGGCGAGCGCCTTCATGCGGGTGAAGTGCGCTGCCAGGGCTGGCCAGCGGTTCGCGTCGATTTTTTCTCCACCGTGTTCCAGGTTGATCAGTTGGCAAGCAATGGCGATATCCGCCATAGAGAGTTGTAAGCCAACGAAATACTCGTTCTGACCCAGCTGACGCTCAAGATAATCAAAGTGCCGGGGCAGCTTCTCCTGCAGCGCTGCCTGCACGCTTTCTTCGTCGCAGGGTTTGCCGGTGCTCGGCTTGAGAATGCGATTGCGGAAGACGCCGAAGGTCGTCAAAGGTGCGAGTTCGTAGTCGGCGTATTTCTCCAGCCAGCGAATCTGCGCACGTTGTGCCGCATCGCTGCCGTACAGGCGAACGGTTTCTGGATAGGCCTCTTCGAGGTACTGGCAGATCACGCTGGAGTCGGCGAGGCTGAGTTCGCCATCCTTGAGCGCCGGAATGCGCCCCAGTGGATTAAGTTGCAGATACCACTCAGGTGGCGTGAATGGCATGACTACTTCGAACTGATAATCCAGTGCCTTTTCGAGCAGGCAGAGGTTGGCTTTGCGGACGAAGGGTGACAGCTGAGCGCCGTACAGGGTCAGGGACATGCGGGTTCTCCAGGGTGACTCAATAGATATTGTTTTTCTTCCAGTCGTCTTCGCTCTCGAGGTCTTTCAATCCCTCGGTCAGTTCGCTGGTTTCTTCCAGGCGGGGTTTTTGTTGTGTCTGTTCTAGATGGCTGGCGTGGGCGAAGTGGGCTTCGAGCTGCTTGAGTTGTGCTTGAAAGCTGGCCTTGTCGGGCTGTTTGCGCACGTGCTGGATACCGCGCTCAAAAGCCAGGCGCGCCTTGTGAGCATTGCCCTGCTGCAACGCTTGCTTGCCGAGATTGTTGAAGTATTCGATATGCAATATCACCATCATGCGCCGAACCTCACCAACCCAGCGCTTGGCGGCAGCAGTATCCAGCTGGCCCTGCTTGTTGCCCCAGACCACCTGGGCGTGTAGGTCCTCCAGCAAGAGGCGAACGGCTTTGGCCTGGGCTTCGGTAAGAACTTTCACTGGGGCGTTCGTTACCGGAATCGCCTCGCCCATGGCGGCAGCGTTTCGCAGCAATTCGACGCGGCTGGCGAGGTCCTGGTTTTTCTTATCCAGAGTCATCAGTCGCTCGCCTGCGTGGAGTTCAAGCTGGGTCAGCATCAGTTTGAGGGCGGGGGTAATCAGCTGGCCCGGAAAGGAGTCCGACAGATCAGAGCAACGTCGCATGCGATTGCTGAGCTCTGCCTTGGCACGTGCTTTTTCCAGATTGTTCTTTTCCACGAGCTGGTTGATAAAGCCAATCAGGATCAAGATGAACAGGCCAGCGAGGACCAATCCTGCAATCAGAGCCGGAGACACTATGCACACCTCTATCGACGGTGGTTTTCTCTGAGTGTAGTGGGTTGGGTGGCAAGCTGATAGCACGATGTAGGTTGTAGAAGTCCTTGATTGAAAAAGTTTTATTTGGCGCTTGACGACCTTGCCGCTCCTCCCTAGAATGCGCGCCACTTGCAGCGAGAAGCACAGCGAAAGTTGCAAGCCGGAAAGAAGTAGATCCGGGCAGCGTCCCCTTCGTCTAGTGGCCTAGGACACCGCCCTTTCACGGCGGTAACAGGGGTTCGAGTCCCCTAGGGGACGCCATTTTTGGTAAAAGTTACGCGGGAATAGCTCAGTTGGTAGAGCACGACCTTGCCAAGGTCGGGGTCGCGAGTTCGAGTCTCGTTTCCCGCTCCAGTTTGTAAAGATTGCGCCGCATCAATCTGCGGCGTTTTCGTTTTGAGGCCGGTTGGCAGAGTGGTTATGCAGCGGATTGCAAATCCGTGTACGCCGGTTCGATTCCGACATCGGCCTCCATATTAAAAGCCCTGCAAGTTAACGCTTGCGGGGCTTTTTTTTGGAGTATGGCTTATTGGCAGCAGGTTCAATCGCTAGCCTTGCGCGGGCGCAGGTGGCTGGTTATAGTCCTGCGCCGCCAATGCGGCATTGTTACCGGCAGGTGGTAGTAGCGCTTGCTTATTCTTCGGCCCGGATGGCGAAACTGGTATACGCAAGGGATTTAAAATCCCTCATCCGAAAGGGTATGCGGGTTCGATTCCCGCTCCGGGCACCAACACTTCAGGTTCTTCTCAGGCTCGTCGATAGGTCAGCAGCACAATCCCTGCAACCACGACTGCGCCACCGAGAATCTGTATCGCGGACAGCATCTGTCCCAGCACCAGCCAACCCATCACCAGGGTAGCCAGCGGCTCGATGTTCATCACCGGCGCATTGCGTGGCATGTCCAGCCGCGGGATGGAGATGAACAGTGTGATGAAGCCAGTGCCATAGAGCACCATCAGGATCAGTAGAGCGAGCCAGCCGCTGGCTGTGGCCGGTGTGTTCAGTGCGCCGGGTAGGGCATCGCTGGCGCCTGCAATTGCCGCGCTGCAGAACACGACCAGCATGGTCAGCATGCTGCGTACCGAGCCGCGTACCTGGGACAGCTTGTGGTCAGTGACCCAGAGCGCGCTGGCGAAAGCGCAGGCGGCGCCGAAGGCCAGCGCCACACCGGCAATCCACTGGGTGTCCAAGTTTGCACCGCCTCGCAGCAAGCCTGGAATATCGAGCACCAACAGCAATCCGATCAGTATCACCCCCATGAGGGCAGCGTTGCGCGCGGTAGGCCTCGGTCCGCCCAGGCCCCAGGTCAGCAGCGCCAGAATGATGGGGAAGATATTGGCCACCAGCAGCGCCAGCGCCACGGGAATCCGCGCCACGGCGGAATACAAAAACAGACTTTGGGTGGCGATAAGCAGGCCAAGCAGAAGCTGCCAGCGTACGCTCGCCGTGGGTAATCGGATCGTCTGGCGTTGCCAGATCACGAGCCCCGTCAGAGCCAGCAGGGTGCCGCCGGAGCGCGTCAGAATGGCCAGTAGCACGCCGGCGCCATCATCGAAGGCGACACGGGCGGCGATATGATTGCCGGCGAACGCACAACCCAGGCACAGCAGTATCAATACGGCGATGTGGCGGGCAAACGGGGCTGAACTGACGGGCGACATGAACGCTTCTCGGGGAACGAAAACGGGGCAGGATACGAAATCCTGCCCCGTTCGTCTTTTGCGTCTGTGCTTTTCGGCCGGCTCAGACGGTGCGCGAGAAGCGTCCCCGCTGTTCGCCACCCAGATACGCATCGAAGGCCATGGCCACGTTGCGCATCATCAGGTGCCCCTGGGGCAGCAGCACCAGAGCATCGTCGCGGATATCGACCAGACCGTCGGCGACATGCTCGTCCAGCTGGGCCAGCGATTCGGCGAAGTAGTCCTTGAAGACAATGCCGTGACGCTGCTCGATCTCGGCGAAGTCGATGCGGCCGTGGCACATCAGCGAGATGATCACTTCGCGGCGCAGGCGATCGTCTTCGCTGAGCTTGTAGCCTCGCTGCACCGGCAACATGCCTTGGTTCAGGCGCGCGTAGTACTGGGACAGTTCCTTCACGTTCTGGCTGTAGCTATTGCCGACCTTGCCGATGGAGGAGATGCCCAGACCAATCAGGTCGCAATCGGCATGGGTGGAGTAGCCCTGGAAGTTGCGCTGCAGAGTGCCGTTGGCACGCGCCAGGGTTAGCTCGTCCTCGGGCAGGGAGAAGTGGTCCATCCCGATATAGACGTAGCCTGCATCGGTCAGGCGCCGGATGGTCAGCTCCAGCAGCTCCAGCTTGCGCTCGGGTGGCGGCATGTCCTCGGGGCGGATCAGCTTCTGTGCGCGCACCAGTTCCGGCAGGTGCGCGTAGCTGTAGGCGGCAATGCGGTCTGGGCGGATGTCGATGATCTTGTCCAGCGTGGTGTTGAAGCTATCGACGGTCTGCAGCGGCAGGCCATAGATCAGATCGACGCTGATGGACTTGAATCGGGCTGCCCGAGCGGCCTCGACCAGCTCACGGGTCTGCTCTTCGGTCTGGATGCGGTTGACTGCAATCTGCACCTGCTCATCGAAGTCCTGCACGCCAAAGCTTAGGCGGTTGAAGCCAAGCTTGCGCAGGCCATGAATCTGCTCCGGCGTGACCGTGCGCGGGTCGACTTCAAGCGAGAATTCGTGGCTGTCGCTGTCGTCCATGTTGAACGCCTGGTGCAGCGTTGCCATCAGGTCCGCCAACTGCTCGCTGGTGAAATAGGTCGGGGTGCCGCCGCCCAGGTGCAGTTGGGTCAGCTTGCGCGAGCGGTCGAACAGCGCGGCCTGCATCTGGATTTCACGCTTGAGGTACTCGAGGTATTCGACTGCGCGCTCGGTCTTGTGGGTGATGATCTTGTTGCAGGCGCAGTAGTAGCAAAGGCTCTTGCAGAACGGGATATGGATGTACACCGACAGCGGCTTGGGTGCCGGAGCCTCATTGGTCTCCTGGGCGGCACTGCGGTAGTCATCGATGGCGAAGGCCTGATGGAACTGGGGTGCAGTGGGGTAGGAGGTGTAGCGGGGACCTGGACGGTCATATTTCTCGACCAGGGCGCGGTTGAAGCGCGGCGTATGGTCCATGAGTGTTCACCTTGTTCAAGAAAATTCTGGCTGGCCGGAGAAAAGGCCGTGGGCCGATGTTCTGCGACGGATTATCGGCGATTTTAGCTCATCGGCTGGCTGTCCCAGATCAAGAATGGTCGGGGCGTCCCGTGCAACGAAAAAAGCCGGGCGCTCGGCCCGGCTTCGTCGGTTGCGCGACCTTAGAGTTTGAACTGGCCGACCAGCCGATTCAGCTCGGCCGCCAGGCGCACCAGCTCCTCGCTGATCTGCGAGGTTTGCTGAGCGTCATTCGAGGTCGTATCGGCGATCACGCTGATGGTTGTGACGTTGCGGTTGATCTCTTCGGCTACCGCGCTCTGCTCCTCGGCAGCCGTGGCGATCTGAGTGTTCATGTCATTGATGGTGCCGACTTCACCGGCGATCACGTTCAGGCTCTGGGCTACCTTGGCGACGCTGTCCGAACCGGCGTGCGCCTTGACCTGAGCACCTTCCATGGCCTTGACCGCATTGCGCACGCCGTTCTGCAACTGCTCGATAGTGGCCTGGATTTCCTCCGTGGACTTCTGTGTGCGTGAAGCGAGGGTGCGCACTTCGTCGGCTACCACGGCGAAGCCGCGACCCTGCTCACCGGCCCGTGCGGCCTCGATAGCGGCGTTGAGGGCCAGCAGGTTGGTCTGTTCGGCGATGCCGTTGATCACGCCCAGCACCATGCCGATGCTGACGCTGTCTGCTTCCACCTGCTTGATCACCTGGGCAGCATTCTCGATGTCACGGATCAGTATCTCGATGCCATCCAGCGCTTCGGTAGCGACCCGAACACCCAGTCTGGACTCCTCGTCCGCACCGCTTGAGGCCGAAGCGGTCTGGGTGGCGTGGCGTGCTACTTCTTGCACGGTGGCGCTCATCTCGTTCATGGCTGAAGCCACCATGTCGGTTTCCAGGCGCTGCTCCATAACCGCCGAATGGGTCTTTTCGGCCACGTTGGAGACGCGCTCCGATACTTCACCCAAGGTGCGCGTAGCGCCGGCAACCGCTTCCAGGCTGTGACGGAACTTGCCGATCATGCGGTTGAAAGCGTGACCCATGGCACCGATTTCATCCTGAGCATGGATTGTCACGGTGCGGCTTAGGTCTTCGTTCTCGGTCATGGCCTCCATGGTGTGGCGCATGTCGTTGATACGGCTGATGATCACGCGGCGGACGATAAAGCCCGTAACCAGCAAACCGGCCAGCAGCAGCAATAGCTGGATGCCGGCGGAAATCATGATGTTGCGGTCTACCTCGTTATCCAGTGCCGACAGGTCGTAGCTGATGCGCACTGCGCCCATTACCGAATCTTCCGGTACCTGGTGGCAGGTCAGGCAGTTGGTGCCGCGATAGTCCTTGTGGCCGACGATCGGGTTGACCACTGTGAGGACGCGGCCATTCTTTCCTTCGCTTACCTCGATGATGGACTCACCCGTCAGTGCCCGCTGGTCCAGCGCATCGGCCGGAGCCTGGTGGGCGTAGCCGGGGCCGAAGACCGAGGTGACCAACTCGCCGCGAATGATGCGAGCATCGATTACGCCTGGGCGGGCGAGGATCTTGTTTCGCAGGACGTCGCGCTGGGCCATGGTGCCGGTCAGCATCATGGTGTTGATGCTGTCGAAATAGGAGTCGGCAGCATCCTTGGTCTGTTGCTCGACCACCTGCAGCACCAGTCGTTTCTCGGTGATGGCTGCGTGAAGCAAGGATGCGGATAGCACCAGTGCGAATACCACCAGCAAAGCCAGGTTGATCTTCGCCTGGACAGATATTTGTCGAGTAGCGGGAGAGCTGTTCATCGTATTCCTTGGGGTCTGCTACTGGTATGGCCAAGACGCTGTTTTTACCGGCTCGCTGAGTGGGACGTTTCATCCAGCGATTCACCTGCCGAGGGGTGCCTCGACAGGCAATCCTCTATCGGCTTGGTAGCGGTTTTCTTGATGAGTTTTTAAGCTCGGCCAATGTGATGGCTAAAGGCTATTTCTATCAATGGCCGCATAGTATGAGCAGGCTGTCTCGCGGGGCGGTTTACGTCGATCTTTGGAAAAACTATTTGCCGTTTCAATGACATAGATCATCTGTTTGGCATTTAGCGCCGGATTTCGACCGTTGCTGCTCGTGCCGGCTTTTGGGCCTCGGAAGATTTGGGAAATCGGCCGAAAGAGGGCTTGGCATTCATGCTGTCACCAGTCAGGCTATGTGCCATTACGCAGACCGAGGAGAGCTGGTCACATCATTTCAGCGCTCCGCATTTTTAGACGCAGTGACCGAAGCGCGAACCCCGTCCGAATTCCATGGTCGTAGCCTCTGCGTCGGGCTGCCGACGAGGCGGGCAGGGCAACGGCTAACGATGTCAGGGCTGCGCAGTAACCGGAACCTATTTCTTCAAGGACTCACATGATCAAGAAATGCCTTTTTCCTGCGGCCGGCTACGGCACAAGATTCCTTCCTGCGACCAAGGCGATGCCCAAGGAAATGTTGCCGGTAGTGAACAAGCCCTTGATTCAATACGGGGTTGAAGAGGCATTGGAAGCGGGGCTGAACGAGATCGCCGTGGTCACCGGCCGTGGCAAGCGCTCGCTGGAAGACCACTTCGATATCAGCTATGAGCTGGAACACCAGATTCGCAACACCGACAAGGAAAAGTACCTGGTCGGCATTCGCCGCCTTATCGACGAGTGCAGCTTCTCCTACACCCGCCAGGTGGAAATGAAAGGCCTTGGCCACGCGATCCTCAGCGGTCGCCCGCTGATCGGTGATGAGCCCTTTGCCGTGGTGCTGGCGGATGACCTGTGCATCAATCTCGACGGTGATCCGGTGCTGGCGCAGATGGTCAAGCTGTACAACCAGTTCCGCTGTTCCATCGTCGCCATCCAGGAAGTGCCGCCGGAAGAGACCAGCAAGTACGGGGTGATCGCCGGCGAGATGATCCGCGACGACATTTTCCGCGTCAGTCACATGGTCGAGAAGCCCAAGCCGGAGGAGGCGCCGTCCAATCTGGCCATCATCGGCCGCTACATTCTGACCCCGGACATTTTCGAGCTGATCGAGCAGACCGAGCCGGGCAAGGGCGGTGAAATCCAGATCACCGATGCGCTGATGCGCCAGGCGAAGGATGGCTGTGTGCTGGCGTACAAGTTCAAAGGGCAGCGCTTCGACTGCGGCAGCGCCGAGGGCTATATCGCGGCGACCAACTTCTGCTACGAAAACTTCTACCTCACCGGCAAGGCATTCTGAGTAAGCACGGGCCGCCAGCACGGCGGCCCGCTCTCAGGGAGCCGGCAGCTCCTCGGCGCCGGGGCCTAGCGGCTGGCCGTAGCTGAATTCCACATAATTTCCCGCCGGGTCTCGCAACCCGCAGTAATAGCCGACCGGATAGGGCTCGTCACGCGGTTCCCAGATCAGGCAGCCGGCTTCACGAGCGCGATCCGCTATGGCATCCACTTCGTCACGGCTGGAAAGGGCGAAGCCGAAATGGCTGTAGTCGTTGGCGGCCAATCCGCGGTCCATTCCGCCCGGCATGATGACGAATATGAAGGTCTGCTCCTTGCCCGGCTCGGCCATCCAGACAATGCGTGAACCTTTGCCTGCACGTTCGTGAAATACCCGCATGCCACAGAATTCCGAGTAGAACTCGATGCAGGCGTCCAGGTCGGGTACGTGCAGGGCGAGATGGGTCAGAGTAGGGCGCATATACACTCCCGGTGATGAGCAGGCCATAGGCCTCGGTTATGCTGTTGGTACTTCACAGGAGACAATTGCTAATGGCTTACGACTTCGATCTTTTCGTTATCGGCGCCGGCTCGGGTGGCGTACGTGCTGCTCGTTTCGCCGCCAGTTACGGTGCCAGGGTGGCTGTAGCCGAGAGCCGCTATCTGGGCGGCACCTGCGTCAACGTCGGTTGCGTACCAAAGAAGTTGCTGGTCTATGGCGCTCATTATGCTGAAGACATCGAGCAGGCGCAGGGATACGGCTGGACCATCGATGGCGCCACCTTTGACTGGAACACCCTGATCGCCAACAAGGATCGGGAAATCCAGCGACTCAACGGCATCTACAAGAATCTTCTTGTCGACAGCGGCGTGACCCTGTTGCAGGCCCACGCACGGCTGGTCGACGCCCATACCGTCGAGGTCGAGGGGCAGCGCTACAGCGCCGAGCATATTCTGATCGCGACCGGCGGCTGGCCTCACGTGCCGGAGTTTCCCGGTAGTGAACATGTAACTACCTCCAACGAGGCCTTCTACCTTGAGGCCCTGCCGCGTCGGGTGCTGGTGGTGGGCGGTGGCTATATCGCCGTGGAGTTTGCCTCCATCTTCCACGGCTGCGGTGCCGATACCAAACTGCTTTATCGCGGCGAGCTGTTCATGCGTGGCTTCGACGGCTCGCTGCGTGATCACCTCAAGGACGAAATGATCAAGAAGGGCGTCGACCTGCAATTCAATGCTGATATTGCGCGCATCGACAAACAACCTGACGGCAGCCTGTTAGCGACCCTGAAAGACGGCCGCACCCTTGAGGCCGACTGCGTGTTCTACGCCACGGGGCGCCGCCCCATGCTGGACAACCTTGGCCTCGATCAGGTCGATATCGCCCTGGATGAACGCGGCTTTATCAAGGTGAACAACAACTACTGCACCTCGGTGCCTTCGATTCTTGCCATTGGCGACGTGATCGGGCGCGTTCAGCTTACGCCTGTGGCACTGGCCGAGGGCACGGCCGTGGCGCGACAGTTGTTCAAGCCGGAGGACTATCGGCCGGTGGACTACAACACCATCGCCACGGCGGTGTTCAGCCTTCCGAACCTGGCCACCGTTGGCCTGACCGAAGAGCAGGCCCGGGAGCAGGGTTACCGGATCGTACTGTTCGAAAGCCGTTTCCGGCCCATGAAGCTGACCATGACCGACAGCCTGGAGCGCTGCCTGATGAAGCTGGTGGTCGATGCCGACACGGACAAGGTGCTGGGCTGCCACATGGCGGGTCCTGAAGCGGGCGAGATCATTCAGGGGCTGGCGGTGGCTCTTAAGGCGGGTGCCACCAAGCGGGTGTTTGACGAGACCATCGGTATTCACCCGACGGCGGCCGAAGAGTTCGTCACCATGCGCACACCGACCGGCAGCTGACGGCCGGAGCCAGCTCGGCTCCGGCAGGCTCAGTGGCTAGTGATCAGTGATGATGATGCGCGTCGCCAGCGGCTTGCGGCGCGTCTTCCTGAATGACGACATCGACGACGACTTCACCGGCGTGTTCGAAGATCAGCGTCAAGGGAAAGGTATCGCCAGCAGCAAGCGGTTCTTTCAGCTCGAACATCATGACGTGATTGCCGCCGGGCTTGAATTCCGCTTGCCCGCCCGCTGGGATTTCAACCGATTCGATCTGCTCCATGCGCATCATGTCGCCCTCATGCACATGGGTGTGCAATTCGGTCTTGCCGGCACGGGGTGTCTGCGCGCCGATCAGGCGGTCCTGCTGCTTCCCCGAATTGTTCAGGGTGAAATACGCCGCCCCGGTAGGCACGCTCGGTGGCATCGCACGGGACCAGGCGCCACTGACAGTAAGCGACTCGGCTGCCTGCTGATGATCAGCGTGGCCGTGCTCATGGGACAGGGCGCTCAGGGCGGTTGTGCTCAGTACAAAAGCTGTTAGCAGACGAAGCAACATGGGGCGTCTCCAGGTGATGTCAGGATGGCCGCACATTAGCACGCAGGTGGTTTTTCAACGACCCGTTAGCGCTGCGGCCTGCTGCGAATGGTCTTCATCAGGTCTTCGGGGCTGATCTGTCCGACCACGCTGGCAGCGCTGCCCGGCTGCGGCAGGTTGAGGATGTTGCCCTTGATCTTGCCGATCACGTGCATCTCGCACGGCTTGCAATCGAACTTCAGGGTCAGCACCTCATCGCCATGCACCAGCTGCATCGGCGCGACCTTGGTGCGCACGCCGGTAACGCCCTTGGCCTGCTTGGGGCACAGGTTGAAGGAGAAACGCAGGCAGTGCTTGGTGATCATCACCGGCACTTCGCCGGTTTCCTCGTGGGCCTCGTAGGCTGCGTCGATCAGTTGCACGCCGTAACGGTGATAGAAGGCCCGCGCCTTCTCGTTGTAGACGTTGGCGAGGAAGCTCAGGTGCGCTTCAGGGTAGACCGGCGGCGGCACGCTGACGGGCTTGCGCCCGCCGCGCGGGCGTATGGCTTCGCGTGCTTCGGTCAGCGCCTCGATGGCCTCGCGGCGCAGGGCCTTGAGCTGCGAATTAGGGATGAAGAAGGCTTGGGGCGCGTCGATCTCGGCCTCTTCGGCGTGGTAGATGGTGGTGCCCAGTTGGCTCAGCAGATCGGCGATCTGACCGGGCACCTGCTCGGGCTTCTTAGCTTCGCCGAAGGGACCGGCCAGGGAAACGCTGGCGTAGGCGCCTTCTTCACTGGTGACATGCAGCTCCAGCTCGTCCGCGCGCAGCTTGGCCAACCAGCGCACGCCGACGCGGCGCTCGGCTGAAGTCTTCAGCAGCGCCTGCTGCCAGTTGTGGTCCAGGTTGCGGTTGAGCGGATGGTTCGGCCGCAGCTGCTTGAGCGCGGCCGGCATCTCGTTGGGTTCGATGCGGTATTGCCATTGGGCCTTTCCGTCGTCTTCGAACTGGCTCAGCTGCTCCACCACGCTGGCGCGAAAGCCCACCACTTCGCGCTTGATCAGCACATTGAGGCCGTCGCCGTTGGACAGCGGCTCGCTGGTCTGCGCAACGAAATCATGTTTGCCGACCTTGAGCACTTCGCCCACCGGCAATCCGGTGAAGGTCGGCGAGTCGAAGGCGCCGATGTCGATCTTGCGGTCGTTGACGAAGTAGTCGGTGCTGCCGCGGTGGAAGGTCTTGTCCGGGTCCGGCACGAAGAAGAGCTCGGTGCGGCCGCTGGAAGCGCGGGCCAGGTCCGGCCGCCCTTCGAGGATGCCGTCCAGGCGCTGGCGGTAGTAAGCGGTGATGTTCTTCACGTAGCTCACATCCTTGTAGCGCCCCTCGATCTTGAACGAGCGCACGCCGGCGTCCACCAGCGCGCTGAGGTTGGCGCTCTGGTTGTTGTCCTTCATCGACAGCAGGTGCTTGTCGAAGGCCACCACGCGGCCCTGGTCATCCTTCAGCGTGTAGGGCAGGCGGCAGGCCTGGGAGCAGTCGCCGCGGTTGGCGCTGCGTCCGGTCTGGGCATGGGAGATGTTGCACTGGCCTGAAAACGCCACGCACAGCGCGCCATGGATGAAGAACTCCAGGGTCGAATCCACCTGCTCGTGGATGGCGCGGATTTCCTGCAGGTTCAGCTCGCGCGCCAGGACCAGCTGGGAGAAGCCGGCCTGGTCGAGGAATTTCGCCCGCTCCAGGGTGCGGATATCGGTCTGGGTGCTGGCATGGATCTCGATGGGCGGCAGATCCATTTCCATGATGCCCATGTCCTGGATGATCAACGCATCGACACCAATCTCGTACAGCTGGTGAATCAGCGTGCGTGCCGCTTCCAGCTCATCGTCATGCAGGATGGTGTTGAGCGTGACGAACACCCGCACATGGAACAGATGGGCGAACTCCACCAGGCCGGCGATATCCGCCACGCTGTTCTCGGCGTTGTGCCGCGCACCGAAGCTGGGCCCGCCGATGTACACGGCATCGGCGCCATGCAGAATGGCCTCCTTTGCAATGGAGACATCCCGTGCGGGGCTCAACAGTTCGAGGTGGTGCTTGGGTAGAGACATGCGCGCGGACCGGGTACCAGATGAAAAGAGCGCCATTGTAAAGGCTTGCGACAGCTTTGGGGTTTGCATCGGCTATGTGGCGGATTCGCGGAGCACAGCTAACTGCCCGCGTGGTAATACGGTGGCGTCAGACGTCGAGCTTTCGTTGTCGCGCCGCGCCACGGGGCATAGAATCGCGCCTCTCAGCCCAGTCTAGACAGTCCCGCTAGCCCTGCTTCCGTTTGCGGCGATGCCTATTGGCGTCTAGGGTGTGGTTCGCCTCCTTGTTGCCCCCGAGCTCGTTTACCTCCATGACCACCATGCAAACCGCTACCCCCAGCGGAAGCTGGCTCAGTGTTCTCGCACTGACGCTGGCGGCGTTTATTTTCAATACCACCGAGTTCGCGCCCGTGGGCCTGCTCAGCGATATCGGCGCAAGCTTCGATATGTCCACCGCACATGTGGGGCTGATGCTGACGGTATACGCCTGGATCGTCGCGCTGGCCTCGCTGCCGCTGATGCTGCTGACGCGCAATATCGAGCGGCGCAAGCTGCTGATCTGGTTGTTCCTGCTATTTATCGGCAGCCATCTGCTTTCCGGGGTCGCCTGGAGCTTTGAGGTATTGCTGGTCAGCCGCACCGGCATCGCCTTCGCCCACGCGGTGTTCTGGTCGATTACCGCTTCGCTGGCCGTGCGCGTGGCGCCGCCCGGCAAGACTGCGCAGGCGCTGGGTCTGCTTGCCACCGGTACCACCATGGCGATGGTGCTGGGCGTTCCTCTGGGGCGCGTAATAGGCGGGATGATGGGCTGGCGAACCACATTCCTGGTCATCGCTGTGCTGGCTGGGTTGGCTCTCCTTTGTCTGGCGCGGACCCTACCATTGCTACCCAGCCAGAACTCCGGCTCGTTGCGCAGCTTGCCCGTCCTGTTCAAGCGGCCGCTGCTGGTTACCGTCTATGCCTTGACGGTGCTGGTAGTCACCGCGCAGTTCACCGCTTACAGCTACATCGAGCCCTTTACTCGAGAAGTTGCGCAGATGAGCGGCAACATGACCACTCTGGTACTGCTGCTGTTCGGTGGCGCCGGACTATTCGGATCGTTGCTGTTCAGTCGCTACGGCTCACGCTATACGCGGCCGTTCCTGATTTGCACGCTGGTGGTTCTGGCGTTGTGTCTGCTGATGCTGCGACCACTGGCTGAGTTGCCGCTGGTGTTCTGTGTGATGAGCGTGGTGTGGGGGACGGTTGTCCTGTGCTTCCTGCTGGTGCTGCAGTCCCGGGTGCTGCATTTCGCTTCCGACGCCACCGATGTTGCCATGGCGCTTTTCTCCGGTCTTTTCAACGTCGGCATCGGGGCTGGTGCCTTGCTTGGTAGCGTGGTCAGCCAGCAAATCGGGCTGGGGACGATCGGCTTCTTCGGTGGCGCGCTGGCGCTGGCGGCATTGCTGTTGTCCGTGCTGATGATGAAGCGCTATCCAGCAATAGCCGCCAGTTGAGGCAGGCAGCCCGTTACATATCTGTCGGGGAGTGGCTGGCAAAGCCTGGGCTACCCGAAGACGGTAGCCAGCACTGTAAGCAGCGTGCCGAACAGCGGTATAGAGAGCACCAGGCGCGGCCGGTACGGCATCAGCAGTACCAGCGCCAGGCCGGTTAGCGAAATCATGCCGAACCAGGCGACGGCAGCCATGGCGGACGACCATATGTCCGTGGCGGCCCAGCCGGAAAGACCGAGCAATGCCCCTCCGAGCGGTGTGTATATACGTCGTAACATGGCCGGCAGGCGTGGGTTGGCAAGCTGTTTCCAGTGGCGCTGCATACCCAGGCAGAGGCTGAGCATACCGGCATAGGCTAGGGTCAGGGAAAGCAACAGGGCGGTGGTACTCATGTCGCAGCTTCCATCAGAGGAGAACCCTTGCGCACCAAAAGGGAGGCGGTCGCGGGGATCTTGCGAGCCGCCCAGAACAACAACAGGCCGAGCGCCAGGGCCGCTGCGTCAACACCCAGGCGCAGGCCGTCAGCGCCGAGGCCGGTCGCCAGGTCGAGTAAGGGCAGGCTGATGCACAGTAGCGCCGCGGCGGCCAGCTGCTCCCGCCAAGCGCGCATTACCGGGCGCAGCGCGGCATGTGCCAGGCTTGCCAGCCAGATGGCGAAGAACAGCCGTACTTCCCAGGCATTGCGGCCGGCCAGTTCCGCCGGCAGCAGACGGTTGCCCCAAAGCAGGGCAACACACGCCAGGCTAAGCCCAGATACCGTGGCCACGTTGAGTCGCTCCACAATGTTCAGGAAACGCAGCGACCCCTTGACCTGCTTGCGCTGCTTGATGCTGTAGAGGACCAGTCCGCTGGCAATCATGGCGCAGCTGATCAGCCCGCAGAGAAAATACAGCCAGCGCATCGGATAGCCCCCGAACTGGGCGAAATGCAGCCCAGCCATCACCCGCTGGGTAAGCTGGCTCGCCCGCGAGGGTGGGGGTGCTTGCACGACCTTGCCGCTGGCCCCGTCGAACACTAGCGCTTCGCCCTTGGTCAACTCGATGCGGCTGCCCAGCAAGGGGCGGACGGTGACGCGCGCATCAATCCTGCCGGGATTGCTCACCGACAGGCCCGCGAGCATTCCCGCTCCGTAGTGGGCTTCGCCCTTATGGATGAACGCTTTCAATGGCAGCAATGGGGCCGCTTGCGTCGGCTGTTCGCCGCGCCCACGTCCGCCACGCTCGGGCGCGCCCTGGGTCTGCGCGGCGCCGCGCAGATCGCGCTGCATGGCCTGGCGGTCACCGTCGTACAGTGCATCCAGCGCCGCCGGCATGTAGATGAGAAAGAAGATCACCAGTCCGGTGTAGGTGATCATCAGATGGAAGGGCAGCAGCAGGACGGCACTGGCGTTGTGCCCATCGAGCCAGGAGCGCTGGCCCTTGGCCGGGCGGAAGGTGAAAAACTCCTTGAAGATCTTCTTGTGGATGACGATGCCGCTGATCAATGCCACCAGCATCGCCATGGCGGCGAAGCCCACCGCCCAGATGCCGATGTTGCGCGGCATGTGCAGCGTGTAATGGAAACGGAAGAAGAAATTGCCGCCGGCGGTCTGGCGGGGCTCCAGCACCGCGCCGCTGGCCGGGTCGAGATAGGTGCGCTCACCGCGTCGCTGCTCTGCGGTCGATACCGCAAGCGCCGGCGAGCGCTCGGTGGGCAGGCTGATATTCCAGCTTGCTTCGTGAGGGTGATGGGCCTCCAGCCAGCGCTGGGCGGCAAGCGCCGCTGCCGGCTGATCCAGCGTCTGCTGGCTCAGCTCAGGCTGCATCCACCAGTTCAGCTCCTTGTCGAAGACCGCAATAGTGCCGGTCAGGAAGATCGCGAACAGCACCCAGCCGAGCAACAACCCGCACCAGGTATGCAGCCAGGACATGGACTGGGTGAAGGTCTTCTGCTTAATCCGGGATTTCATCCGAGACGCTCCAGCAGTTGCGGCCAGAAGCCGATGAGGGCGAGGGCTAGTGTGCTGGTCGCGAGAATGGCCGCGAGTCTTTGCAGTGCGATGCCCGAGAAGCTCCACAGCACCAAGGCCAGATAGATGACGAAGGAGAGCAGGGTTGCGGTTATGACCGCGTCGGCGCGCGGCATAGGCAGCGTTCGCGCCAGCGCGGCGGTGCAGGCGTAGGTCAGGGCGTACCCGCCAATGATGGCGAGGACGCTGCGCAGGGTTATATCCAGCCAGGGCCGGCTGGAAGCGGCTGATCGGTGCAAAGTCGAGCTTCCTGAAGGAGTCCTTCACGACGTTGCCCGGACGACAGAGCTGGCCGGGCAACGAGGTTTCTTCGAGGTGGGTGGCTGCTTTAGAAGTCGGCGCTGATGCCCACCACCAGGCGCCGGCCATCGAGCACTACGTCGTAGTCCTCGTTGGTGATTTCCTTGTTGGCGACGTTGTACAGGCCAGCCTTGAGATCGACGTTCTTGGTGAGTCGGTAGACGCCACCGATGTCCACGAAGCCGTAGCCGGGGGTGCCCTCGGACATGCTGGTGCGGCTGATGTAATCGGACGTCTCGCTACGGTAGTTGCCCTGGACCCATGCCGACAGTCGATCATCGATCTGCCAGTCCAGCAGGGCGTTGGCCATGTGTTTGGGCTGCTTGTTCAGGGGTTCGCCCTTGAACTCGCCGGACTTCTGCTCGGAATCGGTGAAGGTGTAGCTGGACGTCAGGCGAACCGAAGGCAGGATGTCGTATTCCAGCGTCCATTCCACGCCCTGGATGACGGCTTCGGAGATGTTCTGCCGGGTGCTGAGGAAGTACCAGCGCTCGCCGCCGTAGTTGCATGACCAGGCGGCGTAGTTGTCGCGGTTGGCATTGCCGCTGGCATCGGTGGAGCAGAAGCGATCCTCGGCGATCTTGTCTTCGTACTGGGTGTGGAAGAGCATCATGCTGGTGCTCAGACCAGCGGCAGAGTCGGTGTAGTTGAAGCCGATTTCGTAGTTGGTGCTGGTTTCCGGCTTCAGGTCCGGATTGCCGATGCTGATCGCTCGCGAGTGCGGTGCGACGGATTGCCAGCCACCGCCGCCAGTGGTGCCGCCGAAACCTTCGGTGGCGTCGGTGAGGGTCGGCTGCCGATAACCGGTGGAGATGCCGCCCTTGAGCGTGAGCTCGGGAGTAAAGGTGTAGACGCCATAGACGCGCGGGGAGACCTGACCGCCGAAATATTCATCGTCGTCGTAGCGCACGCCAGTGGTGACGCGCAGGTCATCGGTCACGCCCCAGTCGATCTCGGTGTACACCGCAGCGATCCAGCGATCCATCTCGCCGACCGCGTCGGGCAGCAGGCTGAGCAGGCCGTTGTCCTTGCGTGTCAGTTCCTCTTCCTTGTAGCGGCCGCCCAGAGTAATCACGTGGTCGCCCCAGAAGTAGCTGCCCTGGGTGTTGAAGGTGGTCACTTCTTCCTTCTTGCTCAGCTCCTGCACGCGTTCGGAGACGTCCTTCTGCAGGTAGGTACTGATCTGGAAGTTGTCGTAGTGGCCGTCGTGGGTGATGGCGAACACATCCTTGTCGTACTCGGTGGAGCTGGCCACTGCGGTCGGGGTGTAGGCGATGCTTTTGCCTGGATGCGCACTCTCGTCCAGTCGCGCCGCGTCATAGCTGATCGCGAAGCGGTTGCTCTCATCGGGGGTCAGGTACAGTTCTGCGCCGCCCTGCTTGCGTTTGCCGTCGGGCGTACTGGCAGCACTGTCGCCGCCACCTACGTATTCGGCTTCTTCGGTGCGGGTGAACCCGCCGTTCAAGCGAAGGCCGAGCATATCGGGTACCAGTGCTCCGCCCAGGTAGAGGCTGGTGTAGCTCTCGTTTTCCTGCAGATCGTTCAGCGAGTGTGTGTATTCGGTGGAAACGGTGCCGCCCCAGTCATTGGCACCCTTGCGGGTGATGATGTTGATCACGCCACCCATGGCTTCGGAACCGTAGAGCGAGGACATCGGCCCGCGGATGACTTCGACGCGTTCGATCATCGACAGTGGCGGCAGGCCGATCTGCTTGCCGCCATCGCTGCCGTTGGTGTTGACCGAGCGGCCGGCAGAAATGGGACGGCCGTCGACCAGGTACAGGGTGTAAGTGGAGGTCATGCCGCGAATGCTGATGTCCTGCGCCTGGCCGCCACCGGTCACATAAACACCCGGAATGTTCTTCATCGCATCGACGATATTGGTGTAGGACTGCTTTTCCAGTTGTTCGCGAGTGATCACCGAAATGCTGGCAGGAGCCTTGGCGATGTTCTGCTCATAACCGGCGGCGCTCACCACCGTGGTCGGCTGCAGTTCGATTGCATCCTGGGCATGAACCAGACTGCTCATTGAAGCGGCTACGGCTATCGACAACGCCAGTCGGTTTCTTCTGAAAATGACCATCTACAACAACTCCCTGAGAATCATCACGCATCATTTTTAAAACGGCCCGGATGCGGGCGCGTGTTCAGGCGCAGGCACCAATACGCCGATCTGCGTGAATGCTATGTATTCTCATTTGAGAGTAAAGCGCATTTACAATCTATACATCTTGCAGCACAAGATTTACCCGCAGCCCAGGATGCAGGTTTTCGGCCCAGATACGCCCACCCTGCAAGGCGATCACGCGCTGCGCGATGGCAAGGCCCAGGCCAAAGCCGTCACCACCGGGCCGGGCGGCGCTCAGGCGAGAGAAGGGGCGGAACATCACGTCGAGCTTGTCCTGTGGCACACCGGGCCCCTGGTCATCGACACTCAGCCGCCATTGCGCTCCTTCACGGTGGGCCGTCAGTTTCACGGTGCCGTCGGCCGGTGAGTGGCGAATGGCGTTGCGCAGAACGTTTTCCAGCGCTTGCGCCAGGGCGTTGAGGTTGCCGAGCACTAGGCAGTCGGGCGGAATGTCGCTGGCAAGGCGCTCTCGCGGCCATCCTGATTCGAAGCAGGCGTCTTCGCAGATCAGGTTCCACAGTGACTCGATATCGACCGGCGTGCATTCCAGCTGCGGCTGTTCGCTGTCGAGCCAGGCCAGGTTCAGGGTGCCGTCGACCAGGCGCTGCATGCCGGACACCTCCCGCTCGACCCGTTCGCACAGCACGTCGCGGGGCAGCTCGCTCTCGCAGGCGACCCGCAGCCGGCTCAGCGGCGTGCGCAACTCATGGGACAGGTCGCGCAGCAGTTGCTGCTGCTGGCGGATCGAGTCGTTCAGGCGTTGGGTCAGGTATTCGAGCGAGCGGCCAAGCTCTCCGAGCTCGTCGTTACGATGGGTGAGGGACGCAGGCAGCAGCGAGCCCAGACGGTTGCCGCGCAGCGCATTGGCCTGTCGACGCAGGCGATCCAGCGGCGATATGAGAAGCCGGTAGAGCAGCCAGCCGAACAGCACCGACAGCACCACCGGCGGCAGGTAGACGCTGACAGCCACCAGCAGGGCGCGATGATCCCAGGGGCTGAGGTGCTCGGGCAGCTGGATGACCAACTGATTGCCGCGTTCATCGAGGTCGAGGTAAACGAGCGGGCGGGGGCCGGCACGACGGCTCATGGGGCGGTCGTATGGGCGGGCGAAACGCAGCAGGTTGCGTTCCCGGTCATCGGGCTGGCGGGTGCCGAGCGATTGTTGGTGGGCGTCCAGGACCAGCACCACGCCGGGCTCCTTGCGTTGCTGCGCGGCGATCCAGCGATCCACCGCTGCGGGGCCCTGACGTACAGCAGCATGTGCCTGTTCGGCATAGCCTTGCAGGGTTTCCAGCGCCTGTGGCGAGAGGAAGGAGCTGCGATAGGCCACCTGACGGTCCACCTGGTCGCTCACCCAGATCATGGCCAGGCAGAAGCTTGCGACCAGCAGGGCGAGTCGCCAGAACAACGAGTGGCGGTTGGGCATCAGCTGGATAGCCTTTCCAGTACGTAGCCCTTGCCCCAGACCGACTCCAGGCGAATCAGCCGCACGCCTTCGCGCAGCAGCTTGCGGCGAATGTTGCAGATGTGCATGTCCAGGCTGCGATCATGCTGGGAAAAGCCCCTGTGCAGCACCTGCTGGTAGAGAAACGGCTTGCTCAGCACTTCGCCGGTCGATTCGTGCAGGACGCTAACCAGGCGATATTCGGTAGCGGTAAGGCCGATCCAGCGTCCCTCGTAGCACAGATCGCTGCGTTGCTCGTCGAACTGCAATACATCGTCGTTGCCGTTGTGCGGCGCCGATGAGCGCTCGTAGGCGACCCGACGCAGGATCGCGGCGATTCGCACCTGCAACTCTTCGATGCTGAATGGCTTGGGCAGGTAGTCGTCGGCACCGTGATGAAAGCCCTGAATGCGGTCAGCCTCGGAGCCCAGCGCGGACATCATCAGCACTGGTGTGCTGCGGCTGCAACGCAGCCTGGCTAGCAACTCCAGGCCATGCATTTCAGGCAGCAGGACGTCCAACAGGATGAGGTCAAAATCCTCTGCACTGGCCAGAGAAAGACCGCGGGTACCTTCGTCCACGAGGGTCACGCCGAAGCCGCGTGCTTCGAGTGAGGTCTTGAGGTGCGAGCCGAGGACGGGATCGTCCTCGATGGCGAGAATCTGCTGTAAAGCCTGAGGCATGACGCTGGCTCAAATGGGAATGATTATACTTTGAGATTCAGCAGTTGCAGCAAGCTGCAGTTGATATTTCTGTCGAAGATCGCCGTACACATCCAACTTGCTCGCCTCAGGCATCGCGCAGCAGGTCATGGGCATCCAGCAGGCGGAAGGCGATTTCGGGCTGTTTCTCCAGGCCGCGGCGAATGGCGGCGGGGATCGACTGGCGGGTCTTGCGGCACAGGCCCGGTTGTTCCGCGAAGTCGATGGCGATGCCGCGCATGGTGCGTACTTCATTGTGGCTGGGCCTGATGCTCAGGCGAATGCCGAGCTGCTCGTGCATCCGCTGCTGAAGCTTCTCCAGATCGGCAAGGCTCTGGATATTCTCGAGGCGCTCGAGCAGGCGCTGTTCTTCGTGGCGAGTCAGACGCAGGATACGCACATCCGCTCCGGGCGCCGCGAGCAGCTCGTCGCGCCTGCAGTTGCAGGTGGCGGGCGGACAGGGCGCGCGAAACGGAACGGTCGTCATGACCGACGATCATAGCCAGACGGGTCGGTGCTTGGCCATCGCCGGCCGGCGGGCATCCGCGAGCGGGCAGCCGATCCGAATGACCCCGACACGCCTGCCGCTGTCTCAATTCCGACCTGTTCACCACGACGAAGCCTCCCTTGACCGAATCAAGCACTTCCACCGACGCACTGCCGCCGGTCCTCGTCGGACCGCTGTTACGCCGCATCGAGCCGACGCGGCTGGTGCTCTGGCTGGTGGCTTCCCGGCCATTGCAGCTGTCCCTGCTTGTCGAAAACAATGCGCACGACTTGCGGCTCGCCTTGCCGCTGGATGGCGCCGGCTGCCAGCAGCTGGCGTTCGGTCGCAATGCGGTGCTGCACCTGATCGAGGTGTCGCTGGACGAACCGCTGCCGACCGATTGCCTGATCGAATATGACCTGCGCATCGGTGAAGAAGGGCAGGGCATCGCTCACTGGGCGCCGCATCTACTGTATGAGGGCGCAACGAGGCCCAGTTTCGTCATCAAGCCCCGGCTCGACCGGGTGCTGCACGGCTCCTGCCGCAAGCCGCACCACGCGGCAAAGGACGGCCTGCTGTGCGTTGACGACCTGATCGAGGAGTATCTGCACACGCCTGAAAGCCGCCCCGCGCTGTTGCTGATGACCGGCGACCAGGTCTACGCCGATGATGTCGCCGGCCCGATGCTGGTGGCCATTCACGCGCTGGTACAGCGGCTTGGGCTATATGGCGAGCGCCTGGAAGGCGCTGTCGTGGAGGACAGCGAAGAGCTGTTCCGTCATCCGGCCACCTATTACCAGCGCGAGAAGCTGCTACCGGCGTTCAAGTCCAACGAGGCGTTGCGCGAGCGCTTCTTCGGCGGCGTGGAAAAGCCGGTGTTCACGACTTCCAACGGACAAAATCACCTGATCACTTTCGGTGAGGTCATGGCCATGTACCTGCTGGTCTGGTCGCCAACGCCCTGGACACTGATCGAGCCGGTGATGCCAGCGCTGACCGCCGAGCAACAGGCGCGCTATCGGCGCGAAGCAGGTTGCCTGCAGGCCTTTGTGGAGGGCCTGCCACAGGCAGCCCGGGCGTTGGCGCATGTGCCGACGCTGATGATCTTCGACGATCACGACATCACCGATGACTGGAACCTTTCGGCGCGCTGGGAAGAGACCGCCTACGGCCATCCGCTGTCGCGGCGGATCATCGGCAACGCGCTGATTGCCTACCTGCTGTGCCAGGCCTGGGGCAATCAGCCAGACGGCTTTGCCGAACTGTTGGAGCAGACACGGCAACTCATGGACTCGGCCAACGACACCTGGCTCGACAGCGAGCCGCAGGATCGTCTGATCGATGACCTGCACCAGTTTCATGGCTGGGGTTACAAACTCGCGACGCAACCGCCGCTGGTGGCGCTGGATACGCGTACCCGCCGTTGGCGCAGTGAACGCAACCTCAGCCGACCCTCGGGCCTGATGGACTGGGAAGCGCTGAGTGAATTCCAGCAGAACCTGCTGGACCACCCGGCCGCCCTTATCGTTTCGCCGGCGCCGATGTTCGGCGTCAAACTGATCGAGACGGTACAGCGCATCTTCAGCTGGGCGGGGCATCCGCTGCTGGTGGATGCGGAGAACTGGATGGCGCATCGCGGTGCCGCTCACGTGATGATGAACATCTTCCGCCACTCGCGGACGCCGGGTAACTACGTGATTCTTTCCGGCGACGTGCATTACTCCTTCGTTTACCAGTTGCACATTCGCGACCGCGACAGCGGCCCACAGCTGTGGCAGATCACCAGCAGCGGCGTGAAAAACGAATTCCCACGTCGCCTGTTGGACTGGTTCGACCGCCTTAATCGCTGGCTTTACGCGCCCTGGTCGCCGCTGAACTGGCTGACCAAGCGTCGCCGGCTGGAAGTGGTGCCGCGGGTGCCGGATCGTAGCCAGGCCGGCGAACGGCTGTGGAATGGCAGCGGTATCGGCTTGCTGGTGCTCGACCCCAATGGTAGGCCGTTGGAAATCTATCAGCTGAATGCCGACGGCTCTGCGCCGACGGCTTTCCTCACCGAACGCCAGTGACCGACGCGTCGCGGCAGCCACCGTTTCCGAGCAAGCCAACGGGCATTCAAGCGCCAAACGACCTGCTGGATAAGGCGTTTGCAACCAGCGATAGCACGCAATCGGCCTCTATCGGCTGGTTTGCTACGCCTGGGGCTTGAAGACAGCTGCCAGATGCTGCTCGTACCGCGCCACGTCGGCCTCGATGCTAGGCACCTTCATCACGTCTACACAGAGGAAGGTCGGCAACGCACGCATCCCGAGGAACTGATGGGCCTTGTGGAAGGGGAAGTACACCGCGTCGACGCCCTTGCCCTCGAAGAAGTCGGTCGGGTCGTCGAATGCCTGCTGCGGTGCGTTCCAAGTGGCAGAGATCATGTACTGCTTGCCGTGCACCAGGCCGCCGCTGCCGTATTTCTGCGAGGCGTCCGAACGAGTGCGGCCGTCGTTGGCGTACAGGCTGCCATGGCCAGCCGTGAAGACTTCATCGATGTACTTCTTGACCGTCCAGGGAGCGCCCATCCACCAGCCGGGCATCTGGTAGATCACCACGTCGGCCCAGAGAAATTTCTCCAGTTCCTCGGCAACGTCGTAGCCGGCGTCGATGTCGGTGGTTTTGAAGGCGATGCCGGCGCGGTCGAAAAAGGCTGCGGCCGCGTCGTGCAGCGTGGTGTTGTAACGCCCTTGGGAGTGGGCGAACTGCTTGGCGCCGTTGAGCAGGAGCACGTTCTTCATGGGTTGGCAGACCTTGGTGGTTTCGAAGGGCGCGCATTCTAGCCCGTGGTGCGGTTGCGTCGAGGCAATTGATCGACGGCCGGGTCAGTCGGCCGAAAACCGGCATCGCCATTGAACGCACGCCGGGGCCGGCTCCTCGAAGAAGGGAAGACTTCGTTTCAGAGGAGGATTGCAGCATGGCCATCGACCCCAAGAACCCGAGCCCGGAACAGCATCCCGATTCGCCCATGCCTGGAGAGCCGGATCCGCTCACGCCCGGGCGTACCGACGTGAATCCGGACCGCGAACCCGGCGTTGATCAGCTGCCAGGCAACGAGGGCATTCCGCCCATCGATCAGCAGCAAGACATCGTTGACCCAGAACGTGTGCAACAGGAAACCGATAACGCCGAGCGCGACGGCGAAATCAACCCGCGCTGAGCATTTGTGCAGAGTCGCTTGCAAACGCCGTGCGGGAATCCCTCGCAGTGGCCCGAAAGCGGCGGAATAAAGCGGTTCTGCCAGGTGACAGTGAATCGGCTTTTCACTACCCTTGGTGCACGTGACGCCGGGCCCCTCTGGCGGTAAGCAGTGCTTATCGTGATGTCGGAGTCACTAAGTTGAAATTTGACTTAGACAGACATACAGGGAGGGCTCATGACAGCTCTGCAGGCGTTTCTGGCGACACCGTTTCTTGGTACACCTTACTGGTTCTGGCTGGCATTCCTGATCATCGTTCTCGCGCTGCTGGTCTTCGACCTCGGCGTGTTGCACCGCGACCAGCACGAAATCGAAATGCGCGAAAGCCTGCTGCTCTACGCCGGCTACTTCAGCGTCGGCGTCGCCTTCGGCGGCTGGGTCTGGTGGCAGCTTGGCGCGACCAAGGCGCTGGAGTTCTATACCGGCTTTCTGGTCGAGCAGTCGCTGTCGATGGACAACGTGTTCGTCATGGCGATGATCCTTGGTTTCTTCGGCATCCCGCGCAAATATCAGCATCGCGTGCTGTTCTGGGGCATCCTCGGGGTGATCGTGCTGCGCGCCATCATGATCGGTCTGGGTACCGCTCTGGTGCAGGAATTCGACTGGATTCTCTACGTGTTCGGCGTGTTTCTGCTGTTTACCGGCATCAAGATGCTGTTCAGCAAGGATCATGAAGAGCATCCGGATCTTTCGCAAAACCCCTTGCTGAAGTTCCTGCGTCGGCACATCCGTGTTACCGACGAGCTACATGAGGGGCACTTTCTGGTACGCCAGCGCGACCCGGCCAGCGGCAAGATGCTGCTCTATGCCACACCGCTGCTGTTAGCGCTGGTGCTGATCGAGCTGGCGGACCTGGTGTTTGCGGTGGACAGCGTGCCTGCGGTGTTTGCCATCACCCAGGATCCGTTCATCGTCTACACCTCGAACATCTTCGCCATCCTCGGTTTGCGGGCGCTGTATTTCGCTCTTGCCGCGTTGATGCACCGCTTCGTGTATTTGAAGTACGCGCTGGCGATCGTGCTGATATTCATTGGTGGCAAGATCTTCCTGCATGGCTTCATCCAGGTGCCGGCGCTGTTGTCGCTCAGCGTGACGCTCGGGGTGCTGGCCGGTGGTGTGCTGCTCTCGCTGCTGAAGACGCGGGGTCTGCCGCAAGGCCGCTAGCGCAAAGCCCTCCAGGGGAAGCCTTCCACAGGAGCGTGGAAGGTTTTCCGGCGGAAAACTCTGCAACTTCTGCCTGAATCACGTGCAACATAGCGCCTTTATCAAACGGTCTGGTCTGGGAGCTAACCATGGGATGCGGGTCATCGGCGCTACGTCTTGCAGTGGTCGTGTTGGGACTGGTTTGCGCGGGCGCCGCGAGCGCGCTGGAGCAGAAGCAGCTGGTCGAGTCGATCAACGTCTACCGCGCCGAAGTGCGCAGCTGCGCGGGGCAGTCGTATGAAGCCCTGCCGCCCCTGACGATCGATCCACGCCTGGCATTGCCGGTTCGAGGTGGCGGCGATTTGCAACGCGAATTGACCACGGCGGCCTATCCGCTGATCAACGTGCGAGCCATCAGCCTGTCGGGGCCTCGGGATACGCAAGCCGCCATGCAGGTGCTGCAGGACAGCTACTGCAAGATTCTCCTGGACCCACAGTTCGTCGACATCGGCGTAAGTCAGGAGGGCCGTGATTGGCGCATCGTCGTGGCCCGTCCGCTGCTGAGTGGAAAACTCGGCGACTGGCAGGCCGAAGGGCAAAAGCTCCTTGACCTGATCAATCAGGCGCGTGGCCAAGCGCGTCAATGTGGCACGCAATCCTTCAGCGCTGCCACACCGTTGGCCTGGAGCGCGGCTTTGGGTACGGCGGCCGAGGCTCACGGCCGGGCCATGGCCAATGGCAACTTCTTCAGTCATCTGGGCAGTGATGGCCGTACCCCGGGCGACCGAGCAGAGCTTGCCGGCTACGACGGCGCGCAAATCGGCGAAAACATCGCCGCCGCGCTGGATACGCCGCGCAAGGTGGTTGACGGCTGGCTGGCCAGCCCCGGCTATTGCGCCAACTTAATGAATCCGCGATTCAGTGACCTCGGCGCGGCTTATGCGGTCGATCCGCAAAGCGATGGTGGCATCTACTGGACGGCAATGTTCGGCGCGCAGTGAATGCGAGATCGGAGCCCTCAGGTTTGCCGCGCTAGCGCCTGATGGTCAGGCCGATCAGCCGTGAAACCACCAGGGCGATGTACATCACGCCGGCGAACTGCTCGAGCATCACCAGTGCGCGTGCCATGGGGCTCAGCGGCAGTATGTCGCCGATGCCCACGCCGGAGAGGATGCTGAAACTGAGGAAAAGCAACTCGACCCAGCTACGCGGCGCCTCAGCCTCGATCGCCGCAGCGAAGCTGCCCGGCAGCAACATCTGACAAACAACGAAGCTGTAGGCGAAGGCCCAGGCGAGCAGGGTGAAGGTTGCACCCACCGCGAACAGCTCATCTGTGGTGGCGCGCTGGTCTTCCATCATGTAGGCGATCAGGCTGGCCGCAGCATAAAAGTAGAAGGCAGCCTGGAGTGCTGCCAGCGACAGCTGCAATGCCGGGCTGCTGCGCACCTCGCCAATGATGGTCAGGGCCAGGATGCACGCTGCCAGCGTAAGGGCGATCCACTGAATCAAGGGACTGCGCCGCACCATACGCAGGGCTGCCACCAGTACCACAATGCCGAAGGCACCCATGACTGCCCGTCCGCGAGACAGGTCCTCAAGAAAGGGGTACAGCAGGATGCCCAGCAGCTGGATTAGTAACAGGCTGGCGGAGGGGTAGCGGAGCAGGATCGATTGCTGGCTGTTCATTGGGCGCTCATTGCAAGTGGAAGCTACTGTTTCGACAATACAGCTGGCGATAACCTGCGCTGTTGATCCGCATTGTTGAGACAGCGCTGTCAGCGATCAGGACTTTCACTTTTAGCGCCTATGAAGGAGGATGCCGTCGGCATTCAGCGGCTGCGCCGTGCATGCGTTCTTGTTTCGTTCGAAAGGCAGGTGAGTTGTGAGAAAGAAAAAGCCCGTGGACCCCGTTCGCCAGGCGCAGAAAAACCATGCGCACCGAATCGGCTGGCTGATTGCGCTGGCGGGGATCATCTGCGGCTTCGTGCTGTTGGCGCTGAAGCCGGCAGGCTGATTCTGTCATTACCGCTGGCGGGCAACTGGGCGCTGCGGGTCGGTGATCCATTCGCTCCACGAGCCTGGATACAGCCTCGCCAGTGGATAGCCGGCCAGGCAAAGCGCGAACAGATTATGGCAGGCGGTTACCCCGGAGCCGCAGTAGGCCACCAGACTGTCCGAAGATTTGCCTGCCAGATGTTGCTCGAAGCGCGTACGTAGCTGGTTGGGCGACAGGAAGCGCCCGGCGGTATCGAGATTTTCCGTGAACGGCAGGCAGTGAGCGCCGGGAATGTGGCCGGCCACCGGGTCGATGGGCTCGACTTCGCCAAGAAAGCGCGGCAGTGCGCGGGCATCAAGGAGTGTCAGGTCAGGCGAGGCCAGTTGGCTCGACAGTGTTGCTGCGTCGATGGTCAGGCTGTCGTCCGCATTGCCCTGCAGAGTGCCAGGCGCGGAAGTGGGGCGCTTGTCGTCGAGCGGTAGGCCGGCTTCGCGCCAGGCTCGCAGACCGCCGTCCAGCAAATAGAGACCGTCACGTTTGCCCAGCCAGACCAACAGCCACCAGGCATGTGCGGCGAAGGCGCCGGGGCCGTCGTCATAAAGCACAATCTGACTGTCGGCATTCACGCCCAAGGCCTGGAGCTTTGCCAGCAGCTGGTCGGGTTCGGGCAGCGGGTGGCGTCCGGTTTTGCCGGGGATCACAGGTCCTGACAGATCCTTCTCCAGGTCGGCGAAGTGAGCGCCAGGTATATGTGCTTCGTCATAGCTGCGCTGGCCATACTGCGGATCGTCCAGGGCGAAGCGGCAATCGAGAATGACCAAATCCGGCTGCGGCAGGCGTTCGGCCAGTTGTTGAGCATTGATCAGTTGTGCAAGCGACATCGAGACGCTCCGGTGGTTGGTTCGCCAAACGTTAACATTGCTTCACTGATGTTTGCGCGGCGAATTATGGGTCGCACCTATATACTGCGCTGCTGTTCGGCCTTCAGCCGATGATAAGGAGGCCATAGTGGCCATCACTACCCAATGGGTCCTGGATGACGAGCATCTGGCCCGCCTGTGTACCGAGTGGCGGCAGCTGCCGTTCGTTGCGCTGGACACAGAATTTATGCGGGTCGATACCTTCTACCCCATCGCAGCCTTGCTTCAGGTTGGCGACGGGCGTTGTGCGTACCTGATCGACCCCTTGCAGATTTCCGATTGGAGCGCCTTCGCCGGCCTGCTCGAAGATCAGGCCGTGGTCAAGGTGCTGCACGCATGCAGCGAAGACCTTGAGGTCTTTCTGCGCCTGACTGGCAGCTTGCCTGTGCCGCTGTTCGACACACAGCTTGCGGCTGGCTATCTCAATATTGGCTTTTCGATGGGCTATTCGCGGCTGGTCCAGAGCGTGCTGAATATCGAATTGCCCAAGGGTGAAACACGTTCCGACTGGTTGCAGCGGCCTCTTAGCGAAATGCAGGTTCAATATGCAGCCGAAGATGCGCAGCATCTTGCCGAGCTTTATCAGGCGCTGCTGCCTAAGCTGTCCGAAGAGAAGTTCGCCTGGATTCTGGAAGATGGCGCCGAGTTGGTGGCCAACCAGCGACGCGAGACCGATCCGGCCGAAGCCTATCGTGATGTGAAGCAGGCCTGGCGCCTCAAGCCGCGCCAGCTGGCCGTATTGCGGGCGTTGGCGTGCTGGCGCGAGACCCAGGCACGCAAGCGCAATCAGCCACGCAACCGTGTGCTGCGCGAGGCCAGTTTGTGGCCGCTGGCACGCACCCAGCCCGGGGATCTGGTCAGCCTGGCGCGCATCGAGGACATGCATCCGCGTACCGTTCGCCAGGATGGCGAAACCCTGCTCGAACTGATTCGCGCCGCGGCTGCTACGCCTGAGCAGGAATGGCCAGCGGTTTTGCCGGAGCCCTTGCCGCTGGAGGCTTCCAAGCTGCTGAAAAAACTGCGGGCGGTGGGGCAGCGGGCGGCAATCGATCTGGACATCGCTCCCGAGCTGGTGCTGCGTAAGAAGGTACTCGAGGCTCTATTGAAGACCGGCTATCCGGATGGCCCCTATCAGTTGCCCGATTCGTTTCGGGGCTGGCGCCGCGAGCGGCTGGGGCAATCCCTTCTCGATGCACTGGAGAAAAAATCATGAAGCGTCTTTGCTCCATCTACAAAAGTCCGCGCAAGGATGAGATGTATCTCTACGTCGATCGCAGCGAAGCACTCACGCGCGTGCCAGAGGCCCTGCTGGCCGTGTTCGGTACACCGCAGCATGCCTTCGATCTGGTGCTGACACCCGAGCGTACCTTGGCGCGGGAAAATATCGCGACCGTCCTGGAGAATCTGGACAAGCAGGGCTTCCACCTGCAGATGCCTCCGCCCCAGGACGACTATATCGAGCATCTCCCGGAAGAATTGCTGCGCCGTAACGATGCAGTCTGAAGCGGCACATTTGTTCGAGGTGGATTACTGATGGCGGCGAAAGTCGAACCCTTCTGGAAGCGCAAGACCCTTGCCGAGCTGGACGCGCAAGAGTGGGAATCGCTTTGCGATGGCTGCGGCCTGTGTTGCCTGCAGAAGCTCGAAGACGAGGAGGACGGCAGCGTCTATTACACCCGCATCGCCTGCAAACTGCTTGATCTGCAGAGCTGCCGCTGCACGGATTACCCCAACCGCCGCGCCAGTGTGCCCGATTGCATTCAGCTGACGGCTGCCGATGCGGCGCAATTCACGTGGTTGCCTCCGACCTGTGGTTATCGTCTGGTCGCCGAAGGCAAGGACTTGCCGCTTTGGCACCATCTGGTATGCGGTGACCCGCAGGCTGTACATGCCGAGCGTATCTCCCAGGCAGGTCGCATGCTGGCCGAAGGCTCTGTGGCAGAGGATGACTGGGAGGAGCATCTGATTTTTCGTGCCGGTTGAATCTCCGCTGGAGCCTGTCGTCTTAGCACTGAACCTTTGTCTGGAGCCGCCCAATGTTCCTCCGCCAGCTGCCGCTACTCGCCGTTCTGTTGTGCCTTTTTGCTGCTCCTGCCTATGCGGCCAAGCGTGTCGATCTGGACTTCAACGTCCGTTTTCTGCCTGAGGAGGATGTCGCTGAGGTAGAACTGGTACTCGAGGAAGGCAGCGCTGTCAGCTATCTGGACTTCAATCTGGGCGATGAGGGGCTCTATAGCGACTTCAAGACCGATGAGCAGGCCAGTTGGCAGGAAGAGAATGGCCGTGGTGTCTGGCGCCCCGCGGCGGGCAAGGCACGGCTGGCCTATCGGGTGCGCGTCAGCCATCAGCGCAGCAATGAGCGTTACGACGCGCGTATGACGCCTGATTGGGCCTTGCTTCGTGGCGATGATCTGGTGCCGGCCGCTCGCTTTGACCAGCCGGGTGGTTACACCCTGGTGTCGCGGCTGTCTTTCGAACTGCCGAAAGGCTGGAAAAGCGTCGAGACCGGCTGGCCACGTATCGGCAAAAACCGTTTTCGCATCGACAACCCCGAGCGCATGTTTGACCGGCCGACAGGCTGGATTCTGGCCGGCAAGCTGGGCAGTCGCCGTGCCCGGCTTGGGGAAACCGACGTGACGGTCGCCGCGCCGGTGGGCGAGGGGGTGCGACGAATGGATATCCTCACGCTGCTGACCTTTGTCTGGCCTGAAGTGCAGAGCGTGTTCCCCCGCGATCCGAAAAAGCTGCTGATCGTGGGAGCGGGCGACCCGATGTGGCGCGGTGGATTGTCCGGTCCCAACTCGCTGTTCATGCATGCGGACCGTCCGCTGGTCAGTGAGAATGGCACCAGTTCGCTGGTTCATGAGCTGGTCCATGTATTCAGCCGCATCAGCGATGCGGATCGCAGCGACTGGATCAGCGAAGGTCTGGCCGAGTACTACGCAATCGAGCTGATGCGTCGCGCCGGAGGCATGAGCGAGGACCGCTACCAAGCGGTTCGCGAGCACCTGAGCAAATGGAGCCGTAAGGTCAAATCCCTGCGCACCGAACGATCCACCGGACCCGTGACCGCTCGTGCGGTACTGCTGTTGCAGGAGCTTGACCGGGAAATCCGCCAGCGCAGCAAGAACCAGCATTCGCTCGATGATGTGGCGCGTGGGTTGATGCGTCTGGACAAGGCGACAACGGAAGACTTCATCAACATCACCGAGAGTCTGCTCGGCGGCGGCTCGTCGGTCCTGGACACCCGGCTGCTGCGTTGAGGTGATTTGCGCCAAGCCATAGTGCTAAAGCAATCGAGCCAGTCTGATCGAGGAAAAAAACAGGCTAGCTTTCAGCGTCCGAGCTCGACCGTTCTCTTTCGAGACCGTCTGAAGCTTATTGATCCAAGCGGCACTTGAGCTGTTTTAACGGCTGATTGCCCGTGCAGGTAATTTTTAGCCGTCAAATAGCTTGATTCAATCAGGCCTATCCCCTATGCGCGGCGCGCTGGGCCGATATAATGCGGCCCTTTGCCGATTACCCATTTGGATGGTTGCATATCGGCGCCCAGTGTCGTTTGCCTTGCCGTCTTGCAGCCTCGGCCGCAGTCTTCTGGAAGAGATCTATGAAAAGCGCAGAAATCCGTGAAGCCTTCCTCCGCTTCTTCGAAGAGAAGGGCCATACGCGTGTGGCCTCCAGTTCGCTGATTCCTGCGAACGATCCAACCCTGCTGTTTACCAACGCGGGGATGAACCAGTTCAAGGACTGCTTTCTTGGCCTGGAAAAGCGCGCCTATACCCGCGCCACCACCAGCCAGAAATGCGTGCGCGCCGGCGGCAAGCACAACGACCTGGAAAATGTCGGCTACACCGCGCGCCACCACACCTTCTTCGAAATGCTGGGCAACTTCAGCTTTGGCGACTATTTCAAGCGTGACGCCATCACCTATGCCTGGGAATTCCTGACTTCGGAGAAGTGGCTGAACCTGCCCAAGGAAAAGCTCTGGGTTACCGTCTATGCCAGTGATGACGAGGCCTACGACATCTGGACCAAGGAAGTCGGGGTGCCGGCCGAACGCATGGTGCGCATCGGTGACAACAAGGGCGCGCCTTACGCCTCCGACAACTTCTGGGCGATGGGTGATACCGGTCCCTGTGGCCCCTGCACCGAGATATTCTTCGACCACGGTGAGCACATCTGGGGCGGCCCGCCCGGCTCACCGGAAGAAGATGGCGATCGCTACATCGAAATCTGGAACAACGTGTTCATGCAGTTCAACCGTACCGCCGACGGGGTCATGCACCCGCTGCCGGCGCCAAGCGTCGATACCGGCATGGGGCTGGAGCGCATCAGCGCGGTGTTGCAGCACGTCAACTCCAACTATGAGATCGACCTGTTCCAGAGCCTGCTGAACGCGGCGGCACAGGCTATAGGGTGCACCAACGAAGGCCAGGCCTCGCTCAAGGTGGTCGCCGACCATATTCGCTCCTGCGGCTTCCTGATTGCCGATGGCGTAACGCCGTCCAACGAAGGTCGTGGCTACGTGCTGCGCCGTATCATTCGTCGCGCTTGTCGTCATGGCAACAAACTGGGTGCCAAGGGCAGCTTCTTCTACAAGATCGTATCCGCGCTGGTCGCCGAAATGGGCGAGGCTTTCCCCGAACTCAAGCAGCAACAGGCGCATATCGAGCGCGTGCTCAAGAATGAAGAAGAGCAGTTCGCCAAGACGCTGGAGCAGGGCCTGAAGATCCTCGAGCAGGATCTGGCCGAGCTTTCCGGCAGCGTCATTCCCGGTGAGGTGATCTTCAAACTGTACGATACCTACGGCTTCCCGGTGGACCTGACCGGAGACATCGCCCGTGAGCGCGAGCTGACTCTGGACGAGGAAGGCTTCGAGCGCGAAATGCAGGCCCAGCGCGAGCGCGCGCGGTCGGCCAGTGCCTTTGGCATGGATTACAACAGCCTGGTCAAGGTTGAGGGTGAGACCCGCTTCACCGGCTACCTCGGCACCTCCGGCAACGGCAAGGTTGTTGCGCTGTTCCGCGAAGGCATGAGCGTTGAGCAGCTCAATGCAGGCGAAGAGGGTGTAGTGGTGCTCGACCAGACGCCTTTCTATGCCGAGTCCGGTGGGCAGATCGGCGACTGCGGCTACCTCGCCAGCGAAGGTCTGCGTTTTGACGTGCGCGACACCAGCAAGGCCGGTGGCGCCTTCCTGCACCACGGCATCCTTGACAGCGGCAGCCTGAGGGTGGGGGCCAGCGTCGAAGCCACCGTGGATGCTTCCGTACGCCAGGCCACTGCTCTGAACCACTCGGCGACACACCTGTTGCACGCCGCGTTGCGCCAGATCCTGGGTGAGCACGTTACGCAAAAAGGCTCGCTGGTGGACAGCCAGCGTCTACGCTTTGACTTCAGCCACTTCGAGGCGATCAAGCCAGAGCAGATCAAGGCGCTGGAGGACAGGGTCAACGCTGAGATCCGCAGCAATACCGCTGTGGAAATCGAGGAGACCGACATCGATACCGCCAAGCGCAAGGGCGCCATGGCGCTGTTCGGCGAAAAGTATGGCGATCAGGTGCGCGTGCTAAGCATGGGTGGTGGTTTCTCCGTCGAGCTGTGCGGCGGTACCCACGTCTCGCGCACCGGTGATATCGGCCTGTTCAAGATCGTGAGTGAAGGTGGCGTGGCCGCTGGAGTGCGTCGTATTGAAGCCCTTACGGGGGAGCATGCGCTGAGCTACCTGAACAGCACCGAGGAGCAGCTGAAGGACGTCGCAGCACTGGTCAAGGGCAACCGCGACAACCTGTTGGACAAGCTCGGTGGCGTAATCGAGCGTAACCGCCAGCTGGAGAAAGAGCTCGAACAGCTCAAGGCAAAGGCGGCCAGCGCTACCGGCAATGACCTTGCAAACTCTGCAGTCGATGTCAAAGGGGTCAAGACCCTGGCAGCCCGGATCGATGGCGTGGATGGCAAGGCGCTGCTGGCGCTGGTGGACCAATTGAAGAACAAGCTGGGCAGTGCAGTGATCCTGCTGGGTGGCGAGCTGGACGGCAAAGTCGTGCTGGTCGCCGGCGTGACCCAGGACCTGACTGGCAAGCTCAAGGCCGGCGATCTGATGCGCCAGGCGGCTGCTGCTGTTGGCGGTAAGGGCGGCGGACGTCCAGATATGGCGCAGGGCGGCGGCACCGACCCGCAGCAGCTTGACCAGGCACTGGCGCTGGTCAGCACCTTTGTCGAGCAGGGGCTCTGAGGCCGATCAGCGATAACTGAATTGCAACAAAGCGTGGTGAAAGTCGGGTTGTTTAACGAATGGCTTAGGCGGCGATGAAATGGCGTTGATCGTACAGAAGTTTGGTGGGACCTCGGTGGGCTCTGTCGAGCGCATCGAGCAGGTGGCAGCGAAGATCAAGAAATTCCGTGACAACGGCGATGACATCGTCGTGGTGGTCTCGGCTATGAGCGGTGAAACCAACCGCCTGATCGAGCTGGCTCGGCAGATCAACGAGCGACCCGTTGCCCGCGAACTGGATGTAATGGTTTCGACCGGCGAGCAGGTGACCATCGCTCTGCTTGCCATGGCGCTGATCAAGATCGGCGTGCCGGCGATATCTTATACAGGCAGCCAGGTAGGTATTCTCACCGACAGCTCCCACACCAAGGCGCGCATCATGCAAATCGACGCGCAGAACGTCCGCAAGGACCTCAAGGCTGGGCGTGTGGTGGTGGTTGCCGGTTTCCAGGGGATAGATGAGGCGGGCAATATCACTACCCTTGGACGTGGTGGGTCCGATACTACCGGCGTTGCGCTGGCAGCAGCACTCAAGGCCGACGAATGCCAGATCTACACCGATGTGGATGGCGTTTACACCACCGATCCGCGCGTCGTGCCCAAGGCACAGCGGCTGGAGAAGGTCACCTTTGAAGAGATGCTGGAAATGGCCAGCCTCGGCTCCAAGGTATTGCAGATTCGTGCCGTCGAGTTTGCCGGTAAATATGGCGTGCCTCTACGCGTGTTGCACAGCTTCAAAGAGGGTCCGGGAACCCTCATTACCCTTGATGAAGAGGACTCCATGGAAAAGCCCATCATTTCCGGCATCGCTTTCAATCGTGACGAGGCCAAGCTGACGATCCGCGGTGTGCCGGATACCCCAGGCGTGGCGTTCAGGATTCTTGGTCCGATCAGCTCGGCGAATGTAGAAGTGGACATGATCGTGCAAAACGTCGCGCACGATAACACCACGGATTTCACCTTCACTGTTCATCGCAACGACTATCAGAACGCGCTCCACGTGCTCGAGCATATCGCTCAGGAAATGGGTGCCCGCGAAGTCGTTGGGGATGTTGATATCGCCAAGGTGTCTATTGTTGGCGTGGGCATGCGTTCGCATGCCGGAGTCGCCAGCCGCATGTTTGAAGCGCTGGCCAAAGAAAATATCAATATCCAGATGATTTCCACTTCAGAAATCAAGGTTTCGGTTGTCATAGAAGAGAAGTATCTGGAGTTGGCGGTGCGTGCCTTGCATACCGCCTTTGACCTGGATGCCCCGGCCGGAACGGCGGAGTAACACTGATTTGGCGGAAGGCTCCAACCTTCCGTCGTTTGGAAGGCTGCCCCCGGAACTTTAAGCTTGTCGTTACTGGTCAATAGCTGGTGGAAAGCTTGAGGTTCCATGTCTTGCGGAACATGTCCGCCTTTTATCTTTGCAGACTGCTTACTGAATTGAATCCGTTTTAAGGAGAAAGGAATGCTGATTCTGACTCGCCGGGTCGGAGAGACCCTGATGGTGGGTGACGATGTGACCGTCACTGTGTTGGGTGTAAAGGGAAATCAAGTGCGTATAGGAGTGAATGCCCCTAAAGAGGTTGCGGTGCATCGCGAGGAAATTTATCAACGGATCCAGAAAGAGAAAGATCAGGAACCAAACCATTAATTTTTATCGATTTTTCGCTTTGCAAGCGGGGTAAAGGCGGGTATTATGCGCCCCGTGTTGCGGAGAGGTGGCCGAGTGGCCGAAGGCGCTCCCCTGCTAAGGGAGTACATCTCAAAAGGGTGTCGGGGGTTCGAATCCCCCCCTCTCCGCCATTTTGCAGAGTTGGATCGTGGTTGGATTTACTGTTCAGATTTGATGCTTCATTGAATCAAACAGCTTGACCGGAAAAATCACGAACCTATAATGCGCACCCTTAGTGGACTCATAGCTCAGCTGGATAGAGTACTCGGCTACGAACCGAGCGGTCGGAGGTTCGAATCCTCCTGAGTCCGCCACTATACAAAAGTGAATCGCAGCAATGTGGTTCATTGCTTCAACCAGGGGTGATCTGGTCTAAAAGCGCAAATTGGACTCATAGCTCAGCTGGATAGAGTACTCGGCTACGAACCGAGCGGTCGGAGGTTCGAATCCTCCTGAGTCCGCCATACGAGAAAGGGCCTGCAGTGATGCAGGCCCTTTTTTTGTTCTCATTCAACGCTTGCCGACTACGCAGCCGCTTTCATCGAAGCTGATGCTGTGAGTGCGGCCCTTGCTTGCTGTGTAGCGGTATTGCGTCTGCCCATTGCGGCTGGTGATGCTGTCAGGCTTGCCGAAAGTGCTTTCGATGTCGGCGCGGGTCATGCCCGGCAGGCTTTGCCGATTGATCATGGCGTTGCGTCTTGCGCTGCCGGTTATGCGGTTGCCACAGCCATCATCTGGTTCGCCGACGACGGTCAGCGTCTGCTCCTGCTTTTTTTTGGACTCGGGGCGCTGCTTGGGCGCTTTTGCCATGGGAACGGGCTTGCTGGAGCCAGGCGTTGGATTGAACGCTTGCTGGCGTTCGGTGGTCTGTTGGGGCGGGCAGCCTTGGCGTGTGAAGGTCAGGTGCCCGGTTTCGTCGACGCAGCGGTAAATGCTTGTGGCAAGCGCGGGTGGGGCGCTAAGAAGTAGGGCGCAGCAGCTAGAGGCAAGCAGCGTTCTCATGGTCGTCCTCCTTGACGATCTACGGCGGTAACAAACCCTAGCCAATAATCACATGTACTGCAGGCGTGTCTTCGCGCAACGTGAATGCGTCGACAGGATGGCAAAGTGTGCTGCTTGTCATTTGATGTCGCGCAACTACTTGTATTGCCTGTATTTCGTGCTTCGAGGCGGCGGCTGCGGTGTTATTATTGCGCGGTCCGCCCATTCGGGCTTTTGGATCCCTCTCATGGATTTGCCCTGTAGTCGTACACGATTTTTGTTGGCCAATCACGTTTTGAATGATTGATCCCCTGGCGCGCTCCGTTCGTCGGGGGTGGAGTGCGCCATGACTGAAGTAGAAGCAAAAAAGCCGCAGGAAAGTCTCCAGGATCGTCTGGCGCAAGTTGTCGAACTGCTGCATCGTCAAAAGATCGTTGAGGATCTTGCCTACCGCCAGGGTATCGGTCAGCCGCAGGAGCTGATCGACAACCTGGAGCATCGTCAGAATCTCGTCGAGCTGCAGCGCAAGTTGGAAGCGCTGCACCCGGCAGACGTTGCATACATCCTTGAAGCGCTGCCGCTGGATGACCGCCTGACCGTCTGGCAGCTGGTCAAGTCCGAGCGCGACGGTGACATCCTGCTCGAAGTTTCCGACGCGGTACGCGAGACGCTGATCGCCGACATGGATGATCACGAAATCCTGGCGGCCGCCAAGGATCTCGATGCCGACGAGCTGGCCGACCTGGCTGCAGAGCTGCCGCGCGACGTCGTCCACGAGCTGATGGAGACCCTTGATGCGCAGCAGCGTGAGCGCGTCCGTTCGGCCTTGTCCTACGAGGAGGATCAGGTCGGTGCCCTGATGGACTTCGAAATGGTCACGATCCGCGAGGATGTGAGCCTGGAGGTGGTCCTGCGTTATCTACGCCGACTCAAGGAGCTGCCTGGTCATACCGACAAGCTGTTCGTAGTGGATTACGACGGCGTGCTCAAGGGTGTTCTGCCCATCAAGCGTCTGTTGGTTAATGACCCTGAAAAGCAGGTGGCCGAGGTGATGGCCAATGATCCGGTCACTTTCCATCCCGATGAGGATGCCTACGAGGCAGCTCAGGCCTTCGAGCGTTATGACCTGGTTTCCACGCCTGTGGTGGACAAGGGGGGCAAGCTGATTGGCCGTTTGACCATCGATGAGATGGTTGACCTGATTCGTGAGGAGAGCGAGAGCGAAGTCCTCAACATGGCCGGTCTGCGTGAAGAGGAGGATATCTTTGCCTCGGTCTGGAAATCACTGCGCAACCGCTGGGCCTGGCTGGCGCTGAACCTGATTACGGCTTTCGTCGCGTCGCGAGTGATCGGGCTGTTCGATGGCTCGATCGAGAAGCTGGTGGCGCTGGCGGCTCTGATGCCGATCGTGGCGGGAATTGGCGGCAACTCGGGCAACCAGACAATTACCATGATTGTGCGGGCGATGGCCCTGGATCAGATGGGCACCGGCAATGGCTTCCGGTTGCTACGCAAGGAGGCGGGTGTAGGGCTGCTGAACGGTCTGATATGGGGTGGTGTGATAGGGCTGGTGGTCTACTGGCTCTACGGCAGTTGGTCGCTCGGGGTGGTCATGACTGCCGCGATGACGCTCAACCTTTTGCTGGCTGCGCTGATGGGCGTGCTGATTCCGGTGACTCTGGCACGCATGGGGCGAGATCCCGCCCTGGGGTCGAGTGTGATGATCACTGCAGTGACTGACAGTGGTGGTTTCTTCATCTTCCTTGGGTTGGCGACGCTCTTCCTGCTCTGATTGCACTCTGGCGCAGCTGGTTGGGGATACTGTTTCGCCTGTAGTTGACCTTGTGCGTCGGTTGGATAGGCGCACAAGCCTTATTGGGCTTTAGTCCCAGGTCCCGTTCCCTTTAGCGAGATAGCTTTCGCAATGCCAGAAATGCAAACGCCTCGACAAGTCGAGGCGTTTGAGGATAGGCGAGACTGCAATCGTCTATCAGTCTTCTTCTTTGCCGGCTTCGCTGTCTTGCGCAATCAGCGCAATCAGCGCGTTCTGTTGGCGATGCGCAAGATGCCGGAACCGTTGCAGCAACTCACGCTCATGCAGTGACAGCTCGGGGCTGTCGAGACGCATGTTCAGATCATCACCCAGTGCACCTTCCTGAAGAAGGCTTTGCTCCAGGCGGGCAATGATCTCCGAATTCATACTGCGGTGATGATTACGTGCAACTTCCGCAATCCGCTCACGCATCCCATCGGGTAGCCGAACGACAAACTTGTCAGCCGTACGGCTGGAATAAACTGCCTGCTTCATTGGGCGCATACTATAAACCGGTTAGTCAGGTGGGCGATGGTGGCTTATTGCCGTTCTAGTCATCGGTCTGACAGCCAAACCCCGCGGCTGTTCCACAACCTGAAAAAAAGATGTAGACGACTTAATGGCGCCAATTATACGTCAAGCTTTTAGCAAAGCGAAGGCATAATAGTGTCAGAGTGCCTCTATTGTGACCCGCCGCGCTTTTCAGCGCAGGACGGGGTCGAACTTGATCCGTTTTCCGATCACCAGTGAACCTGCAAAGAGCGCCCCGAACACCACGGCTCCAACTTTTGCCAAGGTAGCCCAGCTATCGCTCATTTCAGCTGTCAGTCCCAGTATTGAGCAGGCGATGCACAGTGACAGAAACAGAAAAGCATGGATGGTCATGGTTTTTTCCTCGGTCGATTCGATGATTGCAAAGCGCTAGAAGACCCATCGCTGAGGCTGCTGAACTGTTCTCACCTCACCAGTGCCAATAGTCTGGATAGCTGGAGGCGAAGCGAAGGAGGGAGTACTACGGGCTGAGTGCACTACATTCGGTGTTGTATGGAAATCTGGGCGATCCATGCCTGACCTCATGTCTTGCAAGTGGATCGCAGCTGCGGCTGCCAGCATCACTGTGCTGAGCAAATACGCTGAATGTGTCATAGGCGTCTCCTTCGCGTTATGGCTAACTACTTTAGTAGCATTCGCTGTGCCAATTTTGCATGCCGAAAAAGTCCTTTAAAATCAACTATTTATGCTTTGACAGGGCGAAGGCGATACTGCGTTTTGCAAGGTTGCACTGGTTGGCCCGTGCAAAATGCAATTGTCACGGCTCGTTGAGTTTTCCAAGGCGAAAAGCCTCCCTAAAGAGGGCAAGATCAGACGTGCCTGCGAGTGCCTGCGCGAGCATGACAAACAGCTCGCGCACCGCTAAGATGTTGCCCCCGCATGGTCCCAGTAGCTCAATTGGATAGAGCATCCCCCTCCTAAGGGGAAGGTTGTGAGTTCGAACCTCGCCTGGGACGCCATCAAGCCAAGCTTCGTCTACCAAGCTGCGATCACCTGAAGCACATGCCCTATGTGCGAGCTTTGCCCGTCTCCTGATTGATCGGCCCGATTCTATTCGGCCAGGCGCGTTGTGCTAGATCGATGGAGCCCGTTACAGCCAGCAAGACTCCACCTGCCACCAACTGGGAAGCAGGTTTCTTGCCTTGGCTTGCGCAAAGCGGTCATCCAGCAGATAAACCACGCCACGGTCATCGGTGGTGCGGATCACGCGACCGGCGGCCTGCACGACCTTTTGCATTCCCGGGTAGAGGTAGGCGTAATCGTAGCCATGGGCTTCGCCGAACATCTCCTGCACTCGGGCTTTGATTTCTTCGTTGACCACATTGACCTGAGGCAAACCGAGGGTGGCGATAAAGGCACCGATCAAACGTTTGCCGGGCAGGTCGATGCCCTCGCCAAAAGCGCCGCCCAGCACGGCAAAGCCAATGCCTTCAGAACTCAAGGTGAAGCGGTCGAGAAAGGCCTGCCGCTCGCCTTCCAGCATGTTTCGGGTCTGCACGCTGGTGGGGATGTCCGGGTGCAGGGTTTCGAAAAGTTCGCGTACTTGCTCCAGGTAGGCATAGCTGCTGAAAAAGGCCAGGTAGTTGCCAGGCTCGCGTCGGTACTGCTCGGCCATCAGTTGGCAGATGGGCGCCAGGCTGCTTTCACGATGCTGATAACGAGTGGACAGATTGCGCACCACGCGAACGCTCAGCTGTTCGGCAGCAAAGGGTGAGGCTACATCAATCCACTGGGTCTCTTCCGGCAGGCCCAGCAGGTCGCGGTAATAGTTGGCCGGACGCAATGTGGCCGAGAACAGCGTAGTGGTGTGGGCCTCGTCGAAGCGCGCAGCGAGAAACGGCGCCGGTACCACGTTGCGCAGGCACAGGGTGGTGTCCAGGCTCATTGCGTTGCCGGTTTGGCGGGTGATATCGCACAGCGAATGGGGGCCGTAGGCCTCGCTCAGGCGACAGAACAGCATGGCGTCCAGGTAGAACTGCAGCAGGCTGCGGTCGTTGCCGTCAGGCTGTTCGCTCAGGTGGTCGGTGATGGCGGTTACGGCTTTTTGCAGGGCCGCGACGAAAAGATCCGGCACGCTGGGGTAAATCTGGTAGTCGTGTTCCTGCACGCGGTTGAGCTGTTCCCAATGCCGACCCACGCGCTGCAACTCGCTGCGGATGCGCGCCGGCGCCCGGCGCAGCAGGTCGTGAAGGATGGATTGGTCCAGTTCGGCGCTGTACATGCTGCGCGCCCGGTCGACCAGGTTGTGCGCCTCATCCACCAGCACAGCGACGCGCCACTCGTTGAGGGTGGTCAGACTGTAGAGCAGGGCGCCCATGTCGAAGTAGTAGTTGTAATCGCCGACCACCACGTCCGCCCAACGGCATAATTCCTGGCTCAGGTAGTAGGGGCAGATCTGGTGTTCCAGGGCGATGCGGCGTACTTGCTCCTGAGGCAGCCAGCCGTGTTGGAGGGCGGCGTGCCGAGCCGCCGGCAGGCGATCATAGAATCCCCTGGCCAGCGGGCAGGATTGTCCATGGCAGCTCTTGTCCGGATGTTCACAGGACTTGTCTCGCGCCACATGCTCCAGCACCCGCAGTGGTGTGGCCTGATGCTCAGGGCGTAGGCTGTGCAGCGCGTCCAGGGCCAGGCGGCGGCCGGGCGTCTTGGCGGTGAGGAAGAACAGCCGATCCAGTTGCTGACCGGGCATAGCCTTGAGCTGGGGAAACAGCGTGCCCAGGGTCTTGCCGATTCCCGTGGTAGCCTGGGCCATCAGCGTGTGGCCATCACGGGCGCTGCGATAGACCGCTTCGGCCAGTTGCCGCTGGCCATGGCGAAAAGCGGGGTAGGGGAAGGTCAAGGCGTCCAGGTAGTCGTCACGCTCTAGACGGTGGGCTCGTTCCTGCTCGGCAAAGCGTAGAAAGCGCAGGCACTGTTGATCGAAGAAGGCTTTCAGGTCAGAGGCGCAGAAACACTCGGTGAAGGCGTGCTCGACCTGGGTCATGACCTCGAAATACACCACCGCCAGCTCCAGTTCTTCCAGCCCGAGCTGTTCGCAAAGCAGCCAGCCGTAGACCTTGACCTGGGCCCAGTGCAGCAGCCGGTGGTTGGCCGGGATGCGGCTGATGTCGCCGCGGTGGGTCTTGATCTCTTCCAGGCGGTTGGCTTCGGGGTCGTAGCCGTCAGCGCGGCCGCTGACCAATAGCCCTGGATAACTGCCACTCAGAGGCAGTTCCGCCAGGTAGTGCCCGCCGCGCCGGCTGACCACGGCCTGATGTCCGGCGATGCCTTCCTGGGCGGTGGGCGAGGGCGTGAAGCGCAGGTCGAGGTCGCCCTCTTTGGCGGTGAATTCACACAGCGCCCGCACCGCGACCCGATAGCTCATGCCGCCGCCCAGGTCACGTAACACACCTCAACGGCAATGCCCTGTTCGGCGGCGAAGCTCAGCCAGCGTTTCTGGTTGTCCTGCAGGCGGTCACCGGGGCCTTTCACCTCGATCATGCGGTAGCGCCGCTCGTGGGGGTAGAGCTGGATCAGGTCGGGCATGCCGGCGCGGTTGGCCTTCAGGTCTTTCAGCAGACGGGTGAAACAGGCCTGTAGGTGGTGCGCAGGAATGCAGTGCAGGGCCATCTCCAGGAGCGGCTCATCTAGCGTTGTCCAGAACACGAACGGCGACTGAACACCGAACTTTTCCCGGTAACGCTCGCGCAGCAGCTGCGGGTAGTCGGGTTGTTCAAGATGCGCCAGGCACCGCTCGAAAAGCGCCTGGCGCCGAGGGTGGAATTCCGGGCTGTACAGGTCTGCCGGTCCGCTGTGGAATGGATGAAAGAAGGCGCCAGGCAGCGGGGCAAAGATGGCATCCCAGCACAGCAAGCCGAACAGGCTGCATAGAAGGGAGTTTTCCACATAAAACACCGGTGCGGTGTCCTGATGCAGATGGTCGCGCACGGCAATTTCTACGCAGCTCTCGACAGGCGAAAGCGTCAGATCAAGTCGCGCCTCGGCAAACGACTTGGTCCGCTTGCCCAGTGGTAAGCCGAGCCTGCGCCGCAGGCGGGGCAGGGCGCGCTCAAGGCGCTGGCTTTCCTCGTCGCTGCCGGGCTGTTGGCTAAAGATTTGTGCGTGTTCCAGGGCTTCGATATCGCGGCCCAGTTGCTCCAGGACGCGAATCTGCCGCCAGCGTGACTGGTCGTGACTGGTCTGCCGGTAAAGCGTCAGGGCCTGTTCCAGCTCGCCACAGCGTTCCAGTTGCTGGGCGACCTGGAATAGTAGTCGTGACTGGCGGGTGCGCAGGTACGGATTCTCCGAGGAAAAGCTAAGCAACGCCGGCAGGATTGCTTCCACGTCGTGGCCTTCGTCGCAGTGCTGGCGTAGCCCGCGCAGGTGCAGGTAATCCTCAATGTCCTGGCGACACTGAAATCCGCGAGAGTGTGGGGTGATCTTTACTGGCTCGTAGCGGTAGATGCCCAGGTCGACCAGGACGAACTCGGACCACTCCTGACTCAGGTTGCCGAAGAACATCAGGCGCAGACGGTCGCAGAGCTCGCCCACCTGCAGACTCAGCACTCGATCATCCAGATTGGGGCACCAGCTAATGAAACTCTGAGCCGGCAGGTCTTGAGCCAACAGCTGTTCAAGCAGCTCGCTTTTCTTCTGTACGGCGCGGCGGTCCAGTAGCGGCAGGTGAGCGAGCACTTCCTCTTTGCGCAGCAGCTTGGCTACCTCTGTGGCGCTCAGCAATGCCTGCTCACTTAGCCAGCCAAGCTCGAGCAGCATCAGGGCTGCGGCCAGGCTGTCGCCAATTTCGGGATAGTCGAGTTTGCTCAGGCGAAAGTGGCAGCCGCGGCGCATGATCATTCGCACCAGCAGCGCCTGGGCGGGTAGTGTCAGTCCAAAGAAGCACTCAATAAAGGTGCGCTCCTCAACTGTCAGCAAATCGGCATAGCGCTCCTGCACCCAGAGAATGGCGGTACGAAAGTTGCCAACGTAGTAGAACTCGACTGCAAGACTGGAAGGCATGGCGACAATGGCTGTGGTTTTATACAGTATTGTCTGGGTTGTGACGGTGTCGATCAAGCAGGGGCTGATGAAGGGGTACAAGATGCGAGCGGCGAGGGCTCCGTCTGCGCTATGCCTCACCTGATAGTTGAAAGTGAGGCGAGTGGAGCGTTGGCTAGTCGAAACGGCTTACTACTTGATCGCGTCGCGCTTCACGCTGCATCTGATAGACGAAGCGTTCGACCTGCCGTTGAGTCATCCCGCTGATACGGTAGAAACGCAGACCGCAGAAGGTTATGTCGATTTTTTCATCGTAGATGAGGTGGCGCAGTTCCACTTCGGTGGTGATTGTGCCGAAAGGTAGGCGGGCCGAAAACTTCTCGTAAATCTGACCGGTTTGCAGGCGATCCTGAATGTCGCCCTTGAAACTCAGCTTGCAGCCGGTGGCCGACATGTCCAGCAGCGTGCCTTCCAGCGGCTTCTTGATCATGCGTCCATCGAGCACGGCGCTGATGGGTTGCCCTATAAGTTGAGCCCGATATGCGTTGCGACGCTGGTGGTATTGAATCTCTAGAGGCAGCGGGATCCAGTAACAGGGGGCGTCGTTGAGCTCGCCGGCATGGGCCGGGTATTCGTTGTTCCAGGCAATGCGAACGCCTTCCTGAAAGCCTTCGATCTGAAAGGCTTCTCCGGCTAGTAAGAGTCGTTCGCCATCATTGGGCACCAGCTCATCGATGGCGATCCAGCCTTTTTCCTGGTTTATATCCACTAGAAAGGTCTGATAGCGCTGGCTACGTTCAGTAAAGCGGAGCAGTAGAGGCGTATTGCTTTCGTTAAGGGCGCGCAGGCTGGAATAGATTTCAACGGGCGTCTTGAGGATTTGAGGCGGCTGTGGGCCTTCATCCTTCGCAAAAGGGTTGGACACTTGCATTGCTCTCCGGCACTTTACGGTAACGACCGCATACTAGCATTGTGCCTGTATCGGGTTGCGAGGCTTAGGCTTGGCTGAGAGGGCGGTTGTAGGAGCTTTTGGCTGCGCTACCGCGTCGATCATAGAGATCCGGGGTCTGGTTGTTGCCCTGTAGCACGGTCAGCATGCTGTTAACGGCGCTCTGGTTGTTGCGGATTTGCTGGCCGTTGCGCTCGTTGGCGATCCGGCAGGCTTCGAGTGCTTTATCGAGCAGCTCCGCCTGTTCCAGAATGCCGGGGCCCACCGTTGATGCAGCGGCGAAAGCCGCAAGGCCATTCTTGTCGATGCTCAGTTGTGACTTGGCGAGTGTCTGGCTGCGGAGGGTGCCGTGCTGTCCCAGAATTGCCAGTAGGGCCTGTTTTTGCGTGAGCAACGCTTCCAAGCCAGCCAGGTTGCGTTCGGCAAGTGCCAGATATTCGGCGTCCATGAGCTCAAGAAGCTTCTGCGCGGTGCCGACATCTTCGGTGAGCTGTTGAAGCAGTTCAGTATCACGCATGTTCACTCTCCGTACGCCGACGCCCAGCTATCTTGACGCCGGTTTCAGTGCTGGCTTTCGAAAGACAGCAGTTTCGATGCCACGCGCTGGCTGTCCACCTGGTAGCTGCCGTCAGCAATGGCCTGGCGAATGCGGGCAACACGCTCCTGGTCAACCGAAGGCTGCTGGTTGAGCTTTTCCGTTGCCTGCTGCAGTCGCTGTGCTTCGGGGCTGAGCTGAACATTCTCGCCCGATGCCACGGTGTTGTTGGTGCCCTTGGCCGTATCGGCCACTGGATTCTGCTGTGCAGCAGGCTGGTCGGTACTTTGAACGCCGTTGCTACGCCCGCTGTTAGGCAGGTTGGCGGCACCATTAGGCCGGTTGAAATCGATAACCATGATCGAAACCTCGAAGAAATCAGTACGCTTGCCAGTTCTTCGGCAGGACGCTGTAAAACTTTAGCTATATTTCTGTGCAAAACAGATTGCGTCTTACATCATAACTTCTACTTGTCCTGGGCCCGTGACCCTAGCCCTGATCACTCGTCCAGAGCGTAGGTTCTTAACCCTGATCTGGCTACCCAGTGCCCCATCTGACAACGCCTCGCCGGGCATTCTCACATTTATTGTCGAGTTTTTCGCGGTGATTACCACCTGATCTCCCTTGCGCACGACTTCGGCTGGCGATACCTGGCTGGGCGGCAACACCTGGTCCGGTTGTAGCGGACGTGTGAGTTTGTTGCCCAGGGCTTGGTCGAGCGAAGTGAGATAGCCCTGATTCAGCAGGCCAACATCTCGTTCGGCCAGCGTTATGTCTGCGGCTTCGATAGTGCTGTTGCGCTGCAGTGGTCTTCTGGCCACAACGACATCGCGATACAGATGGATTTGTGCAGGTACGAAAACGGACCAGGGTGCAGTGCCTTCGCAGCTTACTCGAACCGTGGCTCGACCGATCGGCTGGGCGGGACTTTCCAGTTTCGTTGTCAAAGGCTGGTCACACAAGGCCAGGCGCAGCCGCGGGTCCAGCCGGTTGACCTCGACCTGATAGCGCGCCTGGATCTGGCTGCGTTGCAGATAATCAGCCACCTCGCGCTCAAGAAATTCCCGTGTCGCGCCGATAAGCTGTTCAGGTCGCGTTACGGTTGCCGATTCGGCAAGCTGGCCTAGTCCGCACAGCAGCGGCAAAAGGGTTGCGCTGATAAAAGCCTTGTATGTCCGCCGGGAAAAAGTCATCTGTTCGCTCATGGCTTATACAAAAGCAAGGTACGTGCCGTAACGCGCAGTCGAAGCGTCTATCAGCCCATCGCGCAAGCAAAGAGGAAACTGGCATGGCCGGTGTATTGGATTCGGTTAATCAGCGTACTCAGCTGGTAGGGCAAAACCGCCTTGAATTGTTGTTGTTCAGGCTCGAAGGCAAGCAGCTTTACGGAATCAACGTCTTCAAGGTCAGGGAAGTGCTACAGTGCCCACGGCTGACGCTGATGCCCAAGTCGAGTCCGGTCGTGCGGGGTGTTGCCAATATCCGAGGCAGTACGCTCTCCATCCTCGATCTCTCGCTGGCGACAGGCAAAGCGGCGCTGGATGATCTGACCAACAGCTTCACCATCATTGTCGAGTACAACAATAGGGTGCTTGGCTTCCTGGTTCACTCGGTCGAGCGGATCGTCAATATGAACTGGGAGGATATTCTTCCACCGCCCCAGGGCGTGGGGACCGACCATTACCTGACGGCTGTGACTCATGTAGATGGCCAGATGGTCGAGATCATCGACGTTGAAAAGGTGCTGGCTGAGGTGGCGCCCGTCTCCGAACAGGTGTCGGTTGGTGTCGGCAGCGTAGAGATGCACGACCGCACGTCTTCCAGTCGCGTACTGATCGTCGATGACTCGTCAGTGGCGCGCAAGCAGATCGTCCGTTGTTTGCAGGGGTTGGGTATCGAGGTGGTCACGCAAAACGACGGCCGCCAGGCGCTGAACTATCTCAAAGGGCTTATCGCAGAAGGCAAGAAGCCGTCCGAGGAGTTCATGATGATGATTTCCGACATCGAGATGCCGGAAATGGACGGTTATACGCTGACAACCGAAGTGCGGCAGGATCCGGCTATGGGTGATATGCATATTCTGCTGCATACTTCGCTCTCCGGGGTATTCAACCTGAGCATGGTCCAGCGAGTCGGGGCGGATGACTTCCTCGCCAAGTTCCAGCCGGATGATCTGGCCAATCGAGTGCTTGATCGAATCCGCACCACGGGTTGATGTCGAAGCAGTGCCCCTTTGAATGTTGAGGCGTGATTAGTGTCAGGTGATCTGGAATTCGATCAGTTTCGAGTGTTCCTGGAAAAGAGCTGCGGCATTCTTCTGGGTAACAACAAGCAGTACCTGGTTTCCAGTCGGCTCAACAAGCTGATGGAGCAACAGGGGCTGAAGAGTCTTGGCGAGCTGGTTCGTCTCATTCAAGGGCAATCCCACAGGGGGTTGCGTGAGCAGGTCATCGATGCGATGACGACCAACGAAACACTTTGGTTTCGCGACACCTATCCATTCGAGGTGCTCAAAAGCCGCGTACTTCCCGAGTTGCTTAAGTCCGCGCCGGGGCAGCGGCTGCGCATCTGGTCGGCTGCCTGCTCGTCTGGGCAAGAGCCCTATTCGTTGTCGATGACTGTCGATGAGTATGAGCGCAGCAATCCTGGCCAGCCCAAGCCTTCGGTGCAGATCGTCGCGACCGAGTTGTCCGCCACCATGCTTGCAGCCTGTAAGGCAGCAGAGTACGACAGTCTGGCCATTGCGCGGGGTTTGTCGAGTGAGCGATTGCAGCGCTATTTCGATGTCAAGACGCCTGGGCGCTGGGTCGTCAAGCCGGCCATTCGCAGTCGTGTAGAGTTCCGGGTGCAGAATCTTCTCGATAGCTATGCGGTTCTGGGCAAGTTCGATGTGGTGTTCTGCCGGAATGTGCTGATCTACTTTTCCGCGGATGTGAAGAAGGACATCCTCAAGCGTATTCACGCCACTCTGAAGCCGGGTGGTTACTTGTTCCTCGGGGCCTCCGAGGCGCTCAACGGTCTGCCAGAGCTATATCAGATGGTTCAGTGCAGCCCGGGCATCATCTATAAAGCCAAATAAGCCCAGACTTCTTCTCTCCTGTAGCGGCAAAAAAATGTCGCCTTGCTGGATAAATGCGGCAAAACACTGGAAAGGCTTTGCCGCTTTTGACGCTTCCTGGCTTTTACCCCACTAAAAACCCTTGTTAAATCAGCCTTTTGTTGTGATGGCACGGCCCTTGCTGGTGATAGCCCAGTAAGACTTGTACCCGCAGAGGGCCAACCATGAGCATCAGTTTCGACAAGGCACTTGGCATTCACGAAAAAGCGCTCGGCTTTCGCGCTCAGCGCGCTGAAGTGCTGGCCAACAATATCGCCAACGCAGATACGCCCCATTACAAGGCGCGAGATCTGGATTTCAGTGCCGTTCTGGCTGAGCAGGCCAACAAAAATCAAGGTGGCTTCGCAGTTGCCGTGACCAGTAGCCGGCACATTGCCGCCGAAGGGCTGGAAATTGCCGATCCCGGTTTGCGTTTTCGCACTCCGGCGCATGCGGCGCTGGATCAGAACACGGTTGATATGCAGGTGGAGCAGGCGACCTATGCCGAGAACGCCATAGATTTCCAGGCGAGTTTTACTCTGCTCAACAGCAAATTCAAAGGCCTGATGAGCGCCCTGCGCGGCGAATAACAAGGAGCAGCGCCATGTCACTTAGCAGTGTTTTCAATATCGCCGGTAGCGGCATGAGTGCCCAGAGCACGCGCCTGAATACCATTTCCAGCAACATCGCCAACGCCGAGACGGTGTCCTCCAGTGTCGACCAGACCTACCGTGCCCGTCATCCGGTGTTCGCCACTGTGCTGCAGCAGGCCAGCGGTGCGCCAAACGAATCGCTGTTCGCCGATCGGGATCAGGCCGGCGCTGGTGTTCAGGTGTTGGGCGTAGTGGAGGACCAGAGCGAGCTGCAGGCACGTTACGAGCCCAATCATCCCGCGGCGAACGAAGAAGGGTATGTGTATTACCCGAACGTCAATGTAGTGGAAGAGATGGCTGACATGATTTCCGCCAGCCGCTCGTTCCAGACCAACGCCGAGTTGATGAACACGGCCAAGACCATGTTGCAGAAAGTCCTGACCCTGGGTCAGTAATAGCGAGAAATTGCCATGAGCATTACAGGCGGCGTCGGCGGTACCGGTTCGGTAATGGACCAGTATCAGCTCAAGGACAGAGAGGTTAAGAGCAACGATCTGGGCAAGAACGAGTTTCTTGAACTGCTGGTGGCTCAGTTGAACAACCAGAACCCGCTAGAGCCGCAGGAAAACGGCGAGTTCATCGGCCAGCTGGCGCAGTTCAGTACGGTCGAAGGGGTTGAGAAGCTGAACTCCAGCATGGAGACCATTCTTTCTGGCTATCAGTCTTCCCAGGCGCTGCAGGCGTCTTCGCTGGTTGGGCGCAAGGTAATCGTGCCGACCGAAAAGGCCGTGGTGGATACCAGCGAGACCTTTAAGGCGAGCATGATTCTTCCCGTCAGCAGCAGCAACGTCTACGTCAACATCTATGACGAGGCCGGATCGGTGGTCAACCGGATCAACATGGGGCAGCAGGAGGCGGGCAGCATTTCCTTCATGTGGGACGGCAAGGATGCCAGCGGCAATACCGTGCCGCCTGGCACCTACAAGTTCGAGGCCCAGGCCACTTATGACGGCGAAACCAAGGGGCTGTACACCTTGCTGCCGGCCAACGTCGACAGCGTGACCCTGGGGGGCAATGAACTGATGCTCAATCTTGCCGGGCTCGGCAGTGTTCCACTTTCCCAAGTGCAGGTCATCGGCCAATAACCATCGGCCGCAACTATCGGTTTTAAGTGCCGGCAGTTCCGGCAAAGGAGCTCTTCATGTCGTTCAATATTGGCCTTAGCGGCATGCGTGCTGCCAGCAAGGACCTCAACGTCACCGGTAACAATATTGCTAACGCTGGTACCGCAGGTTTCAAACAGTCTCGTGCGGAGTTCGCCGATGTGTACGCGGCCAGCATGGGCGTCGGCAAAAATCCGGTGGGCAGTGGCGTACTGCTGGCGAACGTGTCCCAGCAGTTCAGTCAGGGCAACATTAACTACACCCAGAATGCTCTGGATCTTGCGATCAACGGCAACGGTTTTTTCATCACCAGCAACAACGGTGAAATTAGCTACACCCGAGCCGGATATTTCGGCACGGACCGCGAAGGCTATGTTGTCAACAACTTCGGCAATCGCCTGCAGGGCTATTCAGTGGATGCTGCTGGCAACCTGATCAGAGTGCAGAGCGATCTGCGGATTCAGTCGGGACAGCAGGAGCCGAGGGCCACTTCCTCGGTGGTGCAGACCTACAACCTCAACTCTACTGAGACGCGCCCAGCCAATGCGGCTGTTTTCGACCCCGAGGATCCGCTGTCCTACAACTCTTCCACGTCCACCAATATCTATGATGCGCAGGGCAATCCGCACGTCATGACGCAGTACTTCGTCAAGAGCGCCCCGCCTGCAACCAATGCATGGACCATGCATGTTCTGATCGATGGGGTAAATCCTCGGGATCCTGCATCGACCCAGCCGTTCAGCTACAACGTGAACTTCAATCCGGCGGGGCAGTTCGCCAATCCGGCATTCACTGCGATTTCATCTACCCCAGCCAACGCGGCCCTGGATGCACCTGCCGTTACGGGTGAAAACGGCACGATAAGCTTTGGTGCTGCAGACTGGACGCCGGCCGAGCCGAATCCGGCTGTGCCGGGCACCATGGTGGCCAATGGAGCAGAGAACTCGGCGATCGTTTTCGACATGCGCGGTTCTTCGCAGTACGCCAGTTCCTTTGGAGTGAACAGCTTGAGTCAGGATGGCTACACCACCGGGTTGCTGGCTGGTCTGGAGATTGACGATTCGGGCATGGTCTTTGCGCGCTATACCAATGGTCAATCCAAGGTGCAGGGGCAAGTGTTGTTGGCCAACTTTGCTAATGTCCAGGGGCTGACTCCCTCGGGGAAAACAGCCTGGACTCAATCCTTCGCGTCCGGGGAGCCGGTTATCGGCACTCCTCGCTCGAGTACGCTGGGCGCCTTGCAGTCCGGTGCGCTGGAAGACTCCAACGTCGAGCTTTCCGACCAATTGGTCAACCTGATCGTGGCGCAGCGTAACTACCAGGCGAACGCCAAGACCATCGAGACCGAGAGTGCGGTGACCCAGACCCTGATCAACCTGCGGTAACGCACCGGCGGCAATATTCCGCCATGGTTTCCAGGCAAAAGGCCCCGTTAGGGGCCTTTTGCGTATTAAAGCTTTCAGAATCAAGCAGATATCTCATCTATGGTGACGTGGCACGCTGCTTGCATTTTCTGACGCTACTAGCAGCCCGGGCGTCAAGCCCGCGTCTTGGAGGTATCGATGGACAAGATGCTCTATGTGGCCATGACCGGCGCCAGCCAGAACGCGCGCGCGCAGCAGGCTCATGCCAACAACCTGGCCAACCTGTCCACCACCGGTTTTCGCCGTGATTTCGAGCAGGCCCGCTCAATGCAGGTGTTCGGCGACAGTTTTCCGGCGCGTGTTTATGCCATGACTGAACGGCCAGGCACGGATTTCACGTCTGGCTCGTTGCAGGAAACCGGGCGGGATCTGGATGTTGCCGTAGAGGGGGATGGCTGGATCGCTGTACAGGCGCCTGACGGCAGTGAGGCTTACGTGCGTACCGGCAGCCTCAATATCGACACCCTGGGCATGTTGCGCACCGGCGATGGTTTGCCGGTACTCGGCAACGCCGGGCCGATTGCCATCCCGCCGGAAGAGAAAATCGAGATCGGTCACGATGGCTCAATCAGCATTCGTGCCCTTGGCGAAGACCCCAATGTGGTGGTGACGGTCGACCGGCTCAAGTTGGTCAACCCCGATCCGCAGCAACTGGAGAAGGGAACCGACGGCATGATTCGCATGAAGGACGGCCAGCCTCTGGAGGCCGATGCGGCAGTGCGCGTGACCTCTGGCTTTCTCGAGGCCAGCAACGTCAATGCGGTAGCTGAGATGACATCGATGCTGGCGTTGGCGCGACAGTTCGAGTTGCACGTAAAGATGATGCGCACCGCCGAAGAAGATGGCGCTGCTGCGGCCCGAGTATTGCAGATCAGCTAGTAAATAGCGCGTAGCGCCCGGATACCGGCGCATGAGGAGAAGAATATGCTTCCAGCACTTTGGGTGAGCAAGACAGGTCTGTCCGCACAGGATATGAACCTGACCACCATTTCCAACAACCTGGCCAACGTTTCTACCACTGGGTTCAAGAAGGACCGTGCCGAGTTTCAGGATCTGCTCTATCAAATCCGTCGTCAGCCAGGCGGCCAATCCACGCAGGACAGCGAGCTTCCTTCCGGTCTTCAGCTGGGCACCGGTGTGCGCATCGTCGGCACTCAGAAGCAATTCACCGCCGGCAGCCTGCAAACCACTGAGCAGCCGCTGGACATGGCCATAAACGGCCGCGGCTTTTTCCAGGTGCTGCTGCCCGATGGCACGGTTTCCTACACACGCGACGGCAGCTTTCACCTCAACGCCGACGGCCAGGTGGTGACCTCCAACGGTTATGCCCTGGAACCGGCCATCGTCGTGCCGCCGGAGACCCAGACCTTCACCGTCGGTGAGGACGGCACCGTGTCGGTCACCACCCTTGGCAACCCGGCGCCGCAAATCATCGGCAACCTGCAGACCGCTGACTTCATCAATCCCGCCGGCTTGCAGGCCATGGGTAGCAACCTGTTCCTGGAAACCGCTGCCAGCGGTGCGCCGCAGGTCAGCACGCCTGGACTCAACGGCCTGGGCACCGTGCTGCAGAACACTCTGGAAAACTCCAACGTCAGCGTCGTTGAGGAGCTGGTGAACATGATCACCACTCAGCGTGCCTACGAAATGAACTCCAAGGTGATTTCCACCGCCGACCAGATGCTGTCGTTCGTCACCCAGCAGCTCTGACGGGCGCTGGCTGTTGTAGGCAGGCGGCTGCGGCGTCTGCCGCTGTTTCAATAGCCCTGGCTGGGCTGAGGTGTTCCATGAGTCGCGTATTGATTGCTTTCTCGCTGGTTTCGGTGGTTGTGCTGAGCGGTTGCGTCGCGCCTGCGCCCAAGCCTGACGATCCCTATTACGCTCCGGTGCTGCCGCGCACGCCGCTGCCAGCGGCGCAGAACAATGGCGCCATCTACCAGGCCGGCTTCGAAACCAGCCTGTTTGATGATCGCAAGGCGTTCCGCGTCGGGGACATCATTACCATCACGCTCAACGAGCGCACCCAGGCCAGCAAGAACGCCAGCTCCAAGATCTCCAAGGACAGCAATACGGAGATGGGGCTGACCTCGCTGCTGGGCAATGCGGTTAGCCTGAATAACCCGGCAGCCGGACTGCTGCGAAACGGCGGCCCGCTTTCGCTCGATACCGAATTCGGCAGTTCCAGCTCGACCAGTGGCGCCGGTCAGGCAGGGCAGAGCAACAGCCTGTCCGGCTCGATCACCGTTACCGTCTCCGAAGTGCTGCCCAACGGCATCCTGGCCATTCGCGGTGAGAAGTGGCTGACACTCAACACGGGCGACGAGCTGGTACGTATCGCTGGCCTGGTGCGGGCTGACGATATCGCGACGGATAACACCGTGTCGTCCATGCGTGTGGCCGATGCGCGCATCACCTATTCCGGCACTGGCGCCTTCGCCGATGCGAGCCAGCCGGGTTGGCTGAGCCGCTTCTTCGTCAGCCCGCTGTGGCCATTCTGAGGAAAGACGTCATGTTCAGGAATGTCATGCTGCTTCTCGGCTTGCTGGCCCTCGGTACTTCGGCCTACGCCGAGCGCCTCAAGGACATCGCCACCATCCAGGGCGTGCGTAGCAACCAGTTGGTGGGCTATGGCCTGGTAGTCGGCCTCAACGGCAGCGGTGACCAGACCACGCAAACGCCGTTCACGGTGCAGACCTTCAACAACATGCTGGCGCAGTTCGGCATCAAGGTGCCGCCGGGGGGCAACGTGCAGTTGAAGAACGTTGCAGCGGTTTCCATCCATGCCGAGCTGCCGCCGTTCGCCAAGCCTGGGCAGACTATCGACATCACCGTTTCCTCGATTGGCAACGCCAAGAGCCTGCGCGGCGGCAGTCTGCTGATGTCGCCGCTGAAGGGAATCGACGGCAACGTCTATGCCATCGCCCAGGGCAACCTGGTGGTTGGCGGTTTTGATGCCGGTGGTGCCGATGGCTCGCGGATCACCGTCAACTCGCCTTCGGCCGGTCGCATCCCTGGTGGCGCCACCGTCGAGCGCCCCGTGCCGACGGCCTTCAACCAGGGCAACACCCTGACGTTGAATCTCAACCGGCCTGACTTCACTACGGCAAAGAATATCGTTGATCAGATCAATGACCTGCTCGGCCCGGGCGTCGCCCAGGCGCTTGACGGCGGTTCGATCAGCGTCAGCGCGCCGTTGGATCCCAGCCAGCGGGTGGACTATCTGTCGATTCTGGAAAACCTCGAGGTCGATGTCGGCCAGGCTGTGGCCAAGGTCATCATCAATTCGCGCACCGGTACCATCGTCATCGGCCAGAACGTACGGGTGCAGCCGGCGGCGGTCACCCATGGCAGCCTCACCGTGACCATCTCCGAAGATCCGCAGGTCAGTCAGCCCAATTCCTTTTCGGATGGGCAAACGGTGGTCGTACCCAACTCCCGGGTGCAGGCCGAGCAGGAAGCCAAGCCGATGTTCAAGTTCGGCCCCGGCACCACCCTGGACGAAATCGTGCGGGCGGTGAACCAGGTGGGCGCTGCGCCCGGTGACCTGATGGCCATTCTCGAAGCGCTCAAGCAGGCGGGTGCCTTGCAAGCCGACCTGATCGTGATCTAAGGACGAGGTTATGGAAAATCGACTGGGACTCGGCCGGCGCACGCTCGACAGTGGCAGCTACTCGGACCTGAATCGCCTGAACCAGCTCAAGGTGGGCAGGGATCGCGACAGCGAACAGAACGTGCGCAAGGTGGCGCAGGAGTTCGAGTCGCTGTTTCTCAACGAAATGCTCAAGTCCATGCGGTCGGCCACTGAGGTGCTGTCCCAGGATAATCCGTTTAACAGCCAGGCCAGCAAGCAGTATCAGGACATGCATGACCAGCAGCTTTCGGTCACTCTGGCCAGAGACGGGGGCGGAATCGGGCTGGCCGATGTACTGATGCGCCAACTGAGCAAGCGGGAAGCTTCGGCAGAAAAGCCCAACCCGTTCGCTCAGGTGGCACAAACCACAGGCGCCAAATGGGCGAGCAATCCGAACGCCGCCGTCACAGAGCCTGCTCGAGATGACTCCCGGCTGCTCAACCAGCGACGACTGGCTTTGCCGGGCAAGCTTGCAGTAGCCGCTACGGCTCCAGCCGAGGTCGTGAACAGTAGCCCGGATAGTTCGCAGCCGGGCAAGCCGCAGCCGCTGGTCAATATCGATTGGCAGCCAGCCACGGCCTTTGCAGCGCCACAGGACAAGCCACTGATCGTTAATGGGATCGACGCAACGGCAGCCAACTCTCCAAGCAAGACCCGTTTCGACTCACCCGCAGAATTTATCGCCACCATGCTGCCGATGGCCGAAAAGGCTGCAGCGCGACTTGGGGTTGAGCCACGTTTCCTGGTGGCTCAGGCCGCGCTGGAGACTGGTTGGGGCAAGTCCATGATCCGTCAGAAGGACGGCAGCAACAGCCACAACCTGTTCGGCATCAAGGCCACCGGCTGGCAGGGTGCGTCGGCGACCGTGATGACTACCGAATACGTCAACGGCAAAGCCACTCGTGAGAGGGCGGGTTTCCGCGCCTACGATTCCTTCGAGCAGAGCTTCAATGATTACGTGAGGCTGCTGGAGAGCAACGGCCGCTACCAGAAGGCTATTCAGGTGGCGAGCACCTCCGGCGACTCTGAACGCTTCGTCAATGAATTGCAGCGGGCCGGATACGCAACCGACCCGCAATACGCGCGCAAGATCAACCAGATCGCGCGCAAGGTGCAGACCTATCAAACCATCGCCGACGCAAGCACGACGTCCGCTATGAGGACCAGAGGCTAAAACATGTCTGACCTACTGAGTATTGGCCTGTCCGGCCTGGCCGCGAGCAAGACCCAGCTGTCCATCACCGGCCACAACATCAGCAACGTCAACACGCCGGGCTACAGCCGCCAGGATGCGACCCAGGCGACCCGCCATCCGCAGTTCAGCGGCGCCGGCTATATCGGCTCGGGCACGACCCTGGTGGACATTCGCCGCACCTACAGCGAATTCCTCACCACCCAGCTGCGCAGCAGCACCGCGCTCAACAGCGATGTCGAGGCCTATAAAAGCCAGATCAGCCAGCTCGATTCCCTGCTGGCGGGCAGCACCACGGGTATTACGCCATCGCTGCAGAGCTTCTTCTCCGCCTTGCAGACGGCCGCCGAAGACCCGGCCAACATCCCGGCGCGGCAGCTGGTACTGGCCGAGTCCGAAGGCCTGGCGCGGCGTTTCAACACCGTGTACGACCGTCTGACCGAGCAGAACAGCTTCGTCAACAAGCAGATGACCGCCGTGACCGACCAGGTCAATCGCCTGGCGGGCAACATCGGTCGCCTGAACGATTCCATTGCCATCGCCGCAGCCAATGGCCAGCAACCCAACGACCTGCTCGATGCCCGCGATGAAGCGGTGCGCGAGCTGTCGAAGTACATTGGCGTCACCGTGGTACCGCAGGATGACAGCAGCTTTAACCTCTTCGTCGGCAGCGGCCAGCCGCTGGTGGTGGGCAGCAGCGTGTCGCGCCTGGAAGTGGTGCCGGGGCTGGGCGATCCCAATCGCCACGAAGTACAGTTCGTCAGCGGCGGCTCGCGGCAGACCATCACCACGCAGATCACCGGCGGTGAGCTGGGCGGGTTGATTCGTTACCGCGAAGAAGTGCTGGATACCACCCTGAACTCGCTGGGCCGGCTGGCGCTGGTGGTCAGCGACCAGGTCAATACACAACTGGGGCAGGGCCTGGACCTGAAGGGCCAGGTGGGCTCGGCGCTGTTTGGCAATTTCAACGACCCCGCGCTGGCGGATCTGCGGGCCAGGGCCTTCAGCGACAACCCCTCGCTGAATACGGCGACCCCCGCCGATGCCGCCCTGGATATCAGCGATACCAGCCTGCTCACCACCAGCGACTACCGCCTGGAGTACGACGGCACCCAGTACCGGGCCAGGCGCCTGAGTGACGGTGCGCCCATCACGGTGACGCCGAATGCCGGGCCGCCGGCGCACCTGACCTTTGCCGATGCCAACGGTCGCGACCAGGGCTTCACCGTCCGCATCAGCGGAACGCCAGTGGATGGCGACAACTTTATCCTGCAGCCCACCCGTCGCGGCGCCACGGATATTTCCGCAGTTCTGGATCAGGCGGATCAACTGGCCTTTGCCGCGCCCTTGCGCGCGCAGGCAGAGCTGCAGAATGCGGGCAATGGCGTGATCGGCCAGCCTTCCATCGATAACGTGCAGGACCCCTTGGTCCCGGCGGATCTGAAGGGCATGTCGCCCCTGTCCCTGAGCTACGCCGCGCCTGTGGCACCAGCGACCACGGGTACGTTCACCCTGACAGCGCCCGCCGGGGTCACCGTTTCGCCGGCGACGCTGAGCATCACGCCGGGGCAGAGCAATACGCTCAGCTACACCCTTGAGTTTGGTGGCAGTACCGTCGATGTTTCGCAAACCTTCAGCGGGCGTCCCGCCGCAGGTGATACGTTCACGCTGGAGTACAACCAGAGCGGCGTTTCCGACAACCGCAACGCGCTGAAGCTGGTCGATCTGCAGACCAAGCAGACGGTTGGCGTGGACAACACCGTCGTGGGTTCAGGCTTCAGCCTCACCGACGGCTATGGCGAGCTGGTCGAGCGTGTCGGCACCCTGACCGCCCAGGCGCGGATGGACAGCGATGCCACCGGCGCGATCCTCAAGCAGGCCCAGGACAACCGCGACTCGCTGTCGGCGGTGAACCTCGACGAAGAAGCCGCCAACCTGATCAAGTTCGAGCAGTACTACAACGCCTCGGCACAGATCATTCAAGTTGCGCGCTCGATGTTCGATACATTGATCAGCACCTTCCGCTAATAGGCCCGACCATGCGCATTTCCTCCTTGCAAGCATTCAACAACGGCGTCGCCGGGCTGCAGCGCAACTACGCCAACGCGACCCGCACCCAGGAACAGATCAGCACCGGCAACCGGATCCTGACCCCGGCGGACGACCCCGTTGCCTCGGTGCGGCTGCTGCAGCTCGAACAGCAGCAAAATGTGCTCAGCCAGTACAAGTCCAACCTGACGGCGGCGAACAACAGTCTGACCCAGGAAGAAGTCACCCTCAACTCCGTCAATACCGTATTGCATCGCGTGCGCGAACTGGCTCTGAGGGCCGGCAACGGCTCTCTCGATCCGCAGGATCGCCAATCCATCGCTGCCGAGCTGCGTGAGCGCGAAGACGAACTCCTGTCGCTGATGAATACCCGCAATGCGCGTGGCGAATACCTTTTTTCCGGCTTCCAGGGCAAGACCCAGCCTTTCGTGCGCGGTCCTGACGGCAGCTACAGCTACCAGGGCGACGAGGGCCAACGCAAACTGCAGATCGCCAGCTCGCTGAATATCGCCATCAGCGATAGCGGCAAGAGTATTTTTGAAAATGTTGTCAATGCTGGTCGCCTTGAAGTGGATGGCGCGGCGGCCCTCGGCTTTCCAGTTTCGCAGCCGTTGGTGAGTGACGAAGTCGCCTTCGCTAATTACAGCGAAATCCGTGTCGTGTTTGACGCTGCGACGGAGGGCAGTTTCGAGGTCTTTGCAACGCCGAGGGATGGCTCCCCGGAGGTCTCGCTTGGGCAAGGCAGTCTCGACAACGACCCAGAGACCGATGACCAACTGGTGTTCGGTGGCGTGACATTGTTTGTCGGTGGGCAGCCGCCATTGGGTTCTGAAGTTATTGTGCAGGCGAAAGTTCCAGCAGAAGAGAAACAAGGCATCCTGGGCACCATCGCCAACCTGCGCATGACGCTCGAAGACTCGACCTCCAGCAACACCGACATCCGCGATGCCGTTGCCGTGAGTGTGACCAACCTCGATCACGGCATGGTCAGCGTGGATGCCGCGCGCGGCAATATCGGTGCGCGGCTGAACGTGATCGAAACCACCCTGACCGACAACGAAGACGTGGCGCTGGTCAACAAGTCGGTACAGGCCGAACTGCGTGAGCTGGATTACGCCGAAGCGCTGTCGCGGCTTTCCTTCCAGACGATTATTCTCGAAGCGGCTCAGCAGAGTTATATAAAAATAAGCGGGCTGAATTTGTTCAATAGAATGTGACAGGCAAGCTGGGCGACCCTGTCACAAAACAGACCGGCCTTGTTTGACTTGTAGTTGTTGCCTCTTAGAGTGGTCGTCGGCGCATGGAGTAGCGCGCCGGATCATTCCGACATCACAAGGACCTGAACATGACCAAGTCATTTATCTATGCAACATTGCTGGCTCTGCTTACCGGTTTCTCCGTCGTTGGCCATGCAGCTAGCAAGCCTGCCGAAGCCCCCGTTGCGATGGCAGCAACTGCCCCAGTGAACCTCAATACAGCCGACGCCGAAACCCTGGTTCGCGAACTCAAAGGAATTGGTGCGGCAAAAGCCCAAGCCATCATCGAGTACCGCGAAGCACATGGCCCGTTCAGCTCCGTTGATGAGCTACTCGAGGTCAAGGGTATTGGCACGTCAATCCTGGATAAAAACCGGGCCAAACTCAGCCTGAACTGATTACATAACCCTGTCGTTCTGAAGCCGGTCCAGTCGACCGGCTTTTTTGTTTGTGTCAGCCAGTGCGAAGCGGTGCAGTCGAGGCGTGAACGTCAGGGTAAACAGCATGGTCTCCTGCAGGACTGTGAGCATCTTTGTCCAGTCCCAAGGCTGGTAAAGAACATTAAAAAAGCATTGACATGTATGGTTATGCACATTCCTGATAGCACGCCTCTTCGTTCGTTGAATCTGCTATCAGATTTTTCAATGAATGGAATAACTTATTGATTTATAAGGAGTTTTTAGGATTGAGCAAAAACTCGTCGATCTGATTGGAACCCGCATCAGGCGGGCGTTTGGGGCGGTCATCCATAATCTGTTCACAGTGTTATCCACAGGTTTTGTGGATAAGCGGCTACAAGCCAAACAGGACGGGCGTCGGCGGGTTGGCTCTGGAGGTGAAGCGATGAAAGTACCCTGGCGATTGATCAAATATCTACCGATGGCGCAGAAGGTTCTGGCCCGAGGCAGGCTGCCTGCGGTGCTTATTGCCGTAGCGCGCAAGAGTTCGTCTCGCGGTGGAGTGCTTAAGGAGCTGCGCAGCGATCTCGCGTTGCTTCAGGCACTGTGTGTAGCTTGGTGGCGAGGCGACTACCGGGCAGTGAGTACCTCGGCTTTGGTCGCAGTGGTGGCAGGCCTTTTATATTTTCTTGCACCGTTGGATGCCGTACCTGACTGGATCCCTGGCCTTGGCTTTCTTGATGATCTGGCCGTGCTCGGATGGGTGATGCGCAAGTGGTCTGTTGAACTGGAGGCCTTTCGCGTTTGGCGAGACAGCCAATCCACAGAGGTACGTGAAGATTTGAAACGCCTTCCGGCTGCCGATGAGCCCAAGGCGGAATAGGGGAAACAACAATTGTCGTAAAAAGTCAGGTATTAATCCTTTTCTGCGTCAAATGGCCTTAAAAAAGCGCGAACGTCGTTTTGCTTTGATTCGACCTGTGGACGCTTTGGCTAAAAAAGCCCCCTCGGGCTGTTAAGATTCGGCTTCTACAAAGTCAGCAGTAGGTAGGTAGTCGATGAATATTCAAACCATCATGCGCGATGGCAAGCCTGAGTACGCGGTATTGGCCTGGGCCGATTATCAGGCTCTGCTGAAGGCTCTCGGCCAGCCGTCTGAAGAAATCATTGATAAGCCCGCTCCGGCTGCTTTGCCCAGGTTCTCGGAGTTGTCGGCCCTGCGGGAAGCGAAGGGCATGAGCCAAGAGGCTCTGGCGCGCTCAGTTGGTATCAGCCCGGTATACCTGGCTCTGATCGAGCAGGGCGAGCGCGACCCGGGTGACCCTATACGGCGTGCGCTGGCACGCGCTCTGGAGATTGCGCAATGGAGTCCGGACGCGTGAACGACGCTACTGCGCCGATTCGCATCAGCCGACCTCACTGGGATGCGCTGCTTGAAGAGCTGAATGACGCCCGGCTGCAGCGTCATCTGGTGACCTACCGCTCTTTGCTCGAACGACTTCAGTTGCCTGCTCCCGCGATGCAGACCCTGGCTGCTGCGCTAGAGCATCTGGCAATGCTGGACGCTCGGGCCGACCGACCGCTGCGCAGCGTGCTGGTGATCAGCCAGAGCGCCAGCCGTTTGCCCCGAACAGGCTTCTTCGAGTGTGCAGCACGCCTGGGGCGCTTCTGCGGCCCCGCAGATGGCACGGCTGCGGCCTCTTGGCATGCTGGAGAAGTAGCGCGAGTGTTTGAATTCGACTACCCGGAGGCGCCGTAATGCTGCTCAAGGTTCGAGCCCGTGTGGGCTACTGGATTGCACGCAAAATGATGGGCTCACGCTGGGCTGTGCAGCAGCCAAAACTGTGGCGCTGGATGGAAGGACAGTTTGCCCGCATGGCCAGTATTGGCAATACGAAGGCGCAGAGCTTTTATGGCCATATTCTGCTTTTTCGTGGCCAGGGTTATGGAGCAAAGAAAGAGGGTATACGCCTGCTACGTCTGGCAGCCGAGGCTGGCGATGCCAAGGCAGCCTATCAAATGGGCGTCGTCAGCCTCAGTGAGGACGCAAGCCACGGTCCTGACGGGGTCCAGGCCGCGTACTGGTGGAAGCGGGCGGTTGAGTCCGGCCATCCACTGGCCGCCACTCGCCTGGCACAGCTATACACCGCAGGCGGCCATGGACTGGAATCCGACAAGCAGCAGGCCGAGCATTACAAGACCAGGGCTTCAAACCTTGGACTGTGATATCGCTGTTCTACCTATTGAGATCGGGCGTTCGATTACCGAAGCACTTGGTAGAGGCGAGTGGGCCTGCCAACTCAGATATGGGTTTGGCGACTTCACGCAAAAAATCGGACGCTGCCATGTAGGCGCATTGCCTGACGCCTGCGCCTGATGAGTTTTCAGCTTTGGTACATCGGTTAGCCGTCCCGGACTGCGGTTGCCGGTTTCGAGAAATCACGAAATCTATCGGAACCGAGTGACTGAAAAGTGAAGAGCCGCTGAGCGGCTCTTCACTTCAATCCACGATGTAGTCTTTTCGACGAGCAGGTGCTTAGTCTTTCGGTAGGCTGTTCTTGGCTACGGCCTCGTTTAGGCCCAGCCAGTCGAGCAGGATTCTGCCGCTTTCTGCAAGATAAGCATCGTCTTCAGGCTTACCTTTCTTGTCTTCGCCATGGGGCGCCGCTTCGTCTTGGCGTTCCAGCTTCGCCAACGGCTCCTCACCCTTCGCCTCGCGCAAAGCGTTTTCCAGCATCAGCTGACGCTTCTCGATGCTTTCCTGCTGCGCCCGACGTTTTTCTTCGTTAAGGCTGACCGTGGTTTCATGGCTCAGCTCCTGCGCAAGGGCCAGCCGATTGCGGGTAAAGACGAAGTCGGGGTTCTCTCCAGTCCGTGTTTCGTGGCGGGCTTTAAGCTCAGCAAGGAATGGCGTGAACGGATTCATTTCTTCGCTGTGCACGGCCCGAATGCTGTCCCACGGGAGGGCTTCGGGCAGGGCGCTTTCGCCGATTTCGCTGGTGTCGACCTCAGCCGGGTAGGAGATGTCCGGAATCACGCCCTGGTGCTGCGTGCTCTGCCCCGAAACCCGATAGAACTTGGCAAGCGTCAGTTTCAGCTCGCCGTGATTGAGCGGCTGAACGGTCTGTACTGTGCCCTTGCCGAATGTTTGGCCGCCGAGAATCAGCGCCCGATGGTAATCCTGCATCGCGCCGGCGAAGATCTCCGAAGCCGAGGCGGACAAACGATTCACCAGCACGGCGAGCGGGCCCTTGTAGAAGGCGCCTGGCTGCTCGTCGGCGAGGATATCTACACGGCCGTCGCTATTGCGTACCAGCACGGTTGGTCCTTGCTCGATGAACAGGCCGGTCAGTTCGGTGGCTTCCTGCAGTGATCCACCGCCGTTGTTGCGCAGGTCGATCACCACACCGTCAACCTTTTCCTGCTGCAGTTCGGTCAGCAGCTTCTTCACGTCACGGGTGGTGCTCTTGTAGTTCTTGTCGCCGGAACGCAGCGCCTTGAAGTCAAGATAAAAGGCCGGGATTTCGATGACGCCAAGTTTGTAGTCTCGCCCTTCATGCTGGAGGTTGAGGATCGACTTCTTGGCGGCTTGTTCTTCGAGTTTTACGGCTTCGCGCGTGATGGCGACGACCTTGCTGGTCTGGTCATTCGGCGCGTTGCTCGCGGGGATCACTTCCAGGCGAACAACCGAACCCTTGGGGCCGCGAATCAGCTTGACCACTTCATCGAGTCGCCAGCCGATCACATCCACCATTTCTTCATCGCTCTGGGCAACGCCAATGATCCTGTCGGCGGGGGCGATCTGCTTGCTCTTCTCGGCAGGGCCGGCCGGAACCAGGCGTACGACCTTGACGTGCTCGTTATCGCTCTGCAGGACGGCGCCGATGCCCTCCAGGGAGAGGCTCATGTTGATATCGAAGTTTTCCGCGTTATCCGGCGACAGGTACTGAGTATGGGGGTCGTAGGATTGTGCGAAGGCGTTGATATAGGTTTGGAATACATCCTCGCTGCGAGTCTGATCCAGCCGCGACAGCTGGTTTTTGTAACGTTTGGTGAGCAGCTCTTGGATGTCTTTGGAATCCTTGCCGGCAATCTTCAGACGTAGGACTTCGTCCTTGACGCGTTTGCGCCAGAGGTCGTCCAGCTCTGCCAAATCCTTCGCCCAGGCGGCGTTCTTGCGATCGACGAGGAGTTCCTCGTCAATGGTGAAGTTGAAGTGGTCAACGCCTTTTTCCAGCAGGCCAAGGGCGTATTGCAGGCGGCCTTGCAAGCGCTCCAGGTGCAGCCTGTAGATGGCAAATCCCGGCTCGAGGTTGCCATTCTTCAGGTAGTTGTCGAAGTCATGGCGCGAGGCTTCGAATTTGGCCAGGTCGCCGGCAGTGAAGTAGCTGCGCGACGGATCGAGCATCTCGATGTAACTGTCGAAGATCTTCGCTGAACGAGCGTCGTTGAGCGGTGGCTTGTTGTAATGATGTCGTTTGAGCAGCTCAACCACGTTGAGGCTGGCAATCACCTGGTCGCGGTCGGGCTGCAGATAGTCCCAACTGGTGACATTGCCGGCCTTGGCCAGTGCAGAGGAGGCCTGAAGGCCAAAAAACAAGGCTAAGATCCCGACGGTCAGGCTAGCTTTGAGGCGGGAGGGGCGACGAGAGGCTGGGTAATAACGCATATTAGGCCATCAAGTAGAGCGCCGGCCGCAATCATGGTCGACGGTGAAGAGTAATAGCCCGATGGTAACAGGTGGTTGCGAACGTCAGCGAGTGACGGTTGGGCAAACGCAAGTTTCAACAATATGGAGGCAGCATGAAGGCTTTGCAAGGTGTCGAGGGAGAACTGGAATGGACGCAACGTGACGCGCCGCAATGTGCTCCAGGGCAAGTGCGTATTAGGGTCGCGGCGGCGGGGTTGAATCGTGCGGATCTGCTACAGCGTGCCGGGTATTACCCGCCGCCATCCGGGGTTACCGACATCCTTGGCCTTGAGTGTGCTGGTGTAATCAGCGAGGTGGGCGCGGGCAGTCAGTGGCAGGTGGGAGACCGTGTCTGTGCCTTGCTGGCTGGTGGCGGCATGGCAGAGGAAGTGGTTGTCGACGGGCGGCACGTGCTGCCGGTTCCCGAGGGTCTGTCGCTGCATGAGGCGGCGGTTATCCCCGAGGTATACGCGACTGCCTGGCTCAACCTTTATCGCCTCGGCGCTCTGCAGCCAAGTGAAAAGGTGCTGCTGCATGCGGGGGCCAGTGGTGTCGGCTCGGCGGCTATCCAGCTGTGCAAGGCTTTTGACAACCCCTGCTGGGTTAGCGTCGGTTCGGCCGAGCGGCTGGCGTATTGCGAATCCCTTGGTGCGCAGGGCGGTGTGCTGCGCGGCGAGACGCTGGAGTCGCTGCGTGACTTCGCGCCGTTTGATCTTATTCTCGACCCGGTAGGCGCGAAATACGCTGCGCTGAATCTGCAGCTGCTCGGCACTGACGCGCGCTGGGTGATGATCGGCCTGATGGGCGGACGCAAGGGCGAACTGGACTTCGGCGCATTGCTGGCCAAGCGGGTCAATCTGATTGGCTCGACCCTGCGCAGCCGCGATGCCGATGACAAGGCCGAGCTGATGGCCGAACTGAAAGAGAAGGTCTGGCCGTTGCTTGCCAGCGGTCAGCTATCGCCGCGCCTGGAGCGGATATTCCCGATCGGTGACGTGGAGGCGGCCTTCGAGACGTTGGCCAGCAACACCGTATCCGGCAAGGTAGCGCTGGTGATCGATCCCGACCTGCAATGAGGCAGAGGCCGGGCGAACTGTGGTTCGTCCGGCCTGGCTGTCATTTCAGGGCAATGTGGGGCTCGAATAGAAGGCGCTGAGCACCTTGACCAGCTGCGCCAGATCCTGGCTGCCGGCCAGTTCCCGTATCGAATGCATGCCGAAGGTGGGCAAGCCGATGTCGACAGTGCGCACGCCCAGTTGGCTGGCGGTGATGGGGCCGATGGTGGAGCCGCAGCCCATGTCGCTCCGGGTAACGAAGCTTTGCACCGAGACTTCGCTTTCCAGGCAGAGATGGCGGAAGAAGCCTGCTGTTTCGCTGCTGGTGGCATAGCGCTGGTTGTTGTTGATCTTGATCACCGGGCCGGCGTTGAGCTTCGGTCCGTGATTGCCATCGTGCTTGTCGCTGTAGTTGGGATGCACGCCGTGGGCGTTGTCCGCAGAGATCAGCAGCGAGCGGTTTATGCAGCGCTGGAAAGCCTCCTCTTCAGGCAACAGACGGCGAAGAACCTGCTCCAGAAATGGGCCATCCGCGCCGCACATGGAGGCCGAACCGACTTCCTCGTGGTCGGTGCAGACCAGTACGCAGCTTTCCTCTGGCGCGGCTCGCAGCAGGGCCTGCAGTCCGGCAAAGCACGACAGCAGGTTGTCCAGTCGAGCCCCGGCAATAAAGTCGCCGTGCAGGCCGATGACGGCGGCAGCTTGGGTGTCGTAGAAACTCAATTCGAAATCCAGCACCACGTCGGCGAGCAGGCCGTGTTCACGGCTGAGCTGGTCAGCCAGCAGGGCGCGGAAGTCCGGGCTTTCCTCGCTGGCGATTTGCGCCAGGATCGGTGGCAGTTCAGTTTGCGGATTGATGGCCCAACCCTGATTGGCCTCTCGATTGAGGTGAATGGCGAGGCTGGGTATTACCGCGATCGGCAGCTTGAAATCGATCAGGCGACTTTCAATACGGCCGTCACGGCTGAAGGTAACGCGCCCCGCCAGAGATAGATCTCGGTCGAACCAGGGCGCCAAAAGTGCGCCGCCATAGACTTCCACACCTAGCTGCCAGAAGCCCTGACGCTGCAGCTCAGGTTGCGGTTTGACCCGCAGGCAGGGGCTGTCGGTATGCGCGCCGACCAGGCGCAGGCCGTGTTCGGCGAGGGACTTGTGGCCCAGTTGGAAGGCGATGATCGAGGAGTCGTTGCGGGTTACGTAGTAACGCCCGCCAGGTTCGGTGTGCCAGCTCTCGCTTTCATTCAGCGCCTTGAAGCCAGCACCCTGTAAAGCCTGGGCGATGCTGGACGTGGCATGAAATGGGGTGGGGGAGGCCTGGAGAAAATCGATCAGGCCCTGGTTGAGTTCTTCGCGCATGAGGGACTCCGGACGACAGGACGGGAAAGTCTATCCCATCGCTCGGCAAGACTGCAGCTGATGGCCTCGGGCCCTGGCGGTTTAGAACGGCGCCGGGCTGTCGAAGCGCATCCGCACCCCGGTCTGCGGGTGAGTCAGTGCGAGCATGCTGGCGTGCAGGCACAAACGCTCATAGGCCTGCAGCGCCTGTTCATGGGCATAGAGGCCATCACCCAGTAGTGGATGACCGATGGACAGCATATGTACGCGTAACTGGTGCGAACGGCCGGTGATGGGCGTCAGCTCGACGCGACTGTAGTGCCCGCAACGCTCCAGGACGCGCCAGTAGGTCAGGGCGTGTTTGCCCAGCTCATGATCGACCACGTGCCGCGGCTTGGTGGGTGGGTCGTAGCGCAGGGGCAGGTCGATGCTGCCACTGTCCTGTTCCGGCTCGCCCCAGCACAGAGCTGTATAGGCTTTTTCCGTCTCGCGGTCGTGAAACTGGCGTGACAGTTCGCGGTGGCTATCGGCGTCGCGGGCCAGCACGATCAGACCGGAGGTTTCCCAGTCCAGTCGGTGCACGATGCGCGCTTCGGGAAAACCGTTTTCCTGCAGCCGGGTCACCAGACAGTCCCGGTTATCCTCGGCGCGGCCAGGCACCGAGAGCAGCAGGGTGGGCTTGTTGATCACCAACAGGGCGGCGTCCTGATGGACGATCTGGATGTTGCTCAGAGGCATCGGCTTTCCAAAAACGAAGATGCCAGCCAATGGCCGGCATCTCTGATAAGGCTTGTCCTGCGGGGTCGTCACCTGGTCCGCAGCGAAAGCTCGGGCGTAGCCTTCGCTTAACGATCGGGCAGGGTGATATTCAGTTCCAGGATCGAGCAGCTGCCCTGGTCTTCGAGGGCGACCTGAACCTGATCCTTGTCGATATTGACGTACTTGCGGATCACCTCAACCAGCTCTTTCTGCAGCGCCGGCAGGTAGTCCGGCTGGGTACGCTGGCCGCGCTCATGGGCGACGATGATCTGCAGGCGCTCTTTGGCGATGTTTGCCGGGGTTTCTTTTTTCTTGCGCTCGCGGAAGAAGTCCAGCAGGTTCATTCTCGACCTCCAAACAGACGCGCAAGGAATCCCTGCTTCTTGGCATCGAGGAAACGGTGATTGACTTCCTTGCCCAGCAAACGCTCGACGGCGTCGCTGTAAGCCTGACCGGCGTCGCTCTGGTCATCGAGGATGACTGGCACGCCCTGGTTCGAAGCCTTGAGTACCGCCTGGGATTCGGGGATTACGCCCAGCAGACGGATGGATAGAATTTCCTCGACGTCTTCGACGCCAAGCATTTCGCCCTTGACCACACGCTCAGGGTTATAGCGGGTCAGCAGCAGGTGTTCCTTGATTGGCTCCTCGCCATTTTCGGCGCGGCGCGATTTGCTCGCCAACAGGCCGAGCATGCGGTCGGAGTCGCGCACCGAGGAGACCTCCGGGTTGGTCACGACAATGGCCTCGTCGGCGTAGTACATCGCCAGATGCGCGCCTTTCTCGATGCCGGCCGGAGAATCGCAGATCACGTAGTCGAAATTCTGCGCCAGCTCGTCGATGACCTTGCCCACGCCTTCGAGGGTCAGTGCGTCCTTGTCACGAGTCTGGCTGGCGGCCAGCACATAGAGGTTTTCCAGGCGCTTGTCCTTGATCAGGGCCTGGGACAGGGTGGCGTCGCCGTTGATGACGTTGACGAAGTCATACACCACGCGTCGCTCGCAGCCCATGATCAGGTCAAGATTGCGCAGGCCGACGTCGAAGTCGACGATTGCGGTCTTGTGGCCACGCAAGGCGAGGCCGGTACCGATGGCGGCGCTGGAAGTGGTCTTGCCGACGCCACCCTTGCCGGAAGTGACTACGAGGATCTTGGCCAAGGTTATTCACCCTAAGAATATGGAAATCGGGGCTTTCAGCCGGGTCGGCGTCCAGTTGCCCGTTGGTCTTGAAAATTCGCGGAAGTATCCGTTAAAGGCGAATGATGTTCAACACGTCGCCAGATAGCTTCATCTGTACTGCTTCTGCCCATAAAGGGTCGCGCCGCAGGTCTTCAGCCACCTTGTAGTGCCCGGCTATGGAAACCATTTCCGCGCCAAGCTGTTGGCAGAAGATTCGTGCGTTGGTGTCGCCCTTGATGCCGGCCAGGGCGCGACCGCGCAGCGGACCGTAGACATGGATGTTGCCATCGGCGAGAAGTTCCGCACCGGGGCTGACGGTAGCCATGACGATGAGGTCGCCGCCCTGTGCATAAATCTGCTGACCGCCCCGAACCGGAGTGGTGATGATGCGGGTCGGTCGATAGATCGGTTCAGCAGGTTTGGCTGGCTCGGCAGCCGCCTTGGCGGAAAGGTCGAGCTTACGCTCGCGCGCGCCGGAAGGCGGCAGAACCGCCATGTCGAGGGCATTCGCGGCTTCGACTACCTGCGGATCAGCTGCGCGCAAGGCCAGGGTACGCAGGCCATGCTTGCGACACAGGGCGATCAGCGCCGGCAGGTCCAGGTCGCAGCTGGCTGGTAGCTTGTCCAGCGCGAGCACCAGAGGCGTGTTGTTGAAGAAGTCGGGCGCCTGCTCGACTTTCAGGGCCAGTTGCTGGTCGAGGCGTTCCAGATCATTCTGCGTCAACTCCAGCACGGTGATGGCCAGCATGCTGCCCTTGAGTTGGAACATGGGGGCTTGGTCGAGAAGGTCGGCTTGGCTCATGGTCTGCCTGCTGCGGTAAATGGCGAGGACTTATAGCGGGGCAGGCGAGCAGCTGCAAGTCGCAAGCGACATGCTACGGAAAAACTAAGAAACCACGGCACCTCGGCTTGTGGCCGCCGCACCGACATTTTTTGCCCCGAGGGCTTAGAATGCTGCGTTTTTACCGGTACGAGTTCACCGATGGATCGTCCCCGCTTTCGCGCGTCCTTTGTTCACCCTCGCTTCTGGCTGCTCTGGCTGGGCCTCGGCTTGCTGTGGCTGGTTGTCCAGTTGCCCTATGGCGTTTTGCTGCGTCTGGGCCAAGGGCTGGGTGTGCTGATGTACCGGTTCGCCCGCTCGCGCCGGCATATTGTGCAACGTAACCTCGAGCTGTGCTTCCCTCAGCTGAGCGCCAGTGAGCGTGAACGGCTGGTGCGTGAGAATTTTTCCTCCACCGGCATCGCCTTCTTCGAAATGGCCATGAGCTGGTGGTGGCCCAAGGCGCGTTTGCAGCGGCTGGCGCATGTCGAGGGTCTGGAGCATCTGCAGCAGGCACAGGCTGACGGGCAGGGCGTAATTCTGATGGCGCTGCATTTCACCACGCTTGAAATCGGCGCGGCGTTGCTTGGCCAGCATCACACCATCGACGGCATGTACCGCGAACACAAGAACCCGGTGTTCGACTACGTCCAGCGACGTGGCCGCGAGCGTCACAATGACGACGCCACGGCCATCGAGCGCGAGGACGTGCGCGCGATGCTCAAGGTGCTGCGCGCAGGGCGGGCGATCTGGTACGCGCCGGATCAGGATTACGGTCGCAAGCAGAGCATTTTCGTGCCTTTGTTCGGCATCCAGGCAGCCACCGTTACCGCGACGACGAAATTCGCTCGGCTGGGGCGTGCGCGGGTGTTGCCCTATACCCAGGAGCGTCTGGCGGACGGCAGTGGGTACAGGCTGGTGATTCATCCACCGCTGACGGACTTTCCGGGTGAAAGCGAGGAGGCGGATTGCCGGCGGGTCAATGCCTGGATCGAGCAGGCGGTCGGGCAGTGCCCGGAGCAGTACTTGTGGGCGCATCGGCGCTTCAAGACCCGTCCTGAAGGCGAGCCCAAGCTGTACTAGAAGCTGTTGCTGTTTTCAGCGCCGTGAACTGTCGCGCCGGGCTATCGCTGGCTGTGGGAGTGAATTTCATCTGCGAGCGTTGAAGGCGAGCTTGCGTGCCCTAGCAAAAAAACAAGGCTCGCGGACAAGGCCGCCCCACCATGCGCTGAAGAGACCCTGATCACTCCTCGATCTGCAGCTCTCGCGCCCGGGTATAGATATAACGGACCTTTTCGTACTCGAATGGCGAATTGAGCTGGCCGTAGCGCAGGCTGGTGCTGTGACGTAGGTCGATCAGGCGTAGAGCTGTCAGGCTAAGCTCGCCGCCACTGGCCTGGGAATAGCTGAAGTAATCAATCTGCCTTTCGACGGCGAAGTCCATGGCCTGTCCGGCGGTGTCGCGCAGATTGGACGGTCCAAGCGCCGGCAGAATCAGATAAGGCCCGTTGGGCACGCCGTAAAACCCCAGGGTTTGTCCGAAATCCTCCTGATAACGCGGCAGGCCCATGCGGGTTGCCGGGTCCCAGATGCCGCCAACGCCGATGATCGTATTGAACAGCAGCCTGGCCGTGGTGTTCATCGCGCGCTCGCCCTTGAGTTGCGCAACGCTATTGAACAGCGTGGGGATGTCGCCGAGGTTGTTGAAAAAGTTGCTGACGCCGGTGCGCACGATCCGCGGGGTGACGTAGCGATAGCCGCGCACCGCCGGGAGCATTACCCACTGGTCCAGACGGTAGTTGAAGTAGTACATGCGCCGGTTCAGCGACTCCCACGGGTCGTGGATGTCCAGGGCATCGAAGGTGGCACGCTCGAACTCACGTTGATCCAGCCCCGGGTTGAATTCCAATGCACGCAGTGGGTGGGTGAACCCGTCTTCGTCCGGAATATCGGATTGGGCCTGGGCAACGCCGGCCAGTAGCGCGAGCAGGGCGAGGGCGGCAGTGCCGCGTTTCTTCATCAGCATCCTAGCCACGGAAAAACTCCAGCATGTGGTTCGCGTTGACCCGGTAATCGAGATTGCCGCAGTGCCCGCCTCGCGGGTACAGGGTCATGCGCTCGCCAAAGGTTCTGCGTAGAAAGCCCAGGTCGCCGGTACCCAGAATGAAGTCGTCGGCATTGTGCATGACGCCGATTTTGGGGCTGTCCCGCAGGTAGTCTTCGAGTGCGTAAAGGCTGACTTGCTGGATCAATTGCTGCAGGCCAGCGCCGTCCTGCCTGGCGCGCCACATGGGGATCAGCTGCTCGGTGAGGTAGCAGTCGAAATCGCACAATAGGGCGCGACGGAAGAAAGGCTCCAGGCTGGTGCCTTCGTCAATGGGATAGCCGGGTGGAACGATCAGGCCACGGCGGTTGATCAGGTCGGAGGTAAAGGCGATGTCGGCCGAGGAAAAGCGGAACACCGAGCCAATCAACATCGCCATCTGCTCGTCGCTCAGGCGCAGCGCCGATTGCTGGAAGTCGAAAAGCATGGCCGCATCAAGATCGATCACACCCTGCTGGCGGTAATAGCGGGTGAGCTTTTCCAGGATGAGTTCGTAAAAGGTGGTGGTGCTGTCGATGCCCTCTACGCGGGTCTGTACCAGCTTGTTCAGGTTGCTGATGGAGGTATAGAGATTCACCGGCGGGTTGATCAGCATCACGCGCTTGAAGTTGAAGCTCTGCCGCGTCTCGTCCAGTTGGCTGACAAAAGCGGCGTTGAGTGCGCCAAGGCTATAGCCGGTGAGGTGGAACTCGGTGACCGGCAGATCGTGCTGTTGTGCCCGGACCGCCTGCATGACCCGGTACAGATCCTGCGCGTCCTCGGGGCTGTAACCCGGCGTGGCGAAGCGCGAAGCGGCGGCGATGAAGTCGAAGCTGGTGGGCGATGACAGTTGCACCACGTGATAGCCGGCGCCGTAGAATACGCGCTTTAGCGCTTCGGTCTTGCCGGCGGCATAACTCGCGCCCGTTCCGGAGATGATGAACATCAAGGGTGCGGCGCCGGGCTGGCGCGCCAGGCGATAGGTCAGCTTCTTAACCGCCCAGAAGTTGTCCGGCAGGGTGAACTCGCGTTCCGGGCGCAGGCGCAGGCTGTAGTCAGCCTGATCGATATCCTCGTTCGTCGGGGTGACGGCCCGCAGCTCCAGGGGAGTCGAAGCGATGGTCGCCTCGAAGGGATTGCTCAGCGGGTAGCCATACGCCTCGACGCTGATGTCCGCCGCATGGGCAGAGCTCATGACCAGCGCGAGCAGGGCGGACAACAACGGCAATCGCATCGGGTACTTCTCCATTGACGGGGTGAGTGTCTGAGCCGGCATTCACGCTCCGCTTCGGACTCCTTGTACCACTCATTGACCGCGGCGAAACCGTCTGGTTGCGCTGGCATGTGCCTGCTGTGAGAGCGTCAGGCCTGGTGATGCAGCCAGGCGTGAGGCGGAATCACCTCCGAAAAGGTTTGGCGCTTATCCAGGCGCTGCCAGATCTTCTCATGGAAGTAGAAGCCGATCGAATTGCACAGGGGTTCGACTGCAGCTACCAGGCCTCCGATGGCGAGGCTTCCAGTCAAGGCATAGGTGACCGAGAAGGCGATACAGAAGTGCATCAGGGTAAAAGTGATGGTCTTGGTCATGGCTGCTGCTTCCAGGAGGTAGAGCGGACGAAATGGCGCTTGTGAAACGCATTCTGAGCCATCCCTAGTCAAGGAAAAAATGAGAGAAGCCGATCAGCGGTATAGCCATGCTCTATTGCGCGACGATATGTCACGGATGCGTCTAGGACGCGGGTTTGGGCGGAATAAAAACAAGACTATAGTCGAGTAGCGCTCATCTGAGGCGGCCCTAAAGTAGCGCCCCCGCCCTCATTTGCGGGCGAGGAACGTGCGGAGAAAACACAATGAACAATGAAACCCTGTACCAGCAAATCTATGACAATCCGCGGTTCCAGGAGCTGGTTGCAAAGCGCGGTCGCTTTGCCTGGCTGCTGTCGAGCCTGATGCTTGGCGCTTATCTGGCCTTCATCCTGACCATCGCATTTGAGCCTGAAATCCTGGGCATTCCGCTTGCCGCAGGCAGTGTCACTACCTGGGGAATTCCGCTGGGTGTCGGTGTGATCTTTATGGCCATCGTGCTGACCGGTATTTACGTACAGCGTGCCAATGGCGAATTCGATCGTCTTAACCAGGAAATTCTTGACGAGGCCCAGAAGTGATGAAATCTCGTTTCCTGATCGGTGCTGCCTTGCTGGCAGCCTCACCGTTGCTGCTGGCCGGCGAAGCCCTGACAGGCGAAGTCCAGAAGCAGGCGACCAACTGGACTGCCATTGCCATGTTCGTGGTCTTCATCGCCTTCACGATGGGGATCACCAAGTGGGCGGCCAAGCGAAACACCTCCACCGCAGACTATTACACAGCCGGCGGCAGCATTACCGGCTTCCAGAACGGCTTGGCGATTGCTGGTGACTACATGTCCGCAGCGTCCTTCCTGGGTATTTCCGCACTGGTGTTCACCAGTGGTTACGACGGTCTGATCTACTCCATCGGCTTCCTGGTTGGCTGGCCGCTGATCCTGTTTCTGATGGCCGAGCGCCTGCGTAACCTGGGCAAGTTCAACTTCTCGGACGTGGCTTCCTATCGCCTCGGCCAATCCCAGATCCGCATCCTGTCGGCATTCGGTTCGCTGACCGTGGTGGCTTTTTACCTGATCGCCCAGATGGTCGGTGCCGGCAAGCTGATTCAGCTGCTGTTCGGCCTGGACTACATGGTCGCGGTGATTCTGGTTGGTGTTCTGATGGTCATGTACGTGCTGTTTGGCGGCATGCTGGCCACCACCTGGGTGCAGATCATCAAGGCCGTGCTGCTGCTGTCCGGTGCCAGCTTCATGGCGCTGATGGTGATGAAGAGCGTGAACTTCGACTTCGGTGCATTGTTCTCCGAAGCGGTGAAGATTCATGAGAAGGGCGAGGCGATCATGAGCCCTGGCGGCCTGGTGACCGATCCGATCTCGGCGATTTCCCTGGGTCTGGCACTGATGTTTGGTACCGCTGGTCTGCCGCATATTCTGATGCGCTTCTTCACCGTTTCCGACGCCAAGGAAGCGCGCAAGAGCGTGTTCTATGCCACAGGCTTCATCGGCTACTTCTACATCCTGACCTTTATCATCGGCTTCGGCGCGATCCTGCTGGTCAGCACCAACCCCGAGTACAAGGACGCGGCTGGCGCCATCATCGGCGGCACCAACATGGTAGCGGTGCATCTGGCCGAAGCGGTCGGCGGCAACCTGTTCCTGGGCTTCATTTCGGCAGTCGCCTTCGCCACTATCCTGGCGGTAGTTGCCGGCCTGACGCTGGCTGGCGCTTCGGCGGTATCCCATGACCTGTACGCCTGCGTGATCAAGAAGGGCAAGGCCAAGGAAGCCGACGAGATGCGCGTGACCAAGATCACCACGCTCTCGCTGGGTGTGATCGCGATCCTGCTGGGCATCGCCTTCGAGAAGCAGAACATTGCCTTCATGGTGGGCCTGGCCTTCTCCATCGCCGCCAGCTGTAACTTCCCGGTGCTGTTCCTTTCCATGTACTGGAAGGACCTGACTACCCGCGGAGCGCTGTTTGGTGGTGCCATCGGCCTGTTCACCGCGCTAGTTCTGACCATTCTCAGCCCGACAGTATGGGTGCAGGTACTGGGTAACGCCGAGGCGATCTTCCCGTACTCCTACCCGGCGCTGTTCTCGGTTAGCGCTGCCTTCGTTAGCATCTGGTTCTTCTCGATCACCGACAAGAGCCGTCGTGCAGGCGACGAGCGTGCGCGGTTCTTCCCGCAGTTCGTTCGCTCGCAGACCGGGCTGGGTGCCACTGGCGCCGTAGCTCACTGATCGAGGCATTCGGTTGGGATAAAAAGGGCAGCTTTCGAGCTGCCCTTTTTGCGTTAAGCGGCGGTGTAAAGCCCTCGTCATTCAGTACTTGAATGAAGGTCAGGGCCAGCTATGGCTTTGGCTAGACTCGCTGCGACCCAACGAACGAAAGGCGGCGGACGATGCAAAATCGGATGATGATTACAGGTGCCGGCTCTGGCCTTGGGCGCGAAATGGCCTTGCGCTGGGCGCAGGAAGGCTGGCGGCTGGCGCTTTCGGACGTCAATGAAGCCGGTCTGGCGGAGACTCTGGAGATGGTTCGCGCAGCGGGGGGCGACGGTTTCACCCAGCGCTGCGATGTACGCGACTACAGCCAGCTGACGGCATTGGCGCAGGCCTGCGGGGCCAAGCTGGGTGGCATCGATGTGCTGGTGAACAATGCTGGCGTCGCCTCGGGCGGTTTCTTCGAGGAGCTCTCGCTGGAGGATTGGGACTGGCAGATCGCGATCAACCTGATGGGTGTGGTCAAGGGCTGCAAGGCTTTTCTCCCTCTGATCCGGGAAAGCCGGGGCACTGTCATCAATATTGCCTCCATGGCGGCGCTTATGCAGGCGCCGGGCATGAGCAATTACAACGTGGCCAAGGCAGGCGTGGTGGCGCTGTCGGAAAGCCTGCAGGCGGAACTCAAGCCGCAGGGCGTGAACGTCCATGTGGTCTGCCCGTCGTTCTTCCAGACCAACCTTATGGATTCGTTCCGCGGCCCGACGCCCAGCATGAAGGCCCAGGTCAGCAAGTTGCTTGAAGCCTCACCGATTACCGCCACAGAGATTGCCGACTACATCTATCGGCAGGTTGCCGAAGGCGTGTTCATGATCCTGCCCCACGAGCAGGGGCGCATGGCCTGGGAAGCCAAGCAGCGTGATCCTCAAGTGATCTATGACGAGATGGCCGCGATGACGGTGAAGATGCTCAGCAAGAAGAAACCTGACTGAGAAGTCTGAAAAGCTTGCCGGAAGACTGGAGGCGGGGGTAGGGTGGCCGACCCGCTTTTCGGCTCCGCTTTCAGGATTCGCTGTGAATAACCCATCCCGCTGGCTGCTCATGCTGGCTCTGGTGCTAGCCGCCATCAACTTGCGTCCCGGTATCACTTCCTTTGCGCCGCTGATCGAGCGTATTGCCGAGGCGCTTGACCTCAGTCGCGGCCTGGTCAGCCTTACCACGGCCCTGCCGGTGCTGCTGATGGGCCTGCTGGCGCCGTCGGCGCCTCGCCTTGCGGTGCGTTTCGGGCTGGAGCGGACCATTGCCAGTTGCCTGGGTTTGATCGCCGCGGCCTTGGCGCTGCGGGTTCTGGGCGACAACCCGGTGCTGCTGATCGCCACGGCAGCCATGGTCGGCGCCGGCATCGCCGTGGCCGGACCGCTGCTGTCGGGCTTCATAAAACGCTATTTCCTCGACCGCATTGGCAAGACTGCCGCCTTCTATTCCCTGAGCATGGCCATCGGCGGCACCATCGGCGTGGTACTCACCGCACCGGCGGTGCAATGGCTTGGCGGACGCTGGAGCTGGGCGCTGGCGCTTTGGGCGATCCCCGCGGTGCTGGCTTTGTTGATCTGGCTGCGCTTGCCGAATCAGCCGGAAGCACCAAGCGAAAGTGCTGCCGGGCTGCCCTGGAATCAGCCCAGGGCCTGGCTTGTAAGCGCCTATTTTGCATTGCAGGCCGGGCTGTTCTACGCGTTGACGACCTGGCTGGTAGCACGCTATCACGAGGCCGGCTTCAGCCTGACGCAGGGCAACGCTTTCTTCAGCGGCTTTATGCTGATCGGCTTGCCAAGTGCCTTTGCGCTGCCGTGGGTGGCGCAGCGTTTTGGCAACCGGCACCAGTTGATGGTCGTCTGCGGGCTGGTCGCCACCACCTCGCTGTTGTTGATCGCCTGGGCGCCGCAGGTTCAGCCGCTGCTGGTTTGCATGCTGCTGGGGATCGCCCTGAACGGGACGTTTTCGCTGGCGATGCTGCTACCCATGTATGAAGCCGGCTCACCGCTGGCGGTCAGTCGCCTGACGGCGATGATGCTCTGTACCGGCTATTGCCTGGCGTGTTTCTCGCCGGTACTGGTCGGCCTGGGCCGTGATCTGGCCGGTGACTATCGGGTGCCGTTCCTGGTGCTGGCAGGGATGTCGGCGACCATGTCGGTGCTGGCGTTGGGGCTGGCACCGCCGCGACGTGCGCCGGCTGGCTAAACAGGGCAACTGTGGCCTGGATCACTCTGTGAACCGTGAGGCCCGGCGTCAGCGATTTCGGAACTGGAACGGCGGCACGAATTGGTTGAACATGTCGCGCTTTCCCTCTGGAGTGAGCCTGTGGAGCCAGAATCCATCGTCTACGGCAGCATCCGCGACTGGCCTTCGGCTGACGTCGAGCAGTGCCGCGTGCGTCGTGCCGTCAACCGCCGTGCGCTGGATAATCTGCCGCAAGGGGAGGGCTGGCCCTTTATCGGCCGGGAGATGTTTTCCTGGTGTCAGGACGAAGGGGTGTATCAGACCCAGGTGATTCACTTCGGCGCCAGCTATCGGGCCGTGGAGTACGAATGGGCCTTGTGGGTGCGCAACTTCGAAGCACTGCTCAATGAGCTCTACTGGACCAGCGCAGTGGTGCATCTGGAGACTGAACTCAACGGTACCCACACCTTCCGCTGGGAAACCGAAAGCGGCTCGCACAGCCCGCATCAGCGCGACTTGCGCATGCGCTGCGCCTGGGAACGGGATGGTGGTGTGCTGGGCTGAGCGATCCTTGAACTTGCAGGGTCGAATTTATTCGACCGGAATCATCCCAAGGCCGAATAAATTCGGCCCTACGTTGCGGCCTGAACTCTCGTTCAATCTTCCAGCCACTCCTTGGGTACATCGCGCTTGAGCGCCAGCTGGCATTGCTGGTGCTCCACATCGAAGACGATCACCGCAGTGCCCTTTTTCAGCGCTCGACGCACCCGCTCGACCCGTGTTTGCAGCGGGGTTTCGTCACCATTGTCGGTGCCGTCGCGGGTGACGAAATCCTCGATCAGGCGGGTCAGGGTATCGGGTTCAAGCTGGTCGTAAGGGATAAGCATGATTTTTCATGTGGCTGATTACGGCGCGTAAGCATACAGGCAGAGCCTTTAATCGTCTTTTCCGCCCTCTGCCGGCCGTTCAAGAATCGTGTCCACCGGCGGCACCCGGGTGTCGTTCTCCATCTGCGTATCGTGTTCCAGCTGATGACTGAAGCTTTCCAGCGAGTCCTGGCAGGCATGGGCGTCGCTGGGGAAAACCGGCGGGCTCAGCAGGTAGGCGCTGATCAGCCGGCTCAGGGCCACCAGGCTATCGATATGGGTGCGCTCGTAACCGTGGGTCGCGTCGCAGCCAAACGCCAGCAGCGCCGTGCGAATGTCGTGGCCGGCGGCAATCGCCGACTGCGCATCGCTGTGGTAGTAGCGAAACAGGTCGCGGCGCACCTGGATATCGTTTCCGGTCGCCAGCTTCAGCAGATGGCGCGAGAGGTGGTAGTCGTAGGGGCCGCCGGAGTCCTGCATGGCGACGGTGACGGCATGTTCGCTGGAAGCCTGTCCCTTGGCCGCCGGGGCGATGTCGATGCCGACGAATTCGCTGACGTCCCAAGGCAGCGCACCTGCGGCACCTGAGCCGGTTTCCTCGGTAATGGTGAACAGTGGGTGGCAGTCGATGGGCAGCTCCTGACCGCTCTCGACCACCGCTTTCAGTGCCGTCAGCAGGGCGGCCACGCCGGCCTTGTCGTCCAGGTGGCGGGCACTGATATAGCCACTGTCGGTGAATTCCGGCATCGGATCGAAGGCAACGAAATCACCGACGTTGACGCCCAGAGCCAGGGTTTCCTCGCGACTGGAGGTCCGCGCATCCAGGCGCAGTTCGACGTGGTCCCAGCTGATGGGCATGGCGTCGACCTCGGTATTGAAGGCGTGCCCGGAGGCGAGGAGAGGTAGTACGCTACCGCGAATCACGCCCTCGTCGGTGAACACGCTGACGCGACTGCCTTCGGCGAAGCGGCTCGACCAGCAACCCACCGGCGCAAGGCTCAGACGTCCACTTTCACGTATCTCGCGCACGCTGCCGCCAATGGTATCCAGATGCGCGGCGATGGCGCGGTCAGGGCTGTCCTGGCGCCCTTTGAGCGTGGCGCGAATGGTGCCGCGCCGGGTCAGCTCGAAGGGGATGCCCAGTTCCTTGAGGCGCTCGGCGACGTAGCGCACGATAGTGTCGGTAAAGCCGGTGGGGCTGGGGATGGCGAGGGTTTCCAGCAGCACGCGCTGCAGGTAATTGAGATCTGGCTCGGGAATGCGGTTGGTCACTGGTACTCCTGCTCAGATTATTGGGGATGGACCAGATTGGCGCTGTGGCTCAGCGGGAACAGCAGGTCAATGAAGCGTTCGGCGGTGGGTTGTGGATGATGGTTGGCCAGGCCCACGCGCTCGTTGGCTTCGATGAACACGTAGTCCGGCTGATCCGCCGCGGTGACTAGCAGGTCCAGCCCGACCACGGGAATATCCAGCGCCCGCGCAGCCTGAACAGCGGCTTCAACCAGCACGGGGTGCAACTGCTCGGTGACGTCTTCCAAGGTGCCGCCCGTGTGCAGGTTGGCGGTGCGGCGCACGGTCAGATGCTGGCCGCAGGGCAGGACGCTGTCGTAGTCGAAGCCGGCTTCCTGCAGACAGCGCAGGGTTTCGTCGTCCATGGGGATGCAGCTTTCACCACTGGTGGCCGCCTGGCGCCGGCGACTCTGGGCTTCGATCAGCTTGCCTATGCAGTGGGTACCGTCACCGACGACTTCGGCCGGGCGGCGAATGGCGGCGGCGACCACTTCATAGCCGATGACCACGATGCGCAGGTCCAGCCCCGGATGGAAGCTTTCCAGCAGCACGCGCTGGTCGAATTGGCGGGCGCGGGCGATGGCGTCCTCGACGTCCTCGGGGGTGCGCAGGTCCACCGAGACTCCGTTGCCCTGTTCGCCATCGACGGGCTTGACCACCAGGCTGCCGTGCTCGTGCAGGAAGGCGGCGTTGTCTTCGGCGGAACCCGCCAGACGGTGGGCGGGCAGATTGAGGCCCGCGCGGGCAAGCGTGCGATGGGTCAGGCACTTGTCCTGGCACAGCGTCATGCTCACGGCGGAGGTCAGGTCCGACAGCGATTCCCGGCAACGCACGCGCCGACCGCCCTGGGTCAGGGTGAACAGCCCGGCTTCGGCATCGTCGATACTGACTTCGATACCGCGTCGGCGTGCTTCGTCGACGATGATCCGCGCGTAGGGATTGAGCGTGGCTTCGGGAGCCGGGCCAAGGAACAGTGGCTGGTTGAAGCTGTTCTTGCGCTTGACGGTGAAGGTCTGCAGGTCACGGAAACCAAGCTTTGCGTAGAGCGCCTTGGCTTGGTGATTATCGTGTAGCACCGAGAGGTCGAGGTAGGCCAGACCACGGCCCATGCATTGTTCTATCAGGTGTCGCACCAACGCCTCGCCGACGCCTGGGCGTGTGCAGCTTGGGGCTACCGCCAAGCACCAGAGGCTGGAGCCGTTTTCCGGATCGTTGAAGGCCTTTTGGTGATTGATGCCCATGACGCTGCCGATCACCTGGCCGCCGTCTTCATCCTCGGCCAGCCAGTAGACCGGCCCGCCTTCCTCGCGTGGGGTACAGCGCTCGGGATCGACCGGCAGCATGCCGCGGGACTGATAAAGGCAGTTGATGGCCTTCCAGTCCGCTTCGCTTTGCACCCTGCGGATGCTGAAGCCGCGAAAGCTTCGACGCGCAGGGCGGTAGTCGCTAAACCAGATACGCAGGGTGTCGGAGGGATCGAGGAATAGCTGCTGTGGCGCATGGGCAAGGACTTGATGGGGTGCGGCGACATACAGCGCAATATCCCGCTCGCCGGCCTGCTCGGCCAGCAGATCCTCCGCCAGTTCCGCCGGCTCGGCATAGGTATGCCCCAGCAGGATGCGGCCCCAGCCGCAATGCAGGGTAACCGGGCCTTGGCGTTCGCTTTGGCCATCTCCAGCCAAACGCGCCTGTAGCCTCTCGTAAGTCGGGGCCTGCCCGCGCAACAATCGCTGTCCGTATGCTTGAGACTTCTGCATGTGGCTTCCCTTGTTTGTGGTGGTCTCACGAGCGAGGCGGGTCAAAGTCCCTGTTCGCTCAGCCATAGATTGAGTGCTGCCAGTTGCCACAGTTTGGAACCGCGCAAGGGCGTCAGCTGGCCGTCCGGGTCACTGAACAGCCGGTCTAGCGTCGCCGGCTGGTAGAGGCCGCGATCCTGGCTGGGGTCGGTAAGCAGCTCGCGCACCCACTCCAGGGTGACGCCCTGCAGGTGCTTGAGGCCGGGCACCGGGAAGTAGCCCTTGGGTCGGTCGATGACCTCCGCCGGAATAACCTTGCGCGAGGCTTCCTTGAGCACGTACTTGCCGCCGCCGGGTAGCTTGTATTGCGCCGGAATGCGCGCCGAAAGCTCGGCGACGTTGTGGTCGAGAAAGGGCACCCGGGCTTCCAGGCCCCAGGCCATGGTCATGTTATCCACGCGCTTTACCGGGTCCTCTACCAGCATCACCGTGCTGTCGATGCGTAGCGCCTTGTCCACCGCCGCCTCGGCTCCGGGTTGGGCAAAGTGCTGGCGCACGAAGTCACCGGAGAAATCGCCCTTGGCCCACTGCGCCTGCACGGTTTCGGCGTATTCCTCGTAGCTGCGGTCGCGGAACGCGGCGAGATAGGCCGCTGCCGGGTCCGCGGCGCCATCCACCTGCGGATACCAGTGATAACCGGCGAACAACTCGTCAGCGCCCTGGCCGCTCTGCACCACCTTGCAATGCTTCGATACTTCGCGTGAAAGCAGGTAGAAGGCGATGCAGTCATGGCTGACCATCGGCTCGCTCATGGCCTGGAATGCGGCCGGCAGCTGTTCGAGGATCTCCTTTTCCTGAATGCGCAACTGGTGGTGGCGCGTCTGGTAGTGATTGGCGATCAGGTCGGAATACTTGAATTCGTCGCCGCGCTCGCCACCGGCGTCCTCGAAACCGATGGAGAAGGTCAGCAGGTTGTCCGCCGCGCCAGCTTCGCGCAGCAATCCGACCAGCAGGCTGGAATCGACGCCGCCGGAGAGCAGCACGCCGACATCCACCGCCGCCCGCTGACGCAACGCGACGGAGGCGCGTAGCGCGTCCAGAGTGCGTTCCTGCCAATCCTCGAAGGTGTAGTCGCGCTCTTCCTCATGGGCACCGAACGACAGCTGCCACCAACGTTGCTGGTGAGCCTTGCCGCTGGCGTCGACCCGCATGAAGGTGCCCGGAGGCAGTTTCTCGATCCCGGCGATCAGCGTGTCCGGCGCCGGTACCACGGCGTGAAAGCTCATGTAGTGATTGAGCGCGACCGGGTTCAGCACCCCGGCAATGTCGCCGCCCTTGAGCAGCGCCGGCAGGCTGGAGGCGAAGCGCAGCCGCTCGCCAGTGCGCGATAGGTACAGCGGCTTGATGCCGAGCCGGTCGCGGGCGATGAACAGTTCCTGCACATCGCGCTGCCAGATGGCGAAGGCGAACATGCCGTTCAGACGCGGCAGCAGGGCCTCGCCCCAGGCATGGAAGCCCTTGAGCAGCACCTCGGTGTCGCCTTCGGAAAAAAAGCGGTAGCCCAGGCCTTCGAGTTCGGCGCGCAGCTCGGGGTAGTTGTAGATGGCGCCGTTGAAGACCATGGACAGGCCCAGCGCCGAGTCGATCATCGGCTGGCCAGAGGCCTCGCACAGATCCATGATCTTTAGCCGACGGTGCCCCATGGCCATCGGGCCGGCACTGTGAAAGCCGCTGGCGTCCGGGCCGCGAGCGGTGAGGTGTTGAGTGATGCGTTCGATAGCCGCCAGATCGGCGGGTCGGTTATCGAAACGAAGTTCTCCAGCTATGCCACACATGGAATTCCTTACCGGTTTTGCCGTTCGGGAGTGTGACTGGCAGCCTGAGCGCGAAGTTCAGGTTTCCAGACGGTGTGTTGCCGAGGGCTCGTTTCCATGGCCCGTCAACCTTTACAGGGAAACAAAGCCTGGCCTGCCGGTCAAATTTCGAGCAGCGGGCCATGCTGCGTTCGCTACAGTCGAAAGCCTTCAATGATGTGCTCGGCCAATGTCTCGCTGGCTTGTGAGCGATTGCGCTCGCTGCGCAGCAACATGATGCTGGCTAGTGGCAGTTCCGGCATGCCTTCGGCCTGGCCAAGCAGCCGTAGTTCGGGGGGGACGATGCTCTGCAACTGCGCGGAAACCGCCAGGCCTGCACCCACGACCGCTAGTAGCGCAGAGAGGCTGGGGCTGGTGTAGGCCACTCGGTAGGCGATATCCAGACCGTCCAGTGCATTGCACGCCCAGGCCCGGCAGAAACAGTCGGTATTGAACATCGCCAGTGGGATCGGTCGCTGCTCATGGGTATAGAAACCGGGCGCTTCGGCCCAGACGAAACGTTCCCGCCGCAACAGCTGGCCGATCTCCGTGCCGGGCTCGCGAGTCACGATGGAAAGGTCCAGGTCCCGCCGTTGCAACAACAGGTAGGAAGGCTCGCAGTGAACCTCGACCTGCACCAGTGGGTAGCTCTGGGCGAAGCGGGAGAGAATCCCCGGTAGAAAGCGCATCACATAGTCGTCCGGGGTGCCGATGCGCACCGAACCGACCATATGTGGCTCGCGCAGGGTCGTCAGTACCTCGCCATGCAATTTGAGAATCCGTCGCGCATAGCCAAGCAGCACCTGGCCCTCAGGCGTGAGCTTGACCTGGCGGCCGTCACGCTCGAACAGCGAGCGCTGCAGCACGTCCTCTTCAAGGCGTTTCATCTGCATGCTGACTGCCGACTGCGTGCGGTTCACCGCCTCAGCTGCGCGGGTAAACCCACCGTGATCGGCAATCGCAACGAAGCTGCGCAGCAGCTCGGCGTCAATGCTGGGATAGCTGGCCATTCATCAATCTCCGAGATGCACGCCATCAGAAACATTCGTTGGTCGGGCGAGAAACTGGCGCCATCCCACTTGGAGGGCACACAGATGAAAGGCCAAAACGCATTTGTGCACCGGGCTCATTCGCCATCATTCACCCTGCAATCGCATGCGAATGTTGCCCGCCGCGCCTGGGCTCAGCTGGTCCGCTGGCAGACGCTTTATCGCCAGCGTCAGCAGCTTGCTGCACTGAGCGACGAGATGCTCAAGGACATCGGACGCAGCCGCGCTGATGTCGAGGCAGAGGTCAGCAAGCCGTTCTGGGACGATCCGCTGAGCCGTCGCTGATCAGAAGCTCAAGCAGTACCGCGAATCAGCTTGCGCAGCAGGAAGCGGTTGGGATGGCAGGCCTCGGCGATGGCGCGTGGCAGTGGCAGCGGATCGCCGTCGATCCAGGCAGCCAGCAGTTCGCCCGACAAAGGCGCCGTGATCATGCCGCGCGAGCCGTGGGCGGTATTGACGAAAAGTCCGTCCAGCCAGGGGCAGGGCGTATTCGGGACCTGTCGGGCATCGCGGCCGAGCACTGCATAGGCGTCGGCAAAGGCGGCGGTATCGGCCAAGGGGCCGATGATCGGCAGGTAGTCAGGGCTGGTGCAGCGCATGGCGGCGCGCCCCTGCAGCTGTTCGACGGGGAGGCTGTCGGCTTGGAGTCTCTGATGCAGATCGCCGGAGATTTCTTCAAGCATTTCCAGATTGGCGCGGTGTTCGGCTTCGCTGGGCGCCGGGTCGGTGTCAGCAAAATTGAAGCTCGCGCCCAGGGTGTGCTGGCCATCCCGTGCGGGCGCCACATAGCCCTTGGCGCAGAGCACGGTTTTCAAGGCCTCGCTCTGACCGGTCAGCGGCAGCTCGGTGATTTGTCCACGAATACGCTTGAGCGGCAGCCAGGCGCTTTGCTCGAAACGCGCCACATCGGCAGCGCCGGCGAGAATCGCCACAGGCGCCTCTGCCAACACCACGCCGTTCTCAACGGCTTGCCACAGCTCGCCATTACGCCGCAATTTGACAGGGTGGCTGTGGGTGCGCAGTTCGATGGCCGGGTCTTGGCTTAGCCAGCGGCACAGTGCGGGTGGGTGTACCCAGCCTGCGTCGGGGTAGAACAGCCCACCGTCGCGCAACTCTACGCCGGCCAGCAGCTCGGCCTGGCTGCGGTTCAGTTCATGCAGCAGGGTATGTGGAAAAACGCTAGCCAGTTCAGCCTGGCGTGCGGCTTCCTTGTTATCAAAGGCAATCTGCAGCACGCCGCAGGCATCCCAGTCCCGGCCCTGCTGCAGATTGCGTAGCAGGCGGCGGGTGTAGCCGAAACCGCTTATGACCAGCTGAGAAAGCGCTGTGCCGTGGGCGGATAACTTCAGGTAAAGCACGCCCTGCGGATTGCCCGAGCCTTCTGCAGCGATCTCGGCGTGGCGCTCCAGCAGCGTCACTTGCCAACCGCGTGCGGCCAGGCTGGCGGCGCTGGCGCAACCGGCCAATCCTGCACCGATCACCAGTGCCTTGCGCTGCGTCGGATTGAAAGCTGGGCGGGCAAACCAGGGTTTTTCCGGCTGTGAAGCGGGGCTGTTGAAGTGTCCCTTGAGGCTTTCACGTTTATGTCCGAAACCCTGGATGCGTTCGACCTCGAACCCTGCCGCCAGCAAGCCGCGGCGAACGACCCCAGCGCTGGTAAAAGTCGCCAGAGTCGCACCCGTAGCGGACAGGCGTGCCAGTTGTGCGAAGAGTTCCGGCTGCCACATGTCCGGGTTCTTTGACGGGGCGAAACCGTCGAGGAACCAGGCATCGATCCGTGCGTCGAGGTGGCTCAGGCTCTCCAGCGCTTCGCCCACCATCAGCGTCAGGGTGATGCGCCCGAAGCGAAATTGCTGGAAGCCCGGATTCACCGCCACATACTGCTCCAGCAGTTGCAGCGTCAGGTCATGGAGCTCGGGCCACAAGGCCAGCGCCCGTTGCAGATCCTCGGGGGTCAGCGGGTGCTTTTCCACACTGATGAAATGCAGGAAGCTGCCAGCTGGTGCCTGCTGCTCGAACAGCCGCCAGGCACAGAGAAAGTTCAGCCCCGTGCCGAAGCCCGTTTCGCCGATCACCAGTCGCTGGCCGCTGTGCAGCGCAGCGAAACGCTCGGCCAGCCGATTCGGCTGCAGAAATACATGTGCCGTTTCGGCCAGCCCCGATGCGCGCGAAAAGTACACATCACCGTAGCGGCGCGATTGCGGCTGGCCGTTTTCGTCCCAGTCGAGTTCGGCGTGCTGTAGAGGCGTCGGGGTGTCGGCGGGCATGGATGTGTCCTGAAAAACTGGGTGCGCGATTCTAGCAGCCGGTGAAAAACCGATGCGGCATGCGTTGTCGCATGTCCAAGGGCATAAGTGGCTGACCACTGCCATCTGTCAATTTTTGACGGCCCGTTTTTGCGACACTGGCGCCCCTCTCGGGAAGCGCCCGGCGATGAATACTTGGAGAAAACGATGTTCGAGTCTGCGGAAATCGGCCACAGCATCGACAAGGCCACCTACGACGCCGAAGTGCCGTTCCTGCGCGAGGCCTTGCTGGACGCGCAGAACCGGCTCCGTGAGCAGGCGCGTTTTCCGGTGCTGATCCTGATCAACGGGATCGAAGGGGCGGGCAAGGGCGAGACGATCAAGCTGCTCAACGAATGGATGGATCCGCGCCTGATTCGCGTCGACAGCTTCGATGTACCCAGCGACGAGGAGCTTTCGCATCCGCCTGCATGGCGTTACTGGCGACGGATGCCGGCCAAGGGGCAGACCGGCATCTTCTTCGGCAACTGGTACAGCAAGATGCTGGAAGACCGTGTTCACGGCCGCATCCGCAAGGTCGATCTGGAGTTGGCCATCAGCCGTGCGCAGCGTCTGGAGCGCATGCTCTGCGATGAAGGCGTGCTGATCTTCAAGTTCTGGTTCCACCTGTCCAAGGAGCGCATGCTTCAGCGTCTGGCTTCGCTCAAGGACGATCCGCTGCACAGTTGGCGTATCAGCCCGCTGGATTGGCAGCAGTCCAAAACCTATGACCGGTTCGTGCGCTACGGCGAACTGATCCTGCGGCGCAGCAGCCGCAATTTCGCGCCCTGGTATGTAATCGAAGGTGCCGACGAGCGTTATCGCAGCCTGATCGCCGGGCGGCTGTTGCTCGACGGACTGAATGCGGCGCTCGCTGCGCAAAGCGGTCCAACGGTAGCGCCCCATACGGCCCCGGTGGAAGCGGACATGAGCCTGAACCGGATCAGCCTGCTCGGTAGCCTGGATCTTTCGCAGAAGCTGGACAAGGAAGCCTACAAGCAGCAACTGGCCGACGAGCAGGCACGGCTTTCCCAGCTGCTGCGTGATCGTCGCCTGCGCAAGCGTGGCGTGCTGGCGCTGTTCGAGGGGCATGATGCGGCCGGGAAGGGCAGCGCCATCCGCCGCATCACCGGCGCGCTGGACCCGCGCTTATATCGCACCGTGCAGGTAGCGGCGCCCAGCGAGGACGAGCGCGCCAAGCCGTGGCTGTGGCGCTTCTGGCGTGACGTGCCGGCCCGCGGGCAGTTCACCATCTTCGATCGATCCTGGTACGGGCGGGTATTGGTGGAGCGGGTCGAGGGGTTCTGCACACCGGACGAGTGGCTGCGGGCTTACAATGAAATCAACGACTTCGAGGAGCAGCTGGTGGATGCGGGCGTAGTGGTGGTCAAGTTCTGGCTATCCATCGACAAGGAAACCCAGCTGGAGCGCTTCCGGGAACGAGAGAACACCCCACACAAGCGCTTCAAGATTACCGAGGAAGACTGGCGCAACCGCGAGAAGTGGGACGACTACAGCAATGCGGTCACAGACATGGTGGATCGCACCAGCACCGAGATCGCGCCCTGGACCCTGGTGGAGGCCAACGACAAGCGCTTCGCCAGGATTAAGGTGCTGCGCACGCTCAACGATGCGTTAGAGGCCGCCGTCGCCAAGGATTAGAGCGGTGGCCAAGCCCGGCGCGCCCTTCGCGGTTGAAGCTGCTCCCATAGGTTCTCAGCTGTACCGAGCCCGTGGAAGTGGCTTCAGTTACGAAGCCTTCTTTTATCCCGGCTCCAGCATGGTTTCCGGGCGCACCCACCGGTCGAACTCCTCATCGCTGAGGTAGCCGAGCTCCAGTGCCGCCTCACGAAGTGTGCTGCCTTCGGCATAGGCCTTCTTGGCGATTTCCGCGGCCTTGTCGTAGCCGATATGCGGGTTCAGTGCCGTAACCAACATCAGGCCGCGCTCCAGGTGCTCGGCCATGCGCTCGGCATCCGGCTCCATGCCGGTGATGCAGTGGCTGTTGAAATTGCGGCAGCCATCGGCCAGCAGACGGATCGATTCCAGCAGGTTGTGGATGATCACCGGTTTGAAGACGTTCAGCTGCAAGTGGCCCTGGCTGGCGGCGAAGCCAATGGTGGTGTCGTTGCCCATGACCTGGCAGGCGATCATCGACAGTGCCTCGCACTGGGTCGGGTTGACCTTGCCGGGCATGATCGAACTGCCGGGCTCGTTGGCCGGCAGGCGCACTTCGGCAAATCCCCCACGCGGGCCGGAACCCAGCAGGCGCAGGTCGTTGGCGATCTTCATCAATGCCACGGCGAGGGTTTTCAGCGCGCCGGACAGCGCCACCAGCGGCTCATGACCGGAGAGTGCGGCAAACTTGTTCGGTGCCGAGACGAAGGGCAACCCCGAGAGCGCGGCAAGCTCCGCCGCGATGGCATCGGCAAAGCCGTGTGGTGCGTTAAGCCCGGTGCCCACGGCGGTGCCACCCTGGGCCAGTTCGAGAACTGCCGGCATGGCCTGGCGAATGGCGCGCTCGGCGATATCCAGCTGTGCGACAAACGCCGATAGCTCCTGACCGAAGGTGACCGGCGTGGCGTCCATCATGTGGGTGCGCCCGGTTTTTACCAGCTTGCCGTGTCGAGCCGCCTGTTCGGCGAGGCCTCCGGACAGCTCGGCGATGGCCGGCAGCAATTGATCGTGTACCGCCCTGGCCGCCGCGATGTGCATGGCGGTGGGGAAGCAGTCGTTGGAGCTTTGCGCGCGGTTGACGTGATCGTTCGGGTGCACCGGACTTTTCCCGCCGCGCGTGCCGCCGGCCAGTTCGTTGGCACGACCGGCAATCACCTCGTTGACGTTCATGTTGCTCTGGGTGCCGCTGCCGGTCTGCCAGACCACCAGCGGGAATTGTTCATCGTGCTGACCGTGGAGGATCTCGTCGGCAGCCTGCTCGATCAGGCGGGCCACATCCGGCGGCAGATCACCAATGCGGTCATTCACCCGTGCCGCGGCTTTCTTGATCAGCGCCAGAGCGTGGCAGACGGCCAGCGGCATGCGCTGATCGCCGATGGCAAAATTGCTCAGCGAGCGCTGGGTTTGAGCGCCCCAATAGGCCTGCTCCGGTACTTCCACAGGGCCGAGGCTGTCGGTTTCGGTGCGGGTCATGCCGTACTCCATTGGAAATGTTAGGGCTAGGCTAGTTAGGTCGCCCGGAGCCGGCCCAGGTTCAATCGGCCGGTTTTTCGTTCCTTGAGAGATTGGAACTCCCCGCGCAGAATGTGTCCACTGAGGCACATCTATCGCCTCCCAAGGATCATTCAATGGACATGTTTCGTATCGCCGCGCTCTGCAGCGCCTTTTCACTTGCGTTGCTGAGCGTTCAGGTCAGTGCCGACGAGGCCAGCCATGCTGCCAAGGCCGAGCGCTTCCTCGAGCTGGTCGGAGCCAACCGCCTGACCGTGCCGGTATATGCCCAGGTCCAGCAGATGTTCGCCGAGCGCTTTGCCCAGACCCAGGCGCCGGAAAGCAAGCGCGCCCTGCTGGAAAGCTACCAGTCCAAGGCTGATGCAGTGCTTGATCGGGAGATCGGCTGGCACAAGCTCAAGCCCGACCTGGTTGCGCTCTACAGCGAAGCGTTCAGCGAGAAGGAGCTGGCCGAACTGAATGAATTCTATGCATCCGAGTTGGGCAAGAAGGTGCTGGCAAGATTGCCGCAACTCAACGCCCGCTCGGCGCAGCTGACTCAGGCCCGGCTTGAAGGCGCCGTACCCGAAGTGAACAAGCTGCTGGCGGACATGACCGCCGAACTCGATACCCAGAAAAAGCCCTGATGGAGTTGGTTAGGCATGAGCAAACTGAACACGATCGAAGGCGCCCTGCAGGCGCTGCAGCCCGAGCATCTGCAGGTGCTCGATGAAAGCCATATGCACAGTCGCGGGCAGGAGACTCATTACAAGGCGGTGATCGTCAGTGAGCAGTTCGCCGGCCTCAGCGCCGTCAAACGCCACCAGAAGGCCTATGCCGCCATGGGCGAGCTGATGCAGCAGATCCATGCACTGGCACTGCACACCTATACCCCTGAAGAATGGAAGGAGCAGGGCGTTGCGCCGGCCTCTCCGGTTTGCGCGGGTGGGCACAAGTAGCGTTTGATCGTCATTGAGAAGACAGCTGCGCATTTGTTGATAGAATTGCGCACCGCGCCGGCTTATGCCGGCGTTGTCTTTTTTGCATCCCCGGTCCGTCCTTTACGAGGATGACCACTGGAGGAATATTCCGTATGACTCAGAAAGTCGTCGTTGCGGCGCTGTACAAGTTCGTCTCCCTGCCGGACTACGTCGCGTTACGCGAGCCCCTGCTCAATGTCCTCGAAGCCAATGGCATCAAGGGCACGCTGCTGCTTGCCGAGGAAGGCATCAATGGCACCGTTGCCGGCAGTCGCGAAGGAATCGATGCGCTGCTCGCCTGGTTCGGTACCGATCCACGTCTGGCCGATATCGACCACAAGGAATCCCGCTGCGCCGAGCCGCCGTTTTACCGCACCAAGGTCAAGCTGAAGAAGGAGATCGTCACCCTCGGCGTGCCGGGCGTCGATCCCAACCAGCGTGTCGGCACCTATGTGGAGCCGAAGGACTGGAACGCGCTGATCGACGACCCCGAGGTGCTGCTGATCGATACCCGTAACGACTACGAAGTGGCCATCGGCACCTTCGAAGGCGCGATCGATCCGCAGACCAAGTCCTTCCGCGAGTTTCCCGAGTACATCAAGGCGCATTACGACCCGGCGAAGCACAAGAAGGTGGCCATGTTCTGCACCGGCGGCATCCGCTGTGAGAAAGCCTCCAGCTACATGTTGGGCGAGGGCTTCGAGGAGGTTTATCACCTCAAGGGCGGCATCCTCAAATATCTAGAGGAGGTGCCCCAGGAGGAAACTCGCTGGCGCGGCGACTGCTATGTGTTCGACAACCGTGTGACCGTGCGCCACGATCTGAGCGAGGGCGATTTCGAGCAGTGCCACGCGTGCCGTACTCCGGTTTCCGTTGAGGATCGCCAGTCGGAACATTACGCACCCGGTATCAGCTGCCCGCATTGCTGGGATACGCTGAGCGAGAAAACCCGCACCAGCGCCCGTGAGCGGCAGAAGCAGATCGAGTTGGCGCTCCAACGCAACCAGCCACATCCTATCGGTCATAACTACCGCAAGCAGGGCGCGTGAAAACACCTCTTGAGGAGCACGGATGAGCACCGGACTGATCTACGTAATGGACCCCATGTGCTCCTGGTGCTGGGGCTTTGCGCCGGTAGCCCGGGCTCTGACAGAGCAGGCGGCTGATTCCGGCGTCGGGATGCGCCTGGTGGTGGGCGGCCTGCGCCGCGAGCGCATGGTGATGGACCGTGCCGGTCGCGAGCGCACGCTGTCCTACTGGCAGGCCGTGCATGAGGCCAGCGGTCAGCCGTTCGACCTGGAAGGCGGCCTGCCAGACGGTCTGATCTACGACACCGAGCCGGCGTGCCGGGCGCTGGTGGCGGCGCGTGATCTCGACGAACAGCGTGTCTGGCCGTTGGCACAGCGTATCCAGCAGGCGTTTTACGTGGAGCGCTGGGATGTCACCCAGGCGCAACGGCTGGTGGAACTGGCTGCAGAAGTCGGGTTTGCGCGTGGCAGGTTTGCCGAGCATTTCGATTCCCAGGCCATTCGCGACGCTACCGTCGCCGACTTTGCCTGGGCACGCAATCTTGGCATCGCCGGTTTTCCGACCCTGCTGGCCGAGCAGGATGGCCAGCTGGCGCTGCTGACCAACGGTTATCAGCCGCTGGCCGCGTTGCAGCCGCTGCTGACTCGCTGGCTGGAGCGCAACGTCCGTGGCTGACCGGCTCAGCTGGGCAGAGATCCGCCGTCTTGCGTTGCATCATCGCAAGGCGCTGATCCTGGCCAACCTGATCGCCGTGCTGGCGACCCTGAGCAGCGTACCGATCCCCCTGTTGCTGCCGCTGCTGGTCGATGAGGTGCTGCTTGGCGACGGCAACACCGCGCTGCAGATCATGGATCACTTTCTTCCCCAGGGTTGGCAGACCGCGGCGGGTTACATCGGCCTGATGCTCGGCCTGACCTTGCTGCTGCGTGGCACCGCGCTGGTGTTCAACGTATTGCAGGCGCGTCTGTTCGCGGGTTTATCGAAGGACATCGTCTACCGTATCCGCATCCGCCTGATCGAACGCCTCAAGCGCATTGCGCTGGCCGAATACGAAAGCCTTGGCGGCGGAACGGTGGCGGCGCATCTGGTCACCGACCTGGAGACCATCGACAAATTCATCGGTGAGACCCTGAGCCGTCTGTTGGTGGCGCTGCTGTCGATTGCCGGCACGGCGGCAATCCTGCTGTGGATGCACTGGCAGTTGGCGCTGCTGATCCTGCTGTTCAACCCGCTGGTGATCTACGCCACGGTGCAGCTGGGCAAGCGCGTCAAACATCTGAAGAAGCTGGAAAACGATAGCACTGCACGCTTCACTCAGGCGCTCACCGAAACCCTGGATGCCATTCAGGAAGTGCGCGCCGGCAACCGCCAGGGCTTCTTCCTTGGCCGGCTGGGCTTCAAGGCCCGGGAAGTGCGCGACCATGCGGTGGCTTCGCAGTGGAAGACCGATGCCTCCAACCGTGCCAGCGGCTTGCTGTTCCAGTTCGGTATCGATGTCTTTCGTGCCGCGGCGATGCTTACCGTGCTGCTCTCGGACCTCTCCATCGGGCAGATGCTGGCGGTGTTCAGCTACCTCTGGTTCATGATCGGACCGGTGGAGCAGCTGCTCTCCCTGCAATACGCCTTCTACGCCGCCGGCGGCGCGCTGACGCGGATCAACCAGCTGCTGGCGCGGGCTGACGAACCGCAGTACGAAGGGGGAAGCAATCCCTTTGCGGTAAGTCGCACGGTGGGCATCGAGGTGCGTGGGCTGCATTTCTCTTATCAGGACGAACCGGTGTTGGAAGGGATGGACCTCAGCATCGCGCCTGGCGAGAAGGTTGCCATCGTTGGCGCCAGTGGCGGCGGCAAGAGCACTCTGGTGCAGTTGCTGCTGGGCCTATACCGCGCTCAGGCGGGAGAAATTCGCTATGGCGGTGCGACACTGGAGCAGATCGGCCTGGACTGCGTGCGCGAGCATGTCGCCGTGGTGATGCAGCACCCGGCACTGTTCAACGATACGGTGCGTGCCAACTTGCTGATGGGCCGCGAACGTGATGACGAGGCGTGCTGGCAGGCGCTGGAAATCGCTCAGTTGGCGGACACCATCCGCCAGTTGCCGCAAGGTCTGGACAGCATCGTCGGGCGCTCCGGGGTGCGTCTTTCGGGCGGTCAGCGTCAGCGACTGGCGGTGGCGCGGATGATTCTCGCCGACCCCAGCGTGGTGATTCTCGACGAAGCCACGTCGGCTCTGGACAGCGCTACCGAATTTGCACTGCACCAGGCGCTGAGCCGCTTTCTCAAGGGGCGCACCACGCTGATCATCGCCCATCGACTCTCAGCGGTGAAACAGGCCGACCGGGTGCTGGTATTCGATGGCGGGCGGATCGCCGAGCAGGGCGAGCACGGTCAGCTGATTGCGGAAGGCGGGCTGTACGCACGGCTGTATGGGCATCTGCAGCAACATTGAGCGGCCTGCATCGCAACAGCTGATACGCATTTCGTCCGATTTATGGCGGTAGATTGCTGACGCTCTACTGCGATCTGTTTGGCAAAAGGCTATTATTCACGTCCGTTTCGTCGCACTTTCGGCGAGTCCGTATTCCGCCATTTGCAGGTGCCCTGATGCAGTTCGATTTCTTCGCCAATCTTTCTGTCGGCAAAAAGCTGCTGTTTGGCTTCGCCATGGTCATCGTCTTGACCCTGGGTGTCGCCGGCACCGGTTTCTATGCAGTGGATTCGATCCTGACCCGCTCCGCACAGATGAACCAGCTCTCGCGTGTCAACGCGGCGATTCTCGATGCCCGCGGCCAGGAGCGCGATTACGCTCTGACGCGCCGGCCGGCATCCGCCGAAGCCTTGCGCGAAACGCTGAAGCGTCTCGACCAGGAGTTGATCAGGCTGGAGGCGCAGTCCGCAGGAGACGAGCGGGCGCGCTTGCGGCAGATTCGCAGCGATGCCGAGGTCTATGCCAAACAGTTCAACGAGTACGGCTTTCTTATCGACCGTGGCGCGCAGTTGCGTGAACACATGGACGAGGCAGCACAGCTGAGTCGCGAGGAGTTCGAGTTCGTCGAACTGAGCATGTACGACGCCGTGCGCTTGCTGCGAATCGAAGGCAACCGGATGCCAGGTAGTGACCCGTTGACTGTTGCCGAGGCGACCTCGGGTCTGACCAAGCGAATTCTCGACTTGCGTACCTACGAAAGTCTCTATATCGGCAGCAGCTCTCAGGAAGCAGTGGACCGTTGGAACGAGGCTTACGCCGAAGTAAAGAGCGTTGGCGAGGGCCTCAAGCGCTGGCTCGATGAGGACCAGCAGACCAATATGGACGGCGCCCTGGCGGCCATCGGCAACTACGAGAAGGCATTCACCGAGTTTCGTGGTAACCGCGGTACGCGGGTTGCCCTGGAGCAGGCCATGGAGGCACAGGCCCGGCGCATCCTTGATACAGCCGACCAGGCGCTGGCCCAGTCGACGGCGGCCATGCAGGCGCAGCGCAGCAATGCCTTCCTGCTACTGACAGTCATTACCGCTCTGGCAGCGCTTATCGGCATGGTCTCCGCCACACTGATCTCGCGCATGATCGTGGTGCCGCTGCGCTACACCGTTGAGCTGGCGCAACAGGTGGCTGGTGGTGATCTCACCCAGACGCAGCGAGTTACCCGTGGCGACGAGCTGGGCCAGCTGCAGCAGGCGATGGCTGACATGACGCAAAGTCTGCGCGGCCTGATCGGGCGCATTGGCGGTGGTGTCGGGCAAATCGCCACTGCCGCTGAGCAGCTTTCCGCAGTGACCGCGCAGACCAGCGCCGGCGTGCAAAGGCAGCGTGTTGAAACCGAGCAGGTGGTGACTGCCATTCACCAAATGTCGGCCACTGTCCAGGAAGTGGCACAGAACGCCGAGCAGGCTTCGCAAGCGGCAAACGAAGCCGACCGCCAGGCACGCCAGGGCGACCTGGTGGTGCAGGACGCCGTTGTGCAGGTGGGCAGCCTGGCTGGCGAGGTCGAACAGTCCGCCCACGCCATCGAGGCGCTGCATGCTGAAAGTGGGCGCATCGGCAGCGTTCTTGAAGTGATTCGTGCGGTCGCCGAGCAGACCAACCTGCTGGCACTTAACGCCGCCATTGAAGCGGCACGTGCCGGTGAACAGGGCCGCGGCTTTGCCGTGGTCGCCGACGAAGTGCGAGCGCTGGCGCGACGTACCCACGACTCCACCGAGGAAATCGAGGGTCTGATCGGCAACCTGCAACGTGTCGCCGAGCGGGCTGTAGAGCAGATGCAAAGCAGCCGTGATCTCACGCAGCGCACCGTTGAGCTGGCCAATGAGGCAGGCGCGGCGCTGGGGCGGATCACCGAGTCGGTGTCCACCATCGAGCAGATGAACCAGCAGATTGCCGCCGCCGCTGAGGAGCAGAGCGCCGTGGCGGAGAACATCTCCCAGAGCGTGACCCGCGTTCACGATATCGGCGAGCAGAGTGCGGCCGCCAGCGAGCAGACTGCGGGCGCCAGTGCCGAGCTGGCGCGTCTGGGTGTCGAACTGCAGGCGCTGGTAAAGCAGTTCCGAACCTGATGCGGTAACGCTTCATCGATGTTCCGGACCCCGGCCCTGCGCCGGGGTCTTTGGTTTTGGTGGTTCTGAACTCCGCGTAGGTGCGTCGATCTAGTTAAAGGTCGCGGCAGCAGTGATGCCTGTGGCCGAAGCCACCTAGCGAGGAAGCCTGTTCATGCGTACTGCCCCTACCACGGCCTCAGCGCCGGTCGGTGACGACCAGACCCGCTTGCGTCGCGCCATCACCGGGCCGGCGTTGTTTCTGTTCATTCTTGGCGACGTGCTGGGCGCCGGGGTTTATGCGCTGGTGGGCAAGATTGCCGTGCAGGTAGGCGGCGCGGTCTGGGTGCCGCTGCTGGTGGCGCTGGGCTTCGCGCTGCTCACCGCAGGGTCCTATGCGGAGCTGGTGACCAAATACCCCAAGGCGGGCGGCTCGGCGGTATTTGCCGAACGTGCCTTCGGCAGTCCCTTGCTGTCATTTCTGGTCGGCTTCGCCATGCTCGCCGCCGCGGTGACCAGCGCTGCGGGGTTGTCGCTGGCCTTCGCTGGGGATTATCTCGGCGCCTTTCTGGATGTTCCGGCGGTACCAGCGGCACTGGCGTTCCTGTTGTTGATCGCACTGCTCAACGCCCGCGGCATCCGCGAGTCCATGGGCGCCAATATCGTGATGACGATAATCGAAGTCTCCGGCCTGGTGCTGGTGATAGTGCTGGCCGCGCGCTTCGTTCTTGGCGGCGCCGGCGAGCCGGAGCGCGTGCTGGAATTCACACCGGGCATTTCCCCGGCGGTGGCGGTGCTGGGTGCGGCGCTGCTGGCGTTTTATTCCTATGTAGGGTTCGAGGTATCGGCCAATGTGGCCGAGGAGGTTCGCGATGTGCGCCGCGTATATCCGCGTGCGCTGTTCGGCGCGCTGCTGGTGGCCGGGCTTATCTATCTGGGCGTCGGGCTGGCGGCGGCAGTGGTGTTGCCACCCGAGGCTCTGGGCGAGTCCTCGGCGCCCTTGCTGGAGGTGGTGCGGGCTACCGGTAACGCCGTGCCGGACAATCTGTTCGCACTGATTGCTTTGGTGGCGGTAGCCAATGGCGCGCTGCTGACCATGATCATGGCCAGTCGGCTGGCCTATGGCATGGCCGATCGCGGTTTGCTTCCCGCGGCGTTGACCCGGGTGCTGCCAGGGCGGCGCACGCCTTGGCTGGCCATCGTCCTGACGACTCTGGTGGCGATGGTGCTGACCGTGACCGGCAGCCTGGCGGTGCTGGCGGAGACGGTGGTGTTGCTGCTGCTGTACGTGTTTATCGCAACCAACGTCGCCGTGCTGGTGCTGCGCAAGGAGCGCATTGCCGAACCTCACTTCCGCACGCCGACCATCATGCCGGTGCTGGCGATCCTTTCCTGCCTGATGCTGCTCGCCCAGCAGGGTGCCGGCACCTGGTTGCGTGCCGGCTTGCTGCTGGGCCTGGGCGTGCTGCTTTACGGCATCGGCCGCTGGCAGGCGCGACGACTTAGCGTCGGCTGAGATCCGCTGCCCATTCGTCCAGAGGGATTTCAGGGTGCTGCTGCCAGATCCGTTGCCACAGCGCTTTCAGCTGGCTCATATCGCCGCGTTCGGTCGGCACTCGCTCCACGTGCTGGATCAGCTGCCAGTCGCCGTCCTGCTGTTCTGCCAGGGCGAAGCGGAATGGATGGAAGCCGGTCATGCCGAGCCGCAGGTCGGTGACCAGCAGTTGCTCGCCAATGACGTCATAGCGCATCACCCCGCCAGTGAACCACTGCAGCCGCGCATGTTGCGGCGAGTCGGCCAGTAGGGCCGACAGCGGTTCGCCCCGGGGCAACCGTACCAGTCGCGGCGGCTCGGAATCGAACCAACTCACCAGGGTTTCGTAATAGTGGTCGCCGTCCACCAGGACTACTCGCCATAGCAGGCTGTTGAAGGGTGTCGGTGCGCTGAACAACTTTTCGACCTGCAGGTTCTCCTGTGCCAGCAGGGCTTCGACCCGTTGCTCGGCCATCTGCTTGCCGGCCAGGGTGAAGCCCAGGTAGAGGGTCGACAGCAGCAGTGCGGCATTTACCCAGCGGGTTGCCCGCCCCCTAAAGCCGGCTATCGCACCAGCGAGCACGGCCAGCAGCAACGGCACGCTGTAGAGCGGATCGATGATGAACACGCTGGACCAGGCCACCGGCGCCGTGGTGAGTGGCCAGAACAGCTGCGTGCCGTAAGTGGTGAAGGCATCCAGCGTCACGTGGGTGGCTAGCACCAGCCAGACGGTAAAGAACAGCCGCATCGCCGAGTAGTCGGGGTGCGGACGTACTCGTCGGACCAGCCAGGCCAGCAACACCGCCACCATGCTGAGCACGAACAGCGAGTGGCTAAAACCCCGGTGATAGGTGGTGTTGGCAACCGCGTCGCCGTAATCGATAAGCACGTCGAGGTCAGGCAGGGTGCCGAGCATGGCGCCGTAAAGCAGCGCTTTTCGGCCCTGCCAGCGGCCTAGCAGGGAGGCCTGCACGCTGGCGCCGAGAAGGGCCTGGGTGATCGAATCCATGAAGTGTCCTATTGCGGCGGGGGCATTACATTAGCCGAAGCATTCGCACGATCTACCGGTAAATCATGTAAAAGCATGTCGGCGGCTGCCGGGTCATAGGACAATGCCGCTGCTCATTCCACAGCAACGAAGGCTTCTGATGCTGGAAATCTCCAATGCCGTCCATTTGCCCGACAGCGAGATCGAATTGACCGCGATCCGTGCGCAGGGTGCCGGTGGGCAGAACGTCAACAAGGTCTCCAGTGCGGTGCATCTGCGTTTCGATATCAAGGCCTCATCGTTGCCGGATTTCTACAAGGAACGGCTGCTGGCACTGCGCGACAGCCGCATCACGGCTGATGGCGTGATCATTCTCAAGGCGCAGCAGTATCGAACTCAGGAGCAGAACCGTGCCGATGCGCTGGAACGGCTGGTGGAGCTGATTCGCAGCGCAACCAAGGTTGAGAAGGCGCGGCGCCCGACGCGCCCGACCCTAGGCTCTAAGAACCGCCGGCTGGACGGCAAGAGCAAACGTGGTGCGATCAAGGCGGGGCGGGGCAAGGTGGATTTCTGAACGATGCCCGGGCCGCCACCGGGCTCAGGACCCGGTGCGTTGTTCCGGCTGGGTTTCGGGCTCGAGCGTTGGCTCTTCGGGTGGCAGGTCGTCCAGCTCTTCGTCGGGAATCGATTCCTCGGTTGGGGGCACTTCGGGGGCATCGGGCATCAGCTCCATCACGGTGGGGCTGGTACGTAGCATCGGGGTAAAGTGGCCATGGGGTTCGGTGACCAGGTCCATGACCTTGCGCGGGCGATAGAAGGCGTAAAACGCCAGCACGCCAAGCGACACCGCGTAGAACAGCGGCAGCGCCACGGGCCCGCCCAGGTGCATCAGGCCACCGGCGGCCACAGGGCCGAGTGCGGCGCCGAAGCCGTTGGACAGCAATAGCCCGCTGGAGCCAGACAGAATCTCGTCAGGGTTCAGGTGGTCAACCATCTGCGCCACGGCGATGGAATAGATCGAGAACGCCAGCCCGCCCCAGACGAACATCAGCCCCAACAACAGGTTGCTCGCCTCGAGTATGGTCGCCACCAGCGGCAGTGCCGCCGCCAGGGTCACCACCCAAAGCAATACCACGCGTCGCTCGAAACGGTCGGAAAGCAGCCCGATCGGCCATTGCAGCACGGCACCGCCGAGGATGGTCACGCTCATCATCAGGCCTACGCCTGCCGCATCGAAGCCCACCTGGCCGGCATACACCGGCGCCAGGCCCCAGAAACCGCCCAGGGCGAAGCCCGAGATGCCGGCTGCCATCAGCGGCAGCGGGGCGACGCGGGCCAGTTGTAGCAGGTCGGTGGAGGGCACGTCCGGCAGGGCAGGTTGCGGCTGCCGGGTGAGGGTGATGGGCATCATCGCGCCGCCGATGAGCATGGTCGCCAGGGCGAACAGGGTGAACGCCATGGGGCTGTCCAGGCCCAGCAGCTGCTGAGCGGCTGCCAGCGAGCCGAGGTTTACCGCCATATAGATGGCGAATACCTGGCCGCGCTTTTCTCCGTTTACTTGGGCGTTGAGCCAGCTTTCGATGACGATGTACAGCGTCACCAGGGCGACGCCGTACATGACGCGCAGCACCAGCCAGACCCAGGGGTTGACGATCATCACGTGCAGCAAAACCGCGGTGGCGGCCAGCGCGGCGTAGAAGGAGAAGGTGCGGATATGGCCGATCCGGCGGATCAGCGACGGTGCCAGCCAGGTGCCGATGAGAAAGCCGGAAAAATAGCCGGACATCAGCAGGCCGATCATCCCCGTGGAGTAGCCTTCGGCCACACCGCGAAGCGTCAGCAGGGTGTTGAGCAGGCCGTGGCCAAGCAGCAACAGCGTAACCCCAACGAGCAGTGAGCTGATGGGAGCTAACATGGTCCTCATGGCAAACAACCTTAAGCTAGTGAACCGGAGAGACAAGCGGCGCCATGCAGGCTTGTCTTCAAGAGGGTCTGCAGCAGACCGATGATTCAGCGGATGAGTATAGGTGCCTGGTCAGCCGTCGATCCGCTGCGGTCAGCCAGGCGCGGCTATCGGCAACGGAACGGCGTACTTCACCAGACTCGTGAAACCCTGCCTGGGTTCACCTCAAATCTGAGGCTCGTCGCCTTGGAGCGTGGTGATCAGAGCCCGGACGCTGCCTGGCAAGGCGTCTAGTTCGCGGACCAGAATGCTGCGTTCACGCACCGCCCAAGGTTCGTCCAGTTCGACCATGGCCAGCTGCATGGTGCGGCTGTGCCTGCGGCCGGCCGACTCGGGAATGATGCCGATGCCCACGCCAGCCTCGATCATTCGGCACACCGCTTCGAAGCTCGACAGCTGAATCCGCAGGGAAAGGGTACCACCCAGGCGCTCCACCTGATCGCGGAGGAAGCTCAGCAGGGTGCTGCCGTCATGCAGACCGATATGCTGATAGGCCAGGGTCTGGCGCAGGGTCAGCTTTTTCTCAGCCGCCAGCGGGTGCCCGAGGGGCACGGCCAGCAGCAGGCGGTCGGTGCTGAAATGCAGAACCTGCAAACCCTCGGCGCGGACTGGGCCGGCGATGATGCCCATGTCCGTCGAACCGTCCAGCACGCCGCGGACGATGTCGCGGCTGAGCTTTTCCTGCAGGTCCACCGTAACGCCGGGCCGCTGGGCGAGAAAGCCTGCCAGCACCTCCGGCAGAAACTCGGTAACCGCGGTGGTGTTGGCGAAGATGCGGATGTGCCCAGCCTGGTCGGTGCCGTATTCGGTGAACTCGCTTTTCAGGTAGTCCACCTGGCGCATGATCAGCCGTGCGTGCTGCAACAGCTTGTGCCCGGCTGGAGTGAGCTCCACGCCCCGGCTGTCACGGTATAGCAGGCGGGTGTCGAACTGCCCCTCAAGCGCCTTGATGCGCGCGCTGGCGGCGGCCGGCGAGAGATGCGCGCGACGTGCGCCCTGGGTCAGGCTGGGGGATTCGGCAATGTGAATGAATAGGCGCAGGTCGGCCAGAGCGAAGTGCATGGTGAGCTCAAAGTAACGATTCCGGCGTTCAGCATAGCCGAACGCTGGTGTCGGTAAATACAAATTCTCGGAACGCTGGCTTCGTTGCATCCTGCAAAAAAACAACACAGCGCGGACCACTCCGATGACCGACTCTGCTTTGACCGCCTGGATCGGGCGCACCCAGGATGTTCACGATCAACTGAGCCGCAACCTGATTCAGCGTATCGCCGCAACCTTCGGCGAGCCGAATCCGGGCCATGGCGAACCGCTGCCTCCTCTGTGGCAGTGGTGCTTTTTTCAGGACACGGTCGCCGAGTCCGGCCTTGGCGAAGACGGTCATCCGGCGCGGGGTGGTTTCCTGCCGCCGGCCGGCGATCGCAATCGCATGTGGGCGGGCGGACGTCTGGAGTTCCACGAGCCGTTGAAGGTAGGCGGCGAAGCCACTCGCACCACCACCATTCTCGATGTCGAGGAAAAGGTCGGCCGCACGGGTTCGCTGCTGTTCGTAACCCTGCGTCATGACTACCTGCAGGACGGCCGGTTGGCCATCCGTGAGGAGCAGGACATCGTCTACCGCGAGCCGACCCCGCCGAAGCTCGCTGGCGGTGATCCAATGCCGGAAGGCAACTGGCGCGAGAGGGTCGAGCCCACTCCGACGCTGCTGTTCCGCTATTCGGCGGTCACCTTCAATGGCCACCGCATTCATTACGACTGGCCCTACGTCACCGAGACCGAGGGCTACCCGGGCCTGGTGGTGCACGGCCCGCTGATCGCAACCCTGAACCTGCGTGCCTTCTGCCGGGCGATACCCGAAGCACGCGTACAGCGTTTTTCCTACCGGGGCGTGCGCCCGCTGATCGCGCCGCAGCCTTTCGAAGTGGGCGGGCGCATCGTGGCGCCGGGCAAGGCCGAGCTGTGGGCAGGCAATACCGGCGGTATCGCGCAGAAGGCTGAAGTGGAATTCGAGTGAGGCGGACGCCAGCCCCTCACCTCTGACTTCTTTCCGAGGTGCAGAGTGAGGGACAAACGGACTTCCGTAGGAGCGAGCTTGCTCGCGAACCGAGTCCACTCTTCGCGAGCAAGCTCGCTCCCACCCTGGAATTTGAGGAATCAATATGAACCCGTACCTGAACGAAGAATACAACGCCATCCGTGAAGGCGTGCGCGCCCTTTGTGCGGACTTCCCCGCTGAATACTGGCGCAAGATCGACGAGGAAAAGGGCTTCCCCGAGGCCTTCGTTGCTGCGCTGACCGAAGCTGGCTGGCTGTCGGCGATGATTCCGGAAGAGTACGGCGGATCGGGCCTGGGCCTGGCCGAAGCCTCGATCATTCTCGAGGAGGTGAACCGCTGCGGCGGCAACTCCGGCACCGTGCACGGCCAGATGTACAACATGTTCACCCTGTTGCGTAACGGCAGCGAAGAGCAGAAGCGCTACTACCTGCCCAAGCTGGCCAGCGGCGAGCTGCGCCTGCAGTCCATGGGTGTGACCGAGCCGACCACCGGCACTGACACCACCAAGATCAAGACCACGGCGGTGAAGAAGGGCGACAAGTACGTCATCAATGGCCAGAAGGTGTGGATCTCCCGTATCCAGCACTCCGACCTGATGATCCTGCTGGCCCGTACCACGCCGCTGGCCGAGGTGCAGCGCAAGGCCGACGGCATGTCCATCTTCCTCGTCGACCTGCGCGAAGCCATCGGCAACGGCCTGACCGTGCAGCCGATCGCCAACATGGTCAACCACGAGACCAACGAGCTGTTCTTCGACAACCTGGAAATCCCCGCCAGCAGCCTGATCGGCGAAGAGGGCAAGGGCTTCCGCTACATCCTCGACGGCCTGAACGCCGAGCGCACCCTGATCGCCGCCGAGTGCATAGGTGATGGCCGCTGGTTCACCGAAAAATCGGCCCAATACGCCCGTGACCGCGTGGTGTTTGGTCGCCCGATCGGCCAGAACCAGGGCGTGCAGTTCCCAATTGCCGAAGCGCACATCGAGCTGGAAGCGGCCGACCTTATGCGCTGGCGCGCCTGTGAAGAGTACGACGCCGGCCGCAATGCCGGTGCTGCGGCCAACATGGCCAAGTACCTGGCCGCCAAGGCTTCCTGGGAAGCGGCCAACGCCTGCCTGCAGACCCACGGCGGCTTCGGCTTCGCCAACGAATACGACGTCGAGCGCAAGTTCCGCGAGACCCGCCTGTACCAGGTGGCGCCGATCTCCACCAACCTGATTCTTTCCTACGTCGCGGAACACCTGCTCGAGCTGCCGCGCTCGTTCTAAATGTGAACGTAGGATGGATGTCGCTTTTTACATCCACCACTTGCACGGTGGAAAAGACCTTCGGTCGTTTTCCACCCTACGAACAACGACCGGAGAGAAGCCATGCAGATCAGCCACCTCGATCACCTGGTTCTGACCGTCGCCGACATCGATGTCACGACGGACTTCTACTGCCGCGTGTTGGGCATGCAGGCGGTGACGTTCGGCGAAGGGCGTAAGGCGCTGGCCTTCGGTCGCCAGAAAATCAATCTGCACCCGGCCGGGCGCGAGTTCGAGCCGAAGGCCGAACGCCCGCAGCCAGGCTCGGCGGATCTCTGCTTCATCGTCTCCACCCCACTGGAAGAGGTCATCGAGCACCTCGCAAAGCAGGGCGTGGCCATTATCGAGGGCCCGGTCCGGCGGACCGGTGCCACCGGCCCGATCCGCTCGGTCTACCTGCGCGATCCGGACCTGAACCTCATCGAACTTTCCAACCCCCTGGAGCCGACCGCATGAGCCAGCACACTCAAGCGCTGACCGAATTCCTCGCCGGGCTGCAGTACGAGCAGATTCCCGATACGGTGCTTGCGCGCACCGAAGACCTGTTCCTCGACTGGCTGGCATCGGCCCTGGCCAGCGCCGGTTCGCACCCGATTTCACTGTTCGAGCGCTACGCCGAGCAGATGGGCCCGGCTGAAGGGCCGGCACGCATCTTCGTCAACGGCAAGAGCAGCAGCGCCTATTTCGCCGCGCTGGTCAACGGCGCCAGCTCGCACCTGGTGGAGCAGGACGACCTGCACAACAGCTCGGTGCTGCACCCGGCCACGGTAGTGTTCCCGGCTGCCCTGGCAGCCGCCCAGGACCTCGGCAAATCCGGCCGTGATCTGCTGGTGGCCTCGGTGGCGGGCTACGAGGCGGGCATCCGCATCGGCGAATTCCTCGGCCGCTCGCATTACCGCATCTTCCACACCACCGCGACCGTCGGCACCCTGGCCGCCGCCGTCGCCGTGGGCAAGCTGATGGGCTTCGACCAGAAGCAGTTCACCCATCTGCTGGGTAGCGCCGGCACCCAGGCGGCGGGCCTCTGGGAATTCCTCCGCGACGCCGCCGACTCCAAGCAGCTGCACACCGCCAAGGCGGCCGCCGACGGCCTGCTGGCGGCCTACCTGACGAAGGACGGCCTGACCGGCGCGCAGAACATCCTCGAAGGCGACCAGGGCCTGGCGGCGGGCATGTCGAAGGACGCCAACCCCGCCGCGCTGTCCGACCGTCTCGGCAGCCGCTGGGCGCTGGTGGAGACCTCGTTCAAGTTCCACGCCTCCTGCCGCCACACCCATCCGGCCGCCGACGCGCTGCTGGATCTGATGCAGCGCGAGCAGCTCCAGGCCGACGACATCACCAGCGTCATCACCCGCGTGCACCAGGGCGCCATCGACGTGCTGGGGCGCGTGGTGGTGCCGCAAACCGTGCACCAGGCCAAGTTCTCCATGGGCACCGTGCTGGGCCTGATCGCTCTCTACGGCAAGGCCGGGCTGACCGAATTCCATACTCACGCGCTTACCGATCCGCGCGTCGGGGCGTTTCGCGAGAAGGTCTCGATGATGCTCGACGCCCAGGTGGATGACGCCTATCCGGCGCGCTGGCTGGGCCGGGTGGAAGTGAACACCCGGGACGGTCGCAACCTGCATGGCGCCATCGACGAGCCCAAGGGCGATCCGGGCAACACCCTGAGCCGCGAAGAGCTGGAAGACAAGTTCCGCCGCCTGGTGGCGTTCTCCGGCGCACGCAGCGCGGACGAGGCGGGCGCCTTGATCGACCGGGTCTGGCGGTTGCGCGAGGCGAGCCAGTTAAACGACCTGGCGTAGGGTGGATGTCGCTTTTTACATCCACCGTGGATCCGCTCGGGGTGAATGACGGCGAAGCCTCATCCACCAGAACGGCGCAAGCGCTGCTGGGACTTGAACGAACGCGTGGAAAAGGCTTCGCCGTTTTCCACCCTACGCCGAATTTGCAGGAACCTGATATGAACGACACAACCGCCAAACCCCGCCCACTCGACGGCATCACCGTGGTCAGCCTCGAGCACGCCATCGCCGCGCCGTTCTGCACGCGCCAGCTGGCCGACCTCGGCGCCCGGGTGATCAAGGTGGAGCGGCCCGGTTCCGGTGACTTCGCCCGCGGTTATGACGAGCGCGTCGACGGCCTGGCCTCGCATTTCGTCTGGACCAACCGTTCCAAGGAAAGTCTGACCCTGGACGTCAAGCAGCAGGATGCCGTCCAGGTGCTCGACCAGCTGCTGGCCAAGGCCGACGTGCTGGTACAGAACCTTGCTCCGGGCGCTGCGGCGCGCATGGGGCTGTCCTTCGAGGCGCTGCACGAGCGTTTCCCGCGGCTGATCGTTTGCGACATCTCCGGCTACGGCGAGGGCGGCCCCTACGAACAGAAGAAGGCCTATGACCTGCTGATCCAGTCCGAAGGCGGTTTCCTTTCGGTCACCGGCGGCCCGGGTGAAGAGGAAATGGCCAAGGCGGGATGCTCCATCGCCGATATCGCCGCGGGTATGTACGCCTACACCGGCGTGCTGTCTGCGCTGATGCTGCGCGACAAGACCGGCAAGGGCAGCCGTGTGGACGTCTCCATGTTGGAAAGCCTGGTGGAGTGGATGGGCTACCCGCTGTACTACGCCTACAAGGGTGCCACGCCGCCACCCCGGGCCGGCGCCGCCCACGCCACCATCTACCCCTACGGGCCGTTCCCCACCGGTGACGGCGGTACCGTGATGCTCGGCCTGCAGAACGAGCGCGAATGGCTGCTGTTCTGCGAGAAGGTGCTGTTGCAGCCGGAGCTGGCGCGGGACGAGCGCTTCTCCGCCAACTTCAAGCGTTCGGAAAACCGCGCCGCGCTGCGCGCCATCATCGTCGAAGCCTTCTCCCGGCTGAGCGCCGAGGAAGTTATCGCCCGCCTGGACGCCGCGCCCATCGCCAATGCCCATGTCAACGACATGGCCGGCGTCTGGGAGCACCCGCAGCTCAAGGCGCGCCAGCGCTGGAGCGAGGTGGACAGCCCATCCGGCAGGCTGCCAGCGCTGCTGCCGCCAGGGCGCAATACCGCATTTACGCCGCGCATGGACCCGATTCCGGCCCTCGGCCAGCACACCGATGCGCTGTTGGCCGAGCTCGGCTACGCCGCCGGTGACATCCAGCGGCTGCACGAACAGGGCGCGGTATGAGGCGCCGGTAGAGCCAGATGGCCGGCGATCCAGTAACGTCGCTGCTTCGCCACGCGCCGGTACGCCGGCTCGCTCTACCGAAACGACCAACAAAAAGGAATGACCATGAATTCGAACATTATCCGCAGCGCGCTATTCGTCCCGGCCACGCGCCCCGAGCGCATCCCCAAGGCGCTGGCCACGGGGGCCGACGTGGTGATCGTCGACCTGGAAGATGCAGTGGCGGAGGACCTGAAGCGTGAAGCGCGGGATAACCTCGATGCCTTACTCAGCGAAAACCCGCAAGCACGGGTGCTGGTACGCATCAATGCGCCGACTCATCCAGAACAGGCCGATGATCTGGCGTTGTGCGCGCGCCATGCAGGTGTAGCTGCCGTGCTGCTGCCGAAAGTGGAAAGCGCCGTGCAGGTGGCCCGTGCGGCCGGCTGCGGCAAGCCGGTTTGGCCGATCATTGAAAGTGCGCGAGGGCTTGCTCATCTGGCGGAAATCGCCCACGCCCAGGGTGTCGAGCGCCTGTCATTCGGCGCCCTGGACCTGGGCCTGGACCTCGGCCTTGCCAGCGGCACAGCCGGTGCCGAGCGCATGCTCGACCAGGCGCGTTACGGCATCGTGCTGCAGTCGCGCCTGGCCGGCCTGGCCGCGCCGCTGGACAGCGTGTTCCCCGATATCAAGAACCTCAGTGGCCTCGCCACCTTTGCCGCCAGCGCCAGCGAAATGGGCTTTGGCGGGGTGCTGTGCATTCATCCCAGTCAGGTCGCCGTGGTGCATGAAACGCTTATGCCCAGCGCCGAGGAGCTTGACTGGGCCAATCGCATCCTTGCCGCTGGAGCCAGTGGTGAAGGGGTGTTCGTGGTGGACGGACAAATGGTCGATGCCCCAGTCATCGGTCGTGCCCGCCGCCTTCTGCAACGTGCGGGGCAAGCGACTCCCTGAAAAGGGGGCGCCTGCCTGCGAGCGTACCGATTCATAAAAACAAGAGGGTACAAGCATGATCCATCGCACCATCAAGACACTTGCCTGCGCAATTTCTCTGTCAGTAGTTGGCATGGTCCAGGCGGCCGAGACGGCGTCCGCTCCCATCAGCATCAAGTTTGCCCACGTAGTGGCCGAGCACACGCCCAAGGGACAGGGCGCATTGATGTTCAAGCAGCTGGCCGAGGAACGTCTGCCGGGGCGGGTAAAGGTCGAGGTCTATCCGAACTCGTCCTTGTTCGGTGATGGCAAGGAAATGGAAGCCCTCCTGCTTGGCGATGTGCAGTTGCTGGCACCGTCGCTGGCCAAGTTCGAGCATTACGCAAAGCAGATCCAGATCTTCGATCTGCCGTTCATCTTTGACGACATTCATGCCGTCGATCGCTTTCAGCAGAGCCCCCAGGGCAAGTCGCTGCTGACTGCCATGGAGGGCAAAGGCATCACCGGCCTTGGCTACTGGCATAACGGGATGAAGCAGCTGTCATCGAACAAGCCGCTGCATTCACCCAAGGACGCACGCGGTCTGAAGTTCCGGGTACAGGCCTCCGCCGTGCTCGACGAGCAGTTCAAGGCCCTGCGTGCTGCGCCGCGCAAGATGAGTTTCGCCGAGGTTTATCAAGGCCTGCAGACCGGCGTGGTCAACGGTACCGAGAACACCTGGTCGAACTATGAAAGCCAGAAGGTGCACGAGGTGCAGAAGTTCTTCACCGAGTCCAATCACGGCGCCATCGACTACATGGTGATCACCAACACCAAATTCTGGAACGGCCTGCCGGACGATGTACGCACCGAGCTGGATGCGATCATGGCCGAGGTTACCGTCGAGGTGAACAGGATGGCCGAGGAACTGAATCAGGAGTCCAAGCAGCGCATCATCCAGGCAGGCACCAGCGAAGTCATTCAGCTGACATCCGAGCAGCGTGAAGAATGGCGCAAAGCAATGCAGCCGGTGTGGAAGAAGTTCGAAGCTGATATAGGCAAGGAACTGATCGACGCCGCGATTTCAGCCAACCAGCCGTCCTGACCACTGCTGCTGTAACGACAAAGGCCCGCTACTGCGGGCCTTTGTCGTTTATGCCGGCGGGAAACTCCCGAGTGGATCAGACCAGGTCTGTTCCGTTGCGCTTGGCGGCGCGGATGTCATTGGCAAGGCCGAAGCAGAGCAGGCCGAGCACGGCGGTGGCGATGGCAGGCCAAATCAGTACATAGGCGGTTAGAGCGATACTGGACATGGAACATTCTCCTTTTCTTTCGTCTTGGTCTTGATGTCTTGTTCAGTTGTCTGGAAAGCGATGACCTCATGGCCGATCTGATCAAAATCGAAGCGCTCCTGATTGCGCAGACTGATGGCCACACAAACCATCATGCTGACGCCATAAGCGGTCAGAGAGCTGAGCAGAACGGTGTAATCGCGCAGGAAGCCCACGGCGAACGGGGCCAGGATCAGTGCGGCGAGCGTGCCGAAGAGGATGCCGGCGCGGCGACCGAAGAAGCCGAAGGTCATCAGTCCGATCACGACCCCCCCTCCAATCGAGGCGCAGAGTTCGAAGAAAACACCTAGCAGGCCGTCCATCGGGGCCAGCTCGAAGCGAGTGACGAGGAACATTGCGAACGCCGAAAGAGCTGCCCAGGTGAAGGCCTTGTTGGTGACCCGATCCCAAAACAGGCTGGCGATTACGGGGAACACGATGGAACCCCACAGTGCTCCGACGAAAATCAGCATGGTGAGGATGTCGAGCTTGAGGCTGGCGAAGATCACGCCAATGGTGGTCGCTACGATCATGGTCAGGCGACCGATGCGCAGCATTACGGTGGGGTTGGGTTTGTTCTTGGCCAGGGTCTTGCCGTAAATGTCGGTCATCACGATGGAGGACAGGGCCGACAGATCTGAATCTGCGGTAGAGGACAGCGAGCCAATCACCATGATGAATAACAGCCCGATCATGAACGGCGGCAGATAGCTCGATGCCATCTGCGGGATCAGGTTGTTCAGATCGCCGTCGATGGGCTCGATGCCGGCCAGCAGCGCCAGCAGACCGAGCATGCCAAGGCCGATGACGATGGCGCCGTAGCCGACGGTTGCGGTGAGGAAGGTTGGCTTGATCAGGTCTTCCCGCACGGCGAACAAACGCTGGGCGATGGTCTGGTTGCCAATGGCATAAGCCAGCACGGCGACGAAGAACGGGGCACCCTGCTCAAGGATCGCCGTCGGTGAGTAAAAGCTTGCCTGTTCTGGCGCCAACCGTGGCATGCCCTGTTCGAACAGCTCGGGGCCGCCGAGTTGGAAGAAGATCATCGGAATGATGATGACCGCGGCGAGAATCATGGCTATCAACTGGCCGAAGTCGGTCAGCACTGAAGAGCGGAATCCTGACCAGAGCGTGTAGGAAAGTACGCCGAAGCCGGCGAAGAGCACGCCATGCACGAAGCTAAGAGGAGAGAGGACTGCGACCAGGGCGCCTGCGGCGGTGAAGTTGACTGTGAGACTGATGCAGCTACCGAGGATATTGGAGCCGGCGAGGATCATCTGACTAGAGCGCCCGTGTCGGGCATGCATGATTTCCCCCAGGGTATGCGCTTTAGGTGCCAGCTGGCGGAAGCGCTTGCCGAAGGGGTAGATGAACAGAATCATCAATGCACCCCAGAAGCCGTAGTGCAGGGCGCCGGATAGCCCGTATTTGTAGCCGGCGCTGGCCGCCGCATAAAAGGAAGCAGCCCAGATCCAGGTGGCGGTCATGCTTGCGGCTGACATGCCGAAGCCCACCTCGTTGTTGGAAACCATGTAGCTGTCCACGTTCTCTTTCTTCTGCACGATGCGGGTCGACACCAGAAAAGTCAGGCCGTAGAAGCCCAGCAATAGCAGCAGAACGGTGGGTAGGGCGAGTTGGTACACGAAAACTCCTTTCATAGCCTCAAGCACCGCCGGCGCGACGCTAGGCCGTAAATACGGCAGGCGTTTTATAGGCAACCCGTTTGCTGCATAGCGCAGACGTGGTCGAGCTTTAGCTCGAGGGGTTGCGAGCTGGGAAGGCCCACAGGAAGAGATCGCACGGTGCGATCCTGAGCATGGGCGAAGCCTTCGTGCTTCGCCGCTCCGGCCTGTGGCCAAGAGTGCCGGCAGTCGTCAGTCGACAGTTGAAATCACGTCTGGCAGCTCATGGCCTGACGTGCAAAAGCGAGCGGAATATACCACGCACTGTCGCAAATGGCGAACGGAACGGGGTACATATTCGGGAAACTGCTGAAAAGGTTAGTTTCCAGCATCGGATTTGCTTTTTTTAAACCTTGCATTCTTTGGGTGTTTGCAGCGCCTTACAACCCCCGCCATGGCGGCAAGGGGCTGCTTGCAAAGGCGCCTATCAGATGATGCCGCGCTCGCGCAGACCCTGGCGTTGCGCCTCGCACAGGCCGAGCCCCGCGAGAATGTCGTCGGTGTGCTCACCGAGCTTCGGGCCGCCCTCACCGATGCGGCCTGGTGTGCGGCTGAGCTTGGGCAACACCCCGGGCACCTTCAGCGGGCCGGCGAAGGTCTGGGTCTGCTCGATCATCTGCCGCGCCAGATAATGTGGGTCGGCGACGATATCGGCAGCTGTGTAGGGGTAACCTGCTGGAACATGAGCGCCCCTGAGCGCTTTCATCACTTCGTCTCGGCTGAAGCCTGAGGTCCATTCGCCGATGGCGTTATCGATCAGCTCCGCGTGTTGGGCGCGACCGTCGTTGTGGGCGAAACGCGGGTCTTCGGCCAGATCCTGGCGGCCCATCAGGGTCATCAAGCGTTTGTAGATGCTGTCGCCATTGCCGGCGATCAGGACGTAGTTGCCATCCTTGCAGAGATAGGAATTCGACGGTGTGATACCGGGCAGGGCGCTGCCAGCCGGTTCGCGTACATAGCCGAAGGCGTCGTACTCCGGCACCAGGCTTTCCATCATGGCGAACACCGACTCGTACAGCGCCACGTCTATCTGCTGGCCAATGCCGCTGCGATGGCGTTCCTGCAATGCCAGCAGCACGCCGATTACGCCGTATAGCGAAGACAGTGAATCGCCAATGCTGACGCCGACTCGCACCGGTGGCTGGCCTGGGTAGCCGGTCAGGTGGCGCAGGCCGCCCATGGCCTCGCCGACCACGCCGAAGCCCGGCAGGTCGCGGTAAGGGCCGGTCTGGCCGTAGCCGGAAATGCGCAGCATGATCAGGCGCGGGTTGAGCTGCGACAGGGCCTCCCACCCCAACCCCCAGCCTTCCAGGGTGCCGGGGCGAAAGTTTTCCACCACCACGTCGGCTTCGGCCACCAACTGGCGCACGATGTCCTGGGCTTCAGGCTCGCGCAGGTCAAGGGTGAGCGAATGCTTGTTGCGCGACTGCACATGCCACCAGAGCGAGGTGCCGTCCTTGAGCTTGCGCCATTTGCGCAAAGGATCGCCGGCGCGCGGCGGCTCGATCTTGATCACCTCGGCACCGAACTCGCCCAGCAGCTTGCTGGCGAAGGGGCCGGCGATCAGCTGACCCATTTCGATGACCTTGATGCCCTGCAGGGGCAGGGCATTGCTGAGTTGTTCCATGGCTACCTACCTGAATGCGTCGTTCCCGGTGAGCATGACCGAGGGCTGCCGTGCGGGCAATCTCGCCCCCTGGTCTGTCCGGTCTATGCTTGGAAAAGCCGGAGCGGGTCGTGGCGGTGAAGGAACGCATCCGGCGCAGCTGGAATCAAACGCAATGTCTGCCAGGCGCGTGGATGGGAACAGGGGTTCGCCTGCGAGACAGGAGTACAACTGATGCCGTGAGGTGAGTGCCCATGACTACCGCGTCCCTATACCCCGTGCGGCCCGAAGTGGCGGCGCGGTCGCTGACCAACGAGGCCGAGTACAAGGCCCTGTATCAGCAATCGGTGATCAACCCTGAAGGATTCTGGCGCGAACAGGCGGCGCGTCTGGACTGGATCAGGCCCTTCACACGCGTCAAACAGACCTCCTTCGACGACCATCATGTGGATATCAAATGGTTCGCTGATGGCACGCTGAACGTGTCGGCCAACTGCCTGGACCGTCATCTGCAGGCGCGCGGTGATGAAGTAGCGATCATCTGGGAAGGCGACGATCCGGCCGAGTGCAGGCATATCACCTACCGTGAGTTGCACCGGGAGGTCAGCAAGTTCGCCAACGCCCTGCGTGGTCAGGATGTACATCGTGGCGATGTGGTGACCATCTATATGCCGATGATCCCCGAGGTCGCGGTGGCGATGCTGGCTTGCGCGCGCATCGGCGCGATCCATTCGGTGGTGTTCGGCGGCTTTTCACCCGAAGCGCTGGCGGGGCGCATCATTGACGGTGAGTCCAAGGTCGTGATCACCGCCGACGAAGGCCTGCGCGGCGGCAAGAGCGTGCCGCTGAAGGCCAACGTCGATGAGGCCCTGACCAACCCGCGCACCCGCTGCGTACAGAAGATCATCGTGGTGCGTCGCACCGGCGGCGACATCAAATGGAACCAGCATCGTGACGTCTGGTACCACGAGCTCATGCACGTGGCCGGCGAAGTCTGCGCGCCGAAGGAAATGGGCGCCGAGGAGCCGCTGTTTATCCTCTACACCTCCGGTTCCACTGGAAAACCCAAGGGCGTGCTGCATACCTCGGGTGGTTATCTGCTGTACGCCGCGCTGACCCATGAGCGAGTCTTCGATTACCGCCCTGGCGAGATCTATTGGTGTACCGCCGACGTCGGCTGGATCACCGGGCACAGCTATATCATCTACGGGCCGCTGGCCAACGGTGCGACCACGCTGATGTACGAGGGCGTGCCGAACCATCCCGATGTGACGCGCATTGCGCAGATCATCGACAAGCACCGGGTGAATATCCTCTACACCGCACCTACGGCGATCCGCTCGATGATGGCCGAAGGTGAAGCTGCAGTGGCAGGGGCCGACGGTTCCAGTCTGCGCCTGCTTGGCACTGTCGGGGAACCGATCAATCCGGAGGCGTGGCACTGGTATTACGAGACGGTGGGCAAGTCGAATTGCCCCATTGTCGATACCTGGTGGCAGACCGAGACGGGCGGCATCCTGATCAGTCCCTTGCCCGGCGCTACTGCGTTGAAACCAGGCTCCGCCACCCGACCGTTCTTCGGTGTGGTCCCCGGCCTGGTGGATAACCTTGGCAATCTGCTGGAGGGACCAGCCGAAGGCAATCTGGTGATTCTCGACTCCTGGCCGGGGCAGATGCGCAGCCTTTACCGCGATCACGACCGCTTCGTCGATACCTATTTCAAGACATTCCGCGGCATGTACTTCACCGGTGACGGCGCGCGCCGCGACGAGGACGGCTATTACTGGATCACCGGGCGCGTGGATGACGTGCTGAATGTCTCCGGGCACCGCATGGGCACGGCGGAAATCGAAAGTGCGCTGGTCGCACATCCCAAGGTGGCCGAGGCAGCGGTAGTGGGAGTGCCGCATCCGGTGAAGGGGCAGGGCATCTATGTCTATGTCACGCTGCTGCACGGTGAACAACCAAGCGATGCGCTGCGCAAGGAATTACTTCAGTGGGTGCGCCACGAGATCGGCCCGATCGCCGTGCCGGATACCCTTCAGTGGGCGGAAGGGCTGCCGAAGACGCGCTCGGGCAAGATCATGCGGCGCCTGCTGCGCAAGATCGCCACGGACGATTTCGATTCGCTGGGTGATCTCTCGACGCTGGCCGATCCAGGCGTGGTGCAGCAGTTGATCGATGCGCATAAAGCTGCCCATGCAGGCTGAGCGGAGATGGCGGCGAGGGTTAGGCTCGCCGCCATCTCAGGCGAATCGGCATTTTGATCAGGAAGCCGGCGATGGCTGTGGCGTCGTGGGCAGCTCCTGCTGCACCTGACTGACCAGCATCTCCGGCAGGTTGCCGCCGATGAACTCTACCTGGCGGATGGGGAAGGCGAAGTCCACTTCCAGCTCATGCACGCCTTCGAGCAGGCGCAGGTTGATCTCCTCCTGCACGTCCATGTAGGCGTTGTAGTCGGCGGTCTGCATGATGTAGACCACCTCATAGGTCAGCTGGCTGTTGTCGAAGGCGAAGAAGTGGGCGCGATCGAACTTGGCCATTTCGATATCGTCGATGATCCGGCGCACCAATTGGCTCACCTCGCGCAGCTTGCTGGCCGGTGTCTTGTAACTGATCCCGAACTTGAACACGATCCGCCGCGTATCCATGCGCTTGTAGTTGTGGATCGTCTGCGAGAGCAGGTCGGCGTTGGCACACACGACTTGCTCGCCGCTCAGACTGCGGATGCGTGTGGTTTTCAGCCCGATATGCTCGATGTTGCCGGCGATATCGCCGAAGACCACGAAGTCGCCGATCTCGAATGGCTTGTCGATGCCGATGGACAGCGAGGCGAAGACGTCGCTGAGCAGCGTCTGTACCGCCAGGGCTATGGCGATACCGCCGACCCCGAGGCTGGCCACCATGGCGGTGATGTCCACGCCGAGATTGGCCAGGATCGACAGCAACATCATGGTCCAGACCACGATGCGCAGCATGATGCCGATGATGGTGGTGGTTACCGGGTTGCGTGCCTTGCCGTCGCGGGTAAGGCTGTCCATCCACAGGTGCACAGCGGTGTCGAGCCAGAGCGCCATCTGCACGGCCAGGGCGATGAACCATGTGTGAGACATGGCCGATTCCCAGCGCAGCGGCAGTTCTGCGAATTTCAGGCCGATCAGCAGCGACATTGCGATCAGCAGCAGCTGGCTGGTGCGGCTGAGCATCTCCGCGATCATGCCGGCAAAGCCGCTGGTCGAGCCTTTGCCCAGTTTGCGCAGTCGATAGGTGACGACTTTGAGAACCGTCTGCAACACCACATAGCTGACGAAGGTGGTGCCAAGGACGATGGCGATGTTTATCCACAGTGCCTGGTCCAGCATCGCTTCCCAGTTCATCAATAACCTCCCGTAACAGACGCGGCCAAGCGCCGGGCAATGGCTACTTTTTCAGTAGCCTTTGCGACCCATTAGTTCCTTGTTTTCGAGGTTCGTCTGAAAAGGCCGGCCGTTGCGCCACCGCCAGAACGCTGTCAGCGGGAGGGAAGGTGTTCGCGCAATTGTTCGTAAGCGCCGGCGTTGATCACCTGCGTGTAGCCCATCTCAAGCAGCAGGTCCTGAGCGGCGGACGAGCGGCGGCCGCTGCGGCAGTAGAGTGCGATGGGCGTGTCTTTGGCGGGCGCGACCAGGGCGATACGCTGCGCCAGGTCAGCGGTTTCGATGCGTACGGCGCCGGGCAGCGCTCCCTGAGCGTGCTCTGGCGCGGTGCGGACATCGATCAGAACGGTGCCGGGGTTCTGCAACGCGGCAAGTGCCGCCGGCCGGTCGACCTCACCTGCCGCAGCGGCGGTGGCGACGGTCATGAGCATTGTGAGCAATTTATACATGGCGCCTCCTCTCAATTGGTTTGAGACTGTCGTTCAGCTGACCAGGCGAGTCAGGTTCGGCAAGATCAGGATGACAGTAACGGCAATCAGAATCAGCGTAGCCTGCTTGAACTTCTTCTGTTTGAACATTGCTGAAGCCCTTTTTATTGTTATTGCAGCAGTGATGTTCCAGTCGGGCTTGTGGCGTTCCCTCAAGCGGTCGGGCCTGCAAGCGCCCGGAAAGTAGAAAGTAAGCAATATGCAGACCATTGCGAGCAGGCCGCTGCAACGCGCCGGCCTTCGCTGCTTTCACGCCTGGTTGGGGTGTCATGGTGGGTGCGCCGCCGCGGGGATTGGGCAGGCGGCGGGTGGAAACGGAACAGAGAGGGTAACGGGCGCAGCGGTGGGATGGGGGCTGGCAGCTCAGGTTCCGCAGAACACGGCTGCCGCGGCGTATCGGTTCAGGTCTTGTCTGGCAGCAGGAAATTGCCGGGGCCCTTGTTTTCCAGCGTTGGCACTTCCGCTTCGTCCTTGAGGTCGACCCCCGAAAGTTGCCTACGGCAGGCTTCGCGCATCAGGTACATCAGGCGGAAGGTGGCCATGCCGTAGCTCAACCCCTCCAGGCGCACATTGGAGATGCAGTTGCGGTAGGCGTCGTTGAGGCCGACCTTGGGCGCGTAGGTGAAGTACAGGCCGAGGCTGTCGGGTGAGCTGAGGCCGGGCCGCTCGCCGATCAGGATTACCGTCATCTTCGCGCCCAATCGCTCGCCCACCTCGTCGGCCACCGCTACCCGGCCTTGTTCCACCAGGGTTATGGGCGCCAGAGACCAGCCCTCGGCGGTCACCTGTTCCAGCAGCCGCTTGAGGAAGGGCAGGCTATGGCGGCTGACCGCCAGCGAAGACAAACCATCAGCGATGACGATAGCCAGGTCGTGACCGCCGCCGTGTTCCTTGACGTGTTCGTTCAGCAGGGTTGCAGATTCGTCATCCAGCCGACGACCGAGATCGGGGCGCTGCAAATAGATGTGGCGGTCACCGGCAGCGCTGCGCAGCAGCAAAGTGCGATGGCCAAGACTGTGCAGCTCCTCGCGCAGGGCTGTGTGGTCGAACGGCAAGTGCACGGCGTCTCGCGCCTGGGCGTGGGCGAACTGGAAATCGAGCTGGGCACGACTGGGCAGGCTGATGCCGGCGCGGCCCAGGGCGATGCGCGCTGGCGTCAGCTGGCGCAGCTCTTGCCAGGGGTTTTCGGTGGTGGGGGTCTGTTCGGACATGCGTACCTCTGCATGAAAAATCTGGAAGACTCAGGACAATTGCGCCAGTGCCTGGCGGAAGGCGGGTGGCAGGTCGTTGCCCATGCGCAGCTGGCCGTCCTGCTGGTGAAGGATGCCCATGCGGGCCAGCCACTCCTCGAATTCCGGTGCCGCACGCAGGCCCAGCACCTTGCGGGCGTAAAGCGCGTCGTGGAAGGAAGTGGTCTGGTAGTTGAGCATCACGTCATCGGATCCCGGGATGCCCATGATGAAGTTGATGCCGGCGGCGCCCAGCATGGTCAGCAGCATGTCCATGTCGTCCTGATCGGCTTCGGCATGGTTGGTGTAGCAGATGTCGCAACCCATGGGCACGCCCAGCAGCTTGCCGCAGAAGTGGTCCTCCAGGCCGGCGCGGATGATCTGCTTGCCGTTGTAGAGATACTCCGGGCCGATGAAACCGACCACGGTATTGACCAGAAACGGGTTGAAATGGCGGGCCACGGCGTAGGCGCGGGCTTCGCAGGTCTGCTGGTCGACATCGTGATGGGCGTTGGCGGAAAGCGCGCTGCCCTGGCCGGTTTCGAAGTACATGAGGTTGTTGCCCAGGGTGCCGCGCTTGAGGCTCAAACCGGCTTCATAGCCTTCCTGCAGAACCTTGAGGCTGATGCCGAAGCTGGCGTTGGCCGCCTCGGTGCCGGCGATGGACTGGAATACCAGATCCAGCGGCGCACCCCGCTCGATGGCGGCAATGGAGCTGGTGACGTGGGTCAGCACGCAGGACTGGGTCGGAATATCGTAGCGCTGGATAACAGCATCGATCATGTCCAGCAGGGTGCAGATCGAGCCCATGCTGTCGGTGGCCGGGTTGATGCCGATCATGGCGTCGCCGTTGCCGTAGAGCAGCCCGTCGAGGGTGCTGGCGGCGATGCCGGCCGGATCGTCAGTGGGGTGGTTGGGCTGCAGGCGGGTGGACATGTGACCGCGCAGGCCCATGGTATTGCGGAAGCGGGTCACCACACGGATCTTTTGCGCCACCAGGATCAAGTCCTGCACCCGCATGATCTTCGACACCGCCGCGGCCATTTCCGGCGTCAGCCCCGGTGCCAGGGCGCGCAGGCTGGCTTCGTCGGCCTGGTCGCCCAGAAGCCAGTCACGCAAGCCGCCTACGGTCAGATGGCTGACCGGGGCGAAAGCCGTGGCGTCGTGGGTATCGAGGATCAGGCGGGTGACTTCGTCGCTTTCGTAGGGAATCACCGCTTCGGTCAGAAACTGCTTGAGCGGCACGTCAGCCAGGGTCATCTGCGCCGCGGCGCGCTCGGCGTCGCTGGTCGCCGCGATGCCGGCCAGGCAGTCGCCCGAGCGCAGCGGGCTGGCCTTGGCCAGCAGTTCACGCAGGTTGTCGAAACGCCAGGTCTGGCCGCCGATGCTGTGAGAGTAGGTTGTCATTTCAGTCTCCTGGAATGCGTTGTAGTTAGACCAATCAGGACGCCTGCTTCTTCAGCAGTCCTTCCAGGCGGTTACCGGCGGCGCGGTGTTCGAGTATTTCGAATATTTTTTCGGCCACCACGCTGCCGGCCTCGATGGGTGGCAGGCCGCCGCTGTAGATGTTGGAGATCACTGTGTATTCGTAGCGGATGTCGGCGTTGCCACTGAGGCGGGCTGCCTCCTCACGTGCCTTGTCGTCTGGCAGGCGATAGCCGAGGTAGGCCGACATGCTGCGCGAGGCCAGGGTGTCGCCACCGGGACGCTCGCCGATCAACACGACAATCAGCTGTGGTTGCAGCGCCTCGCCCACCGACTCCGCCAGCTTGACCCGGCCATACGGCGCCAGGATCGGCTGCCCGACCCGCAGCTCGCGGCTGCGCAGGCCATCGAGCAGCACCGGCAACAAGTCGGGAATGTTGTGGTGGATGGCCTCGGCGCTCAGGCCGTCGGAGATGACGATCTGCACGTCGTTGTATTCGGGCTGCAGACCTTGGAGTTCTTCCTCGGCCAGACGGGCGCCGAGTTCCGGGTCCTGCAGGTGGGCCAGTTTGTCCGGGGCGCGGGTGTGCAGCTCGCGCAGCGGAATATCGGCGATTTCCGTTGGGCGCAGGTCGACGTAGATCGCTTCGCGGGCTACCGCCAGGTTGGCGCGCACGGTGCGCGAGACCCGGTTGGCTGGTCGCGGCCCAGCGTTGTCGAAGCCGTAGGTGCCGGGTGTCGACTCGTTCAGGCGTTGGAAATCGATATCCGACTCGCAGAAGATGCGCGGGTTGCCCCAGTTCGGGCCGCGGCTGACGTTGCCGTGGCTGTCCTGCTCGAAGATGCCCTTCGACAGCGCCCAGCGCAGGTACTCCGGGGCCGGCGTCAGGTCGTGGACTTCCCGCAGGGTCTGGTTGTCATGGGCGCTGGTGTCGAAGTAGGCGAGCATGCGGTCGGTGCTCAGGTAGACGTCCATGAAGAAGTTGGCGCCTGCTGCCGTGAGCAGCTCGGTGGCCATCTGCTGGCCTTCAATGGTGACCTGAGAGTGCAGCGTGTAGCAGGGCGCCATGCCCATCGGCAGACCCAGCAGCTTGCCCATGAACTGATCCTGCAGGCAGGAATAGGTCATCTCGAAGTTGTCCAGGTGGGTCTCCGGGCCGATAAAGCCGGTGACGTTGTTAACCATGAACGGTTTGTAGCGCCGCGCCAGGCCGTAGCACAGCGCCTCGGTGGTGGTCATGTCGATGCCTTCGTGCTTGCCGTAGGTCAGCTCGCTGCCCTGGCCGGTCTCGAAGTACATGAAGTTTTCCGCCACATCCCGCAGTGGGCCTTTTTCGCGCATGGTCTGCCAGGCCTGATCGAGCAGCTCGACGGTGACGTCGAATTCGTCGGTCAGGGTGCGCTCGGTGCCGGCCAGGCTCTGGAACATGATCTCCACCGGCGCGCCCTGTTCCAGGCAGGCCAGTTGCGTCTTGATATGCGAGAGCACGCAGATCTGGGTTGGCGCGCCAGTTTCGCGGCGCAGTTTGTCCAGATGGCGCAGGGTGGCACTGATGTTGTCCACGGTGTCGATGGCCGGGTTGAGGCCGATCAGCGCATCGCCCGAGCCCATGCTCAGGCCGGTATAGACCAGCAGGGTGATGCCGCTGAGGTTGTCGGTCGGATGGTTGGGCTGCAGCCGTGAAGACAGTGTTCCAGGCAGGCCGACCAGGGTTCGCGCCTTGGCGGCCGCGCCGCTCTTGAGTTTCTTCGACAGCAGGATCAGCTCGTGGACATCCAGCAGCTTGGTCAGGGCGGCGGCCATTACCCCGGTCAGCGCCTGGCCGATGCGGCGAATCTCATTGCCGTTGCTGCGCAGTAGTCGGTCCTTGAGTTCGCCCAGCGTAAGCCCGGCGATTTCGCTGAAGGTGTCCAGGTCGATGTCGTAGTTGACCCGCATCACGCTGTCGATGCGGCCTTTGCGGTCGGTCAGCGGGTGGTCGTAGTAATGCTGCAGGGTTTGCTCGGAGAGCACTTTGCGCGCTGCTTCGCGGGTTACTTCATCGCCAGCGGCCAGACCAGCTACGCGGTCGCCAGCCTTGCTGATGTCGGCGGCACCGAGAACAGCCTTGAGGCTGGGAAATTCAATCTGGCGATCGAGTATGCGCGTAGCGTAGCTGCGATCGGCCGATGCCGTTGGAAGTTGGATCTGCTCAAGCGATTTCAGAGACATGCAGTTTCTCCCGTACGGATTGTTGTTGTTCAGTGCACGCCGTAAAAGGCGACCGGCACGATTTGCTGCCGGGGTTTGCCCAGGTTGACGTAATGCGCGTGCCGTTCGCGCACTTCGTCGATCACCAGAAGATTGACCGGCAAGCGCCCCCAATCACTGGCGTAGCTGCCCAATGCCTTGCCGGCGTTGCCCTCAAGCAGAATCACCAGCGGCCAGTCGGCATCCGGGCCGACCTGGGTGATGGCGCCGGCCAGGCGACCGCCGAGCTGGCGAATGCCCTGAAGCCCGAGGGCGTTGCCGCTGTCCAGCAGTTGCAGGCAGGCGCCGCTCCGACTGCTGCGCGCCATGGCGATGGCATCGGCCAGTTGTGCCTGGCTGGCGTTGGTGTCCAGGCGCGCGACGATGGGCAAGTCCTTGAGCGGCAGCGCCTGCGGACGCGGCAGGAACAGGGTGGTGCCGGAGATCTCGGTGTTGTGCAGCGTCAGGCCGTAAACCGTGGCGCGCCCTCGGTTTTCCGGTACCAGCCGCCGTGCATCGCGCACCAGGCGCGGTGTGGCGGCAATGGCCAAAGCCAGGTCGATGCCCAGATCGCCGTAGTGGGTGGTGCCGGGCAGGGCCTGGCCGTCGAGGTGGCGATAGAGCAACTCGCCGACACCGCCGGAGAAGGTCACGGCACAAGGGGCCGATGGCGAGGGCAGGCTCAGGGGGATCTGTTCGATCTGCTGCCCCAGCTCGGATCTGAAGAACGCCGTATCACCCTCGACGATGGCCAGCAGCGCCTGGATATTCCAATCCAGTACTGCCGCCACTTGCGTACGGTTCAGTTCGGCGCCGACACGGAAATCGATGCCCAGCGCCCGCAGCAGGTGCTCAGCAAAAACCGAGAGGCCACGCAAACGATAGCTGCCCGGTTCGAACTGCAGGTGACGGGCGCCGATGAAGTGACAGCCACAGGCCAGCACGTTACCGGCGAGCCCTAGGGCCGCGTTGGTGGTGCCGCCGCCGATATCCAGGTTCAGCAGCGGCTGCCCTTCATGGAAGCGACTCAGGGTCGAGCAGCTGCCCATGAACGCCAGCCAGGATTCCAGGCCGCCGTCGTCGGCGCGGGTGACCAGCGCATCACCGACCAGCTCGCTCACCAGCTCGGCCAGCGCCTGCGCGTTGTTCTGCTGAGCGGCCAGACCGGTGATGATGACGCCGCCGGAGAACAGGTCTGCGGCCGTCACGCCGGCTTCATTCAGCCAGCCAGCAATCAGGCCGCGGATGGCAGCGAGGTCGATGCTGCCGTGGTTGAAGGGTGTGAACACCGGTTCGCCACGGTAGAGCACGCAAGGGTTCTGCAGAGCCATGCGTCCGGTCACGCAATGGCTGCTGATACTGGCTTGCGCGACCAGTGCGCTGCTGGTGGTGGAACCGAAGTCCAACCCCAGCAACAGCACTTGTCCGCCATTGGCAACCGCCTGCGGCATGCTCGTTTACCTCGCCGTGTCAGACCGGAACGGGCTTCTTCGTCGGCAATTCGCTGCCGGTGGCTTGCGGATCGAGGTACTCGCCTTCCTCGATGATGCCGGCGGCACGATCCTGTTGCTCCAGTTGCAGCGCCTTGGGTACCGACAGCCAGTAGGCGAGGCCTACGGCGGTGAAGCCGGCGAGGATCTTGCCGATCAACACCGGCAGGATGATGGTCGGCTGGAAGTTGGCGGTGAAGGACAGGTGATCGCCCAGCAGGAAGGCCGCGCACACGCCGAAGGCGATATTCAGCACCTTGTCCTTCGGTGGCATGAAGCGCACCAGGCGGAACATGGCGAGGATGTTGGCGATGGTTGCCAGCATGCCGGCGCTGCCCACGGCGCTCAGGCCGACCTTGCTGCCCAGGGCCTCCAGCGGACCGCCGAAGTACTTGCGCAGCAGATAGACCATCGGGAAGGCACCGGCCAGCATGATGCCGATGTAGCCTGCGGTCTCCAGCGCACGGGTCTGGTCTTCGGCATCGGCGATGATCGGGTCGAAGCCCCAGCCGCCCAGGACGATGGTGAAAAAGCCGGTGAAGTATTCGACGATGGAAAACACCAGCACCAGCTTGATCAGCGCATCCATGCCGCGACCGAAGGCGATGAAGCCCTTGATCATCATGTCCGGCAGAAAGCGCAGGCCCAGAGCCAGGGCCACCACGAAGATGATGATCGGCAGCAGGTTGGCGAATACGCTGCCCAGCCCCATGGCCAGCTGGTAGGTGGCTTCGCCATTGGTGGCGACCACTTCACGCACCATGGGGTTGCTGAACACCAGGATGGCGCTGGCGATCATCACGCCGATGGGAATGGTCAGAATGCCGGACATGATGCCCAGCGCCATGTATTTGTGGTCACGCTTGTCGAGCATGGCCAGGCCCATGGGGATCGAGAAGACGATGGTCGCACCACCCATGAATCCGGTGATCAGCGCCATGATCAGTGCTGCCTTGCTTGCCGCCAGGGCCGATGCGAGGTGATAGCCGCCCATGTCCGAAGCGATGATCATGGTCGCCGCCAGTGCCGGATCGGCGCCCAGGGCGTCGAAGAAAGGCCCGAAGACGCTCTCGATCATCACGGTGAGGTAGGGGATGGAGGCCATGATCCCGGCCGCCGGGACGAAGATGTGCCCCGTGGCATGGATACCCTCCATGAACTCCTTACCGAGGCCTTTTTCACTGTCGCGGATGGCTGCGATAGCCCCCAGGACCGCGCAGAACATGATGACGTACAGGACGTAATTACCGATCTGATCCATTGCTATGCCCTTTTCTTATGGTTTTACCAGGCGTCAGAAGCCGGTGCGGGGCTGCCGCCGGGCAGGCCGCAACCGGCTTTGAGCTAATATCTGTGTTCTTCAGGGAAGGTTCGCCTCCCGCTGAAAGGATCACGGTGACCGTTGAGGGGCTGGTGCACGCAAGGCCAGCCCCCATCAGGTTTCAGGTTAGAAGAACCCGAGCGGGTTGATGTCGTAGCTGACGAGCAGGTTCTTGGTCTGCTGGTAATGATCGAGCATCATCTTGTGGGTTTCGCGGCCGACGCCGGATTTCTTGTAGCCACCGAACGCGGCATGCGCCGGATACAGGTGGTAGCAGTTGGTCCAGACGCGACCGGCCTTGATCCCGCGGCCCATGCGGTAGGCGCGGTTGATGTCGCGGGTCCAGACGCCGGCACCCAGACCGAACTCGGTGTCGTTGGCAATCGCCAGGGCTTCGGCCTCGTCCTTGAAGGTGGTCACGGCCACCACCGGCCCGAAGATCTCTTCCTGGAACACGCGCATCTTGTTGTGGCCCTTGATCAGGGTCGGCTGCACGTAGTAACCGGTCGACAGGCTGCCTTCCAGCTTCTCGGCGGCACCACCGGTGAGGATCTCGGCGCCTTCGCCGCGGGCGATATCCATGTAGGAGAGGATCTTGTCGAACTGCTGCTCGGACGCCTGGGCACCGACCATGGTCTCGGTATCCAGCGGGTTGCCGCGCTTGATCTGGGCGATCTTCTTCATCACCACTTCCATGAAGGGCTCGAAGATCGATTCTTGGATCACCGCACGTGACGGACAGGTGCAGACCTCACCCTGGTTGAAGAACGCCAGCACCATGCCTTCAGCGGCCTTCTCGATGAACTCGGGTTCGGCCTTCATGATGTCTTCGAAGAAGATGTTCGGGCTCTTGCCACCCAGCTCCACAGTGCTGGGGATGATGTTCTCGGCGGCGCACTTCATGATGTGCGAACCGACCGGAGTCGAGCCGGTGAAGGCGATCTTGGCGATGCGGGTGCTGGTGGTCAGCGCCTGACCAGCTTCACGGCCGAAGCCCTGCACGATGTTCAGCACGCCCGGTGGCAGCAGGTCACCAACCAGCTCGGCGAAGATGGTGATCGACAGCGGGGTCTGCTCGGCGGGCTTCAGTACCACGCAGTTGCCGGCAGCCAGCGCCGGAGCCAGTTTCCAGGCAGCCATCAGGAACGGGAAGTTCCACGGGATGATCTGCCCGACCACGCCCAGCGGCTCGTGGAAATGGTACGCGGCGGTGTGTTCGTTGATCTCCGCGGCGCTGCCTTCCTGGGCCCGCAGGCAACCGGCAAAGTAGCGGAAGTGGTCAGCCGCCAGTGGGATGTCGGCGTTCAGGGTTTCACGCACGGCCTTGCCGTTGTCCCAGGTTTCGGTGACGGCGAGTTTTTCCAGGTTGGCTTCGATGCGGTCGGCGATCTTCAGCAGGACCAGCGAGCGCTCCTGCACGGAGGTCTTGCCCCAGGCATCGGCGGCGGCATGGGCGGCGTCCAGGGCCTTGTCGATGTCCTCGGCGCCCGAGCGCGGGAATTCAGCGATGACTTCGCCGTTGACCGGCGAGGTGTTGACGAAATATTCACCCTTCACCGGAGCGACGAACTCGCCACCGATGTAGTTGCCGTAGCGAGGCTTGAAGGAAATTACGGCGCCTGCGGTACCGGGTTGGGCGTAGATCATGGGAATCCTCCGAAGGATAACTCTTGTAATAATTGATGCACTGGCTGAATCTCAGCGCGGCTCAGGTTGATCATGAGTCAGTTTCATGGGGTCAACTTGACCCGGACAAAGCTCTGCTGTCGTCTAGAGTCAACTTCGTGGTGAGATGTCGCAGGTCTCGGAGGCGTCCGGTCAGGCACGGCCCAGTGCGTTGTTCTGGCCGGAGGGTAGAAGCGGGCTTGGCGCCGCCCAGTAGTCGCGGTGTGTTTCTTGCTTCAAGTCGCGGAAAGTTAGGTGTGGAGGCATAGATGAGTTCCTTTTTCGATCAGTCAGATGCATCTGCCGGCCTGGCACTTGTCACCACGGGACAGAAACACGCAGGCGTCCTGGCGGCGGCTGCCAGTGGCCTTTGCGGCTTTATCGAGAGGCAGGGTGGCGATGCCGAGCGAGTGCTCGGTGTGTCTGGAATCGACCCGGACTTGTTGCAGCACCCGACGCTCAGCCTGGCGCTACCAAACTACTGCCAGGTACTGGAGGAGGCAGCACGGCAATCCGGCTGTGACAACTTCGGTCTCTACTATGGCCAGCAGTTCAAGCCACAGGCGTTGGGGTTGTTGGGCTATATCGGGCTGTGTTCGGCGACGGTGGAGCAGGCGCTGATCAACTTCGCCCGCGCCTTCCCGCTGCACCAGCGCAACAGCCTGATCCGTCTGGTCGATGACGGGGAGTGCTACCGCTTCGACTATCAGGTGCGGCACGGCGCCATCCTTTGCCGGCGGCAGGATGCCGAGCTGACTCTGGGCATGGCGCGCAACCTGATCCGCCATGTGTTGGGAAACCAGTGGGCGCCACGGGCAGTGCACTTTGAGCATCCGCGCCCGGCCGACTGGCACGAACACGGTAAGGTATTCGATGCACCGGTGTACTTCGAGCAGCCCTACAACTCGTTGCTGATCCCCAAGGTCGGTCTGAATCGAGCTATGCCGGGCAGCGATCCGGTCCTGCTGATGGTCATGCAGGACTCCCTACGCCAGCTGAGCCTGGCTGGACGCACTGAGCCGGACATCGTCGATGACGCGCGCGCGCAGATTCGTCAGCGCCTGCTATTGGGTGAGCCGGTGCTGGAGGATATTGCCGAGCAGATGGGTATGACCGCCTGGTCACTGCAACGGCGCTTGCGCGACCAGGGACTGAATTTCTCCACGCTGGTGGACAAGCAGCGGCAGGAGCTGGCGACCTATTACATGCGGCAGCGGCAGCTGCCCATCTCCGAGCTGGCGCCCTTGCTCGGTTATTCAGAAACCAGCGCGTTTTCCAGGGCGTTTCGCCGCTGGTTCGGGGTAAGCCCTCGTCAGTGGCGTCAACACAGCGATCTGGTCAATCACTAGTCCACTGTCCGGCTGGCGCGCGAAAAAGCAAAATGAGGCGCAAACGAAAAAGCCCTGAAAACTTTTCAGCTTTCAGGGCTTTTCAATATCGAAAGTGGCGGTGAGGGTGGGATTCGAACCCACGATACGATTTCTCGTATACACACTTTCCAGGCGTGCTCCTTCAACCGCTCGGACACCTCACCGGGTCTCAACGGGCGTGCTGTCCGTCGAGGCGCGCTAATGTAGCCGAACACTTTCCAGATGGCAAAAGTTTTTTGATTTTTCATGTGCTTAAGCGAAATGCGAGGGCGTTTTCCTGCGCTTTGAGGGCGGGCGAGACAGCCAAATCCGTGACTTGTGAGTCAGTCACAGCGCTTTACGCCGTGTGGTGTGCTGGGTAACGTCGGCCAACTTCTAAACAAGGAATCGAGTCATGAGCGATCTGGTTGCCTACCAACTTGAAGACGGCATCGCCACGCTGACGTTGAACAATGGCAAGGTCAATGCGCTGTCACCGGCAGTTTTCGAGGCGCTCAATGCGGCTCTGGATCGTGCCGAGCAGGACCGTGCGGTAGTGATCTTGACCGGCCAGCCGGGGATTCTGTCCGGCGGTTACGATCTCAAGGTGATGACCTCCAGTCCCGAGAACGCCATGGGGCTGGTTGCCACCGGCTCTACGTTCTCGCGCCGACTGCTCGCCCATCCGTTCCCGGTCATCGTGGCGTGCCCGGGCCATGCCATCGCCAAGGGTGCGTTTTTGCTGCTGTCGGTGGACTACCGCATCGGTGTCGAGGGCGCTTTCCATATCGGCCTCAATGAAGTGCAGATCGGCATGACCATGCACCACGCCGGTATCGAGTTGGCGCGTGATCGCCTGAGCAAGGCGGCCTTTCAGCGCTCGGTGATCAACGGTGAGATCTTCGACCCCCAAGGGGCGCTGGAAGCAGGCTTCCTGGACAAGGTGGTGGCACCGGAAGCGCTGACGGAGACCGCCCGAGCCGCAGCCCTGCAGCTGCAGAAGATCAATATGACGGCGCACAAGAACACCAAGCGCAAGGCGCGCAAGGGCCTGCTCGATGCGCTGGACGAAGCCATTGCGCTGGACCAGCAGCATTTCGGTTGAGATGACAGCGGTCGGGCAGAAGAGAATTTTCCTCCTGGCGCTCATTCCGAGCCCTCCTGCGTTTAAACTGCGCCTGGAACGCCCCGCCTGACGGTGGGGCGTTTCTTTTCCCATTCGCGCGTATTGCAGGAGAGCCTCATGTCCGCCCCGCACACCCCGGTAGAACGTTCCGATTTCGACCAGGTCATCGTTCCCACTTTCGCTCCAGCTGCCTTTATTCCGGTGCGCGGCGAGGGTTCGCGAGTATGGGATCAAAGCGGACGAGAGCTGATTGACCTGACTGGCGGTATCGCTGTGAACGTCTTGGGCCATGCCCATCCTGCACTGGTGCAGGCGCTCACCGAGCAGGCCGGTAAGCTGTGGCACATCTCCAATATCTTCACCAACGAGCCGGCGCTGCGCCTGGCGAAAAAGCTGGTGGATGCGACCTTTGCTGAGCGCGCGTTCTTCTGCAACTCGGGCGCCGAGGCCAACGAGGCGGCGTTCAAACTGGCGCGTCGTTATGCCCATGACGTCTTTGGCTCCGAGAAATACGAGATCATCTCGGCAGTGAACAGCTTCCACGGGCGCACGCTGTTCACCGTCACGGTGGGTGGGCAGCCAAAGTATTCCGATGGCTTCGGGCCGAAGATCGAAGGCATCAAGCATGTGCCTTACAACGATCTTGAGGCACTGAAGGCGGCAATCTCCGACAAGACCTGTGCCGTGGTACTGGAGCCGATCCAGGGCGAAAGCGGCGTGCTACCGGCCGAACAGGCTTATCTCGAAGGTGCGCGCAAGCTGTGTGACGAGCACGGTGCGCTGCTGATCTTCGACGAAGTGCAGACTGGCCTGGGCCGTACCGGCGAGCTGTTCGCTTATATGCATTACGGCGTCACGCCAGACATTCTCACCAACGCCAAGAGCCTCGGCGGTGGCTTCCCCATCGGCATGATGCTGACCACCGACAAGGTCGCCCAGCACTTCAGCGTCGGTACCCACGGCACCACCTTCGGCGGCAACCCGCTGGCCTGCGCAGTGGCGGAAACGGTGGTCGATATCGTCAATACCCCGGAAGTGCTTCAGGGCGTCCGGGATCGTCATGAGCGACTGAAAGCCGGTCTGTTGGAGCTGGGTGAGCGCTACGGTGTGTTCAGCCAGGTACGCGGCATGGGGCTGCTGATCGGCTGCGTGCTGAACGAGGCCTGGAAGGGGCGGGCCCGGGAAATCTTCGATGCCGCCGAGCAGGAAGCGCTGATGCTGTTGCAGGCCGGACCGGACGTCATCCGCCTGGCGCCGAGCCTGGTGATCGAGGAAGCCGATATCGTCGAAGGGCTGGCACGTTTCGAGCGCGCCCTGGCTAAGCTGACCAAGGCCTGATTTTTTTCAGGGCGGTTATGCCGCCCTCACTTCCAGACAGAGAGAACCTTTATGAGCGATGCGCTGCAACTGATCCTTGAAGACGTGGACGGCACCCAGCTGGAAACTTCCTGCACCCGTTTTGCCGTGATGTGGCAGGGGCGTGAGGTGTGGATTCAGCAGGTCGGCAACAATCAGCTGATGATCGGCGTCGACGTGGAGGATGGCGACACTGAATACGCCAACCTGCTGCTGCGCCCGCTGGCAACCAACCTGGTCAGCCTGGAATTGGAAATGGAGCCAATGGAAGCGGGCGACGAAGAGCATGTGCATGGCCCGGACTGCGACCACTGATACGGATGTAACGGCTGCGGCCTTGATGGCGCAGCCGTCGCATTAGGGCCTGCCGTTTCGGCGCGGTCGCGAACGAAACGGCAACGGCCTATGGCTGGTTCAGACACCTGCCGGTGGGTTCTCCAGCGAATCGTTACCGGTCACCGTCGCTGTGCCGGTTGCCGCTTGGGCGTTGGCCTTCATTTGCTGCTTATCGGCCTCCTGGGGTTCGGGCATGCGGCTTGAGCTGGCATTGGCAGCCGAGTGCTCGTTCATTTCGCAAAGAACCCGCTTGGCTTCGCAATGGCCACTGATGCCCCGAGCCAGAGCCAGGCCGCCCAAACCTAACTGCAAGATCCCTCCCAGGCCACCGCGCGCAAGGCCTTTTCCGAGAAAATACAGTCCGCCAGCAATGGAAGCTGCACGCTCCCAGCCGTGTACGTTGGGGGTCGAAGAGTTCTGTTTCATATTGTTTGCTCCAGCAGGATGAGCTCTGTTAGCCGTTGAAGAACTACCTGCTATGGATGACTGCTGCGGCTTGGGAGCGTTCCAGCCGCAGGTCGGAAGCGCTTATCAGGCATCCGTGAGCGCGAATACCTTGAGCAAAAAGGCGTATTCCAGTGCGGCATCCTTGAGCGCCTGGTAGCGACCACTCATGCCGCCGTGGCCGGCTTCGAGTTCGGTCTTGAGCAGCAGCAGGTTGTCATCGGTCTTGCTGGCGCGAAGCTTGGCGACCCATTTCGCCGCTTCCCAGTACTGGACACGGCTGTCGTTGTAGCCGGCCACGGCGAGAATCGCGGGATAGGCCTGCGCCTGCACGTTTTCATACGGCGCGTAAGCTTTGATTCGGGCATATACGTCCGGCTCGTTAGGGTTGCCCCATTCATCGTACTCGGTGACCGTCAGGGGCAGATCTTCGTCGAGCATTGTGTTCAGCACATCGACGAAGGGCACTTCGGCGATGGCGGCGCCGAACAGGTCCGGGCGCATATTGAGTACCGCGCCGATCAGCAGGCCGCCGGCGCTGCCGCCGCTAATGGCCAGGCGCTGTGGTGTGGTGTAGCCGTCGGCGATCAGCTTTTCTGCGCAAGCGATAAAGTCGCTGAAGGTGTTTGGTTTGTGCTCCAGCTTGCCGGCGCGATACCAGGCTTCGCCCAGGTCGCCGCCGCCGCGCACGTGGGCGATGGCGAAGATGAAGCCGCGATCTAGCAACGACAGCCGCGCGTGGGAAAACCAGGGGTCGAGGCTGTGGCCGTAAGCCCCGTAGCCGTAGAGGTAGAGCGGTGCGGCTGTGGCGAAGGTCTCGCGTCGGGCAACCAGACTGATGGGCACCTGTGTGCCGTCATTCGCAGTGGCCCAGATGCGCCGGCTTTCGTAGGCGTCTGCATCGAAGGGTCCTTCCACCGGAGTTTCCTTCAAGACCTCCTGCGCACCATCGGCAAGGCGCAACTGACGAATCTGCGCCGGGCGGTTGAGCGCCTCGTAGCGTAGGCGGATCACCGGGCTCTCGAATTCCAGGGTGTTCTGTACGTGCAGGCTGTAGGCCGCGTCTGGCAGCTGCAGCCGATAGGCCGCGCCACCCTGTGGTCTTACTTCGATGACCGGCAAGCCGGCTTCACGCAGGCTAAGGGTCAGCGCACTACTGTTGAGGCTGATGTCTTCAAGCATCACGGCATCATTGTGTGCCACCAGCTCCTGCCAGTTTTCACGTTGCGGGGCGTTTTCCGTTGCCAGGTACAGGGCGAAGTTAATGCCGCTCTGGTTGCTGCGCACGAACCAGCACCACTTGCCGTCCAGCTGACCGTGATCCGGATAGTACTCATGGTTTTCCTCGCGCGCGGCAAGGCAGGTCCAGGTGCCTTCAGGCTCATCGGCCGAAAGGACCCAGGCTTCGCTGGTGGTCTTGCTGTTGGACAGGATTACCAATTGACGCTCGGAGCTGGCACGGTAGCAATGCACGAAATAGCGGCCGTCGGGGTCGTGATAAACCGCTTCGCGATCTTCCGTGCCCAAGCGGTGACGATAGATCTTGTGCGGTCTGTGGGTATCGTCGAGCTCACCGAAGAACAGGGTCTGACTGTCGTTGGCCCAGACCATGCTGCCGTCACAATGATCGAAGGGCAGGGCAAGCACTTCGCCGCTGGCCAGGTCCTTGACGAACAGTCGGTAGATCTCGTCGCCCTGGGTATCGAGGCTGTAGGCCAGCTTGCTGTGATCCTGGCTGATGCTGAACGCGCCCAGGGAAAGAAAGCCGCCGGCGGCCAGCTGGTTGGGGTCGAGCAGCAGTTGCTCGGCGCTTTCGTCTACGCGCAATGAGCCGTCGGCAGGGCGCGGGCAGCGGTAGTGCCGCGCGTACTCGTCGCCGGCGGTGGTGCGCTGGTAATACAGCCACGGTCCCCAAGGGGAGGGCAGTGACAAGTCGGTCTCGCGAATCCTGCCCTTGATCTCCTGATACAGCGTTTCGCGCAATGCGCTCTGCTCGAGTAGCTGTTCCTCCACCCAGGCATTCTCCGCCTTCAAATGATCGAGTACTTCCGGCGCGTCGCGCTTCTCCAGCCATTTATAGGGATCTTGACCGTGGTCGACGCGGGCAATTGGGGCTGGCATGGAAACTCCTGGCAAAAATTGGTTTGGCCGACTGAAAGGCACAGTGTACAGGTGCCTGCACAGTTGTGATGGTGAGGGCGAGCGCGGGTTCAGCGGTCATATAGAGGCTATGAGGTGCGGTACATTCACGTAGCAGCCTGTGATTGACAAGATCTCGCTTTTCCATGAAGGTGTATTACCCAATCAAACGGGCGTATGAATCGAGCGTTTGCCATGCAAATGCCGTCTACCCTGATTATCGTGTCGGTGGGTGTCGGTGACGGTCATGAAGACCGGCGACGTGCGACACGTAACGTTCAGCTTCCATACCTGGAGATCAGTTGATGATTTACGAAGGTAAAGCCATCACGGTAAAGGCTCTTGAGAGTGGCATCGTCGAATTGAATTTCGACCTCAAGGGTGAGTCCGTCAACAAGTTCAATCGCCTCACCCTCAACGAACTGCGCCAAGCCGTCGACGCCATCAAGGCTGACGCTTCGGTCAAAGGCGTTGTCGTCACCAGCGGCAAGGATGTGTTCATCGTCGGCGCCGACATCACCGAGTTCGTCGAAAGCTTCAAGCTTCCGGACGAAGAGTTGGTCGCCGGCAACCTCGAAGCGAACAAGATCTTCAGTGATTTCGAAGACCTGGACGTTCCCACCGTCGTCGCCATCAACGGCATCGCCCTGGGTGGCGGCTTTGAAATGTGCCTGGCGGCTGACTATCGCATCATGTCCAGCAGCGCCAAGGTCGGTCTGCCAGAAGTGAAACTGGGCATCTACCCAGGCTTCGGCGGCACCGTGCGTCTGCCGCGCCTGATTGGTGTGGACAATGCCGTTGAGTGGATCGCCTCGGGCAAGGAAAACCGCGCTGAAGACGCGCTGAAGGTCCACGCCGTGGATGCCGTGGTTGCACCGGAAAAACTGCAGGAAGCTGCGCTGGATCTGGTCAAACGCGCCATTTCCGGTGAGCTGGACTTCAAGGCCAAGCGTCAGCCGAAGCTGGAAAAGCTCAAGCTCAACGCCATCGAGCAGATGATGTCGTTCGAGACTTCCAAGGCGTACGTGGCCGGCCAGGCAGGCCCGAACTATCCGGCGCCGGTCGAAGCCATCAAGACCATTCAGAAAGCCGCCAACTTCGGCCGTGACAAGGCCATCGAGGTTGAGGCCGCCGGCTTCGCCAAGCTGGCCAAGACTTCGGTAGCCGAAAGCCTTGTCGGTCTGTTCCTGAGTGACCAGGAGCTGAAGAAGAAGGCCAAGGCCTACGACAAGCAGGCCCGTGACGTGAAGCTGGCTGCGGTACTGGGTGCCGGCATCATGGGCGGCGGCATCGCCTACCAGTCGGCCATCAAGGGCACGCCGATCCTGATGAAGGATATCCGCGAGGAAGGCCTGAAGATGGGGCTGGATGAAGCCTCCAAGCTGCTCGGCAAGCGCGTCGAGAAGGGCCGCATGACCCCAGCGCAGATGGCCGATGCCCTCAATGCCATCCGCCCGACCACCTCCTACGGTGATTTTGGCAATGTCGACATCGTCGTCGAAGCCGTGGTCGAGAACCCGAAGATCAAGCAGTCGGTACTGGCTGAAGTCGAAGGCCTGGTGCGTGAAGATGCCATCATCGCGTCCAACACCTCGACCATTTCCATCAGTCTGCTGGCCCAGGCGCTCAAGCGTCCGGAAAACTTCTGCGGCATGCACTTCTTCAACCCGGTACACATGATGCCGCTGGTGGAAGTGATTCGTGGCGAGAAGACCAGCGAAGCCGCCATTGCCACCACCGTCGCCTACGCCAAGAAGATGGGCAAGAGCCCGGTCGTGGTCAACGACTGCCCTGGCTTCCTGGTCAACCGCGTGCTGTTCCCGTACTTCGGCGGCTTCGCCCGTGCCATCAACCACGGTGCCGATTTCGTTCGCGTCGACAAGGTGATGGAGAAGTTCGGTTGGCCCATGGGCCCGGCTTACCTGATGGACGTTGTTGGTATGGACACCGGCCACCACGGCCGTGACGTCATGGCCGAAGGCTTCCCGGATCGCATGAAGGACGATGGCCGCACGGCAATCGACGTCATGTACGACGCCAACCGCCTGGGTCAGAAGAACGGCAAGGGCTTCTACCTGTATGAGATGGACAAGAAGGGCAAGCCGAAGAAGGTCGTCGACCCGCAGTCCTACGAGCTGCTCAAGCCGATCGTCAGCGAGACGCGTGAGCTGTCCGACGAGGACATCATCAACTACATGATGATCCCGCTGTGCCTGGAAACCGTCCGCTGCCTGGAAGACAAGATCGTCGAAACCGCAGCCGAGGCCGACATGGGCCTGATCTACGGTATCGGTTTCCCACCCTTCCGTGGTGGTGCACTGCGCTACATCGATTCGATCGGTGTTGCCGAGTTCGTGGCGCTGGCGGACAAGTACGCCGACCTGGGCCCGTTGTATCAACCGACTGCGAAGCTGCGTGAAATGGCTGCCAACGGCCAGCGCTTCTACGGTTAATCGAGGGAATAGAGAATATGAGCCTTAATCCGAGAGACGTCGTCATTGTCGACTTCGGCCGTACCCCGATGGGTCGTTCCAAGGGCGGCATGCACCGCAACACCCGCGCTGAGACCATGTCTGCGCAACTGATCGAGGGCGTGCTTGCACGCAACCCGAAGATCAATCCGGCAGAAGTGGAAGATGTGATCTGGGGCTGCGTCAACCAGACCCTGGAGCAGGGCTGGAACATTGCCCGTATGGCTTCCCTGATGACCAGCATTCCCCACACCAGCGCGGCGCAGACTGTCAGCCGCCTGTGCGGTTCGTCCATGAGCGCGCTGCACACTGCCGCTCAGGCGATCATGACCGGTAACGGCGACATCTTTGTCATCGGTGGTGTCGAGCACATGGGCCACGTCAGCATGATGCACGGCGTGGATCCGAACCCGCAGCTGTCGCTGCACGCCGCCAAGGCGTCGGGCATGATGGGTCTGACCGCTGAAATGCTGGGCAAGATGCATGGCATCAGCCGCGAGCAGCAGGATGCCTTCGGTGAGCGTTCTCACCGTCTGGCGCACAAGGCGACCGTCGAAGGCCTGTTCAAGGATGAAATCATCCCGATGCAGGGTCACGACGAGAACGGTTTCCTCAAGGTCTTCGACTACGATGAAACCATTCGTCCGGATACCACCCTGGAGAGCCTGGCGACCCTCAAGCCTGCGTTCAACCCAAAAGGCGGTACCGTGACGGCTGGTACGTCCTCGCAGATCACCGATGGTGCCTCCTGCATGATCGTGATGTCTGCACAGCGCGCCAAGGATCTGGGCGTCGAGCCGATGGCCGTGATCCGCTCCATGGCGGTGGCTGGTGTCGACCCGGCGATCATGGGCTACGGCCCGGTGCCGTCCACGCAGAAGGCGCTCAAGCGCGCCGGTTTGACCATGGACGACATCAGCCACGTCGAACTGAACGAGGCCTTCGCTGCACAGGCTCTGCCGGTGCTCAAGGATCTCAAGCTGCTCGACAAGATGGACGAGAAGGTCAACCTGCACGGCGGTGCCATTGCTCTGGGGCATCCGTTCGGTTGCTCGGGAGCACGTATCTCCGGCACCCTGTTGAACGTCATGAAGCAGAAGGGCGGTACCCTCGGCGTGGCCACGATGTGTATCGGCCTAGGTCAAGGTATCACCACGGTGTTCGAACGCGTCTAAGCTGTTCGAGCGCGGTAAGGAAGCCGGGGCCTTGTGCCCCGGTTTTCATTTCATGGGTTAATAAATTGCTAGAGGCAGTCGATAAATGCAGGTGACACCAGGGCGTTACCGCCACTACAAGGGGCCCGAGTATCGGGTGTTCGCGGTGGCCCAACACTCCGAAACAGAAGAGTACATGGTGTTTTACCAGGCGCTCTACGGAGATTTCGGACTCTGGGTTCGGCCGCTTTCGATGTTCACCGAAACGGTCGAGGTCGACGGTGAGACCTTGCCTCGCTTCGCGCTGATCGAAGAAGAATCCAGCCTTTTTGCCGGCTTAGCCTGACGGCGTGCTTGCCCCTTGCGCTTGACCTTGCCTCGCTCGCCACTATATATAGCGGTGCTTTTGGGGCAGAGTGAATGCACTGCGGCCCGATCCGGCTTGTTACAAACTCCGCAGGACAGCCATGCTGGTCGCGGATGATGAATACCTTCGGGGCATGGAATGCCCTGTGCAGTGGATGAAAACACTGCTTCGCTTTATTCCGACAGTGCCGCCTTTCGACGCTGCGGAGCAAATCTTCTAAGTTCACCTCTCGATTCAGGAACTCTCCTCTCCATGGGTAAATCGCTGGTCATTGTGGAATCACCGGCCAAGGCCAAGACAATCAACAAGTACCTGGGCAGCCAGTACGTGGTGAAATCGAGCATCGGCCACATCCGCGACCTTCCTACCAGCGGTTCCGCTTCCAGGGAGCCGGCCAAGCGTGGCAAGGCGGCTGCCGAAGCGCCTGCGTTATCGCCCAAGGAGAAAGCCAAGCGTCAGCTCTTCAGCCGCATGGGCGTCGATCCCGAACAGGGCTGGAAAGCCAAGTACGAGATCCTGCCGGGCAAGGAAAAGGTGATCGAAGAGCTTCGCCGCCTGGCCAAGGAAGCCGACACCATCTATCTCGCGACCGACTTGGATAGAGAGGGGGAGGCGATCGCCTGGCACCTGCGCGAGTCCATCGGCGGCGATGACAGCCGCTTCAAGCGCGTGGTGTTCAACGAAATCACCAAGAAGGCGATTCAGGAGGCTTTCGCCAAGCCGGGCGAGCTGGATATCAACCGCGTCAACGCACAGCAGGCACGGCGCTTCCTTGACCGTGTGGTGGGCTACATGGTTTCGCCGCTGCTGTGGGCGAAGATCGCCCGTGGCCTTTCGGCCGGCCGCGTGCAGTCAGTGGCGGTAAAATTGGTGGTCGAGCGTGAGCGCGAGATCCGCGCCTTCGTGCCTGAAGAGTACTGGGAGGTCCACGCCGACCTCGCCACAGCCGACAAGGCCAAGGTTCGCTTCGAAGTTGCACGTGAAAACGGCCAGGCGTTCAAGCCGCTCAACGAGAGCCAGGCCATGGCCGCGCTGGAGCAGCTGCAAGGTGCCAGCTACAGCGTCAGCAAGCGTGAAGACAAGCCGACCAGCAGCAAGCCGTCTGCGCCCTTCATCACTTCGACCCTGCAGCAGGCGGCGAGCAATCGCCTCGGCTTCGGCGTGAAGAAGACCATGATGATGGCCCAGCGTCTTTACGAAGCCGGCTACATCACCTACATGCGTACCGACTCGACCAACCTGTCGGCTGATGCTATTGGCATGGTACGCGGTTTCATCCAGGACGAGTTCGGCGACAAGTACCTGCCGGAGAAGCCCAACGTCTATTCCAGCAAGGACGGCGCCCAGGAAGCGCACGAGGCGATTCGCCCCTCCGACGTTAATCTGCGCCCGGCGCAGCTCACGGGGATGGAGCGTGACGCCGAGCGTCTGTATGAGCTGATCTGGCGCCAGTTCGTTGCCTGTCAGATGCCGCCGGCGCAGTACCTTTCCACCAGTGTCACGGTGGTTGCAGGCAACTTCGAGCTGCGTGCCAAGGGCCGTATTCTCAAGTTCGACGGTTATACCAAAGTCATGCCGCAGCAGAGCAAGAGCGGCGAAGATGATGTGCTGCCGGAGATGAACAAGGGCGATGCCATGGGGCTGCTCAAGCTCGATCCGAGCCAGCATTTCACCAAGCCGCCAGCGCGCTACTCCGAGGCGAGCTTGGTCAAGGAAATGGAAAAGCGCGGTATCGGTCGTCCTTCTACCTATGCGGCGATCATTTCCACCATTCAGGATCGTGGCTACGTCTCGTTGCACAACCGCCGCTTCTACTCCGAAAAGATGGGCGATATCGTCACCGAGCGCTTGTCCGAGAGTTTCAACAACCTGATGGACTACGGCTTTACCGCCGGCATGGAAGAACACCTGGATGACGTCGCCCAGGGCGAGCGCGAGTGGAAAGCCGTGCTTGACGAGTTCTACGGTGACTTCCGCAAGAAGCTGGAAATTGCCGAGTCCGGTGAAAACGGCATGCGTGCCAACCAGCCGACCCTGACCGACATTCCCTGCAAGACCTGCGGCCGGCCGATGATGATTCGCACGGCTTCCACCGGGGTGTTCCTCGGCTGTTCCGGCTACAGCCTGCCGCCGAAGGAGCGTTGCAAGTCCACGGTAAACCTGATTCCGGGTGACGAAATCGCTGCCGATGACGAGGGCGAGTCCGAATCGCTGGTGCTGCTGGGCAAGCGCCGCTGTTCGATCTGCAGCACGGCCATGGACGCCTATCTGCTGGATGAGACGCACAAGCTGCATATCTGCGGCAACAACCCCGACTGCACCGGCTACGAGATCGAAGAAGGCCAGTACCGCATCAAGGGTTACGAAGGGCCGAGCCTGGAATGCGACAAGTGCGGCAGCGAGATGCAGCTCAAGACCGGTCGTTTTGGCAAGTTCTTCGGCTGCACCAATGCCGAGTGCAAGAACACTCGCAAGCTGCTCAAGAATGGTGAGGCGGCACCGCCGAAGATGGACGCGGTGCCGATGCCCGAACTCAAGTGCGAGAAGGTCGATGACACTTACGTGCTGCGTGATGGCGCCTCGGGTCTGTTTCTTGCGGCCAGCCAGTTCCCGAAGAATCGCGAAACCCGAGCGCCTCTGGTGCTGGAGCTGATTCCGCACAAGGACGAGATCGATCCCAAGTACCACTTCCTGATGGATGCGCCGAGCAAGGATCCGGAAGGCCGCCCTGCCGTCATCCGTTATAGCCGCAAGACCAAGGAGCAGTACGTGCAAACCGAGGTCAACGGCAAGCCGACGGGCTGGAAGGCTTTCTACGATGGCGGTAAGTGGAGAGTCGAGGACAAGAGCGCAAAATAGGCTGAAGCTGTAAGCGCAGGAGGCTGTGGGAGCGTGACGTCGCCCCTGCAGCCTCGCTGCCGTCCAGCAATGCTTTCCCTCAAGCTGCAAGCTGACCCACGAGGCCGTTGCCATGGCTCACGAGCGCTACACGCGAACCAATCAGAAACTCTACTTCGCTGGCCTGTCGCTGGAGAACTGGCAGCGGGCTGAAGCTCAGGATTCGCTCAGCTCGCCTGGGTTGGTTCAGGCGGAGCGCGAGTCGAGCCTCTTTCATCTCTATGGTGCCTTGCTTGGCCTCTGTCACGAAATTGCTGGTTACTATCGTTTGCCGGGGGCCAATGCGACACGCGTCGAGTTTTTCCTGACGCGCTCGCCGCAGGATTCTGCAGTCAGCCCGGAGCTGGCAGAGCTTTTCGAACTCTCGGAGCAGTCCGGTTCCTGGGTTGCCGATTTGCTTGCGGCTTACGCAGCCTTGTTCGAGCCTCCCCGTGAACCGGTGAAGCCCAAGACCGACCCGCGCCTGCCCTTGATCACGGCGGTCGGGATGGATGAGGGGGTGCTGCCAGTGTCGCTTGAGCAGGTACAGGGCTGGCGACAGCAGCTTAAAACCCTGGCCTTGCGCTTCCGTGAATCCCTTACCGAATGGTAATGAGCGTTTAGGTGCGGCTTCTGGTCCAGAAAACCAGAACGATGCCACCCAAGATTGCCAGTCCGCTGATCAGCAGTCGGCTGGTCAGGGCCTCGCCCAGCCACATGCTGCCTGCCAGGACGGTCAGTAACGGCACGCTGAGCTGGATACTGGCGGCCTGGGTAGACGCCAGGCGTGGTACCACTGCATACCAGAGTGCATAGCCCACCCCTGAGGTAAGCCCGCCGGACAGCAGGGCGAGAAGCACGCCGTCCTGGTCCCATCCCTGTGCGGGCAGTGTCAGAAGGCATAAAGCAGCCCCCATCGGCACCGCGCGGATGAAGTTGCCGGCGGTCGCAGCCAGCGGGTCGCCAATACCGCGGCCCAAGAGTGAATAGGCGCCCCAGGCAACGCCAGAGATAATCATCAGAAGTGCAGCAGCGAATGCCGGAGCGTTGGCGTCGGGCAGCAGCAAGCTAATCAGGCCGACAAGTGCCAGAGCTGAACCCAGCGCCTGCAAGGGCGAAAGCCTTTCGCCTTTGAATATTCCCCACGCAATCATGCTCAGCTGAACTGCGGCGAACAGCAGCAGCGCCCCCGCGCCGGCATCAAGCTTTACATAGGCCCATGAAAAAGCTGCAGCATAGAGAAACAGCGCAAACGCCCCGGCCCAGCTGCCGGTGGGCTTGGAAGGTGCTCGCCGCAAACGCAGCAGCAGCCACAGGATGATCGCACCGGCCAGCAGGCGCAGCGCAGTAAAGCTAGCAGGGTCGATACCGGTATCACGCAACGCGACGCGGCAGAGCAACGAGTTGCCGGCAAAAGCCAGCATCGCCAAAGCGATCAGTAACAGGGTGCGAGCGGTCATTCGCGAAAAAAATCCTTGCAGGGGACCACCACACGGCGGTGTGGCGTTGTGATGCTAGCGCAGTCGCGAGAAGCCGCGCTGAATACTAAAGATTGTTGTCGGCTGCCGGTGATCCGGCAGAGCAGCAAATGCCACTGGTTTCTACCCGGTCGGCCAAGGGCTGTTTGCCGGGCAGTCGGCTGATACAATGCGCGCCTTTCACGGGGAGCAGACTCATGCCAACGTCTTTTCTGGAAATCGTCGAGCTACCCGACGGCAGCATAGTGCTGCGTCGTGCTGAAGACGAAGGGGTGCTGGTGACATTGGATTTTTCCGATGACGCAAAGGTGTTCCTGCAAGGGCAGCACGTTGAAATCGCCAAGGCGATGTTCACCGTAGGCGTGCAAATGGCCGGGCAGATGGCAGAGGGGGAGTTAGTGCAGGAAGAAGTAGCGCACGTTCTGCACTGATTACTGGAGCACTTAACTTAGAGCGCGAAACGCCGAGATTCTGAGAGCTGGCACATCCCTGTGCCGTGTTGCTCAGCTGCCCAGGCGTATATTCAGGCTTTGTGTACGGCCCAGCTCGGCAGCGGCGCTCAATTTCAACCGGCTGCTGCGGTCGAGCCTTGTAAACCAGGTGATCACCGTATGGCTGCAGCCTGACATCAGTGCCTTGCAAGCAAGATCCAGTGCGTTTTGGGGCTCGCATGCGGGCAGCAGCAGGATGCGGTCGCGATTGAGGCTGCTTTCACGCAGCCAGTTTTGGGATAGCGATGGGGGCGGTGCGATCAGGGTCAGCCAGCGGATATCTGCCGCTTCGCTGAGTTCGCGCAGAATGGGTGCGAGCAATAGGCGGCAATGCTCGTGGCTGCCACTCAGAGTCATCTCGCTGAGACGCTCCTGCGAAGCCTGAGCCGGAACCCGTGCGATATCCGCAAAAGGTGCCAGGTTGCGGGCGATGAGCCCTTCGAACAGGGAAAGTTGAGGGGGTGTGCTGGCCGTGGTTTGGTACTGCATAAACCTCTCCTTGGCAGGTCGCTTGCAACCTGCGCTGCCTATATTTTCAGCGGCGTATGACGCCGACGCTCAAACCTTCGATAACCAGTTCCTGCTGTTCCAAGTCGACCTCAATTGGGGCGAACTCGGGGTTTTCGGCCAATAGCCAGACTTTCTTTCCTTCGCGCTTGAAGCGCTTGACCGTCACTTCGTCGTCGATGCGTGCAACGACGATCTGACCGTTGCGGGCTTCGCGGGTGGTGTGTACGGCCAGCAGGTCGCCATCGTAGATCCCGACATCCTTCATGCTCATGCCGCGAACACGCAGCAGGTAGTCAGCGCTGGGATTGAAAAATGCGGGGTTGATCTGGCAGGACTCTTCGATATGTTGCTGAGCCAGGATGGGCGCGCCGGCGGCGACGCGACCAATGATTGGCAGGCCGCTTTCCTCTGTGGCCGGCTCAAAGCCTGGAATACGTATCCCGCGCGAGGCGCCGGGCGTCATCTCAATAGCGCCTTTCTTGTTCAGCGCTTTGAGGTGCTCTTCGGCGGCGTTTGGTGATTTGAAGCCCAGTTCCTGCGCAATCTCCGCGCGCGTCGGCGGGTAGCCATTTTCTTCCAGGCAGCGCTTGATGAAGGCTAGGATTTCCGACTGGCGTGGGGTCAGCTTGATCATGGCGGTCTCTGTTCTTTTATACAGTGACTGGGATTATATACAGTGATCTGGGCTTGGCAATCGTTCTTTCCGCGTTGTCTGTTGGCGGCTAATAGCCGCCGGTGACCGAATAGTCAGTTGACTTGTCAGCGCTTGAAACGTAAGTTTCAAACAGGTGTTTGTCTTTTGGAGGGGGCATGGCGCAGTCGGAAACAGTGGAGCGGATTCTTGATGCAGCGGAACAGCTGTTCGCGGAGAAAGGCTTCGCCGAGACATCGCTTCGCCTGATTACCAGCAAGGCCGGAGTCAATCTGGCGGCGGTCAACTATCACTTCGGCTCGAAGAAGGCGCTTATCCAGGCGGTTTTTTCGCGTTTCCTTGGTCCGTTCTGCGCGAGTCTGGAGCGTGAGCTGGATAGGCGCGAAGCACAGGCCGAGCGCAAAGAAAGCCTCGAAGAGCTATTGGAGATCCTGGTTGAGCAGGCGCTGGCGGTGAAGCCTCGCAGTGGCGACGACCTGTCCATCTTTATGCGTCTGTTGGGGCTGTCGTTCAGTCAGAGTCAGGGACACCTGCGCCGCTATCTGGACGACATGTACGGCAAGGTATTCCGCCGCTATATGATGCGAGTGCACGAGGCGGCACCTTCGATTCCTCCGATCGAACTCTTTTGGCGGGTACATTTCATGCTGGGTGCAGCGGCGTTCAGCATGTCCGGCATCAAGGCGCTGCGTGCCATTGCCGAGAATGATTTCGGGGCCAGGACTTCCATCGAACAGGTCATGCGGATGATGGTGCCGTTTCTGGCAGCAGGCATGCGTGCCGACTCGGGTGTGGATGACGAGGCGCTGGCTCAGGCGCATCCCATTGTGAGGCGCAATGCCCTGGCGATGACCCCCAAGGCTTGAGACGAGCAGACGATTTCTACGCCTTGCCAGGGTGCACGGGCAGGCATGGAGCGGTAAGCTGACGGCCATGCCCGATCTCGATCTGCTACATATATCCATCGCCGACCAACTGCTATACGGCTTCACTGCCGGCCAGCTGTGCGTACGTCTGCCAGTTTCCACTGCATTGAATGGCGCCGGAGAGCGCAACGGCTCCGGCTGCACGCCGCGTGGGCGCCATCGGGTGCGGGCACGGATTGGCGACGGTCTGCCTAGCGGTGCAGTGCTGCGCGGGCGCCGCTGGACCGGCGAAGTCTGGAGCTCCGAGCTGCATGCGCAGTTTCCCGGCCGTGACTGGATCCTGACCCGAATTCTCTGGCTCAGTGGCTGCGAGCGCGGCTACAACCGGTTGGGTGAGGTCGATACTTTTCGGCGCTATATCTATCTGCATGGCACTCCTGATTCGGAACCCATGGGTGTGCCGCTTTCACATGGTTGCATCAGACTGCGCAACGACGACTTGCTGGCGCTTTTTCCTCGTGTACCGGTGGGTTGTGCGGTGCAGATAGAGGAACGGGCCTGTCCAGACTGGTCGAGCGCCATATTGAATTAAGGACTGCTCCCTATCATGCAAGGCTCATTGATGCTGGATATCGCCGGCACCTGGCTGACCGCCGAGGATCGGAAACTGCTGCGCCAACCGGAAGTCGGTGGGCTTATTCTGTTCGCGCGCAATATCGAGCACCCGCGCCAAGTGCTTGAGCTGTGCAGGGCCATCCGTGCGGTGCGTCCCGACATGCTGCTGGCGGTCGACCAGGAAGGCGGCCGTGTGCAGCGGCTGCGGCGCGACTTCATCCGGCTTCCGGCGATGCGTGAAATTGCGCGGCACGCTGAGGCTGAACGGTTGGCGGAGACCTGCGGTTGGGTGATGGCCACCGAGGTTCGCGCCGTAGGATTGGACTTCAGCTTTGCACCGGTGCTCGATCTTGATCACCAGCGCAGTGCAGTGGTCGGTACGCGGGCGTTCGAGGGTGATCCGCTGCGCGCGGCCGATCTGGCCGGCGCCTTCATGAAGGGCATGCGCGCGGCGGGCATGGCCGCCACCGGAAAACATTTTCCGGGCCATGGTTGGGCCGAGGCCGATTCCCATGTGGCAATCCCGGTGGACGAACGCAGTCTGGACCAATTGCGAGCAGCTGATCTGGTGCCGTTCATGCGTTTGAGTCGCCAGCTTGATGCGGTGATGCCTGCGCATGTCATCTATTCAGACGTCGATAAACAGCCCGCCGGATTTTCGCGGCGGTGGCTGCAGGACATCCTGCGCCGCGAGCTGGGATTTACCGGCGTCATCTTCAGCGACGACCTGTCCATGGCCGGTGCCCATGTTGCGGGAGACGCGGCAGACCGCATCCAGGCGGCGCTCTCGGCCGGTTGCGACATGGGTCTGGTGTGTAATGACCGCGCCGCTGCCGAACTGGCGCTGGTCGCCCTGCAGAAGCTCAAGGTGACGCCTTCACCAGCGCTGCAAAGCATGCGTGGTGGCTTCGACGTGACGCCGGAGTACAAGCAGGACCCGCGCTGGCAGGCATCCATCTCTGCCCTGAAAACCGCAGAACTGATCGACTGACAGGAACAGATCATGACTGTCTACGCCATCATCGGCGGCACTGGCCTGACCGAGCTCAGCGGTTTCGTCCTGCATAAAAGGTCGGCGCTGCAGACGCCTTACGGTTCGCCTTCAGCCGACATTCTGCAAGGCGAGTATGCCGGCCGGAAGGTGCTTTTCCTTGCTCGCCATGGTCATCCGCACCGGATTCCGCCTCATCAGATCAACTATCGCGCCAATCTCTGGGCGCTGAAGCAGGCCGGCGCGCAGGCGATCGTCGCGGTAAATGCGGTAGGCGGTATCCACTCGGCCATGGGCAGCGGCCATCTATGCGTACCGCATCAAATCATCGATTACACCTATGGCCGCGAGCACACCTTTTTCGAAGGCGATATCGAGCATGTCACCCATGTCGATTTCAGCTATCCCTATGACGAGAGGCTGCGGCAGCGTCTGATTGCCGGTCTGGTGGCCGAGGGATATCCGTTCAGCAGTAGCGGCGTATACGGCTGCACGCAGGGTCCGCGCCTGGAAACGGTGGCTGAGATAGCGCGGATGGAACGCGATGGCTGCGACATTGTGGGCATGACCGGGATGCCGGAGGCTGTGCTGGCGCGTGAACTTGATCTGCCGTATGTGTGTCTGGCATTAGTAGTCAATCCGGCGGCGGGCAAGGGAGCCGGCATCATCACCATGGACGAGATTGAGGCTGCACTGGCCGAGGGTATCGTCAAGGTGCGTGCTGTGCTGGCGCGTCTGCTGATCTGATAAAGCCTGTCAGGAATGCGTAACGCAAGTGTGCGATATTCGCGTACTAGCGCGTTGCAGACGGTCTGGCGCTTGCTACACTGGGCCGTCCTTTGGAGTACCGGAATGCTTTGCCAGGAACGCACGATAAAAATATTTAGAATGATGGCGTTGCTCAGCCTTCTGTCCGCTCTGTCGGGTTGCTCGACCTGGTTGGGCAGTGATTTCAAAAATCCGCAAGTGGAGCTGGCCAAGGTCGAGATCATCAAGGCACGCCTGCTCGAGCAGCAGTTCATGCTGCGTTTCCGTATCGATAACCCCAACGACCATAGCCTGCCCGTGCGTGGCATGCGCTATAACGTTCACCTCAATGACGTCCAGCTCGCCAGCGGCGAAACCGGTGGTTGGCTGACCGTGCCGGCGAACAGCTTCGATTATTACGAGGTGCCGGTGAACACCAATCTCTGGCGTCACATGAAGTACATCGTACGCTTGCTTGAAAAGCCTGATCGCCCAATCGCCTACCGGCTCGATGGCGAGCTTAAAGTCGGTATGTGGGGCGGGCGCAGAGTGCATATTTCCCAGAATGGCGAGATAATTCCCGGCACCCTCATTCCGGAGTAGCGACTCGATGAACAACGAAACTCATGTACATGGTCCCGACTGCAATCACGACCACGATCATCATGATCATGGCCACGGGCATGTTCATGGCCCGCACTGCAATCATAGTCATGACCCGGTGCGCAATCCGCTGAAGGACGTCGGGCGCAATGACCCGTGCCCGTGCGGCAGCCAGAAGAAATTCAAGAAGTGCCACGGAGCCTGATCCGTCTATGACGCCGGTCGCTGCAGGATTGCTGCTTGTCGGTGCTCTGTTGATCGCCGCGCTGGCAGGTTATGCACTGCATTTGTGGCGGCGGGTCTGGCGCAAGGAGCGTCAGCAGGCAGTGCGACAGGCTGAAGCTCAGGCTCGTCAGCACGCGGACCTCGCAGCCGATTTGCGTATCCTCGCCAGTAGCCTGCTGGATGAGCAGGTGCCGCTGATCGAAGGTGCCATCCGCATCAAGGTGTTGCTCGATAATTACGACACCAATCTGAGCCAGGACCCCCGCTGCGAGGTCTTTCAGGCACTTTATGACGCCACTGCCCAGATACCGACTCACGGCGCCTGGAAGGCCTTGGACAAGACCGAGCGGCGCCGTCATGAGGCGCATTTCAGCGCCCTTGAGCTGCAGTACAAGGCCGCTGCTCGACGTTCGGCGCGCTGGCTGCTGGACGAGGCGTTGACGCCGGCTGCCGCCTGATCCGACGGCTGCATACCTTTCCTTCTATCCTGACCTTAGCCCTGTTGCGCTCAGCTCAAAGGAGCCGTTGATGTCCCTGCGTCTGCCGTTTCATCTGGTCCGCCTGATCCTCGGTGCCGGTATCGCTGCCTTTAGCCTGACAGGGTGCCAGGCATATCTGGACGGCCGTTACAGCGACAGCTTGCCACCCAAGCAGGGTGTACAACCGCTGACCGGGCTGGCTGAGCGCGTCAGCATACGGCGTAACGCGCTGGGCATGCCGCTGATTGAAACCTCTACCTTCCACGACGCGCTGTTTGGCCTGGGCTATATCCATGCCACCGACCGCCTGAGCCAGATGGTCAGCCTGCGCCTGATGGCTCAGGGGCGACTGGCCGAAATGGCAGGGCCGGGCGTATTGGAGATCGACCGCTTCATGCGTGCGGTCAATCTGCGCAAGAGCGCCGAGGTGCTCTACCGCGAAAGCTCGCCGCGGATGAAGCGCTTCTTCGAGGTTTATGCGCGTGGCGTCAACGCTTATCTGTACAGGCACCGCGACAAGCTGCCGATGGACCTGGCAGCTGCCGGTTATACGCCCGAATACTGGACTCCCGAGGATTCGGTGCTGGTGTTCTGCCTGCTGAACTTCGGTCTGTCGGTGAATCTGCAGGAGGAAATCGCCGCTCTGGTGATGGCCCAGCGAGTCGGCAGTGACCAACTGGCCTGGCTGCTGCCGACCTATCCTGACGAGCCGCTGCCCTTTGAAGAGGCAGCAAAGCTCAAAGGCCTAAAGCTGACGGGAGAGCTTCCCGGCCTCGCAGCCATTGATCGTGCTGCCGCGCAGGTGGCTGAGCTGGGACTGCTTGGCGTTGCGGCTTCCAACAACTGGGCGATTTCCGGCAGTCGTACGCGCAGCGGAAAGCCGTTGATGGCCAACGACACCCATCTACCGCTGTCGATGCCCTCGTACTGGAATTTTGTGCAGATTCGCTCGCCCAAACTCAATGCGGCGGGTGTGACGGTGGCGGGCGTTCCGGCGGTGGTCGCAGGCTTCAACGGGAAGCTTGGTTGGGGCATGACCATGGTCATGGGCGACAACCAGGACCTGTTCCTGGAAAAGGTCCGGCGAGAGAACGGGCGCCTGCAATACCTGGCCGACGGCAAGTGGCTGCCAGCGCGCGAGCGCCACGAGACTTTCATCATCAAGGGGCAGCGGCCCCTCCGCGAAACCATTTATGAAACGCGCAACGGCCCGCTGCTCAACAGCGTGCTGGGCGAGCGCAAGCATGCCTTGCAACCCTTGCAGCTCAGCAGTGGATTTGGCATTGCGCTGAAGACCACCCAGTTGGAGGCGGACAAGTCACTCGATGCCTTCTTCGACCTGACCCGCGCTCAGAATGTGGATCAAGCCTTCGAGGCCGCCCGTGACATCCGCGCCATGGCACTCAACCTGGTATTCGCTGACGAGCAGGGTATCGGCTGGCAGGTCACCGGACGCTATCCCAACCGCCGGGGTGGTCTGGGGCTGTTGCCATCGCCTGGCTGGGATGGGCTGTATGACTGGGATGGTTTTGCCGATCCCATGTTGCATCCGTATGACCAGGATCCGGCCCAAGGCTGGCTCGGCACCGCCAATCATCGCACCGTGCCGCGTGGCTACGGCATGCAGTTGTCCAACTCTTGGCATTACCCCGAACGCGCCGAGCGAATTGCCGAGCTGGCTGAACGGGGGCGTCACGATACCGCCAGCATGATCGCAATGCAGTACGACCGGCAGACCCCATTCGCCGCTAAGCTGGCCGCCATGTTCGAAGGGCCGTCCATGCGCGAGCCATTGCAGCAAGCCATTGCAGCGCTGCCAGCCGGCGAGCGCGACAAGGCGCGCTTGGCTCTGTCGCGGCTTTTGAAGTTCGATGGGGGCATGGACGCCGCATCTGCCGATGCAGCGCTTTATTCGGCGTTTCTTTACGAAAGCGCTCGGCTGACCTTTCTCGATGAGCTTGGGCCGGATGACAGCTCCGCCTGGAAGGCCCTGGTACAGAGCGCCAACACTTCATATTCGGCGCAGGCCGATCACTTGCTCGGGCGTGACGACAGCCCCTATTGGGATGATGTGACCACGCCGCAGAAAGAGGACAAACCAGCCATTCTGGCGCGCAGCCTGGTCGCGGCGGTCGATCACCTGAGCGCGAAACTGGGCAGCGATATCAGCGCCTGGCAGTGGGGCAAGCTGCACAGCTACACCTGGGTGACAGGTACAACGCAGCTCGCGCAGTACCTGCCTGCCAGCAGGCGCAGCAGCGTCAATGCGATTCGGGGTTATCTGGATCGGGGGCCATATTCTGCCGGCGGTGATCACAACACGTTGAACGTCTCTGCGTACCATTGGGGGCAAAACTTCGATACCTGGTTGATACCAGCCATGCGGATCGTCGTTGATTTCGGGCGAGACGAGCCGCTAATCGGCCTGAACAGCTCGGGGCAGTCCGGCAATCCGGCCAGCCCGCATTATGCCGATGGTATCGAGGCCTGGATGAAGGGGCGCTATACGAGCTTCCCGTTCAAGGCGCAGAACCTCGACAAGGTGTACGGCAATCAGCGCCTATGGCTGGTGCCTGAGAAACGCTGAAGGGCCGAAGTAGTCAGAAAATGCCAAAGGCTTTTCCACCTAGGATGTGTACGAAAAGTCGTCGAGCGAAGGTCAGGCGAGGCAAAAACGGGTGAGGAAGCGGAGTTTACGAGCTGTAAATGAGCATTCCGAACCCGTTTTTAACGAAGCATCACCGAGCGCAGGCACTTTTCGTACAGAGCCTAAGCAGGTACCACTTCCAGCACACGGATAAGTCCTGTCTCGGGGTAATGCCAGCGAACCTGCAAATCCCAGAACTGCGCGCCATAGCGTCGTTCCGGGTCGGGCTTCTGGTAAGCCGGACGCGGGTCCTGGGCCAGGCATTGCTCGATCAGTTCAATCACAGGTTCATCCAGTCGCAGCGCCTCGCTGTGTGCCTGGGTAAGGGCGCTTTCGCTCCAGTGCACGTCGATCAGAAGGGGGGCGTCGGCGGCCATGGTATTGCGCGCCTCAGGCAGGGCATCGGCGTAGGGCACATAGGGCTTGATGTCGATAATGGGTGTGCCGTCCAGCAGGTCGATGCCGGATACCAGCAGGCGCCCCGGCTCAACCTCGTCGAGCCTGACCACTGACTGACCGATGCCATTGGGGCGATGTGTGGCGCGGGTGGCAAAAACACCGACCATCTTGTTGCCGCCCAGCCGTGGTGGGCGAACCCTCAGGCGCGGCTTTTCCTCCAGCGCCTGATGGAAGAGAAACAGCAGCCAGACATGACTCACCTGCTCCAGTCCCGCGACCGCCTCGCCGGTATCGAACGGTGGCAGCAGCTCCAGTACGCCGCGCGCGGCTGGGGCCAGCTGCGGTTGGCGCGGAATGGCAAACTTCTCTCTGAAGCAGGAGCGCAGAATGCCAACGGGGCTGACTGTGTGATGCATGGTGATGGCCGACAGAAAAAGAGCAGCGATGATAGCGCCGACAACGCCTCAGTGTGTTGTGTGACGTGTTGCTTGAGCGGCCGCGCACGTCGCGGACAGAGAGTTATAGGCTGCTGCAGGGCAGCGTGACCGCGAGCAGGGCGACCACTAACGCCGATCGAGTTGCATGGGCCACGGGGGTAAAGAGGTGCTCTTGGAGGACGCAAAGTTGACGTCGCCGCTTCGTGAGGCTGGCTTACGCGGCACGGACGCATCAATGGCGGAGTTCGTGTGGGTGCGGGAACTCGGCCATTGATCGTTGAGGGCCGGCTGCTTATTCGTTCGCTGTAGAAGGATCGATGACGGCGCTGACGGGGGTGATCTTGTTGGCGGGGAAGCCCGACTTCTCGGCATGTTCCCGGATCAGCTGTTCACTGGGCGCGTTGTAGATGCAGTAGATCTTGTCACCGGCCACGTAACTATGGACCCACTGGATTTCCGGGCTCATCCGTGCGAGTACGCTGTTGGAGTGCTTGGATGCGTCGCGGAGTGCTTGCTCCGACATGTCGCCTGCACCTGCGATTTCACGTTCGATCAAGTACTGAGTCATTGTCTGCTCCTGGCTGAGGCGCCCGAAGTAGGGCGGTTGCTAGTTGAGCTATGCGTCCGGGCAGACGCGAGCCTTCCAGGCACTCTTTAGCAGCCCACAGGCATGAGCGAGAACAGGTTTGCATCCAAAAGATGATGGGCTTAGACCCAAAGGACGAGCGCTGCGGCGTGCCAAACGAACCGGCTCGCAATATCGAAGCCGATTTCTGCACTAGCGAAAGCTGAAGTTTCTGCCGTAACCAGCTAGCGCTCGGCCCCGTATGAGCGGGGCTTCTTTGATGGTGTGTGATCAGATCGCTTCGGCCCAGAGGTCGTACTCGTCGGCATGGGTCACGCGCACGCGTACCTTGTCGCCGGGCTGTAGCGGGTGCTCGCTGTCGACATAGACCATGCCGTCGATTTCCGGGGCGTCGGCCCAGGAGCGGCCGATGGCGCCGTCCTCGTCCACCTCGTCTATAAGTACATCCATCTCCTTGCCGATCTTGAGTTGCAGGCGCGCGGCGCTGATGGCCTGCTGATGGGCCATAAAGCGGTCCCAGCGCTCCTGCTTGATCTCGTCCGGTACCGGTTCCAGGCCGAGTACTTCGGCAGGAGCGCCTTCGACGGGGGAGTACTGGAAGCAGCCGACACGATCCAGTTGGGCTTCGGTGAGCCAGTCGAGCAGGTACTGGAAGTCTTCCTCGGTCTCGCCGGGGAAGCCGACGATAAAGGTGGAGCGGATGGTCAGATCGGGGCAGATCTCACGCCACTTCTTGATGCGCGCCAGGGTCCTGTCCTCGAAAGCCGGGCGTTTCATCGCCTTGAGTACCTTGGGGCTGGCGTGCTGGAAGGGAATGTCCAGATACGGAAGGATCTTGCCGGCGGCCATCAGCGGAATTACGTCGTCCACGTTGGGGTAAGGATAGACGTAGTGCAGGCGTACCCAGACGCCCATCTTGCCCAGCTCCTCGCACAGTTCCAGCATGCGCGTCTTGACCGGCTGGCCGTTCCAGAAATCCAGCTTGTACTTGAGATCGACGCCGTAGGCGCTAGTGTCCTGGCTGATCACCAGGACTTCCTTGACGCCGGCCTTGACCAGGCGCTCGGCCTCGCTCAATACGCTGCCCACCGGCCGGCTGACCAGCTTGCCGCGCATGGAAGGAATGATGCAGAAGCTGCAGCTGTGGTTACAGCCTTCGGAAATTTTCAGATAGGCGTAGTGGCGCGGGGTGAGCTTGATGCCCTGGGGTGGCACCAGATCGACGAAGGGATCGTGCTCGATGTTCGGCGGGATCACTTCATGTACGGCATTGACCACCTGCTCGTACTGCTGCGGCCCGGTGACCGCCAAAACGCTTGGGTGCACGCCGCGGATGTTGTTTTCATCCACACCCATGCAGCCGGTGACGATGACCTTGCCGTTTTCGGCGATGGCTTCGCCGATTGCATCCAATGACTCGGCCTTGGCGCTGTCGATAAAGCCGCAAGTGTTTACTACCACGACATCGGCGTCCTCGTAGGACGGCACGATCTGGTAACCCTCCATGCGCAGCTGGGTAAGAATGCGCTCCGAGTCCACCGTTGCCTTGGGACACCCGAGTGAAACGAACCCTACGCTTGGGACTTTATTCGACATGACAGGCCGGGCCTCGGTGATGCAGCTGGAAAAAATGGCGGCGGATTATATAGCGATTTTCAGCTTTTCACCCGGCCTGTCTGGCTTCCGTTTAGCGTTTTTTTGCTCAGCGGTACTCACACAGATAAGCGGTATCGGTCGCGACCTTCAGCTGAAATTTGCTGTTTGCAGGTACGGTAAAACGGGTGCCGGCGGCAAAGGTTTCGAAGCTGTCGCTGCCTGGCAGTTTCACGTCCAGGCTGCCGGCTACCACATGCATGACTTCCAGCTGGGCGGTGCCGAATTCGTATTCGCCTGGAGCCATCACGCCAATGGTGGCGGGGCCGTCGGCCATGTCGAAGGCGATGGATTTGACGGTGCCGTCGAAGTATTCGTTGACCTTGAACATGCGGGTTACCTGATGGGTGGGGAAAAGGTTGGAAAGTATGCCCAAGCACAGCGGCGCCGTCATCAGAAGCTGTTCTGGCTAGCCGACTTGAGCGCGGCGCGGCACGGGCCATACCGAAATGCGCGATACCGCTTAGCTTCTACAGGCAAGGAACATCGCGTAAATCAGGCCTGACTTGGTCTCAAGCGGCTTTGGCGCATGGAAAGGGTTAAGTGCTCCAGCGTTACGAGGACGCCCAGATTGACTTTCTGCTGGCCAGGCAACTGTTGGTCATAGCCGATGCGTGGTGCACCTCGCCTGCTGCGTTTTGCCAAAGCAGTGACTATTATTTGCGCCGGTTTTTTCTGGATGACCGGAATGGAATGTCGCCCCGGCTGCGGTGCCTGCTGCATTGCCCCTTCGATTAGTTCTGCAATACCCGGTATGCCGAACGGTAAACCGGCAGGTGTGCGTTGCCTACATCTGACGGACGCGAATTACTGCGGGCTGTTCGGTCAGCCAAATCGACCCGCAGTATGTGCGGCGTTCAGTGCTGATCAGAGTGTCTGCGGCGAGAGCCGCGAAGAAGCCATCCGTGTGCTGGGATGGCTGGAGCAGGCCACGGCCTGAAAAGACTTCGCGGCTGAGCCGCTCCCGTACTGCTGTGCAGTTGAGAGCGATTCAGCCGCGAATATTCAAACCGGTATCAGCGATTGAACGCCGCTCCGGTGCCTACTACAGCAGCAGATGGCAGCAGCTGGCTGATGAAGCGGTTCCAGCGGGTGATACCTGCAGGGCCAACAAACACAACGTCCTGAGGCTGAAGCGGGAAGCTCTTGGCCAAGGCGAACGCGGTGGGCGATTTGGCATTCAGCTGGAAGACCTTGGCTGGCTCGGTGGCGATGTTTGCCGCGCCACGAATGACGTAGACCGCTTCGCCGTCAGCTGTCTCCTGGCGGATGCCACCGGCAGTACCGATGGCGTCCATCAGGTTGTAGCTGGAGGTCTTGAAACTCAGGGCCAGCGGCTCGTTGACCTCTCCAAGAACGTAGATCTTCTTCTGATCGTTGTAGGGCAGATGCAGCTGGTCGCCGTCCTTCAGATAGACCTGATGCAGCCAGGAGTCCGGGCGGTTCAGGTCGTCGAGGTCGAGCAGGTACTCGCGACCGTCGCGCTTGAGCACCAGGCTGGAAAGGTCAGCGTTTTCAGTGTCGATGTTGGCCTGGCCGATGGCTTGCACGATGTTTATCGGTGCGGTGGTCACTGGAACTTCACCGCCAGTGTTGAACGCGCCGGAGAGCACGATGCGCTGGCTGCCGTAGCGCAGCAGGTTGACGTCTACCTGCGGGCTATCGATGTAATTGGCAAGGCGGCGTGCAATCTCGGCTCGCAACTCTTCAATGGTGCGGCCGGCTGCGTTGACGTTACCGATATAGGGATAGAAGAGCGTGCCATCAGGGCGAACCAGGCGACCGTTGGCATCAAGTTGCTGCTGCGGGCCGGACGGCGCAGTCAATTCGGGGTGATCCCAAACGGTAATGTAGAGCAGATCGTTGGCACCGATGCGATAGGCTTCAGGCTTGTAGTCGATCAGTTCCTGCTTGCTGGACGTGCCTCTGTCGGAAGGCACCTCGCCCGTGAGCATTTCCGGCGTGATGCGCAACAGCTGTACGCTGCCGTTTTCTGATTTTGCTCCGTCCTTGAACTCATCCGGGTCAAGGTGTTGGCCAGGTGAAAAGACGCATCCCTGGAGTACCAGAACGGAAGAGAACGCGAGCGCAAATAATGGTTTCATGGGTCTTCATCCTTGACGGAATAGTTGTTTTTCGGAGTGAAACGGCTGGATTCACTTGTCGCTGCTTCATTAGAAAAGCCCGATGAAAGCGGCTCTCCATATCAATCGATCGCTACCCATTTGTTCTCGCAGGCATGGCTCGACACTTATGGGCCGGTGTGCCGACAGCCTTATGTAGTTGGCTTTGCCGTTCACAGAAGTCATAGACCGTTGTGTTCCGGCTGGGTTCAGATGCGACTCGACAAATTGCTTGCGCGGTCTGCGTGGTTGTTAGCCGCGTTTTGGCTGGTCAGGGTTGTACTACTCTTGCCGCCGCCATAGGGCTCAAACTCCCGCCCCGGGCGCTTCAATCATCCAGCGCAGTGTTTCGCGAAGTTCTATCGGTTTGTGCTCACTAATTAGTCGGGTCAGCCTGGCATTGCAGCCGAACAGATTCTTTACATCAGCGCTGCGTATGTAGGCGGGATTAACCCTAACTTGCATTTGATGACCGGATATCAGAGCTGCCTGCTGCAAAACATATTGCAAGGTGTGGGCAGTGCCTGAGCAGATATTGACGGTCTGCCCGATCGCGTCCTGCGTTTCAAGCAAGCGCCGGTAGGCTCTTACTACATCGCGTACATCACAGAAATCCCTGGCTATATCCAGGTTCCCCAGTTCGATGAACTCGGCGCCGCGGCGCGTATGCGCAATTATCTTGGGAATCAGGAACTGCTCAGACTGACCAACGCCCGTGTAGTTGAACGGGCGCGTGATGATCAATGGCAATTGCCGTTGATACAGCCGCGCCAGATATTCCATTGCGGTTTTGCTGACCGCGTAATCATTGGCGGGTGCAAAAGGGGACGACTCGTCCAGCACACCTTCGGTGTTGCCATAGACATTGGCACTGCTGGCGAGAATGACTGCAGCGAGGCCGTCGGCAACCGGCCGCAGTGCTTCGAGCAAGTGTCGGGTGCCGATGAGATTGGCGCGGTAAATGGCGTCAGCGTCGGCATGCGCCACGAAGGACACGGCGGCCAGGTGCACGACATGGCTCGGGCGCAATTCCAACAGCAGGTCTTTCAGCATCTGCGGTTCATTCAGCGAACAGCAGTGAATCGCAGCAATGCTCGCTGGCAGCTCCCCTTGTAGAGGGCGATAGCTGAGGCCATGGACTTCGTAGCCGTGTGCTGCGAGTTCCTCGGCCATGTAGCGACCGGTAAAACCGGTAACGCCGGTGATCAGCGCTTTCATTTACTTCCCTACATGAAGTTGAAGGGGGCTGCGTTCAGGACTGTTGCTTGGCAAGACTTGCCTTGTGTCGGGAGTTCTTTTCACGCCAATACGCCGGCACGATATACAGCGCGTCCTGAAAGTAACGCTTTGCCAAGCGCCGTGGCTCCAGACACATGCGATGCAGCCACTCGAGCTTGCATTCGCGCATCCACAACGGTGCTCGCTTGATGGTGCCGGTGGCAAAGGCAATCGAGGCGCCAATGCTGAAGGCCATTCCCGAGCGCTCATGGGGCTGTATCGCCGCCGCCAATATTTCGCCGCGCGGGGTGCCGACGGCGAACAACACCAGCTCCGAAGGGGTGTCCCGAATGAACTGCAAGCACCGTTGCACTTCTTCCGGATTGTTGATGAAGCCCATGGGCGGATTGTGGTGGTAAAGATCGATGCCGGGGTAAAGCTCTTTCAGCTTCTGGGTTTCAGCAGTCGAACAGCCAATCAGAACCACGCGCAGGCGGTCTTCGCTCGCCCACTGCAATAGATCAAGCGTCAGGTCACTGCCAGGGATGGCTTCCTCGATCTCGACCCCCAGCCGGTCCAGCAATGCCAGCAGGACCCGGCTGTCGCACAATCGCCACCGTGCTCTTGCATAAGCATCGCGCAGCGCGTCGTCATGCTGTAGTTGCACCAGGTGGTCGACATTGGGCGTGACCACAAACGAATAGGGCTGTTTCACGCCCTCACGAATGCAGCCCAGCAACGCCTTCTTGTTGCCGGAATAAAAGTTGATGCCGAAGGCTGTAGTATCACTTGACACTCATTGCTACTCCCTTGAAAGCGCCTTTGATACCCGACCATGCAAGAGTGGGGTGTCTGAACTCTTTGATGGTGGTAACGGCTGATAGAAGAAAGGCGGAAACGAGCGCAAAACCCGGGCCGTAAAAACGCTTGTTGAAGCGTGTGGCGGCTCGGTTCCGGTAGTAATGGTAGAAGGCCGAGCGACTGCCCAGGCTAAGCGAACCATAATGAAAGAGACGGCTTTCAGGTATTACCTTGATTGATATGCCAAACTCTCTGGCGCGGTATTGCCAGTCGACTTCTTCGAAGTACATGAAGTACTTTTCATCCATCAAACCAATTTCTTTTGTCAGCGCTGTAGAAAACGCAAGACTGCAGCCCATTAAATAGTCCGGGATGTGTGCGAGACCTTGTTGCTGCAGGGTTTCAATGCTCTGGTTCTTACCCAACAGGCGCGCCTTTCCGAGGATCGGGTAGAGCTTTCCGCCGCCATAACACTCCAATCGCCCGGTTTCGGCACTCAATACCAGCGAGCCGACGAACTGCCGGTCGTTTTGCTTAAGTGCTTCTAAAAGCGGTGAAAAGGCGTCGCTGTCTACATAGGTGTCATTATTGATGACCCAAAAGTATTCGGGGTTAAGATTTTCCACTGCCCAGCGCAGGCCGTAGTTATTGCCACCTGCATAACCGCTGTTTTCCGGGTTGTTAAGCACAGTCACATTGCGATGCTGCTTTTCATCCAGCCATTGCTGCAGGGCGACTGCGGAGCCGTCTTGCGAATCATTGTCGATGATTACGACATGATCGAGCGTTGCACAATGAGCAAGTATGCTCTCAGCGCAGCTGATGGTCTCAGTAGCAGCTTTGTAATTGAGAATAAGTGCGACGTTCATGTGCTCGTTCCTTGCTGCGAAGATGGCGTGCTCTCAGAGCGTGTATTACAAAAAGCATGGCGAAAACCTGCTGTGTATATTCGAGCAGAGCATTAAGGGGCCAGATCACCATGTAAGCGAGAATGACCGCGTAGGTAAACCGCATGTCAGAATGTATGTTTTTAGCGATACGCTGATAGATATAGAGTGTCAGCGGCACAATGATGAAGCTGAGGAAGCCAAAGCGGAAAAGCGTTCCGATGATGCCGACATCGGAAAGGAAAAAGTGCTCGCCAAAGTAGGGAATGAAGCCGTCCTGCCACATCAATGACAAGGAGCCACTGGGCAGCCATTTGACCAATGCAAGATGACCGAAGATGGAAGCGATGGTGTTGGAGCGGACGTTGTCTTCGACTCCCTCCTCAAGGTTGCTCGCATAAAAGTCGAGATTTACCCCGAGTGTCTCCAATAAGCTTGGGTAGAAGTAAAAAGGAGATATGAGAAAGCACAACGACACCGCCCATATGAGGGCTTTTGCCCTGAGGCAGAACAGGGTGAAGGCCAGACACAGCGCTATGAGCTGGCGCGTCTGAGTCGCGAAAACCAGCGTCAGCAGAATCAGCACGGCAACGATCAGATAGAACGTTTTCTGGCGTTTGTCGCCGTTGATGGGCGACTGACCTTTTGCCCATGTCTGAATGCAGTAGAAGTAGGTGAAGCACAGCAGGAACGGGCCGATCGATGAGCGGTCCGGGCGGTCCCAGGCGGTCTGTTCTTCGCGTAAATCAGGAATCAGACCGAATTTATAAAGCCAGGACAGGATGACGGCGACAAGTGCCGCATAAAGCAATGCGCGCTCGAATTGAAGGGTGCTGACTCGTTTGGCGAGCAGCAATAGCGGTACGAAGCCGAAGGCGAAAAGTATCCGCCGCTCTTCGATAAGACCGTAGACGATGGGCTGACCATAGGTGTGATAGGCAAAAATCGCGGGCAGCAGAGTGAATATCAAGACACTGTAGAGCCCGTAATACATGAGCACGCGGTATTCGCGAGGCGACTCATCGGTTGATGCGAGAATCAATAGCAGGGCTAGGCCCAGGCAGGCTGCCATATAGGCTTCGTTGAGAAACTTTAAGCCGATAGGGTTGTGCGTACTTTCACCCAGCACGGAAAAGTGCAGAACCAGCAACAGCGTGAGCAATGGCACATAAATCAATTTTGAACTGATGTTCGTCATCACCTAAGTCCTTGGGCGCCTTTTCCTTTTAAGTACCAATGTGCCGCAAACAATAGGGCTTTAGGTTGCAGCAGCACGTCGAGCCTCTGCCCATACGTGTCTTCTCGGATTCCCCGCAGAGCGCCCGTCTGATCAGGCGAGGCGCTTCAATACCGTTGAATTAAGTCCCTCATTCTCAGGTCGCAAGGTTTGACAGTGGGTTCCTCCCGCGGTTGCGTGAGTTCCGTGAATATTTGTGAATATCCAGCTTTCCGCGAACTTCAATTCGCTTACATTGATGTTATTTCGCTATGAGACGTAAATTTCATCACTGAGGGCCGATATCGCTGCAGTCGTTCTGGATATGTTTTTGCAGGATGTGCATTTGCGGACGGTCTTCGCCATCTATTGGCTCGACAGCCAGCACGTATTTCCCCCAGCCAGGCCCGCCGGCCCAGTAGGCACTGGGAATACAGTTTTCATTGAGGTAGGCGAGCATATTGTCCATCGCGAGCAGCATCGATTCGGAATGGCCGGGTACGCCGTATTCACCGAGAAAACCTTTTTGGCCGTGCTCCTTGAGCCACTCCACGAAAGGCCGGGTACGTTCCACGCCCAGCATTGGACCGACTACTTCTTCTTCGGCGTAGCGGCCTGAGAAGTCCTTGTCGAAATAGATGTGCGCCGAATAGATGAGGTTGTCTGCCGGGTCCTCCAGGAGAAAATCCTCGTTTACCATGCGCCAGTGGAAGCTGCTGGCCCAGCGATCTCCCTCCACGATGATCGGAGTCTTCATGTCGACTTCACGGATGGCGTGCACCGCGGCTTGGGCTGCGTCACGCCACAAGCCTTTGGTGGAGTGGGGCTCATTCATGATGTCGTAGCCAAGAAGGGCTGGATGGTCCTTGAACGCCTCGGCCAGGTGGCGCCAGACATTCGCATAGGCCTCATAGGGGACTTCCGGCGAGCCGATCAGCTGATCCTTGTAGCGGGCGTAGTTGTGCATATCCAGAATGACTTTCTGGCCATGCCGGGCAGCCTGATCAAGGGTTTTGCGGAGCAGGCGCATCTGGTCAAAGTTGATGCCCTTGTCCAGGTCATGCTGCAGCCGCTCCCAGATGAAGGGGAAGCGAATCAGGCGAATGTTCTTCTCGGCGTAGTAGCTGAAGTGCTTTTTTTCCGGATAGAAGTAATTGGTACCGACTTTGCCTGGCGTGATATGCGGGGCGAAATTGGCGCCGGACAGGTTGATACCGATCAGGTCGATCCCTTTAGTGTCGGTCTCGGTAGCCAGTGCGACTGAAGCGCAGGTAGCCAGCGAGAGTGCAGTGACAAGTCTCAGCGTGCGTGGAAAAGACGAAAGCATGAGTGCATCCCTTTGTCTGATCTGCCGGCTACCGCAGCGGCAGGCACCGCCCGCCTGCCCGGGGCAGGTGAGCGGCTTGGTGTGAATCGGTAGTTACTTGGCTTTGTACTCGTACTGGTAGTAGCCGTAGTCGCTGTAATTGGAGGCTTTACGCAGCACGGCGTTGAAGATCACGCCCTTGACCAGCAGTCCGTTCTGTTCCAGGCGGCGCTTGGCATGTTCGATCTCCTTGATGCTGTTGAGGCCGTAGCGGGTCACCATCAGCGTGGTGCCTGCCTGGCTGCCCACAAGAGCAGCGTCGGTAACAGCGAGGATCGGAGGTGTATCGAAAATCACCAGGTCGTACATGTTGCTGATTTCTCTGACGAAGCGAGAGAAGTTCTCATGCATCAGCAACTCGGACGGATTAGGCGGCACCTGGCCGTGGGCAATCACGTGCAGGTTGGCCAGTTGGGTTTTCTGGATGGCATCGAACAGCGTAATGCGACCGGAAAGAATGTCCGAGAGACCCTTGTCGCCCTGGCAACGCATGACCTTGTGCAGGTAGCCCTTGCGCATGTCGGCGTCGACCAGCAGCACCTTCTTGCCCGATTGTGCGATCACAGCAGCCAGGTTACTGGTTACGAATGACTTGCCCACACCAGGGCTCGGACCGGTGATCATCAGGATATTGTTTTTCGCCTCGATCATGGCGAAGTGCAGGCTGGTACGCAGGCTGCGCATGGCTTCTGTGGCCAGGTCGGCAGGGTCGTTGATCGAAAGCAGATAGGAGGCGTTGCTCTTGTCCCGCTTGAAATTGGCCAGGCGCTTTTCCAGCAGACCTTGCTTTTCGCTGAAGGGAATGGCTGCATACACCGGAATGCCGGAACGCTCGATATCTTCCGGATTCTCCACGCCGCGCTTGAGGGCTTCGCGCACATAGACGAAGGCAACGGCAAGCAGCCCGCCGAGCAGCGTGGCGACAATGATCACCAGCGGCTTGTTGGGTTTCACCGGCTCGTCAATGTCGGCAGCGGCGTGGTCGACGATGCGCACGTTGCCCACAGTGCCGGCGCGGATGATGTCCAGCTCCTGAGTCTTGTTCAGCAGCATGGCGTAGGTTTCAGACGAAACCTCGACGTCGCGGGTCAGGCGCAGCAGCTCCTGCTGGGTAGAGGGCAGGGTGCTGATCTGCTTTTCCAGTTCCGATTTCTGCGTCTGCAGCTGGTTGATCTGATTGATCAGCGCCTGGAAGTTCGGGTGCTGGCGGGTGAAGCGCCGCTCCATCTCGGTACGCTTGAGGTTCTGTTCGGAAATCTGCTTTTCCAGATCAACGATGCGATCCAGCACCGACTGGGTCTCGGCGGTGATATCCACCGAGCGATTGCCGGTCTGATATTGATTCAGCGCGGTCTGGGCGGCGTCGAGGTTTTTGCGCACCTCCGGGATCTGCTCGCTGAGGAACTCGAGGCTCTGAGTCGCTTCTGCAGCATTACGCGCGATGTTCTGCTGCACATAGCGCTGAGCGACCTCTTCCAGAACCTTGATGGCCTTTTCCGGGTCGGTGTCTTCCAGACTCACGCCAACGATGCCGGACTGCTTGCCGCGCTCGCCGGCCGACAGGCGTTTCTGATAATCCTCGGTGGTGGCGTAGGTCCGGTTGCGGGTCACATTGAAAGTGGTGCCGGGGCGGGCGTTGAGCTCGGCCACCGTAATGCCGTAGTCGGGTGTTTCAACCGGCTCGCCGACCAGGCCCTGAACGACCACTTCACCGTCCGGGTCGCGCAGGATGAAACCATTGCCCTCGGCGGCTTCCAGAGTCAGTTCCTCGCCGTGCATCTTGTCCGGCACGATGAGCTGGGTGATGCGCAGGGTCTCGCCACCCCAGGCGTAGGATTCGAAGCCGGCCGGATACCAGGCCAGTTCGCCTTCCTCGGTTGGTTCGAAGTTGCGCGCCATGAAGCCGCCGATCAGCGGGAAATAGCGCGGCTCGATGATGATGTCGAGATTGAGCGCTTCCACGGCGCCGCCCACCACGGAGCGTGATTTGAGCAGGGCGATCTCGGTCTGTGCAGGCGACACCGCCGGCGTATTGCCGACCACGTCAGTCAAGCTTGGCAGGCCGCTCTTGGCTTCGATCTGAATCATCGCGGTAGCCAGGTATACGGGTGTGCTGAGTAGCGCATAGGCGATACCCAGCGCCGCAAAAAAGCCGGTTATGACGGCTATGGTGCCCCGGTTGTTGAGGAAGGTGTCGAAGAGGTGGGCAAGATCAATGTCCTTGTCCTCTTTGGTTTCATATATGGGGCGTGGCATGGTTGTCATTGAAGTTCCTTCTTCTTATTCAAGGTAAGGAAGCCAGCTCTCGACGGTTTGCGTCAGAAGGCTGTGGACGTGGTCAAAAGCGGGTTTGGATTGACGGAATGGATCGGGTATTTCCATGCCGTCCAGCCATTTGCCCATCAGGAAGGTCTTGCCGTGTACTTCGGGAGCTATCTGGCGAAGGTGCTGGATGTGGCTTTGCTCCATGGTCAGGATCAGATCGGCCTGGTGCAGCATTTCGCTGTCGACCTGACGAGCGCGGTGGGTCGTATGTTCCAGTCCGTGTTCTTGCAGCACTTGGTGGGCGAGTTTGTCCATCGGGTTTCCGACCAGTGCGCCGATACCGGCCGAACTGACCGTGATGCCCTTGCCCTGCAATCTGTGGAGCAGCAGTGCTTCAGCCGCAGGGCTTCTGCAGATGTTGCCGACGCAAACAATCAATATGTTTTGGAACATCTCAGTGCGTTCCTGCAGAGAAAGCCAGGCGGGTGCCGAACGCACATTTGATAGTGGCTCGTTTCATGGGTTCATTCCTTTACGCGCGAAAGTCCGTTAATAAACGTCGCGATTGAACAGCAGGGCGGGAATGGTCCGGGCCAGGATGTAAATGTCGAACCAGACCGACCAGCGCTCGATGTAGTCCAGGTCGTACTCGACACGTTTTTCGATCTTTTCCAGAGTGTCGGTTTCGCCGCGATAGCCGTTGATCTGCGCCCAGCCGGTGATGCCCGGCTTGACCCGATGGCGTGCGGAGTATTCGGAGACGGCGTCTTCGAACAGCACGCCGGCGGCCTTGGTCGCGGTGGCGTGAGGGCGTGGGCCGACCATCGACATGCTGCCGAGGAACACGTTCAGCAGCTGTGGCAGCTCGTCGAGGCTGGTCTTGCGGATAAAGCGACCGACACGGGTGATGCGATCGTCGTCGCGGGTGGTCTGCCGTTCGGCGTTGGCATCCGAGCGGGCGTGGTACATGGAGCGGAACTTGTAGACCTCGATCAGACGGTTGTTGTAGCCGTAGCGTTTTTGCTTGAACAGGACCGGACCGGGGGAGTCGAGCTTGATCGCCAGAGCCACCAGCAGCATGACTGGTGCGGCCGCCAACAGGGCCAGGCTCGAGAGAACGATATCCTCAATGCGCTTGAAAACCGGCGACCAACCCCGCAGCGGCAGGTCCGAGGCAATCAGCGTAGGCAGGCCGGCCACCTCGGTGATGCGCTTGTTGGCATGACGGAAGGCGACCATGTCGGGCACCAGCAGAACGTTGACTGGCAGCTTGCGCAGCTCATTGATCACCTGGCCGATGCGGCTGTCGGCAAACCAGGGCAGGGCGACCAGCACCTGGGTGACCTTTTCTTCGCGGATCATCTGCTCCAGGTCGCGGGTATTACCCAGCAACGGCAGGTTGGCGAGCTGCTTAGGCAACCGCTCCAGACGGTCGTCGATGAAGCCTAGAACGCCGGTGCGGATATCGCGATGGCTGGCAAGGTACTCGGCTACGCGCACACCGTTGTCGGTGCCGCCCAGAATCACTGCATTTTGCAGATACACGCCCTTGGCCATCAGGCGGCGGAACAGGGCAAGCATCAATATGCGTTCGGTACCGAAAAGGACGGCGCTGGTGAAGAACCAGAACGCCAGATGACCCGTTTCCAGGTAGCTGAACATCCCGAGGCCCTGATGCATGAAGATCAACAGGCTGAACGCTGCTGCCCAAGCCACCAGCATGGTGCGAAAACGCAACAGGGTGCTGAACACCTCTTCGCTATAAATACCCACCGACTGGAAGATCACGACGCTGATTACGCCGAAGAACGCCAGGAAGGTACTGAATGTACCGCCGCTGATGGGTAGGAACAGCAGGAGCAGCATGCCCGGCAGTACTGCGGTCAGTCCGTGAATCAGGCGAATGCTGGCAAGAAAGTAATCGACGAAACTGGGGTGGGCGTACTCAAGGGTTCCAACGGACTGTAAGCGCATACAAGGCTCCTTCCTTCGGCTATTGTCAGCTCAATGTTCTCGTTCAAGTCGCTGCGTTCCTTGGATCTGCGTGACAGCACGCAGGCGCAACAAGCTGCAACGGGACAACTGCTCCGACCGCCACCCGTGAAATGAGTTCAGCGTATGAGTGCAAAGTGCTGTTTTGTTGGCACCTTTATATCTGGTAGCTCAAGTCATTGAAATTAAAGGGATAAAACTTTTGTTTGTACTTGCTTCGCGAGATTTTCTGACTGCCGGTCGACATGTGGCGATGACAGTCGGAACGAGTGCTGCAGCGTTCACAACTTCTTGACGGCCGGCGAGTCCTACCTGTCGTTCAATTACAGGAAGCATGGCCATGAACGTATCCGGGGCGTTGCTGATTCTTCATGGAAAACAGGCGCTCAACGACGAAGTGCGGGCAGCAGTCAACGCCTGGCGTGAGCTGGGTCGGAATTTGGCGGTGCGCGTGACATGGGAACCCGGTGATACTCGCCGTATAGTTCAGCAGGCGCTGGATGAGGGTTACCGCACTCTGGTTGCCGGCGGTGGCGACGGCACACTGCGTGAAGTGGCGCAGGCACTGCTTGAAAGCGGTATTGACGCCAGCCTGGCAGTGATGCCGTTGGGCACTGCCAATGACTTCGCCCACGCCGCCGGCATCTCTCTGGAGCCCTTGGAAGCCCTGGCCTTGCTGGAGCGCGTGCCGACACCCGTTGACGTCGGTGAGATGAATGGCGAGCCGTTCGTCAATATGACCACCGGTGGCTTTGGCTCGAAAGTGACGGCCAATACCTCGGAAGAGCTGAAAAAGGTCCTCGGTGGCAGCGCTTATCTGCTGACAGGGCTCACCCGATTCAATGAAATCAGTTCGGCCTGGGGCCGCTTTACCGGGCCGGATTTCACTTGGGAGGGGGATTTTCTCGCAATGGGCGTCGGTAATGGACGTCAGTCGGGGGGAGGGCAAGTGCTGTGTCCCCAGGCGATGATGGACGATGGATTGCTCGACTTGTGCATCATTCCGGCGCCGGCCGATACGGTGGGCACACTGGGCACCCTGCTGAGCGGCGGTCTGCTGGGTATCGAAAGTGTTTCCGTAAATGCGCGGCTGCCCTGGCTTGAAATCGAGGCCCCGGAAGAGATCGATATCAACCTCGATGGTGAACCGGCAGCGGCGAAGCACATGCGCTTCTCAGTGCGCTCCAAGGCCTTGCGGCTACACTTGCCCGAATCCTCCCCATTGCTCAGTGATTCCAGCATCCAATAGAAGTGCTTGATGTGCGGTTGACGCAGCAGCGATAAGCGTGATGGCATTGCGCTATTGGCTGCTCGGGCCGATCATGGCAAGACAAAATCGGCGGTGGGCCCATTAAGCGTCGGGCCTGGCTGCCGATAGCCTCCATGTCCCGTATTCAGCAAGGAGCCAACCCCATGGCCGGCATTCTCGATTCAGTCGATCAACGCACTCGCTTGGTGGGCCAGAATCGCCTGGAAATCCTCATGTTCAGGCTCGCGGGCCGGCAGAAGTTCGCCATCAACGTGTTCAAGGTGCAGGAAGTGGTCCGGCTGCCGAAAATGACGCTGATGCCGCATCGCCATGGCTCGGTCTGTGGCGTGGTCAACCTGCGTGGGCAGACGCTGCCGGTGATCGACCTGTCGCGAGCCATTGGCCTGCGCCCGCTGGTCCCTGATGAGAACAGCACCATCATCGTTACCGAGTACAACCGCTCGGTGCAGGCCTTTCTGGTCGGTGGGGTGGACCGTATCCTCAACCTCAACTGGGAAGAGGTGCTGCCGCCTCCCTCCACAGCAGGGCGCCAGCATTACCTGACGGCCATCACCAAGGTGGATGAGGAACTGGTTGAAGTCATTGATGTGGAAAAGGTGCTTGCGGAGATCGTGCCTTACAACAGCAGCATTTCCCCGGAGCGCCTCGCCGATCCGGTGCTCGAGCGTGCCAGGGGCCGCGAAGTGCTCTGTGTTGATGACTCCAATGTTGCTCTGGCGCAGTTGCGCGAGACCCTGGGTCAGCTCGGCATTACCGTGCACTCGGCCAGTGACGGTCTGAAAGGCCTGAACAAGCTCAAGTCGTGGGCCGATGCCGGCGAGGTGCTGACCGACAAACTGCTGATGGTCTTCACCGATGCCGAAATGCCGGAAATGGACGGCTATCGCCTCACGACCGAGATTCGCGAGGACCCGCGCCTGCGTGATCTGTACGTTGTCCTGCACACCTCGCTGTCGGGCAGCTTCAACCTGGCGATGGTGAAAAAGGTTGGCTGCGACAACTTCCTCTCCAAGTTCCAGCCAGAGAAGCTGGTTGATGTTGTTCGCGAGCGTTTGCTGCAGGATGAGCCTACTTAACCGAATGAACTGAACGTCGAGGGCGCCCATGCAGCTGTCAGCACTCTATCGCTACCCCCTTAAATCTGGCGCGGGTGAACGGCTCGAACAGGCTTATTGCGGCCCTCTTGGCTTGCACGGCGATCGCCGCTGGATGCTGATTGATGCAACCAACGGGCGCTTTCTCACTCAGCGCTCGGTGCCGTCCATGGCACTGCTGCAAGTGCGCTGGCAGGGTGAAGAGGGTGTGCGGCTGAGTGCGCCTGGCATGGCTGAGCTTGCAGTGCCGGTGCCGATGTCCTCGGCAGCGTTGCGTGGTGCCTTTATCTGGCGTGAGGTGGTGCGGGTGCCGGATTGCGGCGACGATGCGGCTCAGTGGCTGAGCGACTTTCTTGGTCGTGCGGTGCGCCTGGTGTACCTGCCGGAAAGCGACGCCATTCAAGTGGATCTGACCTACGCCCGGGACGGTGAGCTCACCGCGTTCACTGACGGCTTTCCCTTTATGCTGATCGGGCAGGCGTCACTGGACGACCTGTGCGCCAGGATCGGCAGGCCGCTGGAAATGCTGCGTTTCCGGCCCAGTCTGGTGGTGGCCGGCGCCGAGCCCTACGCCGAGGACAGCTGGAAACGCATTCGCATCGGCACCGTGGAGTTTCGCGTGGTCAAGCCCTGCACTCGCTGCGCGATTCCGATCCTCGATCCGGCAACGGCGCAGCGTAGCCCCGATATGGAGCCCATGGCGACGCTGCTGACCTATCGCAAGGGCAGAGACGGCGTGTTCTTCGGGCAGAACCTAATCGCCGAAGGTAGCGGCCCGCTGGTCGAAGGCATGCCGGTGGAAGTCCTCGAGTAAGTCGCCTCACTGCGTATCGAAATAACGCTCGTGCCACTCGACCAGTGGCTGTGGGGCGTTGAGCTTCTGTCCGTAGATCACTGAGTAGGTGAGCACGTTCTGAACATACTGGCGGGTTTCATCGAAGGGGATGTTTTCCACCCAGACGTCGAAGGGCAGGTGTTCGGCGTTTTTTAGCCACTGGCGCACCCGACCGGGCCCTGCGTTGTAGGCAGCCGAGGCCAGCACCCGATTGCCCTTGAACTGCCCGTAGATCTGGCTGAGGTAGGCCGTACCCAGCTGAATATTGGTGTTGGGGTTGAGGACCTGCTGGTGCGATGACAATGGAATGTTGAAGCGTTTGGCGGTTTCCTTGGCAGTTGCAGGCATCAGCTGCATCAGGCCGGTGGCGCCCACGTGGGAGCGCGCGTCGGCCATGAAGCCGCTCTCCTGACGGGTGATCGCGAATGCCCAGCTGGGATGGATGTCCCGCGCCTTGGCGGCTTGGAGCAGGCTATTGCGGTGGGCCATGGGGAAGCGGATATCCAGGTCGTCCCAATATTGCGCTTGGCTGATGGTACGGATTGCCGGGAAATACCACTCCATGTCATAGGCCAGGCGGGCCTGGGCGACCAGCTCCTCGCGGCTGAATAGGCGGCTGACGTGGTACCACTCGCGGCGACCGTCGACGATTTGCCCACGGGCATGGAATTCCAGTGCGCGACGAATGCCGGCGGTGTTACGCACCTTGCGCACCACCTTGGGGTCCAGCTTCATTGGCTGGTGATTGAAGGCGTAGGGCGCCTGGATGCGATCAGCGGACAAAAACCCGTAGAAATCACGCTCGGTGGATACCGGCTGATAAAGCAGCGCTGCCTGCTTGTTGTTGGGTTGAGCCAGCTCTAGGCTGCGAGCCTTCCAGTAGCGCCAGCGATTGCTGTTGGCCAGCTCGTCCGGAAAACGCTGGGTCAGGGTATGCGCTTCTTCCCAGCGACCCAGGCGCAGCAGCAGGCGCGCGCGCCATTCGCTGACCGTATTGTCGCGAAGTTGCGGATCGTATTCGGCCATTACCGACAGCGCGCGCGGATCGAAGCGCTTGGCCAAGGTAAGGCCGATCTGCCGGGCGATGGCGACCTTTTCTTCCGACGAAAACGAAAGACGGCGGGCATAGCCGTCGAGCAGCGCCAGTGCCTGCTCGGGGTCCTGTCGCGCCAGGCGGCGCAGGCCAATCGAGACGATGTCTGCGGTGGTCTGGTTGGTTGCGGCAAAACGTTCAGGCTGTTTCAGCAGTTGCGGCTTCTGCGCCACCTCGATCAGGCGTTCACCCTGAGCCTTGAGCGTTGGCAGGCTTTTCGCCAGAAAGGCGGCCAGGCCGTAATTGCCGCTTTCGACTGCCAGCTTGAGGCGCTGCCAGCGCAGCTCCTCGGTGAGTTGGCCGGCTGCGCTCCAACGCTCGAACAGCGGGTCGCAGGCATTGTGCTGCGACTTGCCTACCAGCCAGAGCCGCTGAGCCGTGGCGTAGCCTTCTTGTACCTGGCCATTGCTGAGCTGGTACTGGCCGTACAGGCAGTCCAGCTCGGCAAAATTCATCTTGGGATCGTAGTGGCGAACGAAGGGCTGCCAATCGTTACGCGCGGCCAGCAGGCGCAGCCAGCGCAGTTTCATCCAGCTGATCTGCGGCAGGTCGCCATGCTCGGCGAGAAATTTTTCGACCTCGGTATTGCTGGCAGACTTCAGCCGTGCGGTCAGGTCGTCATAGGCCAGGTACGGCTCGAGCGGATAGTCGCGCAGGGCACTGGCGTAACGCCGGTAGGGCCCGTTGTCACCTTTGGCCAACGCCTGCTTGGCTTCGTCGTAATAGCGACGTTGTTGTTCGAGGTTGGCGGCGTGGGCGTTTTGAAAGGTTACGGTAGCGAGGAGCAGGCAAAAACAGAAACTGGAGAGGCGACCGCGCATGATACTTCCGGAGACGGGCAGGGAGGGGTGTTTGGCGGCTAGCTTAGCGTGGCCAGTCAGCTAGTTAAACGCGGATTAAGCTCTTGAAACAAACAAAGCCGACCTTCCGATGAAGGGGCATCCGCTCCGGCTGTAGCGACCTCCGGCCTGGGGCCGCCCGGTTAGTTTTTTGGCGGTCTGCTAGAATGCGCGCCCAGTTTTCCGGAGGTAGTCATGACCCTGCTCAAGTTGACCGATGTGTCCCTCGCCTACGGCACTCATCCCCTGCTCGACGGGGTGTCCTGGCAGATTGCGCGAGGTGAGCGGGTTTGCATCATCGGCCGCAACGGCACGGGCAAGTCCAGCATGCTGAGTCTGGTAAAGGGCAGCCAGCTGCCGGATGACGGCGAAATCTGGCGGGCGCCTGGATTGAAAATCGGCGAGCTGCCCCAGGAGTTGCCGCAGGCCGACGAGCGTACCGTATTCGACGTTGTGGCCGAAGGTCTGTCCGGCGTCGGCCAGTTGCTTGCTGAGTACCACCACCTGAGCCAGAACATTCGCGATGATGCCGACCTGGAAAAGCTCATGCATGTTCAGCAGGAGCTGGAAGCAAAGGACGGCTGGCGCCTGCAACAGCTGGTCGACAGCACCCTTAGCCGCCTGCAGCTGCCGGCCGAGAAGACCCTGGCCGAGCTGTCCGGAGGTTGGCGTCGGCGTGTGCTGCTGGCTCAAGCGCTGGTTTCAGAGCCAGACCTCCTGCTGCTGGACGAGCCTACCAACCACTTGGATATCGGTGCTATCGCCTGGCTGGAAGAGGCGCTGCTGGGTTTCAACGGCGCCGTGCTGTTCATTACCCACGACCGTGCCTTTCTGCAGAGCCTGGCCACGCGCATCCTGGAGCTCGACCGCGGGCACATGATCGACTGGAACGGCGATTACGCAAGCTTCCTGGTGCACAAGGAGCAGCAGATGGCGGCTGAAGAAACCGCCAACGCGCTGTTCGACAAGAAGCTGGCCCAGGAGGAGGTCTGGATTCGTCAGGGTATCAAGGCCCGCCGTACCCGCAACGAGGGGCGGGTACGGGCGCTCAAGGCACTGCGAGCTGAACGCAGCGAGCGTCGCGAGCGCCAGGGCAAGGCCAATATCCAGATCGAGGCGGCGGAGAAGTCCGGCAAGCAGGTGATCGTCGTTGAGCATGTGAGCTTCGCTCACCCGGGTGGCGAACCGCTGATACGGGACTTTTCCATGGTCCTGCAGCGCAGCGACCGCATCGGCCTGCTGGGCGCCAATGGCACCGGCAAGACTACTCTGCTCAAGCTGCTGCTGGGCGAACTGCAGCCAACCAGCGGCAAGGTGGAGGCTGGGACCAAACTGGAAGTGGCGTATTTCGACCAGTTACGTCACCAGCTGGACCTGGAAAAGACCGTTATCGACAACGTCGCCGAGGGCCGCGACTTCATTACCATCGATGGTCAGAACCGCCATGTGCTGAGCTATCTGGGCGACTTCCTCTTCAGCCCACAGCGTGCGCGTACACCGGTAAAAGCCTTGTCCGGTGGGGAGCGGGCACGACTCTTGCTCGCAAGACTGTTCAGTAAGCCGGCGAACCTGCTGGTGCTCGACGAACCGACCAACGACCTCGACGTAGAAACCCTGGAGTTGCTTGAAGAAGTCCTGGCGAGCTTCCAGGGCACCGTACTGATTGTCAGCCACGACCGTGCGTTTCTCGATAACGTGGTGACCAGCACTCTGGTATTCGAAGGCAAGGGTGTGGTACGTGAATATGTCGGTGGTTACGAGGACTGGCTGCGCCAGGGTGGTTCGCCACGTTTGCTTGGGGTTGCCGAGACTCAGGCTGAAGCGAAGGAAGCCAAGGCTGAAACTGTTGCAGTACCTGTTACAGAAGCACCGCCGGTTAAAGAAGCCGCGCCGGTAAAGAAGAAACTCAGCTACAAGCTGCAGCGTGAGCTGGAGGCGCTACCCGAGCAGATCGATGAGCTGGAACAGGCCATCGAAGCGCTGCAGGTGGAAATCTCGGATGCGAGTTTCTATCAGCAGCCTGCTGAAACCACGGCTGCGGTTCTGGCCCGGTTGGAAAGCTTGCAGCAGGAACTGGATGGCTTGCTGGAGCGCTGGGCCGAACTGGAAGGCTGATCGACCAGCGATACCGCATGGCGTTTGAGTTGGATCAATGCGACCCATGACAGGTCGTATTTAATGGATGATGTAGGTTCGCCATCATTGCGGAGCGTAAATGGCCATCGAATATCGCATCACTCTGGATGATGAGCACAGTTTCAGTTACCGCATCGAAATGGATCGCGGGTATGACAGGGAAGTAGCTGTCCAGGCGCCAAAATGGACGCGTCTCGAGCATCAGCGTTGCGTTAACTGCCCGCTGAGCCGGGACGAGTTCAGCCACTGCCCGGCGGCGGTGGATTTGCATCGCGTGATCGAAGACTTTCAGGGTCTGCCAGCCGTGCAGAAGGCGCGAGTCTGGGTGCGCACGCCGGAGCGTGAGTACAACAAGATGGTCGGGCTGGACGAGGGCTTACGTGCGTTGCTGGGCGTGATCATGGCGACCAGCGCCTGCCCGGTTCTGCGAACACTCCGGCCGATGGCACAGCAGCACCTGCCTTTTGCCAGCAATCACGAGTTTGTACTGCGAGCCGTTTCCCTTTATCTGGCCAGGCAGTATTTCAACCTGCGCGAAGGGCGGCATGCCGACTGGGAGTTGCGTGGGTTGGTGCGCTCGTTCCAACAGCTACAATTGGTCAATCAGGCTTTCTGGCAGCGTATTCATGACACCTGTCACGGCGACTCCAACCTGAAAGCCTTTCTTACCTTCTTTTCCATGGCATCGAGCCTGACCTACTCCCTGGAAACCCAGTTGCAGAAGATCAGGCCTTTGGTCATGTCTGCCGGAGAGGGTGTCGAAGTCGCCTGATCACTCGGCCTTTTTCAGGCGCACGGCGAGCACATCGCATGGGGCGCCGTGAAGGACGTCATTGGCGGTTGAACCCAGCAGCAGTGCCAGACCATGACGGCCATGGCTGCCTACCACGATCAGGTCACAGTCATTTTCCTTGGCCAGGCGGTGGATCTCCTGTCGAGGCTGCCCGTAAGCCAGGTGCTGCTGCTCCGGAGTCAGGCCAGGGTAGCGGTCGGCAAAGCTTGCGATACGCTCGCGAGCCTGGTCGAACTGCTGTTGCTGGAGCATGGACAAATCCATCGGAACATCGCCACCGAACGCCATGGCCATCGGTTCGATGACATGCACCAGCGCCAGCTTGGCGTTGCTCGCGGTCGCCAGAGCCTGGGCCCGCGCGACGAGCGGATGGCACTCGTCGTTAAGGTCGGTAGCGACCAGAATATGATGGTAGTTCATGATTATTCTCCTGGCTGTGCCTGTTAAGGACAGTATGGCCCTTGCGATGCCATTTTTGTTTTCGCGTTTATACGGCGTTGGTAGCAGGGTGGCCAGTGCTATCGCATCGCCGAAGTGACGGATGAGGGGCTTCTGGCTGTTATCATGCGCGGCGTCAATGCCGGTGCACTTTCCCAAAAGAGACTTTCATGTTCCTGATCGCCAATGAATATCTGCTTGCCTGGACGGTTTATGGGATAGCCGCGCTGGGCTGCCTGCTGGTGTGGTTCCGTATGACTCGTCCCTTGTGGCGCTGGTTGCGTGAGCCTTTGCGACTGATTGTTACCGTTTTGCTGCTGACACCGACCATCGTTGATGCCGAGAAGGAACTGTTCGCTCCTGCCGTGGCCATTACTGCCCTAGACCTACTATTCGAGGTCGGTACCAACGCCTGGCGTGCGGTTGCCGATCTGGCGCTCTACGGATTGATTGCCTTCGCTCTGTACGCCGTGGTGGTGGCGCTGCGCTGGCCAATCGAGCGCAAGCTGCGTCGTCGGCGCGAAGCCGCCGCAGCCGAAGAAGATCCGCGGACCCTGCGTGAACGGCTCGAAGAAGCCGAGGAAGACGACGCGGGTTACCGTCCGACAGGCCGCTACCAGACCAGAACCGAACCCCGCCTGTGATCTGAAACCGGAGCTCGCGATGTGTGAATTGCTCGGCATGAGTGCCAATGTCCCTACGGATATCCACTTCAGCTTTACCGGGTTGATGCAGCGAGGTGGGCGCACCGGGCCGCACCGCGATGGCTGGGGCATCGCCTTTTACGAAGGGCGTGGCCTGCGTCTGTTTCAGGATCCTGTGGCCAGTTGCGAGTCGGAGGTGGCGAAGATGGTTCAGCGCTATCCGATCAAGAGTGAAGTGGTGATCGGCCATATTCGTCAGGCCAACGTTGGCAAGGTGGCGCTGGTCAATACCCATCCTTTCGTGCGTGAACTCTGGGGTCAGCACTGGTGTTTCGCTCACAACGGCCAACTCGCCGACTTCAATCCGCCGCAAGGTTTCTACCGGCCGGTGGGCGATACCGATAGCGAAGCAGCCTTCTGCGACCTGCTCAACCGAATCCGCACCGACTTTCCTGACCGGGTCGAGGCCCGGGACCTGCTGCCACACTTGCTTGAAGCCTGTGCGGGCTACCGTGCCCGGGGCGTATTCAACTGCCTGTTGAGTAACGGGGAATGGCTGTTCAGTTTCTGCACCACCAAGCTGGCGCACATCACCCGGCGGGCGCCCTTCGGTCCGGCGCAGCTTAAGGATGCCGAGCTGACCGTGGACTTCACTGCCGAAACCACACCTGACGACGTGGTGACGGTGCTGGCCACCGAGGCTTTGACCGATAACGAACAGTGGGACATCCACCAGCCCGGCGAATGGACGCTCTGGCGTCTGGGCGAATGCATCGCACGCGGGCAGATAGAACCATGCTGAGAAGCTACCTGCGCTTGACTCTGTTCGCCTTGGGACTGCTGGTAGGCGTGCAGGTGCCGGGCTTCATCGAGGCTTATGCCCAGCATATCGAGGCCCGTCGAGCAGAAGCGCAAGAGGGTTTGCAAGGGTTCCAGGAGACGGCGCGCCGTTTCTTTCACGGCGACATGGATGTGCTGGTGGAGCATTACCGCAGCAGCGAGGACCCGGTTTTTCAGAGCGATGCCCAGAGTGTGAGTGTCTTGCTCCAACGCGCCCGTCTGCTTGAGCGCGAATGGCAGGCCATGCAGCAACCCTGGTATGCGCAGGCGTGGCATGTGGCGATCGCGGGCGAAGCCCGCCTACGCAGTGAAGTGTGGCAGGGCTATCGATTCCAGGTGCTGCTGGCGCCACGAGCCATTGCCTGGGGCATCGCCTGCGCGCTGGTCCTGGCCTGGGTAGTAGAGGCGCTGGGTATGCTGCTGGCCAGCTTGCTATGGCCTAGGCGCAACGATCGGTTGCGCCGCTACTAATCTGTGCGTCTGTCGGAGCTGCCTCGCGACGACTCAGATGAATTATGAAAGGAGGCTGGTGCGGGTGGGGAACGCGAACTCCAGCTCGTCACGCAGGTTGCTTCTCGCTACGCCGCTGACCACGTAGCCGACTATCAGTTTTCCGTGCGGTGTGCTGCGCAAGCGTCGCTCGTCAAAGGCTTGCAGCCTTATCTCCAGCAATCGCGCAACTCTTGGCGCAAGGAACAGGCGGTCGCTTAATAGAGTGGTGTCGGAGTCTGCAGACATCTTGAAGCCGACCTCGGCGTCGCGGCCGGTAACGTCGCGGACTTCCAGAATCCCGGTCTTGAGTGTCTCCTCGGTTGCCAGAGACTGTACATGGACGCCGTGTTCGCCGCTGTTACGAATCTGGACCCGAATCAGGATATGGCCGTCGCGCAGCTCGCAGGTTTGCACGGCGTAGCGCAGCGGTTTGGCAGGGTCGATGCGGCTGCCGAGGCTGTCCAGCAGTTCTTTTCCGTCCTTTGCGCCGCCGAGTACCGTTGCGGCCAGGGTCAGGGCTTCGACAAAGAAGGCAGTGGGCAGCTGGCGCGGTTCTTCGTCATTCATGGTTTATCTCCCGAAAACGCTGATTGCGTTTTAAGGAGTAGCCGACTTCCAGCGCGATGGCGAGCCTGGCGGCGGTGCTTCATCCGATTGATAGCAACGGGATAAGCCGCTTATTTCGCCAGAAAGCTCATGCCTTCTTCCAAGCCGCTCAGGGTCAGGGGATACATATGGTCCTGCACCAGCTCGCGAACGATGCTCGTGGATGCGGTGTAGCCCCAGGTGTCCTTGGGGTAGGGATTGATCCAGATAAGTTTCTTGTACTGCTCCGTAAAACGCTGCATCCAGACATAGCCGGCTTCTTCGTTCCAGTGCTCGACGCTGCCGCCCGGCTGGGTGATCTCATAGGGCGCCATGGCTGCGTCGCCGACGAAAACTATCTTCCAGTCCGGGCCGTACTTATGCAGCAGATCCATGGTTGGAGTGCGCTCGGCGGTGCGGCGGAAGTTGTTCTTCCAGACGGATTCATAAATGAAATTGTGGAAGTAGAAGTACTCAAGATGCTTGAACTCGGTCTTGCAGGCTGAAAACAGCTCCTCGCAAACCTTCACATGGGCGTCCATCGAGCCGCCGATATCGAACAGGATCAGCAGCTTCACCGCGTTGCGTCGTTCGGGGCGCATCTGGATGTTCAGTAACCCTGCATCGCGTGCGGTGTGGTCGATGGTGCCGTCGATATCCAGTTCTTCCGCGGCGCCCTGACGCGCGAACTTGCGCAGTCGGCGCAGGGCGACCTTGATGTTGCGCGTGCCCAGTTCAACCTGATCGTCGAGGTTCTTGTATTCGCGCTGGTCCCACACCTTCACGGCGCGGCCCTGACGCTTGCCGGCATCGCCAACGCGGATACCCTCCGGGTTGTAGCCGCCCGAGCCGAAGGGGCTGGTACCGCCAGTGCCGATCCACTTGTTGCCACCGGCATGGCGCTCCTTCTGCTCTTCCAGGCGCTTCTTGAATTCTTCGATCAGCTTGTCCAGACCGCCCAGGGACTGGATCTGTGCACGCTCTTCGTCGCTGAGGCTGCGCTCGAACTCCTTGCGCAGCCACTCTTCGGGAATCAGCGCCTCCAGATGCTGGTCGAGGCTCTGCAGACCATTGAAGTAGGCGCCGAAGGCCCGGTCGAACTTGTCGAAATGGCGCTCGTCCTTGACCATCACCGTGCGTGCCAGATAGTAGAACTCGTCCATATCGGCAAAGACGACGCGGTGCTCCAGCGCATCGATCAGATCCAGTAGCTCGCGCACCGATACGGGTACTTTGGCGGCACGCATTTCATTGAACAGGCCAAGCAGCATTACAGAACCTCTGGGCGATCAGCGGGGGCTGTCGCCGTTGTATTGGGGCAGTTCGTCGCGGATTTCGTACCAGTCGGCCTTGGAGTCGACGAATATGTGCGTCTGCGGTGGGGCGGGCAGTGGCGAGTCGAGCGTGCCTACTGCAACACCCAGTTCATGCTCGCGGTTATCGACGAACTGCAGATTGGAGCCGCAGCGGATGCAAAAGGTACGCGTGACATGTGCGGATGAGTGGTAGACGCCCAACTGATCCTTGCCGGACATGAAGTGGAAGGCCTCCAGCGGCACGCTCGCATAACTGGCGAAGGCGGCGCCGTGGGCCTTGCGGCACATGCTGCAGTGGCAATGGGTCAGTTGGTCGATGGGTGCGTCGATACGATAGCGCACGACACCGCACAGGCATTTTCCGGTATAGCTTTGCATGGCTCATTCCTCCAAGCGACGGGCGCAACGGCTCCAAGGGCGGAGCCGGCTGCAGTCAGCGGCTTTGGCGGCGAGTCATGAAGGCCAGGCGTTCGAGCAGCATCACGTCCTGCTCGTTCTTCACCAGGGCGCCGGCCAGCGGCGGAATTGCCTTGGTTGGATCGCGCTCGCGCAGCACCGCCTCGCCGATGTTGTCCGCCATCAGCAGCTTCAACCAGTCGACCAGCTCTGAGGTGGAGGGTTTCTTCTTCAGCCCCGGAACCTTGCGTACGTCGAAGAAGACGTCCAGCGCCTCGCTGACCAGCGATTGCTTGATATCAGGGAAATGCACGTCGACGATGCGCTGCAGCGTGGCCCGGTCAGGGAAGGCGATGTAGTGGAAGAAACAGCGGCGCAGGAAGGCGTCCGGCAGTTCTTTTTCGTTGTTGGAGGTAATGATGATGATCGGTCGCTGTTTCGCCTTGATGGTTTCGTTGGTCTCGTAGACGTAGAACTCCATCTTGTCGAGTTCCTGCAACAGGTCGTTGGGGAACTCGATGTCGGCCTTGTCGATTTCGTCGATCAGCAGAATGACCCGCTCATCCGCCTCGAAGGCCTCCCAGAGCTTGCCCTTCTTGATGTAGTTCTTGACGTCATGAACCCTGTCCACGCCCAGCTGCGAATCACGCAGGCGGCTCACGGCATCGTATTCATACAGCCCCTGATGCGCCTTGGTGGTGGATTTGATGTGCCAGGTGATCAGCTTGGCGCCAAAGGATTCGGCCAGCTGCTCGGCGAGCATGGTCTTGCCGGTACCTGGCTCGCCCTTGACCAGCAGAGGGCGTTCAAGAGTGATGGCGGCGTTGACCGCAAGCTTCAAATCGTCGGTCGCGACATAGGACTGAGTGCCTTCGAACTTCATCGAGAATTCCTTGGATGGCCTGCAGGCAGGCGGTGCATGTATGAATTTTGCGCCTGACTATAAGTGAAGGGCGCGCTGCTGTGAACGTGAGCGGCGCATTCAGTCACTGAATGATCGAGCGGCACTCAGGTGTTCGTGGTCACTCGTCGTCTTCGCTCAGCGAGCGTTCGAAACGGGCCGAGAAGGCCTCGACGAAAGCATTGCGCAGAACCTCGATAAAAGCCTGGAAGGGGCTGATATCGGTACTGCGCGTGCTGCCGGACAATTCGATGCGAGTGGCGAACTGGTCCTTGCGCTGATTCTGCAGCACCTGCTGGCCGCCGCCGACCACGGCTTCCCAGATGCCTCTGAAGAACCCCTTGTCCTCTGCCTCTATGTCCTGACGGAAGTTGAAGACCTCGACGTTGCGCAGCAGCGGCTTGATGTAACCGTTGAGCTGGCTGTCGTTGGCCTCGATTTCCATGACCAGGTCGCCGGTGCCTTTGGCAAAGTCGAAACTGCCGTAGGCGCTGCTGAAGTCGTTCAGCTGGGTCAGGTCGACTCCGGTAACGCGCAGGCTCACCTCGAAGTCCTCCCAGTCGGTAAAGGGGTCGAAGCTGGCCCGCGCCTCCATGGGCGCCTGGTTGAACAGCTTGGCCGTGCCTTCGAAGGTGGCGACTCGCTCGCCCTGGGCATCGGCACTGTTGGTCAGGTTGTACAGGGTCGCTTCGATGGCGCTGGCGTAGACATTTACCGGTGGCTCGGCGCTGAAATTGCGAAACGACACCTGGCCATCCAGTACGCGGATTTCATTGAGGGTTATAGGTAGCAGGGCGTCGAGTTGATCACGCCAGTCAACGCCGTCACCGGTTTGCGATTCACCTTCAGCACCACCGTCAACGAAGTTGAGTTCGGGCTGCAGGAACAGCACCTCGGCGACGATCGCACGGTGCTGCCACAATTCGCTCCAGCTGATGGCGATGTCGATCAGCGGCGCGTTGAATAGAGGCGCCTGAACCTGCGAATCCTTCTTTTCGATGAGCAGCCCTTCGAGCCGATAGCCGCCGCGCCACCAGGCCAGATCGACATCTTCTATATGCCCCTGGTAGTCGCCCATATCGGCCATCTGCCGGTTCAAGTAGTCGCGCACCAGGCCGGGCAGCGCCAGATGCAGCACGATGAGCGCGACGGCGAGCGCAAGCAGAATCCACAGGGAAAGTCGGCGGCTTTTCATCTTGGTGCGGTCCAGACATGGCGTATTGGATGGACCCAAACCCCCGGGCAGGAGTTCGGCTGGACTACGCTCCCATCAGCGCATAGGCTCAGACTCTGTTTTTTCTCATTGCAAGGACACATCATGAGCCGCATCTATGCAGACAACGCACGCGCCATCGGCAATACGCCGCTGGTGATGATCAACCGCCAGGGACCCAAGGGCGTGACCATCCTGGCCAAGATCGAGGGCCGCAATCCAGCGCATTCGGTGAAATGCCGGATCGGTGCCGGAATGATCTGGGACGCCGAGGAAAACGGCTCCCTCAAACCGGGCATGACCCTGGTCGAGCCTACCTCTGGCAATACCGGGATTGGCCTGGCCTTCGTCGCAGCGGCCAGGGGTTACAAGCTGATCCTGACCATGCCGTCGTCCATGAGTCTGGAGCGGCGCAAGGTGTTGAAGGCTCTGGGTGCCGAACTGGTGCTGACCGATCCGGCCAAGGGGATGAAGGGCGCCATCGAGAAGGCCAGTGAAATCGCGGCCTCGAACCCCGAGCTGTATTACATGCCGCAGCAGTTCGAGAACCCATCCAACCCGGCTATTCACGAGAAGACTACCGGTCCGGAAATCTGGAACGACACGGATGGCGGCATCGATGTGCTGGTTTCGGGCGTGGGAACCGGCGGCACCCTGACCGGTGTCTCGCGCTACATCAAACAGACCAAGGGCAAGCAGATCATCAGTGTGGCGGTCGAGCCGGCCGGTTCGCCGGTCATCACTCAGACGCTGGCCAAGGAAGAGGTCAAACCCAGCCCACACAAGATCCAGGGTATCGGCGCCGGTTTCGTGCCAAAGAACCTGGACCTGTCGCTGGTGGACCGGGTCGAGCTGGTGGATGACGAAGAGGCCAAGAACATGGCCCTGCGCCTCATGCGCGAAGAGGGCATCCTCTGCGGAATTTCTGGTGGTGCCGCCATGGCTGCAGCGGTGCGCCTGGCCGAACGTCCTGAAATGAACGGGCGCACCATCGTCGTGATCCTGCCGGACTCGGGTGAGCGCTATCTGTCGACGATGCTTTTCGCTGATATCTTCGGTGAACAAGAGCTCCAGCAGTAAGAGCGGCTCACCGGCGGGGAAGGAATCGGCATGACGCAGGTTTCGCTGGATACCGAGATAGCCCGGCAGATATTGCTGGGCTTTGACGACTACCGAGAGCACTTTCAGCGAATCACCGAAGGCGCGCGGTCGCGTTTCGAGCAGGCACAGTGGCAGGAGGCGCAACGCGCCTCTGCGGCACGTATCGTTCTGTACGTGGAGAAGGTCGCGGAGACGGCAACGCACTTGCAGTCCCTTTTCGAACGTGAGGTGCTGCTGGACGTGCGCCGCTGGCCGGTCATCAAGCATGCCTATATCGAACTGATCGATCTGCGCCTGGACGATGAGCTGGCGGAGACCTGGTACAACTCGATCTTCTGTGCGCTGCTCAGTCATGACTGTATCAGCGATGAAACCATGTTTATTCACAGCACCCGTCCAACGGGCCGCTTTGATTCGAGCATGGCTCAGACCCGCTGCTACCGGCCTGAGGGCAACTTGCGCAAGGCGTTGGCGCAGATCCTCGATGATTTCGCCTTCGATGTCCCCTATGCCGACCTGAGCGGCGACCTGCGGCGGCTCGAGACTCAGTTGCATGCCTCGTTACCGGACTGGGTGCGCAAGGACCGTGAGCTGACCATCGAGCTGTTTGCCTCGGTGCTTTATCGAAACAAGGGCGCTTATCTGGTCGGGCGCGTGTTTACCCGCGATGAGCACTGGCCGCTGGTGATTCCGCTGTTGCATCGTGAGGGCGTGGGCATCGTCGCCGATGTGTTGATTACCGACGAGGCACAGGTTTCGATCATCTTCTCCTTCACGCGCTCGTACTTCATGGTCGAGGTGCCGATTCCGGCCGAATTCATCGAGCTGCTCAAGCGCATTCTGCCTGGCAAGCATGTTGCCGAGCTGTACACCTCCATCGGCTTTTACAAACACGGCAAATCGGAGTTCTATCGCGCCCTTATTGGCCACCTGGCGACCAGCGATGATCGCTTCATCATGGCGCCGGGCGTCCGCGGCATGGTGATGAGCGTATTTACGCTGCCGGGCTTCAATACGGTGTTCAAGATCATCAAGGACCGCTTTTCCCATACCAAGAGCGTCAACCGTGCCACGGTGATCGAGAAATACCGGCTGGTGAAGAACGTCGACCGCGTCGGACGCATGGCTGATACCCAGGAATTCGCCGACTTCCGTTTCCCCGTCTCCCGTTTCGAGCCCGAATGCCTCGCAGAGCTGTTGGAGGTCGCCCCTTCAACGGTGGAGGTGCAGGGCGATACGGTGCTGGTGCGTCACTGCTGGACAGAGCGGCGTATGACGCCGCTGAATCTGTATATCGAGAAAGCCAGCGAGCAGCAGGTCGAGGAGGCGCTGGACGACTACGGTCTGGCCATCAAGCAGCTGGCCGCCGCCAATATTTTTCCCGGCGACATGCTGCTGAAGAATTTTGGTGTAACCCGTCACGGGCGAGTGGTGTTCTACGACTATGACGAGATCTGCTTTCTTACCGAGATAAACTTTCGCGTCATCCCCGAGGCGCGTTATCCAGAAGATGAGATGGCCTCCGAGCCTTGGTATTCGGTAGGCCCCAACGATGTATTTCCTGAGGAGTTCCCGCGCTTCCTGTTTGCCGATATCAAATTGCGCAAGCTGTTTTCCAGGCTGCACGGCGATCTGTACGACGCCAACTACTGGAAAGGGCTGCAAGAGGCCATACGAGCGGGAAAGGTGATCGATGTGTTCCCTTATCGGAGGACACTGGACGGCGCGTAACCGTCGCTTGCTTCTCTTTGCCCTCAGCGCAGCGCCTGAACCTGCTGTTGTGTCTTCAGTCCACTATTTAGAGCCTGCCGGAAGCGTGCGGCGAATAATCAGCAACACCTGCCAGCGGCAATAAAGGGCTTCCTGGGTTATGCTGTGTAACAAGGCCCCATGGCTCCATCAGTACCCGTCACAAGCAGGAGGGTTAGACCATGAAAGCGTGGCTCGAAAATGTAATCTGGAACCTCGGCGTGGCGCTTGGCTTTATCGAACCGCCCCGTCTGCAGCCGATCCCGGTGCGCGCTCAGCGTGATAAGGATGCGTCCTCGCGACGCTGACACGGCCGCGGTTTATCTCCTTCATCAGCCGGTCTGGCTACAGCGGCCCGGCCGATGAAGGCTGTATGAGCGAGTTCGCCCTGAACGCTCGCGACGAACACGCCCTTCAATTGCTCGCAGGCAGCATCTTCAGCAGGTGAGGTCTCGAAGAGTTGCCATGTCCCGTCCGCAATGCCCCATATGCCAGCGCCCGCTGAGCCATTGTCTGTGTTCCCTGATTCCCGATCTTGCCAGTCGAACGCAGGTATTGCTGTTGCAGCATCCCAGCGAAGCAGGGCATGCGTTGAATACCGCGCGGCTGGTTGCGCTTGGTTTGAAAACAGCCGAGTTGCGTGTGGGCGAGTTGTTCGATGATCTGCCCGAAGACGGCCTGGAGAATTACCTGCTGTTTCCTGGTGAAGGAGCAGTACCGCTGTCGACTCTGGCTTCCGGCATCGCACCGATACGCCTGATCGTGCCTGATGGCACCTGGCGCAAGGCACGTAAGCTGTTGCACCTCAATCCTGTCATTGCCGATCTGCCGCGAGTGGCGCTGCCCGAGGGGCTGACCTCTCGTTACCGAGTTCGCAAGGCAGCGCAGCCAGGCGCACTGTCGACACTCGAAGCGGTGGTGGCGGCGCTCAATACACTGGAGGGCGCGGGGAAGTTCGACCCGTTGCTGCGTCCCTTCGAGGCCATGATCGACGCACAGATCGAGGCCATGGGCGCTGATGTCTATCAGCGCAATCATGCGGAGCGGGCAGGCAACTAGCTGTCGGCTGGCGTCGAGCAGCTAACGACTCGGGCGGGTCTTCAGATGCAGGATGTAGAGCGTCACCAGCGTTGCGCTGGTCAGCATGCCGATACGTGCCCAGAGCAGTGGTACCAGCCAACAGGAGATACCGATGCTCAGCCACATGGTCCCGATGGCGTAGACCTTGCCCTTGAGCGGAATGCCGTTGCCCTCCAGATAGTCCCGAAACCAGGGACCCAGGCGGGGGTGCATCACCAGCCAGTCGTAGAAACGCCGTGAGCTGCGGACAAAGCAGGCGGCGGCGAGCAGCAGAAAAGGTGTGGTCGGCAGTACCGGCACGAAGATGCCGATGAAGCCCAGCGCGACACTGAGCCATCCCACCGCCAGCAGCAGATAACGTACAAGCGGGTTGCGATAGGCCGGTATGTCGCGGTGGGCCAAGAGGCTACCTGATCAGTGGCGACGAGGCTTGAGCAGGGCCGGCTTTTCCTCCGGAGCGTGGCAGAGCAGATACAGCGCCGTCAGGATTTCCGGAATCTGCGACACCATCTCGTCGGCCAGCGCCGGGTCGGCGGCGATATCGCTGAACTCGGGCTGCTCGTCGAAGAGTCCCGAGCCGACCATGATGGGCAGCAGCAGCTCGCTGACTTCCTCTTCGGAGTCTTCGAACCAGACCGCTTCACGCATGAATACGCCTTCCATGAAGCCGATGCACCAGCCGCGCAGGTCGGAGTCGTCCGGCTCATCGCCCAGGTCCAGCTCGCAGGGCAGCTCCATGTCTTCGTCGCTGGCCAGCTGACGGGCGATATGCGCCTTGAGCTGAATCAGCGTCGCTTCAATGGCTTCGCGCTCGGTGTCGTCCGCGTAATGCGGCGGCTCGGCGAATAGTGCGTCGATCCACTCACGATCAGGCACCTGCTCGGAACAGATGCTCAGGGCGGTCATGTAACCGTGAGCGGCGATGTAATCCAGTGCCTCATCGTGCAGATCGTCTGCATCCAGAAACACTTGCAGGCGGGCGAGTTGCTCGGCGAAGGACATGGGCTGCTACCTTGAGTGAAGAGTAGCGGTGATTCTAGACGAGCCGTGGGTTGCAAGCTACCGCAGGGGATAACTGCACACCGCATGCTGCCGCGACCGAACGGCCGGGTTGCGCCTGAACTTGCCGGTTGCCTCGCGTATACTGCGCGCCTTGTTTCGGAGACCGGCATGCTCGACCAGGCACAGCGCATACTCAAAGACGTTTTCGGTTATGACGCCTTTCGCGGCAACCAGAGCGCGATCATCGAGCAGGTGGCCAGTGGCGGTGACGCCCTGGTGCTGATGCCCACAGGCGGTGGCAAATCGCTTTGCTTCCAAGTTCCGGGCCTGCTGCGTGAAGGCCTGACGGTGGTTGTTTCGCCATTGATCGCGCTGATGGATGATCAGGTCGCGACCCTTGACGAGCTGGGCATTGCCGCGGTGGCGTTGAACTCGACGCTGAGCCCCGAAGAGCAGCGCGATATTGCCGACCGCCTGCGCCGTAATGAAATCAAGATGCTCTACCTGGCGCCTGAGCGCCTGGTCCAGCCGCGTATGCTGGCTTTCTTGCAGCGCCTGGAGATCGGCCTTTTCGCCATTGATGAAGCGCATTGCGTATCGCAGTGGGGGCATGATTTCCGCCCCGAATACCTGCAGTTGGGGCAGTTGGCGGAATTCTTCCCGACCGTACCGCGCATCGCTCTGACCGCCACAGCAGACAAGCGCACCCGTGAGGAAATCGTCCAGCGGCTCAAGCTGGAAAATGCCGAGCGCTTCCTCTCAAGCTTCGACCGGCCAAATATTTTCTACCGCATCGTGCCGAAAGATCAGCCGCGCAAGCAGTTGTTGGGCTTTCTAGCCGAACGCCGCGGCGATGCCGGGATCGTCTATTGCCTGTCGCGCAAGAAAGTCGAGGAGATGGCGGCCTTTCTCAGCGAGCAGGGCTTTCCGGCATTGCCGTACCACGCCGGCCTACCCAATGACCTGCGTGCCTTCAACCAGAAGCGCTTCCTCAATGAGGAAGGCCTGATCATGGTGGCTACCATCGCCTTTGGCATGGGTATCGACAAACCCAACGTGCGCTTCGTGGCACACCTGGATCTGCCCAAATCCCTGGAAGCCTATTACCAGGAAACCGGGCGTGCCGGGCGCGACGGCCTGCCAGCAGATGCCTGGATGGCCTACGGCCTGCAGGACGTGATCTTCCTCAAGCAGATGCTCAACAACTCCGAAGGTGACGAACGCCACAAGCGCGTCGAACAGCACAAACTCGACGCCATGCTGGCGCTGTGCGAGGAAACTCGCTGTCGGCGCCAGGCGCTGCTGGCTTATTTCGACGAGGTGCTGGCCGAGCCGTGCGGGCACTGCGACAACTGCGTCGATGAAGTGCAAACCTGGGACGCTACCGAACCGGCACGCCAGGCCCTGTCGGCGATTTACCGCAGCGGCCAGCGTTATGGCGTCGGTCATCTGGTGGATGTGCTGTTGGGACGCGACAACGAGAAGGTGCGCAGCCTTGGCCACCAGCATCTTTCGGTGTTCGGCGTTGGCAAGGGGCTCGCGGAAGGAGAGTGGCGCTCGCTGTTTCGCCAACTGGTGGCGCGTGGTTTGGCCGATGTCGACCTGGACGGCTTCGGTGGGCTGCGCCTAAGCGACAGCTGCCGGCCCTTGCTGCGCGGCGAGGTGACACTGGAGCTGCGGCGTGAAATAGCCAGCAAGACGGCAAAGCCGGCAGGCAGCGCTGCCAGCCAGCTGGTGCGCAGCGAGGAACGCGAAACCTGGGAAGCGCTGCGCACTTTGCGCCGCAAGCTGGCCGAAGAGCACGGTGTGCCACCGTACGTGATCTTTCCCGACGCGACCCTGTTGGAAATGCTCCGCAGCCAGCCGGCCACGCTCGGCGACATGGCGCGAATCAGCGGTGTCGGTGCGCGCAAGCTGGAGCGCTACGGGCAGGCCTTCCTCGATGTGCTGCAGGGCAGCGCCGCGGCCGCCAGGTCGCCAGCCGATCTGCGCCATGAGCTGATTACCCTGGCGCGGGCCGGCATGACCCCCTCTCAGATTGCCCGTCAACTCGATTGCAGCGAGAAGAACGTCTACACCATGCTTGCCGAAGCCATCGGCCAACAGCTACTGAGCCTGGAGCAGGCCCTGGACCTGCCTGAGGATCTGCTAGGCGAAATTCAGGACGCCTTTCTCGACGCCGAAGGAGAACTCCCCAGCGTCGCCTCGGTGGCGCAGTTGTTTGCCGGTCGCGTGCCTGAAGCGGTGCTGTTCTGCGTCAGGGCCTCGCTTGAGGCAGAGTTCGATCTCTGACCAAAGCGCCAGGCTGACAGTCTGCAAAGCGTGGGTCCGTCCTACCTTAGGGCTATTGCCAGCATTTGGCCCTTCGTGGTTAGCTAACTAATAATTAGTTTTGCAGGGCAGTTCGCGGCATGTACCTCGATCAACATCGATTCGCCATGCAGTTGGCGCAACTTTCGCGCGGCTGGCGTGCCGAGCTGGACCGCCGCTTGGCCGACCTTGGTCTTTCCCAGGCGCGCTGGCTGGTGCTTCTGCATCTGGCCCGTTTCGACCATGAGCCCACTCAGCGCGAGTTGGCGCAAAGCGTGGCAGTGGAAGGCCCGACGCTGGCGCGGCTGCTGGACAGCCTCGAAGCCCAGGGGTTGGTGCAACGCAAGGCGGCGCCCGAAGACCGCCGGGCCAAGCTGATCACGCTGCAACCCTCGGCGCGGCCGATGATCGAAAAGATCGAGGCGATTTCCACCCAGGTGCGGCAGGAGCTGTTCAACGGTATCCCCGAAGAAGACCTGCGCAAGTGCCAGCAGGTGCATGCCCGTATCCTCTCCAATCTGGTCAAGCGCTAGCAGGCCGTTGAAAGACGCCTGCTAGCGCGGCGTCAAAAGCTGCGCCCCAGATTCATGTACAGCGCACGTTCGGCTTCGTCGTTCAGCCCGTAGCTGAAGTTCAGCGGGCCGAGCGGCGTTTCGTAGCCGATGAATACGCTGCCGGCGTTGATATAGCCACTGTCGAATTCGTTGTCGTTGTTCCAGGCGCGCCCTCGCTCCAGGGAGGCGCCCAGATACAGCGGGAAATCCAGTGGCAGGAAGGAGCGCGGGGTCATTCGCCGGAAGTAGATCAGTCGCGCCAGGCTGATGTTCTGCCCCGGTAGGGCGTTTTGACGAAAGCCGGACAGCTGCCGTGCACCGCCGAGCATAAAGCTGGAGGTGACGACTTCCGCATCATCCAGCGTACGTCCATAGCGTCCGCCGAAGACCAGGGTATTGGGGCCGTGGCTCAGGGCCTTGTCCAGCTTGAATTCCCACTGCCGGTAGCGCTCGTCGGAGCCCAGGCCTTCGTCGTACTGGCGCAGCGTCAGACCGATGTCCTCGCCTTCGCGGGGGAAGTCGACGTTGTCCACCGTGTCGAACGAGTACTTCAACTGGTAATAACCTTCTTCGAAGTTGAAGTCGGGCAACTCCGGATCACCGATGCGCACATCCGCTTCGCCCCAGGCCTGGCCAATACCGAAGCGGATTTCGCCATTGTTGGCAATCTGCCGGCCTACATGCAGGCCATAGCCATAGCGTTGCAGGCGGTATTCGGCGATGGGGTCGTTATCCATTACCGATTCGATATTCTGGTTTTCGGCGTGCAGGTTTGGCGCCACGAACCAGCGCGAGCCGGCATCCAGCGGCTGATAGAATTCGGTAAACAGCTCCTGATGAGCGCCCAGCTGTATGCGGGTCAACCATTCGGCGCCCAGTTCATTGATACCGTTTTTGCGATAGCTGGCGCCGATATTGAAGGCACTGTCACCGCGGAAGTCGTCCGAGAGGTTGATACCCAGGCGCAGATAGTCGGTGCCAGTGCGCTTCTCGCGGGCGGTAACCACCAGTGTGTTGCCGGCCTCGCCATGGACCACGCGGTATTCGACCTGTTCGAAGTAATCCAGCCCGTAGAGCGTGCCCATGTCCTTCTGCAGGTCCTGCAGATCCAGTGGCTCGCCGACCTGCTGGCGAATATGCCGGCGAATGACTGCGTCGCCGACTTTCGAATCGTTCTCGATTTCTACCGCACTGATTAGCGGCGTGCGTGGTTCGGCAGAGCGAGCCAGGCTCAGCGCCGGATTGCCCCCGCTTTCGCTGCGCATTGCCAGCAGGCGGGAATCGAGGGCGTTGGCCGCACGGTAGCCGGCATCGATCAGCTGTTCGGCGCGGCCAAAATCGGTCGAGCCGAAGCCTGCCAGCGCCGGCTGGACCAGCACATCTTCCGGACGCAGCGTTGCCAGCTGCGCTTCGGAATTGCGCCGGGTCATCATGGTGATGGATTGGTTGAGTACATCAACAACGGTCAGCAGCTGGTCACGTTTCAGCAGTGGCGAACCGATGTCCACCACGATCAGGCGCTCGACGCCCATGCTGCGGGCGACATCCATGGGAATGTTGTCGACCATGCCTCCGTCCACCAGCAGTCGGCCGTCGATTTCGACCGGTGCGAACACGGCGGGAATCGACATGCTGGCGCGAATCGCCTGGGGCAGGTGGCCGCGGCTGAAAATCACTTTCTTGTCGTTGGCGATGTCCGTGGCTACGGCGCGAAAGGGAATGGGCAGGCGGTCGAAGTCGCGGGTATCGCTGGTATGCACCAGTAGCCGTTCGAGTAGTAGCGCGAGGTTCTGTCCCTGAATTACCCCGAGCGGCAGGCCTAGACTGCCGTCGTCGCGAAAGCTGAGCTTGCGCTTGACCAGGAAATCGCGGTCGTCCTGCTTGCGGCGAAAGGGGACATCCTGGCGCGGAGGGTCGTCGGAGAGCACCTGCTGCCAGTCAAGTTCAAGGGCCAGCTTTTCCAGCTCTTCGGTACTGTAGCCCGAGGCGTAAAGCCCGCCGATCACCGCACCCATGCTGGTGCCGGCGATGGCATCGATACGAACGCCGCGTTCCTCCAGGGCTTTCAGCACACCGATATGTGCCAGTCCGCGTGCCGCGCCGCCAGACAGAACCAGGCCGGTTTTTGGCTGGGAGTCGGCAAATCCTGCTGTAGGCAGCAGCAACATCAGCAAAAAAAACACTAAACGGAACATGACCACACCGGGCTAAGGGCTGGAAAAAGGGCGGCTATTATAGGCGCTCTATCAGTTACGGAACGCACGCCATGTCCGCCAGCAAACCGGAAGTAGTCATTACATATTGCACCCAGTGTCAGTGGCTGCTGCGGGCCGCCTGGCTTGCCCAGGAGCTGTTATCCACGTTTGCCGAGGACCTGGGCAAAGTCTCGCTGGTGCCGGCTACCGGAGGCGCCTTCCAGATCACCTGCGATGGTGTACAGGTCTGGGAGCGCAAGCACGACGGCGGCTTTCCCGAAGCCAAGGTACTGAAGCAGCGCGTGCGCGACCTGATCGACCCACAGCGGGACCTGGGGCACAACGACCGCTGAGTCAGCCGGCACTGGCCGGCGTGGGTGCTGCGGTCTTCAGGCGGCTGGTGATCACCGTGGCGAGGATAATCAGGACGCCGCCTGCCGCCATGCCCGGGGTCGGCTGCTCGTTGAACAACCACCAGGCGAAGAGGATGCCGTACACCGGCTCCAGCGCGAAGATCACCGAGGTGGTTCGTGCCTTCAGTACCTTCAGGCTGGCGACGAACAGGCTGTGCGCAAGGCCGGTGCAGAAGACCCCAAGCAGTGCCAGCCAGAGCCAGTCCGCGGTGGGCAGGGCGGGCAGCGCCGACCAGGCAAAGGGCAACAGGCCAAGCATGATCGCCGCGTTCTGCCAGAGCGCCGCCTGCACCGGGTCGATGCCGCGGGTTACGGCGCGGTTGAGCAGTGACAACAGCGCGAACAGCAGGCCCGACAGCACCCCATAGAGCAGGCCGAGGGTGTTGTCACTGGCCAGGCTGAAATCCGGTGTGACCAGCAGCAGTCCCGCGCAGACCAGGCCCACCATGGCGAACTCGATCGGGCGTGTGCGTTCGCGAAACAGCAGCCCTTCCAGCAGCAGGGTAAAGGCCGGAAAGCTGGCGAAGCCCAGGGTAGCGATGCCGACCCCGGCGACTTTCACCGCGATAAAGAAGGTGAACCAGTGTCCCCCCAGCAGCAAGCCGCCAAGCAGCAGACCGCCTCGCTGGCGCCAATTGGGTCGTGCGCCGCTGCTGCGCAGAAAGTGAGCGGCCAGCAGCAGTGCGAGTACGGCGAACAGGGCCCGACCGAAGGTGATGGTAAGCGGAGCGCTCTCGGCCAGTTTGCCGAATACACCGGAGAGGCCGAACATCAGCGCGCCGAAGTGGATCGCCAGCAAGGCGTTGCGGTGTGTCATGGCAGCGTGGTCTTGGGCTGGAGGAGGGCAGCACGATAGCGCTACATGATGACCTTGTCGCGCAGCTTGTCGGCGGCCTGGTTGAGCGCCTGGATCACGCGCTCCTTGTCGAAGTTCTGCACACCATTGGTGTCCAGGTACATGGAAAACCCAGGCATTTCGTGTTCGACGAAGCTGCAGGTTGCGCCCAGATCGCGGCGGAAGTCCACCACCTGATAAATCTGCACCGGGCGGGAAAAGCCCTTGACGGTGATCTGGCCCTTGTCGCGGCACATGATCACATCCTTGATCAGAGAATAGGTCTCGTGGGAAATCAGAATTTCACTGGCATCGGCATTGCTTTCCAATCGACTGGCCAGGTTCACCTCGCGACCGATGATGGTGTAATCCATGCGCGTATCGGCGCCGAAGTTGCCCACGGTGCAGTAGCCGGTGTTGATGCCCATGCGGATTTCCATGGGTTTTGTGATGCCTTGGGCGCGCCACTGCTGGCGCAGCACCTTCATGTGCTTGCGCATGGCGATTGCCATGGACACCGCCGCCACGGCGTCTCTTTTCGCGCCCTGGCTGTTGGGGTCGCCGAAGAAGACCATCACGCAGTCACCAACGAACTTGTCGATGGTGCCGCCGTACTTGAGGACGATCTTCGACATCTCGTTGAGGTAGTTGTTAAGCAGGTCGGTAAGCGCTTCGGCTTCGAGCTCTTCGGCCAGCTCGGTAAAACCCTTGATATCCGAGAAGAACACCGTGAGTTTCTTGCGCTGGGTTTCCAGGCGCACGCTGCGCTTGCCGGAGAAGATTGATTCCCACACCTGCGGTGACAGGTACTTGGCCAGGTTGCGTGCCAGCCGCGCGGCTTTGGCCTGTTCCGCTTCCACTTCACGGCGCGTCTGCGCCAGGCGTTCGCCTTGCTGGTGCACGTAATAGGCCGTGATGCAGACATAGAGCGTGGTGAACAGGATGCTTACCGCCGAAACCAGTACCGGCGTGGTGGTGCTGAACTGCAGCGGAACCAGCAGGCTGGTCATGCCGATACCGGCGAGAACCAGCACCAGGGTTATCAGCAGGTGGCCGAGGCTGCCAATCACCAGGGCGCTGAAGCTCAAGGTCAACAGGAACATCAGGCTGGGAACCAGCGATGCATCAAGGAGAACGATGCCCGCACCTGCGTTTAGCGCGTCGAGACCGAGCAGCACCTGTGCTGTCCGTTCGGGGTACTTGCGCTTGAAGCGATAGCTCAGGTGGTAGGCGAAATGTGGATAGAGCAGGGCATAGGGCACCATCCACAGGAGGTCGACGGCAAAGTACTGGGTATGAACCCCCGCGGCCAACGTGGCTGCGCAGGTCAGATAGGCGAGTACCCTGGCGTAATATTCACGCAGCGGGCGGGTCGCAAGGCCGTTACGACGTTCTCCGGTCACGGTTGACATCTATGAAGACTATCCCTGGAAAGGCCTGCGCTCTGGCATGCACCCCTGTCAGTTGCTGCGCGTCGCCAGCGTAAGTCGAGCGATCATAACAAGTCGCCGAGGTTGCGCCAAACCGGGTGATTCAAGCGCGATAACAGGCTGGCCGAGCACTGGTCGGCCATATGAGGTGTCGGTCCAACCGCCACTGGCTCCAGGAACTTGTGCGAGGCCCAGGCAGCCTTAGCTTTACAGGTAACAGCATTTTGCAGCTGCCCGGACACAGGATGCTCGCATTGGCCAGTAGCCTTCTTGCGCTGATCGACGATATCGCGTCGGTTCTAGACGATGTTTCCGTGATGACCAAGGTTGCCGCCAAGAAAACCGCGGGGGTTTTGGGCGACGATCTTGCGCTCAATGCCCAGCAGGTCACTGGCGTCAATGCCGACCGGGAGTTGCCGGTGGTCTGGGCCGTCGCCAAGGGCTCGATGCGCAACAAGCTGATTCTGGTTCCAGCGGCGCTGCTGATCAGTTCGTTCATCCCGTGGGCGGTAACGCCGCTACTGATGCTCGGTGGTGCGTTCCTGTGCTATGAGGGTTTCGAGAAGCTTGCACATCGCTTCCTGCACAAGGACGAAGATGGGCATGCTCGACACGCCGCCGCAGCTCTGGACCCGAAGGTCGATATGGTGGCCTTCGAGCGGGACAAGATCAGCGGCGCCGTGCGCACCGACTTCATTCTTTCAGCGGAAATCATCGCCATCACACTCGGCACGGTGGCGGCGGCCTCGTTCATCGAGCAGGTCGCGGTCCTTGCCGGCATCGCGATCATCATGACCATCGGCGTGTATGGCTTGGTTGCGGGCATCGTCAAGCTGGACGATGCCGGTCTGGCACTAAGCAAAAGCAGTGGCAATGTTGCGCAGGCGCTTGGGCGAGGCATCCTGCGTGCGGCTCCGTGGATGATGAAGTCGCTCTCGGTGATCGGCACTGCCGCCATGTTCATGGTCGGCGGCGGCATCCTCAGCCACGGCATCAAGGCGGTCCATCATTTCATCGAAAACAGCGCCGAGCACACCATCGCGCTGCCTTATATCGGCTCGGTACTTGCCGGGCTGTTACCGACTCTGCTCGACGCGGTGTTTGGGATTTTTGTCGGTGCCGTGGTGTTTTTAGTGGTCAGCTGGGGTAGTCGGCTTTTCAAACGGGCCCCTCAACACTGAAGCTCGGCCGTTATGCGGATTGGCCGCGCGACGACCGGAAGGGTTCAGTGGCGCCAGAAGGCCGGAGTCAGCAGCACCAGTACGGTAATGATCTCCAGCCGTCCGAGCAGCATGCCGGCCGATAGTAGCCATTTCGCCGCATCCGGCAGGCTTTGGTAGGTCCCCGCCGGGCCGATGACCGGGCCAAGCCCGGGCCCTACGTTGCATACCGCCGAAGCCGCAGCGGTAAGGGCAGTCAGCGGGTCCAGCCCGAGCAGCGCCAGGCTTAGCGCCAGAACGCCGATGGTCATGGTGAAGAAAAAGGAAAAGGTCAGGATCGAGCGGACGATTTCCTCGTCCAGATTGTGCCGGTTGTACTGCTGCCGGATGACCGCGCGCGGGTGCACCAGCTGCTGCAGGTTGGCGCGCAAAAGGGCATAGGCCACCTGGAAGCGGAACATCTTCAGCCCGCCGGAGGTCGAGCCTGAGCAGCCGCCGATAAAGGTCAGATAGAAGAACACCATCACCGCGAAGCCGCCCCACTGGGTGTAGTCATCCACGGCGAAGCCCGTGGTCGTGACGACCGACACCACGCTGAAGGTCACGATACGCAGCGAGTCAAGCAGGCTGTCGTCATGCTTGAGCCAGTACCAGGCGCTGAACAACAGGCTGGTGGTGGTCAGCAGCAAAAGGAACCCACGTACCTGCTCGTCCCGCCATAGCGCGCCGCGGTTGCCGCGTGCGGTGGCGACGTACAGGGTGAACGGCAGACTGCCGATGATCATGAAAACGATGGCTACCCAGTGCGAGGCATTGCTGAACTGGCCGAGGGAGGCGTCCGAGGTGGAGTAGCCGCCGGTGGCCACGGTGGACATGGCGTGGTTGATGGCATCGAAGTTGTCCATGCCGGCGAGCCTGAAGGCAATGAAGGCGAGCAGGGTGATGGCCAGGTAGATCACGATCAGGTACTTGCCGGCCATATGCGAGCGCGGCATGACCTTCTCTGACCAGTCCGAGGACTCGGTCTTGAACAGCCGCATGCCCCCCACCCGCAGCAACGGCAGGATGGCTACCGCCATGCCGATGAAGCCTATGCCGCCGAGCCAGGTCAGCAGAGAGCGCCACATCAGGAACCCCGGAGAGGCTGCGTCCAGGCCGGAAATCACCGTGGCGCCTGTGGTGGTGATACCGGACATGGTTTCGAAGAAGGCGTCGGTGTAACTGATGTGGTGGATCAGCATCATCGGCAGGGCGGCGAAGCAGCACACCGTGAGCCAGCTCACCGTGGTCAGGAAGTACATGTCGCGTGGGCGCAAGTTGGTATTGCGTGGCCTGCCGGGCAGGACCAGTGCCAGGCCGCTACCGAAGGTGATCAGGCTGGCCCAGATGAATGCGGTGAGATCGTCGGTGCGCTCGAACGCCAGCAACGCCAGCATTGGAACCACCATGCTGACGGCCAGGGTGATGAGGAAGATGCCGAGAATGAAACCAATGATGCGCAGCGTCGGCAAGGCCATGATGGTACGAACTCGGCACTAAACGAAGGACGCCATTCTACCCTTGTGGCTACGCCAGTACACCGCTCGTCGAGTGCGCAAAAAAATCTTTTGTTTGACCTCTAGAGGGGCTTCTCCGGAATTTATCCAGGTGAATAAAATGTCCGCTTGGCGCCGGCCCTTTGCCGGCTTTCTGGTGCTCATCATTCATGTCGACCGACAATCCTTGCCTCACCTGCGGTGCCTGCTGCGCGTATTTTCGAGTGTCTTTCTTTTGGGGCGAATGTGTCTCGTCTGGTGGTACGGTTCCCGACGGGATAACCGTGCAGGTCAGCCCGTTCCACGTTGCGATGCAAGGCACTGAGAGCAAGCCGGCGCGCTGCGTCGGGCTGTTGGGCGATGTGGGCTGCGGGGTGCGCTGTACCCTTTATGAACAGCGCTCGAGTACTTGCCGTGAATTCGAAGCGTCCTGGGTCGACGGTCAGCACAATGCCCACTGTGACGCCGCTCGAGCCGCCCACGGTCTGCCACCGCTGACTCCACCGTTGTCACCGCAGGCATCGCCCGATCGGGTGGCGTGAGGGCCTGTCATTCCGCGTTCCATGCCGGCCGGGCTTCGGAGTTCGGGCCATCGCCGGTAAGCTGTCTCTTCTTGAGCCTCGATAGGCAGTTGTCGTGGCGAAGTTGAATGAGGAGATTCTGGATGGATGCGCTTGACCTGTTGCTCAATCGTGTTTCGGTTACCCGGCTGGTCGAGCCCGCGCCGAGCGCCGAGCAGCTGCAGCTGATGTTTCGTGCGGCTCTGCGGGCGCCCGATCATGGGCAGTTGCGGCCCTGGCGGTTCCTGACTATCGAAGGGCAGGCGCGTGATAGGTTGGGTGAGTTGTTTGCCGAAGCCTTGCGCCTGCGCCAGCCGGACGCTTCCGAAGAGGTGTTGCAGAAGCCGCGCAAGATGCCTCTGCGGGCACCGATGCTGGTGGCTGTGATTGCGCGTCCGGTACCACACCCGAAAGTGCCAGAGGTCGAACAGTTGCTAGCCGTCAGCTGTGCCGCTCACGGGCTGCTGCTGGCGGCCCATGCGCAGGGGCTGGGTGCGGTGTGGCGCACCGGAGAGTTTGCCTATGACCGGCATGTGGCTGAAGGTCTGGGCCTGACGGCGGGTGAGCAGCTGCTTGGTTTTATCTATCTCGGGACGCCGGAGGGTGGCCTGCGCATCCCGCCAGCACTGGAGCCGAAGGATTTTGTCGAGCAGTGGAGCGGCGAAAGTAGCCTGTAGCCGAGTTCGTTCGCCTACAAGGCTCGTTGGTTGGATAATTTGGTTCTACGGTCACGCTTGTTCGAGCGGCCTGACCTGTTCCGGTGGTGAATTGCGCGGCAGCTTCAGAGTGGCGACGAAGCCGCCCTGGGGATGGTTGCTCAGCAATAGCTCACCGCCGTGGCGCTCGGCGGCGCGTCTTGCGATGGCCAGGCCCAGGCCGTGGCCCGCAGTGGTTTGGCCAGGGGCGCGGAAGAAGGGTTCGCTAAGCCGGGCAAGGTGCTCGTCATCCACGCCGGGGCCGTGATCGCGAATGGTCAGGATCAGCCAGTTGGCGTCGGCCTGGGCACGGAGTTCGATGGGCATGCCTTCGGGGTTGAAACGCAGGGCATTGCGCAGCAGGTTGTCCAGCGCCCGTTCGAGCATGTCGGGCCAGCCGCGCAGGGAGACACCGTCCTGCACCTGGCTGTCTATCCGCTGGTTGGGCGCTACGATGCGTGCGTTTTCCACCAGCTGTTGAAAAATCGGTTGCAGGCTGACTGGGCTTGCCGCGCCAGGTTCGGCGTCGAGCCGGGCCAGTTCGAGGATTTCACTGATCAGCGCTTCCAGGCGGTCGCACTCCTTGGCCAGTCGCGGCCAGATGACCTCGCGTTCGGCTGGGGTGGCGCGTTCGGCCAGGGCAATTGCGATGCGCAGTCGTGCCAATGGCGAGCGCAGCTCATGGGAGACGTCGCGCAGCAGTTGGCGCTGGCTGCCAATCAGGCGTTGCAGGCGAGCGCCCATGCGGTTGAAATCCTTGGCCAGCACCCCCAGCTCGTCACGACGGGTGGCCAGTCGGGCGAGGGAGTTCTGCTGATAGGTGGTTTGCCCCAGGTCATGCACCGCGCTGCGCAGGCGATCCAGTGGGCGGGTAATGGACAGGGTCAAAAGCAAGCTGAAGCCGGTCAGTACGATCAGTGCGATGCCCAGGGCGCTCAACGGCCAGAACAGGCTGTCGCGATGCCAGGCGTGCAGCTCGGTATTGGGGATGCGGTAGATGAACAGGTAGGTTTCGCCAGACAGCGGACTTGTGTAGTCGGTGGTCAGGCGTCGCCACGGCAAACGCCCAGCTTGGTTTTGCTGGCGGGCCTCGAATGCGGCTGCGCGGGCGGGAAAGGTGCCACGTATGACTGGCTGGCCGTTTTCGGCAAGCACCTGTACATCGATATGGAAACGATGTCGGTGCCTTTCCAGCATGAACTGCGCGGCTATCGGGCCCTGGCGTTCATAGACCTCGGTCCAGATCTGCGAGAGCTGCTTGACGCCAGGATGGCGGTTGACGATCCAGGTGTCCTGATTCAGCGCATGGCCCAACAAAACCGCCAGCCCGGCGACCAGGGCAATGGCCAGCCAGAATGTGGCAAGAATGCGCCAGAACAGGGATCGCACCGGATGGATACTCCAAAACAGGGCTAGCGGGCTGAAGCCCCTACCAGAGTGGGAGGGGCTTCAATGTTGGTGTTGCTATCAGTTCTTGCTGTCGCGTTCGGCTTTCCACTTCTGGAATTCGGCGCGCTCGGCGCGTTTGGCTTCCATTTTCGTGTGCATTTCATCGAACTGCTTCTGCTGCTCTGGCTTGAGCAGGTCGCGGATCTTTTTGTGGGTTTCCTGCTTGCTGGTCTTCAGCTCATCCTGCATGGCCTTGCGCTCGGCTTCGGGCAGCTTGTTCAGATAGCGCTGGGTAATATCGTGGTGGTTCTTCATCTGCTCGCCCATCAGCTTGCGCATGTCGCGCTTCTGCTCCTTGCTCAGGTCGAGTTGCTCGAACATGTGCGAGCCGTGCTTGCCGCCATGGTGGCCATGACCGGCGCCGGGCATCGCCAGGGCAACGGCAGGAATGCTGGCAGCAAAGGCAAGGGCAATAAGAGTTTTACGCATCATGAGAGTTCTCCTGTGTATGGAAACCGGTCTGCATCAGAGGCGATGGTGCTGCCTTGACCGGATGAGCTCAGTTTACGCAGCGCAAGGTCAGCGGCGGTCAGGGCAGGGTAAAGGCTCGGTAAAGCCGGTCAGGAGGCGTAAAGGTAACCGCGGCTGCGCAGGGCGACGATTCGTGGGCGGCCGTCCGGGTGCGGTCCGAGCTTGCGGCGCAGATTGCTGACGTGCATGTCCAGGCTGCGGTCGTAGAGGGTCAGCTTGCGCCCGAGGGCTAGCTGCGCCAAGGCCTGTTTGTCCAGGGGCTCGCCAGGTTGCGCGAGCAATGCTTCGAGAATACGGCCCTCGGACAGGGTTAGCGATACTTCGTGCTCGCCCACGTTGGCCACGCCACGCGCCGGGCTGTAGCACAGGTCGCCCAGCTCCAGCTGGCTCGGCGTACTGGTCGGCTGACTGCGGCGCAGGACGGCCCGCAGGCGAGCGGTAAGTTCGCGCGGGTCGCAGGGCTTGGCCAGGTAGTCGTCAGCGCCCAGCTCAAGTCCGAGGATGCGGTCCAGTGGTTCGCCACGACCGGAAAGCATCAGTACGGGCAGGTCGGGATACTCGCTGCGCAGCTGCTTGAGCAGCTCCAGCCCACTGCCGTCGGGCAGCATCACATCGAGTACTACCGCACTGGGCTGATGTTCGCTTAGCGCTGCCCGGGCACTTTGGCCGTCGTGGCATGCGTGGGCGACGAAGCCTTCCTGGGCCAGCCAGCTGACCAGCAGCTCGCAGAGCTCCTGGTCGTCATCTATCAACAGCAGTTCGCTCATGCCTTCGCTCGTATGGGTTCAGTTCAACCATTGCCGGCGGCGGCCGCTGCGCGTGGTCAGCACGCCCAGCAGGAACCCCAGCATTCCGACACCGCCACCAATGGCGAACCACTGCTGTTGCTCGTTGAGCAGTTGCGGCTCTGGTTGCGAGTGCGATTGAAGCTTCGCCTGTTCTTCATGCAGCTGAATGCGCAGGCGTCGATTTTCCTGACGCAGCTGAGCCAACTGCATCTGTTCGGCGCTGACTGCCGGGGTGCGGCGGTCAGGCTCTGTGCGCTGCGGTTCGTGTTCGGCTGAAGTCTGTACGGGTAGGGGCTGATGCTCGGTTGGAGCGGCCATTTCTTCTTCGGCATGTAGCAGCGGTGAAGCAAGACACAGCGCAAGCAGCAGGGACAGCGAACCTTGGCGCATCGGAACTCCTCTTTCCTTTTTATGGGTCGTGGGCTGCCACGACCTCAGACTGCAAACGCTATCAGGGGTAAACCTGCTTGAACGGTTTGACGATGACCGGGCCATAGACCCCGGCGGCCTTGTAGGGATCGGCTTCGGCCCATTGCTCGGCGGCCTGCAGGGACTCGAACTCTGCCACGACCAGGCTGCCGGTAAAGCCGGCGGCGCCAGGATCATTGCTGTCTACGGCTGGGTGCGGGCCGGCCAGGACCAGACGGCCTTCGCTCTTCAGCTGGTCGAGGCGCGCCAGGTGAGCCGGGCGGGAGTCGAGGCGCTTTTGCAGCGTGTCGGGCAGGTCGGTGGCGATGATGGCGTAGAGCATGGTGTCTCCTATGATCGAGTGCGTAGTAAGTGCTGCGCTGGTGGCAGTTGGATGGCGCAACATGATGAGCTGTATATGGGGCTTTTGGCCAATTTAATGCATCAACCCTATGTTTTTCGCATGTGCTGGAGGGCGCCGTGAACAGGCTTCATGAAGCGGCTGATTCAATCTCGGCGCGAGCCACGAGCATGGACTGCCGGCATAATACGGAAACTGCATTTTTGGCGGAACACAATTGAGACGCTGAACGCCCTGAGTTTTTGGCGGATCTGTTCGCGATGCATGCGAGTGCCCGTGATGGTGGAGGCACGCAAACAGGCGGTAGTGGTCCAACATGGCAACCGCTACGTCTTTGGAGAATGAGCACCCGAATGATTGTCGATCTGCATTGCCACAGCACCGCGTCCGATGGTGTCCTGGCCCCTGAGGTACTGGTCGAACGGGCGCATGCGCGTGGGATCGAATTGCTTGCCCTGACCGATCACGACACCCTCGAAGGACTTGGTGCGGCCCGCGCCGCTGCCGATTCGCTGGGTATCCGCCTGGTCAGCGGCATTGAGCTGTCCTGCCAATGGAATGGGGCGACCATTCATGTGCTCGGCTATGCCTTTGACCCGGAGGCGAGTGCGCTGAAAAACGCCATCGCCAAGTTGCATGCTGGCCGTTGGCAACGCGCCGAACTGATTGCCCAGCGCCTGGCTGCCAAGGGCATGCCGGGTGCGCTTGAGGGCGCGCGCGAGGTACAGCAGCAGCGGGGCGACAGCGGCAACGCGCCGGCTCGCCCGCACTTTGCGGAGTTTCTGGTGCGTGCCGGGCATGTGCGGGATCATGCCGAGGCGTTTCGTAAATGGCTCGGATCGGGCAAGCTCGGCGATGTGAAACAGCATTGGCCAAGCCTTGAGGGAACCCTGAGCACCTTGCGCGATGCGGGTGCCTGGATCAGCCTGGCGCATCCCTGGCAGTACGATTTCACCCGTAGCAAACGCCGCCGACTGGTTGCTGATTTCGCCCAGGGCGGTGGTCACGCCCTGGAAGTGGTCAACGGCATGCAGCCGCTGGAGCAGGTGGGGGGGCTGTCGATTCTGGCGAGGGAATTCGGTTTGATGGCCAGTCTCGGCAGTGATTTCCATGCGCCGGGCGATTGGTCGGAGTTGGGGATGTACCGTGCTCTACCGGACGATTTGCAGCCCATTTGGAGGCATTTCGAGCATGAACCAGACAAGTCTTTTGCCCGCTGAACAGGGAGTCGCCGTGAGCCAATTCTTTCAGATTCATCCGGAAAACCCCCAGGTCAGATTGATCAAGCAGGCGGTAGAGATCATTCGTCAGGGCGGTGTGGTGGTCTACCCGACCGATTCGTCCTACGCCATCGGCTGCGCCATGGGCAACAAGTCGGGTATCGAACGCATCCGGCGTCTGCGCCAGCTCGATGACAAGCACAACTTCACCCTGGTGTGCCGCGATCTGTCTCAGCTCGGGTTGTTCGCCAAGGTCGACACGGCGGCCTTCCGCCTGCTCAAGACGCATCTGCCCGGCCCCTACACGATCATTCTTAGCGCCACCCGTGAAGTTCCGCGCATGCTGCTGCATCCCAAGCGTCGCACCATAGGCTTGCGAGTACCGAAGCTGCCCATTGCCCAGGCCTTGCTGGCTGAGCTTGGTGAGCCATTGATGAGTGTCAGCCTGATTCTGCCGGGTGAGGCCGAGCCGATGAGTGATCCCTACGAAATGCGCGATGTGCTTGAGCATCAGGTGGATCTGGTTATCGATGGTGGCTACGGCGGTATTGAAGCCTCGACCGTCATCAGCCTGGTTGATGGCGACCCCGAAGTGGTGCGTGTCGGCTGCGGTGATCCTGCACCATTCATCTCCTGAGCAAGTCACGCCTAGTTGGATATAACGAAGGAAACCACCCTGCCAGGAGCACGCATGTCGCAGCAAGCCGAGGCCGAGGCCGTCGATACCCTGCCCGGTGAGCAGCTGCGGCTGGCGCTGGTCTACGGAGAGGCCTTCAACGAACTGCCGCAGGATCTCTACATTCCTCCGGATGCCCTTGAAGTCTTTCTCGAAGCCTTTGAAGGCCCGCTGGACCTGTTGCTGTACCTGATTCGCAAGCAGAACATCGACATCCTCGACATTCCCGTGGCAGAGATCACTCGCCAATACATGGGCTATGTCGAGCTGATGAAAAGCGTGCGTCTGGAACTCGCCGCCGAATACCTGGTGATGGCCGCGATGCTGGCTGAAATCAAGTCGCGCATGTTGTTGCCGCGTTCCACCGCGTCCGAGGAGGACGAAGTTGACCCGCGTGCCGAGCTGATTCGCCGTTTGCAGGAATACGAGCGGTTCAAGGCCGCATCCGAGGGCCTCGATGAGCTGCCGCGAGTCGGGCGCGAACTCCATGTGCCGCGCCTGGAAGCACCAGAAGCCCGTGCGCGCAAGCTGTTGCCGAGTATCAGTCTGGAAGAGCTGCTGCTTTCCATGGCCGAGGTGCTGCGCCGCGCCGACATGTTCGAGAGCCATCAGATCAGTCGTGAGGCGCTGTCGACCCGCGAGCGCATGAGCCTGGTGCTGGAGCGTCTCCAGGGTGGCGCTTTCGTGCCCTTTGTCGCATTGTTCAGCGCCGAAGAGGGCCGCGCCGGTGTGGTGGTCACCTTCATTGCGGTGCTGGAGTTGGTCAAGGAATCGCTGGTCGAACTGGTGCAGAACGAGCCTCTTGCGCCGATCCATGTGCGTCTGCGCACCGAATGACGCAATCCTAGGAGTCTGGTTGTGAACCTTTCCGAACCCAAGGACCTCGCTGCGCTGCTGGAAGCGCTGTTGCTGGCTTCCGGCAAGCCCATGTCCATCGAGCGCATAAGCGAACTCTTCGAGGAGGCCGAGCGTCCCTCCAACGCGCAGTTGCGCAAAGCATTGGAGGTGCTCGAAAAGTCCTGCAAGGGGCGTGCTTTTGAACTCAAGGAAGTCGCCAGTGGCTATCGCTTGCAGGTGCGTGCGCGCTTTTCACCCTGGGTCGGGAGGCTTTGGGAAGAGCGGCCGCAGCGTTATTCCCGGGCCTTGCTGGAAACTCTGGCGCTGATCGCCTATCGCCAGCCAATCACTCGTGGCGAGATCGAAGATGTCCGTGGCGTCGCGGTCAACAGCCAGATCGTCAAGACGTTGCTGGAGCGTGAGTGGATACGTGTGGTCGGCCACCGCGAAGTGCCGGGGCGTCCGGCAATGTTCGCCACCACTCGGCAATTTCTCGACCATTTCAATCTGAAGAACCTCGACGAGTTGCCGCCGCTGGCGGTACTGCGTGAGATGGAACCTGCACCGCTGGCCCTGGACGAAGAAGACGCACCGGTGCCAGACGCCCTGCAGGCGCGTGCCGACCTCGCTGCGCCGATGCAGACACCAGATGAGAAACCCAGCTTCCGCAGTCTGTTGCAGGAACTGGACAATATGGAAAGCGGCCTGAAGACTGATTTCGACGATCTGCCTGACGAGCCTCAAACCACGAACCGGGAGTAATGCCATGCATGCGCAGATACAACAGGTTACCGAGCGTTTGGTCGAGCGCAGCCGGCCCACACGACAGCGTTATCTAGCGATGATGTCTGCCGCTGCCAGCGAGGGGCCGCATCGCGGTAGCTTGCAGTGCGCCAACTTTGCGCATGGCGTGGCGGGTTGCGCTTCGGCTGGTGACAAGCAGAAGTTGCGCCTGATGAACGAAGCCAACGTGGCCATCGTCTCGGCCTACAACGATATGCTTTCGGCGCATCAGCCCTACGAGCATTTCCCGGACATCATCAAGCAGGCGCTGCGTGACTTTGGCTCGGTCGGGCAGTTCGCTGGCGGCGTGCCGGCCATGTGTGATGGCGTGACCCAGGGCGAGGCGGGAATGGAGCTGAGCCTGGCCAGCCGCGAAGTGATTGCCATGGCGACGGCCATTGCCCTGTCGCACAACATGTTTGATGCGGCGCTGTATCTGGGCATCTGCGACAAGATCATTCCGGGGTTGATGATCGGCGCGTTGCGCTTCGGTCATCTACCGGCAGTATTCGTTCCCGGCGGTCCGATGCCTTCGGGCATTCCCAACAAGCAGAAGGCGGAGGTGCGGCAGCGCTACGCCGAAGGCAAGGCCAGCCGCGAGGAGTTGCTGGAGTCGGAAATGCTCTCCTATCACAGCCCCGGTACCTGCACCTTCTATGGCACGGCGAACACCAACCAGGTGGTGATGGAAATCATGGGCCTGCATCTGCCGGGCTCCTCCTTCGTCAACCCTTACACGCCGCTGCGCGACGAGCTTACCCGTGAGGCGGCACGCCAGGTGACCCGTCTGACACCGCAGTCCGGCAACTATATGCCGCTGTGCCAGATCGTCGACGAGAAGGCCATCGTCAACTCCGTGGTAGCACTGTGCGCGACAGGCGGCTCGACCAACCATACCTTGCACATCCCCGCATTCGCCCAGGCCGCCGGCATCCAGCTGACCTGGCAGGACATGGCTGATATTTCGGCGGTGACACCGACCCTGGCCAAGGTCTACCCCAACGGGCAGGCCGACGTGAACCACTTCCATGCCTGCGGCGGTGTGCCCTTCATGGTGCGCACCCTGCTGGATGCTGGGCTGTTGCATGAGGATGTCCATACGGTCGTGGGGCAGGGGTTGCGCCGCTACACCCGCGAGCCGTTCCTGGAGAACGGGGCTCTGGTGTGGAAAGAAGGACCGACCAACAGCCTGGATGAGGCGATTCTGCGGCCGGCTGAACGGGGGTTTTCTTCCGAAGGTGGATTGCGCGTGCTGCAAGGCAATCTGGGCCGCGGGGTAACCAAGATTTCCGCGGTGGCACCGGAGCATCGTGTGGTCGAGGCGCCGGCAAGGGTGTTCAGCGACCAGAGCGAAATGGCCCAGGCATTCATGGATGGCGAGCTGGAAAAAGACTTTGTCGCCGTGGTGCGCTTTCAGGGCCCGAAGGCCAATGGGATGCCCGAGCTGCACAAGCTGACGCCATTTCTCGGCGTGCTGCAGGATCGTGGCTACAAGGTGGCGCTGGTCACCGACGGGCGCATGTCCGGCGCATCCGGCAAGGTGCCGGCTGCGATTCACGTCAGCCCCGAGGCGCTCGATGGCGGCCCGTTGTGCCGGGTGCGTGACGGCGATGTCATCCGCGTCGACGGCGAAACGGGAGAGCTGAGCGTGCGGGTCGATCAGGCTGAGTTCGCCAGCCGTGAGCCGGCGGTGGCACCAAGCGATCTGGGTATCGGTTGCGGGCGAGAACTGTTCGGCTTCCTGCGCACGGCCTTCAGCCCGGCGGAGAAGGGCGCCAGCGTGTTCACCGAAGCGTTGGAAGCACTCAAGTGACAGCACTGGTAGGCGACATCGGCGGCACCAACGCCCGCTTTGCGTTGTGGAACGGGCAGCACGTCGAGGCGGTGCGGGTGCTGCCAACCGCTGACTTTCCGTCTGTCGAAGCCGCTATTCGCGCCTATCTGCAAGACATCGGGCAGCCGGTCGAAGCGCTGCAGTCGGTGTGCCTGGCCTGCGCAGGTCCGGTGTCTGGGGATGAATTTGTCTTCACCAATAATCACTGGCGTTTGAGCCGTCAGGCGTTCTGCCGTGAGCTTGGGCTGCGCGACCTGCTGCTGATCAATGACTTCACTGCCATGGCGTTGGGCATGACCCGTCTGCGCGACGGCGAGTTGATCGAAATCTGCCCTGGCCAGTCCGAAATTGGCAGGCCGCGGCTGGTGGTCGGACCTGGTACCGGGCTTGGCGTGGCTACACTGCTGCCCTTGACCGATGGCGGTTGGCGAGCGCTGCCGGGAGAGGGTGGGCACGTTTGCCTGCCGGTCGGCTCGGCTCGGGAAGCGGCGCTATGGGGCTGCCTGCACGCAGAGCTCGGCCATGTAAATGCCGAAGCTGTGCTCAGTGGCAGCGGCTTGCTGGCGCTCTATCGCACCAGCTGTGTGCTCGACGGCAAACAGCCTCGCCTGGCCTCGCCCATGGAAGTGACAGCTGCCGCCTTGGCCGGCGACGCCTACGCCGAAGCCGTGCTGGAACAATTCTGCGTCTGGCTGGGTCGAATTGCCGGCGACAACGTCCTCACCACGGGCGCGCAGGGTGGCGTCTATATCGCCGGTGGCATCGTGCCGCGCTTTGCCGAGTTCTTCGCCCGCAGCGGCTTCAGTCGGAGCCTGCGCGACAAGGGCCGTATGAGTCGCTACTTTGACAATGTTCCGGTCTGGTTGGTGACAGCCGAGTACTCTGGCCTGGAAGGCGCCGGCGTCGCTTTACAGCAGCAACTGGAGAGCATGTCTTACTAGCAGGCCGCTTCGTCCAGGTCCATGCCGGAGCCAGAACAAGGGAAGGGATGCACAGTGAACCAGGCTGGAAGATCGATTCTGCTGGTTGATGATGACCAGGAAATCCGGGAGTTGCTGGACGCCTACCTGAGCCGATCCGGTTTCCAGGTTCGCACCGTGGCCGATGGCGCTCAATTTCGCGATGCGATGGCCGGTGGCCCGGCCGATCTGGTAATTCTCGATGTGATGCTGCCCGACGAAGACGGCTTCAGCCTCTGTCGCTGGGTTCGCGGCCATCAGCGTCTGGCACAGTTGCCCATCATCATGCTCACGGCCAGTTCCGACGAGGCTGATCGCGTTATCGGTCTGGAGTTGGGGGCTGACGACTATCTGGCCAAGCCCTTCAGCCCCCGTGAATTGCTGGCTCGCATCAAGGCGCTGCTGCGCCGGGTTCAGTTCAGCCAGGAGCGTACCCGCGAGGTGTTGCTCTTCGATGAGTGGCGGCTGGATATGGTCAGCCGGCGGCTGTTCCATCAGGACGGCGAGGAAGTGCTGCTGTCCGGGGCTGATTTCGCGCTGCTGAAGCTGTTTCTCGACCACCCTCAGCAGATTCTCGACCGTGACACCATTGCCAATGCCACCCGGGGCCGCGAGGTCATGCCGCTGGACCGAATCGTCGATATGGGCGTCAGTCGCCTGCGTCAGCGCTTGCGTGATACCGGCAAGTGCCCGCGGCTGATCCGTACCGTGCGAGGTAGTGGTTACCTGCTTGCGGCCCAGGTCGTGCAGCACCATGACACGCTCGGCTAGGCGCCGCTGGCGGCTGGTGCCGCGTTCGCTACTGGGTCGCATGCTGTTTCTGACGCTGCTGGTGGTGCTGCTGGCGCAAGGTTTGTCCAGTTTCATCTGGGTATCGCAGTTGCGTGCCAACCAGATGGAAGGTCTGTTGGCCAGTGCCCGCAGCCTTGCGCATTCGATGTCAGCCAGCGTCAGCTTTTTCCGCTCGCTGCCACTCGGCTACCGGCCGCTGGTGCTTGATCAGCTGCGCAGCATGGGCGGCACGCGCTTCTTCGTGTCGCTGAATGACAAACCGCTGGACATGCAGATCCTGCCGCCGACAAAACGCAAACAGGCGGTGCTGGAAGCAGTGGATGAAGTGCTGCGCGAGCGCCTCGGCAGCGAGGTGGACATGTCGGTCAACTTTGTGAGTCCCGACGATCTACGTCTTTTCAACGGCGGGTTGAAGCTCGACGAATTGCCGCGCTCCTGGGCGCATTACGCGCTGAGCCTGAAGCCGCTGGATCCGCCGGTGCTGGTAACGCAGATCCAGATTGCGCCTGGAGAGTGGCTCTACCTTGCCTCATTGATGCCCGCGCCCTACGTCAGTCTGGAGAACGAGGGCGTTCCAACCCAGCAGCTCTGGTTCATCCTGCTCACCACCAGCTTCCTGCTGCTGTTCATCGGTATTCTCGTGCACTGGCAGAGCCGTCCACTCAAGCGGCTGGCGCAGGCGGCGCGGGAGATGTCGCTCGGCAGCGAAGTGGAGCTGCTGCCTGAGGCGGGGGGTAGCGAGGTAGTCGAAGTCAGCCGGGCGTTTAACAGCATGCGCGAGCGCATCGGGCGTTATCTGACTGAGCGTGCGCAGCTGTTCACTGCGATCTCGCATGACTTGCGCACGCCGATTACCCGGTTGCGCCTGCGAGTGGAGCTTCTGGAGGATCCGGCCCTGCAGGCGAAATTCAGCCGTGATCTGGATGAGCTCGAGTTGCTGGTCAAGGGCGCTCTACAGTGCGTCAAGGACACCGACATTCACGAGAACATCGAGCCGCTGGATCTGAACCTGCTGCTCAACTGCATTACCGAGCCTTACCTTACGCCCACTGGTAACGGTCGGGTCTCATTGCAGGGCCGAGCCGGTTTGCCTTATCCGGGCAAACCGCTGGCGCTCAAACGCTGCATCGGCAACCTGCTGGACAATGCACTGAAATATGGGGAGCGGGCACACCTGAGCATCGAAGACAGCCCGGAGCACTTCGTGCTGCACGTCGATGATGAGGGACCTGGCGTGCCGGAAGCCTGGTTGGCTCAGGTGTTCGAGCCGAATTTCCGCCTGTCGGCCAAGAAGCCAGGCTACGGCCTCGGGCTGGGCATCGCGCGCAACATTGCTCACAGCCATGGCGGCGAGATTACCCTGCGCAATCTGCCGGAGGGCGGGCTGCGGGTAACCTTGCGTTTACCTCGCAAGCTGGAGTGATTGTCACCACCCGGTGACAAAAGCGGTCGCTTTCGTGACCTGATGCATCCAAGCGGCCGCTAGAATTCTGGCATCAGGCTCGGTTCTGCCTCTCGAGAGGTGCACCCATCGTGGCGCTGCCCGCTTTTTCGATGCTGAACGGCTGCGAGCACCTGCATGGGAACAACAATGAAAACACCTGCATTACCCGCTGAAAGCTGGCTGCAGCGGCCAGCCCACCTGAGCTGGCTCGCTGACGAAGGCACGCGCCTGCTGTCGTTCGCCCAGGCTTCGCGAGTCGAGCATGGCTTCGCTGCGCTTGATGCCAACGGCCAGCTCCCTGAGCACGCTTGTGCCGAGCTGATCCATACAGCTCGCATGACCCATTGTTTCGTCCTTGCACACATCCAGGGCATTCCCGGACACGCTGAGCTGATTGACCATGGTGTCGCTGCGCTGCAAGGGGGCGCTTTGCATGATGCCGAGTTCGGCGGTTGTTTTGCCGATGCAACGCGCCAGGGCGGCAAGTCCGCCTACCTGCATGCATTCGTTGCCCTGGCAGCAAGCTCTGCAACGGTCGCCGGTCGGCCCGGGGCTGGAGTGCTGCTGGAGGAAGCGATTGCCATTCTCGAAAAGCATTTCTGGAGTGAGGAGCAGGGCGCTCTGCGTGAGAGCCTGAGCCGCGATTGGCAGCAGGAAGAGGAATATCGCGGCGCCAATAGCAATATGCACGCGACCGAGGCCTTTCTCGCCCTGGCCGACGCCACCGGTGATAGCCTGTGGCTACTGCGCGCGCTGCGCATCGCCGAGCGCTTGATTCACGGACATGCTGCAGCGAGCGGGTACGTAGTGGTCGAGCATTTCGATCAGGCGTGGCGAGCGCGGCCCGACTATAGCGAAGGCAACCGCGCTGACCCGTTTCGCCCCTATGGCAGCACGCCCGGGCATAGCTTCGAGTGGGCTCGGCTGTTGTTGCATCTGGAAGCTGCCCTGCAGCGCGCCGGCCTCGCTGCGCCGGCGTGGTTGTTGACCGATGCCGGCGGGTTGTTCGCCAGTGCCGGCCGAGACGCCTGGGGCGCGGACGGCAAGCCAGGCCTGGTCTATACCCTCGACTGGTCGAGCCAGCCGGTGGTGCGTGCGCGCCTGCATTGGGTGCATGCCGAAGCGATTGCGGCGGCAGCGGCCTTGCTCAGGCGCACAGGCGAACCTGTTTACGAGGATTGGTATCGCCGACTCTGGGAGTTCGTTGCGCAGCATTTCATCGATCTGCAGAACGGCAGCTGGCACCATGAGCTCGATGATGACAACCGGCCGGCAAGCAGTATCTGGCCAGGCAAGCCGGATCTCTATCACGCCTACCAGGCGACATTGCTGCCACGCCTGCCACTGGCCCCAAGCCTGGCCACCGCGCTGGGCTGTGTAACCGGGCTGTGACATATCCGCATCCCTTCGTTACGCCTTTGGCTGTTGCACCGGCTTAGACTCGGTGCAATGCAAGCATCAGGCTGCATGTATAAAAACAAGAAAAGGTGCACCCATGAACACCATCACTCGTTTTGTCACTGTTGTTTCCCTTGCTTCGTTGTTCCCCTTGTCCGCGCTGGCTGCCGACAGCAAAGGCACCGTCGAAGTGGTTCACTGGTGGACATCCGGTGGCGAAGCCGCTGCGGTGAAAGTTCTGAAAGATCTGGTCGCGAAGGATGGATTCACCTGGAAGGATGGTGCCGTCGCCGGAGGCGCCGGTTCTGCCGCCATGACCGTACTGAAGACCCGTGTGGTATCCGGCAACCCGCCGGGCGCTGCGCAGATCAAGGGACCTGACCTGCAGGAATGGGGTGCGCTCGATCTGCTGAGCCCGCTCGACGAAGTGGCCGAGGCCAACGGCTGGGATGACCTGCTGTCGAAGACCGTCATCGATACCATGCAATACGACGGACATTACGTGGCGGTGCCGGTGAACATCCATCGAGTCAATTGGCTGTGGATCAACCCGAAGGTGTTCGAGAAGGCCGGCATCGACAAGGCACCCACCACCCTTGAAGAGCTCTATGCCGCGGGTGACAAGCTCAAGGCTGCAGGCTTCGTGCCCTTGGCGCACGGTGGTCAGCCTTGGCAGGACAGCACCGTTTTCGAAGCGCTAGTGCTTGGCATCATGGGTGCCGATGGCTATCACAAGGCATTCATCGAGAACGACGAGGCGACCCTGACCAGCCCGCAGATGACCGAAGTGTTCACCGCGCTGAAGAAGCTGGCCAGCTATATGGACGACAACCGCGCCGGGCGTGACTGGAACCTGGCGACTGCCCAGGTGATCGACGGCAAGGCCGGCATGCAGATCATGGGCGACTGGGCGAAGAGCGAATGGACCGCAGCCGGCAAGGTGGCTGGCGAGGATTACCAGTGCGTGCCCATGCCCGGAACTGCTGGCAGCTACACCTACAACATCGACTCCATCGCCATGTTCAAGCTCAAGAACAAGGGCGACATTGCCGCGCAACATGCCTTGGCCAGAATCGCCCTGGAGCCTGAATTCCAATACGTGTTCAACCAGAACAAGGGCTCCATTCCGGTGCGTTCCGATCTGGACATGAGCAAGTTCGACAGTTGCGCCCAGGCTTCGATGAAGGACTTCAGGGAGGCCGATCAGAACGGCCAACTGGAGCCGAGCATGGCCCATAGCATGGCTACCAACCTCGCCGTGCAGGGCGCCATCTTCGATGTGGTGACCAACTTCATGAGTGAGAAAAACGCTGACCCGAGCAAGGTCGGCGCGCAGCTTTACGCGGCGATCAAGTCCGCGCAATAGGCTAAGAGTCGGGTCAGCTTCTGCGGCCCGCCGTACCCCGTTAATGCCCTCAGCGACAGCCCGCGATGGCCGTCGCAGGGAGCGTTCGGCCCGGATTTCCTGCTCTGTCTGGTAACGCCCGATGAGTGTCACGATGTTTTACACCAAGGCCTCACCTCTGGATGCGCTACAACGCTGGCTACCCAAGCTGGTGATGGCGCCGACCATGGTGATGGTGCTGGTTGGTTTCTATGGCTACATCCTCTGGACGCTGCTGCTCTCGTTCACCAACTCCAGCTTTATGCCCAGCTACAAGTGGGTCGGCCTGCAGCAGTACGCGCGCCTGATGGCCAATGACCGCTGGTGGGTGGCGAGCCAGAATCTGGTGGTATTCGGGGGCTTGTTCATCGGCGTCAGCCTGGCGATTGGCGTGTTGCTCGCGGTGCTGCTGGATCAGCGCATTCGCCGAGAAGGCTTTATCCGCACCATCTACCTGTACCCGATGGCCTTGTCGATGATCGTCACCGGGACCGCCTGGCAGTGGTTGCTCAACCCCGGTCTGGGTATCGACAAGATGCTCCGCGACTGGGGTTGGGAAGGCTTCCGCTTCGACTGGCTGGTAGACCCGGAGCGGGTCATTTACTGCCTGGTGATTGCGGCGGTCTGGCAGGCATCCGGCTTCGTTATGGCGCTGTTTCTTGCCGGTCTGCGTGGGGTCGATCAATCCATCGTGCGCGCCGCGCAGATCGATGGCGCCAGCCTGCCGACCATTTACCTGCGCATCGTGCTGCCGAGCCTGCGGCCGGTGTTCTTCAGTGCAGTGATGATCCTTGCGCACATCGCGATCAAGAGCTTCGATCTGGTCGCCGCCATGACCGCCGGCGGGCCGGGCTACGCCTCCGATTTACCGGCGATGTTCATGTACAACTTCACCTTCAGCCGCGGCCAGATGGGCATAGGTTCGGCCAGCGCAATGATGATGCTGGGCGCGATCCTGATGATTCTGGTGCCCTATCTCTACTCGGAGTTGCGGGGCAAGCGCCATGTCTAAGTCTGTCAGCCCGAGCCGCCTGGCCATCCACGCCACGCTGCTGCTGGCGGCAGCCCTGTACCTGGTGCCGCTGGTGGTGATGCTGCTGACCAGCTTCAAGACCCCGGAGGATATTCGCAGCGGCAACCTGCTCTCCTGGCCGGAGACCTTCACCCTGATCGGCTGGCTGAAAGCCTGGGCGGCGGTCGATGGCTACTTCTGGAACTCCCTGAAGATGGCGGTACCCGCCGTGCTGATTTCGACCGCACTGGGTGCCTTGAACGGCTATGTCCTGTCGATGTGGCGCTTCCGGGGTTCGCAACTGTTCTTCGGGTTGTTGCTGTTCGGCTGCTTCCTGCCGTTCCAGACCGTGCTGCTGCCGGCCTCGTTCACACTCGGCAAGTTCGGCCTGGCCAACACCACGGCGGGGCTGGTGCTGGTGCATGTGGTTTATGGCATCGCCTTCACCACGCTGTTTTTCCGCAATTTTTACGTGAGCGTGCCGGAGGCGCTGGTGCGCGCGGCGCGTCTGGATGGCGCAGGCTTCTTCACCATCTTCGGGCGCATTCTGCTGCCCATGTCGATCCCGATCATCATGGTCTGCCTGATCTGGCAGTTCACCCAGATCTGGAACGACTTTCTCTTCGGTGTGGTGTTCGCCAGCGGCGATGCCCAGCCGATCACAGTGGCGCTGAACAACCTGGTCAACACCAGCACGGGCGCCAAGGAATACAACGTCGACATGGCCGCGGCGATGATCGCCGGCCTGCCAACGCTGGTGGTGTACATCCTCGCCGGCAAGTATTTCTTGCGTGGGCTTACGGCCGGCGCGGTCAAGGGGTAGGAGAAGGACCATGGCTGCACTCGAATTACGTAACGTCCGCAAAAGCTACGCCGGAAGCGGCAACGAGACGCTTAAAGACATCGACCTGAAGATCGGTGATGGCGAGTTTCTAATCCTCGTCGGCCCCTCGGGTTGCGGAAAGTCCACACTGATGAACTGCATCGCGGGGCTGGAAAACATCACCGGCGGCGAGATCCGCGTTGACGGTGCCGACATCAGCTCCGCCAGTCCCAAGGATCGGGATATCGCCATGGTGTTCCAGTCCTACGCGCTGTACCCGACCATGACCGTGCGGGAAAACATCGCCTTCGGCCTGAAGATGCGCAAGATGCCGGCGGCGATGATCGAGGAGGAGGTCTCCCGCGTTGCCAAGCTGCTGCAGATCGAGCACCTGCTGGCTCGCAAGCCGTCGCAGCTGTCCGGAGGGCAACAACAGCGCGTGGCCATGGGTCGGGCGCTGGCACGCCGGCCAAAGATCTATCTGTTCGATGAGCCCCTGTCGAACCTCGATGCCAAGCTCCGGGTGGAGATGCGCACCGAAATCAAGCTGATGCATCAGCGACTGAAGACCACCACGGTATACGTCACCCATGACCAGATCGAGGCGATGACCCTCGGTGACAAGGTCGCGGTCATGAAGGATGGCGTCGTTCAGCAGTTCGGCACGCCGAAGGACATCTACGACAACCCGGCAAATCTTTTCGTGGCCAGCTTTATCGGCTCGCCGCCCATGAACTTCGTCCCGCTGCGGCTGAGCAGGCGTGCTGGGGGTTGGAGTGCGCTGCTGGAAAGCGACCGGGACCGTTGCGAGTTGCCGTTGAGGCTCGCCACGGACGAATCACTGGAAGGCCGCGAAGTGATTCTGGGCATCCGGCCCGAGCGGATTGGTGTTGGGGTGGAGGGCGCTTCTCTATCGCTGCGCGCCGAGGTTCAGGTCGTCGAGCCTACCGGTCCGGACACCATGGTCTTCGTCAAGCTCAACGACGCCAAGGTCTGCTGCCGTCTGGCGCCGGATCTCGCGCCAGATCCCGGCCAGACGATGTGTCTGCAGTTCGAGTCGGAGAAGGTGCTGCTGTTCGATGCGCAAACCGGCGAGCGCCTTTGCATCGCTCCAGACAAAGGCCTCGTGCAGCCCAACCAGCCGGCCGCTCGAACGCTCGCCCCTTGAGTGACCGTTTCGCCTGAATCGAGATTCAGCAGCCGGGCGCCGCGTAGCTGCCTCCGGCCTGTCAGCCCAGCGCAGCATCTGGCGCCGGGCGCACCCACTCGAACCGTTGTGCACGTGCAGTGCCATGCGGCTCGGAAGAGCGGGCCTTCACCGGCTCGATCCAACGGCAGTAACAAAAATAAGAGCTAATTGGAGCGGACATGAAAAAAGCCAAATCTTTGGGTTTTGTGGCAGTGCTGGCCGGCATTGCCACGCCGTTTACCGTTCAGGCCCTCGATTTCAATGGTTACGTGCGCAGCGGCGTTGGCGATTCGAGCAGCAGTGGATCACAGGCCTGTTTTCAGCTGCCTGGCGCGCCCTCGAAATTTCGTCTCGGTAACGAGTGCGAGCAGTATGCAGAGCTGGGCTTGCGACAGGATCTGTTCACCCTCGATGACGGTTCGGTGCTGAGTATCGAAGGTATGGCGGCGTTGTATAACGAATACGACCACACGCCCAAGTTCACTGGCGACCACGGCTGGGCGCGGATGGTTCAGGCGTACGCCGAATGGAGCAAGGTGCCCGCACTTTACGGCGGTTCTCTGTGGGCGGGGCGACGTTTCTACAAGCGTAACGACATTCACATTTCCGATTTCTACTACTGGAACCAGAGCGCAACCGGCGCCGGCATCGAGGACATGGAGATCGGCGGGCTGAAGTACAGCTACGCCTTCTCCCGCAAGGACAACGTTTTCCAGGACAACTACATCAACCGTCATGACTTCAACGTCGGCGGCTTTGACAGCAATCCCGGTGGCGAGCTGGAGTTCGGTGTCAGTTATATCGACGAACCGGACCAGCGCGATGCCAACAGCGGCTGGGCCGTTACTGTGCAGCACAAGCAGATCGGCTTCCTCGGCGGTAGCAACACTTTCGCTGTTCAGTACGGCGAAGGGCCGGGGACCGGTCTCGGCTATACCGGCGACGTCACGCTCGGTAGCAGCGACAAGAGCTGGCGCGTGGTCGAATTCTTCGACTGGCAGGTGACGCCGCGCTTTGGCGGCCAGTTCCAGGCGGTGTATCAGAAGGACAAGCGCCAGGGCGGCGGCGATCAGGACTGGATTTCGGTGGGCGTGCGTCCGGTCTATGCATTTACCCAACAGTTCAAGCTGGTTGCCGAACTGGGCCATGACCAGATCGACGCGCCGGGGGGTACCCGCAAGCTAACCAAGTTCACCATCGCGCCAACCTGGTCGCCGGCAGGACCTGATTTCTGGGCTCGTCCGGAAGTGCGCCTGTATTACACCTATGCGCAGTGGAACGAAGCGGCCCAGGAGGCGGCCAACCTGATGGCTGCCGGTAGCGCGTTGTCGGATACCGGCACCTTTGGCGGCGACCGGCACGGCTCGAACTTCGGCCTACAGGTCGAGTATTGGTGGGACTGATCGTTTCGATAGCTTGTTTTCGATAGAACCTGCGGCTGAGGAGGGCTTCTACTGGTTGTGTAGAGCCCTCGACTTACCGGAGGTGTTATTTGGGCGACAAGGCGAAAAATCCGTGCGTCAGCATTTGCGAGGTCAAGGACGACATCTGTATCGGTTGCGGACGCAGTCGAGACGAGATGAAGGCCTGGAAGAGCATGAAGAACAAGGAGCGCAGGGCGGTTAACGAAATGGCGGCGGCACGGCTGAAAGCCTTGGGCAAGAAACGGAAGAAAAAATGATCAGTTCTGTTCGCTCGGATGGCGCGTGGGCACCAGGCTTTCCTTGATCTTGCGCAGGTGAGGTTGGAAATCGACCCCTCGACGCAAGGTGACGCCCGCGGCCAGTGCGTCCAGCACCGTCAGCTGAATGATGCGCGAGGTCATGGGCATGTAGATGTCGGTATCTTCCGGCAATGGTATGTCCAGGCTTAGGGTGCAGACTTTGGCCAGCGGCGAATTCGCCGCGGTCAGCCCAAGCACCGAAGCGCCGTTGTCCCGGGCGATCGTCGCGGCTTCAACCAGCTCACGGGTGCGCCCGGTATAGGAAATCGCCACGAACAGGTCACCGGTATGGGCAACCGATGCCAGCATCCGTTGCATAAGGACATCGCTGTGAGCCGTTACCGGCAGGTTGAAACGGAAGAATTTGTGTTGGGCGTCCAGTGCCACCGAGGCAGAAGCGCCAAGGCCGAAGAAGTGGATCTGGCGGGCCTGGATCATCAGGTCCACGGCCTGGCCGATCACTTGCGAGTCAATGGCCTGGCAGGCGCTGTCGAGGGAGGCGATGGTGCTGCCGAAGATCTTGCGTGTGTAGGCTTCCGGACTGTCGCCAGCCTCCACGGCGCGGCTTACGTAAGCCGCGCCGCTGGCCAGGCTTTGCGCCAACTGGATCTTCAGCGCGGGATAGCCCATGACTTCAAATGAACGGCAGAAGCGGTTTACCGTCGGTTCGCTGACCTTGGCCGCCTGCGCTAGTGCGGCAATGCTGTATCGGGTCGCACGCTGTGGATCGCTCAGTATCACCTCGGCGACCTTCCTTTCCGCCTTGTTGAGCTCGTTGAGCCGATTTTTTATCTGTTCCAAGAGATTTTTCATTCGATCCCTGTCTGCTGTTCTTTAGGTGCTGAGTAAAAATTGAGTGCCGTTGTTTTAATGACAACATTATGCGCCTAGACTGCCATTTGTAGTGCCGCTTTGTCGTCTAACTTTGTTGGTATCAATACATGCCTGCCATTACTGTAGAAGCTACAACCTTTGCTCTGTTCGGCGCCCTGGGCGATCTGGCGTTGCGCAAGCTGTTTCCGGCACTTTATCGGCTCGATCAGGCAGGGCTTCTTCACAGTGATACACGCATCCTGGCGCTCTCACGCGACGAGGGAGAGCCGTCGGCCCGGTTGGAGCAAATTGCCCAGGCATTGCGCCGCCGCATTCCCGCGGCAGATCTGGATGAGCAAGTGCTGGAGCGATTCCTGGTGCGGCTGGAATACCTCGCCATGGATTTTCGCAATGCGCAGGATTATCTGGCTTTGGCGGAGAGGGTTTCGTCGAGCCTGCCGCTGATCGCCTATTTCGCTACCCCCGCGGCGGTTTATGGGCCTATCTGCGAGCATCTCGCTGCGGCGGGCCTGGCCGAACAGGCGCGGGTGGTGCTGGAAAAACCCATCGGGCATGACCTCGAATCCTCGCGGGTCATCAACGAGGCGGTAGCCCGTTATTTTCCCGAAACGCGCATCTACCGCATCGATCATTACCTGGGCAAGGAAACGGTCCAGAACCTGATCGCGCTGCGCTTCGCCAACAGCCTGTTCGAGACGCAGTGGAATCAGCATCATATCTCCCATGTGGAGATTACCGTCGCCGAGACGGTCGGCATCGAGGGCCGCTGGGGCTACTTCGATCAGGCTGGCCAGCTGCGCGACATGATCCAGAACCACCTGCTGCAGCTGCTCTGCCTGATCGCCATGGACCCGCCGAGCAACCTTACCGCCGACAGCATTCGCGACGAGAAGGTCAAGGTGCTGAAGGCGCTGGCGCCGATCACGCCGGAGAAGCTCGGCAACTCGGTGGTACGTGGTCAGTACGTGGCAGGCTCGGTAGCCGGCAAGACGGTGCCGGGCTACCTCGACGAGGAAAACTCCAACGCCGAAAGCTGCACCGAAACCTTCGTTGCCTTGCGTGCCGAGATCTGCAACTGGCGCTGGTCCGGCGTGCCGTTCTACCTGCGCACCGGCAAGCGCATGGCCGAAAAGCTGTCGCAGATCGTTATCCACTTCAAAGAACCACCTTTCTACATCTTCGCTCCCGAACAGCGGTCGCTGATCAGCAACCGCCTGATTATTCGTCTGCAGCCGGATGAAGGCATCTCGCTGCAGGTAATGACCAAGGAGCAGGGGCTGGATAAGGGCATGCACCTGCGCAGTGGCCCCCTGCAGCTCAATTTCTCCGAAACTTACAAAAGTTCGCGTATTCCAGATGCCTATGAGCGTCTGCTGCTGGAAGTAATGCAGGGCAATCAGAACCTCTTTGTGCGCAAGGATGAGGTCGAATACGCATGGAAGTGGTGCGATCAGCTCATCGAAGGCTGGTCGCGGATCGGCGATGCGCCGAAAGCCTATCCCGCCGGCTCTTGGGGGCCGGTGGCGTCCATTGCATTGATTACTCGTGACGGAAGGTCCTGGTATGGCGATCTCTGAACTTGAACTGCCCTCTGGTGTGCTGGCGCACAGCCTGGCAGGGCCCGAGCAACTGGCACAGGCACTCGCCGAGCGGGTGGCCGCGGCGCTGGATTACGCCGTGACCACTCACGGCGGCGCGAGCCTGGTGCTGTCCGGCGGGCGCAGCCCGATTGCTTTCTTTGAAGCCTTGTCGGTGTGCGAACTGGATTGGCAGAAGGTCCAGATCAGCCTGGCCGACGAACGTTGGGTCGACCGCGATCACCCGGACAGCAATGAAGGGTTGCTGCGTCGCCACCTGCTGCGCAACGCCGCCGCAAATGCCGAGCTGCTGGGCCTCTATCAGCCGGCTGAAAGCCTGGAAGAGGCGGCCCGCCTGGCGAGCGAGGCCCTGCAAGCGTTAAGAAAACCCATTGATGTGCTGGTACTGGGCATGGGCGATGACGGTCATACGGCCTCGCTGTTTCCTGACAGCCCATTGCTGGCGCAGGGGCTGGACGAAGAGGGCATGCAACCCTGCTTGCCGATGCTGGCTCCGGTTGAGCCCCGTCAGCGCATCAGCATGACCTATCCGCTGCTGGCATCGGCGCGACTGCAGTGCCTGTCGATACAGGGCGCGCAAAAACTGGAAACCCTGCGCCAGGCCATCCAAGTAGAGCCTGCGCAAATGCCCATCCGCGCGTTTCTGAACGCGCCACTGGAAATCTACTGGTGCCCATGACGGCCCGAGGAAACCCCATGAACATGGATCAAAAAAATGCCTTGCTTGACGCCATTTGCACCGAGGCGCGCATTTTGCCGGTCATTACCATCGGCAGCGAGGAGCAGATCCTTCCGCTGGCCGATGCGCTGGCCGCCGGCGGCCTGAAGACGCTGGAGATCACCCTGCGCTCGGCGCACGGGTTGACCGCCATTCGCCGCCTGCGCCAGGAGCGTCCCGAGCTGTGTATTGGGGCCGGTACGGTGTTGGATAAGCGCATGATGGATGAGGTCGAGGCGGCCGGTGCCCAGTTCATCGTCTCGCCGGGATGCACCGATGAACTGTTGCAGGCCGGCTTGTATTGCTCGGTGCCGCTGCTGGCGGGAATCAGCAGCGCTTCCGATATCATGCGCGGCTATGGCCTTGGCTACCGCCGTTTCAAGCTGTTCCCCGCTGAAGTCTGCGGTGGCGTCGCGGCGCTCAAGGCGCTGGGAGGCCCGTTCACAGATGTGCGCTTCTGCCCGACCGGTGGTGTCAACGCTGGTAATGCCGCGAAGTATCTGGCGCAGCCGAATGTCATGTGTGTTGGCGGCACCTGGATGATCGACAGCGCAACGCTGCGAAATGGCGACTGGACAGCCATCGAGCATGCAACAAGCGAAGCACTGGCGGCTCTGGGCTGAAGCGCGATTTTTCATGGCCCGATAGTGCTCAGGCAAGACAGCGCGTATAGTGCGCGGCCTTTCTATCGGAACTGCCACACCGGGAGGTGCCCAGATGACCGAACACGAAGATTCAACCCCTCATATTGCCCATGGCGAAAAGCTGCAGAAAGTCCTTGCCCGTATCGGCCTGGCTTCACGGCGCGACGTGGAAAACTGGATTGCCGCCGGCCGGGTCAAGGTCAATGGTGCTGTCGCCGTTCTTGGCCAGCGTGTCGATTCGCATGACGCCATCGCTGTAGATGGACGACTGCTCAAGCGCGAAGAAACGGCCGAAGTGGTCCGTCGCGTGCTGATCTATAACAAGCCCGACGGCGAGATCTGCACCCGCGACGATCCGGAAGGCCGCCCAACCGTATTTGACCGGCTGCCACGTCCGAAAGATGGTCGCTGGATCAACATCGGCCGTCTGGATATCAACACTACAGGTCTGTTGTTGTTCACCACCGACGGTGAGCTGGCCAACCGCCTGATGCATCCCTCCTACGAGATGGACCGCGAGTACGCGGTGCGTGTGCGTGGCGAGGTTGATGACGAAATGATCGAGCGCCTGAAAACGGGCGTCATGCTCGAAGACGGTCCGGCACGTTTCACCGATATTCAGCAGGCACCGGGCGGCGAGGGTTTCAACCACTGGTATCACTGCGTGGTGATGGAAGGCCGTAACCGCGAAGTGCGCCGTCTGTGGGAATCTCAGGGTCTGGTAGTCAGCCGTCTGAAGCGCGTGCGTTTTGGCCCGGTGTTCATGACATCCGATCTGCCGATGGGCCGCTGGCGCGAAATGTCTCAGCGCGAGGTGGATATCCTCAGCGAGGAAGTCGGGCTCAAGCCAGTCGCCTTGCCGGAAATGAAGACCAAAACCAAAGAGAAGATCGAGCGCATGCAGCGCAAGGCGAGCAAGCCGGCCGTCCGCGCTGAGCGGCGTCCACGCGTGCTGCGTCCGGCCGAAGATGGCGCTAGCGAGAAAAGTCGCGCGCCACGCACCGAGCGGCCGGCGCGTAAGTCTCGTGATTCGGGCGAGCGCAGCACGCCAGCGCGTGGTACGCCACTAGCCGAGCGCCCAAATGCGGGCGGGCGTGGTCGCAAGCCTGCGGGGCGTCCAGGACCCAAGCGCCCGTAGCCCATGAGCCAAAACGAAAAGAGCGAGCCGGTAACGGACTCGCTCTTTTTTTTTGGCCGTAGGCGCTCTCAGGCTGGCTCAACGCACAGGCGATTGCGGCCGCCGCGCTTGGCCTCGTACAGTGCCCGGTCGGCACGTTGCAGCAGAGCCTGTTGGGTTTCGCCCAGCTGGTACGTTGCACAACCGAGGCTGGCAGATAGACGTATGGTTCTATCGCCGACCAGTAACGGCAGCTGTTCAACTGCACTGCGAATGCGCTCGCCAACAAGGGCAGCTGCTCTGGCGTCGGTATTGGCCAGCAGCACGACGAACTCTTCGCCACCGAAGCGGAAACTCATATCGATGTTGCGCAACTGCTCCCGGAGTAGCAGTGCTACCGCTCGCAGGGCCGCATCGCCGGCGTGATGGCCGTAAGTGTCGTTGAGGCTTTTGAAGTGATCCATGTCCAGCATGATCACCGAGAGCGCTTGGCCGTAGCGGCGTGCCATGTCCATATCTCGGTTCAAGGCATGCTCTAGCGCCACGCGGTTGCCGGCTCCGGTCAGCGGGTCCTTCAGTGATGCCTGGACGGCACGTCGATAGAGCAGGGCATTGCAGAGTGGGAAGTGCAGGCAGGTGATGGCCTTCTCGAGCTGTTCGAGCGCAGTCTCGGAAAATGGCATGTGACTGTAGAGCCTGAGTTCGCCGAGGCATTCGCCCTCGTGGGATAGCCGGTAGGTGATACCCCGGCCTTCGGCCTCGCTCAACTGCAGACGAAAATCCGTTTCGACGTGTTGGTAGACCAGAGCTACCAACGGAATCAGGGCACGCACTTCGCTGAAAAACATGCCCAGTACGCGGTCGAGTTCCAGGCTGGTCTGCAGCCGTAGAGTCAGATTGCGTAGCAACCCGGCGAAGCAGGGTGCTCGGGGCAGCAACGGCTTCGAAGGAGCCGGATTCAAGTGCGCGATCGACGCTGTTTTGATATTGACGACAGCGGTGTTCTGCTGGAGCGGCAGCATTTGATTCCCCATAAACGCAACGGCGCTAGTGGGAAACTACATAGCGAATTCAATGCCAACTCTTATTTCTACTTATATATCAACAGCTTATAAGGTTCATAGAGTAACGGTGATGGCAGTTCGCCATTTTGATGGCAGATCGCTGCCGCTTCGCCCGATCTGCCACTTGGGAGCGCCATAAAAACGGCGGATCTTGAGTTGTAGGATTTACTGTGCGTTCAGCGCCTGACCATTGACGTCCTGGCTGTCCGGCCCCATGAGATAGAGGTACACCGGCATGATTTCGGCTGGCATCGGATTGACTGCTGGATTCTCTCCCGGATAGGCCTTGATTCGCATGTCGGTACGGGTCGCGCCTGGGTTGACGCTGTTGCTGCGCACATTGCTGATGCCGTCCACTTCGTCGGCCAGCACCTGCATCAGGCCTTCAAGGGCGAACTTGGAAACCGCGTAGGCGCCCCAGTAGGCGCGACCTTTGCGCCCGACGCTGCTGGAAGTGAAGACGATCGATGCGTCGCTGGAGAGCTTTAGCAGCGGCAGCAGGGTGCTGGTCAGCATAAAGGCAGCGTTGACGTTGACCTGCATGACCCGCATGAAGTTTTCCCCAGTCAGCTGTTCGATCGGGGTTCGCGGGCCGACGATGCCGGCGTTGTGCAGCAGCCCGTCCAGCCGGCCGAACTCGCGTTCGACGGTGGCTGCCAGTTCGTCGTACTGGTGTGGCAAGGCGGTTTCCAGGTTGAAGGGGATCACCGCTGGCTGTGGCCAGCCGGCGGCTTCGATGTCGTCATAGACCTTGTTCAGGTTTTCTTCATTCTTGCCCAGCAGCAGCACGGTTGCGCCATGTGCTGCGTAGGCCTTGGCGGCGGCTTCGCCAATGCCGCGGCCCGCGCCAGTCACCATGATGATCCGGCCTTCCAATAGGTTGGGTCGGGCTGAATACTCGAACATCTGAAGCCTCACACAGTCAGGATATGGGCGCCTGCAATGGTCGCCAAAAAATGGTTAAAGCCTGCGAATCGATCAGCAGGTTCCGAAAACGCGGTTGAGTACAGCGCGCAGCTCCAGGGGGTGGCTGACGACGAGGTCCGCGCCCCACTGGTCGGGATCGTCATCGGGATGAATGTAGCCGTAGCGCACTGCTGCCGTCCGGCTGCCGGCGGCCCGCCCTGATTCGATATCACGCAGGTCGTCGCCCACGAACAGGGTGCTCGCTGGGGGTAGTCCCAGCTGGCTGCAGGCCAGCAGCATCGGCTCCGGGTCAGGCTTGCTCCGGCTGACATGATCGGGGCAGACCAGTACGGTCGAGCGGGAGCTGAGCCCCAACTGGTGCATGATGGGTTCGGCGAAGCGCAGCGGCTTGTTGGTCACCACGCCCCAGAGCAGGTCGGCTTCCTCGATCTCGCTTAGCAGTTGTGCCATGCCGTCGTACAGCTGGCTTTCGACTGCGCAATGTTCCTGATAACGATCCAGGAATTCCAGCCGCAGAACTTCGAATTCGTCGGACGCAGGATCGACGTCGAAGGCGCTGAGCACCATGGCGCGCGCTCCGCCTGAGACGACATCACGGATCTGCTGATCGGGAACCCGCGGCAGGCCACGCGCCTGACGCATGGCCTGGGTCACGGCTATGAAGTCGGGCGCGGTATCCAGCAGCGTTCCGTCCATGTCGAATAAAACGGCACGAAGATGCATCAGGCCTCCCGCAGCGTTTGCAGCATGTAATTCACATCCACGTCCTGGGACAGCTTGTAGTCCTTGGTCAGCGGGTTGTAGGTCAGGCCGACGATGTCCCTGACGGCAAGTCCGGCGTCGCGGCTCCAGGCTCCGAGCTCCGAAGGCCGGATGAACTTGCGATAGTCGTGGGTGCCGCGGGGCAGCATTTTCAGCACGTATTCCGCGCCGATGATGGCCAGTGCGTAAGCCTTGGGGTTGCGGTTGATGGTCGAGAAGAACACCTGCCCGCCCGGTTTTACCATTTTGTAGCAAGCTCGGATGATCGATGCCGGGTCAGGAACGTGCTCTAGCATCTCCAGGCAGGTCACCACGTCAAATTGCTCGGGGCACTCCAGTGCCAGGGCTTCGGCAGTAATCTGCCGGTAATCTACCTCAAGCCCCGACTCCAGCAGGTGCAGACGTGCGACCGAAAGCGGTGCTTCGCCCATATCTATGCCGGTAACCGTTGCGCCGCGCTGGGCCATGGCTTCGCTGAGGATTCCTCCGCCGCAGCCGACGTCCAGCACCTTCTTCCCGGCCAATGAAGCACGTTCGTCAATCCAGTTCACCCGCAGGGGATTGATATCGTGCAGAGGTTTGAACTCGCTTTCGCGATCCCACCAGCGATGGGCGAGCGCTTCGAATTTAGCGATTTCGGCGTGATCGACGTTGCTCATAGTCTGTTCCGTATGAAAGCCTGAAGAAGCTTTATCTGCAAAACGCACATGTTGCCAGCTTCTGTCAGAGGAAGGGGGCTTCGGCGCAGAATCTGCAGCCTGTCAGTTTGTCGCGGTGTCGCTCGGTGGCGGGGCGGCTCACCCTTTGGCGCCTATCTTACGCCCCCACTCCTGTGCGGTTGCGATGACGCGTTGTTCATCCATGCGCAACAGCTGACGATCCTGGAGCAACTGCTTGCCGCCGACCCACAGGTGCTTTACACATTCCCGTCCACCGGAATAGATCAGTTGCGACACCGGGTCGTAGATAGGCTGCTGCGCCAAGCGAGTCAGGTCGAACGCCACCATGTCGGCGAATTTGCCCAGTTCCAGCGAGCCGGTGTGATCCTCCAGGCCGAGCGCCCTTGCTCCATTGAGGGTGGCCATGCGCAGTGCGCGATGTGCATCCAGGGCGGTCGCTGATCCCGCTACCGCTTTGGCCAGTAGTGCTGCTGTGCGTGTTTCGCTCAGTAGATCAAGGTCATTGTTGCTCGCCGCACCGTCTGTGCCGACGGCCACGTTGACGCCGGCTTCCCATAGGCGCTCGACGGGACAAAAGCCGCTAGCCAGTTTCATGTTCGATTCGGGGCAGTGGATGACGCTGCAGTTGTGCTCGACCAGCAGGGCCAGATCTTCATCGTTTACCTGCGTCATGTGCACCGCTTGAAAGCGCGGGCCCAGCAACTGCAAGCGAGCGAGCCGAGCCAGGGGGCGCTCCTGATGCATGCGCATGGCTTCCTGCACTTCATGTGCGGTTTCATGAACATGCATGTGGATACAGGCGTCCATCTCGGCGGCCAGTGTGCGGATGCTTTCAAGCTTGGCATCGGAGATCGTGTAGGGTGCGTGCGGCCCGAAGGCAACACTCAGTCTGGGGTGATGTTTGAGGTCATCAAATAGCGAGACGGCTTTGCGCAATGCTTCGTTGGCGTCCCTCGATCCGGGTGTCGTGCCGTCCAGGATGGTCACGGCTATCTGCGCTCGCACACCGTGCTTGTGTGCCAGCTCGGTGACGATATCGGGAAAGAAGTACATGTCCGAAAAGCAAGTGATGCCGCTCTGCAACTGTTCGGCGATGGCAAGCTCGGTGCCGGCGCGAACAAAGTGCTCATCGACCCATTTCTTCTCCGCCGGCCAGATGTGCTCACGCAGCCAGGCCATAAGCGGCAGGTCGTCGGCAAGGCCACGGAAAAGGGTCATCGCCGCATGACCGTGGGCGTTGACGAGGCCGGGTGTCAGCAGCATCCCGCTGAGGTCAAGGGTTTCGCTGGCAACATAGCCGCTGACCTGTTCACGCGGTGCAATCAGAGCAATACGCCCCTCTCGGACGCCAATGGCATGGTTCCTCAGGACGACACCGGCTGGCTCTACCGGAACGAGCCAGGTAGGGAAGAGAAGCAGGTCAAGGGGTTCCGGGGAAATAGGCGGCATAGAGATTCGTCGGGCTATCGAGTAAGGCGGCCAGTGTAAAGGCTGTGCCGGGTAGTTTGAAGAAAGCACGGACGAGTTCAACGGCCCAGCGTTGCTTCCCTCTATATATAGGTGCGATCGCGGGCAATGGCCCGTGCCAAGAAATCTTCAAATAGCGGTTGACGCGAGATTTGAGGTGCCTATAATGCGCACCTTCTCCGGCGCAGGCCTTCGGAAAAACCTCTTGTAAATCAAGAAGTTAGCTAAATTAAAGGCTTGCACGGACGGCGGATTCACGTAGAATGCGCCGGACTGACAGGGCGGTGGTTTGGCTCTGTCGGTGCTTCGGTCAGGTTGATCGAAAGCGGTTGAAAGAGGTGGTTGACAGCGGGTTTGAACGCTGTAGAATTCGCCTCCCGCTGACGAGAGACGCTGAGTTGATCGAAGGCATAAGCGTTGGAACCACCTGATCCCATCCCGAACTCAGAAGTGAAACGACGCATCGCCGATGGTAGTGTGGGGCTTCCCCATGTGAGAGTAGGTCATCGTCAAGCTCATACACCAAACCCCCGATCCTCGAAAGAGGGTCGGGGGTTTGTCTTTGTGCGGAAGAAAAATGGTCCCATGTGGCTGCCCGGCAAAGGGCTGATGCCGGCCTTGGAGGCTGGATGAATACCAGCCTGGGCGCTTCGCTGGATAAAGCCAGTACGACGCGATGGTGACAACCTAACTGGCATTACGTCTCGTGTAGGTGCTCTGTTTCCACCGGAGGAGATTGAGCCTTTCTCAGTCTCCGCGGTACTCACAGCCGCTGGTACAGGTTTCGTGGATGCGAATGCGCGACAGTTCTGGCAGTAGCGGCTTTAGCTCACCCCAAATCCATTTCGCTAGATTTTCGCTGGTGGGATTTTCTAGGCCAGGCAGATCGTTCAGGTAGTTATGGTCAAGCTGCTCGAGGAGCGGCTTGAATATGCTTTTGATCTCGCCGAAATCACGTATCCATCCCGTATGCGGATCTACCTGCCCCTCGATGTAAAGCGCTACGCGAAATGAATGGCCGTGTAGACGTCCACACTTGTGACCCTCGGGCACATGCGGCAAACGATGCGCAGACTCGAATGTAAACTCTTTGAATATTTCCACGTAGTTGTTTCTCTCACTCAGGCGGGCCTCATGGCCGAGACGGTCATTTTATCTTCTTTTCCTCGTAACAGGTGCCGCCCGGCAAGTATCGATACTTATCGGAGATTACAGGTTGTATGCGACAGATTGCCGTTCGGTAATGTTTCTTTGACTCTCTTGTGTGTGTAATGCAAAGTACGCAGCTTTTTATCAGTGCTGCCATGTGGCGAAAGGGGATGATATGAATGCTGTAGTTGCAGCAGTGGGGATCATGCTGGTTCTCAGCTTGTGTCGCGTCCACGTGGTAGTGGCGTTGATTACCGGCGCCATTGCGGGCGGGTTGCTTGGCGGGTTGGGAATTGACGGTAGTCTGGCGGCTTTCAACAAAGGCCTGGGTGGTGGTGCCACGGTCGCCCTTTCCTATGCGTTGCTTGGCGCTTTTGCTGTGGCGATAGGCAAGAGCGGATTGGCTCATGCCTTGGCAGATAAGGTGCTGTCGATGCTTGGCCGGCAGGAGTCTGGTGGCGCCGGCGCGGTAAAGTGGCTACTGGTTGCTTTGCTACTGGCGGTGGCGATTTCTTCGCAAAATATCCTGCCGATTCATATCGCATTCATACCATTGCTGGTTCCACCGCTACTGTATGTTCTGACCAAGCTGCAGATCGACCGCCGGTTGATCGCCTGTGTTCTTGCTTTCGGCTTGATCACGCCTTACATGTTTCTGCCAGTCGGGTTTGGCAACATCTTCCTCAAGGAAATTCTGCTCGCCAACGTCGCTAAAAGCGGGGCTGACGTCACAGGAGTAGCGGTTACTCAGGCGATGCTAATTCCGGCGCTGGGGATGGTCACAGGCCTGCTGATCGCATTGTTCAGTTATCGCAAACCGCGTGCTTACCAGCCCCAGAAGTTCGAAAGTACGGCGCAGACGGGCGTACAGTACAGCCCGCTGACGTTGCTTGTTGCTGGGGTTGCGATCGCGGTCGCTTTCGCTATTCAGTTATGGCTTGATTCGATGATCATCGGAGCGCTGGCAGGCTTCGTTATCTTTTCGGTATCGCGAGTCGTACGTTGGCGTGAAGCTGACGACCTGTTTACCGAAGGCATGAAGATGATGGCAATGATCGGCTTCATCATGATTGCGGCTTCGGGTTTTGCCGAGGTCATGCGCGAGACGGGACAGGTAAAAACACTGGTTGATACCTCGGCGCAGCTGGTTGGCAACAGCAAGGCGGTAGGTGCGCTGCTGATGCTGTTGGTTGGCTTGCTGGTGACCATGGGCATTGGCTCGTCATTTTCGACGGTGCCGATCATTGCCGCGATTTTTGTTCCCTTGAGCATGGAGCTTGGCTTCAGCACCTTGGCTATCGTCAGTCTCGTTGGAACCGCTGGAGCTCTGGGGGATGCCGGTTCGCCTGCTTCCGACTCGACGCTGGGCCCAACGGCCGGGCTGAACGTGGATGGTCAGCACAATCATATTTGGGACACTGTGGTTCCCACCTTTCTGCATTACAACCTACCGTTGCTGGCATTCGGTTGGGTTGCTGCGATGGTGCTCTAACCCCGCTTCCCAAGGGCAGAATGCGCTTCCGCAGCGTAGCTCTGCCCACTCTCAGCACTCCTCACCGCGAACGTTGACTAAAAGGTACAACTACCGCGATAGGGTGCACGATGGCCAATTCGAGACTCGAACAGAAAGTATTTCTTGCTCTGTTGGTTGTCGTATCGCTGGCCTTCGGCTGGATACTGCTGCCTTTCTACGGGGCCGTTTTCTGGGCTGTTATTCTGGCGATCATCTTCGCGCCGTTACAGCTCCGCCTTTATAACCGCCTCGGACCACGCCGCAATCTGGCCGCACTGATCACTTTAAGTGTTTGCTTACTGGTCGCTGTGTTGCCGGTAATCTTCATTACCGGGTTGCTCGTGCAGGAAGGTTCGGCGCTCTACGGGCGCATCGAAAGCGGTGAGCTGGATATCGGAAGCTTTGTAGGCGCGGCCAAAGACCTGCTGCCGTCTTCGCTACAGGTGCAGTTGCAGCGTTTCGGTTTTGACGACTGGGAACAGATGCGCGAGCGTCTTTCCTCGGGCGCACTGGAAGGCAGCCAGTTTCTGGCAACCAAGGCCTTTAGCTTCGGGCAGGGGACCTTCCAGTTCGTGTTGAGCTTCTTTCTGATGCTCTATCTTTTGTTCTTCCTGATTCGTGACGGGCGCGAACTGGTCGCCCGTATCAGGCAAGCGGTGCCGTTGAGCGTCAACCAGAAACGGCGGCTGTTCAGCAAGTTTACCCGTGTCGTACGAGCCACCGTGAAAGGCAATATTGTCGTGGCCATTACGCAAGGGGCATTAGGCGGGATTATCTTTGCAGTGCTCGGTATCCCCAGCTCTGTGCTTTGGGGAGTGCTGATGGCTTTTCTTTCCTTGCTGCCGGCGGTAGGGGCGGGGCTGATCTGGACGCCAGTGGCAATCTACTTCCTGATGCAGGGGCTGATCATGCAAGGTGTAATTCTCATCCTGTATGGCGTACTGGTGATCGGCCTGGTGGACAATATCCTGCGACCCATTCTGGTGGGGAAAGATACGAAAATGCCGGACTATGTGGTGCTGATCTCCACCCTGGGCGGACTGAGTCTCTTCGGCTTGAATGGGTTTGTAATCGGGCCTCTGATCGCTGCTTTGTTCATTTCATCCTGGGGGCTGTTCACCTCTTCCGAGGCAGATTAGCCAAGTCCAGCCGAAGGCCTGAAAACAGAAAGCCCCGACAAGTGCCGGGGCTTTCCAGTTCAACGCTCTGACTCGACCCGAAGGTCGAGCTGAACCTGTTCTTAGTGGAACTGGTTCATGGTGTTGTCTTTACCGCTTGCCTTCAGAGCTGCTTCGCCAGCGAAGTACTCTTTATGGTTGTCACCGATGTCGGAGCCAGCCATGTTCTGGTGCTTGACGCAGGCGATGCCCTGACGGATCTCTTCGCGCTGCACGCCCTTGACGTAGGCCAGCATGCCCTGGTCGGCGAAGTACCCCTTGGCCAGGTTGTCGGTGGACAGCGCGGCAGTGTGGTAAGTCGGCAGCGTGATCAGGTGGTGGAAGATACCGGCGTGAGCCGAACCATCGCGCTGGAACGTGCGGATCTTCTCGTCGGCGAGCTGAGCCAGCTCGGTGTTGTCGTACTCGACGCTCATCAGCTTGTCGCGGTCGTAGGCGGAAACATCCTTGCCTTCGGCAACCATGGCATCGAAGACCTGCTGACGGAAGTTCAGGGTCCAGTTGAAGGAAGGGCTGTTGTTGTAGACCAGCTTGGCATTGGGGATGACTTCGCGGATGCGGTCAACCATGGCCTTGATCTGGCCAACGTGCGGCTTCTCGGTTTCGATCCACAGCAGGTCAGCGCCGTTCTGCAGGCTGGTGATGCAGTCCAGTACGCAGCGGTCTTCACCAGTGCCAGCACGGAACTGGAACAGGTTGGACGGCAGACGCTTCGGACGCAGCAGCTTGCCTTCACGCTTGATCACGACGTCGCCGTTGCCCAGCTCGGCTTCGGAGATTTCTTCGCAATCCAGGAAGGAGTTGTACAGGTCGCCCAGGTCGCCCGGCTCTTTGGTGACGGCGATCTGCTTGGTCAGGCCGGCACCCAGGGAGTCGGTACGAGCAACGATGACACCGTTGTCGATACCCAGCTCGAGGAACGCGTAGCGAACGGCAGCGATCTTGGCGAGGAAATCAGCGTGCGGAACGGTAACCTTGCCGTCCTGGTGACCACACTGCTTCTCGTCGGATACCTGGTTCTCGATCTGGATGCAGCAGGCACCCGCTTCGATCATGCGCTTGGCCAGCAGGTAGGTGGCTTCCGGGTTGCCGAAGCCGGCGTCGATGTCGGCGATGATCGGGACGATGTGGGTCTCGAAGTTGTCGATCTGCGACTGGATCTCGGCTGCCTTGGCAGAGTCACCGGCTTCACGAGCAGCATCCAGTGCGGTGAACAGCAGGTCCAGCTCACGGCTGTCGGCCTGACGCAGGAAGGTGTACAGCTCTTCGATCAGATCGGAAACCGCAGTCTTCTCATGCATCGACTGGTCCGGCAGCGGGCCGAACTCGGAGCGCAGGGCGGCAACCATCCAGCCGGACAGGTACAGGTACTTCTTGTTGGTGGTCTTCAGGTGCTTCTTGATGGAGATCAGCTTCTGCTGACCAATGAAGCCGTGCCAGCAACCCAGCGACTGCGTGTAGAGGGACGAGTCAGCGTCGTACTCTTCCATGTCCTTGCGCATGATGTCGGCGGTGTACTGAGCGATTTCCAGACCGGTCTTGAAGCGGTTCTGAGCACGCATGCGAGCCACAGACTCAGGGTTGATAGCGCTCCAGCTGCTTCCAGCCATTTCTTTCAGAGCGGCAACTGCCTTGATGTCGTTTTGATAAGCGGACATGGTCAATCCTTTCAAAGAAATTCGTGTTTGGTTGAGCACCGACTTTCCCACCGAAACCTACGTGCTTACGCTGATCATGCAAGACAGCACGTGGCAGAGTGTCGAAATACCGACCAGAGCGAGGATTGAACCAGAGGGGAGGGTGTGCAGTTACGCTCATCAGAATAAGGCGTTTCGCCGTGGAATGGTCGTGGCATTCCTATACGTTGCGGCGCGTGGCTGCTACGTGGGCTGGCTGACATCTTCAAGCTGATGCGTTAATCGCTTCCCCGTCCCTCAGGACGACTCGTTCCAGTCGCAACCTCGTCAGTCCGCCTTGTGGGCAGTACAGTCACGGATCGTCTCTGCTGGTTGGCTGAGTGTGATCCGGAGGCCTTTCAGGCCTCTGGTTAGCGGGAGCGAGGCAATAATGCGCCGCCAAAATTGGTTCGTCAATTGTTTTGTAGTGCTTTTTTTATGGCACTACATATTTTGAGATTGGCTAGGGGGGGTGTGGCCTACTGCAACAGATCCACTTTCAACCGCAGGGAAAGATCCTGGCGCCCCGTCGTCGAATGGCGACGCAGGGTTCCACTCTGACTGGAACTGGCACTTTGATCGATGCCACCAAGAGAAATCCACTCGCCGAGGCGCCCGCTGACGCGAGTATCGGTCTCCTGGATATCAACGACGTCCGCCCTGGACGAACTCATGCGATCCTGTTGGCTGCTGATACTGATCTGTACCCGGTCACCGTGAACCGTTGCAGTGGCGTAGAAGCCGCGTGTGACGTTGCGATACTGATTCTGCTGGTAAAGCCGGCCATACTCGTCGGTAACGCTAGTGGTGAGCGGCACGCTTTGTCCGACTTGAATCAGGGCAGGGTAACCCTCGGTTGTCTGTACTTGTTGTATGCCGTCGCCTTGGCTGCTTGTGCTGCGGCGAATGATACGAGCCTGGTCGCGGCCTCCTGTTTCGCCGCGCCCGGTGCGCACCTCGGTATCGCCGATGACGACCGATCCATCAACGTGATAGCCGCTTTGGTTGCTCACGGCAGAGTTCTGAGTATCCACACTGATGAGAAGCCGTTTGGGCTCGCTATCCAGCTGAGAAAGAACCTGCCGCAGCTCCGTGATCACCTCACTGGGGGCATTGACGATCAGCTGGTTGCCGTAAGCGTTCACTTTGCCCTGGTCGCCGACTACCGACTCCGCAATGGGTAGCATGTCCTGAGCCATACGGAAATTGAGCGGGATCACTTCGGTCGCAGCGTGCAGGGTCATGCTGAACAGGAGTGATACGAGAAGCAGAAGGCGGCAAGTCATAACAGAAAGCTCCGCAGATCCGGATGGGACAGGCTGCGCTCCCAAGCGCTGTCAAATTGGCGTTGAATGGCACGAGCCCTGCCGGGGCTCTGGTATAACGCATAGCCTGTAGTGTGTTCCGGTCCAGGGCGCACGAGCAGCCCGCAATGATCAACAACCAGAACGGCCGCGGACTGCGCCGGATATTCGGGATTAAGTGTGCGGATCTGCAGGTTGCTGGTCAATCGACGCGCCAGCGCTAGCAGTCGGTGGCTTTGCCTGATCGCCAGGGTCGGGTCTGCTAGCAGGATGCGCAGGCGATTGCGGCGATGCCCCAGGAGAAAGCGCTTGGATGCCTGAATGACTCCATCCTCGTCATAGAGCCAGGGCTCCAGATCGGGACTGTACAGACACAGCGAGTGTCGCGCCTGGCAGAGCAACCTTAGCGTATGTCGGTGCACATCCTCGCGAGAGGCAACAGGGTGGTGAGGCTCGCTCCCAGCCTGCAAGGTGTCGCTGGGGGGTTGTTTCGCTTGTTGCGGTTGAGGGTTATCGATGTGGTAACGGTGTGATGGCACGAATTCGATGGCCGCCAGTTCAGTTGCGGCCATCGAACGATCTCGCTCATTCGAGCTCATGCAGTGCTCAGCCGCTCTTGCGCAGCATGTCGACGTGAGGGAGGCCGGCCTCCAGAAACTCTTCGCTTACGACTTCAAAGCCAAGCCGTTCGTAGAATTTCGTAGCATGGACCTGGGCGGTTAGTCGTTGCTCTTTCAGACCGCGACGCTCGGCTTCGGCAATGACAGCGCGCATCAGCGCATCGCCAATATTCATTCCGCGCCAATCGCGCAACACCGAGACACGACCGATTTGGCCATCTGTCAGCAGGCGTGCAGTGCCGATGGGGTAGCCATTTTCCAAGGCGAGAAAATGAATGGCTGCTTCGTCGTCGCCGTCCCATTCGAGTTCCGGCGGGACTGATTGCTCAGCAATGAATACGGCTTCCCGGATCCGGCGCAGATCTGCGTTGTCCTGTTGCCAGTCAGCGATTCGAACGGCTATTTCACTCATCAGCAAACTCCAGACTTCCCTGTTTTACCAGTTGCAGCACTAGGTTACGCCCATCTTCATCATTCAGCCATGGACCAAGGTTGTCGCTGTGCAATGCATCGGCGGAGCAGAGCAGTTTCAGCAGCTCCTTCAAATGGGCAGGCAACAGACGGCTCTGCCCGCTGGCAAAAAGCAACAGGCCAAGGTCTATTTCGCTCCAGGCCAGGCGGGCACTGAGGTTACGCACCAGTATTGCGCCGTCGGCGAGGGCATCGAGCAGCTGCTTCTCATCGATTTCCGGACCCTGGACGCGCTCGGGGTAGCGGGGCTCGGTCATGAACTGGCCAAACCAGGTCAGCAGCAAGCGCTCGTCACCCATGTGCTCGTTGAGCATGCTCCGCAGGCGTTCCAATGCGTCGCTCTGGATCTGGTAGGGATCTTCGGCAGGCAGCAGGTCGGCATCGCTGTAACGCTCTTCATCGGGCAGGAACTGCGCGAGAAAATCGGTGAAGTGCGTAAGGACCTCCGCTGCGCTGGGCGCTCGGAAGCCTACCGAGTAAGTCATGCAAGCATCCTCGGCCGTACCGAAGTGTGCCAGGCGTGGTGGCAGGTAAAGCATGTCGCCAGGTTCCAGCACCCATTCGTCGGTGCCTTGGAAGTCAGCGAGAATGCGCAAATCACCATGCTCGAGCAGCTGGCTTTCGCTATCGCACATCTGCCCGATACGCCAGCGACGCCGGCCGTGGGCCTGGAGCAGGAAGACGTCGTAATTGTCGAAATGCGGGCCAACACCGCCACCGGGAGCGGCAAAGCTGATCATGATGTCGTCAATGCGCCAGTTAGGCAGGAAGCGAAAGTGCTCCGCTAGCTCGGCGACTTCCGGGACCAGCTGATCCACGGCCTGAACCAGTAGTGTCCAGTCCCGCTCGGGTAGATTCTGGTAGGTGTCTTCTGCAAACGGGCCGCGGCGAAGCTCCCAAGGGCTATCGCCGTGCTCCACGATCAGGCGGGACTCGACCTCTTCTTCCAGAGACAATCCAGCCAGCTCATCAGGTGAAATGGGGCTTTCGAAGGATGGAATGGCTTGACGTATAAGCAGCGGCTTCTTTTGCCAGTAATCACGCAGGAACTCGCGCGCACTGATGCCGCCGAGGATTTGCAGGGGAATATCGGATGTCATGCCGTGTACCTTGCTCTGCTGGCAGAGCTTTAATAAAAAACGCCCGGGCACAGCCGGGCGTGCGAGAAAGGTGTATCGCTTAGATCCGCTTGGCCTGGATCGCAGCGTTGCCGATGTAACTCGCCGGAGTGAGCTGACGCAGTTCAGCCTTCGCCTGAGCAGGGATGTCCAGAGCCTCAATAAAGGTCTGCAGTGCTTCAGGGGTAATCCCCTTGCCGCGGGTGAGATCCTTGAGCTTCTCGTAGGCATTTTCCACTGCGTAACGGCGCATGACGGTCTGGACCGGCTCGGCCAGCACTTCCCAGCAGTTATCCAGATCTTCGGCGATGCGCGCGGCGTTCAGCTCCAGCTTGCCAATGCCCTTCAGGCTGGCCTCGTAGGCGATGACGCTGTGAGCGAAGCCGACGCCCAGGTTGCGTAGCACTGTGGAGTCGGTCAGGTCGCGTTGCCAGCGGGAGATCGGCAGCTTGCTTGCCAGGTGCTGCAGAATGGCGTTGGCGATACCCAGGTTGCCTTCGGAGTTTTCGAAGTCGATCGGGTTGACCTTGTGCGGCATGGTGGACGAGCCGATCTCACCGGCTACGGTCTTCTGCTTGAAATAGCCGAGCGAGATATAGCCCCAGATGTCGCGGTCGAAATCAATCAGGATGGTGTTGAAGCGCGCCACGGCGTCGAACAGCTCGGCGATGTAATCGTGCGGTTCGATTTGAGTAGTGTAGGGGTTCCAGGCAAGGCCCAGATCGCCCTCGACGAATTCGCGAGCGTTGGCTTCCCAGTCCACATCGGGATAGGCGGACAGGTGGGCGTTGTAGTTGCCCACGGCGCCGTTGATCTTGCCCAGCAGCGGTACGGCTTCGACTTGAGCGATCTGACGTTCCAGACGATAGACGACGTTGGCCAGTTCCTTGCCCAGCGTGGTCGGCGAGGCCGGCTGTCCATGGGTGCGCGACAGCATTGGCACATCGGCATACTGCACGGCCAGAGTACGAATCGAGTCGGCCAGCTGGCGCATCAGCGGCAGCAGCACCTCGTCACGGCCTTCACGCAGCATCAGCGCGTGGGAAAGGTTGTTGATGTCTTCGCTGGTGCAGGCGAAGTGGATGAATTCGTTGACCTTCGCCAGCTCAGGCAGCTGCTTGGCCTGTTCCTTGAGCAGGTACTCCACGGCTTTTACGTCGTGGTTGGTGGTGCGCTCGAATTCCTTGACGCGCTCAGCGTGTTCCAGCTGGAAGTTCTCGGCCAGGCTGTCGAGCAGCGCGTTGGCTTCTGCAGAGAAGGGGGCAACTTCCGGAATGCCGCTGTGGGCGGCGAGGCGCTGCAGCCAGCGTACCTCGACCTGGACGCGGCAGCGAATCAGACCGAATTCGCTGAAAATCGGGCGCAGGGCGCTGGTTTTGCCGCCATAGCGGCCATCGACGGGGGAAACCGCGGTGAGCGAGGAAAGCTGCATAGAAGGCATCTCAGACAATCGAGCACGAAAAGAGGGCGCAGATTATACACGAAAGCGACCAGGTCGGCCGAAGGCTGCCAGTCTGCGAGTGGACAGGCTATTCGGGTCTCAGCATCGGATAGAGCGCGTCGAGCATCTTGCGACGGCTGAAGACCAGCTGCCAGCGGTGCCCGCCCAGCTGGCGCCAGAGCCTCGCGGAGCGGATACCAGCGAAGAGCAGCGCGCGTATTTTTGCGGCGTTGTCACTCTGCTGGAGATGGCGCATGTCGCCCTGCACCTGGATGCGCTGACGGAAGGTGCTGATGGTGTCCTGGTAAAGCCCGTCAAAGGAGGCGACCACGTTTTCGTGGGTCAGCCCGAAATGGTCGACCTGCTGCTGGATCTGGTCCAGACGGCTGCCGATGACCTGCAGCATGTCGCCGCGCTTGTCCAGCTGCCTCTCCAGCCCAATCATCGCCAGTGCATAGCGCAGCGGTTCGCGCTGCAGGCTGTTGGTATCGCGCTCCAGAGCACTGGCAAGCGCACGGTAACCGTCACGTAGATTGATGTCATCGCCGCCGTATATCTCCACGACCGGCTTGCTCTCGCGCACCAGCAGGCTCGCTAACATGCAGGCCAGCGAAGCGTTGGAAACCTGGCCGGTGCGGGCGATCCGGTCGACCAGAGCGGCGGCCTCGAATACCGCGCCGAGAGCAACCAGCTGTTCCTGCATCGGAGTCATGCTCGCTCTCCGTCAATCCAGGGCTCGGCGCTTTCGATCACGCCGCCGCCCAGGCAGATTTCACCGTCATAAAACACAACCGATTGGCCGGGTGTAACGGCGCGCTGAGGCTCGTCGAATTCAACCCGATAGCCTGAGGCAGTCTTTTCCAGACTGCAGGCCTGGTCAGCCTGGCGGTAGCGAACCTTGGCTGCGATATGCAGCGGCGCATCTAGCTCAACAGGGTTCACCCAGTAAATATCCGATACATGCAGGGCTCGTGCGAACAGACGAGGATGGTTGTTGCCCTGGCCGACCAGCAACACGTTGCGCTTCAGGTCCTTGCTCAGGACATACCAGGGCTCGTCGCCGGCATCTTTCAGGCCGCCGATGCCAAGGCCCTGACGCTGCCCAATCGTGTGATACATCAGGCCGTGGTGCTTGCCAATGACTTCGCCGTCGGTAGTTTCGATGTCACCGGGCTGGGCGGGAAGGTACTGCTTGAGAAAGTCCCTGAAACGGCGTTCGCCGATGAAGCAGATGCCCGTCGAATCTTTTTTCTTGGCGGTGGCAAGGCCGTATTTCTCCGCAATTGCTCGGACTTCCGGTTTCTCCAGCTCGCCTACAGGGAACAATGTTTTGCCCAACTGCTCCCCGCTCACCGCGTGTAGGAAGTAGCTCTGATCCTTGTTTGGGTCCAGCCCCTTGAGCAGCTCGCAGCGTCCATCGACATCGCGGCGCCGCACGTAGTGGCCGGTGGCAATCATGTCTGCACCGAGGGAAATGGCGTAATCGAGGAACGCCTTGAACTTGATTTCCCGGTTGCAGAGGATGTCCGGGTTCGGCGTGCGTCCTGCCTTGTACTCGGCGAGAAAGTGTTCGAAGACGTTATCCCAGTACTCGGCGGCAAAGTTGGCTGTGTGCAACTTGATCCCGATCTTGTCGCAGACCGCTTGGGCATCTGCCAGATCTTCTCGGGCGGTGCAGTATTCGGTGCCGTCGTCTTCTTCCCAATTCTTCATGAACAGGCCTTCGACCTGATAGCCCTGTTCGAGCAGGAGTAGAGCGGAGACCGATGAGTCGACGCCGCCAGACATGCCGACAATGACGCGCAGCGTTTCAGGAGTTTGTAGGGCTGGATCAGACATGGGATCTCGGGAGCGGGCTGCCAAAAATACGAAATTCTACAGGCTGACGCAGGCAAAGGCTAAGGGCGAGGGTCGCGCAGGATGTCCAGGCTGTACAGCGACCCGGCAAGGTAATCGTCGATACAGCGCGGCACCAGCTCGCTGCGCCAGCGTGCCGGCTCGGCAAAAAGCTCGTCTCGGCTCAACCAGTGGGCTGCGGTGATATCGCTGTCCAGTGGGCGTTCTGGATGGTGGATGACGGGGCGAGCAGCGAAGCAGATGCGTTGGTAAGTCACACCGTTAGACGGCGCGGTATAAAGATAGATACCGACCACAGCGCTTAGCGCCACCTCCCAGCCTGTTTCTTCGAGGGTTTCGCGTATCGCGGCCTGCTGCAGGCTTTCATTGGGCTCCAGATGCCCGGCCGGCTGATTCAGAACCTGCTGGCCAGCCTGGGATTCTTCGACCATGAGGAAGCGGCCGTTTTGCTCGACAATGGTGGCGACGGTGATATGGGGATGCCAGGTCATGGGCTTCTCGCAGAATGTTGTTGGAGGACTATGGTACGCCTGAAACGCGAAACCCCAGCGCGAGGCTGGGGTTTCGTTTAGCGCGACGCCTTCAGGCGCCACCCGTGCTTCAGGCCAGAGCGGCCAGTGCAGCGTTGAAGGTTGCGCTGGGGCGCATGACTTCGCTGGTCAGCTTGGGGTTGGAGCGGTAGTAACCGCCGATATCGACAGGCTTGCCCTGAACTGCGGCGAGTTCAGCGACGATGGTCTGCTCGTTATCGCTCAGGGCCTTGGCCAGCGGGGCGAAATGCGCCTGCAGCTCCAGGTCCTCGGTTTGTGCGGCCAGTTCCTGTGCCCAGTAGAGCGCCAGGTAGAAGTGGCTGCCGCGGTTGTCCAACTCGCCGGTACGACGCGAAGGCGACTTGTTGTTGTCGAGCAGCTTGCCGGTAGCAGCGTCCAGGGTCTTGCCGAGCAGCTTGGCCTTGGGGTTGTTGGTCTTGATGCCGGTTTCTTCCAGGGAAACCGCCAAGGCCAGGAACTCGCCAAGCGAATCCCAGCGCAGGTGGTTTTCTTCGATCAGCTGCTGGACGTGCTTCGGAGCCGAACCGCCAGCACCGGTTTCGTACATGCCGCCGCCGGCCATCAGCGGAACGATGGACAGCATCTTGGCCGAAGTGCCCAGTTCCATGATCGGGAACAGGTCGGTCAGGTAGTCGCGCAGTACGTTGCCGGTCACGGAGATGGTGTCCAGGCCGCGGATCATGCGCTCCATGCTGACGCGGATGGCCTCGTTGTAGCCCATGATGCGAATGTCCAGGCCGCTCAGATCATGCTCCTGCAGATAGGTCTCGACCTTCTTCTGCAGTTCGCGGTCGTGGGCGCGCTCGGGGTCCAGCCAGAAGATCGCCGGCGTGTTGGACTGGCGTGCACGATTGACTGCCAGCTTGACCCAGTCGCGGATAGGCGCGTCCTTGGTCTGGCAGGCACGCCAGATGTCGCCTTTCTCGACTTCATGCTGCATCAGTACGGTGCCATCGGCGAGGACTACGCGCATGGTGCCGTCAGCAGTCATTTCGAAGGTCTTGTCGTGAGAGCCATATTCCTCGGCCTTCTGCGCCATCAGGCCTACGTTCGGCACGCTGCCCATGGTGGTTGGGTCGAAGGCGCCGTTGGTTTTGCAGAAGTTGATCATTTCCTGGTAGATGCGGGCGTAAGTGCTCTCCGGCATTACCGCCTTGGTGTCCTTGAGCTTGCCGTCCTTGCCCCACATCTGCCCGGAGCTGCGAATCATCGCCGGCATCGAAGCATCGACGATAACGTCGCTTGGGATGTGCAGGTTGGTGATGCCCTTGACCGAGTCGACCATGGCCATTTCCGGGCGATGGCTGTAGCAGGCATGGATGTCGTCGAGGATTTCTTCCTGCTGCGAAGCCGGCAGAGTCTTGATCTTGTCAAAAACGCTGCTGATGCCGTTGTTCGGGTTGACGCCCAGCTGCTCGAACAGCTCGCCGTACTTTTCAAACACTTCTTTGTAGTAAACGCTGACGGCATGACCAAAAACGATGGGGTGGGAGATCTTCATCATCGTGGCCTTGACGTGCAGGGACCACATAACGCCGGTTTCCTTGCAGTCCTGCAGGGTTTCTTCGAAGAAGTCGCGCAGCTTCTTGCAGCTCATGAACATGCTGTCGAGCACTTCGCCTTCCTGCAAGGAAAGCTGCTTCTTGACCTCGACCTGGCCATCCTTGCCGACGAATTCGATGCGCACGTCACCGGCCCTGTCCAGAGTGACGGACTGCTCGCTGGAGAAGAAGTCGCCGCCGCGCATGTAGTCAGCATGGGATTGCGAAGCCTTGCTCCACTTGCCCATGGAATGCGGATGCTTGCGCGCGTAGGCCTTGACGGCCGCTGGCGCGCGACGATCGGAGTTGCCTTCACGCAGGACCGGGTTCACGGCACTGCCCAATACCTTGGCGTAGCGGGCGTGGGCATCTTTCTCGGCTTCGGTCTGCGGCTCTTCAGGGTAGTTGGGGATGTTGTAACCCTGGGCCTGCAGTTCAGCAATGGCGTTGCGCAGCTGGGGAACGGAGGCGCTGATGTTAGGCAGCTTGATGATATTGGCTTCCGGGTTGGTCGCCAGGACCGCCAGCTTGGCGAGGTCGTCCTCGATTTGCTTGTCGGCACCCAGTTGGTCGGCAAAGCTTGCAAGAATTCGCCCTGCAAGAGAGATGTCACTGGTTTCAACGGCTATATCAGCTGAGGCCGCAAAAGTTTCCACGATGGGCAGAAGCGAATAAGTGGCCAGCGCGGGGGCTTCGTCGGTGAAGGTGTAGATGATCTTCGAGCGGGTGGACATTGGTGATGGCTCTCTCTTGCTGTGCGTGCACAGAATCTCGAAGTGCGTGGGTAGACGCTCTGGCTGCGTTCGTTGAGCCAGGATTCGAGGTTCGCCGCGATGATGTTGGGTACACCACTAGAGTGTTGACTCCATTCGGCTGCGGTTGGCAGACGAATGGTTACAGGAGATAAAGGACTCGTTAGAGACCGGCTGGCTCCTCATGACTCGTTAGTCACCTAAGTAGTATATCACCGTAGGTCACTTTCCCTGAATGCCTAGACCATAAGACGATGGCAGAGATGGTTTCGAACGATTCATGTGGGCTACTCTCGAGGGGTGACCAATGTTTCTCACTGTTTTCAATCAGCAAAACGGAGTCCAGCATGGGATACCAAAAGATCCAGGTGCCAGCCAACGGTGACAAAATCACCGTCAACGCCGATAACACCCTGAACGTTCCGAACAATCCGATCATTCCTTATATAGAAGGCGACGGCATTGGTGTGGACATCAGTCCGGTAATGATCAAGGTCGTCGACGCTGCCGTGGAGAAAGCCTACGGTGGCGAGCGCAAGATTGCCTGGATGGAGATCTATGCCGGTGAAAAAGCCACGCAGGTATACGATCCAGATACCTGGCTGCCAAAAGAGACCTTGGAGGTAGTGCGCGATTACGTGGTTTCCATCAAGGGGCCACTGACGACCCCGGTGGGAGGCGGTATCCGTTCGTTGAACGTGGCCTTGCGCCAGGAGCTGGATCTATACGTATGCCAGCGTCCGGTTCGCTGGTTTACAGGCGTACCCAGCCCGGTCAAAAAGCCCGGCGATGTGGATATGGTGATCTTTCGTGAGAACTCCGAGGACATCTACGCCGGCGTCGAGTGGAAGGCTGGCAGCCCCGAGGCCGAGAAGGTCATCAAGTTCCTCACTGAGGAAATGGGCGTCACGAAGATTCGTTTCACTGAAAACTGCGGGATTGGTATCAAGCCGGTATCTCTTGAAGGCACCAAGCGCCTGGTGCGCAAGGCTCTGCAGTATGCAGTGGATAACGACCGTAGCTCAGTGACTCTGGTGCACAAGGGCAACATCATGAAGTTCACCGAGGGTGCCTTCAAGGAGTGGGGCTACGAGGTGGCTCGCGATGAGTTTGGTGCCGAGCTGCTGGACGGCGGACCCTGGATGCAGTTCAGGAATCCCAATACTGGCAAGACTATTGTCGTCAAGGACGCCATCGCCGATGCCATGCTGCAGCAAATCCTGCTGCGCCCTGCTGAGTATGATGTTATCGCTACCCTGAACCTCAACGGCGACTATCTATCTGATGCTCTGGCGGCCGAGGTCGGTGGTATCGGCATTGCGCCGGGTGCAAACCTTTCCGATACGGTGGCCATGTTCGAAGCGACTCACGGTACTGCGCCGAAGTACGCCGGTCAGGACAAGGTCAACCCCGGCTCGCTGATTCTTTCGGCCGAAATGATGCTGCGCCATATGGGCTGGGTTGAAGCAGCCGACTTGCTGATCAAATCAACCGAAGCGGCCATCGCTGCCAAAACGGTCACGTACGATTTCGAACGTCAGATGGAAGGCGCGAAACTGGTGTCCTGTTCCGGCTTCGGCGACGCCATGATCTCTCACATGTAGAAACGTGAGGCAAACGGAAAGGGCCGATCAAGTGATCGGCCCTTTCTTTTGCTGGATCAGGCTTCGACCGTCGCGTCTTGAGGCGCGGTTACGGTTGCATCCTCGGTTGCCTGCAACGACCTGATATTGGTTGCGTGCAGGCCCTTGGGTCCCTGCAGAATTTCAAACTTTACCGCCTGCCCGGCTTTAAGAGTTCTATACCCTTCCATCTGAATGGCAGAGTAGTGGGCAAACAGGTCCTCATCGTCGCCGTCTGCTACGATGAAACCATAGCCTTTGGCGTTGTTGAACCACTTGACCTTACCGCTTAGCATGCTCTTATCCCTCTGCAAAGGAGTCCATCACTGGAGTAACATCCATTTCATTCCGCGCGGGTGAAGCACTGCATGACACCTTGCGCGCAACCTGTTGCCTTTGTGGCACATACTGTTTGTATCATCGTTTTGCCGATAGTCAAGGCGACTCGTCAGGTGGCTGTGAAGCCCTTTAAATTACCCGGCCCTGGTGCCCCGACGTAGACCGTTTAATCGCATGCGTGCATCACCCATGATTCGACTAATATTCAATCAGGATCGGCCAGCGACCGAGGGCGATGACGCCTTCGGGTTGGCGATCGAAGAAGCCAGACCGCAACTGAAGGCACCACCCATGTTCAAAGTGGTCATGTTCAATGACGACTACACGCCAATGGACTTTGTCGTGGAGGTGCTGGAAGGGATTTTCAATCACAACCGGGAGCTTTCCACCAAGATCATGCTGACGGTTCATACTGAAGGAAGAGCCGTTTGCGGTGTGTACACACGGGATGTTGCTGAAACCAAAGCGATGCAGGTCAATCAATATGCAAGGGAATGCCAGCATCCGTTGCTTTGTGAGATCGAGAAGGACGGTTAACCCGATTGCTGGGTAAGAGGTGAAAGCTATGTTGAACCGTGAGCTCGAAGTCACTCTGAATCTGGCCTTCAAGGAGGCTCGTACCAAGCGTCATGAATTCATGACGGTGGAGCATCTCCTGTTAGCCCTGCTGGATAACGAGGCTGCTGCAACCGTGTTGCGCGCCTGCGGTGCCAGCCTCGATAAGCTCCGGCATGAATTGCAGGAATTCATCGACTCCACCACACCCCTGATTCCACAGCATGATGAGGAGCGGGAGACTCAGCCCACGCTCGGCTTCCAGCGCGTATTACAGCGCGCTGTTTTTCATGTGCAGAGCTCCGGCAAGCGCGAAGTTACCGGTGCCAACGTGCTGGTAGCGATTTTCAGTGAGCAGGAAAGCCAGGCGGTGTACCTGCTCAAGCAACAGAATGTCGCGCGTATCGATGTCGTTAACTTTATTGCCCACGGCATTTCCAAGGTGCCTGGCAGCGGCAATCCCGAAAGCGATTCGGAAATGCAGGATGAGGAAGGTGGAGAGGCCTCCGCTTCCGGTAATCCGTTGGACGCCTATGCCAGCAATCTCAACGAGCTGGCGCGCCAAGGCAGAATCGATCCGCTGGTCGGGCGTGAGCATGAAGTCGAGCGCGTGGCGCAGATTCTGGCGCGTCGCCGCAAGAACAATCCGCTGTTGGTAGGCGAGGCGGGCGTAGGCAAGACAGCGATAGCCGAAGGCCTGGCCAAGCGCATCGTCGACAATCAGGTGCCGGAGTTGCTGGCCGATAGCGTTGTCTATTCGCTGGACCTGGGGGCTCTGCTTGCTGGTACCAAATATCGGGGCGACTTCGAGAAGCGCTTTAAAGCGCTATTGAATGAGCTGCGCAAGAAGCCTCAGGCGGTGCTGTTCATTGATGAAATCCACACCATTATCGGTGCGGGCGCTGCATCGGGCGGCGTGATGGATGCGTCCAACCTGCTCAAGCCGCTGTTGTCCTCGGGCGAGATTCGCTGCATCGGTTCGACAACCTTTCAGGAGTTCCGCGGAATCTTCGAGAAGGACAGGGCGCTGGCACGACGCTTCCAGAAAGTCGATGTCAGTGAGCCGTCGGTCGAAGACACCATTGGCATCCTGCGTGGCCTGAAAGGGCGGTTCGAACAGCATCACAAGATTGAATACAGCGACGAATCGTTGCGTGCCGCCGCGGAACTGGCGTCGCGCTATATCAATGACCGTCATATGCCGGACAAGGCCATCGACGTGATCGATGAAGCGGGCGCCTTCCAGCGGTTGCAGCCGGAAGATAAGCGTGCCAAGCGTATCGATGTCGAGCAGGTCGAAGACATCGTAGCCAAGATTGCTCGGATTCCGCCGAAGCACGTCAGTACGTCCGACAAGGAGCTGCTGCGAAATCTGGAGCGTGATCTGAAACTTACGGTCTTCGGCCAGGATGATGCAATTGACTCGCTATCTACCGCAATCAAGCTTTCCCGTGCCGGCCTGAAGGCGCCGGACAAGCCGGTCGGGTCATTCCTGTTTGCCGGCCCTACCGGTGTCGGCAAGACCGAAGCCGCCAGGCAGCTGGCTCGAGCGTTGGGTATCGAGCTGGTGCGTTTCGACATGTCCGAGTACATGGAACGGCACACCGTATCGCGCCTGATTGGTGCACCTCCCGGATATGTTGGATTCGATCAGGGCGGTCTGTTGACCGAGGCGATCACCAAGCAGCCGCACTGCGTGCTCCTGCTCGATGAAATCGAGAAGGCGCATCCGGAAGTCTTCAACCTGCTGCTGCAGGTCATGGACCATGGCACGCTGACCGACAACAACGGGCGCAAGGCGGATTTCCGCAACGTCATTCTTATCATGACCACCAATGCCGGAGCGGAAACGGCAGCAAGAGCTTCGATTGGCTTTACGCATCAGGACCACGCGTCCGATGCGATGGAAGTGATCAAGAAGAGCTTTACGCCGGAATTCAGAAACCGTCTGGATACCATTATCCAGTTTGGTCGCCTGAGTCACGAAGTGATCAAGAGCATCGTCGATAAGTTCCTCATTGAGCTGCAGGCGCAGTTGGAGGACAAGCACGTCACGCTTGAGGTCTCGGACGCAGCTCGTGGCTGGCTGGCCGAGGGCGGCTACGACGTGCAGATGGGGGCTCGGCCAATGGCAAGGCTGATCCAGGACAAGATCAAGCGGCCACTGGCAGAGGAGATCCTCTTTGGGGAGCTGGCCGAACATGGTGGCGTGGTTCACGTCGACGTGCGGGAGGGCGAGCTGGTTTTTGACTTCGAAACCAGTGTCGAACCCGCCTGACAGAGCTCACTTCTTCTGAGGGGAACCGGAACGCCTGGTAACTAGTTTGCCGGGCGTTTTGCTATCTGCTCAGTGTGCAGGGCGGGTGCCGACGGCAGATAGAAACAAAAAAGCCCGGCTCTGGCCGGGCATTCTTTCTCGCGTCTCGTATTAACGAGCGCGGTAGGTGATGCGACCTTTGCTCAAATCGTAAGGCGTCAGTTCAACACGCACCTTGTCGCCGGTGAGAATCCGGATGTAGTTCTTGCGCATCTTTCCGGAGATGTGCGCAGTAACGACGTGCCCATTTTCCAACTCCACGCGAAACATGGTGTTAGGCAGGGTGTCGACGACAGTACCTTCCATTTCGAAGCTGTCTTCTTTCGACATTCAGTAAAGCCCTCGGTATCAAAGATTGACCCGACGCACGAATGCGCGGGTAAAAGCGGCAAGTATTGTGCCTGAAAGGGCCTCGAGAGCCAAGGGGCTAGGGTCTGTTACCGATTTTGGGCGTATGAGCTGAAGCCTGTCCTAGTTGAGGGTGATCCAGCGCTGGTTGACCAGTAGCTCGATTGGACGATATTCGGTCTTGTAGTTCATCTTGCGGCAGTTCTTGATCCAGTACCCAAGATAAAGTCCCTCCAGCCCCAGTCGGGCTGCTTCACCGACCTGCCACAGGATGGCGAAGCGGCCAAGGCTGCGGCGTTCCTCGCTGGGATCGTAGAAGGTGTACACCGCCGACAGTCCGTTGGGCAGGACGTCGGTCACCGCAAGGGCGAGTAGGCGGCCGTCGAGGCGGAACTCGTAGAAGCGGGAGAAGGGCAGGTCGCGTACGAGAAAGGTATGAAACTGGTCACGGCTGGGAGGATACATGTCGCCGTCAGCGTGACGCTGCTCGATATAGGTGGCGTACAGCCCGTAATACTCTTCGGTAAATGAGGGGCGCACATTGGTGACAGTGAGGTCCGCATTACGCTTGAGGATGCGCTTCTGCTGCCGGTTCAGTTGTAGCCCTTCGGCGGGAAGACGCGCCGGAATACAGGCGTTGCAGCGCTGGCAGTGAGGTCTGTAGAGATGATCGCCACTGCGCCGAAAGCCCAGCTCCGACAGCTCGGCATAGACTTGAACGTCCATTGGCTGGCTGGGATCCAGGAACAGCGTGGTCGCCTGCTCATCGGGCAAGTAGCTGCACGCATGAGGCTGGGTGGCATAGAACTTGAGACGAGCCAGTGAAGTCATGGTCAACTCTCGCAAATCATGAGCTCAGTGTAGGCCAGCCCGGCTGGGTCGACTAGGGCCTCCAGCGGGCGTCGGGCTCGCCGAGATATCTGGCAAGCGTTTCTGCAAAAGCTTTTCGGGAGATTGGCCGGGCGCCAAAACTGGCCAGGTGCTGTGTTGGCATCTGGCAGTCGATCAATTTGAAGTTGCGCTGACGAAGATGTTCCACCCAGGTTACGAACCCTGCCTTGGAGGCATCAGTGACGCGACTGAACATGGATTCACCGAAAAACAGCTGCCCCATGGCCAAGCCGTAAAGCCCGCCGACCAGCTTCCGGTCCTGCCAGACTTCCACGGACTGGGCGATGCCCATGTGGTGCAACTGCACATAAGCGTCTTGCATTGCGGGCGTGATCCAGGTGCCGTCGCTATAGCTGCGTGGTGCGGCGCAGGCCTTGATGACATCCTCGAATGCCTGGTTGAAGGTGATTTGAAATATGCCCTGGCGCAAGGTTTTACGCAGGCTGCGTGAAACATGTAGCTCGTGCGGATAGAGCACCGTGCGCGGGTCTGGCGACCACCAGAGCAGCGGCTGGCCTTCTTGATACCAGGGGAAGCAGCCGTGGCGGTAGGCTGCCAGCAGGCGTTGGGGCGACAGGTCACCACCGGCGGCCAGCAGACCGTTTGGCTCGTGCAGAGCCTGCTCCAGGGGAGGGAAAGAAAAGGAGTCGCGCTGCAGCCAGGTCAGCATATCGATATAAAGTCAGGAGAGGGCGGTTGCGAGCAACCGCCGCAATGGATTACTGGTCGAGGTATTTCTCTGCATCCAGCGCCGCCATGCATCCAGCGCCGGCAGAGGTGATGGCTTGGCGATAGACGTGATCAGCCACGTCACCTGCAGCGAACACGCCGGGGATGCTGGTGCAGGTCGCATCACCTTCACTACCACCCTTGATGGTGAGGTAGCCGTCCTTCATTTCCAGCTGGCCCTGGAACAGATCGGTGTTGGGCTTGTGGCCGATGGCGATGAAGACGCCGGCCAGGTCGAGCTTCTGCTCTTCACCGGAAAGGGTGTTCTTCAGGCGCACGCCGGTTACGCCGCTGGCATCGCCCAATACTTCTTCCAGGGTGTGGTTCCAGTGCAGGCGGATGTTGCCGTTGGTGGCCTTGTCCATGATCTTGTCCTGCAGGATCTTCTCCGAGCGCAGCTTGTCGCGGCGGTGGATCAGGTGAACTTCCTTGGCGATATTGGACAGATACAGCGCCTCTTCCACAGCAGTATTGCCGCCGCCGACTACTGCAACGACCTGATTGCGGTAGAAGAAACCATCACAGGTGGCGCAGGCGGAAACGCCGCGGCCGGCGAATGCTTCTTCAGACGGTAGGCCGAGATACTGCGCCGAGGCGCCAGTGGCGATGATCAGCGCGTCGCATGTGTAGGTGGCGCTGTCGCCCTTGAGCGTGAAAGGACGCTGCTGCAGCTCTGCGGTGTGGATATGGTCGAACACCACTTCAGTATCGAAGCGCTCGGCATGCTTCTGCATGCGCTCCATCAGGGCTGGGCCGGTGAGCCCCTCGACGTCGCCAGGCCAGTTGTCCACTTCGGTGGTGGTGGTCAGCTGACCGCCAGGCTGCATGCCGGTGATGATCAGAGGTTTCAGATTGGCGCGGGCAGCGTATACCGCGGCGGTATAACCGGCCGGGCCCGAGCCGAGGATGATCAGACGTGAATGCTTGACTTCACTCATAAAAAGCCCTCATAAGCCTTTGTTGCCAATAAAGAAGCGTGCTGCAATCGAGACACGCTGTGAAAACTGGCGTTTATGCTACACCGAAGCATCGGGAAAAACCCGAGCCGGCACGGAACCGGCATGTCATCGAGCCGACAAAGCCGTACAATGCCGAGGTTCTGGCTGATTACACGGTTTCACAGAGCGCGCCGCTGGCGCAGGAAATAAAGCGTTTTGAAGAATACCTCCTCTACCGCGCCGACTTCCGTCTGGCGACAGCAATTGCACTACCGTCTTAAAGAGGGCGCCCTGATCGCAGCGGTTGCCGCGTGCCTGTTCCTGCTGATGACACTGCTCAGCTACAGCAGCAACGACCCCGCATGGGATGTCAGCGTCAAGGTGCACTCCTTCGAGAACGCTGGCGGGATGATCGGTGCGTGGCTGTCCAGTATCTTGCTGGCCAGTCTGGGCTATTTCGCTTACCTCTTTCCTCTATTGCTGGGCATCCGTGCCTGGCGAATCTTCCGCAACAGGCATCAGCAGTGGCATTGGAACGGCCTGCAGTTCGTCTGGCACCTGACCGGCCTGATATGCCTGGTTGCTGCCGGGACAGTGCTGGCGGACATTCACTTTGTCGCGCAGGAAGGCATGCAGGACTCCGGCGGCGGCATGCTGGGTGACAGTCTGGGCGCGTGGACCGAGAACGCGCTGGGCGTCCAGGGCAGCACGCTCATGTGTATCGCGGTTTTCCTGTTTGGCCTGACCGTCTTCACTGACCTGTCCTGGTTTCGGGTCATGGACCTGACCGGCAAGATCACCCTTGACCTGATCGAGCTGATCCAGAGCTTTTTCAGCCGCTGGTGGGCAGGTCGTACCGAGCGCAGACAGAGGATTGCCCAACTGCGTGAGGCCGATGAGGTGGTCAACGAAGTGGCCGGCTCCTTGTCCGATCGCCGTGAGCGGGCCAAGGTAAAAGAGCGGGTGCTGGAACGAGAAGGCTCGCTGAACAAGCACATGAGCGAGCGCGAGAAGCGTGTAGCGCCCGTGATTACGCCGCCCGCGCCATCCAAGGCGGTGGAGCCGAGCAAGCGCGTGATGAAGGAAAAGCAGGCCAATCTGTTCGTCGATCCGCTGATCGAAGGCAGCCTGCCTCCCATTTCCCTGCTCGATGCCGCCGACAAGCAGCCCAAGCAGTATTCGCCCGAATCCCTGGAAGCCATGTCCCGGCTGCTGGAGATCAAGCTCAAGGAGTTCGGTGTCGAGGTCATCGTCGAATCCGTGCATCCGGGGCCGGTGATTACCCGTTTCGAAATCCAGCCTGCTGCGGGGGTAAAGGTCAGCCGTATCTCCAACCTGGCCAAGGACCTGGCGCGCTCGCTGGCAGTGATCAGCGTTCGCGTGGTCGAGGTGATTCCTGGCAAGACTACCGTCGGCATCGAGATTCCCAACGAAGATCGGCAGATTGTGCGGTTCTCCGAAGTGTTGTCATCAGCCCCCTACGATGATGCCAAATCGCCGGTAACTCTCGCTCTGGGCCACGATATCGGCGGCAAGCCGGTGATTGCCGACTTGGCAAAGATGCCGCATCTGCTGGTTGCAGGTACCACTGGTTCGGGTAAATCGGTGGGGGTCAACGCGATGATCCTGTCGATCCTCTTCAAGTCGCCGCCGGAAGATGCGCGCCTGATCATGATCGACCCGAAGATGCTTGAACTGTCGATCTACGAAGGCATACCGCACTTGCTCTGCCCGGTCGTCACCGACATGAAGGAGGCGGCCAACGCGCTGCGCTGGAGCGTTGCCGAGATGGAACGGCGCTACAAGCTGATGGCGGCCATGGGCGTGCGCAACCTGGCAGGCTTCAACCGCAAGGTGAAGGAAGCCGAAGAGGCCGGCACGCCGCTGACCGACCCGCTGTACCGACGCGAAAGCATGGAAGACGAAGCGCCGCTATTGAAGAAGCTGCCGACCATCGTCGTTGTGGTGGACGAATTTGCCGACATGATGATGATCGTCGGCAAGAAGGTCGAAGAGCTGATTGCGCGTATTGCACAAAAGGCTCGGGCCGCCGGCATTCACCTGATCCTGGCCACCCAGCGCCCATCCGTGGACGTGATCACCGGCCTGATCAAGGCCAATATCCCTACCCGCATGGCATTCCAGGTTTCGAGCAAGATCGACTCGCGTACGATTCTCGACCAGGGCGGCGCCGAGCAGTTGTTGGGCCACGGCGACATGCTCTACCTGCCTCCGGGCACCGGCCTGCCGATACGTGTGCATGGCGCTTTCGTTTCCGATGACGAGGTGCATCGGGTGGTCGAGGCCTGGAAGGCGCGCGGCGCCCCCGATTACATCGAGGAGATTCTGGTGGGCGTCGAGGAGTCGGGCAGTGGCTTCGATGGCGGCGGCGGTGAGGGTGGCGGTGAAGGCAGCGAGGAAGACCCGCTGTACGATGAAGCTGTACGTTTCGTCACCGAAACTCGACGCGCATCGATTTCCTCTGTGCAGCGTAAACTGAAGATCGGCTACAACCGCGCCGCGCGAATGATCGAAGCCATGGAAATGGCCGGTGTGGTTACCTCAATGAATACCAATGGCTCGCGCGAAGTGCTTGCGCCGCCGCCCATGCGCGACTGAGTCGCACCGAGGGATTATGCAATTGATTCGCTTGCTGTTTGCGTCTGCTCTGTTGTTCACGCTGTTGCCGGCTCAAGCCGATCAGACTGGCGCTGTGCAGCGCCTTACCGGTCTGCTGCAAAAGGCCGAAACCCTGACCGGGCGCTTCTCGCAGCTTTCACTCGATGGCTCCGGCACCCAGTTGCAGGAAACCTCCGGTGAGCTCGCGCTCAAGCGTCCCGGGCAGTTCCGCTGGCACACCGATGAGCCCATGGAGCAGCTGCTGGTGTCCGATGGCAAAAAGGTCTGGCTGTACGATCCGGATCTTGAACAGGTGACTATCCAGACTCTGGACCAGCGCCTGACCCACACGCCGGCGCTGCTGCTTTCCGGCGACGTCTCGACCATCAGTGAGAACTTCGAGGTGTCCTATCAGCAGGCAGGCGAGGTGATCGATTTCACGCTCAGACCAAAAGCCAAGGACACCCTGTTCGATAACCTGCGCCTGTCCTTTCGCAATGGTTTGATCAATGACATGCAGATGATCGATGGCGTTGGGCAGCGCACCAATATCCTGTTCAGTGGCGTCCGGGTAAACGAGCCTCTGGCAGCTGAGCAATTCACGTTCGAGATTCCTGAAGGCACCGACGTCATTTCCGAGTGATACCAGTCGTACACTCGACCAACCGATACGGCCTGCTTTCTTGCAGGCCGTTTGCATGAGGGTTTAGCAGCCACGATGGACCTGTTCAGTCGCGAACCCGTTGCTCAACCGCTAGCTGCCCGTCTGCGCGCCACCAGCCTGGATGAGTATGTTGGGCAGGAACACCTGCTGGCGCGCGGCAAGCCGCTACGCGAAGCGCTGGAGCAGGGCGCGCTGCACTCGATGGTGTTCTGGGGCCCGCCGGGCGTGGGCAAGACCACCCTGGCACGGCTGCTGGCCAAGGTTTCCGATGCCCACTTCGAAACGGTTTCGGCAGTGCTGGCCGGGGTCAAGGAAATTCGCCACGCCGTGGAAGTCGCCAAGCAACAGGCGGCCCAGTACGGCAGACGCACCATTCTTTTCGTTGATGAGGTGCACCGCTTCAACAAGTCCCAGCAGGATGCGTTTCTCCCCTATGTGGAGGACGGCACGCTGATCTTCATCGGCGCGACCACCGAAAACCCTTCCTTTGAACTCAACAATGCACTGCTTTCCCGGGCGCGCGTCTACGTGCTGAAAAGTCTCGATGAAGCGGCGCTGCGCAAGCTGGTCCACCGTGCGTTGAATGAGCCGCGCGGGCTGGCCGATCTGCGGCTGACTTTGCCTGAAGAAAGCTTTCAGATGCTGCTGGCTGCCGCCGATGGTGATGGTCGGCGCCTGCTGAACCTGTTGGAAAATGCGTCTGATCTGGCTGAAGAGGGCGGCGAGATTGGGGTCGAGCTGCTGCAGGATCTGCTGGGCGACGGTCGCCGACGGTTCGACAAGGGCGGTGAGGCCTTCTACGACCAGATATCGGCCCTACACAAATCCGTTCGCGGCTCCAATCCCGATGCTGCGCTTTATTGGTTCACGCGGATGCTCGATGGCGGCTGCGACCCGCTGTATATCGCCCGGCGAGTGGTACGTATGGCGAGCGAGGAGGTGGGTAACGCCGATCCTCGTGCTTTGACGCTCTGCCTCAATGCCTGGGATGTTCAGGAGCGTCTGGGCAGCCCCGAAGGTGAGCTGGCGGTTGCTCAGGCCATCGTCTATCTGGCCTGCGCGCCAAAAAGCAACGCTGTCTACAGCGCCTTCAATGCCGCCAAGCGTGATGTGAGCGAGAACGGCTCCCATGAGGTGCCGCTGCATCTGCGCAACGCCCCGACGAAACTGATGAAAGAGCTGGGCTACGGTAACCAGTACCGCTACGCCCATGATGAACCCGATGCCTACGCCGCTGGCGAGGATTACTTCCCCGAGGCCATGACGCCGCGCCAGTACTATCATCCCGTGCCACGAGGCCTGGAAGGCAAGATTCGCGACAAGCTCGAACACCTGGCCCGACTCGATCGCGAGAGCCCGATCCGACGGAGAAAGGAATGATCCGTATGTTGTTTGCCGTCACCTGTGGCGGTGTGGTCGGAACCCTGCTTCGCTTCGCTGTAGCCACTTGGGTCGGTACGCAATGGCCGCGGCATTTCTATCTGGCGACTCTGGCGGTAAACCTGGTTGGCTGCCTGCTGATTGGCTATCTGTATGCCACCTTTCTGACGCGGCATGATATCTCTCCAGAGCTGAGAGGGGCACTGATAATTGGCTTCCTGGGCGCTCTGACGACCTTTTCCAGTTTCTCCCTGGATGCGTTGCGGCTGCTGGAGAGCGGCCAGGTTGCGACGGCCTTCGGTTACATCGGCGGTAGTCTTCTGGGCGGATTGCTGGCTACCTGGGCCGGTCTGGCACTTGCCAGGTTATGAACCTGTGCCTGTTCACAGTAAACTTCGCCATCTTTCGATTTCTTCTTTGTCTTTTATCCCGGCTTACAGACGAGACTCACCATGCTTGATTCAAAACTGGTACGCACACAACTGCAGGATGTGGCAGATCGCCTGGCGACGCGCGGCTACCAGCTGGACGTGGCGCGTATCGAGGCGCTGGAAGCCCAGCGCAAGACCGTACAAACCCGCACCGAACAACTCCAGGCTGAGCGCAACGCGCGTTCCAAATCCATCGGCCAGGCCAAGCAGCGCGGCGAAGACATTGCGCCGCTGTTGGCTGATGTCGATCGCATGGCTTCCGAGCTGGACGCCGGCAAGCAGGAGCTTGAGAGCATTCAGGCCGAGCTTGACCAGCTGATGCTGAGTCTGCCGAACCTGCCGCATGAGTCGGTGCCGGTAGGCAAGGATGAAGACGACAACCTCGAGGTGCGTCGCTGGGGTACGCCGAAGGCCTTTGATTTCCCCGTGCAGGACCACGTTGCCCTCGGCGAGCAGCATGGCTGGCTGGATTTCGAGACCGCTGCCAAGTTGTCCGGCGCGCGTTTTGCGCTGATGCGCGGGCCGATTGCCCGTCTGCACCGCGCGCTGGCGCAGTTCATGATCGATCTGCATACCCGTGAGCATGGCTACGAAGAGGCGTACACGCCTTATCTCGTGCAGGCGCCTGCACTGCAGGGTACTGGCCAGCTGCCCAAGTTCGAGGAGGATCTGTTCAAGATCAGCCGCGAAGGTGAGGCTGATTTCTACCTGATCCCCACTGCGGAAGTCTCGCTGACCAATATCGTGGCCGGCGAAATTCTCGATGCCAAACAGCTGCCGCTTAAGTTCGTTGCCCATACGCCGTGCTTCCGCAGCGAGGCCGGGGCATCCGGTCGCGACACCCGCGGGATGATCCGCCAGCACCAGTTCGACAAGGTCGAGATGGTGCAGATCGTCGAGCCGAGCCAGTCCTTCGAGGCGCTGGAAAGCCTGACGGCCAATGCTGAGAAGGTCCTGCAGCTGCTGGAGCTGCCGTATCGCGTCCTGTCGCTTTGCACGGGTGACATGGGCTTCGGTGCAACCAAAACCTATGACCTGGAAGTCTGGGTGCCGAGCCAGGAGAAATACCGCGAGATCTCTTCCTGCTCCAACTGTGGCGACTTCCAGGCGCGCCGCATGCAGGCGCGCTACCGTAACCCTGAAACCGGCAAGCCAGAGCTGGTGCATACATTGAACGGCTCAGGCCTGGCAGTTGGACGTACCTTGGTTGCGGTGCTGGAAAATTACCAACAGGCCGACGGCAGCGTGAAGGTGCCGGAGGTGCTGAAACCTTACATGGGCGGCATCGAAATCATCGGTTGACGACGCTCCTTTGATTTTCGACGGGGCGGACCGGCACTGAAGGCTGTGATGCCCTAACCTAGTTGCCGGTATCAGGATAAAGCCGCATGGATTACCTTCCGCTGTTCCACAATCTCAAAGGCCGCCTGGTGCTGGTCGTAGGCGGGGGCGATATTGCTCTGCGCAAGGCCCGGCTGCTGTCCGAGGCGGGTGCGGTCCTTCGCGTCGTTGCACCCGAGATTGATCCACAGCTGGCTGAACTGGTTGAGCAGGGCGGCGGGCAGTCGCTGCTTCGCGGTTATGCCGATGGCGATTTGGGTGGTTGTGTATTGGCTATCGCTGCCACGGATAACGAGTCCCTGAACGCCCTTGTTTCGCAAGATGCCCGCACCCTTGGCATTCCGGTCAATGTGGTGGATTCGCCGCAGCTGTGCACGGTGATCTTTCCGGCCATCGTCGACCGCTCTCCACTGATGATTGCAGTCTCTAGTGGAGGCGACGCTCCGGTGCTGGCGCGGCTGATGCGCGCGCGTATTGAAAGTTGGATTCCTGCCGCCTACGGGCAATTGGCCGGACTGGCAAAAATATTCCGTGCCCAGGTCAAAGCGAAACTCGCCGATGTTCAACAGCGGCGCGTGTTCTGGGAGGAGGTATTCCAAGGCAATATCGCCGAACAGGCGCTGGCCGGGCGTACTGACGAGGCGGAGCGCCTGCTGGCGGAAAAACTTGCCGGTTCGGGCTCCAAGGCATTGGGCGAAGTCTATCTGGTCGGCGCCGGGCCTGGTGATCCAGACCTGCTGACCTTCCGCGCCCTGCGCCTGATGCAGCAGGCTGATGTGGTGCTTTATGACCGCCTGGTAGCGCCGCCCATTCTCGATCTGTGTCGCCGCGATGCAGACCGTATTTATGTGGGCAAACGACGCGCAGAGCACGCCTTGCCGCAAGAGCAGATCAACCAGCGGCTGGTATCGCTGGCCAAGGAAGGCAAGCGGGTACTGCGCCTCAAAGGCGGTGACCCGTTCATCTTTGGCCGTGGCGGCGAGGAAATCCAGGAGCTGGCCGCCCATGGCATACCCTTCCAGGTGGTACCCGGCATTACTGCTGCCAGTGGCTGCGCTGCCTACGCGGGCATTCCCTTGACCCATCGCGACTATGCGCAATCTGTGCGCTTCGTCACCGGGCATCTGAAGGATGGTAGTTGCGATTTGCCATGGTCGGAACTGGTGGCTTCAAGCCAGACGCTGGTGTTCTACATGGGCCTGGTAGGGTTGCCGTTGATCTGTCAGCGGCTGATCGCTCATGGTCGCGCTGCCGATACGCCTGTCGCCTTGATTCAGCAGGGCACTACCAGCAACCAGCGTGTCTTTACCGGAACGCTGGCCGATCTTCCCGAGCGTATTGCAAATCAGCAGGTACAGGCGCCAACGCTGATCATCGTCGGTGAGGTGGTGCAGCTGCGTGACAAGCTCGCCTGGTTCGAAGGTCGTGAGGCGAGCGACTGACTGCTGAGGCTTTCAGCCCTCGGAGGACTGAAAGCCTCTCCCGTTAGCGCGACCAGATACCCTTGCCCGGCAGCCGCTCTCGATCATGGGCACGCTCCAGTTCCACTTTCGGGCCCTTGGGGACTATGCCATTGGCGTTGATCTGGCGGTGGCTCACGTAGTAGTGACTCTTGATATGGGTGAAATCCACGGTTTCGGCGATGCCCGGCCACTGGTACAGCTCGCGCAGCCAGCTCGACAGGTTGGGATAGTCTTCAATGCGCCGTAGGTTGCACTTGAAATGGCCGTGGTAAACGGCATCGAAGCGCACCACGGTAGTAAACAGTCGCCAATCCGCTTCGGTCAGAAACTCACCAGCCAGGTAGCGTTGTTGACCGAGGCGCCGCTCGAGCCAGTCCAGTTCGCTGAAAACTTCGTCGAAAGCGGTTTCGTAAGCCTTCTGAGTAGTCGCAAAGCCCGCGCGATAGACGCCATTGTTGACGGCTGGATAAATTCGCTCGTTGAGGCTGTCGATTTCGGCGCGCAATGGCTCGGGATACAGGTCCAGCTTCGAGCCGGTCAGCGCATCAAAGGCGCTATTGAAGATGCGGATCAGCTCGGAGGATTCGTTGTTGATGATGCGCTGTTCCTGCTTGTCCCAAAGCAAAGGGACTGTGACCCGGCCCGTGTAGTCCGGATCATCGGCGGTGTAACGCTGATGCAGGAACTCCAGACTGCCCAGCGCGTCGCCGCTGGAGCCTGTGCTCTTGTCGAATGTCCAGCCGTTTTCTGCCATCAGCCAGCTGACCACTGAAACATCGATCAGTGATTCCAGCTGCTTGAGCTTTCTATAGATCAGTGTGCGGTGAGCCCAAGGGCAGGCGAGTGAAACATAGAGGTGGTAGCGCCCGGCTTCCGCTTTGACGGCGCGTTGACCGCCCGGCCCAGCTGAGCCGTCAGCACTGACCCAGTCGCGGCGCTGGGCCTGTTCTCGCTGAAACTCTCCGCCGTCGCTGTTTTCATACCAGCGGTCGTGCCACTGCCCGTCAATCAGAAGTCCCATGATCGTCTCCCAAGTGCAAATGTCTTGGAGACAGTTTAGGGGGCAAGGTTCGAACGAAGGCGGCTAATGTCGGATGAAACCCATCGATCAAAGCGATGGGTTTCGCTGCGCCCAGTATTGTCGGGCCTGTTCGAAAGCCGCCTCGCGGGGGTGTCCCAGACCGCGAAGGGCTAGCGCCATGGTTGAAACAACCGCCAGTTCGCCATAGGCATCTTCGCCGCCGCGCCATACGGCGAGCAGATGTTGCGGGTCGAGCTGCGCGGGTTTTACATGGCGTTGAGGCGAAAGGGCAGGCCACTCTTCATCCCAAGCCACGCCAGCCGTGGTGCCGTACAGATGGGATGCTCCGTCCGGATTGACTTCAATTTCGCCGCCTTCGCCCTTGATGACGATGCTGTTGTCGCCCAGCAGGCGACTGGCTTCGCGATGATTGGGCTGATAGCCGGGGTGGAAAATGCTTTGCAGGCCGCAGCGCGCGCCCAGGGGATTGAGAATGCGCGCAAGCGAGTGAATTGGCGAGCGCAGCCCGAGAACATTGCGCTGGTCGATCATGCGTTGCAGAGCGGGCATCCACGCGGCCAACGGTATGAAGGCCAACTGACCGGTGTCGAGTGCATGGGCAACGGCGTTCCAGTCCTCGCAACGAGGGATATCCAGCAGCCCCAGCAGTTGCTCGCTATATAACCGGCCCGCCGTATGGGCGCCGCCACCGTGCATCAGAATGCGAACGCCGTTTTGCGCCAGGCACTTGGCTGCCAATAGATACCAAGGCAGATGGCGGCGCTTGCCGGCATAGGTCGGCCAGTCGATGTCCACGCTGATTGACGGAGCGTGGAGCCGTTCGCGTACCGCCTCGGTAAAGCCTGCGAGCTCTTCGGCGCTCTCTTCCTTGTGCCGCAGCAACATCAGAAAAGCGCCCAGCTGAGTGTCTTCGATCTTGCCGTCGATCAGCATGCCCATGGCTTCGCGAGCTTCTTCGCGGGTCAGGTCGCGGGCGCCGCGCTTGCCTTTGCCAAGGATGCGCACGAACACGGCAAAGGGATGTTCGGCAGGCGTGACGATACTCATATGCAGTTGCTCGGTTTGGGCAGGCCCGCCAGTTTGGCGGCCAGCTTGGCAGGTGTGCCCTTGAATAGACGGTTAAGGTGCATGCTGTTGCCCTTGTCCGGGCCAAGTTTCAGTGCGACATACTTGATCAGCGGACGAGTTGCCGGGGACAACTGGAACTCCTGATAGAACTCGCGCAGCAACAGCAGGATTTCCCAATGCTCGTTTTGCAGATCGAGGCCTTCGGCCTGGGCCAGTGCCTGTGCCACCGGTTCGCTCCAGTCGCCCAGATCCAACAGATAGCCTTCCTTATCGGTGGCAATCGCCATACCGCCCACCATGAGGTCGCTCATAGCCAGGCATTGGTCCGCGCGTAGCGGCAGCAGAGTTCGACGAAGGCGGGGTAATCGACCTGTCGCAGCTGCTTGGGCAAATCCTTTAGCCCGCGTGCCGCGATGTCCTCGTCCAAAGCGAAGAGGGCGATACCCTCCGGCAACAGCTCCAGTGCCTGGCGCTGGGCAGTACCGGGCTGCAGAGCGTAGACGGCGTCACCGCTGAGCAGTAGCCCATCACCGACACTCAGCAAGTGCAGGCAGCTGGAGAGGCGGCTGTCAGCGAACGGCGAATGCGAAAGTAGATGCAGGGTAGCCATCAGAGGGTAACCACATGGTCGAAACGGTTGATAAGTGTGCGCAGAGCATCGTCGCCCAGCACCTCGACGGGTAGTCCAAGGTCGGCCTCGCACAGTCCCCGTTCGTCAAGGCTGCGCTTGGCCGCGTACAGCGCTTCGATGCCGAACAGCGGCAATGCCTGAAGATTGGCGGTGAGGTCTTTCTGCTGGGCAGACGCCGCCTGTTGGCCGGGGGCCAACTGAAATACACCATCATCGAGAAAAAGCAGGCCCAGCGGCAGCTCGAAAGCACCGCCGGCCAACACGATATCCAGTGCCTCGCGGGCCGAGGGGCCTGACCAGGGTGACTGGCGGCTGATGATCAGCATCGAACGGGCCATCAGTGACCTCCAAAGCAGACAAGGCGGTCGGCCTGCTGCGCTGCTTCGTGCAGTTGGCCCAGCCCGGAAAGCTCCCAGCCTGACGCGAGGTTGCCGGCGGGTCGCCCATAGCGTTTGGCTTCCTGCTCATCCAGCACGCCACGACGCAGGCCGGCAGCAATGCAGACGACTCCGTCGAGCTGGTTCGCCTGGATGAACTGGCTCCATTGGCTGGCGATATCGAGTTCATCCTGTGCGGAGACGATATTTGCCGAAGCGCTATGCACCCCATCCTGATATAAAAACAGTCGAACGATCTCGTGGCCACCGGCAAGCGCCGCCTCGGCAAATCGCAAGGCGCGCCGGGAGGCGGGAGAGTGGGCGGGGGCATGTAAAGCAATAACGAATTTCATGGGGCACCTTGATAACAGGGCAACAATGATACGCCAGCGGCAGAAACGAAAAAGCCCGCCGAAGCGGGCTGATCGTCTGGCAGGCTGGTTTCTATCAGTCGTCGCCACCCATGATGCCCATCAACTGCAACAGGCTGATGAAGAGGTTATACAGCGAAACGTACAGGCCGATGGTGGCCATGATGTAGTTGCGCTCGCCGCCATGGATGATGGCGCTGGTCTGGTAGAGGATGCAGACCGAGGAGAACAGCACGAAGCCGGCGCTGATCGCCAGTTGCAGGCCGCTGATCTGGAAGAAGAAGCTGGCAACCATCGCGCCCAGCAGGACAAAGAAACCGGCGGTGATAAAGCCGCTCAGGAAGCTCATGTCCTTGCGGGTGATCAGCACGAATGCAGAAAGGCCAAAGAACACCAGGGCAGTCATCGACAAAGCAGAGGCAATGAGTTCGCCGCCGCTGGAAAGGCCCAGATACATGTTTAGAATCGGGCCGAGTGTATAGCCCATGAAACCGGTCAGGGCGAATGTGGAAACCAGGCCCCAAACGGAATTGCGTAGCTTCGCGGTAAGAAAGAACAGACCGTAGAAGCCGATCAGCACTACGAAGATGTTGGGGTAGGCGGCGTCGGCCTGCATGGCCATATAAGCCACCAGAGCGCTAAAGCCCAGCGTGAGGGCCAGCAGGCCATAGGTATTGCGCAATACACGGCTGACTTCCCGTTGTTCAACCTGCGTGTGCGTAGATGCGTACTGTTGCTGCATGGCGACACTCCTAGTAGATGTATTCAGCCAGAGACGAATTGCCCTGGATCATAACAGAGCTTTTTCTTCACAGCTGACAACAGAGTTTGACAGTGTGTTTCGTTCCGGTACTATTGCGCCCGCTCTCTGCGGAGGAGTGGCAGAGCGGTTGAATGCAACGGTCTTGAAAACCGTCGAAGGGGAAACTCTTCCGTGAGTTCGAATCTCACCTCCTCCGCCATATCGCGAACCGAAGGCCCCGTATTCCGGGGCCTTCGGCGTTTCTGTGGGATGAAAATGGTCTTGGGTGGTCCAGGATAGATCAGACTTACCCTCACACGTCAGGCAGGCCTATCGATGTCCGCTATGAAAGCTTCTGCAAGAGATACCTCTTTCATTCTCTCGCTAGTGGTTTTCAGCTTCATTTCATTCATCTCCATTGGCATTCCGCTGGCTTCGCTACCGGGCTACATCCACGAAAGCCTCGGCTTCAGCACCGTTGTGGCCGGGGGCGTAATCGGGCTGCAATACCTGGTCACGCTGTTGTGCCGTCCGCTGGCGGGTCGTTTGGTGGATGAGCGGGGCGCGCGCAGGGCGTTGCTGGTCGGCATGACCTGCAGTCTGATCAGCGGGGCCATGTTGCTGGTTGCTGCTTTGCTGGAGGGCTGGCCGTTGCTAAGTCTTGGCGCGATGCTGACGAGTCGCCTGGTTCTTGGCTGTGCGCAGAGCCTGATCGGGATTTCGGCCATCAGCTGGGGCATTAACCGGCTTGGCCCGCAAAGTACCGCGCGAATGATTTCCTGGAACGGTGTCGCCGCCTACGGCGGGGTCGGGATCGGCGCTCCGCTGGGCGTCTTCATGACTCAATCCCTAGGGATATGGACTCTGGGAGCCATCACCATGTTGCTGGCGATAACGGGACTTGCGCTGGCCTGGCGCCGCGGTGAGGCACCGATTGCTCCTGGCGAGCGGCTGCCCTTCGGCAAGGTCTTGTGGAAGGTCGCGCCACCCGGTTTCAGCCTGGCATTCGCTACTGTCGGCTACGGAACCCTGACCGCTTTTATTGCGCTGTACTACAGTGCACGCGGTTGGGAGGGGGCTGCATGGTGTCTGTCAGCATTCGCTTTTGCCTTTATCGCGACACGCTTGGTGAGCCGTGATCTGGTCAATCGAGTGGGCGGCTACAGGGTCGCGCTGGCTTGCCTGGCAGTGGAAATTCTCGGGCTGATGATGCTCTGGCTGGCTGAAACGCCAAGTGGAGCGCTGGCCGGCTCCGCCTTGACCGGGTGTGGCCTGTCGCTGCTCTATCCGGCGTTGGGTGTAGCGGTAGTGGCCAGGGTGGGAGAGGCCAGTCGTAGTTCCGGCCTAAGCGTTTTTGCCATGTTTTTCGACCTCGCCCTGGGGATGTCGGGTTTGGTGATGGGTGGGCTGGCAAGCTGGATCGGCTTGCAGAACGCTTTTCTCGGCGCCGCGCTGGTGGCCGTCGGCAGCCTGTCGATCGTCTGGGCGCTGCGTTTGCAGGAACTAAGGGCCGCCAATTGAATGGTGGCTGTGTTGAGCGCGGAAGCTATCCCCAGCCTTCGGCAGCCTGTACCCCGGCATCCAGCGTAGCGCGGCGAACCAGCGCGGCAGCACAGGGACGATAATCACGTTTACCTCTGCGGCGCTGCTTCCAGGTCTCGAGCGGCGGCTGGGTGCTGGGTGCGGCTTGACGGACCAGATTTTCCAGTGTCTTGCTGTTCATGGCGTCTCCTCGTTTGGGCGAATAAGGGATCGCATCCCTGCGCCGGCCGTCCTGGCCTTCCATGCTGCAGAGATTGCCCGGTCCGGGTTACAGCCTGTTGACAGTGGAGAATGTGTTTTCGGATCGCAGCGAGAGCTTACGTTCCCTTTACATCCACTTCACACGAAGCTGACTGTGGTTGTCGTACATTTGTCCGAGGCGCCTCAGCGGTCGGCATTTGTCGCCGCCGGGATAGCCAGAGATTCTTGGCTTGTTTGCCCGGCCTGTCCGGGCGGATCAATCAAATACTCACGTCGGGAGATCAACGATCATGTTTCTTCGCAGTCATTTCCTGGCCGTTGTAGCGGGTTTCGTCCTGCTCGGGCAGGCGCTCGTTGCCCAGGCCGCATTGCCTGATTTCGCGCCGCTGGTGGAGGACGCTTCGCCGGCGGTGGTGAACATCAGCACCCGGCAAAACCAGCCGGTGCGCGGTGCATCCGCGCAAATGCCCGATCTTGAGGGCATCCCACCCATGTTCCGTGAATTCTTCGAACGCCGCATACCGCAGCAACCGGATCGGCGGCGTGAAGGGCAGTCGCTGGGCTCAGGCTTCATCATCTCCAAGGATGGTTACATCCTGACCAACAATCATGTGGTGGCCGATGCCGATGAAATCATCGTGCGCCTGCCGGACCGCAGCGAACTGCAGGCGACACTGGTGGGCGCTGATCCGCGCAGTGATGTGGCCGTGCTGAAGATCGAAGGCAATAACCTGCCGACGGTGAAACTGGGCAATTCGGAAAAGCTCAAGGCTGGCGAGTGGGTGGTCGCCATCGGCTCACCGTTCGGCTTTGATCACACCGTGACCGCAGGCGTGGTGAGCGCCATCGGCCGTAGCCTACCCAACGAAAGCTATGTGCCCTTTATCCAGACGGACGTGGCGATTAATCCGGGCAACTCCGGTGGTCCGCTGTTCAACCTGGATGGCGAAGTGGTGGGGATAAATTCGCAGATATTCACGCGTTCTGGAGGCTTTATGGGCCTTTCATTCGCGATTCCCATCGACGTAGCGATGGATGTCGCCAATCAGCTGCGTGAAGATGGCAAGGTCAGCCGTGGCTGGCTCGGCGTGGTGATCCAGGATGTGAACAAGGATCTGGCCGAGTCCTTTGGGCTGGAACGTCCCGCTGGCGCCCTGGTGGCGCAGGTGATGGATGGCGGGCCAGCGGCCAGGGGTGGGCTGCGGGTGGGTGACGTGATCTTGAGTATCAACGGCAAGTCCATCGACAGGTCCGGAGACCTGCCACACCAGGTCGGCGCGCTGAAACCCGATACCACGGTCAGGTTCGAGGTAATCCGCGATGGCAGTCGCAAGAACGTCAAGATGAAGATCGGTGCACTGCCGGATGAGGGGCAGACCCTCGCTGCGGCCAATGGCTCGGGCAAGCTCAGCGACAATCGCCTGGGCGTGACGGTGAGCGCGTTGAATGCCGAGCAGAAGCGGGCTCTTGATCTGGAAGGTGGAGTGGTAATCAGCGAAATCGGCAGTGGGCCGGCAGCGTTGATCGGCCTGCGCCCGGGTGACGTGATCACCCATCTGAACAACCAGGCCATTGATTCGGTAAAGACCTTCAGTCAGGTCGTTGAAAAGCTGCCGCACAATCGCTCGGTGTCAATGAGGGTGTTGCGTCAGGGGCGGGCAAGTTTCATTACCTTCCGCCTGCCGAGGTAGTAGTCCTAGAATTGCGCTCGGAACCTCAATTCCTGTGTCTGTAATAAAGAACCGGGCTCGTGATTGAGCCCGGTTCATTTCTTCAATCTGCAAAGCTTTTGGCCGTGTATTGCCCAGTACATGCGCTTTCCAGCCCGCTAGCCAAAAGTACGACTATCGACCCAAATTCTTCTGGGCTATCTTTTCTTACAAGCCTGCTGTAGAAACACAGGGAAATAATTTGAGCAGTCCGTCCTGCGCTACAAAAAAATGCGCGGGACAGGGTGTTCTGCAGAGCTGCTAATGCAGCTGCGTGATGTGGTATCGGGAGAGACTGTAACGGCATGGCCGCAAACAGCGCCGAAGGAGCAACCGCCCCGGAAACTCTCAGGCAAAAGGACCGATACTGCTGTTGAACTCTGAAGAGCCGCCGGGCATTCGTCAGCCGGGCGCACCGAAGGAGCAAGCGAGTACGCTCGCGAAAACTCTCAGGTCCAGGACAGAGGGGGCGCCTTATTCGCATATTGCGGGTGGGTTCCAATCCCTATGACGTTCTGGAGCGACACAATGAAAACAATCGCTGTCATTGGTGGTGGTATCACAGGTATCACTACGGCCTATGCGCTGGCCAAGCGCGGATTCAACGTCACCCTTTTCGAAAAGCACCGTTATGCCGCGATGGAAACCTCGTTCGCCAACGGCGGCCAGCTTTCCGCATCGAACGCCGAGGTCTGGAACCACTGGTCGACCATCGTCAAGGGCATGAAATGGATGCTCAAGAGCGATGCGCCGTTGCTGGTCAATCCCAAGCCCAGCTGGCACAAGCTTTCCTGGTTCGCCGAGTTCATCGCGTCCATCTCCCAATACCGCCATAACACCACCGAAACAGCGCGCCTGGCGATTGCGGCGCGTGAGCATCTGTTTGCCTGGGCCGAGGAAGAGGGCATCGACTTTGATCTGAAGAAGGCTGGCATCCTGCATATCTATCGGGATCAGGCCAGCTTCAATCATGCCGGTGAGGTTTCCAAGCTGTTGGCTGCCGGTGGCCTGCCGCGCCGCAGCGTGACCCCGGACGAAATGCGTGCCATCGAGCCTACATTGGCCGGGCAGTACTACGGCGGTTACTACACCGAGTGCGATTCCACCGGCGATATCCACCTGTTTACCAATGGTCTGGCAGCCGCAGCCGTTCGCCTTGGTGTTGATTGCCGCTATGGCCAGGACGTGAAGCGCGTGTCGACAGATGGCAAGCAGGCCAGCGTAACCATCGGCAACGCCAGTGGCGAAGAAACCCTGCATTTTGATGGCATGGTGATCTGCGCCGGTACGGCCAGCCGTGCGCTGGCTGCCCAGCTGGGTGACCGTGTGAACATCTATCCGGTCAAGGGCTATTCCATTACCGTCAACCTTACCGACGAAGCCAGCCGTGCTGCCGCGCCGACGGTCAGCCTGCTGGATGATGAAACCAAGCTGGTGACCAGCCGTCTTGGCGACTACCGTTTCCGGGTTGCAGGAACTGCCGAGTTCAACGGCTACAACCGCGACATTCGTGCCGACCGCATTCGCCCGCTGGTGGAATGGGTGAACGAGTGTTTCCCAGGTGTCAGCACCCAGAGCGTCGTCCCATGGGCCGGGTTGCGTCCGATGATGCCGAACATGATGCCCAAGGTCGGGCGCGGCAAGTCACCTTGTGTGTTCTACAACACCGGCCACGGCCACTTGGGCTGGACGCTGAGTGCCGTCACTGCGGACATGATTGGCGATGTGGTGGGCCAGTCGCTGGGTTTGCCTGAGGCGGTTGTCGTTCCCATTTCTTCCGCTCGGCAGACATCAGTGGCCTGATAAAGGCCGTCTCGTTCCATCTCTGAAACCCCGCCGAAAGGCGGGGTTTTCGCTTGTGGGCCGTGTTCGGCAAAAGCCGTCATACCAGCACTTGGCGCGTGCTGGCGATCAGCTGATGCACCTGTTTTTCCACCTGCGGCGTGGTTGGTGTTTTCGGCCCGCAGCCGCGCGGGCAGGGCAGGCTGGCGGTGGTGCCGAACAGGCGGCAGATAAGCGGGCGTTCGTCATAGGCTTCGCAGCCATGCGGGCCGAGATGCACACAGTTCCAGTGCGCCAGCGCGGCGTCGTGTTCGGCATCACTCTTATGGGGCAGGCGCGCCATTTCTTCCGATGAGGCCGTCACCGGGCCACAGCAGTCATGACAACCGGGCTCACAGGCAAAGCTGGGAATCTGGCGTCTCAGCTGATCGATCTTGCGATTGGTGCGGTCCATTGGACGCTGATTTCCGGGCCGTTGGGCCGGCCATGGTACCCCTTGAAGTCGCCCTGGTGGACTTCAGGCGGGTTGTTCGATGATGTCGTTCCAGTCCGGATGCTTCTTCACGTAGGCCGCGATGAACTCGCAAATCGGCACGATGCCCATGCCGCGCCGGCGGGCATCGTCGAGTGATTCACGAACCAACAGGCTGCCCATGCCCTGACCGGAAAGGCTGTCGTCAACTTCGGTGTGGGTGAAAACCATGCGCTTGCCCTCCGCGCGATACTGCGCAAAGCCCAGGGCCTGTCCCTCGATTTCCAGGACGTAGCGCTGCTGATCTTCGTCGTGCCGAACCTTTGCCTCTGGATGGCTCATGTGGCTGTCCTCGTGAGTGGCGTTCTGTCTTGCAGATAGACCTTGGGTTGCACTGAAGTACTGCCTCATCGACCGGCAAGTCGCATGGTGCAGGTCTGGCTGCTGGATAGCATGGGAGGAACTGGAACAAGGTTCGAGGTCCTCGATGACACGTAGCGCCAGCCTTCCGTTTTACATGCGCGCGCTTTTGCTGTTGTGCATTTTGCTCAGCCCGTCGCTACACGCCCAGGAAATGGATGCGCGGATCATGCAGCTGTTCCCCAAGGCTACGCGGATCGAGCCGAAGTTGGAGCAACCTCCGGTTTATAGCGTATTCCAGTTGGACGAACTGATCGGTTATGCCTTCGAATCCAATGACTACTCGAACCTACAGGGGTTTTCCGGTAAGCCAATACGGCTGCTGATCGGCATGGACCCGCAGGGTGTGCTGGCGGGAGTCCAGGTACTTGAGCATCACGAGCCGGTATTTCTGCACGGTCTGGGCGAGCGATCGTTGCTGGACTTCGTCGACCAGTACCGCCAAAAGACCATCAGCAAGCCGATCATCGTTGGTGGACGGCAGGGCGCCGCCGAGGGCGAATCGGTCACGCGCATTGATAACGTCAGCAAGGCCACGGTGTCGGTGGTCATTCTCAACGAGACGGTTCTGTTGTCGGCACTGACGGTCGCACGCCAGCTGCTGGAAGACTTCGCCAGCAGCCCATTGGCCACCCCGAAGATGGATGTCTACGAACCGCTTGAGTGGAGCCAGCTGCTAGAGCGCGGGCTGGTTCAGCGCTGGACGCTGTCGCAAGAGGAAGTTGAGGCCGCCATCGGGCATGAACTCGATGGCTATCCGCAGCTGGATCTGGATCAGCCGGCCTTCACCGACATGTATTTCGCCTACCTGAATGCGCCAATCATCGGTCGCAATCTGTTGGGAGAGGCAGGCTTCCAGCGGCTCAGTGAGGAACTCAAGCCGGGTGAGCAGGCCGTGCTGGTGGTGTCGTCCGGTACATACCCTCACGTACCCGAGGATTTCATCCCGGCCACGGCGCCCAACCGGATCGTGCTGGTGCAGAACGAGCATGCCATCGAGCTGCACGACATGAACTTCAATAACGGCGCGGTGCTGGATGTACTCAACTCGCCCATTGAAGAGGCTGAGGCGAATGTATTCCGTATCAAGGCCCATGCCGCCTTCAACCCGGCGGAGAGTACCCAGCTGCGGCTGATTGCCCAGCTGCAGCGCAACCACCTGGTGGAAAACAACGCCAGCTTTACCCGCGATTTCCCGCTTGCTCCAGAGCTGTTCGATATTCTGGAACCGGTCGAGGCGGCCAAGCCTGTTCCGATCTGGTTGCGCATGTGGCAGGAACGCTGGTGGCAGGTCAGTTTGCTCGGCCTCTCTCTGATCGTGCTCACCGGCGTGTTTATCTGGCAGCACCGCATCAGCCGGGAACGTCGGGCCTTTCATCTGTTCCGCGCAGGTTTTCTGCTGTTCACCCTGGTATTTATCGGTCTGTACGCCCAGGGCCAGCTGTCGGTGGTCAACATCTTCACCCTGTTGCTGGCGCTGGCGAAGGATTTTGATATCCGGGTATTTCTGATGGACCCGGTGATCTTCATTCTCTGGAGCTTCACCTTCGTCACCTTATTCATCTGGGGGCGTGGGGTGTTCTGCGGCTGGCTGTGCCCCTTCGGCGCGCTGCAGGAAATGCTCGGCTGGGTGGCCAAGCGCCTGCGTATTCGTCAGTGGAAGATCTCCGAACGCACACACCTGCGTCTGCAGTGGCTCAAGTACCTGATCCTCATCGGCCTGGTGCCGGTGGCCTTCTATTCGCTGACCCTGGCCGAGCGGTTAGCGGAGGTGGAGCCGTTCAAGACCAGCATCACGCTGTTCTTCGCGCGCTCCTGGCCGTTCGTGCTCTATGCGCTGGCGCTGCTCGGGCTTGGGTTGTTCGTGCACAAGTTCTATTGCCGCTACGTCTGCCCGCTGGGCGCCGGGCTGGCAGTGCTCGGTCGCTTGCGGCTGTTCTCCTGGCTCAAGCGCATCGATGCCTGCGGCAAGCCCTGCCAGCATTGCCGAAACCACTGCGAAATCGGCGCCATTCGGCGGGATGGTCGCATCGACTATGACGAATGCATTCAGTGCCTGGAATGCATCGTCATCCTCAACAATGAGGACCAGTGTGTGGCCAGCATCAGCGCCCGCAAGAAGGCCTACAAAACTGGCAAACAGACGGACCTGATCGCCACCGATGCCGCCTTACCGAGCACATGAGATGAAAGTACCCTAGGCCGCCTGAAGAAATCGCCAGCCCAGCCGATAAGATCCTGAATCGAGATGACTTCCCGGTGACGAACCGGCTTTCTCCACAGGACTATGCATGGACAATCTATCGGCCACCGGCTCCCTGTCGCTTCTGCTGTTCACGCTGCGTAGCGGCAAACAAATGGCGATCAATTTGTTGAAGGTCAGCGAGATCATTCCGACTCCGGGGCTGATCCGCCTTCCGGAGTCGCATCCCCATGTGCGCGGTGTCGCTACCTTGCGTGGCCAGCCGTTGTCGGTAATCGACTTGAGCATGGCCATCGGCATGCCGCCATTGCAGGACGCCCAGGGTGGCTGCCTGATCGTCACCGAGTTCAGCCGCTCAAAGCAGGGACTGCACGTGCAGTCGGTGGTGAGGATCGTGCACATCCCCTCGTCGAAGATTCTGCCGCCGCCCTACGGTACCCGCGCCAATTCGTTTATCACCGGTGCGGCGGAAATTGATGGCCAGCTTGTGCAGATCCTCGATGTGGAAAAGGTGCTGCTGAATATCGTGCCGGCGCCGGTCGAAGCCGATATGTCCGAGCTCGATGACCAGGACGCTCAGCTGCTCGGAAAAACCCGCGCACTGATCGTCGATGACAGTCAGGTAGCACTGCACATGTCCCTGGCGGCCCTGAGCAAGATGGGCATCACCTGTCATGCAGTGCGTAGCGCTCGCGAAGGTCTGGCGACGCTCGACCGCCTGAAAGACACCGCCGAGGCGATCAATGTGGTGGTTTCGGATATCGAAATGCCTGAAATGGACGGCTATTCCTTTACCCAGCTGCTGCGCAGCCATCCGGATCACGCCAGTATCTACGTGCTGTTGCATACCTCCCTGGACAGCACCATCAGCGCCGACAAGGCCAGGGCGGTTGGGGCCAATGCCATTCTGACCAAATTCTCCCCGCCGGAAATCACCAAGTGCATGCTCCAGGCAGCCCGGACGATTCACCTGGGCGAGGGCGCCGAGGTCTGATGCGCTAAGCCAATGCCACGTAGAATGTGCTGCTACGCAGATTGAGGATGGCAGCGGTGGAACTACAGCAGGGTTTTGTCCTGACCCGGCATTGGCGCGACACGGCTGCGGGTACCGAGGTGGAGTTCTGGCTGGCGACCGATACGGGGCCGCGCAGGATTCGTGTGCCCAATCAGACCTCGGTGGCCTTCCTTCCTGTTGAACAGTGCGAGCAGGCGCGGGCCTTGCTCAAGGGCGAGCGCGACGTGGAGTTGCGCCCCCTCGATTTGTGCGACTTTGATCAGCGTCCGGTGGTCGGCCTGTACTGTCGCCAGCATCGTCAGCTGATGAACCTTGAAAAGCGCCTGCGCCAGGCAGGGCTGGATGTTTACGAAGCCGACATTCGCCCGCCGGAGCGCTACCTGATGGAGCGCTTTATCACTGCGCCGGTCAGCTTCACTGGTGTGCCGGATATCGATGGCGTGCTGGCGAAGGCCAAGGTCAGGCCGGCGCCGCACTACCGCCCGCAACTGAAACTGCTCTCGCTGGATATCGAAACCACGGCCAGGGGCGAGCTGTATTCCATTGCCCTTGAAGGTTGCGGTCAGCGACAGGTGTACATGCTCGGCCCGGCCAACGGGGATGACGGCGAGGTGGATTTCCAGCTGGAGTACTGCGATAGCCGCAAGCAACTGATCGAGCGCTTGAACGACTGGATGGCGCTGCATGATCCCGATGCGATCATTGGCTGGAACCTGGTGCAGTTCGATCTGCGCGTGCTGCGTGAGCAGGCACAGCGTTATCAGGTGCCGCTGCGTCTGGGCCGGGGCGGTGAGGAAATGGGATGGCGCGAGCATGGCGGCGGGCGCAACCATTTCTTCGCCTCGGTAGCGGGGCGGCTGGTCATCGACGGTATAGAAGCGTTGCGCTCGGCGACCTGGAGCTTTCCTTCGTTTAGCCTGGAAAGTGTCGCGCAAACGCTGCTCGGCGAAGGCAAGGCCATCGACACGCCCTATCAGCGGATGGATGAAATCAACCGCATGTTTGCCGAGGACAAGCCGGCGCTGGCGCGTTACAACCTAAAGGACTGCGAACTGGTCACGCGCATCTTCGCCAAGACCGAGCTGCTGACCTTTCTGCTGGAACGCGCCACGGTCACTGGTTTGCCCGCAGACCGCAGTGGCGGCTCGGTGGCCGCGTTCGAGCATCTGTATATTCCCCTGATGCACCGCAAGGGCTTCGTCGCGCCGAACCTGGGGGCGCGACCACCGCAGGCCAGCCCCGGCGGATTTGTCATGAACTCGCAGCCAGGCCTCTACGAATCGGTGCTGGTGCTGGACTACAAAAGCCTTTATCCGTCGATTATCCGTACCTTTCTCATCGACCCGGTGGGGCTGGTCGAGGGCATGCGTCATCCGGCGGACAGTGACTCGGTGGCAGGCTTTCTCGGGGCTCGCTTCTCACGAACGCGGCATTGCCTGCCGGCCATTGTCGAGCGCGTCTGGCAGGGTCGTGAGACCGCCAAGCGTGAGGGCAACCAGCCGCTTTCCCAGGCGCTGAAAATCATCATGAACGCCTTCTACGGCGTACTCGGCTCCAGCGGCTGTCGTTTCTTCGATCCGCGCCTGGCCTCGTCCATTACCCTGCGGGGCCACGAGATCATGCGGCGGACGCGCGAGCTGATCGAGGCTCAGGGCTACCGCGTGATCTACGGCGATACCGACTCGACCTTCGTCTGGCTAAAGCGCGCGCACGGCGACGCGGAGGCCGAGCAGATCGGTCGGGCGCTGGTGCGCCATATCAACCAGTGGTGGCAAACGCACCTGCAGCAGGAGTTCGGTTTGAACAGCGCGCTGGAAATCCAGTTCGAAACCCATTTCAGGCGTTTCCTCATGCCCACCATCCGCGGTGCGGAGGAGGGCAGCAAGAAGCGCTATGCCGGACTGATCACCCAGCCTGACGGCAGCGAAGGGCTGGTGTTCAAGGGGCTGGAAACCGTTCGCTCGGACTGGTCACCGTTGGCTCAGCAGTTTCAGCAGGAGCTCTACCGGCGCATTTTCCTGCGCGAGCCTTATCAGGACTATGTGCGCGACTATGTGCGCAGCACTCTGGCAGGTGAACGGGACGAGCTGCTGGTATTTCGCAAGCGTTTGCGGCGTCGGCTGGATGACTACCAGCGCAATGTGCCGCCGCATGTGCGCGCTGCGCGGATTGCCGATGAGTACAACCTGCAGCAGGGCCGGCCTCGGCAGTACCAGAGCGGTGGCTGGATCAGCTATGTGATGACCCTTGCAGGCCCGGAACCGCTGGAGGTGCGCCGCGCGGCCGTTGATTACGATCACTACGTAACCCGCCAGCTGCAGCCCATCGCCGATGCCATCCTGCCGTTCGTGGATGACAGCTTCAGCGCCCTGATCGACGAGCAGTTGGGGTTGTTCTGAGCTGTGCGCTCCTCTGTGCCGAAGGGGTGGCGTGCTCGCCGAACGAATTCGGTTTCTACACCCGATCAAGTGCGCTTCGTGTGGGAGCGCCCAGGCCCCGAGCTTTGCTCTGTGGGCCGGTACGGAGCGGAGAAAAGCTCGCGAACAGGTTCGCTCCTACTGGTTGGTGCCTTTCTTGAGTGTGGTCAAGTTTCCGCCCTCGGCACGGGGAGTAACCTGACGGCACTCATCGGCGCAGGTCGAGGTTGCCATGGCCAAGAAATTTCCGCTGAACCCGCCACATCCAGAACGCATCTGCTGGGGTTGCGACCGCTATTGCCCTGCGGATGCGCTCGCCTGTGGCAACGGCGCCGATCGCACCCAGCATCCATCGGAGATGATCGGTGAAGACTGGTATCTGCACGGCGACTGGGGCGACCTGATCGCCAGCGACAATCCTGAGCGCAAGCGCGCCTGAGACTTTCCCAATCAGACCCAGCCGCTGTTGCGCTTGCGGCCCCGGGTCAGCGCCGGCAGGATCAACCCGGCCAGAAGGCCCGCACCGGCGATGCTGCCGCCATAGACCATGTAACGCATCAGCAACTGATTATTCTCGTCGCCCAGCTTCGCCTGGGTTTCGCGCAGTTCCGCCTGGGTCGCCGTGAGCGCTTCGTCGAGCGCGGTGCGGCGTGCCTCCAGCTCTTCGATCAGCGCCTTGCGTGAGTCCAGGGTCTCCTGCATGCCCTGCACGCGGGTCTTCCAGCTGTCATCGATGGTGCGCAGTTCCTCGCTGAGCTCGGCAACCTGCTGTTCGAGTTGCGGCAGACGCTCTGCCTGGCCGGGTACGTCCTGCAGATCGCTGGTACGAATCCATACGCGGTCGCCGTTTTCACCGCGAACCTGGCTGTAGTCGCCACTGCTTTGCAGCAGCTCGACCTTCTGCCCGGAGCGGAGCGTGCCGACTATCCGGTAACCATCAGTGGGGCCGCTGCGTACGTAAGTGGCCAGGCTGTCACTGACCCAGCGATCATTGTCCGCCTGCTGCGCATGGGCCGGTGCGATGACCGCCAATAGCGTACTCAGGACGCCGGCGCGGAAGGCGTTGTGTCGAGAAGGCGAAGAAAGGCGGGAGAGCAGGGCAAGCAGATGACGGGATAGGAACATGATGATCTTCGCGTTGAAAAATGATGAAGGCGATGTGAGCAGGCCTGCGCGAAAGCGGACCCGGAGCCAGTGAGATTTCTCTGCAGCGTGCTGCGATGAGTCAACGGGCAGGCGCGTTGATGCGGCGACAGGAGGATGTTTTCTCCCAAGATTTAGCCTGCAGCCCGTCACACTGCAGTCAGGAATGACAGCGCACGAAACCGAAGGTTCCCTGGCGTCGAACATTGGTAAACGCCGAAGCGATCTTTATCCGTCGCTATCACCGGAAACGAGCATTGCCCGCTACAGGATTTCGATCAGGTGCGCGCGGATCAGTACCTGCTCCTGGCGAAAACGCTTCTCCAGCGAAGCGCGATAACTCTTCCACCAGGCGTAATCGAGTTCATCGCTCATGACCTCGTAGATGATGAGATCATCGCGTACGGCATGGCTGTCGTTTTCCTGCCACAGCCCATCGACGGGCGCGCGGGAATGGGCGGTCAGCCCACCGAACTGCTGAGTCAGCTCATCGCGAACCTCGGCGAACAGTGCCTTTGGCAGGTCCTTGCCGTCGTTATCGTAGAGCGGCAGCAGTAGCTGTGTGAGGTACATGTGGGCTCCGGAAATGGCACGCGTCGGTCATATGACCACGGGCAGCGGGGCCCGGCAGCGCGGAGCGGATCAGTGGTGAGCTCGCCTTTTCAGCGCACCAGTGCTGCGGCCAGTGCGATGGCGAGGAACAGCGACAGCAACTGCCAGAACCGCACCGGATTGCGTTCCAGCAAGGGCGGTCGGCTTCTATCGAGAAAGGCCTGGCTCGGCTGGCGCAGTTCGAAGACGAACTCCGATAGATCTTCGAAGCGCTTGTACGGATCGGGATGCAGCGCCTTGTGCAGCACGCCATCGATCCATGGAGGAACATCGAGACTCTGCTCACGAATCGGCTGATAGTTGAGCTTGTGCTGTGCCGCTCGGGAGCGACAGCGGGCCACCTGGGTGCCGTAGGGCAGCTTGCCGCTGAGCATCTCATAGGTGATGACGGCCAGGGAAAACTGGTCCGAGCGGGTTGTACCGCTTTCCCCGAGAAAGTATTCCGGTGCGCTGTACTGGGCCGTACCCAGCAGGTCGATGCGGGCAATGGGCGAGGCGATTTCCAGCAGCCCCGCCACCCGCGCCGAGCCGAAATCGATGATCTTCACCGTGCCGGTAGGGGTGATCAGAATGTTCTCGGGGCGCAGGTCCTGATGCAGCATTTCCTGCCGGTGAAAGGCTCGCAGGCCACTGGCGATCTGTTCAACGATACCGCGTACCGCCTCCAGGTCAGGGCGGGGATGGTCGATCATCCACTGTCTGAGCGTGCGCCCTTCGATGAACTCGCTGACGGTATAGAGGAAGTTGCGCGGACGTTGCTGCGAACAGCCCTTGAGCACATAAGGGCTGTCGATGCGCCGGGCGATCCATTCCTCTGCGAGAAAGCGCTCGAGATAGGCGGCATCCTCCCGCAAGTCGATGGACGGCGTCTTGATCACCCGCGTTGCGCCGCTCTCCTCGTCACGTGCCAGATAGATATGGCTGCGACTACTGGCATGCAGGCGGCGCAGAATGCGATAGCCATCGAAGGTCGCGCCGGCTTCCAGCACTGTCGGGAAGGGCAGCTCGGTCAGCTGCCGGTACAGCTCATCGGCTGCCAGCGTCGGCAGCGTATCGATGCGTACGATCTGCAGCGTGAGATTGTCCGGGCTGCCGTTGCTGACGGCCTCAGCGATGATCAGCCGGGCGGCCGCATCCAGATCATTCGGATGCTGCTCGATGGTCTCGGTGATGAAAACCGCGCTGACGTAGTCGTAAACGCCATCGGTGGCCAGGAGAAAGACGTCGCCGACCGCCAGTGGCTCGGTGCGGTAATCGATTTCCAGCGAATCATGGACCCCAAGCGCGCGGCTCAGGCAATGCTGGCTCGCAGAGAGCCAGACCCGGTGGTCGTTGGTCAGTTGTTCCAGCGCCTTGCCGTGGACACGGTAGATGCGCGAATCACCAACGTGGAAGAGGTGCGCCGTGTTGGATTTGAGCACCAGGGCGCTGAAGGTGCAGACGTAACCGCGGTCACGGTCGTATCGATACTGGCTTTGTCGAGTCTGGGCATGTAGCCACGAGTTGCTGGCCATCAGCACCCGTTGTGCGGAAGTCTTTACCGACCATGCATCCGAGGTGCAGTAGTAGTCGGCCAGAAAGCCGCTCACTGCGGCTTCGCTGGCGATATGGCCGACGGCGCTGCTGCTGATGCCGTCCGCCACGGCGAGGGCGATGCCCTTGCTGGTGAGTTGCGGTTCGTCCGGCAACCAGGCACCGTGGAAATCCTGGTTGCAGTCCTTGCAACCTTGATCGCTGTGCTGGCCCAGCGAGATGCTTAGTTGACTCATTGGGCCAGCTGACCTCACTCAGTTGAAGGCACGCTTCGGCGCGGTTCTGATGTGGGTGGTGTAGAGCGTCAGGCCGGTGAATGCCAGGCCGCCGACAAGGTTGCCCAGGGCAGTGGGGATTTCGTTCCACAGCATGTAGTCCATGACCGAGAAGTCGCCGCCCATCATCAGTCCGGCCGGGAACAGAAACATGTTCACCACCGAGTGCTCGAAGCCCATGTAGAAGAACAGCATGATCGGCATCCACATGGCGATGGCCTTGCCGCCGACGGTGGTGGAGATCATCGCGCCGACCACGCCCATGGACACCATCCAGTTGCACAGCACGCCGCGCAGGAAGATGGTCGCCCAGCCGGCTGCGCCGTACTCCGCATAACCCAGGGTTCGGGCCTCTCCGATGTGCGAGAGGCGCTTGGCCACTTCACCCGGCTCGGCGGAGAAGCCGTAGGTAAAGACGAACACCATCATGATGGCCACGGTCAGCGCGCCGCCAAAGTTGCCGAGGAATACCAGCCCCCAGTTGCGCAGCACACCGTTCACTGTGACGCCGGGGCGCTTGTCCAGCAGCGCCAATGGCGCCAGTACGAAAACGCCAGTGAGCAGATCGAAGCCCATCAGATAAAGCATTACGAAACCGACCGGAAACAGCATCGCGCCGACCAACGGCGAGCCGGTCTGCACGGTCACGGTTACCGCGAACACGGCAGCCAGGGCCAGGATCGCGCCGGCCATGAAGGCTCGAATCAGGGTGTCGCGAGTGGACATGAAGATCTTCGACTCGCCGGCGTCGACCATCTTGGTGACGAATTCCGCAGGAATGATGTAAGACATGATTGGCTTCTCTTTAGGGTTTTGGGTGCGCGTTGCCGTGCGCTCAGACAGCGATTTCCACCGCGTCGCCGTTCAGGCGCGCGGGCCAGACCTGCAGCTGCTGGTCGGGGTATTCCAGGCAGCGCCCGTCGGTGAGGCTGAAGTGCTGCTTGTACAAGGGGGAAGCGATCACCAGCTCGCCCTGGAGCTTTCCGACGATGCCGCGTCCGATGACGTTGGCGCCGGATTTGGGATCGCGGTTCTCGACGGCGAACACCTGTTCGCCGGCATCGCCGTGGGGCAGGTGAATCAGGGCGACCTGTTTGCCATCCAGCCAGGCGACTACGCCGGAATTGGCGACCAGGTCGCGTCGACTACACAGGGTGTGCCAGTGGCTGGATTCGACGGATGGCAGGCGCAGGGCATTGGACTGGCTCATCAGAGCATCTCCTCGGTGACGGGAATCAGGTGAAGTTCATTGGCGCGGGCAGGGCGGCGCTGGCCACGCTCCTTGACGAAGTGGATATCGGGGTCGCCGCGGCGGTCGTTGACGAAGGTGCGGAAGCGCTTGAGCTTCTCCGGGTCCTTCAGCGCGTTGGCCCATTCGCATTCGTAGAGATCGACCACCTGTTGCATCTGGGCTTCCAGTTCGGCCGCCAGGCCCAGGCTGTCGTCGAGGATCACGGCCTTGAGGTAGTCGAGTCCGCCTTCGAGGGACTCGCGCCAGACCGAGGTGCGCTGCAGCTTGTCGGCGGTGCGGATGTAGAACATCAGGAAGCGATCGATGATGCGCACCAGGGCTTCATCGTCCAGGTCGGTGGCAAACAGCTCGGCGTGACGCGGGCGCATGCCGCCGTTGCCGGCGACGTAGAGGTTCCAGCCGCTCTCGGTGGCGATCACCCCGATATCCTTGCTCTGTGCCTCGGCGCATTCGCGAGTGCAGCCGGAGACGCCGAACTTGATCTTGTGCGGTGCGCGAAGGCCCTTGTAACGGTCTTCCAGGCGCAGCGCCATGCCGACGCTGTCCTGCACACCGTAGCGGCACCAGGTGCTGCCGACGCAGGATTTCACCGTGCGCAGGGATTTGCCGTAGGCGTGGCCGGTCTCGAAGCCGGCTTCGATCAGCTCGCCCCAGATCTCCGGCAGTTCGTGCAACTGGGCGCCGAACAGGTCGATACGCTGGCCGCCGGTGATCTTGGTATAGAGGTCGTATTTTTTCGCCACCGCTCCCAGAGCGATCAGCTTGTCAGGAGTGATCTCGCCGCCGGCGATACGCGGCACCACCGAATAGGTGCCGTTCTTCTGCATGTTGGCCATGAAGGTATCGTTGGTGTCCTGCAGCGGGATCAGCAGCGGATCGGTGATCGGCTGGTTCCAGCAGGAAGCCAGGATCGAGCCCACCGTCGGCTTGCAGATATCGCAACCGATGGCGCCACGGCCATGTTTGGCCAGCAGCTCGTCGAAACTGAGGATGCCTTCGACGCGAACGATGCCGTACAGCTCCTGGCGGGTATGGGCAAAGTGCTCGCAAAGGCTCTTGTCCACCGCAACGCCGCGCGCGGCCAGCTCGTGCTCGAAGACCTGTTTGAGCAGCGCACTGCAGCCGCCGCAACCGGTGCCGGCCTTGGTCGCCGCCTTCAGCTCGCCAAGGTCGGTAACTCCGGCCTCGACCTGGCAGCACACCGCACCTTTGCTGACGTTGTGGCAAGAGCAGATGGTGGCGGTATCCGGCAAGGCTGCAGCGCCCAGCACCGGTGCGCCGCCGGATTGCGGCAGGATCAGGCTGGCCGGCTCCTCGGGCAGCTTGATGCCGTTCTGTGCGTATTGCAGCAGGGTGTCGTAGTAGCTGTTGTCACCGACCAGCACAGCGCCAATGACGTGCTTGCCGTCCGGCGAGACCACCAGGCGTCGATAGCTGGCGGTCGCCTCGTCGATAAAGCGGTAGCTGCGCGATCCTGGTGTGGCGCCGTGGGCATCGCCAATGGAGCCGACATCGACGCCGAGCAGCTTGAGCTTGGTGGACATGTCCGCGCCGGTGAAGGCTTCCTGGGTGTCGTCCAGCAGGTGCGCTGCCGCGGTGCGGGCCATGCTGTAGCCTGGCGCTACCAGGCCGAACAGGCTGCCATTCCAGGCGGCGCATTCTCCTACCGCATAGATGGCCGGATCGCTGGTGCAGCAGGCGTTGTCGATGGCGATGCCGCCACGTGCCCCGAGCTCCAGTCCGGCCTGTTTGGCAAGTGCGTCCTGCGGACGGATGCCGGCGGAAAACACCACCAGATCGGTTTCCAGAAACTCGCCGTCATTGAAAACCAGGCGCCAGGCGTGCTCCTCACCAGTGACGATGGCCTGGGTGGCGCGCGACAGATGCACGCCCACTCCCAGCGCCTCGATCCGGGCCTTCAGCGCGGCACCACCTTCTTCGTCCAGCTGCACCGGCATCAGACGCGGCGCGAATTCAACCACGTGGGCCTCCAGCCCCAGGGACTTCAACGCGTTGGCAGCCTCCAGGCCCAGCAGGCCGCCGCCAATCACCACGCCGCGGCGGGCATTGGCTGCGGCGGCACGAATCGCATCGAGATCGTCCAACGTGCGGTAGACCAGCCGAGCGCTGCCTTCGGCCCCAGGAATTGTCGGTACGAACGGGTAGGAGCCGGTCGCGAGAATCAGGCGGTCGTAAGGCTGGCGTCCTTGCGTGGTCACCAGCTCCTTGCAGGCTCGGTCGATTTCCAGCACCTGTACACCGAGATGTAGCTGCACACCCTGTTCGGCGTACCAGCCCGCTTCGCACATCGCCAGGCTGTCGGTATCGCGCCCGCCAAAATATTCGGAAAGATGCACGCGGTCGTAGGCGCGCTGGTGCTCCTCGCCGAAGGCATGAATCTCATAGCGCTCCGCCGCGCCGCGGGCGGTCAGCTGTTCAACGCAGTGGTGACCAACCATGCCGTTGCCGACGATGACCAAAATTTCTCGGGTGGGCGGGGTGACGCTTGCATTCATAAGCTGATCCTCAATCGAAGCCGTTCCAAATTCGTCGGCCTATCGCTGAGGGGGAAATAGCAGCTTGTGTGCCAGTCCTGGAAAAGTCGGCTGCAGCCCAGAGCTGGCACGACTTGCGCGGGATACCTGTGGTTTTTCAGGAGGCTGTGTGCGGACGAGTGATGGGCCAAATGAGTGCAGCTGCCCGTGCGTGGTCCTTTTTTAGGGCAAGGGTAAAACTCAATATTTGTTACAGATGCCTGAACCCGGCTTCGTTTGGCTGGTCGGAGCAGAGCCAGATCAGAGAGCGGCACTATGGACAAAATTTACGCAGTCGTACTGTCGTACAAACGCAAGGATTTGCTGAAACGCTGTCTGGAGGGGATCAATGGCCAGAGTCGCCCTTGCGACGGCATCATCGTGGTGGACAATGCAAGCAGTGACGGAACGCTGGAGATGCTGCTGCAATTGCAGCTGCCGAATCTCCAAGTCTACGAGTTGTCGCGCAATACCGGCGCCTCGGGCGGTTTCAGCGCCGGGTTTCGCATCGCTTACCAGAAGGGTGCCGATTTCATCTGGATGATGGATGACGATGTCATACCCGAGCCGGACGCACTGCAACGTCTGCTAGATGCCCGAGATACGCTCGACGCCCGCGAGCAGCCTTATTCCTTTCTGCTTTCCACGGCTTATACCGGCGATGGTCTGCTGACCAACGTGCCCCAGGTGGACACGCGCACCAATCCCATCGGCTATGAGAACTGGCCGGCTCTGCTGCAGTTCGGTCTGGTTCCAGTGCGCCCGGCGACTTACGTCTCGATTCTGGTGCCTCGTTTGTCTTTGCAGCGCCACGGGCTGCCGATCGCGGCGATGTTCATGTGGGGCGACGATACCGAATTCACCCTGCGTATCAGCCAGGAAACGCCAGGCTACCTGGTTGCCGAGAGCCGCGTTATGCATCTGCGCAGCGTCAGCGGCTCGATTGACATCCATCGTGAAACGAACCCGCAGCGGATTGCGTTGCACCGGCATTTCGTCCGCAACGAGTTGTTTATCGCCCGCGCTTATCACCACTGGCGGCGTGTACCGCTGCTGTTCTTATCGCGCCTGAAACTGGTGATGCGTTTGCTGTGGCTTGGCCAGTCTTTCAAAGCCCGTACCGTATTCGCCGGCCTGCTGGAAGCCTGGAAGTTCTCACCTGAAGCGGAGCCAGCTGACGCACCTGTCGAGGCGCTCGGGGTGACCGTTCGTCAGTACTTTTCGGAGTCGACGGCACTGCCAAAAGGCGAGGCGCTGGCAGCGGAGCCGCTTGAGACCTAACGCTACACCATGAAGGGGCCAGATACCTCCCTGAACCGGTATTCCCTGTAGATCTTTAGATACAACTTTTTTTGTAGGAGGCGGTCCGAAACAGGGTCGCTAAAAAGGGATTTTCCAGATGGCCACCACAATACAAAAGAGAGTGGGTGTTTCCGGCACTGGCATGATTTCGCGCTGCTTCGTGCGGCTGATCATGCAACATTATCCCGAGTTGCGGATAAGCCGAGTGCTTACGCGCCGAAAGGTGGATGCACTAAGCGACTTTCCGCTGCCGGGAGCGCTGACCAACTCCATTGACGAGCTTGTCGAGCATTCAGACCTTATCGTCGAATGCAGCGGCGACGTGTTCTTTGGAACCTCTGTCATCGAGCGTGCATTCGAAGCCGGTTTGCCGGTGGTTACCGTGAACGCCGAATTGCAGGTCACCACCGGTTCATGCCTGGCGGGAAAAGGGCTGCTTACCGAGGCCGAAGGCGATCAGCCCGGCTCGCTTGCCGCGCTGCATGAGGACGCCGTGCAGATGGGCTTCAAGCCCCTCGTATACGGCAACATGAAAGGCTACCTCGACCATAACCCCACCCGTGAAGACATGGCTTACTGGTCGAAACGGCAGGGGATCAGTATCGAACAGACCACCTCGTTCACTGACGGCACCAAGGTGCAGATCGAGCAGGTGGTCGTGGGCAATGGTTTTGGCGCGACCATCTCCCGGCCTGGCCTGGAAGGTCTGGCTTCCACTGACCTCAATCGCAGTGCCAATGTGCTGGGGCTGATTGCTGAAGCCGCCGGCCAGCCGATCGTGGACTACGTCATCCCCAGCGGTTATCCGGCCGGCGGCGTATTTCTGGTCTGTCGCCACGATGAAGTTCAGGCCCCGGCACTTGAGTACTTCAAGCTGGGTCCCGGTCCGTACTATGTACTTACGCGGCCATTCCACCTCTGCTCGCTGGAGGTCGGGAAAACGGTACGGCGTGTGCTTGCGGGGGGAGGTGTGCTGCTGAACAACTCGACCAGGCCGACGCTGGGCGTGGCGGCCATAGCCAAGCGCGCAATGAAGCCTGGTGAGACGATCGTGCGTGGTATCGGTGGGTTCGATGTGCGCGGTGAGGCAGTGCGCCTCGTGGAAGAACCGGACCATGTACCGATCGGGTTGCTGCGCCATACGGTGCTCAAGCGGGCCCTTGAACCTGGCCAGATGATCACCTTCGATGACATCGAGGTTCAGCCAAGCCGGGTGCTGGACATCATTCTCAGGCAGCGCCAGAGCATCATCAGGCCGAGGCCGGCTCTGAGAGTCAGCGGCTATGCAAGGGCGGCGGTACGGTAACGCCGCCCTTGTCCTTCCTTATGGCTCAGGCGATGGCCTGAGCCGCCAGCAATGGCAGAGCGGCGTCGGGTTTGCTGTCGCCGCTTACGCCCAACGCTTCCTCAACCAGCCTCACCGTTGCGCCCCCGAAGCTGTTCGCTTCGAGTAAAGCATCCTGCTCGTTATCGAATACCGCCAATACGCTGCCGTACGAGTAGACAACTCCCCACTGCTCGGCACCTGTCATTGCAACCGTTTTAGTGTCCATGTCTTTCTTCCCTGGAACTTGCGTGGTACGACGGGATACAGTCACTTAGATAGCATGGTGTCAAAAGATCGGCAATCGCCGTTCGGCGGAACGGTTGGCCACATTCGGTGCAGCCGTCTGGCTGGCGGTTTTGTTCATCTGCTCGGCAAGCGCTTGGGTAAATTCTGGAACGGCGGACCAGCGCAAATGCACCGCATCTACGAAGGAATCCGATGGCGTCGACCAGTCCTTGTCGGCGTTCCAGTAGGTGCCTCCGGCAGCATCCAGAGCAGCCTCGATACGTGCGTCGAAGCTGGCGAGAAAAGAGCTGTCTGGATCGTATTTTTCTTTCCATTGCGGGTGTAGTGGCGTGGATACCACGAGCAGGGTGCGACCTTCGCGCCGCAGGCGTGAGCTCATCTCTTGCAGGGCATCGAAGCAGTTCTGGTCCAGCGCGTCCGGGCGGCCATACAGGAGTTCACGGGTGTTGTCGGTCCGCAGCGGACCGTCACCGAAGCGATTGAAAACCAGCGGGTCCCATTCGATTTCTCCGGCGCGCTGTGCCTTGACGCTCAGCGCGTTGCGCACAAGCGACTGGGGTGCGAAATAACGCATGTAGTATCCCCACCGTGGCGCGCGCTCATAAACGAAGGGCGTGACATCCTCGCGGCTGAAAACTGCAGTCGGCACCTTCCAGCACCCCGTAAAGTCCTGCGGGTTGGTGATCATCACGACACTACGAATGCTCGGCTCCTGGTCGAGTAGCCAGTGGCCGACGTAAGTCGACTGGTTGGCGAACAGCCCGCAGAACGCGCCGTTCATGGGGCGGGTCTTCGGCATGGCCTGGACCAGCGCATTGCCATCTACGTGCCGCCAGGCCACTGAGGACCCGATGATCAGCAGGTTGGGTGCGTGAATCGGATGGTCCCGCAGGAAGTTGAGTTTTTCGTCGACGCACAGGTTGTTGGAGAACGCAGGTGGCGGCAGATTGCCGCTCCGATCCAGGCCAAAGAGCGTCAGCCAGAACAAGGCCAGTGCCCCGACAAGACCTGCCAGAACCGCCAGGAGGTACCAGGCCGGCGATGGGTCTGAAGTGCCGGTAGCTGTCTGCTCATCGTCGCTCCCGGCTGCGGACTCTCTAGCGTTCTGATGCATGTCTACCTTCCCTCGAGCTTGGCACTGATGACCTGGGCGAAATGGCCGACGTTGCGCAGCGATTCCAGCTCCGCCGTGCGAAATTTGATGCCGAAGCGCTGTTCAGCCGCGACCGTAAGCATCACGTGGGTCTGGCTGTCCCACCCGTCGATATCGTTGGCCGTCATTTCCGGCGAGAGGACGATGCTGTCGTCGTCGAATACATCGTGAAATACCGGCGCGAGTGCGTTGATAACTTCTGCTTCGGTCATGGCCTTACCTCGATGAAATGTCGAGTAGAGTGGTTGGAGTCGAGGTCGTAGCGCCAGAAGCTTGCATCGCTGGCGGCCTCGGTGTGCACGGGGTGCTGGACGAAACCCAGCTTCGGATAGTGTTCGGCGACCATGCCGTTGCGGCCGCTGGGTCGGTATTCGCCGATCAGGGTGCGATAGCCGGCCGCCCTGGCTGCATTGACCAGCACTTCGAGCACGGCTTCCTCGACCTGGCGGCCCAGTACCCGACAGCTCATCAGCCAGCTGTCGATGAGTAATTCATCATCGGCGAAAGCTGGGTCGGGGCGCGCCAGCACGACGCTGATCAGCCCGTTGTCGCCGTACTTGTCTGCCAGACGGAACGCCAGCGTCACTGAGCCTGTATCTCGCGCAATGCGCTCGACCTCCGCTTCGCTGTAGCGGCGCGTGGTGAGGTTGAACTGGTTGGTCTTGTTGAGCAGCTGGGTGCTGCGGGCAAGCTCGGCGTCACCGATTGGGCTGGCATGCAGCACCATCTCCAGGCCACGCAGATAGCCTTCCATATCGGTGGCTTGGCTCAGGGCCGCCTTGCGCTCGGCATTCAGCGCGTAGTTGCGCCCTCGCGTGGTGTCGTCCGAGGTGAAGGAAACGGCTTCGAAATAGCCCGCTGCTGCCAGGCGTGCCGGATAGTCAGCGACGTCATCAGGCAACTCCGGCACCGCAACCTGCGGCAGCTCGCGACGCACGATATCGCGCTCGGCTGGGTTGTCGTCGACGAAGACCAGGCTGTCCAGGCCAATATCCAGGGTTGAAGCGATGCGGCGCAAGTTTGTGGCCTTGTCCTCCCAGTTGGCGACAAAGGCGGCGATGTCACTGCGCCTGAGCGCCATTTCCGGGTGGTTGAATGCCGCTTCGGCGATGTTTTGATCGTTCTTGCTGCACACCGCGAGGATTATCCCGCGCCGCGCCAGCAACGCGGCGTAGCGCTGGAAGGCGAGAAAGGCTTCCCCGCTGGGCGAGCCTTGTCCCAGATGCAGGCCCTCGACGCCATCGTCGCCGACAACACCGCCCCACAGGGTGTTGTCCAGGTCCAGCACTAGGCATTTGCGCGATAGCCCGACGCTCGCAGCGGCGATGCGAGCCAGCTGGTCGCCGTACAGCGGTGCCAGGTTCGGGCTGACCAGCTGCTTGGCCTGGTGCCAGCGCAGCGGCTCGGCCAGGCCATCGCCGTAGCTGCCGCGTGCCGCTTCCCAGGCGAGATCCATCAGCAGTACGCCGTCTTCCTGGGCGGCACGGCGGATGGCTGTGTTGAGCTGCTCGATCAGGGCCCAGGGCGAAGCCGGCACCAGCGCTTCGAACGAGCCGAAGATCGGCGGGTCGGCCGGCACTATGGTCTGCTGAACCACCTGCGCCGCGTAGCGCTCGCGGGCGCGACGCCACAGCAGGCGCAGCTCCTCGACCCGTGCATTCACCGCCGCGTTCACTTCTTCGGTCGAGGCCTCTAGCGGCAGCTGTAAGGGTGCGTCGCGGGCGTCCAGCGCCAGCACTATCAATTGCGGAGCGAAGCTCGCCAGTTCCGGGTCATCCATCAGCAACGCCTGGCGGTACATGCCGTAGGGTGCCACATGAAGCGCGAGCGCCAGGCCTCGTTGCAGCCCGGCCACGCGGATCGCTGGCAGCAGATGGTCCACCGTATGCGAAGCAAGCAGGGCAATGCGCAGCGGGCGCAGATCCGCAACGGTTGCTTCGCCCCTGGCGACTGCCTGCAGGCCTTCGCTCGCCAGCCGGTCCAGGCGCATCGTCAGGGTGAAGTCCCGTCGGTAACCGGTCAGGCTTTTGGCAGCCCGCAGCCGAGCGAGCGAATCTGTCTCGCGCTTGCCTGCGCCGATGGCTGCACTCAAGTCCGGGTGTTCGGCTAGCCAGAGAAGCTGATCCATGCCTGTGTTCTCCCTGAAAAGTCAGAACTGGAAGTAGAGAAACTCTGTAGGGGCAACGGAGAACGCCACGCCCAGGGCGAAGAAACCCAGCATGCCGATGGCGACGCCAATGACGGGTGTCGGCCTCCAGGAGGCGGCAGGTAGCCAGCGCAGCAGCCAGCTCTCCTGAGGTTTTGCATCCAGGGCGGTGCGAAAGTGCGCCATCCACTGCTGCACATTGGGCATCAGCCAGACAAAGGCCAGCAGCAGCGCCAGGGTGAGGTAATCCGACTTGTCAAACTTGGTGCTCAGCTCGCTCAGGCCGACCATACCGGTGAGTATCGCCAGCGCCGCCTGAACGCTTTCGGCGCGGAAGAACACCATGGCCACGACCACGCAGAGAAAGGTCAGCAGCACGGCGGCGCAGTGATACAGGTGCTTGTCGCTGTCGAGCGGCAACCCCCGACGTACCTTCCAGGCTCGAAAGCCGTGGGCGACCACCAGGTAAAAGCCGTGCAGCAGACCAAATACAACGAACTGCCAGCCGGCACCGTGCCAGACACCGGAGATGAACATGGTCAGCACGGTGGGGTAGGCCACCAATATGACGAAAGTGCCCAGGCTCATCTTGCCTCGGCGAGGCAGCGGTTTGCCGGCTGCCATGCGCGAGCGAGTGATCCGCATGACAATGGGGTTGTAAATGTAGGCCGTGAGAAAGCGCGTCAGCGTCATATGCCAGCGCGACCAGTAGTCGATAACGTTATGCGCCTTGAAAGGGCTATTGAAGTTGATCGGCAGGCGCACCCCGAACAGCAGCGCCAGGCCGATGGCCATGTCGCTGTATGCGGAAAAATCAAAATAGATCTGCAGCGTGTACGAAAGCGCGCCAAACCACGCGTCATAGAGAGCCGGAACCGTGCCGTCGGCGGCAATCGCGAAGACCGGCGAGGCCTGTGCGCCCAACGGATCGGCGATGATCACTTTCTTGAACAGGCCGAGCAGGAAGACGGTCAGCCCCAGGGAGATATTGTCCAGTCGCGGGGCAAAGGTGTCGTAATCCTTGAACTGACTGAGCATCTCCTTGTGATGGGTGATCGGGCCGGCTATCAGCTGAGGGAAGAAGCTGATGAAAAGGCAGTAGCTGACGAAATCGTTTTCGTTCACCTGGCCGTCATGGGCGTCGACCAGATAGGCAATCTGCTGAAAGGTAAAAAAGGAGATGGCCAGCGGCAGGATGATGTCGCCCACCGTCCAGCCCAGGTCAAAGGCCTGGTCGAGCGTGCCGAAAAGAAACCCGGTGTATTTGTAGTAGCCGAGCAAGGCGATGTTGGCGGTAACCCCCAGTATCAGCAGGGCCCGCGACGGGCGGCGCACAAGGGCTCCACCGATCAGGTAGTTGCACAGCATGCTGCCGATCAGCAGCGGTACGTAGGCGGGGTTCCACCAACCATAGAAGAGTAGGGAGGTCAGAGTTAGCCAGATGGCGGCGTAACGCTGCCTGCCGCTTCCTGCGAGCAGGATGAAACCCAGCAGAACCACCGGCAGAAATCCGGCGATGAATTCCATGGAGTTGAAGAGCATCGGTATATCCCTTTCGAGTCTTCATAACGTCCGCTTGGACGGTAGCTGCCCCGCGAGCATCCAGGCTGGATGCTCGTCCCCTTTTGCTTTCGCACCGCAGCCAAGGATTTGTTCAAGTTTCAACTGTGAAACTTAATCCTGGTCCGTTAAGTGGGACACGCTTTGTAATAAAAAGATTCCGCCGTTCGTCACCGCGCAAAACAACGTTGTCCGGTGCGCAGGCGAGAGCTGCGGGGAGCAGGTTCTAGTGCCGCCTAGAGGAGGTCATCGGGTGTAAAAGGGATGGTGGATTGGCCATATGGAATTAAGCGGCCGGCGATCGCCTCATTCCGAAAGCGTGCGGTTATCGCACGGCCTGAGTGTTGTGCCTTGGTCGTATCTTCTAAGCTCCAGTCCAGCAGTACTCTGCCTGATGCTGGCGTTAGGAGCTGCCCGATGGCGGCGGCACTGAGGCGCCCACATCGCCAATAAATATAAAGAGTGCCTTGTGATGGTTAGTCTGCTTGGTGCAAAAAATACGGTCTTCGAGCAAGCCGATCCCCATGCGGTATCGGACTATGTAAATCAGCATGTCGGTACCCACTGCATCCGGCTACCGCGTTCCGGCAGCCTGCAGGCCAGCCTGAGTCATTGCAGTTTCGGCAAGCTGGACCTTTGCCAGATCAGCTACGGCGGCAGTGTGCACGTCACTTCGCCGGCTCTGGAAACCATCTATCACCTGCAATTGCTGCAGCGTGGTCATTGCCTGTGGCGTGGTCGCGGGGAGGAGCATTACTTCACCCCTGGTGAGCTGTTGCTGATTAATCCTGACGATCCGGTGGACCTGACCTATTCCGAGGATTGCGAAAAGCTGATCGTCAAACTGCCAGCCTCTTTTCTCCAGCAGGCCTGCGCTGACAACCAATGGCATGCGCCGGCCGAGGGCATCCGGTTCAGTGCAAGTCGCTATGACCTCAAGTCGCTCGAAGGTGTAGAGAGCCTGCTCGGGCTGATTTGTCAGGAAGCGAAAGCCGAGAATTGCGCTGCGCAGCTCCAGGAACAGTACGGACGCATCATTGCCTCCAAACTGCTGTGCACCTTTGCCAGCAATGTGCAGTATGAATCGCAGGGCGAGAGCTGCCCCTCATTCGGGCGCATCCTCGACTACATTGAAGAGCATCTGAAAAAGGACATCTCCGTCGAGCAATTGGCGCAGCTGGCGCGTATGAGTCCGCGTTCGCTCTACAGCCTGTTCGAGCGCAAGGTCGGTACGACGCCCAAGTCCTATATTCGCAAGAGGAAGCTTGAGCAGATTCACGGCCGTCTCAGTGACCCTGCGGCCAAGGTTCGCAACATCACCGAGATCGCCATGGACTATGGCTTCCTGCATCTGGGTCGTTTTTCCGAAAGCTACAAGAGCACCTTCGGCGAGCTGCCTTCCGATACGCTGCGCCGCCACCACTGATTCCCCTCAGGCTGCTACCCGGCGCGGCTAGCAGCCTTTTCCTTCTCCCACGTTTGCGTTCCCGACTCGACGGCCCATGGCTGGGCTTGGTCGTGCGACTCCATGCCACATTGCAGAAAACGGATAGAGGTGCTGCAGGAAACGGATATTGATCCCTCTCTCCGCGCAATAGCCTTCATCACGTTGAAACAAAAACAATGGAGGCCCCGGCCATGTCCCTGGGAATCGATTACCTGGATTCGCTTGTTCAAGACGACAAAGAAAAAGGCATCTTCCGTTGCAAGCGCGAGATGTTCACGGACGAGCGGTTGTTCGAGCTGGAGATGAAACACATTTTCGAGGGCAACTGGATCTACCTTGCCCACGAAAGCCAGATTCCCGAAAAGAACGACTATTACACGACCTACATGGGTCGGCAGCCGATCTTTATCGCCCGCAACAAGGAAGGTGAGCTCAACGCCTTCATTAATGCGTGCAGCCATCGCGGAGCGATGCTGTGCCGCTTCAAGAGCGGCAACAAGGCCACCTATACCTGCCCGTTCCATGGCTGGACCTTCAATAACTCCGGCAAGCTGCTCAAGGTCAAAGACCCCAAGGAAGCCGGCTACCCGGAAAGCTTCAACTGCGAAGGCTCCCATGACCTGAAGAAGGTTGCCCGCTTCGAGTCCTATCGCGGTTTTCTCTTCGGCAGCCTGCGCGAAGACGTTGCGCCGCTGGAGGAATTCCTCGGCGAGTCGAAGAAGATCATCGACATGGTGGTCGACCAGTCGGATGACGGCATCGAAGTGCTGCGCGGCTCCTCCAGCTACGTCTTCGGCGGCAACTGGAAGCTGACTGCGGAGAACGGTGCTGACGGTTACCACGTCACCGCGGTGCACTGGAACTACGCCGCTACCCAGAACCAGCGCAAGCTGCGCGACTCCGGTGAGGAAATCCGCACCATGAGCGCCGGCGGCTGGGGCAAGAAGGGCGGCGGTTTCTACTCCTTCGAAAACGGCCACATGCTGCTCTGGACGCGCTGGGACAACCCGGAAGACCGCCCTCTGTTCAGCCGCCGCGATGAGCTGGTTGCTGAAGTCGGCGAAGCCCGCGCGGACTGGATGATCGGCAACTCGCGCAACCTCTGCCTGTACCCGAACCTGTACCTGATGGACCAGTTCGGCTCGCAGCTGCGCATTGCCCGTCCAATTTCGGTGGACGAGACCGAAGTCACCATCTACTGCATCGCGCCAAAAGGCGAAAGCGCCGAAGCGCGCGCCACCCGCATCCGCCAGTACGAGGACTTCTTCAACGTCAGCGGCATGGCAACGCCCGACGATCTGGAAGAGTTCCGCGCCTGCCAGGCCGGTTTCCAGGGCCGTGCCATGGAGTGGAACGACATGTCCCGCGGTGCCAAACACTGGATCGAAGGGCCGGATGAAAGCGCCAAGGAGATCGACCTGCAGCCGCTGCTCAGCGGTGTGCGCTCGGAGGATGAAGGGCTGTTCGTCATGCAGCACCGCTACTGGCAGGAGCAGATGATCAAGGCGGTCGAGGCCGAACAGGCGAAACTGATCCACGTGGAGGGCGCGTAAATGGCCATTACTTACGAAGCCGTGCGGGATTTTCTCTACCGCGAAGCGCGCTACCTCGACGACAAGGAATGGGACGCCTGGCTGGAGCTTTATGCCCCGGATGCCACCTTCTGGATGCCGGCCTGGGATGACCGCGATCAGCTGACCGAAGACCCGCAGCGTGAAATTTCGCTGATCTGGTACGGCAACCGTCGTGGCCTGGAAGACCGTGTTTTCCGCATCAAGACCGAGCGCTCCAGTGCCACCATTCCGGATACCCGGACCACGCACAACATCAGCAACCTCGAGCTGCTGGAGCAGGCCGACGGCTTCTGCAAGCTGCGCTACAACTGGCACACCATGAGCTTCCGCTACAAGACCGTCGACCATTTCTACGGCACCAACTTCTACACCCTCGACGTGCGCGGCGACAACCCGCTGATCAAGGCCAAGAAGGTTGTGCTGAAGAACGACTACATCCGCCAGATGATCGACGTGTACCACCTCTGAGGGCTGCCGCCATGACTCACAAGATTGCTTTGAACTTCGAAGATGGCGTCACTCGTTTTATCGACGCCAATAGCGGCGAAACCGTCGCCGACGCTGCCTATCGCCAGGGCATCAACATCCCGCTGGATTGTCGCGACGGTGCCTGTGGTGCCTGCAAATGCTTCGCCGAGGCGGGCAAGTACGACCTCGGTGAGGAATACATCGAAGATGCGCTGAGCGAAGACGAGGCCGAGCAGGGCTACGTGCTGACCTGCCAGATGCTCGCCGAAAGCGATTGCGTGATTCGTGTGCCGGCCTCGTCCGAGGTCTGCAAGACCGAACAGGTCTGCTTCGAGGCAGCCATCAGCGACGTGCGCCAGCTCTCCGAAAGCACCATCACTCTTTCGCTCAAGGGTGAAGCCCTGAATCAGCTGGCGTTCCTGCCCGGGCAGTACGTCAACCTCAAGGTGCCGGGCAGCGATCAGACCCGTGCCTATTCCTTCAGCTCGCTGCCCCGCGATGGCGAGGTCAGCTTCCTGATCCGCAACGTGCCGGGCGGGCTGATGAGCAGCTTCCTTACCGGCTTGGCCAAGGCCGGCGACAGCCTCACCCTGGCAGGCCCCCTGGGCAGCTTCTACCTGCGTGACATCAGGCGTCCCCTGCTGTTGCTGGCTGGCGGCACGGGCCTGGCGCCGTTTACCGCCATGCTGGAGAAGATCGCCGAGCAAGGGAGCGAGCATCCGCTGCACCTGATCTATGGCGTCACCATGGATCACGATCTGGTGGAAATGGACAAGCTCGAGGCTTTCGCGGCGCGGATTCCCAATTTCACCTACAGCGCCTGCGTAGCCAGCCCGGAAAGTGCCTGGCCGCACAAGGGCTATGTCACCCAGCACATCGAGCCGAAGCACCTGAACGACGGCGAAGTGGACATCTACCTCTGTGGCCCGCCACCGATGGTCGAGGCCGTCAGCCAGTTCATCCGTGAGCAGGGCCTGCAGCCAGCGAACTTCTACTACGAGAAATTCGCCGCCAGCGCTTGAGGGGCGGACACAGCCGACCTTGTAGGAGCGGGCTTGCCCGCGAAGCCCCGTTCGGCGGGGGGCGCCTTTCGCGAGCAAGCTCGCTCCTACAAAAACTGCTCGCCACGGCGATAGCCGTACGAATCGAGGACAGGTAGATGAACAAGCGTTTCGAAAACAAGGTTGCCGTTATCACCGGAGCTGCCCAGGGCATTGGTCGTCGGGTGGCCGAGCGCATGAGTGAGGAGGGTGGCCGGCTGCTGCTGGTGGATCGCTCCGAGCTGGTCCATGAACTGGCCGACGAGCTGGGCGCCAAGGGTGTCGACGTGCTGACCCTGACTGCCGATCTTGAGCAGTTCGCCGATTGCCACCGGGTTATGGATGCGGCCAGGGAGCGCTTCGGCCGGCTGGACATTCTGGTCAACAACGTCGGCGGCACCATCTGGGCCAAGCCCTTCGAGCATTACCAGGAGCACGAGATCGAAGCCGAAGTGCGCCGCTCGCTGTTCCCCACGCTCTGGTGCTGCCACGCCGCGCTGCCGCACATGCTGGAGCAGGGCGCTGGCGCCATCGTCAACGTTTCCTCGATTGCCACCCGCAGCATCAACCGCGTGCCTTACGGCGCCGCAAAGGGTGGCGTGAATGCACTGACCGCCTGCCTTGCCTTCGAAAACGCTCAGCGCGGTATCCGCGTCAACGCCACCGCACCAGGCGGTACTGAAGCGCCGCCGCGCCGCATCCCGCGCAACAGCGCCGAGCAGAGCGAGCAGGAGAAAGTCTGGTACCAGCAGATCGTCGACCAGACCATCGATTCCACCCAGATGAAGCGCTACGGAACCATCGATGAGCAGGCCGGCGCGATCCTGTTCCTGGCCTCTGACGATGCCAGTTACATCACCGGTGTAACCCTGCCGGTAGGCGGTGGCGATCAGGGTTGAAACGGCTCGTGAGAGCTACTTGAACGGCAGAAATTCAGCTTGGTTTCACAACAAAAACAATAGAGAGCGCTTTGCCATGCAGAAAAGAATAGATGTTCACGAGGTTATCGATAACGCTCGTTTCAGCCAGTTTCACTGGCTGGTCATGTGCCTGTGCGCACTGCTGCTGATCTTCGACGGCTACGACCTGTTCATCTACGGCGTGGTTTTGCCGGTGATCATGCAGGAGTGGGGCCTGACCCCGCTGCAGGCCGGCGCACTAGGAAGCTACGCACTGTTCGGGATGATGTTCGGTGCGCTGATCTTCGGCACCCTGGCCGACCGTATCGGCCGCAAGAAGGGCATTGCCATCTGTTTTCTGCTGTTCAGCACGGCGACGGTGCTCAACGGCTTTGCCAGCACGCCGACCGAGTTCGGTATCTTCCGTTTTCTGGCCGGTCTTGGCTGCGGCGGGCTGATGCCAAACGTGGTGGCGCTGATGAACGAGTACGCGCCGAAGAGGCTGCGTAGCACGCTGGTGGCGATCATGTTCAGCGGCTATTCCCTGGGCGGCATGTTCTCCGCCGGCCTGGGGATCTACATGCTGCCGCGCTTCGGTTGGGAGGCCATGTTCTTCGCTGCCGCCGTACCGCTGCTGCTGTTGCCGGTGATTCTCTGGAAGCTGCCGGAGTCGGTGGGTTTCCTGGTGCGCCAGGGGCGTATGGAGGAGGCGCGCGCACTGCTGAAAAAGATCCAGCCGCAGCGGGAATTCGCCGCTGACGAGGAGCTGGAACTGGTCGAGGCCAAGGCCAAGAGCGCCTCGGTGACCGAACTCTTTCGCGACGGTCGCCTGCTGGGCACGTTGTCGATCTGGGTGGCGTTCTTCTGCTGTCTGCTGATGGTCTACGCGCTGGGTTCCTGGCTGCCGAAGCTGATGGCCAATGCTGGCTACAGCCTGGGATCGAGCCTGTCCTTCCTGGTGGCGCTCAATCTGGGCGGCATGTTCGGCGCCATTCTCGGCGGTTGGCTAGGGGATCGCTTCAACCTGGCCAAGGTGGTGGTGGTGTTTTTCGCCGTGTCGGTGCTGTCCATCAGCCTGCTGGGCTTCAAGACGCCGATGCCGGTGCTCTACAGCCTGATCACCATTGCCGGCGCCACTGTAATCGGTACGCAGATCCTGCTTTACGCCTGTGCCGCGCAATTCTACGGCCTGTCGATTCGCTCCACCGGCCTGGGCTGGGCCTCGGGCATCGGCCGCAACGGCGCCATCGTCGGCCCGCTGCTGGGCGGCGCGCTGCTGGGGATCAACCTGCCACTGCAACTGAACTTCATCGCCTTCGCCATTCCCGGGGTGATCGCTGCGCTTGCCATGACCCTGTTCGTGCTTTCCAGGCGGCCTGAGCGCGCCGCGCCAGCTCCGCTGATGGCTGCGAAAGCCTGAACACTTATCACACGAGGTTGGACTAGCAATGAGTCAAATCCTGATCGAAAGCATCCAGACGCTGATCGTCGATCTGCCCACCATTCGCCCGCACAAGCTGGCGATGCACACCATGCAGAAGCAGACGCTGGTGATCATCCGCCTGCGCTGCAGCGATGGTGTCGAAGGCATCGGCGAGTCCACCACCATCGGTGGACTGTCCTACGGCAATGAGAGCCCTGAGAGCATCAAGGCGAACATCGACAGCCATCTGGCGCCAATGCTGGTCGGTCAGGATGCAAGCAACATCAACGCCGCCATGCAGCGTCTGGACAAGATCGCCAAGGGCAACACCTTCGCCAAGTCCGGCCTGGAAAGCGCGCTGCTGGATGCCCAGGGCAAACGCCTCGGTCTGCCGGTCAGTGAATTGCTCGGCGGGCGCGTCCGTGACGGTCTCGAAGTGGCCTGGACGCTGGCCTCCGGTGACACCGAACGCGACATCGCCGAAGCCGAGCAGATGCTCGACATCCGCCGCCACCGCATCTTCAAACTGAAGATTGGTGCCAACCCGCTGGAGCAGGATCTCAAGCACGTGGTGGCGATCAAGAAGGCCCTGGGGGAGCGCGCCAGTGTACGCGTCGACGTCAATCAGGGCTGGGACGAGTCCCGGGCCATCCGCGGCTGCCGGGTGCTGGGCGAGAACGGTATCGACCTGATCGAACAGCCCATCTCGCGCATCAATCGCGGCGGCCAGATCCGCCTGAACCAGAGCAGCATCGCGCCGATCATGGCCGATGAGTCCATCGAGAGCGTCGAGGATGCCTTCAGCCTCGCTGCCGACGGCGCCGCCAGCATCTTCGCCCTGAAGATCGCCAAGAACGGCGGCCCGCGCGCGGTGCTGCGTACTGCCCAGATTGCCGAAGCGGCGGGCATCGCCCTTTACGGCGGGACCATGCTCGAAGGTGCCATCGGCACCCTGGCCTCGGCTCATGCCTTCGTAACCCTGAACAAACTGACCTGGCACACCGAGCTGTTCGGCCCGTTGCTGCTGACCGAAGAAATCGTCACCGAGGCGCCGGTTTATCGCGACTTCCAGCTGGAAGTTCCGCGCACGCCGGGCCTCGGCCTGACCCTGGACGAGGAGCGCCTGGCGTTCTTCGCTCGTACCTGACCGGAGGCTGAAAACATGCTGTTCCACGTAAAGATGATCGTAAAACTGCCGGTGGATATGGACCCGGCCAAGGCCGCCAAGCTCAAGGCTGACGAGAAGGAACTGGCGCAGAACCTGATGCGCGAGGGCAAATGGCGCCACCTGTGGCGCATTGCCGGCCAGTACGCCAACTACAGCGTGTTCGATGTCGCCAGCGTGCAGGAGCTGCACGACACCCTGATGCAGCTGCCGCTGTTCCCCTACATGGATATTGAAGTCAACCCGCTGTGCCGTCATCCGTCCTCGATCCGTGACGACGACAGCTGATCAATCGCTCAAGGCCGGGCCCGTCCCGGCGCGTCAACCGTGTAACGACAAATACAAGATGAGGCTCAAACCATGACCGTCCAAATTTCCCACACCGAACATGTACAGAACTTCTTCAAAGAAGCCAGCGGCTTCGGTAACGATGCCGGCAGCAGCCGCCTGAAGACGGTGATCAATCGCATTCTGGTGGATGCCGCGAAGATCATCGAAGACCTGGAAATTACTCAGGATGAGTTCTGGAAGGCGGTGGATTACCTCAACCGTTTGGGTGGCCGTAATGAGGCAGGTCTGCTGGTTGCCGGCCTCGGTCTGGAGCACTACCTCGACCTGCTGCAGGATGCCAAGGACGAGCAGGCCGGCCTGACCGGCGGCACCCCGCGCACCATCGAAGGCCCGCTGTATGTCGCTGGCGCGCCGATCGCCGAAGGGCAGGTGCGCATGGATGACGGTAGCGAAGATGGCGTTGCCACCGTGATGTTCCTGGAAGGGCAGGTCGTCGACGTGGACGGTAAGCCGATCGCTGGCGCTACGGTCGATCTTTGGCACGCCAATACCCAGGGCAACTATTCCTATTTCGACAAGAGCCAGTCGGATTACAACCTGCGTCGCCGCATCATTACCGACGCCGAAGGCCGCTACCGCGCTCGCAGCATCGTACCGTCCGGCTATGGCTGCTCGCCGGACGGCCCGACCCAGGAATGCCTCGATCTGCTGGGTCGTCATGGCCAGCGTCCGGCGCACATCCACTTCTTTATCTCCGCGCCAGGTCACCGTCACCTGACCACGCAGATCAACCTGTCCGGCGACAAGTACCTGTGGGACGACTTCGCCTATGCCACTCGCGATGGCCTGGTGGGCGAGATCCGCTTCAATGAAGATGCCGAAGCTGCACGGGCCCGTGGTGTTGAAGGCCGCTTTGCCGAAGTGGACTTCGACTTCCAGCTGCAGAAGGCTCCAGCCCCCCAGGCCGAGCAACGCAGTCAGCGTCCGCGCGCTCTGCAGGAGGCCTAAGCCTCTCGCGGTACTCAAGGTGGATGATAAAGCGCCATCCACCCTACGTTTGCATCAGGGTTCGTAGGGTGGATAACGCTCTTTTTATCCACCGTTGACCCGCCTGGTTCCACCGTTTCACCGCGTTACCTCTACAACAAGAGCAATCCGGGCACTGCCACGGATAGCCATGCCTGACTTGCGAGGCACTATGAAAGCGCTACTGAAGGACTGTTCGGTATCTGCTGTGGTCGCCGGCTTTATCGCGACGGTGATTTCCTATGCCGGCCCGTTGGTGATCATCTTCCAGGCGGCCAAGGCGGCCAACATGCCCCATGACGTGCTGTCGTCCTGGGTCTGGACCATTTCCATCGGCAGCGGCGTGCTCGGTATTCTTCTGAGCCTGCGCTATCGAGTGCCCATCGTCATCGCCTGGTCCGCGCCTGGCTCGGCACTGCTGGTCACGCTCTTGCCGGGCATTTCCCTGAATCAGGCAATCGGTGCCTATCTGGTCGCCAATGCGATCATCCTGCTGGTCGGCCTGTCGGGGGCCTTCGATCGCATCATCGGCAAACTGCCTGCTGCGATTTCCGCGGCGATGCTGGCAGGCATCCTGTTTTCCTTCGGCATCGGCCTGTTCGTTTCGGTCAAGGATCAGCCCTGGCTGGTGCTGGCGATGTTCATCACCTACCTGATCTTCAAGCGGGTATTGCCCCGTTATGCAGTGCTCGCCGTGCTGGTGGTGGGCGTGCTGATGACGCTCGCCAGCGGGGAACTGAACAGCGGAGCGCTGGTAATCGGGCTGGCCACGCCGGTCTGGATCACGCCGGAATTCAGCTGGCAGGTGATGCTCAGCATCGCCTTGCCACTGGTCATGGTGTCGCTGACCGGGCAGTTCGTGCCAGGCATGGTGGTGCTGCGCAACGATGGCTACCACACACCGGCCAGCCCACTGATCAGCAGCAGCGCGCTGGGCTCATTGCTGCTGGCGCCGTTTGGCTGCCACGGCCTGAACCTGGCGGCCATCACTGCCGCCATCTGTACCGGCAGGGAGTCCCATGAGGACCCCGGCAAGCGCTATGTCGCGGGCGTTTCCGGCGGTGTGTTCTATCTGCTGCTGGGCGTTTTCGGCGCCACCCTGGTCTCGATCTTTACCGCCTTTCCGGCGGCCCTTATCGCAGCCCTTGCAGGTCTTGCCCTGCTGGGAGCAATTGGCGGCGCATTGAGTTCGGCGATGGCGGTTCCGAAGGATCGTGAAGCCGCCCTGATCACCTTCCTGGTGACTGCTTCGGGTATGTCGCTGCTAGGGCTGTCCGCCGCCTTCTGGGGGCTGATCTTCGGTATCGCCGCCCATTTTCTGCTGGGGCTGAAGAAGCCCAAGCCAAGTGTTGCGGCTCACCCGCCAGTCGCTTCCGAAAGCGAACAGCCGGCGCGCTGAGCTAAACCTAAAAAAGAAACGAAAAGAGCAACCGAAATTGCCGCCGCTTTCCGCTGCTGTGCCCGGGAAGCGCTGGCCTGTACCTAAAAAACAACAACAACGAGAAAAGACATGACCAAAATGCTGAACATCTCTCCGCTGGCCCTGGCTATCGGAGCCTCCTTGGCGATGCCGTCTGCCTTCGCTACCGAGGGTGGTTTCATTGAGGACACCACGGCGACCCTGCAGGCACGCAATTATTATTTCAGCCGTGACTTCTCCGATATCGTCGGTCCCAGCCAGCAGTCCAAATCCGAAGAATGGGCGCAGGGCTTCATTCTCAAAGTGAACTCCGGCTACACCCAGGGCACGGTAGGTTTCGGCGTCGATCTGCTCGGCCAGCTGGGCATCAAACTCGACAGCGGCGGGGGGCGGGTCAATACCGGGTTGTTGCCGAACGACAGCGATGGCAAGGCCGTGGACAACTACAGCCGTCTTGGCGCGGCGCTCAAGGTGCGGCTGTCGCAAACCGAGCTAAAGATCGGTGAGCAAACGCCTGACCTGCCGGTGCTCACCTTCAGCGATATCCGCCTGCTGCCGCCGACCTACCAGGGCGCCAGTATCGTTTCCCGGGAGATCGACGGCCTGACCCTGCAAGGTGGCCAGTTTCGTTCCGGCAGCCTGCTGAATGCGGCGGGTGACGGCAAGATGCGCGTCAAGCTCGGCCATACGCCACAGCTGGGCGGCGATGCGGCGAGCGACCGCTTCAACTACGCCGCTGCCGATTACGCCTTCAATGACAAACGCACTTCGGTGGGTGTCTGGTACGCGCAGCTGGAGGATATCTACAACCAGCGCTTCTACAGCCTCAAACACAGCGAGCCGGTGGGAGATTGGGTACTGGGCGTCAACATCGGCTTCTACGACTCCAAGGAAGACGGCGACCAACTGCTGGGCAATATCGACAACCAGGCGGCGTTTACCCAGCTTTCCGCCAGGTATGGCGGGCACACCTTTATGGTCGGCTATCAGGCCATGTTCGGCGATGACGCCTTTCCGCGCGTGTTCAACAACATCACGCCGCTGGGCAATGAGGTCCCCACCTATGAGTTCGCCGGCGCCGATGAGCGCTCCTGGCAGGTTCGCCATGACTACGACTTCAGCGCGCTGGGCATCCCCGGTCTGGTGACCACGGTGCGCTATATCTCGGGCGACAACGTGGACACCGGCAGGGGCTTCGAGGGCAAGGAGTGGGAGCGCGATCTGGATGTGGGTTACACCTTCCAGAGCGGCCTGCTGAAGAACCTCAACGTGCGTGTGCGCAATGTCGTAGCGCGTTCCAACTACCGCAGCGACATCGACGAGAACCGCCTGATCTTCAACTACACCTGGCAGCTGCTGTAAGGTCCTGTGGACCCGCAGCCGTTGGCCGCGGGTCAGTCAGTGGCTTTGGGACGGCGCGGTGACGAACCCAGATAAGGAGGGCAGGCGGCGCCAGGCATTTTGCGATTATCGAAGTCCTGGTCGATAATCGAGCGCTGCTTTCTGACAAGGTCGTCTGCTATGACTGAGGAATCTCGCCCCGCTGTCGCGCCGATGGCGCCGGCCATCGTGGCATCGCCGGCCAAGCGCATCGAAGCGCTGACAGGCGACCCGAATTTCATGAGCTCGCTGGCGCGCGGGCTGGCGGTCATCCACGCTTTTCAGGAGCGTAAGCGCCATCTGACCATCGCCCAGATCAGCCACCGCACCGAGATCCCCCGAGCTGCGGTGCGGCGCTGCCTGTATACGCTGATCAAGCTCGGCTACGCCACCACGGACGGGCGAACCTATTCGCTGCTGCCCAAGGTGCTGACCCTCGGCCACGCCTACCTGTCCTCGACACCTCTGGCCGTAACCGCGCAGCCGATCCTCGACCAGCTCAGCAACCAGCTCCACGAGGCCTGCTCCATGGCCACGCTGGAAGGCGATGAGGTGCTCTATGTCGCCCGCTCGGCCACACCCCAGCGGCTGATTTCCGTCGACCTCAGCGTTGGCAGCCGGTTACCGGCCTACTGCACGTCCATGGGCCGCATCCTGCTGGCCGCGCTGGATGATGCGGCCCTGGACGATTATTTGGAAAACGCCAATCTGCAGATCAAGACCAGCCGCACGCTGCATACCCCGGAAGCCATTCGTGCATCGGTTGCCGAAATTCGCCAGCAGGGCTGGGTCATTGTCGATCAGGAGCTGGAAATCGGGCTGCGCTCACTGGCCGTGCCCTTGAAAGATTCCGCTGGCCAGGTCCTGGCCGCGCTCAACGTTGGTACCCACGTCAGCCGCGTGACTCGCCAGGAACTGGAAACCCGCTTCCTGCCGGTGCTGCTGGAAGCCAGCAAAGAGCTGAGTACGCGCTTGTTTCATTGAGGATTCGACGAGCGCGCAACTGCGCGTTCGATGATTCGATCCCTAGGCTGCTTTCATCGCGGCACCCGAGACGTTCCCAGAAGATCCCTTGTTCGCAGGCATGACCTGCCTGCCCTACAGAGGTTGTACAGCCCGCTTCTGTAGGACCGGGCCATGCCCGCGAAAAAGACAATTCCCGCCGAAGTATCAGTTTTAGCCAATACTGTTTGTGTTCGATTATCGAACGGATAATCGATTATCGGATTGTTTCGCTATGGGGCGATGGTTAGTGTTTGGAGAAGGCGCCGATCCGTTGGTGCATCCAGTCCATTACACGAGACATGACCATGGCCGAGATTCTTTCTCTCCGCGAAGCAATTGATCGCTTCGTCAGGAACGGCGATACCGTCGCCCTTGAAGGCTTCACCCATCTGATTCCCACCGCTGCCGCTCACGAAATCATTCGCCAGGACAAGAAGGACCTGACCCTGGTGCGGATGACGCCCGATCTGGTCTATGACCTGCTGATCGGTGCCGGTTGCGCGAAGAAGCTGATCTTCTCCTGGGGCGGAAACCCCGGCGTCGGTTCCCTGCACCGCCTGCGTGACGCGGTGGAAAAGCAGTGGCCGCAGCCGCTGGAAATCGAAGAACACAGCCACGCCGATCTGGCCAATGCCTATGTCGCCGGCGCCTCGGGCCTGCCGTTCGCGGTGCTGCGTGCCTACCTCGGCTCCGATCTGCCGAAGGTCAACCCGATGATCAAGTTCATCGACTGCCCCTTCTCCGGTGAGAAGCTGGCGGCAGTGCCAAGCGTGCGTCCGGACGTCACCGTGATCCACGCGCAGAAGGCCGATCGCAAGGGCAACGTGCTGATCTCCGGGATCCTTGGTGTACAGAAGGAAGCGGCTCTGGCAGCCAAGCGCTGCATCGTCACCGTTGAGGAAATTGTCGATGACCTGCAGGCGCCGATGAATTCCTGCGTGCTGCCAACCTGGGCGCTAACCGCCGTCTGCCTGGTACCGGGTGGCGCACATCCGTCCTACGCTCATGGCTACTACGAGCGCGACAACCGCTTCTATCAGGCCTGGGACCCGATTGCCCGCAGCCGCGAAACCTTTACCGCCTGGATCGATGAATTCATCCGCGGTACCGCCGATTTCAGTGCATTCCAGGCCAAGCTGGCCGCGCAGCAGGAGGCCAAGTGATGACCTACACGACCAATGAAATGATGACTGTGGCCGCCTCGCGTCGCCTTGGCAATGGCAGCGTCTGCTTCGTCGGCATCGGCCTGCCGTCCAAAGCCGCCAACCTGGCGCGCCTGACCCATGCACCGGAAGTGGTGCTGATCTACGAATCCGGCCCCATCGGCGCCAAGCCTTCGGTGTTGCCCCTGTCCATCGGAGATGGCGAGCTGGCCGAGACCGCCGACACCGTGGTGCCTACCGGCGAGATCTTCCGCTACTGGCTGCAGGGCGGGCGCATTGACGTCGGTTTCCTCGGCGCGGCGCAAGTGGACAAGTACGGCAATATCAACACCACAGTGATCGGTGACTATCATCAGCCCAAGGTGCGCTTGCCAGGGGCGGGCGGGGCGCCGGAAATTGCCGGTTCGGCCAAGCAGGTGCTGATCATTCTCAAGCAGTCGCACCGCACTTTCGTCGACAAGCTGGCGTTCATCACCTCGGTTGGTTTTGGTGAAGGCGGCGAGCATCGCAAGCAGCTCGGGCTGCCGGGCAATGGCCCGGTAGGCATCATCACCGACCTGTGCATCATGGAGCCGGAAGCCGGCACCAATGAATTCGTAGTGACCTCCCTGCATCCGGGCGTGACCCGCGAGCAGGTGATCGAGAACACCGGCTGGGACATCCGTTTCGCTGAGAACGTCGTTACCACCGAAGCGCCACGCGCCGAAGAACTGGAAGCGCTGCGTGCGCTGGAAGCCCGCACGGCGGCGGCCCATGGCCAGGCTGGAGGTGACGAATGACCCGCGAAGTCTTTATCTGCGACGCCGTGCGTACACCCATCGGCCGCTTCGGCGGCGGCTTGGCAGCGGTGCGCGCCGATGATCTGGCGGCGATTCCGCTTCGCGCGCTGCTGGAGCGCAACCCGCAACTGGACCCGGCGGCCATTGACGAAGTGTTCATGGGCAGCGCCAACCAGGCCGGCGAAGACAACCGCAACGTCGCTCGTATGGCCGCATTGCTGGCCGGCATCCCGGAAACCGTTCCCGGGGTGACTCTCAACCGACTCTGCGCCTCGGGTATGGATGCCGTGGGGAGCGCCTTTCGCGCCATCGCCTGTGGCGAGATCGAGCTGGCCATAGCCGGCGGTGTGGAGTCCATGTCCCGCGCGCCCTATGTGATGGGCAAAGCTGACACGGCCTTTGGTCGCACGCAGAAGATCGAGGACACCACCATTGGCTGGCGCTTTATCAACCCGAAGATGAAGGAGCTGTATGGCGTCGACGCCATGCCGCAGACTGCAGATAACGTGGCTGAGGACTACAAGATCAGCCGTGAGGATCAGGACGCCTTTGCCCTGCGCAGCCAGCAGCGCACCGCCGTCGCCCAGGCGGCCGGCTTCTTCGCCGAAGAAATCGTGCCGGTGGTGATCAAGGGTCGCAAGGGCGATACCGTGGTCGATACCGACGAACATCCCCGTGCAGATACCTCCGCAGAAGTGCTGGCCAAACTGCGGCCCATCAACGGCCCGGACAAGACCGTCACCGCTGGCAACGCTTCGGGCGTCAACGATGGCGCGGCAGCGATGATCCTCGCCAGCGCCGAAGCGGTGCAGAAGTACGGACTCCAGCCGCGCGCCAGGGTTCTCGGCATGGCCAGCGCCGGCGTGGCGCCGCGTGTCATGGGCTATGGCCCGGTGCCGGCGGTGCGCAAACTGTGCGAGCGGCTGAACATCGCGGTGAATGATTTCGACGTGATCGAACTCAACGAAGCCTTCGCCGCTCAGGGCCTGGCCGTGACCCGTGATTTGGGCCTGGCCGATGACAGCGACAAGGTGAACCCCAACGGCGGCGCCATCGCGCTCGGCCATCCGCTGGGTATGAGCGGTGCACGGCTGGTGCTGACAGCGATTCACCAACTGGAAAAAAACGGTGGCAAGCTGGGCCTGGCGACCATGTGCGTGGGGGTTGGACAGGGCCTGGCGCTGGCGATCGAACGGGTCTGACAGCGTTGCGATGAGCTGCGCTCTGCCTCGCTGCGGGGGTCAGGTCATCTTTTATTTTGCTTCTCGATGGGGTTATCCATGACCACCGTAAAACTTGACGACTGTGAACTGAATTACCGCCTTGAAGGCCCGGTCGATGCACCGGTGCTGGTGCTCTCCAATTCGCTGGGCACCGATTTGCACATGTGGGATGCCCAGGCACTGGCCTTCAGCGAGCATTTCCGCGTGCTGCGCTACGACACCCGCGGCCATGGCGGCTCGTCGGTCACGCCGGGCCCCTACAGCATCGAGCAGCTGGGGCGTGATGTGCTGGGGCTGGTGGATGCACTGGGCATCGGGCATTTCGCCTTTTGCGGCTTGTCCATGGGCGGGCTGATCGGCCAGTGGCTGGGCATCAACGCCGGTGAGCGGCTGACGCGGCTGGTGATCTGCAACAGCGCAGCGAAGATCGGCAACGCTGATGGCTGGAACGAGCGTATCGACAGCGTGCTAAAGGGCGGCGAGCAGACCATGCGTGATATGCGCGATGCCTCCATTGCCCGCTGGTTCACCCCGGCGTTCGCCGAGCAGCAGCCAGCACAAGCGCAGCGCATCACCCAGATGATTGCCGGCACCTCGCCCGAAGGCTATGCGGCCAACTGCGCTGCTGTGCGTGACGCCGACTACCGCGAGCAGCTGAGCGCGATCCAGGTGCCGACGTTGATCGTCTGCGGCAGCCAGGACCCGGTCACCACCACCGAAGATGGCCGCTTTATGCAGGCGCGTATCGCTGGCGCCAAGTTGCTGGAGCTCGAAGCGGCTCACCTGTCCAACGTCGAGGCAGGGGAGCTGTTCAGTCAGCAGGTGCTGGAGTTCCTGCGCGCCTGAGCGCGCTCCTGGCCCAGCCTCGGAGAGCACTGACTACCACCAGTGCTCGACCTGCACACCGAAGTTGGATCCGTGACGGTCACCGCCAAAGCTGCCCGAATCTGAAAGCGCGGTGCCAGGTGCTGCGGCGTCCTGCGCTGCATCGTTCCATACCGCATAGGTGTAGTAGAGGCGGAATTCCGGGCGATTCCAGAAGCCTGGCCCGTTGGGTGACCAGGTAGGCGCAATGGTAAATTTGGTCAGCTTTCTGTTCTCGCCCTGGGTGTTGATCCGGTCGTGCCCCAGCTCCGTGACCAACTTGAAAGTATCGGTAAAGGCGTAGACCGGCCGAACCCCGAGGGAAATCCATTCCGAGTCCGCGCTGTTCGAGCGTTTGTCCTTCTGATATATCGCCGACAGCTGCCCGGTGAATCGAGGCGAAAACTCCCAATCGAAGTACTCCACCACCCGCCAGCTCTTGTCGCTGCTGTCGAGGCTGGTGTCACCGGTGTAGCCAAGCCCGGTTCCCGGTCCCTCTCCGTACTGAACGGCAAAGGTATTCTTGCCGCCCAGAAAGCCGGCCTGCTCGTGTTGCAGCGTGACCGCCCAGCCGCTGTTTTCATTATCGCCGCTGGGCTCGTCGATATAGCTGATGCCGAACTCCAGCTCGCCGCCGGGGTTGGTATCGAAGCCGCCGACGCGTCCAGTACGCCAATGGTGCCTTCCCAGGTGAACCAGAGGTCGGCATCGAAGTGCTCGACCAGGACGTAACCGAGGATGGCGAACAGCAAGCCGATGCCGGCCAGTGACCAGGCTACGGGGAAACCAAGCAGAAGAAACACCATGAAACTGGCGAACATGCCGATAACGAGGATTTGTTCCAGACCCATGATTACGGCTACTCCATCAGGGCTGCGAATGGCCGTGATTCCGGCCATTCGAAGGGGCCATGAAAGCCCGTGGGAAATTGAACAGCAGCGTGCTGCAGCGCGTGGCTTTGGAGAACAGGGCCAGGGCCAGTAGCAGCAAGCCCAGAGGGAGCACGCTCTTGAAAATGAAACGATGCGGCAGGCCGCTTGGCGCCTGCGAGCGCTCGTTGTAAACGAATGACTGGTAAGCGAAGGGAATCAGCGCGTCGACCATCAGCACCACGATCGGCAGGGCAAGAAACACGATCCCCAACAACTCGATGATGGCCCGACTGCGCAGGCTGAATTTTTCGCTCAGCACATCGACGCGTACGTGATCGTCGCGTACCACGGCGTAAGCCAGGGACAGCAGCACGGCAGCGCCAAACAGGTGCCAGGACAACTCCTCCAACGCAATCGAGCCGCGTGACATCACGAAACGACTGAACACATTCGTCAGTACAACCAAAAGACACAGCACCCAGAGCCAGGCGCTGAGTTCGCCTATTGCGACCAGAATCCTGTCCAGCCAGTAGGAGAGCCGGTTATGGGGCAGCGCAGCTTGGGCGACAGGGGCGGGCACTGCGTCATCAGGAGAAGCGGGATGAAAGGACATGACGACCTCGGCAAATCGAGCACGGACAGGCGTCGCCACTAAACAGGAACGGCAACGGCCCGCTTGAAATAAGGAGCACAGCGGCGCTGCGCTCCTTGACTCGGACGCTTACTCGTACCGGTAGAAATCGCGCGGTAGGTAGCCCTTGCCGTGCCAGATGGAGTGATGCTTCATGAACTGGCGCTGGCTGGCCAGCACGCGTTTGAACATCTCGTCCTTGGCAGCCATCTCGTCGAGCACTTCGTTGGTTACGCGCTCAAGCTCGCGCAACACTTCTTCAGGCAGTACCTGAGCCTTCACACCCTGCTTTTCGTAATCGCGCAGGGCGGTCGGCTGCGCCCATTCGCTTTCGGCGAAGCCCTTGAGCGTGGCGGACTCGCAGCCCATCTCGATCAGGGCACGGCTTTGCGGCTGGAGCTTGTCCCAGACACCCTTGTTAACCAGCAGATGAGAAGTGGTCAGCGTCTGGTGCCAGCCCGGCATGATGTAGTTCTTGATGATCTGATCCAGGCCCAGCATCTTGTCGACGGCAGGCTGCGAGAACTCGGTGGCGTCGATGGTCTTGCGTTCCAACGCCTGGTAAATCTCGCCGCCCGGCACCATGGTCACCGAGGCACCGAGCTTCTCAAGGATCTTGCCGCCGATGCCGGCAAAGCGGATGCGCAGGCCGTCGAAGTCTTCCAGCTTCTCGATGGGGTTGGCGAACCAGCCGGCGCCTTCCGGACCGATGATGCTGCACAGCATCGGGTGAATATTGCGCTGAGCGTAGATCTCTTCGAGCAGCTTTTTGCCGTCACCTTCGTAGTACCAGGCCAGATAGGCCGGCGGCTCCAGGTTGAACGGTGCACCGGAATACAGTGGCAATGCGGCGATGGTGCCCTGGTCGTAGCCGATCCAGGTATAGCCGGCTGGGTATTTGCCGTTGCTGACGGCGTCCATGATCTCAAAGGGCGGTACCAGCTCGCCGGGTTCGTAGTAGCGCAATTGGATATCACCACCGGAAACGGCCTTGAGCGATTCAGACAGGTGTTTAACCGGTGTGGTCAGGCCGATCAGGTGGGAAGGAAAGGCGAGCGGCACTTGCCAGCGTATTTTTTCAGTTGCGGCTGCGTTGGTGCTGATCAGGCAGGCACTCAGGACGGTGGTCGCACCGGTGGCGCAGGCAAGGCGGGAAAGCTTTTTTGTTATCGACATTGCGAATTCCTTAATTTTGTTTTTGTTCTGGTAAGCGGAAACGTTGCAGACCTGGATGGCGGCAGGCTATCAAGCGCAGCGCGCTTGCTCGCTCTTTCAAGCGCTCCGGCGTCTGGCATCGGTTACGTAGCAGGTTCTGTGCCTGACTCTGGATCTCGCTTGTAAGTAGCGAGCTAGAGCGGTTTGTGCAAATGCAGGCCGGCCCCGAGTCCAGCTTGGCAGACACTCCCGGCAACGCTTTTCTATGAATGTCCAAAAAACTGGAAAGGTAGTCCAAAGTTCTGGACGGGTGCGGGCGCAGATACAAAGAGCAGGATCGAAGCGGCTTAGCGGCCAGCCAGATCCTGTTGTGGTTTCTTCTCCAGAACAGCGATGGTCTGTTCGCTGCGCTTGAAGGAAGCCAGTGCTGTCCTCCAGGCCTGGAGGGTGGGGGATTGAGATTTTTGGTTGCGCATGGCGCTGGCAAGAATTTCCCTGGCAATGGTCACCAGTGCACCTTTGCTTCCCAGAAAATGCCAGTTGAACCAGCCGTCGTCGTAGCTTGCCGACGGAGACTGTCCCGGCGCCAGTGGGATGAAGACCTTGATCGAGAGATCGAAAAGCACTTCCGGCTTGGAGATGATCACCAGTTTCACATCGCCGACCTTGCTCAGCCAGTAGCCATGATCGAAGCGATCGCCCGTGAGCGTGGCCGACTGCCGCAGGGCTTCGTCGATCAGTGCCTTGTTGTCGATCAGTTGCATGCCGGGCTTCCCCTGAGGTGCTTGTGTTGGCGGCGCCGCATGTGAAAGAGCTTGCGGCTGAAACCTGTATGCCGGGTTATCGGTTGGCCGAGCCGTTTGTTGAGAACCTGTCGTCGGAACGGCCCGCAGTGCTCGACCGGCAATAGCCGACTCCAATTGAAGGCAAACCGGCTGCAGCGCGGCCCTTGGCTGGAGCGTGCAGCCCGTCGCCTGCTAACATCCGCTCTTCGATTTCCGTTCTTCCGAGAGCCTTCATGACCACTGTTCGTACCCGTATCGCGCCGTCGCCTACCGGCGACCCGCATGTCGGCACCGCTTATATCGCGCTGTTCAACCTCTGCTTCGCCCGCCAGCACGGTGGTCAGTTCATCCTGCGTATCGAGGACACCGACCAGCTGCGCTCGACCCGCGAGTCCGAACAGCAGATCTATGATGCGTTGCGCTGGCTGGGCATTGAGTGGGATGAAGGCCCCGACGTTGGCGGCCCGCACGGCCCGTACCGGCAGAGCGAGCGTGGCGAGATCTACAAGAAGTACTCGGACGAGCTGGTCGCCAAGGGCCACGCCTTCCCGTGCTTCTGCAGTGCCGAACGCCTGGATCAGGTGCGCGCCGAGCAGATGGCCAACAAGGAAACCCCGCGCTACGACGGCCATTGCATGCATATAGCTCCGGCCGAGGCGCAGCAGCGCATTGCAGCGGGCGAATCCCACGTGATCCGCATGAAAGTGCCTACCGAAGGCGTTTGCCAGGTGCAGGACATGCTGCGCGGCACCGTCGAGATCGGCTGGGACCGCATGGACATGCAGGTGCTGATGAAGGCCGACGGCCTGCCGACCTACTTCCTTGCCAACGTGGTCGATGACCATTTGATGGGCATCACCCACGTGCTGCGTGGAGAGGAATGGCTGCCTTCGGCGCCGAAGCTGATCAAACTCTACGAGTACTTCGGCTGGGAACAGCCGCAGCTGTGCTACATGCCGCTGCTGCGTAATCCGGACAAGAGCAAACTGTCCAAGCGCAAGAATCCCACCTCGGTGACGTTCTACGAGCGCATGGGCTACATGCCCGAGGCGATGCTCAACTATCTGGGGCGCATGGGCTGGTCGATGCCCGATGAGCGCGAGAAATTCACCCTCGCGGAGATGATCGAGCATTTCGATATCAATCGCGTGTCCCTGGGCGGGCCGATCTTCGATATCGAGAAGCTTTCCTGGCTCAACGGGCAGTGGATTCGCGAGCTGAGCGTCGAGGCCTTCGCCAACCAGGTGCAGGAGTGGGCGCTGAACCCCCGATACCTGATGAAGATTGCACCCCATGTGCAGGGCAGGGTGGAGACCTTCAGCCAGATCGCTCCGCTGGCCGGCTTCTTCTTCTCTGGTGCGCTGAACCTTGATCCGGCCCTGTTCGAGCACAAGAAGCTTGATGCCACTCAGGTGCGCCAGGTGCTGCAGCTGACGCTATGGAAGCTCGAAGCACTGCGCCAGTGGGACAAGGAACGCATCACCGAGGTCATCCAGGGGGTCGCTGCGCATCTTGAACTGAAACTGCGTGATGTGATGCCGCTGATGTTCGCCTCGATCACCGGTCAGGCCAGTTCGGTCTCCGTGCTCGATGCGATGGAAATTCTCGGCCCGGATCTGACGCGCTTCCGTCTGCGCCAGGCGCTGGAGTTGCTGGGTGGTGCATCGAAGAAGGAAGTGAAGGAGTGGGAGAAGCTGCTGGCAGCCATGGGCTGACTCAGCTCGCAGCGCCTGAAGGCCTGCCTGCCGCTGGCTGAATCATGCAGTGGTGGGGCAGGTTAGGCCTTATGACAAGGCGCCTGCGGACTTTTGTGGTCACCAGGTCGGCGGGATGTAGCCTCCGCATCGGCCGTTTACGGTAAGTGATTGTTCTGATGCCAAATTTTCTTCACCAAGCAGATGAAAATTTCGTTGACACTACGCCGGTCCGCCCCTAATATGCGCCCCGTCCACGAGATGGGGCTATAGCTCAGCTGGGAGAGCGCTTGCATGGCATGCAAGAGGTCGACGGTTCGATCCCGTCTAGCTCCACCAATCTTCGGGTAATGATTGCCACCGACGCGCCAGACGGCGGGTCGCGTCAGAAGGTTTTGTCCCCTTCGTCTAGTGGCCTAGGACACCGCCCTTTCACGGCGGTAACAGGGGTTCGAGTCCCCTAGGGGACGCCATATCCAGCAGTGATGCGCGAGCATTGCGAGTCGGGAGACGTTAAATCCGGGGCTATAGCTCAGCTGGGAGAGCGCTTGCATGGCATGCAAGAGGTCGACGGTTCGATCCCGTCTAGCTCCACCAATTTCCACGCGCTTCGGCATTGCCGGATCGTCTCGAAGGTTTCGTCCCCTTCGTCTAGTGGCCTAGGACACCGCCCTTTCACGGCGGTAACAGGGGTTCGAGTCCCCTAGGGGACGCCATTTTTCTTGCCCGTTTTGGGCACCAAAGGGTCATTTCTCAAGAAATGGCCCTTTTTGTTTTGCGCGGAGTTCAGCCAGTAGGCTGCCGAAAACATTCAGGCGCAGCGGGCGGCAAAGTCCGTGAATGATCAATCATGCATGACGCTGTCCTATGCGCCGTGCAAGATAGGTTCACCGAACGTGATTCACTGCGCATGGAATGAGAGGTATGCATGATCTGGGATCAGCCTGATGTCTTCATCTGCGATATCAGCGTCGAGCCCGAGCACATCGATGAGCTCGGACACGCCAATAATGCGGTTTACGTAACCTGGTTGGAGCAATGCGCCTGGCAGCATTCGCAGAGCCTGGGGCTTGGTCTGGAAGACTATCAGCGGCTCAATCGTGCGATGGCGGTAGTGCGCCACGAGATCGACTACCTGGCCGCTGCCTATGAAGGGGAGCGTCTGCAGCTGGGTACCTGGATTGTCGAATCCGATCAGCGGCTGAAGATGAAGCGGCACTTCCAGTTGATCAGGCCCACCGACAAGGTGACGCTGCTGCGGGCAAAGACCACTTTCGTCTGTATCGAAATGACCAGCGGCAAGCCGAAGAGGATGCCGCCGGAGTTTCTTGAGGGTTATGGCAAGGCGTTGGTCGAACCTTTTCCATTACAGCTGTAAGTCGAGTTGGCTTGCGAACGCCTCGAGATCAGGAGCGGACTTGTCCGCGAGCCTTGGTTTATCTGCCAAAACTCGCGGACGAGTCCGTTCCTAAAAAGCAACAGGCGTGAATGATCGACCTGGTTATCCGCCGCTCTCGGGGCGCTTCATATCGGCATCCTTGCGTTGCTTGGCATCCTCTCGGTATTGATCCTGCTTCAGCTTTTTCATGTGCTCGCGCTTGGCCTCTTCGCGGGCCTCGATGTGCGGGTTGTTGGCTTTGTTCTGCACGGGGCGTTCGGTTTGCATATCCTTGCCTTGAGCCTGCGCCACGCTGGCGATGCAGAACAGGGCGGCAAGAAACAGTGTTCCAGCGTTCAGGATTTTCATGTGAACCTCCAATTGTTCAGGCTGCGGGTAGGGAAACCGCTCGACATCAGTATTGATGACAGATCACATTCCTGCCTCGTTCCCTACGGAGCGCAGCGGCAGTGAGTGATTCACGCGTGCGCAAGATCATCCATATCGATTGTGATTGCTTCTACGCCGCCATCGAGATGCGTGACGATCCCAGTCTGGCGAATCGACCCATTGCAGTAGGTGGGTTGGCTGAGCGTCGCGGTGTCATTGCTACCTGCAACTACGAAGCGCGCGCCTACGGCGTACGTTCGGCAATGGCCTCGGGCCATGCGCTCAAGCTCTGTCCTGATCTGCTGATTCTGCGTCCGCGGATGGAGGCCTATCGTGAAGCATCGAGGGAAATCCACGGCATCTTCCGCTCCTATACCGACCTGATCGAGCCGCTGTCCCTGGACGAGGCATTCCTCGACGTCACCGGCTGCGAGCACTTTTCCGGAAGTGCCACGCGCATTGCCCAGGACATTCGCCAGCGTGTCTGGCAGCAATTGCGGATCACGGTCTCGGCGGGCGTAGCGCCGAACAAGTTTCTCGCCAAGATCGCCAGCGACTGGAAAAAGCCTGACGGATTGTTCGTGATTACACCGGCGCAGGTCGATGATTTCGTGCGTGAGCTGCCGGTCTCCAGGCTGCATGGTGTCGGCCGCGTCACCGCCGAAAAGCTCAACAAGCGGGGCATCCACACCTGCGCCGACCTGCGTCAGTGGAAGCGCCTGGAGCTGGTTCGCGATTTCGGCTCCTTCGGCGAGCGCTTGTGGAGCCTCGCTCATGGGATTGATGAGCGCCCGGTGCAGGTCGATAGTCGGCGGCAGTCGGTGAGCGTCGAAAATACGTACGAGCGCGATTTGCCCGATCTTGCCGCATGTCTCGAACGGCTGCCTGAATTGCTCGACCAGCTCAGCAAGCGGATGGCGCGGCTCGATGGCAGTTATCGGCCCGGCAAGCCCTTCGTCAAACTCAAGTTCCACGATTTCACTCAAACCACTCTGGAGCAGGCAGGCGCTGGTCTGGAGCTGGAGGACTATGCCGATTTGCTGGCAGTCGCCTTTGACCGCGGCAAACGCCCGGTGCGGCTGATCGGGGTGGGCGTGCGCCTGATCGATCTGCGCAGTGGTTTCGAGCAGCTGCGGTTGTTCTAGCGCGCATGTACACCGCTCGGCCTTCCGATAAAACCATTTCCGCCGATCGATGGTCGATTGATTGTGGGCTGCAGCTCAGGGCGCAGGGCCCCAAAGCTACGGTCGCCACGCCTGTCATTGCTAGCTTCAGGAGTCGATCGCCATGCCCCGAGCCATCTGGAAAGGCGCCATCAGTTTTGGCCTGGTCCACATACCGGTTGCGCTGGTTTCCGCCAGCTCTTCCAAAGGAGTGGATTTTGACTGGCTGGATAAGCGCAGCATGGAGCCGGTTGGCTACAAGCGGGTGAACAAGGTCACCGGCAAGGAAGTCACCAAGGAAAATATCGTCAAGGGCGTCGCTTACGAGAAGGGGCGCTACGTGGTGCTGAGTGAGGAGGAAATCCGTGCCGCTCACCCCGAGTCGACCCAGACGATCGACATTTTTTCGTTTGTCGACCGTGAGCAGATACCGCTGCAGAACATCGACACCCCGTACTACCTGTCCCCTGACAACCGGGGTGAAAAGGTCTATGCCCTGTTGCGTGAGGCGCTGAGCAGCACGGACAAGGTCGCGCTGGCCCACGTGGTATTGCGCACTCGTCAGCATCTGGCAGCACTGTTTCCGCTGGAGTCCGCCCTGGTGCTGGTCATGCTGCGCTGGCCTAGCGATGTCCGCAGCCTCGATGCATTGGATCTTGGTACGGCTGTAACCCAGCCCAAGCTGGCCAAAAGCGAGCTGGACATGGCCAAGCGCCTGATCAAGGACATGAGCGATGAGTGGCGACCGGAGGAATATCAGGATAGCTTCCAGGAGCGCATCCTCGAACTGGTAGAGCAGAAGGCCAGGGCTGGCAAGATCGAGGCCGTCGAGCAAGTGGAGGGCGAAGAGGAGCGTCGCGGCGCCGATGTCATCGACCTTACCGAGCTGCTCAAGCGCAGCCTTGGCGGCAAGCCGGCGGCCAAGTCCGAAGACTCCTCCGAGGACAAGCCGAAGAAGCCGGCACGCAAGCGTTCCAGCCCCAGCAAGCCCGCCGCCAGGGCCGCGCGTAAATAAGCGGAGAGCACGACCGTGGCCAGGGTGCAGAGCGAATACAACCGCAAGCGCAACTTCGAACGCACCAGCGAACCGCCCGAGCGGCCCGGGAAACGCCGCAGCAAGGCCGGTGCACTGCGTTTCGTGGTGCAGAAGCACGATGCCCGTCGTTTGCACTATGACTTTCGCCTGGAACTGGATGGCACCCTGAAGAGTTGGGCAGTGCCCAAGGGGCCGAGCCTGGACCCGCGTGACAAGCGTCTTGCTGTGCATGTTGAGGACCATCCGCTGGACTACGCGGGTTTCGAAGGCAGCATTCCCGAGGGCAGTTACGGCGCCGGAGACGTCATTGTCTGGGATCACGGCATTTGGCAGCCCCAGGGTGACCCGGCAGCGGACTATGCCGCGGGCAAACTCAAGTTCACCCTGGTTGGCGAGAAGTTGGCAGGTGACTGGACGCTGGTCCGCACCCGCCTGCGTGGTAGCAGCGACAAGCAGCAATGGCTGTTGATCAAGGAACGTGACGACATTGCCCGCTCCAGCGACGAATACGACATCGTCGAGGCGCAGCCGCAGAGCGTGATCAGCGGCACCCTGGTCGGTGGGCCGAGCAAGGCGCCCAAGCGCAAGGCGGCGAGCAAAGCCAAGGAAACCCGTGAGGTTTCAGCGGCGTTTCCCGACAGCCTGGCCCCTCAGTTGGCAACGCTCGTTGACCGCCCTCCGGAAGGCGACTGGTTATACGAAGTGAAGTACGACGGTTACCGTATCCTTGCCCGTATCAGGGGCGGCGAGGTGCGCCTTTTCACCCGTAACGGCCATGACTGGACGCAGCGGCTGCCGCAGCAGGCCAAGGCCCTGGCCAAACTTGGGCTGGAGGACAGTTGGCTGGATGGCGAGGTGGTGGCGCTCAATAAAGAGGGACTGCCGGACTTTCAGCAACTGCAGAATGCCTTTGATGTCGGGCGCAGCCAGGGTCTCATCTATTTCCTGTTCGACGCGCCGTTTATCAACGGCCAGGACCTGCGTCAGTCTCCTCTGGAGCAGCGCCGGGAGCAGCTCAAGGCGCTTCTGGGCAATACGGACGATACGCCTCTGCGTTTCTCCGATGCGTTTACCGCCCACCACCGTGACATCGTCGCAAGCGCCTGCGCCATGTCGTTGGAAGGCGTGATCGGCAAGCGCTCGGGCAGCCTCTATGTTTCGCGCCGCAATCCGGATTGGATCAAGCTCAAGTGCCGTCTGCGGCAGGAGTTCGTTATCGTCGGCTATAGCAGCCCTAAAGGCAGTCGCAGTGGTTTTGGCGCCTTGTTGCTGGCAGTGAGCGAGGATGACGGCCTGCGTTACGCCGGGCGGGTCGGGACCGGTTTTGGCGAGGCCTCACTCAAGGATATCCACCAGCGTTTGCACAAACTGGCTCGCGCCGACTCACCCTTGGCCAAGAAGCTGAGTGCGGCGCAGGCCCGTGGCGTGAGCTGGGTAGAGCCGCAACTGGTGGGCGAAGTCGAGTTTGCCGAGTGGACGCGTGAAGGCATCGTGCGCCAGGCCAGCTTTATCGCCCTGCGCAGCGACAAGCCGGCCACGCAGATCATCCGTGAACGGCCGGGCGACACGCCCGCAGCTGAGCCTGAAAAGGGCGCAAAAAGGAAAGCAGCCAAAGCGAGCGGCAAGCCTGTGATTGCGGGGGTGACGATCAGCAATCCGCAGCGGGTCATCGATCCCGAGAGTGGCATTACCAAACTGGAGTTGGCGGAGTTCTACGCAGCCATCGCCGACTGGCTGTTGCCGTTTCTGAACAATCGTCCAGTGTCGCTGCTGCGAGCGCCGGAAGGTGTCGGCGGCGAGCAGTTCTTTCAGAAGCACGCCGAGCGTCTGGCGATTCCCAACATCAAGCATCTGGACCAGGCTCTGGACCCCGGCCACGCGCGCTTGATGGAAATCGACAGCTTGCCGGCGCTGGTGGGTGCGGCGCAGATGGGCTGTATCGAGTTCCACACTTGGGGCGCGACCAGTGATCGCATCGAAACGCCGGACCACTTCGTACTGGACCTTGACCCAGATCCCGCATTGCCCTGGCGCAGCATGCTGGAGGCGACGCAGCTGACCCTGACCGTGCTCGACGAGCTGGGCCTGCAAGCCTTCCTCAAGACCAGCGGCGGCAAGGGGATCCACATCATCGTGCCGCTGGCGCGGCGTGCCGATTGGGACACTGTAAAGGCCTTTGCCAAGGCGGTTGCGCAGTTCATGGCGCGCCAGCTGCCCGAGCGCTTCACGGCGACATCCGGACCGAAGAACCGGGTCGGCAAGATATTTCTGGATTACCTACGCAACGGCCGTGGCGCCAGTACGGTGGCTGCTTACTCGGTGCGAGCGCGGCCGGGTTTGCCGGTTTCGGTGCCGATAGCGCGGGACGAACTGGCTGGCCTGCGCAGCGCAGGGCAATGGACTGTAGGCAATCTGCAGCAGCGCCTGGAGGAGCTTGAGCAGGATCCATGGGAGGGTTACGCCAATCGACAGCGGATCACCCGTGCGATGTGGCGCAGGCTGGGTGCTGATGCTCCCTGAGCATCGTACTGAGCTGCGAAGAAAAGAGGGGTTGCCCCGGCCTGCCTGTACCGAGGACCCCAAAACTGGATTGCTTTACGCAATGCATTACGTGTGCCAGTTTCAGTGAACAGGGTTTTAAGCCGGTACGCCAACGCTGGCGCGGCTATTGTGGCGGAGAGGTGTCTGGCTGGGGCGCTCGTAGTGCATGCCAATGGTGCAGAGCCATCGGCATGCCCAGATCGGGTGCAGTCAGTTCTGTTCCGGCCAGACGCGAATCGGTGCGCCTTCGGCAGGCCAGAAGCGCAGCTGATCAATATTGGAGATATCCCAGCGCTCGATTTGCGAGAGCAGATGCAGGAAGTGTTGCTCCTGCTTCATCAAGTGCTCGGCGCACATCTTGCGGGTGCTGCCGATCTGGCTGAAACGGATCTTCTGGCCATCGAGCTCATAACTGGCGAACCAGTGGTTACAGCCGGAGTTCCCGTAAGCACGGTCGTGGCTGAAGGTCAGCGAGACGGGGTTGCGGCCAACCACGGGTTCCTCACCAATCCACTCGGTGATGTAGGTGACATCGTATTGCAGCTTCTGCGTGTCGTTGGCACAGCCGCTTACGAATAGCGCGGCGAGGGCAGTCAGCAGGACTTTTTTCATTGCTGTGCTTCCTTGCAGGCCGGGCACAGATGGCGGCCGGCGTCGTTGGTCCAGCCGAGTTCGGCGATACGGGCTTCGGCGGCCGGGGTGCGAGCGGCCTCGCCTTTGGCTGCGTCAACGGCGAATTCGAAATCCAGCTGCTCGCCGCAGCCATCACAATCGACCTGCCAGTTGTGGATCGCCAGTTCTCGGAAGACCGGGCCGCTGGCCATGGCTGTCCACTGGCCTGGCGGGTTGATCAGATGACGAACCTTGTCCACGACCAGGCGCTGCGACAGGTCACGGCTGCCCTTGAGGGTGACGATCAGGACATCGCCGATGCGAATCGAGCCGCCATTGCCGGTGACCTGATAACGGCCCGGCGCCAGTGCGCGACATTCGGTAAGGGTGTGGGCGGGGTTGAGCAGGGTGTAGCGAAAATCGTGTTCGGCCATGACTCGGGTTCGGTTGAGGGTTGCGGTGGCGGCAATGCTAGCACGGTACGGTGAAGCCGCCCGCGCCAGAGGGCGTTGGATAAGCCTCGGACGACATTGCCGAGCCCGCGCAAGTAGCTCCTGCAAAAAACTTCGCGAGCATGGCTCGCGCCTACTGCTGCTTCAGCAGATAGCCTGAGTCAGCCGAAGGCGCAAATGTTTGGTCGCTGTAGTTTATGGCCGTGGGTTATTGAAGGTGTCTTCCAGGAAGCGCTGCATGTTGGCCCAGGAACGCTCGTCGGCCTGCTTGTCATAGGCGAGGTCCAGGCCTTTTTCCTTGGACTTGTCCGCGCCCGGGTTGGTGAAGCCATGCTTGGCACCTGGGTGATTGACGAACTGGTAGTCGGCACCGGCTGCCACCATCTCCGAGTTGAGGGCCGCAATGTCTTCGAGGCTGATCATGCTGTCGGCGCTGCCGTGCTCGACAAGCACGCGTGCCTTGACGCTGCCGGGGACGGCGCGTGTCTGGGTGGCGAGGGCACCGTGGAAGCTGACCACGCCGTCCAGTGGTACACCCTGGCGAGCCATATCCAGCACCACCTTGCCACCGAAGCAGTAGCCGATTGCAGCCAGTTTGGCGGCGTCCGTCTGTTGTTGCTGCTTCAGCAGGTCAAGGCCGGCATTGAAGCGTGCCTTGGCAGCGTCTGCGTCCGCCGTGGCGGCCTGCATAAAGCTCATGGCGTCCTTGGGGTGATCGGTATTCTTGCCTTCGCCGTACATATCGATGGCCAGGGCGCTGTAGCCAAGCTCGGCGAGATTACGGGCGCGCTGCTTGGCGTAGTCGTTCAGTCCCCACCACTCATGTACCACCACGACGCCGGGGCGTGGCCCTTCGACTGCGTCGTCGTAGGCGTAGTAGCCAACCATCTTGGTGCCGTCGGCGGCGGTATAGGGGATTTCCTGGGTCTGGATTTCAGCATGAGCGGCAAGGCTGGTGGCCATGAGCAGGCCGAGCAGGGGATAACGCATCGGGGTTCTCCTTTATTGTTTTGAGCACTGCCAGGACGAGCAATGGAGCAGGGCGGCTATCGGATCGACACGCAAAGGCTAAATAAATTCGGCCCTACATGAGTAGGGCCGAGCCTGTTTAGCCAATGTCTTACCAGCCCGGTACGCCGTGCATGTCAGGCAGCCGGTGGGCAATGCCCTTGTGGCAATCGATGCATGTCGCTTCTCCGCTGGCCAGAGCGGTGGAGTGGAACTGAGCGGCGCGGGGAGCCTGACGGGTAAAGTCCATGTACTCGAAGTTGTGGCAGTTGCGGCATTCCAGCGAGTCATTGGTCTTCAGGCGACGCCATTCACGCTCGGCCATTTCCCGGCGCAGGCCGAGAAATTTTTCCCGGGTGTTGATGGTGCCGAAGATCTTGCCCCAGACCTCCTTGGAGGCCTGCATCTTGCGGGCGATCTTGTCGGTCCATTCATGGGGTACGTGGCAGTCCGGGCAGGTGGCCCTGACGCCCGAGCGGTTGCTGTAGTGGATGGTTTCCTTGATCTCCATATAGACGTTGTCTTCCATCTCGTGACAGGAGATGCAGAAGGTCTCGGTGTTGGTCGCCTCCAGAGCGGTGTTGAAGCCGCCCCAGAAAATGATCCCGGCGATAAACCCGCCGAGCGTCAGGGCGCCCAGGCTGTAATGCACGCTGGGACGGCTCAGAACGTTCCAGTAGCGTTTGAGAAACGCGAGTAGCGACTTCATCCAGGCGTCCTCACTGTTGGTTCTGGGTGTTTTCGTGATAGAGCAACTGGTCGATGTTCTCGAAGTCGTTCTTCACCAGCGGTTTCACGTCGTGCTGCACTACATGGCACTGGGTGCAGAAATACCGGCGTGGCGCGACCGCCCCGAGCGTCTGGCTGTCACGGTCAGTGAAGTGGGTGATGCTGATCATCGGTGCCTGGGTACGGGCACTGTTGGCGCGGCTGTGGCAGGCCAGGCAGCGATTGCTGTTGATATCCACCTGATAGCCGCGGATGGCGTGTGGAATGGTCGGCGGCTGCTCGGGATAGTTGCGTTCGCGCTTGAGATCTTTGTTCTCCTCGTCACGTAGCGGTGGCGGGGTGAACTCCTGGGTGATGGTGCCTCCCGCCCGTCGCCCGTCCGGCGCCGGAGCGTCGAGCGGGTAGTTGGGTTCGGCGGCGATGGCCAGGCCGCAAACGGCGAGGAGGGTCAATGTCAGTACACGAAATTTCATGATGGCTCTCCTCAGGCGATGCTGACCACTTCGATCTTCACGGCGCATTTCTTGTAGTCGGTTTGCTTGGAGATCGGGTCGGTGGCGTCGAGGGTGACCTTGTTGATCAGTTTGTTGGCATCGAAGAAGGGCACGAAGATCAGGCCTTTCGGCGGCTTGTTGCGGCCACGGGTTTCGATTCGTGCCTGCATCTCGCCACGACGGCTGATGACCTTGACCACGCTGCCGCGCCGCGCGTTGAGCTCACGCGCATCCTCCGGGTGCATGTACACCAGGGCATCGGGTACCGCGCGGTGCAGCTCGTCCACACGCTGGGTCATGCTGCCGGTATGCCAATGTTCCAGCACGCGCCCGGTGCTGAGCCAGAACGGGTATTCCGCGTCCGGCATCTCCGCAGGCACTTCGTAGGGCAGGGCGAAGATGATCGCCTTTTTGTCCGGGTAGCCGTAGAACTGCACGCCGGTGCCTTTCTCGACATAGGGGTCGTGGCCTTCGCGGTAGCGCCAGCGGGTTTCCTTGCCATCGACCACCGGCCAGCGCAGGCCGCGCTCCTGGTGATAGGCATCGAAATCAGCCAGGTCATGACCATGTCCGCGACCGAACTCGGCGTACTCCTCGAAAAGACCCTTCTGCACGTAGAAGCCGTATTCCTCGGATTCCTGGTTGCGGTAGCCATCGGCAATGTCGCTGGTCGGGAACTGGTCAACCTTGCCGTTCTTGAACAGCACCTCGAACAGCGTCTTGCCCTTGAGCTCCGGCTTCTTGGCCAGCAGCTCGGCAGGCCAGACTTCGTCGGTGGTGAAGCGCTTGGAGAACTCCATCAGCTGCCACAGGTCGGAGCGAGCCTCCCCGGGAGCGCTGACCAGCTGGTGCCAGAAGTGGGTGCGGCGTTCGGCGTTGCCATAGGCGCCTTCCTTTTCCACCCACATGGCGGCGGGCAGGATCAGGTCGGCGGCCTGGGCAGAAACCGTGGGGTAGACGTCGGAGACGATGACGAACGTCTCCGGGTTGCGCCAGCCTGGCAGAACTTCCTGCATTACGTTGGGCCCGGCCTGCATGTTGTTGGTGACCTGGGTCCAGTAGACCTTGAGGCCGCCATCCTTCAGCTCGCGGCTTTGCTGCACGGCGTGGAAGCCTGGCTTTTCCTGGATGGTGCCCTCTGGCAGCTGCCAGATCTTCTCGGTGATGGCGCGGTGTTTCGGGTTGTTGACCACCAAGTCTGCCGGCAGGCGATGGGAGAAGGTGCCGACTTCCCGCGCGGTTCCGCATGCCGAAGGCTGGCCGGTGAGCGAGAAGGGGCTGTTGCCCGGCTCGCTGATTTTCCCGGTGAGCAGGTGGATGTTGTAGATCATGTTGTTCGCCCAGACACCGCGGGTGTGCTGGTTGAAGCCCATGGTCCAGAAGGACATCACCTTGACCTTGGGGTCGGCATAAAGCTCGGCCAGCGCCTTCAAACGCTCGGCCGGCACGCCGGACTCCTTGGCCGCGTGCTCCAGGGTGTAGGGTTTGAGGAACTCGGCGTAGTCTTCGAAGCTGATGTCTGTCCAGCTGCCTGCAACGCCGGCGTTCTCGGCCTTCAGCTCGAGCGGATCGGTCGGGCGCAGGCCATAGCCGATGTTGGTCGCGCCCTTGGCGAAGCGGGTGTGATTCTTGACGAAGTCCTGATTGACCGCACCGCTCTGGATGATGTGGTTGGCGATGTAGTTGAGGATCACCAGGTCGGTCTGCGGCTTGAAGGTCATCGGAATGTCGGCCAGCTCGTAGCTGCGGTGCTCGAACGTCGACATGACGGCCACCTTCACATGCGGAGCAGTCAGACGGCGATCGGTCACGCGCGTCCAGAGCACCGGGTGCATCTCCGCCATGTTCGAGCCCCAGAGTACGAAGGCATCGGCGGCTTCGATGTCGTCGTAGCAGCCCATGGGTTCGTCCATGCCGAAGGTGCGCATGAAGCCGACCGCCGCCGAGGCCATGCAGTGGCGGGCGTTGGGGTCGAGGTTGTTGGAGCGAAAGCCGGCCTTCATCAGCTTGTTGGCTGCGTAGCCTTCCCAGATGGTCCACTGGCCCGAGCCGAACATGCCGATCGAGCTCGGTCCGCTTTCCTTGAGTGCCTTCTTGTATTTCTCTTCCATGATGTCGAAGGCCTGGTCCCAGCTCACCGGCTGGAACTCGCCCTGCTTGTCGTACTGACCGTTCTTCATGCGCAGCAGCGGCTGCGTCAGGCGATCGGTGCCGTACATGATCTTCGACAGGAAGTAGCCCTTGACGCAGTTGATGCCGCGGTTGACCTCGGCCTTTACATCGCCGTGGGTGGCGACGACGCGGTCATCGCGGGTGGCGACCATGACCCCACAACCGGTGCCGCAGAAGCGGCAGGGCGCCTTGTGCCACTTGAGATTGGTGGCCTCAGGGTCGGTAATCAGGTTGGTGGCGCTGGTGGCAATCGGGATGCCGGCTACCGAGGCAGCGATAGCGGCGGCGTTGGCCTTGGCAAATTGACGACGGGTGAGGCTCATTCAGGCTTCTCCTTCGAGAGAGAGGAGTTCGTGGTAGATCAGCGCAGCGTTGAGTACGCCGGGCAGCTGCTGAATCTGGTCGATGGTGGTCAGAATCTGGCTTTCATGCTCGGCCTCGAGGACTACTACCACCTTTCCTGCAGCGCTTTCCTGATGCAGCTCAAGGCCAGGCAGAAGCGCCAGGTTCTGTTTTACGGCCGCGATCAGCTCGGGCCGGCAATGCACCAGCAGGCTTGCTATATGCAGCGCATCATTCTTCATTGTGGTTATCTAGCTCCGCCTATAACGGCAATGGCGTTCGCGCGTGTGCCTTGCAGCAACGCTCTAAGGGTCAGCTTGGGCCGGGAGGTCCAAGGAAGGTCAGCTGACTGATCCAGACGATAAAGCCGTAACCACCGACCAGCGCAATGCTCAGCAGCGGGAACAGGAAAATCAGCAGGAACAGGAGAAGGCGCGTTTCCTGGCTTTTGCGGGGGGCGATATCGGTGTCATTCGGCACGGGTGTTCACCTTGTTTTTCTGCTTTTGGAGTGAAGTCTAGTCAGCATTATCTGGCCAAGCCCAAGAAGTGCTTCCAAGTTGCTGATCCAGCAGCGTTTAGGTGTCTTTTCGGGAACTGCTGAAGAGTATGGCAGATGATCTCCATGTTTCACATTCGGATACTGGCCGCATGTATGTTCGATGCTGAGCGGCCTTGCTTAACGGTGTGTCGTCAAGGGTGGCGAAATCGTCTAGGCACAGGAGTATCCTTGCGGACTATTGAACTTTCGTTGCAGCTCAGCAGCGGAACTCCAGTTTTTGCCGAGACCTGCCGAAGGTCGAATTTCGGGCTCTCACATGCACGCCGACGACACCACTTCTTCCCATTTCAAACGCGGTACGGGCGCTTACCAGCGCGCAACGCTGGCTCTGTTCTGCGCCGGCTTCGCCACCTTCGCCATGCTCTATTGCGTGCAGCCACTGTTGCCCTTGCTGGCAGCGCACTTTTCCGTATCCGCGGCCAGCAGCAGCCTCGCGCTGTCGCTGACAACCCTGTCGCTGGCGGTCTGTCTGTTGATCTCCGGGGCGCTGGCCGAAAGCTGGGGGCGCAAGCCGGTGATGGTTGCGGCGCTGGCGCTGGCCAGTCTGCTGGGCCTTGCCTGCGTTCTGGTGGAGTCCTGGAGCCTGCTACTGGTGCTCAGGGCGCTGCTGGGGCTGGCGCTCAGCGGCTTGCCGGCATTGGCCATGGCTTATGTGGGCGAGGAGTTCGATCCCGAATCGCTGCCGGCGGCGATGGGGCTGTACATTGGGGGTACGGCTCTGGGTGGTTTGCTGGGGCGCCTGCTGTCCGGGTTGTTGAGCGACATCGGCGGCTGGCAAATGGCGCTCGGCGGGATTGCCGGGCTGGGCCTGCTGGCCTTGGGCCTGTTCGTCTGGCTGCTGCCGCCTTCACGCCATTTCAAGGCACAGGCCCTTTCGTTGAGCGGGCTGCTGGGCAACTTCCGTCAGCACTTGGGCAATCCGCTATTGCGCACCCTGTTTCTGCAGGCGTTTCTGTTGATGGGCGGTTTCGTCGCGCTGTTCAACTACATCGGCTTTCGTCTCGCAGGTGCACCCTTCAGTCTGTCGTCCACGGTTATCGGCCTGCTGTTTACCGTGTACCTGGCGGGTATTTTCAGTGCCGGCTGGGCAGGCCGCCTGGTTCCGCGTTTCGGTGCCAAAACCGTGCTGCAGGGTGGTATCGGTCTCATGTTGCTAGGAGTGGGTCTGTGTTCGATGCCCTGGTTGGTCGCCATCATCCTTGGCCTGGCGCTGTTTACCCTGGGCTTTTTTGCGGCCCATGCGGTGGCCAGCGGGCAGGTCGGGCAGCATGCCAAAGGCGCCAGGGCTCAGGCATCGGCGCTGTATCTGTGTGCCTATTACCTGGGCTCGAGCGTGGTGGGGTATTCGGCCGGCTACATCTGGGAGCACGCCGGCTGGCTGCCGCTCATGGCCGCGTTGGCCGCCTTGTTCGTGCTCGCGGCCTGGCGAGCACAGCGTCTGTAATCGCTGTTTGGTTGCGCCGTAGTTTTCCACTGTTTGGCGAAAATCCGTGGCGGCTAGATGGGGCCGTACCATGCCAGGCAAGCCTTTTCGGCCCTCAGGTTTACTTCATTCCAGCCGCTGCTCGCCGCTAAACACCAGCGTGGCGCGGCAGCTGCGACAAAGGTAACGACGCCCCTTGCGGACCAGTGCATGACGCTGGCCGGTAAATGGGAACTCCTGCTCAGGGCACTTGCAGCGATAGATATAGCGGTTGGCCTGGCGACGAATGACTTCGTAGTTGTGGCAGCGATCGGGCGGCAACTCGTAGACGCCGCGCATGATCAATTGCCATTCCTCCCCGTGGGGCTGGATGCGCGGGCCATACAGCTGGTGCGCTACCAGATGGGCCACCTCATGGGCCACGGTCTGCTGCAGAAAGTGCTCGGTGTTGGCTCGGTAGAGCTGCTCGTTGAAGCGCAGCAGATTCTGCTGCAAATGCGCCACGCCGGCCTTCAGGCCGCGCAGTTTCAAGCTCACCTGAGGACGTTTGAAAGGCTGCTTGAAGAAGTCTTCGGCCAGTTGATAGCAGGCTTCGACACGGTCATTGAGTCGCTCGGGCATGGGGCACTCCGGTTACAGAGCGCCGCATTATGCCAAAGGCGGGGCTTACTCGTTCGGACGCTCGTTGAAGCGTCGCTCACTGTCCACTCCGCCCGGCTCTTCCTGTGGTCGATTTTCCTCGAAGCCATAGCTCTGGTTCTGCACGGTGTCGCGCTCGTAGGTAGGGTCCAGGGCCAGCGTCCAGAACAGGATCATCGGCACCTTCAGGTTGACCAGTACCAGAAGCCCCACGCCCCAGGTGCACGCGCCGTAGAGAAAGGTATTGCGGTTGTCGATACGCATGAACTTGGGTAGGCCGACAAACAGCAGATAAGTGGAATAGATGCCTGCGGCCACCAGCACCGTAATGGCCATCCAGCGGCTGGGGTAGAGCGCGCCGAGACCGGCGAGGAAGAATGGCGTGATGATGTAGGCGATAAAGCCTACGCACTGGTTGTAGGTCGGGCGTGCTTCGAAGGTGCGCGACATCCAGCGCAGAAAGAAGCCCATGATGAAAGTGCCGATGATGATGGTCACGTAGATCAGCACGCTGAGTTGCGCGGCGCTTGGCGTATCGAGCCAGACTCGCTCACCTTCCACCAGGCTCCAGCCGGTGTAGCGGGTGCCGATGAACATGCACACCGCTGGCAGCAGCGCCCAGAGGAACAGGTGCAGGATGTAGTTGGAGCTGTTGCGCTCCTCATCCCTGCGGATTTCGGTCCAAGCCTGGTCTGGGCGGGTCATCAGCGTGAAAAAGTGGGGGATCATGGGGTCTTCCTTCTGCCTCGGATGGCTTGGCCACGGCGGTCGCCCTGGCTGGCGTTTCCCTTTAGAACGGCAGATGCGCCAAGGGTTTCCCCCCGGCGTGGGAAGCAACGAAGAGGGCCGCCTGATGGCGGCCCTGTAGATACGAGTGGAGAATCTGGTGGTCTAGCGAATGTAGACCGGCCCCACGCCCATGCCCCACATGATTACCGACAGTGCAATGATCGCCACCAGCACTACCAGCCCAACGGCCAGTATTGAGCTGGAGAACAAAAAGCCCTCATCTGACGGGATGTTCATGAATGTCGGCACGCCTACGTAGAGCAGGTAAGTCGTGTAGCAGATTGCAGCCGTGCCGACCAGCATGCCCAACCAGAGGACCGGATAGAGCGCAGCCAGGCCACCAATGAACAGCGGCGTTGCGGTATAGGCGGCAAACATGATGCATTGGGTGAGAGTCGGGTTGGCGTCGTAGGTGCGCGACATCCAGTGAATGAAGCCGCCCATGACGGCGACACCAGCAAGCATGGCCAGGTACGACAGCACCGTCAGTTGCAAGGCGCTCGCTTCGGTGAGCATCACGGCTCCGCCACTGCCAATGCTCCAGCCGAACCTGGTGGTTCCGATGAAAGCCGCAATCGGTGGAATTGCAGCCAGTAGCATGACTTCCCAGAGGTGCAGGCGTCCCACGCCGCGTTCCTCTCCAGTGATTTCCTGCCATTCCTGGCTAGGGTGAGCGAACAGTCCCCAAACGTGATTGATCATGTCTGCGTCTCCTCGGTTCTGGAGGGCCGCTTTGCCAGGCATTGCGCCAGCGTGATGGCATGCGACCTTGTGACGCAGTATAGGAGCGCTAAACGCCGCTGTGCTGAGCTGGTTAGAGTGTTTGGAAGCTACCCCGTCACTGGTAATAGCGTTGCAGAATCTCCATTGCCAGGTTGATGGACTGAATCCGCGTGGTGCTGCCGCCACGATCAGGGTGGTGAATGCTGACCAACTGACGGTAGCGGCGTTTGATGATCGGCAAATTCAACGACGATTCGTCCTGGTCCAGTTCGAACAACTCCAGCGCGGCGCGCTTCTGATCGGGACTCCAGAACTCCTGTGGCTCGCCCTGATAATCGCCACGCATACGCGACCAGAAACTGGCCAGCAGACGTTCCACTTCCTGCTCGTCGGTGTCGCGCAGGTTGTCCATGTCCAGGTAGTAGGCCCGCAGCGGGTCCGGCTCGCTGACCTCGCTGGTCGCCGCGACATAGGGCAGCAGGCGAACGCACAGCGGCGAGATCTGCAGGCAGTGGCTGTTCTGTTGCCAGAGGCGGTCACGCAAATGATAGAGCGCGTTGAACACCAGAAAATGCGTTCGGAACAGCACCAGCTTGTCGTGCAGCGGCAGGTTCGGGATGTGTGTGCTGTGTCGGGCTTTGAGTTGTTGGATCAACTGGTATTCGCTGCAACCGTCCGGTTGCTCACGCAGCAGTAAAAGAATCTGCTCGGCCAGGTCCATCTCGAGTGCGAATTCGTTGTTCATGCAGGCAAGCCTAGCAAAGAGCAGGATAGATGGGCTGGGGTGCCGCGTGCTTTGCGCGTAAAATGTGCGCCTTTCGTATTTCAACCGGATTCAGACATGGGCAACCTCTCGGTCAATCAGAACAAACTGCAGAAGCGCCTGCGCCGCTTGGCCGGCGAAGCAGTCACGGACTTCAACATGATCGAGGAGGGCGACAAGGTCATGGTCTGCCTGTCCGGCGGCAAGGACAGCTACACCATGCTCGACGTGCTGCTGTATCTGCAGAAGGTTGCACCCATCCGCTTCGAGATCGTTGCCGTAAACATGGACCAGAAGCAGCCCGGCTTTCCCGAGCACGTGCTGCCCGAGTACCTCAAGGGCCTGGGCATCGAATATCACATCGTCGAGAAGGACACCTACTCGGTGGTCAAGGAGAAGATCCCGGAAGGCAAAACCACCTGCTCGCTGTGCTCGCGTCTGCGCCGGGGCACGCTCTACACCTTTGCCGACGAGATCGGTGCGACCAAGATGGCCCTGGGGCACCACCGCGACGACATCCTGGAAACCTTCTTCCTCAACATGTTCTACGGCGGCACGCTCAAGGCCATGCCGCCCAAGCTGCTGTCCGACGATGGCCGAAACGTGGTGATTCGCCCGCTTGCCTACTGCAGCGAGGCTGACATCGAGGCCTATTCGCAGATGAAGGAATTCCCGATCATCCCGTGCAACCTCTGCGGTTCGCAGGAGAACCTGCAGCGCCAGGTAGTCAAGGACATGTTGCGTGAATGGGAGCGCAAGTCGCCGGGGCGCACCGAGATCATGTTCCGCGCACTGCAGAATGTGGTGCCCTCGCAACTGGCCGACCGTAACCTGTTCGACTTCAAGAGCCTGCGCATCGACGACAACGCCACGCCGCGCTTTGTCGATGTGATGAGTCTGTAAGCGCGGTTGCAAGCTGCCGATCCGCTGGAGTATGGTTTGGCACATCTTACGGAGAACAGCATGTCCCTCAGTACCGCCTCCCAGTCCCAAGCCAGCCTCGACGCCTTGCGCGCCGTGCCGTTGTGTGGACGGGTGGTTGCGACTGAAGATTATTTTTTTGGGTATTGGTTTAGCCGCAGGCGCGTCTGATACCCCAACAGGCGCCCCAGCAAACAGGGTCGCCACCAACGTTTTTCCAAACCCCGGTCGGCTACCCGACCGGGGTTTTTTCTTTTCTGGCTGACAAGCCGAACACACAGAGGACTACAGCATGACCACTTATTACCGCACCGACCGTTACCGCTACGACTGGCGATTTAGCTGCTTGAACACCATGCCCACACCACCTGAACGAACACACGATTAGTGCCGTCGCGGGATTGCCCGCGATGGCGAAGGAACCGCCAGATCATGAATGCTCAAAACGCCGCTATCCAGCTTGACCTCGCCGAAGCCTCGGCCGCCGTTACCATCTCTCGCCGCAGCGCCCAGCCGTTGCCCAGCCCCGCCTTGTTGCGCCAGCGTCTGCCGTTGACTGCTGCGCTTGCCGAACGAATCCGCCAGGACCGCAACGCCATTCGCGCCGTTCTCAATGGCAGCGACTCGCGCATGCTGGTGGTGGTCGGCCCCTGTTCGTTGCATGACCCGGCTTCGGCATTGGAGTACGCCCAGCGTCTGGCCGACCTGGCGCCGCAGGTTGAAGACCAGCTGCTGCTGGTGATGCGCACCTACGTCGAGAAGCCGCGCACGACTGTCGGCTGGAAGGGCCTGCTCTACGATCCGCATCTGGATGGCAGCGGCGATATGGCCGAGGGGCTGCGCCTGTCACGCAAGCTGATGCTGGACATTCTGGAAGCCGGTTTGCCCATCGCCAGTGAACTTCTGCAGCCGCTGGCCACCGGCTACTTCGATGATTTGCTGGCCTGGGCCGCCATCGGCGCGCGCACCAGCGAGTCGCAGATCCATCGTGAAATGGTCAGCGGCCTGGATCTGCCGGTGGGCTTCAAGAACGGTACCGATGGCAGCCTGGGTATCGCCTGCGATGCCATGCGCTCGGCGCTGCATCCGCACCGGCATTTCGGCATCGACGATCTGGGGCACCCAGCGCTGCTGGAAACGGCGGGCAACCCCGACTCGCACCTGGTGCTGCGCGGCGGGCATGCCGGGCCGAATCATGACGCGGCAAGCGTTGCGGCGGCTCGCGCGACACTGGAAAAGCAGGGTATCGCGGCCCGAATCATGGTCGATTGCAGCCATGCCAACAGCGGCAAGAATCCGCTGCGTCAGCCGCAGGTACTGCGAGAGGTGCTTGAGCAGCGGCTGGCGGGCGATGACAGCCTGCGCGGTGTGATGTTGGAAAGCCACCTGTTCGATGGCTGCCAGCCGTTGGCCGGTGAGTTGCGCTACGGCGTTTCCATTACCGATGGCTGCCTAGGCTGGAGCGGCACCGAGCAATTGCTGCGTGGTGCCGCCGAGTGTTTGCGGGGCCGATAGGCCCCGCAAACGCTGAGGTCAGTTGGCCCACAACCAGCCAATGAGCAGATAGCACAGGCCGGTCACCAGGAATACGCCGAAGATGTTCAGGGCGAAACCGGCCCTGATCATGGACTGGATACGCATCATCCCGGTTCCGAACACGATAGCGTTCGGCGGAGTCGCTACCGGCATCATGAAAGCACAGCTGGCAGCAATGGCTGCCGGAATGGCAAGCATTTCCGGCGGCAAGCCCTGAGCCACGGCAAGGGCGCCGAGCAGTGGCAGAAACGCGGCGGCCGTTGCGGTATTGGAGGTGATCTCGGTAAGAAAGGTGATCACCAGAGCCACCATGCCGATCATCAGGATAAGCGGCAGCGAGCCAAAGCCCTGTAGGTTCTGGGCAATCCACTGGGCAAGCCCGGACGCGCCAATCACACCGGCCAGCGACAGGCCGCCGCCGAATAGAAGCAGAACGCCCCACGGGACCTTGTTTGCGGTTTCCCAATCCATCAGAAACACGCGTTTCTTTATATCGACCGGAATAAGGAACAGGATCAGCGCCGCTGCGATGGCGATGCTGGTGTCGTTGACGCCGTCGATGTATTGAGCCAGAACCGGCTGGAAGATCCAGGCAGCGGCCGCGAGGCCGAACACTACCGCGACCATCTTCTCGGCTTTGGACATCGGGCCGAGCTCGGCCATTTCCTGCTCCAGCATGGCACGGCTATCGCCGCCGGCCAGTTTGAAGCCGCCCCGGGTCAACCACCACCAGGTAAAGAGCAGCATGCCGAGGCTGACCGGAATGCCAAGCAGCATCCATTGGCCGAAGCCGATGTGGACGTCGTAGTTTTCCCGCAGGAACGCGACAAGCAGGGCGTTTGGAGGAGTTCCGATCAATGTCGCGATACCGCCAACACTCGCCGCATAGGCGATGCCCAGCAGCAGGGCGATGGCAAAGCGTGTGCCTTCTTTCTCGTCGCTACCTTCCACCAACAGGGCAATCACCGAGATCCCGATGGGCAGCATCATGATGCTGGTGGCCGTGTTGCTGACCCACATGCTGATAAAGGCTGTGGCTATCATGAAGCCAGCGATCTGCCGGCTGGGCGCGTTACCTACCGCGAGCAAGGTCACCAGGGCGATGCGCTTGTGCAGGTTCCAGCGCTGCATTGCCAGGCCCAGCAGGAAGCCGCCGAAGAACAGGAAGATGGTGGGGTTGGCATAAGGCGCGGTGGCCTTGTTCAGCGTATCGATGCCCAGAACCGGGATCAGCAGAATAGGTAGCAGCGAAGTTGCCGGAATCGGTATCGCTTCGGTAGCCCACCAGACGGCCATCAGGCCGGCCAGGCCGACGGTCAGCCAGGCAGTTTCGGAAAGCCCAGCTGGCGGGCTGGTGAAAACGCATAGCAGCAAGAGCACGGGCCCCAGCACCAGTCCGATGAGCGCTGCACGCGCCGCACCGGTGTTTTGTGTATCGGTCATGCGGGAGAAATTCCTCTATTAACTGACCCGATTGCGATGGATTGGAGTTGTCCGGTTCGGTATGCAGAGAGCGAGACAGCGCAACGCCGAGAAACGTCCGGGCCAAAATGCGGCGCGGATTCTACCAGCGCTTCGTTAGCTAGCGAATCAATAGTTTTGTTAATGATTAGCTCACTAACGAGGTGCGTCTCAGGGCTTCGAACTGTTCTTTTTAGACTGGCAGTGCAGGGGTGGTGCCGGCCTTCTGTCATTTGAAGGCCGGATCAGGGGGTCAGCTTGGCCTGAGCTGCTTCAACGTCTCGGCGATCATGAACGCCAGTTCCAGCGACTGGTCAGCATTCAGGCGTGGGTCGCAATGGGTGTGGTAGCGATCGCCCAGGCCATCTTCGGTGATGGCACGCGAGCCGCCGGTGCACTCGGTGACGTTCTGTCCGGTCATCTCGATATGGATGCCGCCCGGATAACTGCCTTCCGCACGATGCACGTCGAAGAACTGCCGTACCTCGGCCAGGATCCGTTCGAACGGGCGGGTCTTGTAGCCGCTGGAGGCCTTCATGGTGTTGCCGTGCATGGGGTCGGAGCTCCACAGCACCTGGCGGCCTTCGGCCTGAACAGCGCGAATCAGTCGCGGCAGGCCTGCTTCCACTCCGTCCGCCCCCATGCGCACGATCAGGTTCAGGCGACCCGGATCGTTTTTCGGGTTGAGGATGTCGATCAGGCGAATCAGTTCATCGCTGTCCATGCTCGGCCCGACCTTGACCCCGATCGGGTTGCATACGCCACGCAGAAACTCCACATGGGCGCCGTCCAGCTGGCGCGTACGGTCGCCGATCCAGAGCATGTGAGCCGAACAGTCGTACCAGTCGCCGCTGAGGCTGTCCTCACGCACAAAGGCCTGCTCATAGTTGAGCAGCAGGGCCTCATGGGCGGTGAAAAAGCTGGTTTCGCGCAGTTGCGGCATGTTGTCCATGCCGCAGGCGCGCATGAACTTCAGCGCCTGGTCGATTCGCGCACCCATCTGATGGTATTTCTCGGCCATCGGCGAGTTGGCGATAAAGTCCAGATTCCACTGATGCACCTGATGCAGGTCGGCGAATCCGCCCTGGGCGAAGGCGCGCAGAAGGTTCAGGCTGGCGGTGGACTGGTGATAGGCCTGCAACAGCCGCTCGGGGTCCGGCACGCGGCTTTTTTCGTCGAAGTCGATGCCGTTGACGATATCGCCCCGATAGGCGGGCAGGGTGACTCCGGCAATGGTTTCTTCGCCAGCCGAACGTGGTTTGGCGAACTGGCCCGCCATGCGCCCCACCTTCACCACCGGGCAACTGGCAGCGAAAGTCATGACGATCGCCATTTGCAACAGCACCTTGAAGGTGTCGCGAATCTTGTTGGCGGAAAACTCGGCAAAACTCTCGGCGCAGTCGCCCCCCTGCAAAAGGAAGGCGCGGCCCTGGGTGACTTCGGCAAATTGCCGGCGCAATTCCCGCGCCTCACCGGCGAACACCAGCGGCGGGAGCTCACCGAGAATCTGCTCCACGCGCTGCAGATGCGCGGCGTCAGGGTAGGTGGGTTGTTGCTGGATGGGCTTGGCTCTCCAGCTTGAGGGGCTCCACGTCGGGCTCATTAGGGAATTCCAGAAAAAAAGTCCTGGGATTTTACCTGACCTGAATGAAGCTGCGTTGCCTGTGGTCCAAGGGCACCAAGTGGGCAAAAAAAGGGCAGAACTGAACGCTCTGCCCGTTGGTTGTCAGGGGCTATACGACTCTGACTGCGCGGATGGCAGTCTCAGTCGATGGTCAGATGATGCGAGGCGCTGCTCTGCTTTTTCGGCAGCGTCAGTTTCAGTACGCCATCTTCGTAGCGGGCCTTGGCCTGGCTTGAGTCGATTTCCGAGGGCAACTGGAAGCTGCGGGAAACGGAGCCGTAGTAGCGCTCCGAGCGCAGGGACTTCTCGCCGTCCTTCTGCTCGTCGAGTTGCCGAACCTCGGCGCTCAGGCTGACCTGGTTGCCTTCGATGGAAACCTTGATGTTCTCCTTGCTTACACCGGGCAGCTCGGCTTCGATGCTGTAGCCGGAGTCGGTTTCCTTGACGTCGACGCGGATCTGCGAGGGGGAGGGCAGCGCATCACCATGCAGAGGCTGGATAAAATAGCCGGGAGATGCGAACTCCTTGAAAAAATCATCGAACAGATTTCCGCGAGTCATCAGAGATTTCATGACGTTACCTCCTGTTGAATGATGGATGGCCTGTTCGGCGCTGTGCTTGTTTCGCTGATAAATATGTGCCTTAAAGATCGGGTTTCAAGTTTTTCTGCAAGTTGATTGTCTTGGATCAAAATATCCGGGGCGGGCCTGGCTGGCGTGCTCCGGGTACCATGCGATGTTTCGCCTGGCAGGCGAGTTAAATCGGTTCCGTCAGGAGTGAAAGTAGTGGGCAGGCAGGAAGTGGTGCTGGCCGAGGTGCAGGATGAGTTCGGTCTGATTCGTGTGCTGGAGGTGGGTGATTACCGTTTTCTCGAATTCGGCGCGGCTATCGAGCAAAGTTGCGTTTTTACTGCTGCGCCGAGTTGGCTGGAGTACGACTACACGCGCGCCATGCTGATGGGCGGATTGATGCATCCGGCGCCGGAGACAGCGCTGTTTCTCGGGTTGGGCGCGGGTACGCTGACCCAGGCCTGCCTTGAGTTTCTGCCTTTGGAGGACGTGGAGGCCATCGAACTGCGCCCTGCGGTGCCGGAACTGGCGATGCGTTATCTCGGATTTAAGAACGATGCGCGCTTGTACATACGCATCGGCGATGCCGTGGAACTGCTGGAGACGGCAGAGTCAACGGATCTGCTTTTTGTCGACCTATATACCGATGTTGGCCCGGCGGCGGCGCACCTGGCCTGGAATTTCCTCAAGCGTTGTCAGGAAAAACTCAATCCGGGTGGCTGGCTGGTGATCAACCAGTGGGGTACCGATGATGACAAACCGCTGGGCGCGGCGCTGCTTCGAGGGCTGTTCCACCGGCATTACTGGGAGTGTCCGGTGAAGGAGGGCAATGTGGTGCTATTCGTGCCCGCGGACCTGGAGCAGGCGCTGGATCTGGACGGGTTGCGGCGGCGAGCTGCTGAGCTTGCCCCGCGTCTGGGCTATTCCCTCGATTTGCTGATCGGGGCGCTGCGACCGGCCAGTTGAATCTTGGTGCAAGGCTGCCGGCGTCTGGATGCCGACTGATTGTTGTCAGGGCGGCTCGATCCGGTTTGGCTCCGCTTGTGCGGTTCATTTGCTTAAGCAAATTACGTGCACAGGCGCACATAATTCCGGTATAGTACGCGCCGGCTGAAACCCAGCCTACGTTCAGGTACTGCAACACACGAAGCGCTGCTTCGGCTGTTATCCGCTTCCGCGGCTATCCTTGACGATTCATCATTCATTCGTTTTCGCAAACCCCGCCGACCAAGGCTGCCAGGGTTACCCGTTCCCGGGTTTTACATGGCATGCGCAGCTTCGGAACATGGGTCTTTGCGGAGCATCAGGAAAAGACCCATGACCCAGGAAATCGGCGGCTTTGCCGCGCTCGGTATTCATTCTGCTGTACTCGCTGCAATCACCGCGGTGGGCTACGAAGAACCTTCCGCAATTCAGAAACAGGCCATCCCGGTCATTCTCGACGGCCACGACATGATCGGTCAGGCACAGACCGGAACCGGCAAGACTGCCGCTTTCGCGCTGCCGCTGCTGTCGAAGATCGACCCGGCCCGGCGCGAAGTTCAGGCGCTGATTCTCGCGCCGACCCGTGAGCTGGCGCTGCAGGTTGCCACCGCATTCGAAACCTATGCCAAGCAGATGCCGACTGTTAGTGTTGTCGCCATTTATGGTGGCGCGCCTATGGGGCCGCAGCTCAAGGCCATTCGTCAGGGCGCGCAGATTGTCGTGGCCACGCCCGGCCGCCTGGTCGATCACCTGAGCCGCAACGGTGCGCTGTTGTCCACTGTGCAGTTTCTGGTACTCGACGAAGCTGACGAAATGCTCAAGCTGGGTTTCATGGATGATCTGGAGGTCATCTTCGAAGCCATGCCGGAAAGCCGCCAGAGCGTGTTGTTCTCCGCCACGCTGCCGCACTCAATCCGTGCCATTGCCGAAAAGCACCTGCGTGAACCGCAGCACATCAAGATCGCTGCCAAAACCCAGACTGTGGCCCGAATCGAACAGGCGCATCTGATGGTGCATGCCGATCAGAAAATTCCTGCGGTACTGCGCCTGCTGGAAGTCGAAGACTTCGATGCATTGATCGCCTTCGTGCGCACCAAGCAAGCGACTCTGGATCTGGCTGCCGCGCTGGAAGCCAAGGGCTACAAGGCTGCCGCGTTGAACGGTGACATCGCCCAGAACCAGCGTGAGCGCGTTATCGAATCGCTCAAGGACGGTCGTCTGGACATCGTCGTCGCCACCGACGTGGCTGCGCGTGGTCTGGATGTGGCACGTATCACCCACGTATTCAACGTGGACATGCCGTATGACCCTGAGTCCTATGTGCACCGGATCGGTCGTACCGGCCGTGCCGGTCGTGAAGGCCGCGCGCTGCTGCTGGTCACGCCGCGCGAGCGCCGCATGCTGCAGGTCATTGAGCGCGTAACCAACCAGAAGGTCGCCGAGGCACGCCTGCCCAATGGTCAGCAGGTACTTGATGCACGCATCAAAAAACTGACCAACAGCCTCGCGCCGCTGGTTGCCGATGCCGAAGCCAGCCATGGCGAGCTGCTCGACAAGCTGGTTGCCGATATCGGTTGCAGCCCGCGTGCCCTGGCCGCTGCGCTGCTGCGCAAGGCAACCAACGGTCAGGCGTTGACTCTGGCCGAAGTGGAAAAAGAGCAGCCTCTGGTTCCCAGTAGCGGCCCGCGTGAACGTTCTGAGCGTTCCGAGCGTAGTGGCGACCGCGAGCGTCGCGCGCCGATGCCGCTGGCTGAAGGTCGCGCCCGTTGCCGTACGCCGCTGGGCGCGCGTGACGGCATCGCTGCCCGCAACCTGCTTGGCGCCATCCTCAACGAGGGCGGTCTGGCCCGCGAAGCCATCGGCCGCATTCAGGTGCGTGACAGCTTCAGCCTGGTCGAATTGCCGGAAGAGGGCCTGGAAGGTCTGCTCGGCAAGCTCAAGGACACCCGCGTAGGCGGCAAGCAGCTGAAGCTGCGCCGGTATCGCGAGGATTAAGATCAGCCATCTCGGCTAGGTTTTAAGAGCTCAAAGCGAAGGGCGGACTGAAAAGTCCGCCCTTTTTGCATCTGTCGTCTGCGCCAAGGTGTTTCGCCTTCTGCGTTATCGCCAGTAGTTCGTAGAGTGGGCCGCGCTTTTCACACGCATCGCCGCTCTGCCCGGTAGCCAAGGTTCTATAAAAGCGGGAGCGCGCCCGATCGCACTCTCTACAAATCGTACTTGCCCAGCTCTCGCGCAATCAGCAGGCGCTGGATCTCACTGGTGCCTTCATAAATCTGGGTAATGCGCGCGTCGCGGTAATAGCGTTCTACCGGATAGTCCTCCAGATAGCCGTAGCCGCCATGAATCTGCAGGGCTTTGGAACAGACGTACTCGGCGGTTTCCGAGGCGAACAGCTTGGCCTGCGAGGCCTCCGACAGGCAGGGCAGCTCGGCGCTGCGTAAACGGGCGGCATGCAGGATCAGCAGGCGTGCGGCGTTGATCCGGGTATGCATGTCGGCGAGCATGTTGGACACGCTCTGGTGCTCGATGATGGGTTGGTCGAATTGGATGCGCTCGCGGGCGTAGCCCAGCGCTGCCTCGAAAGCCGCGCGGGCGATGCCCACGGCTTGGGCGCCGATGCCGATGCGGCCACCTTCCAGATTGGACAAGGCGATGGCCAGGCCCTTGCCGCGCGGGCCGAGCAGGTTCGCTGCGGGAATGCGGCAGTTGTTCAGACTTACCGCGCAGGTATCGGAAGCGCGCAGGCCCATCTTTTTTTCCACGCGATCAACGCAAAAACCGGGGTTGTCGGTGGGTACCAGAAAGGCCGACAGGCCTTTTTTACCCAGTTCGGGGTCGGTGACGGCGAAGATAATGGCGATCTTTGCGCGCTTGCCATTGCTGACGAATTGCTTGCTGCCGTTGATGACCCATTCGTCATTCTCCAGCACGGCACGCGTGCGCAGGTTGTGCGCCTCGGAGCCAGCCTGGGGTTCGCTCAGGGCAAAACAGCCGATGGCGCGCCCAGTTGCAAGCTCGGGCAACCACTGGTCTTGCTGCTCGGCAGTGCCGTATTTGAGGATCGGCCCGCAGCCCACCGAACTGTGCACGCTCATCAGCGCGCCGAGCGCACCATCGCCGGCAGCGATTTCCTCCACGGCCAGCGCATAGGCCACGTAATCAAGGTAACTGCCGCCCCAGCGTTCGGGCACGATCATGCCAAGCAGGCCGAGCTCGCCCATCTGGGCGATGACACAGTCATCGATCCAGCCGGCTTTGGCCCAGCCCTCGGCGTTGGGAGCGACCTCTGCACGAGCAAAGTCACGTGCCAGGTCGCGGATCATGCGCTGCTCTTCGGTGAGTTCAAGGTCGTGCATGGGGCGCTCCTGATTCAGCTGCCGGAGAAGAAAGCGGCGATGCGCTGTGGCGTCACTTCGGCGAGCGTAGGCGGATTCCAGCGTGGGTTTTTGTCCTTGTCGACAATCAGTGCGCGCACGCCTTCGATGATGTCGCCATGTTCGAACCATTGGCGGTCCAGATGCAGCTCCATGGCAAAGCACTCAGCCAGTGACAACTCGCGCCCGCGTCGGAGCATTTCCAGAGTAACGCTGACCGCTAGCGGCGAACGGCTGTCGATGATGCTCAGTGTTTCGGCCGCCCAGTCGCGGTACTCGGGCCGCTGTTCTGCTGCCAGGGAGTCTCGAATGGCCGGAATGCTGGCGTGTGAGAAGTGCTGCTCGATGGCCGGCTCCAGCGTTTTGAACGAAGCCTCCGGCAGGTCGGTAGCTGCCAGCAAAGCGAGCAGCCCGGCGAGGATATCGCCGGCCGGGAGGTGCCAGTTCTGCTTATCGAGCTGCTGCTGGAGTTCGGCGAAGCGCTCATGGGGCAGGCAATAATCGGCGAGCCCTGCATGTAGCGCATCGGCGGCATCCACATGATTGCCGGTGACGCCCATATAGATACCGAGATTGGCCGGCAGGCGCGGTAGAAAGTAGCTGCCGCCGACATCGGGAAAATAGCCGATGCCGACTTCCGGCATGCCCATGCGCGTGCGCTCGGAAATCACCCGTAGCGAGGCGCCCTGGACCAGGCCCATGCCGCCGCCCAGTACGTAGCCGTTCATCAGCGCCAGCAGCGGCTTGCTGTAGGCGTGGATGTACTGGTCCAGCGCGTACTCTTCCTCGAAGAAGTCCCAGCGCAGGTTGTCGCCGTTCTTGTGGCTGTCATACAGCATGCGGATGTCGCCGCCGGCACAGAAGGCCTTTTCGCCGGCGGCACGCAGGACCACGGCCACAATATTTTGGTCATCCGCCCATTCCTGCAGTTGGTGGTGCAGGATGCGCACCATCGGCAGGGTCACGGCATTCAGGCCGGCGGGGCGGTTGAGGGTGAGGTAGCCGACGCGGTTACGTACTTCGACCAGTACCGGTACTTCGGTTTCGGACATGCTCAGTGTTCCTGACGGTAGAGTTTGATGATTGCGGAGAAGTCCAGCGCGCCGTTGCCCTGCAGGCTGAAGGCTTGGTAGAGCTGCTGCGCCACGGCGCCGAGGATGATCGGCTGGCGCGTCTGTTTGGCAGCCTCGCTGGCCAGGCCCAGGTCCTTGAGCATCAGGTCGGCGCCGAAACCGCCGCTGTAGCCGCGCGAAGCCGGGCTGTTTTCCACGACCTCGGGGAAGGGGTTGTAGATTTCCGAGCTCCAGCAGCGGCCGCTGGACGAGTTGATCACGCCGGCCAGCACCTTGGCGTCCATGCCAAGGGCGACACCAAGAGACATGGCTTCGGCGGCGCCGATCATGGAGATGCCCAGCAGCAGGTTGTTGGCGACCTTCGCCACCTGACCGTTGCCGCTGTCACCGCAGTGAACGATGTTCTTGCCCATGGCTGCGAGAATGGGCTCGGCCTGGCGAAAATCGGCTTCTTTGCCGCCGACCATGAATGTCAGGGTGCCGGCTGCCGCGCCACCCGTGCCGCCGGATACGGGGGCGTCGAGCATCGGATTGCCCTTGCTGGCCGCCGCCGCGGCGACTTCGCGGGCGGTCATCGGGTCGATGGTGGAACAGTCGATCAGCAGCACGTTCGCGGGAACACGGCTCAGCAATCCGTCCTCTCCGAGATAGACCTGCCGCACGTGGGCGGCCGCCGGCAGCATGCTGATGATGACCTCAACGCCCGCCTGGGCAACCGCTGCCGGGGAAGCCGCTTGCTGCGCGCCGGCTTCCACCAGGCTGGCAAGGGCTGCGGGAGAGAGGTCGAAGACGCTTAGTTGATGGCCGGCCTTGAGCAGGTTGCGCGCCATGGGGCCGCCCATGTTGCCGAGGCCGAGAAAACCGATATGCATGGGTATGTCCTGTTCTTGTAGTGTTTTGAGCCTAGCAGTCCCATGAAGCGAAAACGCTCGAAATTTTCGTCCTGACAACAGACCATAGCCAACCTACAGACAACCGCGACGCTTCTACGAGCGTCGCCATTCGAGAGGATACCCATGAACAGCAAGGTCGTTTTCATCACTGGCGCCACATCCGGGTTTGGTCGTGCCACTGCACGCCGCTTTGCCGAAGCCGGCTGGTCGCTGGTGCTGACGGGGCGTCGTTTCGAGCGACTACAGGAACTCAAAGAGGAACTGCAGGCCAAGGTGCCTGTGCATATCGCCAGCCTGGATGTGCGCAGTATCGATGCGGTGAAGGAAGTGGTCGCACAGCTGCCCGAGGACTTCCGTCAGGTGACCTGCCTGGTCAACAACGCCGGTCTGGCCCTGGCACCCGAGCCGGCACAGAAGGCCGATCTGAATGACTGGCACACGATGATCGACACCAACATCACCGGGCTGGTCAACGTCACCCATACGCTGCTGCCGACCCTGATCGAAACCGGCAAGGGTGCCAGCATCGTCAATATCGGCTCGGTTGCGGGCAGCTGGCCTTATTCCGGCAGCCATGTGTATGGCGCCAGCAAGGCCTTCGTTGAGCAGTTCAGCTACAACCTGCGCTGCGATCTGGTGGCAACCGGTGTGCGGGTTACGGATATCGCGCCTGGGCTGGCCGAAACGGAATTTACCCTGGTGCGCAACAAGGGTGACCAGGCGGCATCCGATGCGCTGTACCGGACCACTACACCACTGACTGCAGAAGATATCGCCGAACAGATTTTCTATGTCGCCACGTTACCGGCGCATATCAATATCAACCGGCTCGAGATCATGCCGTCGCGGCAGGCTTGGGCGGGCTTTGCGGTAGATCGCGACAAGGAATGATGCGGGAAGGGCGGGGCTGCTAGAGGGAAGGTGTCAGGCGCTGCGCTCGTGTAAAAGCGTCAGCGCCTGAGCAGCAGAATCAGTTCACTGCATCCTTGAGTGTTTTGCCAGGCTTGAAACCGGGCAGCTTTGCGGCGGCAATCTTGATGGTGGCGCCAGTCTGCGGGTTGCGGCCGTCGCGGGCGGCGCGCTCCTTGACGGCGAAGGTGCCGAAACCGACCAGGGTGACGCTGTCACCGTTCTGTAGGGTGGTGGTAACGCTTTCAGTGAAGGCGTCGAGTACGCGGGTGGCTGTGGTTTTTGGAATATCCGCAGAGGCGGCAATCGCTTCAATCAACTCGGCTTTGTTCACAGGTCTGGCTCTCCAGATGGGATGGGGTGGTCAGTATAAGCAGCGTCGTGCCTCGTCGCCTGCGGCAAATTCCCTCTTTTTCAAAAAATAACGACTACAGCATCAATACCGCTCCAGTCGTAGCGCGCTAGAGCGGGTGCGCTTGTGCTCTGGACAGTCCATCCCGGCGCGGGTTCACCTGTTGGCGGCGCGGGATGCGGGAGATTTCAGCCTTCTCCATGTGCAGGTGATGACGGATGCGCGCCTGCAAGCGCCTTCCGAGTGGTTTCGGGATCAAGGGCTTTCAGCGCATCGAACTGGCTGAGAAACACCTGGCCGCCGAAGTCCCGGAGAAAGTCGGATCTACGCAATTTGTCCATAACCGGCCCCTTGACCTCCGAGAGATGCAGCTGGATACCGGCGGTGCGCAGCCGCTCGCTGATGGTTTCCAGGCTTTCCAGGGCGCTGGCGTCGATCAGATTGATGCCGGGGCACATGAGCACCAGATGCTCGGCGGCCGGGTGCTGGCCGACCAGTTTGGCGATACGGTCTTCGAGAAAGCGTGCGTTGGGGAAATACAGGCTCTCATCCACCCGCACGGACAGCACCTTGCTGCTCTCGGCCACGGCGTAACGCTCGACGTTGCGGAAGTGCTCGCTCCCCGGAACCTGGCCGACCACCGCTATATGCGGTTGGCTGGTGCGCCAGAGAAAAAGCAGCAAGGACAGTCCCGCGCCCAGCAGAATGCCCGCTTCGACGCCGATCAGCAGCACGCCAAGCATGCTCACCGCCATGGCTGCGCCATCCTGCCGGGAATAGCGCCAGGTGCGCCCGAGCGCACCAATATCCACCAGGCTCAGCACCGCAACGATGATGATCGCGGCCAGCACGGCGTGCGGCAGGTCGTGCAGCAGTGGAGTGAAATACAGAGCGGTGATGGCGATGCCGACTGCCGCCAAGGCGCCGGCCATGGGGGTTTTGGCACCAGCATCGTAATTCACCACTGAGCGCGAGAAGCCTCCGGTAACCGGCATGCCGCCGCTCAGTGCTGCAGCGATGTTGGCATTGCCCAGCGCGACCAGCTCCTGGTTCGGGTCGATGCGCTCACGGTGCCGGGAAGCCAGAGTCTGGCCGACCGAAACCGACTCCACAAAGCCCACCAGGCTGATCAGCAGAGCGGCTGGCAGCAGTTGTCGAAGCAGCGCGAGGTCCAGCTCCGGCAGGCTGATTGTCGGCAATCCCTGAGGAACGATGCCGACCACCTTTACTCCGGCTGCACCGAGTTCCAGGGCGCTGACCAGCAGAATCGAGCCGAGCAGGGCAATGATCGGGCCGATCTTGCCGATGCTGTCAGCGAGCCGTGGTGGCGCGCCCAGCCATCGACCCAGATGACATCGCGTCAGGTAGATGAACAACAGGCTGGCCGTGCCGATCGCCAGCGTCGGCAGGTGGGTCTGGGGTAACTCCTGTTGCAGCCTGAGCAACAACATCACGGCGTTATCGCCCTGAGCCTCGATCCCGAGGATATGTCTGAGCTGACTCAAGGCAATAAGAATGGCCGAGGCGCTGATAAAACCGGAAATCACCGGGTGGCTGAGGAAGTTCGCCAGAAAGCCCAGGCGCAACAGCGCCATGGCCAGCAGCAGGACGCCGGACAGCAGCGCCAGCACCAGCGCAGCCCCGGCGTATTCGGCGCTGCCGGCTACAAACAGTGGCCCCAACACCGCGGCGGTCATCAGCGAAATTACCGCCACCGGACCGACGGACAGCGTGCGGCTGGTGCCGAACAGGGTGTAGGCAACCAGCGGCAGGATGCTGGCATAGAGTCCGTTGATAGCCGGCAGGCCGGCCAGCATGGCGTAGGCAAGGCTCTGCGGGATCAACATCAGAGTGACGATCACCGCCGCCAGGCTGTCGCGGCTGGCCGCATGGCGATCGTAGGTTGCGCCCCACTGCAGGCAGGGCAGGTAGCGTGCCAGTCGAGATCTCATCTAAAAATGGAGGTCGCCATGTTGATAACCGGTTAAGTGGATTCGTTACGGCCCGCTTGGCCCGGATGGACGGCAGCGTGCCGCTGCATATTGACCGGTATCGAAGGACGGGTGCCAGTGTAGCGCCGATTTAGGGCTCCTGCTGCAAAGCGGTCAGAGCATGGGACAGGCTGGCGCGGGACAGCTCGCCCAGATGGCTGCCTACCTGTCGGCCTTGGGCATCGTAGAAAATGGTTGTCGGCAGGGCTTGGGAGCCGACGTGCTGGCCGAGCCTGCCGCCGCTGTCGATCAGCAGATTGCGCAGGTTAAGGCCGCTAGCTTGCAGAAATCGCTCAATTTCGCCTTCACCCTCACCCTGGTTGACGAACAGGAAGATGAATTCCTCGTGCGTGTCCTGGGCTTCGGCCAGCACCGGCATTTCCCGGCGGCAGGGCGGGCACCAGGTAGCCCAGAGGTTGATCACCAGCGGCTTGCCGACGTAATCCTCAAGCTTGACCGGTGCGCCTGAGATATCGCGCAAGGCCATTTCCGGCAGGCGCGTGCCTTGCTCGAAAGCATGCCAGCCCAGGTTGGTGAAACCCCAGCTCAATACGCCCGCCGCCAGCGCGGCACCCAGCGGCTTGCGCAGGTCGGCGTTGCGCCAGAGCAGCCAGCCGCCCGCCAGCAGGGCGGCGAGGATGCCGGGCCAGGGAATGAAGCCGCCGTCGCGGATGTCCAGCACGCCCCACCAGTTGTCGCTGAAATCCTCGAAATAGACCAACACAAAGGCCAGTCGCGCCACCACCAGGGCCAGTATCAGCAGCCGAAATACCTGGCGCTCGGGGTTGCGCTTGTGTCTCCGGCCTACCCACCAGCCGGTCAGCACTGCCAGCAACAAGCTGAGCATCAACAACAGCTGCGGCATACCGAGTACCAGTGGGCCAATGTTCAGGGTGAGCACGCTCAAACTACCTCTCGTGTGGATGGACCGGCACTGTACCTTGCGAGCGGTGTAGGTGCCGGGCGCGCGAGTTGCAGGTTGTTGCGACATTGGGCCGCGCCGTCAGAAGTAATTGCTGATTGCGAATCGTTTTCATTGTCGATATGTTTTTCCCACCCTATCCATGCAAAGAGAAAGACCATGCAAAGCTCGATTCGGCTGTTCACTGGTGCCATCGTTCTTTTCCTCAGCGCCACAAGCTGGGCCAACGATGACAGCCCACGACCCGCGCACTCCAAGGGAGAGCCGGCGCCAACCACCCAGCAGGCGGTCACCAATCTGAGCAAATACAACCCCAAGCTTGAGGCCATTCTGGCCAAGAACGAGCTGACGGCTATGGATATGCATGAAGTGCACATGCTGACCTACACCCTGGAAAATGCGCTGAAGCGAATCCAGGCGGATCTGGATGAAACCGCAGCACTGCTGGAAGAGGTCCACGTGGCATCCGAGACCAACAAACCCGAAGTGGTACAGGCGCAGGGCCAAGTCTATCTCGAGGGCGTCCGCGCACTCGTCAAGTAGAAGCCCCGCGCTGTAGAGCGGACCCATGGTGCCTAGGCTTTTGCTTGGGCACCATGCCCACGGCGCCGCGCACCGGCGGCCAAGCAAGGCTGCTGGACCGTGTCTAGCACCTCGGCCATGCAACGGTATAAGCAAGTCGACTGACACGCTGTCGAGCCCACCCGCGTGATTTGCGCCGACTCCTTGTTGGGCAAAGGCTTGCATTAGAATCCCGCACTTTTCCAAGCGGATCATCAGTCATGGAGCTACGCGGTCAGCTAAGAAGCTGGGACGACCAGAAGGGATTCGGCTTTATCCGGCCCCAGCAGGGCGGTGGTGATGTCTTTGCACACATCTCGGCCATGCGTGGCGCGCGCCGCCCGGTGCAGGGCGACCAGGTTCTCTATCTGAGTGTGACAGACAAGGCGGGGCGCCTTCGCGCGACGCACATCCGTCTGGATGCGCCCTTGTCGCTAGACGAGCCCGCCATCCGCCAGAAGCCTGCCAAGCCCGTGAGCCGCGCTGCGCCGCGAACGCAAACCGAGCCGGCTGCGCGCCGAAACGTTCCGACGCAGCAGCCTTTTCTGAAGGCCCTGGTGTTGCTGCTGCTCTGCCTACTGCCTGCGCTCGGTAGCCTTCGCTTGGCGGCGGAGCAGGGCAGCCACTGGCCGCTGCTGGGTTATCCACTGGCCAGCCTGCTGGCCCTGGCGCTCTACCTGCATGACAAACGCCGCGCCCAGCGCGGCGGTTGGCGCACGCCCGAGTCGCGGCTGCATCTGGTTGAGCTACTGGGCGGCTGGCCAGGTGCGTTGATCGCCCAGCAATGGCTGCGACACAAGACCCGCAAATGGTCGTTCCAGCTGGTGTTCTGGCTGATCGTCATTGCCCATCAGGTCGCCTGGCTGGACTACCTGTATCTCCAGCGCCTGTATCCCTTGCTGCCGCAGTTCTGACGCGCGCAGATACGAAAACGCCCCGCATCGGCGGGGCGTTTCCTTTTGCTGCGAACCGGTCAGATCACGCCCTGGCTGCGCAGGTAATCGTCATAGCTGCCGCTGAAATCGGTCACACCCGAGGCAGAGAGCTCGATGATGCGCGTGGCCAGAGAGCTGACGAATTCGCGGTCATGGCTGACGAAGATCAGGGTGCCCGGATAGTTCTCCAGCGCCAGGTTCAGTGCCTCGATGGACTCCATGTCCAGGTGGTTGGTGGGTTCGTCCATCACCAGCACGTTGGGCTTTTGCAGGATCAGCTTGCCGAACAGCATGCGGCCCTGTTCGCCACCGGAGATCACCCGAACGGACTTCAGGATCTCGTCGTTGGAGAACAGCATGCGGCCCAAGGTGCCGCGTACCAACTGTTCGCCGCCCTGGGTCCACTGGCCCATCCAGTCGAAGAGGGTCATGTCGTCTGCGAAATCATCGGCGTGATCCTGAGCGTAGTAGCCGACCTCGGCGCTCTCGGTCCACTTCACCGAACCGGCATCCGGTTGCAGGTCGCCCACCAGGGTGCGCAGCAGGGTGGTCTTGCCGATGCCGTTGGGGCCGATGATGGCCACACGCTCGCCGGCTTCCACAGTGAAACTGAAGTTCTCGAACAGTGGCTTGCCATCGAAGCCCTTGGCCAGCTTCTCCACGGTTACCGCCTGGCGATGCAGTTTCTTGGTCTGTTCGAAGCGAATAAAGGGGCTGACGCGGCTGGACGGCTTGACCTCATCGAGCTGAATCTTGTCGATCAGCTTGGCGCGGGAGGTGGCCTGCTTGGCCTTCGAGGCGTTGGCGGAAAAGCGGCTGACGAAGGTCTGCAGTTCGGCGATCTGCGCCTTCTTCTTGGCGTTGTCGGACAGCAGGCGCTCGCGCGCCTGGGTCGCGGCGGTCATGTATTCGTCATAGTTGCCGGGGAACAGGCGCAGCTCGCCGTAATCCAGATCGGCCATGTGTGTACAGACCGAGTTCAGGAAGTGGCGGTCGTGGGAAATGATGATCATGGTGCTATTGCGGACCTTGAGAACGTCCTCCAGCCAGCGGATGGTGTTGATATCCAGGTGGTTGGTCGGTTCGTCCAGCAGCAGCACTTCCGGGTCGGAAAACAGCGCCTGGGCCAGCAAAACGCGCAGTTTCCAGCCGGGCGCCACTTCGCTCATCGGGCCGAAATGCTGTTCCAGCGGAATGCCCAGGCCAAGCAGCAGTTCGCCTGCGCGGGATTCGGCGGTGTAGCCATCGAGCTCGGCAAATTCGGTTTCCAGCTCGGCTACCGCCATGCCGTCTTCTTCGCTCATTTCCGGCAGCGAATAGATGCGTTCGCGCTCGGCTTTGACCTTCCACAGTTCCTCGTGACCCATGATCACGGTATCGATGACGTTGAAGTCTTCGTAGGCGAACTGATCCTGACGCAGCTTGCCGAGGCGCACATTGGGCTCAAGCATGACCTGGCCGCTGGAGGGCTCCAGATCGCCACCGAGAATCTTCATGAACGTCGACTTGCCGCAACCGTTGGCACCAATCAGGCCGTAGCGATTGCCGTTGCCAAACTTGACGGAGACGTTTTCAAACAGCGGCTTGGCGCCAAACTGCATGGTGATATTAGCGGTGGAGATCAATTGCTTACCTATCGATTACTAGAGTGGCTGGAGCGGCGCGATATAGTTCGGATACCAAATAATCCGGCTTCAAGCTTCCCTGGTGAAGAGGCTCGATTCGATCCAGCGGGCGTAGAGGTGCAGCAGAGTCGGCAGGCTGTGGCCGTTCCACTGAGACTGAAAATGGGAGGTCCATTTTTGGGCGCGCGTATTCTCGCATAGCTCGGGCGGCAGTTATATGCCTGATTGCGAGCTGCCCATGCAACGGCTGCCTGAATTACAGCGTCTCGTAGCCTGAGTCAGAGCGAGTTGAAGCGGAAAAGCCCGCAAAGTTTGTCTGGATATTGACGCGACCTCGCGACTCTTGGAACGAAATTTACGCGAACATGCTTTGAATAGGCTGCGCAGAAGTTGATTGACCTCATCGTCAGGATAGTGCGCAATAGCAAGTCGCTATCGGTTGACCCGGCTTGCTTGCGATATGTCTGGAGGGTGCAGCAACGGCACCTGCTTTCCAGAGAGGAAGTCTCCGTTTCTATCTCGCAATCGTCTGGCGCCTCGGAAGCTCGGCGCCCGCTTTGTTTTTTGCTTCGCCGCACGAACCCGTAGCTTTAGAACGACTCTTATCCCAACTTGAACCAGCGTTACGCTCAGCTCAGGATCCGCGCAAATGACAACACTGCATCAACGTACGCTCAACCTTATTCGCGACAACGAAGAGAAGCTGGTCGACAGCTGGACTACTGAACTGCTTGCAGGCGGCCTATACCGAAACCTGAAGACCGAAGATCTTCGTCAGCAGGCCGCAGACTTTGTTCGCCTGCTGGCCACTGGGGACTTCTCGCAAAACCTCCAGCATTCCAAATGGGACGAGATGCGCCTGTTCCTTGAGCAGCTTTCCCATAGCCGAGTGCTGCTCGGTTTCGATTCGCAACAGACCGCGGGGTTTATCTTTTCGATCAAGCGGCCCTTGATGGCGCTTGTGCAAGCCGAGTACGCCGACGAGCCAGCATTGCTGGTCGAACAGCTTTGGGCGTTTTCCGAGCTGATCGATGACCTGGGCCTGCACACCGTTCGCACGTTCCAGAAGTCGCGTGAAGCGGTGATCAAGCGTCAGCAGGAAGAGTTGCTCGAACTTTCAACACCGGTCGTCAAGCTGTGGGATGGCGTTCTGGCGCTGCCGATGATCGGCACCCTCGACTCGCAGCGGACTCAGGTAGTGATGGAATCCCTGTTGCAACGCATTGTCGATACCGGTTCGGAAATTGCCATTATCGATATCACCGGCGTGCCCACGGTCGATACGCTGGTGGCGCAGCATCTGCTCAAGACCGTTACCGCGATACGCCTGATGGGCGCCGACTGCATCATCAGTGGCGTGCGTCCGCAGATTGCGCAAACCATCGTTCACCTCGGACTCGACCTGCAGGGCATTGTCACCAAGGCCTCCCTCGCCGACGCGCTTGCGCTCGCGCTGCGTCGCTCCGGGCTGACTGTAAGTAAGGCGAATTAATGGAACGCATACCAATTCTGCGGATGGGCGACTTCCTATTGGTCACCATTCAGGTCGATATGCACGACCAGCTCGCCCTTACGCTACAGGACGATCTCGCCGAACGAATCAGCCAGACGTCGGCCCGTGCCGTCCTGATAGATATTTCGGCGCTGGATATGGTCGATTCGTTCATTGGCCGCATGATCAGCTCGATCTCCGGGCTCTCGAGCATCATGGATGCCGAGACCGTCGTGGTCGGCATGCAGCCGGCGGTGGCTATCACCCTGGTGGAGCTGGGGCTGACGCTGCAAGGCGTCAGCACTGCGCTCAACGTTGAGAGAGGCATGCAATTGTTGCATCAGCGGATGGCCGATAAATGATCGAACATGCAAGCGGCAGCGTGCCAGTGCGGATCGAACAGGATGTGGTGATTGCCCGTCAGGTCGTTCGCAAGCTGGCCCAGGATTGCGGCATGCGTCTGGTCGATCTGACCAAGCTGGTCACAGCAGTGAGCGAGCTGGCCCGGAACACGGTCGTTTATGGTGGCGGCGGCGATATGGACTGGCATGTGCTGGCCCAAGGTCCGCGTTCCGGCATCCGGCTGACCTTTCGCGATGAGGGGCCGGGTATCCCAGATATCAAACTGGCGATGACTGATGGCTGGACCTCCGGTAGCGGCCTTGGGCTGGGGCTCACAGGTGCCAAGCGCCTGGTGGATGAATTCGAGTTGGACAGTTCGCCGGGATCCGGCACTCGCATCAGCATTGTGAAATGGTCCTAAGCATCAAGGGCAGCACGACGGTCGTAGTGCCGGTCGAAGAAGAAAGTCAGGTTGGCCACGCTCGGCGCGTTGCGCTGGCGATGGCGAACACGCTGGGCTTTGATGAAGCAGACGCTGGTCGCGTAGCGCTTGCTGCGACGGAACTGTCGACCAACCTGCTGAAACATGCCGGCCATGGCCAATTGCATTTGCGCGCTATTCCGGCGAACCCGGGATTTGCAGTGGAGCTGATCAGCGTGGATCGGGGGCCGGGCTTTGACCTTGGCGAATGCCTGGCGGATGGTTTTTCCACTGGCGGAACTCCGGGCAACGGACTCGGCGCCCTGGTGCGTCAGGCGCAGCTGTTCGACGTGTTTTCCGATGCCAGGGGTTCGGTCGTACTCGTACATCTATATGCGCGCCACGCGTCAGCGCTGCCGCTACGTTTCGGTGTCAGCCAGCATTCGCTCAATGCCGATCCTGCCTGCGGTGATGTCTGGCACCTGGCGTTCGATGGGCAACGTGTCAGCGCACTGGTTATAGATGGAATTGGCCATGGCGAGGACGCCGAGCGGGCGAGCCTGGCCGGCGCTGCGGTGTTCGCCGCCGAGCCATTTGCCGATCCCGAGGTTCAGATGCTGCAAATGCACCAGGCGATGATGGGCTCGCGCGGCGGTGCCGCCGCGCTGGTGGTGGGTGATCTGGCTTCCGGTGTCATGCGCTTTAGCGGCGTAGGTAACATCGGCGCACGCCTGTTAACCCGTGATACGAGCCGAGGTTTGGCTTCGCATCCCGGCATCGTTGGCTCGCGGTTTCGCAAGGCGCAGGTGTTCGATTATCCGATCACGCCAAACCAGCTGCTGATCCTGTACAGCGATGGCCTGCAGACGCGCTGGGATCTGCGTGACTATCCCGGCCTGGCATTCCGCCACCCGGCACTGATTGCCGCCTTGCTGCACCGCGATTTCTGTCGAGGCCGCGATGATGTAACCGTTCTGGTAATTGCTTTGGAGGTATCCGGTGACTGATGCGATTGCGCGACAGGGCACGGAGACTGATGAGATTGATCGGCTGCGCCGCGAGAACGAACTGCTGCGTGCCGAGCTCGAAGAAACCAACCAGGGCGTGCTCGCCTTGTATGCGGAACTTGATACCCAGGCCGAACAGCTGAGGCAGGCATCGGATCTGAAGAGTCGGTTCCTGTCCTACATGAGCCATGAGTTTCGCACCCCGTTGGGCTCGATCCGTAGTATCACTCGCTTGCTGAGTGACGAGATGGACGGACCGTTGAGCGCCGAGCAGCACAAGCAGGTGATGTTCATCAGCGGGGCTGCACTGGAACTCAGTGGAATGGTCGACGACCTGCTCGATCTGGCGAAGATCGAAGCCGGGCGCATCACCATCTCGCCGGCGTGGTTTGACATGTTCGATCTGTTTTCGGCGTTGCGGGGCATGTTTCGCCCGATCGTGGATGGCGACTCGGTGGATCTGATTTTCGAAGAACCCAGGAACATTCCGCGCCTGTACACCGACGACAAGAAGCTCGCGCAGATTCTGCGTAACTTTATTTCCAACGCCTTGAAGTTCACTCAGCACGGTGAAGTAAGGGTCTCGGCGCGCCCAGAGGGCGACGGCAATATTCGCTTTGCGGTAACCGATACGGGCATCGGCATACCCGAGCATCTGCACCGCAATCTGTTTGAGGATTTCGTGCAGATCGACTCGCCGTTGCAAAAGCGGCTCCGGGGCACCGGTTTGGGGTTGTCGCTGTGCAAGCGTTTTGCCGAGCTGCTGGGCGGTAGTGTCGGGCTGGAGAGTACGCCTGGCGTAGGCTCGTCATTCTTCGTGATCATTCCTTTGGCTGTTTCAGCGGAGCCGGTCGATGGTGAGTAAGTGCACGATCCTCGTGGTGGACGATAACGCAGCGACGCGCTACGCGATTCGTCGCGTTCTGGAACGTCATGGCTATGTCGTGCTGGAAGCCGGAACGGGTACGGAAGGGTTGACTGCCGTCATGCAGGAGAAAGTCGATGCGCTGATTCTCGACGTGAATCTGCCCGACATGAGTGGCTTCGATATCGTCCGCCTGCTGCGCGACGACCACCAGAACCGGCTGCTGCCGGTGATTCATGTGTCTGCCGCCTCAATCATGACCGGCGATATCATCACCGGCCTGGATGCAGGTGCCGATGCCTACCTGATTCACCCGGTGGACCCTGACGTGCTGCTGGCTACGTTGCGCACCTTGCTGCGTGTGCGCGATACCGAGCAGGCGCTGCGTGAGAGCGAAGCGCGCTTTCGGGAGATCTTTACCAATGTACCGGCGCCGATCGTATTGATTGATGCGCAATTGAAGCTGCACGAGTGCAATCAGGCCTTCAAGCTGCTTCTGGGCGATCAGCCGACGCCATCGACCTTACTGGATTACCTGGCTGAAGGTGAGGAAGCCAAGCTTCAGGCCTTGCGCGGCTGTCTCGCCAACGGCCAGCGCTGGCACGAAACATTGCTCATGCAGGTCGATGGCGAACTGCGTGAAACTACTTGGCAGATGTCGCCCTATCACGCCCACGAGGTGGGTCTGGTTTTTGTCGAGGATGTGACCGAACAGCGCCAGCGTGAGCGGTCGCAGTTGCAGCAACTGGATAAAGCCAACATCGAGCTTGCCCGGGAAGTCGCCGAACGGGTGCGTACTGAGGCGCAGCTGGCCCAGGCGCAGAAAATGGACTCCCTGGGCAAGCTGACCGGCGGCATCGCCCATGACTTCAATAACCTGCTGACCGGCATTATCACCGGTATCGAATTGCTGAAACGGCGCGTGGTGGAGGGACGGACCGAGGCCGCGCTGCGTTTTGCAGACACCGCGCTGAGCTCCGCACGCAGCGCGGCGTCGATGACCAATCGGCTGCTGGCGTTCGCGCGCCAGCAGCCCCTGGATGCCCGTCCTGCCGACCTCAACCTAAAGATTCAGTCCCTGGAAGAACTGCTGCGACGCACCATTGGCGAACATATTTCGCTGACGCTGGATCTGTGCGAGGAGGGCGCTATCGCCCAGGTCGATGCCAGTCAGCTGGAAAGCGCTGTCCTCAATCTGGTTATCAATGCCCGAGATGCTTTGCCAAAAGGCGGCAATATCACCATTGCTACCGCCATCCAGCACGCGAGCGGCAGCTCGGGGCTGGCTGAAGGACGTTACGTCGCTTTGACCGTCCGGGACGATGGCGTCGGGATCGATGCAGCACTTATCGACAGGGTTTTCGATCCATTCTTCACGACCAAGCCGCTCGGCCAGGGCACCGGGCTTGGACTGTCCTCCATCTACGGTTTCGCCAAACAGTCGGGGGGCGAAGCGCGCATCCGCAGCACCGTTGGACAGGGCACCGAGGTGACGCTGGTATTGCCAACTGCCGTCGAGGTACGCCAGACGCCGTCCATTGCAGGCGACACACCAGCGGGCAATGGCGAGCACGTGCTGATCGTCGATGACATGCCGGCGGTACGCATGGTGGTTGCCGAGTTGCTTAGAGAGGCAGGGTATCGCTGCAGCGAAGCGGGCGACGCTGCTACAGCGCTGTCGGTATTGCAGGACGACTTCTCGATCGACCTCTTGCTGACCGATGTCGGCCTGCCGCGCCTTTCCGGACGGGATCTGGCCGATGCCGCTCTGGTTTCCCGCCCCGGGCTGCCGGTGCTGTTCATGACCGGATATACGGAAGAGGCGGTACGCCGCGATCGCTTCCTCAGCGAGGGAATGGATATGGTTACCAAGCCTGTTCAGTTTGACGAACTGCTGGGTAAGGTGCAGCGCATGATTCAGAAAGCCAAGGCATGACAGCCAGCGAATCGCCACCCGTTACAGCCTTTATAAAGCGCCACTCCTGAGAGTGGCGCTTCGGTTTTAGGACTGTATTTTTCCCAAGCGCTGGCTCAGGCCTGAGCGGCGATAACCATTATTTCCACCAGAACGTCTGCCGATGCGAGCCGCGCTTCGACGGTGGCGCGCGCAGGTGCGCAACCGGCCGGCAGCCATTCGCTCCAGACGGCATTCATCGCGTCGAAATCCGCTTCGATGTCTTTCAGCCAGATCTGCGCACTGAGCAGCTTCGAACGATCGGAGCCGGCGGCGGCCAGCAGGTTGTCGATCTTTGCCAACACCTGTCGGGTCTGGCCGGCAGCATCCTCGCTGCGGTCATCCGGCACCTGTCCGGCCAGAAATACCAGGTTGGCGTAGGTAACGGCGGCGGACATGCGTTCGTTGCTGTTGAAGCGTTGCAGGCTCATGGGAATCCTCCTGAGAATGTGATGGCGAGCGATAAAAAGCCTTGCAGCATAGCGGTGGGTGGTCCAGTTCGGTTGCAAGGTAGTGCGACACTGCCACAAGCCAGCGGATGCGGGGCCGCCCTGGGCGGCGTTGGGCCGGAGTTTGTCGATACCGCATGTTTCGGCGCTGCCCTGGAGAGCGCATTCGCGGTACAAAACGGTACCTCAGGAGGATGGACGCTCCGCGGTTGCGCACTTATGCTCCGAGGTCGCCAGGGGTGATCCCCTGGTTCAGCAACAGTGTCTACCTTGCGCGTCACCAGCCGGACGGTGTTGATCCGGCAGAACAGATACAGAACAACCAAAAAAGGAAATGGCGCAAAGCAGCCCACGGCGGCTGTTTCTTAAAGCCCATTTTTGCCAGCCATATTCCGCGTTTGCAGGCAGTTGCCTCGACGCATCCAGACGAGGAGTTCGCCATGACGAGCATTCAGGTCAATGGCCAGACCCTGGAGGTCGATGTCCCGGACGACATGCCTCTGCTGTGGGCCCTGCGTGACGAGCTGGGCATGACCGGCACCAAGTTCGGTTGCGGTACCGGCCTGTGTGGAGCATGTACGGTACATCTTGATGGTGCGCCAATTCGCGCCTGCATCACTCCTGTCTCGGCGGTGGCCGGGCAGGCGATCAGCACCATCGAAGGCATGCAGCAGGATGATGTCGGGCAAGTCGTACAGCAGGCCTGGATCGAGCAGAACGTCGCCCAGTGTGGCTACTGTCAGGCTGGGCAGATCATGACGGCGGTGAGTCTGCTCAAGCAGATACCCGCGCCCAGCGAAAAACAGATCGACGATGCCATGAGCGGCAATATCTGCCGTTGCGGAACCTACCCGCGCATCCGCTCCGCCATTGCTCAGGCGGCCAGTGAACTCGCGCAGGAGGCAGGACAATGAGTACCGGACTTTCCCGCCGTACGCTGCTCAAGGGGATGGGTCTGCTGACCCTGGCGGTATCTGCCCAGGGCCTGCTCAGCGCGGCCTGGGCCGACGAAGAACCCAAGTATGGTGCCGACAGCATGCCTGGCGGCACGGTGGACGATCCGCTTGTATTCGTCTCCATCGCTGCCGACGGCAGCGTGACCATCGTTGCGCACCGTGCCGAGATGGGCACCGGCGTTCGTACCAGCCTGCCCATGGTGATCGCTGACGAAATGGAGGCGGACTGGGCTCGGGTCAAGGTGATCCAGGCCGAGGCCAACGAAGACCGCTACGGTAACCAGAACGTGGACGGCTCGCGCAGCGTGCGGCACTTCCTCGACCCCATGCGTCGTGTCGGTGCCGCGGCACGGCAGATGCTTGAAGCAGCTGCAGCTGCGCATTGGGCGGTGCCGCTTGCAGAAGTACGGGCCAGCCAACATGAAGTCATTCACGAGCCCAGCGGTCGACGCCTGGGTTATGGCGAGCTGGCCGCCGAAGCTGCCAAACAGCCAGTGCCGAGCGGCGATGCGTTACGCCTGAAGAGCCGTGACGAATTCCGCTACATCGGCAAGAACGAGGTGCGCCTGGTGGACCTGGATGCCATCGGCAAGGGCCAGGCGACCTACGGCATGGACATGCGCCTGCCGGGCATGGTGTACGCCGTGGTGGCAAGGCCCCCGGTCGTGGGTGGCAAGGTAAAGCGCTTCGACAACAGCAAGGCACTGGCGGTGCCCGGCGTGATCAAGGTTGTGGAAATCCCACCCTTCAAAGGCGCACCGGCATTCCAGGCCCTGGGCGGCGTGGCGGTGGTGGCACGCAACACCTGGTCGGCCATGCAGGGGCGTGCCGCACTGGAGATCGAATGGGACGACGGCGCCAACGGCGGCTATGACTCGGCAGCCTACCGGCAGGCGCTGGAGAAGGCGGCGCGGGTGCCTGGCAAGGCGGTGCGCAACCATGGCGATGTAGTTGCTGCCTGGGACCAGGCTCCGGAGGCCCAGCGTTTTGCTGCCGAATACTACGTGCCGCATCTGGCCCACGCGACGATGGAACCGCCAGTAGCCACCGTGCGTATCCAGGGCGGCGAGGTTGAGATCTGGACTTCCGTGCAGAACCCGGTGGCCGCGCGTGACGTGGCGGCCGCCCGCTTGGGTGTCGCTCCGGAAAAGATCAAGGTCAACGTGCTGCTGCTGGGCGGCGGCTTCGGTCGCAAGTCCAAGCCGGACTTCGTCGACGAGGCCGCGGTGGTGGCGAGCGCCATGCCGGAGGGTACCCCGGTCAAGCTGGTCTGGAGCCGGGAGGACGATATCCGTCACGGCTATCTGCACACCGTTTCCTTGCAGCGGCTCGAAGCTGTCATGGATGACGAAGGGCAGGTGCGTTCCTGGCTGCACCGCAGTGCCGCGCCCACCATCGGCTCGCTGTTCGTCGAAGGCGCCAAGGAGCAAATGGCGATTGAGCTGGGCATGTCGGCGATCAACATGCCGTACCGCGTCGACAATGTGCGGGTGGAGACCGCTGAAGTACCGGCCCACGCCCGTATCGGCTGGTTCCGCTCGGTATCCAACATTCCCCACGCCTTCGCTGCGCAATGCTTTATCGCCGAACTGGCCGAGCGCGCCGGCAAGGATCACAAGGCGTTCGCGCTGGATCTGATCGGGCCGGCGCGCAAGATCCACCCCGGTGACCTGGGAGATGACTGGAACTACACCGAGTCGCCGCAGCGCTACCCCTACGATACCGGTCGCCTGCGTGGCGTGATCGAGGCCGCCACTCAGGGCGCCGGCTGGGGCCGGGAACTGCCCAAAGGGCACGGACTGGGCCTGGCGTTCTGTTACAGCTTTATGAGCTACGCGGCTACGGTCGTCGAAGTGGCTGTGGACGACAAGGGCGAAGTGAGTGTAGTGGCGGTGGACATGGCCATCGACTGTGGCCCCCAGGTCAACCCCGAGCGTATCCGCGCGCAGATGGAAGGTGGCGCCATCATGGGCCTGAGCCTGGCACTGCTCGGCGAAATCAGCTTCGAGGAGGGCCGCATCAAGCAGAGCAACTTCCACGACTACCAGGTACTGCGCCATTCGGCCTCGCCCCGGGTGATTCGCACGCATCTGGTGAATGACGACCACAGCCTGCCGCCAGGTGGCGTCGGCGAGCCTCCGGTGCCTGCGGTTGCGCCGGCACTGTGCAACGCGATCTTCGCCGCTACCGGCAAGCGTGTACGCAGCCTGCCCGTGGGCAAGCTGGCCTGAGGTGATGTCCGCACAGGAACTGCCCTGCGTGATCGTGCTGGCCGCCGGTCATGGCCGGCGCTTTGCCGAGTCCGGCGGTGCGACGCACAAGCTCGATGCACTGCTGGATGGGGTACCGGTGCTGCAGCGCGTGCTGGATAGCGTGGCGGGCTCCGGCCTGCGATTCCATCTGGTGCGCCCGGGTGTAACGGCCGAGACCGATGGTATGGGCGATTCCATTTCCCGCGGGGTGGCGGCGACAGCGGCGGCGCCGGGCTGGTTGATTTTGCCCGGTGACCTGCCGCTGATCCGGCCAGAAACCCTGCTGCGCGTGGCGCGGGAGCTGTCTTCCAGCCCGGTGGTGCAGCCGTTCTGCAGCGGCAGGCGCGGGCATCCGGTCGGCTTTGCTGCGCAGTGCCGGGATGCACTGCTGGCGCTACGAGGTGACCGAGGTGCAGCCACCGTGGTGGGAAGCTATCGGGAGGCCGGGCAGCTTCGCATATTGGAACTCGATGATCCCGGCATCGTCACTGATATCGACACCCTGGAAGATCTAGCTCAGGCCGAAGCCCTGCTGCAATCCAGGGATTAGCGGGCGTTGAAAAAGCCTGTCTTGCCAACGCAGGTGGTTTTCAACGACCTGACAGGAGTTCTGAAGATGGAAAGCACAGATGTGCGCGTGCTGCGCACGGCCCGCGACTGGTTGGCTGCCGGCCATCGGCTGCAGCTGGTGACCGTGGTGCAGACCTGGGGATCGTCGCCGCGTCCGGCCGGCTCGATGATGGTCATGCGTGAGGACGGCAGCTGCGTGGGTTCGGTGTCCGGCGGCTGTATCGAGGATGATCTGATCCAGCGCTACAGCCGCCTCGGCGGTGCAACCATCCCTCAGTCAGCGCCCGAGCTGGTGCGTTATGGCGTGACCGCAGACGAGGCCCACCGCTTTGGTTTGCCATGCGGCGGCACTCTGGAATTGCTGTTGGAGTTTCAGCCTGATTTCGCTGCGCTCGACAGCCTGGTGCAGCAGCTGGAGGCCGGGCAGCTGGTGCGGCGCACGGTTGATTGCACCACCGGCAAGGTGACCCTTGCCACGCTCGCCGCGCCCGAGGCGCTGCATTTTGATGGTTCTAGGCTGTCCAGCACGATCGGGCCGCAGCACCGCATGCTGCTTATCGGCGCCGGTTCGCTGGGCGAATATCTGGCCACCATGGCGCTGTTCAACGACTTTGCGGTCACGCTCTGTGATCCGCGAGCGGAACATCTGGATAGCTGGTCTGTAAGTGGCGTGCAGATCACTCGCGAGATGCCGGACGATGCCGTGCGCAGTTTCCAACCTGATGCGCGCAGCTGCATTGTGGCTCTGAGTCACGACCCCAGGCTCGACGACCTCGCGCTGCTGGTCGCGCTGCATAGCCCTGCGTTCTATGTGGGCGCCATCGGGTCGCGGCGCAACAGCGAAAATCGCCGGCAGCGTTTTATCGAACATTTCGGTGAAACCCGCACCTCCATGGAGCGCCTGCACGCGCCGGTCGGTATCTATATAGGGAGCAAGACGCCCGCCGAGATTGCGGTGAGCGTGATGGCCGAGATCATCGCTGTTCGAAACGGAGTGGCTTTGCCGCGCACGATGCAGGTCGCCGAGGCCAAGGCGCAGCTGGAAGAGATCTAAGCCCACTCGTGGCGGTAGGGCACCTGGGCTGCGTGTGACGGCGGAAGCGCTTGGTTGTGGGTTTTCTTTGTTCTTTGCCAAGCGACGTGTTGGAATACCCGCCTTCTACACCGAGGCGTCTGGAGTGAGCCCATCCAGAGCCGTCCTGCATTCAACTGGAACAACTCCATGAGCGCCACGTCGACAGGCAGTGTTTATCTTATCGACGACGATTCCTTCTTTCTTCAGGTTCACGCCCAACTGCTTGGCTCCATCGGCCTGGAAGTGCACTGCTTCGGCTCCTCACGAGCGTTTCTTGAGCAGTACCTTCCGCGACCCTGTGAGTGCATCCTTTCCGACTTGCGCATGCCGGAGATGGGGGGCCTGCAACTGCAGGAAGAGCTACTCGCGCGTGGCCTGGATACGCCCATCATCTTCATCACGGGGCACGCGGATGTAGCAACGGCCGTTGAAGCGATGCGCCGAGGCGCGTTCGATTACGTTGAAAAGCCGGTGCATGGCCAGCAACTGCTGGACCGGGTGAACGCGGCACTGGCGCTCAGCCGCGAGCGCCATCACGAGCGTAACCAGCGCCAGGCTCGTGAAGCCCGTTTGGCCTTGCTGACGGCCCAGGAGCGCAAGATCGCGCAGTTGGTGGTGCAGGGTCGTTCCAGTCGCGAAATCGCCGAGCTCACCGAGTTAAGCGTGCGCACCGTGGAAAATCACCGGGCGCGGCTTATGGACAAACTGCATGTCACATCGGTAGTCGAGCTGGTTCGTCTGCTGCTCTGAATCTGAAGGGTAGATTCCCCCTCATCGATTGAGTAGTTCTACTCAAGCCATTAAAACGCCATCAACTCAAACTTGCCGGCTATTGCGAATAGCTGGAGTTGAGCTGCATGCGACATCCGAATGCGGGACGGGTCCTGGCGCTGGCCAACGTCATTCTGTGCGGGTTCCTGGCGGAGACCTGGTGGCTGGGCGCGGCCTGGGGCGCGGTGGTGCTGGTGCTGCTGGCCGTGACTGGCGGGCGCGGCGAGCAGGTCGAGGTGCTCCAGGTCGAGGCCGGCGCCCAGGCCGACGAGCAGCAACTGCTAAAGCGGCTGCAAGGGCTCGTCGCGAGCGTGCTGCCGTTGTGGGGCCGACACCTGGGGCTTGCCCGCACTCAGGTGGGCGGCGCCATTTCCGGCCTGTCGTGCGGCTTCGCCGAGCTTAGCCAGCGGCTGGTCAGTGATTCGCCGCAGCACGGCCAGGAGCAGAGTAACCGCGCCATCGAGACCATCCAGCGGGCCGAACTCGGTCTGCACCGGATCACTGACGCCCTGCGCCAGACCCAGGAGTACCGCGCGCTCCTGCTGGCCGAAATCGACAGCATCGCCAGCCATACCCACGAACTCAGCCGCATGGCCGATCAGGTGGGCAAGATCGCCGATCAGACCAACCTGTTGGCACTCAATGCGGCTATCGAGGCGGCCCGGGCTGGAGAAGCGGGCCGTGGTTTTTCGGTGGTTGCCGATGAGGTGCGCAAGCTTTCCAGCGAGTCGGGCGAGACCGGCAAGCTGATTCGCGAAACGGTAGCGACCGTTACCGAGGTAATCCACAAGGCGCAGGACCTCTCAGCTTCCTTTGCCACTCGCGAGCAAAGCGTTGTCGAGGAATCGCAGCAGCTGGTCGACGACATCGTCCAGGACTTCAACGAGACCGCAACGGTATTGCAGGACTCTCTGCACCAGCTCCAGCAGGAGCGTGGCGTGCTGGAGAGTGACATCAACCAGCTGGTCGTCCATCTGCAGTTCCAGGATCGCGTCGACCAGATCATGGGCCATGTCACCGACGACATGCAGCGCCTGGAGCAGGCCCTGGCCACCCTTAGCGCCGAGGGCGCCGAGCTGCCGGACGTCCAGCAGTGGCTCAAGCGCCTGAGCAGCACCTACACCACCCTGGAGCAACAGGCCCTGCACGAGGGCCGCAGCGTCGAGTCCGCCGGCGCTTCTTCTTCCATCACATTCTTTTGAGTTGAAACGAGCATGAGCAAGACGATTCTGGTGATCGACGATTCGGCAAGCATGCGTCAGATGGTCAGTCTGACCCTGCGTGGCGCCGGCTATACCGTTGTGGAGGCGCAGGACGGCAAGGATGCGTTGAGCAAGCTGGACGGCCGCAAATACAACCTGATTGTCTCCGATGTGAACATGCCCAACATGGATGGCATCAGCTTCGTCACGGCCGCCAAGCAGCTTCCGGCGTACAAGTTCACGCCGGTGATCATGCTGACCACCGAAGGCAGTGACAACATGAAGCAGCAGGGCAAGGCCGCAGGGGTGCGTGCGTGGATCACCAAGCCCTTCCAGCCACCGATGCTGCTCGACGCCGTTTCCAAGCTGGTGATCTGACGCCATGGCCGAATCGCAACTAACCCCCGAAACCTCGCTGAAGCTGGGCGGCGCTTTCACCATCGAGCGCGCCGCTGAGCTTCACGCGCTGTTGCTGCATGAACTGCAGCAGCAGACGCCCGAGGCCATCAGCCTGGAGGGCATCAGTGAAATCGATTGCTCCGGCCTGCAGCTGCTGCTGGCGCTGCGCCGCCAGCTGCCGACCGTTCAACTGATCGCGCCAAGCCCGGCGGTCGAGCAGATGCTCGCTCGCGTTCGGCTCACATCTTTGCTGGATAACTGAGGAAGCCTCATGGATATGCAAGCCGTTCGCAGCGTGCTGCTGGATGAGGCACGCGAGCTGCTGGCCGAGATGGAGCAGGCGCTGTTGGCAATCGAGACCCAGGGGGCCGATGGCGAACGCATCAATGCGATCTTCCGCGCTGCCCATACCCTCAAGGGCTCGTCGGGCATGTTCAATCTCCAGCTGGTGGTGGATTTCACTCACCTGATGGAGAACCTGCTGGTTCAGGTACGCACCGGCGAGCAGCCAATCGATGCCCCTCGCGTTTCGCTGCTGCTGAACTGTGGCGATTACTTGAGCCGTCTGTTCGATAACGTCGCCGATGGCCGTGAGGACGAAGATCCCGATCCGGTGACGCGTGCTCGTTTGTGTGCAGAACTCGGCGATTACCTCGAAGGCGTCCAGTTGCAGACCGTCAGCGATGATCTGGCAGCTCAGAACGCTGAAGGTGCGACGCACTGGCGCATTACCCTGCGGCCGCAGCCACAGGTGTTCGCCCATGGGCTGGACCCGATTCCTTTTGTGCAGTACCTGGCCGACATGGGGCAGGTGCTGGACCTCCAGGTGCTGCAGGAGAGCCTGCCGCTGCTCAGCGAACTAGACCCGGAAAGCTGCTACCTGGGCTTTGAACTCGAGCTGCAGGCCCAGGTGGAGCGCAGCGCCATTGAGCAGGCCCTGGAATTTATCGAGCAGGACTGCGACATCCAGATTCAAGCTCTGGACGATAGTCAGGACGTGTTTATCGAAGAAGAGCGTCTGGCGCTAGCCGACTACACGGAGCGCACCGGCGCTCTGGATGCCACGGAAACCATCCGTAACCGCAGCAGCGAACAGGTCTTTATCAAGGTTGACGCGCGCAAGCTGGACGAGCTGATCAATGCCGTCGGCGAGTTGGTCATTCGCAACTCCGCTTGCAACAGCCACCCTGCGATCAACCAGGACCCGGACCTGAGCGAGCTGCTCGAGGATGTCGGGCAGCTGGTGGAACAGATCCGCGACCGTGCCCTGAACCTGCGCATGGTGCCCATTGGCGAAGTGTTCCAACGCTTTCCTCGTGTGGTGCGTGATGTCTGCAAGGAATTGGGCAAGCGTATCGAGCTGAAGATCAACGGCGCCGATACCGAGCTGGACAAATCCATGGTCGAGAAACTCAACGACCCGTTGCTGCACATTGTGCGTAACGCCATGGACCATGGGATCGAGCCGATCGAGCAGCGCCTCGCTGCTGGCAAGCCCGAGCAAGGCGTCCTGGCACTCAACGCCTATCACCAGTCTGGGTCGGTCGTCATCGAGATCAGCGATGACGGTCGCGGGCTGAATACCGAGCGCATCCTGCGCAAGGCGATCGAGCGTGGGCTGGTGGAGCCGGAGGCGCAACTGGCCGAGCGCGACATCTACAACCTCATTTTCGCCCCAGGCTTTTCAACTGCAGAAAAGGTCACCGACCTTTCGGGGCGCGGTGTGGGCATGGACGTGGTGCGCCAGAACATCGAGCAGCTGCGCGGCACCGTAGATATCCAGAGCACGCCCGGCAAGGGCTCGACCTTCCGCATCCAGCTGCCGCTGACGCTCGCGATCATCGACGGCTTCCAGGTCGCGGTGGGCGATGCCGATTTCGTCCTGCCGCTGGACCTGGTGGTCGAGTGCCTGGAATTCCACGAGCAAAACGGCAATGACGTCTTTAGCCTGCGCGGCCAACCCTTGCCCTACCTGCGGCTCGCAGAGCGCTTCGATATATCCCGCAAGCCGGGTGCCCGCGAATGCCTGGTGGTCGTGCAGTGCGGCGACCAGCGCGCCGGCATCGTCGTCGACCGCTTCGTCGGCGAGATCCAGGCGGTCATCAAACCGCTCGGCAACCTGCTCAGCGGCATGCGTGGCTTCAGTGGTTCAACGATTCTCGGCGACGGCAGCGTCGCCCTTCTTCTCGACATACCGGCGCTGGTTAGCAGCGCCAACTGACGGGCAGCCGTCAGCAACCTTCTCCTTGATTTCAAGCTTGAGGCATTACGATGAATTGGTTTATGAAACTGAGTCTGGCGAAAAAGTTGCTCAGCGCGTTCTTTACCCTGGCGCTTGTTGCTGCAGGGATGGGGCTGTATGCCTTGAACAACATCGTTGCGGTCGGTAACTCAATGAGTCATATGTATGAAAACAACCTTGTCGCTGGTGGCAAGGCTCAGCACGCGTATGCCCAATACCTGATCTATACCCGTACGGCGCTTCGATTCCTGGCCCAGGAAGGAGAGGAGCAGGAGAATACGGTTAAGCGTGCCATCGAGTACCGGCAGATTGCCCAAGAAGCTTTCGATGACTATCTCGCCACCAATATGTTAGAGGCAGAAGTTCAGATTGCCGACAAGATCCAGGCCGGGCTCAATACCTATGTTGCAGGTGTGCAGAAGGCGCTTGAGCTGACACGTAACGGCCAGAGTGCTGAAGGGATGGAGTTGATCAATGGTCCGCTACGTCCTGTCTCGCATGAAATCGAACAAAACTTTGAAGCTCTGGTAGCAGAGCTGCAGCAGCAGGGAGCCACCTCCGAGCAGAATGCGTCGGCGACCGTGGCATCCATGAAGGTTGTCATGGGGGTGGTGATCACTCTGGCTGCGTTGACTGCGATTCTTTTCGGCCTGTTCCTGACCCGTGTGATTGTTCGCCAGATCGGTGGCGAGCCGGACTATGCTCGCGACGTGGTTAGCCGTATCGCCGAAGGTGACCTGACCGTCAAGGTCGAGCTACGCAAAGGTGATGAAGACAGCCTGCTGGCCGCCATGAACAGCATGGTGGTGCGCCTGACCGACGTCATCGGCCAGGTAACATCCTCCGCGGACTCGCTGGCTTCCGCCTCCGAGCAGGTGTCTGCTTCGTCCGGCACCCTGAGCCAGAACGCTACCGAGCAGGCCTCCAGCGTCGAGGAAATCAGCGCGTCCATCGAAGAAACCGCTGCGACCGTCACCCAGAACGCCGAAAATGCCGGCCTGACCGACAGCATGGCCACGCAGTCCGCTGCCTCGGCGAAAGAGGGCGGTGAAGCAGTGCGTGAAACGGTCGAAGCGATGAAATCCATTGCCGACAAGATCAGCATCATTGATGACATCGCCTACCAGACCAACCTGCTGGCGTTGAACGCGGCCATCGAAGCGGCACGCGCTGGCGACCATGGCAAGGGCTTCGCCGTAGTGGCTGCCGAGGTGCGCAAACTGGCCGAGCGTTCCCAGGTGGCGGCACAGGAGATCGGCGCACTGGCCGGCTCCAGCGTGAAGATGTCCGAGCGTGCCGGCACCTTGCTGGAAGAAATGTTGCCATCGATCGGCAAGACCGCCGACCTGGTCAAGGAAATCGCCGCTGCATCCCAGGAACAGCGTTCGGGTGTAGACCAGATCAACGGTGCCATCGTCGAACTTTCCAAGACCACCCAGGCCAACGCCTCGGCATCCGAAGAGCTGTCCGCCACTGCCGAAGAGATGAGCAGCCAGGCGCTGCAGCTACAGACCGTTATGCAGTTCTTCAAGACCGAGCCGAGTGCCGGCCGTTCGACAGCGGGTGCACGTGGTATGCGTCAGACCGCTAACCGCGCTGCGCCCAAGACCGTTTCGACGGATACCGTCGATGAAAAACTGTTCGTTAACTTCTGAGGTGTTCCATGGCTGAGTCCGAGGAAAATCTCGAACTGGTGCGCCAGTACCTGATGTTTAATCTGGGTGGCGAGACCTATGGCGTGGGTATCCACGCCATCCGTGAAATCATCGAGTACCCGGGTGTCACGGCAATACCGCTGGCACCTCGGTTCCTCCATGGTGTGATCAACCTGCGTGGCGCCGTGGTGCCGGTACTCGACCTGTCGGTGCGCTTCGGGCGCGAGCCCACGGGCATCAACCGCCGCACCTGCATCGTGGTTGTGGAGGTAGCCCAGGGCGAGAACCTGCATATGCTGGGCGTGCTGGTCGATGGCGTGACTGAAGTGCGCGAGGTGGAGCCGAGCGAGATCGAGCGCAAGCCCCAGTTCGGTACCGGGCTGCGCAATGACTTCGTCACCGGCATGCTGCGTCGCGAGCAGGGCTTCATTCCGATCCTCGACATCGCCTCGGTGTTGTCGATGAGCGAACTGGAAACGCTTATCGAGGCGGGTACGGGTGCTGAAGCAGCCGTAACGGCCAGCAGCTAGGAATGTTGATGAAATCACTCAGCCCGGAGGCGTTTCGTACCATCCAGGAATGGCTCTATCGAACAGCCGGCATTCAGATCAACGCACAGAAGAGCTCGATGGTGGTCAGCCGACTCTGGCGACGGGTGGATGCGCTGGGGCTGGAGGATTTCAATGCCTACCTGGCTTATGTATTCGGATCGGATGGTGCGGCGGAGCGGGCAGAGATGCTCGACCGCCTGACCACCAACGAAACCTACTTCTTTCGCGAGCCGGCGCATTTCGCCCGGCTCAAGAACCAGATCATCCCCAGCCTCAAAGACCGTCCGATCAAGGTCTGGTGCGCAGCAGCGTCCACCGGCGAAGAACCTTACAGCCTGGCCATGGTGCTCGACGAGCAGCTTGGCGGGGACGGCTGGCAGCTGGTGGCAAGTGATATTTGCGGCCGTGCGGTGCAGCAGGCCAAACGCGGCATTTACCGCCTGGAACGTCTGGAACTGCTGCCGGTGGACTACCTCAAGACCTACTGCCGGCGCGGGACCGGGACCTACCAGGGCATGATGATGATCGATCGGGACCTGCGCACGCGGGTGCGTTTCGAACAGCACAATCTGCTGCACCCCTGGCCCGAGGCTGGTGGCTTTGACGTGATTTTCCTGCGCAATGTGCTGATCTATTTCGACCAGCCGACGCGTCAGCGGGTGATCGACAATCTCTGCAAGGCGTTGCGACCCGGTGGGTGGCTGATCACCGGGCACTGCGAGTCCCTGGCGGGCATTCGTATGCCGCTGCAGCAGCTGGCACCCTCGGTTTATCGGGAGAGCAATACCCAGCAGGCGCCACGGAGGATTACCGCATGATCAAGGTAATGATCGTCGACGATTCGGCCGTGGTGCGTTCGTTATTGCGCGAGCAGCTGGAGGCCGAGCCGGACATTGACGTAATCGGCGTAGCGCCGGACCCATTATTCGCCTTTCAGAAACTGCGCACTCTGCGGCCCGATGTTCTGGTGGTCGATGTGGAAATGCCGCGTATGGACGGGCTCACCTTTCTGCGGCAGCTGATGCAGGATGACCCGATTCCGACCATCGTGTTTTCTTCTCTGGCCGAGCAGGGTTCGGCGGTTGCGCTGGACGCCATGGACGCCGGTGCGGTGGCCATCCTCTGCAAGCCGGGCGCTGGGGTCGGGCAGTTCATTCAGGAGCAGCGGGCGCAACTGGTGCAGACAGTGCGCCAGGCAGCGACCAGCCGGATGCGCAAGGTAGGGCGTCCGGTACAGAGCAAGACTCAGAGCGTTCCACCGCTGGCGGGCACGGCGTTGAGCCGTACCACCGATGCGCTTGTCGCTATCGGTACTTCGACCGGCGGCACCCGAGCGCTGGAATACCTGCTCAAGCGGATGCCCAAGGACTGCACGGGGCTGGTCATCGTTCAGCATATGCCGGCCAATTTCACCCGACAGTTTGCCCAGCGTCTTAACGCGTCCTGTGCCATCGAGGTGCAGGAAGCCCAGGATGGCGACCGCGTGATACCGGGGCGGGCACTCATCGCACCGGGTGGTCTGCACCTGAGCGTACGCCGCAATGGCGCGCAGTATCAGGTGGTGGTGCAGGACGGCCCGCCGGTTTCGCGGCATAAACCTTCGGTGGACGTGTTGTTCCGTTCCGTCGCCCAGGCAGCGGGACGCAACGCGCTCGGCGTTATCATGACGGGCATGGGGGATGATGGCGCCCGCGGTTTGAAGATCATGCGTGATGCCGGTGCTCTTACCCTGGCCCAGGATGAAGACAGCTGCGTGGTCTTTGGCATGCCCAAGGAAGCCATACGCCACGGAGCGGTGGAGCAGATATGTAGCCTGGACCAGATACCCGAGCGGATCGCTCACTTCGGCCAGAAAGTTTGAATGCATTTGGAATGACCTATGCGCACAGCGTTGCCAGAACTCCCTGATTCGGTTCGCCAGCGAAAGGTGCTGATCGTCGAGGACAGCCCCTTTCAGCGTGAGCTGCTTTGCGCGTTATTGGCCGAGTTGGGGCTCGACCAGGTCGAGCAGGCCGTCGATGGCAACGCCGCATTGGAGGTGTTGCGCGCCTGTGGTGAGGAGCTGCCGCTGCTGTTGGTGGACCTGGAAATGCCGGTGATGAACGGCATCCAGCTGTTGCAGTGCATGAGCGAGGAACAGATACGCGCTGAAGTCATGATTGTCAGCTCCCATGACGAGGCGCTGATCGTCACCGTGGAGGGCATGCTGGCGGCAGCGGGAATGCCCCTGCTTGGCAGCTTGCGCAAGCCTATCGCCGGTCAGGATCTGCATCGGTTGTTGTCCAGGAGCGGCGGCAAGCTCTTTCCCGCCGGGAAGGGAGCGCTATCCACTTGCATGCCGAGTGAGCTGGAACTTGCAGCGGCAATCGAGAGTGGCTGCATACGCCCGTATTACCAACCGAAAGTGCAGCTGAGCAACGGCCAGGTGACGGGCTACGAGGTGCTGGCACGCTGGGTCAGACCGGATGAAACCCTGATATTCCCCGGCGATTTCATACCCCTTGCGACCGAGAGCGGCCAGCTCGGTGCGCTCACCTTCAGCTTGGTAGACCAGGTGCTGGACGATCTGTCGAGGCTGGCAGACGACACCATCAGCATGGCGCTCAACGTCGATATCAGCCTGCTCGCCAACCGCCATTTCGCCGATGACCTGATTCACCGTGTGTCTGCTGCAGGCCGTCAGCCAAGCCAAATGGTGCTGGAAGTCACTGAAAGCGCACTGATGCACGATCCGCTGGTTACGCTGGGTTCGGTCGGGCGTTTGCGTCTGGCAGGGTTCGGCCTTTCCATCGACGATTACGGTACGGGGTTTTCTACGCTACGCCAGCTGTCCCGGCTGCCTTTCACCGAACTGAAGATCGACCGAGCCTTCATCAGCGAAGCGCACAGGAACCAGCGTGCCCGCGCGATTCTTTATTCGGCCATCGAGATGGGGCACAAGCTCGGCTTGCCCTGTGTGACTGAAGGAGTGGAGCACAAGGACGATCTGATGCTGCTGGAGAAGCTGGGGTGCCATTCAGGGCAGGGCTATCTTTTTGCCCGCCCCATGCCCGGGGAGCAGCTTGACGTTTGGCACCTGCAGCATAAAAACCGCGCCTCCCTGATGGACTGGGTGGTGGAATGAAATCGAATCGGCGCCTTGCAAAGCTTCCATGGCTTCTGGCTCCAATCGGGACATGCCTGCTACTGGTACTTATAACCTTTGTCGCGCTGGAAATGATGCAGCGAAAGTTGCTCGGCAATGACTCGATGCAGCTTCACGAGATGTACCTGCTGGCGCGCAATCTGATGATGGCACTGTGCCTGGTGACAGTCGCCCTGGCGCTTTGGCTTACCCGGCGCGTGCTGAGATACCGCAGGCATCTGGCCGAGCGTGACGCGCTCTATCATCAGGTACTCAACCACTTGCCGTTGATGGTGCGCATTCGTGATTTGAGCGGCCAGGTGCGCTTCGAGAACCTGGCTACCCGGGGCTCGGAAGTCGCCGACTGGGGCAGCCTCGATCTGCTGGATGCCGAGCAAGGTTCCCGCCTGCCGCCTGTGAGCCGGGTGGTCTGGGAATCCCAGCGCGAGGCGCTGCAGAAAGGGGTATCCCAGGAACGCTTTCTGGAGATCGGTGAGGTGGATCAGGCGGACTACCGCGCCTACCGGCTGATTTCGTTTCCAATTTATGACGTTGATGGCCGCGCCCGTGCCTTGGGTAGCATGGCGATCGTGGAAACCGACCAGGCCCGGGATAGGCGCTCACTGGCCAGTCTCGCGGCGGATCTCGAGCAGCAGGTTCAGGCGCGGACCGCCGAGCTGAGTGCGGCCAAGGAGCAGGCCGAAGCCGCCACCCGGGCCAAGGCGACCTTTCTGGCCAACATGAGCCATGAGATTCGCTCCCCGCTCAATGCGCTGGTGGGGCTGTCGCATCTGGCCCGACGCAGCAACCATGATCCGCGGCTGGAAAACTACCTGGGCAAGATCCTCAAGTCCGCAGAGCATTTGCAGGACGTCGTCGGCGACATACTCGATTTCAGCAAGATCGAAGCGGGCGAGATGACCATCGAGCGGGTGGAATTCTCGCTGCAGCGGCTGGTGGACAGCGTCGTCGATATTGTTTGGGAGCGGGCTCGGGGCAAGCCCCTGCAGCTGATCGTGGATATCGATCCGCGCCTGCCTGAGCAGTTTTACGGTGACCCGCTGCGAATCGTGCAGATACTGATCAACTTCATGGATAACGCGATCAAGTTCACCGAGCGAGGCCGCATTTCCATGCGAGTCCTCTTGGGCGAAGCCCAGGCAGAGCGCTACGGCCTGCACTTTGAGATACAGGACAGCGGTGTAGGTATTCCGGCAGATCGGCTGGGCGAAATATTCAAACCCTTCCAGCAACTGGATGATTCCATCACCCGTCGCTACGGCGGCTCGGGGCTGGGCCTGGCAATCTGCGCACAACTGACAACCTTGCTCGGCGGCCAATTGACGGCGCGCAGCGAGCTGGGCGTCGGCAGCCTGTTCCGGCTGAGCCTCGAGCTTGAGGCTGTAACCGCGACACCTGGTAGCGCGGAGGCTGGCGATGCGCTGCGCAGGGTCTCCATGGCTGGCCGGCATGTGTTGCTGGTGGAGGATGACGCGCTGAATCGTGAAGTGGCGACCGAGCAGTTGTCTGCACTGGGTTTGCGGGTGTCGGTGGCAGTAAATGGCTTCGAGGCTTTGCAGTATCTGGCGAGCGATTCAAGCGTGGATCTGGTCCTGATGGATGTGCAGATGCCAGTCATGGACGGGCTGGAAACCATTCGTGTGCTGCGCGCGAGCCAGCCGGAACTTCCGGTAATCGCCCTGACAGCGAACAATCTGCGAGGCGATCGCGAGCGCTGCCTGCAGGCGGGGATGAGTGATTACCTGGCCAAACCCATCGACCCGGTGCAGCTGGAGTTGCTGCTGGAACGCTGGCTGTCCCAGCCGCTTGCCCATTTGCCGCCGGAGCAATTATCCGAGCAGCGCCAGCAACCGTTTCCAGACATTGCCGGTCTTGATCACCAGGCAGCGCTGGCGCGTCTGCTGGGCAATCATGAGCTGTACCTGAGCCTGCTGGGTCGTTTTGCCGATGACTACGCTGAGGTCGCGGAAAATGTGTGTCAGAGCTTGGAGAATGGGCGATTCGACCAGGCCCAGGAGGAGCTGCACCGCTTCAAGTCGCTGGCCGGGACGCTTGGTGCAGAAGCCTTGCAAGCCTTGAGCCTGGAGCTTGAGTTGGCGCTGCGGGAGGAGCGCGCCTGGGCTGATGCTTATTACCGCTTCGCCGATGAATTCAACCGGGTGCTGGGAGCCATCAAGACCGGCCTTGCGTCCATGGGGAAATAGCTCTCGCTTCGGCGATTGGCTGTCGCTGGGCTACCATCGGGTTTTTCCGAGTCGGCTAGCTTCATGAAATCCGTATCCCCAGTTGCGTTGTATCAGCAGGCCCTCGCCGACGGTTTTGTCAGCGATGCGGCTCAGCTGGCCGCGGTCGAGCAGCTGCAGCGCTGCCATGAGGCGCTGCACAGCGAAGTGCAACAACCAGCGCCGCGAGGGGTTTACCTCTGGGGACCCGTCGGCCGCGGCAAGACCTGGCTGATGGACATGTTTTACGGCAGCCTGAGTGTGCCGGCGCGCCGTCAGCATTTTCATCACTTCATGCGTTGGGTGCATATGCGCCTGTTTCAGCTCAACGGAACGGCCGATCCGCTGCAGGCGCTGGCCCGTGAGCTGGTTGCAGAGGTCCGCGTGCTGTGTTTCGACGAGCTGTTCGTCGGCGACATTGGTGATGCCATCATCCTTGGACGGTTGTTCCAGGTGATGTTCGAGCAGGGCGTGGTCATTGTCGCAACGTCCAACCAGCCGCCCAGCCAGCTGTATGCCGACGGCTTCAACCGCGAGCGTTTCCTGCCTGCCATCGCGGCCATCGAGCTGCATATGGATGTGGTCAGTGTGGACGGCGGAGCGGATCACCGGCTGCGTCCCGGCGCGCAGCTACAGCGTTACTGGTTGCACGAACCCGGAGCGCCCAGCGCGTTGGCGGCTGTATTTGACGCCTTGTCCGAAGGTGCGAGTAGCGACGCGCCTACCACCCTCGGGCGACGCTCCTTGCAGGTGGTTCGGCGTTGCGAAGCGGTGATCTGGTGCCGCTTTGCCGAGCTGTGCGAGCAGCCGTTCGCGGCGCTGGACTTCATCGAGCTGTGCGATCGCTACCGGGTGGTCCTGCTGAGCGATGTACCGAGGCTGGGCGGCAAGCAGCGCGAAGGGCGTATCGCCCGTGGTACTGAAGATGCTGCACAGCTGGTGAAAGCCGGCGATCGGCAATTACCTCAGCTTGCCGCGCTGGATGATGCGGTTCGGCGATTCATCGCGTTGGTGGATGAGTGCTACGACCGCCGAGTGCCCTTGTACATCGAGGCGCAAGTGCCGCTCGAAGAACTCTACACAGATGGTTATCTGGCGTTTCCGTTTCGCCGTACCCTGAGCCGCCTCAGAGAAATGCAGCTGGAGCGTTTCGGCAGATAGCTCAGTCGCGGTAGAAAACCTGCACCAGGTGATAGCCAAACTGGCTTTTGACCGGCCCGTGCACTTCGCGCAGTGCCTTCTTGAAAATTATCTGGTCGATGCTGCGCACCATCTGTCCGGGGCGCACTTCGCCGAGGTCGCCACCTTTTTTGCCAGAAGGGCAGGTCGAATATTTCCTGGCCAGCACATCGAAGGCCTCGCCGTTGGCGATGCGCTTCTTCAGCTGTGCAGCCTCAGCTTCGGTCTTCACCAGTATGTGACGCGCCATGGCTTTGGGCATTGTTGGGTCTCCTTGAATGCGGGCGCGATTGTAGAACAGCTGGGCCGGCGCGTTCGTGGCGACTTCAGGTAAATACGAACCCATGGCCTCTGTATTTCAGGTCGACGTGCCGGCTGATCTGCATGGCGTGCCGGCGCGATCCAGTTCCTTGCGGTACTGGCCGGGGGGAATGCCGGTCCATCGCCGGAACAGGCGGTGGAAGGCGCTGGGCTCCTGAAAACCGGCGCGCACGGCGACTTCGCTGACGCTGAGGCTGCGGTCGCGCAGCAGGCTGAATACCAGCGCGCGGCGGACTTCGTGTTTGATCTCCTGAAAGGTGAAACCTTCCTTGCCCAGCTGCCGCCGTAGCGTCTGTTCGCTGATCCCCAATGAGCCGGCCATCTCCGCCAGGGTCGGCCATTGGTCGCTGGGTCGCTCGCGCAGCGTGCGGAAGATGCGTGATGTAAGGCCGGCGTCGTTACGAAAACGCACCACCAGCCATTGCGGGCAGCTGCGCAGGAAGCCGCGCAGCGCGGCGAGGTCCTGAATTACCGGCAGTTTCAGGTAGCTGGCATCGAAGGCAACTTCTGTTCGGGTTCCGTCGTATTCGACCAGGGGCCCCCAGTGCCAGGGTGCGGGTTCCCCCAGCCGCGCCGCGCTGCTGAAGCAACTGCGGTTGAGCGGGATGCGCCGGCCCACCAGCCAGCACATCACGCCCAGTACGATGCTGAGAAAGATCTCCTCGGCGGCGCGTTTGAGAGTTCCGTCGGATAGGCGCGTATCCAGCCTGATGATGGCCTGGGCTCCGCGTATTTCGAGCGTCCCGCGGATGTCGCGGATAAACAGCGCCAGGTATTGCAGGCAGCGTTGCAGCGCCCTGCCCAGGTTGGGTTCCTGGATCAGCCCGCGGCAGATCAGGGCAAAGCTGCCGCCAGGCAAGCCATGGGAATCGAACCCGAAGAATTCGTCATCCAGCTCCTCGGCCATCGCCAGCCAGAAACGGCTCACGGCAGCGGCCGGCAACTGGGCGTTGGGCGCTTCCAGCATTGCGCTTTCGATGCCGGCGCGAGTCAGTATCTGTTGCATCCGCTCGGGAGCGTCCCGCAGTCGATGGAGCGCGGCCTCGACAAGGTAGGCCGCAACCGAATCCTGTTTACCCATGACGGCGGTACTCATTTTCATGGCCAAATCTATGCGCGAAAGGCGGGCGCTTTGGGCATAGCAAGCGACCCCCGGGGCTTTCTAGACTGTCATCGACGCCGCCTGTTTCAAGGCTCGATAAACTGCCACGGAATCTGCCATGAGAGTTCAGCCTGTCACCCGTTTCGAAAACAGCCGGGAGCGTGCTCTTGAGCTGTTCGCCGAACAGGGCTTTGGCCAGGTCAGCCTGCGCAAGCTGGCCAACCACATGGGGGTATCCACCGGCACCCTTTACACCCACGTTGCGGGCAAGGAAGAGCTGTTGTTCGAGGCGTTGGAAGAACACTATGAACAGCTGCTGATCCTTGTTGGCCGTTGTGCCCGTTCGGGGCTGACGATCCAACCGACCCAGCGCCTGAGCCGCATGGTGGGAGTGGCCTACCGGCAATGCCCGTCGCGCTTTCTGCTGGCCTGTCGCGAACGCCACTGCCTGAGACCCGGCCATCTGACCCGTATCGACAGCCTGCGTCGGCGAGTTGCCGACGGCCTGACAATGAGCCTGGTCGGGAATAAGGCCGATGGATTGGCGGGGGAGGTGTTGCTCAATCTTATCGAGCACCTGCCCGTGTGGCTGGCCGGCGAGGGCCTGCCGGCGGACGAGCAGACCAGTCTGATCGAAACCCTGCTGCAGGGCTGCCTGCAAGGTCTGCGTCACCAACCACAACAATAAACCCCTACGACCGAGGTAACTCCCATGCCCAGCTACAAGGCCGACCTGCGCGACGCCCGCTTCATTCTCCACGAGGTATTCGAGGCGCCTGCCCTTTGGGCGAGCCTGCCGACCCTGGCCGAACGCATCGATGCCGATACCGCCAACGCCATCCTCGAGGAGGCGGCCAAGGTCACCGGCGACCTGCTGGCGCCGCTCAACCGCAGCGGCGATGAGGAAGGCGCCAAGTGGATTGACGGGCAGGTGCAGACCCCGGCGGGCTTTCGCGAAGCCTACGCCACCTACGCCGAGGGCGGCTGGGTGGGGCTTTCCGGCAACCCCGAGTTCGGTGGCATGGGCATGCCGAAGATGCTCGCCGTGGCCTTCGAGGAAATGCTCTACGCGGCCAATTCCAGCTTCGCCCTTTACTCGGCGCTGAGCTCCGGCGCCTGCCTGGCCATCGACGCCCACGCCAGCGAGGAGCTCAAGCGCCGTTACCTGCCGCCGTTGTACGAAGGCCGCTGGGCCGGCTCCATGTGCCTGACCGAGGCCCACGCCGGCACCGACCTGGGCATCATCCGCACCCGCGCCGAGCCCCAGGCAGACGGCAGCTATCGCATCACCGGCAGCAAGATCTTCATCACCGGCGGCGAGCAGGACCTGACCGAGAACATCATCCACCTGGTGCTGGCCAAACTGCCGGATGCGCCGGCAGGGCCGAGGGGCATCTCGCTGTTTCTGGTGCCGAAGGTGCTGGTCGGCGACGACGGCAGCCTGGGTGCGGCGAATGCGGTGTCCTGCGGCTCCATCGAGCACAAGATGGGCATCAAGGCCTCGTCCACTTGCGTGATGAACTTCGACGGTGCCCGGGGCTACCTGGTCGGCGAACTGAACAAGGGCCTGGCGGCCATGTTCACCATGATGAACTACGAGCGGCTGTCCATCGGCATTCAGGGTATCGGCTGTGCCGAGGCGTCCTACCAGGCGGCTCGGGACTATGCCCGCGAGCGTTTGCAGAGCCGCGCCGCCACCGGGGCGGTGGCGCCGGAGCGGGTGGCCGACCCGATCATCGTTCACGCCGATGTGCGCCGCATGTTGCTGACCATGAAGACCCTGACCGAGGCTGGCCGCGCCTTCGCCTGCTACGTCGGGCAGCAGCTGGACCTCGCCAAGTACGCCGAGGACCCGGCACAGCGGGAGCGGGCCGAAGCCCTGGTGGCGCTGCTTACGCCGGTGGCCAAGGCCTTCTTCACCGACACCGGGTTCGAGAGCTGCGTGCACGGGCAGCAGGTGTTCGGTGGCCATGGCTACATTCGCGAGTGGGGCCAGGAGCAACTGGTACGTGACGTGCGTATCGCGCAGATCTACGAGGGCACCAACGGCATTCAGGCGCTGGACCTGCTTGGCCGCAAGGTGGTGGGTAACGGTGGCGCCGCGTTGCGCCTGTTCGCCGAGGAAATCCGCACCTTCGCCGCCGCCCATGAGACGCCGCACAACGCCGCGCTGCTGGACGCTGTCGAGCGCCTGGAACAGCTGAGCGGCTGGCTGCTGGAGCAGGCCAAGGGGGATCTCAACGCCATTGGCGCGGCTTCGGTGGAGTATCTGCATCTGTTCGGCTACACCGCCTATGCCTATATGTGGGTGCGCATGGTCGCGGCGGCCAATCGTGCCTACAGCGACGATGCTTTCTACGCGGGCAAGCGTGCCAGTGCGGCCTTCTACTTCGAACGCCTGCTGCCGCGTGTGCAGGGCCTGGAGGGCAGCATCCGCGCCGGCAGCGCCTCTCTCTATAGCCTCGACGCTGAGCAGTTCTAAGCGCGGAGCTAGCCGCCCGACTTCGGTCGGGCGGCAATCGCCTCGATCTCGAACATCAGTTCCGGCAGCGCCAGGGCACTGACCTGAACGATGGAGTCGGCCGGGTAGGGCGGGCGGAAGAAACGCTTGCGCAGAGCCACCACCTCGGGGAAATAGGTCATGTCGGTGACGAAGATGGTGACTTTCAGCACGTCCTCCAACCCGGCCCCGGCGGTTTCCAGCACCCTTTGCAAATTGCCGAAGGCGCATTCGGCCTGGGCCATGAAATCTCCCGCGCCAACTATCTGTCCCTGCGGGTCGAGAGCGGCTTGCCCGGAAATAAACAGCAGGTCGCCATAGGCGATGCCCGGTGACAGGGCGAAAGGCTCGAAAGGGTCGGGCAGCGGCTGGATCAGTGTTTTTTTCATAAGTGGCCCGCCTCGTTGGCAATACGCTTGAGGCGACGCCACAGCGTTGTCTGGCTGATGCCCAGGTATTCCGCGGCGAGGCTCTTGTTGCCGCCGAATTGCTTGAGCGCCTTGACTATTTCTTCCTGCTCCACCTGATGCAGGTGGCCGCCTTCGTCGATTTCATTCGCCGAGGTGAACAGCTCGGGGGCCAGCCGCGGTAGGGCGTCTGCAAGAGCGTCGCTGCTGCCATACAAACGCAGGGAAACCACCAGTCGCTCGATGATGTTTTCCAGCTGGCGTACGTTGCCCGGCCAGCTGTAGCGGCGGAAGACCGGAGTCAGCGCGCGCGCCATGTCCGCCGGGTCGGCGTCCACTGCGTAGCGCTGGCTGGCGCGGCGCACCAGATATTCGATCAGTACCGGCATGTCTTCCATGCGCTCACGCAGCGGTGGCAGCACCACGACGAAGGTGCTCAAACGGTAGTAGAGGTCTTCGCGGAAACGTCCGGCGCGCACTTCGGCCTGCAGGTCGGCGTTGCACGCGACGACGAACTTGATGTTCAGCGCGATGGCGCGCTTGGCACCCACCGGTCGCACCTCGCGTTCCTGTAGTACGCGGAGCAGCTTGGCCTGCTGCGGCAGCGGCATGGAGTTGATCTCGTCGAGGAAGAAGGTGCCGTTGTTGGCGCTTTCCAGCAGACCCGACCTGCCGCCGCTCTTGGCGCTGGTGAAGGCGCCGTCGGCATAGCCGAACAGCTCGGATTCGAACAGCTCGGCCGGAATCGCCGCGCAGTTGATGGCCACGAAGGGGCCGCTGGCATTGGCGCTGGCAATATGGATCTGCCGTGCAGCCAGCTCCTTGCCGGTGCCGGTTTCGCCGCGCAACAACACGGTGCCGGGGGTGGAACCGTACAGGTGCAGCTGGCTCTGCACTTCGACCATAAGGCTGGACTGGTAAACCAGTCGGCGCTCCTGATCGCTGGGTTGTGCCAGGGGGCGTGGATTGAACACGTAAAGTGAGCCGATGCTCTCGCCATCCACCTCGAACGGAATCTTGTTCAGCGTACACAGGCGGTCGCCCAGCAGCAGGCCTTCGGCGGTGAGGCTTTCGGCTTCCAGTACTCGGGGGTCGAGAGTGCCATTGAGGCGGCGGCGCTTGGGCAGGCTGGGGATCAGCGACTGGGCAGCGTTGTTCCAGGCCACCACGACGCCGCTGCGATTGGTGATCACCTGGGGATTGGGGTTCTGCTCCAGCAGGAACTGCTCGGTGGCGGCCTGTTGGCGCTCGCGCTTGTAGAACCCGGCGCGGCGGATTGCCTTGCGCAGCATGTTGCGGCAGGACTCGCGCGAATAGACCAGTACCGACTCCAGGCCCCACTGGTCGGCCAGGTCGCAGACGTAGCTGGAACCGATGACCACGCCAATGCCTTCAGCCCGCAGGCTATGGAAGATCTCGTGGGCCTGTTCGGCGGTGCTATAGGTGCGGTGGATCAGCTCCATGCCGCCGAACAGGCGCAGCAATTCGACGTTGGCCACTTGCCGTTCGTAGGTCAGCAACAGCGCCTTGTCGGCGATTCGGCGGGCGGTGAGGAAGGCGTGGATCAGGTCGGATTGTTCAACTTTCAGCCCCAGCACCGGCACCGGCAGGGTGTCCTGCAGGTAGAAGGCGTTGGCCCCGGCACTGGCGAAGATATCCACTTCGTTGCGCTCCACCCGCTCACGGGCGGCACGCACGGCATCGTTGAAAATGTTGTCGATGATGGTGATGTTCGCCAGCGATTCGAATTCGGGAATCAGGCTGTGCACCAGCCGACTGACCTTCGAATTGCCGATGAAGCAGACCTTCACACGGTCAAGTTCCTCGTTCGCAAACTCCACAGCGCACCTCTTGTTCTTATAGTGGTTGGCGGAGCGATCACTCCCGGAACAGCCAGGGTTCCTCCGCCTTTCGCATGTTTTCGTACGCTTTTATTCGCTCGGCAAACGCCAGGGTTTCGCCGATTTCGTCCAGCCCTTGCAGCAGGCGCTGGCGCCGACCTTCCTCCAGTTCAAAGGCGATCTGCCGATCGCCGAGCCACAGCATCCGCTCACTGACACTGACCTTGGCGCGAATGCCGGGCTGGCTCTCCACGACAGCGAACAGCGCATCGATTTGCGCCTGTTCCAGCTGTAACGGAAGTACACCGTTGTTGAAGCAGTTGTTACGGAATATATCTCCAAAACTGGGTGCCACTACTACACGCACACCGAAGTCGCGCAGTGCCCACACCGCGTGTTCTCTGCTTGAGCCGCAGCCGAAGTTGGCCTGTGCTAGCACTACGCTACCTTGGTCGTAGGGCGAGCTATTCAAGATACATGCCGGATTGCGCCGGCGGCTTTCGATGGGCGTGTCGATCTCGCCGGGGTCCAGATAGCGCTCGTCATCGAAGAGGAAATCGCCGAAGCCGAACGATTCCAGGCTCTTCAGATACTGCTTGGGCAGCAGCATGTCGGTATCGATATTGGCGCGGTTGAGGGGAATGACCACCCCCTCGTGTTCGATCAATGGCTGCATGCTCAAAAGCTCCCGAGATCGGTGAGTTCGCCCATTACGGCCGCGGCGGCGGCCATCGCAGGTGACATCAGGTGCGTGCGACCGCCCTTGCCCTGACGCCCCTCGAAGTTGCGGTTGGAAGTGGCTGCGCAGCGTTCTCCCGGGTTGAGGCGGTCGGCATTCATGCCCAGGCACATGGAGCAGCCAGGTGCGCGCCACTCGAAGCCGGCCGCCTTGAAGATACGGTCCAGGCCTTCGCGTTCGGCCTGCAGGCGCACCAAACCGGAGCCCGGAACCACCAGAGCTTGCCGAATTCGTGCATGCACTTCGCGACCGCGCAGCACCTCGGCAGCAGCACGCAGGTCCTCGATGCGGGCGTTGGTGCAGGAGCCGATGAAGATGCGGTCCACCGGAATGCCGGCCAGCGGCTGGCCGGGCTCGAGATCCATGTAGCGCAGGGCGCGCTCCCAGTCGGCCCGCTGCAGCGCGTCGCAGGCTTGGTCAAGAGTCGGGATGCGGCCGTCAATGGAGGTCACCTGTTCGGGGGAGGTGCCCCAGGTGACTTGCGGCCGTACCTGGCTGGCATCGATTTCCAGCTCGCGGTCGAAGTGCGCATCGGCGTCCGAATGCAGCGTGCGCCAGTAGCCGATGGCCTGCTCCCAGTCCGCCTCGCCGGGCGCCAGCGGGCGGCCCTTTACATAGGCTTCGGTCTTGTCGTCGTAGGCCACCAGGCCCACTCGCGCGCCGGCTTCGATGCTCATGTTGCAGAGGGTCATGCGGGCTTCCATGCTCAGCGCGCGGATCGCTTCGCCGCAGAATTCGATGGCATGGCCGGTGGCGCCGGCGGTGCCGATCTGGCCGATGATGTACAGGGCCAGGTCCTTGGCGGTGACGCCCAGGCCCAGGCGATTGTCGACCTGGATGCGGAAGTTCTTCTGCTTGCGGCTGCGCAGTGTCTGGGTGGCCAGCACATGCTCCACCTCGCTGCTGCCGATGCCGTGGGCGAGGGCGGCAAGGGCGCCGTGGGTGGCGGTATGCGAGTCGCCGCAGACCAGGGTGGTGCCTGGTAGCGTCAGGCCCTGCTCGGGTCCGACGACGTGGACGATGCCCTGGCGCACGTCGTCGAGGGCAAACAGCGGTACGCCGAACTCCTGGCTGTTGCGCTCCAGTGTGGCGATCTGCTGACGGGCAATGGCGTCACTGATGCCTTCCACACCCTGTTCACGGCTTAGGGTGGGTACGTTGTGGTCCGGGGTGGCCAGGCTGGTATCCAGCCGCCAGGGCTTGCGCCCGGCCAGCCGAAGATTGGAGAAGGCCTGGGGCGAGGTCACCTCATGCAGCAGGTGCCGGTCGATGTACAGCAGCGTGGAGCCATCGGGAAGTTCGTCCACCCGGTGGCGCGCCCACAGCTTGTCGTAGAGTGTCTGCGCTCCCACGATATCGTCCTCTCTTGTTTCTTATGGCTCAGTTTAGATTGGTCCAGGGAATCCATCGGTAAAGCTCTGCGCCGGTGGGGTCGGGGACCTTGTAGCCGCAGTAGGCGTCGAGCCGGCCTTCAGCCCTGGGTTGGATCAGGCAATAGGGCTTGTAGCAACCGTCATCCATTTGCATTTGCTGCAGTTGTGCGCGGGCCAGCAGCAAGTCGGCGCGGGCCGCCTCGCCACGCCGCCCGTCCAGCGCGGCGACGCTGGCCCGGAAGTGATTGACCCAAGCCTGCGAATAAGCCTGGCAGGCAGGGGACTGGGTGAGGATGGGCGACGGTTCGCCGCCCCGATAGCCGTCCCCGGCGCAACCGGCCAGCAGTGCCAGGACCATCCACTGCGCCCTAGGCCAGCAGCGCAAGGCAGCGCTCCAGGGGCCGCACATCAACGTATTTGAGCTGCAGGTCGAACAGATTGGCCTTGTGCGCCTCCTGGTTGCGATCACCCACAGCTTCCTCCGGTACCAGTACCCGCAGGTCGTGTTGCAGCGCGTCCACGGCGGTGGCGCGCACACAACCGCTGGTGGTCAAGCCGGTGACCATCACGCCATCGACACCTGCCGCATCCAGCTGCGCCTTGAGGTCGGTACCGAAGAAAGCGCTGGCCCAGTGCTTGACCAGCACCGGTTCGCCTTCACGCGGGGCCAGCCGGGGATCGATCTCCACCAGCCGACTGCCAGCTTCCAGCACGTTGAGGCTTGGCAGCTTCTCGCGAAACACCCGCGCCTGGTCCGGGCTGTCGTAGGCCACCGTGGTGAAGAACACCGGCCAGCCGCGTCGGCGGAAGGCCTCCAGCAACTGCCGGTTGGCCTCGACCACCTGCGGGCAGTCGGAGGCCAGCGGGCTCAGCTCGGGGTCGGTGAACCCCAGGCTGAGGTCCACCAGTACCAGGGCGTAGCGTTCGGCGGTCTGCAGATCATTGGATTGCAAGGCCATGGCTCAGCTCCAGGTCGGCGTAGCGGGTGCGGGCAGGCCGGTTTCTTCCAGGCAGCGGGCCTTGAGTTCTTCCACTGTGCCGCCGCGGTCGAACAGCTCCACCGGGCCGCGTGCGTCGATCAACTTGGCGCGCAGCTCCTCGGTGGCGGTCTGATCGACGGCATCGTTGGCGATCACCACGCCATAGCGGCGTGCGCCTTCGACACTGACCAGCCCGCGACGCACATCGGTGAGCACCTTGGCCGGGTCGCGCTTGAACGGATCGCCCCAGCCACCGCCACCCCAGGTGTCGAACAGCAGCACGTCGCCGGCGGTGACCTTGATGTTGTCGCACTTGGAGGGCAGCACCTGGCGGCTACCATCGGTCCGCACCAGCTCCTTGCGGCTGCGCGCGCCCGGCTCGCCGCCACTGACGCCCCAGGGGTAGGTGAGCCAGCGATCGTCGTGAATCGATATCTCGCCGTCGACCAGCATGCAGTAGCTGACCCGCAGGCCGTTGCCGCCCCGATGCAGGCCGGCACCGCCGGTGTCCGCGAGGGTTTCGTAGCTCTCGATACGTAGCGGGAAGTAGGCCTCGACGAACTCGTTGGGCACGTTGGTAAAGCCCGGCCACAGCGAGTGGCCGTCGGCACCGTCACCAGCGGGGCGACCCGGAATGCCGCCGAAACCGATCTGGAACAGCTGGAACCACTCGCCGTTCTTGTCGTAGCCCGAATACATGAAGTGCGGCGAATCGGAGAAGCCGGCGGCGTTCATGGACTCCGGTGCGCCCTGGCCGAGCAGGCCGCTCATCATGTCAAAAATGCGTCCCAGCGCATGGGTTCGGCAGGACAGCGCCGCCGGGAAGTTCGGCTTGAGCAGCGAGCCCTGCGGGATGCGCACTTCCACCAGGTCGTAGAAGCCGTCGTTGAGCAGGATCGCCGGATCGAACAGGCTGATGGTCAGCGCGCCGAAGAAGATCTTGAACATCTCTTCGTTGAGGTAGAAGTTCACCGAGGAGGGCGCCTGCGGGTCGGTGCCGGTAAAGTCGAAGATGGCTTTCTCGCCCTCGCGCCAAAGGGCGCAGCGCAGGGTGTAGGGGCCCAGGCCGGCGCCGTCGTCGCAGATGTAGTCCTCGAAAACCTGACGCTGCTCGGGCACCACGCGCTGGATGACTTCCTTCATCGCGCGGCGGGTACGGTCGAGCATCTCCTGCTGGGCGCTGTAGAAGACGTCGTCGCCGAAGCGCTCGGCCAGTTCGACGCAGCGTTTGCCGGCGGTACGGCAGGCGGCGACGATGGCGTTGAGGTCCGAGCGGTTCCAGCGCGGTAGGCGCACGTTGTGCAGGATGACGTCGAGCATGTCGGCGTTCATCACGCCCTTGCGGTACAGCTTGACCGGCGGGATGCGGATGCCTTCCTCCCAGATCGACGCGGCGTTGGTCGGCAGCGAGCCGGGTACCTTGCCGCCGACGTCGGACATGTGCCCGAACATCGCCGAGTAGTTGATGATGCGGCCGTCCTTGAAGATCGGCATCAGCACCAACCAGTCGGGCAGGTGGCTTACCGCGCCATTGCACAGGTAGGGGTCGTTGGTGAGGAAGATGTCGCCTTCCTCGATCTCACCGGTATAGCTCTTCAGAAAGCCGGTGATGAAGGAGCCGAACTGGCCGACGATCATCTTGCCTTCGTTGGTGGCGATCAGCGGGAAGGCGTCGCCCTGTTCACGGATACCTGGACTCATGGCGGTGCGGAACAGCACGGCGTCCATCTCGTGACGGGCGTTGCTCAGAGCATTCTCGACGATATCGATGGTGATGCTGTCCACCGCCACGCGTTCGAAAGGGGTGTTATTGGTCTGTTTGATACGCGCAACCATAATGCTTACTCCTGCGGCCGAATCAGCAGGTTGCCGATGCGGTCGACTGCCGCTTCGTAACCGGGGAACACAACAGTGGTGGAATCCATTTCCATGACGATGGCCGGGCCGGGCACGACTAGGCCGGGCGCCAGCTTGCTGCGATCGTAAAGCGTGGCGCTGTAGTCATTGCCGGCGTAGTGAATCGGGCTCTGACCGCTGACCGCCGCGGACAGATCCAGCTGGCTGCTTTCGTACTGGCGCTCGGTAATCTGCGGGCGTGGTGCACGGGCGATGGCGCGCAGGTTGATCAGCTCATGGGAGTCCTCGAGGCTGAAGCTGAACAGCTGCTCGTGCTCACCGTCGAAGGAGCGGGTGATCACTTGCAGGCCCTCGCTCGACAGGCGCTCACGGTCCACTTCCAGAGTCAGTTGCAGCGCCTGGCCCTGATAGCGGACGTCCGCCTCGTAGTTGAGTTGCTGCAGGCCCGGCTCGATGCCCTGGCTGGCCAGCGACTGGCTCACCTGGCTGCTCAGCTGGTCGAGGATCTGCATGACCTCGTCGAGTTCAAGGTCGGCGATGCGGCGGATGATCGAGCGCGAGGCTTCATCCTTCACCCGAGTGGTGGCGTCACCGTAGGCGCAGAGCACACCGGGGCCCGGCGGGATGATTACCGGCCAGGCGTCCATCAGGATGCCCATGGCATTGGCGTGCAGCGGACCGGCGCCGCCGAAGCCGCACAGGGCGAAATCGCGCGGATCGTAGCCCTGCTCGACACTGATCAGGCGCAGCGCGCCGTACATGTGTTCGTTGGCCAGGCGCACGATGCCTTCGGCAGCCTCGAACAGCGATACGCCCATGGCGTCGGCAACGCGTTGCACCGCGGCGGTCGCCAGGTCATGGCGCACCTGAAAGTCGCCGCCAAGCTTCTGCACGGCCGGCAGGTAGCCCAGCACCACGTTGGCGTCGGTTACCGTGGCCAGCTCGCCGCCACGGTCGTAGGCGGCGGGGCCGGGTACCGCACCGGCACTTTCCGGGCCCACGCGCAGGGCGCGGGTCAGCTCCGGCACGCTGGCAATGGAACCGCCGCCGGCGCCTACGGTGCGCACATCCACCGATGGCGCGCGTACGGCCACGTCGCCGACGCGGGTTTCGCGGCGGATGCGTGCCTGGTTGTTATCGATCAGAGCAACGTCGGTGGAGGTGCCGCCAACGTCGAAGGTCAGCACGCGGCTGAAACCGCCGCGCGAGCAGAACCAGATGGCACCGGCCACGCCACCGGCGGGGCCGGAGAGCAGCAGGTTGACCGGGGTATTGGCAGCCGACTGGCTGGTGGCCAGGCCGCCGTCGGAACGCAGGATCGAGAGCTGCGAATGGCTACCGATGCGTTGATCCAACTCGTTCTGCAGGTGATTGATGTACTTCTCCACCTCCGGGCGCACGTAGCTGTTGACCACGGTGGTTTCGGTGCGCTCGTACTCCTGCATCTCCGGCACGACTTCCGAGGACAGGGATACGGGAATCTGTGGCATCACCTCGGCGGCGATCTCGAGGATTTCGCGCTCGTGAACGCCATTGACGTAGGCGTTGACCAGGCTGATGGTCAGCGCCTCGATGCCGGTCGAGGCCAGGCGTGTCAGCTCCTGGCGGATCGCCTCGCGATCCAGCGGGCGAACCACCTCGCCGTCGGCACCAATGCGCTCATCAGCCTCGATGGTCAGTTCCAGCGGCGCGAGCAACTCGCCCTTGTTCCAGATTACCCAGCCGCCCAGGCCGCCGGGCACGAAGGAGCGGGCGATGTGCAGCACCTGCTTGTAGCCACGGGTGGTGACCAGACCCACCTTGGCACCACGCCGGGTAAGGATGGCGTTGGTGGCCACGGTGGTGCCGTGCATCACGCAGTTGATCTGCGCGGGGTCGATGGCGGCGATGCCGCAAATCCGCTCGATACCGTTGAGTACCGCAACGGAAGGGTTGTGGGGGGTGGAAGGGACCTTGGCGGTAAAGCTCTCGCCGGTCACATCATTGATCAGCAGCAGGTCGGTGAAGGTTCCGCCCACGTCTACGCCCAAACGAAAACTCATGGTTGCTCTCCAAGCGCTTCCTGATTCTTGTGGGGCCTGGCCGCCTTTGCGGCGACCAGGCGTCACACGTATCAGCGTGCGACTTTCTCCAGTTCGCGCAGGTTGACGTTGTCCGCGGTAATACCGGGGGTATTCATGGTGGTGCCTTCGCCGAGGATGAAGACGGTGCCGTGGCGCCGCTGGTAGTCCAGGGTGAAGCCCGCCGCTGAGGCGATGGCGGTGTCGCCGTCGGCCAGGGTGATGGTCTTGAGGTGGTAGTTCATCCACTTCCAGAACTGGCCTTTGCGGTCATAGGCTTCGGCCTGGTAGAAGCGCGGGAACTGGGTGTCCATGTACATCACCTTCTTGCCATAGGGATGCTCTGGCGGCGTGACCGCCTCGACGACCCATACATCGCGCGGCTCCCAGCCGTCGTTGGGGTTCCAGTGCGGGGCGTTGTCGAGGTCGACGATGGGGAACTCGGCGTTGCCTTTGGCCTTGGCATTCCACGGCGTGGTGGTGGAGTTGGCTACTACCAGCAGCTTGCGCTTGCCGAGCAGTTTGTACTCTGGATACCAGCTTGGGTGAGCGTTGAAGATCTCGATATCGTCAGAGAGCTGATCGGTGCCGCCAATCGGGTCCATCCAGGTGCCGCCGGACAGGCGACGGGTACGCCGCACCGACTTCACGTAGGCCCAGGAGTCCTCGAGTTTCGGCGAGTCGTAACGGATGGTGAACAGGCCCAGGCCGCGAATATCCGACGGGTAGGTTGCGTACAGCAGGGTCTTGGTGAAGATGCTGCCATCACCCTCGACCGGGTTGTCCACGCCCAGGCGACCCTTCATCTGGTAGCGCAGGAAGCGCCACTCCTGCTTGCGCTCCAGGCCCGATTTGGGATCGATGAACAGGTAGGCGAACTTCGGGTAGTCCATCACGTTCTTGTTCGGTTGAGCGTAATGGTGGTTCCAGATCAGCTTCTCCGCGGCATGGGGATCGTTTTCCTGCACGTCCGGGAAGGGCATGCCGGCGACCCAACCTTCAACCTGGCGGGTATTGGGGTTGAAGGTGGCCTTGCCGGCGTTGGCGCGGGTGGCCGCCATGTAGTCCTTGCCGAGGGTGATGGGTTCGGAAGCCTTCAGGTTGATTTTCAGCCCTTCCTCGCGGATCAGCGTCTGCATGCGATCGGTGAGCATGTCGCCGATGCGCGTGCCTTCGAAGGTGTCGTCGAGGCGCTGTGCAAGGTTGCCCGCGTTGATCTGGTCACCAGGCTTGAGCTCGGCCGCGTGTGCGGTCAACACGCTGGACAGAAGCAGGGCACTGGCCATGCAGCTAAGACGCATGTTCGTTGTCATTGTTTTCGTCTCCGGGTCTTAGAAGTTGTAGGTCACGCGCAAGGACAGCTGGTCGTTGCCATGGAAGTAACCGAACAGGTTGGTGTTGTTGAAGCCTTGCAGCGCCCGGTCCTGCTTCTCGTCGTTGAAGAAGATGTCGGCTTCTGCACGGATGCGCCAATGGTCGCCGTAGGCGAATTCCACGGCTGGGATCACGAAGCTGCCGCCGTAGGTCATGTCGGTGCCGACGGCCAGGCTCGGGTTGATGCGGTCGTTGTCGTAGTTCATCGCGAGGATCGCCGTGGCGATGGTGGAGAACTCCTTGGTGCGGCCGCTGAAGCCCGCGGAGTTGACCAGCTCGTCGTCGCGGTCGTAGTCGGTGATCCAGGTGTTGAACAGCTGTACCGAGAGGAAAGAAGGCCGGCTGGTGCCGATGAAACGTTGCAGCGCCACTTGCTTGTCCAGGCGCAGCATGGTCTTGACCACGTCCTTCTCCTTGATCCCGCAGAAGCCCGGGAAGAAGGCGCAACCGCCGGCCTCACCTGCCTGCAGGCCGTAGTTGTACGGCGAGTCGGGGATGTAGGAGAGCTCGGTGGAGAACACCGAGTCGATGGATTCCAGGTAGCGGTTGGCGGAGAAGCCGAAGACGTTGACGAAGGGGTAGATCAGCTCGCCCACGGTGGAGCCGCGGTCTGAGTTGTACTCGCCCTTGTAGGCACCGCCGAATGGCACGCCGCTGGCCGAGTCGCCCACGCCCAGAGGGTTGTCCGGGTTGGGGTTGATCACCGGGTTGACCGACGGGCCGTGGAACCAGGCCAGGGAATATTCCCAGTCGCCCATCATCGACTTCCAACGCAGACCGTAGGACGGATCGTCCATGTCGGCGTCCTTGTGGTCGAAGTTGTAAGGCACGTCGGCACCGAAGGTGGCGGTGCGGAAGGTGATGCCCTTGTTCGGGTTATTGGCCCAGCGGCCGCCGTCCACGTCGTAGGTGTTGCCGCGGTCATAGCCGCTGTTGAACTGGCCGGGGATAAAGATCAGCTGCAGGGTCCCGCCGAGCTGGTTGAACTCCTGCTCCAGGTTGACCATCCATAGCGGCTTGCGCACGTCCTCGTTCTCAGGTTCGAGGAAGGAGCGGATGCGCTGATCATAGCCGTGGATCACGTCCAGGGACTGGAAGAAGTCCGTCTCGCCCCAGACCACCTGCTGCTTGCCGATCTTCAGGGTGGTAGTGGGGGTGACCTTGGTCTGCCACCACAGTTCGCGCAGCTCTTCGCTGTTGTAAACGTCGTCCATCAGATCGACGTCGGATCTGCGGCGGTCGCTGAAGAAGTCCGACTGCGCGTTCTGATCCATCACTTCCTGAAGATCTTCCAGGTAGTTGGTCTCGTACTCGCGGGCCACCCGACCCGACACGAAGAACTGCGACTCGCCGAACTCCTTGAAGAGGTTGAGCTTCAGGATGCTGCGCGCCATGGACATGTCGTAGCGGTAGTCGCCCTTGCGGTCGGCGCCGACCAGCGCGGGGTCGCTGCCGTCCATCAGGTATGGGTTCTCCAGGTTCCAGGACAGGTGCAGGCGCGCATAGCCGCTGACCTCCCAGTTGTCGAAGAATCCATCTTCTGCCATGGCTGGCGCCTGAAATCCTGCCGCCAGCATGACTGCACTAGCTAACGGGGTTAAAAGCCTGATTCTTTTTTTCATTATCAGCTGCTCCATTATGTACTGGGGGTAGCGCGTGCTCGACGGGTCGGGCTTCTTCCTTTGCGCTGTGCCCAAAGATGAACTTCGGCTTGAACACCAGCGCCAGCGAAGGCATGACAAACAGGGACGTGAGCGCGGAGACCATGAGCCAGAGCCCGATCAACATGCCCATCTCTGCTTGGAATCGGAGGGAGGAGAAGGACCAGAACAGCACGCCGGCGGCCAGGGTGAAGGCGGTCAGCAGCACGCCGCGTCCGGCCGAGCCGAGGGACTGCAGCACGGCCTCCACGGGGTCGGCGTGGGGGTGCTTCTCCAGGTATTCCTTGATCGAATCGACGATGTAGAAGGCGTAATCCACGCCCAGGCCGATCCCGAGGGCCACCACCGGCAGGGTACTGATGCTCATGCCGATGTCCTGCCAGGCCATGAAGGCGAAGGTGACCACGTTGGAAATCGCCACCGGGATGATGAAGAACACCCCGCTGACTGAAGAGCGGTACACCACCAGGCAGCAGATGACCACGACCAGGAAGGCCAGGGCTACGGCCTCGATCTGGTCGCTCAGGAGGATTTCGTTGACAGCCGCGATGATGCCCAGCACGCCGCCCACCAGTTTCACCTCGGCGCCCTCGATGGGGTTCTCGGCGATGAACTGCTTGGCGTAGTGGGTGGCCTTGCGCAGGGTGTCGCCCTTGTGGTCGCGGAAGAACAGGGTGACTGCGCCGTTGCGGAAGTGCACGTCGGTGAACTGCGCCAGATCGCCAGGGTCGGCACCCTGCATGTAGAAGCTGATCAGCTCGCCGTTTTCCACCTGGCTGCCGCCCAGCTCACGGAAGCGTGGGTTGCCTTCGTAGAGGTTGCGGCGGATGTCCACCACGATGTCGGCCATGGAAATGGCACCGCCGATCTCTTCTTGGCGTTCCATATAGCGCGAGAAACGCATCATCCAGTCGAGCACCTGGGGGCTCTTCAGAGTGTCCATGTCCTGGCCCTCGATCACCACGAACATCTGCTCGGAGCCCGGATACAGACGGTTGATCAGCGCGCTGTCCCGATTGAACGAGGAGTCCTGCCAGAGAATCGGCGAACCGTCACTGGCATCGCCGATGGTCAGGCGAGTGGCTTCGAAGATCACACCGCTCACCAGCAGGATCATCAGCGGCGCGACGGCGTAGCGGGCGCGGCTACGCACCACCCACTTGGCGCCCGCGAGGATCACGCGCATGAAACCGTCGAGGTTGAACGGATGGGCGTAGCCTTGCGGGCGCTTGATGAACGACAGCAGTGCCGGGGTGAGAAATACCGCCGAGACGGTGATGGTCATCACCCAGATGGCACCGACCACGGCCACTTTCTGCAGCAGCGGAATCGGTGTCAGGATCACGCAGAGGATGGCGCCGGCATCGGCGTAAAGACCGAGCATGCTCGGACGCCACAGTTCGCGCATGGTCTGCTCGGCAGCCAGCCGTGAGTCCACGTGGTCGCCAGAGAGCACCAGATCATCGAAACGGGTGATCATTTGTACCGAGTGCGACAGTGCCCGGGCGGTGATGATGAAAGCCACCACGATCACCAGCGGATCGAAGTTGTAGCCCAGCAGGTTGCCGATGCCCAGCGCCCAGATCGCTGATACCACCCCGGCCAGGAACGGCAGGATCGTGCCGCGCCAGGTGCGGCTGAAGACGAACAGCAACAGCAGCATGGCGCCCAGCGACAGCAGCGAAAGGCTGACGGTCTCCTGCAGATAATGCGCAACCCAGCCGTACAGGATCGGCTCGCCGACCAGGTGCAGGCTGACCTGATCCTGCACCGGCGAGGCGTCGAGCAGAGCCTGGATCTGCGGGAAGATCTTGCTGTAGTCCACCAGGTGGTCATAGAAGTCCACCTGGATCAGCGCCGAGCTCAGCTCGCGGTCCACATACAGGCCGTAGACCAGCGGGTTATTCAGCACCGCCTGGCGTAGCTCGGTGATTTCCTCCGCCGAAGTGGGGACGTTCGGCCACATCATCGGCCTGGTTTCAATCCCTTCGCTGGAGGCGTTGACGCGCTTGAGTTTCTTCGACGCCAGCGAAGTGATCTGCATCGGGTTCACGCCCTCGACCTTTTGCAGGTCGTAGGTGATGCGCCGCACTTCTTCGAGAATTTCCGGTTTGAAGATCTCGCCTTCGCGGGCTTTGACCAGGATGGTCACGCGGTTGCTGGCGGCGAAGCTGTCCTGATACTTGGTGTGCACCTGCACGTAGGGATGGTCGTGGGGCACCATGTCGCTGAAACGGGTGCGGATATCCAGCCCTGCCAGCGATGCGGCAAAGAAGGCGGTCGTCAGTGCAACGGCGACGCAGACCAGGATGCGGTTACGGATGGACCATGCAGCCAGGCGCGCGGTGTAGCTGATAACGCGAGTCATCACTGGTTCTCCTTGATCAACAGCTGAAGCTCATCTGCGCTGAGCAGGCCAACCTGTTTGCCGACCAGCAGCACACCCCGATCGGTGTTGAGCAGGCGGCTGTGATAACTCTTATCGAGGCCTTCCGGGTTCCAGCGCTGCCAGCCGCGCGCGGGAACGGTTTCCCGGCTCTGATAGAGCGCACCGCGATCACCGGTGGCGATCCAGCGGCCCTGGTGAAAGGTCACGTCGTAGAGATGTTCTTCGGTGAAGGCAGGCACTTCGCGCCAGTTCGCACCGGCGTTTTCGCTGAGGTAGAAGCCGCCGCGGTTACCCACAGCCACGCCTACCGGCCCGTTGAAGTGCACCGCGCGCAGACTTTCGGAACCCAGTTCCTGTTCCTGCCAGGTCTGTCCGTGGTCGACGCTGTGCAGCAGACGACCGAACTCGGCGGCGATCCAGAGATCGTCATTAGCACCTGGGACGATGCTGTTGAGGGTGATGTCCTCGTCGATGCTCAGCTGCTGCCATTGGCGCGCCAATGCATCGGCGCGCAGCAGGGTGCCGATCTCGCCCACGACCCAGAAGTGACCGTCGATGAAGGTCACGTCCAGTAGCTTGGCCACGGCGTCTTCGCCCAGCGTCAGCTGTTCTTTCCAGCTGCCGTCGGCCTGCTTGACCCACAAGCGGCCCTGGTTGCCGACCACCACCACCGTGCCTTCAGGGGAAACGGCGATGCCCTGGAGGTTGTCGCGCCCCGGAACCTCTTCGCGACTCCAGCTTTTACCGCCGTCCAGCGACTCCAGCAGCGCTCCGTTCTGTCCCACGGCCCAGACATGCTGGTCGTAGACTTCGGCATCGAAGAATGCATCGCGGGTCTCCAGCAGTGGCTGATTCAGCGGCGGCGGGTTGACGGTTGGTTTGATGAACAGCGCCGCGTAGGACAGCGCGCCGATGATGAGCCAGGGCGACAGCCGGCCGGCCCAACTCAGGGTTGACTCAAGCATGGCTTGCCTCCTGGTCCGCCTGACGTTGCAGCCAGCGGAAGCAGTGACCGCCCAGCGGCGTTTCGGTAAGTTCCTGCACCTGACGCACGGCGTTGACCAGCTTCAGGCTGTCGATGCCGGTCTCAAGGCCCATGGCGTTGAGCATCAGCACCAGGTCTTCGGTAGCCAGGTTGCCGGTAGCGCCCGGTGAGAAGGGGCAGCCGCCCAGGCCACCGATGGAGCTGTCGAATTCGCGTACGCCGGCTTCCAGCGACGCCAGCACGTTGGCCAGGGCCATGCCGCGGGTATCGTGGAAGTGGCAGGACAGCCAGCCCTCGTTGGCGAAGCGCTGCAGAGGATCGAGCACCCGACGCACTGCACTCGGGTTGGCCGCGCCGATGGTGTCGGCGATGATCACCTTGTCCGCGCCGGCCTCGAACAGCCGTTGGGTGAGGTCGATCACCCGCTCGGCTGGCGTCACGCCCTCGAATGGGCACTCGAATGCCACCGCGACGTAGGCGCGGGCTTCGACGCCGTCGCGACGGGCCTGCTGCATCAGCTCCAGGCACACGGCGGTGGTCCGGTCCAGGCTCATGCGGATATTTCGCTGGTTCATGGTCTCGGTGGCCGAGAGCACTACCGCCACCGAACGGGCACCAGCGGCGCGGGCCAGTTCGTAGCCTTTGGCATTGGGGATCAGCGCCGAATAGGTCACCTGATCGGCCATGGGCAGCCGGACAAACAGCTCGCCGGTGCCGGCCATCTGCGGAACCGCCTTGGGGGAAACGAAACTGCCCACTTCGATACTGCGGATGCCGGTGTCCAGCAGGGCCTGGATCATTTGCAGCCGCTGTTCGACGGTCAGGGTCTTGCCCTGACTCTGCAGGCCGTCGCGCGGCCCGACTTCATTGACGACAATACGCTCGCTCATGGCTCACCTCACCACCTTGCTGGCGCGCAATTGCTCGATGCGCGCGTCGTCGAAGCCGAGAAGCTCCTTGAGCACCTCGTCGGTGTGCTGGCCTAGCAGAGGCGGTGGGCTGAAATGGTCATCGTCGTCCACGGACATCTTGATCGGGTTGCCCGGCGCGTTGACCTTGCCGCCCTCGGGGTGCTCGATTTCCACCACCATCTTGCGGTAGAGCACCTGCGGATCGCTCAAGGCCTGGCTGAAGTTGTTCACCGGCGCGCAGGGCACGCGCACGGAGCTCAGCTGGGCAACCCAGTGTTCGGTGGTCTGGGTGGAGAAGACTTCGTTGAGGATGCCTTCGATGAATGCCTGGTTAGCCAGGCGCTCGGGCTGGGCCTTGTACTTCGGGTCCTTGAGCGCCTCGATGTCCAGCAGGTTGACCAAGTTGTCCCAGAAGCTGTCGAAAATTACCGCGACGATGAGAAAGCCGTCCCGCGTGCGGAAGGTGTTGTAGGGCACGTGGACGAAATGGCCGTTGCCCAGCGGCGTAGGGTTCTGGCCGCTGAGGAAGTACATGGTGGCCATGTAGTTGAGCATGCTGATCTGGCAGTCCAGCATGGAAATGTCGATGTGCTGGCCGTGGCCCTTGGTATTTCGCGCCTGCAGTGCGGCGAGGATGCCCATGACGGCGAACATGCCGCCGCCCAGATCGCCGATGGGAATGCCGGCGCGGGTCGGCTTGTCGGCGTTTTCGCCAGTGATCGACATGCCGCCGCCGATGCCCTGGACCACCTGGTCGAAAGCCGGGCGCTGGAAGTTCGGGCCGTCCTGGCCGAAGCCGGTGACGGAGCAGGTGATGATGCGCGGATTGATGGCTTCGAGGTGGGGGAAGTCGATCTTCAGCTTGGTCGGGACGCCGGCGCTGAAGTTGTCCAGCACGATGTCGGCGTGGCGTACCAGGTCATAGAACAGCTCCAGACCTGATTCGCTCTTGAGGTCGATGCAAACGCTTTTCTTGTTGCGGTTGAGGGTGAGGAAATAGGCCCCCATTCCGTTGAGTGAATTGTTCGGGTCCTTGGCCAGCAGAGCTCGGGTGCCTTCGCCTGTGAGCGGCTCCACCTTGATGGTTTCGGCACCAAGATCGGCCAGGATCATGCCCGCATACGGACCGGATAGCATGTGGGTCAGATCGATGACCCTTATCCCTTCTAAAGGCTTGCTCATATTATTTCTCTTATTAGTGCGGTGGTGCTGCGCCAATGACATTGCAATAGCGTTGCCAACTTTGTTTGTTTTCTTTAAGTGAATGATTAGTAAGAGATTTTCTTTTCCTTTTGCGGTATAGAAAGCGGCTTGCTGCAGCGCCCCGTTTCAACTTGAAAGAAGCAATTTCACAGTGGAGAAAGGTTTCGCTTGCCGAACTTTCCGCCGGCGATTGCGGCTCGTTTTCAGGTTTGAAAAACAGCAACGGAGGGGCCGTCCAGCCAGGAAGAGCGGATGCGAAAGGCGGCCAACAAGCGGCTCAGCGAATGGGCGAGGGTGAGGCGACGGGGCGTTGACTGAGCAGGATGCCGGCAAACACCACCAGCGCCCCCGCGAGCTGCAGCGATGTCAGGGTCTGGGCCAGCAACAGGTGGCCGAGGCAGATCGCCGTCAGCGGGCTGAGCAGCAGGTAAACGGACAGCTGTACGGGGTCCAGCTGGGGCAGGGCGCGGAACCACAGCAGGTAGGGCAGCAGGGTGCCGAACAGGGTGAGGAAGCCGTAGCCCGCCAGCGCCGCGTTGCTGGGTATGGGCAGTGGGAGTTCCAGCCAGACGGCCAGGGGCAGCAGCATCAAACCGCCCAGGGCCAGTTGCCAGCCCACGTAGGGCAGCGCCGGGATGTCCAGTTTCCAGCGCTTCATCAGCAGGGTGCCGGTGCCCATGCTGGCCGAGGCCAACAGAGCGGCAGTCGCTGCCGGCAGATCCCACTGCAGTCGGCTAGGTGCTACCAGCACCAGGACCATGCCAGCGAACCCCAACAGCGCGCCGCAGCTGATCATCCGGCTGGTGCGCTGGCGAAACAGCAGCCAGGCCAGGCCCCATACCAGCAGCGGCTGGGTGGAAACCAGCAGTGCCGCCAGTGGGCCGGCCAACCGCGAGGCGGCATAGAACAGACAGGCATGGGTCAGCGCCATGCTTGGCAGGCTGATCAGCAGCAGCGGTTTCCACTGCGCCGGACGCGGCCAGTAGCGCAGCGCCGCCACCAGCAGCAGGCCGGGCAGCAACAGGCGGATGACTGCCGTGGTCAGAGGCCGGTCGGTCCAGAGCACCTCGGTGGTCAGCCAGTAGGTGGTGCCCCACAGCATTGGCGGCAGGGAGGCACTCAGGAGCAGATGGACAGGCATGCGGCTAGCAGTTCAGCTTCGGCATCACTTGTTCGCCAAACATGCGAATGCTCGGGACGAAGTCGGGAATGCTGAAGAGAATGCCGTCCACCCCGGTTTCGGCGGCGATGTCGTCGATCTTGCTGGCCACCGTGGCGGGCGAGCCGTGGATGACCGGCATGCCCATGAAGGCCAGGTTGCCGTCCTCGAAGCTGCGCTGCAGGCCGCTGAGCATACGGTCCGCGGTACCGCCGGGGTTGGAATCCAGGGCCGCGCTGGCAAGGATGTTGGCGATGGCGCCTTGATCGGCACCGGCGACGATGGCTTCGCACTGTGCCTGGGCCTCGGCATCGCTGGGTGCCAGCACCAGCTGAAACAGCGCGTAGATGCCGACCTGGCGGTCGTTCTTCGCGGCCTCCTGGCGCATCAGGTCGCAGGCAGACTTGAGCGCCGGCTTCTCCGCCATGATGAAGCTGTGGTCGCCATGTTTCGCGGTGAAGGCCAGGCCGGCGGGGGACTGGCCGGCGCAGACGATGGGAATTCGCCGACTCGGGCGCGGGTTGACCACACAGTCGACCACCTCGAAGAATGGACTCTTATAGGTCACCGATTCCTCCGTCCAGAACTTCTTTACCAGGGACAGGTAGTCGGCGGCGTATTCGTAGCGCCGGCCGTAGTAGTCATCCCCCGGCCAGACGCCCATCTGCGTATATTCGGGGCGGTTCCAGCCGGTCACCACGTTCAGTCCGCAGCGGCCGTTGCTGATGTCGTCGATGGTGGCGACCATGCGTGCCACCAGCGCCGGATGCCGGGCCAGCACGGTAACGGTGGGGAACAGGCCGATACGCTCGGTCACGGCGGCCAGGCCCGCCATCAGGGTGAAGGTTTCCAGGCAGGAATCCCAGTAGCCGGTCTCGCCGCCGAAGCCCTTGAACTTCATCATCGAGAGCACAAAGTCCAGGCCCTGGCGTTCTGCTTCCAGGGTGATCTGCTTGTTGTGCTCGAAAGTCGGGAGGTAGACCGGGCTGCCTTTGGAAGGGATGTAGCCGTTGCTGCCGTTGGGTAGAAAGATGCCGAACTTCATGACGGTCCTCGCTTGCGTGGTGTTTGTTTTATTTAAAGTCCGTAGCGGAAGGCTGCAGCAGACTCTGGCAGGGCGCGGCGGATGTGTTCGAAACCGCCAATGTAGGCGCGCAGCAACTGCAGCGTATGGTCGATGCGTTGCTGGCAGGCCGCCGCTTCGCCAGCGGCCTCACCGGGCTGGACCACCGCCTGCACGTCACGCACTACCAGGTGATCGGGCAGGTAGCAGGGGCGGAAATTCTTGAAGGAGAAGCTGCGCAGCTCCAACACCGGATAGAGCCCGCCAGCGCCGGAAGAGACGCCGCAAAGCAGCACCGGCTTGTGCGCCAGCCACTGCAGGTCCAGGTACAGGAACCAGTTCTTCAGCGCGGGGGTGGCCATGCCGTGCCATTCGGGGGAGATCAGGATCAGCGCGTCGGCGCGAGCCGCCTGCTCGGCGAATGGGTATTGCGCGCCTTCCTGCCAGAGCGGCAGCGGAGCGGTGCCCAGGTCATGCAGCGCCACCTCGCCGGCGATCTCCATCGCCTGCAGGCGCTCGCGCAGGTAGTCGGCCAGGCGCGCCGACTGGCTGTCGGGCGAATGGCTGCCGGAAATGATCAGGACCTGAGGCAGTGCCATGCGGGATTCCTTACGTTCTTGTTCTTGGTCATGTCTCAGCAATTAGCGCGCCAATCCCTACAGCCCTTTGATTCTACGGGCCTCATACCCAAAACAAGCGCGCCGGTGGTTCGCTTTGAAACGCATCGTTCAACTTGCAATACCGTGCCAACGCAGGATTTTCGGCTTCGCGCACGGCGCGATATGCGAGAATCGCCAGCTCGTGTTTATGCGCTGCCGGGCGAATGGAGTGACCGTGAACGATGATCAGATGGAGAGTTCGCTCGTCGAAAAGGCGGTCAATGGCATTCTCGAAGGCATCATGAGCGGCCGGTTCGTGCAGGGGCAGCGGCTGGTGGCGGCCGACCTCGCGCAGCAGTTCAATGTCAGCCGCGCGCCCATCCGTGAGGCTTTGCAGAAGCTGGCAGGCGATGGCGTGGTGGAGCTGCTGCCCAACCGCGGGGCACGCATTCGCCGATTGAGCCTGGACGATCTGGTGGAGTTTCTCGAATTCTCCGAAGCCATCCTGGTGCTGGGCATCCGCCTGGCTGCGCCGCGTCTGAAGAACAGCGACAAGCGCACCGTGCTCACCGAGGCGTTCGCCGACATCGAACGTACCTGGGAATCGCGCGACGCCCACGCCTTCGTCCGAGCGCTCTACCAGTACCACGTACAACTGCACGCGCTGGCCGGCAACGACTTTCTCAACCTCTTCTACTGCCGCCCGGAAATCCGCTTCTATTCGTTGCTTCTGGCCAGTATCGTGCCGGGCGACTCCTGGGATCGCTACCTGGAGAACTACCGGCAGATCCACGAAACCCTGCTCGAAGGTGACCCCCATACCGCCGTGGTGACGTTCAGCGCCCATATGCGCTGGGTGGTGCGGCTGATGCGTGCGCGCTGAAACGAAAAAAGCCGCCTGTAATGGCGGCTTTTCTCGTTTGGGGGCGGGTTACTGCTCCACCTGCTCCACAGCCTGGTAATAGGCCGCGTCGTTGGGTTTGCCCGCGTCCGGGTCCTCCTGGTCCTGAGCGATGATGCGCAGGACATTGCGCAGCATCTGCTCACGGCGGGCGTCCCGAGCTTCTCGTACCGCGGCGTCCGGCGCATAACTGTCGACGCTACCGGCCGGCAGGGTGCCCTGGGCGGCTAACAGCCGCTCCAGGGTGTCGACGCGGTCAGCCAGGACCGAGACTTCCCCGGTCAGGCCCATGAGCATCGCTACCAGTTTGTCCACTGCCGGGTCTTCGAAGAAATAGGGGCGGGCGCCCTTGGCCTTCTTCGGCAGGTTGTATTGATTCTGTGCTGTCATTTCCAGGCTCCATAGACATACCACTGACCGCCGCCGCCGAAATCGCCACCCTGGAACACATGGGTATAGCGCTGGCTCAGCTTTGATTCGAACGCGCTGGGCGCGAGGATCTCGAATACCTTCTCCTTGGCGAACCCGGCCTCGCTACAGTCAGCGTAGGGGTCGATCAGATGGCTGCCGCGCCAGAACGGCTCGTTGTTGTTGCGCGTATCCCAGTCGAGCATGAAGGCATCGTAGGGTGGCAGGTCCTTGTAGGGCGGTGTCTCACCGTGGAGCATCACGCCGCCTTCGCGCAGCACGCGATGGCATTCGCGGAAAATGTTGCGCGCCGCCTTCTTCGAAGTCTCGTGAATCAGGATGCTGCCGTTGACCACGTCGAAATGACCGTCGGGAAAGTCCAGCTGCTCGGCATTCATTTGGATGAAATGCACCTTGACCCCCAGGGATTCGGCGCGGGCGTGGGCGTAGCGCAGCACCGGCGCACCGACGTCGATGGCATAGAGCTCCGCCTCGGGGTAGTACTCGGCCCAGGCCAGGGTGGAGTGGCCCACGGTGCAGCCAAGGTCGAGAATGCGCTTGGGCTGGAACTCCGGATGGTTCTCCTTCAGCCACTTGGCGGTGGAAGCCCCGATATCATCGTTCAGCGGGCCCATGCGGCCCATGGAGTAGATGTACACGGCGCGGTCGTAGACGGCACCGGCGGCCACGTCGTCGGCGCCGAACTCGGAGTGATAGCCGCCTGGCATGCAGTGGATGTCGATGGCGGTGTGGTAGTCGGGAATCTTCAGGTCCGGGTTCAGCGTCAGGCTGCCGAGGGTGGGCTTGGCGCGGGTCTCGCGAGCTGCTTCCACCAGTTCAGGCAACTGACGTTCTACCGGGATCTGCACCGAGTTCCACATCATCTCCTGGCTGCAGCGCTGCAAGCTGCTCCAGAACTGGTAGTACTCCTCGCGCTTCATCAGCCGCTCGATTTCCACCAAGCTCTGGCCTTGCCCCTTGGCTTGTAGCTGAGGCTCGACGTTCTCCTCGAAAACCTTCTTGTTGCCGGGAGAAACGTTCAGCGCCAGGTACTGCTTGAAGGAGCGCACGAATTCCTGGCGCGCTTCCTCGTCATGGGTCATCTGGACCAGAACGTTGTGTCGATGCTGCGAAGTCGTGTCATTTATCGTTTGCATGGTGTCGCACCTCGTCGTTCAGACCGCCGTTGCCGGTGTCCCGGCCTGTTGAAAGAACCTGCGGATCACCTCGGCCATGTACTGCGGCTGCTGATCCAGCACATAGGCCCCTGCCTCGAGTTCAAGGACATGGGCATCCGGGCGCGCCTCGCAGGCGCGCCTGAAATACGGATGAAGCACATCGCCGTCGCCGCAAATCAGCAGCAACGGGCACTCGACCCGTGCCAGCCAGGCGGGGAAGTTCTGCTCGAACACCGCCGCGTAGGCTTCGTGCCAGCGGTCTCCAGCGATCAGGGTGTCGATGGCTTCGCGGGTTGCCAGCGCTACCGAGGGCGGGTAGGCGATGGGTTGTTGGTCCAGGTGGGTGACACGCTGCCAGACCTCGGCCAGGTGGGTGGCCTGGGCATCGATGGTCAGCGGCTTGACCGAACTGTCGCGCCACAGGCTGCGTTCCTGCTCGGTCAGCTGTACCGGCCCGATCATCGCCAGGCGACGGACCCGCTGCGGATGCTGGGCCGCCATCTGGCAGGCCAGGGCCGCGCCGGTGTGATGGCCGAAGAGGTTGAACTGGTCGATGCCCAGGGCATCGATGGCCTGCAGCAGCGCGGCGACGTAATAGTCGGTGGTCGGCGTCCGAGGCGGGTGGTAGGAACCGCCGAAGCCCGGTGTGTCTAGCGCATAAAGCGGGGCCAGGTCGGTCAGCTGTTCCATTACTGCCTGGTACATGGCTGAGGAACTGGCGGTCTGGTGCAGAAAGATCGTCGGGATCCTCTGCTGGCCGGCGACGTAGCGCAGATGGATCTGCCCGTCCGCCACGTCCACATAGGTCTTCCTCACCGTCATGGCCTTACTCCAGTCCCAGCGAGCCGGGATTCATCAGTCCCTTGTCGTCCACCAGGCGCTTGAGCCCGGCCAGTAGCTGGCGGGCGCCGGCATCGCCGATCGAGCGCTGGAAGGGGTAGTACTTGCCCAGCTGCAGGTGGCAGGCTCCGAGCTCGAAGTACAGCTCGCGCAGCTCTTCGCGCAGCTTCAGCGCCACCTCGCGGGTCTGCGGGTCGGCCGGGATCGCGCCCCAGTCCTTGCGGTACTCCGGCTCGATGAGGTCGAGGCGGAAATCGCCCAGCTCGTCGAACCAGTAGAGGCTCGGCTCGATGACGAACTCGGCGCCGGAGAAGCAGGTCAGGTAGGAGTACTTGATATTGTGCCGCTGCATCAGCTCGGCATTTTCGGCGAAGAATCGTTCGGTGGTGAGGGCAGCGTCCACCGCGCGGGACAGCGGGAAGAAGCCGTGCACCGGAATCCATACCTCGCCCTGGCTGCCCAGTAGGATGGTGCGTACGCCGCCGAAGGGTTGTGACCGGAAGGCCAAGGGAATGGCGTTGCCGATGGGCGCGCCGCCGTTCTCCGCGACGATGCGCTCGGCGATCAGCAGCATGCTGGCCACTGCTTCCTGAGTCGGGCCGTCAACGGCGATGTGCAGCGAATAGTTAACCTTGCTCAGCACCTTGCGGCCTTGAGTAGCCATCTTCACCGCGCTCTTCAAACCGCTGAACAGGTTCTTGCCCGAAACGGCTACGTCGGCGAGCACGGAAAGGCCTTCGCTCAGGGTAAAGCCCTTGTCCTCGAAGCCGGCGTTATAGAGAGGGTCGAAGCCGTAGCATTCGCTGGCGATGCCCTCGCGGGCGATGGCGGTCTGGGCCTGGAGCATGGCTTCCAGCGTCTCGAAGCCGTAGGAAGCGCAGAGAGTTTCGGCGGGCATCTTGATCAGCCGCAGGCAGGCTTCCACCTTCAGGCCGAAGGCGCCGGTATCGGCAGTGAACAGACCAGTGAGGTCAGGGCCGAAGTGTCGGTAGAAGCCGTTGCTGTGCCGATGGGCGGAGGAACCGGTCTGTACCACCTGGCCGTCGGCGAGTATCACTTTCAGGCCCAGGCAGCTCTCCGCTGCCGTGTGGTGGATGCCGGAGCCATGAAACAGGCTGTTCTGCGACAGCGCGCCGCCGACGGTGGCGTACAGACCGGACAGCGGGCCGTAGTAGGGAGTGCGCAGGCCCTTGGCTTTCAAGGCTTCGTAGAGGTCGTTCCAGGTGCAGCCGGTCTGCACCCGCACATACATGTCCTGCTCGTTGATCTCGAGGATGCGGTTCAGGCCGCGCATGTCGACCAGCACGCTGTGCTCGCGGGTCGGCACGTAGCCACGAGTATAGGACATGCCGCCACCACGGGGCACCAAGGCGACGTCCTGCGCATGGCAGTAGGCCGTCGCCTGGGCCAGTGCCTCGACCGTTGCCGGGCGGATCACCGCGGCTGCCACCGCTTGTGGCTGGAAACTCAGATCGGTGGAGAAGTAGCGCCGCGACGCTTCATCGGTCAGCAGGGCCTCCTGGCCGAGCATCCCACGCAATTGTTCGAGGTGGCGGGTATCCAGCATGTGTCTAGGTCCTCTCCGAGAGGTGGCTACATGCAGCAATATTGCATGCAATTTATATCCATCGCTTTGTGTGTCGGTCAACAGGATTTCAAGCTTATGCCACTAAAAATATAGATCATGCTCTGTTTTGTTCCTTCTTTGGCTTTTTGTACGGCTAGACTTGTTATCGTTTGGCTTGTTTTTGCATGCAAAAAACGGCGCCGTCCCTGGCGCAAGGCACACTGGGTTATAGAAATGCCTCTTCCGACAGCGGCCCCTTGAACTGCTCGATCGAGCCGGGCTCGATGTAGCGCTTCCAGTTGTCGAAAATTTCCCGGCCCGCGAGGAAGCCTTCGAAGATAGCGTGGTCCGTTCGCCGCGGGGTGACGCAGTCGCCGACGCGGTGGACATTGGGCAGGACGTTTTTAAGCTCGAAGTAGAGCTGCTGCTGGGGCAGATGGCGGATGCAGAGGACGATGCTGTCGAAACCGGACAGGGTTTCCTCATCGGCGGTGTAGAGGTTGAAGATGTCCACGTCGCCGCCACGGATCTGGCTGACCCAGGCGTTGAGCGTGTAGGTCAGGCCCTGGGCGAAGAGGTTGGCGTAGATCACCGGCTGGTCCAGGGTCACCGCCAACTTGTGGAACAGCGCATTCCAGCGCGTCAGCACGTGGACCTCATGGCCATTTTCCACCAGCAGCTCGGTGACGCCGGCGGAGTAGCGGGTGCCTTCGTCGTCGATCACCAGCACTCGCTTGCCCAGGCGCTCCGGATGGTCCAGAACGTCGAGGGCGGTGAACACATGTTCGGCGTCGATGCCGGGCACCTGGTGCACCAATGGGTTGATGTCCGAGTAACCGCTGCGGTCCGGCAGGGAGCCGGTGGCGACGATCACGCCGTCCGGTTCCAGGGCTTGCACCGATTCCACCGTGGCGGTGTGGTTCAGGCGCACGTTCACGCCAGCCTTGGAGATATGAACCTTGAGGTCCTCGGTGATCCAGGCGAAGGAATCACGACGCGGCAGGCGCACCACGTAGTTGACCTGGCCGCCCAGTTCACCGGATTTTTCCAGCAGGGTTACGCGATGGCCGCGCTTGGCCAGCCCCTCGGCGGCCTTCATGCCGGCCGGTCCGCCACCCACCACCACCCAATGCTTCTGCGCCGGCGCCAGGTCCAGCGTCTGCGGGCCGAAGACCTCCTCACGGCCGGTGGCCGGGTTGATCTGGCAGGTCATGGAAGTGCCCTGGAACAGGCGGCCCACGCATCCCTGGTTGCAGCGCAGGCAGTGATAGATCTCGTCCTCGCGGCCTTCACGGGTCTTGTTGGCAAACTCGGGGTCAGCGATCTGCGCGCGCGTCATGGCCACCATGTCGGCGTCGCCGCGGGCCAGGATGGCCTCGGCCTCGCCTGCGCTGCCGATGCCGGACACGCTGAATACTGGCACGCTCACGGCGCGCTTGAGCCTTGCGATGGGGTCGACCAGCCAGCCGTTGGGCACGTCATAGGGCGGCATGATGTAGGAGGCCGACTGGTACACGCCGGCGGTGGCCATGATGTAGTCGATGTCGCCGGTGGCTTCGACGGTGCGCGCCACCTCGATCCAGTCGTTGATCTCCATGCCGCCTGGGACCATCTCGTCCATGGACAGGCGGATGCCGACGACGAAGTCCGGACCTACCTGCTCGCGCACGGCGCGAATCACTTCGAGAGGGAAGCGCATGCGGTTCTCGAAACTGCCGCCGTATTCGTCGTCGCGCTTGTTGAACAGCGGCGAGATGAACTGATGCAGCAGGTAGCTGTGGGCCAGATGCACTTCCACGCCATCGAAGCCGGCGAGCTTGGAATACTCGGCCGAGCGCACCCAGCCTTCGACCACCTCGTCCATGTCGCTGCGTTCCATGGCTTTGGCCATTTCGCCAAATACCGGCGACTTGATGTTGGATGAGGACCAGAGCACCCGGTAGTCGTCCATGGCGTGGGTTTCACCCATCGCGCCGAAGTGGTTGAGCTGGGCGAAAATGTGCGAGCCGAAGCGGTGCACGGTGTCGGTCAGGGCCTTGTCACGCTCGATCATTTCCTCGCGATAGCCGTAGGGATAGCCGCGGCAGAAGGTATTGGAGGTGGGGTGGATCAGGCGGTTGCCGGTGATCATCAGGCCGATGCCACCCCGAGCGCGTGCGGCGTGGTAATGGATGTCGCGGTCGTTGGTCAGGCCTTCAGGCGAGTTGAACGACATGGCATGGGCCGACTGCATGATGCGGTTGCGCAGGCGGACGCCGCGGATCTGCAGCGGCTCGAAAAGGTGGGGATAACGTTCGATTGTCATTGTTGTTCTCTCTTCAGGTTAACCGGCGTGCCCTCAGGAGGCCGTCGTGATGAGGGCGTCCCGCCAGCCAAGGTCGAAGCCTTCCAGCTCCCCTTGCTCGATGAAACGATTGGGGTCGTCCAGCAGCTCCCGTCCAGCCAGCATTGCCTCGTAGAGGCCGTCCTGCAGCGGACGGGGCAGGCGTGCGTCGCCGATGCAGTAGAGCCGTGGCACGCGGCCGAGCAGCTCCTGGTAGAGGCCGTCATTGGCGCGATGGCCGGCGGCGATGACGAAGCTGTCGGCTTCCAAGCGTGCTTCGTCTTGGTCGGTAAACAGGTTGAAGAGCTGCGCGGTGTCGCCTTCGATGCTTCGCACCCAGCTGTTCAACGTGTAGGTCAGGCCCTTGGCGAACACGTGGCGATAGTTCACCGGCAGGTCGAGGGTCAGCGCCAGGTTCGGCGACAACGCGATAAAGCGGCTGACCAGGTGCACCTCATGGCCGCGGTCGAGCAGGTATTCGGCGGTCCCCAGGGCATAGCGGCCGCCGTCCTCGTCGAACAGCACCACGCGCTTGCCCAGCTGCACCTTGCCTTCCAGCACCTCGACCACACTGAAGACATTGCTCTGCTGCATGCCCGGCACCTGGTCCACTGCCGGACGGGTGGAGGTGAAGCCGGTCTTCAGCGGTGTGGAGCCGGTGGCGATGATTACGCCGTCGGCACCTGCCGCGATGATCTCGTCGGCGCTCAGTCGGGTATTCAGGCGGATTTGCACTCCGGCCTTGCGCAGCTGCCGCTCGAGGTCGCGCGGGATAAAGCCGAACTTGTGCCGACGCGGCAGCATAGCGGCGAGGTTGACCTGGCCGCCGAGTCGGTCGCCGGCTTCCACCAGTTCCACCGCATGGCCGCGTCGGGCCAGTTCCAGTGCCGCGCGCATGCCGGCCGGTCCGCCGCCGACCACCAGCCAGCGACCGGGAGCGCGAGCCGGCTGGACGGTATGGCTGCCGAAACGCTGTTCGCGACCAGCCGCCGGGTTGACCACGCAGGAGATGGCGTTGCCGGCCATCAGCCGCGCGATGCACGCCTGGTTGCAGCGGATGCAGTGGTTGATCTCGTCCTCACGCCCCTCCAGCAGCTTGTTGGCGAACTCGGGGTCGGCGATTTGGGTGCGGGTCATGGCGATCATGTCGGCGGCGCCTTCGGCCACCAGCGCCTCGGCCTTCTGCGGATCGACAATATGGCCAACGATGAACACCGGAATGTCGCGGATGGCCTGGACCGCCTTGCGCAGGCGTGCGCCGTCGGCCACCAGCCAGTTTTCGGCGTAGTCGCCGGGCGGAATCTGGTCGGCGTGGGCCGCGTAGGTGCCGGCGGTGGCACTGACGTAGTCGATCAGCCCGGTCTCTACCAGCTTGCAGGTCATCTCGATGGCGGTGTCTGCCTGCATGCCGCCCACGGTGCATTCGTCCATGGAGATGCGGATGCCCACGACGAAATCCGGTCCCACGGCGTCGCGCACCGCCTGCATGGTCTCGATGGGGAAGCGCACGATGTTGTCCAGGGTGCCGCCGTATTCATCGGTGCGCTTGTTGTAGACGAAGGACAGAAACTGCTGGTGCAGGTAGCCGTGGGAGTAGTGCAGCTCCACCCCGTCAAAGCCGGCGGCCTTGGAGTTGAGCGCGGTCTTGGCAAAGTGCTCGGATACCTCGCGCATCTGCTCGCGGGTAATCTCTCGTGCCCACTCGTTGTAGGCCGGGGACTTCATGGTCGAAGGCCCCCACAGCTCGCGGTAGTCGTCCAGCGCGCCGCTGCGCCCCTGGGGGCCGAAATGGATGATCTGGGCGATGATGTGGCCGCCGAAGGCGTGCACGGCCTGCACCATTTCGGCGTCACGCTCGATGATTTCCTTGCGGTTGCCGCGCGCCAGCGAGCGATTCGGCCCGGTGGAAGTGGGGTGGGTGTGACGCGCCCCGGTGACGATGAGGCCGATGCCGCCCTTGGCGCGTTCGGCCTGGTAAAAGATATCGCGGTTGTTGGTCAGACCATCGCCGGAATGGAAGCCCTTGGCGTGGGCGGTCTGCATCAGACGGTTGCGCACCGTGATGTTGTTGATGCGCAGCGGCGAAAACAGGTGCGGATAGGCGAGTTCGCCCGGTTTCTTGTTGTTCTGGGTCATGGTCGCTACTCGTTATGCCTTACGGCGATCAAGGAGGGCGGGCGAGGGGGCGCCCGCCCGGTGCGACTTCAGGCGTACTGCGGGCTGGCGATGCAATCGCCGACCAGGACGCGACGGCCCCAGGCGGAGTCGGCCTTGCCTTCGGTCAGGGCGAGCGGCTGCAGGGCAAAGGTCTCGCCGAGCTGGTTGTCGCCGACCACCATGCTGCGAGTGCGCCAGACTTCGGCTTCCGCCGGCAGCTGCTCCAGATTCGGCTCGATGACCAGCGCCACGAGTTCGCCGCGCCGGCACTTGCCCTGACGCATGCGCTCCAGGATGTGGATCTGGTAATTCACCGATTGGTCCTCGGCAGCTGGGTCGACGCCCCAGAGCCGCGACCAGTTGGCGGCGAACTCGGCCACCACCGGCACCTGGAAAACTTCCATCGGGTCGACGCCCTTGGCTGGGTGCAGCAGGTCGAAGTGAGTCCACGGCAGGCTGGTCAGGTCGCCGCCGGCCAGCTTCCAGTTCTCGTAAAGGGCAATCTTCGGCACCGAGTTGAAGAACGGGTTGTCGACGGTGCGTAGCCAGGGGTTGTAGCCGCGCTGCTCGGAGTCGCTGCGAATCACGTAGGTCAAGACAATCATCTGGTCGCTGAACATGGGTTCCTCGGCGGGCCGCTTGGCCTCAGGCAATGGGTCGGGGTGGTCGGCTCAACGCAGCACGTTCTCGCCGCTCATAAAGACGAACACGCGGCGGAAGCGGCCGTCTTCGACGTACCAGAAGTTGCAGTTGCGCAACCGGGTCTCGTAGCCCTGATGGTCCTTGAGATACACGTTGAAGCGCGCGCAGACCGTTTGGGTCTGCTCGTCGGCTGCCACCTCGAAATCGCCGTGCCAGATCTCTTCGTAGCCGTTAAAGAGGTTGTCGAACATCTTGCGCACGCCGTCGTGGCCGCTATGGGTGAGGTTGTCGGTCTGGATGGTGAACTGCACGTCCTCGTGGCAGCAGTCGAGCACCGGCTCCATGGCCTTGCGGTCGACATTGCCGAAATACTTCTCGGTGGCCAGTTCGATCAGTTGTTCGCGGGTCAGCTGGGTCATGGTCTTTTCCTTGTTTTTTGTTGTTGGTCGTCAACCGATGAAAGCGTGGTAGGCGGCGTCATTGGGGTTCTGCGGCGCGGGGTAGGCCTTGCGACTGGGCTTGAGGCCGAGGGTCAGCATCAGCTCGCAGAGCTTGTAGGCCACCTGGCCGGGGTTGATCACAGGAATCGGCAGGCGCTCACTGAGGTAGGCGTGGGACTGGTGCATGGTGGTGGAGCCGAGCACGATGACGTCCGCACCGTCTTCCTCCATCGCCTTGCGGGCCTCGGCTTCCAGCTTGGCGAACACCACTTCTTCCTTGCCCACCAGCAGCTCCTTCAGATCGGGGCGGGTATTGATCGAGCGCAGCGATGCGACACGAGGCCAGAGGTGGTATTCGGTGAGGGTCTTTTCGTAGAGGGCGAACCATTCGTCCCACATGGTGATCACGCTGAACTTCTTGCCGAGCATGCAGGCCATGTGAAAGGCGGACATGCCGGGCGCGACCACTGGAATGTTCAGGCGCGAGCGCAGGGCGGCAAGGCCCGAATCGCTGACGGTGTCGATGCACACCGCGTCGTAGCCTTCTTCCTCGGCGCGGATGCCGGCCTGAACCACGGAGAAGTCCATCAGCAGCACGTCGTAAGGGCTATCGGCCAGGGAGGCGCCTCTGGCGACGGGCACGAACTCGGGATGGAAGCCAGGGAGGATCAGATTCGCAGGCAGCTGGCTGGCCCGGTTGGCCGCACCTGCTGCGTCCATCGGGATGGGGATGATCACCTTGATACGTTTCGTCATGCGAGCACCTGTTTATTGTTATGCCACTCGCTGCGGCGTACAGGCTGTCAGCAAGGAGCTTGCCAACTCGCAATCCATTGATTTTAAAGGATATTATTGGAGCGCCGTTTTGCCTGTATTTCAATTTGAAAGTTTTTAGCTCAGCTTGAACTCATGCTGGCTACAGGCGATGCAAGGGAGGTCAGGAGATAACGGGCGCCGTTTGTGAGGGAGCCGGCAGGCGGGGGGTTGTGCAAGCGGGTGCCGGAACGGCGCCTTTGCGGCGCCGGGCAATCCGGTTCGATCCTCCTGATACAGCTGCGTGATCCGACCGCTGACGGACAGGGCCTTTCGGGGTCCATTTCTTGGTGCAGATGCGCCTTAGTACGCCTGGGCACTGACCTGCTGGGCGATCTCGATCAGCTGCTCGCGCATCCAGCGGTTGGCCGGGTCCTGATCCGTGCTTTCGTGCCAGTAGATGTGCGTTTCCAGCGGTGGAATCTCGACGGGCAGGGCGGCCTGGTGCAGGTCATGGCGATGGGCGAAACGCTCCGGCACCGTGACCGCCATGTCCGTTTGCCGAATCACCTGGGTGGCCATCATGTAGTGCTGCGAACGCAGGTCGATCCTGCGTTGCAGGCCCATCTTGCCGAGTGCCAGATCGACCATGCCCAGGCCGTTGCGGCGGCTGGAAATGTGCACATGGGACAGCGACAGGTATTCATCAAGGCTCAGCTTTTCCTTGGCCAGCGGATGGCCCCGGCGCATGGCGCAGATGTAGCTGTCTTCCAGCAGCTTGACGTGACGCACCTGCGGGTCGGTATTGAGGGGCGCGTCCATGGCGAAGTCCAGGCGCCCGGCGGCCAATTCCTTGGTGGTCTCACGGCGCCTGGCCAGCATGCTCTCGATTTTCACGTTGGGCGCCAAGCGGCGCAGACGCTGGAACAGGGGCGGGAAGAGCACCGCTTCGGTGAGGTCGGTCATGCTCACGCGGAAGGTCTTGTTTGCCTCCCGCGGGTTGAAAATGCGGCTTTCCTGCACCGAAACCCGCAGCAGCTGCAGCGCGTTGCGCACCGGGCCGATTATGTTCTGTGCCATTGGGGTCGGCACCATGCCCTGCGCGGTGCGCACGAACAATGGGTCGTTGAAGGTTTCGCGCAACCGTGCCAAGGCATTGGAGACGGCGGGCTGGGTGATGCCGACAATCTGCCCGGCTCGGGTCAGATTGGCTTCGGTGTAGATGGCATCAAAGACAATAAACAGATTGAGGTCGACCTTTTGCAGGTTCATTCCGCAGGCTCTCCGGCTGGGATATTTTTGCCGATAATATAACGCCTGTGAATGTTTTCGTAGTTGGTAAATAGCTTAAGTAAATTATCCGCTGGCGCGGCAATATGCAGGCCGCTGTGTCAGGCCGTTTGGCCATAGAGACTTTTCACCAGCCCCCGGTACCGTTGATAGGCCTGCTCATAAGCGGCGACGGCATCAGGCTCGACGGCTGTGCCTTCATCCAGGCTGACGCAGCGTTGGCAAATCGCCCCCAGGCCGGCCTGCGGCTCGCCTTGCTGCCCATGACACCAGGCCGCCTGGATGGCCGCACCCAGCGCGGCCGCTTCGCTGTGGGTATTGCAGATGACGGGCGTGTTCATGACGTCGGCGATGATCTGCCGCCATAACGGATTCTTCGCGCCGCCGCCGATCAGTCGAATGCGTTCGCTGTGTATGCCGCTGCCCCGCAGCAGATCCAGCCCGTAGCGCAGGCCGAAGGTCACGCCTTCGAGCACCGCACGGCAGAGATTGGCGCGGCTGAGGTTGTCGCTGGTCAAGCCGTGCAGGCTGGCGCTGGCTTGGGGCAGGGCGGGCACGCGCTCGCCATTGAGGAAGGGCAGCATGGTCACGCCCTCGGCACCGATGGGTGCTTGCGCCACCAGGGCATTGAATTGTTCCAGGTTCAGCTGCAGCAGTTCGCGGATCGAGCCGTTGGCGTTGGTCAGGTTCATGGTACAGATCAGCGGCAGCCAGCCTCCGCTGGAGGAACAGAAGGTCGCCACCGAAGGCTGCTCATTGACCCTTGGCTCGTCGCAATAGCCGTAGAGCGTGCCGGAGGTACCCAGGCTCATGGTGATCACGCCTGGCTCGATGTTGCCTGTGCCGATGGCACCCATCATGTTGTCGCCGCCACCGCTGGCCACCAGGGCGTGCGGGTTCAGTCCCAGCCGGGCGGCCAGCTCCGGCCTCAGCGTCCCGACTGCCTGATGCGCCTCGACCAGCTCAGGGAGCGCCGCCACCAGGCGACCGCTCGGGTCGATGTGGAGCAACAGCCCGGTATCCCAGCGCCGACTGCGTACATCGAAATACCCCGTGCCCGATGCGTCGCCGTACTCGCTGCAGCAGCGACCGGTCAGCCAGTAGTTGAGGTAGTCGTGGGGCAGCAGAATGTGCGCGATGCGCTCGAACAGCGCTGGATGCTGCTCCTTCATCCAGAGTAGCTTGGACACCGTGTAGCCGGGCGCAATGGCGACCCCCAGGCGTTGCAGGGAGCCCGTCTCGCCGCCCAGCCAGTCCAGCAGACGCTGGTTCTCGGCCGTCGACTCGGTGTCGCACCAGAGTTTCGCCGGACGCAGCACCTGGCCTTCCGCATCCAGGGTGACCAGGCCATGCTGCTGGCCGGACACACCGATGCCGAGCACGGCCGAGCCATCGACGCCGGCCTGTGCTAGCGCTGCGGCCGTAGCCTTTTCGAAGGCATCGGTCCATTGCTCGGGTGTCTGCTCGCGACGACCGTTGGGGCCGCTGAGCAGCTCATGGCTGGCCGAGCCTTCTCCCAGCACGCGGCCGCTGGCGGCATCGAGCAGCAGGGCCTTGGTGCCTTGGGTACCGCAGTCGATGCCTAGAAACATAACGCCTCCCGGTGCGTGGGTTGTTGGTTGGATGTGGGCTGGAAACAAGGGCGCACTTTGCGCGCCCCCTTCACCCTAGACCGGCGATGCGGGTTGCGCACGCTAGGCCTCTGCCAGCAGCGCCTCGAGGGTGCCTTTGACGCCAAGCGAGCGCAGCCGCGCCAGGTTGCGCTCGAAGGCGGCGCGAAAGGCGGGCGAGCGCGGGATCTGCGTACCGAAGATGTCTTCGCGGCCCAGCAGCCGATCGGCCAGTCCCTCATCCACGGCCACTAGCTGCTGGCAGAATTCCAGGCGCGGATCGAGGATGCGGTAGCGCTCGCCATTTTTGTCGACGCCCCGCAGATACAGCGCCCAGGCGGCGATTACCAGCGCGGCGCGGTCCAGCTCGGCGTCATCGGCGATCAGCCGGTTGATGGTCGGCACGCTGAACTTGGAGAACTTCGAGGAACCGTCCGAACAGACCCGCTCCAGCTGATCGGCGATGGCGCGGTTGGAGAAGCGTGCGATCAGGGTGCGCTTGTAGTCGTCCAGGTCGATACCCGGCACGGGTGCCAGTTGCGACGTCACGTCCTGGTCCATGTACTGCTGCACGTAGCGCCGGATCAACGGGTCCTCCATGGTTTCGTGGACATAGCGATAGCCGCACAGGAAGCCCAGGTAGGTCAGTGCCAGATGGCTGCCATTGAGCAGCTTGATCTTCATTTCCTCGTAGGGCGTGACGTCATCGGTGAACTGCACGCCGACCTTTTCCCAGGCCGGCCGGCCGTTGACGAAGCGGTCCTCCAGCACCCACTGCACAAAAGGCTCGCAGACCACCGGCCAGGCGTCCTCTATGCCATGGCGGTCCCGCAGTGCCTCACGGTGTGCCGGGCTGGTCATCGGCGTGATGCGATCAACCATGGCGTTGGGAAAGCTGACGTGCTGATCGATCCAGCCAGCCAGCTCGGCATCCACCAGATTGGCGAAGGACAGTAGCGCCCTGCGGGTGACGTCGCCGTTGTGCGGCAGGTTATCGCAGGACATCACGGTGAAAGGCGCGGTGCCGGCGCCCCGGCGCTTGGCCAGCGCGGCACAAAGCAGGCCAAAGACGCTGATCGGCTGGCGCGGCATGGCCAGGTCATGCTGGATCTGTGGCAGCGATGCATCGAACTGCCCGGTGCTTTCGTCCATGCAGTAGCCACCTTCGGTGATGGTCAGCGAGACGATGCGTATCGCCGGGTCGGCGAGCCTGGCCACCACGGCCTCCGAGCCGTCCGCGACCAGCAGCATGTCGCGAATGCTGCCGATTGCCCGAACCTGGGTGTCCGGCCGGTCGTCCAGTTCCACCAGGCTATAGAGGTAATCCTGCGCGGCCAGGGCGTCGCGCATGGTCTTTTCCTCGGCGCGGGTGCCAATGCCGCAGATGCCCCAGTCCATCCCTTCGCCGAGGTTCATCAGCGCGTCGGTATAGGCCGCCTGGTGCGCCCGATGAAAGCCTCCGACGCCGATGTGGGCGATGCCGGCGCGGACCTCTTCCAGGGCGTAAGCCGGCCGGGCGATGGCGGTCGGCAGGCGGAGCAGATTCTGTTCGTTCAGCTTCATTGCATGTCTCACGGAAAGGCGCGTGCGTCCCGCCACGGGATCTGGCCGCGGCGGCCGGCAACACGCAAAGCGGATGGCAGCCCAGGAGCTGCCAGCCTGGTTCAGGCCACCTGGCGCAGGGGCTGGCCGACGGCCATGCCCTGGCCGTCGAACAGGTGGCAATGGCTGGCATCCAGCGTCAGTTTCAACGACTCGCCGTAACGCGGCGTGAAGTCGCCTCGGATGCGCATGGTCAGCGGTTCGCCGGCCTGGGTGATCACGTGGCAGTAGGTGTCGCTGCCCAGGCGCTCGCTGACATCGGCCTTGACCTCGAGCTGGCAGCTGCCATCGGTGCTGCGGTTGAGGTGTTCGGGCCGAATGCCCAGAGTCACCGGGTCGCCGACCGACAGCGCCTGCCCGCCCAGTGGCAAGCGCAGGCGACAACGGGCGTCCAGCTCAACCTCGCAGCCGTCGGCATGTACACCGACGATGCTGCCCTGCAGGAAGCCCATCTTCGGCGTGCCGAGAAAACCGGCAACAAAGAGGTTGGCCGGGCTGTGGTAGAGCTCCATCGGCGAGCCGACCTGCTCGATGCGTCCGCCATTGAGCACCACCACCTTGTCGGCCAGGGTCATGGCTTCCACCTGGTCGTGGGTTACGTAGATCACCGTCCCGCGCAGCTCCTGGTGCAGGCGCGACAGCTCCAGGCGCATCTGAACGCGCAACGCAGCATCCAGGTTGGACAGTGGCTCGTCGAACAGGAACACCTTGGGGTTGCGCACGATGGCGCGGCCGATGGCGACCCGCTGGCGCTGACCGCCGGAGAGCTGTTTCGGCTTGCGTTCGAGCAATGGCTCCAGCCCGAGAATCTGCGCGGCGTTGGTGATCTTGCGTTCCACCTCCTGCTTGTCCACGCCGGCCAGGTCCAGGGCAAAGGACATGTTCTTGCGCACCGTCATGTGCGGGTACAGCGCGTAGGTCTGGAACACCATGGCGAGGTCACGCTTGGCCGGGCTGACCTGGGTGATGTCCCGGCCATCCAGCTCGATCTGCCCGCTGGTGACGTCCTCCAGGCCCGCGATCAGTCGCAGCAGGGTGGATTTGCCGCAGCCAGAGGGGCCGACGAACACCACGAATTCACCGTCGCGGATCTCCAGGTCGACGCCCTTGATGATCTCATTGCCGTCGAAGCCTTTCTTCAAATTGTGAATCTTCAGGTCTGCCATCTTCGATTCCTCTGTTGTTCCTGGTTGCGCCCAGCGCTATTTCACCGCGCCGAACGAAAGGCCACGGACCAGCTGCTTCTGGCTGATCCAGCCGAAGATCAGGATGGGTGCGCAGGCGAGTGTGGAAACGGCCGAGAGCTTGGCCCAGAACAGGCCCTCGGGACTGGAGTAGGAGGCGATCAGCGCCGTCAGCGGCGCGGCATTGGAGGAGGTGAGGTTGAGTGACCAGAACGCTTCGTTCCAGCACAGGATCAGTGACAGCAGCATGGTGGAGGCGAGCCCGCCCTTGCTGATCGGCAGCAGCACCCGCAGCATCTCCTGCGCCAGGGTGGCGCCGTCCATGCGGGCCGCTTCCAGGATGTCGCGGGGAATGTCCTTGAAGTAGGTGTAGGTCATCCAGACCAGGATCGGCAGGTTGATCAGGGTGTAGATGACGATCAGTACGGTGCGGGTGTCCAGCAGGCCGAACTGCCGGGCCAGCAGGTAGATCGGCACCAGCACGCCGACCGCCGGCAACATCTTGGTCGAGAGCATCCACAGCAGCGTGCTCTTGGTCCGCTTGGTCTCGAAGAAGGCCATGGAGTATGCGGCCGGGATGGCGATCAGCATGCCCAGGAGGGTCGCCCCGAAGGAGATGGTCACCGAGTTCCAGGCGTACTTGAAGTAATCGCTGCGGTCCTGGATGTGCAGGTAGTTCTCCAGCGTTGGCGTGAAGATGAACTGCGGCGGCGTGGCGAAGGCATCGATCTCGGTCTTGAAGCTGGTCATCAGCATCCAGAGAATCGGGAAGAACAGCAGCAGCGCCACGGCCCAGGCGAGCACACCCACCAGCCAGGTGTTGAGGCGGCGACTTTGTTTCAGCGTCAGCATCGGTCTGTCCTCAGTATTTTTCGGTGAGATTCTTGCCGAGCATCCGCACCAGGATGATCGCCGCGATATTGGCGATGACCACCGCGATCAGGCCGCCCGCCGAAGCCATGCCGACGTCGAACTGCAGCAGCGCCTGGGTGTAGATCAGGTAGGCGAGGTTGGTAGAGGCGTAGCCGGGCCCCCCGCTGGTTGTGGTGAAGATTTCCGCGAAGATCGAGAGCAGGAAAATGGTTTCGATCATCACTACCACGGCGATCGGGCGTGCCAGGTGCGGTAGGGTCAGATGCCAGAAGATGGCGATGGGGCCGGCACCATCCAGGCGCGCTGCTTCCTTCTGTTCCTGATCCAGCGACTGCATGGCGGTCATCAGGATGAGGATGGCGAACGGCAGCCACTGCCAGGACACGATGACCACGATGGATGCCAGCGGATGCTGGGCCAGCCAATCCACCGGTTGCGCGCCGAAGAACTTCCAGACCGCGGCGAGGATGCCCGAGACCGGGTGGTAGAGCAGGTTCTTCCAGACCAGCGCGCTGGCGGTCGGCATGATGAAGAAAGGCGAGATCAGCAGGACCCGGACGATGCCGCGCCCGGCGAAATCCGCTGCTTCCAGTAAGGCGGAGATCAGCACGCCCAGTACCACGCTGATCAGCAGCACGCTGCCCACCAGGATCAGGGTATTGGTCATGCCCGGCAGGAAGCCGGCGTCGGTCAGGAAATAGTGAAAATTCTCCAGCCCGACGAAGTCGTTCTCGCCCGGATAGAGCAGGTTGTAGCGGATGACCGAGAAGTACACCGTCATCGAAAGGGGGACCAGCATCCACAGCAGCAATAGCGCGACGGAGGGGCTGACGAGGAACCAGCTGGGGCCGAGCCGCCGACGGGGGCGTGGGTCCGCTGAACTGCTGCTACGAGTGTCGGATGCCTTGGGCAGGGCGGTGCTCGTGGTGTTCATGAGGATTCTCCTGACAGGGCCCTGGCGAGCCCTGTCTGGCGGAAACGGCAGAGAAGGCTCTACGCCTACTTGGGATAACCGGCGCGTTTCATCTCACGGGCGGTCGACTGCTGCACGGCGGTGAGCATCTGTTCCACCGGCATCTGTCCGGTGAGCGCAGCCGCGAACATCTTGCCAACCTGGGTGCCGATGGCCTGGAACTCGGGGATGGTCACCAGCTGGATGCCCACGTAGGGAACCGGTTTGGCCGAGGGAGAAGCCGGATCGGCCTGCTTCAGCGACTCCAGGGTGATCTCGGCAAAGGGTGCGGCGGCCATGTATTCGGCGCTGTAGGTCGATTCGCGGGTGCCCGGCGGTACGTTGGCGACGCCGTCGGTCTCTGCCACCAGCTTGGCGTAGTCCTTGGAGGTCGCCCAGGTGGTGAATGTTTTGGCCGCCTCCTGCTTCTTGGATGTGCTGGGAATCGCCAGAGCCCAGGAGTAGAGCCAGGCCGAGCCCTTGTCGGTGTCCTGCTGCGGGGCGAAGGTGAAGCCGACCTTGTCGGCCACCTTGCTTTGCGAGGTATCGGTGACGAAGGAGCCGGCCACCGTGGCATCGACCCACATGGCGCACTTGCCGGTGTTGAACAGCGCCAGGTTTTCATTGAAGCCATTGCTGGAGGCCCCGGGCGGGCCGTACTTGCTCAGCAGGTCGACGTAGAAGTTCGCCGCCCGGGTCCACTCGGGGCCGTTGAATTCGGGCTGCCATTGTTCGTCGAACCAGCGTGCCCCGAAGGCATTGGCGACGGTGGTGACCAGTGCCATGTTCTCGCCCCAGCCGGCCTTGCCGCGCAGGCACATGCCGTACTGGTCCTGATCCGGCCTGTGCAGCTTCTCGGCGAATTCGGCCATCTGGGTCCAGGTCGGGTGTTCCGGCATCTGCAGGCCGGCCTGCTCGAAAAGGTCGGTGCGGTAGTAGGTCATCGAGCTTTCGGCGTAGAAGGGCAGCGCGTAGAGGGTGCCGTCCACCGAGAGGCCCTCGCGCACCGAGGGAAACACGTCATCGAGGTCGTAGTCGGCGGGCAGGTCGGTCATGGGGGCCAGCCAGCCCTTGTCGCCCCACAGCGAGGCCTCGTACATGCCGATGGTTAGCACGTCGAACTGGCCGCCCTGGGTGGCGATGTCGGTGGTCAGCCGCTGGCGCAGCACGTTCTCTTCGAGTACCACCCAGTTGAGGTCGATCTCGGGATTGTTCTTCTCGAAGGTCTGGGAGAGGCGCTGCATGCGGATCATGTCCGCGTTGTTGACGGTGGCGATGGTGAGGGTTTCGGCGGCAAAGGCAAGGTTTGTCAGGGCAATGCAGGTGGTACCGAGCAGTAGTTTGCTGACTTTCATCTTGAACTCCTTACCGTCCGCAGAAGGACGGAAGCTCTTTATTGTTATTGCCCGCGTACTGCCGTACGGACTGTGGCTGGCATTACACAGCTAGCGCTGACCCCCGGACAAAGCCCTTAGCGCACCGTGACTGATACTTTTCTGCACTTTCAAGCCAAGGGCTTTGACCCGGCGACGGTTGATCGCCAGGGCCAATTCGCCGTTGCCAGAGGGAGTTGGATGGATGCTGCAGCCAAGAGCGGGATGGAGGCGGCGTTTGCACGTAGGGCGAGGCCGATCAGCGGGCGAGATTCTGTTCGGTCAGGCGCTGTTCGACCAGATAGCGGTAACGGGATGGCGTCATGCCCTTGAGCTGCTGGAAGCGCCGATTGAAGTTGGACAGGTTGTTGAAACCGGATTCGAAGCAGATGTCGGTTACCGGTTTCTGGTTGTCCAGCAGCAGCTCGCAGGATTTGCTGATCCGCAGGCTGTTGACGAATTCGACGTAGCAGCGCCCGGTTGCGCGTTTGAAGAACCGCGAGAAGTAGGTGGGTTTCATCCCTAGGTGAGCGGCCACTTCTTCCAGCGGCAGTTCGCGCATGTAGTGCTTGAAGATGTAGTCGACGGCCAGGTTGGTGCGATCGCTGTGGTTGTCATCGCCCAGCTGCGAGGAGGTCGCGCCTGACAGCAGCTGGTAGTCGTCACACTCGGCGAGCAACTCCAGCATGATAAAGAAATAGCCAAGCCGGGTGGCGCCACGGGTTTCGGCGATCCTGTGCATCAGCCGGCTGGCCTCGTCGAGGGTGCTGGCGCCGCGAAACTCGATACCGTATTGGGCGCGCTCAAGCATCGGGGCCAGATGGCGCAGCTCGGAAAAAACCGTGTTGCCGGCTTCGAGCAGTTCATCGGTGAAGTTCACCAGCATGTCGCGCTTTTCCACCACTTCGCCGTCTTCAATCTGGCTGATCCAGTTGTGTGGCAGATGGGGGCCGGTAAGGAACAGGCTGCCAGGGCCGAAGTTGCCCACGTAATCACCAATGAACACCTTGCCCGAGCTGGCGATGATCAGGTGCAGCTCGTATTCCTTGTGGTTGTGCCAACGCACCAGCGGGCAAGGAAAGCCGTGTTGCCGATAGATCAGAGAGTTGCCGTGGTGGTCATCCATCAGCTCGTAGGAAGGATCGGTAATCTTCAGCCCTTTCATTGCACGCCACATCGCCCCAATGGTGAATCGGGCCGTTGCCGTTTGGCAGATGAATAAAGGGCCCTGGAGCCTTTATAGACTCTAAGTCGCGTTTGGCCAGTCGATTTCGTATCGGAAGGGCAGGTCGGGGCCGATTCGTGAGCAGGTGATGGACGCTGCCCGCACAGCAAAATCAAGCAGCGCCTGGAGCTGTTCGCGCTGCAATCGGGCCAGGTCGGTTGCAGTCAGGGCATGCTGCTCATAGAGGTAACTGAGCAGCGCGGCCTGAAAGGTGTCTCCAGCGCCGACGGTGTCGCGCACAACCGTGGGCCTTGCCGCCGCGTGTAGCTGGCCGTGGCGCCGGCTGAAAAGGTACGCGCCCTGGCTGCCACGTGTCAGCACCACCAGTTCACAACGATCTTTCAGCCAGCTTATGGCAATGCGCTCAGGCGCCTCGCCGGGGTAGAGCAGCTCAAGGTCCTCGTCGCTGACCTTGATCAGATGCGCGTGCCTGGCAAAGGCTTCGATGCGCTCTCTCCAGCGCACCAGGTCGGGTTCGACATTGAGGCGTACGTTGGGGTCCAGGGAGATCAGGCGCTGCTGGCTCTGCGCGGTTACCAGCCTGAGCAGCGTATCGGCGATTGGCGGCACGACCAGGCTGTAGGAGCCGACGTGAATGGCGTGGACATCGTCCCCGAGCGCCTGCAAGTGTGCATCCTGCATCAACCGATCGGCGCAGCCTTCGCCTCGAAAGCTGTAGCACGGCGAGCCATCGGCAGCGAGCGCAACCATGGCCAGGGTGGTGGGTGCGTCGAATGTCACCAGATACCCGTCGCGCACACCTTCATCGCTGAGGATCTGGCGCAAGCGCTCACCGAAGCTGTCGCTGGAGATTCCGCCGAGCAAGGCCGCCGGCACGCCCAGGCGTGACAGGCCTACCGCAACATTGAAGGGCGAGCCGCCGGCAACTGCTTCGAGCATAAGGCGGTTGCCCGTGCCATTCGGAGCCGTAAACACATCGAACAAGGCTTCGCCGCAGATCAGGTACATAGGCAATGACTACTGTTGTTGTTTGAGCCGAGCTTAGTATTCGCTCGGCTCTACGGACAGTACGCAGCGCCTGCGGGACTGATACGTTTTTGCGCCGGGTCCGCTTTGGCAAGCGGCCTGCTAGTGAACCCAGACCTCCACGCGTTGGTTCTTCAAGCGTCCGCTGCCCTCGTTGGAGGCTACCGGAAGCTCGTCGCCCATCCCGAGAATTTCCCTGACCAGAATGCCGCCGCGAGCCAGTTCGCTACGCACCGCCATGGCGCGCAACTTGGACAGCAGCGCGGTTCGGGCCGGGTCGATTCGGGGGTCGCCGAAACCCACCAGCGTCGCGGCGCTCATGCGCTTTTCGTTGGCGTTGAGGTAAGCGACAAGCCGCTCGATATCGCGCTGGGCCTTGTTGTCGAGGCGGGCGCTGCCCTGATCGAAACGGAAGTTCACCGTCAGCCGTTGTGCCTCCCTGGCGAGCTGCCGATACGCCGGCGGCATGTCTGGTGTAACGGCCATGTTTATTGCCCGGATGGACTGCGCCACATAGCCCGATTGCTCGACGATGGCCTGGCCGGAAGGGCTGTGGGCGAATTGTAGAAAGTCGCGCGTCCATTGAGATTGCCGGCTGGGATGGGCGTAAAGAAATAGCCGCCGCGACAGCGGGTAGTCTTCGGTGGCTACCGAGGCGTGGCTGGGCAGCATCGGCAGTGATTCGCCATCGACAATCGCCAGCGCCCTGGCATTGCCGATGGAGGCAAGGCCGACGAAGCCGATGGCACCGGGGCTCAGGCTGACTGCGCTGGAAAGCTGATCGTTGGATTCGTAGCGAGCCGCAGCCGAGGAAAGCGCCTTGCCATGGCTGCCAAGCACAAGCTCCTTGAAGGTGTCATAGGTGCCGGATTGGTCGTCGCGGGCATGCACTCGCACGGGAAGGGGGGCACCGCCCAGCTCCCGCCAGTTGGTGATTTCGCCGGCGAATAGCCGCGCAATCTGTTCGACGCTGAGCGACTGGATGGGGTTTTGCGGGTGAACGATGATCGCCAGACCATCGATGGCGATGATCTGCTCGGCTTCGGCGCTGCGTAGATCGCCCAGTGCCGTCAGGCTATCGACCTCGCTCTGTTTGATCGGGCGCGACGCGGCGGCGAGATCGGCAGTGCCGTCCTTGAGGCCGGCAAAACCGGTGCCGGTGCCGTGGGCCGCGATCAATGCATGGAAGGTGCGCCCGGCGGCATTGGTGCCGATCACGTGCTGCTCATTCTCACGCTCGGCCGCGACGATGCGTACCGACTTCAAGCCACGTGCCTCGAACAGCCCGGCCACCAGCATGGGTGCGAGCTTCGCGCCGACCGTATTGGAACCCTGGATGCGCAGTACTTCGCTGCTTTTGGCAACCGGCGCTTCGTGTGTGCCGACAGCCCATGACTGGGCGCTCAAACCCCCGAACACGCAAAGGTAAAGCGCCAGTCTGCCGATCCCTTGCAGCCATCCGAAAAGCCCCATCTGGACACTCCCTCGCTAAAGACGCGGGGAGCTTAGAAGGGGCAGGTTACGGTCGTGTGACAGCGGCTTGGATCAGCGCAACTCGATCCAGACCGGGCAGTGATCCGAAGGCTTTTCCATCGCGCGGATGTCGTAGTCGACACCGGCGTCGATGACTCGCTGATGCAGGCTGTCGGTGGTCAGTATGTAGTCGATGCGCAGCCCGCGCCGTGGGTCGTCCTCGAAGCCGCGGCTGCGGTAGTCGAACCAGCTGAAGCGATCGGTCACTTCCGGGTGCAGGGAGCGGAAGCTGTCCTGCAGGCCCCAGCCCTTGAGGCGCGCCAGCCACTCGCGTTCTTCCGGCAAAAAGCTGCACTTGCCGGTGCGCAGCCAGCGCTTGGCGTTGACCTCGCCAATGCCGATATCGCAATCCTCGGGCGAGATATTGAAGTCGCCCATGATCGCCACCGCCTGATCCGGGGAGAAACGCTCCTCCAGCAGCGCCTGCAGGTCGGCGTAGAACTTGGTCTTGGCTGGAAACTTCACCGGATGGTCGCGGCTTTCGCCCTGGGGAAAATAGCCGTTCATGACGGTCACCGGCTGGCCGTTGGCATCGGCGAAGCGGCCCCAGATAAAGCGCTTCTGCGAGTCTTCACCGTCACCGGGAAAGCCCTTGTGGATTTCCAGCGGCGCCTGGCGCGACAGCAGGGCGACACCGTAATGACCTTTCTGGCCGTGGTAATGCACGTGGTAGCCGAGTGCTTCGGTCTCTGCCAGGGGGAACTGCTCGTCGGAGACCTTGGTTTCCTGCAGGCCGATGACATCCGGCTGATGCTTTTCGATGATCGCCGCCAGCTGGTGAGGTCTTGCCCGCAATCCATTGATATTGAAAGAAACAAGCTTCATCAGTGGCACTCCGGAAAAAGCGTGATTCTAACAGCCATCCTGCGCAGAATTTCCCTACCTTGCCGGTGGTCCAACCGGCGGATGTCTGCAGCCAATCCTCCCCGGTGCCTGTCTGACTTTTTACATCGTTTTGTCCTGCCAGGATCGGGTTGATGCCGTGCTAGCATTCCGCGCCATGCGTATCTCTTTCATGGGCCGATTCGTAACGGCCGGCCTTGCCCTGCTTGTCACATCATCCGTCTTCGCCGCGCGGCTGGAAGTCAATATCGAACCTTCCAGCCGCGCGCTGCGCGAGAACGTGGAAAACCACATCGGTGATCTGGGCGATCGAGACGAGCGCGAACTGCTGCGCTACAGCCGCATCGCCCAGCAGCAGGCGGAAAAGGCCTTGCAGGCGCTGGGTTATTACAACGCGACGATCGAAAGTGAGGTGCTGGGTGGCGAGGAACCGAGCCTGGTATTGCGCATCGTCCGTGGCGAGCCGGTGCGCCTGCGCGATGTCTCGGTGCGGGTGGACGGGCCGGCGGCGCAGTTGAGCGCCTTCGAAGTGCCGCGCAGTACCCTCAAACCCGGCGACGTCCTCCATCATGGCCGCTATGAAGAGGTCAAGCAGCGCATCCTCAATCAGGCCTCACGCTTCGGTTTCTTTGATGGCCGCTTTGCGTACCAGCGCCTGGTCATCGATCCGCTAGAGAATTTCGCCGATGTCGAGCTGGTGTTCGACAGTGGTCCTCGCTATCTGCTGGGCGAGGTCAGTTTCCAGGGCGATTCTCCCTTCGATCCCGATCTGCTGGCGCGCATGGTGCCGTTCGATCCCGGCACCCCCTACGATTCAGAGCGCGTTGCGGAACTCAACCAGGCGATGCAGGCCAGCGGCTACTTCGAAGGCGTGCGCGTCGACGCCAATCCGGCCAATGCCGAGCAACAGCGCATCCCCGTGGTGGTGCAGCTGGCTACCCGCGACCCCCGTACCCTCGGGTTGGGGCTGGGCTTTTCCACCGACGTCGGGCCACGCATGCGGTTTGACTTCAACCGGCATTGGGTCAATCCCCAGGGCCACAGCTACGGCCTTGAGAGCGAGCTGTCAGCGCCCCGGCAGAACGTCGGTCTCTGGTACGACGTGCCGCTGGACCCACCGCTCACCGACAAGCTGCGCCTCGCTGGCGGTTACCAATATGAAGAGCTGGGCGACAACGACAGCCTCAGCCGGCTGCTGACGGTAGGGCCCGAATGGCACCGCAAACTGCCCAACGGCTGGCAGCGGGTCTGGTCGCTGAAGTGGCGCCATGAGCAATACAACCTGGGCGACGACACGGGCTTGAGCAACCTGCTGATGCCGGGCATCGCCTACAGCTTTCTACGCAGCGACAACCGCATCGACCCCAGCCAGGGTTACCGCCTTGAGTTCGAGCTGAGTGCGGCCAAGGATGGGGTCTTTTCCGATGCCGACCTGATCCATGCCAACGCGATGCTCAAGGGCCTGACGACCCTGTTCGACCGTCATCGCTTCCTCGGCCGCGTGCAGCTTGGCGGCAACTGGACCAACGAATACACCAACGTGCCGCCGTCATTGCGGTACTTCGCCGGTGGCGACCAGAGCGTGCGCGGCTACGACTACCAGAGCCTGTCGCCAACCAACTCGGATGGTGATCGCATCGGCGGGCGTTATCAGTTCGCCGTCAGTGCTGAGTACCAGTACGAAATCATCGAGAAATGGCGCGTGGCGACCTTCTACGACCAGGGTAACTCCTTCAACTCGCTGGATTTCCCCACGCTCAAGAGCAGCGTCGGTTTGGGTGTGCGCTGGGTGTCGCCGGTTGGGCCGATTCGCGTTGACCTGGCCCACCCCCTGGACGGAGAAGGCGGCGTGCGCCTGCACTTTTCCATGGGGCCTGAGCTATGAGACGAGGGCTGCGCATTCTTTCCTGGTCGCTGGGGCTGCCGCTGGCACTGGTGCTGCTGGTGGTCCTGGCGCTGGGCGTACTGTTGGGCACCAGTGCCGGTGGCCGCTGGGTGTTGGGGCAGGTTCCAGGGTTGCAGGTGGAGCAGTTCCAGGGGCGGCTGGCCGGCCGCTGGGAGGCGGAAAGGCTGCTCTGGGAACAGGATGGCAATCGCGTGGAGGTGAGCGCGCCCCGGCTGGCCTGGTCGCCTAGCTGTCTGCTGCGTCGGACGCTCTGCATTAAAGAACTTCAGGCCGGCAAGATCGACCTGATCTTTCCACCTGGCGACGAACCGGCCGCCAGCGAGCCGTTCAGCCTGGCGGATATCCAGCTGCCGTTGGAGTTGCGCATCGAGCGGGTCGAGGTAGGCCAGGTGCGGCTCAATGGGCTGGAGCAGCTGCAAAGCCTGCAACTGCGTGCCGATTGGCGTCGTGAGGGCCTGACGATCAGGACGCTGGGCCTGCGTCGCGAAGATCTTGCGCTGAATCTCGCCGGGCGCCTGCGCACCGATGGCGACTGGCCGCTGGAGCTGCGCGGCGATGCAGCGCTGCAGCTGCCCGAAATGCCGGCCTGGACCCTCAAGCTCGCGGTCGATGGCGAACTGCGCGAGCACCTGTTGCTGGCCGTGCAGAGCAAGGGCTATCTGAACGGCACCCTTGATGGCCGGGTGCGCCCGCTTGAGCCCGATCTGCCGGCCACCCTGCGACTGGCGCTGAAAGACTTCAAAGCCATTCCGGACCTGCCTGAGGCGCTGCTTCTCGAGCATTTGGAGCTGGGCGCCGAGGGCAATCTGAAGGATGGCTACCGGCTCGCTGGCGACGGCAATCTGAAAGGCGAGGGCGGATCGGTGGCCCTGATGTTGGAGGCACTGCTCGACGCGGAGCAGGCGAGCGTTCAGTCACTGCAGCTGGATGCCGGCGATGCCCAGCTGATCGAGCTGCAGGGGCAGCTGGGTTGGAGTGAGGGAGTGCGTGGCGAAGCGCAGCTGGCCTGGCGCGACTTCCCCTGGCGCCGGCTTTACCCGGATGCCGAGGAGCCACCAGTGGCGCTGCGCCGGATGGATGCGCTGCTGCAGTATGACGACGGCAGCTACCTGGGCCACTTCGACGCGGCACTGAGCGGGCCGGCGGGGGATTTCAGTCTGCGCAGCCCTGTCAGCGGTGACTTGGAAGTCGTCCACCTGCCGCAACTGGAGCTTACGGCAGGCCAGGGCCAGGCCAGCGGCAACCTCAGCGTAGGGTTCGCCGATGGCATCGACTGGAACACGACCCTGGCGCTGCGCGAATTCGACCCGTCCTATTGGGTCGCAGAACTGCCCGGCCGGCTTGGCGGAAGTCTGACCAGCCGAGGGGCTTTGCGCGATGAGGCGTTGCAGGCCCAGGCGCAGCTGGATCTGAACGGTACCCTCCGGCGCCAGCCTTTGCAGCTGCAACTACAGTCCAGTGGTGAGAATGCCGTCTGGGATGTGCCACAAGTGGAGCTGCGCCTGGGGGATAACCGCATCCACGGCAACGGCCGCTGGGCCGAAACGCTAAGCGCCGACCTGCAGCTGAATCTCTCGCGGTTGGCGCAGCTCTGGCCGGGGCTGCAAGGCCAGCTGACCGGCAGCCTGGCGCTGAGCGGCACGCCCCAGGCTCCACAAGGCACACTCGTACTGGATGGCAGCAGGATCGCATTTAAGGACAACCGGCTGGCACGTCTGGATCTGAACGCAGCGCTTGCCGAGGGCCAGCGTGGCCAGCTGCGCCTGAGCGCTGCCGGGCTGGAAGCGGGGGATACCCGACTGGGCAACTTGCAGCTGACCGGCGAAGGGACGCAACAAGCCCATCAGGCCAACTTGCAGCTTGAAGGCGGATTGCTCGATCTGGCGCTGGCCGCCGACGGCGGGCTGCGCGGCGAAGACTGGCGCGGGCGGCTCAGTCGCCTGCGTCTACAGGTCGAAGGCCAGGATTGGGCGCTGCGCGAGCCGGCCAGCCTGGAACGCCTGGCCAATGGGACTTTCACCCTCGGTGCGCATTGTCTTGCCAGCGGCCCGGCAACGCTCTGTGCCGACAGTCAGCGGCTACAGCCCGACCCCCAACTGCGCTATCGCCTGCGCGACTTTCCTCTGGAGTCGCTGGCAGGTTATCTGCCCGACAACCTGCGCTGGCTGGGTGAGGTGAATGCCGATATCTCGCTGGACCTGCCCGCCGCCGGCCCCAGCGGCAATGTTCGTCTGGACGCCGGCCCCGGCACGCTGGCGCTGCGCGAAGGCGAGGACTGGTTCGAGTTTCCCTACAGCACCCTGGCGCTGAACAGCCAGCTGTCGCCGCAACGCATCGACAGCCGTGTGCAGTTCGAAGGCGGTGAGCTCGGTGCGCTGGAGTTGCGCCTGGCCATCGACCCCAGCAGCGCAGCCAAGGAAATCGAAGGTGATTTCCGCCTGAGCGCGCTCGATCTTTCCGTGGCGCGCCCCTTCGTGACCATGGTTGATCGGCTCGAAGGCCAGCTCAACGGCAGCGGTGAGCTTTCCGGTTCGCTGCAACAGCCTTGGGTGCGTGGCGAATTGCGTCTGGAAGGCGGCGAGATTGCCGGGAGCGAGTTGCCGGTCAGCTTCGAGCAATTGCAGCTGCGGGCCTTGATCGAGGGCGAAAGCGTGCGCCTGGATGGCCAGTGGCACAGCGGCGAAGAAGGCCGAGGAGAAATTGCCGGCACACTGGACTGGCACAGCACGCCTGATCTGGACGTCGCTGTGCGCGGCAGCCGGCTGCCGCTGATCGTCGAACCCTATGCCGAGCTGGAATTCGAGCCCGATCTGCGCCTGCAGCTGGCCGGCGACAAGCTGGCTGTGCGTGGCAAGCTTAACGTGCCGCGCGGGGAAATCGTCGTGCGTGAGCTACCGCCATCCACGGTCACGGTGAGCAGCGACGCGCAGATCATCGGCGAGGAAGCTGAAGCGACACAGCCGCCATTGGCCGTGCATATGGACATCGACGTCGAAGTCGGCCAGGACCGCCTGCGCTTTTCCGGTTTCGGCCTCACTGCCGATCTGGCGGGGCATCTGCATATCGGTGACAACCTCGACGCCCGTGGCGAGCTCAACCTCAACAATGGTCGTTACCGGGCCTACGGCCAGCGCCTGGCCATCCGCCGTGCGCAACTGCTGTTCACCGGCGTACTCAGCCAGCCGTTCCTGAATATCGAGGCTATTCGTCGTATCGAGGCCGATAACGTCACCGCCGGCATACGCGTCACCGGCAGTACCGAACAGCCGCGTATCGATGTCTTCGCCGAGCCGGCGATGAGCCAGGAGCAGGCGCTGGCCTATCTGGTGCTGGGCCGTCCGCTGGGTGCTGACAGCGGCGACAACAACATGCTGGCGCAGGCAGCGCTGGGGCTGGGCCTGATGGGCAGTGCCTCGATCACCGGCAACGTCGCGCAGCAACTCGGCATCCAGGATTTTCAGCTTGATACCGAAGGCAGCGGCGCCGATACCAGCGTTGTGGCCAGCGGCCGCCTGACAGACCGCCTGACGCTGCGCTACGGCGTTGGCGTGTTCGAGCCGGCCAATACCGTCGCGCTGCGTTATCGACTCACCCGGCGGATCTTCCTCGAAGCCGCCAGCGGGCTGGCCAGCTCGCTGGATATCTTCTACCGGCGCAATTTCTGATTGAAAGGGCTGAGCAGTGTCTGCCATTTGCGGGAGAAGCCCTTTCGGAAACGGACTGCTCTCGCAGGCGCGAATTTTTTGTTCGCGAGCTTTTCTCCGGTTATCCCACAGCTCGCGGATAGGTCACATGAAGGAGTTGGTGTAGGCCGGTAAATCGCGAACTGCGCCCAGATTGCGCACAACGCCGCGTAGGAGTGGGCCACGCCCACGAACATGGCTTGCACGCTGGGGAGGTGTTTGTTCGCGGGCATGGCCCGCTCCTACTCTAAATCGCCGTTCGCCGTTCGCCGTTCGCCGTTCGCCGTTCGCCGGTCCGGCCGTAGGGCCGAATTTATTCGGCCAACTGCGTATATGGCATAGCTCCTCTTGGAGTACTCAGGTCCGCTTCATCGACCAGTAGCTCGGCTTGAACAGATCACGCTCGCCCAGCAACAGGACTCCGGCGGCATAGGCGGCCAGGACCAGCGCGATATACAGGCACAGCTGCAGCAACCCGTGCGGTACGGGTGCCCAGTGCAGAGCGACGGCGATGGCTGTTCCCGTGAGTATCCAGCGCAGCAGCACGGCGACTCCCAGCCCATTGGGTGTGGCTCGGTAGACGTACAACCCCATGAATACCGCCTGCAGAATGGCGCCGCTGGCGAAGGCGATGGCCAGCCCCTGGGCGCCGTAGTGGCGATAGAGCAGGGCATCGAGGCCAATGGTCATTGCGGAACTGATCAGTGTGATCACCAAAAACAGCCGAGCCTGATTCTGCGCCAGCAGGGTCCGGCCCCACAGCAGCGCCAGCCCCATCGCCGGCAGGCCCAGCGCATAGAGCACAACCAGCGAGGCGGTGGCTTCGGTCTGGGCGGCGCCAAACTCGCCGCGCTCCAGCAGAATTGCCACCACCGTTTCGGGAAACGAGCAGAGCACCACCGACGCCGGAAGCAGAAACAGCATCGTTGCCAACAATCCCTTGCGTACAGCCGAGGCGTAGCCGTTCATGTCAGCGTCGTTCCAGCTGGCCACGAAGCGCGGGAACAGCACCGCCAGTACCGACAGCGCGTACAGCGTGAGCGGGATAGTGACGATGCGAAAGGCAAACGACAGCATGGTGATGCTGCCTTCCTCCAGGTAGGAGGCGAAGATCCGTTCGGCGAGGATGCAACTCTGCTGAGCGGTTGCCGCCAGAAGTACCGGCAGGAACGCCAGGCTGAAGCCGGTACCATGGCCGGTGGTTTCGACTTCGACTTTTGCTTTGCCACGCAGGTAGGCGATCCGCCGATGCTGGACGATGATCAGAACCAGCTGGGGCAGCAGCATGCCGATAAAGATCGCAACGTCGGTGGGCTGGAAAAACAGGATGCCGATGATGGCGCCGGTGTTGAGTAGCACCGTGCGGGTCATCGGCAAGAGGAAAATCTCATCCATGTTGAGCAGTGCGCCCTGGCAGTAAAGCGCCACCTGGACTGCGACCAGCAGCGCACCTATGCAGAACACCAGTTGACCGGCTTCAATCTGTTCAACATTCCAGCCGGGTGCCAGCAAGCCGAGTAGCCAGAAGCTGCCGACAATGGCGAGCAGGCTGGCCAGCACGCCGATCAGCATCACCCGCCAGTAGAGCCAGCGCGCCACCGAGATAAACAGCGCCTCGGACTGGCTGCGCAGCTTCTGCAAGTAGGGAATCATCGAATCGCGCAGGGCGAGGCTGAGAAAGTTCTCGAAGAAGACCGGCAGGATCAGCGCGACGAATATCAGGTCGGCTTCCCAGCTCAGGCCGAAATTCTTGGCAATGAACAGATCACGCAGGAAGCCGAGCAGAAAGCTGACGATGGCCAGCACGAGGATGATCAGTGATGTGTTCATTCCATTGATCCTGTACAGACTGTCATCGATGCCATGTTGTATGGCATCGGCCCTTTGGGGTGCATGTCCGCAAGCGAAATCTAGACTGGATTATTTCCTTCATGGTTCCCTTGATTTACAGACGTTTGCGCGGCGTATTCATCGTCGACAAGCGTCGATACGTAAAAATGCGGTAAATCCCCTTTGCGAGCGGGCCGCGACTGCTTATGGTTCACGCTCTTTTTCAGGCGAACAGCGTTCATGTCCGAGGCAAATAACTTTTCCAGCGGCTCGCTGCGGCGTGGGCTGGTCATTTTTCTTGTATTGGCAGCTGCCGTGCTGCTGGTCTGGTGGTTCTGGCCCAGTGCTGACGAGCAGCCTCAGCGTCCCAGCGGGCCGCGCGGGATGTTCGGCGGCCCTACGCCGGTGCGTGTGGCGCCAGCGGAGCAGGGGCGTTTCGAGGTCTACGTCAAGGCGCTGGGCACCGTCACGCCACTGAACACGGTCAACGTGCGCAGTCGGGTGGCCGGCGAGCTGATGGACATTCACTTCGACGAGGGCCAGCGGGTGAAGGCCGGCGACCTGCTGGCGGTGATCGATCCGCGTCCCTACAAGATCGCGCTGCAACAGGCCGAAGGCACGCTGCAGCAGAATCGTGCCTTGCTGCAGAACGCCGAGGTGGACCTGAAGCGTTATCAGGGTCTCTACGACGACGACAGCATCGCCAAGCAGACTCTGGACACCCAGCGCGCGCTGGTCAGCCAGTATCAGGGCACCCTGGCGGCCAACCAGGCGGCAGTCAACGAGGCACGTTTGAACCTGCAATTTACCGAGATCCGTGCGCCCATCGACGGTCGTGTAGGGCTGCGTCAGCTGGATCTGGGCAATCTGGTGGCAGCCAACGACGCCACGCCGCTGGTGGTCATCACCCAGACTCAGCCGATGGCGATCAGCTTCACCCTGCCTGAAGGGGAGCTGCCACCGGTGCTCAGCCGTTTCCGCCGTGGTGAAGAGCTGGCGGTGCAGGCCTGGGATCGTGGCGAGCGGATGCTCTTCGGCGAAGGTGTTCTGGAAAGCCTGGATAACCAGATTGACACCACCACCGGCACACTCAAGCTCAAGGCCCGTTTCGACAATGAGGCGGAGCTGCTGATTCCCAACCAGTTCGTCAATGTCCGGCTGCGTGTGGAAACCCTTCAGGACGCCACCCTGATACCGTCCGAAGCACTGCAGTTCGGCTCGCGCGGGCATTTCGCCTATGTCGTCGGCGAAGACAACAAGGTTCAGCTGCGCATTCTTGAAGTGGGCCCCAGCAACGGCGAGCACACCGTGATCCTCGCGGGGTTGGCCGAGGGCGAGCGGGTGGTGCTGGAGGGTACCGATCGCCTGCGCGACGGTGCCGAGGTGGAAGTGGTCGACCGGCACAAGCTGGCTGAAGAGGCAGCAGAAAACCCGGTGATTGAAACTCAGGGTGGGCATGGGCGTCCGGCGCGATGAATATTTCGCGGCTGTTCATCCTGCGGCCTGTAGCGACCACGCTGAGCATGGTCGCAATTCTGCTGGCCGGCCTGATCGCCTACCGCATGTTGCCGGTATCGGCACTGCCGCAGGTGGATTACCCGACCATCCGCGTCATGACGCTGTATCCCGGCGCCAGCCCGGACGTGATGACCAGCGCCGTTACCGCGCCGTTGGAACGTCAGTTCGGGCAGATGCCGGGCCTGACTCAGATGTCTTCGACCAGCTCGGGCGGCGCCTCGGTGATCACCTTGCGCTTTTCGCTAGAGGTGGCGCTGGATGTAGCTGAGCAGGAAGTTCAGGCGGCTATCAACGCGGCTGACAACCTGCTGCCCAACGACCTGCCGGCGCCGCCGGTTTACAACAAGGTCAACCCCGCTGACACCCCGGTGATGACCTTGGCCATCACCTCCGAAAGCCTTGCCTTGCCCAAGCTCCACGATCTGGTGGACACGCGCATGGCGCAGAAACTGGCGCAGATCAGCGGCGTCGGCATGGTCAGCATTGCCGGCGGCCAGCGCCCGGCGGTACGTATCCGGGTCAATCCCGAGGCTTTGGCGGCTTACGGCCTGTCGTTGGCAGACGTGCGTTCGCTGGTGACCAGCTCCAACGTCAACCAGCCCAAGGGCAACTTCGATGGCCCTACGCGGGTATCGATGCTCGATGCCAATGACCAGTTGAGGACGCCCGAGGAATACGCCGAGCTGATCCTCGCCTACGAGGACGGCGCCACCCTGCGGCTCAAGGACATCGCCGAGATCATCGACGGCGCCGAAAACGAGCGCCTGGCTGCCTGGGCCAATGAAAGCCAGGCGGTGCTGCTGAATATCCAGCGCCAGCCGGGAGCCAACGTCATCGAGGTGGTCGAGCGTATCCAGGCGCTGCTGCCGGAGGTCAATGCCAGCATGCCGGCGGGCATCGACGTGGTGGTGCTGACCGACCGCACCCAGACCATCCGCGCCGCCATCACCGACGTACAGCACGAGCTGTTGCTGGCGACCTTGCTGGTGGTGATGGTCACCTTCGTCTTCCTCAAGCGCCTCTCGGCCACGGTCATCCCTTCGATTGCCGTGCCGCTGTCGTTGATCGGCACCTTTGCGGTGATGCACCTGGCCGGTTTCTCACTGAACAACCTGACGCTGATGGCATTGACCATCGCCACCGGTTTCGTGGTGGACGATGCCATCGTCATGCTGGAAAACATCGCCCGCCATGTCGAGGAGGGCGAAACTCCGCTGCAGGCTGCGCTCAAGGGTGCTCGGCAAATCGGCTTTACCCTGATTTCGCTGACCTTTTCCCTGATTGCCGTGCTGATCCCGCTGCTGTTCATGCAGGACGTAGTGGGGCGGCTGTTCCGCGAATTCGCCATCACCCTGGCGGTGGCCATTCTGATTTCCCTGGTGGTGTCGCTGACTCTGACGCCGATGATGTGCGCCAAGCTGCTCAAGCCGGCCACCGTCGACAAGGCCAAGCCGGATTGGGTCGAGCGCCTGATCGGCGGCTACGCCGGCTGGCTGACCTGGGTGCTCCGGCATCAGACGCTGACTCTGCTGGTGGCGGTCGGCACCCTGGCACTGACCGTGGTGCTCTACCTGATGGTGCCCAAGGGCTTTTTCCCGGTGCAGGACACGGGTGTGATCCAGGGCATCAGCGAGGCGCCGCAGTCGATTTCCTTCCGCGAAATGAGCGAGCGTCAGCAGTCGCTGGCGCGGGTGATCCTGGAAGATCCGGCGGTGGTGAGCCTGTCGTCCTATATCGGCGTGGACGGCGACAACGTCACCCTCAACAGTGGCCGCCTGCTGATCAATCTCAAACCCCACGGCGAGCGCGACGTCACGGCCAGCCAGGTCATCGACCGGCTGCGCCCTGAACTGGCGAAGCTGCCCGGTATCGAGCTTTACATGCAGCCGGTGCAGGACCTGTCCATCGAGGATCGGGTCAGCCGCACCCAGTTCCAGTTCAGCCTGGAATCGCCGGATTCCGAGCTGCTTCAGGAGTGGACGCCACGTCTGGTCGAGGCGCTGCGCGAGCGGCCGGAGCTGACCGATGTGGCCAGTGATCTTCAAAGCGATGGCCTGCAGATCTACCTCGACATCGACCGCGACGCCGCCGCGCGCCTGGGCATCGGGATTTCCGCCATCACCGATGCGCTCTACGACGCATTCGGCCAGCGGCAGATTTCCACCATCTTCACCCAGGCCAGCCAGTATCGCGTGGTGCTGGAAGCCGAGGCCAACAACCGGCTTGGCCCTCAGGCGCTGGAGCAGCTGTTCGTGCAGAGCGAGAGCGGTACGCCGGTGCGGCTTTCCAGCCTGGCGCGGCTGGAGCAGCGTAACGCACCGCTGCTGATCAACCATATCGGCCAGTTCCCGGCGGTGACACTGTCGTTCAACCTGGCCGAGGGCATCTCGCTGGGCCATGCGGTGGAGATCATCAAGGAAGTGGAGGCGGAGATTGGTCTGCCAGCCGGCATTCAGACGCGCTTCCAAGGCGCCGCTGCGGCTTTCCAGGCGTCGCTGTCGAGCACCTTATTGCTGATCCTGGCGGCGGTGGTGACCATGTATATCGTGCTGGGCGTGCTCTATGAGAGCTACATCCATCCGATCACCATCCTCTCGACGCTGCCGTCGGCGGCGGTTGGCGCGCTGCTGGCGCTGCTGCTGACCGGCAATGACCTGGGCCTGATCGCCATCATCGGCATCATCCTGCTGATCGGCATCGTCAAGAAGAACGCCATCATGATGATCGACTTCGCCTTGGAGGCCGAGCGTCATCAGGGCATGAGCCCGGCGGATGCGATCTACCGCGCCGCGCTGTTGCGTTTCCGGCCGATTCTGATGACCACCCTTGCGGCGCTGTTCGGTGCGATACCGCTGATGCTCGCCTCCGGTTCCGGCGCGGAGCTGCGCCAACCGCTGGGCCTGGTACTGGTTGGCGGCCTGCTGCTCAGCCAGCTGCTGACCCTGTTCACCACGCCGGTGATCTACCTGTTCTTCGACCGTCTGGGTCAGCGCTTTTGGCGCAAGGACGGGGTAGGGCAGGAAGCAGGCGTATGAGGCGCAAGCGATGAATCTGTCCGCGCCCTTTATCGCTCGCCCGGTGGCGACCATGCTGATGAGCCTGGCGATCCTGCTGCTGGGCGGGGTGAGTTTCGGCCTGTTGCCGGTTTCGCCACTGCCGAATATGGATTTCCCGGTGATCACCGTGCAGGCCAGCCTGCCGGGAGCCAGCCCGGAAATCATGGCTTCCAGCGTGGCAACGCCGCTGGAGAGGTCCCTCGGCAGTATCGCCGGGGTCAGCCAGATGAGCAGCCGTAGCAGCCAGGGCTCGACGCGAATCATCATCCAGTTTGATCTGGACCGTGATATCAACGGCGCCGCACGTGACGTGCAGGCGGCCATCAATGCCTCGCGCAACCTGCTGCCCAGCGGAATGCGCAGCATGCCGACCTACCGCAAGGTGAATCCGGCGCAGGCGCCGATCATGGTCCTGGCGCTGACCTCCGAGGTGCTGGACAAGGGCCAGCTGTATGACATCGGCTCGACCATCCTGGCGCAAAAGCTTTCGCAGGTTCCCGGTGTGGGCGAGGTGCAGGTGGGGGGCAGTTCGCTGCCTGCGGTGCGGGTCGAGTTGCAGCCGCAGCAGCTGGAACAGTACGGGGTTTCCCTCGATGAGGTGCGCCAGACCATCGCCGATGCCAACGTACGCAGGCCCAAGGGGATGGTCGAGGATGAACATCGCCACTGGCAGGTACAGGCCAACGACCAGTTGCATCGGGCGGAAGACTATCTGCCGCTGATCATCCGTCACCAGGAGGGTGCCACCCTGCGCCTGAGCGATGTGGCCAGGGTGCGCGATGCAGTGGAAGATCGCTACAACGACGGCTTCTTCAACAACGAGCGTGCCGTGCTGCTGATCATCAACCGTCAGGCCGGCGCCAACATCATCGAGACCATCGAGGGCATCCGCGCCGAACTGCCGGTGCTGCAGGCCATCGTTCCGGCCAGCGTCAACCTGGCGGTGGCGATGGACCGTTCACCGGTGATCCGCGCCACTCTGCACGAAGCCGAGCGTACGCTGCTGATCGCCGTGGGGCTGGTGATCGTGCTGGTGTTCCTCTTCCTTGGCAAACTGCGTACCGCGTTGATCCCGGCGCTGGCGGTGCCGGTGTCGCTGGTGGGCACCTTTGCGGTGATGTACCTGTTCGGCTTTTCTCTCAACGTGCTGTCGCTGATGGCGCTGATCCTTGCCGCCGGCCTGGTGGTGGACGATGCCATCGTGGTGCTGGAGAACATCGCCCGGCACATCGACGAAGGCGTGCCGCCGATGCGTGCCGCCTACATCGGCACCAAGGAGGTGGGCTTCACGTTGTTGTCGATGAACCTCTCGCTGGTGGTGGTGTTCGTTTCCATCCTGTTCATGGGCGGTATCGTCGAGCGCCTGTTCCGCGAATTTTCGATCACCCTGGCAGCGGCCATTCTGGTGTCTCTGTTGGTGTCCCTGACCCTGACCCCAATGCTCTGCGCGCGCTGGTTGAAACCTCGCGATCCAGAGGGCGACGGCCGTCTGCATCGATGGAGCCACGACGCCCACCAGTGGCTGCTGCGCCATTACGATCGTTCCCTGGGCTGGGCGCTGCGGCACCGACGCATCACTCTGATCAGCCTGCTGGCGACCATCGGCCTGAACGTTTTCCTCTATATCCAGGTGCCAAAGATTCTGTTGCCACAGCAGGATACCGGCCAACTTACCGGCTTTATCCGTGGCGACGACGGCCTGTCGTTTCAGGTGATGCAGCCGAAGATGGAAATCTATCGTCAGGCGGTGCTGGCCGATCCGGCGGTGGAGAGCGTCGCCGGCTTTATCGGTGGCAGCGGCGGGATCAACAACGCCTTTATGATCGTTCGCCTCAAGCCGCTGGAAGAACGCAAGATATCGGCGCAGAAAGTGATCGAACGCATTCGTGCCAACCAGCCGAAGGTGCCTGGCGGGCGCATGTTCCTGATGGCCGACCAGGACCTCCAGTTCGGTGGCGGTCGGCAGAGCAGTTCGGCGTATTCCTACAATCTTCTGGCCAGCGACCTGGCCGATTTGCGTACCTGGACACCCCTGGTCACACGGGCGCTGATGGCCTTGCCGGAGCTGACCAGCATTGATGCCAATGACGGCGAGGGAGCGCAGCAGATCAGCCTGAAGATCGACCGTGACGAAGCCAAGCGTCTTGGCATCGACATGAGCACAGTGACCACCCTGCTCAATAACGCCTTCAGCCAGCGGCAGATTTCCACCATCTATGAGTCGCTCAACCAGTATCGGGTGGTGATGGAGGTCGATCCGGCCTACGCCCAGCATCCCGAGGTGCTGGAGCAGATCAATGTCATCACCACGGACGGCCGGCGCGTGCCGCTGTCGGCCTTTGCCCGTTACGAACGCAGCCTGGAAGAGGACCGCGTCACTCACGAAGGCCAGTTCGCTGCGGAGAATATCGACTTCGACCTGGCTCCCGATGTCAGCCTCGACCAGGCGACTCGGGCCATTGAACGGGCGGTCGCCGCCATCGGCCTGCCCAGCGAAGTGCAGGGGCGCCTGGGTGGCAGCGGCGACGCGTTTCAGAGCACCCAGCAGGGACAGCCGCTGATGATTCTCGGCGCGCTGGTGCTGGTCTACATCGTGTTGGGCATTCTCTATGAGAGCTACATTCACCCGCTGACGATTCTCTCCACGCTGCCTTCGGCGGGTGTCGGCGCGCTGCTGGCAATCATCCTGATGCGTGAGCAGTTCAGCCTGATCTCGCTGCTCGGGCTGTTCCTGCTGATCGGCGTGGTGAAAAAGAACGCGATCCTGATGATCGACCTGGCACTGCAGTTCGAACGCAATGACGGCCTGGCGCCGAGCGAGTCCATTCGCCGTGCCTGCCTGCTGCGTTTCCGGCCGATCCTGATGACTACCCTGGCAGCCATTCTTGGTGCGCTGCCGCTGCTGCTGGGCGGCGCGGAGGGCGCCGAGATGCGCCAGCCGCTGGGCCTGACCATCATCGGCGGCTTGATCCTCAGCCAGATCCTCACGCTCTACACCACGCCGGTGGTCTACCTCTATCTGGACCGCCTGCGCCATCGTTTCAACAGCTGGCGCGGGGTTCGCACCGATGCCGCACTGGATAATCCGCTATGAGTTCGTTGTGCCTGAAATTTCCCCTCCGGCCCCTGACTGTGCTGCTCATGAGCCTGTCATTGGGCGCCTGTACCCTTGGCCCCGACTACCAGCGCCCGGAGCTTCCGCTACCTGGTGAGTTCAGGCAGGCCGAAGGCTGGAAGCCGGCGACCCCTGCCGATCATTTTCTCGGCGAGCCCTGGTGGCAGCTGTACGAGGATGCTGAGCTCAATGCCCTGGTGGAGCGCCTGAATGTTTCCAACCAGAACCTTGCCGCAGCCGAGGCCCAATACCGCCAGGCCAGAGCGCTGGTGCGCGGTGCCAGGGCCGGGTTTTTCCCGTCGCTGTCCGGCAATGTCGGCAAGACGCGCTCTGGCCGTGGCGCGGGCGGCGGCACCACGACCCTGCCGGATGGCTCCACAGTGAGCAATTCGGGTGGCGGCGGGATTTCCCAGAGCTATGACCTGAATCTCGCAGCCAGCTGGGAGCTGGATCTTTGGGGGCGGCTGCGCCGTGGGCTGGAGTCCAGCCGCGCGACCATGCAGGCCAGCGCTGCCGATCTGGCGGCGGTACGCCTCAGCTTGCAGTCGGAGCTGGTCCAGAACTACCTGCAGTTGCGTGTGCTTGATGCCGAAAAGCGTCTGCTGGAGGCCACGGTACAGGCCTACGAGCGTTCGCTGCGCGTCAGCGAGAACCAGTACCGCGCCGGAATCGTGCCCCGTTCCGATGTCAGCCAGGCCACGACTCAGCTCAGAAGCGCACAGGCCCAGGCCATCGATCTGCAATATCAGCGTGCCCAGCTGGAGCATGCCATTGCGGTACTGATCGGCGTTGCGCCCTCGGAGCTGAGGGTCGCCGAAGTGGCGAATATTCCGCGTCTGCCGGAGGTTCCCGCGCTGCTGCCGTCACACCTGCTGGAACGTCGCCCCGATGTGGCTGCTGCCGAGCGTGAGGTGATGTCCGCCAACGCTGAGATCGGCGTGGCCAAGACAGCCTGGTTCCCCAGCCTTAGCCTGAGCGCAGCCGGTGGCTATCGCAGTGGCACTCTGGACAACTGGATTCAGACGCCCAACCGCTTCTGGTCCATTGGCCCCGAGTTCGCCATGACCCTGTTCGACGGCGGCCTGATCCGCTCGCGCATCGAACAGGCCGAGGCCAGTTATGACCAGACCGTGGCCGGGTATCGTCAGACCGTGCTGGACAGCTTCCGTGAGGTGGAAGACAGCCTGGTGCAGCTGCGTGTGCTGGGGGAGGAGGCGCAGGTTCAGCGCGAGGCTCTGGAAGCCGCACAGGAATCGCTGCGGTTGATCGAGAACCAGTATCGCGCCGGTACCGTGGACTTCCTCAGCGTGGTCACCGTGCAGACCACAGCGCTGAACAACGAGCGCACCAGCCTCAACCTGCTTGGCAGTCGCCTGCTCTCCAGCGTGCAGCTGGTCACGGCGCTGGGTGGCGGCTGGCATAGCCAGCAGCTGGCCGAGGAACCAGTGATGGCAACCGAGCAATAGCAGGTTCAGGCAGCCCGTATTTCGCGGGATTTACCGGCTGCCGGTCCCGGTTTAGGCCAGCACGCACATATTTTGAAAAAAATGTGCTTTCAGGCGATGGAAGATGTGACTCTTTCGGCTTTGCGAAGTCTCACCTGTCGTACGGGTCAAATGACGGCTGGGATAGCCGTTTCGCTTGCCCCGTATGGCTTTGCCAGGCCAGGCCCAGGACATGGGTTGGTGGATAGATTTCATCAATCTCCACTATGACTTTTGTCTGTTTCCACAAGAAACCAGGGTAAGGCAATCTTCAATTCCGCCCCATAACCCTCGGGGCAATAGTGTTTATGCCAATGGAGGCAACAGTGAACTTCCCGCATCAGGTCTACCTCGCCGAGTTTGCTCTGCAGCACGCACGTCGCGGAGTCGTTACTTACTACTACATGGCCAGCGCCGTTAAGCGGAGCTTGTCTCCCAAGGTAGTGACCTCCTGATCAAATAGCGGATCTTCATCTCCAACAGCTTGTTCCAAGGCCCTTTTGTAAGGGCCTTTCTGCAAGGCCTCACCGATAAGAGTCGAGGCCGCATGGACGAATCGTCCATAATGCTTGTCCGGCCTTAAGTTCAACGGGCATTCCATGAAAAAAGCTTGGTCAGCCTTTCCCTGGGTCTGTTTCGCCATGTGCGTCGGCGTTATGGGAACGGCGCTTATATCCCCCCTCTATCCTCTCTATCAGGAAGCCTGGCAGCTGCGGACCAGTGATATCTCGCTGATCTACATCCTGTATATGCTTGGCGCCTTGAGTGGTCTGTTGTTCATGGGCCGCCTGTCCGACACCCTGGGGTTTCGCACGGTTATGCTGCTCGGCCTGTTGCTGGGGTGGGGCGGGACCTTGTTGACGACGCTTGCGTGGGATCTGACGAGCCTGAACACTGGGCGTTTCGCCGTAGGGCTCTCATCCAGTCTGATCGTCACCAGTGCGACGGTGGGGTTGATGCAGATATCCCGGCCCGACAACGCGCAATGGGTGTCGATGATGACCAGCTTTCTGCTGGCCTTCGGTTTCGGGCTTGGGCCGCTGACCGGCGGGGTTATCGGGCAGTGGTTGCCATACCCGCTGGTCGTGACCTACATCCCGACCCTGCTGCTCTGCCTGCTCGGGATCTATGCGCTGCTGCGTATCGAGCTGGCTCCTCACGTACCACCGGCAAGCGGAACCCTCGGCTGGCGAACCTTTCTGCCACGTCTGACCGGAACCTCTCGGGCTGATGCCTGGCCATTCATCCTGACCTGCGCCTGTCCGTTCTTTGCCTTCGGCATGTTCGGACTCTATGCCTCCTTGTCACCGCTGTTTCTGGAAAAAATGCTGCCCTGGCACGGTCCTGTGGTAAGTGGGACGGCGATTGGCGTAATCCTCCTGGCTTCGGCTGTAACCCAGCTGGCCTGCGCTCGCCTGCCGGTGCGTTGGTGCGGTTCGCTTGGCCTGCTGGCGGTGGTTATCAGCAATGCTTTGCTGGTCCTGAACTTCAGGGCCGGTTCCAGCCTGATATTCAGTCTTGGCGTATCCGCCACTGCGCTTGCCCATGGTCTGTGCCTGTTGGGAGGCATCAGTATGGTCAATCGCATTGCCAGCCCGGCACAGCGGTCCGGGCTGATTTCAACCTACTTGGTGTGTGGCTATGTCGGCAGTATCGCGCCGTTGTTCGGTGTCGGCTGGATCGCCGACCACTACGGCCTGCAGACCGCCATCACCCTGTTTTGCTGCACGGTGATCGTTCTCGCTACGCCGCTTGCGTGGTGCTTTTTCCGGCACTCAAGAATGCGAGGCAGCTGAGGCGTTGCGAAGTTTCTTGGCGCGCGCTTCCAGCACGATGTAGACCAGGGTCGCGAAGAACAGCGGGATGAGGAAGTAGATCACCCGGTAGCCAATAAGGCCGGCGACGACGCTGCCCTTGCTCATTTCCCCGGAGGCGAGGAAAGCCACGAATACGGCTTCGATGACGCCCAGTCCGGCCGGAATGTGGGTGATTACACCGGCGATGCTGCTGATCATCAGGATGCCCAGCACCATGGGGTACTCGACTTTCTGTGACAGCATGAAATACACCACCAGGGCCATCAGTGACCAGTTGGCAGCGCCCAACAGCATCTGAATCAGCGCCAGTTTCCAGGACGGCAATTCGATTTCGTGACCACGAAGGCTCCACTGCCGGCGCTTGGAAAAGCGGCAAAGTCCCAGGTAGAAGAGGCTGATTGCAATCAGCAGTACGCCCAGCAGGCGCAGTGCAGTCGTGCCGATCTCCCAGTCAGCCGGCGGCTTTATCCAGCCCATGGCGAAGATCGCACCCGCCAGCCAGAGGTAGCCGAGCCAGTTGGTCAGCACGCTCATGGTGAAGATGCGTGTGATCTGCGCAGCGCCCAGCCCCAGCCGCGAGTAGAGACGGTAACGCAGAGCGATGCCGCCGACCCAGGCGCTCAGGTTGAGATTGAAGGCATAGCAGACGAAGGTGATGGGAACCACCTGTTTGATCGGTAGGTCGTGACCGACATAGCTCTTGGCGAGCACGTCGTAGCAGCAGTAAACCGCGTAGCTGGCTAAGGCAGCGCCGCCGGCCATCAGCAAGGTCTGCATGCTGTAGCTACGCAGTGTGTCGGCGACTTCCGCCCAGTCCAGGCTGCGTGCAAGGCTGATCAGCAGGCCGGCGACAAGCAGAAAAAACACATAGGTAAGGATTTTCTTTATCGTCGGCCAGCGCCGTTTCCAGACGCTGCGAGTCTCGTTGTTCATGGCGTGCGGATTCATCGATGCTCTCGTTGCAACGGGGTGGGATCGGATTCGAGCGGCTCGGAATCGAGAAGCTGCAACTTCGGTTTGTGTACGGGGAAGAAGCCCACCAGCTGAGGAAAATGGCGCAGGAAGTGAAAGATCACGAAAGCCAGCGGAGCGCGCCACCAGAAACCTCGAACGATCCGTTCGAGAGGAATGCGCCGGCAGTCCTCGCGCAGCAGCCGGTCGAGATTCTCATGCAGCTTACGGTTGAAGCCGTGGTCGCGAATGATCAGATTCGCTTCCAGATTCAATGAAAGACTGAGCGGGTCGAGATTGCTCGAACCCACCGTGGACCATTCGTAGTCGGCCAGCGCAACCTTGCCGTGTAGCGGTCGCTTGCAATATTCATGAATCTCAACGCCGGCGTTCATCAGGTAGTTGTAGAGCATGCGCGCACCGAACTTGGCGATGGGCATATCCGGTTGGCCCTGCAGGATCAAACGCACCCGCACGCCGCGGCGCGCTGCATTGCGGATCTCCCGCAGCACCCGATAGCCGGGGAAAAAGTAGGCATTGGCGATCACCAGACGCGAGCGCGCATCGCGTATGGCTTGCAGATAATGCTGCTCGATGTCGTTGCGATGGTCGTTGTTGTCACGGGTGACGAAAAGCGTCCGCGCCTCGCCACGGCTGATACCCGCATAGCCATCACTGGGAGGCTGGACCCGGCGTTGCCACCAGCGCCTCCCTGCCTGGGGCGGGGCGATATTGGCGAGGGCGAAACGGTGGATGTCGTGAACCACCGGCCCTTCGACCTGCAATGCGTAGTCCTGCTTGGCCTCGGGGCCAAAATCCCCGAGGTGATCTGCCGAGAAGTTGATCCCGCCGATAAAGGCCAGCTCGCCATCCACCACCACCAGCTTGCGATGCATCCGGCGGAAAATATTGACGCGTTTGCCGAGCAGACGCTTACCCGGATCGAACATGTGGATGCGTACGCCGGCCTGGATCATGGCAGCGGCAAAATCGCCACTCAGATCAGCCGATCCGTAGCCATCGACGGTGACGTCGACGCTGACACCGCGCTCGGCCGCACCGATCAGAACTTCCTGCAAGCGGGCGCCAACCTTGTCCTGATAAAAGATGAACGTTTCCAGCAGGACTTCTTTTTTCGCTGCTGCAATGGCGTCGAAGACCGCTGGGAAAAACTCTTCGCCATTCTCCAGCAACTGAAGACGATTCCCGTCTCTCCAGTGAAAATTCATAACCTTATCTCCACCGCCAGGGGCAGATGATCGGACAAGTGCGTCCAGGGTTTGTTACCCAATATTTGCGGCTTATGGCTGGTGGCGTTGCGCACGTAGATGCGGTCCAGGCGCAGCATCGGCCAGCGTGCCGGGAAGGTCTTGGCCACCTGGCCGTGGGAAAGTGCGAATACTTCGTGCATGCCGGCACAGCGGTTGAGGGTGTTTGCGGCTTTTAGACGCCAGTCGTTGAAGTCTCCGGCGACGACCACGGGCGCGTCCTCGGGCAGCGAATCAACCAGCTCGCAGAGCAATTCGAGCTGTTTCTGACGATGCGACTCTCGTAGGCCCAGGTGCACGCAGATGGCGTGAAAGTCGTTGTGTCCCGGCACTTGCAGAATGCTGTGCAGCAACCCACGCCGCTCCGGCCCGCCAACGGATACGTCGAGGTTCTCGTAACGTGTAATGGGGAATTTGGACAGCAGCGCATTGCCGTGATCGCCGTCCGGGTAGACCGCGTTGCGGCCGTAGGCGAAGTCGGTCCAGATGCTGTCGGCAAGAAATTCGTATTGCGACATCTTCGGCCAGTCCTGGAAACGCAGCGCGTGCTTTTCATGAGTGCCCAGCACTTCCTGGAGAAACACGATGTCGGCCGATATGGAGCGCACGGCTTCGCGCAGCTCCGGCAGAATGAAGCGTCGATTCAGTGGCGTGAAGCCCTTGTGAGTATTGACGGTAAGGACCCGAACCGAGTCCACCGCGGTGGCCAGGTGGCTGTCTAGATCGGTGGGGTCTAAATGCTGTTTTTTTTTCAGGGTCACACAAAAGCTCCTTCAAGCTGGCCAGGACGAGTCTCCAGGCCTTGTTCCAGCCCGAGCCGGCACAGCAGCTGCCGCGCGTCATAGGGGGCTCGGACCTTCACGTCGTTGTCGAAATAGCAATACACCGAACGCGCCTCGGCGGCGGGCTTGGCGTTCGGGTCGATCAGCTGGGCATCGTCCGGCTGGCCACCCTCGTGCCAGCGCTGAATCCGCTGACACCAGCGTTCCAGCGCCTGATCGGTGTAGCCACTGGTGTAAAGCTTCTCGGCGCCATGCAGTCGCAGATAGAGAAAATCGCTGGTCAGGTCTTCGCGATAGGGCCACTTGCCGGCGGTGTCGGCGATCACCAGCGCCACCTGATAAAGGCGCAACAGGTCGGTGAAGGCGGGGTCGACGAAGCTCTCGTTACGAATCTCCATGGCATGGCGAAGCGGTCGCGGCTGATCGATCTCCAGGTAGCTGCGGCCCTGCATTCGCTCCTCGCAACCCTTGGCTATCTGCAGCGCCGTCTCGGTGTCGTGGGGCAGTTGTTGCAAGAAGGACTCGACCAGTTTCGCGTCGAATTTGAAGCTGGGCGGGAACTGCCACAGCAGCGGCCCCAGCTTCTCGCGCAAACGAAAAATGCCCGAAGCGAAGAAGTTGGCGATGGGCTTCTCGACATCCTGCAGTCGCCGGATATGGGTGATGTAACGCGGGCATTTGACGCTGAAGACGAATCCCTCGGGCGTGTCCTCATACCAGCTGGCATAGCGCTCGGGTGTCTGCAGCGAATAGAAAGAGCCATTGATCTCGATGCTGGTCACTGCCCGTGAGGCAAAGCGCAGCTCATGCTTTTGTACCAACCCCTCGGGATAGAAGTCGCCCCGCCAGGGCGCGTAGCGCCAGCCGGAAATCCCCACATGAATGGCTGCCATTCGGAAGCGTCTCCAACCGTAGTCACGTGCCGATGGAAACGGCGATTGCCGCCTCAGTTATTCCGACTGAGAGCAGCTGCGGCAGTTCACCTGGCGTGCTGGGTGGCGCTCCCGCCTCGTGTCACAGCGTCCAGGGCTGGGTGCCGCCATAGGTCTCGACGAGGAAGTCGATCATGACTCGCACCTTGGCCGGAGGACGGCGGTCAGGGGGATAGAGGATGTAGATGCCGTCAATGACCTGCGGCGGCTGGTCCAGTTCCAACGCCACCAGCTCGCCACGGCGTAGCGACTCGACAACGATGAACAGCGGCTGGTAGATCAGACCTTGTCCTTGCACCGCGGCGGCTAGCAACGCCTCGCCATTGTTGGCCACCAGGTCGCCGTCGACCTTGGCGCGGATGTCCCCGTTACGGCCGAATATCCATTCATGGGCACTGCCCGTGGTGGCGAGGTTGTAGGTGAGGCAATTGTGCTGGGCCAGATCTGCCACCCGCCGTGGTACGCCGCGGGAATCGAGATAGGCGGGAGCGGCACAGAGCACCAGCGGCACGTCGCCAAGCTTGCGCGCCTGCAGCGAACTGTCTCCGAGTTTGCCTATGCGCACTGCCATATCCCAGCCGCCGTCAATCAGGTCGACCTGACTGTCGCTCAGGCCCAGCTCTACTTTGACTGCGGGATGCCGGCGGCTGAACTGGAACAGAATCGGTGCGATGTAATGGATGCCGAACGTTAGCGGTACGTTGAGGCGAAGCAGACCGGACGCCTCGAAACGTTGCGAGCTGATGGTGGCCTCGGCCTCATCTATATCGCCGAGTATGCGCTGACAGGCTTCAAGGTAGCGGTTCCCGGCCTCGGTCAGGGTCAGGCGGCGGGTGCTGCGGTGGAACAGCTTGACGCCCAGATGAGCCTCCAGGGCATCGACATGCTTGGTCGCCATGGCCGGTGACATGCCTTGGTGACGCGCTGCAGCCGACAGGCTGCCGGCGCTGGTGGCCCGTACAAAAACGCGCATGCTGGTAATGCGATCGAGCATTTCAGTTCCTACTGTGGGTGTTAACTGTTAGCGGATTTTGGCATGTTCTAAAGGCCTGGATGGTAATAGATACTGCTCTCACGTTTTATTCAAGAGGGCAGAACATGCAAACGTCCAAGGTTTCGGCGAACAAGCGGATGCCGACACTGTTTATTCCCCATGGTGCAGGGCCGTGTTTCTTCATGGACTGGAACCCCACCAATGCCTGGGATGCCACCGCTCGGTTTTTGAAGGGCATTGCGGCAAGCCTGCCGGAGAAGCCCAAGGCGATCCTGATGATCTCGGCGCACTGGCTGGAAACCGAATTCCGTGTCACCGGCGCTGCACAGCCGGGGCTGATTTACGACTACTACGGTTTCCCGACGCACACCTATGAGTTGCGTTATCCGGCACCGGGCAATCCCGACCTGGCCTCACGCATCGTTGGCTTGCTCAATGCAGCAGGACTGGCGGCAAGCCGTGATGAGAGCCGGGGTTACGACCACGGCATGTTCATTCCGTTGAAACTGATGTTTCCAGAGGCACAAATTCCGGTCCTGCAGTTGTCTTTACGCAAGGACCTGGATCCACAGGCGCTGCTTGAGGCGGGGCGGGCTCTGGACCAGCTGCGCGACGAAGGTGTGCTGATCATCGGCAGCGGCATGAGCTTTCACAATATGCGCGGCTATGGCGATCCTCATTTTGGGCCGCTGTCCGATGAGTTTGATGCCTGGCTCAGCTCAACGATTGAAGCACCGGCGGAGCAGCGTGAGGCTGGGCTGGCGCACTGGGAGCAGGCGCCGTCAGCGCGCCTGTGCCACCCCGCAGGCGGCGAAGAGCACCTGCTGCCTCTGATGCTTGTGGCCGGAGCGGCCAATGATTCACAGGGACGCAAGCTGTTCAGCGACCGCGTCATGGAAACCACATTGTCAGCCTTCGGATTTGGCTTCGATTGAGGAGACAAGACATGCAAATTGATCTTTCCGGCAAGATAGCCATCGTAACCGGCTCCACTGATGGTGTTGGACTGGCTATCGCCACGGGGCTGGCCAGAGCCGGCGCCAGTCTGGTGCTGGTAGGGCGTGAGCAGAGTCGAATCGACGCAGCGCTGGCCAGGCTCAGGGCTGACAGCGGACGAGACGATGCAGTGGGCGTGGTCGCCGATGCAGGTACTAGCGAAGGCTGCAAGGCGTTGATCGCCGCTCAGCCAGAGGCGGACATCCTGGTCAATAACCTCGGCATCTATGGCGTCAGGCCTTTTTTCGATATCGCCGATGATGAATGGGAACAGATCTTCCAGGTCAACGTGCTTAGCGGCGTTCGCCTGGCACGTCATTACGCGAAGGGCATGCAGGCCAGGGGGTGGGGGAGAATTCAGTTCATTTCCAGCGAATCGGCTCTGAACATCCCGACGGAAATGGTCCACTACGGCGTCAGCAAGGCAGCCCTGCAGGGTCTCTCACGCGGGCTGGCCAAGGTGCTAGCCGGCAGCGGGGTCACCGTGAACAGCATTCTTCCCGGTCCGACCCGCACCAGTGGTGCGCTGGCGATGATCGGCAGCATGGCCAAGGAGCGGGGCGTTTCTGTGAGCGAGATGGAGGCGTTGTTCCTCCAAGAAAATCGCCCGTCGACCCTGCTCCGGCGCTTCGCCACTCCCGAGGAAGTTGCCAATCTCTGTGTCTATGCGGCTTCGCCGCAGGCCAGTGCAACCACAGGCGCGGCCTTACGCGTCGAAGGAGGCATCGTTGAAAGCATCGCATGAACATCTGCCGCAGCTGAAAAAGGCAGGGGCCATAGTCGCGACCGACAACCCTTCGCGGTTGATCAACCGCCTCTGCAAGCACTGGAGCCACAAGTTTCCCGTGCGTCACGACGAGCGCGAGGGCGAGGGCGAGATCGAGCTGAGCATCGGCTTTTGCCGTTTGAGTGCCGTGGAGGGCGGACTGAACGTCTTTCTGGAGTCCGAAAATCTTGAACAACTGCAACAGGTGGTTGCCGACCATCTGCAGCGGATGGCTTCTGGCGAAACCCTGAGTTTCGACTGGCACTGATGATTATTTAAAGCAAAGGGATAAGGAGTACGTGAATATGATCCATGACTCGAAAGAGCGCTATGGAAGCATAAGCAAATGGCTGCACTGGCTTATGGGTGGGCTGATTCTCTGGCAGTTCCTGAAGTTTTTCGATCGCATCAATGACGGCGAACATTGGATCGGCCAGACGCTGGTCCCTTGGCATATCTCCATCGGCGCGCTGCTGCTGGTGCTGGTTGCGGTGCGCATCTTCTGGGCCTTGGGTCAGCTGAAACAGCGCCCCAGGCATGACCCGGCCACGGCTTTTATGGTCAAGGCAGGGCACCTGGCGCTCTACCTCGGCATGGCGCTGCTGCCGATCACCGGGATACTGACCATGATCGGCAACGGTTATGGCTTGAAAGTATTCGGTGTGCAGCTGGTAGCCAAAGGTCCGGAAATCGCTTGGGCGGCGAGCCTTGGCGGCCTGCATTCGCCGCTGGCCTGGATCACGCTCCTGCTGGTAATCGGCCACGTCGGCATGGCGCTGCTGCACCATTTCGTCAAACGCGACGATGTCCTGCGGCGGATGCTGTAACCGAAAACTGGCGTGCCGTCGCCCCAATATATTGTCCTACTAAGATACTGGGACTTTTTCCGGCGCAGTGGTTGGCGTACACTGCGCTTCATGTATGAGAGGAGTTCCCATGAGCGCCATTACCATCACCGACGCTGCACACGATTATTTGGCGGATCTGCTGGAAAAGCAGAACACCACAGGTATCGGCATCCGGGTTTTTATCACTCAGCCGGGCACGCCCTACGCTGAAACCTGCATTGCTTATTGCAAGCCGGGTGAAGAAAAGCCCGACGATATCCCACTTGCCCTGAAAAGCTTTACCGCTTGGATCGACGGCGTCAGCGAGCCATTTCTGGAAGATGCGCTGGTCGATTACGCCACTGACCGTATGGGCGGGCAGCTGACTATCAAGGCGCCCAACGCCAAGGTGCCGATGGTCAATGAAGACAGCCCGTTGAACGAGCGCATCAACTACTACCTGCAGACTGAAATCAATCCCGGTCTTGCCAGCCACGGCGGTCAGGTAACGCTGATCGATGTGGTTGATGAAGGTATTGCAGTATTGCAGTTTGGCGGTGGTTGCCAGGGCTGCGGTCAGGCGGATGTCACGCTCAAGGAAGGCATTGAGAAGACGCTGCTGGAGCGAATTCCCGAGCTCAAGGGCGTGCGCGACGTGACCGACCATAGCAACCGTGAAAACGCCTACTATTGATGCAAATCGGCCATTCTAGCGGCTCATTTCGTTAGTTTTTGGCAAAGTGCCACTATTTAGTAGGGTGTCCACCACAGCGCTCATTTGCTGAGATAAGCTCTCCAGAGTCGGCAATCTGGATAGCTAAGCGAGCGCTACATGCCAGCCGTTTCTCTACTGATTTGTGATGACTCCAACCTGGCGCGCAAGCAGCTGTTGCGTGCGCTGCCGGCCGCCTGGCCTTTGGACATTCATCAGGCCGCCGGTGGCCGCGAAGCACTGGCGCGGATTCGTCAGGGCGGCATCGATATTCTTTTGCTCGACCTCACCATGCCCGACATGGACGGTTATCAGCTGCTGGCCGAGCTGCGTGCCGACTCGCTCGAGTGCAAGGTCATCGTGGTTTCAGCGGATATTCAGGACGAGGCGGTGCGTCGGGTTCTGGAGCTTGGCGCGGTGGCCTTTATCCGCAAACCTGCCGACCCCGTACATTTGCAACAAACCCTTGCCAGCCTTGGTTTGATTGACGGCGAACTGTCGATGCTCGGTATCCGAGAGTCGGGCGAGGTAGAGTTTCGTGACGCCTTTCGCGAGGTTGTAAATATTGCGATGGGCCGGGCGGCAGCCTTGCTGGCAAAGGTGCTTGGGGTATTTGTGCAGCTGCCTATACCAAACGTAAATGTTCTTGAGGTCGGCGAGCTGCATATGGCGCTTGCCGATGCGGGGCAGAGCAACAGGCTTACGGCGGTCTGCCAGGGATACATCGGCGGTGGCATCGCCGGCGAAGCGCTGCTGATCTTTCACGACTCCGAAGTGGCCGAAATGGCCAGGCTGATGCGCACCACCGAGTACCGCGAACCGGAAATGCTGCTTGATCTGTCGAGCCTGCTGATCAGCGCCTGCCTTAGCGGTATTGCCGAGCAGATCGACGTGGTGTTTTCCCAGGGACATCCCCAGGTGCTGGGCCAGCATGCGTCTATCAACGAGTTGATTCGCCTCAACCAGCAACGCTGGGAGAGCACGCTGGCGGTAGAAATCAGCTACAGCCTTGAGGGACATGACGTCCATTTCGATCTCTTGCTGCTGTTCACCGAGGATTCGGTTGAGCTGCTGTCTCGTAAACTCGCCTACCTGATGAGCTGAGCATGACCGACTCGATCAAAGTGAGTGAGCTGCATTGGCTGCTGGCAATCGTCCAGAATATCGATGTCGGCGTCGTAGTGCTGGATCGAGACTATCGGGTGGATGTCTGGAACACCTTTATGCAAAACCGTTCCGGCTACATGCCGGACGAAGCCAGGAAGCGGTCGTTTTTCGAGTTGTTTCCTGAGGTGGACGAAGCCTGGTTCCGGCGCAAGGTGGAAAACGTCGTAGCGCTTGGTACGCCGTCCTTCACCGTATGGGAGCAGCGCCCTTATCTGCTGCGCTTCAAGAACTACCAGCCCATCACCGGGTTGGAAGAATTCATGTACCAGAACACCACATTGCTGCCGTTGAAGAGCGTCAGCGGGGCGATCGAGCAGGTTTGCCTGATTATCTATGACGTGACTGACGTAGCGACTAACCGGTATCAGCTGCAGGCCGCGAATCAGGAGTTGCAGCGGCTCTCCAGCACGGATCGTCTGACCGGTTTGTTCAACCGCGGGCATTGGGAGGAGATACTGTGTCAGGACTACGCCCGGCATCGGCGCTACGCTGGCAACTCCGCCCTGGTGATGTGCGATATCGATCACTTCAAGCAGATCAACGACACTTACGGCCATCAGGTCGGCGACGGGGTGATTCAGCATACCGCCAAGCTGATTCGGCAGAATATCCGGGATTCCGATGTCGCTGGGCGCTACGGTGGCGAAGAGTTCGTGATTCTGCAGCCGGACACTGACAGCGAGGGTGCGATGGTTTTTGCCGAGCGCTTGCGCCTGGCCATCGAAGCCTCTGAGCTGAAGCTTGAAGGGCATAGCATCCGCTTCACCATCAGCTTGGGCATTGCCGACCTTACTCAGCCTTCCAGTGACCATTCACAGCTGATCAAGTGGGCCGACTCGGCTTTGTATATCTCCAAGTCTGCCGGTCGCAACCGCGTAACCCTGTATCTTGCAGACTCCGGAGCAGGGGCGTAACGCCAAGGATGCCTACTGGACCTTGCTCTGGAGGAAGCGTAGCAGTGCAGCTTCTTCGGCGCTCAGCCATTTGCGCTTGCGAGCGGCACGCAGACTGGCCAATGCGCCTTCACTGAAGGCTTGGAGAATCGCCGGGTGGATATAGCACTGGCGGCAGACCGCCGGTGTATTGCCCAGCTGACTGGCGACCTGCTTGACCGTCGCGACCAGGTTCTGCCGCGCAACTGTTTCGGGCAGGTGTTCCAGCCGGCGCAGATGCTCCAATGCCAGCGCACTGCCGGCCCAGGTTCGGTAATCCTTGGCCGTGAAGTCTCGCCCGGTCATTTCTCGCAGGTAGAGATTCACGTCATTGGAGCTCACGCTCCGGCGCTGGCCGTCATCGTCCAGATATTGGAACAGTTGTTGTCCGGGCAGCTCCATGCAGCGACGCATGAGTCTCGCAAGGCGGCGATCACGCAGGGTGACCTTGTGCTCAACGCCACTTTTGCCGCGAAAGTGGAAGTGGATGGAAGCACCGCGAATATCCACGTGGCGGGTACGCAAGGTCGTCAGCCCGTAGGAGCGGTTGCTGCGCGCATAACGCGGGTTGCCGATGCGGATCAGCGTGGATTCGAGCAGCATCACCACCAGGGCCATGACCTTTTCGCGCGGCACGCCGGGAAGCGCCAGATGCTTTTCCAGACGGGCGCGCAGCCGTGGCAGGGCCTGGCCGAACTCGAGCATGCGCTCATACTTGTTGCTGTCCCGGATTTCTCGCCAGCGGAGGTGGTAGCGATACTGTTTGCGTCCGCGCGCATCACGCCCGGTTGCTTGCAAGTGGCCTTGAGGATCAGGACAGATCCATACATCTGTATACGCTGGAGGAATCGCCAGCTTGTTGATTCGCTGGATTACCTCCGGATCGCGGATACGCTCACCGTCGGGCATAAAGTAGACAAACTTGCCGCGTAGCCGCTTGCGGCTGATACCGGCTTCGCCATCGTTGACGTAGCGCAGGTCGGGTGGCAGAGGCGGGCACGCCGCCGAGTTGATTTCTTCCGGTTCGGTGCAGAGGGGTGGCTCGGGAGGCGTAGTGCGCTGATTTTCCTGAAAGAGCATATCTACGCCTCCTTGAGCAGAGATTCGGTTCGTCAGGCTTGGCTCGTGCTGCCTGTCGCCTCAGCTTTCCTTTTCCGGGCTGTTGCGCATAAGCAATCTGATCGCTGCAACCAGCTCATCAATGGCCTCACGATAGAGTGCCGGATCGGCGCTGGTTTCGGCGTGGTCGGCATGTTTGCGTGCGGTTTCCAAGTGCTCGTTTATTGCTGAGTAATCGCCAATCATGAGTGCTGCCTCCGGGTCGCTAAGAAAGAGCTTGTCTGTTGTACGGACAGGTATGTGGAGCGTCGGTTCGTCCCGCCTGTCAATGTGTGCGCTGTGTGTTCAGTGCCAGGCTCCAATGGGCGTTTTGGCAACGCGGGCAGGTGGCCTCCTGCTCGTTTTCGAGACGTTGGGTGAAGCCGCAGCGGCTGCACGCATAAATGGCGCCGCTCGGAACTCGTCGAAAAATCGGATTGTGCTCTGGCGGTAGTACCGACAAGCCTGGGCGTACTTCGTCCGGCTCGGCGTAATAGAGACTGACATCGCCGTCGGTTTCCACGATGCCCAGGCGTACCTGGCCCAAGTGCTCCACGCCTTGCTGGCGCAGCTCCATGAAAAATTCGTCAGATGAAATATTCAGTCGATCGAGGCTGTTGAGCTCGTACAGGCCGTTCTTGATGATCGTGATCGGCTTGCCCTCCATCCAGTTCGCCAGCCTCGGGTTCTGCGCCATCGCCCACATGGTTAAGCGATAGAGTAGGAGCAGGGTGACGAAAACCGTAAGGATGGGCAGCAGCGGCTCATCTTCGTTGAAAGAGACGTCACCTGCAGCTGAACCCAGAGTCAGAATCACCACCAGCTCGAATAGCGACAACTGGCGAATACCGCGACGGCCACTGATTTTCAGAAAAAGGAACACTGCTACGTAGGCGAAAAACGCCCGCAGCACAACTTCGGCAACGAATAGCAGGGGAAGCTCGTCCAGCCATATGCGCTGCCAGTCGAAGGGGCTCATGTCGAGTCACTCTACGATGGATTTAACCGAGCGGATTGAGGAGGTGGCTGAGAATTGCAGCTTCCTTCCGCCATCACTGTGCTGCAGCTACCTCGAATTCTAGGTCGACGCCGTCACCACTGCCGTCTCCGACCACCGAGCCAACCACTGGCTTGTGTGTCACCTCACGGCCCGGATAGTGCTCGCTCAGCTTTTCCAGCGCAACTTCGCCGACCTGGTTGATCAGGCTGGTGAATTGCGCGTCGCGAGGGATGATGAACTTAAGCGTGATGAGGTGTGCTTGCGGGCCTTCGGGCAAGTTCGCCAGGCCGCTGCTGTGCCACTGGTCGTTGACGTAGGCTTCGGCGCCTTTCATGAGTTGCTCCTTTCTGTCGAGGTACAGAGTGGGACCATGAAACGCCGCGTTCGATCAATTGCCGAAGGGCTGGCACAAAAAAGGCCCGGCGCTTGCGCAGCCGGGCCTTCGGTATATCGGGGCCTTATTCCGGCATCTGCCAAGGTGCGAGATTCGCGCCCTTGCTGCTCAGGTCGGCACGTGCCTGTTCCAGAGTCTGTCCGAGCTTGACCGGATCGGTATAGACGCTGCTGGACAGTTTGCAGTGGCCTAGGGTGCGGGACTCGCTTTCATCGACGACGGTGATGCTGAGCTCGCCGTTGCCTTCGAGCAGCGTCCAGGCTACGCAATGGAATGGCTTGAATGCGCGGTCAGTGATCAAAAGGGCGTCATTGAAGCGAAGAGGGCTGTTCATGGGGCAGTGTCTCTCTGTGTGATACCCGGAAACGAAAGTTGTCCAGGCGTCGGGCCGTCGCCGCTGGACTTACATAGCATTGATGTACGCAGGGGACAGGGAAGTCACATCGAAAGTTCGTAGTTGAGTCTGTGTTTTCAATTAGCCGAAGGTATAAGGTTTTTTGTAATTGAGTCGGTAGCTTTACTGAGTTGCTAACTTATTGATCTCATTAGATTTATATCTCTTCCGGGGTGTTTTAATCATCTCGCTTCGCTTGGGCTCCAAAACCTGGCGTGGCAATAGGTCGCGGTTATTCAGAGCAAAAAAAAACGGTCAAGCCCTGAAAGGCTCGACCGTTCTGTGTTGCCAGAAGATGTCAGACCTTGAACTGTCGGAGCAGACGGTTCAGCTGTTCAGCCAGCTCTCCCAGCTGCCTGCCGGCAGCGCTCGATTGCTCAGCAGCGTTGGTGCTTTCCTGGGCAAGACCAGCAGCCTGGGTGACGTTCTGGTTGATGTCTTCGACCACATGACTTTGCTGCAGCGTAGCGCTGGCGATCGACGAGTTGAGCCCCGAGAGATTGCGTAGCGACTGAGCAATCTGCCCAAGGCTTTCGCCGGCCTGGCTGGCCTGTTCGACAGTGGCCTGGGTGGCGCGATTGCTTTCCATGATCACGCTGACGGCGGCGCCGGAGTTCTTCTGCAGGCCCTCGATCATCGTATGGATTTCAGCTGTCGACTGCTGAGTGCGCTGTGCCAGCATGCGTACTTCATCAGCCACGACCGCAAAGCCACGACCCTGGTCACCGGCGCGTGCCGCTTCGATGGCGGCGTTGAGCGCCAGCAGGTTGGTCTGGTCGGCGATTGATCCAATGACTTCCAGGACCGAGCCGATCTTGGTGGTTTCATCGGCCAGGGACTGAATCACATCAACGGCCTGGCTGATGGTGCTGGACAACTGGTCGATCTGCTGCAGGCTGGCTTCGATGTTCTGCTGGCCAAGCCCTGCCTGGTTATCTGCCTCACCAACTTCGTTGGAGGCGTGTTCGGCGTTCTTCGCCACTTCCTGCACCGCGTAAGTCACCTCGTTCACGGCTGTGGCAACTAGCTCCATCTGCTGAAGCTGCTGCTGGCTTTGCTTGTGTGCCTGTTCGGCAAGCTTCCCCAGGGTTCCTGAAGATTGGTCCAGAGCGTTGGCCGTATTCGAGAGCTGGCCGATCAGCGTACGAAGCTTGCGGCTGAAGGTATTGAAGTCGCGGCCCAGTGCGGTCAACTCGTCGTTGCCGGAAACATCAAGCTCGCGTGTCAGGTCAGCCTCGCCGCTGGCGATATTGGCCATGGCCTGCATGGAGTGCCGCAGTGGTTGGGTAATACTGCGTATGAGAACGGCCACGATTACGGCCAGCAGCACGGCGATGGCCAAGCCAATCAAGGAGAAGCGAACCATGTAGCCCTGGAATTCCTTTTCCACATCGTCCACATAAATACCGGAACCGATGATCCAGCCCCAGGGCTTGAATAGTTCGACGTAGGAGATTTTCGGTACTGGGTTTTTCTCGCCAGGTTTGGCCCACTCGTATTCCACCAGTCCGGCACCCTGTTGACGGGCGACCTTGACCATCTCGTTGAAAAGTTCCTTTCCGTTCGGGTCTTTGGTCTTCGACAAGTCCTGACCGTCGAGCTCGGGCCGCATGGGATGCATCAGCATCGTCGGGCCCATGTCATTGATCCAGAAATAGTCATCCTCGCCATAGCGCAGGACCTTCACCTGTTCCATGGCGGCTTTTTGCGCATCGGCTTTGGACATGGCACCGCTGGCTTCAAGCTGCTGATAGTGACTGAGGATGCCCAGAGAGGTCTCGACGATGTTCTGGGTCATGAGCTGTTTGGCCTTGTACAGATCGCTGCGTACCTGCTGCATCATCAACATGCCAAGCAGGAATAGCATCGCCACGGCTACTAGCGGAATAAGCCAGAGACGCTTACTGATGGGAAAACTTCGCAGCATATTCATTTGTTTATGAACTCCTGTTAAAGCCTTTATTTCATTATTATCCGCGCGCTGGCATTCCAGGTACGTGGCACGCTGCCTCAGTGGGCTGGGGAACTGCCTGCTTTTTCATGGCATGTGGAGAGTATGTCGGCACATCGCTGAAAAAAATGAGCAGGGCACTGCAGCGAAGATGAATTTACTCGCTTGCGGTGGGTCAGAACTGCGCCGATCTGGCTATCGGGCATATACCTTTGTTGCATATTCAAATGCGGTGGCTGCATCGCTGATGGGGAATAGATGGATCTTTGGCTTGCTTTTCAGGCATTGATTTTAGGGGTAGTAGAGGGCATCACCGAGTTTCTCCCAATCTCCAGTACCGGGCACCAGATCATCGTCGCCGATCTGATTGGCTTCGGTGGTGAGCGGGCGTTAGCGTTCAATATCATCATCCAGCTTGGGGCCATTCTGGCCGTGGTCTGGGAATATCGAAGCAAGATATTCAGCGTGGTCGCAGGGTTGGCCACAGAAAAACCGGCGCAGAAATTCACCGTCAACCTGCTGGTCGCGTTCATGCCCGCTGTGGTGCTGGGTGTGGCGTTCGCCGACCTGATTCACGAATACCTGTTTAATCCGATTACCGTTGCCACTGCGCTGGTTATCGGTGGGGTGGTCATGCTCTGGGCGGAAAAGCGTCCGCATCGTATCCAGGCCGAAACCGTTGATGACATGCACTGGAGCCATGCGCTGAAGGTGGGCTTTGCCCAGTGTCTGGCCCTGGTGCCGGGAACCTCGCGTTCGGGCGCGACCATTATCGGCGGGCTGCTGTTCGGGCTGTCGCGCAAGGCGGCGACCGAGTTTTCCTTCTTCCTGGCCATGCCGACCATGGTCGGTGCCGCGGTTTATTCGGGCTACAAGTACCGGGAACTGTTCCAGCCAGGCGATTTCCCGGTGTTCGCCATTGGCTTCGTGGTTTCCTTTATCTTCGCCATGCTGGCCGTACGCGCCTTGCTGAAATTTATCGGCAACCACAGTTACGCGGCATTTGCCTGGTACCGAATCGCTTTCGGCCTCTTTATCCTGGCGACCTGGCAGTTCAGCATGATCGACTGGAGTACAGCTACCGGCTGATCTGCGGGCTACGTCTGACAGCAAGCTCTGGCTGGGCCAGCACGACCTACGCCGCAGGCTGCGCTCAACCGCCTGTTAACCAATGGTCATCAGGCTGGCGTTGCCTCCCGCGGCGGCGGTGTTGATGCTCAGGGCGCGTTCGATCAGCAGGCGCTCCAGCGGTATATCCGTTTCGCCAGGGGCCAGCCCTTGCAAGCCGATGAGAGGGCCGCTGCGTTCTGCAAGTTGCCGGCTGACATTGCGTAGTTGCTCGGGATCACCATGGTGCAGCACGCTATCGAAGCGTACGTCGTCCTGGGTCCAGTCGCTGACAAGCCTGATTCGCGCTTGAACCGGCTCCGGTAACCGCTCAAACAGAGAGTTGCCGAGCGGGTTCTGTGGCATCACGGCCTGGCTGCCGATGGCCAGTATGGCCGCCAGCTGAGTCAATAGATCCTGTTCGTTTTCAGCCAGGCACAGCACATGCTCGCGCGGGAGCAGGCTATAAGTGTTGCGCTCGCCGGTGGGGCCATTCAGCACGCGGGTGCTGCCACTCTGAGATTGCCCGCGATAGTGTTCGCAGAGGCTGGCCAATTCCGCCATTGCATTGTCCTGTGCCCATTGTTTGAACTGCCGGAAGGCCCTTTCCTGATCTTCATTGGCGATGAATTCTGGCGCGCTTTCGGTGCCGCCGAAGTCCAGCGCCCGACGCAGTGCGTCGTCAGGCCTGGCCGAAAGCAGGCGATACAGATACAACGGGCCGCCCGCCTTGGGGCCAGTGCCAGAAAGGCCCTCCCCACCGAAGGGCTGTACGCCGACCACCGCCCCAACGATGTTTCGATTGACGTAAAGGTTACCCACCCGGGCACGCTCGACAATCTTGGCGATCGTCTCGTCGATGCGCGTATGCACGCCGAGGGTCAAGCCATAGCCCGCGGCGTTGATCTGATCGAGCAGTGAGTCCAGCTCGGCGCGACAGTAACGCAGTATGTGCAGTACCGGGCCGAAGACCTCCTGTTGCAACTCATCGAGGCGCTCCAACTCGATCAGCGTCGGCACTACATAGGTGCCATGGGCGCATTCATGCTCATCGACGCGCGCCATCTGATGAACCGTTCGGCCCTTTTCACGCATGTTTTGCAGATGCCTTTCGATGGTTTCGCGCGCCTCCTGGTCGATGACCGGGCCGATATCCACCGACAGCCGTTGCGGGTTGCCCATTTGCGCCTCGGCCATGGCGCCCTTGAGCATGTTGATGATGCGTTCGGCTACCTCTTCCTGAACGCAGAGGACGCGCAGGGCGGAACAGCGTTGCCCGGCACTATCGAAAGCAGAGGCCAAGACATCCATGACGACCTGCTCGGTCAGGGCGGACGAGTCGACGATCATCGCGTTCTGCCCACCGGTTTCAGCGATCAGTGGAATGCTTCGACCATGCTCATCCAGGCGTCCGGCAATACTGCGTTGCAGGATCGAGGCGACCGCAGTAGAACCGGTAAACATCACCCCGCGTACTCGCTCGTCCGCCACCAGGCGTGCACCGACGGTTTCGCCACGGCCCGGTAGCAACTGCAGCGCGTCACGCGGAATGCCGGCCTCATGCAGGATCCGCACCCCCAGGGTTGCGATCAGTGGGGTCTGCTCGGCGGGCTTGGCCAGCACCGTATTGCCCGCGCCAAGGGCGGCGCAAATCTGCCCAGTGAAGATGGCCAGCGGGAAGTTCCAGGGGCTGATGCACACTACTGGCCCCAATGGAATGTGCGTGTCGTTGTCGAAGTTGCTGCGTACCTCGGCGCCATAAAAGCGCAGAAAGTCCACCGCTTCGCGGACTTCAGCGATGGCGTTGACGAAGGATTTGCCTGCCTCGCGGACCAGTACGCCGATCAGCTCATGAATTCTGCCTTCCATCAGCTCGGCCGCCCGCTCCAGGGCCGCGGCGCGCTCACTGGGTAGAGTCGCCTTCCATGTCTGCGCGCTTTCGGTGGCACAGCGAAGGGCGTTGTCCACATCCTCTTCGGTCGCCTCCTGCACTAGGCCCACCTGGTCACGGTGGTCAGCCGGGTTGAGCAGAGGCTCGGCAGTGCTCGCTCTGGGCTCCACATCGCTCAGCAGGGGCGCTGCGCTGTAAAGCTTGTGTGAGCAGGCGAGCAGGGCAGAAGAGAGCGAAGCCAGGCGCTGCTCGCTGGACAGGTCGATACCGCAAGAGTTGAGCCGTGCGTCGCCGTAAAGATGGCGAGGGAGTGGAATGCGCGGATGCGGCAGGCCCAGCGTGCCCTCAGCGGCCAGAAACTTTTCCACGCTGCTGACCGGGTCGGCCACCAACTCTTCGAGTGCGATGCTCTGGTCGGCGATGCGGTTGACGAAAGAGGTGTTGGCACCGTTTTCCAACAGGCGCCGCACCAGATAGGCCAGCAGCGTTTCATGGCTGCCTACAGGGGCGTAAATCCGGCATGGGCGGTTGAGACGGCTGCCTCCCTTGCCCACAACCTGTTCATAGAGAGGCTCGCCCATCCCGTGCAGACACTGGAATTCATACTGGCCGGCGTAGTAATTCTGCCCGGCGAGCTGGTAGACCGCCGCCAGGGTGTGGGCGTTATGTGTAGCGAACTGCGGATAGATCGACTCGGGTGCGGCCAGCAGCTTGCGCGCGCAGGCCAGAAAGGACACATCGGTATAGGCCTTGCGGGTGTAGACCGGATAACCCTCAAGGCCATTGATCTGAGCCAGTTTGATCTCACTGTCCCAGTAGGCGCCCTTGACCAGCCGGATCATCAGCCGATGCCGACTGCGTCTGGCCAGGTCGATCAGATATTCGACTACATAGGGGCAGCGCTTCTGATAGGCCTGGATAACGAAGCCGATGCCATTCCAGCCCGCCAGAGAAGGCTCAAAACAGAGACGCTCGAGCAGGTCCAGCGAAAGTTCGAGACGGTCGGCTTCTTCGGCATCGATATTGATGCCGATATCGTACTGTCGGGCCAGTTGCGTCAGAGACAGCAGGGTCGGGTAGAGCTCATCCATGACCCGCTCATACTGTGCACGGCTGTAGCGCGGGTGCAGCGCCGACAATTTGATGGAAATGCCGGGACCTTCATAGATGCCGCGTCCGTTCGATGCCTTGCCGATGGCGTGGATCGCCTGTTCGTAGGAAGCCAGATAGCGTCGTGCATCTTCGGCGGTCAGTGCAGCTTCGCCGAGCATGTCATATGAATAACGGAATCCCTTGGCTTCCATGGTCTGGGCGTTGGACAGCGCCTCGCCAATGGTTTCGCCGGTAACGAACTGCTCGCCCATCAGCCGCATCGCCATGTCCACGCCCTTGCGAATCAGCGGCTCGCCGCCCTTGCCGATCAGCCGGTTGAGCGAAGAGGTGAGGCCCGCCTCGTTGTGGGTGGCGACCAGCCGACCGGTCAGCATCAGGCCCCAAGTCGCGGCGTTGACGAATACCGACTGGCTGTTGCCCAGGTGCGGCTGCCAATTGCCGGTGCTGATCTTGTCGCGGATCAGTGCATCGCGGGTGCCTTTGTCCGGCACGCGCAGCAGGGCTTCGGCCAGGCACATCAGCGCCACGCCTTCCTGGGAAGACAGCGAAAACTCCTGCAGCAACCCCTGGACCAGCCCCTGGCGCCCGCCGGCGCTCTTGCGGTTGCGCAAGTTGCCGGCGATACGCATGGCCAGGCTGTGCGCGGCTGCAGCCTTGTCCGGAGCAAGCCGGGCCTGTTCCAGCAGGACCGGCACGGCTTCGGGTTCGGGGCGGCGATAGGCGGCGGTAATCGCGGAGCGCAGGATCGACTGAGGCAGGATGGCTTCGGCAAATTCCAGAAACGGTTGGCTGGCAGGCTCGCTGTCGAGTTCTGGGTCCTGATCGTCAGTGTCGAAGTGGCGCTTCTCGCTCAGCTCTCCGGTGCTGTCGAGTTGCTCGAGGAAATCAAAGACGGCCTGCCGGATCAGCCACTGTGGCGTGCGATCAAGCCTGCGAGCGGCTGCGGCGAGTCGCTCGCGAGTCGCATCATCGAGCCTGATGCCAAATGTGGTGATGCTCATGGTGGCTGCCCTCTATGGTCCTCAAAGAGAGCTTAGACCTTCCGCAAGGAGATTTTTGGTTAGCCTATAAACGGCATTCCAGACGCCATTGATGAAATATTTGCGCATATGGTCACGGTGGCTACGCTGAACCTACACGAGGCTGACAACAACAAGAGAGGCTCGCCATGATCAACCACCGAAATACTCAGGTCGTTGCATTCGAGTTGTGGCGCTTTTATGCGCATTGCGTCGCTGTCATCGTGGTTGCAGGAGCAGTGCTTATTGGCTTTCTGGTGTCCTGGACGCTGGCCTTGAAGGTTGGGGTGCTGCCGCTACTGGCCTTGTTGGTGGCCGACGTCATGGTGATGCGACGCGACGTCGATAACCCCTGAAAGGCAACTGCTGGAAACGCCGCGGCCAGGTGCGGCGAATGGACTCCACCGTATCTGGCAAATCCTCCTAGCACCATCGATGCAAAACCAGCCCATCTAAGGCTGCTACTCATCCCGCAACGACAGCTCTCACCAACCAAGTCCACCCTCTGGATTACCCCTGCGGGTAGCATCCAGGCGCCTCGCTCGGGCAGTATAGCGCCGCCGCCCAGCCAACTCCGGATGTCGCGGCACGATCCTCCAACATGAAAGTAGAGAATGTCGCATGACTGAGCAGGCGTTGTTACTGGTCAACCTGGGTTCACCGGCTTCCACCGATGTCGCAGATGTGCGTCGTTATCTCAATCAGTTCCTTATGGATCCCTATGTCGTCGATCTGCCATGGCCGCTGCGTCGCCTGCTGGTGTCGCTGATTCTGGTCAAACGGCCAAAGGAGTCGGCCCATGCCTATGCCTCGATCTGGTGGCCGGAAGGCTCGCCTCTGGTGGTACTGAGCCAACGCCTGACCGAGGCTGTGCGCCCGTACTGGAGCGAAGGTCCGGTGGAGATGGCGATGCGTTACGGCGAGCCGTCGATCGAAGGTGCGTTGCTCAAGCTGGCCGGGCAGGGCATCCGCAAGGTGACCTTCGCCGCGCTGTATCCACAGTTTGCCGACAGCACCACAACGACAGCCATCGAGGAAGCACGGCGAGTCATTCGCGACAGGAAACTGGATATCCAGCTATCGATCCTGCAGCCTTTCTACGATCAGCCCGAATACCTTGACGCTCTGGTGGATAGTGCCAAACCATATCTGCAGGACTTCGACCATCTGCTGCTGAGTTTCCACGGTTTGCCCGAGCGGCACCTGCACAAGACCGACCCGACCGGTTCGCACTGCCTGAAAGGTGCCGACTGCTGCCAGCGGGCCGAAGGCGCGGTACTTGCCAACTGCTACCGTGCGCAATGCATGCAGAGCAGCGCGTGGTTCGCCGAGCGTGCCGGGCTGCAGCCAAACCAATGGTCGGTCTCTTTTCAGTCGCGCTTGGGCCGGGCCAAGTGGATCGAGCCTTACACTGAGGAGCAGCTGGAGGCCCTTGCAGCCAAGGGTGTGAAGAAGCTCCTGGTGATGTGCCCTGCTTTCGTCGCCGACTGCATCGAGACGCTGGAGGAAATCGGTGATCGTGGGCGCGAACAGTTCATCGCCGCTGGCGGAACAGATTTGCAGCTGATTCCTTGCCTGAACACCCATGAGAGCTGGGTGCAGGCACTTGTCACCCTGTGCCGCCGCGCGCCGCAGGAGCTATAGCGCTGGACGGTTCCTAGGCCAAACTGGCTTGGTCTACGAACCGGCCGCACATTATGGTGGCCCGTTTTCCAGCTCCAACTGCTGCTGCAAGTCATCCTGTAAGGCCGAGTCGTAGAAGCGCAGCGCGTTCTTGCCGTTGTTTTTTGCTTCGTACATCGACAGGTCGGCGCGCTTCATCAGCTCTTCGGCGCTGACGTCTGCCCCGCAAAACAGTGCGATGCCGATGCTGGCGCTGCTGTATAGCATTTCGTCTGCCAGGGGATAGGGCGTCGCCAGGGCTGCGAGCAACTTGTCGCCGATCAGCTGCGCCTGTTCGACGGCTACCTCAGGCTGGCTATCAAGCTCTTCGAGCATCACCACGAACTCGTCGCCGCCCAACCGTGCCACAGTGTCGCTGCCGCGTACTCCACTGCACAGGCGCTGTGCAGCCTGCTGCAGAAACAGGTCGCCTACCGGGTGACCGTGGGCATCATTGATGTGCTTGAAATTGTCCAGGTCGATAAACATCAGGGCACCGTGGCAGCCCCGGCGCGCACTGGTCGCCAGTGCCTGTTGCAGGCGATCAAGCAGCAGGCGACGGTTGGGCAGGTTGGTCAGCAAATCATAGAAGGCCAGTTGCTGGATGCGTTCCTCGGCGGTTTTGCGCAGCGTGATATCACGCAGGACGGCAACCACGGCGCGTTTGCTGTCTGCGGGTGTTTCCAGGCGCTGAATGTGAACGTCGTAGAACTTCTGGCCGTCTTCGGTGAGGTAGGGGAACTCCAGCGCTTGCGGCACGTTGCTGGTCAGGGCGAGCTGAATGGTGGCCCTCAAGCGCTCCGAATCCTCCGGGCTCAGGGCCTGATGCGCACACTCGTTGGACAGCACATGGCAGCTGGCAAAATCCGGCCCGGCCCCGGACGAGACGACTTCCAGATTGCGACCTTCCTCGTCAATGACCAGCAGCAGATCCGGAATGGCCCGGGTGATCGCGCTCAAGCGTGCTTCGCTGGCTCGTAGCGCCTTTTGCGCAAGGTGACGACGCGAAAGATCATCGAGCAGCAGCCCGACCATCACGGTTGCCAGCGGCATGATCAGCAGAGTGGGCAAGGCCAGCTGCCCGATATTCAGGGAGGTTACCGAAGGCAGCGCAAGTAGTGAGAGCAGCGCGAGGCCATGCAGGATCAAGCCGAGGGTCAGCAGCGGCCAGAAGTCGATTTTCCACCAGCCGCGCTCACAGCCAAGCCGAAAACCAAGGCCCAGCAGTAACGGTACGGCGATATTAAACAGACCGATATAGCTGCCCGCGCCACCGAGCCAGAGTCGGTAACCGCCAGCCATTATGCCGGCAATCACTGCCGCCAGCGGCCCGCCAAAGATTCCGGCCATGCTGAGCACTGTCGCGCGATTGTCATAGATGACGCCCGGCTCCAGGGTGAAGGGCACCATCAAGCCGACCACACAGGCACCGCCGAACCAGAGTCCGGTAAGGATATGAGTTGCCGTCGGGTATTTGCCGGCCCAGTGATGGAGGGTAAAGCCGAGCAGCCAGCACAACGAGAGGAGCAGGGCGGCATTTTGCAGAAGCGTCAGGGCCATCACGGCACCTCGGATTGACTGACTGGCTTTATGACATCAGCTTATCCCATGACCTGTGCCATAGCATCTGCCAGCATTGATGGTTTTTCAGCGGCACGCTGCCAATACTATGGCACCCTTGTGCCCAACTGGCCTGGTGCAACCCGGCCAAGCCTTATTGCCGGAGCCGTTGCTGCCTATGCCTGTGCCAGCCGATTCTTTTCAGCGTCCACCACAGATCCGCCTGTCCAGCGGCTTGCGCGTGCGACTGCTGTGTCTGCCGGAAAGCGCGCAAGCAGCTGTATTGGTGCGTGTGCATGCGGGCGCCCACGATGCCCCCGCGGCTTACCCGGGTCTGGCTCATTTTCTTGAACACTTGCTGTTCCTCGGCAGCCGCAACTATCCCGTTGAGCAGAGCCTGATGCCCTTTGTGCAGGCCTGTGGGGGGCAGCTGAACGCTTCAACCCGCGAGCGGCATACCGATTATTTCTTTCAGGTGCCTGCGGATCATCATCAGGAAGGCCTGCTGCGCCTGGTGGATATGCTTGCCCGACCGCTGCTCGATCCCGACGCCCAGCTGCGAGAGCGCGAGGTGCTGCATGCCGAGTATCGGGCGCGCGCCGAAGATGTCGAAACCCTGTGTGATGCGGCACTGGGCCGGGTTATTGGCGAGGAGCATCCGTTTGGCGCGTTCCATGCCGGCAACCGCGAAACGCTACCTGTCGAGCAAGAGAGTTTTCAACTGGCTCTGCGGGGTTATCACCAGCGCTTTTATTGCACTGGGCAAATCGAGCTGCTGCTGGCTGGCCCACAAACAGAGGATGAACTGCTGCAACTGGCGCGACTCGCCGAGGACTCGCTTGGCGTAGGCCCGGAGATCTGTAACAGGGATGCGCCGCCCCTGAAGCAGCCGCAGGAGACCTGGCTGCGACTCCAATTGGACAAGGCTGCACCGCGACTGCTGCTGGCATGGGCGCTGGAGGGGATTACCGAGCACGGCCAACCTGCGTTGGACTATCTGGCCAGCTGGATTGCATCCGAAGCACCGGAGAGCCTTCTCTCGCGATTGCGTAATCAGGGCTTGTGCCAGTCGCTAAAGCTGCGCATGCCGTACAGCTATGCGGGGCAGGGTGTGGTGGTGATCGAGGCGACGCTGACCGAGCAGGGGCTGAAACAGCGGGCGCAGGTCATCGATGCGCTCATGGACTGGTTAGGTTTCTTTTCCACTGACATTCGCTGGCAGGCCGGTCGCGAACACTATTCATGCGTGATCAGACGGCGTTTGCAGGTCGCGGAACCGCTGGCGCGGCTCAGGTACTGGGTCGAGCCCCAGGCCTGGGGTGAGGACAGCGACGAGTCGGCAGTGCATGGGGCATTGGCGAGCATAATTGGGCAGTTACTCGCGACCCGACCGGTCGTGCTGACTTGCGATGCGACGCCTCGCGACTCCATCGAAACCGCCGGGTTTCCGCTGCGGTTGAGCTTCGAAGCACCCGAACGGGCCGAAGCCCACGCCTGGCATTGGCAACCCCCAAAGGCCAATCCCTGGCTGCGAGCCGGTCCGCGTGGAAAGGCGGTAGCACGTCAACCGACGCTGGACTGGCTCGGCCCGGAGGATGCAGCCGGGCGCGCGACGCTGTACCTGCATTGGCGATTCATGCCCGACAGGGCTACGGCTGGATACGGGCAGGCGCTTCAGCACGCCCTGCAAACGCAGGTCTGGGCTGCAGGGGAGGCCGGAGTTGAATTGCGTTTCGAGGATCAGGGGCACGGCTGGCTGCTGAGTTTGTACGGCATTGCCGAAGCCATTCCGCTGATTTTGCAAGACCTTGGCGCACTGCTGGCCAGGCCGCCGCAGGCCTCTCTTGCCCAAGGGCACCAGCTGGCCGAGCGCGCCTTCAGGCTAGAAGGTGATCAGATGCTCCTTCGCCAGCTTCTGGCGTTGCTGCCGCAGGTGTTTAATGACTCAACGGCCAGCGCCACGCAGGCTCCGTTGAAACAGACTGGGCTGGAGCAGCAGTGGAGCAAATCGGAACGACAGGCAATGGCCGTGGGTTTCGCAGCAGACCTAAGCGGCCCGCTGCAGGAGGCCATTACTGCGCTGCCGGGCATGGCGGCAGCGGTGCGCTCTGGGCCAAAGGTCAGTTCTGAATCCCGTCGCTGGCTGCAAGTTGGATCAGGGGACGAGGGCGAGACAGCTTTTTTGCTCTTCTGTCCGTTGCCTGCGCCTGGCGATTGCAGCACCGAAGCCAGCTGGCGGGTGCTGGGTCGCCTACTCGAGCACGCCTTTTTCCGCCGGCTGCGCAGCGAGTTGCAGCTCGGCTATGCGGTTTTCAGCCGCTTCACTTGCGTTGCGGGCCAGGGCGGGATGCTATTTGCGGTCCAGTCGCCGACTGCTTCGGCAGCGGAAATTCTTGGGCATATCGAGAGCTTTCTCGAAGGCTTTGCTCTGCAGCTGACTAGTCAGGCCGCGCAGATCGAAGAGGCCGCCCGAGAACTGTCCGTGCGTCATGTGGCGACCAATGATCTGCGTGCCTATGCCGAACAGAGCTTGCAGTCCTGGCTGGCTGGTCATGATGCCGGACATCAGACCCGGGTGGCGCAGGCCATGGCAACCCTTGAGATAGCGCAGGTGCTGGCGGCGCTGGAGGCGTTGCGGCATGGCTCTGGAGGTTGGCGAGTCCTGACCAATGCCGCCTCCCCACAGGGTTGGCAAACACCTGCCAAAGGGCTGCGGCTTACTACCTAAGCGCTGCTTCTAGCGGCGTGACCTTCACCTGCTTGTAGTCCTGCTCCTGCCTACCACCCAAAGGAGTAGCAAAGCGCCGCTATGGCAGCGTATGGCTCATGCGGGGTGCTTTCGATAATCCGCTTCGACACGACTGACCGTCGTCAAATCAGCGGAGAGCGCCATGCACAACAAGAAAAAAACCTGCACAAAGATTCTGCCCCTGGCTCTGGCCAGCGCGGTGGCCATGGGCCTGAGCCAGTCGGCCATGGCAGAGATCGTGCTTTACGATCAGAACGACACCACTTTTTCCACGGATGGTTACTTCAACACCTTTTACGTCCACAGCAAGGTGGATCGTGACGGTGAGCAGTTCGACCGTAACCAGTCGCGCGTCAAAATGGGCTTTCTGCCCAACTACATCGGCTTCAACTTCAAAAAGCAGGTCGGTGATCTGAAGCTTGGTGGGCGCTCTTCGTTTTGGGTGACCATCAACGACAGCGAGACCAATGGTACTGAAAGCGGTATCGACGTTCGTCAGTTCTACGCCACTGTCGCCAACGACGAGTGGGGTGAAGTGCTCTTCGGTAAGGATTTCGGTCTGTTTGGCCGCTCCAATATCCTGCTGGATGAGATGCTCACTGGCTACGGCCAGGTCAGCGACACCCTAGGCCTGGTGGATGGTGGCGGTGTTTCCTTCGGCAATATCGGTACCGGCTACCCCTATCCGTTCCCAACCGCGCAGGTTACCTATCGCTCGCCTGTAATGAGCGGTCTGCGTGTCGCGGTTGGCATCATGGATCCTGTCGATACGTCAGGAGTTGCGGATGACCCTGCCGATCAAACTACGCAGCTGGACAAGGCTTACCAGGACACGCCACGTTTCGAAACAGAGATTACCTACCAATTCGAAGCAGGTGGCGCTCAGTTTTACACCTGGCTGAGCGGCATGCAGCAGAGCTCTGATAACACCGATAGCAGCGTCCGAGATGTGGATTCCAAAGGCATTGGCTATGGTGTGCAAGCGAAGATGGGCGCCTTTTCGCTGACTGCATCGGGCTTTCAGGCTGAAGGAATCAACCCTTTCTTCACCAATAATGTCGGTGAGGCGCAACTGCGGGAAATTGACAGCGATGGCTACCTGCTCCAGGGCTCCTACCGCTTCGGCAAGAACCGCGTGGCACTGTCCTACGGTAAGACCGAGGATGATGGCAACGGACTGGGTTCGGCTGCCGACTTCGAAACTCGTGGTGTTGCGTTCTTCCACAGTGTCAATGACAACCTGACCCTGGTAGCGGAACTCAATGAGTTCGAAGCGCGGGGGCGTAACGGCAACAGCGCTCTGGATGAAGACACCCGCACTGTAGCCATCGGTGCTGCCCTTAGCTTCTAATCAAGCAGAAAAGCAGGGCGCGGATGGAATCCGAACCGTAGGTCGCTCCGTCCGTTGCATCGCAGTGGACCGTGCGTTGAGCGCACACCACGCCCTGGCGCAGCTCGCCGCTGCGCCGCCCCTTCGAAGGCCGGTATTCCTCGTGAATGCCGGCCTTTTCATTCTGTAGTGCGTGATTTCGCCGCATTACGACCTTGGCACGCCGCCATAGGTACTCAAGTAGCATTTGCCTGTCTCCGGGCCTGTCCAAAAATGAACACAATCCAATTTGGGCGGTAGGAGTGCGGTGCGTGATCGAAGAACAAGCCGAAGTGATACGCACAGCGATGTCGGAGGCAAAGGATGCTGAAACCGTGGCCCAGGATCTGGCGCGGCAGCTGATTCACCCACATCTCGACTTCGTGCTGTTCTTCTGTTCGGCTGAATATGATCTGCCGGCCCTGGGCGATGCGCTGCAACAGTATTTTGGCGGCGTGCGTCTGGTGGGATGCACTACGGCGGGTGAGATCACCACACAGGGCTACAACCGCAGCTGCGTGACGGCTATCGGCTTCGATCACCGCAGCTTTTCCATCTCCAGCGAACTGATCGTCGAGATGGATCGCTTCAGCCTGATCGATGCCCAGCAGCTGGTTGAGCGCCTTGGCAGCGATTGTCGTAGCAATTCCCTCGCGCCAATCAAGGACCACAGTTTCGCTCTGACTCTGCTCGATGGTCTGTCCAGCCGCGAGGAGGTGGTTCTGTCTGCGCTCAGCGCCGCGTTTGGCAGCATTCCGCATTTTGGCGGTTCGGCTGGCGACGACAATCACCTGACCGACACCTACGTCTATTACGACGGCAAGTTTCGCAGCGGCGCGGCCATTGTGGTGCTGATCAATACCTGGCTGGACTTTGAGGTATTCACCACCCACCACATGCTGCCGCGCAGCGAGAAGCTGGTGGTGACTCAGGCCGACAGCAATGCCCGGCGCGTCTACGAACTTAACGCCGAGCCGGCCGCGGAAGAATATGCCCGCCTGATTGGCGTCAATGTAAGTGATCTCAACCACGCGTTGTTTGCCGCTCACCCGCTGGCGGTGCGTATTAACGAGCAGTACTACGTGCGCTCCATCCAGAAGGTCAACGAAGACCTGAGCCTGACGTTCTACTGCGCCGTGGAGAACGGCATCGTACTGACCGCCATGCGCCCCGGCCCGCTGATGCCCAACCTGGAACAGCTCTTCGAACGCCTTGAGCAGCGTCTCGGCGAAACCCTGCTGACCTTGGGCTGCGACTGCTTTCTGCGGCGGATGGAAGTGGAGGGTAACGGCACCACGGAGCAGATTTCCGCTTTTCTCCGACGCCAGAAGGTGATCGGCTTCAACACCTACGGAGAACAGTTCAATGGCACGCACATCAACCAGACCTTCACCGGAGTCGCCATTGGCCGTCCCGGAGGACGAGGTGGTCGCTGAACTGCCCACGCGACTGGCCGAACTCGAACGTGAAAATGCCAAGCTGCGCCGCATCAATGCCGCGCTGATCGAAAGGATTGAATCCAGCGGATCCGGGCGCGATGCCTCTTACACCGCGTTTCAGCACTCGGTGGAGCTGGCCGAGCAGGTGCGCGAGCGCACGGACGCCCTGAACCAGACCATGGCCGAGCTCAAGGCCAGCAACCGCCTACTCAGCGACGCCCGCATGCGTGCGGAAACCGCGCATCAGCACCTGGTCGACGCCATAGAGAGCATTTCCGATGCCTTCGTACTGTTCGACAAGGACCAACGCATCGTCCTCTTCAACCGCCGCTTCAAGTCGCTGTGGAACCGCACAGGCGCTCGCATCAACGGCAGCACCCGCTTGTCGGACATGCGCCGGCTGGCTGACAGCAGTGGCCTGATCGCCGAAGAGCACCGCGGCAAGGGCAACGAGCCCACGGTCTACCGCTTGCACAATGGGCGCTGGGTGCAAGTCAGCGAGCGACCCACCCGCGAGGGCGGGCTGGTGGTGCTCTATACCGATATCACCGAGGTCAAAATCAGCGAAACCATGCGCCGCGAACAGGCCCTGGCGCAGAAGTCGCGTTTGCTGCAGCGCGCCGTGGACAACCTTTCTCAGGGCGTGGCGATGATCAGTGCTGACGGCAGCCTGGAACTGTGGAATCGCCGCTTCCTCGAGCTCTGCGGGCTGGCGCCGATCGAGGCGCACCGACCCTTCGCCGAGGTCATGGCCGATAGCGAGCTCAAATTGCTGACCCCGGACACACGCAGCGAGAACGGCCAGCCGCTGACGGAGCTGGAGCAGCACCTGTTCGATGGCCGTACCTTGGAAATTCGCACTCATCCGCTGCCCACCGGCGGCTTCGTCAATACCTTCACCGATATCACCGAGCGTTACCGGCATGCGGAGGCGCTGCGCGAAAGTGAACGCTGGATCCGCCTTATCACCGACCATGTACCGGCGCTGATCGCCTACGTTTCGGCCGACCTGACCTACGCCTTCACCAACAAGGTCTACGAAGAATGGTATCGCTGGCCCAGAGACGGCATGCTCGGTCAGTACCTGCGCGAGATTCACAGTGGCGATCACTGGCAGCAGCTCGAGCCCTATATCGAGCGGGCGCTGTCCGGTGAAAGCATCAGTTTCGAGATGGCCGAGCCCAACCATGTCGGGCAGCAGCGCTATATGTTGCGCTCCTATGTGCCCAATCGCCTGGCCAGTGGCGAAGTGGCCGGTATCTTCGTACTGATCCAGGACATCACCGACCGCCGGCGCACCGCCGAAGCCTTGCACCAGGCCTATCAGAACCTTGAGCAACGGGTCCGCGAGCGTACGGCGGAACTGACCAGCCTGAACGAACAGCTGCTGTGCGAGATCGACGAACGCGCCCACGCCGAGGCGCGTCTGCGCGAAGCCAAACGCGAAGCGGAGCTGGCCAACCTCTCCAAGACCAAGTTTCTGGCGGCAGTCAGCCATGACCTGTTGCAGCCACTGAATGCCGCGCGGCTGTTCACCAGCGCCTTGCAGGAGCAGCCGGAAGCGTCCAGCAACGGGCTGGTGCGCAACATCAGCAATTCCCTGGAAGATGTGGAGAACCTGCTCGGCACCCTGGTGGACATTTCCAAGCTGGACGCTGGCGTGATCAAGCCCGATATCGCGTCGTTCGCGGTTAGTGAGCTGCTGGAGAACCTGGCCGTGGAGTTTCGCCAGATCGCCGGCTGCGAGCAGCTGCAGCTGAACTACGTGCCCAGCGCCGCACTGGTGCGCAGCGATATCCAGCTGCTCGCCAGGATTTTGCGCAACCTGCTGACCAATGCCATCCGTTACACCCCCAAAGGGCGTGTGCTTCTGGGCTGTCGCCGTCGCCGGCAGATCCTGTCGATTGAGGTCTGGGATACAGGTGTGGGCATTGCCGAGGACAAGCTGGAAGAAATCTTTCAGGAGTTCAAACGTGGCGATGCAGTGCAGGCCAATCAGGACCGCGGCTTGGGGCTGGGCCTGGCCATCGTGGAAAAGATCGCGCGCATGCTCGGCCACCGCATCGTGGTGCGCTCCTGGCCGGGTCAGGGCTCGATGTTCGCTGTCGAGGTGCCTCTGGCTCGCCGCACTTCCAGGGTCCGTGCGGAACCGAGCAGCACGGAGCTGGTACTGGAACGGCTCAAAGGCGCGCGGGTTTGGGTGCTGGATAACGACGCGGCAATCTGCGCCGGCATGCGAACTCTGCTCGAAGGCTGGGGTTGTGTGGTGACGACCGCGTTGTCGGAGGAGGACCTGGCGCGCCAGGTGGACAACTTCCATGCCGATGCCGACCTGATCATCGCCGACTATCACCTGGACAACGACTGCAACGGCCTGGATGTGGTCACCACGGTGAATGAGCGCCGTGCCAGTTCACTGCCGGTGCTGCTGATCACCGCCAATTACAGCAACGACCTCAAGCTGCAGGTGCGGGAGCTGGGGCATATGTTGATGCATAAGCCGATTCGGCCGATGAAGCTCAAGACAGCCATGTGTCATATGTTGGAGCATGGGCAGGCGAGCTGAAGGACTGTAGCCGAACTTGTGCGGTGCTTTTGCTTGGGTTTGCAGACCTCGCCCGGGCCCCGGCCGCAAGCTTTTAAGAAGCACGAGGACAAACAAAGCTCGCGAACGAGTTCGCTCCTACAAAAGCGGCATTGGCAGTGCTGCACTGGGCCGAGTTTTTGGCTCTATATGCGTTAACGGTTGTTCTGTGGGGGCGGTATGCACATGGCCATTGTAGGAGTGGCCTTGGCCGCGAAAGGAGCCCTACCGATGCTCAGGAAGCGCTTCGTGGACAGGTCCGTTTCCACAAAAGCAGGACTGCTCCAGCAAACCTAACGCAGACATAGCCAACTTGTTCGGCCTTTTTAGCGGGGTGGCCGAACAGGTTCGGCCCTACGGGGAAAGACCCGGTGCTTAGCGCCGCAAATAGGCCGCGAAGTCGATATCGCCCGCGGAAAGAATCGCCTGCACCCGATTGTGCACATTGAGCTTGCGCAGAATCGCCGAGACATGCGCCTTGACCGTGGTTTCCGCGATGTCGAGGTTGTAGGCGATCTGCTTGTTGGACTCACCCTTGGTCATGCGCTCCAGCACCAACAGCTGCTTGCGGGTCAGCGCCTGCAGCAGTTCGGGCGGGATGCTCGACTCGTTGTGATTGGTATGGCGGGAGGTCGCCTTCTGGCTGCGGATGATGTCCGAAGGGAGGTAGACGTTGCCGTTGAGAATCTGCTCGATGGCTTCGGTCATCTGTGCCCGCGGTGACGACTTGGTGATAAAGCCACAGGCACCGTAGGTGATGGCCTGCAGCACGATCTGCTTGTCCTGCTCGGCGGAAACGATCACCACGGGAATGGTCGGTGCTTCGTTGCGAAGATTGATAAGGCCATTGAGACCGTGCATGCCGGGCATATTCAGGTCCAGCAGCACCAGATCCAGATCGTCGTGTTCCAGGGTCAACGCCAGGGCGCTGTCGAGGTCGGCCGTTTCCAGTATCTCGCTTCCTGGAAAACCGTCCCTGATGACGTTGTGGATGGCTTCGCGAAAGAGCGGATGATCATCTGCGATCAATATCTTGTACAAGACCGGTCACCTCATTGTTTTGGCTATGGCGGGCAGATCGTGTGTGGCTGCTTCTGCGCTGGTACTTCGGTCGGTCTCATTACAGTGCACTAAGCGCCTTTTTGAAATCCTACGATCGGCAGCCGAACCGGCACCAAAGTAGTAGTGATGATTTCAGGGTGAAGCTAACTAATTGAAAAATAACATAAATTCCAGGCATGGTTCGGCTGGCTTCAGGCGCTGCGGCGCAGTGCGGCATGCTGCGGATTGAAACTGAGCACTGCCAGCAGACTGAACAGCAGTGTCAGCCCCAGGCAAATGGCGAGCGCCACTATATTCAATCGCTCGTAGAGCGCATAGCGCACCAGCTCGACGGCATGGGTGAAGGGATTCAGCGCACAGAGCCAGTACAGCCAGTCGCTGGCTTCGCGCATCTTCCAGAGCGGGTAGAGCGCGGAAGACAGAAAAAACATCGGGAAGATGACGAAATTCATTACCCCGGCAAAGTTCTCCAGTTGGCGGATGCCATTGGACAGCAGCAGCCCCAGTGCACTCAGCAGCAATGCCACCAGCAGCAGCGCCGGTAATGCGCCGAGCAGGCCCAGCGCAGGTGGCTGAACGCCGTACAGCCAGGTGATGCCGAGAAAGGCGTATACCTGCAGCAGCGAGATCAATGCGGTGGCCAGGAGCTTGCTGGCAAGGAGGAAGCTGCGTGGCATGGGGCTGGTCAGCAGCACGCGCATGCTGCCCATTTCCCGGTCGTAGACCATCGATAGCGAGCCCTGCATGCCGTTGAACAGCAGGATCATACAGGCCAGTCCTGGGACGATATAGGTTTCATAGGTGATGTAGGTGTCGTAGGGCTCGATGATGGCGATACCCAGTGCGGCACGAAAACCTGCAGCGAACACCACCAGCCACAGCAGTGGTCGCACCAGGGCGCTGAGAAAGCGCGAGCGCTGCTGAACGAAACGTAGCCATTCGCGAAACACGATGGCGCGCAGGCATTCCCAGTAGGCATTCATTGCAATACTCCAGACGGGGTGCGGTCTGTTCAGGCCGCGCTGGCGGCGGTCAGGCGGGTGAAGGCGCGCTCGAGATTGCCGTCGGCGGCGGAAATGCTGTCGGCACGTCCCTGGGCCACCAGGACGCCGCGGTTGAGGATCAGCAGATCATCCTCAGCCTGCACTTCATCGAGCAGGTGCGTCGTCCATAACACGCTCATCCCCGTGCTGCGACACAGTGAGCGAACGTGAGCGTTGAGCGCCTGGCGGCTGGCAGGGTCGAGACCGACGCTGGCTTCGTCGAGCAGCAGCAGGCCTGGCTTGTGGAGCAGGGCGCGGGCAATTTCGACCCGCCGGCGATGGCCGCCATTGAGCTCTCGCACTCGGCTTTTGCGCCGCTCAACAAGTTGCTGGCGCTGCAGTTCTTGCTCGATGCGTTCGTTGGCCAGAAAGCGTGGCATACCGTGCAGAGCCGCGTGATAGCGCAGGTTCTGCTCGACGCTCAGGTCCAGATCCAGGGTGCTTTGCTGGAACACCACACCCAGGCGCCGCAGGGCTTCCCGCGGCTCCGAGCGCAGGCTGAAACTGGCCACGCGGATTTCGCCCTGCTGCAATTCGTAAAGCTTGGTGAGCAGGGCGATCAGCGTGGATTTGCCTGCGCCATTGGGGCCGAGCAGGGCAGTGAAACGCCCTGCCGCTGCGCTAAAGTTGACGTCACGCAGTGCTTGTCGATCACCATAGGCGAAGCCGAGGTTCTCGACCTCCAGTACGTTCATGGGGTTACCACCACGCCCCATGGATAACGACCGACCTTGATCGACTTGATGACCTTGAGGGTTTTCATGTCTATCACCGAGACGTCGCCACTGACGCCGTTGGTGGTCAGCAGCTGGCTTTCGTCGGTATTGAAGGACATGTGCCAGACGCGTCGGCCTACCAGCAAATAGTCGAGCACTTCATAGGTTTTGGCATCGACCACGGCTATATGGTTAGCCGGGCCGAGGGCGACGAAGGCGTACTTGCCGTCGGAGCTGAGCTTGATACCCACCGGCTGAACGCGGTCGGGGTGCACGCCCTTGATGGCGAAGTTCAGCGTCTTGATGATCTGCCTTTGCTCCACATCCACCACGCTGACAGTGCCGCCGATCTCCGAGGAGGCCCAGAGAATCTTGCTGTCCTTGGTGAATTCGACATGGCGTGGGCGTTGATCGACCAGGGTGTTGTCCACCAGCTCGTTGGTGGCGGTGTCGATCCAGTGCAGCATGTTGGTGGTTTCGCTGGTGTTCACCGCCCACTTGCCGTCGGGGCTGACGGCCATGCCTTCAGGCTCGACGCCGACTTCGATCTGCGCCAGAACTGCACCGTCTTCCACGTCCACAACGGTAACCAGGGCATCGTCCTCGTTGGAGATATACAGCCACCGGTTGTTCGGGTGCAGGGCAAATTGCTCGGGGTCAGCGCCAGAGGGCAGCTGCTTGATGATCTGGCGGCTGGCCAGGTCCATTACCTGCACCGTGTCCGAGTCGCTGGCGCAGATGTAGAGCAGCTTGTTGTCATGGGAAAGGGTAAGGCCGCGTGGGCGCATGCCGACTTCCAGAGTCTCGACCGTTTCCAGCGTGTTCAGGTCGATAACGCTGATGGTGTTGTCTTTCTCGTTGGAGACGTAGGCGGTATCGGCCAGGGCTGTAGCGCTGGCGCAGGCGAGAGCGCAGCTGATTGCCGCAGCAAGGAATGTTCTGGTCATCGTCGGATTCTCTCTTGTCGTTATCATCATTGGCAGGTTGTTGCCGCAGCTAAGCTCGGCTTAGAGGGCTGATTCGGTCTTGGCCGCTGCGTCCATCTGCTTCAGGTATTCGCTGGCTTCGCTCTGGCCGTCGGCAGCGGCGCGTTGCAACCATTCGCGGGCGTGCTGCGGGTCGGCCTGCACGCCTCGGCCTTCGGCCAGGGCCACGCCCCAGTGGTAGCGCGCAAGGCCAACGTAGCTGACCTCATCCGCTTGCTCGGCGCCTTGCTTGAGCAGTGCGGCGGCCTTGGCCAGATCAGGCTCGACGCCGCTGCCGTTCTCGTACATTTGCGCCAGCCAGATCAGCGAATACACGTCGTTCCAGCGGGCTACGCAGTCTTCGAAGATGGCTTTGGCTGCCGAGAAATTACCGGTCTTGGCGGTGACGTAGCCGTACATGCATTTGATGCGCTTGGGGCTGTCGATATAGGCCTCGTAGCTCATTTCGTTGTTGGCAGTGGCCTGATTGGCGCAAACCATGGCCAGGCCCAGCAGCACTGCGTGTGTCTTGCGACTCATGATTCCACCTCACTCAACCGGCAGCTGCTTTCCGGGGCGTCGAAGCCCAGGGTGTCGAGCTCGCTGGACGGGTGGAGAAAGCCATCCTGTGGCGAGTTGGAAACCAGTCCGCGTGGATGCACCAGTGGAATTGGCTGGCGTAGCTGCCCGTTCCAGGGGCGGAAAGTCAGCTTGCGGCCCTTGAAGCCATCGAGTGGCAACTCCTCGCTAAGCGAGAGGGTGCGGATGGCCTTGGGGTCGGCTTCGCCAAGGCGGGTGACCGCGGCGGCCAGGCTGCGCACGCCCATCCAGGCGGCGAAGTCGCGGTCATTCATCCAGCGCCCGGCGTGAGCCTCGAAGCGTTTCTGCAGTTGGGCAGCACCGTAGGTTTCCACCGTCTTGTGCCAGCCGGTGGGCGTCAGGCCCTGGGTGCCGACTACGGGGCGCGGCAGCCAGGTGTGATAGGGCACGTATTCGCCGAAGTCGCCGCGTTCGTCGGCTACCACTACCACGTCGTATTCACGGGCCTGGGTAAACAGCGGCATTTCCGCCTGGGCGCTGCGGCGCTGGTCGTTGTCGAAGCTCCAGGCCTTTTCTTCGATGACTTTGTGGCCGAAGCGTTTGGCCGCACGCCGCAGAGCCTGGGCGTAGGCCTGATCCTCGGCGGTCGGTCCGGTGATCAGCAGCCAGCGGTTCCAGCGGCGCACGGACAGGAACTGGCCTAGCGCATCGGCGAGCATGCTGCGGCTGGGCAGGGTGTGCAGCACGTTGGGCAGGCAACGCTCGGTTCGCAGCTCGTCAGCGGCGCTGCCAGCGTTGATCAGCAGGCTGTCAGGCAGTGTCTTGGCAAGCGCTTGCAGGGTATCGGCCGGTGCATTGATCACGAACAGGCGCAGCCCCTCGGCGTGCAGCTTGCGCGCTTCTTCCAGCAGTTGCTCAGGGCTGTCGCTGCTAAGGGGCTGTAGCTGGTAGCTGTGCTTTAGAAAGCGCCCGGTGGTGTTGCTGTCGGCAATGGCCAGCTCGGCCCCGCGCTGTCCGGCATCCGCCGGTTCGGGAATCACGTTGGAAAGCAGGGGGCCGGGGTCGGGGCGATAACTCAGATAGCCAATCTGCACGGCAAGCTCCTTGGCCGGTGCGGCATCAACCAGGGGCGCAGCGCAGGCGATGGCAATCAGGCAGCTGGCATATTGAAGTAAATGGCGCATGGGGAGCTCCTGTGGCGTTGCAGCCAGCATAGGAACCCAGTCGAGGCGGGGAAATATGCAGAAAGTACCAGTCTCTGTGTACCAAGGTAGTAAAGGGAGGACAGGCCCGCGCCCATAGGATAAGCACCTCGAGAACAACAAAAGAGATCAGCCTCATGCGCGTTGCCAAGCCCTTTCTGCTCAATATTCTTTTCATCGGCAGCCTGATCGGCTTTGACCAGAGCCATGCGGCAGGTGACCTGACCATGCGTACCCAGACGCTGCCGGCACTCGCCTTCGGCTCCGAGGAAAACGACTACGCGGTATCGCAGAAACGTTACGAGTTGGAAACCGGGGTCGCATACCGGCTCAAGATCAGCTCTGACGGCCAGAAGGAGTGCGCCTTCCAGGCGCCCGAGTTCGCCCATTCGATCTTCTTGCGCAAGGTCGAGGCCGGCGGCATCGAGATCAAGGCGGTTACGCTGCTGGAGCTGGAGTTCGAGGATGCCGGCGAAGCCGAAATCTTCTTCCTGCCGGTCAAGCCCGGCAACTTCCCGTTCTATTGCAAGGGCCTGCAGAACAAGGGCATGGAAGGCGAATTTATCGTCAAGTAACTCCTTCGGTCGGGAAGCCTTATGTCTGCACTCGGGCGCATCTACTGGCTGGTTTCGCTGTTTTTTGGCCTGATCGCCACAGTCTGCATGCTGGTGCTGCTGCGCCAGGCCAGCCATGACGTAGGCCGTGAGCTGAGTGCCGCACAGGCGATGGTCACCTACCTCAGCGAGGTGGCCGAGCGCGACTCTGCCGCGCTGCAAGGAGAACTCACCGATAACCTGCGGCACGTGCGGGTGCGATGGCTGCAGCCGGGACAAGTGCCGGAGCCTCTGAATCGGGGTTCCTGGCTCGACCGACAGATTTATCCGAGCGAGCTTGCCGAGCCGGTCACTCTGCCATTGGCGGATGGCAGGCGCCTGCAGCTAAGCGTCGATCCGGCTGACGAAATCGACGAGGTATGGGATTCGCTGCTGCGGCTGCTGACCCTGTTCTGCATCGCGCTGCTGCTAAGTCTGCTGGCGATTCGTTGGGCGCTACGCCCGGCACTGGCGGTGCTGGATGAGCTGCTCGCCGCTCTGGAGCGGGTTTCACAGGGCCGGCTCGATACCCGCCTGGGTAGCCACACGCTGGCGGAAGCGCGTCAGCTGGCCGGGCATTTCAACCGCATGGTGACTTCTCTACAGAGCGCCCGTCGTGAGAACGATGAGCTGACGCATGCGCTGCTGGCCTTGCAGGAACGTGAGCGAACCCAGCTGGCCCAGGCCCTGCACGACGATCTCGGTCAGTACCTGGCCGGCATCCGCGCCCAGGCCTGCCTGCTGCAGGCGGTCAAGGATCAACCGACTTTGGTCGCGGCCACGGCCGTGCGTCTGGATGACAACTGCGAACAGTTACAGAACGGATTCCGGCGGCTGACCCGCGAGCTTTACCCGGTGATGCTTGAACACCTTGAGCTGCCGGAAGCGATCCGCCTGTTGGCGGAGCAGTGGCAGGAGGCGCATGGCATAGAGCTACGTCTGCATGTGGACAAGCGTCTTCCTGTCCTGCCTCTGGTGGTCAAGGAACACCTGTACCGGCTGTTGCAGGAAGCGCTGACTAATGTCGCCCGACATGCCCACGCCAGCCGTGTGCACATCCGTCTACGTCTGCGTGGTGAGCGCTTGCGCTTGCTGGTTCGGGATAACGGCTGTGGGGCAGGCGAGAGTCGCCCACTGGGTATCGGCCTGCGCTCGATGCGAGAAAGAGCGCATTGCCTCGGGGGCCATCTGTTCCTCGCCAGCCGCTCCGGTGGCGGTTGGGCTGTTCTGCTGGATTTTCCCCTTATGGAGGCCATGGCCCATGAAGATATTGCTGGTTGACGATCATGCCGTGGTCCGCCAGGGCTATGCGGCACTTTTGCGAGCGTTGCTGCCTGAAGCCCAGGTGGTGGAAGCCTGTGATGGCGAGGAGGCTCTGGCAAAGGTTCAGGAGGAGATCCCCAGTCTGGTGATCATGGATGTCGGCCTGCCGGGCATCAGCGGCCTGGAGACAACACGCCGGCTGATCCAGCGGCTGCCCCAGCTGCGGGTGCTGTTCTTCAGCATGCATGATGAATTGCCGCTGGTGCGCCAGGCCCTGGATGCCGGTGCTGCCGGCTATATAACCAAGAGCTCTTCACCGCAGGTGTTGGTGGATGCGGTACGTCGCACCCTTGCCGGCTACGCCTATATTGAACAGCCGCTGGCGACACAGCTGGCACGCAATCCCACGGCCACCGATGCTCATGATCCTAGGCTGCAAGGCATGACCCAGCGTGAGTTCGAAATCTTCGTGATGCTTGCCAAAGGTACCCCTTCGCGGGTGATCGCCGAGCGTCTGTGCATCAGCGGCAAGACGGTGTCCAATTACCTGACCCTACTCAAGAGCAAGCTGCAGGTCAGCTCCCAGGCCGAACTGGTACATCTGGCCATCGATACGGGTGTGCTGCGGGTCGGAGAGCGGGCGGCGGGGTAAAGCCTAAGAAGCTCGCGAACGTGTCCGCGAGCTTTCGCTTTCTGCACGACATGGTTTCCAGCAAGCGCGCTATTTCTCCCAGTCCAGCGGGCAATCAGTGCATTTCTCCATATTGGTGCCTTGGAAGGACGCGTAGTGGCGGCGGGCGCCGGTGAGGGTGGCGCTGGCCAGGTTGGCATCGTTCAGTTTGGCTTCCTGCAGGTTGGCATCGGTTAGATCGGCGCCCTTTAGGTCGGCCTTGCTCAGCCAGGTCATTTCCAGGTTCGCTCCGGTCAGGTTCGCCTGGTGCAGTTTGGCACCGCTCATGCGGGCGAACTCCAGATTGGCAGCGGTCAGGTCTGCACCTTGGAACTGAGCGCCCTGGCCGAACAGCCCCCAGCCCTGAATCGCGACCATGTGTGCATCGGTGAAATTCGTCAGGCGCAGATTGGCCTGTTGCAGGCTGGCGCGGCTGAGAGCGGCGCCGGTGAAATTCGCCTTTTCCAGATTGGCCAGGTCGAGCTTGGCATGACGCAGGTTGGCACCGGAAAGGTTGGCACCGGCCAGGTTGATTTTGCTCAGGTCCAGGTTGCTGAGATCGGCCCCGCGTAGATCCGCGTTGGGGCATTGGCTTTCAGGTTGCAGCACGCAGCCGTTAATGCTGCGCGGCTGGTCGTCGTCGGCAAGCGCCGTGACGCTGGCAAGCAGTACGAGGGGGAGCAAAAGTCTGGGTGATTTCATGGCAGGTTCCCTGTGTGCAGCGTTTGGGATGAAAGGGGATTTAGGTGGAGAGCGTCAGGACCTGACGTTGGCCGCGAAACCCCTGCGCAAGCTCTCTCCTGCAAAACCGGATTGCTGTTACGAAGGGGACCGCCCGATCAGCCTTCAGTTGGGCAGGAGCGCCGCGAACCCGAGAGCGCCAACTCTGGCCGGTTCCCGGTCAGCTCCCGCAACTGGCTAAAGGCTGACTTATTCCGAGAAGGGTCTTTAGGGCCGAACAGGTTCGGCCCTAAAGCTTCGCTTAGCGCTGTGCCGTCTTGTTGTCCCACTCAGGCAGTTTGAACACCCAGAACGAGCCGCCTTGGGCGACCGGCTTGGTCAGTGTGGCCATGTCGCCGCCCCACAGCGGTACGGCTCCGCCGTAGCCGACGGTTACGCCGATGTACTGCTGGCCGTCCTGTTCCCAGGTGACGGGCGGGGAGATGATTCCGCTGCCGGTCTGGAATTTCCAAAGCTCGTCGCCGGTCTTGGCGTTGAACGCCTTGAAGTAGCCGTCGCTGGTACCGGTGAAGACCAGGTTGCCCTTGGTCGCCAGCACCCCTGCCCACAGAGGCAGAGCTTCCTTGTGTTCCCAGGCGACCTTGCCTGTGGTGGGGTCCATGGCGCGCAGGATGCCGACGTGGTCGTCATACATGCGCTTGATGCGGAAGCCCTGGCCCAGGTAGGCGTTGCCCTTCTTGTAGCTGACTTCCTCGGTCCAGTAGTCCTCCTTCCAGTGGTTGGCAGGCACATAGAACAGACCGGTGTCCTGGCTGTAGGCCATGGGGTTCCAGTTTTTGCCGCCAAGGAAGGGTGGTGATACTTCCACCGACTTGCCGCGGGTTTCACCCGGCTCGGGCTTGGGCGGACGCTGGCCTGCAACTTCTACCGGGCGACCGGTCTCGAGATCGATATGGCTGGCCCAGGTGATGTTGTCGACGAAGGGGAAGGCGTTCTTCAGCTTGCCGTCCTTGCGATCGACCACATAGAAGAAGCCGTTGCGGTCGGCGTGGGCGGTGGCCTTCACGGTCTTGCCGTTCTTGTCCTTGTAGTCGAACAGCACCAGCTCGTTGTTGCCGGAGAAGTCCCAGGCATCGTTAGGCGTGTGCTGGTAGAACCACTTCACTTCGCCGGTGCTCGGGTCCACACCGACCTGACCGGAGGTGTAGAGGCTGTCGAAGTCCTTCGGGTCGCCGCCGTCGGCGGTGCGCGCCCAGCCGTTCCAGGGTGCCGGGTTACCGGCGCCGACGATAATGGTGTTGGTTTCCGGGTCGAAACTCGCGCTCTGCCACGGCGCACCGCCGCCCTGGCTCCAGGCTTCCTTCTTGCCGGTGGGGTGGTTGGGATCATCCGGCCAGGACGGCGCCTTGATGTCGCCAGTGGGCGTGCTTTCCTTGCCGTTCAGGCGGCCCATGTGGCCTTCGACGAAGGGCCGCATCCAGATTTCCTCACCGGTGTCCGGATCACGGGCGAAGAGCTTGCCGACGATGCCGAATTCGTCTCCGGAGCTGCCGTGAATCAGCAGAACTTTGCCGGTTTTGCCGTCTTTTACGATGGTCGGTGCGCCGGTCATGGTGTAGCCAGCGGCGTGGTCGCCGAATTTCTTCTTCCACACCACCTTGCCGGTGTCCTTGTTCAGTGCCACCACGCTGGCATCGAGGGTGCCGATGTAGATCTTGTCGCCGTAGATTGCGGCGCCACGGTTGACCACGTCGCAGCACGGACGGATGTCGTCGGGCAGGCGGTGCGCATAGCTCCACAGGCGCTTGCCGGTACGCGAATCCAGAGCGAACACTCGGGAGTAGGAGCCGGTCACGTAGATCACGCCGTCGTGAATGATGGCCTGGGATTCCTGACCGCGCTGTTTTTCGTCACCGAAAGAGAAGGACCAGGCCGGGGTCAATTTGAAAACGTTGTTCTCGTTTACCTGGGCCAGCGGGCTCCAGCGTTGGGCGTTGGTGCCAAGCCCGTACTGCAGGACGTTTTCAGTGGAGACGTGGTCATTGGCGATGTCTTCCCAGGTGACGTTCTTAGCCTGAACGAGGCCGCTCAAAGCGAGGCCGCCGGCTAGCGCCAGGCAGTGCACGGCGAGGGCGAGAGGGCGTTTGCTGCCGGGGTGCGATCTTGTTGTCATGGTTGCGATTCCCTTGGTCGATACGAACGAGGCCTTGCCGCATGAACGTTGTTGTCGTTGCGAGCCAATGGCCAGGCACGGCGATTATTGGAATCGCGCTCCTCTGCCCGATACGGAAAAGCTCCCGCCAACCCAGGGAAAACTTCCCAAACGGTCTGTGTTTTCGCCTTGCTACCGCAGGGTGTGCCTGGCGGCCCAATGCCCTACTACCAAGGAAGGAGAAGCTGGCAACCAAAGCAGGATTCTGCCGAACCGGGCGCATCGCCAAGATGGCCGCCATGCGCTCCGTAGTAGGAGTTGCCTTGCTCAGGTTTCAGAAATCAACGGTGGTAGTCATGAATAATAAAACTCTATTGCGTGCTTTCTTCGCTGCCGGCCTGCTCGGCGCCGCCGGCTTTGCGATGGCACACGGCGACGTAACACCACAGAAAGTGGAAACCAAGGGGCTGGCTCCGTTGGGCGAAGAATGGCTGGATGAAAACCCCTATCGTGAACCGAGCGAGTTCCACGAGCGGGCGATCGAGATTGGATCGTCGGCCTACAACCAGAACTGCGCCCGTTGCCACGGCCTGGAAGCCATTTCTGGAGGCATCGCGCCTGATCTGCGCGAGCTAGAGGCTAGTGTTGACGGCGACGATTGGTACAAAGAGCGTGTAATCAATGGCGCGGTGCGCGACGGCGCGGTGTATATGCCACGCATGGCCGACTACCTCAGCCAGGAAGCACTCTGGGCAATCCGTACCTATATCGAAAGTGAGGCCGCCAAGCAGTGATCACCATGCGCCGGCTGCTGGCGAGCCTTTGTCTGCTGATGTATTGCGCCTTGGCCCAGGCACAGGTGCCGCACGTGGCGAAGGTGCGCGAGTTCGACGACATCATCGCCTCGGGCGTGCTAAAGGTCGCGCTGTACCGGGATTTCCCCCCGTACAGTTTCATGGTCGACGGCGAGGCGCGCGGGGTGGATGTCGAGCTGGCGCAGCAACTGGCGGACGGGCTCGGGCTTAAGGTCGAGGTGCTGTGGGTTACGCCCGATGAGACGCTGGACGATGACCTGCGCAACTTCATCTGGCGTGGCCATTACCTGCGGCCCGGCATCGTCGCCGACGTCATGCTGCGGGTGCCCTATGACCGCGAATTCTCTTACAAGCAGAACGAGCTGGGCGAGCTGATCAACGAGCTGGTGGTGATGTTTGGCCCCTATCAGCGTGAGCGCTGGCAGTCGGCATATGACCATCGCCGTTTGGAAGAGGTAAGCAGCGTCGCGGTGTTCCAGTACCATCCGGTCGGGGTGGAGGTGGAAAGCGTACCTTCGTTCTATCTGGCTTCGGTTCTCAACGGCAACATCCGAAAGATGCTGCACCACTACCCAACCACTCGCGATGCCTTTGCCGCCATGCAGGCCGGCGAGGTGGACGCGACCATGGGCATGCGGGGCGAGATCGACTGGCTGATGAGCCAGGCCAACGACCGCAACCTGCATCTGGCCGACAACGCCTACCCAAATATGGGGCGGCAGGTGTGGGACTTGGGCATGGCCGTGCATGAGTCCAACCGGCAGCTGGCCTATGCCATCGAAGGCGTGCTGGAGGGAATGCTCACCGACGGCAGCCTGGAGCGGATCTATGCCAGCTACGGTATGCGCTACGAGTTGCCAGGGCTGTATCAGACCGAGTGAGTGTGGAGATAAAGTCCTTTGGCGGCGGTCGTATGGATTCGACCGCCGCTGACCGTTAGTCTGGGGCGCTTTTTTTCGACCTCCATTCTTCAGGGACTGACCCATGAGCATCGCCCCCAACGCAGGACGCCTGCCAGACGAACATTCGCTGACCCACATTCCGCGCCTGGTTTCGCGCTACTACAGCGAACGTCCCGACCCTTCCGACCCGGCACAACAGGTCTCCTTCGGCACTTCAGGTCATCGTGGTTCGTCGCTGAAGAACAGCTTCAACGAGTGGCACATCCTCGCGGTAACCCAGGCGATCTGCGATTACCGACGCGAGCAGGGCATCAACGGGCCGGTGTTCGTCGGCATGGATACCCACGCGCTGTCCGAGCCGGCATTCGTTTCGGCCCTGGAAGTGCTGGCCGCCAACGGCATCGAAACTCGCATTGACTCAGGATGCAGTGAAACCGACGGCGCCCCCGGCTATACGCCGACGCCAGCGATTTCCAACGCCATTCTCAAGTACAACCTGGGCCGGCGCGACGGCCTGGCTGACGGTATCGTCATCACGCCCTCGCACAACCCGCCCGCCGATGGTGGCTTCAAATACAACCCGCCCAACGGCGGCCCGGCTGATACCGACGTGACCCGCTGGATTCAGGATCGCGCCAACGCCTTGCTGGCGGCCGGGCTGCGCGGCGTCGAGCGCATGGATCATATCCAGGCGCTGAAAGCGCCGACGACCCAGCGTTTCGACTTTATCGACAGCTATGTCGGCGGGCTGGGACAGGTGATCGATCTCGACGCGATTCGCGGCTCCGGCCTCAAATTCGCAGTCGATCCGCTGGGTGGTGCCGGCGTGCATTACTGGACTCGTATCGCCGAGCGCTACGGGCTGCCGCTGGAGGTGCTTTCAACCACGGTCGACCCTACCTTCCGCTTTATGCGTCTGGACTGGGACGGCAAGATCCGCATGGACTGCAGCTCGCCCCATGCAATGGCCGGGCTGATCGAGAACAAGGACCGCTTCGAGGTGGCGTTCGCCTGCGATACCGACCACGACCGCCACGGCATTGTCACGCGCTCGGCGGGATTGCTGAATCCCAACCACTATCTGGCGGTGGCCATCGAATACCTCTTCACCCACCGCCCTCAATGGAACGCGCAGGCCGGTATCGGCAAGACGTTGGTGTCCTCGTCCATGATCGACCGGGTGGCCAGCGGCATAGGCCGGAAAGTCGTCGAGGTGCCGGTGGGCTTCAAATGGTTCGTTGACGGCCTTATGGATGGCAGCCTGGGCTTCGGTGGTGAGGAATCGGCGGGAGCATCCTTCCTGGACAAGACAGGCGCCGCCTGGTCCACCGACAAGGACGGCATCATCCTCGGGCTGCTGGCCGCGGAGATGACCGCTGTTACCGGCAGGGATCCCGGCGAGCGCTATCAGGCATTGACCGAACGCTTTGGCGCGCCGGTCTATCAGCGCATCGACGCGCCAGCAGATCGTGAGCAGAAAGCCAGGCTGGCCAAGCTGTCCGCCTCTCAGGTTACTGCGGATGAACTGGCGGGTCGGCCCATCACCCAGATTCTTACTGAAGCTCCGGGTAACGGCGCGGCCATCGGTGGGCTCAAGGTGGTGACCGACAGCGGCTGGTTCGCCGCTCGCCCATCGGGTACCGAAGACGTTTACAAGATCTACGCCGAGAGCTTCGAAGGCGAAGCGCATCTAGCACGTATCCAGGCAGAAGCCAGGGCGCTGGTGGAGCGGGCGTAACAAGCGGTAACGATGCCGACGCAGTTTCCCTCCTGCGTCGGCGGCATGGGGAGCCCATAGGCTGTTCAAAGTCTGTACAACATGCTACAAACGATCGCAACCTAAATGATCTAGCCGCTTGAAAACGAAGGGAAAACCATGACCAAGTCGGAGTTGATCGAGAGAATCGTCACCCAGCAGGGGCTGCTTTCGTCCAAGGATGTGGAGTTGGCAATCAAGACCATGCTTGAGCAGATGGCTCAGGCGTTGGCCACAGGTGATCGCATCGAAATCCGCGGATTCGGCAGCTTCTCTCTCCATTATCGGGCTCCCCGCATTGGCCGTAACCCCAAGACCGGCCAGTCCGTACCACTGGACGGGAAGTACGTCCCGCATTTCAAACCTGGCAAGGAACTGCGCGATCGGGTCAACGAGGAAGGCGAAGCCTGACCGTCGCTTCTTCGTACCGTTCTGTGGCAGGCATCCATGGGTTTGCTACAGCTTTTCATCGGGCTCCCAGGCCGCTCATCCTCCCATGCTCGAACGCGCCGTGCTCCGGTCGGCTGGCGCGGCCTTCACGCTGAACTTTTAGTCACTCTCCCGGCTCGGAATAACTGAGTTCTGAAACCCCTCTGCTGGGTTTCCCCTCGGCGTATCCGGCCCGCTTAACGATCGTTCCTGAAGCGTAGCGGACGGGTCTGCCGTATCGCAGCGTTCACGCGCCAGGAGCCCGTTTCGATGTCCGAAGTACCGTCCCAAAATACGATCGACCCCGCACTTGAGCAGGCCATGCGCTTGCCCCGCATTGCCATCGATACCGTACAGCCGGTACTGGATGATGGACGCTTCTCAGCCAAGGCGATTATTGGGCAGCCGGTGGTGGTCAGCTGTCGAGTTTACGCTGACGGCCACGACCAGCTGGCGGCCATGATTGCCTGGCGACAGAAGGGCGAGGAGGGGTGGCGGCGTGCACCGCTCAAGCGTATCGATGCCGGTCGGGATATTTGGCAGGGCCAGTTCACTGCCAGCCAAGTGGCCTCTCACGAGTTTCGTATCGAGGCCTGGTGGGACCTCTACGAGACCTATCGATACGAGCTGTCCAAAAAACATGCGGCAGGTGTTGGAGTGTCCCTTGAGCTGACTGAAGGGCGCCAGCTGGTTGAAAGTGCTGCGCAGCGGGCCCAGGGCGAAATCAGAGCGATTCTGGATGATCTGCTGCATCGGCTCGACAGTTCTCATCTGGATGACGAGCGTGTGTCGCTGCTGCTCTCTGCAGACACCGCCTCGGTCATGGCCGAGGCCGATCCGCGCGAGCATTACAGCGCGAGCGCCAGCTATCCGATCGAGGTTGAACGTCCGTTGGCGCAGTTTGCCAGTTGGTACGAGCTGTTCCCGCGCTCGGAGACCGATGACCCGAATCGCCACGGCACCTTGCGCGATGTGCACAAGCGCCTGCCGATGATCCGCGACATGGGCTTCGACGTCCTCTACTTTCCGCCGATTCACCCGATTGGTCGAGCCCATCGCAAGGGGCCGAACAATAGCCTGCAAGCAGGGCCGAACGATCCCGGCAGCCCTTATGCGATCGGTAGCGAAGAGGGCGGCCATGATGCCATCCATCCGCAACTGGGGACCTTGGACGACTTTCGCGAACTGGTCGCTGCTGCACGGGAGCATGGCCTCGAGATCGCCCTGGATTTCGCCATCCAGTGCTCTCAGGACCACCCGTGGCTGAAGGAACATCCCGGCTGGTTCTCCTGGCGCCCGGACGGGACCATCCGCTACGCAGAAAACCCGCCGAAGAAGTATCAGGACATCGTCAACGTCGATTTTTATGCCGAAGATGCGATGCCCGATCTCTGGCTGGCATTGCGTGACGTGGTCTGGCACTGGGTGGAACAGGGCGTGAAGATCTTTCGCGTCGACAACCCGCACACCAAGCCGCTGCCTTTTTGGGAATGGCTGATCGCTGATATCCGTCAGCGTGATCCGGATGTGATGTTTCTTTCGGAAGCCTTCACCCGGCCCGCGATGATGGCGCGTCTGGGCAAGGTCGGTTTCAACCAGAGCTACACCTACTTCACCTGGCGCAACGGCAAGGCCGAGCTCAGCGAGTATTTCACCGAGCTAAACGAACATCCCCTGCGCGACTGCTACCGACCGAATTTCTTCGTCAACACGCCGGACATCAATCCCTTCTTCCTGCAGGAATCCGGCCGTGCCGGTTTCCTCATCCGTGCGGCGCTGGCCACCATGGGCTCCGGACTGTGGGGTATGTATTCGGGCTTCGAACTGTGCGAGGCCGCCGCCATTCCCGGCAAGGAAGAGTATCTGGACTCGGAGAAGTACCAGATCCGCCCGCGGGACTATCGCGCGCCCGGCAACATCATCGCCGAGATCGCCCAGCTCAATCGCATCCGCCGGCAAAACCCTGCATTGCAGACCCATCTTGGCTTCAAGCCTTACCTGGCCTGGAACGACAACATCTTCTACTTCGGCAAGCGTACGGCGGATCTGTCGAACTTCGTTCTGGTGGCTGTGAGCCTCGACCCACACAACGCTCAGGAAGCGCATTTCGAATTGCCGCTGTGGGAATTGGGCTTGCCTGATGATGCGCAGACTCAGGGCGAAGACTTGATGAACGGCCATCGCTGGACCTGGTACGGCAAGACGCAGTGGATGCGGATCGAGCCTTGGCAGCTGCCGTTCGGCATCTGGCGATTCAGTGCGGGCGTGAACGAGCCGGATTTGAAATGAGGGCATCGGGGGCTTTGGCCACGCGGACAACCGCTGTAGGACCGAATTCATTCGGCCAGAGGGTTGTGCGAGGCCCAACGAGTTCGGCACTACGGGACGATCAGAAAACACCTGATGAAGTTAAAGTGAATTCTAGGATATGAAGATAAAAGGATATTAATCAGTAGGTTGTGATTGAAAGTTAATCCTTATTAAAGAGCAGGCTTTGCCGTTGCGTCTGCGGCTGTCGAAGCCTTGAGGAAACGAAGAACATGGCCAAAGCGCGCAAGTCTGCCGCCTTTATCAAAGATCCACTCTGGTACAAGGATGCGGTGATCTATCAGGTTCACCTGAAATCCTTCTTCGATTCCAACAACGATGGCGTCGGTGATTTTACCGGCCTGATCGAGAAGCTCGACTATATCGCCGCCTTGGGCGTCAACACGGTCTGGCTGTTGCCTTTCTACCCCTCGCCGCGGCGCGACGATGGCTATGACATTGCCGAGTATCGCGGCGTGCATCCGGACTACGGCAACATGGCCGATGCCAAGCGCTTCATTGCCGAGGCTCACAAGCGCGGGTTGCGGGTGATCACCGAACTGGTCATCAACCACACCTCCGACCAACACCCCTGGTTCCAGCGAGCGCGCAAGGCCAAGAAGGGTTCGGCGGCGCGCAATTTCTATGTCTGGTCAGACACCGACGACAAGTATCAGGGTACACGGATCATTTTCCTCGATACGGAAAAGTCCAACTGGACCTGGGACCCGGTTGCCGAGCAGTTTTTCTGGCACCGCTTCTACTCGCATCAGCCCGACTTAAACTTCGACAATCCCCAGGTGATGAAGGCCGTGCTCAGCGTCATGCGCTACTGGCTGGACCTGGGCATCGACGGGCTGCGCCTGGACGCCATTCCCTATCTGGTTGAGCGCGACGGCACCAATAACGAGAACCTGCCCGAGACCCACGTGGTGCTCAAGCAGATTCGCGCCGAGATCGATGCCAACTACCCCGACCGCATGCTGCTGGCCGAGGCCAATCAGTGGCCGGAAGACACCCAGCTGTATTTTGGCGGCGAGGACGGCGGGCCTGGCGATGAATGTCATATGGCGTTCCACTTTCCGTTGATGCCGCGTATGTACATGGCGCTGGCTCAGGAAGACCGCTTCCCGATCACCGACATACTGCGTCAGACCCCCGAGATTCCTGCCAACTGTCAGTGGGCGATCTTTCTGCGCAACCACGATGAGCTGACGTTGGAGATGGTCACCGACAAGGAGCGCGACTACCTCTGGAATTACTACGCTTCTGACAAACGTGCCCGAATCAACCTGGGCATTCGGCGGCGTCTGGCGCCGTTGCTGGATCGCGACCGGCGGCGTATCGAGTTGCTCAATAGCCTGCTGCTGTCGATGCCCGGCACGCCGGTGATCTATTACGGCGACGAAATCGGCATGGGCGACAATATCTTCCTGGGTGACCGTGATGGGGTGCGTACCCCGATGCAATGGTCGCCGGACCGCAACGGCGGCTTTTCCCGCGCCGACCCACCCAGCCTGGTCCTGCCGCCGATCATGGACCCGCTCTACGGCTATCAGGCAGTCAACGTCGAGGCCCAGCAGCGTGATCCCCATTCGCTGCTCAACTGGACCCGCCGCCTGCTGGCTATCCGCAAGCAGTTCAAGGCCTTCGGTCGCGGCACCTTGAAAATGTTGGCACCCAGCAACCGGCGAATCCTTGCCTATCTGCGTGAATTCACCGGTGCCGACGGTGCTACGGAAATCATCTTCTGTGTCGCCAACGTTTCCCGCGCGGCCCAGGCAGCTGAACTGGAGCTTTCGCAATACGCCGGCATGGTTCCGGTGGAGATGGTCGGCGGCAGTGCGTTTCCCCCTATCGGGCAATTGCCGTATTTGCTGACCCTGCCGCCTTACGGTTTCTACTGGTTCCAGCTCGCTCCTACTAACCAGATGCCAAGTTGGCATCAAGCTCCGGTGGACGTCATGCCAGATTTCCAGACATTGGTATTCAAACGTTTGGACACACTCGATAGCACCTGCAAGCGCACGCTGGAAAACCATTCGTTGCCGGCCTACCTGCCTAAACGTCGTTGGTTCGCCAGTAAGGGTGCGCCGATCGATTCCATCAAGATCTGCTATAGCGTGCCGTTCGGTAATCCGCAGCGCCCGGTGCTATTCAGCGAAATAGCCGTGGAATCAGGCGGCAATACCGACCTGTATCAGCTGCCGCTGGGCTTCCTTCCGGAGTCGGAATTCGGCACCGCGCTGCCTCAGCAACTGGCGATGGCGCGGGTTCGGCGAGGCCCGCAGGTAGGGCTGTTAACCGACGCCTTCACTCTCGAGCAGTTTGTGCTGGCGGTGATTCAGGGTTTGCGCGATGAAAAGGTGCTCAGCTGTGGCGAGGGCGAGATTCGCTTTCAGCCATTACCGCAACTGGCTGAAGTCGAGCTCCCTGAAGGCGTCGAAGTACGTTATTCCTCGGCCGAGCAGTCCAACAGTTCGGCGATCATCGGCAACGCGATGATGATCAAGATGCTGCGGCGCGTTTCCTCGGGAATGCATCCTGAGTTGGAAATGGGCCGCTTCCTGACTGAACAGGGCTTCACTCATATCTCGGCCATGCTCGGCCAGGTCAGCCGCTTCAACAGCAAGGGCGAACAACATGCCCTGATGGTGGTTCAGCGCTTCCTGGACAACCAGGGCGATGCCTGGGAATGGACGCTGACCAACCTCGATCGTGCGGTGCGTGATGAGCTGGCCGGCGGTGTGTCGGAGGTGGAGAACCAATACAGCGCGCTGGAGGAGCTGGAAAACTTCAATCGACTGCTGGGCCAGCGCCTGGGCGAGTTGCACGTGACACTGGCTGCGGAAACGGACAATCCAGACTTCGCCCATGAAGCCACCACCCAGGCCGACAGCGACAGCTGGGCGGCGAGTATTCGTGAGCAGGTCGGGCGTGCGCTGGATGTGCTGGCAGCCAGTCGTGACGGCTTGGGCCGCAAGGCTGCAGCTGAAGTGGAGCAGCTGCTTGGTTTGCGCGACAGGCTGCTCGCTGAAGTGGAACGGCTTGCCGGTAATGCGATCGGCGGTCTGCGTACCCGTGTGCATGGCGACCTGCATCTTGGGCAGGTACTGGTGGTACAGGGCGATGCCTATTTCATCGACTTCGAAGGAGAGCCGGCGCGGTCGCTGGCAGAGCGTCGCGCCAAGCTTTCGCCATTGAAGGACGTGGCCGGTGTGCTGCGCTCCTTCGAATATGCCGCTTCCATGGTCCGTCGCAATGCCCAGGGCAGCGACACCTCCGCCGAGGCTGAAGATGCCCGTCATCGCATTGCCGAAAACTATCGGCACAGCGCGCGTTCAATGTTCTTGGAGGCTTATCGGCAGGCGGCTGCAGGCATTCCCCATAACTGGCGTGATGCCAACGGTGCCGAAGCCGCGCTGATGTTGTTCAGCTTCGAGAAGACGGCTTATGAAATCCTCTACGAAGCTGAAAACCGACCTGCCTGGCTTCCCGTCCCCCTGCATGGCCTGTGGGAAATGGCGCAACAATTAACCAGCGGAGGTTTCAATGAATGATCGGCCGGCGGTGACCTTGCACGGCGAACACCTTTTGCCCCGTGACACTGATGTCGATGCGCTGGTCCGTGCCGAACATGGTGATCCGTTCTCGATTCTCGGCCCTCACCCGGATGGCGACGGCTTGATGATCCGTGCCTTCCTGCCCAATGCGTTGGGTGTGGAAGTGCTCGAGCGTTCCAGTGGCCGTACTCTCGCTTCGATGGAGCAGGGGCAGGTCCCTGGCCTGTTCTTCACGCGGCTGACGCATCCGCAACCCTATCTGCTGAGCATCCGCTGGCCTGGTGGCGTGCATGTAACCGAAGATCCGTACAGCTTTGGTCCGCAATTGGGTGAGATGGATCTCTATCTGTTCGCCGAAGGCAACCATCGGGAATTGGCCCGCGTGTTTGGTGCGCAGGTCGTGGAGGTCGAGGGTGTGCAAGGCGTCCGTTTCGCCGTCTGGGCGCCCAATGCCAGACGTGTTTCGGTGGTGGGCAGTTTCAATGACTGGGACGGGCGGCGACACCCGATGCGGCTGCGCTTCCCATCGGGTGTATGGGAAATATTCATTCCCCGGTTGCAGCCGGGCGACGCCTACAAATACGAGATCCTTGGGCCGCACGGGATTCTGCCGCTGAAAGCGGACCCCATGGCACTGGCAACCGAGCATCCCCCGGGAACCGCATCGATCGTTGCCCGGCCGCTGGATTACCAGTGGAGGGATGACCTCTGGTTGCGGGAGCGAGCGGCACGCCAGGCGGTTAATGCGCCGCTTTCGATCTACGAAGTACACGCCGGCTCCTGGCAGCGCGAGGGTGGTGAGAATGGGCCCATCTACAACTGGCACGAGCTGGCGGAGCGGCTGATTCCCTACGTGAAGGAAATGGGCTTCACCCATATCGAGCTGATGCCCATCATGGAGCACCCTTTTGGCGGCTCCTGGGGCTATCAGTTGCTCTCTCAGTTCGCACCCAGTGCGCGCTACGGCTCAGCTCATGACTTCGCCGCCTTCGTCGACGCCTGTCACGGTGCCGGCATCGGTGTGATTCTTGACTGGGTGCCGGCGCATTTCCCAACTGACGCTCATGGTCTGGGCGAATTCGACGGCACGGCGCTATACGAATACGCGCATCCCTTCGAGGGCTTTCATCAGGACTGGGACACCTACATCTACAACCTTGGAAGAACCGAAGTCCATGGCTTTATGCTGGCTTCGGCGCTGCATTGGTTGCGTGACTTCCACGTCGATGGCCTGCGTGTGGATGCCGTAGCTTCGATGCTCTATCGCGACTATTCACGCCAGGAAGGCGAGTGGATTCCCAACCGCCACGGCGGGCGGGAGAACCTGGAAGCCATTGAGTTTCTGCAGCATCTGAATGAGGTGGTCACGGCAGAGGTTGAGGGTGCGCTGGTGATTGCCGAAGAGTCCACGGCATTTCCCGGCGTCAGCAGGCCGGTTGCCGACGGTGGCCTGGGCTTCGCCTATAAGTGGAACATGGGCTGGATGCACGACAGCCTCAAGTACATCCAGGAAGATCCGATCCACCGCAGCTATCACCACGACAAGATGACCTTCAGCATGGTCTACGCCTATTCGGAGCATTTTGTGCTGCCGATTTCCCATGACGAGGTGGTGCACGGAAAAGGATCGCTGATCGGCAAGATGCCCGGAGATCGCTGGCAGAAATTCGCCAATCTGCGGGCCTATCTGTCGTTCATGTGGACCCATCCCGGCAAAAAGCTGCTGTTCATGGGCTCGGAGTTCGCTCAGTGGCGCGAGTGGCATCATGACCGTGAACTGGATTGGCATCTGCTCAATGAGCCCGAGCACAAGGGCGTGCACGATCTACTGCGCGATCTCAATCGTTTGTATCGAGAGGAACCTGCGCTACACGAACTTGACAGCGACCCTGCCGGCTTCCAGTGGTTGATCGGAGACGACCGCGCCAACAGCACCTTTGCGTGGCTGCGCAAGAGCTCCAGCGGTGATCCCCTGCTGGTGGTAGCCAACTTCACACCCGTAGTACGTGGAGGCTATCGCGTGGGTGTACCGATAACAGGGCGCTGGAGGGAAATTTTCAATAGCGATGCGGCCTGCTATAGAGGTTCCAACAACGGCAATGGTGGGGGGATTCTGGCAGAACAGGTTGAGCAGCACGGGCAGCCGCTGTCTGTATCCCTTACCGTGCCGCCACTGGGAGTGGTGATCCTGCGGCCTGAAGGGTAGCTCTTAACGAGCGGAACGGCCGGGCAATGCCGGTTTGTTTCGCAGGGGCTTTTCGGTGAGCTTGGGCATGGAGGCGCAAAAGCGCCTCCATGTTCGTACCGGCTCAATCTCGCTGCTTGCGATTGACCGCCTGTGCTGCCTTGAGAATGTCCTCGCCGATATCTGACTCGAACTGCTGCCAGACCGGCCGCATCGCCTCGCGCCAGGCCTCGCGCTGTTCCGGGCTCAGCTCGATGATCGTCGAGGTGCCGGCCTGGAGGATGCGCGCGCGATCGACCTGGTTGGCTTCTTCGGCCGCGCGGTTCACCTCGAAGGTCACCTCGTCGATGATGCCTTCCAGCTCGGTGCGAATATGGTGAGGAATACCGAACCAGAAGCGGGTGTTGCTTACCAGCATGTAGTCGAGGACGCCGTGGTTGGTTTCGGTGATGTAGGGCTGAACCTGGTGCATCTTCTGGCTATAGATGTTCGACCAGGGATTCTCCGCGCCCTGTACGGCGCCGCTCTGCAGTGATTTGTAGACCTCTCCAAAGGCGATCTTCTTGGTCGATGCCCCCAGCCGCGAAAACTGGGATTCCAGAACCGCCGAGGGCTGAATGCGAAAGCTCAGCCCGGATGCATCGCTTGGCAGACGCAAAGCGCGGTTGGCAGACAGCTGTTTCATGCCGTTATGCCAGTAGGCCAGGCCGGAAATGTTGTCCTTCTCCATCGAGCGCAGCAGCTGTCGCCCCTTGGAACGCTTCTGGAAGCGATTGACCGCCTCAAGGTTGTCGAACAGAAACGGCAGATCGAACACCTGCAACTGTTTGGTATAGCGCTCGAACTTGGCCAATGACGGCGCGAGCATCTGAACGTCATTGTTGCTCAGGGCCTCAAGTTCGTTGGCATCGCCATAGAGGCTGGAGTTGGGATAGACCTCGACACTCACCTGGCCGGGTAGGCGCTCTTCAACCAGACGCTTGAAAAGCAGGGCACCTTTGCCCTTTGGCGTGTCTTCGGCGACAACGTGGGAAAACTTGATGACGATAGGTTCGGCCTGAGCAGCTGTGCCGATCATGGCAAACACAAGGCCGGCGATGGTGACGATCGGCTTGATCATGGACGTTCTTCCCTCTGTCGGATGGCAGACAAGCGTGCAGCCAAGTTGCGGCTGCACCTCGAGCGCGGTGTTATGCCAAATCGGCCGCATCTTCAAAAGAGCTTTCTTTCCGAAACGGCCATTCTTCCCGTCAGGGTCGGGCGCAGGTCACATTTCGAGTCGAAAAGCCCGATTTAGAGCGATCAGCCGTTGCTCAGCTGCCAGCCGCCACCCAGCGCCTTGTACAGCGCGACAACTCCCCGATAGACATCGATTTCCGCTTGCGCCTGGGCATCCTCGGCGGCAAGACGTTCGCGTTCGGCGTCCAGCAGCACCAGGAAGTCCACGGTGCCTTCGCGGTATCGAATTTCAGCCTGCCGCGCCGCTGCCCGGCTGGCGCCGGACTGACGCAGCAGCGATAGCAGCCGTTGTTGCGCGCGGGCGTAGTCGCTGAAGGCATTTTCCGATTCCTCCAGCGCCAGCAGCACCTGTTGTTCATAGGCGGCCACGGCACCATCGGCGTCGGCTTCCGCACTGCGCAGGCGGGCGCGCACGCTGCCCATGTCGAATGCGGCCCAGCTGATGCTCGGCGCCAGCCCCCAGGCTTCCGCCGCGCTGCTGCCGATCTGCGAACCACGCCCGGCGATAAAACCGAGAAAGCCGGACAGGCTCACCCGTGGGAACAGGTCGGCGGTCGCTACGCCGACATTGGCCGTGGCTGCGGCCAGTTGCCTTTCGGCTGCGCGGATATCGGGACGACGGCGTAACAACTCGCTGGGATCACCGATCGGCAAAGCCTTGGCCACGGCAGGCAGATCGCGCGGCGAAAGATCGACGCTCAACTGGTCGGCCCGTTGCCCGAGCAGGGTGGCAATGCGGTTGGTTGCGCGGGTCTGCGTGGCCTGCAACTGCGGAAGGCTGGCTTCGGTAGCGGCCAGCCGGGCATCGGCGCGCAGCACATCCAGCTCGCTGCCCATGCCGGCGTCACGCAGTTGCTCGGTCAATAAATGCGAGTTGCGCTGATAGCCCAGGTTCTCGCGGGCGATACGTTCGCGCAGCTGAGCGCCGCGCAGTTCTCCATAGGCGTTCACCAGCTCGGCAATCAGGCTTACCTGCAATTGATAGAGCTCGGCTTCGGCGGCTTCGGTCTGTGCCTCGCTGGCTTCGATACGGCGCTGGATTCGGCCGAACAGATCAAGCTCCCAGGCCATGTCCAAACCCAGGTCGTAGCGCTCGATGTTGCTGCGCTGTTCGCTGAATCCCGGTTGCTGGGCCTCGCCATACTCGGCGCTGGCTCCGGCGGTTACCGTGGGGAAACGGTCATTGGCGTCGTCATCGCGGATCGAGCGGGCCGCACGCAGCCTGGAGAAGGCGATGCGTAGTTCGCGGTTTTCCGACAGCGCCTGGCTGACCAGGGCATCGAGCGTCGGGTCTTCGAACTGGCGCCACCAGGCTGCCTGGAAGCGCGAACGGTCGAAGTCCTCTGAACTGGCCCGATCGATTCGGGCCGGTTCCATCGTTGGCTCACGGTAATCGGGACCTACTGCGCACGCGCTCAGGGTCAGTAGGACCGTGAGCAGGAGGGGAATGGTGATGACCTTGTTCATGCATTGGCCTCCTTCAGTACAGCCTTTTTCTCCTCGCGCTTCTCGACGAACGCGCGGATCACCAGATAGAACACCGGAGTTAGCAACAGACCGAAGAAGGTCACGCCGAGCATCCCGCTGAATACCGCGACGCCCATGGCATGGCGCATTTCCGCGCCGGCGCCGCTGGACAGCACCAGCGGCACCACGCCCATGATGAAAGCGAAGCTGGTCATCAGGATCGGGCGCAGCCTGAGCCGGCACGCCTCAAGGATTGCGGCCAGCCGATCCATGCCTTCTTCCTGTTTATCCTTGGCGAACTCCACCAGCAGGATCGCGTTCTTGCACGCCAGCCCGACGAGCACGATCAGACCGATCTGAGTAAAGACGTTGTTGTCGCCACCGGAGAGGATCACCCCGGTGATGGCCGCCAGCAGCGTCATCGGTACGATCAGAATCACCGCCAGCGGCAGGCTCCAGCTTTCGTACTGCGCGGCCAATACCAGGAATGCCAGCAACACGCAGAGCGGGAAGACGAACATTGCGGTGTTGCCGGCGAGAATCTGCTGGTAGGTCAGTTCGGTCCATTCGTAACTCATGCCGTTGGGCAGCTCGGCCTTCAGCAAGCGCTCCATGGCAGCTTCGGCCTGTCCCGAGCTGTAGCCGGGTGCGGCAGCGCCGTTGATCTCGGCGGTGAGGAAGCCGTTGTAGTGCATGACCCGATCCGGCCCTGAGCTGTCGCTGACCTTGACGAAGGTGGACAGCGGAACCATCTCGCCGCGGTCGTTGCGCACCTTCAGCTGACCGATCTGCTCGGGTGTCAGACGGAACTTCTGATCAGCCTGGACGTTGACCTGATAGGTGCGGCCGAAGCGGTTGAAGTCGTTGGCATACAGCGAGCCCAGGTAAACCTGCATGGTGTCAAAGATCTGGTCGATTGCCACGCCGTGGGTGCGGGCCTTCTCGCGGTCGATATCGGCGTCGATCTGCGGCACGTTCACCTGATAGCTGGTGAACAGCCCGGCCAGCTCGGGATAGTCGGCGCTCTTGGCGATCACGTTCTGCACTTGGCTGTACAACTCTTCGTAGCCCAGGTCGCCGCGGTCCTGTACCTGAACACGGAAGCCGCCAATGGTGCCCAGGCCCTGTACAGGCGGCGGCGGGAAGATGGCCAAATAGGCTTCTTGAATACCGGAAAGCTGACCATTGAGTTCAGCCGCAATGGCTCCAGCGGACAGGCTCTCATCCTTGCGCTGGTCGAAGTCTTTCAGGGCGACGAAGACCACGCCGCTGTTCGGACTGTTGGTGAATCCATTGATGGAAAGCCCGGGGAAGGCCACGGTGTTTTCAACGCCCGGATGCTCGCCGGCGATCTGCGACATGCGTTTGATCACTTCCTCGGTACGGTCCAGGGTGGCGGCATCTGGGAGCTGGGCAAATGCCACCAGGTACTGTTTGTCCTGCGGCGGCACGAAGCCGGTCGGGGTGCTGGCGAAGCCGGCGTAGCCCAGGCCGACCAGTCCCAGATAGACCAGCAGGGCGATGCCGCTGCCGCGCAGAATACGTCTGACTGCACCCACATAGCCGTGGCTGGCGCGCTCGAATACGCGGTTGAATGGCTTGAATAGCCAACCGCCGAACAGCCTGTCCAGCAGGCGCGAGAAACCGTCCTTGGGCGCGTCATGGCTACGCAACAGTACGGCGGCCAGGGCAGGCGAAAGGGTCAGCGAGTTGAACGCGGAGATGACCGTGGAGATGGCGATGGTCAGCGCAAACTGCTGATAGAACTGTCCCGTCAGCCCGGAAATGAACGCGGTCGGGATAAACACAGCGCACAACACCAATGCGGTTGCGACGATGGGCCCGGTAACCTCCTTCATTGCCTGCCGGGTGGCTTCCACTGGCGATTTGCCGAGGCCTATGTTGCGCTCGACGTTTTCCACCACGACGATGGCGTCGTCCACCACGATGCCGATCGCCAGCACCAGCCCGAACAGTGAAAGCGCGTTGAGCGAGAAGCCGAGCATATGCATGATCGCGAAGGTGCCAATCAATGACACCGGCACGGCAGCCAGTGGAATGATCGAAGCACGCCAGGTCTGCAGGAACAGAATCACCACCAGCACCACCAGCACGACGGCTTCCAGCAGCGTGTGCACCACTGCTTCGATGGAGCCGCGCACGAAGATGGTCGGGTCGTAGACGATTTCGTAATCCACGCCCTCGGGGAATGTTTCCTTGAGCTCGGCCATGCGCGCACGGACCGAATCGGATATCTCGATGGCGTTCGAGCCGGGGCGCTGGAAGATCGGCATGGCCACAGCCGGCTGGTTGTTCAGCAATGAGCGCAGCGCGTATTGGCTCGAACCAAGCTCCACCCGGGCGATGTCTTTCAGGCGGGTGATCGCACCGTCCTGATCGGCGCGGATGATGATGTTCTGGAATTCTTCTTCTGTGACCAACCGGCCCTGAGTGTTGATCGCCAACTGGAAGTCGGTGGCACCAGGCGCTGGCGGCGCGCCGAGCGAGCCTGCTGCGACCTGGCGATTCTGCTCGCGGATGGCGTTGACCACATCGGTAGCGGTGAGGCTGCGCAGGGCGACCTTGTCGGGGTCGAGCCAGATCCGCAACGAGTAATCGCCGAGGCCGAACAGCTGCACATCGCCTACGCCTTCCAGGCGTGCCAGCTCGTCCTTGACGTTGATCGCCGCATAGTTGGACAGATACAGCATGTCGTAGCGCTCGTCGGGCGAGGTCAGGTGCACCACCATCGTCAGGTCCGGTGAGGCCTTGTCCACAGTGACGCCGAGGCGCTGCACTTCGGTGGGCAGGGTCGGCATGGTGCGGGTCACGCGGTTCTGCACCTGCACCTGGGCGTTGTCCAGATCGGTGCCGAGCGCGAAGGTGATGGTCAGCGTGAGCTTGCCGTCAGCGGTAGCCTGGGACGACATGTAGAGCATGCCTTCGACGCCGGTGATGGCCTGTTCCAGGGGCGAGGCGACGGTTTCCCCGATCACCTTGGGGTTGGCGCCCGGGTACTCGGCACGCACCACCACGGTAGGTGGCACCACCTCGGGGTATTCGCTGATGGGCAGCTGAAACAGTGAAATGGCGCCGCCGATGAGGATCACCAGTGACAGTACGGCGGCGAAAATCGGCCGCTTGATAAAGAATTGCGAGAAATTCATGGCGCACTCCGGGGGAAAGGGTGCGCATCAGCACCCTGGCCGAATCTGTTGTGGTGAAGGTGAGGGCGGCGTTAACTGCTGGGCGGCTTAGGCGCGGCGCGATCGACCACCTGCGGCTTCAGCGCGGCGCTGATGGCGCGGTGCTGCTCCTGCAGCGTGGCGAGGGTTTCGGCATCGGCCATCGGCACGCTTTTCGGCTCTACCGCATTACCCGGCCGGACCCGCTGCAGGCCGTTGACGACGATCGTTTCGCCTTCGCCAAGCCCGCTGCGGACGATGCGCAGGCCCTCCAGCTTCGGTCCCAATTCGATCGCGCGGTAGGCGACCTTGCCGTCGTCCCCCAGCACCAGCACGAACTTCTTGCCCAGGTCAGTACCTACCGCCACGTCCTTGATCAGCACCGCGTCGTAGGTAGCGCTGCCGACCAACTTCAAGCGGGCATAAAGTCCCGGCGTGAAGCGGCCGTCGCGGTTGTCGAACACAGCGCGGCCGCGAATGGTGCCGGTACGTGGATCCACCTGGTTATCAATGAAATTCATGAATCCCAGGTGGGGGTGACCATCCTCGCTGGAGAGCCCCAGGTACACCGGGGTGGTATCCCCGCGCTGGCCTTCGCGCGCCAGCTCGCGGTACTTCAGGTAGGTGCGCTCATCAGCCTCGAAGTAGGCATAGACCTTGTCGGTGGAAACCAGGGTGGTAAGCAGCGCCTCGCCGGCGTTGACCAGATTGCCGGCGGTGATCAGCGCACGTCCCACACGACCATCAATGGGAGCGGTGACCCGGGTAAAGCCGAGATCGAGTTTTGCTGCCTCCAGCTGTGCCTGGATCGCGGCCGCTGCTGCCTTCGCTTCGCTGGCGGCACTGATGCGGGCGTCGGCCAGTTCGGCGGAAATCGCATTGCTGGCTCGCAGCCGTTCGCCGCGCTGTGCCTCGCTGGCCGTACGGGTTTGCGTGGCGCGCGCTTGCTGCAATTCCGCTTCCAGTCGCTTGACCTGCGCCTGGAAGGGACGTGGGTCGATCTGGAACAGCAGGTCGCCTTTTTTCACCAGGGCGCCTTCATGAAAGGCCACGCTGTCGATGTAGCCTGAAACCCGCGGGCGGATTTCCACCGACTCTGGCGCCTCCAGCTGCCCGGTGAGCTCGTCCCATTCGGTGACCTCATGCTTGATGACCTCGGCGACACTGACTGCTGGCGGCGGCATCTCTGCCTGAGTGGCCTCCGGGGCTTTGCCGCAACCGGCGACGAGGATCATGGCCAACGCGACCAAAGGAAAACGCAAGGCGTTGAGTGAACGTTCCATGCTTGACTCCGCAACTCGGATTTATCGATGGGCGGGAGTCTGCTCGGCCTTGCCACGCAGCAGAAATCGAACGGCGCGAAGGTGAATATCAATGGCGATGATGGTTGGACGCGCGTTTATCGATGTGACGGAGGCTAATTGCCTTAACGGCAGCGTCGCGTGGGGTGGAGAACGACCGTAGGTGTCGCACTTTTTCCTTGCGCACTGGTACAGGAGGGTAGGCGGGGTTATGCGTGGATGCGGGCGGACGCGTGGAAAAGGCGTAGCCGTTTTCCACCCTACAGGCTGTCTGGATCGCCGACGAACATTTGGATGCGCGAGCGCAGCCAACGCTCGGCGGGGTCGTTGTCCTGGGCGCCGCGCCAGGCCATGGATAGCTGAAAATCCTGGTTCGCCTCGAACGGCAACGGCTCGGCGCGCACGCCGCCGTTGGCAGCCAGGGCGGCAGCGGCATAATCCGGCACCGTTGCGACCAGATCCGTACCGGCAAGCAGGCTCGCCAGTCCGTTGAACTGCGGCACAGCGAGCACTACCCGGCGCTTGCAGCCGCGCAGTGCCAGTTCTTCATCGATATAGCCGTTGAGATCGCCGGCAAAAGACACCATCGCGTGCGGCCGCGAGCAGTAATCTTCCATGCTCATGCGCCCTGGAATGGAGTCTGCGCGCAGCAGCATCGGTCGCGGCCGCCGCAATATTTTGCGCTTGGCATTGGCTGGCAGCTCCTGGGTGTAGCAGACGCCTACCGAGATTTCGCCGGAGGCCAGCAGGCCAGGCACCAACAGGTAGTTGGCGCGACGCACCACCAGCACCACGCCTGGTGCTTCAGCCCGGATGCGGCGCAGCAAGGACGGCAGCAGGGCGAACTCGACTTCATCGGTCAGACCGATTCTGAACACCTGGTTGCTGGTGGCGGGGTCAAAGGATGAGGCGCGACTCACGGCAGTGGAAATCGAGTCCAGTGCCGGTGAAAGCAGCCGGGCGATTTCCTCGGCGCGGGCGGTGGGCTCCATGCTGCGTCCGGTGCGCACAAAGAGAGGGTCGTCGAACAGCGAACGCAGGCGCGCGAGCGCAGCGCTGATCGCCGGCTGACCGAGAAATAGCTTTTCCGCCGCGCGGGTTACGCTGCGCTCGTGCATCAGTGTCTCGAACACGATCAGCAGGTTCAGATCGACACGGCGAAGATCGTTGCGATTCATCCCATTCACTTGACGTTGCGGTCGGACGGTAAGTCGTTCCTGGATGTTGCGACTGCATTCTAGTCAGATCAAAGCGAGCAGGGCATGCCCGCTGGTGAATTGGCCGGCTCTACGTGGATACGCAAATACATACAAGCGAGCATGCAGTACATCATTATTTGCGGACATGGGCACTATCGAGCGGAATGCGTTCGGGCCGCTGGAGTTGTGTCCAACGGCCATATAGAGTCTCAATACATGCAGTAATCGAGGGGTCTTCCAAATGTCCCGCATCATCCGCTTTCACCAGTTCGGCCCTGCCGAAGTGCTGCGTTACGAGCAGCAGGAGACCCCCAAACCCGGCCCCGGTGAGGTGCTGGTGAATGTCGCCGCGATCGGCGTCAGCTGGAACGACGTGCTCTGGCGGCAGGACCTCGCGCCGCGTCACGCTCGGCTACCGGCGGGCCTTGGCAGCGAGGTGGCCGGTGTGGTCACTGCGGTGGGTGAGGGTGTGGTGGGATTTGCCATCGGTGATCGTGTGGCGAGCTTTCCCGCCCATGACCTCAATGAATATCCGCTTTATGGCGAGCAGGTGCGCATCCCTCAGCACGCGCTGGTGCATTATCCGGCCATGCTCAGCGCCACCGAAGCTGCGGTGCATTACACGCCGTTGCTGGTTTCCTACTTCGCACTGGTGGAGTTGGCGCAGCTCGAGCCTGGTCAGTACGTATTGGTCACCCAGGCCCGACATTGCACCGGGCCGGCAGCGGTGCAGCTGGCCAAGGCTCTCGGCGGACGCGTTATTGCCACCTGTGCCCATAGCGAGGACCGCGAGTTCCTATTGGGACTTGGCGCCGAAACGGTCATCGCGACGGAGGAGGAAGATCTGGTCGGCCGCCTTGAGCGGATCACCGGAGGGAAGGGCGTGGAGGTGGTGCTGGACTCCTGTGGCGGTTCGCAGATGAAGCTGCTCGGCGATGTCATTGCGCCGCGCGGCAAGCTGATCCTCTACGGCACGCTCGGTGGCAATGAAACGGCGTTTCCCGCTTGTGCCGCGTTCAAGAAAAACTTCAAATTCTTCCTGCATTGTCTCTGCGACTTCACCGGCCAGCCTGAGCTGGGCATCGAGCAGAACCGCGAGGCCGTCGGACGGGCCTTGCGGCACATCAACCAGCTGACGGCCGATAGGATGGTTACTCCGCAGATCGACAAGGTGTTCAGGTTTGAGGAGGCCGTTGCCGCGCATCAGTATCTGGAAAGCGGAGAGGCACGGGGCAGGGTTGTCCTAAGTCTCGAATAGCGCGCCCTAGACCACCTCTCATCACCCGGTAGAAACTTTTCAGCCGGCCGCTCAGTCCTCCACTGACAGTTACTTACTGACGGAGGACCCCAGCATGGCCGAAGACTCCCAGACCTTACCCCCTCAGCACCAACCCGAGCCCGGCAAGGAAAGCGAAATGACGCCGCGCCCTGAATTTCGCGGCGAGGACTACAAGGCTGCCGGCAAACTCCAGGGCAAGGTCGCCATCATCACGGGTGGCGACAGCGGTATCGGCCGCTCGGTGGCGGTGCTGTTTGCCCGCGAAGGCGCCGACGTAGCCATTCTCTATCTCGATCAGCATGAGGACGCCGAGGAGACCCGCCGCGTCGTGCAGGAGCATGGCCGCCAATGCCTGACCTTTGCCGGCGATGTGGCTGACGAGACGGTGTGCAAAAAGCTCATTGAGGAGACGCTGTCCACCTTCGGCAAGCTCGACATCCTGGTCAACAATGCCGCCGAACAGCATCCTCAGGAGCGCTTCGAGGACATCACCCAGCAGCAATGGGAAAAGACCTTTCGCACCAACGTCTTCGGCATGTTCCAGATGACCCAGGCGGCCATGCCCCATCTGGGCGAGGGCGCTTCGATCATCAATACGGCATCGGTGACGGCCTACAAGGGCAACCCGATGCTGATCGATTATTCATCGACCAAGGGTGCGATCGTCAGCTTTACCCGTGCGCTGGCCATGCATCTGGCTGAGCGCGGCATCCGGGTGAACGGCGTGGCGCCTGGGCCGATCTGGACGCCCTTGATTCCATCCACCTTCGATCCGGACAAGGTGGCCGAATTCGGTGCCAGCGTGCCGCTCAAACGACCGGGTCAGCCAGAAGAGGTCGCCCCGGCCTACGTCTACCTGGCCAGTAGCGACTCGTCTTACGTCAGCGGCCAGATCATCCATGTAAACGGCGGGACCGTGGTCAACGGCTGAATTTGTGCTGCCTGCGGCCCGGCAAAGATGCCGGCTCGACGCCGGTGATTGCTGATCTATGCTCAATAACGGCAGGCGAAGCCATCAACGGTTCGCCTGCCGGCACCGGACGCGCACAGGAGCGGAACCCCCAGTGAGCGGGGCAGTCCACTGGATCAGTTGGCTTGCCAACCATAACTACAAGGGAGATACCCATGACCGTGAGAGTATCCCGTCGCCAGTTCCTCAAGTTCGGTGCCGCCGGTGTCGGCGCGTCGAGCATGGCCATGATGGGTTTTGCCCCGGATGAAGCCGTCGCTTCCATCCGTCATTTCAAACTCAGTGCCTCGCGCATGACACGCAACATCTGTACCTACTGCTCGGTGGGTTGCGGCATGTTGCTCTATTCGCGTGGTGACCAGTCGATCAACGTCGTTGATGAAATTTTCCACGTCGAAGGCGATCCGGATCATCCGGTCAGCCGTGGCTCTCTGTGCCCGCGCGGTGCCGGCGTGCTGGACTTCATCAAGAGCGAATCGCGGGTCAAGTACCCCGAGGTGCGCGAGCCGTTCACCAACGAGTGGAAGCGCATCAGCTGGGACGAGGCGCTGACCCGTATCGCACGGCACATGAAGGACGACCGCGACAAGAATTTCGAGACCCATGACGAGCAGGGCAGGCTGGTCAACCGTTGGCTGACGACCTCGATGGTGGCCGCATCGGCCTGTACCAACGAGACGGCCTATCTCACGCAGAAAATCACCCGAGCACTGGGCATTCTCCAACTGGACAACCAGGCGCGCGTTTGACACGGACCAACGGTGGCAGGTCTTGCCCCAACATTTGGTCGCGGTGCCATGACGAACCACTGGGCCGACATCGCCAATGCGAATGTCATCCTGTCCATGGGCGGCAACTCTGCCGAAGCACATCCGGTTGGCTTCCGCTGGGTCATGCGGGCCAAGGAGCGTAATGACGCGATCCTGATATCCATCGACCCACGCTTCAACCGCACCACTGCAGTGGCGGATTATCACGCCTGGCTTCGTACTGGCACGGATATCGTGTTCCTCGGTGGGTTGATCAACTATCTGATCGAGAACGAGCTGTACGCCCAGGAATATGTGCGTGAATACACCGATGCCAGCTTGATCGTGGCCGAAGGTTTCGGGTTCGAGGAAGGTTTGTTCAGTGGCTACGATCAGGCCACCAAGACCTACGACCGGCAGACCTGGAACTTCGACATGGATGAGCGCGGCTTCGCCCGGCGCGATCCGAGCCTGCAGCATCCGCGTTGCGTGTTCCAACTGCTGCGCCAGCACTACAGCCGCTATACCGTGGAGCAGGTCGAGAATATCTGCGGCATGCCCAAGGAAACGGTCCTGCAGATCTGGGATCTGATCGCCCAGACGGCGGCGCCGGACAAGACCCTCACTATCCTTTACGCCCTGGGCTGGACCCAGCACACCATCGGCTCGCAAATCATCCGCTGCGGCGCCATGGTGCAGCTGCTGTTGGGCAACATGGGGATGCCGGGCGGCGGTGTGAATGCTCTGCGTGGCCACTCCAACATCCAGGGACTGACCGACATCGGGCTGCTGTCCAACCTGTTGCCGGGTTATCTGAACCTGCCGTCTGCGAATCTGCAGACCTATGAAGATTACATGCGCACGCGCATCAAGCAGCCGCTGGTGGAAGGCGAGGTTTCCTACTGGAAGTTCTATGAACGGTTCTTCGTCAGCCTGATGAAGGACTGGTACGGCGATGTAGCCACGGCAGAGAACGACTGGTGCTACGACTGGCTGCCCAAGCTTTCGGTGCCCATCTACGACATTCTTCATGCCATCAACGACATGACCCTCGGCAAGATGACCGGTGCGTTCTGTCAGGGCTTCAACATCCTCGCGGCGTTCCCGAACAAGGCGAAGGTCATGGATGGTCTCTCGAAGCTGAAGTACTTCGTGATCATGGATCCGCTGACCGTGGAAACCGGCGAGTTCTGGAAGAACTTCGGCGAGTATCACGACGTCGATCCTTCGCAGATCGGCACCGAGGTGTTCCGCCTGCCCACCACCTGCTTCGCCGAGGACGACGGCTCCATCACCAACAGCTCGCGCTGGCTGCAATGGCACGAGCGTTCCGCACCGGGCCCGGGTGAGTCGATGACCGACACGGAAATTCTTGGCGAGCTCATGCTGCGGATCAAGAAGCTGTATCAGGATGAGGGCGGCGCCTTCCCTGATCCTATCCTCAACCTGAGCTGGAACTACAAGCGGCCCAACTTCCCCACCGCCGCCGAGTTGGCGATGGAGTACAACGGTCGGGCGCTGGAGGACCTGACCGATGAAAACGGCCAGGTAATTCGTCGCAAGGGTGAGCAGCTGAAGGACTTCAGCGAACTGCGCGCCGATGGCAGCACTGCCTGTGGCTGCTGGATCTACTCGGGCGCGTGGACCGAGGAAGGCAACATGATGTCGCGTCGCGACAACACGGACCCCTACGGAACCGGCAACACCATCGGCTGGGCCTGGGCTTGGCCGATGAATCGCCGGGTGCTCTATAACCGCGCATCGGCGCGACCAGACGGAACGCCTTGGGCGCCGAACAAGGCCTTCATCTGGTGGGACGGCGAACGCTGGACCGGCGCCGACGTACCGGACTTCCCGCTGACGTCGCCGCCGTCCGCAGGTGTGAAGCCGTTCATCATCACCCAGACCGGGGGCGGACACTTCTTCGCAGCCGAGTGGCTGAACGAAGGGCCATTCCCGGAACACTACGAGCCCATGGAGTCGCCGCTGGACCGCAACCCCATGAGCCCCAACAACCCGTTGGCGTTCCACAACCCCATCGTTAGGGTATTCGAGCAGGACCGTGATTCGTTCGGTTCCAATACCGACTTCCCGTACGTGGCGACCACCTACCGACTCACCGAGCATTTCCACTTCTGGACGACGCATGCGCGGCTCAATGCCATCGCCCAGCCGGAGAAGTTCATCGAGATCGGCGAGGTGCTGGCCCAGGAATTGGGAATCAGCGTGGGCGAGCGGGTCCGGGTCAGCTCCAAGCGCGGCTTCATTACAGCAGTTGCGGTGGTGACCAAGCGCCTGGTGCCCCTGCAGATCGACGGGCGCACGGTCCACCAGATCGGCATTCCCATCCACTGGGGCTTTAAGGGCGTGGCGAAGAAGGCGCACCTTACCAACACCCTGACGCCTTTTGTGGGTGACGGGAACACGCAGACACCGGAGTTCAAGTCATTCCTGGTGAATGTGGAGAAGATCGGAGGGACCGCCTGATGCGTGGTGATCAGATCAACCTGCAAAACATCATCGCCCGTTCGGCCAGCACGGTGCCTTCACCCCAAGTTCGCCAGGGCGGTGTGGACAAGGTAACCAAGCTGATCGATGTCTCGGTGTGCATTGGCTGCAAGGCGTGCCAGGTGGCCTGTTCGGAGTGGAACGACCTGCGTGACGAAGTGGGAACCTGTGACGGTACCTACAACAACCCGCAGGATCTGACGCCGGAGTCATTCGAGGTCATGCGCTTCTCCGAATACGAGGACGAGCAGGGCAATCTCGAATGGCTGATCCGCAAGGACAACTGCATGCATTGCGCCGAGCCCGGCTGCCTCAAGGCCTGCCCGAGCCCTGGCGCCATCGTGCAGTACGCCAACGGCATCGTCGATTTCAATTCCGAGCACTGCATTGGCTGCGGTTATTGTGTGGCGGGCTGTCCGTTCGATATCCCGCGGATTTCGAAGAAGGACAACAAGGCCTACAAGTGCACGCTGTGTTCCGACCGGGTGTTCCACGGGCTGGAGCCTGCCTGCGTGAAGAGCTGCCCAACCTCGGCGATCATGTTCGGTACCAAGGAAGACATGCTGGACTACGGCGCCATGCGCGTCGGGCACCTCAAGGGTCGCGGTTACGAGAATGCCGGCATCTACGATCCGCCGGGCGTGGGTGGCACCCATGTGGTGTACGTGCTGCAGCATGCCGACAAGCCGGAGATCTACAGCGGCTTGCCTCGCGACCCGCATATCGCGCCCACGGTCGAGCTGTGGAAGGGCCTGACCAAGCCGATCATGTCGGCGGTGCTGGGCATCTCGGTGCTGGCGGGCTTCTTCCATTACGTCACCCAAGGGCCCAAGGAAGAGCCGGAGGACGACCCGGATATCGACAAGGCGACAGCAGACCGTGAGTTCGACCGTCGCGAGGAGGATCGGCCATGAGTCATTCCAATGTTCGTCACGGCATCCTGCGCTACGGCTGGTGGACGCGTACCAACCACTGGATTGTCGCGATCTGCTTCGTCCTGTTGACGCTGAGTGGGTTGGCGTTCTTCTACCCGGCGTTCTTCGGGCTCACGGCGCTATTTGGCGGGCCCGAGCAGACGCGCATCGTGCACCCGTATATCGGCGTGTTCATGTCGGTGCTGTTCGCGATTCAGGCAGTGCGCTTCTTTGGCGACAACCTGTTCCGTCGCCACGACGTGCAATGGACCCGGCAGATCCGCGACGTGCTGACCAACCGTGACGAGCGCTTGCCTGCAGTGGGCAAGAACAACGCCGGGCAGAAGCTGGTGTACTGGATCTTCCTGGCCACGGTGCCGATTCTGCTGGTGACCGGCATCGTACTCTGGCGCCCGTGGATCGCCAACGATATGCCTGTCTGGGCGTTGCGCTGGGCAGTGACCATCCATGCCTATGCGGCATTCATCGCCATCATCACGCTGGTGATCCACATCTACTCGGCTATCTGGGTCAAGGGCTCGGTGCGCGCCATGACCCAGGGGCGGGTCAGCCACGCCTGGGCCAAACATCATCACCCGCTTTGGTACGAGGACGTCATGCGCAACCGCAAGACCGATGCGGAAAGTGCCCGACCCAACAGTGAAACGCAGCAGGAGCGACCATGACCGGAGCGTCAAGAAAAGAGTCTGAAGGGCAGCATAATTTCGGAAGTGTGCCCTCCGGCATCATGCAGGCGCCTGAGGTCGTCCTGGCGGAGGCGAAGCTGTTCAGTAAACGCGCCTTGCGCCTGCGCGAGCTGGTCGAGCAGGTACCGGCTCTGGACGAGTTCCTGGCGTTCATGGCCCGTGTGGCGCAGGCGCAGCATCTGGTGCTGAGCGAACGTGAGCCGGCCTGGCGGCCTGCGCCGGACGCCTTCGATGCCGCACTGCAGCACGGCATGCCACCGCTTGGGCATCAAGCGCTGCGGCGAGACGTCGACTGGCAGGCCGATCTGCTAGGCATCCTTGACAGTCTTGAGCTGCATGTTGGTGAACGTCAGAGACCGTTGCTCGATAACCTGCGAGGCATGTCGGAAGAGCAGCGTGCCGCCCTGGCCGAAGACGTGCTGGAAGCGCGCCCCGGCGACGAAGCCACGCGCGGGCTGATGCCGCTGGTGGCGGCCGCGCTGCAAGTGGCGTGGGTGCGGCTGGCCCTGTCGCTGCCGAAACCACCCGGCAAGCCAGACCCGCAGGCGCGGGGTCTGTGCCCTTGCTGTGGTGCGCTGCCAGTCGCCAGTGTGATTCATAGCGAGAGGCACCGTAGTGGGGTGCGCTACCTGCATTGCAGCCTGTGCGCCACCGAGTGGCATCTGGAGCGAGTGAAGTGCAGCGAATGCGAGAGTCCCAAGCTGGTCTACCTAAGCCTCGACGACGAGAAGGGCAAGCCCTTTCTGCCGGTACAGGCCGAGGCGTGTAACGAATGCCATGGCTACCTCAAGGTCGCGCAACGCGAGCTACATGGGCGCGCGGACCCGGTCGCTGATGATCTGGCCAGCCTGGCGCTGGACCTGCTGCTGGCAGAAAAAGGCGAATACGAACGCGTTGGCTATAACCCGCTGCTGATCGTCGGAGGCTGAACCAGCGGGGCCTTCGTTCATCAAATACTGGGTCGATTGAGCCGAAGGCGTATCCGACGCTTCCGCACAGCTGGCGCCTGGTGCCTTTGCTCAAGGAAGACGCCTTCATCATTAAGGAAACCCTATGACCCTGCTCTGGTTGCTTGTTCTCCTGCTTGGCATCGCCGTGATCGCACACCTAAGGGTTTCGCCCGTACCGGCGCTGGCCATTGTTGCGGTGTACCTATTGCTGATGGGCACCGTGGGCGATGCTCCGGTATGGCTGATGATCATTCTCTGGTTGATGCTCATCGCCGTTGCCGTACCGCTATTGGTTGCAGACCTGCGGATCAAATACATCAGCGCACCGATGTTCGACTGGTTCAAGAAGGTCCTGCCGCCGATATCCGCCACCGAGCGCGATGCCATCGAAGCCGGCAGCGTCTGGTGGGACGGCGAACTATTCAGCGGTCGGCCGGACTGGAACATTTTGCTGGGCTATCCGAAAGCCCGGCTGACCGAGGAAGAACAGGCGTTTCTCGATGGCCCTACCGAAACTCTTTGCGCGATGGTCAGCGACTGGGATATCGGCCAGCGTCTGGACCTGCCGCCGCAGGCCTGGGATTACATCAAGGCTGAAGGCTTCTTCGCGCTGATCATTCCCAAGGAGTACGGCGGCAAGGGCTTCTCCGCCTACGCGCATTCACAGATCGTGATGAAGCTGGCCACCCGGAGCGGCGACCTCGCCAGCACCGTCATGGTGCCCAATTCGCTCGGACCGGCTGAACTGCTGATGCATTACGGCACCGAGGGTCAGCGCAATCATTATTTGCCGCGTCTGGCCAACGGCACCGATATTCCCTGTTTCGCGCTAACCGGCCCCTATGCCGGCTCGGATGCGGGCGCGATGAACGACAGTGGGGTGATCTGTCGAGGCATGTGGCAGGGCGAAGAAGTGCTCGGCCTCCGCCTCAATTGGGAAAAACGCTACATCACCCTCGGGCCGGTGGCGACCCTGCTTGGGGTCGCCTTCAAAACATATGACCCCGAGCATCTGCTCGGCAGCGAAGAAAACCTGGGGATCAGCCTGGCGCTGATTCCCACGGATACTGCCGGCGTCGAAATTGGCCGGCGCCATCTGCCATTGGGTGCGGCCTTTATGAACGGGCCGAACTGGGGCAAGGATGTGTTCGTCCCGCTGGACGCCATCATTGGTGGTCGTGAAATGATCGGCAAGGGTTGGATGATGCTGATGAACTGCCTGTCGGTCGGCCGCTCCATCTCGCTACCGGCAACGGGCGTCAGCGCGGCCAAGACCTGCAGCTATGTCAGTGGTCGCTATGCTCAGATTCGCGAGCAGTTCAATGTGCCGCTGGCAGCCTTCGAAGGTATCCAGGAGCCGCTGGCACGCATCGGCGGCAACGCATGGCTGATGGACAGCGCACGCATCCTCACTGCCAACGCCGTGGACATGGGCGAAAAGCCTTCGGTGCTCTCGGCCATTCTTAAGTACCACCTGACCGAGCGCGGCCGCCAATGCATTACCGATGCCATGGATATTCACGGTGGCAAGGGCATCATCCTTGGGCCGAAGAACTATCTGGGCCGTCTATGGCTGTCCGCCCCGATCTCCATCACCGTGGAAGGCGCCAACATCCTTTCGCGTAACCTGATGATTTTTGGCCAGGGCGCGATTCGCTGCCATCCGTTTGTGCTGCGTGAAATGGAGTTGGTACAGGAGCCGGATCGCGATGTGGCCGTGCAAAAGTTCGACAGCTTGCTGATGCAGCATATCGGTTTCGCGGTCGGTAACACCGCCGGCACGCTGGTGCTCGGTTTGACGTTCGGGCTGCTCGGCAAAGCGCCGGGCAGCGATCTGATGCGTCCTTATTTCCGCGCGTTGAACCGTATTGCAGCGGCCTTCGCCATGCTGGCCGACCTGTCCATGATGCTGCTCGGGGGCGAACTCAAGCGCCGCGAACGACTTTCGGCGCGCCTGGGCGATGTGCTTAGTCATCTTTATCTGGCATCCGCCGCGCTCAAGCGTTATCAGGACCTGGGCCATCCGGCAGAGCAAGCCCCCTTGTTGCGCTGGGCCCTGGAGGACTGCCTGTGTAAGGCCGAGCAAGCGTTGGCTGATACCCTCGCCAACTTCCCCAACCGAATCCTCGGCTGTGTGCTGCAGGTGTTGGTGTTCCCCTTTGGCGCACGCCATACAGGGCCGTCTGATGAGTTGGATGCCGAGATCGCCGCTATCCTCGGTCGCCCTGAAGGGGACGCGGCCCTTGAGCAGATTCTCGATGGTCTCTATCGACCGGATAGCGCGGACGAGCCGCTCGGTGCGCTTAGGGAGGCCTTCGCCGTTCTTGCCGAAACCCAGCCGCTGAACAGGAAGTTGCAGCAGGCCATCAAGCGTGGAGAGCTGGCGCCGACTACCGGGCAGGACGTGACTGAGGCGGCGCTGGAGGCCGGCTTGCTCTCAGTCGAGGAGGGGGCGAGGCTGCGCAGCGCCGAAGCAGCTCGGCGCAAGGTCATCGATGTGGACGACTTCAGCAAGGAAGAGCTGGAGTCGCAGGTCGGGCGGGTACGCTAGGGCGTAGGGTGGATGAGGCTTTTCATCCACCGATCTGGCGTTGCACGGATCGGTGGATAAGCTTCGCGTTGTCCACCCTACGGTCATCAACGTTGGGCAGTACTCTCACTGCGCTGGTTGTACAGGCTAACCAGCACCTGATCCAGCACCGACGATGCACCCCACGGGCGAGGGTGGTTGAGGATGGCGACCACGGCCCAGGTGTTGCCATCGCTGTCTCGGCTGTAGCCGGCGATGGCTCGCACATTGTTCAAAGTCCCGGTTTTTATGTGCGCCTTGCCGGCAACACCAGTGTTGTGCAGGCGCTTGCGCATGGTGCCGTCCAGCGCGGCTACGGGCATCGATGAGATGAACTCGGCGGCGAAGGGGCTTTTCCAAGCAGCTTGCAGCAGACTGGCCATTTCCCGCGCGCTGATTCGCTCGTCGCGGGAGAGTCCCGAGCCGTTTTCTATCACCAGATGCGGTGAGATCAGCCCTTTCTTTGCCAACCACTGCCGTATGACACGCTGCGCGGCCATGGCGTCATCAGGGTCCGCTTCATTGCGGAATTCTGCACCCAGGCTCAGGAACAGCTGCTTGGCCATGGTGTTGTTGCTGTATTTGTTGATGTCGCGAATGATTTCCACCAGATCCGGCGACCAGGCGCGGGCAATCATCCGCGCACTGTCCGGCACCGTGGCCACGCGGTCTTGCCCGAGGATGCTCCCGCCCAGTTCCTGCCAGATTGCCCGCACTGCACCTGCGGCATAGCGCTGATGGTCCAGTAATGACAGGTAGGTCTGCCCACTGCAGCCGGCCGGCAGCTTGCCGGTAACTACCACCCGGACACCGTCGGCCTCTTCGATGGGGTTATAGCGAATGTCCGGCCAGCCGGGGCACTTGGCTTTGGGCAGGGCTTCGATGCGGTTGTCGATGCGCACCGTAGCAATTGGCGGTTCAACCAGCACATTCACCTTGCCGTCGTTGTTGCGGGCGATGAAGCGCAGCGCCTTGAGGTTGACGAGCAGCGAGTCGGGGCTTACGAGAAAGGGCTTGTTCTGGTCGTTGCCGTCGTCATCGAATTCCGGCAGATCCGGCTGCAGGAAATGGCTGCGGTCGAGTACCAGGTCTCCTGTCACCGTTTCCACCCCATTGGCACGCAGGTCGCGCAAAAGCAGCCAGAGCTTTTCCATGTTCAGCTTGGGGTCGCCGCCGCCCTTGAGGTAGAGGTTGCCGTTGAGGGTGCCGTTCTCGATGGGGCCGTCGGCGTAGAACTCGGTCTTCCATTGGTGATTGGGGCCCAGCAACTCCAGCGCCGCATAGGTTGTCACCAGCTTCATGGTCGAGGCCGGGTTGATCGAGATATCGGCGTTGATGAAGGTCGGCGCTGCGCTGGCGTTGAGTGGCAGGAGCACAACGGAGAGGGCGTCGCTCTCGATCTTGTTGGCTTGCAGCGCCTTGGCGACGCTGGCTGGCAAACGTTGATTGACCGTTTCGGCAGCTGCCTGGAAAGCCAGCGGCAGGGCCAGTGCGGCAATTGTAAGAGGGCGTATGAACCTGCGCATGGGAAGATATGGAATAAATGACATGAAGATTCCCTACAGCTTTCAGGGAAGAAATAACGAGACACTATGCTCGCGCCAAAAGTGAACTACTGCACATGTTGCCAAGCGTAGCCGGCCGGTTCGAGCTTCTGCAAAGGGATTTGCCGCAATGTATGGCTTTTCCAGACAGGCAGCCTGCCAACGAGCGTCGGCAATCGCACAAGTGCGGCGTAGCTGTTAGAGTGCGCGCCGATATCCCGTCAAGAAAGGACCGTTTCAATGGCTACCAATCGCTCGCGTCGCTTGCGCAAAAAACTCTGTGTCGACGAGTTCCAGGAACTGGGCTTTGAAGTCACGCTGACCTACGTTGAAGGCATCGATGCCGCAGCGGTAGACACTTTCCTGGAAGCTTTTCTGGTCGAAGCCATGGAAGCCAACGGCCTGGGTTACATCGGTGGCGAGGACTATGGTTTCGTCTGCCTGGGCAAGCGGGGCTCGGTAAGCGAAGAGCAGCGTGGCCAGGTCGAAGCATGGCTCAAGGGTCGTAGCGAGCTGGCCGAGTTCAGCGTAAGCCCGCTGATGGACGTCTGGTACCCGGAAAACGAGATCAACGTCAAGGCGTGAGCGAGTCGTCCCGGTCCCGGCTAATGTCGTGATCAGATGCGGTTGAGGCTGGTCGCCCGGCTTTGCGCAATGCAAGGCGGGCGATTAGCTGACGCACCAGATAGACCAGCAAAGTGACGCCCAGTGCAATGCCGACGCCTATTGTGGCGTTGATCAGACGCACCTGCGGCATGTCCCAATCCAGGGCAAGCGTTTCAGTCAGCAGAATGAAGCTCAGCGTCGTCTGCAGCACAAAAAGCCTGTAGTGATATGCCTGAAATGCCCGGCTGAGTACCAGCAGCGGCAGCAGGATCATTACCATCAGTGGCGGATCCACGAGGCTGTAGCCCATGTAGATCAGGATGGCGGCTATGCACAAAATCCCAAGGCTTGCCTGCAGTGCACGCGCCAGGCTGCGTTGCACATCCATCTGCAAAACTACCAGTATCGCCAGTGTCAGCCAGTAGCCGCGTGGAAGGTCTGCGATGACCACAATCAGACCGCCCAGTGCAGCTGCCAGCAGATGCGTCAGCGCCTGTAGGCGCCACTGACGAGCCGAGGTACGTCTTGCCCGGCGCCGCAAGACCCTGATCACGCTCAGCAGGCGCGGCATATAGGGCCACATCCGCAGTGCGTTCATGCCGCGTAGGCCGAAAGCCAGCAGCATGACCCAGAGTCCGCCCAAGACAAACAGCATCGCGATCGCCTGCGGGTTATTGAAATCACCTATGCCGTATTGGCCCTGGCCAAGGCACAGACAGATGGCAAGGCCGATTCCCAACTTGCCTGCTTCGTTACCGTAGCGTTGCAGCCAGGCCAGCAGTAAGCCGTAGCAGGCGAACAGGCTCATGCTGATCAGCGGATATGACGCCGCCCAGAAACCAAGGCCGGCACTACAAGCGCCCAATGCAATCTGCAACAGCATGCGCAGCATGCCGAGGCGATGAAGAGGGTTGGCTCTGGCGGCCTGGAAGGCGCCAAGGGTTGCCCAGAGAAATCCGGGGTGCCCGCTGAATAGCCCGAGCAGAAGCGGCAGTGCGCAGCCCAGACCGGTAATCGCCGCCGCTCCCCAGGTAGGCGGAGCCGGCTTCCAGCTGTTTCTGCGCCACAGGGCCCTTTTCATGCTACTCACGTAGGACTCGAGCGTCCGGTCATTTCGCTGGCCATTTCGGTGGCATAGCTATCGGTCATCCCCGCGATGAAGTCGATCATGCGCAGGAAGGAGCGATAAAGAGGCCAATCAGGATCGGGAGCATTGCTGCCAAGCAGATCCAGTATCCGGCGATTCTTGAACGAAGGGGTGCGCCCGCCGTGCTGTTCAAGTGCTGCGCCACAGAAAGCGTTGAGCAGGATTTCAAGGGTGGTATAGGCACCGATCTCGTGCAGCGTCTTGCGCTTGTCCTGGAAGATCTTCTCGCGCGCCATGCCTTTGGCCTGCACTACGCATTGCTTGGCCGGGCCGTGCATATGCTCAACCAGATCACCGACAAGGGTGCCCGCCAGCAGCGCATCCTGCTGTTCTACGAAAGCGTGAGCCGCAGCATTGGTCAGGTGCTCGATGGCCTTGCCTCTGAGAATCGCCAGCTTACGCCTACGTGAATCATTCGGGCCGAGCAGGCGGTAGGTTTCCGGCAGGTCATCGCCGACCAGGTCCAGCAGCAGCGTTTCCACTTCGCTGTAGTTGAGCAGCTCCATTTCCAGGCCGTCTTCAAGGTCGATCAGGCCGTAGCAGATGTCATCTGCCGCCTCCATCAGATATACCAATGGATGGCGCGCCCAGCGCTGTTCCTCCAGTTGCGGCAGCCCCAGTTTTGAGGCGATCTGTTCCAGCAGCGGCAACTCGCTCTGGTAGCAACCGAACTTGTGCTTTTTGTAGCCGAGCGCCTCGGCGTGACGCGAGGTCCATGGGTACTTGAGATAAGTGCCGAGAGTGGCGTAGGTCAGCCGCATGCCGCCGTCGAACTGGTGGTATTCGAGCTGGGTCAGCACACGGAAACCCTGCGCATTGCCTTCGAAGTTGAGGAAGTCGGTGCGCTGCGCGTCGTTCATGTCGTCCAGCCAGCCGCGTCCAGCAGCCTGTTGGAACCAGTGGCGGATGGCGTCTTCCCCCGAGTGGCCGAATGGCGGATTGCCTATATCGTGGGCAAGACAACCCGACTGCACGATCATGCCGAGGTCGGCCGGCGTACACCATTCGGGGAGACTGTCGCGCAGCACTTCACCTACACGCATGCCGAGCGAGCGGCCAACACAGCTGACTTCCAGAGAATGGGTCAGGCGGGTATGGATATGGTCGTTGCTGGATACCGGGTGCACTTGTGTCTTGCGCCCGAGCCTGCGGAAGGCGCCAGAAAAAATGACCCTGTCGTGATCCTTGTGAAACGGGCTTCGACCAAGTTCTTCAGTGCTTTGAACAGACTTTCCTAGGCGTTCACGATTAAGCAGCGTATGCCAATCCAAAGGGGCTATCTCCTTGTAGCAACCGCCAGTGGCCTGGCATGCCGAGCAGCGCAAGCCAGCTGCTGTAGCGGCGCATTCCTTGTTATTGCCGTTATGAAGACGCGAGCGTACAGCAGTTCCAGCCTACAGAACCATATAGGTCTGGAACCTTTGCCCGGCCTATTGACGCAGCTTACGAATCAGCGGATAGAACGTCAGTCCCAGGCGCGCGAGCTTGCCGACTTTACCAAGGCGCGGCCCGAAAAGAGCGAGCGTAGCGGTCGCTGCCAACATCAGAGGCCCCTTGGTATCGCCCCCTCTGGAGGCCCCGCGATTGCTCATCATGTGCTTGATGCGCTGCAGGGGATGCGTGAGCGGTTGCCTGTGGTAGAGAATCTGCTGACGATGCATTTCCATGCGCAGCCGAATCAGATCCTTACGCATGGCCAGGTCGCTGGATGTGCTCAAGGGGAGACTCATGGCAGTAAACGCTCCTGATTGCGTGCCAGCTCCTCGACCGTTGCCTGGAAGGGAGAAGCACAGGCCTTGGCAAGACGGATGGCACGGCTGATACAGATCGCCATCGCAACCGCGTAGACGGCGCAAAGGACCAGAATCGCCACGATGGGGTTGCTGTCCCAAAAGGCGATAACGACGGCCGCTGAAAGTCCGACCAGAATCAGCAGGCCCAGTATCAGGCTGATACTGGCCAGCAGGAACAACCGGAATACGCGGCTGCGTTCTTCCTGCAGTTCAATGCCGACCAGTTCCAGATGCCCTTGAAGGAGGCCTACAAGCGCGCCGCCCATTTTTTTAAGGGACGGCGTAGGTGCTTCATCGGAGTATTTGGCATCCATTGGCCTATGTTCCTTCATCAGCGGCGCATGATCAGGCCGAGAAGAAAGCCAGCGCCGGCAGCGATGCCGATGGACTGCCAAGGGTGCGTCTGAACGTACTCTTCGGTGCATTGGATGGCCGCTTCGCTCTGATTTCGCAGCGTGCCTTCCTGATCCTTCAGCATTTCCCGTGCGCGGGTCATATTCGCAGTGATTTTTGCGCGAAGCTCTTCGGTCTGGGTGCCTGCGGTTTCCTGGGTGTGCTTGAGCAGACGTTCAGTATCGGCGATGAGGGTGTGGAATTCTTCAACCAGCGCGTTTTGGGCCGCTTGAAGATTGCGGCGATGAGCGGATTTGTCGAACAGCGAGCTTGTTGTTCCGTTTGCGTCCGGAATAGGGGTGTTATCGCTGGTGCCGAAAGTGGATTCGGTAGACATCTGCTTCTCCTCTAGAGTCTGCAGGACGAAAAGTCCCGTTGCCTCAAGTTTCGAGCGCGACGCCCGGCCAAGGTTCCCGCTTGGTTGCAGAGAAGAAATGCTGCGGATCAAGGCGGCGGGGGGCGGGTTAGGCCTGAGAAGAAATATATCAAGCGTAGCCCGTACGCGTGGGCGTAGCCTGCTCCTAGGCGGTGTACATCGAGCCCTTTAAAGGCAACTCCAGTATTAACGAAGGCATTCCGATTTATGGGGATGCATCCGCGAATCGATCCGCTTTAAAAAAGAAAACCCGCCGAAGCGGGTTTTCTTTCACTGCGTGGGAGGCAGTAGCGCTATTTACATCAGCGGGATGGTGTAGCTGACGATCAGACGGTTTTCGTCGACGTTGGTAGCGCTCTGGAAGTTGTTGCGGGCAGTAGCGTTACGCCACTTGACGTTCAGGTTTTTCAGTGCGCCTTCCTGGAAGGTGTAGCCGATATCCATATCACGCTCCCACATCTTGCCTTCGGACTGACCTACGCCGCGATCAACGTTATCGCCGGTAACATAGCGAGTCATGAAGGTCAGGCCAGGGATACCGATAGACGCAAAGTTGAAGTCATAGCGAGCTTGCCAAGATTTCATGTCTTCAAATGCGAAGTCATTGATCTGGACATAGTTGACCAAGAACGGGTCAGTGGACTCGCCGACATAAGCAAAGCCTGTGTCGCCGCTCATCTGCTGATAGCCCAGGCCAAACGAGTGACCGCTGAGCGAGTAAGTGACCATTGCTCCAAGCGCTTTGTTGTCGATGTTGGAGGAACCATCATCAGTCGAACGCGCATAGCGGAGATCAGTTTTCAGCGACTGCTTGTCGCCCAGCGGCAGAACGTGAACCAGGTTAGTGCTGTGCTGCTTGTAGATATTCTCGAGTTCGCTGTAGTAGTAGGAAGCGGTCAGGTTGTCGAGAGCTTTATAGCTACCACCCGCGAAGAAGAAATCATCTGCATCTTCGGTGATGACTGCACCGGCAATGCCGGCACCCTTGCCGCCATAAGCCAAACCTTGATTGTTGGACGAGTTGCGATGATTTGCACGGTTGATATACCCGGCATCCAGAGTCAGTCCTTCGACTTCCTTAGAGACAATCTGCGCGCCTTGGAAGGTTTGTGGCAGCAGGCGGGAGTCGCTTGAAGAAATCGCCATGTTCTTGAGCTGGAGGGTACCGGCCTTCAGGATGGTCTCGGATACTTTGAATTTTGCAGCTACGCCAAGAGATGAGTAATCATCAGGTGCGCCTGATGCGCCGGCGGGCAGCAGGCCTGTTCCCGTGCGGCGATCATCTCCACTTCCGCCCGAGTCGAGTTTCACGCCCAACAGCCCCAATGCGTCGACGCCAAAACCAACGGTACCTTCGGTGAAGCCGGACTCAATGCGCAGCAGGAAGCCTTGTGCCCATTCGTCCTGCTTGGATTGACCGGCATTACCGCCTTCGCCTCGGTAATCACGGTTGAAATAGAAGTTACGCAGCTCCAGGCTAGCCTTTGTATCTTCAATAAAAGCAGCTTGGACCATGGATGGCATGGCCAGGGTTGCTCCCAGAGTGGCCAGGGCCACGCCCCGGGCGATTGGGGTCTTGAGCATTTCTTGTTCTCCTCGTTGGATGATGCTCTAAAGGTCGCTCTTACGGCGACACTCAATAAAACACTTCATTATTATTTCAGCCTTTAGACCTTAGTCTTTAGGCATTATACGTCAAGGCGTAGCGGCTCATCCGGTATCGCTGTTGTGTACTGATAGTTGCCGTTTCGAACATCAATACACTACCGAATTGGGTGGCCTGCCTTGCCTGCCCGCCAGCTCCAGTTCTGGGAGGGCTGCCGAATCCTACCGCTTAGCTGGCTGCGAGTCGAATGCAGAAGTCAAACTCTCGTTTGAGTGAGTTCGGCGTCACGCTTTTTAGCGGTTACTTCAAAGGTAGGATATTGCCAGCCCGCCAGGTTCACCCTTCGTAGCCTGCTAGAATTGCCTTCTGTAATCTTTTGACGAGTCCTCACCAATGCTTCCTGAATGCCAGCTGTTTGGAACCTTAGGTTGCCACTTATGTGAGCAGGCTGAAGCGGTGGTAATGCCGTTGGTTGAGCACGGATTGTTGGTGGAGCTGCTGGATGTGGCAGACAGGAGCGAATGGGTCGAGGAGTACGGCTTGCGTATTCCTGTATTAAGAAGGGTTGATACGGGGGCGGAGCTGGACTGGCCGTTTGAAACCGAGCAGGTGGTCTGGTTTCTACGTGACTGAGCTTCAACGTGCGCCAGGCGAAAACAAAAAAACCGGCTGCAATGGCCGGTTTTTTGGTCAGAAACACGATAAGTGTTCCGAGCGGGAAATGGTCGGAGCGACTGGATTCGAACCAGCGACCTTCTCGTCCCGAACGAGACGCGCTACCAAGCTGCGCTACGCTCCGAAGATGGCGCGCATTTTACAGAAATACTTTTGTTTCACAAGAGCTTAGCGCGCGTTTTTTGAATGTGCCGGTGCCATTTCCCCGGCACATAGCGAGCGTCTGCCGTTCAGAGCTCCTTGACGGTGCGAACCTGGTCCTTGTTGACCTTGCCGGGTTTGCCGTCCAGTGCTTCAAATTCATAAAAGCCTGATTCCTCGTCGAAATCCGGCCGATCCAGTGTTTGGATTTCGCGACCATCGTTGAGCGTAATGACGCTGGGGCTGGAGCAGCCGGCAAGCAGGAACAGGCCGAACAGCAATGTCAGAGTGGGGGCGATTCCTGAACGCATGATGTCTCTCCTCATTACTTGGGATGTGGCTGTGACGTTCTGGGGCAGCGTCAAGTTCCCACGGGCGGGCTTTGCTGGGAGAGCAGTTCAGGAGAGTTCAGGTTGGCCAGTCGAGGATCGTTTTCGGGTAGGTCGAGGCTGCGCGCGCCCAGTTTCAGGAGGATGCGCCAATTGCTTCGTTCGCCAGCTTGCCAGGCGGTTTCTATAGCGTCGGCCTGACTGAGTGCTATCACGCAGAAAAGTGGCTCCCATTGTTCGCCGCGCCGAACCATGACGGGGGTGTCCGGCGCTTGGCGTGCAGAGTTGTACAGGTCTGTAAGTAATGCTTCGTCAATCAATGGTGCATCGCACGGGAGCACCAGTAGCCAGCGATGGCGCGCTGCGGCAAGACCTGCACGAATGCCGGCAAGGGGGCCGGGAAAGCCTGTTTCGTTGTCGGTTATCAGGCGGTCGGCGAAGGTCGCGTATAGGTCGTGGTTGCGATTGCATGAGATAAGCAGGTCGTCCGTCAGGGGACGTGCTATCCGTTGTGGCCAGGCCACTAGAGGCTTGCCATGCCATTCCACCAGGCCTTTGTCCTTGCCGCCCATTCGCTGTCCGCGGCCGCCAGCGAGCAACAGTATCGAGCAATCGGCAAGCAGGTGCTGTGGCATCAAGAGGCTCCGGCAAAAGCCTGTGATATAACACCCGGCATCGCAGGCTAACAACTGGAAGTCGTTTTATGAGTCACCTTGCCGAACAATCGTTTGTACCCCTCAATATCGCCGTTCTGACGGTCAGCGATACCCGTTCGCTGGATACCGATACCTCTGGTCAGCTGCTTGTCGACAGACTTCTGGCGGCTGGGCACCGGCTTGCCGAGCGCGTGCTGCTAAAAGACGACCTCTACCGGATTCGCGCACAGGTTGCGCATTGGATAGCTGAAGACATCGTACAGGTTGTTCTTATCACCGGAGGCACCGGCTTTACCGGGCGCGACAGTACGCCGGAAGCAGTAGCTTGCCTTTTGGATAAGCAGGTAGATGGCTTTGGTGAGCTGTTTCGGCAGCTTTCCGTGGCAGATATTGGCACCTCCACTGTGCAGTCACGCGCCTTGGCTGGTTTGGCCAACTCTACGCTGGTTTGCTGCATGCCTGGCTCGACCAATGCCTGCAGAACTGCCTGGGATGGCATCCTCGCCGAGCAGCTTGATGCACGGCATCGTCCCTGTAACTTTGTCCCACACCTCAAGCAGGCGGCACCGTGCGAGAGCCGCTCATGACAGCGGCAACTACTGCGCTGATGTCGGTGGACGACGCGCGCGAAGCCCTGCTTAAGCTGGCGCAGAGTACTTCGATTCAGGATGTTGAGAGCGTTGCGCTGGAGGAGGTCGCGGGGCGCGTGCTCGGTGAACCTCTGGTTGCAGCTTTGGATCTGCCGCCGTGGCCCAATAGCGCCATGGATGGTTATGCCCTGCGCCAAGCGGATCTTGACGGCCAGCCGTTGGTGGTCTGTCAGAAGATCTTTGCCGGCACCCAGCCGCAACCCTTGCAGCCGGGCTGCTGCGCCAGGATCTTCACGGGGGCGCCTATGCCGGAGGGCGCCGATACCGTTGAAATGCAGGAGAATGTCGAGGTTCTCGAAGATGGCCGGGTGCGCTTCCTCAATCCGGTCAGGCTTGGCCAGCACGTGCGGCCGCAGGCGGGCGAAGCGCGGCGCGGGGAAACGGTGCTAAAGGCCGGTGTGGTGATGGGGCCGATCGAGTTGGGGCTTGCCGCATCGTTGGGAATTGATCGTTTGACGGTGATTCGCAGGCTCAGGGTAGCGCTGCTCTCCTCAGGCGATGAGTTGGTCGAGCCGGGGCGGCCGTTGGCTCCTGGTCAGATCTACAACAGCAATCGCGTGCTGTTGCGCAACTGGCTGCAGCGCCTGGGGTGCGAGGTGGTTGATGGTGGAATTGTGCCGGATGATCCGCTTCAGGTCCGACGCTGTCTGGAGGCATTGCATGACGTTGATCTGATTCTGTCTACCGGCGGTGTTTCGGTTGGTGAGGCCGACTACCTGGGGCAAGTCATGCGTGAGGACGGTGAGCTGGCGTTCTGGAAGCTGGCCATCAAACCAGGCAAGCCGCTTACCTGTGGCACATACCGTGGCGTGGCGGTAATCGGTCTGCCCGGTAATCCGGCATCGACGTTGGTGACGTTCGGGTTGTTTGCAAGGCCGTATCTGCTGCGCCGCATGGGCGTTACTGAGGTGGCACCGCTGAGTTTCCCGGTACCGGCCGGTTTTGTCTGGGATAAGCCCGGCACCCGTCGCGAGTATTTGCGTGCGAGGCTGGAGTCGGGCAGGGCGGTGCTATATCCCAACCAGAGTTCGTCCATCCTGCGCAGCGCAGCCTGGGCCGACGGGCTGGTGGTGATACCCGAGCACAGCCGCCTAAGTGAAGGCGACACGGTGATATTTATTTCTTTTGCCGAGCTGCTTGGCTGACCTCAGCCTTTCTGAGGGTTGGCGCAATGTCCAGCCCTCAGAGATCCTCTTCCTGATCAGCTGACAAACAGATCGGGCTTTCCATTGTCTACGCCTTTTCAACACGCCGGTAACGGTGGGTGGTGTGTCTGCTATGGCCCTGTCAAAGGTCGCTGATTAGGAGAAGAGGGATGCAGGAGAGAAACGCCTGGGTCGATTACGCCAAGGGGATCGGCATTATTCTGGTGGTCTACGGGCATGTTGCGCGCGGGGTCTTCAATGCCGGCTTGCCGATGGATGAGGGTCGATATCTGCTTGTAGACAGCATCATCTACAGCTTCCATATGCCGTTGTTCTTCTTTCTTTCGGGGCTGTTCTTCTATGACTCTCTGATGAAGCGGGGCAGGACAGGACTGATCGTCAACAAGATCGATACTATCGTTTATCCGTTTCTGCTCTGGTCACTGCTGCAGGGGATGTTCGAGGTGGTCTTGTCGGACTACACCAATGGCAGCTTGACCGTCGCGCAGGTGCTGTCTTCCCTGGTCTGGTCGCCACGCGCGCAGTTCTGGTTTCTATACGCGCTGTTTCTGGTCTTCGTGGTGTGTACCTTTGTTTATGCCAAGGCCAGTCGCCGCCTCTTTCTGCCCATACTGCTGGCGTTTTCCGGTCTTTACGTGTTTAGGCAGGACATGCCATCAAACAGCGCTCTTCAGTTTGTTCTCGGCAATGCCGTGTTCTTCGCGTTGGGTATCTGGATCAACGAAATCAAGGCATTCCTTTTGGCGCGCCATGCATATCTGGCGCTGCTGTTCGGCGCATTGTTCGTGCTTGGGCAGTATGTGTTTCATATAACCCTTGGGCTTACCTGGGACGTCGGGGGGCTTCCGGTGCTTGTGCTGGCGACGATCTCGATTCTGTTCATGGTGACGCTGTCGATGTGGCTGGGGCGATTTCGTATCCAGTGGCTTCTGTTCGTTGGTGCGTCATCAATGACGATATATCTGATGCATATTCTCGCTGGCAGCGGGGTTCGGGTGATCATGAGCGCTTTCCTGGGTATAGATTCCATAGCAGCACACCTGCTGATTGGTACCCTGGTGGGGCTTGCAGCGCCTCTGCTGGCGCAGATGATCATTCAGCGCTACAACTTCCACTTTCTGCTATCGCCGCCCCAACCGATATCAGCGACCCGCTTGCGCGCGCGTGCTGTGGCGACGCAGTAAAGCGCGCTATCCGCAGCTGACGCGCTGAATGCGACCGTCTTCGTCGGTTGTCAGGTTCAGTCGCTGGGCGTTGTATTCAAGGGTGACCACATCGCCAGGCCGAAGCAGGCGCGCCACTCTGGCGCCGCTGTCGCGTCGGCTCTGGTCGAGCAATTCAGGGCTGGCCTGTTTGCCGACCAGTTCTTGCACTGCGGCAGCGTTGCAATCTCCAGTGGCGGAAGGGGAGTGATCTGGGGTCAAGGCCTGGCAGCCTGCCAGCGCCACGCCGAGCAGGATCAGAATGCTGGTTCGAGTTGTTTTCATGCGTGCTCCGTATGGATGAGTGCGAAGAGCCTCGGGTAGGGAACTGGCGTAGCCGCCGCGCCGTCTTAGCTGCGGTGGCCCGTTGCGATGGCGCAAGGGGCTGACGAACAATGATAAGGAGTTCCGCCATGTTCAAGTCGTCCCTGATGAAACGAGTAGCCAGCATTTTGGCTGTGATGCACTTTATGCTGTTTGCGCAAATCCCCCTGGCCCAGGCTGCAATGATAGGCACGCCGGAAGTCATTGCCGAACACCAGCAGCAGGTTGACCGCCAGCAGTTGCTGACGATGCTCGAAGACGCCGATGTACAGAAGAAGCTTGAGTCCATGGGCGTCGAACGTGCTCAGGTTGAGCAACGCATCAACAGTCTGACGCCAGCGGAGCTTGCGCAATTCAATCAGCAGTTGGATCAGGCGCCGGCTGGCGCGGGTGTTGTCGGCATCATCGTGCTGTTTCTGGTGATTTTCATCATCACTGACATGCTTTGCGCGACCAACATCTTCAACTTCATCAACTGCATCAACCGTTGATTAGGAAACTGCTCCTGCTGACTGGAGCCATTCTGCTCGGCGCCTGCGCGCGCAGTCCGGTGGTCGTGACGACACCGGATCTGCCGGAGCGGGTCGAGTTGGTTGAGGTGCCGTTTTTCCCGCAGGATGCCTACCAATGTGGACCCGCGGCGCTGGCAACCATGCTGACGCATCGCGGTGTCGACACGGATCCTGAACAATTGGTGGGCCGTGTTTATCTCCCGGAGCGAAAGGGCAGCCTGCAGGTTGAGATGGTAGCCGCGGCACGAGCTCACGACTTGCTGGTTTATCCGCTGGAGCCGCGCCTGGATACGTTGCTTGCCGAAGTAGCAGCGGGTAACCCGGTGTTGGTGTTGCAGAACCTTGCGTTTGACCGCTGGCCTCAATGGCACTTCGCGGTTGTCGTGGGATATGACCTGGTGAGCCAGACGATCATTCTGCGTTCTGGCACTACCGAGCGTTGGACAGGCAGCTTCCGTCAGTTCGAACGCAGCTGGATCAAGGGCAATCGTTGGGCTGTAGTAACCATTGCGCCGGATCGACTGCCCGCCGGGGCCACGGAAACCGTATGGCTCAAGGCAGCAAATGATCTGGAGCAGACCGGGCGCGAGGAGGCTGCGCTTAAGGCTTACAGGACGGCCACGCGACATTGGAACGGTGGTTTGTCCTGGTTTGCCCTGGCGAACAGCCTGTACGCAAAGGGCGACAGGAAATCAGCGGAAAGCGCATTGCGTAGCAGTATCGCCAGTGATGAGGGGTTCGCCGTCGGCTGGTTTAACCTGGCCCAGGTGCTTGCTGAACGTGGCTGCGAGGCGCAGGCCTTCAGCGCGAAAGCCTGTGCTGTGCAGTTGGCGCCGGAGGACAAACGCTTCGCTGCCAGCTTGTCCCCACAGCGTGAGCAGGGAGCCGCCTGTGCGCCACTTCCCCGCTGCCCGGCGGATTGATCAGAAGCCTAGTCGATCGCGCAGGCTGTAATACAGCGCGCCTAATGCGCTCAGAGGTGCGCTGAAGCGTTGCCCTCCGGGGAACGGGTAGTGCGGCAAGCCGGCGAAGGCGTCAAAGCGCTCGGCCTGGCCGCGCAACGCCTCGGCGAGGATTTTCCCGGCCAGATGCGTATAGGTCACTCCATGCCCGCTGCAGCCTTGTGAATAGTAGATGTTGTCGCCGATCCGCCCCACTTGTGGCAGGCGCGACAGCGTCAGGAGGAAGTTGCCGGTCCAGGCAAACTCTGTGCGAATGCCATGCAATTGTGGAAAGGTCTTGAGCATCTTCGCGCGAATAATCGAATCGATATCTGCGGGATCGCGTGCACCATAGACCACGCCACCCCCATAAATCAGGCGCTTATCTGCCGACAGCCGGAAGTAGTCGAGCAGATAGTTGCAGTCCTCAACGCAGTAATCCTGCGGGAGCAGGCTGGCGGCAAGCTCATCGCCCAACGGCTCCGTGGCGATGACCTGAGTTCCGCAGGGCATGGATTTGGCTGCAAGCTCCGGCACCAGGCCGCCAAGATAGGCGTTGCCCGCAACTACTACGAATTTCGCGCTGACCCGGCCGTGGGCCGTATGTACGCAGGGTGATTGACCACGGTCGATACGAGTCGCCGGGCTTTGCTCGTAAATGCTGCCGCCCAGGGATTCCACCGCAGCGGCCTCGCCCAGCGCAAGGTTGAGCGGGTGAATATGGCCGCCGCCGTGGTCCAGCATGCCGCCGCAGTAGCGCTCACAGGCCACCACATTGCGTATGCCGCTGCGGTCGAGCAACTCCAGCTGGTCGTAACCGTAGCGTTCCCATAGCGCTTTTTGCGCTTCCAGATGGTGCATCTGCCTGGCATTGAAGGCAGCGAATACGCCACCGTTCTTTAGGTCGCAGTCGATGCCGTAGCGCGCGACTCGCTCTCGAATGATCCGCCCGCCCTCGAACGCCATCGCGCCGATCAGTTGGGCTGCGTCCGGGCCGGCGCTGCGCTCGACGGTATCGATATCGCGGCTATAACTGTTAACGATCTGCCCGCCGTTGCGTCCGGAGGCGCCGAAGCCTACTCGTGCAGCCTCCAGCACTACGACTCGATAGCCCTGTTCCAGAAGAAAGAGTGCCGTGGAAAGCCCGGTATAGCCCGCACCGATTACGCAAACATCGGTTTCAACGGCCTCGTTCAGGTGTTCACGAATCGGTGCGGCATTCGCGGAGGCTGCATAGTATGAGTCGGGATAGGGCGTGTGCGGCATTTCGTGAACCCCTGTTCTGAATATTTTACGCGATGCTATCGCCATGGATGAATTCGCACCACAGGAATCACAGCTGCGCTGCGGGGTGTTTTCAAAAATCACAGATATCAGTGGCTTAGCGAAAAAAAAGCTTGACGCTGGTAAGCGGATCTATAGAATGCGCGTCCATCGGAGGCACATAGCTCAGTTGGTTAGAGCACCACCTTGACATGGTGGGGGTCGTTGGTTCGAATCCAATTGTGCCTACCAAATTCCGAGAAAAGGGTCGCGCTAGCGGCCCTTTTTTATTGCTCGACTTATAAAGGGTCGGCCGGTTAGTTTCTTTATCCTCCAGTGACTTCGGTTCGCGCCGTTCGGCCTCAGGGCTACTGCCATTGTGCGGCAGAGCAACCAGCGAATCGCTTTCCTGGCTCATCCCAACCCACGTGGCCTTTGGTAGGGGTCACCACTAGGAGAGGAGGCGCCATGCCCATCATTACTCTTCCTGACGGCAGTCAGCGCTCGTTCGATCACCCGGTTTCCGTTGCTGAAGTAGCGCAATCCATTGGCGCTGGTCTTGCCAAGGCAACCATTGCGGGCAAGGTTAACGGTCGCCTGGTCGATGCCTGCGACCTGATCGAGAGCGACGCAACCCTGCAAATCATCACGGCCAAGGATGAAGAGGGGCTGGAGATCATTCGCCACTCATGCGCGCACTTGGTCGGGCATGCGGTCAAGCAGCTCTATCCCTCGGCGAAGATGGTTATCGGCCCGGTGATCGCTGAAGGCTTCTATTACGACATCGCCTTTGATCGCCCTTTCACGCCGGAAGACATGGCGGCCATCGAGCAGCGCATGAAGGAGCTGATCGACACCGAGTATGACGTGATCAAGAAGGTCACTCCTCGGGCCGAGGTCATCGAGGTGTTCCAGGCGCGCGGCGAGGAGTACAAGCTGCGTCTGATCGAGGACATGCCGGACGAGCAGTCCATGGGCCTGTACTACCACGAAGAATACGTCGATATGTGTCGCGGGCCGCACGTGCCCAATACGCGCTTTCTCAAGTCCTTCAAACTGACCAAGTTCTCCGGCGCCTATTGGCGCGGTGATGCGAAGAATGAGCAGTTGCAGCGTATTTACGGTACCGCCTGGGCGGACAAGAAGCAGCTGGCGGCTTATATCCAGCGCATAGAAGAAGCCGAGAAGCGCGACCATCGCAAAATCGGCAAGCGCCTGGGGCTGTTCCATGCCCAGGAAGAGGCGCCGGGTATGGTTTTCTGGCACCCGAACGGCTGGACACTTTACCAGGTGCTAGAGCAGTACATGCGCCAAGTGCAGCGTGAGAACGGCTACCAGGAGATTCGCACGCCGCAGGTCGTTGACCGTGTGCTCTGGGAGAAATCTGGGCACTGGGCCAACTACGCCGAAAACATGTTTACCACTGAATCGGAAAGCCGCGATTACGCGATCAAGCCGATGAACTGCCCGTGTCATGTTCAGGTGTACAACCAGGGTCTGAAGAGCTACCGCGAGCTGCCGTTGCGCCTGGCCGAGTTCGGTGCCTGTCACCGCAACGAGCCATCGGGCGCGTTGCACGGCATCATGCGGGTACGTGGTTTTACTCAGGATGACGCGCATATCTTCTGCACTGAAGAGCAGATGCAGTCCGAGTCGGCGGATTTCATTCGTCTGACGCAGGCGGTGTATGCCGACTTTGGCTTTGACGATATCGAGTTGAAGCTCTCCACTCGCCCCGAAAAGCGTGTCGGCTCAGATGATCTTTGGGATCGTGCCGAGGCGGCTCTGGCGGCTGCGCTCGACAGCGCCGGGCTTCCCTACGAGCTGCAGCCTGGCGAAGGCGCTTTCTACGGGCCGAAGATCGAATTCTCGCTGAAAGACTGCCTGGGTCGTGTTTGGCAGTGCGGTACGTTGCAGCTGGACTTCAATCTGCCGATGCGCCTGGGTGCCGAATACGTTAGCGAGAACAACGATCGTCAGCATCCGGTCATGTTGCACCGTGCGATCCTGGGGTCCTTCGAGCGCTTTATCGGCATCCTCATCGAACATTACGAAGGGGCGTTTCCAGCTTGGCTGGCACCGACGCAAGCGGTGGTGATGAATATCACTGATAAGCAGGCCGACTTCGCGACCGAAGTGGAGAAAACGCTCAATCAGAGTGGCTTCCGTGCCAAGTCCGACTTGAGAAACGAGAAGATCGGCTTTAAAATCCGCGAGCATACCTTGCTCAAGGTTCCCTATCTTCTGGTTATTGGAGATCGGGAAGTCGAGACACGATCCGTTGCCGTGCGCACCCGTGAAGGAACCGATCTGGGCTCCATGCCTCTAGATGACTTCGCCCGGTTGCTCGCACAAGCGGTTTCCCGGCGTGGTCGCCAAGAATTGGAGTAATCACTATTAAGCGTGAAATGAGACAGGATAAACGAGCTGCACCCAAGGCCCCGATCAACGAGAATATCTCGGCTCGTGAGGTCCGTTTGATTGGTGCTGATGGCGAGCAGATTGGCATCGTCTCGATTGATGAAGCGCTTCGTATCGCTGAAGAAGCGAAGCTGGATCTGGTTGAAATCTCAGCCGATGCAACACCCCCAGTATGCCGGGTGATGGATTATGGCAAGCATCTGTTCGAGAAAAAGAAGCAGATTGCTGCGGCGAAAAAGAACCAGAAACAAATTCAAGTCAAAGAAGTCAAGTTTCGTCCAGGGACGGAAGAGGGCGACTATCAGGTCAAGCTACGCAACCTGATGCGTTTCCTGAATGAAGGGGACAGGGCCAAGGTATCGTTGAGATTCCGCGGTCGTGAGATGGCCCATCAGGAGCTGGGGATGGAACTGTTGAAGCGGGTCGAGGCTGACCTGGCGGAATATGGTTCGGTCGAACAGCATCCGAAGATGGAAGGACGCCAGCTGATCATGGTCATCGCTCCCAAGAAGAAAAAGTAACCACCAGGGCACTGGCAGGCCTTGCGGTTATTTGTAATCACTCACAATGTGGAGTACCGAACATGCCAAAGATGAAGACTAAAAGTGGTGCTGCGAAGCGCTTCAAGAAGACTGCTAACGGCTTCAAGCACAAGCACGCTTTCAAGAGCCACATCCTGACCAAAATGACTACCAAGCGTAAGCGTCAGCTGCGTGGTACATCTCTGATGCACCCGTCTGACAACGCAAAAGTAGAGCGCATGCTGCGCGTACGTTAATCGGTCAAGAACAGAGGAATAACTCATGGCTCGTGTTAAGCGTGGTGTCGTCGCTCGTCGCCGTCACAAGAAAATTCTGAAACTCGCCAAAGGTTACTACGGTGCTCGCTCGCGCGTGTTCCGTGTTGCCAAGCAGGCGGTAATCAAGGCTGGCCAATACGCCTACCGTGACCGCCGTCAGCGCAAGCGTCAGTTCCGCGCTCTGTGGATCGCCCGTATCAACGCTGGTGCTCGTCAGAATGGTCTGTCCTACAGCCGTCTGATCGCCGGCTTGAGAAAGTCGTCCATCGAGATCGACCGCAAGGTTCTGGCCGACCTGGCAGTGAGTGAAAAAGCAGCGTTTGCTGCGATTGTCGAAAAAGCTAAAGCTTCTCTGGCCTAAGCCCATCGATAATCTCGGACCTTCGGGTTCGTAGCGTCACCGATAGGGGAAGAGCCTTGTGCTCTTCCCCTATTTCGTATCTGAAGGGGCTTTTTCAAAAGTGCATCTGGCGGTGCGCTCATTGCTGCTGTCGCTGGGTGCGGTTCTGCAAGAACCTCTGGAGGTTGTACATGGAAAACCTGGATGCACTGGTCTCGCAAGCGCTTGAGGCGGTGCAACATAGCCAAGACACTAATGCCCTGGAGCAGATCCGGGTCCAATACCTCGGTAAGAAAGGCGAGCTGACCCAGGTCATGCAGACGCTGGGCAAGCTGTCTGCCGAAGAGCGACCGAAGGCCGGCGCCCTGATCAACGCGGCCAAAAGTCGTGTACAGGACGAGCTGAATGCGAAGAAGGCCCTTCTTGAGCAGGCAGCACTGAGCGCCAGGCTTGCTGCCGAACGCATCGATGTGACCTTGCCTGGTCGCGGCGAAGCCAGCGGCGGACTGCATCCGGTTACCCGTACGCTTGAGCGAATCGAGCAGTTCTTCAGTCATATCGGTTACAGCGTTGCTGAAGGCCCGGAAGTCGAGGACGACTATCACAACTTCGAAGCGTTGAATATTCCGGGGCATCACCCTGCGCGGGCGATGCACGATACCTTCTATTTCGATGCCCGCATGCTGCTGCGTACTCACACCTCCCCGGTACAGGTGCGCACCATGGAGTCGCAGCAGCCGCCGATCCGCATCGTCTGCCCGGGGCGGGTTTATCGCTGTGACTCGGATATCACTCACTCGCCGATGTTCCATCAGGTCGAAGGTCTGCTGGTCGACGAAGACATCAGCTTCGCCGACCTGAAAGGCACTATCGAGCAATTCCTGCGGGTGTTCTTTGAGAAGCCGCTAGGCGTTCGTTTCCGTCCCTCGTTCTTCCCCTTTACCGAGCCTTCGGCTGAAGTGGATATGCAGTGTGTGATGTGCAGTGGCAAGGGTTGTAGGGTATGCAAGCAGACCGGCTGGCTCGAGGTTATGGGCTGCGGAATGGTGCATCCGAACGTGCTGCGCATGTCTGGGATCGACCCAGAGAAATATCAGGGCTTTGCTTTTGGCATGGGTGCCGAGCGGCTGGCCATGTTGCGTTATGGCGTCAACGATTTGCGCCTGTTCTTCGATAACGACCTGAGATTCCTGGCGCAGTTTCGCTAGGTTCGGGTTCAGTCAAGGCATCTTTAGGAGAGCAGGATGAAATTCAGCGAACAGTGGTTGCGTACTTGGGTCAATCCACAGGTTTCCCGTGAGGAGCTTGTGGCACGGCTGTCGATGGTTGGCCTGGAGGTGGATGCGGTTACTCCGGTTGCCGGTGAGTTCAGCGGTGTGGTCGTGGGCGAAGTGCTTAGCACCGAACAGCATCCCGACGCCGATAAGCTGCGCGTGTGCCAGGTCAGCAATGGCAGCGAAACCTTTCAAGTGGTCTGTGGTGCGCCCAACGTGCGTCCCGGTCTGAAAATCCCCTTCGCCATGATCGGCGCCAAGCTGCCAGGGGACTTCAAAATCAAGAAGGCCAAGCTTCGTGGTGTCGAATCCAACGGCATGCTGTGCTCGGAAACCGAGTTGCAGATCGGCACCGATGACAGCGGCCTCATGGAGCTGGCGGAAGATGCCCCGGTGGGTGGCGATCTGCGAGGGTACTTGGGGCTGGACGATGCAAGCATCGAGATTGGCCTGACGCCGAACCGTGGCGACTGCCTTTCCATCGCCGGGCTTGCCCGTGAAGTAGGCGCAATTTACGCAGCAGAAGTCTCGCCGGTTGATGTAGCCCCCGTGGCTGCCACTCATGACGAAGTGCGTCCGGTTGAAGTGCTCGCGCCGAAAGCCTGTCCGCGTTATCTCGGTCGGGTAATTCGCGGTGTCGATCTGTCTCGTCCAACACCGCTGTGGATGGTCGAGCGCTTGCGTCGCTCCGATATCCGCAGCATCGACGCGGTAGTGGATGTCACCAACTACGTGATGCTTGAGCTGGGGCAGCCGTTGCATGCCTTCGATCTTGCCGAAATCAATGGCGGCATTCGAGTGCGGATGGCTGAAGAGCAGGAAAAGATCGTCCTGCTCGACGGACAGGAAGTTTCGCTGCGCGCCGATACGCTGGTGATTGCCGACCATCAGCGCGCTCTCGCAATTGCCGGTGTGATGGGCGGTGAGCACAGCGGTGTGAGCGCTTCGACGCAGGATCTGTTCCTGGAAAGCGCCTTCTTCGACACCATTGCCCTTGCAGGCAAGGCGCGTTCCTACGGGCTGCATACCGATGCCTCGCATCGCTACGAGCGTGGTGTAGATTCCCAGCTTGCTCGCCGCGCTATGGAGCGCGCTACCGCGCTGTTGCTGCAGATCGTCGGTGGCAGCGCCGGTCCGGTTATCGATGTCACCAGTGAAGCCGATCTACCGGAAGTCGCGCCGATAGTATTGCGTGCTGAGCGTATCGATCAGATGCTCGGACTGGAGCTGCCGGCAGGGCAGGTCGTCTCGCTGCTTTCTGCGTTGGGCTTGGGCGTTGTCGAGAAGTCGCAGGGCTGCTGGGAAGTCAGCGTGCCCAGCCATCGTTTCGATATCAGCCTTGAGGTCGACCTTATTGAAGAACTGGGGCGGCTGTATGGTTACGACCGCTTGCCAGTTCGTTATCCCCAGGCGCGCCTTGCACCCGAGGCCAAGCCAGAAGCCCGTGCCGAACTGCCGGCCTTTCGCCGCCTGTTAGTCGCACGCGGTTATCAAGAAGCGATTACCTACAGCTTCATCGATCCGAAACTGTTCGAACTGTTCAGTCCTGGTGTTGAGCCGCTGCAGCTGGCCAACCCGATTTCCTCGGATATGGCTGCCATGCGGTCAACGCTGTGGCCGGGACTGATCAAGGCGCTGCAGTACAACCTGAACCGTCAGCAAACGCGTGTTCGTCTGTTTGAAAGCGGTTTGCGTTTTGTAGGTCAGCTTGGCGAGTTGAAGCAGGAAGCGATGCTCGCCGGCGTCGTGACCGGAAGCCGTTTGCCAGAAGCTTGGAGCAATGGGCGCGAAACGGTCGACTTCCACGACATGAAAGCCGATATCGAGGCCGTGCTCGGCTACGCTGGTGATGCCTCGGCCTATACCTTTATCGCCGCTGAACATCCTGCGCTGCATCCCGGACAGACGGCGCGCATCGAACGGGAAGGGCGTCTGGTCGGATACGCCGGCAGCCTGCATCCGGAGCTGGCTGCCACGCTGGATATCGATCAGCCGGTTTACCTTTTCGAGCTGTTGATTGCAGAAATCAGCGAGGGGCGACTGCCGCGCTTCAGCGAGCTTTCGCGTTTCCCCGAGGTGCGTCGCGATCTGGCGATTCTTGTGGCAACCGATGTTCCTGCAGGCGATGTGCTGGGCTGCATCCGCGAAGCGGCGGGCGATAACCTGGCGGACCTCAAGCTATTTGACGTTTATCAGGGAAAAGGTATTGATCCGCTTAGCAAAAGTATGGCAGTCGGCTTGACCTGGCAGCACCCTTCGCGCACTCTTACCGACGATGAGGTGAGCGGTGCGATGCAGAAAATCCTCGCCTCCCTGGAAGAAAGGTACAACGCCACGTTAAGGAAATAGCGTATGGGGGCTCTGACGAAAGCTGAAATGGCCGAACGTCTTTATGAAGAGCTAGGCTTAAATAAGCGCGAAGCCAAGGAACTGGTCGAGCTGTTTTTTGAGGAAATTCGCCAGGCGCTGGAGCAGAACGAGCAAGTCAAGTTGTCCGGGTTCGGCAACTTTGATCTGCGCGATAAGCGTCAGCGGCCTGGGCGCAACCCCAAGACCGGTGAGGAAATTCCGATTACGGCACGCCGTGTCGTGACTTTCCGTCCGGGGCAGAAACTCAAAGCCAGGGTCGAGGCCTATGCTGGAACCAAGCCATAACGACGAGCTTCCGACGATACCGGGCAAGCGCTATTTCACCATTGGTGAGGTCAGTGAACTCTGCGCGGTAAAGCCCCACGTACTGCGTTACTGGGAACAGGAATTCCCACAGCTAAACCCGGTAAAGCGCCGCGGCAACAGGCGCTACTACCAGCGTCAGGACGTGCTGATGATTCGCCAGATTCGGGCGCTTCTTTATGATCAGGGCTTCACAATTGGCGGTGCCAGGCAGCGTCTCTCCGGCGACGAGGCGCGCGAAGACACCACTCAGTACAAGCAGATGATCCGTCAGATGATTTCTGAGCTGGAGGAAGTGCTGCAGGTCTTGCGGAAATAAATCGCCAAGGCGTTAAAAAACTTTCACATTTTCAGAAGCTTAAGGTATAGTGCGATCCGTTTTCAGCAGTGCTGAAACACTAGTCGGGGCGTAGCGCAGCCTGGTAGCGCACTTGCATGGGGTGCAAGGGGTCGAGTGTTCGAATCACTCCGTCCCGACCAAAAATCCCTAGAAAATCCAGTTACTTAGCGGTGACTGGATTTTTTTATGCCTGGTAATTTCCCACTCTGGCCAGAATTCTGCGTTTTGGTCACCGTTAGGTCACCGTTAGCGGATGTCTACATTTCTAAGCGCCGCGCCTGTCGGCGGTTTGCTGATAGAAAAACTCCCAACATTCTGTGCGGTTAGCACAAGGGGCTCGCTACCGACGGCAGTTTCCGCGTCGATCGCACTTGGCGGCGGGCCTGCATCCGCTGATTGACCGTGCGGGCCACGCAGCCTCCGATTGCGCGCGCCTTCCCGACTGAGGGCCGAAGCGTCCCGTACGGGCGTGCAAGGGAAGCAATGTCACTGGTCGTCGTCGAAAGCCCCTTTTATTGACCACCCAGGGGTGTAGATGATGCTCTTGTTGCCCTTTTCCATGGCTGTTGTGTAGCTATCAAGGACAACACTTTCGCGGTCTATTTTACGGGGCTTGTACGTGCTAACTAGGCCATAGCCAATCCGACCATCCCGGCTTGTTTCTCCTTTCTCTTGGCCCAGACTAAGGCGTAGGAGGCTTGGGTACAGGCTTGAGGCCAGCTCGATCTGCTTCTGGATTGACGCTATCCTAGTAACTCCTTGCGGCTGGCTCGTAGTGCCGGCCAGTTTTGCATGGATCGCGTCGTCAATTTTATTAAGCCGTTCTACCAGCTTTCTGATTCTTTCAGCCTGACCAAAACCCATCTGATCAGCCGTGTAGATGTCGTGCCAAATGCCCTTTACGACACCCAGTTTTCTCCTCGGCCACAAGCTGACCTGTGTAAATCCGATACTTTGAGCAAAGTCCAGTAGATCTAGTGGGAGTCTATTTTGCACTGTGTTACTCCTCTTCCTTGCAGAGGCTTGATGTTAACAGTGAAAGCCTGATACTAGCGATGTGCCACCTGGCATGGAGTTTGAGCGGCGAAAAGCGAGCAGTAGCTCTTAACTACCTGTCCACCAGTTCAGGGACAGACCAAGGTGACTGTGGAATCACAGGGATGCAGCTCGACATAAAATAGTGCCGCGATCACCAACTGCATAAACCGCTCCGCTACGGCTTGCACAGACAGCGCGAAGACCTACATCAGTGCCGCTGGGTTCGGAGATCCACTGATTGCCCTCAAGACTAAGAATGCGGCCACGGGTGCCGACGGCATAGGCACTGCCTGCAGTGGTTCCTGCAATGCTCAGGAGATCATCGCGTAGGCGAGTCGGCTGCAGTTGCCAGCGGCTGCCGTTGAAGTGGGCCATGGTGCCAGAGAGACCGACGGTGTAGATGTCATCAAGTGAAGTCCCCCATACGCTGTACAGGAAGCTTTCCGTTCCGACGTTGAATGGCGCCCAATCTCGACCGTTGTAGCGCAGCACCAGGCCGAAGTCCCCGACAGCTAACAGGTGCTGACTATCCCAGCCCCACAGGCCGTACAGGGCAGACTGGGTGCCGCTCGGCATGCGTTTCCCATCTTCAGTTTTGTCCCCAGGTACCATCGCGGCGCATCGCACCCCAATGGTGGCGTCGACGGGAAAACCATTGCCACAGGCCTCGGCAGCGCCAAAGCGTATTCAGTTGGCGGTAGCCCAGGTTCTCCAGCACGGCCATTAGAAACAGCTGAAGCATGTCCCGCCGTCGGGTATAGACGCGGAAGGACAAGGTCTCCAGCAGCAGGCCGTTGACCGACAGCAGAATGCCCATGCCGACCGCCACCAGCAGAAACAGCGTCAGGGCGGAAAGCGACACCGCCCCCAGGGCGAATCCGCCCAGCATGAAGCCGTACCCGGCCAGCTCGATCAGGGGCCCCAGCCACTCGAACAATGCCATGAAGGGCCATGCCAGCCAGCCCGGTGTGCCTCCGCGTCGGCTGAATGCCAGCCGGGCATGCCGCCCCAGGCTCTCGGCCAGCCCCCGCTGCCATCGGCTGCGTTGGCGACCCAGCGTGCCGAGGTCCTGCGGGCATTCGGTCCAGCAGATGGGGTCGGGCAGGTAGCGGATTCGGTACGGAATGCGCTGCTGGCGGTGGTAGCGGTGCAGGCGAACCACCAGTTCCATGTCTTCGCCGACGGTGTCGGTTCGGTAACCGCCCACGGCGATGACCCGTTCGCGATCGAACAGGCCGAAGGCGCCGGAAATGATCAGCACGGCGTTCAGCGGCGACCAGCCAAGACGACCGAAGAGGAACGCGCGCAGGTATTCGACGATCTGAAACCGGGCCAGCCAATTCTTCGGCAGCGCGGCCTGGATCAGGTAGCCTCCGCGCACCCGCGAGCCGTTGGCGATGCGTACCGTGCCGCCGGCGGCGATGGTGCGCTCGTCTTCCAGAAAGGGTTGCACCAGACGCAGCAGGCTGTCTCGCTGCAGGATCGAGTCGGCGTCCACGCCACAGAACAGCCCATGGCGAGCCGCGTTGATGCCGGCGTTCAACGCATCGGCCTTGCCGCCATTCTCCTTGTCTATCACGCGCAGGTTGGTATAGCGCCGGGAGCGGTAGATGGTGACCACCGGTTTGTGCGCCACCGATTGGCGCAGCGACTCGGGGTAGGGCACCAGCGCGAATTCTTCCATCAGTACTTCGAGGGTGCGGTCCTTCGAACCGTCATTGATCACCACGACCTCAAACTCCGGGTATTGCAGCTGCAACATGGAGCGGACCGAGGTGCGAATCGTCGCTTCCTCGTTGAAGGCCGGCATGAGGATGGAGACCGGCGGCTCGACACCCAGGTAGGGGGCTGCTTCACCGATGACCGCGCGCTCGCGCATATAGGCCATCAGGCTCGCCATCGAGAGCACGTTGAGCATCAGGTAGGTGCCGTTGAGCAGCACGAAATACAGGATGAACCCCAGTTGCAGCCACCACAGCCAATCGGCATTCATCGTCCCGCCTCCGCGATGGCCCGGCGAAGGGCATCCTGGCCGTAGCGATCATCGACGGCCTGGAGCAGCTGCTGCAGTCGCTCGGCGGTCATGCCCGGCAGTACGGTGAGGCTGTTGGCTGCGGCCTGGCGGACCGGCCAGTTCGGGTCTTCCAGCAAGGGCATGAACAGGTTCCAATCTTCGCTGCGTGCTTGCCGGCTCAAGGCCAGCAGGGCCTCGAGGCGTACGCTCGGGTTGTTGTGCGCCAGCATTTCGATCAGGCAGGCCCGGTCACGGGGGTCGCCCAGCTCGCCCAGGCAGCGCAGTGCCACGAGCAGCCGTTCGATGGGCGCCTCGTCATCGAGCTGCGCACGTGCCCAACCCGCAGCGTGACGGGGGTCGCTATGGACCAGCAGAGCGGCCAGGCGATGATCGGAGGCGGGCGTCGTATTCAGGAGTGCCAGCAGCGGCCCCGTTACCGCCTGCTCGCCGGCTTGCAGGCACAGACTGGCCAGGCGAGGAAGCGCCCAGTCCGGCCGGCTTGCCGCCGCGGCCAGGATGGTCTGCATCGCACGAGCCGAATCGATCGCCACCAGGGTCTGGGCGGCTGTCAGCGAGACGATGGTGTTGCGACTCTGCAGCAGAGGCATCACCGCATCCCAGTGCCTCGTGTCGGCCAGGTGACGCAGGCAGGTCAGGCCGATGAGCTTGTCGCGGACCCTACCGCGCAGCAGCCCCAGCGCCTGATGCTCCATGCCCAGAGCCACCAGCGCACGGTTCATCCGCTCGTGGGCGGCGCCGCGCAATTGCATCTGGGTACGGTTCCATTGCAGGAGCAGCCAGCGCTGCTGCGTACGTGAACGCGGCAGGGCCGCCTCGGGGAGGTCGTCGGACAGGCTGCACATGGCGAAGTAGGGTCGCCAGCTGTCGTTGAATATCTGCCGACGCTTGGCCTGACGCTTGGCGACTTCACCGAACAGCAACACCTGCACCATGACCAGCACGGTGAGGACCGCCAGCCCAACCACGCCATAGAAGGCCAGTTGCAGCACCGCGTCCTCCGGCTTCAACGCCGCCCACGCCTGTAGCGGCGCCTCGCAGAGCAGCTCAGGGCAGCGCAGATTCCACTCAGAAGGCATGGCGCAGGCCGAGCTGGAGCCATTGTCGGGTGTAGTAGTCACCTTGCTCGTGATGGCCGACTTCCCAGGTCATCGCCCAGCGCCGGGAAAACCAGTGGCGTCCCTGGAGGCTGATCGCGCGGACGTCGCTAGTGATCAGTTGCTGTTCCTCGACGGCCTCTTCTTCACCGGCCGTCAGCCGCACGCCGGCATAACTGAGGCCCCGGTAGTAATAATCCAGCCCCAGATTGTGGCCCACGGGCGTTCCCGCGTTGGCGACATCGGTGATGTTCAGCGTGTAGCCGGCGCGCCAGTTGCCGAAATAGCGTTCGGCATTCAGGGCGAGCCGATCGACGCGCGTGGTTTCGTACTCGGTACGACGGACGCTGACCGCGCCCAGATAGCCGGCTTCAAAGCGTCGCTGCAAGCGCAGGTCAGCGTGCCATTCAGGAAGGAAGTACGGGGAGGGTTGGTAGCCGACTTCCGGTTGCAGCGTCCATTTTTCGTTCAGCGGCAAGATCGTACCCAGCTCGACGCCCTCGTCCCACTCGCCAAAGCGTTGCTCGCGCAGCAGGGCGCCGTACCAGGCGGGGCCTTCCGGGCGTGTCGAGGAGTAGTCCAGGCGATGGCTGCGCCAGTCGTCGAAGCCATTGTCCAGCGCGTCCTTGCGAGTGGAAATCTGCAGTTCGTGGCGCCGTTGCGTCGACAGGTCGGAAACGGGCGCGGCTGAGGTCACCGGGACGGCCGATGCCGCGCGGGCCTGCTGGATCGCGGTTTGGATATCGGCATAATCCGGTGCGATGGCGGCGGCGCGCTCCAGCGACTCCAGGGCGCGTTGGGGAAAGCCCGCCCAAAGCAGGGCCTGGCCCTGGCCAAGCAGGTAGTCGGCATTTTCAGGCTGGCTGCTCAGCAGCGACTCGTAGATCGGCAAAGCGTCTTCGGTGCGGCCTTGCCAGGCGTATACACGCGCCAGCAGAAAGCGCGCCTCCTGGTCACCGGGTTGCTGCGCGAGATGGGCTTCCAGCGTCGCGCGGGCGGCGTCGAGCTGCTGATCGCGCACCTGGCGTTCCGCCGTCGCGAGATCCGCCAGCGCGGCGGCGCAGGGCAATGCCAGCGCCAGGAACAGGGCCACGCGGATCATCGCCGCCCCCTCAGTAGACGACGAATCCGTGCCAGCAGCTCTTCAGGCTGAAAGGGTTTGGTCACATAGTCGTCGGCGCCCAGCTCCAGCGCGCGGACCACGTCCGCCTCGCGTGCCTTGGCGGTGAGCATGAGCACCGGTACCGCTTCCCAACCGGCCTGGGCCCGCAGCCGTTCGATCAGCTCCAGCCCATCGTGGTAGGGCAGCATGATGTCCATCAATGCCAGGTCAGGCGGGGTAGACGTGGCGAAGTGCTCCAGCGCCTGGCGCCCATCGGCCGCATGCTCGACGACGAAACCGTGACGTTCGAGCAGGAAGCGGATGAGAAAGGCGATGTCCTCTTCGTCTTCGACCATGAGAATGCGTTGTCCAGCAGAGCCTTGCATGTCTAAACCTCGTTGTTGTCGTTGTGCTGCGCGGTGGGCCAACGCAGCAGCAGATGCTGGATCAGCCGGGCGAGTTGATCGCTGTCGTGGCGAGACTTGACCAGCTGACGCAGGGTCAATCGGTTGTCCACCACCGGCGCGTCGAGCGCGGAAAAGAGAATGACCGGCGGCGCCGGATCGCTGCTGGCCAGCAGGTCGAACAGTTCGGTGCCGCTGCCGTCCGGCAGCATCAGGTCGAGGATCACCAGATCGAAGTGCTGGGTTTCGATCAGCTGCCGGGCTTCGCCAAGGGTGGCCACGCCCTGCAGCTCCACATTCAGCGTGGCGATGCCTCTGGCCAGCAGGGTCCGCAGGTCCTCATCGTCTTCCACATGAAGAATTCGTGGCCGGGCGGCCTGGTGGGGTAGGCAGGCCTGAATCATCGTCACCACGCGTGCCGCGTCGACGGGCTTGTGCAGCCAGTCGATCACGCTGACCGCGCCGCCTTGAAGCGCCGCCTCGTCGCTGTCCCGGCGTTGCGGTTGCAGGCCGACGATCAATACCGGCAGCGAGCGATAGGGCGTTTGGCTGCGCAGGCTCTGCAGGAAAGCACCGTTTTCTTCCTCCGCCAGCGCCGCGCTCAGTGTCAGGGCGTCGATGCTGTGATGGGCAAATAGGGCACGTGCTTCGTCGGTGCTTGAGGCGGTCAGGGTGGCGTAACCGTGCTGGTGTAGGGCCTCGGCCAGCAATTTCGATGAAGCCTGGTCCGGCTCGACGATCAGTATCAGCGTGCGAGGCGCGGACGATGTCGAAACGGGTGGTGGAGTAGGCTCCGGTTCCGCGCGCGTTGACGACTGGAGCGGTAGCCGGAGCCAGAAGCGGCTGCCCTGGCCGGGTGTCGAGTCGAAACCCACCTGTCCATGCATGTTTTCGACCAGCGCACGGGTGATCGCCAGCCCCAGGCCGGTGCCGCCACGTTGGCGGACGTCGGAGGAATCCGCCTGGGCGAATCGCTGGAAAATCCGCGCGCGGAAGTCGTCGGGGATGCCGGCGCCTTCATCCCGGACGCCGATTTCCAGCGTGCCGTTGTCGGCATGTAGATCGACCGTGACGGTTCCGCCACGCGGCGAATGTTTGATGGCGTTGGACAGCAGGTTCGCCATCACCTGGGCGAAGCGATCCGGGTCCACCTTGACCTCGGTGTTCTGCGGGCCGGCTTGGGGCGTGAGTATCACGCTCACGCCGTACTCGCTGGCATAGGGCACGATGTCGAACAGCGACTGTTCGACCAAGGTCAGGGCGTCGCAATACTGTGCATCGAACACCATACGGCCGGCGTCGAGCTTCTCGATATCGAGGATGTCGTTGATCAGCCTGACCAGTCGCTCGCTGTTCTTGTTGGCAATGGCCAGGAGCGGCTGCGCCGCGTCGGGAATCGGGCCGGCGACGCCGCTGACGAGCATGCCGAGCGCGCCGCGAATGGAGGTCAGGGGCGTGCGCAGCTCATGGCTGACGGTGGAGATGAATTCGGTCTTCATCTGTTCCATGCGGTGGCGCTGGGAAATGTCCACAGCCACCGTCACCACGTGGCAAGTCCTCGCCGACGTGCGCAAGGGACGCTTGACCATCTGGAACCAGTGTTCCTGGCCATTGAGGTCGGTGAGCGCCACTTCACTGACGCGCAACTCGCCGATGCCCTGGCAAAGTTCGTCCTCGCCCATCAGGAGCGGCGCAAACAGCTGAGCCGAAGGAATATCGCCCGGCACGTGCTGCTCCAGATGGTGCGGCTGTAGATTGATCAGCTTCGCCAAGGCGCTGTTGCACAGCAGGAACCGGCCTTCCTGGTCGCGGACGAAGATCAGGTTGTCATCGGTATCGACCACCCGCCGCAGGAAGGCCTGGTGATCGCGCAGCGACTCACGGCTTCGCTCCAGCTCGGTCACATCACGTGCGATCGCCAGATGATCGCCCAGCCCGGTGGGCGCCAAGCGGACTTCGAAGATGCGTTTATCCAGCAGCTGGCACCAGAGTGTTCGGCGTGCCTGATCGTCTTCGCGTTGCTTGAGTAGATCAAGCAGCAAGGGTTCGATCGCATGTGGCATAGGACCCGGCGTGGCGCCCATGGATAAATTGGACACGCGCTGCCGGCTATCCACGGTGTAGAGCTGGTCGGGAATCGCCTCGAGCAAGGCGCTCAGGCGGGCCGCGCCGGCTTGTGCGGTTTGTGCCAGTTGATGGCGAATATTCAGGCTTCGCTGAACCGCCCACAGCGCGGCCAGGAACAGCAACCCCACGATCAGATTGCCCAGCAGCGCCAGTTGCTGGCTGCGCTGCGTGGTGTCAGCGACCTTCCGGTTGGATGCCTCGAGTTGGCGGCGTTCCCGCTGTTCGACCGCGTTGAGCAACCCCCGCAGCCGATCCATCAACTGCCTGCCGCCGGTCTGCTGCACGCGCTCGGCGGTGGCTTCCAGTCCGGCGTCGCGTCGATGCTGGATGTTTCTCGCGGCGATCTCGATCCGTTCGGCAATGGCTGCGTCGAGGGTTGCGAACCAGGGAGTATCAGGGAAATCCCGGCCCCGGAGCTGCAATTCCAATGCGCGCCGGTCGCGTTCCAGGTGCGAGAGGCCATCAATGTAGGGCTCCAGATAGATCGGGTCGCCGGTAATGATGAAACCGCGCGATCCCGTCTCGATATCCTGCAGAGAAGACAGCATCGCCTGGACCAAGGTGATGATTTCCAGGCTCTGCGCGACGGAGCGGTTGTTGGCCAGCAACGCTTCCTGCGTGCGCTTGCCGTGCCAGGCGAGAACCGCGAGCAGCACAAACGCCAGGAGAAAAGCGAGGTAATGCCAGCCTCTGGCAGCGCGTGTCAGCAAACCTTTACTCCTTCGCCCGGACCGACAACAGATGGCCGTCCAGGCTCCGGGCTGGCGACCTACCTATCAAACTGCACTATAGACGCTCTTTCTTAGATAAGAAGCACTACGTCCGACGGCCGTCGGTCCACCAAGGTTCAGGCTAGACGTCTGCAGCGCGTCGTTCAGGACTCATGGACGGCGTAAGGTAATCACCTGCGTCCCGGCTGGAACCTTGTCGAGTAGCCAACGGTTTTCCGGCAGCGCCTTGAATCCCGCTTTGGCTGGAAGACGTATTCCGGCGGGTAGTTCGAGGGTCAGTCCTTCCAGCGGCTCGGTAGCCGTCAGGCGCAATTCCAGCTTGCCTTGCTGCTGCCGCAGGTCCACTTCCACCTGATCGCGGGCCGCCCACCAGCGGCCGTACTGGCTGAGTGTCCCGAACCAGGCGAACGGCTTGAGTTTCGGCAGGACCTGTTCCAAGAAACGGTATTTGTGGTCGATCTCGTTGGGGTGGATGAGGATCACGTAACTGCCGCCGTATCGGGCGAGCTGTCGGGCCAGCGCCAGCGCTTCGTCGACGCGCTGATCCATCAACGGCAGAAACTCGTCTTCGACGGCGATGGGAAATTCGAAGATGCCCGTTTCGTGCGAGTAGGAGCGTTGCGCATTCGCCCGAAACGGCAGGTGAGTGGTGAGGTTGCCCGCCGTTGCGGAGCTGGAGTAACGGTAGCCGGCCGCCTCCATCGCTTCGTAGAGCTGTGGCGGGGTCGCCAGGTAGCCAGGGCGGAACGATGCAACCGGCGCACCGCTGAGCTGCTGCAGCAGAAACCGGCTCACCCTGAGCTCGCCGAGCACCGTCGCACCACGGGTATCGCCGATGGCTCTGACGCGAGGCTGGTAGTCCGGGAAGCGCTCATGGCCATCACCCAGCGGCACCGAGGCGTACATGTCCGAATGGCTGACGGAATGGCTCGCAATCTCCATGTCGGCCTTCACCAGCGCGTCGACGGCGGCGAGCGTGCGGTCATTGAAAAAGCCTTCGTCCTGAAAGTCGCGGTAATACTTGGTCTGCAGGAAAAAGGTCGCGGGCACGCCTTCGCGCATCAGCAGCTCCCGATATGCGAGCAGGTTGTCCATCGACGCCACGTAGTCCACATCGAAGGTGACCAACGCTGCGAGCTGCTGCCCTTGGGGTACGGTACCGAGCGTGACGGCCAGCGGCTCGTATTTTCGATAGAGCGCCTTGAGCCAGCGCAGCCAGACGTCTACCGAGGGTTCGTAGCCGTTGGCATAGGCGCGATAGCTCTGGTCGTTCCGGTCGTTGTGCGCCCGCAATATGAAGAAGCCGAGGTCGAAGCCCAGCGCATAGGCGCTGCCTCCGGATTTGTTGGAGCCTTTCACCAGGGCCGCGGAGCCGTCTTCGAACCGGGCCAGCACCTGTTGCGCGCCTTCATAGACCTGCGTACCGACCCAGCTGGCCGGCAGGTCGGGCTGGCCGAGTAACACGGTGCGCTCATGGGGATGGCTCAGCCAGTCAAGGTCCGGAACCTCCTCGAAGGTGATGCTGTGGTGCGCACGCGACTCGGTGACCGCGGTAAAGCCGAACAGATCCTGAAGGCCGCCACCGAGCACTTGGGTCGCGATCAGCGTGCCGCCTGCCTCGACGTAACGGCGCAGGGCCATTCGCCCCGGCTCGTCGAGGGTTCGTCCCGAGAGCAGGGGGTAGGCCAGCACCACATCGTGGCGCGTGGCCTCGGCTACATCGCGGGTGATCCGAAAGGGCACGCCGATACTCCTGAGCCCATGGGCAAGGCCGAGCCAGGCGGAATCCTCGCTAGTGAGCAGGATCGCCAGGCGCGAAGTTTCACCTCTGTCATAAAGTTTCCAGTCGGAGGGATCTTGCTCCACGACGGGACTTATCTCAGCTGGCCCGTCGAGCGCGTCGAGACGTTCAAAAGTGTTGCGCCCTATAAATGCCGTGACGGCGAGGATAAGCGCGCCGGCAAGGGTCAGAGTGACCATTAGCCGTGCTAGAAATGCAGGTTGTTTCCAGAACAGCACGAAGAAGCCTTTTTCAACACGGTTCAGAAGTGGATATCACACCGGCGCGATAAGGGGCCAGCGGGGTGATGCGCAATCGATAATGCGCCGCTTTAATCGAGGCTTTATCGAAGCGATGTTATCCGTACGGTAGGTTGCCACGAGAGCGAAGAGCTTAGCATCGCGGCTATGGTTCGACTGGAAATTCCATAAGGTGCTGTTTGGGCCGGCGGAAACTGAGCAGGAATCGACTGGAAAGATGGCAGCGCTGAAAAACGCCCTGCATGCCATGATGGTGGCACGAGCGTGCCGGGCGCCAGGTAGGTTTTGAGCTGGAGAGCAGCCAGCTGAAGAAGTTGCTGGCCGAAGTCCATCTGGACGTCAAGGCATGGAAAGTGGTCGCCCGGAAAAGGTAAGCCCAACTGCACGGCGGTAGGCGGTGCAGGAGATGCAGGCATGCAGTCAAGCATAAGCGGGTCTAACGCCTTACCGGGCTGCCGGATTGATGGTGAAGCGCGCCTCTATCAAATTTGCTGCCTGCCGATGGATTCGATTGGCGTCGCAATCCTTCCAAGAAAAGCGCAGTTATCTGTCCCACGAGCTCTGCGATGCTGACTACTTCGCTGCGGCCAGTTCAGCGATCAATACGCCCGAGGAGTCTTCAGCAGCGCGTACGGTGCGCCAGGTGTTGTATGCCATAAGCAACATGCCAACTGCGAAGAGGCCGCCTCCGGCCAGGCGTACTACATACCCCGGATGGCTGGCTTCAAGTGCTTCGACGAATGAATAGGTAAGGGTGCCGTCTTCGTTGATCGCACGCCACATGAGGCCTTGGGCGATGCCATTGACCCACATCGAGGCGATGTAAAGCACGGTGCCGATAGTGCTAAGCCAGAAGTGCATGTTGATCAGCCTGACGCTATGCATCTGCTCCTGCCCCCAGAGCTTGGGAATCATATGGTAGAGCGTACCGATGCTGATCATTGCTACCCAGCCGAGGGCGCCGGCGTGCACGTGGCCGATGGTCCAGTCGGTGTAGTGGGACAGGGCATTGACGGTCTTGATGGCCATCATCGGGCCTTCGAAGGTGGACATGCCGTAGAAGGCCAGGGACACCACAAGAAAGCGCAGAATCGGGTCGGTGCGCAGCTTATGCCAGGCGCCGGAGAGGGTCATCATGCCGTTGATCATGCCGCCCCAGCTTGGCGCCAGGAGGACGATCGACATCACCATGCCAAGAGACTGAGCCCAGTCCGGCAGCGCGGTGTAGTGCAGGTGGTGCGGGCCAGCCCAGATGTACAGGCTGATGATCGCCCAAAAGTGCACAATCGATAATCGGTAGGAATAGATTGGGCGCTCGGCCTGCTTGGGCACGAAGTAGTACATCATCCCGAGAAAACCTACGGAGAGGATAAACCCGACCACGCTGTGGCCGTACCACCACTGCACCATGGCATCGGTCGCGCCTGAATAAATTGGGTAGGACTTCATCGGCGTGACTGGCACGAGCAGGTGATTGACGATGTGAACCATCGCGGTAACGATAATGAATGCTCCGTAAAACCAGTTGCCAACATAGATATGGCTGGTTTTACGCTTGGCTATCGTGCCGAAGAACAGCCATGCATAGGCGGCCCACACTGCCAGGACCAGCAGCGCAATCGGCCATTCCATCTCCGCGTATTCTTTCGAAGTTGTATAGCCCAGCGGATAGCTGATCAACAGCGAAACGATCGCCGCCTGCCAGCCCCAGAATACGAACTTGGCAACACCATCGGAGATCAGCCGGACCCGGCTGGTGCGTTGTACGACATACAACGAGGTCGCCAGCAACGCATTTCCGCCGAAGGCAAAGATCACCAGGTTCGTGTGCAGGGGGCGGATACGGCCAAAGCTGGTCCAGGGCAAGTCGAAATTGAGCTGCGGCCATACCAGCTGAGCGGCAATAAATACGCCCAGGCCCATGCCCAGAATGCCCCAGGCGAGTGTCATCAGGGTGAATTGGCGGACAACGCGATAGTTGTAGGTGTCGGCCTGGCCGACAGGGAGCACGACTGGCATGAATATATCCATAGCACGCGAGGTGGAGTAACAAGGTCGGGTGGCTGCAATGCCCGCTGGCCGTTACTTGGGGCTTATCGAGGCGCGTGGGAGCAGCCTTTGCAGTGTGCTCAGTTAATTGCGTGCTGGATAATGAATAATAATCGCGATTTGTAGCAGTTAGATTGCACTTATCTGTTCGCTTGGCGATGGGCGTTCTTGCTGAGGGTCGCTTGGTCTAGCCAAGCGTGGTGTTGGAGACTTTCCAGATCGCCAACAGCAAGAGATGCCGGCGGCTAGGCTTGGCCACCCTAAAGGACGCAAAAGGCGCTTACGGATCTGTAACGCGCTAAACGCACACTTTCTAGGATGACAGCGTCAGAGCGGGGTGACTTCTGTTATTCGAGCCACTAGAATGCTTGCCCATTCTGGGGCCGGAACGGCCGGCTTATGTCTGTGCAACGAGGAAAATCCATGCAAGTTTCTGTTGAAAGCACCTCCGCTCTTGAGCGCCGCATGACCGTGGGCGTGCCGGTCGAGCGCATCGAGAACGAAGTCAACAAGCGTCTGCAACAGACTGCAAGTCGTGCCAAGATTCCAGGCTTCCGTCCTGGGAAGGTTCCGATGAGCGTGATTCGTCAGCGTTACGAGGCCGCCGCGCGTCAGGAAGCACTGGGTGATCTGATCCAGGCGACCTTCTATGAAGCCGTGGTGGCCGAGAAGCTGAATCCGGCTGGCGCGCCTTCGGTCGAGCCGAAGGTGTTCGAGAAGGGCAAGGATCTGGAGTACGTGGCGACTTTCGAAGTCTTCCCCGAATTCAAGGTTGGCGGCTTCGAGTCCATTGAGGTTGAGCGTCAGCAGGCCGAGGTTGGCGAGGCTGATGTCGACAACATGCTGGACATCCTGCGCAAGCAGAACACCCGCTATGAAAATGTTGAGCGTGAAGCGCAGGATGGCGATCAGCTGACGATCGACTTCGTCGGCAAGATCGATGGCGAAGTGTTCGCTGGCGGTTCGGCCAAGGGCACCCAGCTGGTATTGGGCTCGGGTCGCATGATCCCGGGCTTCGAAGAGGCACTGGTGGGCGCCAAGGTTGGCGAAGAGCGCGTGATCACCCCAACCTTCCCCGAGGATTACCAGAACCTCGACTTGGCTGGCAAGACCGCAGAATTCACCGTGACCGTCAACGCTGTTGCCGCTCCCCAGCTGCCGGAACTGAATGACGAGTTCTTCGCTCAGTTCGGTGTTCAGGAAGGTGGGCTTGAGGGCTTCCGCGCCGAAGTGAAGAAGAACATGGAGCGCGAGCTGCGCCAGGCCATCAAGACCAAGGTCAAGAATCAGGTCATGGAAGGGCTGGTCAGCACCAACCCGATCGAAGCTCCGAAGGCCCTGATCGACAACGAAGTCAATCGTCTGCGCGTGCAGGCCGTTCAGCAGTTCGGTGGCAACATCAAGCCCGAGCAGCTGCCAGCTGAAATGTTCCAGGAGCAGGCCAAGCGTCGTGTCATTCTTGGTTTGATCGTTGCGGAAGTGGTCAAGCAGTTCGAGCTCAAGCCGGACGACGCTCGTGTTCGCGAGCTGATCGAAGAAATGGCCTCGGCGTATCAGGAGCCTGAGCAAGTGGTGGCCTGGTATTACAAAAACGACGAGCAATTGAACGAAGTTCGTTCTGTTGTGCTCGAAGAGCAAGTTGTAGATACTGTTCTGCAGCAGGCTAAGGTGACCGATAAATCGGTCTCTTACGAGGAAGCGGTTAAGCCAGCGGAAGCACCGCAAGCGGCCTGATTTTCTTCAACCGTTCGAGCACATCATTCATAAGCCAGCCTCGTGCTGGCTTATGTATTTGAGGCATGACATAGGGAGTATCGCTGGACATGTCCCGCAATTCGTTTATGCAAGCACCGGATATTCAGGCCGCTGGCGGCCTGGTGCCGATGGTCATCGAGCAGTCGGCACGCGGTGAGCGCGCCTATGACATTTATTCCCGTCTTCTCAAGGAGCGGGTGATCTTCATGGTTGGTCAGGTCGAAGACTACATGGCCAACCTGATCGTCGCGCAACTGCTGTTCCTCGAGGCGGAAAACCCCGAGAAGGACATTCATCTGTATATCAACTCGCCGGGCGGCTCTGTCACTGCCGGTATGTCAATCTACGACACCATGCAGTTCATCAAGCCGGACGTCTCGACCATCTGTATTGGTCAGGCCTGCAGCATGGGTGCGCTGCTGCTGACTGGCGGCGCTGCGGGCAAGCGTTACTGCCTGCCGCATTCGCGGATGATGATTCATCAGCCGCTGGGTGGCTTCCAGGGTCAGGCTTCGGACATCGAAATCCACGCCCGCGAGATCCTCACAATCCGTGAGCGTCTGAACAAGGTCATGGCTGAACATACCGGCCAGCCGATGGAAGTGATTGAGCGCGACACCGACCGCGACAACTTCATGAGTGGCGAAGAAGCCGTCAAGTACGGGCTGATCGATCAGGTCCTGACCCGGCGCCAGCTGGCGGTCTGATCACGCTGCTCTGCAATATCTGGCTAGCGCATGGGCTTGAAAAAGCCCATGAATGCCTTCATCTTGTGTTTCAAGCCTTCCCGATTGGATCGATCGAATGACTGATACCCGTAACGGCGAGGACTCCGGCAAGCTGCTCTATTGCTCTTTTTGCGGCAAAAGCCAGCATGAAGTTCGCAAATTGATTGCCGGGCCCTCTGTCTTTATCTGCGACGAATGTGTCGACCTGTGCAATGACATCATCCGCGAGGAGGTGCAGGAAGCCCAGGCCGAGAGCAGCGCGCAAAAACTGCCTGCGCCAAAGGAAATCAGCGGCATTCTCGACCAATACGTCATTGGTCAGGAGCGCGCGAAGAAAATCCTCGCAGTGGCTGTGTACAACCATTACAAGCGTTTGAACCAGCGCGACAAGAAAGAAGAGATCGAGCTGGGCAAGAGCAACATTTTGCTGATCGGCCCAACTGGGTCGGGCAAGACGCTGCTGGCTGAAACGCTGGCGCGCCTGCTTAATGTGCCTTTCACCATCGCCGATGCAACCACGCTGACTGAAGCCGGCTATGTGGGTGAGGACGTCGAAAACATCATCCAGAAGCTGTTGCAGAAGTGCGACTACGATGTGGAAAAGGCTCAGATGGGCATCGTCTACATCGATGAAATCGACAAGATTTCACGCAAGTCTGACAATCCTTCGATCACCCGCGACGTGTCGGGTGAAGGCGTGCAGCAGGCGCTGCTCAAGCTGATCGAAGGCACGGTTGCCTCGGTTCCGCCTCAGGGTGGTCGCAAGCATCCGCAGCAGGAATTTCTGCAGGTCGATACGCGCAACATCCTGTTCATCTGCGGCGGTGCCTTCGCCGGTTTGGAGAAGGTCATTCAGGCCCGTTCCACCCAGGGTGGCATTGGCTTCAACGCCGAGGTGCGCAGCAAGGATGTCGGCAAGAAGATCGGTGAATCACTGCGTGTGGTCGAGCCCGATGATCTGGTCAAGTTCGGCCTGATTCCCGAATTTGTTGGCCGCCTGCCGGTGATTGCGACCCTCGACGAGCTGGATGAGGCTGCCCTGGTGCAGATTCTCACCGAGCCAAAGAATGCGCTGACTAAGCAGTATGCCAAGCTGTTCGAGCTCGAAGGCGTCGAACTGGAGTTCCGCCCCGATGCGCTCAAGGCGGTCGCCAATCGTGCCCTGGAACGCAAGACCGGAGCCCGTGGTCTGCGCTCGATTCTGGAGGGCGTTCTGCTCGATACTATGTACGAGATTCCTTCGCAGAAGGATGTCGGCAAGGTGGTAATCGACGAGAGCGTCATCGAAGGAACTTCGCAGCCGCTACTGATCTATGAAAATAGCGAGCCGCCAGCCAAGGCTGCGCCGGACGCTTAACAAAAAAGGGGCCTCTAAGGCCCCTTTGCATTTCTGCATCATCCTTGTTTTTTGTTCAACGTGCCCTCATCTTAGCCGGCATGGTGTTTCCCGTTTACCGCCGTATGGCCGACGTAGAGCTGAATTTTTATGAAGACAACCATCGAATTGCCCCTTTTGCCGCTGCGCGATGTCGTGGTCTACCCGCATATGGTGATACCGCTGTTCGTTGGCCGTGAAAAATCCATCGAGGCACTCGAATCGGCAATGGAAGGTGACAAGCAGATTCTTCTGGTAGCTCAGAAGAACCCTGCAGACGATGATCCGACCGAAGACGGCTTGTACCGCGTAGGCACGGTTGCGACCGTGCTGCAGTTGCTCAAGTTGCCGGATGGGACCGTCAAGGTGCTGGTCGAAGGTGAGCAGCGTGGCACCATGGAGCGCTTTATCGAGGCAGATAATCACTGCCGTGCCGACGTTTCGCTGATCGATGAAGCGGAAATCGACTCCCGTGAGGCCGAGGTCTTCAGCCGCAGCCTGCTGAGTCAGTTCGAACAATACGTTCAGCTAGGCAAGAAGGTACCTTCAGAAGTGTTGTCATCGCTGGCGAGCATCGAAGAGCCGGCTCGCCTGGTTGACACCATGGCTGCGCACATGGCGCTTAAAATCGAGCAAAAGCAGTCGATCCTTGAGGTTACCGACCTGCCTGCCCGGGTCGAACATGTCATGGCACTGCTGGATGCAGAGATCGACCTGCTGCAGGTTGAGAAGCGCATTCGTGGTCGCGTTAAAAAGCAGATGGAACGCAGCCAGCGTGAGTACTACCTGAATGAGCAGATGAAGGCCATTCAGAAAGAGCTGGGTGATATCGACGAAGGTCACAACGAGATCGATGACCTGAAAAAACGCATCGAGAATGCGGGCCTGAGCAAAGACGCTCATGCCAAGGCGACAACCGAGCTGAACAAGCTCAAGCAGATGTCGCCTATGTCGGCTGAGGCCACAGTGGTACGGACCTACATCGACTGGCTGGTTAATGTGCCGTGGAAGGCCACCAGCAAGGTGCGCCTGGATCTGGCCAAGGCCGAAGAAGTGCTGGACGCCGACCATTACGGCCTTGAAGAGGTCAAGGACCGCATTCTCGAATACCTTGCCGTGCAAAAGCGCGTGAAGAAGCTCAAGGGACCGGTGCTCTGCCTGGTCGGCCCGCCTGGCGTTGGTAAGACTTCGCTGGCCGAGTCGATTGCTCGCTCCACCAACCGCAAGTTTGTCCGCATGGCGCTGGGTGGCGTGCGTGACGAAGCCGAGATTCGTGGCCATCGCCGTACCTATATCGGCTCGATGCCGGGTCGTCTGATTCAGAAGATGACCAAGGTGGGCGTGCGCAATCCACTGTTCCTGCTCGATGAAATCGACAAGATGGGCAACGACATGCGTGGCGATCCAGCCTCGGCGTTACTTGAGGTCCTGGACCCGGAACAGAACCACAACTTCAACGATCATTATCTGGAGGTCGATTACGACCTGTCGGATGTGATGTTCCTCTGTACAGCCAACTCGATGAACATCCCTCCGGCTCTGCTCGATCGTATGGAGGTGATTCGCCTTCCCGGTTACACCGAAGACGAAAAGGTCAATATCGCTACCCGTTACCTGGTACCCAAGCAGATCCAGGCGAACGGGCTGAAGAAGACCGAGCTGCAGTTCGAAGAAGACGCGATACGCGACATCATCCGCTACTACACTCGCGAAGCCGGCGTTCGTGGCCTGGAGCGTCAGGTGGCGAAGGTCTGCCGAAAGGTGGTTAAAGAGTATGCCGCTCAGAAAAACTTCACGGTAACGGTCACCTGCGAGTCTCTTGAGCACTTCTTGGGCGTGCGCAAGTTCCGCTACGGGCTCGCCGAGCTGGAAGACCAGGTCGGCCAGGTAACCGGGCTGGCATGGACCCAGGTTGGGGGTGAACTGCTGACCATCGAAGCAGCAGTGGTGCCGGGTAAAGGTCGTCTGACTAAAACCGGCTCCCTGGGCGACGTGATGGGCGAGTCCATTACCGCAGCGCTAACCGTGGTTCGTAGCCGCGCTGCCAGCATGGGGATTGCGCCGGACTTTCATGAAAAACAGGACATCCATATACACGTCCCCGAAGGGGCGACGCCAAAGGATGGCCCTAGCGCGGGCATCGGCATGTGTACGGCGCTGGTTTCAGCCCTGACGCAAATTCCGGTGCGTGCCGAAGTTGCCATGACGGGAGAGATCACCTTGCGCGGCCAGGTACTGGCGATTGGCGGACTGAAAGAGAAATTGCTGGCTGCACACCGGGGTGGTATCCGTACGGTGATCATTCCCGAAGAGAATCAGCGTGATCTTAAGGAGATTCCGGAGAATATTAAGCAGGACTTGCAGATTAAACCGGTGAAGTGGATTGACGAAGTCCTCCAAATTGCGCTGCAATACGCGCCGGAGCCCTTGCCTGACGCGGCTCCCGATATAGTTGCAAAGGAAGACAAACGCGAGACTGATTCCAAGGAGCGAATCAGCACGCATTAGCCTGAAAGGCTTTGTTGACATATTTTCGGCGCCCTTGATATAAACCGGCCCTTCGTGTCGCTGGCGTTTCAGCACCGTTTTGCCTACACCCAAAAAATTAAAGATACGACTCAACAGATATAAGGGGACTTAGAGTGAACAAGTCGGAACTGATTGATGCCATCGCCGCATCTGCTGATATCCCGAAAGCTGTTGCCGGCCGCGCGCTGGATGCAGTAATTGAATCCGTCACTGGTGCATTGAAAGCTGGTGATTCCGTGGTGCTGGTTGGTTTCGGTACTTTCGCTGTCAAGGAGCGCGCTGCACGCACTGGCCGCAACCCTCAAACTGGCAAGCCAATCAACATCGCTGCAGCCAAGATTCCGGGTTTCAAGGCTGGCAAGGCTCTGAAAGACGCGGTCAACTAAGCGCTTTCGATCCGGCTGGTTGTCAGTTTGCTCTGACCCTGCCTTGGAGCGGTTACTCTGGTAGGCCATGCCTGTTGTAGTTAGGCTGAGTGCAAGCTCCGCCGCTCCAAAAGCTCCGAGAAGGCGCATCCCCGGATGCGCCTTTTTTTTTCCGGTTTCCACCCGTGCTGCTATGACCTCGCGCAGCTGACTCCTGGGGGATGCATGCTTCAGAATATCAGGGACAATTCACAAGGCTGGATTGCCAAAACCATCATTGGCATCATCGTCATGCTGTTGGCGCTCACAGGCTTTGAGGCCATTTTCAACACGACAGGCAATAGCCGTAATGCCGCCGAGGTTAATGGCGAAGAGATCTCCTTGGATGATCTCAACCAGGCGATGAATATGCAGCGCCGTCAGCTGGTGCAGCAGCTGGGTGGGGACTTCGATGCCTCGTTGCTGGATGATCGACTGGTGCGAGAAGCCTCGCTGCGAGGGCTCATCGACCAGGCCCTGCTGTTGCAAGGCGCTCAGAAGGCTGATTTCGCCTTCTCCGATATGGCTCTCGACCAGTTGATTCTGCAAACTCCCGAATTTGCCGTCGATGGCGTGTTCAACGCCGCTCGCTTCGACCAGTTTATCCAGCAGTTGGGTTACACGCGGCTGCAGTTCCGCGAGCTGCTTCGCCGGGAAATGGTGGTGGGCCAGCTCCAGGCGGGCATTGGCGCTTCCGGTTTCGTCACCGACGAGCAGATCCAGAATTTTGCTCGTCTTGAGCAGCAAACCCGCGATTTTTCCATCGTAACAGTGCCGGCTGATAACACGGCGGTTGAGATCAGCGAACAGCAGGCGCGCGAATACTACGAGCAGAATGCAGAGCGTTTCCGTTCGTCCGAACAGGTGGTTCTCGATTACATCGAGCTGAACAAGGAGTCTTTCTTTGATCGGGTTGATGTTTCTGATGAGCAGGTAGAAAGCCTGTATCAGCAGCGTATCGCCAATCTGGCGCCACAGCGTCGTGCCGCGCATATCCTGATTGAGGCTGACAGCTCCAACGACGCCGAGGCAAAGGCGAAGATCGAGGAAATTGCGCAGCGTCTGGCTGCAGGAGAGGATTTTGCCGCACTGGCCAAGGAGCTCTCCGAAGATCCTGGCTCCGCTAATGAGGGTGGTGATCTGGGCTTTGCCGGCCCGGGTGTTTACGACCCCGATTTTGAAGATGCGCTCTATGGTCTGGCGCAGGATCAGGTCTCGGCGCCGGTGCGTACCGAGTTCGGCTGGCATCTGATCAAGCTGCTGGGTGTTCAGTCGCCCGAGGTGCCTGCGCTGGAAAGCCTGAAGCCTGAGCTTGTCCGTGAGCTGAAGAGCCAGCAGGTCGAACAGCGCTTCGTCGAAGTCAGCAAGCAGCTGGAAGATTACGCCTTCGAGTCCTCGGACCTGGCCCAGCCCGCGCAGGAGTTGGGGCTGACCGTGCGGACCACCGAACCCTTCGGTCGAGAAGGCGGCAGCGGTATCGCCTCCAACCGTCAGGTAATCCAGACTGCCTTCAGCGATGAGGTTCTGGTTGATGGAGCCAACAGCGGGATTATCGAACTGGATCCAGACACGGCCGTAGTCGTGCGCGTCAAACAGCACCTGCAGCCTGAAGTGCTGCCGTTCGATACGGTGAAGGAGGGCATCCTCGTCCAGCTGCAGCAGGAAAAGGCTGCCGAGAAGGCGAGCGAGGAAGGCGAGCGCCTGCTAAGCGCACTGCGTGACGGTGCTCCGGCAGAAGCACAGTGGAAAACCACCGAAGCCGCATCGCGCAATCAGGAAGGTGTCGAGCCTGCCGTGCTGCAGCAAGTGTTCCGCATGCCACGACCGGTGTCAGGCGACAAGCCGAGCTATGGCAGTGTGCGCCTGGGTAATGGTGACTTTGTCGTCATTCGTCTGGACGGGGTTAGCGAGCCGAATGTCGAGCTTTCCGAGCAGGACAAGCAGAGCTATCGGCGTTTCCTGGCTTCGCGCAGTGGTCAGCAGGATTTCGCGGCCTACCGTGAAATGCAGCACGCCGAAGCCAAGATCGAGACCTTCTGATAAGGCATTGGTGAACCGGTTGTTTGCACACGGACAGCCGGATTGCAGGAACAAAAAAACCGCACCTGAGTGCGGTTTTTTTTGTCCTGCCGTCCGTGGCGAGTGCTTTGGAGAAAATCAGTCTTCGATGGCGCCCATGGCGGTGGTGTTGAAGCCGCCGTCCACGTAGAGGATTTCACCGCTGATGCCGGAGGCCAGGTCCGAGCAAAGGAAGGCGCCGGCGTTGCCGACTTCTTCAATGGTCACGTTGCGGCGCAGCGGGGTCTGTTTCTCATTGGCTGCCAGCATCTTGCGGAAGCTCTTGATGCCGGAGGCGGCGAGGGTGCGGATTGGGCCGGCGGAAACGGCGTTGACGCGTGTACCTTCTGGGCCGAGGCTGCCTGCGAGGTAGCGAACACCTGCCTCAAGACTGGCTTTGGCCATACCCATTACGTTGTAGTTGGGCATGGTGCGCTCGGCGCCCAGGTAGCTTAGGGTAAGGATGCTGCCATTACGGCCCTTCATCAGTGGGCGTCCGGCCTTGGCCAGGGCTACCAGGCTATAGGCGCTGATGTCGTGGGCGATCTTGAAGCCTTCACGGGTGGTGACTTCGGTGAAGTCGCCATCGAGCTGATCACCGGGTGCAAAACCAACCGAATGCACGATGCCGTCAAGGCCGTCCCACTTCTTGCCCAGCTCTTCGAACACCTTGAGGATATCGTCGTCGTTGGCAACGTCGCACGGGAAGCACAGCTCCGGGCTTGATCCCCAGCCGGCGGCGAACTCTTCGACGCGGCCCTTGAGCTTCTCGTTCTGATAGGTGAAAGCCAGCTCGGCGCCTTCACGGTGCATGGCTGCAGCGATGCCCGAGGCGATCGAAAGTTTGCTGGCAACGCCAACGATCAGGATGCGCTTGCCGCTAAGAAAACCCATGTGCTTGTCCCTCTTCTGGTTGTTCAGCTGTCGTCGTCATGAATGCTGACTCCAACAGCTGCTGTGTATACGGATGTTGGGGGGCGGCAAAAATGGCTTCGGCCGCTCCCTGTTCAACTACTTTTCCCTGCCTGACCACCATCATCTGATGGCTCAGTGCCCGTACCACCGCCAGGTCATGGCTGATGAACAGGTAGGTCAGGTTGTACTTGGCCTGCAGCGAGCGTAATAGCTCCACCACTTGCCGTTGTACGGTTCTATCCAGAGCCGATGTCGGCTCATCGAGCAGAATCAGCTCCGGTTTGAGCACCAGGGCCCTGGCGATGGCAATCCGCTGTCGCTGGCCCCCGGAAAACTCATGGGGATAGCGGTGACGGCTTTCCGGATCGAGCCCCACCTCGACCAGCGCATCGATGATCGCCTGCGCCCGCTCCTCGGCATTGCCCATGCCATGTATCTCCAGGCCTTCACCAACGATCTGTCCAACCGACATGCGGGGGCTGAGGCTGCCGAAAGGGTCCTGAAACACCACCTGCATCTGTCGTCGCAGAGGGCGCACCGCGCGCTGAGACATTTGTTCCAGCGCCTGATTTTGAAAACGTATTTCGCCACGACTGGAGAGCAAACGCAGGATTGCGAGCCCCAGTGTGGACTTACCGGATCCGCTTTCGCCGACAATTCCCAGGGTCTGCCCTTTGGGGAGGCTGAAGCTGACGCCATCGACGGCCTTGATATGGTCCACCGTGCGCCGCAGCAAGCCCTTCTTGATCGGAAACCAGACCCGCAGATCCTTTACCTCTAGCAGAGGCGGCGCTGGCTGGGCCGGCGCCGGATCTCCGCTGGGCTCGGCTGCAAGCAGTTCCTGAGTATAGGGATGCTGCGGCCGGTGAAACAATTCTTCGCACGCTGCCTGTTCGACGACACGACCGCGCTGCATGACACATACGCGATGCGCGACCCGCCGGACCAGATTGAGATCATGGCTGATCAGCAGCAGGGACATGCCCAGGCGAGCCTGGAGCTCCTTGAGTAGCTCGAGGATTTTCAGCTGCACCGTGACATCCAGCGCCGTAGTCGGCTCGTCGGCGATCAACAGTTCGGGCTCGTTGGCCAGCGCCATGGCAATCATTACCCTTTGACGCTGCCCCCCGGAGAGTTCGTGTGGATAGGCGCGAATGCGTTTCTTCGGCTCCGGTATGCCTACCAGTTCCAGCAGTTCCAGAGTGCGCGCGCTGGCCGCTTTGCCTCGCAAGCCCTTGTGCAGCTGGAGCACTTCATTGATCTGGGTGCCAACCGTGTGCAGCGGATTCAGCGACGTCATCGGCTCCTGGAAGACCATGGCGATACGATTGCCGCGTATCTGCCGCATACGTTTCTCGTCCGCCTTTAGCAGGTCTTCGCCGGCATAGCGGATTTCCCCCGCGGGGTGTCTGGCCAGCGGGTAGGGCAGCAGCCGCAGGATGGAATGCGCGGTAACCGACTTGCCAGAGCCGCTTTCGCCTACCAGCGCCAGGGTTTCACCTTTACGGATATCGAAACTGACGCCTTCGACCACCCGCTGTGTTCTATCCAGGGTGACAAATTCGACGGCCAGGTCACGTACTTCTATCAGGTTATCGGCCATGTCATTTCCTTGGGTCGAAGGCATCGCGAGCGGCCTCGCCGATAAATACCAGCAGGCTCAGCATGATCGCCAGCACCATAAAGGCACTGATGCCAAGCCAGGGGGCCTGCAGATTCGATTTGCCTTGGGCCACCAGTTCACCCAGCGACGGCGCGCCGGGCGGTAGGCCGAAGCCAAGAAAATCCAGCGCCGTCAGGGTGCCGATGGCGCCAGTGAGGATGAACGGCATGAAGGTCATGGTCGACACCATGGCGTTGGGCAGGATGTGGCGGAACATGATTGCAGCGTTGCCCATGCCCAGCGCCCGTGCGGCGCGCACATATTCCAGGTTGCGCCCACGTAGGAACTCGGCGCGCACCACGTCCACCAGGCTCATCCAGGAGAACAGCAGCATGATGCCCAGCAGCCACCAGAAGTTTGGTTGGACGAAGCTGGCGAGAATGATCAGCAGGTAGAGCACCGGCAGCCCAGACCAGATTTCCAGCACGCGCTGACCGACCAGGTCGACCCAGCCGCCGTAAAAGCCTTGCAGTGCCCCGGCGATCACACCGATGACCGAACTGATCAGGGTCAGCGTCAGCGCAAATAGCACCGAGATACGGAAGCCATAGATGATGCGTGCCAGCACATCGCGCCCCTGGTCGTCGGTGCCCAGCCAGTTGGTTGTCGAGGGCGGGCCGGGTGCAGGTACCTGGAGGTCGTAGTTGATGCTGGAATAGCTGAACGGGATAGGCGGCCAGATCATCCAGCCGTCCTTTGCCTCGATAAGCTCCTGGATGTAGGGGCTCTTGTAGTTGGCTTGCAGCGGGAATTCACCACCGAAACGGGTTTCCGGGTAGCGCTTGAAGACCGGAAAAAACCACTCGCCATCGAAACGCACCACGATGGGTTTGTCGTTGGCCACCAGTTCGGCGCCGAGGCTTAGCACGAACAGTGCGAGAAATATCCAGAGCGACCACCAGCCACGTTTGTGGGACTTGAACAGGGCAAAACGACGCTGATTGAGCGGGGACAGTCGCATCTCAGGCCTCCCTGCTTTCAAAATCGATTCGTGGGTCGACAAGGGTGTAGGTCAGGTCGCCGATCAGTTTCACTACCAGGCCGAGCAGCGTGAATAGGAAGAGGGTGCCGAAGACCACCGGATAGTCGCGGTTGATCGCCGCCTCGAAACTGAGTAGGCCAAGACCGTCGAGAGAGAAGATCACTTCGATCAGCAGCGAACCGGTGAAGAACATGCCGATAAAGGCGGCCGGGAAGCCGGCGATGATGATCAGCATTGCGTTGCGGAACACGTGGCCGTAAAGCACCCGGTTCTTGCTCAGGCCCTTGGCGCGGGCGGTGACTACGTACTGCTTGTTGATCTCGTCGAGAAAGCTGTTTTTGGTCAACAGCGTCAGGGTCGCGAAGTTACCGATGACCAGTGCGGTAACCGGCAGCGCCAAATGCCAGAAGTAATCGAGGATCTTGCCACCCAGGCTCAGTTCGTCGAAGTTTCCGGAGGTCAGTCCGCGCAGCGGAAACCAGTTCCAGTAGCTGCCACCGGCAAACAGCACGATCAATAGTATGGCGAACAGGAAGGCCGGAATGGCGTAGCCAATGATGATCGCCGAACTGGTCCAGACATCGAATGGAGTGCCATGCCGCGTAGCCTTGGCGATGCCCAGCGGGATCGAGGCCAGGTACATGATCAGCGTGCTCCATAGGCCCAGGGAAATCGATACTGGCATCTTCTCGATGATCAGGTCGGTGACCTTGGCGTCGCGAAAGAAGCTCTCGCCGAAATCCAGCCGCACATAGTTGCTGAGCATGATCCAGAAGCGCTCGGCCGGTGGCTTGTCGAAGCCGTAAAGGCGTTCGATCTCGGCGATCAGCTCAGGGTCGAGGCCCTGCGCGCCACGGTAGTTGTTACCGGCTACGGCCACTTCCGAGCCGCCACCGGCGATACGGCTGGTAGCGCCTTCGAAGCCTTCCAGCTTGGCGATGGCTTGTTCCACCGGCCCGCCTGGCGCTGCCTGGATGATGATGAAGTTGATCAGCAAGATGCCGAACAGGGTCGGAATAACCAGCAGTAGCCGTCGAAGGATATAGGCGATCACTCCTGGTGCTCCGCTTCTACAGGGGCGGCATCAGCAGCTTCTGATTTGAGTGACCCTTCGTCTGGCTTCGCCGGTGCTGCAGTATCGGGTTTGTGCCACCAGGTCATCAGCCCGATATCATTGCGAGGCGTTGTTGTCGGATGCGCCAGATGGTTCCAGTAGGCGACCCGCCAGCTCTTGATGTGCCAGTTGGGTACCACGTAGTGGCCCCAGAGCAGCAGCCGATCAAGGGCACGGGTACGAGTGATCAATTCTTCCCGTGAGTCGGCGGCAATCAGCTTTTCCACTAGGGTGTCGATCGCCGGATCCTTCAGGCCGATGAAGTTGCGACTGCCCGGATTGTCGGCGCTCGCCGAGTGCCAGTACTCACGCTGCTCGTTGCCCGGCGAACTGGACTGGCCGAAGCCGCTGACGATCATGTCGTAATCACGTGAGCGCAGACGGTTGATGTATTGCGAGACATCGACGCGGCGGATCTCCAGTTCGATGCCCAGATCAGCCAGGTTGCGCTTGTAGGGCAGCAGCACACGCTCGAATTCGGCTTGCACCAATAGAAACTCGAGTTTCACGGGCTTGCCAAGGTTGTCGACCATGCGGTCGTCCTGAATCTTCCAGCCAGCGTCGGTCAACAGCTTGTAGGCCTTGCGTTGCTGTTCGCGTATGACGCCGTCGCCGGTGCTTTGCGGAAGCTCGAAAGGTTTTTCGAAAAGAGCGGCAGGTATTTGATTTCGCAATGGTTCGAGTAACGCTAACTCCTGCTTATCTGGCAGGCCTGAAGAGGCCAGTTCGGAGTTGTCGAAATAGCTGCGCGTCCGGGTATAAGCGCCGTTGAAGAGTTGACGATTGGTCCATTCGAAGTCAAACAGCAGCGCGATGGCTTCGCGAACCCGGACGTCCTGAAGGCGTTCCCGACGGATGTTGAAGATGAAACCCTGCATCCCTTGCGGATTGTGATTGGCAATCTCGTCTCTGATGATGCGCCCGCTGCGTACGGCTTCGATGTCGTAGGCCGTTGCCCAGTTTTTCGCACTGGTTTCCAGCCAGTAATCGAAATGCCCGGCCTTAAAGGCCTGCAGCGCCACGGTATTGTCGCGGTAGTAATCAATTACCAGCTGGTCAAAGTTGTAGAAACCGCGGTTGACCGCCAGATCCTTGCCCCAGTAATCCTCGACGCGGGCATAACGGATCGAGCGGCCCGCCTGCACCCGGTCGACGCGATAGGGTCCGCTGCCCAACGGTGGCTCCATGCTGGTGGCGCTGAAATCGCGCTCGGCCCACCAGTGCTTCGGCAGGATCGGCAGCTGGCCAAGGATCAAGGGGAGCTCACGGTTGCCGCTGTGCTTGAAGTCGAAGCGGACCCGGCGCGGTGTTTCGGCGACGACCTTTTCCACGTCGGCGTAATAACCACGATAGTGCGGCGCGCCCTGGCTGATCAGGGTTTCGAAGGTGAATACGACGTCTTCGGCCGTGACCGGTTCGCCGTCATGAAAACGCGCCTCAGGTCGCAGATGAAAACGTACCCACTGATTGTTCGGGCCTTTCTCGATCTTCTCGGCCAGCAGGCCATAGATGGTGAAGGGCTCGTCGAGACTACTGGTGGCTAGGGTGTCGTAGATCAGGCCGATGTCGTCGGCAGCCACGCCCTTGTTGATGAAGGGATTGAGAGAGTCGAAGCTGCCAAAGCCGGCCTGGCGCAGTACACCGCCCTTGGGTGCATCAGGATTGACGTACTCGAAATGGCTGAAATTGGCGGCGTACTTCGGCTTCTCGTCGTACAGCGTCACCGCGTGTTTGGGCGCTGCGGTCGCGAGACCGGTCAGAAAGCAGAGGCTGAGGATGCCGGCTTGCAGGACTGGCCAACGTAAGCTGTTTGTCATTGAGCCTTCTCCAAATCCTTCAGCCACCACGCGCGCAGCCCGAGAGTGTAGGGCGGTGTGGTGACGTGGGCGAAGCGGTTGCGGTATGCCAGGCGATGATTGTTGATGTACCAGTTGGGGATGCTGTAGTGGTTCCACAGCAATACGCGGTCAATGGCGCGGGCTGCGGAAATCTGTTCCTCGCGCGTCTTGGCGGCAATCAGTTTCTCAAGCAGCTGGTCGATGATTGGATTGGCGATCCCTGCATAGTTCCGGCCTCCCTTGATATTCACCTGGCTCGAATGAAAGTAGAGCCATTGTTCCAGGCCCGGGCTGAGACTCTGGCCCAGGGTGGCGAGGATCATATCGTAGTCGTACTGATCCAGCCGCTGCTTGTATTGAGCAGCATCGACGGTACGCAGACGAGCCTGGATGCCGATACGTGCCAGGTTGCCGGTGTAGGGCTGGAGAATGCGCTCAAGGCGCGGATTGACCAGCAGGATCTCGAATTCGAGAGTACGGCCATGCTTGTCTCGCAGCCCTTCGGGCTTGAGCTTCCAGCCTGCATCCTTCAAGAGCGACAGGGCCTGGCGCAGGGTGTCGCGCGGGATTCCTCGCCCATCGGTCTTCGGCAGTTCAAAGGGCTCGGTGAAGAGTTCAGCCGGAAGCTGATCGCGGAAGCGCGATAGCAGCAGCCATTCTCCACCTTCCGGCCGACCGGTGGCGGCAAAGTCGCTGTTGGGATAGTAGCTTTGGCTGCGCTGGTAGGCGCTGTAGAACAGCGCTCGGTTGGTCCATTCGAAGTCGAACAGCATGCCCAGGGCCTGGCGAACCCTGATGTCGGAAAATAGCGGCCTGCGGCCGTTCATGAACAGGGCCTGGGTCTGTGTGGGAATCTGATGCGGAATTTCGGCGCGTATTACCTCACCCCTGGATAACGCGGGAAACTGGTAGCCGTTGGCCCAGTTCTTGGCCTGGTGTTCGATATAGAAGTCGAATTCGCCGACCTTGAAGGCTTCAAATGCCACGGTGCTGTCGCGGTAGAACTCGACATCGACTCGGTCAAAGTTGTATTTGCCGCGGTTGACCGCAAGCTCCGCGCCCCACCAGTTCTTGACCCGCTCGAACTGGATCCGGCGCCCGGGCTGGACGTTGCTGATGCGGTAAGGGCCGCTACCCAGCGGGGGCTCGAAGGTGGTGGCGGTAAAGTCACGGTCCTTCCAGTAATGCTGAGGAAGGACCGGCAGCTCGCCAAGGCGCATGATCAGCTGGGTGTTATCCGCCCTGTCGAAGACGAAGCGGATCCGGTGGCGGTTGAGAATGTCGACCCGTCTGACACCCTGTAAATCGGTGCGGAAACGGGGATGACCATCCTTTATCAGCAGGCGATAGGAAAAGGCGACATCGTAGGCGGTGATCGGATGACCATCATGAAAGCGTGCCGAATCGCGCAGGTTGAAAACCACCCAGCTCTTGTCGTCGCTGTACTCGATGGTTTCAGCGATCAGCCCATAGATCGAAGCCGGCTCATCGCCGGAAGGGTCATACAGACCGGACCCCACCATCAGCGTCTCGTTGAGCTCGCTGACCCCGTACTGGAAGAAGCCGGGTGTGGCGATGGGGCTGGTGCCCTTGAAGGTATAGGGGTTTAGCGTGTCGAAGCTGCCAGAGGCCATCAGGCGCAGCTGTCCGCCCTTGGGCGCATCGGGGTTCGCCCAATCGAAGTGGGTAAAATTCTCAGGGTACTTGAGTGTGCCGAACTGGGCATAACCGTGGCTTTCGCTAATGGCGGCGAAAGAGGGAAAGCTCAATACCAGACAGATCAATAACAGCAGGACGGGGCGCATCAAACGGAAAATCCGATCCATGGCACTTGCGGGCTTTTCGGTCGGCTACAGTAACAGCTTGGATCGGCTGGAAAAAGATCGCTATCCATCACTCTTTGAGTCAATAAATGACAGCGCCCGGTAGTCGCGGCAGCGACGCTCAGGGCGCAAGATAGAGCGTCAGAGTCTGGCCGGGCTTGAGCAGTGCGCTGTCCTCGGGGTTCCAGCTCTTCAGGTGATTGAGCCGCACATTGAAGCGCTTTGCGATGTTGTACAGCGAGTCGCCTTTTCTGACCTTGTAATAGGTCGGCTCGGGGTTCTTGTCACGAGCGACGTCGACGGCCTGGATGGACAACACCTGGCCCACCTTCAGACTGCTACCTGAAAGCTTGTTCCAGCGTTGCAGATCGCGCACCGAAACCTTGTGTGTCTTGGCGATATCCCAGAGGTTGTCACCCTTGCGGACCTGGTAGCTTCTGGTTGCCGGCTGGCTGCGGGAAACCACATGCAGCTGTTCGTGCGGGCGGCCGCCGCTCGACTGCGGGATGCTGAGTACCTGGCCGATGCGCAGGCGATCATGTTTGAGATTGTTGATGTCGCGAATGATGTTGATGGATAGATGGTGGCGATTGGCAATGGCGCCCAGGGTATCGCCGGGCTTGACCTGATATTGCTTCCAGTCGACGACATCCTGCGGCTTCATCAGAGCCAGGTTGGCGGCGAGCATTTCAGCTTTTGCACTGGGCACCAGCAGATGTTGCGGGCCGTCCAGGGTGATGCGGCGGGTGAAGGCCGGGTTGAGCTGATACAGCTCGTCCTCGTCGAGATCGGCCAGTTGCGCAACTGTTGCCAGATTAACCCGCTGCTTCAGGGCGACCATTTCGAAGTAGGGCTCGTTGGCAATGGGGCTCAGGTTGAGACCGTAGGCCTCGGGGTTCTGAACCATTTGCGAAACCGCCAGCAGCTTGGGTACGTAATCGCGTGTTTCTCTAGGCAGCGGCAAGTTCCAGTAATCGGTTGGCAGATTGAGTTTCTGGTTGCGCTCGATGGCGCGGCTCACCGTACCTTCGCCCGCGTTGTAGGCCGCCAGAGCCAGCAGCCAGTCATCGTTGAACAATCCATGCAGATAGGACAGGTAGCGCAGTGCTGCAGCGGTCGAGGCGGTGATGTCGCGCCTGCCGTCGTACCAACTGGTCTGCTGCAAATTGAAATGGCGACCGGTCGAGGGAATGAACTGCCACAGCCCCATGGCCTTGGCCGAAGAGTAGGCGAACGGGTCGTAGGCACTTTCGATAATGGGTAGCAGAGCCAGCTCGAGCGGCATGTTGCGCTCTTCCAGCTGCTCGACGATGTAATGGATATAAAGGCTGCTGCGTTCGCCGGCAATCTCGATGGAGCGAGGGCGGGCAGCGAACAGCAGGCGCTGTTGTTCTATTCGAGGGTTGCTGTCCAGATGTTCCTGAAGCTTATAGCCGTCTCTGATGCGGCCCCAGATATCGGAGTGCTGAAACTCGACTGACTTTGGCTCCTGCCACAGACCTTTCTGGCTCAGAGAGGTAGCCGGAAGTGCTTCGGTATTGAGGTTCGGCGACCGCGAATGCGAGATGCTCTGGCAACCGGTTATGGCGAGACAGATAGCTAGTGCCAGGACCCGGCCGGAGGCTGCCAAGGCGTCCGGAGATGGGCGATTCGAAGTGTCGGACGACATTGGCTGAAAGCTTCCCCTGACGCAAAATTCGGGCGAGTTTAGGAATGCCGTTCCGGTGGGTCAAGTAAAGGCTGCGGTTTTGCGGACTGGTGCAGACTCTGCCGAAGCCACCGCAAGGCTTCGGCAGATTGACTCGTTCTGCTCAGAAATTGTCCTTCCAGGCCCGCAGGGCGGCGAATACTGCCTCCGGATTCTCGCTCTGGTGGGCCTTGTCGCGGCAGGCTGCGACAACGGCTGGTTGGTCACAGCGCAGGAAGGGGTTGGTCGCCAGTTCGGTACGCAGGTCGGACGGTAACGAGATCTGGCCCGCTTCGCGCAATCGGGTGACCTCTTCAAGTCGCTCGACGACTAGTGGGTTGCCCGGCTCCACAGCTATGGCGAAACGCAGGTTGCTCAGGGTGTATTCGTGGGTGCAATACACCAGGGTCTGTGCCGGCAGGGCCGCCAGGCGCTGCAGGGAGGCGAACATCTGTGCGGCGGTGCCTTCGAACAGCCTTCCGCAGCCGGCCGCGAACAGGGTGTCACCGCTCAGTAGCCAGGGTTTGTCGGCTGCTGCATGGAAATAGGCGATATGGCCCAGGGTATGACCGGGCACCTCGATCACCTCCAAGTCCTGCTCGAGGATGCAGATGCGCTGGCCGTCAGCGAGCCCTTGATCGAGCGCGGGTATCTTCTCCGCGGCGGGGCCGTAAACCTTGGCGCCATACTGCGCCTTGAGCTGCTGCACGCCGCCGACATGGTCATGATGGTGGTGAGTAATAAGGATGTCCGTCAGCTTCCAGCCAGGGTTCGCATCCAGCCAGGCCTGAACAGGGGCGGCATCGCCGGGGTCCACTACGGCACAGTGCTGCTGTCGGGTGTCCTGCAGAAGCCAGATGTAGTTGTCGGTGAAAGCGGGCAGAGCGTCTATTTTCAACATGGTGATGGGTCGCCAAGTCAATCGCAAAGGTGCATCCTAACAGCCGGACTCGAAAGTGAAACCGATCCCTGCTGCGGTCGCAACGAACGCAGCAATCAATGGAGTCGAGCCATGACCGATGAGCCGTGCGCAGAGGCCAACGCCGCCTGGCTGGCGCTGATGAGCGAGACCAGCGACTGGTTCGGCAGTTTTCCAGGTCGGCAGTTGCTGGAGCACGAGCAGCATGTGCTGGCCCAGGAGCTAGAGCGTTTTTTCGGCAGTTACCTGGTGCATTACGGGCCGTTTGCCGATGCCACCATCGAGCCCCAGAAGCTCAAACGCAGCGTTCGCCTCGGGCCGCCGCTACCGGGTGTGGAGATTGTCTGCGAAGAGCAATCCTGGCCAATTGGCGAGCACGCAGCCGATGTGGTGGTGGTACAGCATGGGCTGGATTTCAGTCTGTCGCCCCATGCGCTGTTGCGTGAAGCCGCACGCAGTGTCCGCCCCGGCGGCCATTTATTAATCGTCGGCGTCAACCCGTGGAGCGCCTGGGGAGCCTCGCATCTGCTGTCGCGCAAGGTCTTTCGCCAGGCCCGCTGCATTCGCCCGGCACGGGTCAGCGACTGGCTGAACCTGCTCGGCTTTGCGCTGGAGAAACGTCGGTACGGATGCTATTGTCCGCCGCTTTCTTCAAGTCAGTGGCAGGCGCGGCTATCCGGGCTGGAAACCATCGGTCAGCGATTGCAGGCGCCTGCGGGCGGCTTCTATCTGCTGGTTGCGCGTAAGCTGATGGTCGGCTTGCGGCCATTGCGTGAGCAGCGCCGCGAACCTATGGGCCAGCTGTTGCCGATGCCGGTGGCGAAGGTTAGTCGCCGCGATGCCAAACATTAAGGTCAGTAATCTGCATGAGTGATGACACGGTCGAGATCTATACCGACGGTGCCTGCAAGGGCAATCCCGGTCCCGGTGGCTGGGGCGCGCTGCTGATCTACAAGGGCGTCAAGCGCGAACTTTGGGGTGGCGAAGCGCAGACCACCAACAACCGCATGGAGCTGATGGCTGCCATCCGCGCGCTGGAAGAATTGAAAAGGCCTTGCCAGGTGCGCCTGGTCACCGACTCGCAGTACGTCATGCAGGGCATCAATGACTGGATGCCCAACTGGAAGAAACGCGGCTGGAAGACCGCTGCCAAGCAGCCGGTCAAGAACGCCGATCTCTGGATGCAGCTGGACGAACAGGTCAACCGCCATCAGGTGACCTGGCAGTGGGTGCGCGGGCACACCGGCCATCCTGGAAACGAGCACGCCGACCTGTTGGCCAACCGCGGCGTGGCTCAGGCCAGACAAGAAACAGCTTGAGAGAGATGTAAATATGCGCAGCGTAGTGCTGGATACAGAAACCACCGGGATGCCGGTTACCGATGGCCACCGCATCATCGAGATCGGCTGTGTCGAAGTCATCGGTCGTCGCCTGACGGGACGGCATTACCACGTCTATTTGCAGCCGGACCGTGAAGTGGATGAAGGCGCCATTGCGGTGCACGGCATCACCAATGAGTTCCTGGTCGATAAACCACGCTTTCGGGATGTCGCCGACGAATTCTTCGAATTCATCAAAGGCGCGCAGCTGGTCATCCATAACGCGGCGTTCGACGTCGGCTTCATCAGCAACGAATTCGCCTTGCTCGGACAGCGTGAACGTGCCGAGCTGAGCGACCACTGCAGCATTCTCGACACCCTGCTGATGGCGCGTGAGCGCCATCCAGGCCAACGCAACAGCCTCGATGCACTGTGCAAGCGCTACGGCGTGGACAACTCCGGGCGTGAGCTGCACGGCGCCTTGCTCGACGCCGAGATTCTTGCCGATGTCTGGCTGACCATGACCGGCGGGCAGACCAATCTTTCCCTGGCCGGTGATGGGGCTGAAGGGGAAAACGGTGGGCGTCAGCAACCTACGCCGATTCGCCGCCTGCCAGCCGAGCGCCCGCAGATCCCGATACTCCGTGCCAGCGCCGAAGAACTTGCTGCACATGCCGCGTGCATGAAGGCCATCGAAAAGGCCGCAGGTGCGCAGCCTCTGTGGCTTCAGCTTGAACAGGCGAGCGAGACGACACCCGCTTGACCCGAGCACTAAAAAATCGGGCTTGGTGACTGAAGGCGAAGCTTCTACCCTGAGGGGACGCATCTTCAGGAAACCCTTCATGCACAAAGACCTGAAATTCCCCATCCTGATCGTTCATCGCGACATCAAAGCCGATACGGTCGCCGGTGAGCGGGTTCGTGAAATTGCAGCTGAACTGGAACAGGATGGCTTCCATATCCTGCCAACCGGCAGCGCTGCCGAAGGGCGCATCGTAGCCTCCACCCATCATGGCCTGGCCTGCATTCTGGTGGCGGCCGAGGGAGCGGGGGACAACCAGCGTCTGCTGCAGGACGTGGTCGGTCTGATTCGCGTGGCGCGGCGGCGTGCTCCGCGGTTGCCGATTTTTGCCCTTGGTGAGCAGATAACCATCGAAAATGCGCCCGCGGAAGCGATGGCTGATCTGAACGAGCTGCGCGGGCTGCTCTACCTATTCGAAGATACGGTGCCATTCCTCGCCCGCCAGGTGGCGCGGGCAGCGCGCAATTATCTGGACGGGCTGCTGCCTCCCTTTTTCCGAGCGCTGGTACAGCATACGGGCGACTCCAACTATTCCTGGCACACACCGGGCCACGGCGGTGGCGTTGCCTATCGCAAGAGCCCGGTGGGACAGGCCTTTCATCAATTCTTCGGGGAAAACACTCTACGTTCCGATCTTTCGGTGTCCGTGCCGGAACTTGGCTCGTTGCTCGATCACACCGGGCCGCTGGCCGCGGCCGAAGCCCGTGCGGCGCGCAACTTTGGCGCTGACCACACCTTTTTCGTGATCAACGGCACCTCGACGGCCAACAAGATCGTCTGGCATTCGATGGTCGCGCGTGGTGATCTGGTGCTGGTGGACCGCAACTGCCACAAGTCCATCCTGCACTCGATCATCATGACCGGGGCGATACCGCTTTACCTCACGCCGTCGCGTAACGAGCTGGGCATCATTGGTCCGATTCCGCTGGAGGAATTCACGCCTGAGTCCATTCAGGCCAAGATCGACGCCAGTCCGCTCGCCCGAGGGCGACCACCACGGGTGAAGCTGGCGGTGGTCACCAATTCCACCTACGACGGCCTTTGTTACAACGCCAATCTGATCAAGCGCACTCTGGGCAACAGCGTCGATGTGCTGCATTTCGATGAAGCCTGGTATGCCTATGCCGCCTTTCATGAGTTCTACGACGGGCGTTACGGCATGGATACCCGCGAGCAGGGGCCTCTGGTATTCACCACCCACTCGCCGCACAAAGTGTTGGCGGCCTTCAGCCAGGCTTCGATGATCCATGTGCTCGGCAGCCAGCAGCGCCAGCTGGATCTGGACCGTTTCAACGAAGCCTTCATGATGCATACCTCCACCTCGCCGCAGTACGGCATCCTTGCCTCGCTGGATGTGGCCTCGGCGATGATGGAAGGCCCGGCGGGGCGCTCGCTGATCCAGGAAACCTTCGACGAGGCACTGAGCTTCCGGCGTGCTCTGGCCAATCTGCGCAGCCACCTGGCGCCGGATGACTGGTGGTTCAGTATCTGGCAGCCGGAACCTGCCGAAGGTGCGGAGAACCTCGCTACCGCCGATTGGCTACTGCAGCCGCATGCCGACTGGCACGGCTTTGGAGACGTCGCTGAAGATTACGTGCTGCTCGATCCGATCAAGGTAACGCTGACTACGCCGGGGCTGACTGCCCATGGCAAGCTGAGCGAGCGCGGCATTCCGGCGGCAGTGGTCAGCAGATTCCTCTGGGAACGTGGTCTGGTGGTCGAAAAGACCGGGCTCTACTCGATGCTGGTGTTGTTCACCATGGGCATCACCAAGGGCAAATGGAGCACGCTGTTGACCGAGTTGCTGGAGTTCAAGCGCCACTACGACAACAACGTTCCGCTCTGTGATGCGCTGCCCAGCGTGGCCTTGGCAGGAGGTAGCCTCTACGCCGGCATGGGGTTGCGCGATCTGTGTGCCGCGCTACACGGCTGCTACCGGGAAAATGCCACCGCAAAAGCCATGCGGCGCATGTATACCGCGCTGCCAGAACAGGTACTCACGCCCGCCGATGCCTATGACAAGCTGGTGCGCGGCGAGGTTGAGGCGGTACCCATCGATGCTCTGGAGGGGCGTATCGCTGCAGTAATGCTGGTGCCATACCCGCCAGGAATACCGCTGATCATGCCGGGTGAGCGCTTCACCGCCGAGACGCGCTCAATACTCGATTACCTCGACTTCGCACAGCAGTTCGCTCTTAAGTTCCCCGGGTTCGACGCGGACGTCCACGGATTGCAGCGCGAGGAGCACCCTGACGGCCCTCGTTATACGGTCGATTGCATTGCGCAGGGTTAAAAGCTGACGGAGCTGCCTTGCACAGATGTTGTGCAGGGCGTGGGCTGCATCACAAGGTCCTGCATCGACTTTCGGCCGGCTGTTGTTATAGTTGTGCCGCTTGAGACAGGTCGATTTGATGGCCTGACAATCTGCCCAGGCACATGCAGTCGAGGAAGATAGCGTGACCGAATACCAAGCCTTTCGCGTGGAACTGAAGGACCGGATCGCCCATGTAGTGATCAACCGACCTGAAAAGGTCAATGCCATGAACGCTGCGTTCTGGGACGAGATCGTCGACATATTTCGGTGGGTCGATGACACCGACGCAGTGCGAGTGGTGGTGCTGACCGGCGAGGGGAAGCATTTTTCGGCCGGCATCGATCTGCAACTTCTGGCCCAGGCAGCGAGTGGCCTGGGTAGCGACATCGGTCGCAATGCCGAGCTGCTGCGCCGTAAGATCCTCAAGCTGCAGGCTTCCTTGAATGCCGTGGACAATTGCCGCAAGCCGGTGATTGCCGCCATCCAGGGCTATTGCCTCGGAGGCGCTATCGATCTGATCTCGGCTTGTGACATGCGCTACTGCACGCTCGACGCACAGTTTTCCATCAAGGAAATCGACATGGGAATGGCCGCTGATGTCGGCACTCTGCAGCGCCTGCCACGCATCATTGGCGACGGTCTCATGCGAGAGCTGGCCTATACCGGCCGTAACGTCAACGGGCAGGAGGCACAGTCCATCGGCTTGGTCAATCGTGCCTACCCAGACCAGGCGTCCCTGATGCAGGCGGTGCTGGAACTGGCGGCGCAGATTGCAGAAAAGTCTCCCTTGGCTATACGTGGAACCAAGGAGATGATCCGCTACATGCGCGACCACCGCGTTGATGACGGCCTTGAGTATATTGCGACCTGGAATGCAGCCATGCTCCAGTCGGCCGACCTCAAGGTCGCCATGGCCGCTCACATGAGCAAGCAGAAACCGGACTTCGCCGACTGATGCATCATCCAAACGTTGCGCGGGGGGCGCGCTAGGCATGGTTACCGGAGCGACTTCACTCAGCCTGGTTCGCGATGAGCTATTCGCCACCATGGAAGAGGCCGAACAGAGCCTCGAACATTTCATCATCGACCGTAACAACGGCGGTTTGCTGCAGCAGGCGGTCGAGAACCTCAAGCAGGTTCGCGGCACTCTCAGTCTGATCGAGCTGACCGGCGCCGAGTTGCTGGCCCAGGAAATCCTGCAGCTGGCCACCGACATTCCCGTTGGGGCAGGAGAGGAGCGCGACACGCAGCTTGCAGCCTTGAGCAATGCGCTGTACGTGCTGGCGCGCTATCTGGAAAGTGTCGATGCCAGTCGCCAGGAAATGCCCGAGCTGCTTTTGCCGCCAATCAATGCGTTGCGCCTGGCCGCGGCTCAGCCAGCGCTACCGGAAAGCTTTTTCTTCAGTGTTCGTCTCGACCATGCCCGCCCCGCCATGGCAGTGCCGGCGCGTGAGCCTGCTGCCCGTGCTGCCGAGGCGCGTCGCTTGCGACAGATGTATCAGATTGGCCTGCTCGGTTTCATCCGTGAAAACAACGTGCCAGCCAGCCTCAAACTCATGGGGCGTGCGCTTGGCCGCTTGGACATGCTCTACGCCAACACTCCGGCGGGACGCCTGTGCTGGCTGGGCAGTGCGGCGTTGGAGGCTCAGCTTGATGGCCAGTTATTGCCGCGTCAGTCGCGCAAACAGCTGTTTTCCAAGGTCGACCGGGAGCTTCGGCAACTAATCGTCAACGGCGCCCATGAACCGCCGCGCAGTCTGCTTAAAGAACTGCTGTATCTGGTTGCACTGGCGGAAAGTGGCGGGCCGATTGCAAGCCAGGTCCGGGAAATATTTTCTCTGGGCCCGCTTCCCTTTACCGATCATCTTCTTGAAGACGAGTCCCAGCGCTTGGCTGGTCCCGGCCATGCCGTGATGCGCTCGCTTTCATCGGCGATCCGCGAGGAGCTTGCAAGCGTCAAGGACTTGCTGGACCTGATCGAGCGCCAGACCGCGCCAGCGGACTCCTACGCCAACCTGCACACCCTGCTCGGCAAGCTGGCCAAAACCCTTGGCATGGTGGGCTTGTCCTCCGCATCCAGCGCACTGCATGCACAGCTGAGCCAGGTTTCCGGCTGGACCACCGAGAACGCTCCTGCCCCCGAAGCCTTGCTCAAGCTGGCCGATGCGGTGCTATACGTAGAGAGCATGGTGGCCAGTCTTGAACGAGACGGCCGACGCGACACCCGGCCGCAAACTGTCCAGGTCGGTAACGAAGCGCAAGCGTTTGCCAACCACCAGCTCACCGAGGCCTGCATCGTGGTGATTGGAGAAGCCACCGCCGGCCTTGCCTTGGCCAAGCGGGCCATCACTGCCTATCTGGAATCCAACGGAGAGAAATTGCACCTGGCCAATGTACCGTTCAGCCTGATGGCAGTACGCGGTGGTCTGCGCTTCCTTGAACAGGATCGCGCTGCCGAACTGATCGGAGCCTGTGCAGATTTCATTCAAAAGCAAATGCTCGAAGGTGTGCAGATGCCCTCCGAGCAGCTGCTGGAAACCCTCGCCGATGCCCTGACCAGCCTTGAGTACTACCTCGAAGGTGGCGCGGTCCTGCGGCGTGACGATTCCCGTGTCAGTGTTCTGGACCTCGCCGCCGAAAGCGTGCGTGCGCTGGGTATGCGGGTAGCCGCCTGAGTGAGCTTGCGCTGGCAACCTGCACGGCTCGACCCAACGGGTGACAACGGCTGGGCGCTCGTCCATTGCCAGCAAGGTTTTCTGTTTGACCACAGGGGCGTGCTGTTTCCCAGAGACTGGCTCAAACGGCTGAACCTGCCATTGATCAGCGAACAGGGCCTCGGATATTTCGAGGGTGAGCCTGTGTTTCTGTTCGAACTTGCCCATCAGGCCGAGGTGCCTGGTGCATCCTGGCAGGGGCTTCGCCAGTTCATGCTGCAGGACGAGGATGTCGACAGGTTTCGCATGCTCGGCTTCGCTGCGCAAATAGGCACTTGGGTCAACCAGCACCGTTTCTGCGGCCGTTGCGGCCAGCCGATGCGCCAGCATCCTTCTGAGCGAGCGATGCAATGCAGCGCATGCGGCATTCATCACTATCCACGTATCTCGCCGAGCATGATCGTGCTGGTTACTCGCGGTGACGAGTTGCTACTGGCGCGTTCTCCGCGCTTCGCCCCTGGGGTCTACAGCACCCTGGCGGGGTTCGTCGAGCCGGGGGAGTCGGTGGAGCAATGCGTGATACGGGAAGTGCAGGAAGAAGTCGGCGTCGCGATCCACACGCCGCACTATATCTGCAGTCAGGGCTGGCCGTTTCCGCATTCACTAATGCTGGGTTTTCACGCGGAATATGCGGGCGGGGACATCGTCATTCAGCCGGAAGAGATCGAAGATGCCGGCTGGTTCCACATCGAACGGCTGCCAGCGCTGCCAGCGCCGAAATCCATTGCCCGCTACCTGATCGAACTCTATCTGGCGCGGCGCTCAGGCGCTGCCGAACCAATGCTGCCAAGCTAAGCGCAGGCTCAACAGCAACACCACGAGAATGAAGATCGGCCGGATAAACTTGGACCCGCCGCGAATGGCGGTACGCGCCCCCAGGTAGGCCCCGGCCATCAGCGCCAGGCCCATTCCCAATCCCAATACCCAGGCTACCTGGCCACTGATGATGAAAACGCCCAGTGCAGTACCGTTGCTGACAAAATTCATGCTGCGCGCTACACCGCTCGCCCGGAGCAGATCCAGCGGATAGAGCAACAGGCTGCTGACTGTCCAGAAGGCGCCGGTTCCTGGGCCGGCAATGCCATCGTAGAACCCCAGTCCCAGGCCATGGGGCCACTGGCGGTGCTTACCGATTGGCGTGTTTTTGTCACGTGGCGCCGGGGCTGGATTGATCAGCAGATAAAGCCCGCAGACGAACACTATTAGCGGCAGCAGCTGGTTGAGCCAGCGTGCCGGAATCAGGTGCGCCAGCCCGGCACCGAGCGCCGCGCCGATAGCCGTCGCGATCAATGCGCGGCGCCATTGAATAGGGTCAAACAGTTTGCGTCGATAGAAGGTGAAGCTGGCCGTTGCCGAGCCAAAGGTCGCGCACAGCTTGTTGGTACCCAGCACCAGGTGCGGCGGCAGGCCGGCGGTCAGCAAGGCAGGCAGGGTCAGGAGTCCACCACCTCCGGCAATGGCGTCGATAAAGCCGGCAAAGAAGGCAACGGCCAGCAGGGCTGCAAGCACAGGTAGGTCTATCGACAGTTCGAGAAGGGGCATGGGGCACTTTGCTTGGGAGGTGGGGCAAAAAAGAGACGCAGCAGGGCTGCATGATGCCGATTGTTAGGCGCCAAGCCAACGGTCTTCGAGCCTAACGCAACGACATAATGTCGACTCGTAATCACTGTTCCGAGCTGGCTCTGGAAGCGACGCAATGCCGCATTGATAATGCGCCTCCGAACTTTGAGGAAGGCGCGTGATGCAATACCTAGGACTTGCAGTGGGTGTCGGCTTTCTTGCGCTGGTTACGGTCCTGCTCGCACTGCGCGTTTTGCTAGGCGGTAACTGGTTGCTGGGCTGGCTGCGTGGCACCTTCGGTTTTCTGCTACTCGGGTTGGGTGGCCTGGTTGCTCTGGTAGCCTGGGATGTGACTACCTACAACTCCCTACCGCAGGGCAAACCCCTGGCCCGGTTGGCATTCCAGGCCGAAGGGCCTCAGCGCTATCAGGTGAGGCTTGAACAGAACGGTCAGGCCAGCTTTGCCACGCTGGAAGGCGACCTTTGGCAGCTTGATATGCGGGGCCTGCAGTGGCGGGGCGTTGCAGCGCTGATCGGACTTGAAAACGGCTTCCGGCTGCAGAGGCTATCTGGTCGCTATTTGGCCGTGGAGCAGCAGGAGCAGGCACGCAATGTGCGAGTCGAGCTTGAGCAAAGCCGGTTCGGGGTGGATTTCTGGGCATGGCTGCAACGCTGCCAGTGTGGCTCGCTGCTGGTTGAGGCGCAGCAGCGCCGGGTCAGCTTCCTGCCCATGGCCGATGGTGCCGAATATGCTATCGAAGTGACTCCGACAGGGTTGCTGGCACAACCGATGAATACCGCTGCAGAGCAGGCGATGAAGGATTGGTAATGACGTCGAGTGGCAGCACTGACGGCTAGTGGAGAAGCCCTTTGGGGCGACCTTGTCCGCGAGCTTGGATGGAGCCTTCCAAGGTTGGGAAAAGCAAAGCTCGCGAACAGGTCGCTCGTTCAAGAGCGGCAGCGTGGTGAGTCTGCTAAACGCTGCGATCAGGCGAGATAGCCACCATCCACATTGAGCGACAGCCCCGTGGTGTAGCTGGAGGCATCGCTGGCAAGGTACAGGACGGCGCCGGCCATTTCCTCGGGATTGGCCACACGGTGCAGCGGAATGTGCCGTAGCGCTTCTTCACGAATGGCATCGTTGCTGACCAGCGCCGAGGCGAACTTGGTATCGGTGAGGCCCGGGAGCAGGGCGTTGCAGCGGATGCCCTGCGGCGCGCACTCCTTGGCGAAGGCCTTGGTCATATTGATGACGGCAGCCTTGGTCACCGAGTAGATACCCTGGAAATGACCCGGCGTGACGCCGTTGATGGAGGCGACGTTGATGATGCTGCCGCCGCCATGCCCGCGCATCAGCTTGCCGGCTTCAACAGACATGAAGAAATAGCCGCGAATATTTACGTCCACGGTCTTCTGGAAGGCTGAGACGTCGGTATCGAGAATATGGCAGAACTGCGGGTTGGTAGCGGCATTGTTGACCAGTATATCGAGGCGGCCGAACTCCTCGCGAATACGCGCGAAGGTTGACTGGATCTGCTCCAGCTCACCGATATGACAGGCCATCGCTGTCGCCTTGCCGCCCTCTGCAATGATGGCGTCGGCGACTGCCTGGCAGCCCTCGATCCTGCGGCTGGATACGATGACGTGCGCACCCTGCTGAGCCAGCAGCTTGGCGATGGCCTCGCCAATACCACGACTGGCGCCGGAGACAAAGGCGATCTTGCCGTCTAGATCGAAAAGGGTAGTTCTGTTCATGGTGCGGTTCTTCCTGTGTTGCAGGCTATGGAAAGAAAGGCGAGACAAGGCGATGGGGCTGGGGAGCAACAGTCGAAGGATGAGCCACTGGGCGAGTGCAGCGAATCCAGCGGACGAGCTCGCCTAAATAAGCCGTACTCAGTTCGTACACCTTTCGGGCCTTGCTACAGCTTCGATTTGCCGATGACCTGCAGGGCCATTTGCTCAAGCAGGGCGTTAAGTTGCACGAACCTTGCGAATCGCTTGTCCTGGGTCTGGCCGTGAAAATAGCGGTAGTAGATCTGCTGAACGATGCCGGCCAGGCGGAACAGACCATAGGTGTAGTAGTAGTCGAAGTTGTCGATGCGGATACCTGCGCGCTCGGCGTAATAATCCACGAACTCCCTACGTGTCAGCATGCCAGGCGCGTTACTCGGCTGTTTACGCATGAGCTGTACGGGCGCCGGGTCGTCGGCTTCGATCCAGTAGGCCAGGGTGTTGCCCAGGTCCATCAGCGGATCGCCAATGGTGGTCATTTCCCAGTCGAGTACGCCGATGATCTGCATCGGGTTGTCCGGATCGAGGATGACATTGTCGAAGCGGTAATCGTTGTGAACGATACCGGGCTTGGGATGATCGGCCGGCATTTTGTCGCGTAGCCAGGCCTTGACCGGCTCCCAACTAGGCGCATCGGGTGTGAGGGCGCGTTCGTAGCGCTCGATCCAGCCGTCGATCTGGCGCTGGACGTAGCCTTCAGGCTTGCCAAGATCAGCCAGGCCGCACGCCTGGTAATCGACGTTGTGCAGATCAACGAACTTGTCGATAAAGCTTTGGCACAGCGTACGGGTCTGCTCCGGTGAAAAGCCGAGCTCCGGCGGCATGTTTTCGCGCAGGATGATGCCCTTGACCCGCTCCATGACATAGAACTCGGCACCGATCACGCTCACGTCCGTGCAGTGAAGATAAGCCTTCGGGCAATAAGGGAAACCGGCATTGAGACGGTTGAGAATGCGAAATTCCCGGCCCATGTCATGTGCCGATTTCGCCTTTTGACCAAACGGCGGACGCCGCAACACGAGTTCCTGGCTCGGGTATTCCAGCAGATAGGTCAGATTGGAGGCGCCACCGGGAAATTGTGAAATGCGCGGCGTACCTTCAAGACCTGGAATATGGGCTTTCAGATACGGATCGATGACCTCGGCGGGTAGCTCCTCACCCTCGCGAATCCGGCTGGCCTGATCGCTCAGTGTCATTGTTGCTCTATCCTTATGCCTGATTTTCTGGGGCGTATGCTTAGGCTCATCTAATCGCGAAGAAGGTCCGGGTTCAAGGAAACAGGAGTCTTATTGGTCTGGTTGCTGCCGGTCGATAAGTTATCCGCAAGTCGCTCCAGATCGCGGGCAAAAAAAACCGGAGCCAGGCTCCGGTTTTCGCTATAGCAACGCTGGAATCAGGACGGGAACAGCTCGCTCAGCTTCAGCGCCAGCATCATGTCGCCTTCGGCGCGCAGCTTGCCGGCCATGAAGGCCTGCATGCCGTCGGTCTCACCGCTGATGACACCCTGCATGGTTTCGCTGTCCATGATCAGGGTGACGTTGGCATCGGCCGATTCGCCTTTGTGGAAGTCGCAGGCGCCGTCCTTGACGATGAGGTAGTAGTCTTCCGCATCGGTAATGTTGAACTGGAAAACCAGATCCAGGCCGGCAGCGGCGCTGGCGTTGAACTTGGCTTTCATGCCCTGAATGGTTTCGTCGACGGTGCTCATGGATATGTCCCTTTTTATCGTGAAAAACAGGCGATCATTGATCGCCGTGAAGTGGAGCCTATCGCCAGGTGATGAGCTCCGGATTCTTTAACAGTTCCAGATGTACGTGATTGTTGAAGGATGCCAGGGAGACTTCCCGGTCACGAAACTTCAGCTGGCTCAGCGAGGTATTGACGATCTGCCAGTTCAATTCGAAGGCTTTGATCGGCTGTACGCCAATGATCAACTGAAGCAGGGCGGTGATAGTTCCGCCCGAGGTGAATACCGCGACACGGTCCTTCGGGCCGGCCTGCTCAAGCAGACGGTTCAGTCCGCCCTCGACGCGTTCGATAAAACTCTGCCAGCTTCCGAGGCCTTCCTTTTCGTGCTCACCAGAAACCCATCGCTGGATTACCTGACTGAACAGGCGCTGGAATTCGGCTCGATGGTCGGCTGCGTTCTGGAGAATTTGCAGTGCGTTGGGCTCGATGCGCAGCAGATCGTCCAGGTGCGCCCGAATAACCTCGTCAGCGAGGAATTCATTGAACGCCGGATCGACCTCGACTTCAGGCTGGCTAGCCATTCGTCCGAGGGTAGCCTGTGCAGTATCTTGCTGACGCTGCAATTCGCCACTGATGCAGCGGTCGAAGCGCAGGTCCAACTGCGCGAAGTAGTCGCCCAGAGCAGCTGCCTGGCGAAAGCCGAGCGGTGACAGAACGTCATAGTTTTTTGCGCCGAAAGACGCCTGACCATGTCTGATCAGGTAGATACTACCCATGCTCTGCTCCGAACCCAGATTTTCGCGAGGGTAGGGAGAACCATGAAGAGTGTCAACGAAAAATCATACGTTTGTTTGAATTGCCCGATGCTGGCTCCATCGCCCTTGCGGTCGGTATGCTTGGCCAGTTCGAGTCTCGCCGGGTTTCGCTGGCGCCATACGTAATCCGAGGAGGGTCTGTGGAGTTTCTTGCTGACTATGCAAGCTTTCTGTTGAAAACCGTAACGCTGGTAATCGCGGTTGTGATGGTGCTGGTGGCAATCGCTTCGCTGCGACGTGGCCGCGGCAAACCTGCGGGTGGCCATCTGGAAGTGCACAAGCTCAACGACTTCTACAAGTCCATGCGCGAGCGCCTGGAGCAGTCGCTGATCGATAAGGACCAGCTCAAGCAGCAGCGCAAGCGCGAAGCAAAAGCGGCGAAGCTGGCCAAGAAGAATCCGCAGAACCGACCTCGTGTGTTCGTCCTGGATTTTGACGGTGACATCAAGGCGTCCGCAGTAGAGAGCATGCGTCACGAGATCACCGCGCTGCTGACCTTGGCAACGCCACAGGATGAGGTGGTGCTACGTCTGGAAAGCGGTGGCGGCATGGTGCACGGCTATGGCCTGGCGGCATCGCAGCTGGTGCGCATCCGCGACGCCGGGGTGCCGTTGACGGTCTGCGTGGACAAAGTGGCGGCCAGCGGCGGTTACATGATGGCTTGCATCGGGCAGAAGATACTCAGTGCACCCTTCGCCATACTCGGTTCCATTGGTGTGGTGGCGCAGCTGCCCAATCTTCACCGTCTGCTCAAAAAGCATGAAATCGACTACGAAATGCTGACCGCAGGTGAGTACAAACGCACCCTGACGGTATTTGGCGAAAACACCGAGCAGGGCAGGGAGAAGTTCCAGGAAGACCTGGAAACCACCCATGAACTGTTCAAGAACTTCGTTTCGCGCTACCGCCAGCCGCTTGATATCGATGAGGTGGCCACCGGCGAGGTCTGGCTGGGCGTCTCGGCGCTTGAGAAGCGTCTGGTCGATGAACTCAAGACCAGCGACGAGTACCTGGCTGCACGTTCGCAGGAGGCGGACCTGTTCCAGCTGCACTATGCAGAGAAGAAAAGCCTGCCCGAGCGATTCGGTATGGCCGCGGGCTCAGTGATGAGCCGTGGGCTGCTCAAGGTCTGGAGCCGGCTTAACGAACAACGATTCTGGCAATAACAATTACGGGGTAACTAATGACTGGTTTCAAAGCACTGCAAGTCAGCGAAAACGCCGAAGGCCGTTTTATTACCCAGGTGGTCGAGCGCAACACGGCCGACCTTCCCGCCGGCGAGGTGCTGATTCGCGTCAGCTATTCATCGCTCAACTACAAGGATGCGCTCTCTGCCAGCGGCAATCGTGGCGTGACTCGCAACTATCCGCATACGCCCGGCATTGATGCCGCTGGCACTGTGGCCGAGTCCAGTGTCGCTGAGTTCGCTCCCGGCGATGAGGTGATCGTCACCGGCTACGACCTGGGAATGAACACCGCCGGTGGTTTCGGCCAGTACATCCGCGTGCCGGCTGCCTGGGTGATCAAGCGCCCCAGCGGTCTTTCTCTGCGTGAGGCAATGATTCTCGGCACTGCAGGCCTGACCGCCGCGCTGTGCGTCGACAAGCTGGAGCAGGCAGGGCTGGAACCCGGCGAGGCGCCCGTGCTGGTCACAGGGGCTACCGGAGGCGTCGGCAGTATTGCTGTAATGCTCCTTGCCCGGCTCGGTTACAAGGTCGCGGCAGTCACTGGCAAGGCCGATCAGGCGGAGTTTCTGCAGGGCCTTGGCGCCAGCCAGGTGGTCGAGCGCAGTGCGTTGCAGGCCGGAGTGGAGAAGCCGCTGCTTAAGGAGCAATGGGCCGGTGCCGTAGACACGGTGGGCGGCGATATTCTGTTCAACGTGGTCAAGTCGTTGCAGCGTGGCGCTAGCGCCGCCTGTTGCGGGCTGACCGCTGGTGTCGGCTTCCAGGCCAGCGTGCTGCCATTCATCCTGCGTGGTGTCAATTTGCTGGGTGTCGACTCGGTGGAAATCCCGCTGGTTGTCAAAGCTTCCATGTGGGACAAGCTGTCCCTGCAATGGAAACTGCCGGACCTGGATACTTTGGTGCAGGAAATTGCTTTGGATGAGCTGCCCGCAGCGATCGAGCGTATCCTGGCCGGCCAACAGGTGGGGCGCATGCTGGTCCGCCTCGACTGAGCCTGCGGTGAGCCTGAACTATAAGGGCTATAGTTATTGTCGATTCGCCTGTTGTGATCGATTGAGAGAAGCTAACGCCACTCCCAACGCAACAACAGGAATCGACATGAAAACACTGGTAAGGAAAATCCGGGAAACCTTCGCCTCCAAACAGTCCGAACAGGTGCCCTCAGGCGATCATCCAAACTTCTGGATGTACCAATAAGAAAAACCCGCCGAGGCGGGTTTTTCTTTGGCTGGCTTCTGCGTGTTTTCCAGCAGGGCTTCAGCTTGTAAAAGCAAAAGCTCGTGGCCAAGGCCACTCCTACGGGTTTGCTATGGTTGCTCAGCCCTGGCGGCGTCGGAACAGCGGCAACGGATCATCCACGCCAGCCTGATAGGTGACGGAGAAGTCCTTCAGGCCTTGCAGAGCATCATAGGGGTCGCGATCCGGGCGTACGGCAAAGGCATCAAAGCCACAGCGGCGCATATAGAACAACTGGTCACGCAGGACATCGCCAATCGCGCGAATCTCGCCCTTGTAGCCATAGCGCTCTCGCAGCAGGCGCGCGCTGGAGTAGTGGCGACCGTCGGTGAAGACCGGGAAGTTGAGCGCCACGACCTGGAAATACTGCAGATCATCAGCAATCTCTTCCACGGCTTCATCGGCGTCGAGCCAGATGCCGAGCCCGCCATCGCGAGCTTTCAGCGCGTGGGCGTGTTCGCGCCACAGCTGTAGAGGCACGAGCAGGTCGTCGCAGTTGGACAGCTCTTCCAGCGTCACCTCTTTGGGCAGCAGGTGCCAGCTTTCGTCGATGACCTGCTCGCCTTTAATGATTCGCTGCATAGACGCGCTCCTTGAAGGGGTCGATGCCGATGCGGCGGAAGGTGTCGAGAAACTGTTCATCTTCTGTACGCTGCTCCACATAAACGTCGATGATCTTTTCAATTACGTCGGGCATCGCATCCTGAGCAAAGGACGGGCCGAGAATCTGACCCAGGCTTGCGTCGCGGCCCGAGCTGCCGCCGAGGGAGACCTGGTAGAACTCCGCGCCTTTCTTGTCCACGCCGAGAATGCCGATATGACCAACATGGTGGTGACCACAGGCGTTCATGCAGCCGGAGATGTTCAGATCCAGATCACCGATGTCGAACAGGTAGTCCAGGTCCTCGAAGCGGCGCTGGATGGCTTCGGCGATAGGGATCGACTTGGCGTTTGCCAGCGAGCAGAAATCTCCACCGGGGCAGCAGATGATGTCGGTCAACAGGCCGATGTTCGGTGTGGCCACTCCGAGCTCGCGCAGCTCGTGCCACAGCTCGAACAGACGCGATTGTTCGACGTCGGCGAGGATCATGTTCTGCTCGTGGGAGTTGCGTACTTCACCAAAGCTGTAGCGGTCGGCCAGATCAGCGATCATGTCCATCTGCTTGTCGGTGACATCGCCGGGCGCAACGCCAGTGCTCTTCAGTGACAGGGTGACGGCGGCATAGCCGGGCTTCTTGTGTGCCACCACGTTGCGCTGACGCCAGCGGGCAAAGCCGGGGTGCTCGGCGTCCAGCTGGGCGAGGGCTTCGGTCTGGTCTTCCAGCACCTTGTAGGTCGGATCGACAAAGAACTTGCTGATGCGCTCGACCTCAGCCTCGGTCAGCGTGTTGGGGCCGTCCTTGAGGTATTCCCACTCGGCCTCGACGCGCTCGGCGAAGACTTCCGGCGTGAGCGCCTTGACCAGAATCTTGATGCGCGCCTTGAACTTGTTGTCGCGACGGCCATAGCGGTTGTACACACGCAGGATGGCATCGAGATAGGTCAGCAGATGCTGCCAGGGCAGGAATTCGTTGATGAAGCTGCCAACGATGGGCGTACGGCCCAGGCCGCCACCAACGGATACGCGGAAGCCCAGCTCGCCGGCTTCGTTCTGTACCGCTTCAAGGCCGATATCGTGAACTTCAATTGCCGCGCGATCGCTTACTGCGCCGTTGACGGCGATCTTGAACTTGCGCGGCAGGAAGGCAAATTCCGGGTGGAAGGTCGACCACTGACGGATGATCTCGCACCAGGGACGGGGATCGACCAGTTCATCCTTGGCCACGCCAGCGAACTGGTCGGTAGTAGTGTTACGAATGCAGTTGCCGCTGGTCTGGATTGCGTGCATCTGCACCGTGGCCAGCTCGGCCAGAATATCCGGTACGTCCTCAAGCTGCGGCCAATTGAACTGCACGTTGGTCCGAGTGCTGATGTGGGCATAGCCCTTGTCGTAGTTGCGTGCGATCTCCGCCAGTTTGCGCAACTGGGTGGAGGACAACAGGCCGTAGGGCACTGCAACACGCAGCATTGGCGCATAACGCTGGATGTACAAGCCATTCTGCAGGCGCAGTGGCAGGAGCTCGGCATCGGTGAGTTCGCCGGCTAGGTAGCGGCGAATCTGATCGCGGAACTGATGTACGCGGTCTTCGATGATGTGTTGGTCGTACTGGTCATAAACGTACATGGGGGGTCCTGTCTACAGCTTGTCGCGCGCACGGCCGCGCACCCAGTGAGGGAAGGGCGGCACGATACCAGTTCCTGGTTATGCGCAAAAGTGATGTTTGGGAATATGTTTAGAACCAAATGGTGCTTTTTGGGTATTTGGACAGCCGGAAGTGGTGGGCCTTGCAGGGTTGGTCTTAACTGTTCTGCAGGTAAGGTCGAAGAAAGGAAAAGAACATGGGCGAACACTCCAACCGCGGCAACGATAGCAGGGCGGATGCCACCGCCATTCTTGTACTGATCCTTCTTGCAGTGGCAACTGCGGTATTTTGGGTCAGCCAGCAGTAGTCGGCTGCTCAAGCCCTCGTACTGTCATATCCCTGCCAGATAAAGCACCAGTTTTACGACACCAAGTATCACCAGAATAAACAGCAGGGTAAAAGCCAGACCCAGCGCGATGAAGTGCGCGGGTTTGCCCTGATCGAAATCCCGTGCGCGATTCTTGCCACTCTGCACCCCCAGTGCACCCGCCAGGATGCTTTGCAGCATCTGCCTGAGCGTAAGCGCCTTGCGTTCCTGCTTGTCACTCATGGTTTACCTCGAAACAATAAATGTGTTTAGCAGGAGTCTAGTCATGGAATGCGCTCCATGGACTGGGCATCATGCGCCGCGCTCGCCGTGATCAGTATCGAGAGCTGGTGACTGCGTGTTTGCACGCTGCGGTTGTTTTCCGCAGGGTCTCATTCAGGCAAGGAGATGCACTTTTGAGTCATTACGATCTGGACCCCCTGACAGCTCTGCAGGCCAAGGAGCAGGCACAAAAACTGGCGTTTGCACCGGTGGCTTTCCAGGCGGCGCGCAGCCTTCTAGAGCTGGGCATTCTGGCAATGCTCGACGAGGCCGGTACCCAGGGGCTGACAGCGAAGCAGGTGGCCGCCGGCAGTGGAGTATCCGAGTACGGCGTAAAGGTGCTGCTGGACATGGGCTTGAGTGCGCTGATCGTAACCTGTCAGGGCGATGCCTACCGGCTGGCACGCATCGGTCATTTTCTGCTGCACGATGCGATGACGCGCATCAACATGGATTTCACCGCCGACGTCTGTTACCGAGCGATGACGCATCTAAGCGCGGCCATCCGCAACGGTCGCCCTGAAGGCCTGAAAGAGCTGGGCGATTGGCCGAACATCTATGAAGGTCTGGCTCAGCTGCCTGAGCCGCCGCGGCAGAGCTGGTTTGCCTTTGACCATTACTACAGTGACCAGGCTTTTCCCGAGCTGCTCAAGCGAGTGTTCGCTCGCAAGCCCAAACGTATCGTCGATATCGGCGGCAATACCGGCCGCTGGTCATTGCAGTGTTGCGCTCATGACTCTGAGGTCGAAGTCACCATCGTGGATTTGCCACGTCAGCTTGCCCTGGCAATGGAAAACGCTCGCGAGCAGGGCTTCGCCGACCGGATTCACGGCCATCCGATGAATATCCTCGACGAAAGCCAGGCGCTGCCCGAGAACGCCGATGTCTGGTGGATGAGCCAGTTTCTCGATTGCTTCTCGCCCATGGAGATCCTGCGCATTCTGCGTCGGGTTCGCGCTGCCATGCGGCCGGAAGCCAGCGTCTACATTCTGGAACTGTTCTGGGACCGCCAGCAGTTCGAAGCGGCGGCTTACAGCCTCAATGCCACTTCGCTGTATTTCACCTGTCTGGCCAACGGCAACAGCCGCTTTTATCGCAGTGACGACTTCCTGGCCATTGTCGAGGAGGCCGGTTTTGCTATCGACGAGCAAGTCGACGGCATCGGGCTGGGGCACACGCTGCTGCGGCTAAGCGCAGTTTGAGCTTGCACTTCAACGGTTGCCCTTGAACCAGTCCCACAAGCCCAGGGAATGGTTGGGCAGCAGGTCGATGCCCAGAGCGGATTTCAGAACATAGAGCGCGACAAAACCCAGCAGCGCGGAGAAGAACAGGAACAGCGTAATCGCGCCCGCCTTGGCTGCCATCGAAAGCTTTTCCTGTGCGCGTGACAGGTTGCGCTTGTTGCGGCCGCCAATCACCACGAAATAGTACTGGGTTCGCCAGAGCGAGAAGGTTCCGCGCAGGTCCAGCTTGTGCCGTGCCCAGGAACGAGTGGCGAGCGCACTGCGCAAGCCGCGTAGCTGTTCGTCGGAGAAGCTGTCACGCAGCTCTTCGGGGAGCCGCTGCTTCAGCCCGATCACGAAGGGGTCGTGCTCGAGAGTGCTTTGGGTCGAGTCGGGTGGGGTCATGGTGAGGCCGGATGCTGAAAAAGGAGTGAATAATAGCGGTGGGGCCGGATGTTTACGCTCGGTATCGGATAAATCGTGACCCACGAACGAAACGTTTTGTAAGGGGATGGATTGAACGCAACGGCAGGATGGCTATCGATAGTGTCCACTATCAGCATGAAGGAGCCTGTTTTGTCTCGCGTTCTTTTTCTTACCGGGTTGTTGGCGCTTCCTGCATTTGCCGCTGAACCCGTTCTGTACGGCCGTTACGAACACATCAAGGTTGAAGAGATTGGCAAGGTCCTGCCTGCCAAGATGGACACCGGGGCCATGACCGCATCGCTGTCGGCGCGCGATATCGAACGCTTTCAGCGCGACGGTGAAGACTGGATTCGCTTCCGTTTGGCCGTTGAAAACGCCGACGACACGCTCTACGAAATGCCTCTGATCGGTGTCAGCCAGATCAAGTCGCGCGCCGAAGAGCTGGATGAGGTCGATCTCGACGGTGAGCCGCCCCGGGTCGAACGTCCGCTGATCAGCATGCAGCTGTGCATTGGCAGCGAACTCCGTGAGACCGAGGTAAACCTCACTGATCGCAGCCATTTCAGCTACCCGCTGCTGATCGGCGCCAAAACCATCCGCGATCTGGGCGCTGCAATCGACCCGGCGGATAAATACACCGCAGGCCAGCCGACCTGCTGATACAGCGCAGGCGTTCGCGCCGTAGACCCTAGCCGATCGCCTGCAGAGCCTGGGCCAGACTGATGAAGTCAGGGCGCTCTGCGGGGCTGCCCAGGCACTGGTGCTTGAGGCGGGTCATTTGCTTCAGGCGCGAGTCGTTAGCGCTGTCGCAACGATCCAGCAGTTCTTCCAAGAGATAGCCGAACGCCCTTGCTTCAAGTCGCTGCAACTTCCGCCCCTGCTCGCTAAGCGGGTCGTGAAAAGAAGCGGCACCGAAGTCGCTCAGCAAGGGTTTTCCCGAGGGATCGACAAGCAGGTTGTGCCCATAAAGGTCGCCATGAAGAATGCCGCGCCCATGCAGGTGCGTGATGGCATTGGCCACCCCGGCAGCGATGCGCACAGCCTGATCGACGGTAAAGCGTTGCTGCGGCGCATAGCAGTCTCGCGTGCAGCTGGCGAGCGATGGCGGGTCAGCGAGTACCTGGAAGACGGGATCGATCAGCTCCATCAGCAAACCTGGCGGAGCCTCTTCCTGCTCAGCCAGGGGCCCGGCTACTCGAACCAGATTGGAGTGCTCGCCGGCTGCAATGCATGCCGCCATTTCGCTGTGGGGCAGGCCATCGCTGGTCAGGCTGCCCTTGAACAGTTTGACGGCCATTGCCCTGGCTGGTTGGTGAGGGGCTTGCCAAGTGGCGCCATGGATCACGCCTGAAGCGCCCTGGCCAATTACCTCGCCCAGAGCCAGCTGATCACGTTGAATCGGCGGCACAGGGTGTTGCGCCAGCACCTCGGCTTCCATGGCGTCGCTAAAAGGATTGCCGGCAAAGGCGAGCCAGCTCAGACGCGGCATATCCAGCAGCCAGTCGGGCAGTTCCGGCAGCTGGTTGGCTGCGATGCGCAACAATTCCAGTTGATGGCAGTTGGCGAGCGACGCCGGCAATGACTGCAGGCGATTGCCGGCCAGCATCAGCTTCTGCAATCGCTCGCAGTGTCCGATTTCCTCTGGCAGTTGTTCAAGCCGGTTATCGGTGAGGATCAGCCAGCGCAGTTTCGGCGGCAGCGCTGCGGCAGGCAGGTGGCGGATACGATTGGCCTTGAAGCCCACCATTTCCAACGCGCTGCACTGGCCCAGGATCGCCGGGACTTCCTCGAAGGCGTTGTCGGAACAGAACAGGATGCGCAGCTTCTTCAGCCGTGGCAGGTTATCCGGCAGGCTCGAAAGCTGGTTGCCGGAGAGATTGAGTACTTCCAGGCTGTCGGCCAGATCGAAGATTTCTTCGGGAAACTGCGTCAGGCCGGCCGAGAGATCGAGTCGGCTGATGCCTGAAAGCTCGCCGCGCTGGAGCCGTTCCAAGGTGTGCATATCGGTTCTCGTCAGAATGGGTCCGTTAAGACCGGCAGCGGCGCAGGTGGTGCCTCAAGCGCTGGCAATTTTTCTCGGTCCCTTGCGGGCGCGTTCGGCACGGGCACGCAATTGGCCGCAGCCGCCATCGATATCCTGGCCAGCGGAGTTGCGTACCTTGGTCAGCACGCCGTTTTCGTGCAGGTAGCGCATGATCTGGTGAATGCGGTCCGTGCTGGGCCGCTTGTAGGCGTCATCGTCCAGGCTGTTGTAGGGGATGACGTTCATGATGGCGAACTTGCCCCTGAGCAGCCGGATGATGCCGTCCATTTCCGCCTGGCTGTCGTTGATCCCTTCGAGCAGCGTCCATTGGTACTGGATCGGATAGTCCACCAGCCGCGCATAGGCTTCGCCCAACTCGACCAGCTCTGCCGGATCGATCTTCGGCGCACGGGGCAGCAGCGCCTCGCGCAGCGTTGCATCGGTGCTGTGCAGCGACAGTGCCAGAGCTGGCTTGATCTTCTGTTGTGGCAGTTGCTCGAAAATCCTCGGATCACCCACGCTGGAGAAAACCAGGTTCTTGTGTGCAATGCCGCCTTCGCTGCCCAGCAGATTGATGGCTTCGAGCACGTTGTCGAGGTTGTGTGCCGGCTCGCCCATGCCCATGAACACCACTTTTTTCACCGGGCGAAAACGGCGGGCGAGGGCAACCTGAGCGACGATCTCCGCGCTACCTAGCTGGCGTAGCAGGCCGCTCTTGCCTGTCATGCAGAACACGCAGCCCACCGCACAGCCGATCTGGCTGGAAACGCACAGACCGCCACGCGGCAGCAGCACGCTCTCTACCATCTGGCCGTCGGCCAATGCCACTAACAGCCGGGCGGAACCGTCCGCTGCCGGATGTTCGGAGCTCAAACGTGCCAGCCCCTCCACCACCGTGCTGACCGCAGGCAGGCCATTGCGTACCGACAGGGGCAGGAAGTCTTCGCTTTTCTGGTGGCGAATACCTGCGTCCAGTGGCTGGCCCTGGAGCCAGGCACGGGTCATCCGGCCAATGTGTACGGGCTTGGCGCCAATGTCGGCCAGTTGTTGGTGGATGTGGGGAATACGCATAGGGCGCGCATTCTATGCGCGCAGCGGGCGGCCCGCCAGATTCATTCGGCGAAACGGCGGCTGCCCAGGACCAGCCCGGCGAGCATCAGGGCAACCAGACCGAACGCCAGAGTTAGTGACGCGTAGTGGGCGACCAGGCCCATCAGTGCCGGACCGGCCAGTACCCCGGCAAAGCCGATGGTGGTGGCGGCAGTCACGGCCTGGTGTACCGGCATGATCTGCTGCCGGCTCAGCGAGGAAATCAGCACTGGCGAGACGTTGGCACAGCCCAGCCCGCACAGCCCGTAGCCCAGCAACGCGAACGCCCAATGTTCCGTGAACAGCCCTATGGCAATGCCGACGGCGGCGAGCAAACCGCCCAGGCTGATTACCCGCGCCGTACCCAGGGCATGGATCAGCGGGGCGCCGGTGAAGCGGGCGATGGTCACCATCAGCGCAAAACTGGCGTACCCCAGACCGCCCAAGGCCGTATCCAGGGCTTTCCGTTCGGTCAGATACAGTGCGCTCCAATCCAGCACGGCGCCCTCTGCCAGATACACGACGAAACACAGGGCGCCGGCCAGCAAAACCATGCCTGTGGGCCGGACAAACGCCATGCCACCCGCAGGCGCGCGGTCACGCAGAAAGCCGCGAGCTACCAGCAGATTGGCCAGCACAATCAGGGCCATCATCAGCAGCGTGCCGGTTTCTGGAGCCAGCCCAAGGCTTAGCGCAAGGGTCAAGGCCAGCGCACCGCAGATCGAGCCCAGGCTGAACATGCCGTGAAAGTTGGACATGTGACGCCTGCCGGTCTCGCGCTCAATAAGTACGCCCTGAATGTTCAGCACCACATCGATAACGCCCAGGCTACCGCCGAGACAGAACAGCGCCAGGCCCAGGACCCAGATCGAATCGGTCAATGCCACCGCAGCAAGGGCCAAAGCCAGGAATGCGACGCTGGCAAGCACCACCGGCCGTATCCCGTGACGGTTCACCAGCACCCCCGAGAGCGGCATCCAGCTCAGCGAGCCGATGCCAATGCACAACAGCAGCGAGCCGAATAGCGCATCGCTCATCTCGATACGTCCACGCACATAGGGCACCAGGGGCGCCCAGATGGATAGCCCGAAGCCCGCCATGAAAAAACCAACGCGGGTAGCGTTGCGGGCCGCAGGAGATGCGGCATCGGCGGAGCAGGGGGCGGACATGGCATGACCTCGAAAAAAGCGCGGCGCATTATCTATGAATTCAGGTCGCAAGAACTGGTGCAACCTGCTTTCCAACAACAGGTCCTAAGCTGACAGCCGCCGAGCCAGATACCGTGCATGAAGGATCTGTGGTCGTTTCACCACGTCCGCGCCGGCTCGGCCCTTCGGGTTGCGCAGCAACGCGGATTGCGCTGATACGGCAACAGCCCCTAATCTTCCGCCTTTCCCAGCAATGCGGTCCGGAGCGGTACATGAAGTTCATTCACCAACGCGAACACCTCAATGAAGATGACTATGTGATCATCGAGTGCTCGCAGCCCTGCAATATTCGCCTGATGAACGACAAGAACTTTCGCAGCTTCAGAAATGGCGGACGTCATGCCTACCACGGCGGTGCGTTCGACAAGTTTCCGGCAAAGATCAAAGTCCCCAACACCGGTTTCTGGAACATCACCATCGACACCGTAACGCGTCGGGCCATCAGCGTGACCCGCAAACCGGCGTTGACCCATAGCATCAAGATCGTACGCAACTCACCTTCGGAACTGCGATAACTCCTGTCCACCCTTATCTCGACGCCTATGCCTGAAACGACCTCGCGCACTACGCTGGCCCATCTCGGCATGCTGCTGTGGGCGGCGTTCGTCGGCCTGTCGTTTCCGGCGGTTGGCCTGCTCGGTGAAGGCCTGCCGCCGTTGCTGCTGACCTGTATGCGTTTCACCATCGCGGCCCTGGTGCTGGCGCCGCTGGCGTGGAAGCAGAGCGAAGGCCTGCCGAGGGTCTCGACCCTGTTGCTCTACGCGCTGATGGGGCTGTGCCTGGCCGGCTTCTTCGGCACCATGTTCTGGGCCGCGCATCGAGTCACTGCCTTATCCATGGCGACGCTGTTCGTCAGCGTGCCGTTACTGGCCTACTGCCTGGGGCGCGGTTTGGGCGTCGAGCAACCGGCAGGCCGGCTGCTGGCGGTTCTTGCCCTGGGCGCCAGCGGCGCGCTGGGCCTGGCCTGGGCGGAAAACGGCGGCAACTTCGCCGGCATGCAGCTGGGGCTGGGCGAGCTGGGGTTCTTTTTCGGCTGTGTGGCGTCAGCGCTCTATCCGGTATTGAGCAAATGGGGGCTGGCCCGTGGCGTGCTGCCGAAGCAGGCCGGGCTGCGTACCTTCTGGAGCCTGGTTTGCGGTGCTGTCCTGATCGGTTTGATGGGGCTGTTCTGGGAATCACCCGGGACGTTGCTGAGAATGAACCTTCTGGACCTGCTGCTGGTGACCTATCTGGGCGTATTTTCCAGCGCCATGACCTTTTTCCTGCAGCAACGTGCTACCTCGGTGCTGACGCCCGGTGCCGTCACGGCCTACAGCTATCTGGTGCCCTTTGTCTCGATGCTGTTGCTGTTCTTCGACCAGCCGGCCCGAATGGGCTGGCACTGGGCGCCGGGTGCCTTGCTGGTGGTGGTTGCCATCGTGCTGTTGCTGCGGCAGGAACCAGCCAGCCGCTAAATGCCCAACAGCGCGCGGGTATGCGAAAACGCTTGCCGCTCACGCTCAGCCCAGTCACCGCCGATTTCCACAAAGGGCTGACAATGTGTCCTCAGCCAGGCCCGGCAATCGTCGTAGAACCTCAGCCGCTCAGCCAGATCCGGCTGGCAGCGCTGCCCATCGTCATGCCAGTCGGTGCCCTCAGGTGACAGCAGCAAGTGCTGATGGTAGGGCCGCTGCAGCAGCTCGTCCTCCAGCCAGGCGGGGTAACTGCCGAACAGCGTCTGGCTCCAGAGCATATTGCTCAGCAGATGCGTATCGAGGATCAACAGGTGTGGCGCTTGCTGACGCGCGGCGTCCTCAAGTGCCAGCTGGCCGCGGGCGATGGTGGGAATGTCCGCCAGGCAGGTGTCCCGCTGCTCGGTGTCGATGAAGTCACGCACGTACTCGCCCACCAGCAAACCGCCAAAATGCTGTTGCAGACGCGCACCCAGCCAGCTTTTGCCGGCGGACTCAGGCCCGGTGAGCACCAATACCTTCATCGCGCGATTACCAGTACCTGACGCCATTCACGCAGCCCCATGATCGCGAGCAGGGTGAACAGTCCATAAAGCCCTGCGGTAAGCCAGTAGTCCTGCCAGGCGAAGAACCCCACGTAGAGCACATCAACGACTATCCACAGCAGCCAGCACTGCACGCGTTTGAGCGCCATTCCGAGCTGCGCCAGCAGGCTGAAGGCCGTCAGCGTGGCGTCGGGCCAGGGAAACTGGGCATCGGTATAGCGCGCCATCAAGGCACCCAATAGCACCGCGACCAGTGCGGCAACGGCAAGGCCAATCAGTACTTCCTGGGCGCTCGCGCAACTGACCTTTCGCCCGCCCCGACCTGTGTCGCCTCGCGTCCACTGCCACCAGCCGTATAGCTGCAGCAGGGCGAACACCGCGTGCAGCAGAACCTGGGAGAACAGTTTCGCCTCGAAAAAGAACCAGGCGTAGAGCGATACCATTACCAGCCCGATGGGCCAGCACCATGGATTTTGGCGGACGGTTAGCCATACGGCGATGACGCCGAGGGTTGAGGCGATGATTTCCAGAACAGACATGAGTGGCTCGGTTGAACGGTGAGTGACTTGGCATCGGATCACCGCGACGTGATCCCGCTGCAAGTAAGGAAAAGACGACTCAAGGGGTGAGGGTTTGCTCCAGCAGCTTCAGCAGCTTTCCTCGATCTGCCTGTCGCCGTAGGACTGCAGCAGCATGGGAAAGCCGGCCTGCCAGTAGTCATCATCCAGCCAGTTCAGGCGCTCGCCGCATTGCTCCAGCTTGTCGCGGATCGAGACTGAAACCAGCTGTAAGGTCTGCAGGGCATCGATACCGAATACCCGGTGCTGTATCGGCGTTTGCAGCCCTTCGATCAGGTAAGGGCAGGCCCAGTCCCAGCCGTCGCCGATATGCACCGGCTGGCCGATAGAAATCGTCACGTCACCACCGGTTTCGGTATGCAGGGTACGCTGCGCGATCACCGTTCCCAGGGGCACGGATGGAGGTGCTTCATATTCATCCTGCATGCCGGCCCCCTAGATCCCGCAACTTCAGTCGTCGCCTTCGGCACCGATGGCTGCGAAGCATCTGATCACATGATCGCCTTCCAGTTGCCAGCTGTCGTCTTCGGGCTGATACAGCGCTTCCATTACCTGGTTGTAGCTGAACTGCCATTGCCGGCGCTCGCGGCCATCAACGGCCTCGATGCGCAGGACGGTCGCTTCACTGGCAAAGGGCTGGTCGGCCTCGGCAGCCGCTTCAGCCTCATCGAGCAGCGGCTCGTCGAGGCTGAAGTCGCTGGCATGCAGGCCGTCGATCTCCAGCATGTCAGCGGTTTCCAGTTGGTCCAGCAGATAGAGCGTGTCGGTCATGGGGGCTCCAATCAGATGTCGTAACCCAGGTTCGGCATCAGCCAGCGTTCACTGACTTCGATGTCCTGTCCCTTGCGCTGCGAGTAGCTTTCGATCTGGTCCTTGTCGACTTTGCCAACGGCAAAATACTGCGCCTTGGGGTGGGCGAAATACCAGCCACTGACGGCGGCAGTGGGGAACATGGCGTAATGCTCGGTAAGGAACACGCCGCTGGTCCCGGCCTTGTTGAACTCGGCGGCAGGGTCGAGAAGGGCGAACAGGGTCTTCTTCTCGGTGTGATCGGGGCATGCCGGATAGCCCGGGGCAGGGCGGATGCCCTGGTACTGCTCACGGATCAGCTCCTCGTTGCTCAGCTGCTCGTCCTTGTCATACCCCCAGTGTTCCTTGCGCACGCGTTCGTGCAGCCATTCGGCACAGGCTTCGGCCAGGCGGTCGGCCAGTGCCTTGACCATGATCGAGTTGTAGTCGTCGCCGGCGTCCTGATAGGCCTTGGCCACTTCTTCGGCGCCGATGCCGGCGGTGCAGATGAAACCGCCGACGTAATCGGTGATGCCGCTGTCCTTGGGCGCGACGAAGTCGGCCAGGCTGAAGTTCGGCTTGCCGTCGGTCTTCACCGTTTGCTGGCGCAGGTGGTGCAGTGTGGCGAGTCGTTCGCCATTGTCGCCGTAGACTTCCAGGTCATCGTGGGCGACCTGGTTGGCCGGCCAGAAGCCCAGCACCGCGCGAGCCTTGATCAGTTTCTCGTCGATCAGCTTGTTCAGAATGACCTGGGCATCGTTGAACAGGTTGCTGGCGGCTTCACCTACCACCTCGTCCTCGAAGATGCGCGGGTACTTTCCGACCAGATCCCAGGAAATGAAGAACGGCGTCCAGTCGATGTAATCCACCAGTGTGCGCAGGTCGATATCGTCCAGCACCCTGGCGCCGGTAAAGCTCGGCTTCACCGGTGCGTAATCGGCCCAGTCGAACTGCGGCTTGGCCTCGATGGCCTGGGCATAGCTCAGGCGCTGAGTACGGGAGGCACGATTCGCCGTGCGCTCGCGGATCATGGCGTACTCTTCGCGAATCTTGCTGGTGTAGTCCGGCTTCATTTCCTTCGACAGCAATGTCGTGGCCACACCCACGGCGCGCGAGGCGTCGGTGACATAGACCACCGCATCATTCTTGTAATGCGGGTCGATCTTCACCGCCGTATGCGCCTTGGAAGTGGTGGCGCCGCCGATCATCAGGGGCAGAGTGAAACCCTGGCGCTGCATTTCACGGGCGACATGGACCATTTCATCCAGCGAAGGAGTGATCAGGCCGGAGAGGCCGATGATGTCGCATTTTTCCTCAATGGCGGTCTTGAGGATCTTGTCCGCCGGCACCATCACGCCGAGGTCGACAATGTCGTAGCCGTTACAGCCCAGCACCACGCCGACGATGTTCTTGCCAATATCGTGCACATCGCCCTTGACCGTGGCCATGAGGATCTTGCCCTTGGCTTCCGGCTTGTCGCCTTTTTCCGCTTCGATAAAGGGAATCAGATGAGCGACGGCCTGCTTCATCACCCGGGCGGACTTGACCACCTGGGGCAGGAACATCTTGCCCGAGCCGAACAGGTCGCCGACCACGTTCATGCCGGCCATCAGCGGGCCTTCGATGACCTCGATGGGACGCGCGCACTGCTGGCGGCATTCCTCGGTGTCTTCAACGATAAAGGTAGTGATGCCCTTGACCAGCGCGTGCTCCAGACGCTTTTCCACCGGCAACGAGCGCCACTCCTCGTTTTCCACTTCCTTGACGGCGCCGCCGCCGCGGTAGTCCTCGGCGATGGCCAGCAGCGCCTCGGTGCCATTGGCATTGCGATTGAGCACCACGTCCTCGACGGCGTCACGCAGCTGCTTGGGAATCTCGTCGTAGATTTCCAGCTGGCCGGCGTTGACGATACCCATGGTCAGGCCGTTGCGGATTGCATGCAGCAGGAATACCGAGTGAATCGCCTCGCGTACCGGGTTGTTGCCACGGAAGGAGAAGGACACGTTGGATACGCCGCCGGAGGTCAGCGCATACGGCAGCTCATCGCGGATATAGGCGCAGGCCTCGATGAAGTCCACCGCGTAGTTGTTGTGTTCCTCGATGCCGGTGGCGATGGCGAAGATGTTCGGGTCGAAGATGATGTCTTCCGGCGGGAAGCCCACCTCGTTGACCAGAATGTCGTAGCTGCGCTTGCAGATTTCCTTCTTGCGCGCGGCAGTATCGGCCTGGCCAACCTCGTCGAAGGCCATTACCACCACGGCGGCGCCGTAGCGCTTGCATAGCTTGGCGTGTTTCTTGAACTCCTCGACGCCTTCCTTCATGGAGATCGAGTTGACGATGCCCTTGCCCTGAATGCACTTCAGGCCCGCCTCGATCACCTCCCATTTGGAGGAGTCGATCATGATCGGCACACGGGAAATGTCCGGCTCGCCGGCGATCAGGTTGAGGAAGCGCACCATCGCCGCCTTGGAGTCGAGCATGCCCTCGTCCATGTTGATGTCGATTACCTGGGCGCCGGCTTCCACCTGCTGCAAGGCCACCTCCAGTGCCTCGGTGTAGTTTTCCTCACGGATCAGCCGGGCAAAGCGGGCGGAACCGGTGATGTTGGTGCGTTCGCCGACGTTCACGAACAGCGAGTTGCGGTCGATGGTGAACGGTTCCAGGCCGGACAGTCGGCACGCCTTGGGAATATCCGGGATGACTCGCGGCTGGTACTTGGCCACGGCTTCGGCAATGGCCTGGATATGCGCCGGGGTCGTGCCACAGCAGCCGCCAATGATGTTGAGGAAGCCGCTGGCGGCGAACTCCTCGACGACTACCGCCATTTCCTCCGGGCTTTCATCGTATTCACCGAACGCATTCGGCAGGCCGGCGTTGGGGTGCGCGGAAACGTGGGTATCGGCCTTGTTGGCGAGTTCTTCCAGGTAAGGCCGCAGTTCCTTGGCGCCCAGCGCACAGTTCAGGCCGACCGAGATGGGCTTGGCGTGGCGCACCGAGTTCCAGAAAGCTTCGGTGGTCTGGCCGGAGAGGGTGCGGCCGGAGGCATCGGTGATGGTGCCGGAAATCATGATCGGCAACTCGAAGCCCAGCTCGTCGAAAACGCCTTGAACGGCAAAGATCGCCGCTTTTGCGTTGAGGGTGTCGAAGATCGTTTCGATCAGGATCAGGTCTGCGCCGCCTTCGATCAGGCCGCGGGTCGCTTCGCTGTAGTTCTCCACCAGCTCGTCGAAGGTAACGTTGCGAAAGCCCGGGTCGTTGACGTCCGGCGACAGCGAGCAGGTGCGGCTGGTCGGGCCAAGGACGCCGGCAACGAAGCGAGGGCGATCAGGGGTCTCCAGGGTCTTGGCGTCGCAGACCTGGCGCGCCAGGCGTGCCCCTTCGACGTTCAGCTCGTATGCCAGCGACTCCATGCCGTAATCGGCCTGGGAAATGCGGGTGGCGTTGAATGTGTTGGTTTCAAGAATGTCGGCGCCGGCATCCAGGTAAGCCTTCTCGATGCTGCTGATGACATCGGGGCGGCTGAGGATCAGCAGGTCGTTGTTGCCTTTGACATCCCGCGGCCAGTCAGCGAAGCGCTCGCCGCGATAATCGGCTTCCTCCAGCTTGTAGCTCTGGATCATCGTGCCCATGCCACCGTCGAGAATCAGGATGCGCTCCTGGAGCGCTTGCTGGAGGGCCTGGAGACGGTCGTTACGATTGGACATTGGACTACCTGAAGAAGCGGATTACGAAGGGTGCGAATGATAGCAAGGCTGCATGTTTTTTGATCGCTCGCGATTTTGCATGAGTAAGATTCATGTTCGCGGACGTCCGGTACGCGCGTCGGCGACAGATGACGGAAGCTACCTGGCGGGCCCATCGATATGCAGGGCCGAACTTGTTTCGGCCGCCTGTGGGGCCAAGGCCGAACAAGTTCGGCCCTACGTTGATGACTTCTGCGGCGTTAGCCTGGACACGGCAGGTTGGCTACCATGCCGGCTGTTTTTCAGGAGCTGTCCCATGAAGCGTCACGCCATTCTTGCAGGGCTGCTGTTGGCTGCATGTGGTCTTGTTCGTGCTGAAAGCCTGTCTTACCAGCGCGATATACAGCCGATCTTCACTGCCAAGTGCGTGGCTTGCCATGCCTGCTACGACGCGCCCTGCCAGCTCAACCTGGGCAGCGATGCCGGTGTGCTGCGCGGCGCCAGCAAGCTGCCGGTGTACAACGGCACCCGCAGCGAGGCGCAGATGACCACACGTCTCCATATGGATGCCCATGGGGAGGCCGCATGGCGCCAGCGTGACTTCCATTCAGTGTTGGCACCTGCGGACAGCCAGGCTGCGCTGCTGGCGCGGATGCTGGAGCTGGGAAAAGCCGATCCCTTGCCGCCCAACAGCAAGCTGCCGGCCACTCTGGATATCAGCATCAACCGCGAAAACCAGTGCCCGATGCCCAGTGAATTCGACGCCTATGCGGAGGCCAACCCGCACGGCGGAATGCCCTTCGCGGTAACGGGGCTTGAAGACGCCGAATACACGGTTTTGCAGAACTGGATCGAGCAGGGTGCGCCGATCGACCTGAAGCCATTGCAGCCCTCGGCCAGCGAAGCCAGGCAGATCGCCGAATGGGAAGCGATGCTCAATGCTCCGGGCGACCGGCAGGCCCTGGTCAGCCGCTGGCTCTATGAGCACCTGTTCATCGCCCATCTGTATTTCGACGACGGCAACAGCGGTCGTTTCTTCCAGCTGGTGCGTTCGCGCACGCCTGCCGGCCAGCCGGTGGATGTGATCGCCACGCGCCGCCCCAACGATGATCCGGGCCGGTCATTCTTCTACCGAATTCGTCCGGTGGAGGGTGTGATCGTGCACAAGACGCATATCACCTATCCCCTCGATTCACGGAAACTGGCCCGGGTGCAGGAGCTGTTTTTCGGTGAAGACTGGGCGCTCGATGCGCTTCCGGGGTATGGCACCTATCATCGCGCAAACCCCTTCCACACCTTCCAGGCGATCCCGGCACGATCGCGCTATCAGTTCATGCTGGATAACGCCGAGTATTTTGTCCGCACCTTTATCCGGGGCCCCGTGTGCCGCGGGCAGATCGCCACGGACGTGATCCGCGACAATTTCTGGGTGCTGTTTCAGGACCCGCAGCACGATCGCTATCTGACCGACCTCGACTACCAGCGCCAGACCACGCCATTGCTGGCCATGCCGGGGCAGATCGACAACCTCAGCGGGCTGATGAGCTTCTGGCGCATTTATCAGGAAAAACGCAACCAGTACGAGAAGCTGCGCAAGCAGGCCTACACCGAGACGCCGGCCCGCTGGGACCATATCTGGAGCGGCAACGACGATGCGCTGCTCAGCGTGTTTCGCCAGCACGACAGCGCTTCGGTCAGAAAGGGCCTGATCGGCGAGATTCCGCAGACGCTCTGGTGGATGGACTTCCCGCTGCTGGAACGCACCTACTACCAGCTGGTGGTGAATTTCGACGTATTCGGCAATGTCTCGCATCAGGGCCAGACGCGACTGTATTTCGATCTGATCCGTAATGGCGCTGAATTGAATTTTCTGCGCTTGCTGCCGGCCGATTCGCGCCAGGCGATTCTCGATGACTGGTACGACAGAAGCGGCCAGCTCAAGCTATGGCTGGCTTATACGAAGATCGACACGGCCACAGCGACGACCCTGCAGCTGCAGCACGACCCCCTGAAGAGCTTCGCCTGGCAGCTGCTGCAGCGTCATGCGGAGATCAACGTCAGCCCTGACCCCATCAATCGCTGCCGCACCAGCCACTGCTATCACCAGCTGCAGAGCGTTGCGCGACAAGCCACCGAGCAGGCGTTGAGCCGACTGACCAATCGTGTTGCGGCCAGCCTGAAGGTCATTGACTGGTTACCCGAGGCGACCATGCTGCGGGTCGAGCATGATGACGAGCCGCGAGCCATCTACAGCCTGCTGCGCAACCGGGCGCACACCAATGTGGCGTTCATGTTCGGCGAGGCCTACCGCTACAAGCCGCGCATGGACACCCTGACGGTGTATCCCGGTGTGCTCAGTAGCTACCCCAACTTCATCTTCAGCATGAACGCCAGGGAAGTGCCGGCGTTTGTCGCTGCCATGGAGCAGGTGAAGGACCAGGTGGCCTTCGAGCGCATCGTTGAGCGTTGGGGCATACGCCGTACCCATCCGGATTTCTGGGCGCATTTCAACGACCTGACACGCTACCTCCATGAAACCGATCCGGTAGAAGCGGGCGTGCTGGATATGAATCGTTACCAGAACCTCTAAAAGGCTCGCGGCCAAGGCCGCTCCTACAGGTGAACCCCGAGGGGCTTGGCCGCTTTTTGTAGGAGCGAACTTGTTTGCGAGCTTTTGATCGGGGCGCCCTCGCAGCGAAAGAAGAGAGCTCGCCAAAAATCAAAAGCTTCGCGCCGGGGGCGTCGCTCCCACGGAAGCCAGCCGCCGTGCTCGCGGCGCATTTAATCGGGACATTCTGAAAACACAGCCTTTTCTGCGGGCAAAACCGGGATAATGCCGGCCAATTTTTTCTGGTTCGTATTCTGGTATCTCCCATGGAAATCAAGGTCAACTTTCTCGACAACCTCCGACTTGAAGCCAAGTTCGATGACTTCACGGTGGTGGCCGATCAGCCTATCCGCTACAAGGGCGACGGCTCGGCTCCGGGACCGTTTGACTACTTCCTGGCTTCCTCGGCGCTGTGTGCGGCCTATTTTGTAAAGCTCTACTGCCAGACTCGCGGCATTCCCACCGAAAACATTCGCCTGTCGCAGAACAACATCGTCGACCCGGAAAACCGCTACAAGCAGATCTTCAAGATCCAGGTCGAGCTGCCGGCGGATATTTCCGACAAGGACCGCCAGGGCATCCTGCGTTCCATCGATCGGTGCACGGTGAAAAAGGTCGTTCAGACCGGGCCGGAGTTCGTCATCGAGCAGGTAGAGAGCCTCGACGCCGATGCCCAGGCCCTGCTGCTGCCGAATATCGGCTCGCAGGCCACGCATATCCTGGGCAAGGATCTGCCGCTGGAACAGACCATTGCCAACTTGTCCGGGCTGCTCGCCGGCCTGGGCATGAAGATCGAGATTGCTTCATGGCGCAATATCGTGCCCAACGTCTGGTCGCTGCATCTGCGCGATGCGCATTCGCCGCTGTGCTTTACCAACGGCAAGGGCGCGACCAAAGAAAGCGCGCTGGCGTCGGCGCTGGGTGAGTTTCTTGAGCGACTGAATTTCAACTTTTTCTACAACGACCAGTACTGGGGCGAGGACATCGCCAATGCGGCGTTCGTGCATTACCCGGAAGAACGCTGGTTCAAGCCGGGTCGCAAGGATGCGCTGCCGGCAGAAATACTCGACGACTACTGCCTGTCGATCTACAACCCCGAGGGCGAGCTGCGTGGTTCGCACCTGTACGACACCAACTCTGGCAACGTCGAGCGCGGCATCTGCTCGCTGCCCTATGTACGTCAGTCGGACGGCGAGGTGGTCTATTTTCCCTCCAACCTGATCGAAAACCTCTACCTAAGCAATGGCATGGCGGCGGGCAATACCCTGGCCGAAGCGCAGGTGCAGTGTCTGTCGGAGATATTCGAGCGTGCGGTCAAGCGCGAGATCATCGAAGGCGAAATTGCGTTGCCGGACGTGCCCCATGAAGTGCTGGCGAAATATCCCGGCATTCTGGCCGGCATCCAGGGGCTGGAAGAGCAGGGCTTCCCGGTACTGGTCAAGGACGCTTCGCTGGGCGGGCAGTTTCCGGTGATGTGCGTCACCCTGATGAACCCACGTACCGGCGGCATTTTCGCTTCGTTCGGTGCGCATCCCTGCTTCGAAGTGGCGCTGGAACGCAGCCTGACCGAACTGCTGCAAGGTCGCAGCTTCGAGGGCCTAAACGACCTGCCGCAGCCGACCTTCGAGAGCCAGGCGGTGACCGAGCCGAACAACTACGTGGAGCACTTCATTGATTCCAGCGGCGTGGTGTCCTGGCGTTTCTTCAGTGCCAAGGCCGATTACGAGTTCGTCGAGTGGGATTTTGCTGCCGAGGGACCGAATGCCAATGCCGAGGAGGCCGCGACCCTGTTCGGCATCCTCGAAGAGATGGGCAAGGAGGTCTACATGATGGTGCGCGAGGACCTAGGCGCCACGGCCTGCCGCATCCTGGTGCCGGGCTACTCGGAGGTCTATCCGGTGGACGATCTGATCTGGGACAACACCAACAAGGCGCTGTTTTTCCGCGAGGACATCCTCAACCTGCATAGCCTCGACGACGACAGCCTGCAGGCACTGGTCGAGCGCCTGGAAGACAGCGAGCTGGATGACTACAGCGACATCGCCACCCTGATCGGCATCGACTTCGATGACAATACGGCTTGGGGACAGCTGACCATCATGGAGCTGAAACTGCTGATCTACCTTGCCCTGCAGCGCTTCGAGGAGGCGAAGGACCTGGTGGAGGCCTTCCTGCAGTACAACGACAACACTGTGGAGCGCGGCCTGTTCTATCAGGCGTTGAACGCGGTACTGGAAGTGCATCTGGACGATGAACTGGAACTGGCCGATTTCGAAGCCAACTTCCGGCGGATGTTCGGCGACCCGCGCATGGACGCGGTGATCGGCTCGGTGGACGGCAGCGTACGTTTTTACGGCCTTACGCCTACCAGCATGAAACTGGAAGGCCTCGACCGACACCTGCGACTGATCGACAGCTTCAAGAAGCTGCACGGCGCGCGGGCCAGAGCTGCGGGTTTGGCGGGATGATTTCACAGGGCTGAAGGACCATCCCTGTGGGAGCGGGGCCACGCCCGCGAGCTCTTGGTTTTTGCCATTAAAGCTCGCGGGCATGAGCCGCTCCTACGGGTTTTAAGGCGTTACCACTGATTGCCAGGCGTAGCTTCCTTGATCAGCTCCAGCATCAGCAACGAACGTCCCATGACTTCACACTGCTGGCCAAAATCGAAACGCTCAGGGCGGGCAGTGGGGTTGCTGGTGTCTACCAGACGATTCCAGTAAATGCCCTGGGGTACTTCGGGCAGGGTGAAATCGATCTGCTCGTGGTGTGCACTGAGAATGATCAGCAGCGTTGCATCCGAGCCAGCCCGGCGTATGCCGGTGGGCTGTGCGCGGCCATCGAGCAGCATGCCCATGCAGCGGTTATTGACGTCATGCCACTGCTCGATGGATATCTCCTCGGCATTGGGCGCGAGCCAGGTAACATCCTTGACGCCCAGCTCCTCGTTGTACGCGCCCACCAGGAAGCGATTGCGGCGCAGCATGGGGAAACGCTGGCGTAACCGCACCAGCTTGCGCACAAAGGTCAGGAGCTCCTGGCTGTCTTCGCTGATATTCCAGTCGATCCAGCCGATCTCGCTGTCCTGACAGTAGGCATTGTTGTTGCCGTGCTGGGTGCGGGCGAACTCGTCACCGGCGACGATCATCGGTGTGCCCTGGGAGAACAGCAGGGTGGCGAAGAAGTTGCGCATCTGCCGGTATCGCAACTCGTTGATTTCGGGATCGTCGGTTGGGCCTTCGACACCGTGGTTCCAGGACAGGTTGTTGTCGCTGCCGTCGCGGTTGTCCTCGTCGTTATCCTCGTTGTGTTTGTCGTTGTAGGACACCAGGTCATTGAGGGTGAAACCGTCGTGCGCGGTAATGAAATTGACCGAGCTGAACGGGCGGCGGCCGCGCTGGTTATAGAGATCGCCGGAGCCGGTCAGGCGTGACGCCACGTCCGGTAGCTGGCCTTCGTCGCCTTTCCAGAAGGCGCGTACGGTATCGCGGAACTGATCGTTCCACTCCGCCCAGCCGGGTGGGAAACCGCCCACCTGATAGCCGCCCGGGCCACAGTCCCAGGGTTCTGCAATGAGTTTGGTCTTGGCCAACACCGGATCCTGACGACAGGCCACGAGAAACCCGTGGCGCTCGTCGAAGCCTTCGTGCTCGCGGCCGAGAATGGTCGCCAGGTCGAAGCGGAAGCCGTCCACGTGCATTTCCGACGCCCAGTAGCGCAGTGAGTCGGTGACCATCTGCACCACGCAGGGGTGGCTCATGTCCAGCGTATTGCCGGTGCCGGAATCATTGATGTAATAGCGCTTGTCGTCCGGCATCAGGCGGTAGTAGGAGACATTGTCAATGCCTCGCATGGAAAGCGTAGGACCCAGTTCATTGCCTTCAGCGGTGTGGTTGTAGACGACGTCGAGGATTACTTCCAGATCGGCATTGTGCAGATGCGCGATCATCTCCTTGAATTCGCTGATCTTGCCGCTGGCAAGGTATTTGGGATGCGGCGCGAAAAACGCAATGCTGTTGTAGCCCCAGTAATTGCTCATGCCTTTTTCCAGCAGGTGCTGGTCCTGAACGAAGGCATGAATGGGCAGGAACTCGATGCTGGAGACGCCCAGCTTGCGAATGTGGTCGATCACTTCCGGCGTCTTGAAGGCCTCGAAGGTACCGCGAACCTCTTCGGCCACTGCGGGATGGCGCATGGTGTAACCGCGTGCATGGGTTTCATAGATGATCGTGCGGTCCCACGGCACCTGCACCGGGTGGTCGCGACCCCAGGTAAAGGCGGGATCGATGACCTTGCACTTGGGGACGAAGGGCGCACTGTCGCGCTCATCGAAGCTCAGGTCGCCGTCGGGATGGCCGATGGTGTAGCCGAACAGCGCTTCGGACCAGCGCAGCTCGCCCACCAGCTGTTTGGCGTATGGGTCGATCAGCAGCTTGTTGGGGTTGAAACGATGCCCGGCTTCAGGCTCGTAGGGCCCATAAACGCGGTATCCATAGACCTGCCCCGGATGAGCGTCGGGCAGGTAGCCGTGCCAGATTTCATCGGTATATTCCGGCAGAACGATGCGCTCCAGCTCGGTTTCGCCGCTGGCGTCGAACAGGCACAGCTCAACCTTGGTGGCGTGTGCCGAAAAGATCGCGAAGTTGACGCCGAGGCCGTCCCAGGTCGCACCCAGCGGAAAAGGCAGGCCCTCACGGACGCGCGAAGGCTGCTGTACCTGGTGGGCTGATTGTTTTGCTTTGCTCATGTTTACTCCGATGACCGGGTCGCCACTCCGCTGGGACTCCAGCGAAGCTTCTATCTTTTGAACACCAAGGGGCCGCCTTCGCTGGCAAGCTCGCTGCTACGGAAAAGCGCTGTGCTTTAGCTGTCTGCGGGCTTGGTCGAGCGTGGCGCGCGGGGCTTTTTGACGGCAGCGGCGGCCTTCGCCGGCTTGCTGGCCGGCGTGGCATCCACAGGTTTGGCGGCAGCCTTGCGGCTGCGAACCGGTTTGGACGGTGCTGTGGCTGCGCTGCCCTGAGTTTCAACCAGCTTGCAGGCCATCTCCCAATGGCGCTCTTCCTGCCCGGTGGGGCGGCCCTCGGACTGCCAGATTTCGTAGGCAAGTTCGCGGATGCGTTGTTCTTGCTGGTTCATCGGTACTTTTCTCCTGACTATCTGATTGTTGTTTGCAGAATCGCTACGGGCAGGGATTCCAAAGCCTGTTGCAGATGCAGGCTCGTCTGATTGGGTGTGACTGCGTTTGCGCTGGAAAGTCGCATCAATGGACGACCGCTCAGCACCTCGGGCAGCTGCACCGAAGTGTCCTGCCAGAGCTCGGGTGCGATCTGCGGTATGGCGCTGTCGGCCAGCAGTGGGGTAGCCAAACGCGCTGCGATCACGATGAGCCAGGTGCCGTCACGCTCTCGGGCGAAGGCGATCACCCGGTCGGCGTGGCTGCCCTCGACCTTCAGTGGCAAATAGCTGCCTTCGCTGAACAGCGCGGGTAGGGTGCTGCGCAGGTTCAGGCAGCGGGCGATCAGCCATTGCTTGATGCGGCCATCCTTCCAGTTGGCCAGCAGCTCATCAGGCTGCGCCTGGGGGTTGAACGTGGCCTGGCGCCGAGCAAAGTCCACCGGCTGGCGGTTGTCGGGATCAACCAGGCTGAAGTCCCAGTAATCGGTGCCTTGGTAAAGGTCCGGCACGCCCGGGGTGGTCATGCGCAACAGCGTCTGGGTCAGGCTGTTCAGCGCACCAGCAGGGGCCAGCTCGGCAGCAGCGTCGGCAATCTCCTGACGCAGGCCACGGCATTCATCGTTCAGCAGCAGAGCCCGCAGATACTGCTGGCATGCGCTTTCGTAGTCGCTGTTGGGGTCGGTCCAACTGGTGCGCAACTTGGCCTCACGCAGGGCTTTTTCCAGCCATTTGCCGATTCGCTCGCAATAGGCCTCGACGCCTGCCTGATCGTCAGCGCTCAGCTCCAGTGGCCAGCTGCCAAGCAGGATCTGGTACAGCAGCAGCTCGTCACCTGGAGAGGGCGCCGGCCCGTCCGCCAGCTGTTGACGTACGCCGTAGGCCAGCTGCCGCCAATGCCGGGCCTTTTCGGCAAACCATTCGGCGCGCTCGCTGATTACAGCCACCCGCGCGCGGGTGTCTTCGCCGCGCTTGTGGTCGTGGGTGGCAGTGGTCAGCAGGTTCTGCGGGAAGTGTTCGGCGCGCTCCAGGCAGCGAGCATGGAAGCTTTCGACCGGCGCACTGAAAATCTGCGGATCAAAGCCAACATCGTTGCGCGACAGCAGGACGCCTGAGCGGTAGCAGGCGGTATCTTCCACGGCCTTGGCCGCCGCCGGGGAGGTGAGCTGCTGGAAACGTGTGCAGGCATAGCGACGCAGGCGTCGCGCAGGCCCGGCGGGCAGCGCACGCAGCGGTTCCCCGCCGAGCCAGCGGTCGAGGTGTTCGAGCAGGGGCCAGTCTTTTTCGCCTAACGTCGTGCGCGCACCGGCCAGAGCCTGCTGGAAAAACGGCTCGTCCGCGGGCCGGCGCCCCTGAGCGCCGATATAGGTGCGGTACACCGGAAAGTGCACGATCAGTTCCAGCAGCGCCCGGCGGATCGCGCCTAGGGTGATGTCGCGCGTCATCACGTCCTGTCTGGCTACTTGCAACAGCGCCTGGGCAACGCTTTCGTAGTCGCCGGCCAGCGGGCCGGTGACGACCAGCTGGCGTGCCTGGCGCACTTCTTCCATGAAGTCTTCGGTCCGTTCGGTGGTTTCGCTCCACAAGCCACAAAGCACCGATTTGCCGGCAGGGTCGTGCTGCAGCAGGGACACCTGATTCATGAACTCGTAGCCGGTTGTCCCGTCCACGCCCCAGTCGTCGTGCAGCTGTTCATCTCCGGCCAGAATCTTTTCCACGTAGATTGGCACATGTTCCAGCGCCGCTTCGGCTGGGCGTGCGGCCTTCAGGCGATCGACCCGGCGGCGCAGACGCCGGCAATATCCACGCGGGTTGGCCAAGCCGTCGATGTGATCGATGCGCAGGCCGTCAACCAGGCCGTCGCCGATCAGCTGGAAGATCTTCGCGTGGGTTTCCTCGAACACCACGGGCCGCTCGACGCGCAGCCCGCCCAGCTCGTTGATATCGAAGAAACGTCGCCAGTTGATGTCATCACCGGCGGTACGCCAGCTGGCCAGCCGGTAATGCTGGCGTTCGAGCAGGGCGTGCAGACGGCGGAAACCTTCCGCATCAGTGGAGTCGTAGCGCTTGAGCGCCTCTTCCAGTTCCTGACGGGTGCCGGGGTTTTCCAGCAGCTGGGCCAGCTCGGCGCGCAGTTGGCGAGCGGTTTGCCAAGGAGAGGGCGCGGTCTTGAGAGCGTCGAAGTGATGGGCCAGGCTACGCAGCTCCGGTTGCTCGGATTGCCGCAAAATCTCGCCGTAGCTGGGCGGCGTAATGGGGAAACGATGCTCGTAATGCTCGGCGTAGATGGAGCCGCTTTGCGCATCCAGGCGCAGGACGATGCTGCCCTGTTGCAGGGCTTCGCCATAGTCGCTGCCCAGGAACGGCACTAGCAGCTGACCTTCCAGCAGCGGGTCGGGCGAATTCCATTCGATATCGAAGAATTGCGCGTAGGGGCTGCCCCGGCCCCATTCCAGTACATCCAGCCACCATGGATTGCCGGAACCGCCAACGGCCATATGGTTGGAGACGATATCCAGAATCAGCCCCATGCCTCGGCGACGCAGGGCTTCGACGAGGCGCTGCAAAGCTTCTTCGCCACCCAGCTCGGGGTTGATGCGGGTCGGGTCGATGACGTCGTAGCCGTGCATGGAGCCGGGGCGGGCGGTAAGCAAAGGTGAGGCGTAGAGATGACTGATGCCCAGATCGGCGAAGTAGTCGACCAGGGCAGTAGCGTCATCCAGGGTAAATCCGCTGTGGAATTGCAACCGCAAGGTTGCCGTGAGGGGTTTCATCATTCTTGTTGATCTCCGGCACGCAGGGTGCCCCGTGCTCCAGCCAGGCATTGCAGCCGGCGGGTACTGTCAGGGTGATCGAGCAGGTTGGCGCTATCGCCGGGATAGCGCCGGCGCCAATTGGGATGGCCGTCGACGGTGCCCGGCAAGTTGGGTTGTTCTTCCAGCCCCAGCGCATCTTCCAGGGGCAGCAACACCAGCGGCGCCGGCGTATGCCCGATAAAACAGGCGCTGGCCTCTATGGCATTTTCTACGTCAAGCGGTTTGCTGGAGGTTTCGCCTGCATAGCGATGCAGTACGGCGTCCAGGCCGCGGCGTTCGCGCTCACGCTCTGCCAGCTGCTGCTGGCGATCCTCTTCGGCGCCATGGCCCGCACGAATTCGCCAGTCGATATCGCGCCCTTTCCACCAGCCGGCGAGCGTAGGCAGGTCATGGGTGGTGGTGGTTGCCAGAGCGTCGGCAGACCACTGTGGCGCCGGCGTGAAGCGTCCGTCGTCCTGCTCGAACAGCAGCACGCGCATGCCGAGAATGTTCCGTGCGGCCAGTTTCTCCCGCAGACCTTCCGGCACCGTGCCCAGGTCTTCGCCAAGGATCACGGCGTTCTGGCGTGAGGCTTCTAGAGTCAGCAGCCGCAGCAGGTCATCGAAGGGGTAGTTGAGATAGGCGCCGTTCTCCGGGCCTTCACCGGCGGGAATGACCCAAAGGCGCATCAGCCCCATGACGTGATCGATGCGCATGCCGCCAGCATGGGCGAGGTTGGCGCGCACCATTTCGATAAAGGCCCGATAGCCGTTGGCCTTGAGCCCCCAGGGCGAGAATGCGCAGATCCCCCAGTTTTGCCCGGCACGGTTGAGAATATCCGGCGGGGCGCCAACGCTCAGCGTGGCCAGTACCTCTTCCTGTCGGCTCCAGGCCTGGCTGCCGCCACCATCGGCGCCTACCGCCAGATCACTGATCAGGCCAATCTTCATTCCGGCGCTGTGGGCCGCTATCTGAGCCCGTTCCAGGCCTCGGGCGATCAACCACTGGCAGAAGGCGTGGTAACTGACCTCGTGAGCCTGCTCACGGGCGAAGCGATCAACCTCGGCGCCGTTCGGGTCACGATATTGCTCGGGCCAGTCGCGCCAGTGCTGCGGGTGCCCATCGGAATCGAGAAGGGTGGCATGCAGCGCTTCGAAGCGGCAGTGGTTCTCCAGCGCTTGCCCACCAGCGGCTCGGAAACTGTCGAAATCCGCCTGTTGCGCATTGCCACCTTTGCAGAAGTCCTCGAACAGCTGGCGCAGCAGTCGTTGCCGGGATTGGCTGACGGCAGGCCGGTCGATCAGCTCCAGTTGTTCCAGTCGTTGCAATTCTTCAGTCAGGCCGCAGGTTTCGATGGCCATGCGCAACGGTGCATCGCCCAGGGTCGCTTCGGGCGCTGCGTGCAGGCTATTGAAGAACAGGCGGCTGGACGGGGAGTAGGGGCTGAATTGGTGGTGATTGACGGAAAACATCGCATGAACCGGGCTGATGCCCAGCGCGTCGGCGCCATGTGCCGCGGCGTTGCGGGCGAAGGCCTCCAGCGCCAGGGTGTCACCCATACCGCCATCGCCTTCCCGGCGCAAGCCGTATAGCTGGACCGTCAGCCCCCAGGCCCCAGGGCCAGCAATTTCCGTCACGCTGGGGCAGGCAGGCGGCGCCACCGCAAGCGTCAGCTGGTGGCCGGCAATTCGCAGGCGGTGATAGCCCGGCGTATCGACGGAAGCCAGGCGACCTTGCTGATCCAGACTGCCGTCTCGCTGCTCGCCGCTTTCCAGTTCCAGGCTGTAGCGCTCGCCAGCGCGGCAATAGGTCGACAGGTCCAGCGCCGTGCCCTGATCCAGGGTCAGCAAAGGCGGCAGGCCATCGGCACCGCCATCAACGTGAAGTTTCTCCAGGCTACGCTCCACCGCGTCATCGCTGTCGGCGTCCAGTCCCAGGCCGTGCAACACGGCTCGCAGAACGTCGGGCGCGACTTGCTGCTCGCGCCCATCGGCATCGATCCAGTTGATGGACAATCCTGCCGCTTCGGCCAGGCGCTTCAGGCGTGCTTCATTCATGGAGATCTTCCAGCAGGACTCTGGCGGTATGGGGCGGCAGGCTGTCTGCGCTTGTGGCGTCTTCGCGGCTTGCGTAAAGCAGGCGTGCGGTCGCGGGGGCAGGGGTCAACTCGACTGGCTGCGTGCCCAGGTTGAGCTCCAGGCGCAGTCGGCTGCCGTCGCCCAGGCGCCAGTGCGCCAGGGCTGCGGCATCGCCGAGCGCTACTGCGTCCAGAAACGTCGCCCCCTGCAGGCGTGGGATGATTTCCCGGTGGCGAATCTCCAACAGATGGCGGTAAAGGCCGGCCCAGGCTTCGTCCACTTTGTTCGCATCCGGGCAGGAAGCCTCGAAGGTTGCCTCGGCGTTCGGGTCGGGAATGCGCGCACGAATGGCCTCGTCGGCAAACTCCGCGAATTCGGCAAATTCTCCTCGGCGCCCCTCGCGTACGGCATCGGCCAGTTCGCCGTGGTGGTCGGTGAAGAACAGGAAGGGCTCCCGTGCGCCCCATTCCTCGCCCATGAAAAGCATGGGAATCATGGGGGAGAGCAGCAACAGGGCGGTGGCGGCACGCAGGGCTTCAGGCTCGGCCAGGTTGATCAGGCGTTCACCGAAGGCCCGATTGCCGATCTGGTCGTGGTTCTGCAGAAAAAGCACGAATGAAGTGGGCGAGAGGTGTTTGCTGGGTTCCCCCCGTGCATGTCCACGCCGGTCCTGCTGCCCCTGGTAGATGAAACCTTCACCCAGGAAGCGCACCAGCTTGGCAGTGGAATCCTGGTGAAAATCCGCGTAGTAACCCTGACTTTCGCCGGTTAGCAGACTGTGCAGCACGTTATGGCCGTCATCGTTCCACTGCGCGGTGAAGTCCTGTTCAAGCAGGCTGACGCGGTTGTCCTCGTTTTCCAGAACCAGATGGACAAGGCGCCCCGGTTCGGTCTCGCCGCGCACACGCTCGGCCAGCTCGGTAAGGAAGCCCCGGTCGGTTATGGCGTGAACGGCATCCAGGCGCAGACCGTCGAAACGGTATTCGTTGAGCCACATCAGCGCGCTGTCGATAAAGAAGTCGCGCACCTCACGCTGACGGAAGTCGATGGCATCGCCCCAGGGGGTTTGCTGGTCGTGTCGGAAAAAGTGCTTGGCGTAGCGGCCCAGATAGTTGCCGTCCGGCCCGAAGTGGTTATAGACCACATCGAGAAACACCATCAGCCCGTGACTGTGGGCTGCATCGATCAGCCGCTTGAGGTCTTCAGGGCTGCCATAGGAAGCTTCCGGTGCGTAGGGCAGTACGCCGTCGTAGCCCCAATTGCGCGACCCCGGGAATTCCGCCAGCGGCATCAGCTCAATCGCGGTCACGCCAATTTCTGCCAAGCCGGCAAGGCGCTGCTCAATCTGCGCATAGCCACCGCAGGCCCCCACGTGCAGCTCGTAGAGTACCGTTTCATGCCAGGGACGACCGCGCCATTGCTGGTTGCGCCATGCGTAGGCCTGCTGATCGACGACCAGACTCGGCCCGTGAATGTCGCCCTGTTGCGCTCTGGCTGCAGGGTCGGGCACCTGCAGCTCGTCATCGATCAAAAAGCGATAGGCCGTACCCGCGCCGACTTCGGTATCCAGGCTGTACCAGCCGTTCTCCAGACGCTGCATGGGCAGGGTGGCAGCGTTTTCGAGCAACAGGCTGACCCGTTGCGCATCCGGTGCCCAGAGGTGGAAGCGGGTGTGGGAATCATCCAGAAGAAGTGGACCGTGCTGCATGGATTGCTCCCGTAATAAATGTCAGATGGCGACGCTGGCTTCACTCCGCTGACGCAGCAGGCGTTGGTACAGCTGGTAATAAGGCTCCACCGCGTGGCTCCAGAAGAAGCCGGCACTCATTGCACGGCAGCGCATGGCTTCTAGCAGATGTGGCCTTTCGAATACGGCCAAGGCGCGTTCCACCGCGTGGCGATAGCTCTCTATGTCTGGCGTATCGAACAGAAAGCCGGTTACGCCATCGTCGATACTGTCAGCCAGGCCACCGGTGCGATGGGCGATGGGCAGCGAGGCGAAGCGCTGGGCATACATCTGGCTCAATCCGCAGGGCTCATAGCGCGACGGCATCAGCAGAAAATCGCTGCCGGCGAACAGCCTGCGGGCATCGGTTTCGTTGAAGCCGACATGGGCGCCCACGCGACCTGGGTAACGTTCCGCCAGACTTTGAACCTGCTCTTCCAACGCTGGCTCGCCTCGGCCGAGGATGGCCAGCTGGCCGCCACGGGAGACGATGGTTTCAGCGACGTCGATGCTCAGATCGATGCCCTTTTGCTGCGCCAGGCGCGAAACCACCGCAAACAGAGGCCCTTCGCTCGGCTCAAGGCCAAACAGGTTGCGAACATGCGTCGCGTTGGCGCGCTTGCCGTTCCAGTCGTCCGGCCCGAATGGGCTGATCAGATGTGTGCAACTTTGCGGGTCCCAGCTCTCATCGATGCCATTGAGCAGTCCGCTGAGCAGACCCTGGCGCGCTTTCATCGCGAGGAAGCCATCCAGCCCGCAACCAAACTCCGGTGTGGTGATCTCCCGCGCATAGGTGGCGCTGACCGTGGTGACATGATCGGCATAGGCGATGCCGGCCTTGAGCAGTGACAGCGAGCCGTAAAACTCCATGCGCTCCGGCCCGCAGGCTTCCAAGGGAATGCACAGCCGGCGGCGCAACTGCATGCTGATATTGCCCTGGTAGGCCAGGTTGTGAATGGTGAAGATGCAGGGCGTATCAAGGCCGCGCCAGTGCATGTAGGCAGGCGTCAGGCCGGTCGGCCAGTCGTGGGCATGCACCAGTTCGGGACACCAGCGCAAGCGAGCGGAGCCGGCAGCAATATCTGCCGCGGCCATGCACAGCCGCGCAAAGCGCATGGGGTTGTCCGGCCAGTCCTGGCCATGCTCATCGCCATATGGCAGGCCATCGCGCTCGTAGAGCTCGGGGCAGATCAGTACGTAAATGATCAGACCATCGGGCATGTCGAGTCGGCCAATTCGACAAGCCGGGAGCTCGCCATGGGAAACGACGCTACCCACCACGCGGATCGGCAGGCCGCATTGCATGACCTGCGAGTAGCCGGGAATCAGCACGCGCACGTCATGCACTGCACCCAGGGCGCGGGGCAGGGCAGCGGACACGTCGGCGAGCCCACCGGTCTTGATCAGGCCGGTCAGCTCGGAAGTCACGAACAGGATCTTTTTCTTTTGCTCGCGCGTGCTGCGCAACTGCAGCACGGGGCGCTCGGACGCTGGCGTCGGGCGCTTGGCGACTTTCACAGAAACGGACGCATTCTCGACAGCAGCAATACTCATATAAATACTTTTCCCAGTGGCCTGGACTGGAGTCAGGCCGGTTACAGGCACGTTCCTACAACACAGCGGCCATTTGCGGCGCTGTAACCAATGAGCACGACGAGGCGAAAACAGCTTTGGTATGCGAGGTAGAGCTTCTGCGGCTCCACCTTCAGAGAGACCGGGCCACTGTGATTTGGTTCTCACTGTCTGACGAAACACACGGTGGAACTTTGCTCGCTCCTGCTTGCTCCGAAAGCTAAGCCACACGGGCCTTTCAGCGGAGCCAGGACCATGCGAGACCTTGCCGAAATCGTGCACTTCCTAAGTGACAGTGAAATTACCCTGACGACAGCCGAATCCTGCACCTGCGGACTGATCGCATCCCTGCTGGGTGATATCCCCGGTTGCGGGCAGGTGCTGGACAGCGCCTTCGTGGTGTATTCGCCCAGCGCCAAGCAGCGGCTGCTCAACGTAAACCCGGAGACTATCGAGACCTATGGCCTGACCAGTGAAGAGGTCGCGAGCGAAATGGCACTCGGTGCGCTGAACGCCGGTGAGGCGGATCTTGCAGTTGCCAATACCGGCGTTGCCGACGATAGCGAGGAAGATCAGGGTGGCACCCAGTGCTACGCCTTTGCCTTGAAAGAGGGCGGGCGTCAGGTGTGTATCAGCGAGACGCGGCAGTTCGACGGCGACCGAGTATCCATTCGCAAGCAGGCCGCACGTTACGCGCTGGAGTGTCTGCCGGAACGCCATGCTCAGCTCAAGGAGAAGCTGCGCGGCAATCCGTGAATGTGCAGCCGGTCGGGTACTTGGAACTCTGCCAGGCAGGGTCTTTCACTAAAGGACGAAAGCCAAACCTGGAGGAAAGCACATGCAAAGCGCACAAACCGGCAACGACATTCGCGTTGAGCGCCTGATTGAGTGGCTGCGTGACGCGCATGCCATGGAGGCCCAGGCCGAAACCATGCTCAACAAGCAGGCCAGCCGTATCGAACATTATCCAGAGCTGAAAGCGCGCATCGAGCAGCACATTCAGGAAACCCAGAACCAGTCCAGGCTTATCGAAAGCTGCCTGCAGCGCTACGACAAATCCCATTCGGGTCTCAAGGATCTGGGCGGCAAGATGATGGCGATGGGGCAGGCCATGGGCGGGATGATGGTCAATGACGAGATCGTCAAGGGCGCCATGATGGGTTACGTCTTCGAGAACCTGGAAATCGCTTCCTACGAAATTCTGATCGCGGCTGCCGAAGCTGTGGGCGATACCGAAACCCAGGAAATCTGCACCCGCATTCTGGCCGAGGAAGTGGCCATGGCTGAATGGATCCGCAGCCATCTTGCAGAGCTGACCCATGCCTATCTGACGCGGGCGCATGAGCCGGGTGTGGAAGCCAAGCGGTAACAGGCCGTTAACACGCTTTATAAACGGCTGCTACAACCCGCTTAGTTTGAGAGAACTCTTCGAGCCGCCACGCGTTGCGTAGAGTTCGAAACGCAATTCCTGTGCGAGCCGCACCAGGTTTTCGGTGTCTCGACATTGCTCGTCGGTGATACCGAAAACGGTCAGCTCTTCATCGAGGTGCTCTTTGTACAGGCGCACCGTGATGTGGCTGTCTTCCTGCGCATGGCAATCGCATTGAAAGGGCCGCAGATGGTCGCGAAGGATGTTTTCAATAGTCATCAAGGGTAGGCGCGTAGCCATGGCCATCCTCTCACCCTGTGTGCAGGTGCGCTGAGCGATAGATTGTCGGAGTGTTCTAGAACGCTAGCAGGCTCCTAAACGTTGTAAACCACCGTCCGGCGCCATGGCGCCTACCGAGGAGGTTGCATGAACATGTTCAAGATAGCGGCGCTGACATCGTTGATGGTTGCGTCAAGTGCGTTCGCCCAGTGGCCAGCGGGCACGCCTGAAGAAAGGCGTGGTTCAAAGCCCAGCAGTATGGGCAATCCAACGCCTCAGGAAACCCTGGAGACCGAGCGTGACCATAAAGGACGGCTGGTGACTGAAGATGGCCTACCGGTAGAAACGATGCGGGAAGAAAACGACCCAGCGCCGGCACCGGATCGTCATTCAAGCCCAGGCGGGCCTACCGATCCTGGCTCTGACCCAGGCACATTGGAGTAGCGGGGCATTTGCAGGCTGACGCGCGCTGCTGGTTTATCAGTTGTCGTGACAGTCCGCGCCTTGGCGAAGGTAACGCATTGTATGGGTTTCGCCATTGGAATCCAGGTAGGTCATCGTGGCTTCGACCACATTGCAATCATCGCTAGGAACGTCCAGTGACAGGACCTTGGCAATATCCGGCCGATCGCCGTACTCATAGTTTGACTGTTGCTCTTCCGCATAGGCCAAGGGTGCGGCGATACCAATGCTGGCAAGCCATATGAGGTTTCTCATGCTCTGGTCCCTCAGTGCGGAATTTATGGGCCGGGTACCGCCCGCCGCAAGAGCGGGCGTGGGCGTTACCGCTGAATAAAACAGGCTGCCAACGACGGTGCAGCCAAAAAGGAGACATCGACTGATCGTGCCAGGGAGCAACCAACGCACGACGCTGTGAGCACAACGATAAGCTCACTGCGATGTCACACGGCCAGTTTAGAGTTCCTCTGAGAGTAGAAATACATCGTCTGGAAGGAAGGACTGTTACGTAAAGCGCAACAATAAAATGGTCAGGTCTCGTTTTCTCTGGCCCAGTACTCCGGGTTTTGCACAATTTGGTGGTAGTCGGCGAGCTGTTGCGGCACCTGCTGCTTAAGAAAATCCACCCAGGTTCTTACCTTGGCATCCAGAAAGCGCCTGGACGGATAGAGCGCGTAAAGAGTCTTTTCCTGCAGGTGAAAGTGCGGCAACAACCGGACCAGTGAGCCACGCTGCAATGCCGATGCGGCTACATAGTCCGGCAACAGGCATATGCCCATGCCGGCCTCGGCGGCGCTGCTCATCGCTTCGGCAACATTCACCTTGAAGGTTTTGCCCGGGACAACGACGAATAAATCATCACCGCTCAACGCCTTATCAGTCAGAAAGCGCCAGGTATCGGTGAAGGCCGGATCAACCAGTTGCAGGCACCGATGGGCCTGCAGTTCTGCAGGTGTGCTCGGCACGCCATGCTGCTTGAGATATTGCGGCGCTGCACAAACCACTTGGGAGACGCTGCCCAGGGGCTGGGCGATCAACTCGGAATCGGGCAACTCGCGGGACAAGGTGATCACCACATCAAGGTCGTCTGCGAGCAGATCGGGCTGGCGCTGCGACAGCACAAGCTCGATGTTCACCTCGGGATACTGTTCGCTGTAACGTCCTGCCAAGGTGGCGAGCAGCTGAATGCCCAAACCGGTCAAGGCATGCACCCGAAGATTTCCGCGTGGCGTCAGATGCGAACCACTGGCCTGAGCACAGGCATCATCGATCTGCTCAAGAATCTGCCGGCACTGGAGCAGGAATGCTTCGCCAGTTTCAGTCAATGCCAGTCGCCGCGTGGTGCGGTGCAGCAGGCGCGCCTGCAGGTGATTTTCCAGGTCGGCCACCAGCCGGGAGACCTGGGCCGTGGAGCTCTCCGCTTGCTGGGCCGCGGCGGTAAAACTTCCCGCATCCACCACCCTGACGAAGGCCTGCATTGCATGCAGCATGTTCATAGTCCGCCCCTTGTTGAACCAGCACGCGCATCATGCCTGGCCATTGCCCAAGGAAGAAGGACGGTCGCGCCAGCTTGCGGGCATCGGTTTCCGGAATGACTCGCCTTCTTTCATTAGCGCAACGCAGATTGCGCTGGGCCAAACGCAGGGTAGGGGCGCAGTTATTTCGTCGATAAGAGACGAGTGCGGTAATCAGCGTTGGGAAAGTCGCGGCGCATCGTTGCGGATGGTGTTTCTCCAAACAGCGCCTTGTAGTAAGTGCCGAACATGCCCAGGTGCCAGAAGCCCCAGCGGGCGGCGATGTCGCTTATCAGCTCCGAGCCGGAGGCGGCGAGTATTTCCTGGCGTGCACCATGCAGTCGCACGTAGCGCAGGAAGGTGACCGGGTTGATGGATAGCACCTTCTGGAATGCGTAGTGCAGGGTACGCCGGGCGACGCGCAGTTCCTGGCAGAGTTCGAGAACGGTTGGCGGCTGGTCCTTGCACGACAGGATGTATTCCTTCGCCCGCTCGACGATATGGCGGTGGACGAACTGGCCGGGGTTGTGAGGCTTGACGTGGCCCAGGGCTTCCAACCCGCTGAAAAGCGTATTCATGATGTCGTTGAGGAGCACCTGGCGGACCGTCTCGTCCTTCAGGCACGGATGCACCTCTGGATGTGTTGCATGAGCGACTGTCGCGTTATCTGAAGCTGATCCCGCGTGAACTGGGAACGCTGTCGCCGCTGGGGCCTGTGGTGTCTCGGGGAATCCAGGCCACGCTTCGTAGCGGTCTGGTAGACGCCAGTTATCTGCGCGTCGGCGATGCGGCCTATACCTGCGATCCGCTGTCTGGCCACGGTATGTATGAGGCAATCTCTGGCGCATTCGCGGCGGCGCCGACTATCAACACGCTACTGACGCGACCGGAGCGCGAGGCGCTGGCCTGCGGATTCTATCGGGAGCGAGCCCAATCGTTGTTCCGCCAGCGGCTTGCCATGGCCGGCGAGCTCTACCGAGGCGAAACCCGCTGGGCCGACCAGGCCTTCTGGCGCAGCCGCAGCGAACTGCTCGACGAACCCGAGCCCGTGCCAAACGCTTCGCTGGTGACCACGCCCGTGGTCGAGCATGGCTTGATCGTCGAAAGGCCGGTACTGGTTACACCTGAAAATCCCCGTGGCGTGCGCTTCGTTGCGGGAGTGGATTTAGCCGATCTGCTTAGTCTGACCAAGACAATGGATCGCGAGCCCAGCATTGCATCCCTGGCGCAGCGTTTGAGCGTAGCGCCCAGGCAGGTCATGGCAGCACTGACATGGTTGCAGCAACTGCCCGAGTTCGCACAGGGCTTTGGCATTACAATCCCTGAGCTGCGCACATAGCAGCGCGCTAAGGCAAAAAGTGCTTGGCACGTCTGCATAATCGGTGATGTCATATTTCGCATAATCTATATTATGTTAAATAAGATATTACATAGCCAGGCGCGTATTGCCCTCGGCGCCCCAGCCCAAACTCCGAAACCAGTATTCGGCTAATAGCGATCCCCTTTCTGGATCTGCTCCTGCGACGTCGATACATTTGCCATTTTCACTGCATCGTCACGGTTTCGCCTTGCTGATACTCACGCGGCGTACAACCGAACTCACGACGAAATACCGCATGCAGATACTGCGCAGATTTGAAGCCGCAGTTTTGCGCAATGTCGGCGATTGGCGAATCGGTGTTCTTCAGCCTGCTGGTGGCCGCCGCCAATTTGAACCGCAGGATTTCCTCATGCACGCTGCAGCCTCGCGCTTTGCGAAAATGCGCTTCCAGCGATGAGCGCGAGACGCCTACATAAGCCGCCACCTGCTCAGTCTTGATCCCCTGGCAGGCGTACTGGCGGATAAACAACAGCGCCCGCATGACGTACGGGTTGCCCAATGGTTGATGCAAGCTCGATGGCTGCACATTGATCGCCTCAGGCGGCACCAGGATCTGCATTCCGGTTGACGGCATGCCGTGCAGCATCTGGTGAAGCAGCTGCGCCGCAGTCCGCCCCATGGTTTCGGTGCCCTGGCTGACCGAACTTAGCGGAACCCGGGTCAGGCTGCGGGTCAGCGGATCGTTGTCGATGCCGATCAACGCTACCTGCTCCGGTACCGCTATTCCGGCGGTCAGGCAGGCCTGCAGCAACTGCCGCGCACGGGCATCGGTTACCGCAATAATGCCGATGGGTTTGGGCAGGCTTTGCAGCCAGGCGATCTGTTGTTCGACGGCGCTGTCCCAGAGCGGCGCGCTGGTGCCCATCCCGCGATAAACCTCGGCGTGCAAACCGTCGCGCTGCATCAATCGGCGAAAGGCCTTTTCCCGCTCCTGAGCCCAGCGATTGGCCTGGGCTTCAGGCAGGCTGAAACAGGCGAAACGCGTTAGTCCGGCCTCCACCAGATGCTCGTATGCCAGCGTTATCAAGGCTTCGTTATCGGTGGCGACATACGGAATCCCTTTCGGATAGGCCCGCTTATCCTCATAGGAGCCACCAACCGCAACCACCGGCAGCTTGCTGTCGGCCAGCGCCTCGCCAATCAGCGGATCGTCGAAGTCGGCGATGATGCCATCCCCCTGCCAGCGCTCGATTCCTTTCAGCCGGCAGTGGAAATCCTCTTCGAGAAACAAATCCCAGGACGCCCGCGTGCTGCTCAGGTAGTTGCCGATTCCGCTGATGATGCCGCGGTCATAGACCTTGCTGCCGTTGAACAGCAGCGCAATGCGGTGAACGAGCGGAACAGTTTTCATGGACGTTAGCCGGCATTCGTCGATAGATAGAAACAGGCTAGGTCAAAATCGAACCCTGTGTTGGTGAGTTTCATAATTCTCGGCTTCAGGGCCGTTGCTAGTATCGGGACACCGCCAAGAACAAAAAGGGCTCCACCCATGGCCTACTTCCCCGATGTCGACAAGATTCGCTATGAAGGTCCCGCCAGCGATTCTCCCCTTGCCTTCCGTTATTACGATGCCGACAAGCTCGTGCTCGGAAAACCCATGCGCGAGCATCTGCGCATGGCGGTCTGTTATTGGCACAGCTTCGTCTGGCCAGGCTCCGATGTGTTTGGTGCGGGTACCTTCAAGCGCCCCTGGCAGCGCACGGCAGATCCGATGGAAATGGCCATCGCCAAGGCGCAGGCTGCGTTCGAGTTCTTCACCAAGCTTGGCGTCGACTACTACTGCTTCCATGACACGGATGTCGCTCCCGAAGGCAGCTCGCTCAAGGAGTACCGCAACAATTTTGCGCAGATGCTCGATCAGCTGGAGCGTCATCAGGAAGAGAGCGGCATCAAGTTGCTCTGGGGAACCGCCAATTGCTTCAGCAACCCGCGCTATGCCGCCGGCGCCGCCAGCAATCCGGACCCGGAAGTGTTCGCCTACGCCGCAACTCAGGTGTTTAGCGCCTTGAACGCCACCCAGCGTCTGAAAGGCTCCAACTACGTGTTATGGGGCGGTCGCGAGGGCTATGAAACTCTGCTCAACACGGACCTGAAACGCGAGCGCGAGCAGCTGGGGCGGTTTATGCGCATGGTGGTCGAGCACAAGCACAAGATCGGTTTCACCGGCGACCTGCTGATCGAGCCCAAACCGCAGGAGCCCACCAAGCATCAATACGATTACGACAGCGCCACTGTTTTCGGCTTTTTGCAGCAGTTCGGCCTGGAGAATGAAATCAAGGTCAATATCGAGGCCAATCACGCCACCCTCGCCGGCCACAGCTTCCACCATGAAATCGCAACGGCGGTTTCGCTGGGAATCTTCGGCAGCATCGACGCCAACCGGGGCGATCAGCAGAACGGCTGGGACACCGACCAGTTTCCCAACAGTGTCGAAGAAATGACCCTGGCCAACTACGAGATTCTCAAGGCCGGCGGTTTCAGGAATGGCGGCTTCAACTTCGACTCCAAGGTGCGTCGGCAAAGCCTCGACGAAATTGACCTGCTTTATGGCCACGTCGCGGGGATGGACGTCCTCGCCCTCTCCCTCGAGCGCGCTGCGGCTATGCTGCAGGACGACCGACTCCAACAGTTCAAGGACCAACGCTACGCCGGCTGGCAGCAGCCTCTCGGCCAGGCGGTACTCGCCGGTGAGTTCAGCCTCCAGTCGCTGGCCGAACATGCCTTTGCCAACGACCTCAACCCGCAGGCCGTCAGCGGCCGTCAGGAGATGCTCGAAAATATCGTGAACCGCTTTATCTACCCATGACAAAGGCAGAAAGCGGCCGGAGCTGCGTGGTTACATTCTCGCGACAATTCGTTACTCCCTGCGCCGTCCTGCTTTCTACAGTTCCTTAAGCACCACCCTCCTCGTCAGGCAGTGTCTCCAACAACAATAAAAGGACGCACCACCATGAAAATCGTAAAACGCATGCTGCTCGCCGGCGCCCTCGCGGTGTTCTCGCTTCCGCTGATGGCTGACCCCGCGAACCCGAAAATCGGCTTTTCCATTGACGACCTGCGCCTGGAGCGCTGGGCCAGGGACCGTGACTACTTCGTCGCGGCGGCGGAGGAAATGGGCGCCAAGGTCTACGTGCAGTCGGCTGACGCCAACGAGCAAAAGCAGATTTCGCAGATCGAAAACCTCATTTCCCGTGGCGTCGACGTGATCGTCATCGTGCCGTTCAACGCCACCGTGCTCACCAACGCCGTCGCCGAGGCCAAGCGCGCCGGGATCAAGGTGGTGTCATACGATCGACTGATTCTGAACGCCGATATCGACGCCTATATCTCCTTCGATAACGAAAAGGTCGGTGAACTGCAGGCCCAGGGCGTGCTGCAGGCAGCGCCCAAGGGCAACTATTTCCTCCTCGGCGGCGCCCCCACCGACAACAACGCCAAGGTCCTGCGTGAGGGCCAGATGAAGGTGCTGCAGCCTGCGATCGACAAGGGCGATATCAAGATTGTCGGGCAGCAATGGGTCAAGGAGTGGAACCCCACCGAAGCGCTGAGCATTGTCGAGAACGCGCTGACCCGCAATGACAACAAGATCGATGGCATCGTCGCCTCCAACGACGCCACCGCTGGCGGTGCCCTCCAGGCGTTGGCCGCGCAGAAGCTGGCCGGCAAGGTGCCGATTTCCGGTCAGGATGCCGACCTTGCTGCAGTCAAACGGGTGCTCGAAGGCACCCAGACCATGACCGTCTACAAGCCGCTGAAACTGATCGCCTCGGAAGCCGCCAAGCTCTCGGTGCAGTTGGCGCGTGACGAGAAACCGACCTATACCTCCCAGCTCGACAATGGCGCCAAACAGGTCGACACCATCCTGCTCACCCCCACCCCGTTGACCCGCGACAACATCGATCTGCTGGAGAAGGACGGCTTCTACACCAAGGCACAGATCTCCGGGTAACCGTGAGCAAGCTGCACCGGCTCGACCGATCTCGAGCACGACCCCGTGCGTCGGCAGGCAACCTGCCGACGTACCCGCGCCTGATGCTTAGCCGTGAGTGAATCCCGTGTCCGACTACCTTCTGCAAATGAACGGCATCGTCAAAACCTTTGACGGCGTCAAAGCCCTGAACGGCATCGATATCAAGGTCAAACCTGGTGAATGCGTTGGCCTGTGCGGCGAGAACGGCGCGGGCAAGTCGACGCTGATGAAGGTGCTTTCCGGGGTCTACCCCTACGGCACCTGGGACGGGGAAATTCTCTGGGACGGGCAGCCGCTGCGGGCCAAATCGATCAACGAAACCGAAGCGGCCGGGATCGTCATCATCCACCAGGAGCTGACCCTGGTACCCGATCTGTCAGTGGTCGAAAACATCTTTATGGGCCATGAACTGACTCTGCCCGGCGGGCTCATGAACTATCCGGCCATGATCCGCCGCGCCGAAGTGCTGATGCGCGAGCTCAAGGTGCCGGACATGAACGTCTCGCTGCCGGTCTCGCAGTACGGCGGCGGCTACCAGCAGCTGGTGGAAATCGCCAAGGCGTTGAACAAGCAGGCGCGGCTGCTGATTCTCGACGAGCCCTCCTCCGCTCTCACCCGCTCGGAAATCGAAGTGCTGCTGGACATCATCCGCGACCTCAAGGCCAAGGGCGTGGCCTGCGTCTATATCTCCCACAAGCTCGATGAAGTGGCCGCCGTATGCGACACCATTTCGGTGATCCGCGACGGCAAACACATCGCCACCACCGCCATGGCGGACATGGATATCCCCAAGATCATCTCGCAGATGGTGGGCCGGGAGATGAACAACCTCTACCCCACCGAACCCCATGACGTCGGCGAGGTGATTTTCGAGGCGCGCAACGTCACCTGTTACGACGTCGACAACCCCAAGCGCAAACGCGTCGACGATGTTTCCTTCGTGCTCAAGCGCGGGGAGATCCTCGGCATCGCGGGGCTGGTGGGCGCCGGTCGCACCGAGCTGGTGTCGGCGCTGTTCGGCGCCTATCCCGGCCGCTATGAGGCGCAAGTCCTGCTGGATGGCCAGCCCATCGACACCCGCAGCCCGCTCAAGTCGATCCGCGCCGGGCTGTGCATGGTTCCTGAAGACCGCAAGCGCCAGGGCATCATCCCGGACCTGGGCGTCGGCCAGAACATCACCCTGGCGGTGTTGAAGAACTACGCACGGATGACCCGCATCGATGCCGAAGCCGAGCTGAGCAGCATCGGCAAGGAAATCGCACGCATGCACCTCAAAACGGCGAGCCCCTTTCTGCCGATCACCAGCCTCTCCGGCGGCAACCAGCAGAAGGCCGTGCTGGCCAAGATGCTGCTGACCAAACCCCGGGTGCTGATCCTCGATGAGCCCACCCGCGGGGTCGACGTGGGCGCCAAGTACGAGATCTACAAACTGATGGGTGCGCTCGCTGCTGAAGGTGTGTCGATCATCATGGTGTCGTCGGAACTGGCTGAAGTGCTGGGGGTTTCCGACCGGGTTCTGGTGATCGGCGAAGGTCAGTTGCGCGGCGACTTCGTCAATCACGACCTCACCCAGGAACAGGTGCTTGCCGCGGCGCTCAGCCAGCCCGTGGGCCATAACAATAATGATCGGAAGTCCGCGTGATGAATCAGGTCAAGCAAGTCTTCAGCCGCTACAAGATGCTCGCGCTGGTCATCGCCGTAGCCATTATCTGGCTGTTCTTCAGCTGGCAGACCGACGGCGGCTTTCTAACGCCGCGCAACCTGTCCAACCTGCTGCGGCAGATGTCCATCACCGGGATTCTCGCCTGCGGCATGGTGCTGGTGATCATCAGTGGCGAGATCGACCTCTCGGTGGGCTCGATGCTTGGCCTGCTGGGTGGCCTGGCGGCGATTCTGGACGTGATCTACAACGTGCCGATTCTGGCGAACCTGAGCCTGGTCGCCCTCTGCGGACTGATGATCGGGCTTGGCAACGGCTACATGACTGCCTATCTGCGCATCCCTTCCTTTATCGTCGGGCTGGGCGGCATGCTGGCGTTTCGCGGAATCCTACTGGGGATTACCGGCGGTACCACCATCGCCCCGGTATCGCCGGAGCTTGTCTACATTGGCCAAGGTTACCTGCCACGCACGGCGGGTGTGGTGCTTGGCGTACTGCTGTTCGCCCTGACGCTGTTCCTGACCTGGCGACAGCGCCGCAATCGCGCCCTGCATGGCCTGGAAGCACATTCGCTGGTGCGGGACCTGTTGCGCGTGGCGCTGATCGGCGTCGTGCTGGCCGGCTTCGTCTACACCCTCAACAGCTACGACGGCATTCCGGTCCCGGTGCTGCTCCTGCTGATTCTGCTGGGCGTGTTCAGCTACGTCACCAGCCAGACGGTATTTGGCCGCCGCGTCTATGCCGTGGGCAGCAATATGGAGGCAACGCGGCTGTCTGGCGTTAATGTACAGGCCGTAAAGCTTTGGATCTTCGGCCTCATGGGCGTGATGTGTGCCCTCGCCGGCCTGGTAAATACCGCGCGCCTGGCCGCTGGCTCGCCTTCGGCTGGCAGCATGGGTGAACTCGACGCCATCGCTGCCTGCTTTATCGGCGGTACTTCCATGCGCGGCGGCTCTGGCACCGTCTATGGCGCCCTCCTCGGCGCACTGGTTATCACCAGCCTGGACAACGGCATGTCGATGCTCGACGTAGACAGTTACTGGCAGATGATCGTCAAAGGCAGCATTCTGGTGCTGGCCGTATGGGTGGATGTGAGCACACGCAGCGGGCGCCGCTGATTGATCGTGGGTTTGTCGCCGGAGGCTGCAGGAAGCCACCGGCGAGACTTCAGAGCTGGTCGAGCAACACCGTGGCCTTGGTGAATGTTTCGATATTGTCGATCAGACGGTCCAGGCATTTGGCCGCCTCTTTCGGATCGCCCGCTGCAATTGCTGCAGCGACACTGGCGTGCAGGCGAGCCATCTCGGGTAGATCGGCGGCCTGCTTGTAATGTAGGTACCAGAACCGCCGAGACAGGCCATTTAACGAGCGCAACGCATTTTCGGCAAATTCGTTTCTTGCGGCGTCTAGACAGAGTTCATTGAACTCGCGATCAGAGCGCATAAAAGTAACGTCGTCATTATCGATGGCCACCGCATTGAACTCGTCAGCCAGGCGCGCGAAAGATTTCCGTTGCTGCTCGTCTGCTCGCTTGGCGGCACTGCGGCATACCAGCCGTTCGATCTCCCTGCGGGTCTCGATCAGCCTGAGCTGTTTGCCAATATCAATGGGCGGGATCAGCAAGCCGCGTTGTGGCATCACCAAAATCAGGTGCTCGCGCGCCAGACGCTGTACGGCCTCCCGTAACGGAGTACGGCCAATGCCGGTCATCGCGCTCAGCGACTGCTCGGAGATAAGCGTTCCGGGGGGAATTCGGAGCGTGACTATCGCCTCCTCGAGCTGCTGATAAGCAATATCAGTGAGCTTGGCTTTTGACTTTCCCGAGATGCTGGGAAACGGCGTTATTGCTGGCGAGCTGCTGTCCATTTGGCCTTCCTTAAAATCCATTCGCAGCATAGCAAAGGTGATATGTGATCAGCTAGACTAATATATCAGCTGTACATCGAAGGATATAACAATGATTGATAAATCGATGGATGCAGGGTCGATGACTGTAGTCGCAGTGCATGGGATACAAGGCACCTCCGCTTCGTGGAAAAGTGTGGCCGAAGCCTGCGCGGCGCAAGCCTCTTTTATCTGCCCTAACCTGCGCGGGAGAGCGGACGCGCTTCGCGGCCAAGGTCCCGGGGACTATAGGCTGAGCCGCTTCAGTCAGGATCTTCTGAACATCACTCGTAATCGCCTTGACGATAGGCCATTCATACTGGCCGGTTGGAGCATGGGGGTGTCGGTGGCGCTCGAATACCTACAGCACAATGATCGACCGCAGCCGTGCGGGTTGATTCTACTATCAGGTAGCCCTCGTCCCGGGGTTGCCAGCTGGTTCAGACAGCAGGGCGACGAGCTGCTAGTGGAAATCGCCGAACGCGAAAAGCGCCTGAACCTCGCCATGGCGGCGGATCACCAGGCGGTAGCCTGGACCTGGGAAGAACTACAGCAGGTCGATCACACCGCCAGCCTCGAATCCATCCGTCTTCCCACCCTGATCATTCATGGCGATGCCGACCCGGACTCCCCCCTCGAACATGCGCGCTGGTTATCTGAAGGCATTCGCGATGCCGAGTTACGCATTATTGCGGGTGCCGGCCACAGCCTGCTGACAGAAAACACTGCCGTGGTGGCGCAGTACATCAACGCCTTCATCACCAAGCTTTATCACGCTCAGGAGCGACCATGAGAACCGAAGACCTTATTCACTTCTGTGCGCCTGGACGGCTAATCATCGGCAACGGCTCGCGCCACCAGTTACCTCAGCTACTTGCTCGCCTGGGTTATCGCTCGGGCGTGCTGGTCACCGATACCTTTTTCGCGGAGAAAACGCCCTGGGTGACTGAATACACCCAGGCTGCCGAACGACTTGGCATCAGTACAGTGATCTATGGCGGCGGCCTACCCGACCCAACAATAGGCTTATGCGATGAAGCCACCGCTGTTTTGCGCGACCAACTGGCCGGCACGCAGCCGGACCACGTCATAGCGCTGGGTGGTGGTAGTAACATCGACCTGGCAAAAGCCTTGGCCTTGACCCTGCCACAAGGTCGTTCCATTACTGAATTTACCGGCGACATCGGTGGTTGCAAGCCGCTCCCCTTGATCGCTGTGCCAACCACTGCCGGCACCGGCTCGGAAGCGACGCCAGGCGCGATTCTGCTGGACCCGGCAAACGCGACCAAGATCGCTGTAATGGATAACGCGCTGCGCCCGCAAATCGCCTTGATTGACCCGGAGTTCACCTACACCTGCCCTCCTCGCGTGACAGCTGACGCCGGCATCGATGCGTTCACTCACGCTATTGAATCATTCTTGACCCTGGATAGCGCTCTGTTCGACCGGGCCGGCAACCCCGACCCGGGCTACAGCGGGCGCTCGCCGCTGACCATGCTGTTCGCCAGAGAAGCCATGCGTCTATGCTTCACCTGGATGGAGCGAGCCTACCACCAAGGTGATGACACCGAGGCACGTGTAGGTATGGCTTACGCCAGCATCTATGCGGCGTTGTCCTACGGCACCGCGGGACTTAACGCCGGCCACGGCATCGCCTACGCCGTTGCAGGCCAGACGCATAAAAGCCATGGCAGCACCAATGCGGTGATGCTCCCCTACGTGCTCGACGCACTATGCGAAACCCGTCAGAGCGAGCTGGCTGAAATCGCAGCGATGATGGGCCTGGCGACAAGCTGTCCCGACGAGTCCGCACGCAAGGTTCCTGTGGCAGTCCGCGCCATGATCGGGCGCCTGGATATTCCGACCGACCTGAAAGCGTTTGGGATCAAGGAAGGAACATTGGACGACCTGACCGCTGACGCCCTCGCCGTAACGCGGCTGGCCAAAGCGTTCCCGGTGGCTGACCCCACCCTCGCCTATCGTCAGATCGTGCTGAATGCGTGGGAGGGATACCTCAGCGGCCAACCTTGATCGACCAAAGAAAAGGCGCTGCCTGAGCAGCGCCTACTTCGCTGCCTCTGAAGCCTGCGTCACCAGAGCTTGAGATTTATCACGAGTTGCAAACCAGCAGAGAATCGACCCTACGCAAACCATGGAGGCGCCCTGCCAGAATGACAGCGAGAGTGGCGTTTGCAGTAACACGGCGGCCAACGCAGCAGACAGCACCGGGATGAAATACGAAGCGCCAGCGAGGATGGTGACATTGCCGTGCAAGATGCCGACGTTCCAGGCCGCATAGCCGAAGCCCATAGCGGAGGCAGCCAGCACCAGATAGGTCATCGCCTGGAAGCTGAACCCCATCGACTCCCCGCCGAAGACCAGATACTTGGCCCACAGTGCCAGTGCCGTCAGCATAAAGAACAGCGTGATGCCGTTCTTGCCTCCCGCAATGCGTGCGGTAACAGTGCAATACGCCGCCCATATAACGGCGCCCGTGAAGGCCATGCCGTAGCTGAGGGGGTTATCTAGAACGTTCGTTGCCATCCCGAGCGGGTCCAGCCCTTGCTCGCCGCCTAGCACCCAGCAAATTCCTAGGATCGCCGTCAGGAAGCCGGGAACAATCAGCAGATTGGTCCGCTGCCGGTTGAACATGATCGCCGCCAAGATCGTGAATGCTGGCCATAAGTAGTTGACCATGCCTACCTCGATGGCTTGCCGGTTGCTGCTGGCATAGCCAACGGACAGGGCGAGGCATATCTCGTACGAGACGAACAGCAGGCTGCCCCAAACAAGATACCGGCGGGGAAACTCGCTTATTCTCGGGAAGCCAACCGTAAACAACAGCAGAACCGATGCGACGCTGTACATCATGGCTGCTCCACCTACCGCTCCGAGACTCTCGCTGACGCCACGGATCAGGCCGACAATGGAACTCCATAGCACGACTGCCACGAGCCCAATGAGCGTTGCTTTTCGCTGGTTCATTGCGCACTGCTTACATTCAGAATTCGAGGAAATCCGTGTTGCGCATTTGACGGGCCTCGAAGGCGCCACGCTTGACGGTTCATGAAGACAGACAAAAGCCATTCAGGCTGATGACGATAATAACTTCGCAAACAACAGAAAACGCCTTGCCAGATCAGATCCGGCAGGCGTCTCTGCTTGAACTCTTTCCTTGATCAGTTGGACACATCCTCCAGCGAGCGCCCCTTCGTCTCAACGCCGAGGAAAATGATCAGCAGCGCTGCGAGGACAAAGGATATGGCGCCCATCGAGAAAACCCCGCCTTGGCCGGTTACCGGCAACAGTACCCCAACGATGTAAGGGCCGAGCAGCGCGCCGAAGCGGCCTACGGATGAAGCGAAGCCGGTGCCGGTGGCACGCAGCCGAGTCGGATACAGCTCAGGGGTGTAGGCGTAGAGCACCGACCACATCCCGAACAGGAAGAACTGCATAAACAGCCCCGCCGTGATCAGCACGGCAAGCGGTGCAGCGGTCGCGGCTGCCTGACCATAGAGGAAGGCTGAAACAGCGCTGGCCAGTAGCATCAGTACACAGGTGCCCTTTCGCCCCCAAGCCTCGACCAGCCAGGCCGCGAAAATAAAGCCTGGTATGCCTGCCAGGGAAATGTAGACCGTGTAGAGCGACGATTGGGTGGCTTCATAGCCGGCGTTCTGCAACAGCGCTCCCAGCCAAGCTGTCAGGCCGTAATAGCCCAGCAGTGCAAAGAACCAGAGTCCCCATAGCATCAGCGTGCGTTTGAAATACTCACCCTGCCAAATGTCGTGAAAACGTGCTTTGGCTACCAAGGCACTAGCTGCGTTCTCCATGTTGCGGGTGACCACCGGTAAGGCGTTCATCTGGGCCGAGCGCATCACCGATGCCTCGAAACGATCCATGGTGGTATCGGCTTCGTCGTTACGACCGACCTCGGCCAACCAACGCGGCGACTCCGGCACATAGCGGCGCACGATAAAGACGAACAGGGCCGGAAAAGCCAAAGCGATGAAAATTCCTCGCCAGCCGATTATGGGCATGAAGATGTAGGCAATCACACCGGCACAGATGAAGCCAAGCGGCCAGAACCCTTCCAGGATGGCGATGTAGCGACCACGACTCTTGGCCGGAACGATCTCCGAAACCAGCGAAAGCCCGATGGGAAACTCCATGCCCATGCCGAAGCCGAGCAATACCCTGAACCACATCAGCTGTTCCACGTTCTGGGCGAAGCCACACAAGAGGCTACCGACTCCCCAGAAAATCATACTCAGCTGAAAAACCGGCTTGCGCCCGAACCTGTCTGCCAGCATGCCGGCGATAGCCGCGCCGAGAAACATTCCTACGAAACTGGAGCTGGCCAGCAGGCCAGTCTGCGTCGAGCTGAGAGCGAATTCGGTTTTGATGGTGCCCAGCATGAACGTCATCATGCCCAGGTCCAGCGAATCGAAGAACCACGCGGTCGCAATGATTGCGAAGAGTTTTCGTTGATAGCCGGACATGGGCAGCCGCTCGAAGCGGGCCGCTATATAGGCAATCGTGGTCATAGCTGTACTCCACCTTTTGTTGTTGTTTGGAAGCTTGCACGCAACTGATATATTAGATGCATTCCAGAGATACGCTAGCGCAATCTTTTAACGTCGACTAATATATCAGTCGTGTACAACAACAAAAGCCGGAGAACACCGCCATGATGACCGAACGCCAGCGGAAATTTCGCGAAGAGTACAAAGCCGATATCAGCCCTCACTACAATGGGTTGCTGCATGTCGCGGTGATGTATGGAGTGGGCCTTACTGCGGCCTGGTACTGCCTCTCGCAGATCCAGGGTGCCGGGTGGGAATGGTTGCTGATGGTTCCGGTGTTCATCGCCGGTAACTTCATCGAATGGTTCATGCACCGGTACGTCATGCACAAGCGCATCGACGTCTGGGCTTTGCGCGCCATCTACGATCGCCATACCCGTCAGCATCATCAGTACTTCACCGACGTCGAGCCCACCATCGATTCCTCCAGGGAATTTCGAATCGTCTTCTTTCCCTGGCGCGTGCTGCTTACCTTGGGCGTAGCGGGCACCACGCTCGGCTACATAACGTCCCTGGTGTTCAACGCCAACGCCGGCTTCATCGTGTTCCTGACCATGGTCCTGCAGTATCTAATCTATGAGACCTTCCATTACTGCTGCCACGTGCATGACAACTGGTTCGTACGGAACGTCCCGTTCATCAACACCATCCGCCGTCACCACACGGCTCATCACAACTGGGGGATCATGATGAAGTACAACATGAACCTCACCTTCCCCATCGCTGACTGGTTCATGGGCACCTCCGACCTACGCCGTGGGCTGCTCGGTCATCTGTTCAACGGCTACAGTGAAAAGCACGTCAAGGAAGAACTGAAGCCGGTGATCGCAAAGTTTCGCAAGGGCGAAAAACATGTGACGCTCGATGGCCCGGAACTGAGCGATAGCGACATGAGCGCAATGACAGCGCGTTAAGCGAAGACAGCGCAGGGTGGGAGCAGTCGCGCCCATCCTGCGTTTCGTCAGTCAGATTTTCCCCGTATCTGGATGAACATGACCTTGTCGCGCTATGGCAACCTTCGAGCCTCTGCAAAGATTTCCGCATCGGCCAGATGCCTGCGCCGATTTCAAGCACGCTGGATTGGCCACCCGGAGGAACCAGCATGAATGTGCCACCGCGTCTGGAGCGGCTTCGCCGTTTCGTCATCGACCTTACCGCCCTGCTTGAACGCCAGCCCGAGGAGTCGGTGATTCTCAACAACGGCCAGGGGCTGCTGAAGCAACTCATCGCGCATGATGACTGGCTACCCAGCCAGTTCGCTGAGCCGCATCCGGATCACTATCTGCAGTACCTGCTATACGTCGATCCGCAGCAGCGGTTCTCCGTTGTCAGCTTCGTTTGGGGGCCGGGGCAGCAAACCCCGGTACATGATCACCGAGTCTGGGGCATGATCGGCATGCTGCGTGGTGTCGAGCTGGGTCAGCGCTTCGAGCTCCAGCCCGATGGCACCCTTCAGCCTCAAGGCGATCCGCTGCGTCTAGAGCGCGGAGACGTGGAATGCGTGTCGCCCCGAATCGGCGATATCCACCAGGTCAGCAATGCCTTCACCGATCGCGTCTCGATCAGCATTCATGTTTACGGCGGAGATATTGGTGCCGTGAAGCGTGCGGTCTACCAGGCCGACGGCCAGGAGAAGTCGTTTATTTCCGGCTACAGCAACGGCTCGCCACCTGATATCTGGAGCTGACTAGCAAAGCCAAAATGCCAAATCCCGGACGGGTTGCAACGGTGCCAAGTTTTCATGGATGCGATTCGACATGCTGACCCCAAACGATCAGGGTCGTCGGCTAGCCGATATGGTAGCCGAGAGAATCGAACGACTTATTGTCGATGGCGTGTTGAAGGTTGGCCAGCCGCTGCCATCGGAACGGCGCTTATGCCAGAAGCTTGGCATCTCCCGCACAGCCATCCGCGAAGGGCTGCGCGTACTGCGCGGGCGCGGCATCATCGAAACAGTGCAAGGGCGCAACTCGTCGGTCGCTCAGCTCTCACAGACACCAAACGCTTCGCCACTGATGCATCTGTTCAGCTCCCAGCCGCGCACACTGTTCGACCTGCTTGAGGTGCGTGCCCTGCTAGAGGGCGAGTCGGCGCGTCTCGCAGCGCTGCGTGGCACTGAGGCTGACTTCGTCCGGTTGCGCCAACGCTACGAAGAGATGCTCGCGGCGGATTCCGAAAAGGATAACGATCCGCGCGAGCATGCCTATTTGGATCACGCCTTCCATCGGGCAGTCAGCGAGGCGTCCCACAATCCGGTGCTGGTGCATACGCTGCAGTCGCTGACCGACCTGATGGTCTCGACGGTGTTCGCCTCGGTGAATAACCTCTATCACCGCCCCCTGCAAAAGCAGCAGATTGACCGTACCCATTCTCGGCTGTTCCGCGCAGTGCTCGAGCGACAACCGAGCCAGGCCCAACGTGCCGCTCGTGACCACATCTACAGCATCCGCGACAATCTCAAAGAAATCGAACAGGAGGAGCAGCGCCTGACCCGCGCGACCATGCGCCTGGAGGGATGGGGTTAGCTACGCCGCCGGTCGTCGGGCTGTTCAGCCTAGGCGCGCTACGGGCGATCCTTTCCTCACTGCTGTTGACTTTGCATGGGCAGGCAGGCTGTATTCGATGCACCACTGATCAGGAAAGGCGTCGATCATGCGCAAAGGTGAAACCAGGCACCGCAACACCATCAGCCTGGAACGGCTGCAACGCTTTCTAAGCTGGGCTGCCGAGCGGCACCCCGAGTTCGTGCCGAAGAAAAAGCATCCCGAAGCCTGGTACACCACCTATATCGGCCACCAGCCGCCGGAACTTGGTCGGGCTGCTCGCCTGTTCTGGTTGGGGCTGGATGAAGCGGCCGTTGAATCGGTTTTGCAAACGCCCGATCCGACCAGCCTGATCGGTCGCCTGCTCAATCGCGATCTCAACGACTTCAGCTGCGCCGTCGATATCCACGGCATAGAGAAAACCTTCGACTGCGGCCCGGTCCAGAACCTGTTGGAACCCGACATCGCCCTGCGGATCGAGCCCAGCGCCTCCAGCGATGAATTCGACCTGCATGTACGCGACGCCATTCAGGCCCTGGTACTGAGCCGCTTGCGCGTGCTGGAAAAACCCTTCGCCAGCATGAGCGAAGACCAAAAGCTGCAGAGCCTGGAACGTCTGCAACCCAAGCTCTCGCGTCTCGACGACTTCGCCAACAAGGCCGTGGATATCCTCAACGACGTCCTGCACGAGTTGCGCTACGTGGTCGAACTTCGTCACGGAGCCGTTGCGCTGGATATGCAGCGACGCATTCCCGCAGGCCAGGGCCATGTGCTCAGTGCACGCGAAGTGGCCGAGCGCAAGGAGGAAGATCGCCAGGAACTGGTCGCCAAGTTCGAGATGATGATCGAGGAAGCCAGCGACTTTGATCTGCAGGTGCTGGGCGAAAAGCGCCTGACCGAAGTGTTCATGATGGAGCCGAAGAAGCTGCGCCGCACCATCCGCTTCGCCCGCCAGGACCACAAGGAAAAGATGGCCTTCGCGATGTTGCTGGAAAGCGACCCGCGCTTTATGCACTACCACAACCTTTATCCGGCACGGCGCCTGACACGCACCTGGACCGCCCTCCTCGGCCCCACCAACAGCGGCAAGACCCACCGCGCCATAGAAGCGATGACCGCCGTCACCCATGCCATCTACCTATCGCCCCTGCGCCTGATGGCGCTGGAAAATCAGGAACGCATCGAATCCATGGGCGTGCCCTGCTCGCTCGTCACCGGTGAAGAGGAAATCATCCGCGAGGGCGCCACGCACTTCTGCTGCACCGTCGAGGAGTTCGCACGCTTTCGCAGCCAGCACTGGGATGTGGTGGTCATTGACGAAGTGCAGATGATGGCCGACTCACAGCGCGGCTGGGCCTGGGTTGATGCGCTGGTCAGCGCCTATACGCCGGAGCTGATCATGACCGGGCCCATGCTGATCCAGCCCTCGCTAAAGACGTTGTGCGATCTCTGTGAAGACCACCTGGTGGTCAAGCGCACCAAGCGCCTGTCGCCAGTGGAAGTCGCCCGCCGCGCCACCTCACTCAAACAGCTGGACGAAGGCTCGATGCTGGTGGCCTTCAGCCGCAAAACCGTACTGGAGCTAAAAGCCCTGCTGGAAATGACCGGCAAGAGTGTTTCCGTGGTCTACGGCGCGTTGTCGCCGGAAGTACGCCGCGAGCAGGCCCGGCGCTTTCGTGAGGGCGAGGCTGACCTGATGGTCGCCACCGATGCCGTCGGCATGGGCCTCAATCTGCCCGCCCATACGTTGTGCTTCTACACGGATGAAAAGTACGACGGCATCCAGAACCGTCAGCTACGGGTTCAGGAGGTCAAGCAGATCGGCGGCCGCGCCGGGCGCTTCGGTCACCACGACAGCGGCACCATTACTGCGCTAGACGGCCAGACGCTGCAATCCATTCGCCAGCTGTTCTACAGCGCCGACCAGCCGGTGGACCTTACGCAGTTCCAGGTGCGGCCCTCCATCGAACACCTGCGCGCCATCGCCGAACTGATGGAAGATTCCAGCCTGCTGCGCGCCTGGCTGACCTTCAACCGCAATATCAACTACGGCGCGGAATTTATCTCCATCCTGCCGGACGAGTTGGCCGAGTGGATCAAGCTGATCGACGACCCGCAGATCGACCTGTCGCTGCGCTGGATCTTCGCCTGCACCCCGATTCGCGGCGGCCTCGACAGCCCCGCCGCCACCCACGCCCAGCAGTGGCTAAAGAAGGTCGCGCAGGACAAGCAGGTCGAACTGCCGCGCCTGTTTATCGAAGCCGACCTGGCCACGCTGGAAAGCACGCTGCACATCATCGAAACCTACCTGCACCTGGCCCGCACCCTACCCGCCCACTTCCCCGCCCTGGAACAGGCCGAAAGCCACCGCAGCCTGCTTAACGAAGCCATCACCCGCGAGCTTTCGCGACGACGCAAACCCCGTAGTTCTGACCGCAGGCGCGTATCGGGTGCAGCCAGCAACTGCCAGAAATGCGGCAAGGCGATGCCCGTGCTTAGCCGGCAGTTTCGGCTTTGTCAGAGCTGTTTTCGGAATCAGCGGCAATAGGAATTGCCGTATCGCGCCACCTGCGACAAAAGGCCCGGCCTGAGCAAATCAAGCCGGGCCTTTTTGTGGATAGACAATGCTGAGCGATAAATAGTAGCGTCCTGCCATTACTGGTTGTGCCCTGCTTGGGTTAGATAGCGCTCGGTCTAACCAGCTTAAACCCTCGTAGGTCATTGATTTTAAAAGACAGGCTTTCAGATTGTGACTGTTAAATTCCGTGCTTATATAGCGTTCGGCTTAACCGTATTACTGAAGAGCTCAGTCTAATCACTGTTAGCCTTCTAGGAGAAATTGTGCGGGAAATCGAATATTACAATAAAGCAAAATCCTACTTGCTTTCGTTCGATCAGGTAACTGCTGAGATGCTAGAAGATCATATTAATGAATGGCAAATCAGAAAACCTGAAACAATTAAGGATCTTTTTACGGCATTTCTAGTTCATGCGCAGAATAGACAGGGAATGCCAAATAGTATTGGTAATATACAAAATTTATCAAAATTACTGTTTGGCTTTGACCATATAAAGGTGGCTAAAGCCTATGGTGATTGGGCGGTTCTATTTGACGCCATTAAAAGCAGTAGTTATCAACCGCCTGGTCGAATGGTAAAGAACAACAACAAAAGCCATTGGGTAATATATTGCAAGGCCATTATTTCTATTGCTCAGTTTTTATCGGCATATAAAAACATGGGTGAATTTCGCCAGTTTGTTGATGGATTCCTGACAAATGAGCAATCAAAGCTGGCGTTGCCATTATTGCTCTCAGAGGAGATATTTGGTTTTGGTTTTGCATTGGCTTGCGATTTCCTCAAAGAAAATGTATCTCCAGAATTTATCAAGCCAGATACCCATATAAACGATATTGCCCAAGGTTTGGGGGTTACAACATCGAGTAGAAACTATCAAATATTCAAAGACGTAGAGGCATATTGTGCCAGAATCAATGTAACCCCTTATGCGGTGGACAAAGTATTTTGGCTTGTTGGTAGCGGGAATTTTTATTTGTCAGGTGTCAAAGTTAATTCCTCAAAACATGAGTTTATTTCGAGCATCAAAGGCTAACAAGTTGCTTAAATTCGTTCCGGCCGCAAAAGACGCGGCCTCCACCGGACAACCTACGCTGCGCTTCGGTTGCCGTTTAGCAAGGCGTTGGGAGGTTAGGAAAACTTGGAGATATGTTCCGTGAAGTTCTTTGCTAACAAGGTGAATGGCGGCTTCCTGCGTAATGTCCTTCCGCAACCGGAGATCGAAGTTGATTGGGTGAAGGCGGCTATTGCATACGGTAGCGACTGGTCCACGCTAATTGAAAACTGCATAAAGAATCGGCGGCGGTTAGACATATGGATGAGATACGATCACACCGTGCCGGTGGCACCGCCCTTGCTACGAAAGCTTCTTAATAGCACAAGCCAGAATGTATTCTGCTACCTAATCCCCGACGTACTGCATGCAAAAGTTATCTGGTGGAAAGGGTACGGCGTATATGTCGGCTCTGCCAACCTCACCGATCGGGCATGGAATTCGAACATTGAATTTGGAGTCTTCTTGCCGGAGAACGACCTGGAAAGAAGCGGTGAGATATCAGAGATCGAGTCTTTTTTTGCTGCGTTAGAAGGGTGTGATGCTGCCTTTGATCTTACTGAAGATGTAATCCAGGAGCAGGAGAGACTCTCGGCTCTTCGATCAAAGCGAGAGGAGGCACTAAATAAGGAGGCCGAGGCCCTTAGAAAGGTCAAGAAATGGGATGGGCCGGCGGGTGTGGTGACTCGTGAGAGAGCGAATGAGCGGCAAAAGAATAGCTTTGTCCAAGAGTGGCGAAATGGGCTTGCGATCCTAAAAACTATTGCTGACATCGCGCCACAGTACCGGCCTTCTTGGCTTAACGAAGATGTTCCTGCGCCATGGCAGGCAGACCAGTTCCTACACGCGTATTACTACAATGAAGTAGTGGATGGGCCAAGGCATCCGTATGATGATTACTACGCCAAACATAAGGGCGACCCGGCAAGCGCGACAAAGAGTGCGCTCAGGTGGTGGTCAAAATTGCCGTCCCCGCCATCAAATGAGGATGAAAATTGCCATTTCCGAGCGCCGCTCATACGTGATCGTTTATCGCCGTCTGGTCTGAACGCTATGACGGTGGATCAATTTGCAGAGGTTTGCTTGGCTAACCACTCGACAATGGATCATGTTCGTCGGATGACCAACGAGGAGTTGGGTGTTCCTGAAAGTGAAGATCTAGGCAGTAATGAGCGTGCAGAAGCCTTCGCCAGACTTCTTTGGTCAAAAAGGAATGCGCAAGGAGAGAGTGTGGTTGAGCTGCTTCGGTTTGTCCTCGACGGAGGGCCAAAAGATGAGCTCCCTTCCCGAGTTTATGACGCGGCCAGATCTCCCAGTAGAAAGTTCCCTCATCTCGGCCCAAATCAACTCGCAGAGCTTGCTGGCTGGGCGCGCCCTGAAATGTGCCCCCCGAGGAATGGACGCACAAGTAAAGGGCTGAAGGCGCTCGGTTATAACGTGAAAGTGTGAATTCGCTTAGGCGTGTAGCCGCCCAACAAGTCGTTCCAGCGGACCGCCTTCGGCGGCCGCTGAACTCTGACGTTATGTTTAAGGAGAAATTATGAATCATACTGATTTAATGAGCGGACTTAGGCCAGAGCTAATGCTTCCGCCAAAAGATCATAATCTAGCCGATGAATTTCATCGGAGGCTGATCAACTGGATAAATGAATTTCACAAGTCTTTAGATGAAGAACATGAAGTCGGTGCAAGACTCGTTAACTTCGGGCAAGCAATTACCTTTCATGTTGAAGATATTGGTTATTGGAATCCATCTTTGATTTCCTTTCAGGGAAGAAATGAACTGGGCGAGCCAGTAGAGCTAATTCAACACGTATCCCAAATTAGTATTCTTCTTGTGGCTATGAAGCGAGAAAATATTCAGCAGCCCAAAAGACCTATAGGCTTTGCAAGCTGGGAAGAATATGAGCAGCAAAAAACATAACAAGCCGCTTAAACACGTTTCGGCCAAAAAAATCTTGGCCTCCACCGGACTCGCTAACGCTCGCCGTTTAGCGGAGCGTTAGACGCACCTTATCAAATGCCGGTGATAAGCAAATCAAGAGCAGCAATTATTTCATTACGCTGCGCTGAGAGGTCAGCAACTTGAGCGCCGAGTTGTCTCTTAGCGATGCCGGCCAGCTGCGGAGTCACCATCACGTACTGTTTGTCATCAATTTCAAACGTTGGCATGAGGGTTCTGAGCGTCTTTCCTTTCATGGCAGTAGCCGTGTAGAGAGGCACTACAACCCTCGTGCCGAGCTCGGCAATCAGGTCGCTTTGCACGTCAAGCAGAAAGGGCACGGCAGCCTTGGTGGCAGCGTTGGTGTTCTTGTGTACTGCGAACTGAGGCATCAGAAACTCCGTAGGTCGTCGCTGAACACGCCGTGAGCTTCCACATGTTCGTTGTAGGCATCGATGGCCTTCCGATTCTCTGCCAACCATTGCTCGCGCTGTTTCTTCTTCAGAATCTCAGCCAGAGCCTGCTCCAATGTCGCGGAGAGGTTGATATCCAGTTCCTTGGCTTTATTGAGCAAGTCACCGTTAACGCTGAGGTTGGCAGCTCGTTTGGGAGCGTTGGGGTTATAGGCGGCAGGCATGGGTATTCCTTCCTAGGGTCTCATGCGCACATGCTATGCGCACTCAAGTAGGGGGGTCAAAGGCGCGTTTAGCCACTGGATCAAGCCGCTAGCCCCGCTCACGACGATGAGTAACCGTGCGCAAACGCGAATCCGCTGCTGGTCGGCGAATCATTCAGGTCGCTGCTGTTCATAGGGAAATATCCCGGCGTTCCCGATGGAGGCCTTATGCCCAACAACCATGATCTGCAGCGCTTCGTCGAAGCCCAGCATTCACACTATGAAGATGCGCTGGCGGAGCTGCGCGCCGGATACAAGCAGAGTCACTGGATGTGGTTCGTCTTTCCGCAGATTGCGGGGCTTGGTCGTAGCGCAATGGCGGAGCGGTATGCCATTGCGGATCTCGATGAGGCGGTCGCCTATTTGCAACATCCCGTTTTGGGGCGGCGGCTGGAGGAATGTGCCCAGGCACTGCTGCAACACTCTGGCCGCACGGCACGGCAGATACTCGGCTCGCCTGACGACCTCAAGCTGCGTTCGAGCATGACGCTGTTCGCCGCCGCTGCCCCTGAAAACGCGCTGTTCCAGCAGATATTGGATGTTTTTTATGACGGCAAGGCGGACCAGGAAACTTTGAAAAGGCTGCCGGGCTGACGCGACTTCATACTTCCAACGGCAAAGCCGGTTACGGTATCGGCTACCGAGTGTCTATTGCTCGAATGGCACGAAGGAATCGTCAGCATGAACAGCAAACCCTTTATCGTCGCCCTGGATCAGGGCACCACCAGTTCCCGCGCCCTTGTGCTGGATCGCGACGCCAATGTGGTCAGCACCGCCCAGCGTGAATTCACTCAGATCTATCCGCAGCCGGGCTGGGTCGAGCACGATCCCATGGAAATCTGGGCGACCCAGAGCGCGGTGTTTGTCGAGGCGTTGGCTCAGGCTGGCATCAGCAATGATCAGGTGGCCGCCATCGGCCTGACCAACCAGCGCGAAACCACCATCGTCTGGGATAAGGCCAGCGGTCGGCCGATCCATAACGCCATCGTCTGGCAGAGCCGTCAGAGCACGGCGATCTGCGAGCAGCTCGAGCGCGACGGTATGCTCGACCATATCCGCAAGGCAACGGGACTGGTTATCGACCCTTATTTCTCCGGGACCAAGCTCAAGTGGATTCTCGATCACGTCGAGGGCAGCCGTGAACGCGCGCGGCGCGGTGAGCTGCTGTTCGGCACCGTCGATAGTTGGTTGGTGTGGAAGATGACCCAGGGCAAGGCCCACGTCACCGATTACACCAACGCCTCGCGCACCCTGCTCTACGACATCCATAAGCTGGAGTGGGACCCGGTGATGCTGGAGGCACTGGATATACCGCGCGCGATGCTGCCCCAGGTGCGCTCGTCCTCTGAGATCTACGGGCATGCACACCTTGGCTCCGGCCAGAGCACGGGCATTCCCATCGCCGGGATCGCTGGCGATCAGCAGGCCGCGCTGTTCGGGCAGATGTGTGTCGAGCCTGGCCAGGCGAAGAACACCTATGGCACCGGCTGCTTTCTGCTGATGAACACCGGCACCCGCGCCGTGCAATCCGAACATGGGCTGCTCACCACCCTCGCCTGCGGTCCGCGTGGCGAGGTCAGCTATGCGCTGGAGGGCGCGATCTTCAATGGCGGCTCCACAGTGCAATGGCTGCGCGACGAGTTGAAGGTGATCAACGATTCGCTGGATTCCGAATACTTTGCCACCAAGGTTCCGGACAGTAACGGCGTCTACCTGGTGCCGGCGTTCACCGGGCTTGGCGCGCCCTATTGGGACCCGCGTGCCCGAGGTGCGCTGTTCGGTCTGACGCGCGGGGTGAAGATGGACCACATCATTCGGGCTGCGCTGGAGTCCATCGCCTACCAGACCCGTGATGTGCTGGATGCCATGCAGCAGGATGCCGGCGAGCCGCTGCGCTCCTTGCGGGTCGATGGCGGTGCGGTGGCCAACAATTTCCTGATGCAGTTCCAGGCCGACCTGCTTGGCACGCCGGTCGAGCGCCCAGAAATGAAAGAAACCACCGCCCTTGGCGCCGCCTATCTGGCGGGGCTGGCAACGGGCTTCTGGTCCGATCTGGATGAGCTGCGCAGCAAGGCCAGGGTCGAACGCCTATTCGAGCCAGCCCTGGACGAGGCTCGGCGTGAAGCGCTGTACGGCGGCTGGAAAAAGGCCGTCAGCCGCACCCGTGGCTGGGAGGATGGCTGATACGATGCCTGCCTCTTTGTTTGTGACGAGCGCATCGTGACCGACCCTACCCGCACCACCTCCGAGCCTTACGATATCGCCGTGATCGGCGGAGGCATCAACGGTGTGGGTATCGCGGCCGATGCGGCTGGCCGTGGGCTTTCGGTGGTGCTTTGTGAACGCGACGATCTCGCCAGCCATACCTCTTCGGCCAGCAGCAAGCTGATCCACGGTGGCCTGCGCTATCTCGAACATTACGAATTTCGCCTGGTGCGCGAATCGCTGGCCGAGCGCGAAGTGCTGCTCGCCAAGGCGCCGCATATCATCCGGCCGCTGCGGTTTATCCTGCCGCATCGGCCTCATTTGCGCCCCGCCTGGATGATTCGCCTGGGCCTGTTTCTCTACGATCACCTGGGCAAGCGCAAGCGGCTTTCGCCCTCACGCAGCCTGCGATTTGGGGAGGACAGCCCGCTCAAGCCGAACATCCGCCGTGGCTTTGAATACTCCGACTGCCAGGTGGACGACGCCCGCTTGGTGTTGCTCAACGCCATGGCTGCACGGGAAAAAGGCGCACATATCCATACCCGCACCCAATGCACTAGCGCCAGACGGATCGAGAGTATCTGGCATATCGAGCTGCAACGGGCGGACGGCAGCTGCTTTTCCCTGCAGGCCAAGGCCCTGGTGAATGCCACCGGCCCTTGGGTGGCGCAGTTTCTTGAGGAAAACCTGCAGCAATCATCACCCTATGGCCTGCGACTGGTACAGGGCAGCCACATCATCGTGCCCAGGATGCACGACGGCGAGCAGGCCTACATTCTGCAGAACGAGGACCAGCGCATCGTCTTCGCCCTTCCCTATCTGGACCGCTACACCCTGATCGGCACAACGGACCGCGACTATGAGGGCGACCCTGCCAAGGTGGCCATTACCGAGGAGGAAACCCGCTATCTGCTGGACGTATGCAACGCGCACTTCCGCCGCCAGCTTGCACAAAGCGACATCCTGCACAGCTTCGCCGGCGTTCGTGCGTTACGCGACGATGAGGCTCAGCATCCGGCGGTGGTCACGCGGGACTACAGCCTGTCGCTGAAAACGGAGCAAGGGGCTCCGCTGCTTTCGATATTCGGCGGCAAGCTGACAACCTATCGCCGGCTCGCCGAGGCCGCGCTGGCAGAGCTGAAACCATATTTTCCAGATATGGGCGCACCTTGGACTGCCCATGAATGCCTTCCCGGTGGCGAAGACATGACGACACCGCAGGAGTTGTTAGCCGAGGTGCTAGCGAAAGTTCGGGGCATTGACGAGGCATTGGCACGGCGCTGGGTGAATCTATATGGCAGCCGCGTTTGGACCATGCTTGGCGAGGCGCGCAGCAGGGAAGAATTGGGCGAATGCATCGGCCAGGATCTGTATACGAGGGAAGTGGACTATCTGTGCCGTGAGGAATGGGCGACCGAGATGGACGACATTCTTTGGCGCCGAACGAAGCTTGGGCTGAGTTTTACGGATAAGGAGCGGGAGCGGTTGGAGCAGTATCTCAGGGCTTTTTGAGGAATGCTTTCTAACTAGCTGAAAATACTGAGATTAAAAAGCGAAAAGCTTCGCGCCGGGGGCGGCGCTCCTACGAATTCAGTCAGTTTTGAGGGGTCGTTTGTGAAAACTGGGGCATTGGCGTAGATAGTTGGCGAGTTATTGAGGAGTTCCGTGTAATCCTCTGAAAACATTCAGAAATCGTCAACCGAAAGGCTTGCACTCAGAACCGCGCCCCCTTGATGGGCGGCTCGTTTTGCGGGGATATCTCCAAAAATCAGAAATACATGAGATTTTATGCAACGTAATTTCTAGGATTGCTCTTTAAGTCATTGAAATAGCGTGCTTTCTAATATCAATAGCTTCGCGGCGAGGGCGCCGCTCCCACGCGAGGGCGAGCTTTTGTGGGAGGCGCGCCCTCGCGCCGAATGCGAGCTAAACAACTGCACAGACCTACAGGCCGGCAGTGTCCCAGCGGGCCGTCGATGCGCTGATTCGCTTCTGCAGCAACGGTAAAGCCATCCATATAAAAGCCATTTGAAACGGCCATCAACTGCGCTAGTCTCAGCCACTTCCCAAAAACGGAGTATCACCCCATGGCCCGAGCCACTGCCCGCCACATCCTGGTGCCCACCGAAGCCAAGTGCAACGAACTGAAAGCTGCCATTGAAGGCGGTGCCGACTTTGCTCAGGTTGCCAAGGACAACTCCACCTGCCCGTCCGGTCGTCAGGGCGGCGACCTGGGTTCGTTTGGCCCCGGCCAGATGGTCAAGGAGTTCGATACCGTGGTCTTCAGCGCGCCACTCAACGTCGTGCAAGGTCCGGTCAAGACCCAGTTCGGCTATCACCTGCTGGAAGTGACCAGCCGCCAGGACTGATCGCGTTAAACTCCCTGCGCCGGTCGCGTGCAGGGAGTTCTCCTCCCTTCTTCTTTTTGCTCCCTCTGCCCCACTCTGGCCGCCAAACTGCCCCATACGCGCTATCGTCAATAGAGCAGCACCATGCTGTTCAAGACGGTTTCGAGAGGGCATGTCCATGTTCCATGTAACCCGCATTGGCGATTCACGCATCGACGTGGATTTTTCCGGCAAGCTCGACAGCAACGAAATGCGCTTCGCCCTTGATGAGCTGATGAGGAAGTCAGAGGGCATCGAGCACGGCCAGATGCTTTGCCGCATCGGTGATTTCGACTGGCCGACCTTGGGTGCAGTTGCCGTTGAGCTGTCACGCATTCCCGAAGTATTCCGCTTTATCCGCCGCTTCGACCGCTGCGCTGTGGTTTGCGCCCGAGAGTGGGTGCGCAAGGCCAGTGTTCTGGAAGGCACGCTGATACCGGGCCTTGCAGTAAAGGCATTCGACACCCATCAACTGACGGAGGCGCATTACTGGCTTGAAGACATGCCGTAACACCGACTGCCGGAACGATCAGGGGTGTGGTCAGTCCGAATAAGTGAACCCACTGCAACAGGAGTCAACCTCATGCTGAAGTTTCTGGGCAGCACTATCGGCATCATTTTCCTGATCGGACTGTTGGTCGTAATCGGCTTTTTTATGCTGATCTTCTGAGAAAAACCCACGAACGAGACAACAGTAGTGCCTTGCCGTCCCCTTCGTGATCCATGAGTCAAAGGAGGAGATACCCATGAGCCTGTTCGACAAAATCAAGGAAAAGCTGGGGTTTGGCGTTAGCAATGAGGCGCACAAATCAGCCGCTCCCAACTCCGGTGCCGGTCAGCATCCCACTGATACGGTGGTGGATTCGGAGCGGCCGAATACTGTCAGCAACGCCACCAGCACTCCGCCCGCGGCATCAGCTCCCACAACCTCAGCCGTTGATGTACCGGCCAAGCTCGACGGCATGGCCGCCAGCCATTCTGAACAGCTGAACTGGCGCACCTCCATCGTCGATCTGCTCAAGCTATTGGGCCTGGACAGCAGCCTGCAGGCACGCAAGGAGTTGGCCAGCGAACTGGGTTGCCCGCCGGCGCAGATGGCTGACTCGGCGCAGATGAACATGTGGTTGCATCGCACCGTAATGCACAAGCTGGCGGAACACGGTGGAAACGTACCGCCGGAGCTGCGTACCTGATTTCGGTGGTTATTATGGGAGCGGTTTTAACTGCGAAATCCGCGGATAAATCCGCTCCTGCAAGAGCTACAAAGCAGAGGTTACCTGACAGGCCCTAACGGCTGGTTCTCAGCCATCCAGCGATGGACCAATCATTTCGGCAAGTTGCTGATAAACCCCGGGACAGGCCACCAGATAGGGATTACCGCGAATCAGTCCGTCATTGCGGAAGAAGTCGTTTACCTGCCCTCCCGCCTCCTTCAACAGAACCAGTCCAGCCAGACAATCCCAGCTCTTGAGTTCTGTTTCGTAATAGCCAAGCAGGCGCCCGGCTGCCACGTAAGCGGTCATCAGGGCCCCGGAACCGTTGCGAAAAAACATTCCGCCTTCAGCCAGCAGTTTCTCCAGGAACGGGATGAAGTGTTCCTTGCCACGCGGATGAAAGGTCCCCGTGCCGGTCAGGCCCTGGGCTACATTCGTCGCTGCGCTGACCTTCAGCGGCGTGTCATTGACGAACGCGCCCTGCCCCAGGCAACCGTGAAAGAGCTCATTGTGATTGGGGTCGGCAATTGCACCCAGATGCGGCTCGCCGTCGATCAGCAGGCCGATGGACACGCACCAGTTGTGCAGACCATTGACGAAGCAGGCAGTCCCATCGATGGGATCGATAACCCAGACGCAACGAGCTGCCAGATCAGAGCTACCGCTCTCCTCTCCGAGAAAGCCATCCTCCGGAAAGCGCTCCGCCAGCCGGGCGCGGATGAAGTCTTCTATCTGCCTGTCGGCGATGCTGACAACATCCTGCAGGTCGTTGCCCTTGTGCTCGACAAGCAGCGTATTGCGTTGCCGGTAATGACTCATGCCCAGTTGCGCCGCCTCCAGCGCAAGCGTTCGGGCACAGCTGTAACGCGCCTCGATATCGAGGCTTGATGGTGCGGAATTCATGCTTTCCCTTGTATAACGACGCGCTGCAGAGGCGCTGGAGTGCGAAGTCTAGCAGTCAGCCGACTGGCCAGGCGCCGAGCTCAAAGTAGGCTCAGGGTTGCGGGTCATCAAGCTCCTGCTCGTGAAGGCGTGCGTTGAGCTCATCGACCACTGGCGCCCATTCGGCATCATCCATCAGCTGCTCTTTCAGGAACGAACCCTGGGCTTCGTTCCAGAACGGCGCTTCGGAAACCTTCATATGGTTGGGCAGCGGACGATGCCTGGAAATGAACTCGTCGATACTGGCCGGATCGGCAGGCAGGCCGAGCTGCTCGAACAGCATGCCAATGTCTTTGTTGGGCAGTTCCATGGTGCAGGCTCCAGAATGATCAGGATGAACGGGTCAAGTCATTCTGTAGAGAGGAGCCGCTGCGTACAGTTCAACTGCAAGCGAATCGAGATGATGACAGGGTGTTGAGAATGGCAGGCATCGTCTGGCGATGCCTGCCTGTTGCGACCAGCGCGGTGGCTGGAAAAGGTAGGTGTCAGGACGAGCGCAATTGCTCATCGGCAAGAAAATCTTCCTCTAGCAGAGCGTCCCGGCCTTCCACTTCAAGGGTTTCGCCTTCCAGCGGTACTGGCGCCGAAGCACGCTTGCTGCGCAGCTTGCCGAACTGATGCTGCAGCGCGCTATTCAGCTTCACGATCGCGCCGTCAATTGCCAGCTCTATAGATTCGGCCTTGTGTGTAACAGAGATGGGCTGCAGCCCTTTGGGCCTTGCCTCCATCTGGCAGCGCTTGTCCTGCGCGCCGGCCTTGACTCCGTTTTCGTCGTTCAGATGGACCACTACCCGAGTGACTTCATCGTCGAAGCGTTCCAGCTTTTCCGCAACACTGGCACTGACCCAGTCAGCAAGGCGGGCGCTTCCGTCGATGTGGTTATCGCTGTGAACCTGGATTTGCATACGCTATTCCTTCTAAACGCTCTAGGTAACCACCGCTCAGCCTCGAACGGCCTGACTTAGAAATGCCACTGTTAGCGGTATTAAGCAAGGGCAAAACGGAAACAAGGATTGCTAAAACGCAGCGACTTGCTTGCCGTCAACTGATCGGCTCGGCAGGAGACATACTGGTAGGCGCGGACTTGTTCGCGCTCTGTTGACGGGCGCATCATTGTGGAGGCAAAAGCTCGCGGCCAACGCTCCTCCTGCGGAATAGGCTTATGGCTGCAGTTTCTTCAGCGGGTAGATGTCATAACGGCTGGATTTGCCTTCCAGGCTGTAACCCGGCTTGACGCCCTCGATGGCCGGCGCCTTGCGGGGGCGCTTGACCACTACACGATGGCTGGCCAATGCCAACGACTGGGTAAGCAGCGAAGCTGCATCCAGATCATCACCGACGAAGGGCCGAAACAGGCGCATTTCCTTTTTCACCAAGGCGCTTTTCTCGCGGTGAGGAAACATCGGGTCCAGGTAGATGACCTGTGGCGGCTCGCCCTCCCAGTTACGCATCAGCTCGATGGCGTCGCCCTGCCGCAATTGCATGCGCGCGACGATGGGAGCCACCTCAATATCCTGTCGCGCGCGTGCCAGGCCGTCTTCCAGCAGCGCAGCGATCAGCGGCTGCCGCTCACACAGGCTGATCTCGCAGCCCAGAGTGGCCAGCACGAAAGCATCGCGGCCCAGGCCGGCCGTGGCGTCCAGTATGCGAGGACGAATACCCGGTTGGATGCCTACGGCTTTGGCGATCATCTGCCCGCTGCCGCCGCCGAACTGGCGCCTGTGAGCTGCGCCGCCTTCGACGAAATCCACCCGAACTGGTCCCGGAGCCTGATCACCAAGCTGCTGGAGTTGCAGGCCGCTTTCGCCAAATTGCAGCGCGAACTCGGCCTCCTGCGCTTGCAGGGGAAGGCCCAGGCGTACCGCCCAAGCCCCTGCCTGTTCGTCGTATTCCGGCGACAGCGCCTCTACTCGCACCAGTGGAAATGAAGCAGACATAAGCGACCTACTGCGGGGAAATGCGCCATTTTGCCAGAGCCGGCACGACAGGCCGCTAAAAACTCGATTCCGACCGCCACGGCTTTCAACGGCACATGCCGAAACCGCCCATATCCACATGGAAGTGGTCGTGATGCGCAGCGTTATATTCAGGGCTCAGGGTTACCCGGAAGACCTCGCACGCGGCTGCCTTGACCTCTCGCAGAAAGCGCGCCTTGTCGTCATCCCCTTCCCAGTCCCGGGCTACGGTGATCCGTGTGCCGTCCTGCAGGTGGAAGCCGGCCAGGTCCAGTGCATTGGCCGAGGCATGCTGACTGCGCCGATTGCTGCGGGCAATGTTGCGGCAGGCGAAGCTGCCGAAGTGGTCGATTCTTACCACCGGCTGGCCGAACGCCTGCTGAGCTGCCGGTTGCAGGCCGTGTCGCTCAAATAGCGCATAGGCTGCCGCCAGTGGGCAGGTGGCGAGAAAGGCACCATTGAAACGCACCTCGGAACGGTTTACCCGCACGGCATTTTCCACCGGGCAACCCGCCTGTGGCGTGCTGTCGGGGACTGCAACATAGGTCAGGTTCGAGGTTGCCAGTGCCTGCTCGCAGAGGGATCGGTCCTCCTGCAGTCGACGTAATTTCAGCGGTGTCAGCAGGTTGGGGGTAGCTTGGATATCCAGCGGCGCCCAGGGATTCCACTGCGGCGGCACCTCGATATGGCCCCGCCAGACACCAAAGGCGAAGCCTGCCAGCAACACGAGTATGAGTAGAAGGAATCGTCCGAAGGTCATGCCTTATAGGCAGCGCAACGGGACGGAAGTTGGCCGGGCTATTTTGACGTGATGTTTCGCTGGGCAGTCCTTTGTCCGGTATTGATCAACGCCTAAAAAGCTTCGCGCCGAGGGCGGCGCTCCCACAGACGAATCGCGCCACTCGCTTTTGTGGGAGCCGCGCCCTCGCGGCGAATTGCGGTCATGACATTGTAGAAAGCCCGCCTCACCTCAAGTATTTCTGCCAGCCAATCGGAAAATGGCGTCTAGAAATCTCGTCAATCGCCCAGTAGCGAAAGCTGCGGCGCCTGATAAAGGGCCGGCAGTGGCGGCAGTCCCGGCAGGCGCTCCGTCAACTGGGCATGGAAGCGCTGCGCCAGTTCCGGCGCTCGGTGATTGTCCGGCGTATGCAGATAGACATGGGGCGCCTTGCCGGCTTCGATCCAGCCTGCAACCTTGTCCAGCCAGGGCGCCATAAAGCTATCGTTGGCCTCCAGCTCTGGGTGGCCGATAAAGCGCAGTTGTGGCGATTGGCTGAATGCCGTCGGCCGTACTGGCACGCGCGGCTTCTTGCTTTGCGCATGCAGTACGGCCGGGTCTTGCGAGCGGAGACTGAACAGCGCGCGAGAATCCAGGCAGATTCGTTCGATGCCCTTGTCGAGCAACAGGCGGTTCAGGGCGCGCTCCCCTTCCCCACGTGCGAAGAACTCCGGGTGCCGCACCTCCACCGCCAGCGGCGCGCCGAAGTCTTCAATCAGCCTCGCCAGCTCATTGAGCCGAGCCGGTCCGAAGCTCGCGGGCAATTGCAGCCAGAACGGTGTAACACGCTCCGCCAAGGGCGCCAGCAGCTGCCGAAAGGCCAGCGCCAGCTCCAGCACTTCATGCAGATTGTCCGACTGGCTGATTTCTCGCGGCAGCTTGGCGCAGAAGCGGAAGTGCTCGGGCATCAGGCGCGCCCAACGCTCGACCTTCGCCTCCGAGGGCCAGGCGTAAAGCGTGGTGTTGCCCTCGACGCTATTGAAGGTTGCACAGTAACGGCCAAGGTATTCGGAGGCTGGCGTCGCCGTTGGGTATAGCGAACCAAGCCAAGCGCTTTCGTTCCAGGAGGGACAACCGAGAAAATAGGGAAGATTCAACGCAACCGCTGGTCTCAGACGTAGAGATCCAGCCCCAGCACCTCGTGGGCATCAAGATCGACGGTAAAGCTGGCGGTAGTGCTATAGCTTTGCAGGGCCTGCGCGGCGCGGCTGGTAAGCGGCCGCTCCATCATGGCTTCGAAGCGGGCCGGCATGAAATCGCGCGGCACCTGAGTAGTTTGCTCGACAGGGTCGCTTGGCTGGGGACGACCCAGATGCTCGTAGGTAGAGCTGGTCGCATTGGCCGGGCCAACGGTGAATTCGTTCGCCTGCTCCGCCGCCCTTTCGCTTTCGCGATAAGGCATCGGCGCGCCGCCACGTGGAGCGGAGCGATCAAGAGGATAGACAGAGGGGGCGAGGCCGTTGAGGCGCATTATTTACCTAATCTGGTGCGCACCTGTTGAAGTGCACAAACTCTAGCGGGCCGTCCGGTGCTTGGCAATGGCGCCGCTCAGGACGCGGCCTTGGGCGTGGCAACGTTGTCGCGCAAATAGACGGGCTGGGCTTGGTCAGCCACCACCGCTTCGCCTCGTTGCCATGCACGGCTGGCCAGCAGCAGCAGATCTTCGGCATGGGGCAGCAAGCTGGCATCGATTGCTGACGGCTTGAGCGGCAGACGCTCGCCATATCCCCAGCCGGTGCCTGCACCGAACCACTGGCCGGCGCTATCACGCGGCAGGCTGACCTGTTCCGGAGGCGATACCGCCTCAAGACCTGCCAGGCGCATCTCGCCCTGCTCCAGGCGGTAGCAACCCCAATAAACCTCGTCCATCCGCGCATCAATGGCTGCTGCCACCTGGTCCGCGCCATGCTCACGATGGGCGCGCTGGGCAATGGTCGCCAGGGTCGAGACCGGCAAAACCGGACGATCAAGCGCAAAAGCCAGCCCCTGCACCACACCTACGGCAATCCGCACACCGGTGAAAGCGCCGGGGCCACGGCCGAAGGCCAGCGCATCGACCGCCGACAACGGAATGCCCGCCTCTGCCAGCAACGTCTGGATCATGGGCAATAGCCGTTGCGCGTGCAGCCGCGGAATCACTTCGTAGTGACTCAGGACGCGACCGTCATGCAGCAGCGCGACGGAGCAGGCTTCGGTGGCGGTATCCAGGGCCAGCAGGGTGGTCATTGCATCGTCCGGGAGAAAAGGGGCCGGCATTATAAGCCTGTCCGTAGACGCCCGGACACGGTAATTACCGAACCGTAGAAACGACAACGACCCGCAAGCGGGCCGTAGTAGTGAACCGTGAGCCGATCAGCTCAGGGCAGCGAACACCTTGGCAGTGATCTCGTCCACCGAGCCTACACCCGGAACCAGGCTGTATTTCGGTGTGCCTTCAGCTGCGGAAAGCTGCTGGTAGAAATTCACCAGTGGCTTGGTCTGCGAGTGGTAGACAGACAGGCGATGACGCACGGTTTCTTCCTTGTCGTCTTCGCGCTGAACCAGCTCTTCACCGGTCTCGTTATCCTTGCCAGCCACTTTCGGCGGGTTGTACTCGACGTGGTAAGTACGACCGGAAGCCTGGTGGAAACGGCGACCCGCGATGCGCTTGACGATTTCTTCGTCTTCCACAGCGATTTCCACCACGTGGTCGATGGTCACGCCGGCAGCTTTCAGTGCTTCTGCCTGAGGAATGGTGCGCGGGAAGCCGTCGAACAGGAAGCCGTTGGCGCAATCAGGCTGGGTGATGCGCTCCTTGATCAGGTCGATGATGATTTCATCGGAAACCAGACCGCCGCTGGCCATCACATCCTTGACCTTCAGGCCCAGGGGACTGCCGGCTCTGACCGCCGCACGCAACATGTCGCCAGTGGAAATTTGCGGGATTCCGAATTTCTCGGTGATGAAGGCTGCCTGGGTGCCTTTTCCGGCCCCGGGTGCTCCCAGCAGAATTACGCGCATGGATAGTCCTCAAGTTTTAGCAAGGAGAGACCGCCAGGAACGATTGCTGCAATCCCAACTCTGGCGATCAAATAATCTGGTTTGCCGCCATGCGACAAAAGGTGGAACACGATACACAGCACATGAAACCCAGACAAGCAGCATGCGCAACATCACAACATGAGCTGGAAGCCCTGCCGGCAGGGCCGAAAAAGGACGCAGAAAGTCCGCTTGCCAATGGCTGCGACAGCCGAAGAAGGCTGTCGAAAACCATGCGGAAAAGCCTTAGCCGGTGTTGCGCAAGCCGGCGGCGATGCCTGCGACGCTCACCAGCAGCGCCTGTTCCAGCGGGCTTTCTGGCGGGTTTTGCTGGTGCCTCGAGCGAGCCAGCAGCTCGATCTGCATGAGGTGCAGAGGGTCGAGATAGGTGTTACGCAAGCTGAACGCCTCAAGGGTTTCAGGGCTGTGCTCGAGCAGTTCCGACTGTTCGGTCAGCCCCAGCACAACGGCCAGGGCCTGCGACAATCGGTCACGTAAATCGTCGCCCAGCGGTTTCAACTCCGGGCTGACCAGGCGCTCGTCATAGCGCCGGGCGACTGCGGCATCGGTTTTGGCCAGGACCATTTCCAGCATGTCGATGCGGGTGGTGAAGAACGGCCAGCGCCGGATCATGGTTTTCAGCTGCTCGCCTTCGCCGCGCTCCAGGGCAACCTTCAGCGCCTGCTCCCAGCCAAGCCAGGCTGGCAGCATCAGGCGGGTCTGGGTCCAGGCGAAGATCCAGGGAATCGCCCGCAGACTCTCTACGCCACCTTCACGCCGTTTGGATGGGCGGCTGCCCAGTGGCAACCGGCCTAGTTCCTGTTCGGGCGTAGCCTGACGAAAGTATTCGACGAAGCCCGGATGGTCGCGCACCACACCACGGTAGGCGGCCACGCCCTCCTCGGCCAGCTGATCCATAAGTTCGCGCCAGCCCGGCTCAGGCATCGGCGGCGGCAATAGCGTCGCTTCCAGCACAGCGGCCAGGTAGAGATTGAGATTCTGCTCGGCAATGTCGGGCAGGCCGAACTTGAAGCGAATCATTTCGCCCTGTTCGGTGGTGCGGAAGCGCCCGGCTACCGACCCCGGAGGCTGAGACAGGATCGCCGCGTGGGCAGGCCCACCGCCGCGCCCTACCGTACCGCCGCGACCATGGAACAGCAGCAGTTCGACCTGATGGGCGCGGCAGATCTCGACCAGGCTTTCCTGGGCGCGATACTGTGCCCAGGCCGCCGCCGTGGTACCGGCATCCTTGGCGGAATCGGAATAGCCGATCATCACTTCCTGCGGACCGTCCAGGCGCTGCCGGTAGCCCGGCAGGCTCAGCAGCCGTTCGATACTGGGCCCGGCATTGTTCAGGTCTTCAAGCGTCTCGAACAAGGGCACTACACGCATCGCGCGTTGCAGGCCGGCCTCCTTGAGCAACAACTGAACGGCCAGCACATCGGAAGCCTGACGGGCCATGGAGATGACATAGGAGCCCAGCGACTCGGTACTCGCCTGGGCGACCACGCGGCAGGTGGCCAACACCTCGGCAGTCTCCTCCGACGGCTGGAAGTGCGGCGGCAACAAGGGCCGACGGCTGTCGAGCTCGCGCTGCAGGAACTCCAGGCGCTGTCCTTCATCCCACTGGTCATAGCGACCCAGGCCAAGATATTCGGTGATCTCGCTCAGGGCAGCGCTGTGTCGGGCGGAGTCCTGGCGAATGTCGAGGCGCACCAGGAACAGCCCGAACGCAGTGGCGCGCCGCAGAGTATCCAGCAGAGCGCCATCGGCGATCACGCCCATGCCGCAGGCATGCAGCGAGCGGTAGCACAGCTCCAGCGGCTGGCGCAGTTCGCGGTTGTCCCGCAGCACTGCCGCAGGCTCGGAGCTGCCAGGTTCGCGCGGGGCGCTGGCCCAGTCTCGCGTTGCTTGAAGGCGCTCGCGCAGGCCTTTGAGCAGTTCGCGATAGGGTTCGGCAGCCTCACCCGTGTGCTGCAGCAGTTCGTCGCTGGCAGTCTGCATCGACAAAGCAGTGATCAGGCTTTCGACGTCGCGCAGAAACAGCTCCGCAGCCATTCCCCGCGCCAACAGAAGCACTTCGTGGGTCACTGCCGCAGTCACATTGGGATTGCCGTCGCGGTCACCGCCCATCCAGGAAGCGAAACGGATCGGTGCAGCATCGAGCGGAAGATGCAGACCGGTGCTGCTGGAGAGCACCTTGTCGGTGTGCCGCAGCACGTTGGGCAGCGCCTGCCAGAGTGAATTCTCGATGACGGCGAAGCCCCATTTGGCCTCCTCCACCGGCGTGGGCCGAATGCGGCGGATCTCCTCCGTGTGCCAGGCCTCGGCGATCAGCCGCTGCAGGTGCAGTTCAATTTCGGCCAGCTCCGCTGTGCTGAGGTCGCTATGGTCACGTGCGGCAAGCTGGGCGGAAATGGCGTCGTATTTCTGGATCAGGGTACGCCGCGACACCTCGGTCGGATGCGCAGTCAGGACCAGCTCGATTTCCAGCTGAGCCACCTGGCGCGCAACGTACTCTTGGTCGAAGTTCTCTGTCTTGAGCCTTTCCAGCAGCTTACGCAGCACGCCGTCCTCGAAGGGCGGCAGCTCATCGGGCCGACGGCGCCGCACGCGATGATGCTGCTCGGCGATATTGGCCAGGTTGAGAAAATGATTGAAGGCGCGGGTCATGGGCAACAGCTCGTCGTCGCTCAGCCCGCCGAGGGTCTCCTCCAGCTGTCTGGCTCCATCAGCCGAGCCGAGTCGCGCGGCCTTGGCGCCCTTGCGAATTCGCTCGATCTTCTCGAAGAAAACCTCGCCGTGCTGCGCGCGGATGGTGTCGCCCAGCAACTCGCCGAGAAGATGAACATTCTCGCGCAGTCGCGCATCGATTATCGCCATGAACCTTCCCCAATAACCGCATCGTTGAACTGGCACCCGCTCTGCACTGGGCACGAGCGGAGCATGGAAGAAATATGGACCAGAGTGCCCAGCGCATCCGCCGAAGACAAGTTCCGCCCGCTTCTTTGGCGGAACGATTACGCCCCGGCGGCCTCACAAAAACATATCCCACCCATTCGCACCCATTCAGGGGGCCGGAGCGGGAAGCGGCACTTAGTGAATCATCAGGTAAACAAGCACTGGAGACAGGCCATGAAAACCAACACCCTCGAACGATTCCAGCTGCCCAAACTGGCAGCCGTTGCATTGGGTGGAATTCTGCTGGCTGGCTGCGCCGGCAATCCGCCCACCGAACAGTTTGCTGTAACCGAGTCGGCCGTACGCAGCGCAGTGAGCGCAGGCGGAACCGAATATGCAGCGGTGGAGATGCGTACCGCTCAGGAAAAATGGAAGCAGGCCGAAATGGCCATGCAGCGTGAAGACTATGAAGAAGCCCGTTTGTTGGCCGAGCAGGCCGAGTGGGACGCACGTGTAGCCGAGCGCAAGGCTCAGGCAGCCAAGGCACGTAAAGCGGTGGAGGAAGCCCAGCGTGGCGTTGATGACCTGCGCGAAGAAAGCATGCGCAGCGTGACTCAGTAACTCCGGCCAGCCCTTCAAGTCTGAACAAAGGAAGATTCGCCATGAATAAACTACTGACATTGCCTACCGTTCTGGCCATGAGCATTGGCCTCGCCGCTTGCTCCTCTCAGCCTAATCAGAACCTCGAACAAGCTCGTACGCAGTTCGCCCAGTTGCAGAGCGACGCTCGCTCCAGCCAGCTGGCCGCGTTGGAAACCGAAGACGCCGCGCGAGCGCTGGAGAAAGCCGACAAGGCCTATCTCGGTGATGCAAACGAGGAGAAAGTCGATCAGCTGGCCTACCTGGCCAAGCGCCGAATCGAACTGGCCGAGCAGACCATCGCCCTGCGCACCGCCGAGCAGGACATCGAGAAGGTTTCGGCCAAGCGTGCCGAGGCACGCCTGGAGTCACGTGAAGAACAGCTGCGCCGTCAGCAGGATGAAATCCGCCGTTTGCAGCAGGACCTGCAAGCCAAACAGACCGAGCGCGGTACCCTGGTGACCTTTGGAGATGTTCTGTTCGACTACGACAAGTCAGACCTGAAGCCCGCCGGCATGCGCGACATTCAAAAGCTGGCTGACTTCCTCAATGAAAACCCCGAGCGCAAGATCGTGGTGGAAGGCTATACCGACAGCACCGGTTCTGACGCCTATAACCAGCAACTGTCCGAGCGCCGTGCAGAGTCCGTCCGCCGCGCCCTGACTCGTGCAGGAGTCGATATGCAGCGGATCCAGACTGTCGGCTATGGCAAGCAGTACCCGGTTGCGAGCAACGATTCGAACTCCGGTCGGGCGATGAATCGTCGTGTCGAAGTGACGATTTCCGATGATGACCAGCGCGTTGCCCCGCGCTCTTCCATGCGCTAATGGCTGGTGAACCTTCCAGGGATGGAAGGTCGCTGTTTAGCTCCGTAAAGCAGGCTGGGCTTATTGGCTATGTCCGCTTTGTGCATTGTGGAGCGATAAAAGCTTCGTGCCGAGGGTGGCCACATATTGCGCACGGATCTCGTGGGAGGCGCGACCCCGCGCCGAAGATGGCAAGGTCCCACACAGTCTTGGTAACAGCCAACAGCTGGCCAACCGATATTCGGTCTCTTATAGCCCCTGCTCCGAGCAGCGTACGGCACGCTTCTGATTGTCCACCAACACGCCTGTCAGGCCTTTCTGCTGTGTGTCGAACAACACCAGCACGCCATCGATGCATTGCGCGATCTGGGGCGCAGGCTTGAGCGAAATTCGATAGTCCTCGCCGGGGATGGTCTTGAGCATGGTGTAGTCCGCCAGCAGCAGCGCATCCTGAGGCTTGGCGATATGCAGGTAGCCGTAATACCAAAGCACCCCGACAGTAGCGGCGACAGTGCCCATGGCAGTGATGATCAGCGGGATGGCATTGCGTTCAGACATGTCTTGTGGACTCAAAGAATATTGGCGTAGTCAGCCTCGATTCGATCGAGACTCAAATGATTGAGGAAGTTGGAGAAGCACATCCAGGCCGAAAGCGCGTTGAGGTCCTGGAACTGCTGCGGCAGGTAACGCGGCGGTGCGACCATGCCTTCATCAACCAACTGGCGCAGTGTGCGCATGTCTTCCAGCGTGGTCTTGCCGCAAAACAGCAGCGGGATGTGCTCGAGCTTGCCTTGCCGCACCGCCAGCTGGATGTAGTTGTAGACCATGATGAAACCCTTCAGATAGGACAGATCCTTGGTGAAGGGCAAACCATTGGGCAGTGAGCCACGGAATACGCGGTTGGCGTTGCTATAACACTCCTCCTCGTCGTAACCCTGCTCGCGGAAGAAGCCGAACACGTCGAGGAAATCCGCGCCCTCCTCGGCCATGTGAATGGCGCGGGTACGGTTGGTGAGCTTGCGTAGCCGGGTCGGATATGAGGCAAAGGCAATCACTTCCATCAGGATCGCCAGGCCCTCCTGGGTCACCGTCGAGGAAGGCGGACCCTTGGCCAAAAAGGTGCAGATCGGCTGGTTCTGGCCGTTTAGCGTAGTGCCGACATGCACCAGACCCTCATGCACTTCCAGGGCACGCACGTCGCGCTCGTTGAATATCGCATCGCTGCGGATCTTGATGTAGTCGGCGCCGGCTGCCGCATCGGCGAGAATGCCATCGGATTCGAACACCCGGATCACACCCTCGCCTTCGCCGAACACCGGGTCCAGACGGCGTTGCAGCATCTCCACCGCCTGCGGCGCGGTGAGCGTCTTGGGCTCGTCCTTGAGGTCGCTGCGGTCGTCGATATTGTTCAGGTAATCCGACAGCATCAGCCCGAGGTCCGCAAGCGTCGGGTCGCCGGCGTGGAAAGCATCGGAAGCCGCGCCGTAGAGTTCCTGGGAGATCAGCCCGAAGTCCGCCGTGCCACGCGCTTCGAGCATGCGGATCACCATGCGGTACTCGCGGCACATGCGCCGCATGATCTGCCCCACCGGGCTGAACTGGCCGAGCTGGCGGGTAATATCCCGCTCGATGTTCTGAAACTCTTCCTTCTTCGCGGCGGAATCAAAAGCCAGAGGACGGGCCTCATACCAGCTGCGGTCAACCTTGGGCAGCTCGCGGCAGCCAGAGGCGAAAAAGCCCTCGCGGATGCTGTCGTCCCACTTCACCGCATCCAGGATCCGCACAGGGGCCTGTGCCTCGACGATACGATCGGACAGCGCACGTACCGTGCGTTGATAGTCATCCAGCGTGTCAGGAGTGTTCATCGCTACCTCTCTGGATCGCAGTGACGGTTTACCGGGCAGCAAGGGCGCTGCCCGGCACAGGTTCCGTCAGACCTCGGGGCGCATGTGCGGGAAGAGGATCACGTCGCGGATCGACGGAGAATTGGTCAGCAGCATCACTAGGCGGTCGATACCGATACCCTCGCCGGCAGTCGGCGGCATGCCGTATTCCAGCGCGCGGACGAAGTCGGCATCGAAATGCATGGCTTCGTCGTCGCCGGCGTCCTTCTCGGCCACCTGGGCGTGGAAGCGCTCGGCCTGATCCTCGGCATCGTTCAACTCGGAATAGGCGTTGGCAATTTCGCGACCGCCGATAAACAGCTCGAAACGGTCGGTGACGTTGGGGTTCTTGTCGTTGCGACGCGCCAGCGGCGAGACCTCGAACGGGTACTCGGTAATAAAGGTCGGCTGCTCTAGGCGATGTTCGACCAGCTCTTCGAAGATCATCACCTGCAGCTTGCCCAGGCCTTCGTGACCCAGCAGCTTAGCGCCGGCCTTCTTGGCGATCTCGCGGGCCTTTTCCAGGTCGTTGAGGTCGTCGGCCGTGATCTCAGGGTTGTACTGCAGGATGGAGTCGAACACCGACAGCCGCGCAAAGGGCTCGCCGAAATGGAACACCTTGTCACCGTAGGGCACGTCAGTGCTGCCGAGCACGGCCTGGGCCAGCTCGCGGAACAGCTCCTCGGTCAGGTCCATGTTGTCTTCGTAGTCGGCGTAGGCCTGGTAGAACTCGAGCATGGTGAACTCGGGGTTGTGCCGGGTCGAAACGCCTTCGTTGCGGAAGTTGCGGTTGATCTCGAACACCCGCTCGAAGCCGCCCACCACCAGGCGCTTGAGGTAAAGCTCAGGCGCAATGCGCAGGAACATCGGCAGGTCCAGCGCGTTGTGATGGGTCTCGAAGGGCTTGGCCGCGGCGCCGCCGGGAATGGTCTGCAGCATCGGCGTTTCCACTTCGAGGAAGTCGCGCTCGGCAAGGAACTTGCGAATATGGGCGATGACCTGGGAGCGCACGCGGAAGGTGTGGCGGGTTTCCTCGTTGACGATCAGATCGACGTAGCGCTGGCGATAGCGCTGCTCGGTATCGGTCAGGCCGTGGTGCTTGTCCGGCAGCGGGCGCAGGGATTTGGTCAGCAGACGCACGTTGGTCATGTTGACATACAGATCGCCCTTGCCCGAGCGCGCCAAAGTACCTTCAGCAGCAATGATGTCGCCCAGGTCCCAGGTCTTGACCGCTTCCAGGGTTTCGGCAGGCAGGCCCTTGCGGTCGACGTAGACCTGCAGGCGACCGGTCATATCCTGCAGCACCATAAAGGCACCGCGGTTGAGCATGATGCGCCCGCCGATCTTCACCTTGATTGCCGCCGCTTCCAGCTCTTCCTTGCTCGTGTCGGCGTATTTCAACTGCAGGTCGTTGCAGTAGCTGTCGCGACGGAAGTCATTTGGGAAGGCATTGCCCTGCTCACGCACGGCAGCAAGCTTTTCCTTGCGCTGGGCAATCAGCTTGTTTTCTTCCTCTTGGATGGCGTGCTGGTTCAGCGGTTGTTCGCTCATGGTCAGTTTTATTTCCGATCGCGCGGGTCGTCTCGACCCATGAATTGGCTAGCTAATAATGATGGCCGTGTGGTTTGAAGCGTAGCGAGTTGGCTGGCAGGCGGGTGGAAAACGGTGGTCTGGTCGCGGTAAGTGAACACTTGCCCTACCTGACATTCGGTGGCGAGCCACCGAATGTGCCGTTTCACTTCAGCCTGAACAAGCGCAATAGCTTACAGACCCTGCTTCAGACTGGCTTCCAGGTACTCGTCGATATCTCCATCCAGCACCTTGTCGCAGTCGCTGCGCTCGACGCCCGTGCGCAGATCCTTGATGCGCGAGGCATCGAGCACGTAAGAGCGGATCTGGTGGCCCCAACCGATATCCGACTTGGAGTCTTCCAGCGCCTGCGACGCTGCGTTGCGTTTCTGCATCTCCAGCTCGTACAACCTGGCCCGCAGCATTTTCATGGCGGTGTCCTTGTTGGCGTGCTGGGAACGTTCGTTCTGGCAGGCCACCACGGTGTTGGTCGGTACGTGGGTGATACGTACCGCCGAGTCGGTGGTGTTTACGTGCTGACCACCCGCACCGGAGGAGCGGTAGGTGTCGATGCGCAGGTCGGCCGGGTTGATCTCGATTTCGATGTTGTCGTCGATTTCCGGCGAGACGAACACCGCGGTAAACGAGGTGTGCCGACGGTTGCCAGAGTCGTAGGGGCTCTTGCGCACCAGGCGATGCACGCCGCTTTCGGTGCGCAGCCAGCCAAAGGCGTATTCGCCCTTGATATGCAGGGTCGCGCCCTTGATGCCGGCGACTTCGCCTTCGGACAGCTCGATGATGGTGGCGTCGAAACCGTGCTTGTCGGCCCAGCGCAGGTACATGCGCAGCAGCATGTTGGCCCAGTCCTGAGCCTCGGTGCCACCGGAGCCGGCCTGGATATCGAGGTAGGCGTTGTTGGGGTCCATTTCACCGCTGAACATGCGGCGGAATTCCAGCCCTTCAAGAATGCAGCGCAGGCGGTCCAGCTCGACCACCACATCGTCGACGGCGCTCTGGTCGTCCTCTTCGACGGCCATGTCCAGCAGGTCACGGGAGTCAGCCAGGCCGCTCTGCAGCTCGTCCAGGGTCTCTACGATCTGGGCCAGGGTGGAACGCTCACGACCCAGGTTCTGGGCGTATTCGGGGTTGTTCCAGACGTTGGGGTCTTCGAGTTCGCGGTTTACTTCGACGAGACGATCATGCTTGTTATCGTAGTCAAAGATACCCCCGAATCGACAGGGTGCGCTCGGACAGGTCCTTGATGCTGTTGACGATCGGGTTGATTTCCATAGGTAGGCAGCTCTCAAGCGGACGTTTCGAAAAGCCGCAGATTATAAACCCAGCAGGCCATCACTGACAGCCCACCGGATCGGATGGTGAATGGGCCGCCGCCGTCAGGCCGAGACCTCCCGGACCTGGGCTTCAAGCTCGGCCTTGAGCGCCGGATCGAGATTGAGCTGACGTGCCAACTCGTCGAGATAGGCGCGCTCCATGAAGTGCTCTTCGTCCACCATCAGTACGCTGGCCAGGTACATTTCCGCTGCCATTTCAGGTGACGTCGCCTCTGCCGCTATGACGGACGGATCCAGCGGCTTATTCAACTCGGCATCGAGCCAGCGCTGCAGCTCGGGGTCGCTGGTCATTTTGGCCAGTTCCGCATCGATCAGTTGGCGCTCGCGCTCATCGACATGGCCATCGGCCTTGGCCGCGGCAATCAGCGCCATGAGGATGCCGCGGCTGTGTTCTTCGGCCTGTGCCGGCGGTAGACGATCAATGGTCATCGGCACAGGCTGCGCCGTGGCGTTGGCATTGCCCTGCTGCTGCGCCTGCCAGTTACCGAAGGCCTTGTATGCCAGCACGCCCAGCGCGGTTAGGCCACCGTAGGTGATGACCTTGCCACCCAGCTTGCGGGCCTTGCGATTGCCCAGCAGCAAACCCATGGCTCCTGCCGCCAGCGCTCCTCCGCCTGCGCCGGACAGTAGGTTGCCCAGCCCGCCGTTAGTCCCGCCGCGCCCAAGCAGATCACCTAGCCCGCCTGCGCCGGAAGCCGGATTTGATGACTGTCTGTTTTGCAGCAGGTCCTGGCCGGACTTCAGAAGTTGATCGAGCAAACCACTGGTTTTCATGAAAGACCTCATGGAAATGAGCAGATAAAGGGCAGCCCTGTCAGTCGGGTATGCCGGAAGCGGAACGTAGCGGTGTATCCCGGTGCGCAGCACGAACATACTGCGGCGGCCAGGCGAACGACGTCTCGCGCAGATCTTCAGCCGCATGCATCGGCCAGTAAGGGTCGCGCAACAACTCTCGGGCAAGCAGGATCAGATCAGCCTGCCCTGTACGCAGGATGTGCTCTGCCTGAACTGCCTCGGTGATCATGCCGACCGTGCCGGTGGCAATCTCGGCTTCGCGGCGGACCCGCTCGGCAAATTGCGTCTGGTAGCCCGGCCCCACGGGGATTTCCGCATTGGCAGCGGTGCCTCCCGAAGACACGTCGATCAGATCGACTCCCAGTGCTTTCAGACGCCGTGCCAACTCAACGGTTTCATCCGAGTTCCAGCCATCCTCGACCCAATCGGTGGCCGATAGACGTACGAACAGCGGCAGTTCGTCCGGCCATACGCCACGCACTGCTCCGGTCACCTCAAGCAGTAGACGGATGCGGTTCTCGAAGGAGCCGCCATAAGCGTCCTGACGCTGATTGGAGATAGGGGAAAGAAACTGATGCAGCAGATAACCGTGCGCCGCGTGCACTTCGGCCACCTTGAATCCCGCTGCCAGGGCCCGCTCGGCGGCACGCACGAAAGCCTCCACCACAACGCCGATAGCGGATTCGTCCAGCATCTCGGGGATGGCGTGCTGCGGATCGAAGGCAATGCTGGACGGCCCCACCGGCGTCCATCCCCCTTCGCTAATGGGCACGCTGCCATGCTTGCCAAGCCACGGCTGCCAGGTGCTGGCCTTGCGCCCGGCGTGGGCCAACTGGATGCCGGCGACCGAACCCTGGGCTTCAATAAACCGGGTGATGCGCCGCAGCGGCTCAATCTGCTCGTCCTTCCAGAGGCCCAGATCTTCGGGTGAGATTCGACCTTTGGCAGTTACCGCGGTCGCTTCGATGATGACCAGCCCGGCGCCACCAACCGCGCGGCTGCCCAAATGGACCAGGTGCCAGTCGTTGGCCATGCCATCACGGGCCGAGTATTGGCACATGGGCGAAACGGCAATGCGATTGGGCAAGGTGAGCTGGCGCAGGCTGAGCGGCTGGAAGAGTTGGGTCATGACGGCCTCTACTGTCTGAATGCGTATTGGACACCCTTCAGTAGAGACCGTTTCTTCGCCTATGCCCAGCCTGCGCAGGCGAGGTCGCTGGTCAGGCGGCGCTGACCTGTACCGTCACGCCGTTGAGCGCCGCGTTACCGGAGACGTCCAGCAGGCGTTCATCGGTCAGGTCGTTGCAACTCACGCCCGGCTGCTGCCGCGCGATATCCAGCTGCACGCCCGGCCGCGCGTGCCCCCAACCGTGGGGCAGGCTGACCACGCCAGGCATCATATCCTCGCTCGCCAGCACCTCCACCTCGACCACGCCAACCCGGGAATGTACCCGCACACGCTGCCCATCCTGCAGAGCTCGCGCCGCCATATCGGCCGGATGCATCAACAACTGATGGCGCGGCTTGCCTTTCACCAGACGCTGGTAGTTGTGCATCCAGGAATTGTTGCTACGTACGTGGCGACGGCCGATCAGCAGCAGATCTTCGCTCCGGGCCTGTGGTTCGGCGGCGAAGCGCTGCAGGTCTTCCAGCATCAGGGTTGGTGCGGCCTGGATACGCCTGTTCGGGGTTTTCAGGCGCCGCGCCAGGTTCGGCTTGAGCGGCCCGAGGTCCAGCCCATGGGGATAGTCCTCCAGCGCCGCGAGGCTCAGCTTGCGTTCGGAACGCTCGCCATAAGGGCCGTGGCGCAGGGCCAGGTCGATCATCTGTTGCGGTGACAGGGTCGGTTTGAGTTCGGCTCCCGCCCGTGTCGCGTAGGCCTTGGCCAGCTCGATAAAGATTTCCCAGTCGTGCAGCGACCCCTCGGGCTTGGACAGTACCGGCTGGTTGAAACGGGTAACGTTGCGCACCGCGAGCAGATTGAACGTCGCGTCGTAATGGTCGTGCTCCAGCGGTGCGGTGGGCGGCAGAATGAGGTCGGCGTAGCGGGTCGTTTCATTGATATAGAAGTCGACGCTGAGCATGAAATCCAGACCATCCAGCGCCTGCTCCAGCTTGCGCCCGTTGGGGGTGGAGAGCACCGGGTTGCCGGCCACGGTAATCAGCGCACGTACCTGCCCTTCCCCGGGCTCGAGCATTTCCTCGGCCAGTGCCGCGACAGGCAGTTCGCCGCCGTATTCCGGCAACTGCGAAACCCGACTGCGCCAGGCCGCGAAATGGCCGCCCGAGGTGGTTTCCACCAGATCCACGGCAGGCTCGGTGCAAAGCGCGCCGCCGACCCGATCGAGATTGCCGGTGACCAGGTTGATCAGCTGTACCAGCCACTGACAGAGCGTGCCGAAGAGCTGGGTCGAAACACCCATGCGCCCATAGCAGACCGCCTTGTCCGCTGCTGCAAAATCTCGCGCCAGCTGGCGAATCTGCTCGGGTGGAATACCGCAACGGGCGCTCATCGCTTCGGCGCTGAAAGCGGCTATTGCCGTGCGTACTTCTTCGAGGCCGTCCAGCGGGAGTTCGCTGACACGCGTCAGGCCTTCTTCAAATAGGGTGTTGAGCAGACCGAACAGCAGCGCCGCGTCCTGTCCGGGGCGCACGAACAGGTGCTGATCAGCGATTGCTGCGGTCTCGCTGCGCCGCGGGTCAACCACTACCAGCTTGCCGCCGCGGGCACGGATCGCCTTCAGTCGCTTCTCCACATCGGGCACGGTCATGATGCTGCCGTTGGAGGCCAGCGGGTTGCCGCCGAGGATCAACATGAAATCGGTGTGATCGATATCCGGTACCGGCAGCAGCAGGCCGTGGCCGTACATCAGATGGCTGGTGAGGTGATGCGGCAGCTGATCGACCGACGTGGCCGAGAAGCGGTTGCGTGTCTTCAGCAAACCGAGGAAGTAGTTGCTGTGGGTCATCAGCCCGTAGTTGTGCACGCTCGGGTTGCCCTGGTAGATGGCCACGGCATTGGCGCCATGGCGCTCGCGGATCTCAGTCAGGCGCTCAGCTACCAGTTCGAAGGCCTCATTCCACCCAATTGGCTGCCATTCATCGCCGCAACGGAGCATCGGGTGGCGCAAGCGATTGGGGTCGCTCTGAATGTCTTGCAGCGCCACCGCCTTCGGACAGATATGGCCACGGCTGAAGCTGTCGAGGGGGTCGCCCTTGATCGAGAGGATTTGCTCGCCTTCGGTCTGGATGGTCAGGCCGCAGATGGCTTCGCACAGATGACAGGCACGGTGATGGACGCTGATGTCGCTCATTTCGGGTTCCCGCATGGCGCTATTGTTGTCCTGCCACTCTAGGCGCCGCAGCCGCGGGCAACAATCGAACGTTCTGCCGGGGAATGCCAGCCGATTCAGCCGGCCTATCTTGTCAGTCAGCGCGGAGCGATATGGGCCACCATCAGCTGTACGCTTTCGCGGCCGCGAAACTCGTTGACGTCCAGCTTGTAGGCCAGATCGGCCCAGCGCACGCTGGGATTGGGCCAGACGTTCCGGTCGATGTTGAATGCAATGCCGTCCAGCGTCAGCGAACCGCACTCGCTGCGAACCACCATCTTCAGATGCCGTTCGCCAACCAGACGCTGTTCCACCAGCTGGAACACTCCATGGAACATGGGCTCGGGGAAATGTTGCCCCCACGGACCGGCGTTACGCAGCGCCTTGGCCAGCTCCAGGTGGAACTCCTCGATGCTGAGCTGACCGTCAGTCAGCAGGCGACCGGTGAGGTCGTCCTCGCACAGCTGACGTCGCACTTCCGCATCGAAGGCCACGGTAAAGGCGCCAAAATTCTCTTGCGGCAGCGACAAACCCGCCGCCATGGCATGGCCGCCGAATTTGCTGATCAAGCCAGGGTGGCGGGCGGCCACGGCGTCCAGTGCATCACGGATATGAAAGCCTGGCACCGAGCGCGCCGAACCTTTGAGCAGGCCGTCACCGGCATCGGCGAAAGCGATGGTGGGCCGGTGGTAACGCTCTTTCAGGCGGGACGCGAGGATGCCGATAACGCCTTGGTGCCAGTCCGGCTCGAACAGGCACAGGCCAAACGGCATGTCGTCCAGCGGCAGATCCTTGAGCTGCGCCAGGGCTTCGCGCTGCATGCCCTGCTCGATGCTCTTGCGATCCTGGTTGAGCTGATCGAGCTGCACCGCCATGTCACGAGCCAGAGCCTCGTCGTCACAAAGCAGACATTCGATGCCCAGCGCCATATCGTCCAGGCGCCCCGCCGCGTTCAGCCGTGGCCCAAGGATAAAGCCAAGATCGGTGGAGGTGATGCGTTTGTGGTCTCGCCCAGCGACCTCGAGAATCGCGCGCAGACCCGGCCGCGCCCGCCCGGCACGGATTCGCGCAAGGCCCTGATGCACCAGAATGCGGTTATTGGCATCCAGCGGCACCACATCGGCAACGCTACCCAGCGCCACCAGATCCAGCAGTTCGGCCAGGTTTGGTTCGCTCCAGCCATTGCGAGCAAACCAGCCGGCCTCACGCAGTCGCGCTCGCAACGCCAAAAGCACGTAGAAGATAACGCCAACCCCGGCGATGCATTTGCTCGGGAAGGCGCAGTCGGGCTGATTGGGGTTGACGATGGCATCAGCGGCCGGCAGGTCAGGCCCTGGCAAATGGTGGTCGGTAACCAACACCTTCAGCCCGGCGGCCTTGGCCGCGGCGACGCCATCCACACTGGAAATACCGTTATCTACCGTTACCAGCAGGTCGGGCTGACGCTCCAGCGCCACGGCAACGATCTCGGGCGTCAGTCCATAGCCGTACTCGAAACGGTTGGGCACCAGATAGTCCACATGCGCCGCACCAAGCTGACGCAACCCCAGCACCCCCACCGCACTGGCGGTGGCGCCGTCGGCATCGAAATCGCCGACGAAAAGAATCCGCTGGCGCTGTTCCAGGGCTTGGACCAACAACTCGACCGCCGCATCAATGCCCTTGAGCTGAGTGTAGGGAATCAACCTGGCCAGCCCCTTGTCCAGCTCCTGCGCAGACTGCACGCCCCGCGCTGCATAGAGGCGCGTCAGCAAAGGCGGCAGGTCGCCCAGGTCAGGCAGCTGTGCAGGAAGTGGTCGGGGTTCAATGCGCATGGAATCGGGAGTCTCGGCTTGCTAGTCGCTTGAAATAAGTGTTTGGCACCGGCTGGTCCAGGCTAGCGCTCGCCCACCAGCCAGCTCAGGGAAACCTCGAACTGGCCACGCTCGTCGGTGATGAACAGCGTGCCGTCACTGATCATCACGCCCCACTGGATACTGCGTGGCAAGTCCTTGACCAGATCGGCCAGGCTGTCCGACTCGACGGCTGCAATGGACAGGTTCTTCAGTCCTTTCACCGCATCCACCACCTTGCCCTGCCAGACCCGCAGATTGCCGTAGGCCACCAGACTTATGCGCTCGGCACGCCGTGAACACCAGACCAGACGCTCGGCATCCGGCTGGCCCACTTCGATCCAGTGCAAGACGCGGCCGTCCAGACTCTTCTCCCATAGCGCCGGCTCATCCACATCCGACAGTCCGCGGCCAAATGCCAGCTGCTCGCTGTACCACAAGGCGTAGGCAATCAGCCGAATGCCCAAGCGCTCCTCTGTTTCGGAAGGATGGCGCGCCACGGTGAAACGCAGGTTTTCATAAACGCCGCGATCGAGATCGGTGAGATTGAGCTCGACCTTATAGGGAGTCGCTTGCAGGGCCATGGGGCATTACCTGGAAAAAGTGGCGCAGTCTAACAAACCGTGACATCAGGCTGTTAACTCGCCGCCGGCGGGCTATGAGCTGCAGCTCTACCCGTCGCAGGCGCCTGAACAAGCACCGGATAGAATGCTTTGACAATCATTCTCATTCTGTTTAGCATCGCCGACATCAAACAGCCTCAACGGGTAGTTCATATGTACGTCTGTCTTTGCCAAGGTGTTACCGACGGTCATATTCGTGATGCGATTTATGAAGGCTGCTGCAGTTATGGGGAAGTACGCACCGCAACTGGCGTCGGCACCCAGTGTGGTAAATGTGCCTGTGTTGCCAAGCAGGTCGTGCGTGAAACCTTGAGTGATCTCCAGTCGGCCCAGGCCAGTCTCGCCTACCCCGCCGCCTACGCCAGCGCTTGAGCACCAGTAGATATCAAGAAAACCGGGCATCGCCCGGTTTTTTTATGCCCGCAAATCAAGGCCTTGGCCCCCATCGTAGAACGGAAGCATTCTTATTGCGTTTTGCCTTTTGCATTCAATGACTTAGGTTTGACAGGCCTGCAGTTCATGGCCAGACTTTCCTATCACCTTTGACAGATAAAAGGACGCAGACATGAAAGGCGACAGGCTGGTCATTCAGCATCTCAACAAGATCCTTGGCAACGAGCTGGTCGCCATCAACCAGTACTTTCTGCACGCGCGCATGTATGAAGACTGGGGTCTGGGCAAGCTCGGAAAGCATGAGTACGAGGAGTCCATCGACGAGATGAAGCATGCCGATGAGCTGATCAAGCGCATCCTCTTCCTCGAAGGCCTGCCCAACCTGCAGGATCTGGGCAAGCTGCAGATCGGCGAGAACACCCGCGAAATGCTGGAGTGCGATCTGCGTCTTGAGCATAGCGGCGTGCAAGACCTCAAAGTCGCCATTGCCTACTGTGAAAGCGTTGGCGACTACGGCAGCCGCGAGTTGCTAGAAGACATTCTCGAAGCCGAGGAAGAACACATCGACTGGCTGGAAACCCAGCTGGGGCTGATCGACAAGATTGGGCTGGAAAACTATCTGCAGTCGCAAATGGACGAATAAGCGCCCCGCAATGCAATAAAAAACGCCATGTCCCTTGCGGGGCATGGCGTTTTTTGTTGGCTCAGTGAGCGACGATGCATTGCTCGCCGCTCATTGCCGGGTTCAAGCCTCAGCCTTGCCGACAGCCGACTTGATCAGCGTCTGCAGCTCACCCTTTTCGAACATTTCCAGAATGATGTCGCTACCGCCGACCAGCTCACCGGCAACCCACAGCTGGGGGAAAGTCGGCCAGTTGGCGTATTTTGGCAGCTCGGAACGAATTTCCGGGTTCTGCAGAATGTCGACGTAGGCGAATTTTTCGCCACAACCCATTACCGCCTGGCTTGCACGGGAAGAAAACCCGCACTGCGGCGCATTGGGCGAGCCTTTCATGTACAGCAGCACCGGGTTCTTCTCGATCTGCTCTTTAATGGTTTCGATAATATCCACGGGGCACCTCGGCTAGTCTCGGATGGCGCGTATTGTACAGAACGACGATATAAAAGCCGAGTCACAGAGTCGGCTTTTATCGGTGTTCTTCAGTCTCCGCCTTGATCCGCCCATATGTCAGAGCTCGGTTACAGGGATATTGAGGTTGATTTGCGCCTGTGAAGACTTTCTGGATAAGATCGCGCCTTTCCCGTTTCGTCGCTTTTCGTGCGACCCCCTGTCGTAAGGCCTCTTTTTTCCTGCAAAAGCTTCGGCCTTCGACTGCGGCAACACAAGGTAGTTGATATGAGCGCAAGGCATTTTCTTTCCCTGATGGACTGCACGCCCCAAGAGCTCAACAGCCTGGTTCGTCGCGGCATCGAGCTGAAGGACCTGCGCAAGCGCGGCATTCTGTTCGAGCCGCTGAAAAATCGTGTACTGGGGATGATCTTCGAGAAGGCATCCACCCGTACCCGCCTGTCTTTTGAGGCCGGGATGATCCAGCTTGGTGGCCAGGCGATCTTCCTCTCGCCCCGCGATACCCAACTGGGACGCGGCGAGCCCATTGGCGATGCGGCCATCGTCATGTCGCGCATGCTCGATGCCGTGATGATTCGCACCTTCGCCCACTCGACTCTCACCGAGTTCGCCGCTCATTCATCGGTACCGCTGATCAACGGCCTGTCGGACGACCTGCATCCGTGCCAGTTGCTGGCCGACATGCAGACCTTCCACGAGCATCGCGGCAGCATTGCCGGCAAGACCGTTGCCTGGATCGGTGACGGCAACAATATGTGCAACACCTATATGGAAGCTGCCGTCCAGTTCGACTTCCAGTTGCGCGTCGCCTGCCCTGAAGGCTACGAGCCCGATGCAGAGCTTATGGCCAAAGCCGGTGATCGCGTGCAGATTTTCCGTGACCCGCGTGAAGCGGTCGCCGGGGCCCATCTGGTCAGCACCGATGTATGGGCGTCCATGGGCCAGGAAGATGAGGCAGCGGCACGCGCGGCACTGTTCCGTCCTTATCAGGTTGATCGCGCCCTGCTCGATGCCGCCGCCGAGGATGTGCTGTTCATGCATTGCCTGCCGGCACACCGTGGCGAGGAAATCAGCATGGACCTGCTCGACGACCCGCGCTCGGTGGCTTGGGATCAGGCAGAGAACCGGCTGCACGCACAGAAGGCGCTGCTGGAATTCCTCATCGAGCCGGCGTTCAGCCACGCATGAGTGATCAGCCTCTGCTGAACCTGCGTAGCCTGGATTGTGGCTATGGCAATCAGCGCATTGTGCAAAGCCTCAGCCTGCATCTGAACCGCGGCGACATTGGCTGTCTGCTGGGCCCTTCTGGCTGCGGCAAGACCACCACCCTGCGCGCCATCGCCGGCTTCGAGCACCTCAGCGCGGGCGAAATTCAGCTGGGCGATACCGTGCTGTCCCGAGCCGGATACACCCTGGCCCCGGAAAAACGCCGTATCGGCATGGTATTCCAGGATTACGCACTGTTCCCGCATTTGACCGTGGCAGACAACATCGCCTTCGGCATTCGCAAGCACCCCGAGATGTCGCGGATCGTTGGCGAGATGCTGGAGCTGGTGAACCTGTCGTCCCTGGGCAAGCGCTATCCCCACGAGCTGTCCGGCGGCCAGCAGCAACGCGTGGCCCTCGCCCGCGCGCTGGCACCGGAACCGGAACTGCTGCTGCTTGACGAGCCTTTTTCCAACCTGGACGTCGATCTGCGTCGGCGCCTTAGCCACGAAGTGCGCGAGATCCTAAAAGCGCGGGGCACCAGTGCAATTCTGGTTACCCATGACCAGGAAGAGGCCTTTGCCGTCAGCGACCAGATCGGCGTATTGAAGGATGGCTGTCTGGAACAGTGGGACACGCCCTTCAACCTCTATCACGAGCCGCTGACGCCCTTCGTTGCCAGCTTTATCGGCCAGGGTTATTTCATCCGCGGTCAATTGATCGACCGGGAAACGGTGCAGACCGAGCTAGGGGTCATTCATGGGGATCGCGCCTACATCATGCCGGAAGGCAGTTCGGTAGATGTATTGCTGCGCCCGGACGACATCGTTTACTCGCCGCAGAGCGATCTCAAGGCCCTGATTGTCGGCAAGACCTTTCTCGGTGCTTCGACGCTCTATCGCCTGCAATTGCCCACCGGCAACCAATTGGAAGGCATCTTCCCCAGCCATACCGACTACCCCACCGGCCAGCAGATCGGCATCGCCATTGCGGCTGATCACCTGGTGGTCTTTCCTGCTCAGGGCAGTGTCGCCGCCCATGAAACCCTGCCGAAAGCCGGGGTGCGTCGTTACAGCAGCGGGCATTGAGCGCTGCTTCAGGATTGCTCCGGCTCGCGCGCAGCCTGCTGACGCCGCTGGCGAAAGAATTCGCTCAGCACCGCGCCACACTCTTCCCCCAGCACTCCGCCTTCGACCAGCACCCGGTGGTTGAGAAAGTCCTGCGCAAAGAACTGTCCACGGCTGATCGCGACGCCGGCCTTGGGTTCGGTTGCGCCGTACACCACGCGCTGGATACGCGAGTGCACGATCAGTCCGGCGCACATGCTGCAGGGTTCCAGCGTCACGTATAGCGTGCTACCGGGCAGGCGGTAGTTTTCCACCTGCAATGCGGCGTCGCGGATCGCCACCATCTCCGCATGCGCGCTTGGATCATGTCGTGAAATCGGACAATTGAAGCCACGTCCGATAATGCGACCATCCTGCACCAGCACCGCTCCCACAGGCACCTCGCCCAAAGCAGCGCCCTCGCCGGCCAGTGCCAGCGCCTCCCGCATAAAATGTTCGTCGTTGCTGCGGTCGATAATTTGCGGTCTTTTCATGCTTCAGATTCGCCTATACCACTTCGATTGCTGCCATCAGACCCGTTTCCATATGGTCGATGACATGGCAATGGAACATCCAGACGCCGGGATTATCGGCCACCAGGGCAATGCGTGCGGTTTCGTTCTTGCCCAGCAGATAGGTGTCGGTAAACCAGGGCTCGATCTTGCGGCGGTTGGAGGAGATCACCTTGAACGTCATGCCGTGCAGATGAATCGGGTGCTGATACTGGCTGAGGTTACGCAGCTCCAGAATGTAATGGCCATCCTTTTTAAGGGTCGCAATGGGCCTATCTGCACAGGTCTTGTCGTTGATGTCCCAAGCCTGGCCGTTGATCTGCCAGAAGGTATGAGTGCCGGTCTGTTCGACGTTTGCCGAAACCATTCCAGCCCATTCAAAGTTGAACCGCAGTACCTCCGCGCGTTGCAGATCCGGTTCGGCAACGGGATTGGCCGGCAGCTTCGACGGCCAGTCGGCTTCGGATTCGCCGCTATCCACCGACAACAGCGTTGCCAGCCGCAACGGGCCGTTGCGTAACGATATCTCTTCACCGGCCGCGGGCACCTTGAGAGCCAGCTCGATGCGCATGCCCGGCCCCAGCCAGTACTCCTTGCCCAGCGCTCGCGGCTCGACCGGATTCCCGTCCAGAGCGTAGATGCGAGCTTCGCCAGCGGACAGATTGAGGCGATAGGTCAGCGTATTGTCCAGATTGAGAATGCGCAGGCGCACAATCTGCCCGGCCGGCAATTCCAGGGTCGGCGCATGCGTACCATTGACAGTGGACAGCACACCCGGCGTACCGCCGCGAGCGGCCTCGCGTGGCACGCTGAACTCGGTAAAAGCGCCCTGCTTGTCCACATGCCAGCTTTTCAGACTCAAGGTGCGCTCATGGACAAAGCCTGTGGGCTCACGTTCCTCGACGATCAGGGGCCCAACCAAGCCGCGACCGAGCTGCTCAGCGCTGGCCGTGTGCGGGTGATACCAGAAGCTGCCGGCATCCGGGCAAATGAAATCGTAATCAAAATACTCGCCGGGCTTCACCGGCAGTTGCGAAACGTAGGGTACGCCGTCCATTTCCAGCGGCAGGCGGATGCCGTGCCAGTGGATGGTGGTATCCACCTCCAGCTGGTTGATAAAGCGCACACGCAGGCGTTCCCCCTGCCGACAACGCAATTCGACACCCGGCACCTGGCCGCCGTAGGCCCAGGCGGGCGTCTGGTGGCCGGCGACCAACTCGACATCGAGCGGCGCAGCTATCAACTCGTAATCATGGCTGGTTGCCTCATTGGGGCGCCCCAGCCAGTAGCGAACGCCGCTGGCACCAAGCCCGGCAATACCAAGGCCTGCCAGGCCGGCAAGAATCTGTCTGCGGGTAAACGACATTGGAACCGTTCAAAAGCTGGAAAGATGAGAGATTTTCTCACTTGATGATCGACTCTGCGAGCCGACTTTTACCTGAACGGGAGATCGGCTTGCGGCAAAACGTCTCGCCAGCTCAGCTGGAGGCGGCTTTCCATTTGCGGGGCGATTGCCCCGAAACGGCCTTAAAGGCCCGCGAGAGTGCAGCTTCACTGCCGTAGCCCACCTCGGTTGCGATCACCTTCAAGGGACGGCCGCGGCACAGCGCCTGCTGAGCCAACCTTACGCGCCAGCATTGCAGATAGTGCCCAGGCGTCGAGCCGATCGTCTCGCGAAAAGTAGCAGCGAACACACTGCGCGACATGCCGGCAACAGCCGCCAGATCATCCAGCGTCCAGTCCTGCGCTGGCGCTTCATGCATGGCCACCAGTGCATTGCGCAGCCGCGGGTGAGACAGGCCGGACAGCAGCCCGCCCTGCACTTCGCCGCGTTCCATCAGCTGTCGCAGCACTTGGATGATCACCACCTCGAACAGCCGCTCGACCAGGGCGACTCGGCCGCAGCGTTGCTCGAACGCCTCCTCGAACAGTAGCGACAGCACCGGCTCGGCCCCGTCGATATCGTCCAGCGGCAAGCAGACGACCTGCGGCAGTGCGGAGGCAATCGGATTGCTGGCGCCCCCCTCGAACAAGAGGTTCGCGCACACCATGTCTGCACCCCGCTCCGGGTCGGTGATGAAGCGATGGGACAGGGGGCGTGCAAACAGCAGCAGGCTCGGCCGCTCCACCTGCAACTGCCGCCGGTCGTATTGCACCTGAACGGCACCGCTGCGCACCAGGTGGAGCTGCCCCAGATCGCCTTTACTCTCCAGCGAGTTGATGCCGCACAGCGCCCCCGCGTTGAACACCTGCGCGGACACTGGGAAGTGCGCCATCAGCGCGGCAAGTCGATCAGCCACATCAGTACTCCTGGTCAAGTTTTCAGGACGTTATATCACCAACAGTCTCAGGGCGGCGCACAAACTACACCTACCGAGCAATACCGCCGGCTCACCATCGAAAGGAACTACGTCATGAAGAGCACTACCCGTACCCTCGCTACCAGTATGTTGGCCATTGCCGTGCAAGCCGGGGCCAGCGCCCACGCCGATCAGTCGCCCGCACAGATTGCCGCCCAGGCTAGCGTAGACGGCAACTATGTCGTCACCGCCGAGGGCGTGCGCCTGTACTACAAAGATTGGGGACCGAAGAATGGGCCCGTCGTCACCTTCAGTCATGGCTGGCCGCTGAACTCGGACAGCTGGGAATCACAGATGATCTTCCTCGCCGACCACGGCTTCCGCGTGGTCGCCCACGACCGCCGCGGCCATGGCCGCTCGAGCCAGCCGTGGGATGGCAACGACATGGATCACTATGCCGACGACCTGGCGGCGGTGATCACTGCCCTCGACCTGAAGGACGTCACCGCGGTCGGCTTCTCCACAGGCGGTGGCGAAGTGGCGCGCTACATCGGCCGCCATGGCACCGACAACGTCAAGAAGGCCGCGCTGATCAGCGCCGTGCCGCCGCTGATGCTGAAAACGGCCGACAACCCGGACGGCGTACCGCTGGAAGTCTTCGACGGTCTGCGCAAGAGCTCGCTGGAAAACCGTGCGCAGCTGTATCTGGATATCGCCTCCGGCCCGTTCTACGGCTTCAATCGCCCGGGTGCCAAGATTTCGCAAGGGCTGATCAACAGCTGGTGGGCACAGGGCATGCAGGCCGGCCACAAGAACACCTATGACTCCATCGCTGCGTTCTCGGCTACCGATTTCCGTGAGGACCTGAAGAAATTCGATGTGCCCACCCTGGTGATCCACGGTGATGACGACCAGATCGTGCCGCTGGACATCTCCGGCAAGGCCTCCGCTGCACAGATCAAGGATGCGCAACTGATCGTCTACCCCGGCGCGCCCCATGGCCTGACCGACACCCACAAGGAGCGCTTCAACCAGGATCTGCTGGACTTCCTCAAGAAGTGATGCTGTTCCATCGCACCGGCCGTGGGCTTGCCCGCGGCCGGTTTTGTCGTTCGTTTTGCGGCGGCCAGCTGCCGGCCAAATCTACTGTTGGCTTTCCTGCTGTGTGACACTGTCCAGCCCTTACGGCCCGGAGTTCGACATGAGCCTCGACGATATCGACTTTGCTGAGCGATACCGCCAGCACATGCGCCGCACCGGTCGCAAACCCAAGCCGCCCAGTGCCTGGGACAAACGTGCTGTCGAGCTGGCTGGCAAGCCGCTTGCGCTTGGCAGTGCCTATACCGACGCGTTTATCCAGCGGATGGATCTAACCGGCGCACGCACCCTGCTGGATATTGGCTGTGGCCCCGGAACCCTGTGCCTGCCGCTGGCTGCGCAATTCGAGCAGGTCTACGCGCTGGACTACAGCCCTGGCATGCTGGCGTGTCTGCAAGCCGGGGCGGACGAGCTTGGCGTAGACAACGTTCACCCGGTGCTGTGTGGTTGGGACGACGACTGGAGCGAGATCCCTGTCTGCGACATCCTGATTGCCTCGCGTTCGAGTGTGGTGGACGACCTTGACGCCATTCTGGAGAAGATTCATCGCCATACACGCCTCAGGGCCTATGTGACCCAGCTGGCCGGCGGGCATTTCATCGACCCGGCCATAAGCCGCCTGCTCGAACGAGAGCAGCCTGCCCTGCCCGACCACATCTACACGCTCAATCTGCTGCACCAACGCGGTATCTACGCTCGCCTCGACTATATAGAGGTGCCTGGAAGGCTGGCCGGTAGCAGGACCTTCGAGGAGTTCGCTGACAAGGTCAGCTTGTCCCTTGGCCCGCTAAATGAAACCGAGCTGGACGCCCTTGCCGAGTGGTATCGCGCAGATCCCGAGCGCGCGCATCAGGGCGGTGCGCCAATGCGCTGGGCTTTGGTGAGCTGGACTGTACCCAGCGGAGCTCAGGTTTAAGCCTGGCGCAAGTCCGCCCTGCTGAGACGTAAAGGACAATGTGCCATGCAGTTGGCGCGTTACCCTGTCAACCCAAGTTATTGATTGCACGGGCAAAAGCGAAACGCTGGTTGTTATTCAACCAGCCGGCACGACACCCCGGCGCTGCTGGCCTGGGCGCTCTCTCAGGGATGATATCCACCTGCTTATCCACAGATTTTGTGGATTAAGCGTAGCGGCTCAAAGCAGGTCGGGATGGCTGTAAGAGCGCGCCGGATTTGCCCTGTGCATGGCCGTACTCAATCGGCACCAAGCCTTTACATCGGCTGAGTTAGGGGAATGGTCGCTACAAACTTCGTACCTTCAGTGAAGGTAGAGGTAACCTGCAGCGTCCCTCCGTGCGCGGTAAAAATTTCACTCGCGATATACAGGCCAAGGCCCAGCCCCTCCTCGCGCTGCCCTGCCTCTGATCGCTTGAATGGACGAAACAGAAAGGGAAGCATCGCCGGCGCTATCACCGGGCCCATATTGTATACCGACAGAGTCAACTGCTCCGCGGTAGACGAAGCCCGAACCTGGATGGGTTCGTTCTTTGCCCCGTGAGTGATTGCGTTGCCAAGCAAGTTTGATAACGACTGTGCCAGCCGCCTGGGGTCGCAAAAGCCGCCGTCGGGACGTGCATGGAATCGATGATTACCGCTCCTGGATGAGCCAGCCTAAGCTCAAGAACCACGGCTGCGAGGTGATCCTGGAGGTCATCGACCAAAGAGCGGTCCACCGGTATCCCGCCCCCCAGCTTTCCGCGCGCAAAATCGAGCACATCTTCGATCAGGTTGCCCATGCGCAGCGTGCTTTGCCGTATGGCACGCACGATGTTCAAACTCCGCGGATCGGTAATGCGCCGTTCCAGGAGATCTGTGCCCATGGACACCGCGTTCAGCGGCGTCCGTAAATCGTGACCCAGTACGGCAACAAACTGTTCGCGCAGACGCCCTGCCTCGTTCGCATCTGCGAGTGCGCCCTCGGTTATGAGCATGCCCCGGTGCAGGTCCAGATTCATCGCAATCAACTGCGCATACAGTCCCATGGTCTTCAAAACGGTTTCTTCATCGAAATGCCCGGGAAGCGAGTCGATGGCACAGAGCGTCCCGAAAAAGTCTCCATCGGCGGTGACAATGGGAATGGAGATGTAACTTTCAAGCTGGTAGATGCGGGGCGTGTGGTGCAGCGAATAAACCGGATGCCGGCTTGCATGCTTGAAGATGACGGGTTCTCGCTGCTGCCGAATCTCATGGCAGATGGTTGTTTCCAGATCCAGCTGGCCACCCGGAACGAGACCGAAATCGATCGAGTCGTCCACTGCGCAGGCAACCCAGTGGCTGTCAGTTACCCGTGCAATGGCCGCGAAACGCATGCCTGTGGCCTGCTTGACCATTTCCAGGATCAGGGGGACTGCTTCGATTCTGGAGATAACGTTGATATCGCTCACGATACCTGTAGGGAATGGGTAGCTCTGTGGGAACTGGCTGTCAGCCATCAATAATCGACTCGCAACGGGTTACGCGGCTCGGGTCCGCATTGGCGGTGGTAGCGCCCCATCCTACGCGGATAGACCATGAAGGCGGATATTTACTGCTAGATGGCATAACCGCGCAGTCATTGAACCAACCGGTCAGGCCTCAACCCTAAGGTCACGTGCATGACTGAAAGACAGACCGCCATGTCCGATATCACCGTTTACACCGTTGGGCATTCAACCAGGTCCCTTGAGCAGTTCGTAGAGCTCATCCGAGGCTTTGGCGTGGACACGGTGGTGGATATCAGAACGGTTCCGCGCTCTCGAACCAACCCCCAGTACAACCTCGACACGCTGCCGGAAAAGCTTGCTGAGTTCGGTATCGAGCATTACCGGATTTCCGAGCTGGGCGGCTTGCGCAAGAAGTCGAGCACTGTCCCTGCCGAAACCAATGGCTTTTGGGTGAACCGCAGTTTCCACAACTACGCCGACTACGCCATCTCAGATGAGTTTGAGGCCGGATTGAAGCAGCTTCTTGAGCTTGGCAAGTCTCGAACATGCGCCATCATGTGCGCCGAGGCCGTATGGTGGCGATGCCACCGCAGGATAGTTGCGGACTACCTGCTGCTTCGAAACGTCAAGGTCTTCCACATCATGGGCGAGGGGAAAGCCAACGAGGCAACGCTTAACCCTGCAGCAAGCACTCATGGCCTCAAGGTGTTTTACCCCGCCGGATGATCAGCATGCCTCCGGAGAATCCATAACGGCAGGTCCATAGCTGGCAATTCTTCAGCTCAAAAGCGTGGCGGCACCGCGATCTGAACTGACTCTGCGAGGTCGTAAGCAATGCGTGGTGATCGCTGTGCTGAGAGGTAACTATGTTCGAAGCTCCGCTGTGGGAAACCCTGGCTCGGGGTAGCGCCGTCTACTTGCTGGTTGCGGTGCTGCTACGCCTGTTACCCAAACGACAAATGGGCAGCATCGCCCCCAACGACATGATCGCTCTGGTCATCGTCGGCAGTCTGGCGGCGGACGCGATCATGGGCGATATCAAGGCAGCGGCGGACATCCTGCTGCTGATCGTGGTGATACTGGCCTGGGATTACCTATCCAACCTTGCCGAGTACCACTTCCCACGTTTTCGGGGCGTGGCTCAGGATTCACCCACGCTGCTGGTCTACCAGGGTGTGCTGCTCCGCGAGAACCTGCGCAAAGAGAAACTGACCGAGCAGGAGCTGGCGGCCAGCCTGCGCATGCAAGGCATTGACGAGATAGCCCAAGTGCAACAGGCGATTCTGGAAGTGGACGGCCAGATCAGCGTGGTGGCGAAGCAGCAGGACGCGCGATAGGCGCTCGGCAACTGCTGCCAAATCGAGCGTCTTGCATGCGCCCCAGAACCGGCGCATGCTCAGCCATCAACGCCATGATCCAGTCGATAAATACCCGTAGTTTGGCGCTGACATGGCGATTCGGAGGGAATGCCAGGTACATCGGCATCGGCGCTATCTCCCAGTCCTCAAACAGGGGCACTAACTCGCCGCTGGCCAGGCGGGGCTTGGCCATATATTGCGGCAGCCAGAGCACGCCCAACCCTGCCAGACCTGCCGCGAGGTAGGCGTTGCCGTCATCTACCGTCAGCAACGGGCGACCTTGTGCCTCGACGCGCTCCTCACCCCGCTGCAGTACGTTGGGCAAGGCCTTGCCTGTACGTGACCAGAGAAAGCCGACGGTCGAGTGCCTGCCGTCTGCAAGCTCACTTGGGTGCGTCGGTGTACCAAGGCGCTGCAGATAGTCTGGCGCAGCATAAATGCCGAGCACCAGGTCGCCCACGTGCCGCGCCACCAGCGACTGGTCGACGATCTCGCCGCCACGTACAACGCAGTCAACGTTCTCGCCAATGATGTCGATGACGCGATCACTTGCGCCCATGGTCAGCTGGATTTCCGGGTAGCGGGCATAGAACTCCGGCAACGCGGGGATCAACAGCATGCGCGCCAGTGGGCTGGGCACATCCACCCGCAGGCGCCCTCGTGGCGTCATCGACGCGCTGGACAAGCTGGTTTCGGCATCTTCCATATCGGCCAGCAGGCGGATGACGCGCTCGTAATAAGCCGCGCCATCGGCAGTGACATTGACCTTGCGCGTGGTGCGATTGAGCAGGCGCACTCGAAGCCGCGCTTCCAGTTGCTGGATGAGTTGCGTCACGCTGGCCCTGTTCATATGCAGCGTGGCAGCGGCCTTGGTGAAGCTGCCGGTTTCTACGACCCGAGCAAAAGCCTGCATTGCATCAAAACGGTCCATTTCAGGCCTCGCGCGGGTGGGATAGTTTGGATTTTACAAACAATCCTGACTCGAATTGCAGATTTATCCAGGCTGCAGGTCTTTCTACAGTGACTTCATCGATAACGGGCCGCCATGGCCCCGATGGAGACATGCCCATGACCAGCAAACGTGACGTTGTTTTCCCGGCTGACCGCCACGCCCTCTACGAGCTTCACCGGTACTCGCCGGCCATTCGCTCCAACGGCTTTCTATTCGTATCCGGCCAGGTTGGCAGCCGCAAGGATGGCTCGGCCGAGCCGGACCTCGCGGCTCAGGTTCGCCTGGCCTTCACCAATCTCAACGCGATCCTGAGCGAGGCTGGCAGCAGCTTCGACGATGTGGTCGATACGACCATCTTTATGGTCGACCCCGACTCGAAGTTCGAGACCATCTGGGCAACAGCAGCCGAGTTCTGGGGTGAGGCGCCCTACCCCACAGTGACCGCGGTCGGTGTGACGTGGCTGTCCGGCTTCGACTTCGAGATCAAGGTGATCGCCAAACGTGCGCAATAGGCCCGACTGGCAGGAGCACAACCGGAAGCGAGAAAGACGAAAGCCCGCATAAGCGGGCTTTCGTGTATTGCGGCTAAGGGAAACCGATCATTCCCACTCGATGGTCGCAGGCGGCTTGCTCGACACATCGTAGGTGACGCGGGAGATGCCTTCGATCTCGTTGATGATGCGGTTGGAGACCTTCTCCAGCAGCGCATAGGGCAGATGCGCCCAGCGCGCAGTCATGAAGTCGATGGTCTCCACCGCACGCAGCGCGACGACCCAGGCGTAGCGACGGCCATCGCCGACCACACCCACGGATTTGACCGGCTGGAACACCACGAACGCCTGGCTGGTCTTGTGGTACCAATCGAAGTTGCGCAGCTCCTCGATGAAGATGTGATCGGCACGACGCAGCAGGTCGGCGTATTCCTTCTTCACTTCACCAAGGATTCGCACGCCCAGGCCCGGGCCCGGGAATGGGTGGCGGTAGACCATGTCGTAAGGCAGGCCCAGTTCGAGGCCGATCTTGCGTACTTCGTCCTTGAACAGCTCACGCAGCGGCTCGACCAGCTTGAGGTTCATCTCCTCCGGCAGGCCACCGACGTTGTGGTGAGACTTGATCACGTGAGCCTTGCCGCTCTTCGCGCCGGCGGATTCGATCACGTCCGGGTAGATGGTGCCCTGGGCGAGGAACTGGATGTTGTCGAGCTTGCTGGCCTGGGCGTCGAAGACATCGATGAAGGTGCGGCCAATGATCTTGCGCTTCTTCTCCGGGTCGGCTTCGCCGGCCAGGTTTTCCAGGAACTGCGCTTCGGCATCGACGCGGATGACCTTCACGCCCATGTTCTCGGCGAACATGGCCATCACCTGATCGCCCTCGTGCAGGCGCAGCAGGCCGTTGTCGACAAAGACGCAGGTCAGCTGCTCGCCGATGGCCTTGTGCAGCAGCGCCGCGACCACGGAAGAGTCGACACCACCGGACAGCCCCAGCAGCACGTTGGCATCACCAACCTGAGCGCGGACCTGTTCGATCAGGTCTTCGACGATGTTGGACGGCGTCCACAATGCTTCGCAACCACAGATATCCAGCAGGAAGCGCGACAGGATGCGCCCGCCCTGGCGGGTGTGGGTCACTTCGGGATGGAACTGCACGCCGTAGTAGCCGCGCGCGTCGTCGCCCATGGCGGCGATCGGGCAGCTGGGGGTGCTAGCCAGGATGCTGAAGCCTTCCGGCAGGTCGGTGACCTTGTCGCCGTGGCTCATCCAGACGTCGAGGGCGAACATGCCATCGTCGTCCATGTGATCCTCGATGCCATCGAACAGCTTCGACTTGCCGACCAGATCGACACGGGCATAGCCGAATTCGCGTTCGTCGGAACCCTGCACCCTACCGCCAAGCTGCTCTGACATGGTCTGCATGCCGTAGCAGATGCCAAACAGCGGAACCTTCAGATCAAACACCGCCTGAGGTGCACGCGGGCTGCCTTCGGCATGCACGGATTCCGGACCACCAGCGAGAATGATCCCGCGCGGGTTGAATTCGCGAATGTCCTCATCGCTCATGTCGAAGGGATGCAGTTCGCAATAAACGCCAAGCTCACGCACACGACGGGCGATCAGCTGGGTGTATTGCGAACCGAAATCGAGGATCAGAATGCGATGGGCGTGAATGTCGGGGTGAGACATGGGCTTTCCTTCGGAAAAAGCTTGAAGCTGAAAGCCAGAAGCTGGAAGCGGAGGCTGGAAGTCGCGACTTCCAGCTCCAGCTTCCAGCTTCCAGCGCCTTGTTATCGAGGCTGGATCAACCGACCCGGTAGTTCGGCGCCTCTTTCGTAATCTGCACGTCATGCACGTGCGATTCGGCCATGCCGGCGCCAGTGATGCGCACAAACTGCGGCCGCGAACGCATCTCGTCGACAGTGGCGCAACCGGTATAACCCATGGAGGCGCGCAGGCCGCCCATAAGCTGATGGATGATAGCTGCCAACGCGCCCTTGTACGGTACGCGACCCTCGATACCTTCAGGTACCAGTTTCTCGGCGCCGGCCGAAGAGTCCTGGAAGTAACGGTCGGAGGAGCCTTGGGCCTGGGCCATGGCACCCAGCGAACCCATGCCGCGGTAGGCCTTGTAGGAACGACCCTGGAACAGCTCGATCTCGCCCGGAGCCTCTTCGGTGCCGGCGAACATCGAGCCCATCATTACGGCGTTGGCGCCGGCGACGATGGCCTTGGACAGATCCCCGGAGAAGCGGATGCCGCCGTCGGCGATCATCGGCACGCCGGTTCCTTCAAGGGCGGAAGAGACATTGGCAATGGCGGAAATCTGCGGTACGCCGACACCGGCGACAATACGTGTGGTGCAGATCGAGCCTGGGCCGATACCGACCTTGACGCCATCGGCACCGGCTTCAACCAGCGCCAGCGCCGCTTCGCCAGTGGCGATGTTGCCGCCGATCACTTGCACCTGCGGGAAGTTCTGCTTCACCCAGCGCACGCGCTCGATAACGCCCTTGGAATGGCCGTGAGCAGTGTCCACCACCACCACATCGACGCCAGCAGCCGCCAACGCTTCGACGCGCTCGGCGGTGTCTGCGCCAGTACCGACGGCAGCGCCGACACGCAGGCGGCCCTGCTCATCCTTGGAGGCCAGCGGGTAGGTCTTGGCCTTTTCGATATCGCGGAAAGTCACCAGGCCGCGCAAATGGAAATTGTCGTCGACCACCAGCATCTTCTCGATGCGATGCTCGTAGAGCTTGGTCTTGATCTCTTCCAGGCCGGTGCCTTCCTTGACGGTGATCAGCTTGTCCTTGGGCGTCATGATCGCCGCAACGGAATCACCGGCATTGGGCGTGAAACGCAGGTCACGACCGGTGACGATGCCGACCAGTTCCTTGCCGGAGATAACCGGGAAACCGGAAAAGCCCAGATCGTGAGCCTTGCGCAACAGCTCGCTGATCTTGGTTTCGGGGGTAACAGTAACGGGGTCATGAACAATGGCCGTTTCATGACGCTTGACCTTGCGCACTTCGGCGGCCTGCTGTTCGATGCTCATGTTCTTGTGAACGATGCCGATGCCGCCCTCCTGCGCCATGGCAATGGCCAGGCGAGCTTCGGTGACGGTATCCATGGCTGCGGAAACCAGGGGGATATTCAGCTCGATCCCACGGGTCAGGCGGGTTTTGAGACTGACATCCTTCGGCAGGACCTCGGAATATCCGGGGATCAGGAGAACATCATCGAATGTCAGGGCTTCTTGGCTGATACGCAGCATGGCGGGGGCTCCCAGGCGGGAAAAAGGAAGCGCGGCATTATACCCGCCAGCGCGACTTCACTCAACGCACATCCGCTGCTTCAGATATCTACCCTGACCTGTGCGCAGGCAAAGCCCAGCCGCTCGGCAAACGCCTCGACGAAGCTCTCGCGTAGACCAGCTTCAGCCCAGCCGTTGAAGATGAAACCCAGGTTGGAAAAGCCGCAAGGCTGCAGGAACAGAAAGCCATTGATGTCATCTTCAAAGCCGCACTCGGGGCAGGCAAAGACGTCGGTTTCTCCTGGCCACCAGGCTTCCAGGCTGTCGAACAGCGGCACGCCGATCTCCTGCCGACATTGGGGGCAGCCCGCCTCCTCAAGAAACCTCTTCGTCGGTACGTAGATGCAGCGGCGGGTGACTATTTCCAGCCCGTTATGGAGCTGGCCGTACGGCAGAAGATCCGGACGCTGTGCAATACGCCTGGCTCCCGGTCCGATGGCATAGGCCATGCCGTCACCACCTTGGCCGCAAGTGGTCGGCAGCTCCTCGACGATCTCGCTCTTGACCAGCCAGCGCAACAGGGCCCGTGCTTTGGCTTCATGGGCAGGCAGGGTGGATATCCGAGGGACGAGGATCAGTTGCGCGGTCATAACGATGCTGGGCTAAGGCAAATGGAGGGCGGGCAGCTTAGGCCTTGTGGTGAGCAAATCAAGCCAGATCACTTAAAGCGTTTGCGAAGCCGACCGACTGCTGCGCTGCTCCACCCAACGTGCTCGCAGCACGTCGTAGGTCCAGTTGAAGGCAACGGTGTAGGGCAGAAAGAACAGAATCAGACCGATGTCCAACAGCAATGCTTCGAGCAAGCTGATTGACAGCCACCATGCCGCCAATGGGACCAGCGCAACGATCAGGCCCGCCTCGAAGAGCGTTGCATGAACCAGGCGTACCCGCAGGTTCCGCTGAAACTTCAGGCGCTTCTGCGCTCGGTCGAACAGGTAGTTGAACAGCATGTTCCAGAGCATCGCGACGGTGGAAAACATCAGCGTCAGCGCCCCGAGGTGCAGCAACGGCTTGTCCATCAGCAACGCCAATGCCGGCGCACAGATGGCCACGGCGATAAGCTCGAAGGCAAGCGCGTGGCCGATGCGCTCGCGCATCGACCGCTGCGGTGGCTGATTCATGAAGGCACCTCCAGAAAAACTGGCGCTATCATCATCGGCAAAGCGGTTAACAACAAGTGAGCTGCCATCGGGAAAGGCGATATGAATCACTCTCCAGAGTCACTCCAGGCTTTCGTTCTTGCCGCCAGCTGCGGCTCGTTGAGTGCGGCAGCGCGGCGCCTGGGCAAAAGCCAGTCGACTGTCAGTGAAGCCGTCGCACGCCTGGAGCTCGATCTGGGCGTTCAGCTGTTCGAGCGCGGCCCCCGCCAGCTGCGATTGAGCGAAGCCGGTGCCAACCTGCTGATATATGCCAAGGAGGTCCTGGCTGCTGGCGACCGCCTGACGCGCCACGCCGCACGCATGGCCAGCGGCCAGGAGGCCCGACTGACCCTGGCGCTGTCTGATGCCTACCAGCCCATCGAGGCACGTTTACTGGAGCTGGAGCAGCGCTTCCCTGACCTGCAGTTCGAATGCCTGATCGCCGAACACGCCGACGTGCTCGACCTGGTTTGCCAGGGACGCGCTCATCTTGGCCTGCTGGCAGCTCAACCCTCCTATCCGGCAGATTTCGCCCATGCCCGGGTTCCGGCCAGCGCCGAGTTTGGCTTGTTCGTCGCGCACTCCCATCCACTGGCAGCCTTGCAGAATGTGACCGTCGAGGACTTGGCGCGCTGGCGAGCGCTGCGACTGAGCAGCGTGACCAACAGCGAGACACCCGCCGATGAGCTGTCGATCGGTGGTGAGCGCTGCTGGTCGGCGCCCGACTATCTGTTGCTGCTGGAAATGGCGGTGCTCGGCTTTGGCTGGGCGGCCCTGCCGCGCCAACTGGTCGCCAGGTACGGCGCCGGGCAGTTACAGGAGTTGCAGTTGCCCGGCTGGCCCAAACACGTCCCAGTGGATGTGGTCTGGTCGCGCCAGCATGAACTGCGCCCGGTCGCCGCCTGGCTGCTTGACCGCCTGTTGGAAAGCATCTGAGCGGCCGGCGCACCGGCGCCGACCTTGTGCCTAACTCAACGCATTCCAGCCAACACAGGCCGCTGACGAGGCTGCCTCTTAAAGCAGCTCTTCGCGCAGCTGTTCGGCGGATTTGATCGACAACAGGCCCGGTGCGACGTCGAAAGCGGTCTTCGCGCCAAACTGACCCTGCTGGTTGAGGCGCCAGGCCGCACGCGCATAGGCCACCAGTACGCTGGCAGTGAATTCGGGGTTGCTCTCCAGTTGCAGCGAGTACTCAATCACCTGTGTATGAGCTGCGCTGGTATTGCCGCTGCGAATCACGAAGCCGCCGTGGGGCATACGCTGGTGGTCGCGACGCAGCTGCTCTTCGCTGATGAAATGGACCGTCGTGTCGTAATCGGCAAAGTAGTTGGGCATGGTCACGATGGCCTGCTCCACGGCCGCCGCGTCGGCGCCTTCGGCCAGCACGACATAGCATTCACGTGTGTGCTTTTCGCGGGTGCTCAGTTCGGGGCGCGCGCCACTGCGTACGCGGTCGATGGCCACCGGCGAAGGCAGCGTGTACTGCACTCCAGCCTTGACGCCCGGCACCCGGCGAACAGCATCGGAATGGCCCTGGCTTAGTCCTTTGCCCCAGAAGGTATAGGTCGCACCATCGGGCAGCAGCGCTTCGCCGTAGAGACGGTTGATGGAGAACATGCCTGGGTCCCAGCCAATGGAGATCAGCGCCGTTTTGCCATTGGCCCGAGCGGGCTCGTCTACCGTCGCGAAGTATTCGGGAATGCGCGCATGAGTATCGAAGCTGTCCACGGTGTTGAACATCGCCGCCAGTTGCGGGCCTTGCTCGGGCAGATCGTCCTTGGAGCCGCCGCACAGAATCAGCACGTCGATGGCCTCGCGGTACTCAGGCAGCGTATCCATGGCGTATACCGGTGTGCCAGCCTCTAGCGGGGTCAGATCGGCCGGCGCGCGGCGGGTGAAGATACCTACCAGCGTCATGTCCGGGTTCTTGCCAATGGCGGCTTCGACGCCCCGCCCGAGGTTGCCGTAACCGGCGATGCCAATACGAATCTGCTTGCTCATGAACAGCTCCTTGGTGAATCAAAAACCGTCTGCGGCGGCAGGCCGCATTTGAGAAAAGGGCGAATAGTACGGGGTTGGGCCAATTACTTCAGCCCGACTAAGCCCAAAGAGATTTTCACCCTGCCCTCGCGCAAGGCTTTATCATGACGAGCATGCTCAACGACCCTTTCCAACGCCTCAACCTCGACCGCGAGGTCCTCAGCGTCAGCCAGCTCAACAGCCGTGCTCGACTGCTGCTCGAAGACGTATTCGCCCAGGTTTGGGTCGAAGGCGAGATCTCCAACCTCGCCCGCCCCGCTTCCGGCCACGTCTATTTCACCCTCAAGGACAAGAACGCCCAGGTTCGCTGTGCCCTGTTCAGGCAGAACGCCTTGCGTGTGCGCCAGGCACTGCGCGACGGACTTGCAGTGAAAGTGCGCGGCAAGGTTTCGCTGTTCGAGGGGCGCGGCGATTATCAGCTGATCCTCGACTCGCTGGAGCCGGCCGGTGATGGTGCATTGCGCCTGGCCTTCGAAGCGCTCAAGGAAAAGCTTTCCGCCGAAGGCCTGTTCGCCGCCGACAACAAGCGCGCCCTACCCGCACACCCGCAGCGCATCGGCATTGTCAGCTCGCCCACTGGCGCGGTGATACGCGACATCATCTCGGTCTTTGCCCGGCGCGCCCCCCATGTGGAACTGACGCTGGTGCCTACAGCGGTTCAGGGGCGGGAAGCAACAGCGCAGATCGTTCGTGCCCTGCAACTGGCCGACCGTGGCAGTTTCGATGCATTGATCCTCGCCCGTGGCGGTGGCTCTCTGGAAGATCTCTGGTGCTTCAACGAAGAAGCGGTCGCTCGCGCAGTGGCTGCCTGCCAGACGCCAATCATCAGCGCGGTGGGCCACGAGACTGACGTCTCCATCGCCGATTTCGTCGCCGATGTACGCGCGCCGACGCCCTCCGCCGCCGCCGAATTACTGGCACCCAGCAGCGCGGATATCCGCCAGCGCCTGGAGGGCTTGCGTCAGCGTCTGCTCTTGCGCATGCGCGAACGGCTGCAGCGTGAGCGCGCGAACCTCGACGGCCTGACCCGACGTCTGCGTCACCCCGGGGAGCGCTTGCAGCAGCAGGCTCAACGCGTCGATGACCTGGAGCAGCGTCTGCTGCGTGCTATCGATCGTCGTCTATGTGCCGGCCAGGAGCGCCTGGCCAGGCTCGATACCCGGCTCGGCGCACAGCATCCCGGGCGCGCCCTGGCCATGTTGCGCCAGCGCCTGGAGCATCTCTCCGCACGGATGCCGCGGGCCATGCAGGAGCGCCTGACTAGCCGCCGGCAGCAACTGCAGGGGTTGGCACAGACGCTGAATGCCATCAGCCCACTGGCAACCCTGTCACGGGGATACAGCATCCTGATTGATGAGCATGGGCAGGCAATCCGTGCTGCCAGCCAGACACAGCCCGGACAACGCCTCAAGGCACGCCTGGGCGAAGGCGAGTTGCAGGTACGCGTCGAAGACAATCACCTGGAACCGGTTACGCTGCCGCTGCTGTAACAGAAGCCGTGTTTGGCGCTGCACTTGGCGCGCGCTCTGTTGTATGAGCGGACTTTCCGGCAGGCGCAGAGAGTAAGGCTCGCGGACAAGCCCACAGAGGGGCGGCTCCAGCCCCTCAGCCTGAAAACATAACGGAGCAAGGCGCTTCCAGAGCTTCACAGCGAATCCACAAAAAAGCCCGACAGGTCTGCCTGTCGGGCTTTTTCAGAGCTGAAGCCTACCGCTTCACGCCGGCTGATCGATCCGCTTGAGCATAAGCCCGGTGACCCGGCGATCCCTCACCTCGGTGACATGCAGATGCCAGTCGGCATGCTCCACCTGGTCGCCGGTCACCGGCAGGCGATCGAGCAGACTCATCACCAGCCCGGCCAGAGTCTGGTAGTCGTCGGTTGCCACCGCGCGAAAACCGAGGCGCTCGCGCAGTACCGCAAGGTTGACGGCACCGTTGACGCGATAGCCGCCTTCCACCTGCTCGATATCCGGTCCTTCCACCTCGCTGGCATCAGGCAACTCACCGGCAATGGCCTCAAGGATGTCGGTCAGTGTCAGCAGGCCTTCGAAGCCGCCGAACTCGTTGACCACAAAGGCGATATGGGTCGAAGCCTGGCGCATCTGCTCCAGGGCGCTAAGCACCGTGCAGCTGTCGGGCAGGTTGATCGGTGCACGCACCAGAGACTCAATATCCGGCGTTTGCCCATGGAGCAGCGCTTTGAGCAGCTCCTTCTTGTGTACATAGCCCAGCGGCTCATCCGGCAAGTCACTGCGCGCCACCACCAGACGTGAGTGCGGAGAATTGAGCAATGCGGCCTGCACCTTCTCAGCTTCATCATCAAGGGTGATGCGATCCACCTCCATGCGATCGGTCATCACCGTGCGGATCGATTGTTCGGCGAGGTTCAGCACGCTGCTGATCATCACTCGTTCACGACGATTGAACAGCGAGCCGCTGTCCGCCTGATCATCGGACGAGACCATATCGGCGATTTCCTCATCCAGCTCGTCAGCCTCCAGCTTGCCGCCCAGCAGGCGCAACACCGCATGGGCGGTGCGCTCACGCAGCGGCAGGGTGCCCTGCAGGCTGCGCTTGCGCCGCGAGCGCGCCAGCTGGTTGAAGAACTCGATGGCAATCGAGAAACCAATGGCCGCGTACAGATAGCCTTTCGGGATGTGATAACCCAGGCCTTCAGCGGTGAGACTGAAGCCGATCATCATCAAAAAGCCCAGGCAGAGCATGATGACTGTCGGTCGCGCGTTGACGAAGGCCGTCAGCGGCTTGCTCGCCAGCAACATCAGCGTCATGGAGATGATCACCGCGATCATCATCACCTGCAGATGTTCCACCATGCCCACAGCAGTGATCACCGCATCGAGGGAGAACACCGCGTCGAGCACGATGATCTGCGCGACTACCGGCCAGAAACGCGCGTAGGCCTTGCTGCCGCTTTGCTGATGCATGCGCCCTTCGAGTCGTTCATGCAGCTCCATGGTGGCCTTGAACAGCAGGAACAGACCGCCGCCAAGCATGATCAGATCACGCCCGGAGAAGCTCTTGCCGAGGATTTCGAACAGCGGCTCGGTAAGCGTCACCAGCCAGGCGATGCTCGCCAGCAGGCCCAGACGCATCACCAGCGCCAGGCTCAGGCCAATAACCCGGGCACGGTCGCGCTGCTCGGGCGGCAGCTTGTCCGCGAGAATGGCGATAAAGACCAGGTTGTCGATGCCCAGAACGATTTCGAGAACAATTAGGGTAAGAAGGCCGAGCCAGGCCGTGGGATCAGCAATCCATTCCATGTTTGCGGCCTCCGCTGGAAAGCTTGTATGACGAAGCGCTGGGGGTGCGCAGACGGGATACGGAGGATGGAATGACTGCAGAGCAGTAGCTGGAAAGTGCCACGCCTGTCAGGACCGACGAGCGCGGCTGGGTACAGGGGATATTCATGAAGCCCTTGCTAGTGAAATAGGGACGCAAAGAATAATAGTCATCGCCGGGCAAGTCACCATGGATTCTTTTCCAGAGCTTTCAAGCCAGCTCCAGGGGCTGCGCCCCTTTCCTCCGTCAGAGGTTTACGCGAGGATGGGCCATCCTTTCAAGCGGAACCGCTCATGTCACGTGTCATCGCCCTCCTGCTTTTCCTGGCCGTAAGCCTGCCCTCCCATGCCGAAGGTTTTATCACCCGCTTGCTGAACAAGCCGGTGCCAGGCGGCGTGGCGGTGATTGAACTGGGTAACGGCACCGCAGCTCCGCAGGTGCGCTATCAGGACAAACCCGCACTGGTGATCCGTGAAGACGGCCAGCGCTGGATAGCAATCCTCGGCATTCCACTTACGGTCAAACCTGGCCAGCAGCAGGTGGATATCGATGGAAGCCCGCGCAGTTTCCAGGTCCAGCCGCGCGAATATCGCGCCCAGCACATCACCCTGAAGAATCAGCGCCAGGTCAACCCGAACCCCGCCGACCTCAAGCGCATCGAGCGTGAGCTGGCCGAGCAGACTGCGGCCTATCGCCAGTTCAGCCCCAACCAGCCGAGCAACCTGTTGTTCGACCGCCCCGTGGAGGGCCCGCTGTCATCGCCGTTCGGCCTGCGGCGCTTTTTTAATGGCGAAGAGCGCAACCCGCACTCAGGTCTGGATTTCGCCGCGAAGGCCGGCACGCCGATCAAGGCCCCGGCGGCGGGACGGGTGATTCTTACCGGCGACTACTTCTTCAACGGCAAGACGGTTTTTCTGGACCACGGCCAGGGGCTCATCAGCATGTTCTGCCACCTGTCGGCCATCGATGTAAAAGTCGGCGACCAGTTGGGTCGTGGCGACATCCTTGGCAAGGTCGGCGCAACCGGCCGCGCCACGGGGCCGCACCTGCACTGGAACGTCAGCCTCAATGATGCCCGCGTCGATCCATCGATATTCATCGGCGCGTTCAAGCACTGATTCATTCACACGCCAACAACAAGGAAAAGACTCATGCGGATCAAAGCCTCCCAATCCACCCTGCTTATCATCGACATCCAGGAGCGGCTGCTGCCGGCCATTCTCGATGGCGAAAGCATGATTGAAAACACTTCCTGGCTGCAGCAGATCGCCCGTCGGATGAACGTGCCGACCCTGATCACCGAGCAGTACAGCAAGGGCCTGGGCCCGACAGTGCCGGTCCTGCGCGAGGGCGTCGAAGCCGATGCGATCCTGGAAAAGATGGATTTCTCCAGCGCCGCCGACGGCGAACTGTTCAAGCGCCCCGGCGGTGATCGCCAGCAGTTTGTGGTATGCGGCTGCGAAACCCATGTCTGTGTGATGCAGACCGTGCTCGACCTGCTGGAGCGCGGCAACCAGGTGTTTGTCGTCGAGGAGGCAGTCAGCTCCCGTCGCGCTTCTGACAAGGCACTGGCGCTGACCCGCATGCGCCAGGCCGGTGCCGAAATCGTCTCGCGGGAGATGGTCGTCTTTGAATGGATGGAGCGCGCCGGCACCGATCTGTTCAAGAGCATCAGCCGCGAATTCATCCGCTGACCTGACAACCCCAAACTCCGTTTGGGTCTCTCTGGCGGATTTGCTAATGTCCGCGCCTTTGCGGCGCGTTCCGCTGCACCGAGAACCGAACGGAGTACCTCATGAACAATGAGTTTGCCGGCTGGCTGGACTGGCTCAGAGCCCATCCCGAACTGCAGACACTGGTCGCCTGTACGGCGCTGATCTTTGCCGCGTGGCTATCCAACTGGATCGTCAAGCGCATCCTGGTACGCGGCCTTTACCACCTGCTGCGTCATGCCCGCGATGCGCAGCTGCAGGATTTCGGCGTTATCAAGCGCCTGTCCAATATCGTGCCCGCGCTGGTGCTTTCCATTGGCATAAAGGTCGTGCCGGGTTTGCCGGAAGCGGCCGTGACCGTGGTGCAGAACGTGTGCGGCGGCTTTATCGTCCTGACCATCGCCCTCGCCCTCGGCGCCGTGCTGGATATCATCAACCTGCTTTACCAGCGGCGAGCGGATGCCCATCTGCATCCGATCAAGGGTTACCTGCAGGTGGTGAAGATCGTGCTTTACGCCATCGCCACCATCCTCATCATCGCCACGCTGATCGATCGCTCTCCGTTGATCCTGCTGTCCGGTCTCGGTGCCATGGCCGCGGTCCTGATGCTGATTTTCCAGGACACGCTGCTGTCGCTGGTGGCCAGCGTGCAGATCACCTCCAACGACTTGATTCGCGTCGGCGACTGGGTAGAGATGCCGCAGCTGAATGCCGACGGCGACGTGATCGATATCGCACTGCACACGGTCAAGGTGCAGAACTGGGATAAGACCATCACCAGCATCCCGACCAAGCGCTTCATCTCGGACTCGTTCAAGAACTGGCGCGGCATGCAGGAAAGTGGCGGCCGGCGGATCAAGCGCGCGATCTATCTGGATCAGCAGAGCGTGCACTTCCTCGATGCCGACGAGCGCCAGCACCTCAAGCGTTTCAGGCTTTTGGAGGAATACCTGAGCAACAAGCGCCAAGAAATCGATGAATGGAACGCCAAGCTCGAAGAGCGCGGGCAGGAGCCAGTCAACACCCGGCGTATTACCAATATCGGCACCTTCAGGGCGTACGTGGAACGCTACCTGCGAAGTCATCCTGGCATCCACCAGAACATGACCTTCATCGTTCGCCAGCTGGCACCGACTGCCGATGGCCTGCCGCTGGAGATCTACTGCTTCACCAACACCGTGGCCTGGGTGCAGTACGAGGCCATTCAGTCGGATATCTTCGATCACCTGCTGGCAATCCTGCCGGAGTTCGGCCTGCGCGTATTCCAGCACCCCAGCGGCGCGGACATGCGCGGCATGCATGAGTCGCTGATGCAGCGTGGCGCACCGGCGTTGCCGCAACTGGAAGGGCATCCGCTCGAAATGGCACGCCAATCGTAGGTTGGCGCTGAGGCACGAAGCACATGAGCTGCCGTTGTCACTGCCCATTGCTTCATCCCTGATGCCAGCATCGCGGGCTGCCCATGCACCCCGCGCCCCAGCGCCAACCTACGTCCGGAGCGGGAATTGCTCCCGCCCCTCGCCACTATCGGATCAGAAGCTCATATCGACCCGGGCCCACCAGGTGCGGCCCGGTTCGTTGAGGCGCTCGGTGGCCGACAGGCCGATACCGGCGTTGCCGGCCTGGTTGAGGTGCTCGCTGTAAGCCTTGTCGAACAGGTTGTCGATGCCGGTGCTGAGCTTGAAGTTTTCGTTCAGACGGTAAGCGCCGTTGAGCGAGAACACGCCAAAGCCCGAGCTTTCGTCGAAGTCCTTGCTGGTCACGTTGCCCTTGCCCTCAGCCACGCGATTCTGCGCTGCGACTACGCGCCAGAGGCCGGCAGCGCTCCAGTCGCCCTGCTCGTAGGTCAGCCCCAGACGCCCTTCCAGCGGCGGCATCTGTGGCAGCGCCTCGCCATCAGAGCTGTTCTTACCCCAGGCGTAAGCCAGGCTGGCATCGGTTTTCCAGTTGGGCGTCAGGCGATAACTGGCGCCCACTTCGGCACCGGCGATGCGTGCGTCGATATTGTCGGTCCAGGAAATGGTGTGCAGCGGATTGGCTCCCGGACCATAGTTGAACATGATGTAGTCGCGAATCTGTCCGACATAAGCCGATGCCCAGGCATCCAGCGGGCCCTGGCTGTACTGGATGCCAAAATCCAGCTGGGTGGTCTTCTCCGGGTCCACCGTCTCGAAGCTGGTCTGGATACCGACCCGGTTGGCTGCCGAAAACAACTCCCAGTAGTCGGCAAAACGCTGGCTGTGGCCCAGGCCGATATAGGCAGTTGCCGGAATGCCCTGCAGGTCATGCTCGTAGCGCACGAAACCGCTATAGAGATTGTCGCTACGCTCATCACCAGCGGTCGGGTTGTCCCGGCAGCCCATACCCATCATGTTGCACAGTTGCGAGCGTTCATCCGTCGCCGTGACCCGGTCGGCTCGCAAGCCACCAATGATCCGCCGACTGTCCCCCAGATCGCGGCTGAGTTCGCCGAACACACCGTACTGGGTGAACTCGGCATCCTTGGTCCAGGGCAGGTTCTTGTAGGTGTCGATGCCCGCTGCACTGCGGCGGCGGTGCTCGTTGGTCTGGGCATCAACCCCGGCTACCAGCTCGTACTTCCCCACTTCCCAGGTGGCAGCCAGACGACCGCCCAGGGTTCGACGATCGACGGCGGTGGCCATGGGGTTGCGCATGGGCATCATCACGTCATTGGGGTTGGGTCTGCGCAGGCTGTAATTGTCCATCACGTGATCGGCGTAGTTGTAATACACCCGCGCATCAATCTTTTTCAGGTTCTCACCGAGATTGGTTTTTTCGAAACGCAGCGAAATGCTTTCGCGCTCGAACTGGCTGCCGTCCATGCCTCGCCCAGCATAGCGCGCCTCGCCATCACCTCGGCCAAGCGTCAACTCCAGCAGCGTGTCCTCGTCCGGGGTCCAGCCGAGCACCAGGTCGGTGCTCCACTTGTCCCAGCGCGAATGCACGTCGTCGCCGTTGCCGTCCTGGTAGTCATCGGAATCCGAGCGATTTGCCAGCAGGCGGATATAGCCCTGCTCGCCACCGGCGGCGGCGTCGATGTTGCGATCGAAGCGGCCATCGGAGCCGACCAGGAAGCTGGCATCAATGCGCCCGCCCAGTTCGCTGAAGCTTTCCGGGTCACGCTCGAACAGAATCGTCGCTGCCGAGTTGCCCGGCCCCCAAAGTACGGTCTGCGGCCCCTTGATCACCGTCAGCGAATCGTAGTTCTCCGGTGTGATGTAGGAGCTGGGTGAATCCATCCGGCTCGGGCAGGCACCGAGCATTTCGCCACCGTTAGTCAGCAGCTTCAGCCGTGAGCCAAACATGCCGCGAAACACCGGATCACTGTTGGAGCCACCGCCGCGCACAGCGGAAAAACCCGGAATGGTCTGCAGGTAATCCCCCGCATCGCTGGCCGGAACCGGCTGGCGCGGGATCTTCGGGTCGGTTGTCACGGTCAGCGGCGATTGCTGGGCGACGCCGGTGATGACCATGGGCGCCAACTGCACAGAGTCATGCTCGGCATGGTGGTGATGGTGTACGGCCTGCTCGGCGGCAATTGCACCGCTGGACAGCAGCCCCAGCAGGGCCGCGTGAGCGAACTGCCAGCGCAATCGCGATGGCTGGATCGAAAAGGTATCGGACAGGCGCGCACGCGCCTCGGAGCCACGAATAATACGGGACATAAGCATTTCCACTTCTGATTAGGTGTTGTACAGCCGTGACCACACGGCTTCGGGCATCAGGTGTGGAAATGCGGAGGTGCGCGTGCGTAGCCACTGCTGCGACGCAGCGCGCGGGGCAGCGGCTCGTCGGGCAGCGGCAGGAAATGCGCCGGCTCGTGCCGAGGCAGGGCCAGGTCGAGGGAAAGGGTCAGCGGCGGGTTGAGGGTCAGCAGCTCGCAATAGCCGCACATCTCCAGTGCGGTAAGCCAGGCCGGCTGCTCGGCCGTAGGCTGCTTGTGATGACCCTGGGCTGACGGAGAATGCTCATCATGAACGGCATGATGCTCATGCACGTCCATCGACGTCGCGGCGGCTGGCGTCGTCTGCAGTGCCGAGTACAACGGACCGACATGAATCATCAGCATGGCAAACAGGCCAAGCCAGATACTCAATGTCGAAAGCCGTCTTTTCTGCACCGGCAAATCCTTGCTTAACGATGTTCGGGCCCATGCCGCGCCATCGGTTTGGATAATCGCACGAGCAGTTGGATCAAGTGACTGCGACATGTGGACGCAAATTCAGAGCAAGCAAGAGCACGCAAGAAACAAATATTCAGCTAATAAATCCAATACATCTCGAATCTAAGACGATTTATGCCAATTTTTTAGTATGTATTGCACAAAAGACCTGAAAGGATCTAAGTTCGCACCATAACCGGCCACCCCGACCGACCCCTGATTGCCATCGCCACAAGCGAACTCCAAGGAAACACCATGACCATGCTCAAAGATCCCTCGAAAAAATATCGTGCCTTTACCCCAATCGATATCCCTGATCGCACCTGGCCGTCGAAGACCATCACCCAGGCGCCGGTTTGGCTCAGCTCAGATCTGCGCGATGGCAATCAGTCGCTGATCGAGCCGATGGATGCAGCGAAAAAGATGCGCTTCTTCAAGACCCTGGTCGCGGTGGGCGTCAAGGAAATCGAGGTGGGCTTCCCTTCTGCCTCGCAGACCGATTTCGATTTCGTGCGCGAGCTGATCGAGGGCAACCATATTCCTGACGATGTGACCATCCAGGTGCTGACTCAGGCCCGTCAGGACCTGATCGAGCGCACCTTCGAATCACTCAAGGGCGCGAAGAAGGCCATCGTCCACTATTACAACGCGACCGCACCCAGCTTCCGCCGCATTGTCTTCAATCAGGACAAGGCCGGTGTGGTGAAAATTGCCGTGAACGCAGCGCAGATCATCAAGAATCTGGCCGCTGCCGCACCGGAAACCGAGTGGCGCTTCGAGTACTCGCCAGAAGTGTTCAGCTCCACCGAAACCGACTTCGCCGTCGAGGTGTGCAACGCCGTCATCGAGGTGTTCCAGCCGACACCTGAACGCAAGCTGATTCTCAATCTGCCGGCCACCATTGAAGCTGCAACCCCGAATATCTACGCCGACCAGATCGAATACTTCGGGCGCCATATCAACAAGCGCGACAGCGTGCTGATCAGCCTGCACACCCATAACGACCGCGGTACCGGCGTGGCCGCTACCGAGCTGGGCCTGATGGCCGGCGCCGACCGCGTGGAAGGTTGCCTGTTCGGCAACGGCGAGCGCACCGGCAACGTCGACCTGGTGACCGTGGCGTTGAACATGTACACCCAGGGCGTCGATCCGCAGCTGGACTTCTCCGACATTGACGCCGTGCGCAAGGTGGTCGAGGAATGCAACCAGCTGCCGGTACATCCGCGCCATCCCTATGTCGGTGATCTGGTCCATACCGCGTTCTCCGGCTCGCACCAGGATGCCATCCGCAAGGGCTTCGCGCAGCAAGACGAGAATGGCATCTGGGAAGTGCCTTACCTGCCTATTGACCCGGCCGACATCGGTCGCAGCTATGAGGCGGTTATTCGTGTCAACAGCCAGTCCGGCAAGGGTGGCATCACCTTCCTGCTGGAGCAGGAGTACGGTATCAGCCTGCCACGGCGCATGCAGATCGAGTTCAGCCAGGTGGTCCAGAGGGAAACCGATCGCCTTGGCCTGGAAATGACCGCCGCGCAAATCTACAGCCTGCTCGAAGCAGAGTATCTGCAGGCAGTCACGCCTTATGCGCTCAAGAGCCATCGCCTGCAGGAAGAAAACGGCACCACTGCTTTGGAAGTCGATGTTCTTCACGAAGGCAACAGCCTGCAACTGCGCGGTATCGGCAAAGGCCCATTGGAAGCTCTGGTTTCGTCCTTGCCGGTCAAGCTGGAAATCATGGACTACCACGAACATGCCATCGGCTCGGGTAGCAACGCCAAGGCAGCGGCTTATATCGAAGTGCGTCTGGACGGCGAGCGCCCTCTGCACGGCATCGGGATCGACGAGAACATCACCACCGCCAGCATCCGTGCTCTGTTCAGCGCTCTGAACCGTGCCATGCGCGAGGCTGAAGCCAAAGCGGCCTGATTTGCGCGCAGGTAAAAAAGGGGATGCCGAGGCATCCCCTTTTTGTTGGTTTTATAGCGTCAGCTGTAGCCCTAAAGCACGCTCTGCATGGCTCCGCCAACCAACAGCGGGACACAATGCAACGCCGCGACTCGGAACTCTCGGACTGCCTTGCGCATAAGGATGGCGCCGCTCAGGTTCCGATCACACCGCCGTCGTTCCGTGTAATCAGCACGGTCGACGACCTTGGTCGCGAATGGCCGTCACTGGCCGGAAAGCTCAGTTCGGGATGCTGCACATTGATCCACATGGCGCGGTAGCCTGGCGTCCAGGTGATGCCGGTAATCTCGCAGCCACGGGGGCCAACCAGAAAGCGGCGCACCTCACGCGTGATGGGGTCGGCGCAGAGCAGCTGGTTGGTGCCCATGGCCTGCATGGCCGGCTCGCTGTCACCGAAGTCGGTCTGGATCCACAGCCTGCCTTCGCCATCGAAGGCAAGGCCGTCTGGCGAGGAAAAACGGTCGCCCTTGATGGTGCCGGTCAGGTGCGCCGGTACCGACTTGCCGTGAGCATCGCGCGCACCTTCAGATTCGCCGGCCAGCAGAAAGACTTCCCATTCGAAGCGTGTTGCCGTGGGGTCACCGCCCTCCTCGTTCCAGCGCAGGATATGCCCGTGCAGGTTGTTCGGACGCGGGTTGACCTTGTCCAGCGGAACCTTGTCACCGCGCTGATCGTTGTTGGTAAGGGTGACGTAGACCTCGCGGCTGCGTGGATGCACGGCCAACCATTCCGGGCGATCCATGGGCGTGGCGCCGAGCCGGTCCGCCGCCGCACGCGCATTGATCAGTACCTCGGCCTGGCTGGGAAAGCCGTTCTCCGCAGTCAGCCCGTTCTGCCCGTGCAGCAGGGCCAGCCAGCGGCCGCTGCCATCGGCATCGAAGCGGGCGACGTAGAGCGTGCCCTCGTCCAGCAGCTGGCGGTTGTGCTGATTCGCGCCGGGCACATAGCGACCGTTCGGAACGAACTTGTAGATGTACTCGCCGCGGGTGTCATCGCCAGAATAGAAGGCCATGCGCCCGTCGTCGCCCAGCGACAGCACCGAGCATTCGCGGCAGTAGCGTCCGAAGGCGGTGCGCTTGACCGGTTGCGACTGAGGATCGAAGGGGTCGATCTCCACCACCCAGCCGAAGCGGTTCGGTTCGTTGACGTAACCACCATGGGGCAAACCGGGATCAGGCGTGGCGTCAAAGCGCTCGTCGGCGCTTTCCCAGCCGTAGAGCTTGCTTCGCTTGCCGCCGCTGACGCCATAGCGGGCATGGGCGGTGCGCGCTGCCAGGTCTTCGGTATCGCGGTTGAGAAAGTAGTGGTGCCAGTTTTCCTCGCAGGTCAGGTAGGTGCCCCAAGGCGTCACGCCACTGGAGCAATTGTTCAGCGTACCGAGGATGCACGCCCCGTTCGGGTCGGCGGCGGTTTTCAGCAACTCATGACCAGCCAGCGGGCCGCTGACCGCCATCGGCGTCAGCGCACTGATGCGCCGGTTGTAGCGCGACGGGTGGACCCGCTGCCATTGACCGGCGGCGTCCTTGCGTACCTCGATGATGCTTACGCCATGGGCGGCCTGTTCCTTGCGCACTTCGGCAAGCGGGCGGCGGCCATCCTTCTCGCTCATGCCCTGCGGGTGCAGTGGCGGGTTGACGTACTCGTGGTTGATGGCCAGCAGGCCATGTTCGGTGGGAGCATCCGGGAAGGGGAAGAAATGCATGCCGTCATGGTTGTCGCCGGCCTGCAGCAACTGCGCCCGCCAATCGTCACTGGCGTCGGGCTGCCATTGCGGCGCGTCCTCTTCCACCGGGTCGCCCCAGGAGAAAAACACCTGGGCACGATAGCCCGGCGGTACCTGCACGCTGTCGAAGGCCGGGTCCAGCTGCACCGGCACGGACTCGAAGCCCAGCAGCTTGCTGCGAGCGGATACGGCACTGCAGGCCGCAAGGCCGCCCCCCAAGAAGGCCATCCCGGCGAGGCCAAGGCCGCCCTTTAGCAGCCCACGCCGGCTCCGATCGACTACCTCGCTCAGTGTGTATTGGCGGCTAGGGTTGATCGGCTGATCATCGAGTGCCGCCAGGGCAGCGTGAAAGTCACTGAAGTTCTGCGTCATGAAAGTTGGAGTCCTTAAAGCCGCGGTTCGATTCGCCCTTTCCAGGCCATATACGATCCTGGTTTCGACTTTACGCGAGCGATATGACACGGCGAAGTCAGGACCTGCTGCGCGAACCCCGCCTTAGGTTCAGTGCCTGATAAAGACGCATGGCACGCAAGGCTTCGTCGAACCCCGCGACCCGGGTACGACCGCTGGGCAAAGATGTTAGCCGGGATGTACACCGGCGAAGGCAAGGAAGCCGTAACGTGGAATCAGACGCAGACTCCGAAACAGCCGGTGATACCTGAGTTGCCCCGGCGAGCGTGCCCACGGCGCTGCTGATCGGCGGCAAGGAGCGCACCGCGCCAGCCGCCAACCGCGCTCCAGTAGACGTAGCACAACGCCTGGGCATTTACCCAGAGCTCGGCCGGCAGGCCGCGTCGATGATCCCACAGGCGACCCTGGTTCCTTTCCCCGAGCTGGGCCACTCGCCTCAGGTCGAAGCGCCGCAGGTGTTCCACAAGGCACTGCTGCGCGTGCTCAACGAAGCCCGCTGACTGGTGTACTGCCTGGAGCCGGCCCCGACAAGCGCTCGGGCCAGATTGCGCGCCAAGAGTTAGAGCGCTAAGTTATCCGTACGCCAGCCGACCAAGCCACCATGACCAAACCACGCTCCTGCCCCGCCCTGCAACTGGATAACCAGCTCTGCTTCGCCCTGCACTCCACCTCATTGTTGATGACCAGGGTCTACAAGCCGATGCTGCAGGAGATTGGCCTGACCTACCCACAGTACCTGGCGATGCTGGTGCTCTGGGAAGGTGACGGCATCACCGTCAGCGAAATCAGTGCCCGCCTGCTGACCGACCCGGGTTCGGTAACGCCGCTGCTCAAGCGCCTGGAGACCGAAGGGCTGATCACCCGTACCCGCCGCAGCGACGACGAACGTGTCGTCGAACTACGCCTGACCGACAGGGGCCGCGCACTCCAGGCGAAAGCCGAATGCTTCCCCACCAATATCCTTAGCGCCAGCCACCAAACGCCTGAACAGATCGCCGCGCTAAAGGATCAGATCGTTGCCCTGCGTGAAGCGCTCCAAAAGCTAGTCTGAGCAAACGCCTTTATTTCCGCGTCATCGGAATCAAGTCGAAATCGATCTAATATTTATCTTGCGCGCTAAATAATTGACTACTAGTCTTTCTCTCGCAGCATTACTTAGCGCACAAATATTTATTAGACGGGAGAACTCCACATGCAAAGCATCAAGCCACTCTACACCGCCAGCGTAACCACCACTGGAGGCCGTGACGGCCGCGCCGTTTCGTCCGATGGCGTGCTCGATGTCAAGCTGACCACGCCTCGCGAACTCGGCGGCCAGGGCGGTGAAGCGACCAACCCAGAGCAATTGTTCGCGGCCGGTTACTCCGCCTGCTTTATCGGCGCCCTGAAGTTCGTCGCCAGCCAGCAGAAGCAGGTGCTCCCAGCCGACACCTCGATCACCGCACAGATCGGCATCGGCCAGATTCCAGGTGGATTTGGTCTGGAAGCGGAGCTGCAGATCAGCTTGCCCGGGCTGGATCGTGAACTGGCGCAGCAGCTGGTCGATGCCGCCCACCAGGTCTGCCCTTACTCCAATGCCACCCGCGGCAATATCGATGTGCGCCTGGTACTGATCTGAAAAAGGCAAGGACACCCGGGACCTCGGGGCGTCCTTGTTAATTCACGCGCTTGTGCTTCAGATGGCAATGGTCTGCGCCTCGCAACTTATGCATCGGTACGACATGAATACCGCTGCATAGCCACGTGCTGTCCCTGCCACCTTAGTTTGCGACACGCGGAAGATTGCCGCCGATGGGATTAGCTGGAGACCTCGAAATCGGCCCGCTTACGTTGGGCTCAAAAACATCGTCGCGTATCTCACGCAGTTCATCCGCGTCTTGGTGAAGACGGTGAATGACATTAAGCAGCTGCTGCCTTAGCACGTCATGTACTTCAAGCTGCTCCGCCGCACGCATCACCACGAGTGCAGCCGTCTCGTTGTTTTCGGCCGCTGTATCGAGGGTCTTCCGAATACTTCTTGCTGATCTAACCATAAGCGCCTCGATAAGGATCGTTTGCGGATGGTACGACCAGCATTTTTCCTTTTAATTTCAGCCGCTTCGCTTATCTTCGTTCTGCAAGTTCAGAATCTGCGATTGGGCGCACCCGACTGCAGTCAGTAGTAATCTGAGTTCGCTGCGATCTGCTGTCAACCTAACGAGTGTCTTGCGGTGGCACTGTAGCGGCACAGGCGACAGCGCTCTGAGCAATCGAATCAGGCCCGGCGCCATACGCTGGCAAGCCAAGGCTGCTGCTCAAGTGGCATCCCTACAGGTCGATAGTAGTGCTCAAGTTCTTCAAAACCGGCCGCCTCGACTCGCGCTTTCCACTCCGACCAGTCATACCAGACACCATAGCGACCGCCGGACCAACCCTCCTGGTTATTGCCTCTTGGATTGGAGCTGAACAGCACCCCACCGGGTTTCAGCGCTGAATGCAGCTGGCCTAGCACACGCGACAACTCTCGACTGGGCACATGGAAAAGCACGGCATTGGCGAAGACGCCGTCGAAATGCTGTGAAGGTAGCTGCAGCTGTAGCAGATCCTGATGCCAGACCTGGCAACCGGTTTCCCTCGCCATGGCGACGAAGGGCTCGGCGCCATCAAGTCCTATCGCCTGATGGCCCAGCTTAGTGAAGGTTTGCAAATCGCGCCCCGGCCCGCAGCCAACATCTAGGATTCGAAAAGGCGGCTCAACTTGGATGTGGCGCAGCAGCGCATCGATATTCTGCGACACGTCATGATCAGCCGTTCCTTCACGAAAGGCCTCGGCGCGCTGACGATAATGGTCGAGTGTGCCCTCGGTGATGAACTGCAGGTCGTCGGCGTGGGTCATGGTGCAAGCTCCCGCTAATGCGAACACCGAGCCTATCCGCGCGCATGGAAAAACGCTAATCAAGGCCGTACCGTGATGACGCCAATCCGAAGGTGCTCACCGGCGCCGAGTACGCTCTGTTCAGCTAGAGAGCTACAGCAAAGCGCCCTTGCCCTCTGGGCCGGAGCGCGCTAACCGGCAAAAGCTGATAGTCACGAAAACGAAAAAGCCCCTATTACGGGGCTTTCATAGATTTTCGATGGGTCAGCCAAAATTGCGAGCCTCCGCCTGGGTGGGTTTATCCACGCTCGCTTGCATCTTCATGGGAACACGCTGGAAATACACTCACGCTCTTTAGGCTTGCTCCAGAAATGCGAAAGCCCCGGAATCCGGGGCTTTCAGCTTCTTACATGGTGCGGACGGAGAGACTCGAACTCTCACTATGAATTACCTAAGGTACTGATTTCACAGCCCTTTACCCGCCCCGCTCACCCGTATGGGTACATTTTGGGAACACGGCATTGCCAGCGGCCGGCGAGCACGCATGAAAAAGGCGGCTCGCAGGCCGCCTCGGGTGGTTCGGTTGGGATCACAGCTTGAGCGCGTGCTCGAGGATGCCGACCATGTCTGGGCCGTCGTCGTTGATCCACTTGCCGTAGTGCTTGCGGATCATGTCGGTGGACGTGTGCCCCATCTGGTCGGCGATCCATTCCAGGGGCACCGCGCCGGTGGTGAGCAGCTGGCTGGCGAACGTGTGCCGGCAGTTGTTTGGCCCACGAAAGCGCACGCCGGCGGCTTTCAGGTGCGGCCGCCAGAAGCCCTTCAGCAGCATGTCCGAACTGGTGTGCGCCGCGTGGGTGCTTGAATTGTGGAATACGAACCGCAGCGGCCGCATGCGCTTGGTCTTGTTGTCCCGCTCTGTCACCTCAACCACTACCGGCTTCAGGTCGCGGGTCAACTTCGCCTGCGCCTGAAGCGCCTCGCGCGCGGGCTTGAGCAACTTCACTTCCCGCGCCGAGCGCCGTGTCTTCGTCACCTTGTAATGCCCACGCACCTGGGAACGCTGGAAGCGGACGATGCCCTTGTCCAGGTCCACCACATCCTCCCAGGCCAGCGATATCGCCTCGGACACTCGCGGCCCAGCCCAGATCATGAACTGCGCCAGGTTGCGCTCCTGCTCCCGCTTGGATGTCGGCGGTGATGTCGCGCCCGTTGACCACTACCCGGCAGATGGGGCTCGGGTAGGCCGTGGCCTCGCGGTAGGCGTCCGCCGCCTGCTGGGCTATGCCCTGGGCTTGGCCCGCCGCAGCGCCCAGCAGCCCCTTGCCCTGGTCGATGACTGAGCCGATCACCGCAGCAGCCCCCGCAGGATGTTGCCACCGATGCTGATGGCGCTGCCGAGCATGTCTACACGGCCATCGTCGATGCGGGTGAGCTTGAGGGTGAATTCAATGCGCCGCGCCTGGCCGTCGCGGAAAAACAGGGTGCGCGTCTCGCTCAGGCTCTCGATCACCCAGGTGCCGTAGATCTTGCCGGTCCCCTCCACCAGCGGCCACGCCTTACCGGTGTCCGCCATGTAGCGCAGCGTGTCGAGGCTGACCTGCGTACCGGCCAGCGCCGGCAGCAGTACGCCCGGCAGGGTGATGCTGTCATCACCACGCCCCAGGTACTGCCGCGCCGGGTTGGTGCCGATGCGGCTGGTGCTGCCGTGGCGCCAGTCGGTTTGCCGCTGGAATTCCTGATAGGCGAGCGTCTCCAGCGAGAAGACGAACATGCCGAGGGCCATCATCATGGGTGGTTACTCCTAGTCCTGGTCGTACAGCGAAGAGCGCGCGCGAGCGCCCTTCTCGCGTTCGTACTTGGCCATCTCGGCCGCAACAGCGCGAGCGATGGCGTTGGCGTCCTGCCCAGGGGCGGCATGTACGTGGATGGTGATATTGGCGGGCGCAGCCTGCACCACGGGCGCCGATACACGGGCCGCCAGCGGTGGGCGACTGTCGATCGGCGGCATATCGGCAAAGGCAGGCGTTCCACCGGCCAGGCCAAGGCCTACGGCGCCAGCGGCGGTCAGGCGCTTGGCAGTACCGGCCAATTGCTTGAGCGCCCCGCTCTCGCCGCCCGCCAGCCCCTGCTCCAGGCCAGCCATGGTGTCGCCACCGAGGCCGGCGAATACGCGCGAGGGCGAGTGAATGCCGAGTGTTTCCTTGAACCAGCCGATGGCTTTTGCACCGGCACCGGTGATCGCGCTTTTAACCGCGCCCAGGCCACCGGTAATGCCGTTCACCAGTCCGCTGATCATGTCGCTGCCCAGCTGCTTGAAGTTCTCCGGCAGCTCAGCGAGCCAGCCGACCACAGCGCCGAGCAGCGCCTTGAATTTCGGCCCGAGGGTTTCCCAGTTGGACCAGATGTAATAGGCGCCGGCGGCAATGGCCGTCAGCGCCAGCCCGATGGGGTTGGCCATCAGCGCGCGGCCGATAAACAGGATGCCCTTGCCCACCAGTGGCAGCGCGGTTTTGCCCAGGTTGAACAGCGTGCTGGCCAGCCCTGCGCCGCGAATGCCGAACAGCATCATGCCGTAGCGCACCATCGCAAACGGGCCGAGAATGCTGGCGATAGCGAGGGTCAGCCCGCCCATGCCGGCCATCAGCACGCCCACGCCGGCGGCGGTTTTGACGATGTTGGCGGCGAGCTTGGGGTTCTCGACTATCCAGCTCTTTACGCCGCCTACCACGCTGGCGAGCGATTGGGTTACTTCGCGCAGTGGGCCGTTCTGTTGCTCCTGGAGCTGGATGCCGAGGTCTTCCCAGGCTGAGGAGAGTTCGTCCAGGTCGCCGACCAGGTTGTCGCCCATCACCTTGGCGGTGCGCTGCGCCTCGCCCTGGGTCTGGCGCAGCGTGCCAATGAATTCCTGCAGGGCGCCGCTGCCGGCCTGGGCTACGAGCACCTGCATGCCGGCGACCGCTTCCTCGCCGGCGATGCCCTTGAGCAGCCCGGCTCGCTCGGCGTCGCCCAGGTTCTTGGTTTTCTCGTAGATTTCCTGCAGCACGGTGGGCATGTCGCGCAGGTTGCCCTGGGCGTCCACCGCGCTGATGCCGAGCTTGTCCAGCGCCTTGGCTGCTGCAGCAGGTGGTGCGGACAGGCGGTTGAGGATCGCCCGCAGCGCGGTACCGCCCATGCTGCCCTGGATGCCGGCGTCACCCAGCTTGCCGGCCATGGCGGCGACGGTTTCGATGTCCTGCCCGACGCTGGCCGCCACCGGCGCGGCGTACTTCATCGTCTCGCCGAGCATCTGCAGGCTGGTGTTGGAGCGAGTGAACGCGCCCACCAGCACATCACCCAGGCGCCCGGTTTCGCTGGCCTTGAGGTTGAAGCCGGTGAGGATGTTGGAGGCGATATCTGCCGTTTCCGCCAGGCCGCTGTCACCGGCCTTGGCCAAATCCAGCATGCCCGGCATAGCGTCGAGGATCGACTGCGGGTCGAAGCCTGCCATGGCCAGAAAGCCCTGCCCCTGCGCAGCCTCGGTGGCGTTGAACATGGTGTCCGCACCCAGCTGCCGCGCCTGGGCACGCATGGCGGCCAGGTGCTCGGAGTTTCTGTCCAGGCGAGTCAGCGCCTGCACCTTGGCCATGTCGGCGTCGAACTGCACGCCTGGCGCCATCATGCGCGCGCCGGCATAGAGAATGCCGCTACCGGTGGCCAGCCCGCCGGCGCCGGTGGCGGCCATGCTGCCGGCCAGGGCCGAGGTGCGTTCGTACTGCTCCTTGGCCTGGCCGAGGCGCTTCTGCTGGGCGGTGACCTGCTTGAGACGGTTTTCCTGCTGGGTCAGCGCCTGGTTGGTCTGGGTGATCTTGCTGCGCAGGTCGCGCTCATGCTGGCCGAGGTTGCGGGTGCTGATGCCCGCCTCGCCCAGCTTGCTGCGCAGGCCCTGGAGCTCGCGCTGCTGCTGCGCGTGCGTTTGCTTGAGGTTGTGCCCCTGACGGACTGCACCCTGGAACTCGCGGGTGAGCGCCTTTGTGGGCGTGGTGGTGTTGGCCATTTCGCGGGACAGCGCTTTGACGCGCTCGCGGTTGGCCTGCAGGGCGGCGCCGGTTTTCTCGGTGGCGCCCTTGAGGTTGCGGAATGAGCTGACGTCCTTCTGCAGGGCTTGCAGGCCCTTGAGTTCGCCACGGGTTTCCTTGAGGGCGCGGCCCAGGCCAACCGCACCGCCGGCAATGGTGCGCAGCGGGCGGGTGGCGTTGTCCAGGGCTTTGAGGTTAACGCGTAGGCTTAGATCGCGCGCCATGCGTGCGCTCCCATCGTTCGATGGCGCGCTCGCGCCAGTCCATCAGTTCATCCAATCCCATGACGTTCATCTGCTCCGGCCCCCAGTGGAACACCAGAGCGATGTCCGCCATGACGTCATCTACGCCGCGGGGGATTCCGGCGTGCTGCCCGTCTTCTGCAAAAAACCGGCAATGGCATCCGCGCAGCCGAGCAGGTCGGCCACGTCCAGGGCGGCGACTTCCTGTTCGGTGAGGGTCGGCTGGCTGATGCGCGGCACCAGGCGGATGGTGGCGTTGACGTCGCCATTGATCAGGTCCGCCAGCTTGAGGCCGCGCAGCTCGCCGGCGGCGGGTTTGCGCAGGGTGATTTCGGTGATGGTGTTCTTCTCGCCGCGCGGGATGGGTTGTTCCAGGACGAGGGGGTCGCTGTAGGTGGGTTTGGTCATGATGCTTCTCCTTGGATTGCGAAAGAAGGAGCGCCGGCGCGCTGGCCGGCGCCGGGATTACAGGCCGATGGCCGCGCGGTGCTCGGCGAGGCGGTCTTCGCCGTTGACGACGAATACGAAGTTGAGCAGGTCGATTTCGATCTCGACGTTGCCGTCCACGCTGAGCTTGTAGTAGCTGCAGGTGGTGGTGAACGAATGCTCGGTGTCTTCGCCGGACTCGGCGTCGCCGAAGTCGATTTCTTCGTGCCGACCACCACCTCAACGGCGGAGACTTCGCCGGTGTCGTCGCGCTGGACGGCGCCGTCCCAGCGCAGCATCACGCCATCGGCCTGTACGGCGCCGAACTGGCGCAAGGCGGTCAGGTCCCAGCCGCCGAGGGTCCATTCGAGCTGGATGCCGTCATCGGAATGGCCGAGGTCGACCTTGACGGGGCCGTCCATGCCGCCGCCGCGCCAGGCTTCCAGCTTGCGACCGAGGGTGGGCAGGGTGACGGATTTGCACTGGCCAACGTAGCTTTCGCCATCGTTGAACAGGTTCATGTTCTTGAGCTTTTTGGGCAGGGCCATGGCGGCGCTCTCCTACGGCGCGGCGGGGCCGCGCGGGTTGTGTGGGGTCAGGCTTTGATGCCGGCGGCGAAGGTGATCAGGTGGCGGTCGGTGATGCGCTGGCGCAGGCCCAGGTCTTCCAGCGGCGGCACGGCCGTGTAGTCGTAGTCGATGAACGCCTTGCCGGCCTTGAGGGTGTCTTTGTCGTTGGCCGCAGGGTCGAACCAGCATTCGCCGCCGAGCAGGTAGCCGCCGCGAATCAGCTCGCGGAACTTGGCGTTGATGCCCTCGACGATGTCGCGGATCAGGCTGGCGTGCATGGGTTTGTCCACGGCCCAGAAGTGGGCGTCGGCCATGGTGTCGGCAAGTACGTGAGCGGTGCGGGTATAGTTCTCGAAGGCAAACAGCGGGTCGGCCGAGCAGGTGCGCGAGCCCCAGAAGCGGAAGCCCTCGCGGCGAATCAGCGTGGTGACGTCCGCGGCGTTGAGCAGGCCAGCGTCGGTGGCGGGGTTCTGCAGGTCCCAGTAGATGTCTTTGCTCAGGCCCGACACGCCGTTGACCGGCACGTTGGACAGGGTCTTGTGCCAGCCCACTTGCTGGTCCAGCTTGGCGCGCAGGCCCAGGGCACGGGCGACGGCGCTGGCTGGTGCGTTGGCATTGGTGGTGGTGTCCCAGTTGACGAAGTCCGGCCAGATGAGCATCAGCTCACGGGCGCCGAAGCCGTCGCGGTAGGCAATGGCCTCGCTCACCGTCTCGCAGCCGTAGGCGTTCGCATAGGCGAAGGCGCGCAGCTTTTCGGCCATGGCGACCAGTTCGGTGGTGACTGGCAGCGAATCGAGCCCCGGCACACCGAGGATGCGCGGCTTGACGCCCAGCTGCGCCTCGGCAGCGAGCAGGGCCTTCATGCCGGTGTACTGCCCGCCAGCGGTGACGCCGCCGATGATGTTGGAGGTGGTTTCGGCCTCGTCTTCGCCCTCCTCGACCCGCACCACGACGGTGACGGGGCTGGCCTGGTCGGCGATGGCATCCAGGCTGCGCGCCAGGGTGCCTTGCTCGCCGGCGGACCCGGAAGCGGTGAGCACGTCGGTGAGCAGGACGGGCTTGTTTAGCGGGAATTTGACCGCATCAGCATCGCTGCTGGTGCAGACCATGCCCACCACGGCGGTGGAAACAGTACGGATTGGGCGCGTGCCCTCGTTGATTTCGAGGACGCGGACGCCGTGATGGTATTCGGTCGACATGCGGGAGGCTCCTGCGGGCGTGTGCCGGATCAGTGAGCCTTGATGGTGGCTCGCGCGCGCAAGGGCGGCGAGCGGTGGAGCGTGTAGCAGTCAGCGCTACACGGGCAAACCTTCGTGCAAGCATGTGGCGATTCCCCCGCTGCTCATGTAAAACGCTCACCAGCATATGATTGGTTCGAGCCGCTATCGAACGGCTACGTAGAGGGGGGGACGATGATCGCAGTAAACCAACACAGGGATGACATTCAAGGACTCAGAGCCTTGGCTGTTTTGGCTGTCATCATTTTTCATGTTAACCATGAATGGCTGCCAGGCGGCTTTATCGGCGTCGATATATTTTTTGTTATCTCTGGCTATCTCATCACTAGCATCATTTTCCAGCAAAAGGAGCAAGGACGCTTTAGCTTCGTTTCGTTTTATGCATCACGCTTGCGGCGCATTGTTCCGGCGTATCTTTTCCTGCTAGCCACTGTGGCGGCAATCATGGCCATCTTACTTATTCCAAGGGATTTCAACTCCTTCTATGATTCGCTAAAATCCGCAGCTTTCTTCAACAGCAATAATTATTTCAAAACGCAAAATGATTACTTTGCACCGGCCTCGCATGAACTCCCGCTTCTACACACTTGGTCTCTAGCTGTAGAGATGCAGTTTTACCTATTGCTTCCTGCACTACTTGTATTAATACCTACCCGCCTCATCAAGCCAACAATCGGCGCAATCGCGGCCACCCTATTACTTTACTCGTCACTCCTTTTGGCGGACGGGGGGCGGCAAGATGTATATTTCTCATTAGCTGCGCGCATACCCGAATTCCTGATAGGAAGCCTCCTAGCATTAAAAAACAACCACACTCTAAAAAAACCTAACACCAACGCATGGGTAGGACTAGCACTTATCGCGCTGAGCTTCATTTTCACAACCGAAGAAAGTGCATTTCCTGGCTTACTAGCTTTGCCACCTTGTATCGGTACGGCCCTGCTAATCAGTGCACAGGGAAGCAAAGTCAACCAATGGCTTTCAGGGAAAGTATTTGTATTTACCGGGGCGCTATCCTACTCGTTATATTTGTGGCACTGGCCGATCTTGGCAGGCCTGCGCTATTACTTCGAGGTTTATGAGTTACCCGGAGAAGCCTTAGTTATTTTTTTTACCCTCACATTAACCGCATCATTGATTTCGTATTATCTCATCGAGAACACACTACGTCGCGCCAACGGACGCAGCGGGATTTATAAGTTCGCAGCTTTTTCAGGGGTCACTTTACTTGCAGTGCTTATGGCCAGAGCCGCCAACCCGATGGTTAGCTACTCTTTACCAATTGAACTTACACGCTACGCCGCCCCTGAAGACATCTGCCACGGGCAAATAGTTGGCGAATGCCTTCGAGGTGATCGGCAGTCATCGACAGAAATTCTTTTACTTGGAGATAGCCATGCAGCACAACTTAACTATTTCGCCGACGTTTTCGGACAAACACAACGATTACGCATAAGAGTAATCACCGCTAGCAGCTGCGTTCCAATTGAGGGCTTCGATGTCGTGCGAGTTAGAGAGCAAGCAAGGGAGTCTTGTAGTAATCAGATAGAAACAGTGAAAGCTCACTATGAATCTTCGCAGGCGCTTTTAGTAGCTGGGAAGTGGCAAAGACACGCAACTAGCGATCCCTTTATGTTAGCCCTAGACAGATTTCTTAGTGAAGCCAACAACAGGAATCAGCCAGTCATCTTGCTTGCGCAGGTACCCATGCTCGAAACGAACGTGCAACGAATGAACAGGCACAATGCGCTTGGAAGCAAACGAGTTGCAAAACTTGAAGCAACCTGGGGCGAGGCCAATAGAAAAATAGAGAAGCTTGCTTCTCGATATCCCAACGTAAGATTCGTGGACTTCTCAAACATACCGCTTTTTTCCACACCGCCATTTTCTAATGGCCGCCAAATTTACCAAGACGAACACCATCTTAATGAAGAAGGGTCAAAAGCCTACGGCCAAGCTGTTTCAAGCCGCCTCGGGGTGATTCTTCGAGGACTTACGCTTAAATTATCCAGCACAACTCCGCACTATAATCCGGTGATAAGCTCGCGGCCCTTACTGCGTTGACTTACTTCATTATAAATCAATTTATTTTTGTTTAGTATTTCCCACCCCATACACTGCTAACTGTATGGTGGAGACCGCCTCCGACGTGATGTCTTTCGCCTTCATCGTGTCGTTCCCCGCCAAGGCTTGGCGTACCCCCTCCTTGGCTCCTAGGCGGATTTCGCGAATTTTGTAGAGCGCTTCAGTAAAGGCTGCAGCCTCGGCAAGAATGCTATCAGCCGCTTCCTTAGCAGTGCGACCGCTTATGGCCCAGGCAGCAACGCAGCGCGGAACATTCTCGATCGGGTATCCGTTGCCCTTGAATTCAGCGGCTTCGGCTGCAGCGCGGGCGTATTCGACGGCGCGCAGCGGTTCGCCAACTACACGTACGCGTGCGGTGTCCGCAGCGGCGTCGATTATGATGCAGAGTCCGTCGGCCGTGGGCGCGTAGGATGCGGGGGCAATCAGGGTCGGAAATCCCCTCTCGTTTGAAGATATTTCAAATCCTTGCGCCTGACCTTCAAGCAACCTGACGTAATCTTCCGATGATATTGGTACGGCGTCGGAAGGGGTGCTCTGAGCGCTTGAGCCATAAAACCCACGAGTTGACGCAGAAAATATCATGTACACACTCCTCAGTGGCCAATAGCGATATAAAAAGCATTTAGGCTTGGGCTATTGGAAATAGCCCTCGCTTTGAATCCAGTTTGGGTAATGTTGTATGCGCACCACCCGTCAAAGGCACCCCCCATATCGCCAATTACGCCCTGCGTCATGCCATAACACTCACTAGGCCACGCAGTTGGGAATATCAGAGTGATCTCACTGTTGTCATCTCGTGGAATGGGAAACCTTCCCCATTGAATGCCAAACTCCACAAACCAGCTTGGAAGGAAGATATATCCGGTGGGTCCCAAGGAAAATGACAGGCCATGACGCAGCTTTTTCGGCGTGACTGCCACATCATCACGTGCTCCCTCATCCACCTCATCCTGAGTTCCCACTCTTAGCACGCCGCGCAGCAACTCGGTGGCATTAGCTGCAGCCGCTCTCAGCGCCTGGAACACCCGCAGAGCTGGCATCAGCTTCTTATCGTCCTCACCGAGCAGAGCATCCTCTTCGGTTGCGACGGGGATCTTGTACTGCGGATGCGGATCGGCCGCAGCGCTGTGCGCCGCAATCAGCCCATCGCAATAAGCCCGTGTCGCCAGCACTACACTGGGGTCGATCTTCAGCTGGATGTTGGCCGTGCCGCTGGTGATGACGTGCATGCGCACCACCTGGTTGCGGCCGCTGCCCTGGGCCAGCAGGGGTTTGTAGCTGGGCGGGCACTTGGCTACTGCGGAGAACACGCCGTCTTCATCCTCCAGGGCCAGCTCGCGGATCCACCAGCCGCCTACGTTCGGCGGCAGCACCAGCTCGGCGATCAGCACGTTTTCATCGACTGGCGAGGGATACAGCTGGTTGAGCTGGGCGCGGTAGACCTGATTCACCAGCGCGGTTTGCCCTGGGCTGGGAGCCGGGTCGGTGCCGTTGGCATCGCCGAGCAGCATGTGGGTCAGCTTCCACTTCTCGCCGAGGGCGTTCGCGTTGGTGTTCTTGGCGGCGCCGAGGTTGGTCAGGAAGCCGCCGAACTGGGTGTTTACGTCAACCATGTGGGTACACGTCCATTTCGTCGAGGGTGTAGTCGCTCACGCCGATGTATCGCTGCACCAGGACATCGATGTCGGCGTTTTCCCAGGGATACACGTCGAGCTCGTCGCCATCGGTGACGGCAACGCCGACGTAGCGTGTGAGGTGGGTTTCAAGGCTGATGTCCAGCCCAATCAGGTGCCGGCTGACAGGCTTGGCGTCGTCGATCAGCAGGCTGAGGGATTCATAGGTCTCTTCGCTGATGCCGGTTTGCAGCACGCCGATTTCCAGCGAGAAGGTGCCGGGCACGCCTTCGGGCACTTGCTGCCACCATTCGGTCACGCGGAGCAGATAGCCCAGCGGCTCGACCACGCGGCGCAGCGCGCCGATGGTGCCTTTGCGCGAGTGCACGAAGTACGAAGCCTTGATCACTTCGCGCTTGATGGCCTCGGACCAGGTGGCATCCCAACGGTCCACCGAGAACGCCCAGGCCAGGTACGGCAGCAGGTGCACCGGGCAGCGGTCGGGGTTGATCAGATCCCGAATCGGTACCGGTACCCGCTCGATCTGCGCGAGTGCTTCAGCGGCCAGCTGTTCGAGCTGACTGGCGTTGGGCGGCAACAGATGCCGGGCCGTCATGCCTGGGCTCCGAGGGTGACGCTGTAGCCGGTGCAGTACGGCGCCTGGGCTGCGGTGGCGATGATGTCGACCCAGCCGGGCAGCTCGACGCGGCGCACGCCCTCGATGTGCAAGGCGGCGTCCAGGGCGGAGCGGTTGACCTCAAGCCCTAGCCGCCGGCGCTGGCTGACCAGGGCGGCGAGGCGCTGCTCGGCGGTGGCGCGGATTGGCTCCGCCTCGGGGCCAACGGTGTTGAGGTAGAGCACGGCGTCGACGCGGTATTCCAGCACCTCGGCGGACTGCACGGTAAGGCGGTCGCCCACCGGGCGGCGGTCCTCGTCGCTGAGGTAGGCGGCGACTATATCGAGCAGCGCCTGATCGGCTGCGCCGTTGCCCAGCAGGGACTGGACGGTGACGACTACCACGGCGGGCGATGGGCTTTCGGCGGTGGCGTCGGCCACGCGGCCATCGGCGCTGCGGGCGTGGAGGATATAGCTGTTGCGCGGGCCGGCGGTGCTGAGCCCTTCCCAGGCCATCTGGGCGCGCTCTCGCAGGCTCTCGTCTGATTCCCACACCGCAGGGGTCGGCGGCACGGTGATGTTGTCTGCCGGGGTGACCACTAGGCGGCTGACATTGACGTTGGCCGCGAGCTGCTCTAGGTCGGCGCCCTTGGCCTTGGCCAGCATAGTGCCGAGCGCGGCCTCGTTAACGCGCTGGCGCAGCAGGGTTTCGCGGTAGGCGTTTTCTTGCAGCAGCTTGGTCAGCGGCTCGGATTCGAGCGCCAGGGTGGCGGCGACCTCGGCCTGCTGCTCGGCGGGCCAAAGGCTGATGGCGTAGGCCTTGCGCTCGGCGAGGATCTGTTCGTAGTCGATCTGCTCGACCACATCGGGATCAGGCAGCTGGGCCAGGTCGATGGGCGTGAAGGTATTCATGCGCTGGCCCCCAGGCGCAGGGGCACGCTGAGCGAGAGCGCTTCGTTGGTATCCACGCGGGTGCCTTCAAGCTCGAGCACCACCTGCCCGGGGCGCTCGCCCAGAAACAGTTGCACACGGCTCAGGCGGATGCGGGTTTCCCAGCGCATCAGGGCCATGGCGGTGGCTGCATAGGCCTGCAGGCGAGTGGTGTCGTTGGTGGGTGCGTCGATCAGATCCGGCAGCTGGCTGCCGTAATCGCGGCGCATCACGCGCGAGCCGATGGGCGTGGTGAGAATGTCGGCGATGGACTGGGCCAGGTGCGCCGAGTCGCTGAGCGTGCGGCCGGTATGTGCGGACATGCCGATCATGGCGTCGGCTCCAGGGAAACGCCGTTGCCGGGCGTAACGCCCTTGGTGCGGTGGTTGACCAGGCTGATGTCGCCGGCGATGACGTCTTCGCTGGCTCTTAGGAGACCTTCGATATCCACGTTGCCGATGATGCTCACCCCGTCCGGCGCGATGAGCTTCACCTTTCCGCCTTCTGGCAGCGTAGCGGTGAGCATGTGGATGGCGTGGTCGTAATCGATCACAGCCCCGTCCGGGTAAGTCCGTCGGCGCAGGTTTGCGCTGTTCGACGGCGCCGGACGTTGCTGTGAGTAGAGTCCGACCAGGACGATGCCCTGAGCCGGTTCGCCGCTTGGGCTAAATAAGATGCACTGTTCGCCGACCGTGGGCGGGTCCCAGTCGCTGCTGCTGCCGGCGCGCTGGGCGAGCCATGGCAGATTGGGGATGCTGAGCCCGCCACTTTTGACCGTGCAGCGCGCAGCCTGATGGTCCACTGCGGCGATGGTGCCGAGGCGGATCAGGTTTTCGAGGCGGCGCATAAGGTCGGTGATGTTCATGCCGCCATGCTGGCGGTCGCGTGCGCGTGGCGCATTGGTTGGGCTGTGTAGCGGTGGCCGTTACAGGGTCAGGGCACCAGGTGCGCGACGAGCTGGTCGCGGATCATCTCCAGTTCAGCATCACTGAAGCCGAGCAGCTGCCGGCGTTGGTACTGAATGTCGGGCGAGTTGCGGCCGGGTTTGTCGCGCAGGCCGTACTGGTGGATGCGGGCCAGACGCGAGACGCGGCCGGCGAAACCGAGAGCGATTGAGCTGGCATCGCTTTGCAGGCGTAGGTAACGGGCGGTGCGCAGCTTGGCGAACATCTTGCGCTGTTTGATGCGGCCGGCTTTGGCCCGCAGTTGCTGGCGGGGCTTGCGTGGGGCGTAGGGGGTGCCGTCCGGGTTGCGCTGCGCGCCGATGCGCTGTTGCTGGCTACGGCGCAGTTCACGGGCGATGGTTTGAGTGACCTTGCGCCGCTCGGCGGGCTGCACCTGGTTGAGCAGTGCGCCGGCCCAATTTTCCAGGGCGCGCAGGTCGTCAGCCATTGCCGCCCCACTCCGCAATCAGTTCGCCATCGCTGGTTTCTACGCGCATGGCGGGTACCAGGAAGGCTTCGTCATCGACCACCGGCTCTGCCGGGTGGCTGACCTGCAGCGTGCCATTGTCCAGGCGTTTGACGATGACGCGCTCGGTGAGCGGCAGGGTGATGGACAGGTCCACTTTGCTGTTGTCGAGGATGTCGGCCTCGAACTTGATGGCGTCCTTCCCCTTCTCCAGGTTTTCCATCAGTTCGCGCTGGTTGACCAGCACCCAAGCGAACAACGGGACGGCAACGGCATCCGGACTGCCGGAAAAGTCGGTGAGGATCAGGTTGAGCGTGTAGCTGTATTCGAACGAAAGCCCCGGCGCGGCGGTGCTGCGCATGCTGCCGGAGTCGACGAATACCAGCAGGCGGTCGGGGTTGCGCTTGAGTTCGGGGATGGCGGCCAGCAGGTGGGCGCGCAGGGATTCGGGCTTTTTCATGGTTGGACGCCCCGCTGGTTGTGCTCGAACACCACGTCCACCTGGGCGGCGCATTCGGCCCAGGCGCTGAGCAGGTAGTCGCTGTCGTCGCTGAGCTCGCCGTTATCGATCGGCGCCGCTGGGTTGAGTGTGCAGCGCGTGACGACTGGACAGCCACTGACGGTAACCGTCTGCTCCGGTGATGGCCGGGCGTTGGTGCAGGCGGCGAGCAGCAGCAGGCAGAGGCTGATCAGCCCAGCTTTGATGGGGCAGGTCTTCACGGCGTTGCTCCTTTTTCTGTACCTGGTCGGTGGCGTGCTCCTGGCGCACGCTGGCGGTGGTTTGTTGCAGGCTGAGCTGGGCCAGCCTCTGGGTGGCCACCTCGCCCGTGAGCCGGGTGATGGTCTGCGCCTGGCGGGCGTTGCGCTCGTTGGCGGTTTGGAGGCGTTCGGTGGCGATATCCGCGCGGGCCTCGGCGGTGGTGATGCGCTGTTGCTGCATCCAGACCAGCAGGCAGAGCGCGGCGACCAGGGCGAGGCCGTAGGCGAGTTGGCGGGTGATGGTCATTTGCGGTACCAGCCTGCTGCGTTCATGGCTGTTTCATCCAGCAGACACAAGTCGCCGACGACTACTAAGCAGCGCGCGCTGGATTTCACCTGGCGCAACGTCTCGACGAATTGCTTGACCTGCTCATCCGGCGTTCCGGCTGGCAGCGCGAGCACGTCGCCATCCTGCAGGCTGTACTTGCGGATCTGCTCGAAGTCGGTCATGCGGCTTTCTCCTGCTCGCCGGCGAACTGGGCATAGGCCCTGGCCAGTTTCACGTCGTAGAGGTTTTTGGCGTAGTTCGGGCCGTTGTAAATGCGGGCGAACTGTTTCCAGTTGCGGGCCTTGAGCGCCTTGTGAAGCGCCGGGTCGGCTTCGATAAAGCTGACAAAGGCGTCGAGCTGGGCGGCTTCGCTGAGGGCCATGGTGTCGGCGAAGTGCTGAACGTCCTGGTAGCCGAGACGCTGCCAGTGGTAGCCCATGATCTGGAACAGGCCCCAACTGGCGGATTCCAGGGCGGATTCCTCATGCACCATTCGGGCTGCGGCCAGGCGCTGATTTTCGGCAGTACCACCCAGGTAGCCGCCTGGGGTGCGGTTGACAACGGCTGGGACGGCGACTGCCAGCGCATCGGCCTCCGCCTCGCTGAAGCCGTTGGCTTGCAGGCGCTCATGCATCACATGTCGCTCGAACAGGATCACCGGGCGGCCATTGGCGGCGAAGCCCTCCCCTTTGCTTTCCACCTGGTTGACGGCCATGACGCTGGCCAGCGGCACGCCGAGGCGGTTGGCGGCCTGCTGCAGGTCTTTGCGCTTGAGGTAGCGCGAGGTGTCGAAGCCCTTGAGCGCGGCCTGGGTTTTCGGGCCGGCGACGCCATCGTCCACCAGGCCGACCTTGCGCTGGTAGGCGCGCAAGACGGCCTCTGTTTCGTCGCCGAAGTCGCCGTCGACCGCGATGGCGTAGCCGTCCAGCCTAAGCGCAGCCTGCAGGTTGCGAACGGCGAGGCCGCGCGAGCCGTTGCTGAGAAGTTGCGTCATAGCTGGTCCACCTTGCGATTGAAGTGGCGTTTGGCGACGGCCCGCGTGAACTCGATGCCGAGCAGGCCGATAACGCCGCCGAAAAATGGCGCGGTGCTGAGCGGGATGCCGAACAGGGCCAGGCCGTGGCTAGCCGACAGCGTGGCGAGGCCGCACATCAGCGATTCGAGGATGACCCGGCGCCATGTGCCGCCGCCGTAGATGATCCGCAGGCCGCCCATGACGGCGGCGAGCAGGCCGGCGTAGATGGCGGGCCAGTTCTGTTCGAGCCAGGCGCTGAGCCAGGCCCACGTTTCCGGTCGGTCAGGCATGCGCTTCATTCCACTGTCCGTTGGCTGTGAGGGTGTTGATGTGCTGGACCACTTCACCCAGCTGGGCCGGGCTGTAGCGTTGCGGCATGGGAAAGCCGAGCGCGGCGGCGCAGAACTCGCTGCAGAACCAGCGGCGCCGGCTGTGCAAGCCAACCGGCAGAAATTGGCTGCCGAACAGGCCGAAGTAGTCGTAGCCCTGCCCGACGTTGGCGCGGAAAACGCGGGCTATCTGGCGGTAGTCCGCCCAGGGCAGCGGGATCAGGTCCCAGTGTTCGTGGTTGAGCTCGATGCGCTTGGCGCGCACGCCGCCGTCCATGGCCGAGGCGGATAGCCAGCGGCCATCGGGCATGACGATTTCGCAGTGGCTGTAGATCGAGCGCGTCCAGAGACGGATCAGGCGGTTGAACAGCGTGCCGCGGCCCTTGTAGAGCGCGAGGTAAATCAGTCCCATAGGTTCACCGTTTGGCGTTGCTCGGCGCGCACGGGCTGTTCGGGCAGCTGCACCAGCGTGCCGTGCGGGATGATGGGGCCGAGATCGGCCAGGCCGGGGTTGGCGTCGAGCACCTGCTCGACCACGCCTGCGGTGCGGCCGTAGTGCCGCCAGCAGAGGGCGTCGAGGGTGTCGCCCTGCTGGGCGCGCACGGCGGCCATCAGATCAGCTCCACGGTGGTATGCACGCGGCCGAGGATGCTGCGGATCGCCCAGCGGACATCGCGGCGGTATTCGTCGGCAGTGGGCAACTGGGCATCGGCGCGCTCGGCTCCGTCGCCGGTGGCGCTGTAGTCGCGGTAACGCTCGGCGATCTCGGCGCCCACGGCGCAGCCGATGGCCCGGTGGTAGAGATGGACGAGGTAGCTCTTGCCGGCGACCTCGGAGGCCGGCACGTCCTGCAGGGTTTCACGCCCTGCGGCGCGCTGCTCGCCCTGCCAGCTGGCCAGCTCGCGGTTGACTTCGATGATGGCGTTGACGGCGGCGGCTTCGAGGCGGGCGTCGGTGACGCTGCCGTCCAGGCGGAGCGAGGCGCGCAGTTCGCGGCCATCCACATCCGGGAACCAGCCGTCATTGGTGATGGGGTACGGCTCAGCCGTGCCGCCGGATGCGATAAATGCGCTCATGAATTCCTACCCTGGTTCGGCGGTGGTCGGGGCTTCACGACAAGGCCAAGGAGAAAGCCTGTCGATCCGCCCCGAGCCGCCGAGTGCGTGGGGAACGCTCAGTTAGCGGGTGGCTCGCCGGTACCGGGTTCGGCTGGCTTGCTATCCGCGTGTCTCTTCAAGAGCCGGTCAACGCGCTCCAGGTCTTTCTTGCCGCCGCAGTTGCTGTGCAGGTCGATGGCGCGGGAGAGGTGGGCGCGTGCCTCTTCCAGCCCCTCAGCGTTCGGCGCGGCTTCGTCCAGTTCGGCCAGGTAGGCCTTGCCCAGGGCAAGGTGCAACTTGGCGCGGGCCTGGTCGGGCATGTCGTGCTCGGCAGTGATGTCCGCTGCCAGCGTCAAAACGAAGCGGTCGAACGGTTCGCCAGCCTTCTGCTGCTTGAGTGCAGCGTTGGCCACTTCCTCAGCCAGCAGGCAGCCGGTGGTGCGGGCGAAACGGTCGGGCATTTTCAGGTTGTGTTTGAGCACGTAGCGGCCAATGTTCAGCGCGCTGACGAAATCGCCGGCGTCGATGCTCCACACCATCAGGGTGGTGAGCACGTCGTCCTGGGCGCCGTTGCCGGCGGACAGCACGCCTTCGATATAGGGCGCGTAGGCCGGGATCAGCAGGCGCTTGAGCTCGGCCTTGCCCTGCTCCGACTGCACCTGCTTGAGGCGCAGCCGGTCCTGGTTGAGTTGCATCAGCTGCTGTTCGTAGGCGGTGGCGCCGGCCATGGACCGCTCCGGCGCTGCCTCAGCGGCCTGCAGGGCTGCGCGTTTGCGCAGCTGGTTGCGTTGGGCTGGGCTGAGCATGGTTATGCGGCCTCGATGTTTTCGACCAGGGCGACCAGACCGAAGTCCTCGATCACGTAGGCGTCATTGCTCGACTGGTAGTCGGCGACGCGGTCGTACTCCGGCTCGTCCTTCACATGACGGCGGCGCGCGCCTTCCTGGAAGTAGATGGAGAGGTTGCTGAGGGTGGTAACCAGCACGGTACCAGCCGGGAAGAACGGTGCGTCGACGATTGGCAAGCCACCCAGGCGGGCCTTGGTGACGATCTGGTCGGCGGCGTTTTCTTCCTGGTTGGAAGCGGCGCCCTTCTCGACCGCTGCCAGCAGCTTGTCGTGCAGCAGGTCACGGGAAACCATGACCACCAGATTCGGGTGGTTGCGGTGCCACGGTTCGAGCATCTGCACGGCGTCGAACACCACGCCATCCAGGGTTTTGTAGTCGCCAGCGGCGCCGATGGTGACCTTGCCGGAATCCTCGACGACTTCGTCCAGAACACGATCAGGCGCGCCGATGCGGATCTTCTCCAACCAGCCGACGTTGACGTCCTGCAGCAGCGGGTTGGCGGCGATATCGGAGGTCGCTGCGGCACTGGTGCCGTTGAAGCCGATCATGATGCGGTCCAGCGCTTGGCGCTCGGTAATGGCTGCGGACAGCCGCGCCTGGAAATCCTTGAACTTGGCCCAGGCATCGATCAACGCGTAAGGGAACGAGCTGTCGAAGTTGGTCTGCTTGCAGGCGTAGGTGTCTTTGCTCAGCGCGCTGCGCTCAACCGGATTGCGACGCCCGCCGCTCTTGGTGTTGGTGCGGCTTGCAATCGGGCCGTTGACGCCCAGCAGCAGCGCTTCACCTTCCTGCTGCTCGACGCCAATGATGTTGATGCGCTTGAGCAGGCTGCTGGCTTCCTGGATGGCCGATTCCAGCTTCTGCTGCACGGTGGGGGCGACGTTGAATTTCTTAGTGGCGTTGTCCACGCCATTGAGCTTGGCCACCTGCTGCAGGTAGCCGTTGAACAGTTTGCGGGTTTCGTTACGCATGGGTTACTCCGATGATGGGCGGCTGCTGGCAGGTGCCTGGGGTTAAAACTCGGCGAGGACGATGCCGTCGCCGCCGGATACTGGCGGGCGTTTTTGTTGGCTGTGGTCTTCGGAATTGCCGAGCTTTTCGGTCAGCTCGGTGACAGTCGTTTCGAGCTGAGTGGCCTTGTCGCTCAGTGCGGTGAGCTCGGCGCTGTACTTCTCCAGGCCCGCCTGCTGCTTTTCAGCGAACTCCACCAGGGCGGTGACGGCATCGCCGATCTCGGCGAACTGGCTGTCGGTTTCCTTGCCCTTGGTGAAGAGGGCCTTGACGCGGTTGGCCAGATCGCCGAAAGCGCCGGGTTTTTCGGTAACTTCCTCGAACTCGAGCTCCGCCTCTTCGGCGGCAGTGAACAGGTTGTCCGGGTGCTGTTTGCGGTTGGCCAGGGTGCCGTGCTTGGCGCTGAATTCGAGTGCTTCGGTACCCAGGCTGGCGGGGCTGTCGGTGATGGCCAGGCCGATCAGGTAGGCCTTGCCGGTGTCGGCGAACTTGGGCTGGACCTCGATCGAGGTGTAGACCTTCTGGCCCTTCTTGTTCAGGGCCAGCAGGGCGTCGTTGGGCTGGAGTTGGGCATAGAGGGCCAGCTTCTGCTTGCCATCGATTTCCACTTCTTCGGCCTTGACGGCCAGCACGTCGCCGTAGGCGCCGAATGGGCTCTCCGGGGCGATGCCCTTGATGTGTTCGCAGTTGATGCGGGCGCCGTAGGTGGCCGGGTTGTATTGGGCTGCGATGTCTTCGAGCCAGCTGCGTTCGATGGTGCGGCCATCGGTAGTGGCGCCTTCTACGGCGATGCGAGTCCACTTCGAGCGGAATTTCTTGGCGGGGGTGCTGTTGCCGGCCATGCGGTTTGTCCTCGTAGCTGCTGGGTGCAGTTGCTGTGAGGGCATGGTCGGCACGCTAGGCAGTACGGGCAATCGGCCAGCTGTGTATGCGAGCCAGGTACAGGACGCCGCGCTAACAGGCTACGCGCGCGGGCGACACCATCTGCGCCATGAACGCAGCCACCGAACTCACCGCCCAACGTGATAACCGCCGCCAGGCCAAGTTTTTGTACTGGACGGGCTGGCGTATCACGGACATCGCCGACTACCTGGGCGAGAAGGAAAAGACCGTCCACAGCTGGAAAACCCGCGACGAGTGGGACCGGGCCGACAACGTCGAACGCATCGGTGGTGCCCTGGAGGCGCGGTTGGTGCAGCTGATCCTGAAGGACGGCAAGACCGGCGGCGACTTCAAGGAAATCGACCTGCTGCACCGGCAGCTGGAGCGGCAGGCGCGGATTCAGCGCTTCCAGGGCGGCGGTACCGAGGCTGAGCTGAACCCGAACCTGGACAAACGAAACGCCGGGCCGAAGAAGGCGCCGAAGCGAAACGAGTTCGCCGAGGAGCACATCGAGCAGCTCGAGGAGGCCTTCCGTGATGGGTGCTTCGGCTATCAGCTGCACTGGTACCGGGCGGGCAATCAGCGGACGCGGGCGATTCTGAAGTCACGCCAGATCGGTGCAACCTACTACTTCGCACGCGAGGCGTTGCTCGATGCGCTGATCACCGGACGCAATCAGATCTTCCTGTCCGCTTCGAAGAACCAGGCGCACATTTTCAAGGCGTATATCCAGGCGTTCGCGCGCGAGGTGTGCCAGGTCGAGCTGACCGGGGACCCGATCATCCTCGCCAACGGCGCCGAGCTGCATTTCCTCGGTACCAATGCGCGGACGGCCCAGGGTTACCACGGAAATTTCTATTTCGACGAATTCTTCTGGACGTTCAAGTTCAACGAGCTGAACAAGGTCGCCAGCGGCATGGCGATGCAGAAGCAATACCGCCGCACCTATTTCTCGACGCCCTCTTCCATGGCCCATGAGGCCTATTCGTTCTGGACGGGTGAGCGGTTCAACAAGGGCAAGCCGGCGGCGCAGCGAATCAGCATCGACGTGTCGCATGACGCGCTGCAGCAGGGGCGCCTGTGCGAGGACCGGATCTGGCGGCAGATCGTCACCATCCTGGATGCCGAGGCGCGCGGCTGCGACCTGTTCGATATCGAGGAACTGCGCCAGGAGTACAGCGCGGACGCCTACGCGAACCTGCTGATGTGCCAGTTTGTCGATGACGGCGCTTCGATCTTCCCGCTGACGGTGCTGCAGCCGTGCATGGTGGACAGCTGGATCGAGTGGGATGAGGACTACAAACCCTTCGCCGATCGGCCCTTTGGCGATCGCCAAGTGTGGGTGGGCTATGACCCTGCCGAAACCGGCGATAGCGCCGGGCTGGTGGTGGTAGCGCCGCCGCTGGTACCGGGCGGCAAGTTCCGGGTGCTGGAGCGGCATCAGTTCCGCGGGATGGACTTCGCCGCCCAGGCCGAGGCGATCCGCCGGGTGACGCTGCGCTATTGGGTGACCTACATCGGCATCGATATGACGGGCATGGGCTCGGGCGTGGCGCAGCTGGTGAAACAGTTCTTTCCGAACCTGACCACCTTCAGCTACTCGCCAGAGGTGAAAACACGCCTGGTGCTCAAGGCCTACGACGTGATCCACAAGGGCCGGCTGGAATTCGACGCCGGCTGGACCGACCTCGCCAGCTCGCTGATGGCGATCCGCAAGACCACCACGGCCAGCGGCCGGCAGATGACCTACACCGCCGGGCGCACCGACGAAACCGGCCACGCCGATCTGGCCTGGGCGCTGTTCCATGCCCTGCACAACGAACCGCTTGAGGGCATGGCCGCCCAGAACACCAGCTCTGATGAGCACCGAAATTGCTGCCGCGCCTGCCCAGGGCATTGAGGCCTTCACCTTTGGCGATCCGACGCCGGTGCTCGATGGCCGCGAGATCCTGGACTACCTCGAATGCTGGCTGAACGGCCGCTGGTACGAGCCGCCGCTCTCGCTGGTGGGGCTAGCGAAGTCGACCCGGGCGAGCGTGTTTCTGCAGTCGGGCCTCAACTTCAAACGCAACATGCTCGAGCGCACCTTTATCCCGCACAAGCTGCTGAGCCGGCAGGCGTTCGGTCAGTTCGCCCTGGACTGGCTCTGGTGCGGCAATGCCTACCTGGAGCGGCGCCGGAATATGCTCGGCCAGCCGCTGAGCCTGCAGCCGACGTTGGCCAAATACATGCGGCGCGGGGCGGATCTGGAAACCTACTTCCAGGTGCGCGGCTGGAAGGATGAACACGAATTCGCGCCCGGCACCATCTGCCATCTGCGCGAGGCGGATATCAACCAGGAGGTGTACGGGCTGCCTGAGTGGCTGTCGGCCCTGCAGTCGGCGCTGCTCAACGAGTCGGCCACCCTCTTCCGCCGGCGCTACTACCAGAACGGGTCGCACGCTGGATTCATCATGTACATGACGGATGCGGCGCAGAAGGAAACCGACGTTGACGATCTACGTACAGCACTGAAGTCCGCCAAGGGACCTGGAAACTTCCGCAACCTGTTCGTTTACGCCCCGAACGGCAAGAAAGACGGCATTCAGGTGATACCGGTGAGCGAGGTGGCGGCCAAGGATGAGTTCGGCTCGATCAAGAACATCAGCCGCGACGACCTGCTGGCCGCCCTGCGCATCCCGCCCCAGCTGATGGGCATCGTCCCGCAGAACGCCGGCGGCTTCGGCTCACTGCGCGAGGCCGCCGAGGTATGGGCCGTCAACGAGCTGGAGCCGATTCAGGCGCGGCTCCAGCAGGTGAACGAGTGGCTGGGGGATGAGGTAGTGCGGTTTCGGGAGTTTGAGCTGCACCCGGTCCGTTAGATCATATAATCGGCGGATATCTTGAAAAGGAGTTTGAATGAACAACGATCAGCTGCAAGTTTTGGCCTTGATACTCGAGATTACTGGCTTTGGGCTTGCTTTTTTGCACGCATTTAAACCTCAGATATCGACTCGATTGAGCGACATGATCAATTCTGTATTGCTTGCTGTCGGAGCCCGCAAGATGGATTACGCCATGCCAGGTGTGGATTACGACGATGAACTAAAGGACGAGGAGCGCGGGCCAGCTGCGCTGGGCTATTTCGTTTTCGGCATGTTCAGCCTGTTCATCATCGTGCAGCTGAGCTTGTTGTTTGATTTCGGTGACGGGTTTCTGTGGGCCTGCTTGGAGATCGCGTTAGCCATCATGGCTGGCCCCATCGTCGCAATAATGCTGCACGCAACCCTATCCACTGCGCTTAACGCTTTAGACAGCCTACTGCTTTCGGCAGGTAACGGTGACTACGCAGTTAGTTTTGGCTTCATCCTCGCTGCGATAGGTATGGCATAGAGGTCAAACAAGTCTTTGATAGCACTCTCGCTTGGGTGCTTGTTATCTTTCCCCTGCTCGCTTGTCTTGCGGTTTACATGACGATCGTGAGCCATCGGAAAAAATGACATTGCCAGAAAAAGAAGCCGCCTACGGGCGGTTTTTTTGTGCCTCTGAACGGGCGCTTTTGCCGCCCTACAAGCAAGCAAGGCCCCAGCAAACCATACCAAAACGAGCCCTTCGAGTCCATCCTTAAAAGGCTCGAAAACCCCAGTATTCATGCGGCCTGCAGCCAACCCAGTACCTGCGTGCCAGGCCGTCGCCCGCTGACCTGCCGCCGCGCACCACCTATGTCACCAGAAGCCGACCGCGACCGGCCGGCCAGCACACCCAGGCCCAGCCACCACCCGGCGCGCGCCGTTGTCCCCCCACCTCACCTGCGGGCTAAATAGGTCGCTTTCACTGCAGGCCTGCACATGGCGCCAGGCGGGCCAGTTACTGCGCTGGCGAGGCGATCAATGGGCGGGAAATACCTGCGAATCCCTGCGCGGGAGCGCTCAACAGGCGCGCGCGTATGGCCTCAGAAATCGAAGCCGATTTCGAAAATAGGTAATTTTGGTAAGGGGGGGAGATTTTCACGGCTGTAGGCCGCGTATTTACTGGGCTGAAACGATTACCTCGGAAGGTAATTTGAGGTAAGGCAAAAGGTAATTTTTCTGTAAGTGCCTGATTCTAAAGGGTTGAGGATTTCTGGCTGCTGACCACTGATTTAGGTAATTCGATTACCAATTTATTACCCTATTATTACCTTCAACAAATCATTGCAACGCCTTGAATTCAGAGGGTTTTCAGACGCCTCAGAATCGAGATTACCTAAATTACCCTTTCCCGATGGGTCAAGCAAAATCGCTGTCATCCCGCGCCTGAGTGGGTTTTCCCGCACTCACCCGCATACTCATGGGAACACGCTGGGAACAAACTCGCGCTCTTTCGCCATGGCCCAGAAACGCGAAAGCCCCGGAATCCGGGGCTTTCAGCGTGTTACATGGTGCGGACGGAGAGACTCGAACTCTCACACCTTGCGGCGCCAGAACCTAAATCTGGTGTGTCTACCAATTTCACCACGTCCGCAAACAGCTTTTTAAACGAAAACGCCAGGCGGTGCCTGGCGCTTCGGAATATGGGGTGGACGATGGGGTTCGAACCCACGACCGCAGGAGCCACAATCCTGTGCTCTACCAACTGAGCTACGCCCACCATATTGCATTGCTTGTGCCAGAGACCAAGTTAATGGCGCACCCGGCAGGATTCGAACCTGCGACCATCCGCTTAGAAGGCGGATGCTCTATCCAACTGAGCTACGGGCGCTTTTATCTGCATTCAATGGAGCGCAGACTTCAAGCTCCGACTACCGAAGATAACCTTCTTAAGTCGTCTTACCCAGCAGCAGGCTGTGCTCGACAAGCGGGGCGAATCTTAAGGGGGTAGCGGCAGTCCGTCAACAGCAAAATGAAAAAAAGTTCATAAAGGTAAAGGGGTTACGCCAACTCGTTGATACAGCGTCTTTGCCAGATCGTACCGTCGTGCGAGAATGCGCGCACTTTATTCAGTCCTCTCCGATGGTTAATCAAGCGTCATGACCGCAAAACTGATCGATGGTAAGACGATCGCTGGCAATATCCGCCAGCAAATCGCCGACAAAGTTGCCGAGCGCACCCGGCAAGGCCTCAGAGTTCCAGGGCTAGCCGTGATCCTCGTAGGTACCGATCCTGCCTCTCAGGTATATGTGGCGCACAAGCGCAGGGACTGCGAGGAAGTCGGCTTCAAATCCACGGCGCATGACCTGCCAGCCGAGACCACGCAGGAAGAGCTGCTGGCGCTGATCGACCAGCTCAATGAAGATCCGCTTGTTGATGGCATCCTCGTACAACTGCCGCTGCCTCGGCATCTGGATGCCTCGCAATTGCTCGAGCGCATTCGTCCGGACAAGGATGTAGACGGGTTCCATCCCTACAATATCGGCCGGCTTGCCCAGCGCATGCCCTTGCTGCGCCCCTGCACGCCGAAAGGCATCATGGCACTGCTGGAAAGCACTGGCGTCGATCTGCACGGGCTCAATGCCGTCGTTGTCGGCGCCTCGAATATCGTGGGCCGCCCCATGGCGCTGGAATTGCTGCTGGCGGGCTGCACCACCACCGTTACCCATCGATTCACCCATGATCTGAGCGAGCACATCAAGCGTGCCGACCTGATCGTAGTGGCGACTGGCATTACTGGGCTGGTTAAAGGCGAGTGGATCAAGGAAGGCGCCATCGTCATCGACGTGGGCATCAATCGGCAGGCCGATGGCAAGCTGGTCGGGGATGTTGAGTTCGATGTTGCCGTACAGCGCGCCGGCTGGATCACACCCGTACCTGGCGGAGTGGGCCCGATGACACGAGCCTGTCTGCTGGAAAACACCTTGCATGCCGCAGAGCATCTTCACGACTGATCAAACAGGCCATCGAAAACCTGTTGGCATACGCCGCTGAAACAGTCCCGGAAACCGCAACGGTAAAAAAACGGCACCCCGAAGGTGCCGTTTTTGTTTCAGAGCAGGTTATTCGCTCAGTCGCCAGGTCGTCCCGCCCTTGCCGTCTTCCAGCACGACGCCCATTGCAGCCAGCTGATCGCGGATCCGGTCCGACTCGGCCCAGTTCTTTTCAGCTCGCGCTTGCAGGCGTGCTGCGATCAGGGCTTCGACCTCGGCTGCGTCAACCTTGCCTTCAGCGCCGACCTGCAGGAAGGCATCGGGACTCATCTGCAGCACGCCGAGTACGCTACCCAGCTCCTTCAGGCGCGCCGCCAGCGCCGCAGCAGCCTGTTGATCGCTATCGCGCAGCCGATTGATCTCGCGCGCCATATCGAACAGCACTGCACAGGCTTCCGGCGAGTTGAAATCATCATCCATAGCCGCGCCGAAACGCTCAACAAATGCCTCGCCACCTGCTGCCGGCACTTCAGGCAAGCCCCTGAGTGCGGTGTAGAACCGCTCCAGAGCGCCCTTGGCTTCCTTGAGGCTATCTTCGGAGTAGTTGATCGGGCTGCGGTAATGACTGGCCACCAGCAGATAGCGCACCACTTCCGGATGGTACTTTTCCAGCACTTCGCGGATGGTGAAAAAATTCCCCAGAGACTTGGACATCTTCTCACCGTCCACACGCACCGCGCCGGCATGCATCCAGGCGTTGGCGTAGAGCTTGCCGGTGGCCGCTTCGCTCTGGGCGATCTCGTTCTCATGATGTGGGAACACCAGGTCCGGGCCGCCACCATGGATGTCGAAGGTCTCGCCCAGACAGCAGGTGGACATCACCGAGCATTCGATATGCCAGCCCGGCCGCCCCTTGCCCCAAGGTGAGTCCCAGCTCGGCTCGCCCGGTTTGGCAGCTTTCCAGAGAACGAAGTCCAGCGGGTCTTCCTTGGCCTCGTCGACTTCGATACGCGCACCGATTTTCAGGTCTTCGATCCGGCGCCGCGACAGCTTGCCGTAGCCGGCGAACTTGCCGACGCGGTAGTAGACGTCGCCATTGCCGGGCGCGTAAGCATAGCCCTTGTCGATCAGCGTCTGAATCATGCTGAACATGCCGTCGATATGCTGGGTAGCACGCGGCTCGATATCTGGACGTAGTACGTTCAGGCGCGCCTCGTCTTCGTGCATGGCGGCGATCATGCGCTCGACCAGCGCTTCGAAGGGTTCACCATTCTCCTGCGCACGACGGATAATCTTGTCGTCGATGTCGGTGATATTGCGTACATAGGTGACGTCATAGCCGCGATGACGCAGCCAGCGCGTCACCACGTCGAACGCCACCATTACCCGCGCGTGACCGATATGGCAGAAGTCATAGACGGTCATGCCGCACACGTACATGCGTACCTGATTGCCCACCAACGGCGTGAAAGCGTCCTTGGTCTTGCTCAAGGTGTTGTAAATCGACAACGCCATGTCAGGCTCCCCAGGAGTCGCGCAGAGTCACGGTGCGATTGAAGACCGGCGCGCCCGGCTTGCTGTCCTTGATGTCGGCACAGAAATAGCCTTCGCGCTCAAACTGGAAGCGCTCTTCCGGCTCGGCATTGGCCAGCGACGGCTCGGCGCGGCAGCCTTTGAGCACCACCAGCGATTCAGGATTGATATTGTCGAGGAAGCTGCCGCCCTCCTCGTCCTTCTCCGGGTTAGCGGAGCGGAACAGGCGATCATAAAGGCGGACTTCGCACTCGACGCTCTCGGCGGCCGGCACCCAGTGAATCACGCCCTTGACCTTGCGACCCTCGGGGTTCTTGCCCAGGGTGTTTTCGTCGTAGAAGCAGCGCAGCTCGACGATGTTGCCCTCGGCATCCTTGATCGCTTCGTCGGCACGAATCACGTAGCTGCCACGCAGACGCACCTCACCGCCGGGGATCAGGCGCTTGAAGCCGGCCGGTGGGACTTCCTCGAAATCGCTGGCATCGATGTAGATCTCGCGACTGAACGGCAGCACGCGAACGCCCATGTCCTGTTTGGGATGGCGCGGAAGCTCAAGGTTCTCGACCTGACCTTCGGGATAATTGGTGATCACTACCTTCAGCGGCTTAAGCACACACATGGCGCGCGCTGCATTGGCATCCAGGTCTTCGCGAATGGCGAACTCGAGCATGCCGATATCCACTACACCGCCGGCGCGGTTGACGCCGATCATGTCGCAGAAGTTGCGGATCGAGGCAGGCGTGTAGCCGCGACGACGGAAGCCTGACAGCGTGGACATACGCGGGTCGTCCCAGCCTTTAACGTGCCCCTCATCGACCAGTTGCTTGAGCTTGCGCTTGCTGGTGATGGTGTAGTTCAGATTCAGGCGCGCGAATTCATACTGGCGCGGCTTGGCCGGTACCGGCAGGTGCTCCAGGAACCATTCGTACAGTGGGCGATGATCCTCGAACTCCAGCGTGCAGATCGAGTGCGTGATGCCTTCAATCGCGTCCGACTGACCGTGGGTGAAGTCGTAGCTGGGGTAGATGCACCACTTGTCACCGGTCTGGTGATGGTGGGCGTGACGAATGCGATAGAGGATCGGGTCGCGCATGTTCATGTTCGGCGAGGCCATGTCGATCTTGGCGCGTAGCGCACGAGCACCGTCGGGGAACTCGCCCGCCTTCATGCGAGCGAACAGATCGAGGTTTTCTTCCACCGAGCGCTCGCGGAACGGGCTGTTCTTGCCAGGCTCGGTCAGGCTGCCGCGGTATTCACGCGCCTGCTCGGGCGTGAGATCGCAAACGTATGCCTTGCCGGCCTCAATCAGGTGAACGGCCCAGGCATAGAGCTGATCGAAGTAGCCGGAGGCATAGCGCTCTTCGCCGGCCCACTGAAAGCCCAGCCACTGCACATCGCTCTTGATCGCGTCGATGTACTCCTGGTCTTCCTTGGCCGGGTTGGTGTCGTCGAAACGCAGATTGCAAACGCCACCGAATTCCTGTGCCAGACCGAAGTTCAGGCAGATCGACTTGGCGTGGCCGATGTGCAGATAGCCGTTAGGCTCCGGCGGGAAACGCGTGACGATGCTGGCGTGCTTGCCGGAATCCAGGTCGGCCTGGACGATCGGGCGGAGAAAATTGGTGGCTGCGGTAGTCTCAGGCTTGCTCATGGTGTCCTTAATGATCTGCGAGTATGCGGCTCAGAGAGGCTTGCAAAAGTGGCGAGCGAAGAACAGGCAAGGCGAGACCAGCCGGCAAAGCGGCATGTACGAGCGGTACATGGCATTTGGAGGCGGATTCAACGCAGCCTGTTCGACTGCAGTACTTTTGCACGGCCTCTCTCAGGGTAGGCCGGTCAAACCAAAGGGCTTATCATAGCGGACCCGTCAATCCCCTGACAGAGCCAGGCACCCGCCCTCGTCAGTCAGCGACATCCTTCTTTTTCGATACAAGGAAGCCTGCAATGATCCAGCTCCATACCAACCATGGCGTCATCACCGTCAAGCTGTTCGAAGACAAGGCTCCCGAGACCACGGCCAACTTCAAGGAATATGTCAGCAGCGGTCACTACGACGGCACTATTTTCCATCGCGTGATCGGCAACTTCATGATTCAAGGTGGCGGCTTTGAGCCTGGCATGAAGCAGAAAGCCGTTCGCGCCTCGATCAAGAACGAAGCCAATAACGGACTTTCCAACAAGACCGGCACTCTGGCCATGGCACGCACCATGGAGCCGCACTCCGCCTCCGCGCAGTTCTTTATCAACGTCAAGGACAACGACTTCCTCGACCACACCGCGCAGACCGTTCAGGGTTGGGGCTACGCTGTTTTCGGTGAGGTTGTAGACGGCATGGATGTGGTTGAAAAGATCAAGAATGTTCCCACCACGATGAAGGCTGGTCATCAGGACGTCCCGGTTGACGACGTCATCATCGAAAAAGCCGAGATCGTCGAGTAAACCTCGTTGATTCTGCTGATTTCAGATCTGCATCTCGAAGAGCAACGCCCGGATATCAGCCGGGCGTTTCTTCGTTTCCTCAAGACTCGCGCCGCCCAGGCCGAGGCGCTCTATATTCTGGGCGATTTCTTCGAGGTCTGGGTCGGCGACGATGGCATGACGCCCTTTCAGCACGAAATCGCCAGCGCGCTGCGTACTTTGAGCGACGGTGGTACGCGCCTCTATCTGATGCATGGCAATCGCGATTTCATGATTGGTCAGGCGTTCTGCAAGGAAGCAGGCTGCACGCTGCTGCGCGACCCTCATGTCGCCACGCTTGGCGGTGAGCGGGTATTGCTGATGCACGGAGACAGCCTGTGTACCCGGGACGAAGGCTACATGCGCATGCGTCGTCTGCTGCGCAACCCGCTGAGCCTGTTCATTCTGCACAGCCTTTCCCTCGCACGGCGGCAAAAGATCGCTTCGAAGCTGCGTTCGACCAGCAAGAAAGAAACACGGATGAAGGCCAGCGATATTGTCGACGTGACCCCCGATGAAGTGCTCAGGGTGATGCGCAAGCACCAGGTCCGCACCCTGATCCATGGGCACACGCACCGACCGGCCACCCATGCGCTGCAAATCGACGGTCAGGCCGCACAACGCATCGTGCTAGGTGATTGGGATCGCCAGGGCTGGGCGCTGCAGATAGATGCTTCCGGCTTTCAGCAGGCGCCGTTCGACCTCGCCTGATCAGGCCGCTGCCGGAATGCCGCTGTGGAAGCGGAACTCGGTATCCGGGCTTTCGATCAACTCACGCTCACGCTCTCGCACTCGGATAATCGTCGCGTCGATGTCGGCTGCATCTCCGTAGAGGTAGGCGAGCTTCAGGTAATCCTGAAAATGCCTTGCCTCGGACTTCAGCAAGCCGTGATAGAACTTGCCGAGTTCTTCGTCCAGATGCGGAACCAGCATCGCGAAGCGCTCACAGGAGCGCGCCTCGATAAAGGCTCCGATTACCAAGGTATCGGCCAGGCGGTAAGGCTCATGGTTGCGCACCAGTTCACGCAGGCCCGCGGCGTAACGCGATGAACCGACATTGCGCAGCGCTATGCCCCGCTTGCGTATGATCGATAGCACCTGCTCGAAGTGCCGCAGCTCTTCTCGCGCCAGTCGCGACATCTTGTTTTGCAGGTCTGGCTTGTCGACATAGCGGAACATCAACTGGAAGGCACTACCGGCGGCCTTCTTCTCGCAGTTACCGTGATCGATGAGCATCACATCCTGATTCTGCAGGGCAACATCGACCCAGGCCGCAGGTGTCGCGCAGCCCAGAAATTCATTCAATTCGGAAAGCATGTGGAGCGTCTTGATAGTGGCTATCGGCGCATTATACGAGGCATGCTCGACACGACCAGCGCTGATTGACCTGCATCACCGCTCAACGCCGCCACATTGATATAGTGCAGTGACCTGAACAGGAAACGGAGCCGATCATGCAAGCCATTCGCTGTGTTCTCGTGGTAATTGATCCCAAACAGCCAGAAAACCTCGCATTGAAGAGAGCCTGCCTGATCGCCAGTGTCAGTCAGTCGCGGCTGCACCTACTCATCTGTGATGGCAAGCAGGATCACAGCGAGTACCTGAGCCGCCTGCGCGAGGAGCTGGAAACCCAGGGGCACACGGTGAGTACCGGACAGGCCTGGCGCGACAACATCTATCAAACCATCATCACTGTGCAGCAAGCCGAAGGTTGTGGCTTGGTAATCAAGCAGCACATTCCCGATAGCCCGCTCAAGCGTGCGCTACTGACGCCGGATGACTGGAAGCTGCTGCGCTATTGCCCCTGCCCCGTGCTGATGGTCAAGACCGACACTCCTTGGACCGGCGGCAACGTGCTGGCTGCAGTGGACGTTGGCAACGCCGATATCGAGCATCGCACCCTGCATGCCAGCATCGTCAATCATGGCTACGACATCGCCTCGCTGGCCGGTGGCAACCTGCACGTCATCAGCGCTCACCCTTCAGCCATGCTCTCCGCGGCAGATCCGGCGTTTCAACTGAAGGAAACCATCGAAGCTCGCTATCGTGACGCCTGCAAGCAGTTTCAGTCCGAGTTCGATATCCCTGACAGCCAGCTGCATATCAAGGAAGGCCCGGCTGATGCGTTGATCCCGGATGTCTGCAAGCAACTGAAAGCCGTGGTAACCATTATCGGCACAGTCGCGCGTACCGGCCTCTCAGGCGCACTGATGGGCAACACTGCCGAGGTGGTACTTGATGCACTGGAAAGCGATGTTCTGGTATTGAAGCCCGACGATATCATCGAGCATCTGGAGGAGCTGGTAGCCCAGCGATAACCGTCTGCCTCGAAAGCCGGGGCGCCGAACACGCACCCCGGCAACTTGATCAGCGCAGCCGCTCGACGAGAAAGCCAGGCGCGATGTAGCGCTCGTAATGAGCTTGCGAGAGCAGAAAAAACTCCTGATCGATCGCATCGCGCAAATCAGGCAGCGACCAGTTTCGAAACTCCGGTAGTAGCACTACCCCATAGGCCTCGAGTTGCTGAATGAAGCGCGCACCTCGAGCGATCAACTGATAGGCCCAGGCATAGGGTGACTGCCCTTCAACGAAGCGGATCTGCCGAGCCAACAATTGCTCTCGCAGCAGCCCCGCATCAAAAACCTGCACCTTCGCCGTCATTACCTGGGTCAGCAGCTGCTCCAAACGCACCCACACGGCACGCTTTTCTTCCTCGGTGTAAGCGTTCCATCCCACGATCTCATGGCTGAAGCGCTTGCAGCCACGGCAGACCAGGTCACCGTATATGGTTGAGCAGCGACCGATACAGGGGGTCTTGATGTGCTGATTTGACATGACGGGCCGGAATTACAGGACAGCCATACATCTTAGACTTTTGTCCTAGCCGGGTCACCGCCGAGTCGTCTGACGCATGCGTCAGGCCGCGCCAGCCGCGGCCTCAGAGGACTTTCAATACTTTCGAAAGACGCTGGAAACACAGAGTCTTCACAGACCGTCACTTAACTTTGCGACCTCATTCCAGTAGAATTGGCCCGCCGTTTTCGGCGCCACGATCCGTAAGAAGCTGTTTTCAAAGCGTCACGAGCACAGTCAAACCGGTTTTGCTGGATGCGCTGATCCCTCTTGCCAGCGCATCCAGTACTTCAAGCCACGTAAAACTTTGAAAACAGCTTCCGGATGCGCGTCCCGAAACACCCAAGGGACCAATGATGAGGGTAATAAACTGTGCTTGAAGCCTACCGCAAACATGTAGCAGAGCGTGCCGCTCAGGGTATCGTTCCCCAGCCGCTGAACGCCGAACAAACCGCAGGCCTGGTCGAGCTGCTGAAGAACCCGCCAGCCGGCGAAGAAGCTTTCCTGGTTGACCTGATCACCAACCGCGTCCCCGCTGGCGTTGACGAAGCAGCCTATGTCAAGGCCGGCTTCCTGTCTGCCATCGCCAAGGGCGAAGCCACCTCTCCGCTGATCAGCAAGCAGCGCGCTGTTGAGCTGCTGGGCACCATGCAGGGCGGCTACAACATCGCCACTCTGGTCGAACTGCTGGACGATGCCGAACTGTCCGCCGCGACTGCCGAACAACTCAAGCACACCCTGCTGATGTTCGATGCGTTCCACGACGTCGCTGAAAAAGCCAAGGCTGGCAATGCCAACGCCAAGGCAGTACTGCAGTCCTGGGCTGACGGTGAATGGTTCCAGAGCCGCCCGGCGGTGGCTGAGAAGATCACCCTGTCGGTATTCAAGGTCACCGGCGAAACCAACACCGACGACCTGTCCCCTGCTCCAGATGCCTGGTCGCGCCCCGATATCCCGCTGCACGCCCTGGCCATGCTGAAAATGGCCCGTGACGGCATCAACCCCGACGTTCCCGGCTCGGTCGGCCCCATCAAGCAGATGGAAGAATTGAAAGCCAAGGGCTTCCCGGTTGCCTACGTCGGTGACGTGGTCGGTACCGGTTCTTCCCGCAAGTCCGCCACCAACTCGGTGTTGTGGTTCTTCGGTGACGACATCCCCTACGTGCCGAACAAGCGCGCCGGTGGTTTCTGCTTCGGTACCAAGATTGCCCCGATCTTCTACAACACCATGGAAGACGCCGGCGCTCTGCCGATCGAATTCGACTGCACCGACCTGGCCATGGGCGACGTCATCGACGTATACCCCTACAAGGGCGAAGTTCGCCGCCATGGTAGCGACGAGCTGGTCACCACCTTCCAGCTGAAGACCGACGTACTGCTGGACGAAGTCCGCGCCGGCGGCCGTATCCCGCTGATCATCGGCCGCGGCCTGACCGAGAAGGCCCGCGCCGAGCTGGGTCTGGCTCCGTCCACTCTGTTCAAGAAGCCGGAATCGCCTGCAGACAGCGGCAAGGGTTTCACCCTGGCGCAGAAGATGGTCGGTCGCGCCTGCGGTCTGCCGGAAGGCCAGGGCGTGCGTCCGGGCACTTACTGTGAACCGAAGATGACCACCGTCGGTTCCCAGGACACCACTGGCCCGATGACTCGTGACGAGCTGAAGGACCTGGCTTGCCTCGGCTTCTCCGCTGACCTGGTGATGCAGTCCTTCTGCCACACCGCGGCCTATCCGAAGCCGATCGACGTCACCACCCACCACACCCTGCCGGACTTCATCCAGAACCGCGGCGGTGTGTCCCTGCGTCCCGGTGACGGCATCATCCACAGCTGGCTGAACCGCATGCTGCTGCCCGACACCGTCGGCACTGGCGGCGATTCCCACACCCGCTTCCCGATGGGCATCTCCTTCCCGGCCGGTTCCGGCCTGGTTGCCTTTGCCGCTGCCACCGGCGTCATGCCGCTGGACATGCCTGAATCCGTTCTGGTGCGCTTCAAGGGCGAAATGCAGCCTGGCATCACCCTGCGCGATCTGGTTCATGCCATCCCCTACTACGCCATCCAGGAAGGCCTGCTGACTGTCGAGAAGAAGGGCAAGAAGAACATCTTCTCTGGCCGCATTCTGGAAATCGAAGGCCTGAACAACCTGACCGTTGAGCAAGCCTTCGAACTGTCCGACGCCTCTGCCGAGCGCTCCGCAGCCGGTTGCACCATCAAGCTGCCGGAAGAAGCAATTGCCGAGTACCTGAAGTCCAACATCACTCTGCTGCGCTGGATGATCAGCGAAGGCTACGGCGATGCCCGTACCCTGGAGCGTCGCGCCCAGGCGATGGAAGCCTGGCTGGCCAAGCCGAACCTGCTGGAAGCGGACAAGGACGCCGAGTACGCCGCCGTGATCGAAATCGATCTGGCCGACGTGAAGGAGCCTGTTCTGTGCGCCCCGAACGATCCGGACGATGCCCGCCTCCTGTCCACCGTTGCTGGCGAGAAGATCGATGAAGTGTTCATCGGCTCCTGCATGACCAACATCGGCCACTTCCGCGCTGCCGGCAAGCTGCTGGACAAGGTCAAGGGTGGCATTCCGACCCGTCTGTGGCTGGCCCCGCCGACCAAGATGGACGCTCACCAACTGACCGAAGAAGGCTACTACGGCATCTACGGCAAGGCCGGTGCACGCATGGAAATGCCAGGCTGCTCGCTGTGCATGGGTAACCAGGCCCGCGTTCAGACCGGATCGACCGTGGTTTCCACCTCGACCCGTAACTTCCCGAACCGTCTGGGTGACGCAACCAACGTGTACCTGGCTTCCGCCGAACTGGCTGCAGTCGCCTCGATCACCGGCAAGCTGCCGACCGTCGAGGAGTACATGGAGTACGCGAAGGAGATCGACACCATGGCCAGCGATGTCTATCGCTACCTGAGCTTCGACCAGATCGCTGAATTCCGTGAGTCTGCGGAAAAGGCCAAGATCCAGGTCGTGGAAGTCTAAAGCGGTAAGCACGACTGCCCACCACCTGGGCAGTTTGTGAATAGAAAGCCCGTATCGAAAGGTACGGGCTTTTTTATGCGCTTGGCTGGGCTGCGTGTGCGGGAATCTACTCCACGCGCTCCACGCGGGCCGAAGCAAAATGCGGGCAACAAAAAACCCGGCCTTGCATATGCAGGCCGGGTTTTTGTTTAGCAGCTCAGATGCTTAGCGAACCTGAGCTTCTACTTCAGCTTCAACGCGACGGTTGATCTGGCGACCTTCTTCGGTGCTGTTGTCAGCAACCGGACGGGATTCGCCGTAACCGACGGAGTCAACGCGCTGGCTTTCTACGCCGTACTGGTTGACCAGAACGTCGCGAACAGCCTGAGCACGGCGCTCAGACAGACGCTGGTTGTATTGGTCAGTACCTACGGAGTCGGTATGACCTTCTACAGTGGTGCTGGTCTGCGGGTACTGCTGCATGAAGTCAGCCAGGTTCTTGATGTCGCTGTAGCTTTCTTCACGAACCTGAGCCTTGTCGAAGTCGAACTTCACGTCCAGCTCAACGCGGACCAGTTCTGGCTCCGGCTCTGGCTCGGTGTCAACGATAGGAGCCGGCGCTGGCTCTGGAGTTGGCTCGACCTGAGCAACCTGACGGGTGCTGCCGCCGAAGTTCATACCAACACCCAGACCTGCCATCCACTCGCCTTCGTTGGCATCGATGTTGTACATGCCATCAACGCTGGCTTTGGCGAAGAAGTTCTCGGTGAAGTAGTACTTCACACCAGTGCCGACATTGGCAAAGGTGCTGCTGTCACGACCGCCACGGTCTGCCTGACCGATGCTCTGATGAGCGGCGCCCGCAGAAACGTAAGGACGCAGACCAACACCCGGCTGACCGAAGTGGTAAGTGGCGTCCAGGGAAGTCAGGCTGCCCTTGATGTTCTTGTGACCACCAGCGCCCACCGGATCCTGGGAAGTCAGGTCATGGTATTCGCCGTAGGACAGACCGAGCGAAACGTCTTCGGTCAGAAAGTAGCTGATGCCAGCGCCATACAACTCACCGTCGCGCTGCACATCACGCGAGCTGTCAGTGAAATAGTGCTTGCCGAACGCTTCCACCTCTACGGCGCCCTGGCCCTGAGCCAGCGCGCTAACAGAAGTGGCGGCAATCAGGGAGCCAATCGCAACGCCCAAGGTGTTTTTAAGCTTCATCCGTAAATCCCCATCTGGTGGTTAGTATCAGAACAATCTAAGGAAACCCGGCCAACTGAAACCCAGGCTGTTCGCTGTCAATAAGACAACTTCAAGCGACTAAGTTTCAGACATACCGGAAAATTTTTCCCGTAGTTTATCAAGAGCACGCTTGTATCGCATTTTCGTTGCGCTTAGCCCCATATGCATGATGTCCGCGATTTCCTGAAACTCCAGCTCTGCAACAAAGCGCAAAACAAGTATTTCCCGGTCAATCTGGTTCACATGCACCAGCCAATGCTCTAGCCCGGTCTTCTCCGTCACTACCGGTGCGCTTTCTTCGGTAGCTTCTTCGATTGGGTCCAGGCTTAGCGCATCAAGCAAACGCCGCTTGCGGCGCTCTTTGCGGTACTGCGTGATGCACTCATTATAAGTGATGCTATACAGCCATGTTTTGAACTTAGACTTTCCTTCGAAGTTCTTCAGCCCATACAAGACCTTCAGCATTACCTCTTGACATACGTCATCAGCGTCTCGCTCGTTTCCAAGATAACGAGCACACACGTTGAAAAGAGTTCGTTGATATCGACGCATCAACTCTTCATATGCACGGGTTATATGAAACAACTCTGCATGAGCACGCTGCACCAACTCCTCATCGGAAAGCTGGCGCGGGTCATAGCTCATGGCGGGCGGGTGGGCTGTAGTCAAGACGCTTCAAACCGCAGTCAAAGTCATGGCCAGCATTCATTGAAGACCAAAAAATTTAGCGGCGTACTTTAACAGATTATCGACCCAAGCGGCTGCCTACACGCTGCTCCAACAACACTCTGTTGGCAATAGAAACTCGTTCGCCATCATCGGTTAACAGGTGAGTCTTGGCTGTACCTATCTCTTCGATCTCACCTTCCAGATCCAGGCCTTCGAGACGCACCCGCTGCCCTACCCCGTACAGCTCGCGCACGTAGATACCCGCGAGAATCTGGCTGACAAGTTCGCGACTACCCAGGCCCAACGCCAGTGCGGCGGCGAGGCCAACCGAAATCAAGGCGATGGCGATCACGTAGTTGAGCAGCTCGGTTTTTACCTCAAGCTGCCCGATTGCCACCGATATGCTGATGATGATCACCAGGCCTTGGGCGATTCGTCCAAGGCCGCTGGCATATTCCAGCCCGACGCCTTCTGCGGCTCCACGCACCAGACCACTGACCAGCTGGGCCAGAAGCACACCGGCAAGCAGAATCAGACCAGCTCCGAAAACCTTAGGTACATACAGCGCCAGCATGTCGAGGGTAGCTGACACACGGGCAAGCCCCAGCGACTCGGCTGCCGACACGAGGAAGATCAGCAACACGAACCAGTAGACGACTTTTCCGATCAGGGCAGAAATCGGCGCCCGAATACCGGCTCGTCCAAGAAGCTTGGTTGTCCCTGTACCAGTGACCAATCGATCAAGACCAATCTTGGCCAGTCCTTTTGACAGCACGGCATCAAGGACCTTGGCAACGACAAAACCGATCGCTACAACCAGCAGCGCCCCAAACAGACGAGGGATAAATGCCGCAATAGGCGCCCAAAGCGCGCTCATTGCTGCCAGCAGACTCTGGCTCCACTCCATGATCAATCAGCCTTGTCGAAAGAAGTTGAACGGACGGTGTCACGTGCGGTGACGGTCGAGGAGCGCGTTGCACCACTGCTGAGCACAACCATCAGTGTTGGCAGCCAGTGCCCCATCAGTCCAAAGAGATCACCCGCACCTACCTGGCGGTTCGCCGTTTTCAGGACCCGGTCCAGGCAGGCATCATCGTCATGCCCGGACGGCGTCTTGAGCATATTGCGCAGGGATTCTTCAAAGGGATCGCCCATGCTCACCTCATTAAACTCCAACTCGGGAAGTATCATTTCGTCGATACCCGAGGAAATGGTTCACACCCTAGACGGCGTCGCCATAAAAAAGTCACATTCACACCCATTTCAGACGGCGGAATATCCACCACTGAAAAAGCGCTACCACAGCGATCAGCGCGCAGGCCAGAACAAAACCGTAGGGGTTGTCCGAACCAGGAATGCCGCCGACATTGATGCCCAGCAGCCCGGTGAGAAAGCTCATCGGCAGGAAGAAGCCGGTGATGATACCCAGCAGATACATGGTGCGATTCATCCTTTCTCGCATGCGCCGCTCTTCGGCCTCCAGGACCAGGTTGGCCCGTTCTCGAACCAGCTCCAGCTCTTCGAGATTTCGTATCAGGCGATTGCTCAGCTCGTTCCAGTAATCCGTGTCGTCATCGACAAACCAGGGAAGCTTTCGGCGCGCGAGCTGCGCGTAGACCTCACCCTGTGGCAAAAGGAAGCGACGCAGGCTTGCTGCCCGCCGGCGCAAGGTAAGCAGGTTGTCCTGCGACGGCGTATAGCGCGGATCGGTTTCAAGCTGGTCCTCTTCACCATCCACCTTTTCTGCAAGCAGCGTGATCAGATCCTCCACATGCTCGGTCAGTGCTTCGGCAAGGCTGATCAATACCTCCGAAGCGGTTTTCGGCCCCTGGCCTGCAGCCAGTTGCCGGATTAACACTTCAGTGGAGCGCAGTGGCCGCAGGCGTAGCGAAATGACCCTGCGTGCATCAGCAAATACTCGCAGCGAAACCATATCTTCCGGGGCGGAATCCGGATTGAGGTTTACGCCACGCAGAAACAGCAAAAGCTCGTCTGCTGGTAACGGCAGCAATCGCGGCCTGGTGTTTTCCTCAAGCAGCACATCACAGGCAAAGTTGCTCAAGCCACTCTGCTCACGTAACCAGATCTGGGCCTCGGGCTGGCTGCGATCCCAGTGCAACCACAAGCTTTCACCGTCAGCCAGAGTCAGCGAGGCAATATCCTCGTATGCAAGCTGTCGAGCACCACCGCGCCCATCCAGCACCAGGGCGCGCAACAACCCTGCCTCTTCGTCGACCAGCATGTTTTCCTCCGCTCAGACCGCAAAAAGCCCGGCTAGGCCGGGCTTGATGGAAGCAAACAAGCCTCTCAATCGGGCATTTTCAGCGCTTCTGGCGAAACCACGATGCCGTTGTTGTCGGCGTACAGGTAGTCACCAGGACGGAAGGTCACACCGCAGAAGGTCACTGGAATGTTCAGCTCGCCAACACCACGCTTGTTGCTCTTGAGCGGGTGGCTTGCCAACGCCTGAACGCCAAGATCGGTCTGCGCGACGATATCCACATCGCGAATGCAGCCATAAACGACCAGCCCCTGCCAGCCATTGCGTGAAGCCTTCTCGGCAAGCATGTCGCCCAGCAGAGCGCAACGCAGCGAGCCACCACCGTCGACCACCATTACCTTGCCGGTACCGTCGAGCTCAACCTGCTCCTTGACCAGCGAGTTGTCCTCAAAGCACTTGACCGTAACGATCTGGCCTCCAAAGGAATCGCGGCCACCGAAATTGCTGAAGATCGGCTCCACCACCTGAACCAGCTCAGGATAGGTATCGCACAGATCGGGCGTGACGTATTGCATGGCAAATCTCCTTTATGAAACGACCCAGGCGCAGCGCACCTGCGTTCTCACGTCGAATAGACGCAGTGAGCAGCAGGTGCGATTCGCCACCAGCGGAGGGTAGGCAGCAAAAAGGGCGGAATCCCGCCCTTTTTCACTGCAATCAGCTGATTTCCTGATCGGCCAGGAAGAACCAGGTGTCCAGTACCGAGTCCGGGTTGAGCGAAACGCTTTCGATACCCTGCTCCATCAGCCACTTGGCCAGGTCCGGATGATCCGACGGCCCCTGTCCACATATGCCAACGTACTTGTCAGCCTTTTTGCAGGCTTCGATGGCGCTGGCCAGCAACTTCTTGACCGCCGGATTACGCTCGTCGAACAGGTGGGCAATGATGCCAGAGTCACGGTCCAGACCAAGGGCCAGCTGAGTCATGTCATTGGAGCCGATGGAGAAGCCATCGAAGTATTCCAGGAACTCATCAGCCAGCAGCGCATTGGACGGCAGCTCGCACATCATGATGATGCGCAGGCCGTTTTCGCCACGCTTGAGGCCGAACTTGGCGAGGATGTCGATGACCTGAGAGGCTTCACCGAGGGTGCGCACGAACGGCACCATCAGCTCGACGTTGGTCAGACCCATAACGTCGCGGACCTTCTTCATCGCCCGGCACTCGAGCTCGAAGCAATCGCGGAAGGATTCGCTGATGTATCGCGAAGCACCACGGAAGCCGAGCATCGGGTTTTCTTCTTCCGGCTCATAGAGCTTGCCGCCGATCAGGTTGGCGTACTCGTTGGACTTGAAGTCCGACAGACGCACGATCACTTTCTTCGGCCAGAAAGCAGCCGCTAGGGTACTGACGCCCTCGACCAGCTTCTCGACGTAGAAATCGACCGGGTCGCCATAACCGGCAATGCGCTTCTCGACGCTGCTCTTAATCTCTGCCGGCAGGCTGTCAAAGTTCAGCAGTGCCTTGGGATGCACGCCGATCATGCGGTTGATGATGAATTCCAGGCGAGCCAGGCCAACACCTTCGTTGGGCAACTGAGCGAAGTCGAACGCGCGGTCCGGGTTACCGACGTTCATCATGATCTTGAACGGCAGCTCAGGCATGGCGTCGATGGAGTTCTGGCGGATATCGAAGCCCAGTTCACCTTCGAAGATCAGGCCGGTATCGCCTTCGGCACAGGTCACAGTGACGCGCTGGCCATCTTTCAGCAGATCGGTAGCGTTGCCGCAGCCGACAACCGCAGGGATACCCAGCTCGCGGGCGATGATCGCCGCGTGGCAGGTACGGCCGCCGCGGTTGGTGACGATGGCGCTGGCGCGCTTCATTACCGGTTCCCAGTCCGGATCAGTCATGTCCGATACCAGCACGTCACCCGGCTGGACCCGGTCCATTTCCGAAACGTCACGAATGATTTTCACCGGGCCGGAACCGATACGCTGACCAATGGCGCGACCTTCGACCAGCACGGTGCCTTTTTCCTTCAGCAGGTAGCGTTCCATGACATTGGCGCTGCTGCGGCTTTTGACTGTTTCAGGACGTGCCTGAACGATGTACAGCTGACCGTCGTCACCGTCCTTGGCCCATTCGATGTCCATCGGGCGGCCATAGTGCTTTTCGATGATCATCGCCTGGCGAGCCAGGTTGCTGACCTCCTCGTCGGTAAGACAGAAGCGCATACGCTCGGCCTGGTCGACTTCCACGGTCTTGACCGACTTGCCGGCGCTGGCTTCCGCGCCGTAAATCATCTTGATTGCCTTGCTGCCCAGGTTGCGGCGCAGGATGGCCGGACGGCCGGCTTCAAGAGTGTGCTTGTGAACGTAAAATTCGTCCGGGTTCACCGCGCCCTGTACGACAGTCTCGCCCAGGCCGTAGGCCCCGGTGATGAACACCACATCGCGGAAACCGGACTCGGTATCCAGGGTAAACATCACACCGGCGGTGCCGGTTTCCGAGCGAACCATGCGCTGGACACCGGCGGACAGAGCGACCAGCTTGTGATCGAAGCCCTGGTGCACGCGGTAGGCAATGGCGCGGTCGTTGAAGAGGGAGGCGAAAACCTCTTTGGCAGCGCGGATTACGTTGTCCACGCCACGAATATTGAGGAAGGTTTCCTGCTGACCGGCAAAAGAAGCGTCCGGCAGGTCTTCAGCGGTTGCCGAAGAACGTACTGCTACCGCCAGGTTGTCATTGCCGGCAGACATTTCGGCAAAGGCTGCGCGAATATCGGCGTCCAGTTGCGCCGGGAACTCGGCGGACATGATCCAGCTGCGGATCTGCGCACCGGCCTTGGCCAGGGCGTTGACATCATCTACATCCAGCGCGTCGAGCATTGTATGAATCTGCTCGTTCAGGCCGCTGAGCTCCATGAAATCACGATAGGCCTGCGCAGTAGTGGCGAAACCACCAGGTACTGAAACGCCCGCACCTGCGAGGTTGCTAATCATCTCGCCCAGGGAGGCGTTCTTGCCCCCTACACGCTCAACATCGTGATTGCCGAGCTTATCGAGGGAAACTACGTACTCTACCAAGGTGATCACTCCACGTTGTATTGGAAACTCGGTTCGCGCCGGATGGCACGGTGGCCCGGCTCTGCAAAATAAGTGACAATGCCAGCCCCATCGAGGCTCTTCAAAGAGCCTTAAACTATAGCTGAGACGCGTCTCGACTTAAGGCTCCAAGGGCAATGAAACGAACTGCTTTTTTCATCTCAGACGGTACCGGCATCACGGCCGAGACACTCGGCCAGAGCCTGTTGGCACAGTTCGAAACCATCAACTTCACCAAGCTGACCCGGCCGTACATCGATACGACCGAAAAAGCGCGGGCAATGGTACAGCAAATCAATAAAGCAGCGGAAAGCGATGGCGTCCGCCCGATCATATTCGACACCCTGGTCAACCAGGGGATTCGCGATATTCTCGCTGAATCCAACGGTTTCATGATCGATATCTTTTCCTCGTTTCTTTCTCCGCTTGAGCATGAGCTGAACTCACGCTCGTCGTATTCCGTGGGCAAGTCCCATTCTATCGGCCACAGCAACAACTACATGGAGCGCATCGAGGCGGTGAACTTCGCCCTCGACAACGATGACGGTGCCCGCACCCGCCATTATGACAAGGCCGACCTGATCCTCGTTGGCGTATCGCGCTGCGGCAAAACGCCCACCTGTCTCTATATGGCGATGCAGTATGGCATCCGCGCAGCCAACTACCCGTTGACCGAAGACGACATGGAGCGCCTGCAGCTACCCACTTCTCTCAAGGCCTACAAGGACAAGCTGTTTGGCCTGACAATCGATCCCGAGCGTTTGGCCGCCATCCGCAATGAGCGCAAGCCCAACAGCCGCTACTCCAGTTTCGCCCAATGCGAATTCGAGGTACGCGAAGTCGAAAGCCTGTTCCGTCGCGAAAACATCAATTTCATCAACTCGACGCATTTCTCCGTCGAGGAAATCTCCGCCAAGATCCTGGTGGAAAAAGGCGTGGAGCGGCGATTCAAATAAACGCCGCTTCGCTAGACAACAAAAAGTCCGCCAGGTGCGGACTTTTTTGTTTTTTTGCAGAGCAGCTTGCCGTCAGAACGCATCCTCGGGCACGCGCACCCAGCCTTCCATCAGGATGCGCGCACTACGACTCATGATGGCTTTGGTCACCGTCCACTGACCATTAATCTGCTTGGCCTCGGCGCCGACGCGCAAGGTGCCGGAGGGATGACCGAAACGTACCGCCTCGCGATCACCACCACCGGCCGCGAGATTGACCAGCGTGCCAGGCACTGCTGCCGCCGTGCCGATGGCAACCGCGCAGGTGCCCATCATCGCGTGGTGCAACTTGCCCATCGACAGCGCGCGGACCAACAGGTCCACCTCGCCCGCCTCAATGGTCTTGCCACTGGAGGCCGTGTAGGTCTTCGGCTTGGAAACAAAGGCAACCTTCGGGGTGTGCTGGCGAGTCAGGGCCTCTTCCGGCGTCTTGATCAGCCCCATGCGCAAAGCACCGGCAACGCGAATGGCCTCGAGACGGGCCAGCGCCTCGGGGTTGCCGTTGATGTCCTCACGCAGCTCTGTGCCCTGATAGCCGATATCCTCGGCATTCACGAACACAGTGGGAATGCCGGCACTGATCATGGTGGCCTTCAAAACGCCGCCTTTCACGACATCAGCGGGCACCTCAAGATCATCCACCAGATTGCCGGTGGGGAACATCGAGCCGCCCTCCTCGCCATCGTCGGATGGATCGAGAAACTCCAGCACGATCTCCGCCGCTGGGAAGGTCACGCCATCCAGCTCGAAATCACCGATTTCCTGCACCTGGCCGTTGCTGATCGGCACATGGGCAATGATGGTTTTCTGGATATTTGCCTGCCAGATACGCACCACGCAGGTGCCGTTCTCGGGAATCCGCGCGGGATCAACCAGCCCGGCATGGATGGCGAAAGCGCCCGCACCCGTAGACAGGTTGCCGCAGTTGCCGCTCCAGTCCACGAATGGCTTGTCGATGGAAACCTGGCCGTAGAGGTAATCCACGTCGTGATCGGGCTGGCTGCTCTTCGACAGGATCACGCATTTGCTGGTGCTGGAGGTAGCGCCGCCCATGCCGTCGATGTGCGCGGCGTAGGGGTCCGGACTGCCAATTACACGCATGAACAGCTTGTCGCGGGCCTCGCCTGGGACTTGGCAGCGCTCCGGCAGGTCCTGCAACCGGAAAAACACGCCCTTGCTGGTGCCGCCACGCATATAGGTGGCGGGAATTTTCACCTGGGGTACTTGAGACATCACAATGCTCCTGTAAGAAAGAGGCGGCCTGTCGGCCGCCCCATCTGACTTACTTGTTGGCTTCGAGGAAGTCCTTGGCGAAGCGCTGCAGCACCCCACCAGCCTTATACACGCTGACATCGGCTGCGGTGTCCAGACGGCAGGTTACCGGGACCCTGACGACCTCACCGTTGCGACGGTTGATCACCAGCGTCAGGTCGCAACGCGGCGCCAGCTCACCTTCGATATCGTAGGTCTCGGTGCCGTCCAGGCCCAGGGTCAGGCGCGTGGTGCCCGGCTTGAATTCCACCGGCAGAACGCCCATGCCCACCAGGTTGGTACGGTGGATGCGCTCGAAACCTTCAGCCACGATCACCTCGACACCGGCCAGACGCACGCCCTTGGCCGCCCAGTCGCGGGACGAACCTTGGCCGTAGTCGGCACCGGCGATGATGATCAGGTTCTGTTTGCGGTTCATGTAGGTCTCGATGGCTTCCCACATGCGCATGACCTCGCCTTCCGGCTCGACGCGAGCCAGCGAGCCCTTCTTTACCTGGCCATCGACCACAGCCATCTCGTTGACCAGCTGCGGGTTGGCAAAGGTGGCGCGCTGCGCCGTCAGGTGATCGCCGCGGTGGGTGGCGTAGGAGTTGAAGTCCTCCTCCGGCAGGCCCATTTTCGCCAGGTATTCGCCTGCGGCCGAATCCGCCAGGATGGCGTTGGACGGCGACAGGTGATCGGTGGTGATGTTGTCCGGCAGGATTGCCAACGGGCGCATACCCTTGAGCGTACGTTCCCCGGCCAGCGCGCCTTCCCAGTAAGGCGGACGGCGGATGTAGGTGGACATCGGACGCCAGTCATACAACGGGCTCTTGGCTTCTTCCACTGAGCCCAGGTCGAACATCGGAATGTAGATCTGCTTGAACTGCTCGGGCTTCACGCTCGCCGCCACGATGGCGTCGATTTCCTCATCGCTTGGCCACAGATCTTTCAACGTGATCGGATTGCCGCTCGCGTCATGTCCCAATACGTCCTGTTCAATATCGAAACGCACGGTACCGGCGATGGCATAGGCCACTACCAGCGGCGGCGAGGCCAGGAAGGCCTGCTTGGCGTACGGGTGGATACGGCCGTCGAAGTTGCGGTTGCCGGAGAGCACCGCGGTGGCGTACAGGTCGCGATCAATGATTTCCTGCTGGATCGTCGGATCCAGCGCACCGGACATGCCGTTACAGGTGGTGCAGGCGTAGGCGACGATGCCGAAGCCGAGCTTTTCCAGTTCCGGCAGCAGGCCGGCCTCTTCCAGATACAGCTTGGCTACCTTGGAGCCCGGCGCAAAGGAGGTTTTCACCCACGGCTTGCGCACCAGACCCAGCTCATTGGCCTTCTTGGCCAGCAGACCGGCAGCCACCACGTTGCGCGGGTTGGAGGTGTTGGTGCAGCTGGTGATCGCGGCAATTATCACCGCACCATCGGGCATCAGCCCCTGCTCTTCCTCGGCGCGTGCGGCGGCCAGCTTTTCTTCGCTGGCAATGCCGCGCTCCTGCAGTGCGCTGGTGGGCAGACGGCGATGCGGGTTGCTCGGACCGGCCATGTTGCGCACAACGCTGGACAGATCGAAGGTCAGCACGCGCTCGTACTGGGCGGTCTTCAGCGCATCGGCCCAAAGGCCGGTGGTGCGGGCGTAGTTCTCGACCAACGCCACCTGCTCCGGCTCGCGCCCGGTCAGCTTGAGGTAGTCGATGGTCTGGCCGTCGATGTAGAACATCGCCGCCGTTGCGCCGTATTCCGGGCACATATTGGAAATGGTGGCACGGTCGCCGATGGACAGGCTGTCGGCACCTTCACCAAAGAACTCGACCCAGGCACCGACCACGCGCTCCTGCCGCAGGAACTCGGTCAAAGCCAGCACGATATCGGTAGCGGTGATACCAGGTTGGCGCTTGCCAGTGAGTTTTACGCCGACGATATCGGGCAGGCGCATCATCGACGGATGGCCCAGCATGACGGTCTCGGCTTCCAGGCCGCCTACGCCGATAGCGATTACGCCCAGGGCATCCACGTGCGGGGTATGCGAGTCGGTACCCACGCAGGTATCCGGGAAGGCCACGCCGCCGCGGGCCTGGATCACCGGGCTCATTTTTTCCAGGTTGATCTGGTGCATGATCCCGTTACCGGCCGGAATCACGTCGACATTCTTGAATGCGGTCTTGGTCCACTCGATAAAGTGGAAACGGTCTTCGTTGCGGCGCTCTTCCACAGCGCGGTTCTTCTCGAACGCGTCCGGGTCGAAGCCGGCATGCTCCACCGCCAATGAGTGGTCGACGATCAACTGCGTCGGCACCACCGGGTTGACCTTGGAGGGATCACCGCCCTGCTCGGCGATGGCGTCACGCAGACCGGCCAGGTCGACCAGTGCGGTCTGACCGAGGATGTCATGGCACACCACGCGCGCCGGGTACCAGGGGAAGTCCAAGTCGCGCTTGCGTTCGATCAGCTGCTTGAGCGCATCGGTCAGCAGCGACGACTCGCAGCGACGTACCAGTTGTTCAGCCAGTACACGAGAGGTGTACGGCAGGGTGTCGTAGGCGCCTGGCTGAATGGCGTCAACCGCCTCGCGGGTGTCGAAGTAATCCAGTGCAGTGCCAGGAAGGGGTTTGCGATATGCGGTATTCATGCCGTGGGGACTCGTAGGAAGCTAGAAAAACAATAGAAGGAGCGCCCGCAGGCGCTCCCTCATGGCATCAACGTTGCGCCAGGGGTACGACCTTGCGCTGCTCGACGCCGACGTATTCGGCGCTCGGGCGGATGATGCGGTTATTGGCGCGCTGTTCGAACACGTGGCAGCACCAGCCCACTACACGCGAGCAGACGAAGATCGGCGTGAACAGCGGGGTCGGAATGCCCATGAAGTTGTACGCCGATGCATGGTAGAAGTCGGCGTTCGGGAACAGGCGCTTCTGTTCCCACATGGTTTGGTCGATAGCCTCGGAGATCGGATACAGCTTGGTATCGCCTACCAGCTCGGCCAGCTTCTTGGCCCACTCCTTTATGACCTCGTTGCGCGGGTCGCTGTCCTTGTAGATCGCGTGGCCGAAGCCCATGATCTTTTCCTTGCGCTCGAGCATGCCCAGCAGACCTTCGCGGGCCTCTTCCGGGGTGTTGAAACGCTCGATCAGCTCCATGGCCGCCTCGTTGGCGCCGCCGTGCAGCGGGCCGCGCAGCGAACCGATGGCACCGGTGATGCAGGAATAGATGTCGGACAGGGTCGAAGCACAGACCCGTGCGGTGAAGGTCGAGGCGTTGAACTCGTGCTCAGCGTAGAGGATGAGCGAAACGTTCATCACGCGGGTTTCCAGCTCGGTCGGCTTGCGGCCATGCAGCAGCGCCAGGAAGTGACCACCCAGGGTGTCCTCGTCGCTCTGACAGTTGATGCGCACGCCACCGTGGCTGAAGCGATACCAGTAAGTCATGACGGCCGGGCCCATGGCCAGCAGGCGGTCTGCCTTGTCCTGCTGCTTGGAGAAATCATGCTCGGGTTCCAGCATGCCCAGTACCGAGCAGGCTGTACGCATGACATCCATCGGATGGGCGTTGGACGGAGCACGCTCCAGGACTTCCTTGAGCACGTCCGGGATATCACGCCACTGTTTCAGGCGCGCCTTGTAGTCTTCCAGTTGCTGCGCATTGGGCAGCTCGCCGTGGAACAGCAGGTAGGCAACTTCCTCGAAGCAGCAGTGCTCGGCCAGATCACGGACGTCGTAGCCGCGGTAAGTCAGGCCGGCGCCTTCCTTGCCCACGGTGGAGAGGGCCGTCTGACCCGCGATCTGCCCACGCAGACCTGCACCACTCAAAACCTTTGCTTCAGCCATTGCGATCTCCTTATTGGATTTGTTCTGGATATTGCTTATTCACATCGGTGGAAGGCTCCATCGGAGCCTGCTTGCTTAGCTTTTCTTTTGCGCAAACAACGCATCGAGGCTCTGCTCGAAAGCGTGATAGTTGATGCGGTCGTACAGCTCCATACGAGTTTGCATGGTGTCGATCACGTTCTTCTGGGTGCCGTCGCGACGCAACGCGGTGTAGACGTTCTCGGCGGCCTTGTTCATCGCGCGGAACGCCGACAGCGGATACAGCACCAGCGACACATCGACCGAAGCCAGTTCTTCAGTGGTATACAAGGGTGTAGCACCGAACTCGGTGATATTGGCCAGAATCGGCGCTTTCACCAGGTCGGCGAAGGTCTTGTACATGGCCAGTTCGGTGATGGCTTCCGGGAAGACCATATCGGCGCCGGCCTCGACACAGGCGGCGGCACGGTCCAGCGCAGCGTTCAGACCTTCGACGGCCAATGCATCGGTACGCGCCATGATCACGAAACTGTCATCGGTACGCGCGTCAACCGCAGCCTTGATGCGGTCGACCATCTCCTGCTGGGAGACGATTTCCTTGTTCGGGCGATGACCGCAGCGCTTGGCGCCGACCTGGTCCTCAATGTGAATCGCCGCGGCGCCAAACTTGATCATCGACTTGACGGTACGCGCCACGTTGAATGCCGAGCTGCCGAAACCGGTGTCCACGTCCACCAGCAACGGCAGATCGCAGACATCGGTGATGCGACGTACGTCGGTCAATACGTCGTCCAGGTTGGTGATACCGAGATCCGGCAAGCCCAACGAGCCAGCCGCAACACCGCCGCCGGACAGATAGATAGCCTTGAAGCCGGCACGCTTGGCCAGCAGTGCATGGTTGGCGTTGATGGCGCCGACGACCTGCAGCGGGTGTTCACTGGCCACGGCGTCGCGGAAACGCTGACCGGCAGATGGAAGAGTCATGCATTGCCCCTTTTGGATGGTGTGTTTTCGAGAGCGCTCTTGAAGTGGCGCTCCACATTGCGTTTTGAAGCTGCGATATGACGGCGCATCAGCAGCTCCGCCAATTCGCCATCGCGATCGGCAATGGCGTCGAGAATACGGTGATGCTCGGCAAAGGCCTGATGTGGCCGGTTCGGTGTGGTGGAGAACTGAATGCGGTACATGCGCACCAGCTGATAGAGCTCGTCGCACAACAGTTTGGCCAGAGTACGATTTCCGCTGCCCTGGATAATCCGGTAGTGGAAGTCGAAGTCACCTTCCTGTTGGTAATAGCCAACTCCCGCCTGAAATGCCTCGTCGCGCTCGTGAGTACCCAATACACGACGCAACTCGTCGATCTCGCTGTCGCTCATGCGCTCAGCAGCCAACCGGCAGGCCATGCCTTCCAGCGACTCGCGGATCTCATAGAGCTCGATCAGCTCAGCATGACTGAGAGAAACCACGCGGGCGCCGACATGGGGGATGCGCACCAAAAGTTTCTGGCCTTCGAGGCGATGAATAGCTTCACGCAGTGGCCCACGGCTAATGCCATAGGTGCGCGCCAGCTCTGGTTCGGAAATCTTGCTGCCCGGTGCAATTTCGCCACGAACGATGGCCGCCTGGATCGAGCGGAACACATGCTCGGACAACGTACCGCTGTCTGCATGCTGTATGACTGTCGGGATTTCCACTGTATCGAGCATGATTGTCAACACTTGAGCATTTCACTGCCCCCAAGTTACGACGCAGTCGCGGCCTAGTCAAATCAGCTGGTCGGATATTGTCAACAATATGACTAAAGTCGGAGATGCCGACTCCTGTAGCGCAATCTCTGTCTCAGGCCTCGGACACCGCTTGTCGCGACCCTGAAATCAGCATGCTAGAATGCCGGCCTCCGCAGTGTCGGCGCCCGCCTGCTGCACTAGAAAGACAAGCATGGGCCGGTTCCGGCCGTTCCGTTTCCAATCCTCGAAGACAACAGGTCCCATGAGAGTCAAAGCCTACTCCCTGCTGCTCTGCGCATGCTTCTTGCCCGCGATTGGCCAGGCCGCCGACAAGACCATTTATGGACTGAACGAGCACGTGGCACTGCTGGACTTCGATCTGAACGTGCCCGCCAAGCTCGATACCGGCGCCCAGACGGCCTCACTTAGCGCCAGCGACATCACCCGCTTCAAGCGCGACGGCGAGTCCTGGGTACGCTTCTATCTGGCTATCGACAGTGCACACAGCCACCCCATCGAACGCCCTCTGGCCCGCATCAGCAAGATCAAGCGACGCGCCGGAGACTTCGATCCGGAAGAAGACAAGACTTACACCGCACGCCCCGTCATCGAGCTTGACGTGTGCATGGGCAAGGCAAAGCGCACCATCGAAGTGAACCTCACGGACCGTACCGCTTTCCAATACCCACTTCTAATTGGTTCCGATGCGCTGACCCGCTTCGGTGCGCTGGTCGATCCAAGCCTAACCTACGTCGCCGGCAAGCCCGGCTGCCTCACCGAATCCGACGCTGACGAGTAACCCCATGCGCGCGCTAACCCTGCACCTGAAAGTTCTGATCTTCCTGCTTGTCACGCTGGGCATTGCCATAACGGCCTACCAGATCTTCGTCCTCGGAATCCCAATGACCGAAGACGAAACCGATGATCTGTGGAATATCGACGCCAAGGTCGAGTTCCAGGCCAACCCGCGCGAACCGGTCAAGCTGCAGATGTTTGTGCCGCCGCTGAATCAGGAATTCGTCAGCCTCAACGAAAGCTTCATTTCCAACAACTATGGCGTCAGCATCAACCGTGTCGACGGGAACCGCCGTGTCACATGGTCGGCGCGCCGCGTCACCGGCAAGCAGACGCTTTACTACCGCCTGGTACTGACCAAGCGCTACAGCGGTGAACAGACCAAGGCCAACGGGCCAATTTTCCGCGACAGCATCCCGGTCGAAGGCGCCGAGAAGATCGCGGCTGAAGCCCTGCTCTCACCGATCCGCCAGCACTCGGCCGACGTCGAAACATTCATCAGCGAAGCCATCAAGCGCGTCAATAACGCCAACGATGACAACGTGAAACTTTTGCTCGGCGGTGATTCGTCTACGGCCAACAAGGCTCGAGTGATCGACCTTCTGCTGTCCATCGCCCATGTACCCATGGAGCGCGTGCATACGGTGCGGCTGCTGTCCGACGTGGCGCAGACGCCTGAGCTCTGGCTGCGCAGCTTCAACGGTGACCGCTGGCTGTACTTCAACCCCGAAACCGGCGAACAAGGTCTGCCGAGCGACCGCCTGGTCTGGTGGACCGGCGACGAGCCGCTGGTAAGTCTTGAAGGCGGCCGCAATCCGCAGGTGACCTTCACCCTCAACAGCAGCGAAATGAACGCCATTCGCCTGGCCAAGCTGACCGACGAAAACACCGACGCGGACTTCCTGGAGTACTCGCTGTACGGCCTGCCGCTGCAGACCCAGCAGACCTACCAGATCATGATCATGATCCCCATCGGCGTGCTGGTGATCCTGATCCTGCGCAACCTCGGCGGTCTGCAGACCCTCGGTACCTTTACCCCGGTTCTGATCGCTCTGGCTTTCCGAGAAACCCAGATCGGCTTCGGCATCATTCTCTTCACCGTGATCACCGCACTGGGCCTGTCGCTGCGCTCATATCTGGAGCACCTCAAACTGCAGATGCTGCCGCGGCTTTCTGTAGTTCTGACCTTTGTAGTGGTGCTTATCGCGGTAATCAGCCTGTTCAGCCACAAGCTGGGCCTGGAGCGTGGTCTGTCGGTGTCGCTTTTCCCGATGGTGATTCTGACCATGACCATCGAGCGCCTGTCCATCACCTGGGAAGAACGTGGTGGCGGCCATGCATTCAAGGTGGCAGTCGGCACCCTGATCGCAGCCAGCCTGTCGTTCATGCTGATGAACATCCCTGAACTGACCTACTTCATCTTCACCTTCCCGGCGGTGTTGCTGATCATGGTGGGCTTCATGCTGGCGATGGGTCGCTACCGCGGCTATCGCCTGACCGAGCTGTTCCGTTTCAAAGCCTTTTTGAAGGATTGAGCCATGTTCGGTCTGATCAAGACGTGGAAGGCGCTGGAAGCCAAAGGGATCATGGGCATCAACCGCCGCAACGCGGACTACGTGCTCAAGTACAACAAGCGGCACCTGTATCCGATCGTCGATGACAAGATCATCACTAAGGAACGCGCCATCGCGGCCGGCATCGACGTGCCGGAAATGTACGGGATTATCGAAACCGAAAAGGATATCGAGAAGCTCAAGGACATCGTCAAGGACCATGAGGACTTCGTCGTCAAGCCGGCCCAGGGCGCCGGCGGCGACGGCATTCTGGTGATCGCGGACCGTTTCGAAGGTCGCTATCGCACGGTTTCCGGCAAGATCATCACCCACGACGAACTGGAGCATCAGATCTCCAATATCCTCACCGGCCTTTACTCGCTGGGCGGGCACCGTGATCGCGCACTGATCGAGTACCGCGTAACCCCTGACCCGATCTTCAAGAGCATCAGCTATGAAGGCGTGCCGGATATTCGCATCATCGTGTTGATGGGCTATCCGGTGATGGCCATGCTGCGCCTGCCGACACGTCAGTCGGGCGGCAAAGCCAACCTGCACCAGGGCGCTATCGGTGTGGGCGTAGACCTGGCCACCGGCGTGACCTTGCGTGGCACCTGGCTGAACAACAAGATTTCCAAGCACCCCGACACTACCAACGCGGTGGATGGCGTTCAGCTGCCCAACTGGGACGGCTTCATGAAGCTCGCCGCCGGCTGCTACGAGCTGTGTGGCCTGGGTTACATCGGCGTCGATATGGTGCTGGACGTGGACAAGGGTCCTCTGATTCTCGAGCTCAACGCCCGCCCCGGCCTGAACATCCAGATCGCCAATGACTGCGGCCTGACCCACCGGGCACATGCAGTGGAAACCCGTCTGGATGAGCTGAAGGCGAAAGGCATCTCGGAAACCGCCGAGGAGCGAGTAAAGTTCGCCCAAGAGCTGTTCGGACACGTGCCGCCCCACGCCTGAATGACCACATCGGGCTGCCTTGGCCATGCCAGGCGGCCCAACGCCGACCCAGCCCATGTCCACCTGTACGCTACACCCTCTACCCTATCGAGCCGACCCTGCGTACTGGTTCGAACGCATTCGCCACGCGCCCGGCGCGGTTCTGCTGGATTCCGGGCGCCCGCAGGCCGAGCGCGGGCGCTACGACCTCTTGAGCGCCTGGCCGCAGCAGCTGCTCCAGCCCGCCACAGATGATTCCGCTGAGAGTTACTTCCAACGTTTGCGCGAGGCATTGCAGCAACTTGGCCCGGCCGTCGCGCCCGAAGGCTGTGAGCTGCCCTTTGTGGGTGGCCTGATCGGCTTGTTCAGCTATGATTTCGGCAGGCTGCTGGAAAACATGCCCGAGCAAGCCCGACCAGACATCGACTTGCCCCTTGCGCGTTTTGGCCTTTATCCCTGGGCGCTTATCACCGACCATCAAAAGCGCAGCAGCCAGCTGGTCTTCCATCCTGCGCTGACTATGAGTGAGCGCGAGCGTCTGGTCAGACTGTTCTACTCGCCTCTCTCAAGCACAGAGACCTCTGCTCCCTTTACCCTGCTCGCTCCTTTTGCAGCCGACTTGCACAAGGACGACTACCGCCAGGCGATCGAGCGCATCCAGCGGTACATTCAGGCCGGCGACTGCTATCAGGTGAACTTCGCACAGCGCTTTCGCACAGCCTACGCAGGCGATCCATGGACCGCTTATCAGGCCCTGCGAGCCGCCTGCCCGACGCCTTATGCCGGCTTTATCGCCCTTGAGCATGGCGCCGTACTCAGCCAGTCACCAGAGCGCTTTCTGCGCCTGCATCAGGGTTCGGTAGAAACGCGTCCGATCAAAGGTACGCGCCCCCGCGGACAAGACCCACACAGCGACGCCGCGCAGGCCCAGGGGTTACTGGAGAGCAAAAAGGACCGCGCCGAAAACCTGATGATCGTCGATCTGCTGCGCAACGACCTGGGCCGCAGTTGCCGGATCGGCAGCGTGCAAGTGCCAGAGCTTTTCGCACTGGAAAGCTACCCCAACGTGCACCACCTGGTCAGTTGTGTCAGCGGGCAGCTGGCCGATGACAAGGACGCTTTCGATCTACTGGCCGGCAGCTTTCCCGGCGGATCGATTACTGGAGCGCCCAAAATCCGGGCCATGCAGATCATCGACGAGCTGGAACCTACGCGCCGCACCATCTACTGCGGCTCGCTGCTATACATCGATGTGCGCGGGGAGATGGACAGCTCCATCGCCATCCGCACCCTGCTCGCCCAAAGCGGGCAAATCAGTTGCTGGGGCGGTGGCGGCATTGTCGCCGACTCCGAATGGCACGCGGAGTACCAGGAATCGATCGACAAGGTGAAAGTGCTGCTGGAAACGCTGGAAGGCTTGAAGCCGTAGGGTGATGCCTGGGATGGACGCTTGCGCGTGGACAAGCTTTGCGTTGTCCACCCTACGTCCCGCATTGCTTTGATCCAGACGTAGGGTGGATGTCGCTTTTTACACCACAATTACTAGTGGATCGGTGAAGCGTGATCCACCCTGCGAAGGCTCGATTGGGCCGTTATGCCAACATCCAATCAGCCCAAGCGCTTGGTTAAAGCGTCAGCTTGCGATTCGAGGCCTTGATGAATTCCTGCTTCAGCTCCTCGAATGTATGCACCGCCGGGAATTGCGGGAATTCGGCGATGACATTGTCTGGCGCGTGGAAGAGGATGCCGGCGTTGGCCTCACTGAGCATGGTGGTGTCGTTGTACGAGTCACCGGCCGCGATCACACGGTAGTAAAGACTCTTGAGCGCCAGTACTGACTGGCGCTTGGGATCCTTCTGGCGCAGCTGATAATCCACCACTCGATCATTTTCGTCGGTAATCAGGCGGTGGCACAGCAGCGTGGGGAAGCCCAGCTGGCGCATCAGCGGCTGGGAGAACTCGTAGAAGGTGTCCGAGAGGATTACCACCTGGAAGCGCTCTCGCAGCCAGTCGACGAACTCCACCGCACCGTCCAGGGGCTTCAGCGTGGCGATAACCTTCTGGATGTCCGCCAGCTTCAGACCATGTTCATCCAGAATGCGCAGGCGCTGCTTCATCAGCACGTCATAGTCGGGAATGTCCCGCGTGGTCGCCCGCAGCGATTCGATTCCGGTGGCTTCGGCGAAGGCAATCCAGATTTCCGGAACCAGCACACCTTCCAGGTCGAGACAGGCTATTTCCACGGGCCACTCCTAAATGCATGAATTTGAAGGCGGCACTCTAACGGCCCGGCCCGAGCGAAGCAATCCGGCGCTTATATCCGAAATGACAAATCAGGGTGCCTAAAGGTTATTTAGCGGCATAAATCCCTTTTGATACCATCCGCGGCCTCAGAGCGCCGAAGCGCCGCACGCTGTAGATAAAAGGAAGCCGCCCGATGAGCCCGACCATTGACGTCACCACGTTGGCTGAAGCCTACGCTGGCAAATCCCCGCAAGACATCCTCAAGCTTGCTTTCGACCTGTTTGGCGATGACCTGTGGATTTCCTTCAGCGGCGCCGAAGATGTCGTACTGCTGGACATGGCCTGGAAGCTGAACAAGAACGTCCGCGTTTTCACCCTCGATACCGGCCGCCTCCACAGCGAAACCTACCGATTTATCGAGCAGGTGCGCGATCACTACAAGATCCCAATCCAGATCATGACACCGGACCCGAAGCTGCTGGAGCCTCTGGTCAATGAGAAAGGCCTGTTCAGCTTCTATCGCGATGGTCATGGCGAGTGCTGTGGCATCCGCAAGATCGAACCGTTGCGCCGCAAACTGGCCACCGTGCGCGCCTGGGCCACTGGACAGCGCCGCGATCAGAGCCCGGGAACCCGCAGCCAGGTTGCGGTACTGGAAATCGACAACGCCTTTTCCACGCCGGACAACACGCTCTACAAGTTCAACCCACTGGCTCAGATGACCAGCGAAGAAGTCTGGACCTACATCCGCATGCTGGAGATTCCTTTCAACAGCCTGCATGAGCGCGGTTTTATCAGCATCGGTTGCGAACCCTGCACACGCCCCGTACTTCCCAACCAGCACGAACGCGAGGGTCGCTGGTGGTGGGAAGAGGCCACGCAGAAGGAATGCGGGTTACATGCTGGAAACCTGATTGCCAAGGATTAACTGCAAAGGGGCGTAGACGTCGACGCAGCCAAAAGCTCCGCGCCGAAGGCGGCGCTCCCAGGGAAATGGTGTGCACTGTGCTGTTTTCTTGCGCAGCAATGCAGGTCGGAGGTCTCTGGAAGCAGGTCGACGCCCTCAAATCGGGCTGCTAATCAGTAGGTCGGCAGCTCGACGTCCTTGAACAGCTCTTCCAGCTCAAGCTTGTTACGACACTTCACAGCCTTGTCGAGCATTTCCCGATCCAGGTGTGGCGCGAACGCTTCGATGAAGTCGCACATGAAACCACGCAGGAAGGTTCCGCGCCGGAAGCCGATTCGGGTGACGCTGGATTCAAACAGCTCACTGGCATCGAGCACTACCAGATCGGGATCGAGGACAGGGTCCACCGCCATCTGCGCGACAATGCCAACACCCAGCCCCAGCCGCACATAGGTCTTGATCACGTCGGCGTCTGCCGCCGTAAACACCACCTTGGGTGACAGTCCCTGGTGGCTGAAGGCCTCATCGAGCTTGGAGCGACCGGTAAAGCCGAATACGTAAGTGACGATGGGGTGTTCGGCGAGCGCTTGTAGGGTCAGCTTCTCCAGTTTCGCCAGCGGATGGCCCTGCGGCACCACTACGCAGCGGTTCCAGCGGTAACACGGCATCATCACAAGATCACCGAACAGCTCCAGCCCCTCGGTGGCGATGGCGAAATCCACGGTGCCGTCAGCTGCCATCTCGGCAATCTGCAGCGGCGTACCCTGATGCATATGCAGAGAAACGTCGGGGTACTGGTTGATGAACCGGCTGATAACCTTCGGCAAGGCGTAACGCGCCTGGGTGTGAGTAGTGGCGATGCTCAGCGTGCCCTTTTTCTCGTTGGAGAACTCCTGCGCAATCTGCTTGATGCTTTCGCATTTTCGAAGGATTTCACCTGCGGTGGTGATGATCCTCTCACCAGCAGGCGTGACACGCGTTAGATGCTTGCCACTGCGGGCAAAAACCTCGACCCCCAGCTCATCTTCGAGCAGACGGATCTGCTTGCTGATACCGGGTTGTGATGTGAACAGGCTTTGCGCGGTGGCTGAGACATTGAGGTCATGGTGCGCCACCTCCCAGATGTAACGCAGTTGCTGTAGCTTCATAGAAATCCCTCGAAAAAAGCGGTGACGTCCGGTAGTCGTTACTTCTTATAACTATTATGCATAGATATGATCTGATTCTAGATCTTTTTTTAAAGTATTGCTCGTCCGCCGCAAATCAGCTTTCGATGGCTCCGCTTGAGCTTAGCAGCCCCAAAAAAAACCACTACCAAGCCGCTAACCACAGGGGCTTGCGACTTCAAGGTCATTGTCGAAGCGACTCGATACGCGATAAGGTTCCGCCTCCCCGCTGCGCCTCCAGGCCCTGTTCCGCCGCACCGGGATCGCTGGCGGACGGCACCCGTGACCCTGACGAGTAACACGATGGCTGATTTACCGATCGATGACCTTAACGTTGCCTCCAACGAAACCCTGATCACACCGCAGCAGTTGAAGCAGAAACTTCCGCTCACTGCCTCTGCACTGAAGACCGTTGCCGAAGGGCGGCAGGTCGTACGTGACATTCTCGATGGCAAGGATCATCGCCTGTTCATCGTGATCGGCCCCTGCTCGATTCACGACCTCAAGGCAGCGCATGAATATGCCGAACGCCTCAAGGTTCTTGCCGACAAAGTGTCCGACAGCCTGTTCTTGATCATGCGGGTGTACTTTGAAAAGCCGCGCACCACTGTCGGCTGGAAAGGCCTGATCAACGATCCCTACATGGACGACTCGTTCAAGATCGAAGAAGGCCTGCACATCGGCCGCAAGCTGTTGCTCGATCTGGCCGAAATGGGTCTACCCACCGCCACCGAAGCCCTGGACCCGATCTCCCCGCAATACTTGCAGGACCTGATCAGCTGGGCAGCCATCGGCGCGCGCACTACCGAATCCCAGACCCACCGTGAAATGGCCTCAGGCCTGTCTTCGGCAGTGGGTTTCAAGAACGGTACGGACGGCAGCCTGACGGTCGCAATCAATGCCCTGCAATCGGTTTCCAGCCCGCATCGTTTCCTCGGCATCAACCAGGCCGGCGGCGTTTCCATCGTCACTACCAAGGGCAACGCCTACGGCCACGTGGTGCTGCGCGGCGGCAACGGCAAGCCCAACTATGATTCGGTCAGCGTTGCACTCTGCGAACAGGAACTGAGCAAAGGCGGCATCCGCCACAACATCATGGTCGACTGCAGCCATGCCAACTCCAACAAAGACCCGGCACTGCAGCCCCTGGTCATGGACAACGTTGCCAACCAGATTCTGGAAGGCAACAACTCCATCGTTGGACTAATGGTCGAAAGCCACCTGAGCTGGGGCAACCAGTCGATCCCCAAGAATCTGGCAGACTTGAAGTACGGCGTTTCCATCACCGACGCCTGCATCGATTGGGATACCACCGAAAAGGCCGTGCTCGATATGCATGCAAAGCTCGCCGAGGTACTACCTAAGCGTGCGCGAGGCTAATTGAAGCAGGAATTGAAAACGCCGCTTAGATGCGGCGTTTTCATTTGGGCGTCCAGCAAACAGACGAGTTGCCACGGCCTACTGGGTACTACCAGCACCGTTGTCCCTCTTTGCGTGACGCTCCATATAGCGCTCCACATATGAGCAAGAGGGAATCACCGTATAGCCCTCGTGCTCGGCATACTCCAGCGCGTGCCGGGTCAAAGCGGCGGCGATACCCCGCCCGCGCAGCGAGTCGGGGACGAAGGTTCGGTAGATATCCAGGGTTTGTTTGCCCAGATCCATATAAGCCAGATAAGCACGATGACCATCCACAGTCGTTTCGAACTGGTGGCCTGCCCGATCATGGTGGATGGTCAGTGTGTCGCTCATCTCGCCTCCTCGATACCGGTTCTGATTGTTGTCTGCCGATAATGCCTTCAGCATACGGCGCGCGCCATACCTCAACAAACATCTTCTGGCAGCTCTGGTCGGATAGTGTCTACACTCTTCAGACGGCAATCGAGGATGCCGCCGCAGCCTTCTATAGGCATGGATTACTTGCACCTCCAAGTGCAACTTCGAGTGTCCTGCAGAGTCCATACAACGCTCAACTGTGCTGGCTTTGGTTGTTTTTCAACCAGACAGAGGTGCCAGCATTGGAAAACAGGCAAGTTCGCTAAAAAAACCGGGCTGACAAGTGTCTGCCTCAGTTTACTTGGCGCAACTTATCGGTAGTATGTGCCCGCCAACTCTCCATAACGGAAGTTGCCATGGATTTCACTTCAAGGGGAACACGATGAACAACGTTCTGAAACTTTCTGCTCTGGCTTTCGCTGCAGTTCTGGCTACTGGTTGCAGCAACAGCATGACTCAAGAAGGCGAAGCTCGTTTGACCGCCACCGAAGATGCAGCTGCCCGTGCTCAGGCTCGTGCCGACGAAGCGTACAGCAAGGCTGACGAAGCTCTGCAAGCCGCTCAGAAGGCTCAGCAGACTGCTGACGAAGCCAACGAGCGCGCACTGCGCATGCTGGAGCGCGCTAGCCGCAAGTGAGCCTCTGTACCGCCCTGATCAACTTACTGGCTGCTCAGGACGATTACAGGTGCAAAAAAGCCGACCTGATACAGGTCGGCTTTTTAATGGGCAGGACTTTATATCAACGTTAGAAAACAGGCTCTTCGTGGCTAGCCATTGCCTCGCCCAGCTCGGCAATCTGGATGGGCAAGCCATCTTCCCCGGCAATGATCTCGCGCACCATTTCCCAATCCAGTCGTAACATGCCGGCATCTTCGTCCCGTTTAAGCAGGGTGTTGATCACTACGGCATGTTTGTCCATCAACGTCATGTGCTGATCTTCATCCTGCAGCGGCGTGTGCGCTTCCAGATAGACCATGCCCTGACTGATACCAAACTTGTAGGGCTCATCAATAATGCGCACCGGCGTGCCCACCTTGACCCGTTTGGACAGTTCGAGGACGTTGTGGTTGAGCATGCGGAAACAGCCGTGACTGACTCGCATACCGATACCGAACTTCTTGTTCGAGCCGTGGATGAGATACCCCGGCATCGCCAACGTCATCTTGTAAGGCCCCAGAGGGTTGTCAGGGCCTGGCGGCACCACCCGTGGCAGTGGATCGCCTTCAGCCGCGTGCTCATCACGAATCGACTGTGGCGGATACCAGGCCGGATTGCTGGTCATCGCGGAAATGCGTGTGATACCCACTGGCGACCCCCAGCCCTCACGTCCTATACCCAGCGGATAGGTATGCACCACCGGCTTATCTTTCGGGTAGTAGTACAGACGATATTCAGCGAGGTTGATCACGATACCTTCGCGCGGTCCCGGCGGCAGGATAAAGCGCGTCGGCAGGATGATGTCGGTGCCCTCGCCCGGCAGCCATGGGTCGACGCCAGGATTGGCTGCGACCAGCTCGAGATAGCCCAGATCATAGGTCTCGCCGAGGCCTGCGAAAGTGTCTTCGTATTTGGCCTTGATGACCTGAATTTCACCCACCACGTCTTCACCTTCGGGTGGCAGCGGCAATTCGAGCGCTGCCGATTTCCCTGCTAACAGCAAGGCAGTGAGTGACAAACAGGAGACGATTGCAGAGGCACGCAAGCGCATTCGGAGTTCCTTGGAGAGCGGTGAATTGAACTGTCCGCGATTGTACGCGAAGCGAGGGAAAGCGCCGAGCGGCTACCAGGCACTGGCGGCGGACGGCAGGCGCCGACGCTGAGCATTGACCGTATCCCGACAGATTGGGCAAAGCCGCCGGTCTTTGAGCAGGCCCCGTTCCAGATCCTGCCAGCGCGGCTGGGCGGGCAGAAAACCGCCACATAGGGTGCGATCCGCCTGGCCGTTCAGTTCCAGCTGGCGCAAGGCCAGGTGCAGGCGATTCTCTCGGCATGCGAACAGGTCGAACTGCTCGTCCGGAACGATAAGGCGATATGCAAAAAGAGACCAGGCTGGGCGTGGCATTTGAGGCTCCAATCGAGGGGCGCGACACTAGCTGCGCCGCTTCCTCAAAGCAAGGGTTCGAGCACTGGCCAGACGTTGTCCAACAGCTGCTGCTGCGCAATGGCCGTAGGGTGAATGCCGTCGGCCTGCATCATATTCGCAACGCCGCCGACTCCTTCGAGAAAGAAAGGCACATATGGCAGTTCTTGCTCTTCGGCGAGGGAATCGAAGGCACTGGCGAACGCCGCGGTGTAGCGCTGGCCTAGATTCGGTGGCATGCGCATGCCCAACAGCACCACCTGAGCGCCGGCCTGCTTCGCTTGCTCAACCATTGCCGCAAGATTCTGTTTCAATTGCACCGGAGACTGACCGCGCAGGCCATCGTTGCCTCCCAGCTCCAGAATCACGATTTCCGGTGCATGCTCATCGAGCAGCTTAGGCAGCCTCGAACGCCCGCCCGCCGTGGTGTCACCACTGATCGAGGCATTCACCACGCGGTACTCCGACCCCTGCGAATCCAGCCGCTGCTGAAGCATATGCACCCAACCTTGGCTGGTTTCCAGGCCGAAAGCGGCGCTGATACTATCCCCGACCACCAAGACGGTCCCCCCGAGGGCAGCTTGGGCCCAGCACAGCAAGACCAGAACCCCACCTTTCAGCCACATTCGCATCGGAATCTCCATGAGCGACAGCATTCTAAATGCCCGGAACCTTAGCAAAGTGGTACCTAGCGCGGAAGGTGAACTGGCCATCCTTGAAGCGGTGTCCCTGCGCCTGGAAAAGGGCGACAGCCTGGCCATCGTGGGCACCTCCGGTTCGGGAAAATCCACCCTGCTTGGCCTGCTCGCCGGGCTGGACCTGCCCAGTTCCGGCGAAGTGATCCTCGCTGGCCACCGCCTCGGGGAGCTGGACGAAGATCAGCGCGCCAGGGTCCGAGCCGAGCACGTCGGTTTCGTCTTCCAGTCCTTCCAGCTGCTGGACAGCCTCAATGCCCTGGAAAACGTCATGCTGCCCCTGGAGCTGCACGGCAGGCGCGACGCCCAGGCGAAAGCCACCGAGCTTTTGCGGCGCGTCGGCTTGGGCGCCCGCCTTCATCACTATCCAAGGCAACTGTCCGGCGGCGAACAGCAGCGCGTCGCGGTCGCTCGCGCCTTCGCTGCCGAGCCTGAGGTGATGTTTGCCGACGAGCCGACCGGCAATCTCGACAGCCATACAGGGGCGAACATCACCGAGCTGTTATTCGAACTCAACCGTGAGCGCTCCACCACCCTGGTATTGGTGACCCACGATGAGCGGCTGGCTCGGCGTTGCCAGTACGTGCTGCGCCTTGAGGGTGGACGCCGGGTAGACAACGAGCAGAGCCAATGACGCGGATGCCCTTCAGCCGTCTGGCTGCTCTCGCGCTACGGCAGCTAATACGCGATGCTCGTGCAGGAGAGCTGCGTGTGCTCTTCTTCGCTTTACTGATCGCCGTGGCAGCGAGTACGGCGATCGGCTTTTTCGGCGCGCGGCTGAACGATGCCATGCTCCTGCGCGCTACCGAGTTCCTGGGCGCTGACCTGGTGTTGCGCGGTAGCGCCCCGGCGGCGGCAGAACAGATCGAAGCCGGCAAGCGGCTGCAGCTCAATCACGCGCAACTGGTAGAGTTTTCCAGCGTTATCGCCACCGATGACAATTTGCAGCTGGCCAGCGTCAAAGCCGCGGACAGCCTGTATCCGCTACGTGGAGAACTACGCAGCGCCCCTGCACCTTATCAGCCAGAACAGGTCAGCTCTGGACCGCAGCCTGGTGAAGCATGGGCCGAGGCACGCCTGTTCGCCGCCCTGGACCTGCAGATCGGTGACCTGATCGAAGTCGGCAACAAACCGCTGAAGCTGACCCGCGTACTAACTTACGAGCCGGATCGCGTGGGTGACTTCTATAGCCTCACGCCACGGGTACTGATGCACCTCGACGACCTGCAGGCCACCGGCGTAGTCCAGCCGGGAAGCCGCGTGAGCTACCGTGAGCTATGGCGCGGGCCGGCAGCGCAGCTGCAGGCTTATCAGGAGGCCATCCAGGCAGGTATTCAACCGCACCAGCGGATTGAAACTGCCAAAGACGGCAATCGTCAGATCGGCGGCGCCCTGGGCCGCGCCGAGCGCTATCTGAACCTCGCCAGCCTGGCGGCGGTACTGCTCGCCGGGGTTGCCGTGGCGCTGTCTGCCGCGCGATTTGCCGCTCGCCGCTTTGATGCCAGTGCGCTGCTACGCTGCCTTGGCTTGGCCCGCCGTGAGGCACTGCTGCTGTATTCCCTGCAATTGGCTTATCTCGGCACGGTAGCCAGCGTGATTGGCGCCCTGCTGGGCTGGGGCGCGCAGCACGGGTTGTTCTATCTGTTACGCGATCTGCTGGTCAGCGAAATTCCGCCGGCAACACTCTGGCCGGCGCTGGCCGGTATCGCTACGGGGCTGATAGCGCTGGCCGGCTTTGCGTTGCCGCCCCTGGCTGCACTGGGCCGCGTTCCGCCGTTGCGCGTGCTGCGCCGTGACATGTTGCCGGTGCCACCCAGCAGCTGGCTGGTCTACGGTGCCGCGATCATCGCTTTAGGCGTGATCATGTGGCGCTTGAGCCTGGATCTGAAAATCACCCTGGCGCTGCTCGGTGGCGGGCTGGTGGCCACCCTGGTGCTTGGCGGCCTGCTATTGCTGGCTCTGCAGGGCTTGCGCCGGCTACTGTCCGGCGCTTCCCTTCCCTGGCGTATCGGGCTGGGCCAACTGCTGCGCCACCCTCTGGCTGCCGCCGGCCAGTCTTTGGCCTTCGGCCTGATTCTGCTGGCCATGGCGCTGATCGCACTACTGCGCGGCGAATTGCTCGACACCTGGCAGGAGCAACTGCCTGCAGATGCGCCCAATCATTTCGTGCTGAACGTGCTGCCGGAAGACAACGCCGCATTCAGCGAACGCATCCTGGCCCTTTCCGATCATGCGGCCCCACTCTATCCGGTGGTGCCCGGGCGTCTGGTGGCCATCAATGGCGAGCCGGTACGGCAGGTCGTCAGCAAGGAAAGCCAGGGCGAACGAGCGATCCGCCGGGATCTCAGCCTGACCTGGGCGCAGGAACTGCCTGCAGACAATCGTTTGACGGCCGGGCAATGGTGGAGCGACGAGCCAGGCGAGCTGCCCGGCGTCTCGGTGGAAGCCGAGCTGGCAGAAAGCCTGAAGGTTGGGCTCGGCGACCGGCTGAGTTTCACCGTGGGCGGCATCACCCGCGATGTCAGCGTTACCAGCTTGCGCGAAGTTAACTGGGATAGCTTCCAGCCCAACTTCTACATGATCTTCGAGCCAGACACCCTGCAGGATGTACCAGCCACCTATATGACCAGCTTCCACCTGCCAGTCGGCAAGGATCGAGAACTGGTACAGCTCGCCCGCGACTTTCCCTCGGCGACTATCCTGCAGGTCGAGGCCTTGCTCGGCCAGCTGCGCAGCATTCTTGCGCAGGTCTCGCTGGCGGTGGAGTACGTGCTGATGTTCGTGCTGGCAGCGGGCCTTGCAGTACTGTTCGCCGGCCTGCAAGCCACTCTCGACGAGCGCATTCGGCAGGGTGCCCTGCTGCGGGCTCTGGGCGCCGAGCGCAAGCTGCTGCTCCAGGCACGACGCGCCGAATTTGGCGTGCTGGGTGCAGCCAGCGGCCTGCTGGCCGCGCTGGGCTGCGAACTGGTCAGCGCCCTGCTTTATCACTTCGTCTTCGACCTGCGCTGGCAGCCGCATCCGTGGTTGCTGGTTTTGCCAGTCATCGGTGCCCTTCTGGTCGGAGGGGCCGGCGTGATCGGTACTCGCCGTGCACTGAATGCCAGCCCGTTAAGTGTGCTACGTGAAAATTGATCCCGAAGAGCCGCTGGCTGAAACAGGCCGCCGGCTTACAATGTGCGGCCCTACTGGCCGATCCGGATAGTTTATGAGCCGTTACCGTCCACCGCGCCCTGCCGGCACCCCGCTGATCACTCCCGAAGGCGAGGCGCGACTGCGTGCCGAGCTGCACGAACTCTGGCACGTCAAACGTCCCCAGGTAACCCAGTCAGTCAGTGAAGCTGCCGCGCAAGGCGACCGCTCGGAAAATGCCGAATACACCTACGGCAAGAAGATGCTGCGCGAGATCGACAGCCGCGTGCGCTTCCTCACCAAGCGGCTGGAGAAGCTCAAGGTCGTCAGCGAGCGGCCAAGCGATCCGGGCAAGGTGTACTTCGGCGCCTGGGTAACGCTCGAAGACGAAGACGGCGAGCAGGCCCGCTACCGCATCGTCGGGCCGGATGAGCTGGATCTCAAGCAGGGTCTGATCAGCATCGACTCGCCACTGGCCAGGGCCCTTGTCGGCAAGCCGCTGGATGCCGAAGTTCGTGTCCAGACGCCGACCGGTGACAAGCTCTGGTATATCGTTGCGATCGACTATCAGCCCTGAAAGCGGCCGGCTCCGACGGGACTCGGCCACGGAGCACGGATAAACCGACCTACCGGGTCGCGCGCTGCGGCCCGGCCTCTAGCAGATTGCGTTCACGGTTGTACGCCAGGTAGTACTTGTTCACCGCATTGACGTGGCTTACCACCCCCATGCCCATCGTTTCCATGGCGATGCGCTCTACCTGGAAAAACCACTGATCAGGGTTATAGCCGCGGCGCCGGGCCTCGGCACGCAGGCTCTGCACCCGCTGCGGCCCCATGTTGTAAGCGGCAAGGATGAACGCCATGCGCTCATGCTCGTTGAGCCTGGGGCTGGCGAAGAACTCACGGCGGATGCTGGCCAGATACTTGGCGCTGGCCAATACATTGTTATCCAGCTTGCCGATATCCGTGACACCCATGCTGCGGGCCGCGGCAGGCGTCATCTGCATCAGCCCGGTGGCGCCTGAAGCACCACGCGCCGCTGGGTTGAGGGTCGATTCCTTGAAGGCCAGTGCCGCCAGGTTCAGCCAGTCGATATCCTGCTGCTGGGCGTGGCGCTGCAAGGTCGGGCGGACTTTTTCCAGGCGCTGGCGGCCCACCGAATCCAGAGGATTTTGCACGCGGTACAGCCGGCGATAGACCCGAACAAAAGCCGCATCCTGATTCTCCGGCGCACGATAGCCAGACAGAAAGCGATCCGCGCTGGCACGCAGCATTTTCGCCTCCTTACGCACGAACCAGTGCATATCCGCCGGCTCACCCAGGGCCAGTTTCGATTCGATGCGAAGCTTCGGCAGCACCTTGGCCCAGCGCTCGGCAATGCTCTGCTCAACCAGGGTGGCCGGGTAGATACCGGCCTGCACCATTTCCAGCACATCCTCCACGGCGAGCGTAGGATCGACCCACTCGACCACGATAGGCGCACGCCTGGCCTGCATCAGTTCGCTATTGACCTTGGCCAAGGTCTTGCCAGCAACACTGCCGGCGGGCAACGCCAGACTGCGCCCGGAGAATTGCTGCAATTGCGTGTAGCGACGGCTGCCCTGCCGCGTGACCAGCACCAGCGGCACCTGGGGCACGACGGCGCGGGTGCGGCTCAGCTGCCGCAACCCTCCCCGGTCAAGCAATTCGCCCGGCGCCACCAGATCACCTTCTCCGCGCTGGAGGGCAGCGAGCAACTGGTCCTTGGCCTTGGGAATTATTTTCAGAGTGATCGTGCGCGCCTGTGCGTCACGGTTGAGAAACTGCTCGAACGCACGCAAGCGCACGTATTCAACGCCGATGGCTTCGCCTTTCACTTCACCGGAGCTGTTGCGGCTCTGGTTTACCAGCACCCGCAATACTCCGCTGCGGCGAATCTCGGCCAGATCGCGTACCGTATCTGTCGTCTGCCAAGCCTGCGGGCCCGCCATACGTGCAACTGCCGGCCAGGGTGCGACCATCAGCAAAAAGAGCAGCAGAGGTAGGAGTCGGATCATCGGTGGAGATATTGGCTCGTACGGAGAAAGCGTGCGTGCCCAGGCACAGGCGGCGAGGTTCTCACAGCACTGCGCTACCCGCCAGCCTCATGCGATATATCACCCGAGCCATTATTCCTGAATCATTGATTTAGCTAGTTATATTTTCATTTCATAAGTGAGCGTTTTCATGCAGCTTGTCGACATCGGCGTCAACTTGACCCATCCAACTTTCAGTCGCGACCCGCGCGCGGTTCTGGATCGCGCCCAAGCTGCCGGGGTCATGCAGATGGTACTGACCGGTACCAGCCTCAGCGAAAGCGAAGCGGCATTGGCGCTCTGCCGCGAACTGGACGACAGCCGCCAACGGTTATTCTGCACCGCCGGTATTCACCCTCACGAAGCGAGCCAATGGTCCTCGCAAAGCGCCGCAGAGCTCAGACAGCTACTGGCCGAGCCCGAAGTACGTGCGGTGGGTGAATGCGGCTTGGACTTCAATCGCGACCTTTCTCCGCGCGCGCAACAGGAGCGCGTACTCGAAGAACATCTGCAGCTGGCCGTTGAAACCGGCCTTCCGGTCTTTCTCCATGAGCGCGAAGCGGACCAGCGCCTGGCGGCCATCATCCGCCCCTTCCGCGACCAGCTTAGCGCAGCCGTGGTGCACTGCTTCACCGGGGAAAAGCGCGCGCTCTACGCCTATCTAGACCTTGATCTGCACATCGGCATCACCGGCTGGATCTGCGACGAGCGCCGCGGGACGCACCTTCATTCGCTAGTGCGCGATATACCCGGCGAACGCCTGATGCTTGAAAGCGACGCGCCTTACCTGCTGCCCCGCACCCTACGGCCTCGGCCAAAGCATAACGAGCCGGCCTATCTACCCGAGGTGCTTCGTGAAGTTGCTCGGCACCGAAACGTGAGCGAACAGGAGCTTGCTGCCAGCAGCACGGCCTGTGCCCAACGGTTCTTCGGTATTCCGGCCCTGGATGCGTCCTGACAGCGAAGGGCACAACGCCGTTTAACCGAACACCGTCACCGTCTGCCGACTCAGCGCCAGCAGCTCTCCCTGCGAACTCCAAAGCGCTGCGGCGCAGTGGCCGTAACCATCACGGGCATACTCGATAAGCGCGCGATACTGGCACCATTCGTGGGTGTCAACAGAAGGCTGTGGGTGCATGAACTCGATGGTCCAGGTCAGCGAACTGCCCGGCGCAAAAGACTTGAGATGGGGCAGCACTGCCGGCGGCCAGGCATCCACCAGCGCCAGCTGATGGGCAACAGTGAGCGGTTCACGCTCGACCTCACCCCGTTGTCGCACCCAACCGCCCATCTCCCGCGAGGCGTTGCCACTGAACGGCAGACCACCGATGCCCCAGCGCATGACCAGATGGCGAGTGAATTCCGGCGTTACGCCGGGTATGTACGGCAGCTCCTGACAAGTCTCAAGCGCCGGCATGCTCGGAGCCGGCTCCGCCTCTACCGCAACGACAGAGCTACGCGCAGCACCAAAACTCCCCTGCACCAGGGTAACGACCTGTCCGTTCTGCACAGCGCGCCCGAGTACCTGACTGACGGCTTTGCCTTCACGTAGCACCTCGGCTTCGAAGCTGACCGGCGTATCCACCTGCAGCGGGCCTACAAAGGTGATAGCCAACGAACGCACTGGGCGATCTTCGGGCACCAGCGCTCGCATGCTTTCGTAGACTAGCGCCGCCGCAAGCCCACCAAAACCCGCACGTCCCTGTCCCCAGCTGGCAGGCACGATAAGTTCTTGCGGATTGTCGCGTACGGTTTGTAGCAGTTCGGAAAGGGTCATGCTTGCCTCTAGGTCTTGTGATAGGTCGCCATCTTAAGCCTCCCCGGCAAGCCGGATGCCTTCCTGGCAGAGGGAAATCAGCCAATCTGTAGGGCCGAATTCATTCGGCCGCATCAAGCCATCCAGATTTTGGCCTACAGCTTTTCACGCGCCCCGATATGCCGTGGAAGGCGGCGTCCGAGCCTGGCCAACGCAGCCTGCATCGCGGCCTTGTCTACTGCCTCGCCGGCATAACGTGCCCGCTCGTACAGGCGGGCAAAATCGCGGATCGCCTCGGCCTGTTCGGGCTGCTGGCGCGCTGCCCGTTCGGCAAAGTCGCGCGCGCCCTCACCGTCTCGGCGCGTCACCCCACGTCGCGCCAGCTGACGCTCGAAACGACGAAACAAGCGTAGTTGAGGATCACGCTCGAACCGCCAGGGCTTGAGCAATAGCAGCGCCAGCAAGGCAATCAATACACTGGCACTGACGACCAGCAATATACCCAGCTGGCGCGCGTCGAGATCGCCGAACAACCCTTTCAAGGTACGTAGCTGACGCTCACCCTGGTAATCGAGTACCCAGCGCTGCCAACCGTAGTTGAGGTTGTCCCAGCCGAAGCGCAGATCGTTGAGCCAACCGATATCCCGATAGCGACGCAGGGTCATAGGGGACTCATCGAACAGGCCCTGCTCTTCGGCAAGAGCCTCTTCAAGGCCCAACTCAATACGCTCTGGCGCAACCTGGAAGGTCGGATCCACGCTGACCCAGCCGCGTTCAGCTACCCAGTACTCTACCCAGGCGTGGGCATCAAGCTGGCGCACCGACAGGTAGTTACCGGTTGGATTGATTTCCCCGCCCTGGTAACCCGCAACCACCCGAGCGGGAATGCCGGCGGCACGCAGCACGAAGGTCATCGCGCCGGCGTAGTGAATGCAGAAGCCGTTGAGGGTCTTGAACAGGAAGTCATCGACGATTTCGCTGCCAACCGCGGGCGGGCGCAAGGTGTAGCCATAGGGCTGCCTGTTGAAATGGCGCAACAGGGCCTGCACGACGGTTTCGGGATCCTGGTGCTCACGACGCAGCTGCGCAGCCCAGGCGCGCGCTCGGGGATTCCCTTCGAGCGGCAGCTGCAACGAGCGCTCCAGCGTGTCCAGCGCCGGTCGGGGCTCACGCAGGGCATCCGGCCAGGACGTGGCCTGGTACAGCAAGGGCTTATCCACCGGTCGCCGTCGTTGCAGATGGAAGTCGGTCATTAGCCGAACCTCATCCGCGTCGACCTCACCCACGTCCAGCACATATAGCCAGGGACGACCGCTGGGCTGCATGACGACGCTGTAGTTCAGCGCCGAGCCACGCGGCTCCCATTCCGGCGCCTGGGGCACCTGTGCTGCGAAGGATTGCGACCAGCGTCGGCCATCGAAGCGCTCGAAGGTTACAGCGCGCCAGTACAGACGCTCCCGCTCGGGGATCGGCCCTTCGAAGCTGGCACGAAAGGCCAGTGCGGAAGAACGACTCAGCTCGGCGATATCACCAGGCGACATGCTGTCAGCCAGCCCGGAAACCGCTCGATCCTTGGGCTGCGGCAGCGACCACAGCGGACCGAACCGCGGAAACAGCACAAACAGCAGCAGCATCAACGGCACTGCCTGCAGTAACAGCGAGCCGGCCAGACGCAACGTCGGCCAGGGGTGAGTACCGCCAGCACTCTGCTGCAAGCCAATCATTGCTGCCAACAATGCCGTGGTGGGCAACAGGCTATAGATTCCGGCCAACAGGCTGTCATTGAACAGGTAGCTGGTAACTACCGTGAAGAACCCAAGAAAGATCAACACAAGGGCATCGCGACGGCTACGCATCTCCACCAGTTTGAGAATGAAGGCGGCCACCAGCAGCACAACGCCAGCCTCAAGACCGATCAGACTCCCGCGCGACAGATACACACCCAAAGCGGCGCCGATCATCATCAGCGCTTTCATCCAGCCACGCGGATAGCGCGCCTGCATGCGGAAGATACGTACACGCCAGACCGCACAGCCGAGCCAGAGGCCGATTATCCACAGCGGTAGATGCCCCAAGTGCGGCAGAATCACCAGCACCTGTGCGACCAGTAGCCAGATCAGACCGTTGCGCGGAATGGGCTGCGCAGTGTTCACGGCTCGCGCTCCTGCTGGCCGAATAGGGCCAGTTCACGCAGGCAAAGGTTGCGATGGTCGGCGCCGTCACCCGGCCCCATGGTCTTCCCCGCAAGTCGCAGGGCAAAGGGCTGCTGGCGTGAGGATAACTCGAGGACCCAGTGGCAGAGGCGTGACAGTCTTGCTTCCAGATCGCCGTCAAGGGCATCCAGATCCAGCAGCGGTTCCTCTCCGACCAGGGCGGAAAAGTCTTTCACCAACAGGCCCTGCCCACGGGAAAAGGCCTTCCAGTGCAGCCGCCTGCGCGAGTCACCCGGCTGCCAGTCACGCAGGCCCTGGTAATCATCTACGCCTGCACCATGCGCTCGGCTGCCTTCGTCCACATCGTCAGTTCCGGCCGTTTGCGGCAGCTCCCCTGCTTCGGGCCTGGGATAGACCAGTGCCGCCAGTTGCAGATCGACCCAACTCCAAGCCACCAGCAACCCGAGCGGAAAGCGGCTTTCGACACGTAAGCGCCCGGGCTTCAGCCAGCCGCGATGTTCACTTGGCAGGCTGAGTTCGACTTCGCAGGTGCCGCCAGCCGGGACATCGACCCGCTGCAATTCGCCGCCCGGCCAGCACAGGGCGACCGCCTGGTAAAGACGGCCTCGGCTTTCCAGGCGCACGCGAAAACGCACCTGCTCACCGAGAAACACGGCTTGCGCCCTCGTCGCCTGCAGCACCAGGCCGGCAAGGTTGCGCCAGGTATGCAGGATGGTCACGATAAATACCGAGCCGAGCAGAAAGGTCAGCGCGTAGGCCAGGCTGTTCTGGTAATTGATGGCCGCCACCAGCATCAGCAACAGCGCGATCATGAAAGCCATGCCGACCGCGCTGGGCATGATAAAGATGCAGCGCTGATCGAGGCGCACGCTGGGCCCCGGCGGAATGCGTTTGAGCAGCCAGCGCTCACGGGTACGCGGCAGGAGCCTCATGGCGCGCAAGCCGCCATCAGAGCGCAGGCACTTCGCGTAGCAGCCACTGCACCAAGGCACCGCCGCCATGGCCACCAGCGTCGGCACGTTCGCGCAAGCGATGCCCGGCCACCGAAGGCAAAACCGCCTGCACATCCTCGGGGATCACGTAGTCCCGGCCATCCAGATACGCCCAGGCGCGCGCGGCTGCCAACAATGCAAGGCTGCCACGAGGCGATAGTCCCCAGGCAAACTGCGGCTGGGTACGGGTCGCTTCAACCAATCGCAGCACGTAATCGACCAAGGCATCGCTGACGCGCACCTGAGCCACTGCCTGCTGGATGGCAACCAGCGAGGCGCGGTCCAGTACCGGTTCCTGCCGGGCCAGCAGGTCACGCCGAGAGTCACCGAGCAGCAGCGCCTTTTCCGCCGCCTTCGCCGGGTAGCCCAGAGACAGACGCATAAGAAACCGGTCCAGCTGCGATTCCGGCAGGGAGAAGGTGCCACCAGAGCTAACCGGATTCTGTGTGGCAATCACGAAAAAGGGTTCGGGCAGTGGCCGTGTGGCGCCCTCGATAGTGACCTGCCCCTCTTCCATGGCTTCGAGCAAGGCACTCTGGCTTTTTGGTGTGGCGCGATTGATCTCGTCAGCCAGCACCAGCTCGGCGAAGATCGGCCCGGGATGGAAGATGAATTGCCCGCTGTCCTTATCGAATACGGAGGTGCCGAGGATATCCCCAGGTAACAGGTCGGAAGTGAACTGGATACGCTGGAATTCAAGCCCCATGACTCGGGCCAGGGTGTGGCTCAAGGTGGTCTTGCCCATGCCGGGCAAATCCTCGATCAGCAGATGCCCTCGCGCCAGCAGGCAGGCCATGGCCAGTTGCACCTGTGATTGCTTGCCGAGCAGTACCTCATTCACCGCTCGTAGACAGACTTCCAATCGTGCGCGCATGCCACCCTCCCTTGCCATTCGCGACGATGCTACTGGTACCCGCTAGTGCAGGCAAAGGGGCAGGCAATCTGTTGTGACGAAGTTCTGCAGCGCCTGCCCTGTTTCGCTGACTATCAGCGTCCCGCGCGAGACTCTCGCAGATAGAAGCGCGCTTTCTTCGCCTTCTTGGTGCAGCCTCGGAAAGCCTCGAACTGCTGTTGGGTCTTGGCTCCGGTAAGCAGCGCCATTGCCTTGGAATAGCTTACGGTACCGGCAAAGCCTTCCGCCTCAGCCAGGCTTTGCTCCTTCCAGGCAGCATCCAGATTGGAGGCGCAGCTGTCACGGTAGGCGGTTTTTCCAGCGCACCCGGTCAGAGTCAGGGCCAGCAGGGACAAACAGATCAGATGTTTCATCGCCAATACCTCTTCAAAGGGCTTCTGTGTGCTTGCGCGTAGAACGCTCACGGAGATATTCCACTACTGCGTCTTGCTCGCCTGCGAATTCAATCCTCGAAGCCTTGCTCTCACGCTGATACACGTACATAGGGTCGTAATAGCCTGTCAGCAGGGCCTTGATCCAGTCGCGGTGCAGATCCACAGCACCGCTGCGGGCCTGTTCGGCCAGCGCCTGATCCATGATCAGCGCCAGACGCTTGTACTGTTCACCGCCAAGGCGCTTGCTAATATTGACAAGGCTTTGCTGCAAACGCTCAGCAAAGGCACTGAAACCTGAATCGCCCTGTTCAGCGATGAACTCGCCACAGAGATCGATCACGTAATCCTTGAGGATGCGCTCAACCCTGCCCTCAAGACTGTCTTCCAGCCATACCAGCGGATACCGCTGCATACCCTGAAACAGTGACAGCGGGACCGAGCAGCGGCCCACAAGGCGCGCCTCATCCTCGAGCACGAACTGGCTGACGTTGGCCGCCTGCATTTTCAACAGACGGACCGCCAGCGCGTTTTCGAAATCAATCTGTGCCGGCTGCGGCGTGGCGCGCTTGCCAAAGCTTGATCCGCGATGATTGGCTAGCCCCTCAAGATCCACACTGCTGTTGTCGAGTCGAGCCAGCACCTCGGTCTTGCCGGTGCCGGTCATGCCTCCGACCAGCACAAAATCCAGACTGGCCGCCGCCTGCTCCAGGGAGTCGAGGAGAAAATTGCGCAACGCCTTGTAACCGCCGGTCACCCGCGGATAGTCGATACCTGCTTCGCTTTTCAGCCACTGCTGAACGATTTGCGAGCGCAAGCCGCCGCGAAAGCAGTAGATATAGCCCTGCGGGTTGTTACGGGCGAAATCAGCCCAGGCTTGAATTCGCTCGTCTTTGAGCGACCCGCTTACCAGCCGGTTGCCTAACTCGATGGCGGCCTGCTGGCCATGCTGCTTGTAGCAGGTACCAACCTTCTGCCGCTCAAGGTCGTTCATCAATGGCAGATTGACTACACCGGGAAAGGCTCCCTTGGCGAACTCTACCGGCGCTCGCACATCGACCATGGGTATGTCAGCGAGAAACAACTGACGATAATCGCAGGTATCCTCGCGCATCAGCGAACCTCTACCGCGAAGTTGCCCGCTTCCACCAGTTCGCCAATCGGCTCCAGGGCCAGGCCAAGCTCGCGTGCGACTTGAAGAAACTCAACCTCACCTTCGGGCGCTACTGCCACCAGCAGGCCGCCGCTGGTCTGCGGGTCGCAGAGCAGTTGCTTATGCGCCTCATCCAGGCTGGCAATACGTGCGCCATAGCTGTCGAAGTTGCGCCCGGTGCCACCGGGTACGCAGCCTTGTTCCAGGTAGTATTCCACTCCGTCGAGGCGCGGCACGCTGGCATAGTCGATACGCGCGGTGACGCCACTGCCGTCGGCCATTTCTACCAGATGCCCAAGCAGGCCGAAGCCGGTGACGTCCGTCATCGCTCGCACGCCGGCAAGCTTGCCAAAACGGCTGCCCGGTGTGTTCAGGGTGCACATCAGGTCGCGCGCGCGGCCAACATCCTCGGGGCGCAGCTTGGCCTGCTTCTCCGCAGTGGTGAGGATGCCAATGCCCAGCGGCTTGGTCAGATACAACCGGCAGCCCACCGTGGCCGTGTCATTGCGTTTCATCTGGTTCCTGTCCACCAATCCGGTGACGGCCAGACCAAAGATTGGCTCTGGGGCATCAATCGAGTGCCCACCGGCCAGAGGAATGCCCGCAGCATCGCAGACAGCACGGCCGCCGGCGATCACTTCGCGCGCGACTTCCGGCGGCAGTACATTTACTGGCCAACCTAGAATGGCGATGGCCATCAGCGGGTTGCCGCCCATGGCGTAGATGTCGCTAATGGCATTGGTTGCAGCGATACGCCCGAAATCGAAGGGGTCGTCGACGATGGGCATGAAGAAGTCGGTGGTCGAAACCACACCGCGTTCGTCATCAATGCCGTACACCGCCGCATCGTCGCGCGAGGCGTTGCCGACCCACAAGCGCGGATCAAGATTCTGTGCGCCGCTGCCTGCGAGAATCACATCCAGCACCTTTGGCGAGATCTTGCAGCCGCAACCGGCGCCATGGCTGTATTGAGTTAGGCGAATGGGTTCGCTCATCTGGGTAGCCTCGTGACGGACGCAAAACGGGCGGCGATTGTAGCAAGAAGGCTCCGGCCTGACGCATGCCCAAGCTTGCCGCAACACGACGAATTATTTTTTCCGCAGGCTTGATGGCCGAGGCTCCAGGACCGAATCTAGTGATTCACAGGAGAAATGCATGAGCAACAAGGTCGCGCTGGTATTGGGCTCCGGAGGCGCGCGTGGATATGCGCATATCGGGGTCATCGAAGAACTGACGGAACGGGGTTACGATATCTCTTGTATCGCTGGCTGCTCCATGGGCGCAGTGGTTGGCGGAATCTACGCCGCCGGCAAGCTGGACGAATACCGCACCTGGATCGAATCGCTCGACTACTTTGACCTGCTGCGGCTGATGGACCCAAGCTTCAGCCTTGGCGCGATACGTGGCGAAAAGATCTTCGGGCGCATTCGGGACATGCTTGGCACGCTCAATATCGAGGACCTGCCGATTCCCTTCACCGCTGTTGCCGCCGACCTTACCAATCAACAGGAGATTTGGTTTCAGGAGGGCAATCTAGAGCAAGCCATGCGCGCTTCCGCGGCCATTCCCAGCCTGTTCACGCCGGTCATTCAGGGCAACCGGGTGCTGGTCGATGGCGGCATCCTGAACCCTCTGCCGATCGTACCTGTGGTGTCCAGTCACAGCGATCTCATCATCGCGGTCAATCTCAATGCCAACAATCATCGGCAATACCCCTTGCCGGAGATTTTCAGGCCGGGGCGTTTCGACTCGATGATGACCTCCATCACTTCTCACATTCCTTTCTGGCCCAACAAGGACGAAGAAGAGCAGCTTGCGGAGCTGCAGGCCGGCGAGGCTGCCCGGAGTGGGCCACCCGCTGCGCCAACCGGAAACTGCCCACCGAAATCGGCCGAGGGTTCGAGGGTGGCGGATATAAGCGGTCCGGCATCGCTGCTGGAGCTGGTCAACCAGAGCTTCGAAGTGATGCAGTCTTCCCTGACGCAATACAAGATCGCCGGTTACCCACCCAATGTACTGATCAACATCCCCAAACGGGCCTGCCGCTTCTACGAGTTTTACAAGGCCCCGGAGCTGATCAAGCTGGGACGGATAGTGGCCAGCGATGCCATGGACAAGTACGAGACGGAGCAGTGCTAGGAGGCCGCTGAGCTATTGCCGCCGTGCCAGCGGACTTTACTCAGCGTGCTTTTCCGGCGCACTTGTGGGCGCACTGATCTGCGGAACCTCCTTGCGCACCCAGTCGCCCAGCAGGCTGTAGGCCACAGCCAGCAACGTCGGCCCGAGGAAAAGCCCCATAAAGCCGAAGGCCAGCACTCCGCCGAACACACCCAATAGCACAACTACCAACGGCAGGTTGCCGCCTCGGCTGATGAGATAGGGTTTCAGGACGTTGTCCACCCCACTGATGATGAACATGCCCCAGATGCCGAGGAACACCGCCATTCCGTACTGCCCCTGCCAGACCAGCCAGGCAGTCGCAGGCCCCCAAATCAGTGGCGGCACCATCAGGAAGCTGAAGGCGAAAGTCATCAATCCCAGCAGCAAGGCGCCTGGCACGCCAGCAATGCTGAAGCCGATGTAGGCCAGGATCGCCTGAGCCGCTGCCGTACCAATCACACCGTTGACCACACGCTGCACGGTACCGGCCACCAGCTCCAGATAATGGTCGGCACGCCCACCGATCAACCGATGCAACAAGCTGTGGACGAAGGCCGCGAGCTTGGGACCGTCGCGATAGAAGAAGAACACCAGCACCAGACTCAGGGCCAGCTCCAGCATCCCGCCACCGATGCGCGCACTGCGCATCAACAGCCAGTTGCCGACCTGCCCGATATAGGGGCGGATGGTGGCAAAGAAGGCCGTTCCCTGCTCATCCACCGTGTACCAGAGTTCTAGAAGGCTATCGCCTATCAGCGGAAGTTCCTCGAGCCAGCCTGGCGGATCCGGCAATCCTTCAACCTGAAGGTTATGCAGCAGGATATTGACCTCGCGAATCTGGTCGGCAATGTTCAGCCCCAGCCATATCAAGGGCACCGCAACCAGCACCATCCAACCGAACGTAAGCAATGTCGCGGCCAGGGTTGAGTTGCCATTGAGCTGACGCGTCAGCCAGCGCATTACCGGCCAACTGGCGAACGCCAATACCGCCGCCCAGAATAGTGCGGAGGCAAAGGGTGCCATCACCCACAGGCACGCACCGAGCAGTGCCAGAAGCAGGATCTGCACCAGCAGACGATCGTTGTTGAGCATCAGATTACCTATCCGTGTAAACGTGGCATGACGGCAGCATCGGAAATTATGCGGCTATTGCAGTCTGAAACGCTCGTTAGCGCAATAGCCTGATACGCAGACCTTTTTCCGCCGAGGTGTCGCCCTCCAGACGGCGAGCGGAGATGCGCTCAGCCAGCAGAGCTTCATGCCAGGCCGCAGCGCCCTCACCTTCCAGCGCGACCCGTATGGTGCTGTCCAGACGCAGGACATTGGCCAGCAAGGCCGCCCACTCCTGGCTGGGCTCATCGGCCAGACGGGGGAGCCATAGGGTCCCCGCGTTTTTCAGCTGGCGCAGCAGCGTAGCCGGATTCGGCAGGATGACACCCAAAGGCTGCGCGGGACTGAACTGCTCCACGTGCAGATAGGGCCTGCCATTGCCCCGGGTGATGCCATATAGAGCTACCAGGTTACCGGAGTCGTCCGCCTGGCGGGCCAGAAGATAAGCCTGCTGCGCCTCCGGGCCGTAGAGGCTGGCGCGCTGGAAGATGTCATTGGCCCAGAGGCTGCTGGAGCCGCATTCACGCCCCTCGCACCAGAACAGCAGTTCGGCTCCCGCCTCGATCAGCTGGTTGCGTGCATTGTTGAACGCTTCGATGCCGCTATGGGTTTCCGGCAGCTGGTAGGTAACTGCTGACAACTGACCTGTAGCAATGATCGGATTACTCGTTCTCACACGGCCACTGATACGGCGTATCCCGTCCATTGGGTAGGTACGTTCCAGCGCCGGCTGCTCCCTGGAGGAGACGACCTGCGCTTGGGGGTAGCTCGACATCACATCGATATTCGCGACAGTGGAAAGCTCCACGGCGCCTGCCACGCTGGCAAACAGGGTCAGACCCAGCATTCCCATGGCTCTGAAAAGTCTAGATTCCCTGACCACGGCGGCCCTGTGGAGATCGGTCATTGCACTATGTTTCCTGCTGAGACGAAGGCCTCAGCCTCACCAGTTGGCAAAAGCGTGTCAAGCAGGGGTTTGCGACAGATTCTTGCGCAAGCTCCCGTTAGCTAGCCGCAGCGGCGAAGAACGGGTTGAAAACAGCTGCCACCGCCGCCGCCCCCGCCTGATCGTCCAGGTGCAGATGATGCCCACCAGCCAGGTGATGGAGCTCAAACGGCAGGGCGTGCACACGCTCACGCAAGTCGGCATCCACCAGCAGGCCCTGCTCGGCCAGTACCAGACTGGTCGGACAAGCCACCGCCTGGATAAAGGCCTGTGCATGAGCAAGACTCAGACGCAGCGGCGACGGCAACATCAGCCGGGGATCGGTGCGCCAGGTATAACCGCCCGGCACCGGCATCAGCCCCCTCTGCGCGAGCAGTTCCGCAGCCTCCCAACTGACCGCACCGACACCTTTCATGCGCGCCGCCACCGCTTGCTCGAACGTGGCATAGACCGGTTTGCGCTTCTTCTCGACTTTCAGGAGCGCGCGCAATGCCTCACCGAGTTTCTGCGGCGCACCTTCGGCCTCCCCGGTGAAAGGAATAACGCCGTCGATAAGCGCCAGCCGCTCGACTCGCTCGGGCATGGCGCCAGCGAGCAAGACCGCGACGATGGCGCCCATGGAGTGCCCAAGCAGCGAAAAACGCTGCCAGCCAAACTGCTCCGCCGTCTGCAGAACATCATGGGCGTAGTCCCAGAGGTTGTACGCAGCGCCCCGGGGGCGATGTTCGGAATGACCGTGTCCAGGCAGGTCCAGCGCAACGATGCGTAGGCCGTCTAGCAAAGGCGCAAGTCGGCTGAAGGTCGCTGCGTTGTCGAGCCAGCCGTGCAGAGCGATAACCGGCTGGCCGTTCTCATGTCCATAGAGATGGGCCGCCACTTCAATGTGCGGCAGGCTCAGACGGACCTCTTCAAACACGACGCTCATGCAGCACCTCTTTCCAGCCCCAGATCGGCCCAGCGCGTAAACAACTGACGGAGCAGCCGCGTCGTATCCTGGGGATGCTCCAGCGGGAACATATGCCCGCCGGGCAAGGTATGCCCTTCGCCATGGGCCATCAGACGCAGCAGATAAAGATGATGCGGCATCACCACCCGGCTTTTCTGCCCTCTCACCACTGCCAGCGGGATCTTGAGAGCATGGGGCCAGCCGGGAGTGATATGCGGCACGCTGCGGTAGATGCTGATTTCAGTGTCGGGATCAAAACGCAGACGCAGCCCTTTGGCCGTCGGCTCCAGTCCGTGCTCTACATAAGCATCCAGACATTCTGGGTCGAAGGTTCGAAACAGCGCACGACTGGCGAAATATTCCCGTGCTTCCTCGACACTGGCGAACTCCTCGCGTCGCCCAAGAGTACGCCCGGCTGGCGTCAGACGATCAATAAAACCACAGCGCTTGGCGACCCAAATGACGGTCTGATCGAACCAGGTCGGCATGGGTGAATCGAGCATGACCACCCCGCGGTATAGCTCGGGGCGCTGCAGCGCGGCGTGATAATGCAGCATGCCGCCAAGCGAATGGCCGACTCCCCAGACCGGCTCTTTAAGGGCCTCAAGTTGCTCCACTAGTTCCCGGACCAGGTTCTGCCAGTTGTCGTCCACCGGAAAGCGCGGGTCATGGCCGTGCACTTCGAGATGAGTAACGTCATATTCAGGCGCCAGCAAACCGAACAGTTTGCGATAGGTGCCGGAAGGAAAGCCGTTGGCGTGGGCGAAGAAAATGCGCTGCGTCATTGGGTGCTGGATGCTTGAGAAAGACAGCCATTGTCTGGCGCCCTTCCCCACGCGGCAATCGGCCCATGGAGCAGAATGAAAGGCAGTCGCGCCAAACAAGGCGCCAGCGACGCCGGCTGGCTACTGGCCGGGGCGATCAGCCCCAAGCGGCACCACCGCGACCGTCAATCTTGAGATACAGCTGGCTTTGCCGTCTTCGCCGCTCAGGCGAATATCCCAGACGTGTGTAGAGCGCCCCAGGTGTACCGGGCGGCACACTGCCGTAACACGCCCGCTGCGCAGGCCGCGCAAATGGTTGGCGTTGACCTCCAGCCCCACGCAATAGAAGTGCCCAGGATCAATGCAGTAGTGACTGGCCATTGACCCCAAAGTCTCGGCCAGCACCACCGAAGCACCACCATGCAGCAGGCCATAGGGCTGATGAGTGCGTGAATCCACCGGCATGCTGGCCGTGATGGATTGCTCATCGACTGCTTCGAAGCGGATATCGAGCAGTTCAACAATTGAATTCTTGCCGCTCGAGTTGAGCTGCTCGAGATCAGGTTGACGTTGCCAGATCAAAGGGGCTGCCTCCGCTTGTCGTCACGAGCCGGATGGCGCAGCCTGACAAGCTGCATCAGCCCAGCCACCAGGTCCTCACCCTCCAGCTCGGCCAAACTCGCCGTGGCCATGGGTAGAGGCGTATCACGACGGCCATTGATCAGGAGATCACCCAGCACCCCAACCAGCGGCTGGTGTGTCACCAGAAGGATCTCCTTCTCGCTGCGACGGCCAAGATAAAGCAGCGCATCGCCCGGATCGGATTCGGGCGTAAGCCAGGGTACCGTTTCCACCTCGCCGCTGAAGCCAAGCTCCTGCCGTACGATCTCAGCAGTCTGCTGGGCGCGGTTGTATGGGCTGACAAGAATGACCTGCAATTCGCGACCACGCAGATGGGCCGCGCTGTCCCGCACTTCAAGCTTGCCGGCATCATTCAGGTTGCGCTCGGCATCGGTACGCGCTCTCGGCTCGGCCTCGCCGTGACGCAATAGCCACAACTTCATGCTTGCGGCTCCTTCGGTACATCGGACGCGGCCGGAGGAGGTGTTTCGATATCAGCAGGACGCGGCAGCGGCCAGTCGGACATCGGCCAGGGTTTGCGATCGGTATTGAAGGTAGCGAACCGGCCAATCTGGGCAACGTACTGGCTGAGGCTATCGCCAAAGCCGCGCAGACTCTCGTTGACCTTGCCGTTCAATGCACGCATGACCAGCTGCGCAACCACGACCACCAGCAACACCACCTCGGCGATCTGCCAGACGAAAAAGAAAATCAGCATCCATATCGCGCGCATGATCAGCGACTGGCGCTCGGCATTAGTGTGGGATGAGTTCATCGGTATCTCCGCTGTTCTGGCTCAAAAGCCGTCGGTCGAAATGAAATCCACGTCGGTTTTTGGCTCGCCACGCATCAGCAGTCCGATCACCTGTTCCAGCGTGTGGCCCTCGAACAGGATGGCATGCAACCCTGCGACCAATGGCATGTAAACCTGTAATTCTTCAGCCCTGGCCTTCAGCACCCGGATGGTATTGACCCCCTCGGCGACCTCTCCGAGACGTGAGACCGCCTCATCGAGGCTCAACCCTTGGCCAAGCGCGTGACCTACCTGGAAATTGCGACTCTTTTCCGACGTACAGGTAACGATCAAATCGCCAACCCCGGCGAGGCCGAGGAAAGTCATCGGGTTGGCGCCCAGCTTGACAGCGAAACGGGTCATTTCGGCAAGAGCACGGGTAATCAGCATACTGCGGGTATTCTCGCCCATGCCCAGGGCAGCAGCCATGCCGGCCATAATTGCATAGACATTCTTTAAGGCACCGCCCAGCTCGACACCGAAGCGATCTGTACTCGCGTAAACGCGGAAAGTACGCCCGTGTAGCACGGCCTGTACCTGCTGGCACACCGCTTCATCAAGGCTGGCGACCACAGTGGCGGTCAGGGCATGCTCGGCAACTTCTCGCGCCAGGTTAGGTCCGGAAAGCACACCAATACGGGCCTGCGGAGCAATTTCTTCAAGAATTTGGCTCATCAACTTAAAGCCCTGAGCTTCGATCCCCTTGGTGGTGCTGACCAGGATTTTACCCGCCAACCGCTCAGCGAACGGCGACAGCGCCTGACGCAGCGCGATCGATGGTAGCGCTACGAAAATCAATTCGCAGTCGTCGAGTGTCTGACCGAGGTCAGTGACCGGATCAATCTGCTCTAGCAGCATTACGTCCTTGAGATAGCGTGGATTCTGGCGCAGGGTGCGCATGATCTCGGCCTGCTCGGGGTCACGCATCCACAGGCGCACGCTGTGGCCGTTCTCGGCCAGCAGATTAGCTATGGCGGTTCCGAAGCTGCCGCCGCCAAGCACCGCGATGGGTTGCTGTTCAGTCATGAGGTGTCCGTTTCGAGCCATTTACCGGCGATGCCAGCATTATACGTTGCAGCAGGCGCACAGTCAGAACAAAGACTGGCAGTCTCTGAAGCATCAGGTAACAGATCCAACCAGCCCTAACAGTCCCTTGCTCCGCCTTATGCCGACCATCCCCCCATGGTCTATAAGGGAACCGAGTGTCAGAAGGTCGTTGTCAGAACGTAGGAGTGTTAAAGTAGCGCCCCGTTTCCGTCATGAAATCGCTCGAGCGCAGGCGGAAGCGCACGACATAGCCGTTTGTAAGCAACCTTGAAACGCAGTTAGCGAGGATTAGACAAGGCGAAATTCGGCCAGAGATCGCACTTTACAGCTAATAATTGTGCCTTTTATGGAGTTTTTAACCTTAGCCTGGTCTGGTGCAGTTGCCTTCAGAGGAGCCCCGTGCTGTGACTTTAGGCGCAGGGTGGCAGTCTATGACTAGTCTTTTATGATCAGACTCTTGATTTTCGAGTCGAATGAAAAGCAGCAAGCCCTTCCATGTAAGGGACCATTGAGGAATACGCATGACCAAACAACAGGCCTTTACTCGGGAAGATCTGCTCCGTTGCAGCCGCGGCGAGCTATTCGGCCCCGGTAATGCGCAACTGCCCGCACCGAACATGCTGATGGTCGATCGCATCGTTCATATCAGCGAGGTGGGTGGCAAGTACGGCAAGGGCGAATTGGTCGCCGAGCTGGATATCAATCCGGACCTCTGGTTCTTTGGCTGCCATTTCGAAGGCGATCCGGTCATGCCTGGCTGCCTCGGTCTGGATGCCATGTGGCAGCTCGTCGGCTTCTACCTCGGCTGGCAAGGCAACCCAGGTCGCGGTCGCGCTCTGGGATCTGGGGAAGTCAAGTTCTTCGGCCAGGTTCTGCCGACCGCCAAGAAAGTCACCTATAACATTCATATCAAGCGCACCATCAGCCGCTCACTGATCCTCGGTATCGCCGATGGCACAGTCAGCGTTGATGGCCGCGAGATCTACAGCGCCGAAGGTTTGCGTGTCGGCCTGTTCACCTCTACCGATAGCTTCTGAAGGACTTCCGCATGCGTCGCGTCGTGATCACCGGCCTGGGTATCGTTTCCTGCCTCGGCAATGACAAAGACACCGTCTCCGCTAATCTGCGTGCCAGCCGCCCCGGCATTCGCTTCAATCAGGCCTACGCGGACATGGGCCTGCGCAGTCAGGTCTCCGGTTCAGTCAATCTGGACCTGGAAGAGCTGATCGACCGCAAGATCCTGCGTTTCATGGGCGATGCGGCGGCTTACGCCTATCTGGCTATGCAACAGGCTCTGGAAGACTCGGGCCTCAGCGCCGATGACATTTCCAATCCACGTGTCGGCCTGATTGCCGGTTCCGGTGGCGCCTCGACCATCAACCAGATGGAAGCCATCGATATCCTGCGCGACAAGGGCGTCAAGCGCATTGGCCCGTATCGCGTGCCACGCACCATGAGCAGCACGGTCTCTGCCTGTCTGGCCACGCCGTTCCGCATCAAGGGCATCAACTATTCCATCGCATCGGCCTGCGCCACTAGCGCACATTGCATCGGCCATGCAATGGAACAGATCCAGATGGGTAAGCAGGACGTGGTTTTCGCCGGTGGTGGTGAAGAGGAGCACTACAGCCAGAGCTGCCTGTTCGACGCCATGGGCGCCCTCTCCAGCCAATACAACGAGACGCCGGAGAAAGCGTCCCGCGCCTACGACGCCAAGCGTGACGGTTTCGTCATCGCCGGCGGCGGCGGCATGGTGGTAGTCGAAGAACTGGAGCACGCCCTCAAGCGCGGCGCCAAGATCTATGCAGAAATCGTTGGCTACGGCGCCACTTCCGATGGCTACGACATGGTTGCCCCGAGCGGCGAAGGCGCACTGCGCTGCATGCAGCAGGCGATGGCCACCGTTGAAGGCGAGATCGACTACCTCAACACCCACGGCACTTCCACGCCGGTAGGTGACGTGGCGGAAATCAAGGCTGTGCGCAACATGTTCGGCGACAAGATCCCGGCCATCAGCTCGACCAAGAGCCTGTCCGGCCACTCCTTGGGCGCAGCAGGTGTTCATGAGGCGATCTACAGCATGCTGATGATGGAAGGCAACTTCATCGCTGGCTCAGCGAACATCGATGAACTGGACCCGGAAGTAGCCGACATGCCGATCGTTCGCGAGACTCGCGAAAATGCCAAGATCGACACCGTGATGAGCAACAGCTTCGGCTTCGGTGGAACCAACGCTACTCTGGTGCTCAAGCGTTGGAAAGGCTGATCGGTTAGCTGCAGATAACAAAACGCCCCGACTTGGTCGGGGCGTTTTTGTTTGTGGCTTTGCAGACAAGCCCAGAGGCTTCCGGTTACTGTCCGATTAGATCAGTCGCTCATCCGCCACTTCGGCAGTATCGCCATGGGCAATGCAAGATGCCGCCGTGAACAGCGCATCGGTCGAGGAGTTCAGCGCAGTCTCGGTCGAATCCTGCACGACTCCGATGATGAATCCTACTGCAACTACCTGCATCGCCAGGTCATTGGAGATCCCAAACAAGCTACACGCAAGCGGTATCAGCAGCAGCGAGCCGCCAGCCACGCCCGAAGCGCCACAGGCGCAAATCGACGCCAGCAAACTGAGCAGGATCGTAGTCGGCACGTCCACCACGATACCCAGCGTATTGACCGCAGCCAAAGTCAGCACCGTGATGGTGATGGCAGCCCCGCCCATGTTGATGGTGGCGCCCAGCGGGATCGCGATCGAATAGGTGTCCTTATGCAGACCCAGGCGCTCGCAAAGCTGCATGTTGACCGGAATATTCGCGGCCGAACTGCGGGTGAAGAATGCAGTTATTCCGCTTTCACGCAGACAGGTAAGCACCAGCGGATAGGGATTCCGGCGAATCTTCCAATACACGATCAGCGGATTCAGCAACAACGCTACGAACAGCATGCTGCCCACCAGCACCAGCAAGAGTTTCAGGTAACTGGCGAGGACTGAAAAACCGGACTGCGCCAGTGTTCCGGCAACCAGACCAAACACACCCAGCGGAGCGAAACGAATCACCCCCTTGACGATGAACATCACGCCATCAGAGATATCCCCGAGCAGCTCTCGCGTGGTGTCCCGAGCGTAGCGGAGAGCGACCCCCAGCCCGATGGCCCAGGCCAGGATGCCGATGTAGTTGCCTTCAAGCAGCGCGTGCACGGGGTTGTCGACGATGTTGAACAGCAGTGTTTTCAATACCGCGCCGATACCCGATGGTGCTACCACCTCGCTCGTTTCGCTGACCAGTATCAGGGTCGTCGGAAACAGGCTGCTGGCGATAACGGCCACCACTGCCGCACCAAGTGTACCCAGCGCATAAAGAACCAGGATTGGCCGAATGTGCGTGGGCTGTCCTTGCTTATGAGTGGCAAGAGAAGTCGTAACCAGTACAAATACCAGTACCGGCGCTACAGCCTTAAGACCTGCAACGAACAGATCACCCAGCCAGCTGAGTGAACGCGCCGCCTCCGGTAGCAGCACGGCAAGCAAACAGCCAGCGACCAGGCCGGTGATTATTTGCGTCACCAGACTGATGCGGCTGTAGGCTCTGAAAAGACGGGTTGAGAGATCTGACATGACGGGAGTCTCGGCGCATGAGGGCTTCGGGGGTCAGGCGTTTGACGATAATACGACGCGCCAAACAGCCGATAAAAGCGCCGAATGGTACGCCCCCTCGCCTCATCTGCCCAGCACCTGAAGGCGCCTGGTGCGACGCCTCGGCTTGCCCGAGGCGGCAACTGTCCGGTCAGATACGGAACCGCGCGACGAGATTGTTCAGATCGATGGCCAGACGGGACAATTCCTGGCTGGCCGCGCTGGTCTGGTTGGCGCCTGCAGAGGATTGCAGTGAGAGGTCACGGATGTTCACCAGATTACGGTCAACTTCACGGGCGACCTGGGCCTGTTCTTCTGAAGCGCTGGCGATCACCAGGTTGCGCTCACTGATCTGGCTGATGGCTGCGGTGATTTCATCCAACGCGTCCCCGGCAGCGCGGGCGACTTCCAGTGTGGTGCGTGCCCGCTCATTGCTAACTTGCATGGCCTGCACAGCCTTGTCGGTATTCTGGTGGACATCGGCGATCATCTGCTCAATTTCCTGAGTGGACTGCTGCGTACGGTGCGCCAGAGCCCGCACTTCATCGGCCACCACGGCGAAACCTCGACCGGCATCGCCAGCGCGTGCAGCTTCAATGGCTGCGTTCAAGGCCAGCAGGTTGGTCTGCTCGGCCACCGAGCGAATGACCTCGAGCACCTGACTGATATCGCGCACCTGCCCTGCCAGCTGCTCCACCTGCGTCGCCGTAGTCGTGACGTCACCAGCCAGCAAGTTGATGGAGTCGACTGTTCTGATCACCTGCTGGCGACCTTGCTGGGCGGTGGCATCCGACTCACGCGAAGCCTCGGAAGTCGCCACGGCATTACGCGCCACTTCATCCACCGCAGCGGTCATTTCATTTACCGCTGTTGCCGCCTGCTCGATCTCATGGTTCTGCTGATGCAGGCCGCGGGTCGAATCTTCGGTCACCGCGTTCAGTTCTTCCGCCGCAGATGCCAGCTGATTGGAGGAGTCAGAAATGCTCTGGATGGTGTTGCGCAGACTGTCCTGCATGGTTTTCAAGGCTGTCAGCAGCCGTGCGGGCTCATCTCGGCCCACGACGTCGATGCGGTGCGTGAGGTTGCCAGAGGCTACTACTTCAGCGATGGTCACTGCTTCATTCAGAGGACGGACAATGCTGCGCGTAAGCAGCATGGCAAGGATGACCGTTGCCAGGGCTGCAAGCAGCATGGCGAAAATCACGCCATTGAACGCACTGGACGCAGCTGCTTCTGATCGCAATGAGGCTTGATCGGCATTGCCACCGTTGTACTGGAGGAGCTCTCGCAATGCTGCCGAGGCATCTCGGGCATGCTGGTTTAGCTCGCCATTGGTAAGCGCAATGGCTTCCTCTACGCGTCCTTTTCCGGCCAGGTCAACGATCTGAACCTGATGGCGCTCGTAATTGGCAAAAGACTGTTCAAACCGAGTCAGAATCGAGCGGCCTTCCTGGCTAGTGATCAAGCCGTCCAGCCTCTGGCGTGCCGATGCAAGCGAACTCTTCAGGTCTTCGACAGCGGTAACACCTCGACGAAACTCTTCACCCTGTTCGGTCACCAACAGTCGCAGGGTTGCCGCACGTAGACGTAGAAACTCCTGATTGACCTCGCCCAGCGAAACGATGCTGGGTAACCAACGAACGTTCACTTCACGCGCTTCTTTTTGCATCGAGGATATTTGCAACAGGGCGAAACCACCGAGCAAAAACACCAGCAAGGCAACTACACCGAAGCCAAGCCCGGCTCGTAATGCGATAGTCATCTGCCTGAACATAGTTCATCACCTTCCGAAATACTGAATGGATAAAACAGTATCGGCCCGCAGTCACGCAACTTGACCGGGTTTGACGATAGGTATGAGTAAGGCGATCAGGCAGTCCTGAAGGGGCGAGCGTTAACGCTTGGCCGGCAGTATCTCCAGAAAGTTTTCACGAGCTACTCGATGAGCGACCTTTTCTGACAACCCATCGAGAAAAGGATCAAATGCCTGCATACCTTCAGCAAGACTGTCGAAACGGCCCACTACATCACTGCCGAGCATGAAACGGGTTGGGTGGCGCTCAACCAATTCAAGCCACTCGGCGCGTGGCTTATCGTCCTTATCCAGCAGATAAGGGCGAAGCATGGTCCATGACAGGTCGATGTAGAGATTGGGATAGTCGTCGAGCAATCGCGTTACGGTCGGCAGCAGAAAATCCAGCTCCTCCTGATGGCGGTGCAATTCCATGCTGGTACCGGCATGGGCCCAGATGAAGCGAGTGTGCGGATGATTGCGCAGCGGTTCCTCCAGCTCGGCCAGGTACAGTGGATTTCGCTCGCGCTTGGAGGTGAGGTTGGAATGCAGCATCACTGGCAGGTCGAACTCGGCAGCCAAGTGGTAAACCTTTGCCAGCGCTTCATTATTGGCGCGCGGAGTATCCCCTTCGGTCAGTGCAGTGATGTCATCGTGGCGAGTAAAGATCTCGCCTATCCCCTGCCAAAGACCTGGATTGAGCTCGAGCATCCGGCGGATGTGGGTAGCGGCATTCTTGTCATTGGGGTTGAACCCTGACAGAAAAGGGTGAAAGCGCTTGCGCTGTTGCTCGTCCAGTTCCTCCATGGCGGCGGCGATGATCACGTCGGTGGCGCTGTACCAGTACACCGGAGCATCATCCCCAGCGTAGTAGCGTGGTCTCTTCGGCTCGTTTTCATGCCACTTCTTGGCTACCGGAATGCCACTGACCATGGCGTGATCGATATTGCCCGCATCCATCGCTTCGATGAGCTTGGAAACTCCAGCACTTTCCTGAAAGAAATCCACCAGATGCAGGTGCGCATCACTGTAGCGATAGTCACGCGCCTGAGCTGACGCGATGGTTGCGATCAGACAGACCGCGACGAAACACTTCTGAATATTGAACACTGATGTCCTCCTGACAGCCAAGCGGATAGACCACCGGCCAGTAGGTGGGTTCAGGATTTAAAGAAGATCTGCCCCGCTCGCGCATTAATATTGTTCAACTCCAGACTTCCCACCGATTGCAATTACCCAGTCGCTCCCTGAAACGCAGAAGGCCCGTCATCGACGGGCCTTCTGTTCTTTTTCACAAATGCTTAAGCGGAAAGCTCAACCAACAGTCGGTTCAGGCGCTGCACATAGGCTGCCGGATCCTTGAGGCTGTCGCCCGCAGCCAGTGCTGCCTGATCGAAAAGGATATGCGAGAGATCGGCGAAGCGATCTTCGTCCGGCTCGGCATCCAGCTTTTCGATCAGCGGGTGCTGCGGGTTGATCTCGAAGATCGGCTTGGACTCCGGCACCTTCTGCCCGCTGGCTTCGAGGATCTGGCGCATCTGCAGCCCCAGGTCCTGCTCGCCGATGGCGAGGATCGCAGGGGAGTCGGTGAGACGATGGGAAACCCGCACCTCGGCCACTGCGTCACCCAGCGCACCCTTGAGGCGCTCCACCAGGCCTTCCTTCGCCTTGGCGATTTCTTCCTGGGCCTTCTTGTCTTCTTCCGAATCCAGCTTGCCCAGATCCAGATCGCCCCGAGCAACATCGACGAACTGCTTGCCGTCGAACTCGGTCAGGTAGCTCATCAGCCACTCGTCGATGCGATCGGTGAGCAGCAGCACTTCGATGCCCTTCTTGCGGAAGACTTCCAGGTGCGGGCTGTTCTTGACCTGGGCGTAGGACTCGCCGGTGAGGAAGTAGATCTTGTCCTGGCCGTCCTTCACGCGGCCCAGGTAATCGGCCAGCGAAACCGTCTGCTCGCCGGAGGCGTCCTGGGTGGAGGCGAAGCGCAGCAGACTGGCGATCTTCTCCTTGTTGGCAAAGTCTTCGGCGGGACCTTCCTTGAGCACCTGGCCGAACTGCTTCCAGAAGGAGGCGTACTGCTCGGGCTCGTTCTTCGCCAGCTTCTCCAGCATGTCCAGCACGCGCTTGGTCAGCGCCGACTTCATGGAGTCGATCACCGGGTCCTTCTGCAGGATCTCGCGCGAGACGTTCAGCGACAGGTCGTTGGAATCGACCACGCCTTTGATGAAGCGCAGGTACAGCGGCAGGAACTCGTCGGCCTGGTCCATGATGAACACGCGCTGCACATAGAGCTTGAGGCCCTTGGGCGCTTCGCGCTGGTACAGGTCGAACGGTGCGCGGCCCGGCACGTAGAGCAAGGAGGTGTATTCCAGCTTGCCTTCGACCTTGTTGTGGCTCCAGGCCAGCGGGTTCTCGAAGTCGTGGGCGACGTGCTTGTAGAACTCCTGATATTCCTCGTCCTTCACCTCGGTGCGCGGACGGGTCCAGAGCGCGCTGGCGCGGTTGACGGTTTCCCACTCCGGCTCGGCCGGCTTGTCTTTCTCCTCACCGTGGAACTCTTTCGGCAGCTCGATAGGCAGCGCGATATGGTCGGAGTACTTCTTGATGACGTTGCGCAGACGCCAGCCATCAGCAAATTCTTCTTCTCCAGCCTTTAGGTGCAGGACGATACGGGTGCCGCGTTCGGCCTTCTCGATGGTGGCCACTTCGAACTCGCCCTCGCCTTTCGAGGACCAGTAAACACCCTCTTCCGCCGGGGTGCCGGCGCGACGGCTGAAGACTTCAACCTGGTCGGCAACGATGAATGCCGAGTAGAAGCCGACGCCAAACTGGCCGATCAGATGCGAGTCCTTCTTCTGGTCGCCAGTCAGATGCTTGAGGAAATCGGCGGTGCCTGATTTCGCGATGGTGCCCAGATGAGCCACGATCTCTTCGCGATTCATGCCGATACCGTTGTCATCGAGGGTAACGGTCTTGGCGTCCTTGTCGAAGCTGACACGAATCCGCAGATCACCGGCGCCTTCGAGCAACTCGGGTTTGGCCAGCGCCTCGAAGCGCAGCTTGTCCGCGGCGTCGGAAGCGTTGGAGATCAGTTCGCGAAGGAAGATTTCCTTGTTCGAATACAGCGAATGAATCATCAGGTGAAGCAGCTGCTTCACCTCAGTCTGGAAGCCCAGGGTTTCTTTGTTTTGAGTTTCCACGGCACTCATCGTCTACGAACTCCACATCATCAATGGCACGGGCCGCAAAAGCGGCGATGACAGGCAGATGGGGGGCCGTGGTCAGGAATTCAAGTGTTATAGGCAGATCTTCCGAAGGCCCGCTGCAGTCCAAAAGGTTTTATGCCCGCAGCGGCATCAGCAGACTGCTAGGGCTCAAGCAGTTCGAGCATCACGATTTCGTCCGGTGCAAGGTTGTAGACCGCCTGCCCCGAACCTTTGAGCAGATGCCTGATAGCCAGGTTGCCCTCCCGGTCGATACCGATGAAGCGCCCTTCGGCCATTGCCCCCCGCTCCGTATGGGCACGCACTCGCAGCTGGACATAGCTCGCCGGATCACGCAGCAGATGCTGCAGGGTAAAACCGTGCCGGCGATCCTCCCGGACTGCAGAATCTTCCTCAACGGAGTTTTTCTGCCTGTCGCTTTCCTGGGCCTGTTCAGGAGCGTGCACAAGCTGTTCTTCGCCAGCTTTCAACTCGTCGACAAGCAGTTCGATACTGCCACTGATGCTGGTGCGCAGATGCACGGGTAGAACCAGATGAAAATCACCAGACAGCTTGTCAGGTGATACTCGTTGTAGATCGAGGTGCAGCGTGTAGCCGTTGTCGACTCTGCGCGCCTCGGGCAGCTCCTGCTCCGGCTGCGTCCAGCTGATTTCCACCAAAGCCGGGGGATCGACGTCTTCCGGCAGGATATCGAGGCTCAAGGCGGCACCAGGCTGGACGCTATCAAGCCGGACGATCAATTCCTGTCGAGCGAAGGGATCGCTGCCTTCACGCAGCGTCAGTACATCGCCGGTAAGGGTTCCGACACTCGGGTTGAAAGGACGCCCGTACAGCTGGCCACGCAGGCCTATACCCGGCCTGGCATTCTGGGCCGCCTTGCCTGGCTCAAGCCACTTGAGCCCAACAAGCGTTTCGAATCGCTCCGGTGCCTGACTGGCCAGCAGAGAAAGCCCCACCACAAGTGGGATAACGCCTAATCCGAAAAGCCCGATCGCCTTGCGTGCCGTCTTCCAATGAGCAACGACATAGATAGGCGTAATCGGCGGGAGCAGCGCGCCGACACCCCATAGCAGGCTGGTACCAAAGGCCAGTACTACCAGCCAGACGACAGCGACGACCATCAGCAGCAATCCGCCGAGTATCAGCAACGCATCCATTCAATATCCTTGTGGCATCTGTGGTGGTAGCCGCTTTCGCCTTGGCAGGTCGTTAAGCCCCCTGACGGCAAACTTCAGCAACTTGCCTTGCCGTGCAGAACCCGGCCTGTTAGGGCTCATCCACCTTGAAGTGGCAACGTGCAGTGGCAATGGGCTCGCTCTGATTGGTTTGCCAGGCCGTGACTGCGACATTGGCTACACGACGCCCTTGGCGCCAGACCTGGCAAGCGGCAAAGGTGTCACGATAATGACCGGCTCGCAGATAATCTATCGAGAAGTCGATGATTTTGGGCAAATGCGGGCTGCCCATGAACATCAACAAATGCAGCATCGCCGCATGTTCCATGAATCCGGCAATCACTCCGCCATGCAGTGCCGGCAGCGTGGGATTGCCGATGTTGTCCATGTTGCTAGGTAGGCGAAAGACCATTTCGTCCCCCAGACGCAGGCATTCGATACCGATGAGCCGTGCGTAGGGAACCATCTGTAGCAGCGGATCATAGTTATTGGTTTCGTGGGCCTGGCGCACCCAGTCATTCAAATTTCTCTCGCTCATGCTTTCATCCCCACCACGCCAGTTTTACCCATTCGCATGAATGCACCGACGACATGGGCGATGGGTTCGTTGATATCTCGCTGATAGGCGACGCCACGGGTAAAAATCACGGTCGGAGTCACGCGATAGCATTCAGCGAAACCGAACACATCATGATCCGGCTCGGCGGGATGCATGTAATCGATACGCAGATCCAGCGTTGGGCATATTTCCAGTTCAGGCAATGCGCAGGCCGTGGAAATGCCGCAGGTGGTATCCATCAACGTCGTGATGGCGCCACCGTGGATGATCCGGGTTTCAGGGTCGCTGACGATATGGTCGCTGTAGGGAAGGCGCAGGGTCAGTCCGCTTCGGTCGGCCCGCTCAACACTCATACCCAGAACTTGGCAATGCCGCAGGAAGGAAAGGAAGCGCTGGGTACGCTCCAGAATCACAGGGTCGCTCATGGGCGAAGTCTCGACGGTAAAACAAGCCGCGCATGGTAACGCCTCGCTGCCGGGCTACCTATTCCTTGGGCGCTTCGCTCGGCAAGGTTGGCGTGAATACCATCACGTCGAGCACAGAGGAATGGAACTCACGGTGGTAAAGAATCAGTACCACGCCTGCTGTCACCACCATGAAAAACCAGGGATTGATGAACCAGGACAAAGTCGCCATGCCGAAGTAGTACGCGCGCAACCCAAAGTTGAACTGATTGGCAGCCATTGAAATGACACGCGCGGAACGCTCAGCAAAGGACTTTCGCTCCTGATCACTGACGTTACGTTCTCCCACCATGGGCGCCGACGCCACCAGCACGGCGGCAAAATTGTATTGGCGCATGCACCAGCTGAAGGTGAAGAAGGCGTAGACGAAGACCACCGCCAGGGCGAGCAGCTTGACCTCGGACAGTTCCCGGCTTACGGGCTGTGCGAAAGGTAATTCAGCCAGCAGGGTCACCGCGCGATCGGAGGCACCCAGTGCAGTCAGAACACCGGCCAGAATAATCAGCGTACTTGAGGCAAAGAACGAAGCGTTGCGTTCAAGATTGCCGATCACGTTGGCGTCGGCGATACGGTTGTCGCGCAACATCAGGCGCTGCATCCAGTCCTTGCGATATAGATGCAGCACACTGGCCAGACAGGCCGTGTCCCGACCGCGCCAGATGGCATAGTGGGTGTAACCGACCCAGCAGGCAACAAACCAGACCACCGCAATCACATGCGGCAGCAAATGTTCAGGAATGGACATCAGGCCTCCTCCTTCTGGCGCTGTGCCGCATTATAGCCAGCAGGCTTGACGCTCTGTCGAGCCTGCTGGCTATTGCCGGAGCGCCCTGGGAGTCAGGCGGCCCTGGGTGCGCCCGCCACTCGGTCCACGATGATCGCGGCCAACAGCGTCACCAGTACCGGCACCAGCCAACCCATGCCCTGCTGGGCAAACGGCAACTGCTTGAACAGCTCCGGCACCAGTTGATCGAAGCCTGCCGCAGCCAAGCCATCCACCACGCCGAAGATCAGCGTGATCGCCATCGTCGGGATAAAAATGCGAGGCGCTGATACCCACAAGCGATCCAGCAAGCTGAGGGCGACCAGCACGATCGCCAGCGGATAAAGGCCCACCAGAACCGGAACGGAGACGCTGATCAGCTGGGTCAACCCCTGGTTGGAAACCAGCAGGCTGAACCCGGTGAATACCACTACTACTGTGCGATAGCTCACCGGCAGCACACCGCTGAAGAACTCTCCACAAGCCGCCGTCAGCCCAACAGCGGTCGTCAGGCAAGCCAGCGTGATGACCACGGCCATCAACAGGCTGCCAGTACTGCCGAAGGTGTGTTGAACGTATGTCGTCAGGATCTGCACGCCATTGGAGGCATCACCGGCGATGCTATGGCTGGTAGCACCGAGATAGAACAGCGCCAAATACACCAGCGAAAGTCCAATTGCCGCAATTACGCCCGCAATCATCGAGTAACGGGTCACCAGTGCCGCTTCGGTGACACCGCGATCACGAATCGCAGTGGCAATCACGATGCCGAACACCAACGCCCCCAGTGCGTCCATGGTCAGGTACCCGTCCAGGAATCCCTTGAGTAGCGGACTGGCCCGATAGCTTTCGGCGGTCTCACCAATCGCACCAGCGGGTGCGAATAATGCGGCGCAACCCAGAACAGCCAGTGCAGCCAGCAGGACGGGGGTAATGAATTTGCCGACTCGGTCGATGAGTCGTCCGGGGTTGAGCACCAGAAACAACACCGCCAGGAAGAACACGGAGGTATAGATGAACAACGGGGCGGCCGTATTACCGGTAAAGGGCGCAATGCCCATTTCGAACGAAACTGTTGCCGTACGCGGCGTCGCGAACAGTGGACCGATGGCCAGATAAACGGCCACGGCCAGCGCTAGGCCTGCCCAACGCCCCAGCGGTGCAGTCAGCCGATCCATACCGCCGCCCACACGAGCCAGTGCCACTACTGTCAGCAACGGCAGGCCGACGCCGGTCAGCAGGAAGCCGATTGAAGCGGGCACGATGCGATCACCGGCAGCCATACCGGCGCTAGGGGGAAAGATGATGTTGCCCGCGCCAAGAAATAGCGCGAACGTCATGAAACCAAGTGCCAGGACGTCCTGGCCTTTCAATCGAGTCATTGGGGATACCACTGCTAAAGACGCAAGCGCCCTGGCTGTTCAATCGCGGCGATGTGCCGCTCGCAAAAAAAGACGTGGCACCTTACTGGAATTGCCGGCTGGAGACGAGTTTCTTGCGACGAAAATTGTCTTTCACCCACTGAAGCCGGCAAGCCTGCCGTGTTTAGGCCCCAACGAAAAATGCCAGTCAGCAAAGCTGACCGGCATTTTTATTCATCGATGAGGTTTAGCGGGTTTCCCAGCCCGTCACTTCGGCCAGCGCCTTGCCTATGTCGGCCAGGGAACGCACGGTTTTCACTCCGGCATCCTGCAGCGCGGCGAACTTCTCATCCGCAGTGCCCTTACCCCCAGAGATGATCGCACCCGCATGGCCCATGCGCTTGCCAGGCGGCGCGGTCACACCTGCGATGTAAGAGACCACCGGCTTGGTGACATTAGCCTTGATATATGCCGCGGCCTCTTCCTCGGCAGAGCCACCGATTTCGCCGATCATGACAATCGCTTCGGTCTGCGGGTCCTCTTGGAACATCGCGAGGATATCGATGAAGCTTGAGCCCGGAATCGGGTCACCGCCGATGCCCACACAGGTTGACTGGCCGAAGCCGGCGTCGGTGGTCTGCTTGACCGCTTCATAAGTGAGGGTCCCTGAGCGCGAGACGATGCCCACTTTCCCTGGCAAATGAATATGCCCTGGCTGGATACCGATCTTGCACTCGCCGGGAGTAATTACGCCCGGGCAGTTCGGGCCGATGAGTCGCACACCTAGCTCGTCACACTTGATCTTCACTTCCAGCATATCGAGCGTCGGAATGCCTTCAGTGATACAGACGATCAACTTGATGCCGCTCATCGCCGCCTCGATGATCGAGTCCTTGCAGAACGGCGCCGGCACGTAGATCACTGAAGCATCTGCGCCGGTGGCCTCCACCGCTTCGCGTACGGTGTTGAACACCGGTAGGCCCAAATGCGTGGTGCCGCCCTTGCCCGGGGTAACACCACCGACCATCTGTGTGCCGTACTCAATGGCCTGCTCGGAGTGGAACGTGCCTTGTGAGCCAGTAAAGCCTTGGCAGATGACTTTGGTGTCCTTGTTGATAAGGATGCTCATTACTTGCCCTCCGCAGCTTTGACAACCTGCACAGCTGCATCGGTGAGGCTGATCGCACCGATGATATTCAGTCCGCTTTCGCTCAGCATCTTGGCTCCAAGATCGGCATTGTTGCCTTCAAGGCGCACCACCACCGGCACCTTCACGCCCACTTCCTTCACCGCGCCAATGATGCCTTCGGCGATCATGTCGCAACGCACGATGCCGCCGAAGATATTCACCAACACCGCTGCAACGTTTTGATCGGAAAGGATGATCTTGAAGGCTTCGGCCACCCGCTCCTCGGTGGCGCCACCACCGACATCGAGAAAGTTGGCCGGCCTGCCGCCATGCAGATTGACGATGTCCATGGTGCCCATGGCCAGACCTGCACCGTTGACCATGCAGCCGATATTGCCGTCGAGCGCCACATAGTTGAGTTCCCAACGCGCCGCATGAGCTTCGCGCTGATCGTCCTGGGACGGGTCGGCCATATCACGCAGCTTTGGCTGGCGGTAGATGGCATTGCTGTCTATGTTGACCTTGGCATCCAGGCAATGCAGATTGCCGTCCTTCTTGATCACCAGCGGATTGACTTCCAGCAGCGCCAGATCGTAGTCGACAAACAGCTTGGCCAGGCCGACGAAGATATGAACGAACTGCTTGACCTGATCGCCCTTGAGCCCCAGCTGGAAAGCCAGCTCGCGGCCCTGGAAGGGTTGCGCGCCCAGCAGCGGATCGACGGTAGCCTTGAGGATCTTTTCCGGAGTGTCATGGGCGACCTTCTCGATATCCACGCCACCTTCGGTGGATGCCATAAAGACGATCCGCCGCGTTGAGCGATCAACCACTGCCCCCAGATAGAGCTCTTTCTCGATCTCGGTACAGGATTCGACCAGAATCTTGCTGACCGGCTGGCCATTAGCGTCGGTCTGGTAGGTCACCAGACGTTCTCCAAGCCATTGCTGTGCGAACGCTCGGGCCTCGTCCTTGCTGCGCACCAGCTTTACGCCGCCAGCCTTGCCACGACCACCGGCGTGCACCTGGGCTTTGACCACCCATTCAGTGCCACCGATTTTGTCGCATGCCTCGGCTGCCTCGCGAGGATTGTCTACCGCATAGCCTGCCGAAACCGGCAAACCGTACTCGGCAAAAAGCTGCTTACCTTGATACTCGTGAAGATTCATGCTGACTACCGTTCAGGTTGAGATGAACCAGGCACGGGCTGTTCGCCGCGCCACCCCAAGTCGCTGAAAACTATCCTGGATACCTTTCAACGACCTGCAAAAAAGCCCGCGGTGTTCATTGAACACGGCGGGCTTGGTCAGCTCACAAGGCCATTAGCGCTTCTTGCGGTTGGCGATGTGGATAGCATGACCGTTTACCGCCAACGCCGCCTCATGCAGCGCTTCGGACATGGTTGGGTGTGAGAACACCATCATGCCCAGGTCCTCGGCACTGGTGCCGAATTCCATACCGATGGCGCCCTGCTGAACCAGCTCGGCGGCCGCCGGGCCCATCACGTGCACACCCAGGACACGGTCGGTCTTGGCGTCAGCGATGACCTTGACCAGACCGGCAGTGTCGTTGGCTGCCATGGCGCGGCCACTTGCGGCGAACGGGAAGGTACCAACGTTGATTTCAACGCCTTCAGCCTTCAGCGCCTGCTCGGTTTTGCCGACCCAAGCGATTTCCGGATGGGTATAGATGACCGACGGAATCAGGTCGTAGTTCATTTGCGACTTGTGACCGGCGATGCGCTCGGCAACCATCACGCCTTCTTCCGAAGCCTTGTGGGCGAGCATCGCGCCACGCACTACGTCACCAATGGCATAAACGCCCGGAACGCTGGTCGCACACTGATCATTGACGAAGATGAAGCCGCGCTCATCCATGTCCACACCGGAATCGGAAGCCAGCAGATCAGTGGTCACCGGACGACGGCCGACCGCAACGATCAGCTTGTCGAAAGTCAGCTGCTGCTCGCCTTCCGCAGTAGTGAAGCTGACGGTGACTTCCTCGCCCTTGATTTCGGAGGCGGTCAGACGAGCGCCCAGCAGGATCTTCAGGCCCTGCTTGGAAAGCACCTTGAAGGCTTCCTTGGAAATCTGCTCATCGGCAGCCGGCAGGAACTTGTCCATTGCCTCAATAACGGTAACTTCGGCACCCAGGCGCGACCATACCGAGCCGAGTTCGAGGCCAATGACACCTGCACCGATCACGCCCAGACGCGCCGGAACGGTCTGGAAGTCCAATGCACCAGTGGAATCGACGATGACCTTCTGATCGACCGGAGCCGGCGGAATGTCGACTGGCTTGGAGCCGGAAGCGAGAATGACGTTCTCGGCCGCCAGGGTCTCAGTGCTGCCGTCGAGCTTGGTGACTTCGACCTGCTTGCCGGCCAGCAGCTTGCCGTGGCCTTCGAAAACGGTCACGCCGTTGGCCTTGAGCAGTGCTGACACACCACCGGTGAGGTTCTTAACGATCTGGTCCTTGCGCGCCACCATGGTCGGCACGTCCATCTTGACGTCGCCAGTGCTGATGCCGTGAACGTTGAAGCTCTCTTGGGCTTCATGAAATTTGTAGGAGCTATCCAGCAGCGCCTTGGACGGAATGCAACCCACGTTCAGGCAGGTGCCACCCAGAGCAGTCTTGCCATCCTTGCCCTGGTATTTTTCGATGCAGGCAGTCTTCAAGCCCAGCTGCGCTGCGCGGATGGCAGCCACATAGCCGCCAGGACCGGCACCGATGACGACGACGTCAAATTTCTGACTCATTGCATATCCTCTCTTGCTTCAAGCGAAAAGCGGCAAGCCACAAGCGAAGCTAGCGCAAGGCAGCTCCCGCTTGCAGCTTGCCGCTGCTTTTTTAGATGTCCAGCAGCAGGCGGGCCGGATCTTCGAGCAGGTTCTTGATGGTAACCAGGAAGCTGACCGCTTCCTTGCCGTCGATCAAGCGATGATCGTAGGACAGAGCCAAGTACATCATCGGGCGAATGACAACTTCACCATTGATCGCCATCGGACGCTGCATGATGTTGTGCATGCCCAGAATAGCGGCCTGCGGCGGGTTGACGATCGGAGTCGACATCATCGAACCGAAAGTACCCCCGTTGGTGATGGTGAAGGTGCCGCCAGTCATCTCTTCGATGGACAGCTTGCCGTCACGGGCCTTCTTGCCGAAGGTCGCGATACCATTTTCAACTTCCGCCAGGCTCATCAGCTCAGCATTGCGCAGGACCGGAACTACCAGGCCGCGATCGCTGGAAACGGCAACGCCGATATCCTGATACGCGTGGTAAACGATGTCGGTGCCGTCGATGGAAGCGTTGACTGCCGGGAAGCGCTTCAGTGCCTCAACGGAAGCCTTGACGAAGAACGACATGAAGCCCAGGCGTACGCCGTTATGGGTCTTCTCGAACAGTTCCTTGTACTTCGAGCGAAGGGCCATGATTTCAGTCATGTCGACTTCGTTGAAGGTGGTCAGCATAGCCATGTTCGACTGCGCTTCGACCAGACGCTCGGCAACCTTGGCACGCAGGCGAGTCATCGGCACACGCTTCTCTGTGCGATCACCAGCCGCGGTAACGACAGGCGCAGCGGCAGCCGCGGCAGGCTTGGCAGCCGGAGCGGATTTCTTGGCTTCAATGGCGGCAACCACGTCTTCCTTGGTGACGCGACCGTCCTTGCCAGTGCCTTTGACACTGTTGGGGTCGATACCATTTTCTTCAGCCAGCTTGCGCGCAGCCGGAGCCAGAATCGCATCGTCGGCAGCAGCGGCTGGAGCAGCTTCCGGCGCTGCGGATGGGGCAGCTGCAGGTGCTGCGGTTGCGGTGGCAGTTGCGCCGGCCTCGAGCTTACCGAGCAGCTCGCCGCTGAGTACGGTATCGCCTTCGTTTTTGAGGATTTCGGTCAGCACGCCATCAGCTTCGGCGAGAACTTCCATTACGACCTTGTCGGTCTCGATGTCGACGATCAGCTCGTCGCGCTTGACTGCTTCACCCGGCTGCTTGTGCCAGGTGGCAACGGTGCCGTCCGCGACCGACTCGGGAAATTGGGGGGCTTTGATCTCGATAGCCATTAGCTGGGTCCTATTAATTCGGTTTCTACGGCGAGGCCGCGAACGATCGCGGCCCCTTCCTCGAGTGTTTAAACGGTAAAGGCGTCCTGAAGCAGCTTTTCCTGCTGCTCAGCATGCATGGAGGCATAGCCGACAGCCGGTGCAGCAGAAGCTTCACGCCCAGCGTACTGCAGGAACAGCTCCTTCTTGTGCGCGACGGCGACACGACGCATGTGATGCTGGCTGCAATACCACGCGCCCTGGTTCATCGGTTCTTCCTGACACCAGATGATGGATTTGAGGTTCTGGTAAGGGGCAAGCACCTCAGCCAGGTCGTCCTCAGGGAACGGATACAGCTGCTCGATACGCACGATGGCAATGTCTTCGCGGCCTTCGTTGCGACGCTTTTCCAGCAGGTCGTAGTAGACCTTACCGCTACACATGATCAGGCGTTCGACCTTGGCTGGATCAATCTGATCGATTTCGCCAAGCACAGTCTGGAACGAGCCTTCGGTCAGGTCCTCCAGAGTCGAGGTGGCCAGCTTATGGCGCAGCAGCGACTTCGGCGTGAGTGCAACCAGAGGCTTGCGCAGCGGCCGGATCGCCTGGCGGCGCAGCATGTGATAGACCTGCGCTGGCGTGGTCGGTACGCATACCTGGATGTTCTGCTCAGCACAGAGCTGCAGGTAGCGCTCCAGGCGCGCCGAAGAGTGTTCCGGGCCCTGCCCTTCATAACCATGTGGCAGCAGCATGGTCAGACCGCAGAGTCGGCCCCACTTGTGCTCGCCACTGGTGATGAACTGGTCGATCACAACCTGAGCACCGTTGGCGAAGTCACCGAACTGAGCTTCCCAGATCACCAGTGCGTTAGGCATGGTGGTGGCATAGCCATATTCGAACGCCAGTACCGCCTCTTCCGAGAGGAAGGAGTCATACAGATCGAAGCGTGGCTGACCCTCGTACAGGTGCTGCAACGGAATGTGTGTGCTGCCGTCCTTCTGGTTGTGCAACGCGGCATGGCGATGCGAGAAGGTTCCACGTCCCACGTCCTGGCCGCTGATGCGCACCGGATGACCTTCGAACAGCAGGGTCGCGTAGGCCAGTGTCTCGGCATAGCCCCAGTTGATCGCCAGTGCGCCGGCACCCATCTTCGCGCGGTCTTCGAGAATCTTCGAGACCTGGCGCTGGACCACAAAGCCTTCGGGTACCACGAGCATCTTGCTCGACAGTTCCTGCAGGGTTTTCAGATCAAAGCGGGTGTCGTGACGCGCCGTCCATGCATGGCCCAGATAAGGACGCCAATCAACAAACAGCTCTTTGTTGGGTTCCTTGACCAGGCTCTTGACCACGTGCAGACCGTTGTCCAGCGCGGTGCGGTACTCATCGACCTTCGCCTGTACGCTGGCTTCGTCGAGGATCTTGGACTGCATCAGCGAATCGGCATACAGCTCGCGTGTGGTGCGCTGCTTGGCGATCTTCTGGTACATCAGCGGCTGGGTGCCGCTTGGCTCGTCGGCCTCGTTGTGGCCACGACGACGGTAGCAGACCAGGTCGATGACGACGTCGCGCTTGAACTGCATGCGGTAATCGACAGCCAGCTGGGTGACGAACAGCACGGCTTCCGGATCATCGGCGTTTACGTGGAAGATCGGCGCCTGAATCATCTTCGCCACATCGGTGGCGTACTCTGTCGAGCGCGCGTCTTCCTGCTTGTTGGTAGTGAAGCCAACCTGGTTGTTGACCACGATGCGGATGGTGCCACCGGTACGGTAGGCACGGGTCTGCGACATCTGGAAGGTTTCCATGACCACGCCCTGACCGGCAACAGCCGCGTCACCATGGATGGTCACAGGCAGCACTTTGTCGCCGACCGGGTCGCAACGACGGTCCTGGCGTGCACGCACCGAACCCTCTACCACCGGAGAAACAATTTCCAGGTGGGACGGGTTGAAAGCCATGGCCAGGTGAATTTCGCCACCGGGCGTCATCACGTTGGAGGAGAAGCCCTGGTGGTATTTCACATCACCGGAACTCAGCCCTTCGACCTTCTTGCCTTCGAACTCGTCGAACAGATCACGCGGGTTCTTGCCGAAGGTGTTCACCAGCACGTTGAGGCGACCACGGTGGGCCATGCCGATGACAATTTCCTTGACGCCATAGGAGCCGGAGCGCTGAACGATTTCGTCCAGCAGCGGAATCAGACTCTCACCGCCCTCCAGACCGAAACGCTTGGTGCCTGGATACTTGGTGCCCAGGTACTTTTCCAGACCCTCGGCAGCGGTCAGACGCTCAAGCAGATGGCTTCTGATTTCGGGGGTGAAGCCCGGACGCCCACGGACGCTTTCCAAGCGCTGGATAAACCAGTTGCGCTGCTCGGAATCGACGATATGGGTGAACTCGGCACCGATGGTGCGACAGTAAGTCTCTTGCAACGCCTGGTGAATCTCACGCAAGGTTGCTTCGTCCCGGCCAATGGCAAGATCACCGGTACGGAAAACCGTATCCAGATCTGCATCGGTCAGGTTGTAGTGATTGATTGACAGATCGGCAGGAGCCTTGCGCTGCTGCAGCCCAAGCGGATCGAGCTGTGCAGCCTGATGACCACGCATCCGGAATGCCTGAATCAGACGCAGCACTTCGACCTGCTTCTTCTCGTGCTCACTGCTCACACTGCCTGCGGACACAGGCTGCGCACGACGCTGATTCTTGGCCAGTAGCACGAAATGATCGCGAATCGTAGCGTGCGAGACATCGGCTGTAGCGCTGCCGCTTACGGGCAACTTCTGGAAGTAGGTGCGCCACTCTTCGGGCACAGCGTTGGGATCGTGCAGGTAGAGCTCATAGAGTTCTTCCACATAGGCAGCGTTACCACCGGATAGGTGGGCACTGTCCCACATGCGCTGCATTACGCTTTCTTGCATGTCTGGTCACCTTCGATAAGGAGACACCACCAGCGTGGAGACCGCAGCATGACTTTCCCAGTTCTGAAGCAGCGACCCAGGTAAAGCCACTACGGACCGCGCAGATAGTTTCCGGGGTACCACCCCAGATGCTCCGGCTGGTCATCAAATATTCAGAGTGAAACTCCGGCTTTGTGGGCTGGAATTCCTACTAAAACTACGGCGCCGAGTTGAACTCAGCGCCGTAGGTGTCGCGGTAAAACACAGCGAGGCAGCGGCTACGCGAATAGCCCCAAGCCCCTGACGCTCATCAGGTTGCGCTCTGCAACAGCATGTTGCGCACGTGCCCAATTGCCTTGGTGGGGTTCAGACCCTTAGGGCAGACACTGACGCAGTTCATGATGCCCCGGCAACGGAACACGCTGAACGGATCATCCAGAGCAGCCAGACGCTCTTCAGTTTCGGTATCGCGGCTATCGGCCAGGAAACGATAGGCCTGCAGCAACGCCGCGGGACCGAGGAACTTGTCCGGGTTCCACCAGAAGGACGGGCAGCTGGTCGAGCAGCAAGCGCACAGAATGCACTCGTACAGACCATCCAGCTTCTCGCGATCTTCCGGGCTCTGAAGACGTTCGATAGCCGGTGCCGGGGTATCGTTCATCAAATAAGGGCGAACCTTCTCGTACTGCTTGTAGAAGATGCTCATATCGACGGCCAGGTCACGAATGACTGGCAGACCCGGCAGCGGACGAACTACCAGCTTGCCACCCGAAACCACTGCTGACAGCGGCGTGATGCAGGCCAGGCCGTTCTTGCCGTTCATGTTCATGCCATCCGAACCGCAGACACCTTCACGGCAGGAACGACGATAGGAGAAACCCTGATCCTGTTCCTTGATGAGGGCCAGCACGTCCAGAACCATCAGATCCTTACCATCGGTATTGACCTGAAAATCCTGCATGTACGGCTTTTCATCTTTGTCCGGGTTGTAGCGATAGACGCTCACTTGCAACATATCGGCGACCTCAATAAGTCCGAACCATAGGTTCGAAAGTCGGAACTGTTTTCGGAGAGAAGTTGACGGCACGCTTGGCTACGCGCTTTTCACCCGGGAAGTACAGGGTGTGGCACAGCCAGTTCTCATCGTCACGCTCTTCGAAATCTTCACGGGCATGCGCGCCGCGCGACTCTTTGCGGGCCTCGGCAGCGATGGCGGTAGCTTCAGCGACTTCCAGCAGGTTCTGCAGTTCCAAAGCTTCGATACGGGCAGTATTGAACGCCTGGCTCTTGTCGGAAATCTTCACGTTGGCGATACGCTCGCGCAACTCGGAGAGCTGAGCGATGCCCTTCTGCATGTACTCGCCAGTACGGAACACGCCGAAGTAGTTCTGCATGCAGCTTTGCAGTTCCTTACGCAGCGGCGCGACGTCTTCACCGGTGGTGCGCTCGTTCAGGTTTGCAAGACGGCTCAGTGCCACATCCAGATCGGTTTCGCTGGCACCACGGTGCTCAACACCGTCCTTCAGCGCCTTCTCAAGATGCAGGCCTGCGGCGCGACCGAACACTACCAGGTCGAGCAACGAGTTACCGCCCAGACGGTTGGCACCATGAACCGATACACAAGCAACCTCGCCCACAGCGAACAGACCTTCAACGATCTTATCGTTGCCATTGGCATCCTGACTGATCGCCTGGCCATGAATATTGGTTGCAACACCACCCATCATGTAGTGGCAGGTCGGAACAACAGGAACCGGAGCAGTAACCGGATCGACGTGTGCAAACGTCTTGGACAGCTCACAAATGCCGGGCAGACGGCTGTGCAGGACTTCTTCGCCCAGGTGATCGAGCTTGAGCATGACGTGGTCGCCATTCGGACCACAGCCGTTGCCGGCGAGAATTTCCTTGACCATGGAGCGTGCGACCACATCGCGACCGGCAAGGTCCTTGGCATTCGGAGCGTAACGCTCCATGAAGCGCTCGCCATGCTTGTTGATGAGGTAACCACCCTCACCGCGGCAGCCTTCGGTAACCAGCACACCAGCACCGGCGATACCGGTCGGGTGGAACTGCCACATCTCGATATCCTGCACCGGTACGCCAGCACGCAGGGCCATGCCAACACCATCGCCCGTATTGATCAGAGCATTGGTAGTCGACGCATAGATACGACCGGCACCACCGGTCGCCAGAACAACGGCCTTGGAGCGGATGTAGACGGTCTCGCCGTTCTCGATGCAGATCGCAATCACACCAACGATGGCGCCATCCTGGTTCTTCACCAGATCGACGGCATACCATTCGTTGAGGAAGGAGGTGCCGGCCTTCAGGTTGGCCTGGTACAGAGTGTGCAGCAGGGCGTGACCAGTACGGTCCGCAGCGGCGCAGGTACGAGCAGCCTGACCACCCTTTCCGTAGTCCTTGGACTGACCACCGAACGGACGCTGATAAATGCGGCCCTGCTCAGTACGCGAGAATGGCAGGCCCATGTGCTCAAGTTCGAACACAGCCTCGGGACCAACGGAGCACATGTATTCGATAGCGTCCTGGTCGCCGATATAGTCGGAACCTTTGACGGTATCGTACATATGCCAGCGCCAGTCATCGTTCGGGTCAGCCGATGCGATGGCACAGGTGATGCCACCCTGAGCGGAAACCGTATGAGAGCGAGTCGGGAACACCTTGGTCACTACGGCAGTCTTATGACCACCCTGAGCCAGTTGCAGCGCTGCGCGCATGCCCGCGCCACCACCACCGATAATGATGGCGTCATAAGAAAGAGTACGAATGCTAGCCATGAATCAGATACCCCAAAGAATCTGCACACCCCAGACGAAGAGTGTGAACATGGCGATGCCACACACTGCCTGGAACAGGAAACGTACGCTGGTAGCCCACTTGCCGATGGCCATGTTGGTCAGGTAGTCAGTGGAAATGGTCCACATACCAACCCACGCATGGACAGCCAGAGAAACCAGTGCCAGCAGACTGAAGATGCGCATCCAGGTCGCAGAGAACAGCGCATGCCACTGCTCGAACTCCAGATCCGGATTGACAATCAGGTATCCGATCAGAAAGAGGAAATAAACTGCCAGGACAACTGCCGAAACGCGCTGAGCCATCCAGTCATAGAGACCCGAACGCGAAAAGTTCGTGACGTTGGTTACCATATCCACACTCCCGCCAGAACGATCAGCACCGCCGAAACGGCCAGAACGATTTTCGAGCCCAGCTTACCGCCTTCCAGCGTCTCGCCATGCCCCGCATCCATAATCAGGTGACGTGTACCGGCCACCAAGTGATACAGCAGCGCTGACAACAACCCCCAGACCACCAGCTTGGCCAGCGGACTGCCGAAGCACGCCTTCACCTCTTCAAAACCTTCCGCAGAAGAAAGTGACGTATCCAGCGCAAACAGCAAAATGGCCACACCAAAGAACAGAATGACACCGGAGATACGATGAAGGATCGACGAGTAGGCAGTGATTGGGAGTTTTATTGTCCTAAGATCTAGGTTTACAGGTCGTTGGCTTTTCACGGCTTTTTTCACACTTGAGGCCCCAAGACGCAGGGCAAAGTTGTTGGGAAGAGCGCTCAGTGGCACCCGCCACCCACGAGTGACAACCCGCAGAAACTGCCCGTTAGGCCCCTGCCGGTCGGTTTCCGATTATAAACAGTTAGGGCGCTAATGACAATGTGGTGAAGTGCCACTAAAGGTGGATGGCGACCCATATATAAATGCCGTAAACAGGTTTCTTGTATTGCGAATTCACCCCGGTAACGCCCTCTACGAAAGGCTTCCGCGCAAATTGACTTTGTGATTTATCTCACTATAGTGATGCGGGCCCTGCGTGGGGGGCCATGATGATTCCAAGCATAAAACAGGAGGCCATACATGGCTGACACCAAAGCGCAGTTGATCATCGAGGGTTCTGATGCCGTCGAACTGCCCGTTCTAACCGGTACCATGGGACCTGATGTAGTCGACGTACGAGGCCTGACCTCCACAGGTCGTTTTACCTTCGACCCCGGTTTCATGTCGACAGCCTCTTGCGAGTCAAAGATCACCTACATCGACGGTGACAAGGGCATCCTGCTGCACCGCGGCTACCCCATCGAACAGCTGGCCGAGAAATCCGATTACCTGGAAACTTGCTACCTTCTGCTCAATGGCGAACTGCCTACTACCGAGCAGAAAGCCAAGTTCGTTGACACCATCAAGAACCACACCATTGTCCACGAGCAGTTGAAGTCTTTCCTCCACGGCTTCCGTCGTGACGCTCACCCGATGGCCGTGATGTGCGGCATCGTTGGCGCCCTGTCCGCCTTCTACCACGACTCGCTTGATATCAACGACCCCAAGCATCGCGAGATCTCCGCACACCGCCTGATCGCCAAGATGCCGACCATAGCCGCAATGGTCTACAAGTACTCCATGGGTCAGCCGCTGATGTATCCGCGCAATGACCTGAACTATGCGGAAAACTTCCTGCACATGATGTTCAACACTCCGGCCGAGATCAAACCGATCAGCCCGGTGCTGGCCAAGGCTATGGATCGCATCTTTATCCTCCATGCCGATCACGAGCAGAACGCCTCGACCTCCACCGTTCGCCTGGCTGGCTCCACCGGCGCCAACCCCTTCGCCTGTATCGCTGCCGGTATCGCCGCGCTCTGGGGCCCGGCGCATGGCGGTGCAAACGAAGCCGTACTCACCATGCTGGATGAGATCGGCGACGTTTCCAACATCGAGAAATTCCTTGCCAAGGCCAAGGACAAGAACGATCCATTCAAACTGATGGGCTTCGGCCACCGCGTCTACAAGAACTTCGATCCGCGTGCCAAGGTCATGAAGCAGACCTGCGACGAGGTACTTGGCGAGCTGGGCATCAACGACCCGCAGCTTGAGCTGGCCATGAAGCTTGAAGAAATTGCGCTGAAGGACCCCTACTTCGCCGAGCGCAACCTGTATCCGAACGTAGACTTCTACTCGGGCATCATCCTCAAGGCCATTGGCATTCCGACCAGCATGTTCACCGTAATCTTCGCCCTGGCGCGGACAGTCGGCTGGATCTCGCACTGGAAAGAAATGATCGCCAGCGGCCAGAAGATCGGTCGCCCGCGTCAGCTCTACACCGGTCATGCCAAGCGTGATCTGCCGTACTGATGCTGACCAGCCTCTGAAAGCGCTTTAAGGCTTTCAGATCAGCCTAAAAGCCCTGGCCTTCGGCCGGGGCTTTTGCATTCCTGCCCATGCTGAAACAACGCACATAGCCGCCACGCCCTGTGAATGCCGACGACATATTGAAACTAGCGGAAAAAGCTGCAGCCTGCTGCACTTGAACGACGCCCTGCGCGCCCCCCATAACGGGCCCACGGCTGGAGGGCACTCAGACGAAAGCCGCTGGCCTGCGCCCTCAATTGCCCCAGCGATTTCGGATCTGCGATTAAGACAGCTTTTACACTCCAACGCTCGAGCGATGCCACCGGCAGAGCCTTCAGCGACACCTAGCAGCGACATACCGTTGGTGAGCAACGCTGCAGCCGCGATAACAATAAACCTATGTTAATGACGCATGGTCGCTGGGTCGCTGGGTCGCTGGGTCGCTGGGTCGCGAGTCGAATGTTCAAGCTGAGGTCGTGAGCGCGTTACGGCGGTTATTACTTGGACCGCCAGCGCGCTGTATCCGGTAGTGGGAGGCAGTCTTCAGCGGGCATCCTGGGAAAACGGCGCGTGCGCCAGTCTCAGCGGCCTGAAGGATGCGCTCCTGCCGGCTGCTGGAGACGAAGTTCCAGTAGATATGGCGCGACCCCTCAAGCGGCTCGCCACCGAGCAGTACCAGCCGAGCGCCTTTGAGCGCGCGGATAATGATGTCGCCGCCCGGGCGCAGGAGCACCAGTTGATCGGCACCGAAACGGCCCATCTGCCCACCACCTCGACTTCGCCAGCGACCACATAAACCGCACGTTCGATATGCTCCCCAAAAGGCGATAAGAGGCCCCAGCTTCCAATTGCAGGTCGGCGTAGAAGAGATCTGAGAACGTCCGGGTCGATGCGACCTGCCCCTCAAGGATCCGGCCAGCAAGCGCAAGGTAAGACCGTCACCGTCAGTGGATGGGAGAGTGGGTGCCGCTAGGTGCTGGAAGCCCGGCTCCGTTTCTTCGTGCGCATCCGGTAATGCCACCCATGCCTGCCCCATGAGCGAGCCGGCACTTGCCCCCTCGGGCTTGCCGGAGCGCTCGGAATGGACGATGCCGCGGCCGGCAACCATCAGGTTAATCTCCCCGGCCTGAAGCTGCTGGGTATGCCCTGCGCTGTCTCGATACAGCATTTCGCCTTGGAGCAGGTAGCTGATGGTCGCCAGGCCAATGTGTGGGTGCGCGCGGGTACCCAGGTGCCCGCCTACGCCGAAAACCACCGGTCCGAAGCTGCCTAGAAACACGAAGGGGCCGCCCATGCGCCGCTGCTTCGAAGGCAGCGCCCGACATACATCGAAACCGCCTAGGTCGCGAACGTTAGGCAGAACGACCTGCTCGATCAACGAGTGTTGGGTCTGAATGGTCATGGCGATCTCGCTGAGCAGCTGATTCAAGTTGTGCTCACACTCTAACGACGCGCGCTTTTCAGTAATAGCTAGGTAATATGCGTCAAAACGTTCAAGGAATTAGAAATGATCGCCGTTGGGGTGTTCCTCTGTATGTGCCACCACCCTGGTGAGCTGCAGTGAGAAAATCATGCACCGACCCCACTTAACTAAATAGCCGTCTAATTTAGAACAAAGCGCTCGATTTATTCGAACATAATCTACAAGTACGTGCTAAGAGTGCTCGGGCAGGGAGGCAACCGGAATTGCGAAGACAGACCGTCGCTAAGCGATGGCAAGCGCCGTACAAGAAGCCGATCAGGCTAAGGCAGAGAATAGACCGACGCCTTCGCTGCAGGCATCCGCGGCACGATAGAGCTGCATCACCCTTCGCGTCACGAAGACTCTTGCTGGCGTTGCTGAATGCCTGAAAGCAGATGGTGTCAACGGCAGAGGCTATCGCTGGGGCGATGCCTGCTCTCGCTCCCTGTGTAAGCTCAAGCCCAACAAAGGGAAAAGCCAATCACCACCAGCAAGCTCTGTTCAGAGTAGTCAAACAGAGTAGTAACTCGAGAAAGCAAAAGCCCCGTAACTCAACGAGTTACGGGGCTTTTTAATAGTGGCGGAGAGATAGGGATTTGAACCCTAGGAACAGTTGCCTGTTCAACGGATTTCGAATCCGTCCCGTTCGGCCACTCCGGCATCTCTCCAGCGGCGCGCATGATATCAGTTCATGCGCTATTGTCGAACCCCGCTACAGGCTTTTTTGTCCGTTTTTCAACTTATTACGACTACAAAGCTCTCGTAGCTTCCACATCAAACCGTAAGTCGCGTCAGAGCTTCGCGATACTTGTCGGCGGTTTTCTGCGCAACGTCTGCGGGAATTGCGGGAGCAGGTGGCTCCTTGTTCCAGCCAGTGGACTCGAGCCAGTCACGCACGAACTGCTTATCGAAACTAGGAGGATTACTGCCTTCACAGTAACTGTCTGCCGGCCAGAAACGGCTGGAGTCGGGAGTCAGCACTTCATCCATAAGGGTAAGAGTGCCGTTTTCATCGAGGCCGAACTCGAATTTGGTGTCGGCGATAATGATGCCGCGAGTTGCTGCGTACTCCACAGCAGCACTGTAGAGCGCCACGGAGACGTCACGCACCTGAGCAGCCAACTCCTTGCCGATGATGGCCTCGCATTGCTCGAAGGAGATGTTCTCGTCGTGGTCACCTACTGCAGCCTTGGTCGAGGGAGTAAAGATCGGCTCCGGCAACTTTGCAGCCTCTTTAAGGCCTGCGGGTAATTGAATGCCACAGACGGTGCCGCTCCTTTGGTATTCCTTCCAGCCGGAACCTGCGATATAGCCACGCACGATCGCCTCCACAGCAACCGGCTTGAGGCGCTTGGCAACCACCGCACGCCCTTCTACCAGCGGCAGTTCGGCGGGACTTACGACGTCCTCGACCCTATCACCGGTGAAGTGGTTGGGCACCAGATGCCGAAGCTTGTCGAACCAGAAATTGGAGATGGCAGTAAGAATCTTCCCCTTCTCCGGAATCGGCTCGGCGAGAATCACATCGAACGCTGAAAGCCGGTCGGTGGCAACCATGAGCATGCGTCTGTCATCAATTTCGTAAAGGTCGCGAACCTTGCCGGAGTAGATTTTTTTCAGACTGAGAGCACTTGGAGTAGTCATGTTGATTCTCTGAATTCCGATACGCTGCGTCAGCGGCAAGCCATATCAAATAAGGTCTGTGGTTAAACGAAACAGGCGAAACCGATGGTTTCGCCTGTTTCGGATCGCCGGACTGCCGAGACAATCAGCCCAGGCTGTCCTTGAGCATGTTCAGCACGCGCCGCGCAACGTCCGCGGGAGCCACCGTGTCGAGGTCTTTGTCCAGAGTGACCTGTACGTTGCCACTCACCTCCATCACGCGAACCTGGTAGCGCTCGGCCCGGGCTTCGATTTCCTTACGACTCGGCGCACCGCCGAACAGCCGAGAGAAGAATCCTGGCTTGTCATCCGGGTTCGCTGCGCCTTCGGCCAGGTTGATGTAGTACACACCCAAGCTACGATCCAAATCTTCGACAAGGATGTCGCTGGCGGCAAGTGCGCGACCAACACTGGACCAGGCGCGGTTGAAGTCAGTATCGAGCTGCAATACCGGGCTGCCACTGCCTGCTTCGCTGAGGGTTACCCGGCTCGGCGCGTCGAACGCACGCTCAGCCAACAGGGAAGTCGAACTGCCCTGCTCCGCACTGCTGGTCAAGCCAACCTGCAGTTCATCGAGCAATACTCGGTCAAGCTCGGCATTGACGGTCTTTTCAGGCCAGCCTATATCCTCGCTACTTCCGGCGGGACGCTGAACGCTGAGCAGAAAGATTTCGCTGGTATCACGCTGGACGCCTGGCTCAATGCGTACACGCACTCGGGTTTCGTCTTGCCCCAGCCCCAGGTTGCGCACCAGGGCTGGAGAAAGCTGGTCACGCGTTTGCCAAGCCGTGGTGAACTCGCCAGTCTGCGGACGCTCTTCAGCAATCTGGAATCCATTGTTGACGAAGTACTGGCGCGCCGCAGTCCAGACTTGCGTCGGCGCACGGAGCGCAACCAGCCAGCGAGCCTCTTCCGAGGTCTGCAGGCTGAATTCACTGGCCTCCTCAACTACCACCAACCGCTGCGGCCGCGGCACTTCATATTCGCCGGTCGAGCGCATATCGGGGATGTGCTGGGGAATAGGCAGCAACGGCTCGATCGAACGCAGCTCGCTGCCAGCCGGGGCCTGCATGGGAGCGACCTGATGCGCTTGCAGATAGTCGCTGCCACGGTCGCGAAAGTATCCATCTTCGCCCCACAACCAGCCACAGCCGCTAGTTCCAGAGATGATCAGGGCAAGGGTCGAGAGTCCGGCCAGTCGCTTCATGCGTGTTCCTTACATTATTAAAACCGGTACACCGGATTGGTTCAGGCCAGCACACCAGTCTGCCGCATGGCCTGACGCAGTGGGTCATGGCAACGCTGGCTGAGCCAGGTCAGAGGCAGGCGAATGCCCTCGGGAATCAAACCCATTTCGTGTAGCGCCCACTTGACCGGTATCGGGTTGGCTTCGATGAACAGCGCTTGGTGCAAGGGCATCAGGCTGGCGTTGATTGCGCGTGCCTTTTCCGCGTCACCGGCGAGCGCGGCGCGGCACAGATCACTCATCGCACGGGGCGCGACGTTGGCGGTGACGGAAATATTGCCCTTGCCTCCCATCAGAATCAGTTCCACTGCCGTAGCGTCGTCGCCGGAGTAGACGAGGAAGTCCTTGCCAACACGGTCGAGCACTTCCTGCCCACGCTTGAGGTCACCGGTGGCTTCCTTGATGCCGATAATGTTCGGCACCTTGGACAGCCGCTCCACAGTCTCCGGCAGCATGTCGCAGGCAGTACGGCCCGGCACGTTATAGAGGATCTGGGGAATGGCTACCGCTTCGGCAATATGGCGGAAGTGTAGGTAGAGGCCTTCCTGGGTCGGCTTGTTGTAGTACGGAGTAACCAGCAGACAGGCATCAGCACCCACGGCCTTGGCCTGCTCGGTCAGCTCAAGGGCCTCACGGGTAGAGTTGGCGCCCGTGCCGGCGATTACCGGGATACGACCATTTACCTGATCGACAACGCGCCGAATCACTTCAATGTTTTCGCTGTAATCGAGGGTCGCCGATTCACCCGAAGTGCCGACCGCAACGATTGCATCGGTGCCTTCCTGCAAATGGAAGTCCACCAGCTTGCTAAGGCTGTCCCAATCAAGACCACCCTGCGCATCCATGGGCGTGACCAGTGCCACCATACTGCCCGCAATCATGCAACCGCTCCTGCCGAAAAAGAGAGGCGTAATGGTACAAGGCTCCTTTACGCTTTGCGAGTACACCGGAGGCATCTGGAGCAACGAAAATAGCACCCGGATCGGCGCCATCCGACCTGCAGCGTCGATGCGGATTTCCCTCTTGCAGCGCTTTTCGCTACCCTAACCTGTTTTCGGCTTGGCTGGCCGCCCGATTCACTACCGCCAGGAATGCTGCATGTCCACCCCTCCAGTACCCCGCGAACAGTTTCTTGTCATCAGCGCTTTGGGCCGCAATCCAATGGAGCTCACCAATGTGCTTTGCAGGGCCAGCAACGAGAACCGTTGCGCTGTAGTCAACACCCGACTTACCCGGCACGGCGAATACTGTGCGCTGGCACTGGAAATCAGCGGGACCTGGGACGCGCTGGCTCGCATGGAAACCGTATTGCCGGGCCTGGCAAAAAAACATGATTTCACTGCCCAGATGGTCCGTAGCGAAGCTCTGGACGCCCGCCCGCAGGCACTGCCATACGTGGCCTATGTCAGTTCCGACTATCGCCCGGATATTCTCAATGAGCTTTGCCAGTTCTTCATCGATCATCGCGTCGAGCTGGAAAGCCTGACTTGCGACACCTACCAGGCGCCACAAACCGGCGGCACCATGCTTAACGCCACTCTGACCGTCACCCTGCCGGCCGGCACGCAGATCAGCTGGCTGCGCGACCAGTTCCTCGACTTCGCCGACGCTTTGAATTTGGATGCCCTGATCGAACCCTGGCGCCCGCAGAATCCATAAAGGAGCCCATTATGTCCGTCGAGATTGATCGCCCACTCCCCGCCTTCCAGGCCCAGGCGACCAGCGACCAGCTGATTACCCCCGAAACCCTGAAGGGTAAGCAGGTGGTGTTCTATTTTTATCCCAAAGACAATACGCCGGGCTGCACTACCCAGGGCCAGGGATTCCGTGATCTGTACGAAGCTTTCGAAGCGGCCAACACGCGGGTGTTCGGCATTTCACGCGACAGTCTGAAAACCCACGAGAACTTCAAGGCCAAGCACAACTTCCCCTTTGAGCTCATTTCCGACAAGGATGAGCAGCTGTGCAGGCTGTTCGACGTCATCAAGCTAAAGAAGCTGTATGGCAAGGAATACATGGGCATCGACCGCAGCACCTTCCTCATAGACAGCGCCGGGGTTCTTCGCCAGCAATGGCGGGGCGTTAAGGTTCCGGGCCACGTCGAGGCCGTACTACAGGCCGCCCAAGCTTTGAACCAAGAGTAACAAGCGGGCCGGAGCTTCCGGCCCTGTGCTCTATTTCTTGCGCTGCCAATCAGGCCTTGCGCAGCCAGTAGCGATAAACCTCCCCTTCCGTCTCTTCATGCAGCAGCGCATGACCTGCAAGCCGGGCGAAGCTATGGAAGTCCCGCTGTGAGCCCGGATCGGTTGCCGTTACCTTCAATACCTGCCCACTGCCCAGCCCATTGAGTGCCAGCTTGGCCTTGAGCAAGGGCATGGGGCAGGCAAGCCCACTAGCATCCAGTTCGGCGTCATAAGCAATGGCGCACGCAGCCTGTTCAGTCATTGATCATCTCCTCGAAAGGGCTGCAGAATACCGAGCCTTAAGCAGCTCTGGCCAGCCACCCGAGCTCAAGGCTACAGTAGCAATCCCCCGACTCAGTGAGCCCCACCCTGATGAAATTGCTGCGCCCCACCCTGCTGTCACTCGCCGTCCTGATCGGGCAGCCGGCAATGGCTAACGACCTGCCTTCCCTGGGTGATTCCAGCTCCGGAATCGTCTCCCCGGAGCAGGAGTATCAGCTAGGGCGCGCCTGGCTGAGCCTGTTGCGTGGCCAGGTTCCGCAGCTGTCCGACCCCTTGCTAAAGGATTATCTGGAGCGCAGCGTTTACCGCCTGGCCGAAACCAGCCAACTACAGGATCGCCGCCTGGAGTTTGTACTGCTTCGCAGCCCTCAGCTAAACGCATTTGCCGCGCCTGGAGGAATTATCGGGGTCAATGGCGGGCTGTTTATTCATGCGCAGACCGAGGCCGAATACGCTTCGGTGATGGCTCACGAACTGGCACACCTTTCCCAGCGTCACTTCGCACGCGGGCTGGAAGCACAGAAGCGTATGCAGCTGCCGGTGATGGCCGCCATGCTGGCTGGCGTGGTAGCTGCCGCTGCCGGTGCTGGCGATGCGGGTATTGCAGCTATCGTATCGACCCAGGCTGCTGCGATTCAGGCGCAACGACGCTTCTCCCGGCAGAACGAACAGGAAGCTGATCGCATCGGCATCCTGAATCTTCAGCGGGCCGGCTATGATCCGCGTGCGATGCCGGACATGTTCGGCCGCTTGATGCGCCAGTATCGATACGACCAGAAACCACCCGAGTTTCTGCTGACCCACCCGGTCAGCGAATCCCGCATCGCCGACACCCGCAACCGCGCCGAGCAATACCCTCCGGGCGGCGTGCAGGACAGTCTGCGTTATCAGCTGATGCGCGCGCGGGTCAACTTGCAGTTTGAAAGCACGCCCGGCCTCAGTGCCAAGCGTTTCCGGGCCATGCTCAGTGAAGACGAAAGCCTTGATTCAGCTCGGTACGGCCTGGCATTGGCGCAGATCAGGAGTGCCCAGCTGCAGGAGGCGGCAAGCACGCTACAGCCGCTGCTGCAAAAGGCACCCGATGAAGTGGCCTACAACCTGGCCCAGGTCGAACTCGATATCACTGCAAACCGCATGGGCGAAGCGGACAGGCGCATCAAGCAGCTACTCGCCCTTTATCCCGGCAGCTACCCGGTAAGGCAGGCAAGCATCGATCTACTGGTCAAGCAGGGCCGTCTGCAGGAGGCTGAAAGCGAGCTGGACAAGCTGGTCGAAGCGCGCCCCAGAGACCCTGACGTCTGGTACCAGGTATCGGAGGTGCGCGGTCTGACCGGCAACATCCTCGGCCTGCATCAAGCCCGCGCAGAGTTCTTCGCGCTGGTCGGCGATTACACTCAGGCCATTGAGCAGCTGGACTTCGCCAAGCGGCGAGCCAGCAACTTCCAGATGTCCGCTCGAATCGACGCACGCCAGCAGCAGCTGGCTGAGGAGAAGCGCATGATCGAGGACATGCTGCGCTGAGTATCAGCGCAGCATGCATCTCGCCATCCAGCACGGTATCAGGCGTTGCCAGCCTGCCTGATACGCGCCGCCTTGGTGAAGTCCAGCATGCGCTTGAGCGGCTTGACCGCTCGCGGAATCAGCGCCGGATCAACCAGTATTTCATTGCTGCCCGTGCGGAGGCTCTGCAAGGTCCGCTCAAGGGTGTTCATGGCCATCCACGGGCAATGCGCACAACTGCGGCAGGTTGCGCCGCTGCCGGCCGTAGGCGCCTCGATAAAGGTCTTCTCCGGGCATAGCTGCTGCATCTTGTAGAAGATGCCTCGGTCGGTGGCGACGATGAATGTCGAGTTAGGCAGCTCTTGCGCCGCCTTGATCAGCTGACTGGTGGAGCCGACCACGTCAGCCAATCCAATCACCGCTTCCGGCGACTCTGGATGCACCAGTACAGCTGCATCTGGATATAGCGCCTTCATATCTTGAAGCTGCTTCGACTTGAACTCTTCATGAACGATACAGGCACCGTCCCAGAGCAGCATGTCTACACCTGTTTCGCGCTGCACATAGCTACCGAGGTGCTTGTCCGGCGCCCAGATGATCGTCTCGCCGTTATCCATCAGGCTCTCGACAATCTCCAGTGCACAGCTGGAAGTGACTACCCAGTCTGCGCGCGCCTTCACCGCAGCCGAGGTATTGGCGTAGACCACCACCGTGCGCTCTGGATGCTGGTCGCAGAAAGCTGAAAACTCCTCGACCGGGCACCCGAGATCCAGCGAACAGGTCGCCTCAAGGGTTGGCATCAATATGCGTTTTTCGGGGTTGAGGATCTTGGCGGTTTCACCCATGAATCTAACTCCGGCAACCACTACGGTCTGCGCCGGGTGTTCATTGCCAAAGCGCGCCATTTCAAGCGAATCGGCGACACAGCCTCCGGTTTGCTCGGCCAACGCCTGAATAACCGGATCGGTGTAGTAATGCGCGACGAGAACCGCATCCTGCCGTTTCAGCTCGGCAGCGATCTCGCTACACAGTTGCGCTTCCTGTTCAGGCGTCAGTGGCACAGTCTGCCTGGCAGCCAGATGGGCCTGCACAAGAATGCGTTCGGGGATGTGCGTCATGTTCACAGGTCCTGCAAGCACGTTATGGCATGAAGCGCCGAGTATAACCCGGCCAAGGGAGCCGCTCTGGGAAGAGCATGCGAGCAAGCGCCACGCGGCATACTTTGGCCGGCTAAAGGGGCAGGAATACTAGCCGAAGCATCGACAAAAGGGAAAGCGAGGCCGATGCCAGAGCGGTTTGACCGGCACTTTGCGTTAGCAAGCGATGCTCGGCGCTGCCCACGTGAAAATCCAGGAAATTAAAAAAGCCGGATACCTCTCGGTATCCGGCTTCTAATCTCACAAGGAGAATATGGTGGGTCGTGTGGGACTCGAACCTACGACCAATTGGTTAAAAGCCAACTGCTCTACCAACTGAGCTAACGACCCGATGCGGAGCGCATGATACTGATTTGATTGATTAAATCAAAGTTTTTTTTGAAAAAAGTTTCAGTGATATCGAGTCGGGTCTTCAATACCCGCCGCCTCGAAGCCAGCCGCACGCAAACGGCAGCTGTCGCACTTGCCACAGGCGCGGCCCAAGTCATCGGCCTGATAGCATGACACCGTCATCGCATAATCAACACCCAGGCGAATGCCCTCCTGAATGATCTGAGCCTTGCTGAGATCCTGCAATGGCGCACGGATTCTAAAGCCCTGCCCCTGGACACCCGCCTTGGTGGCGAGATTGGCCAGCCGCTCGAATGCCTCTACAAATTCGGGGCGACAATCGGGATAACCCGAGTAATCGACCGCATTAACGCCAATGAAAATATCACGCGCACCCAGCACTTCAGCCCACCCCAACGCCAGGGAAAGGAACAGCGTATTGCGCGCCGGCACATAGGTGACGGGGATGCCTTCAACCTGCTCCTCCGGAACATCCATGCTGCTGTCAGTGAGCGCCGAGCCACCAATACCGTTGAGGTTCATGCCGATCACCTTGTGTTCGACCACACCCAGCTGCTTGGCAACTCTCTCAGCAGCATGCAGCTCTGCACGATGCCGCTGACCATAGTCGAAACTCATGCTGTAGCAGGCATAACCCTGGGCTTTGGCCATGGCGACGACGGTCGCGGAATCCAGCCCGCCCGAGAGCAGAATTACAGCTTTCTTTTCAGTCATTGCAAATACCTTGGCTGTAAGCGATGAATACCGGAGCGATCAGTGCCCTGGGGCATCGTCCCAAAGAATCTTGTGCAGCTGAAGCTGCATGCGTACCGGAAGATTGTCACTGATAATCCATTCAGCCAGTGCGCGCGCATCAACCTGCCCATAGCTGGGCGAGAACAACACTTCGCCGGCACGTTCGTGCAGGCGATACTCGATCAGTTTGGAAGCCGCCCAGTCATAGTCTTCCCGTGAGCAGATGACAAACTTCACCTGATCATTGGAAGTCAGCCAGTTGATGTTCTCGTAGAGATTGCGCCCCACTTCAGCTGAGCCCGGCGTTTTCAGATCGACAACCCGACTCACTCGCTCATCGACAGCGGAAATATCCAGCGCCCCGCTCGTCTCAAGCGATACTTCATAACCGGCATCACACAACTGTTGCAGCAACGGCAAACAGCCCGGCTGAGCAAGAGGCTCACCGCCTGTGACGCAGATGTAACGGGGATTGAAGGATGCAACGCGCTCCAGAATTGCCTGAAGCGACATGATTTCGCCGCCGCTGAATGCATAAGCGGAATCGCAATATTGACAGCGCAGGGGACAGCCGGTCAGGCGAACGAACACTGTGGGCAGGCCACTTGTGCGCGCTTCCCCCTGCAACGAGTAAAAAATCTCGGTTATTCGCAGGGTATTTTGCATATCAGCCACGGGCGTAACGGCTAAACAGGCCGTCCGCCTCCGTTGCGGGTAAAGGGGCAGCGATTCTAACGAAAAAACCCGCCGTTGGGCGGGTTTGTCAGTCATGCCGCTGATTAACGATTCAATTGACGCTGCGCCAACTGCGCAGCTGAGCTGTTGGGGTAGTCAGCAACAACCTGGCGGAATATCCCCTGGGCCTTGTCCCGGTTACCTAACCGCAACTCGACATCAGCCAGCTTGTATAGCGAATCCGGCACCTTGCTGTGTTGCGGGTAGGCCTGACTGACCTTGGCAAAGGCTTGACCGGCAGCCTGAAGATCACCATTGGCAAGGTTCACTTCACCCAACCAATATTGAGCATTGCCGGCGTAGACGCTCTCAGGATACCTACGCAGAAACGCGGCAAAGGCCTGAGCGGCCTTATCAAAATCCTTGGCCTTGATCAGGTCGAAGGCTGCATCGTAGTACAACTTTTCTTTTTCAGGATCGGCACTCGCACCGCCCTGCGTCGACGCACCCGCAGGGGTCTGCACTGCTCCGCCAGCATCGGTTACGCCAGCGGCTGAAGAATTCTGACCGACCGCCCCACCAGCCGCACCTTGCGACAAGCGACGATCCAGATCCTGGTAACGCTCCAACCCCTCCTGTTGCAGGCGCTGGATATCATTCTGTTGCATCTCGAGCATGCCGCGCAGCTGCGCTATTTCTTCCTGCATCTGCTGCAGTTGAATAAAGAGCATGCCCTGCGCCGAAGACGGAGCAGCCGCTCCGCCTCCGGCATAGGCACCGCCTGTATCTGCGCCGGCAGAATAGCCCGACCCGGGTGCAGCATTACCGCTGCGCGAGTCATATTCCACAATCGGAACCTGAGCCGCCGCAGTAAGCGGCAGCCCAAGCGCGAACAGCATCAGAGCATAACGGTGCTTAAGCATGGCTTATTACTTGCGCAGCTCTACACGGCGGTTTTGAGCCCAGGACTGCTCGTCGTTACCCATGGCAACTGGACGCTCTTCGCCATAGGAAACCAGCTCCAGCTGAGCCGGGGAAACGCCCTGCAGAACCAGGTAGCGCTGAACGGCCTTGGAACGACGCTCGCCCAGAGCCATGTTGTACTCACGGGTACCACGCTCGTCAGTGTGGCCTTCCAGCACAACACGGTTGCCGGCGGACTGCAGATCCTTGGCATGAACGTCCAGTGCGCGCATGGCTTCAGGCTTCAGGTCGGAGCTGTCGTACTCGAAGTAGAAGGTGGTGATGGCGCGCAGAGCGGCTTCTTCGCTCATGCTGCCGTCAACAGCACCGCTATCAGCACCGTAACCAGCGTTCGGATCGATGGCGGTGGAACCTTCACCGGAGTCATCGCCGCCCTTAGAGGAACAACCAACAGCAACAGCCATGGCCAGTGCCAGAGCAGCAAACTTACCGAATTTCAGCATTTCCATGTGTAACAACCCCAGTGTGTTTAATGGTTAGTTTAAAGCGTTGATACCGCATCAGTTCAGGTAAGGGGACCACGATGGCTCACGGACTTCGCCTTGAGCAGTAGGAAGCGGGAGCCTAACTCGACCATTAATTGATACGAGCATCAAGACTCCCCGGCCCTGCTGGCGGGTCGCGTAGATTAGCATAGTGCCATTAGGCGCAACAGTGGGCGACTCATCTAAACTTGTATCAGAGAGTAGCCGCAAATTGCCACGCTGCAGGTCCTGTGCTGCCACCTTGAAATTGGTATAGCCCTCCTGGCGATGAATCATGACCAGAGTCTTTTCATCTGCTGACAGTTTGGGGTTGGCGTTGTAGTTACCTACAAACGTAACTCGCTCGGCATTATTGCTACCCAAGCGCTGTTTGTAGATCTGCGGCTTACCCGCCCGGTCAGAGGTGAAATAGATGGTTTGGCCATCTGCCCCCCAGAAAGGCTCGGTGTCGATCGCATAGTGATTGGTCAGCCGCTGCAACTGACGCGAATTCAGATCCATCACATAGACTTCCGGGTTGCCATCCTTGGACAGCACAAACGCCAGGCGGTTGCCGTCAGGAGAAAACGCCGGCGCGCCATTAAGCCCCTCGAAATTGGTGACCTGCTCGCGCCGACCCGTATCGATGTGCTGGATGAAGATACGCGGGCGTTTCTGTTCAAACGAAACATAAGCAATGCGACGGCTATCGGGCGAGTAACGCGGCGACAGAATCGGTTCGCGCGACTGCAACAAGGTTACAGCACGCGCGCCGTCGTAATCTGAGCGCTGCAGCGTATAGCGAGTGTTGTTGGCACCCATGCGCTCAGCGGTCACGTAGAGCAGGCGTGTGGAGAACGCACCCTTGATGCCGGTAAGCTTTTCGAACGACTGGTCAGCGACGTAGTGAGCCATGTCCCGCAACTGATCAGGCGTGCCGCCGACGCTACCGGTCATGACCTGCTGCTCGGTAGTCACGTTGAATACTGCAAACTGCACCTGCAGCCGGCCGCCGGAAGGCTGGATATCGCCAACCACGAGATACTGTGCTCCGAGCGCCTTCCAGTCGCGGAAAATGACTTCGCTGGCCTTGGTCGGCATGCTGATCATGTTCTGCTTGGGAATAGGCTGGAATATCCCGGAATTGCGCATGTCGTTACCGATGATCTCGGCCATGTCTTCCGGCAGCACGCTGCCGCCCTGCCAGCCGAACGGAACGACCGCAATCGGAATTGCACGATCGCTCCCGCTGGTGACAACGATGTTTTTCTCCTGCGCGACGGCACTTCCCAGCACCAGCGACAGAAGGACGATAAAACCTCGAAGGTAGTTGATCACAACGCAAGGTCCTCAGGCGTAAAGGTCATCGTGAACGAGCGGTACGGCTGGAATTCCTGAGCGGAAAGCCCCTGCATCTCGGTCAGCCGACCAATATTCTTGACCGCGGCAACCGCGGAGTTGTCAAACGGAGCATCGCCGCTCGACCGTGAAACGTTTACTGCGGTGATGGTGCCGTCTGGCAGCATGTTCACGCGCAGCGTTACCGACATGTTGTTGCGCGCCGAAGGCGGACGAGTCCAGCCCTGCGCTGCTCGCATGCGAATAAGATCGTCGAAGTCACCTGCAACCTGGCTGCCTTGCGTATCGGCCATAGCCTGCTGGCGCTGAGTGTCCTCGGCAAGCAGCTCGGCAAGGGCTTGCGCCTTCTTGTCTTCAGCCGCTTTGCGTGCAGCCTCCGCGGCCGCTTTCTTCTTCGCCTCTTCCGCCGCTTTTTTCTTTGCGGCCTCGGCAGCAGCTTTTTTCTTGGCTTCTTCCGCAGCTTTCTTCTTGGCGTCCTCAGCCGCCTTCTTCTTAGCGGCTTCCTCGGCAGCCTTTTTCTTCGCCGCCTCGTCCGCCGCCTTCTTCCTGGCAACTTCTGCCTGCTTCTGCTGCTCGGCCGCTTTGCGTGCCTCCTCGGCCTTCTTCGCGTCAGCCGCCTTTTTTGCCGCTGCCGCCTTTTCTGCTTCGGCCTTTCGAGCGTCCTCGGTCTTCTTTTGTTCCGCAGCCGCTGCGGCCTGCTTCTGCTGCTCGATCCTGCGCTGTTCCAGCTGCTCGGCCTCGTACTGCTTGGCGGCTGTTTTTTCCGCCTCGCCGGCAAGTTTCTGGTTGGTCTGCGTGGTGGCCTGGCTCTGTGACTTCAGCTGATACAGAGTCGCCTGGACAATAGGCTTGGACGGCGGCAACTCGGGCGTCATGGCGAAGCTGACGAAAAGCATGCCGAAAATGATGACATGCAGGCCCACAGCCAGAACGGTGGGCCAGAAGTAACTCTGAGAGGGAGAACGCTCGGCCTGCCGCATCAAGGTGCCTCGGTGATCAGGCCGACGTTGCCCACACCGGCCTGTTGCAGGCCGCCCATGGCGTTCATGACCGAGCCGTAGTCGACCGCCTTGTCACCACGAACGAACACCTGGACCTGTTTTCCCTGGCTGCGGTTCTGACTCATGATCGCCGTGACCGCACGGGTCATCTCGTCGAGAGTCAGCGCCTGGTCCTGGACCGTCTCGGTATCAACCTCGTTGCCCATGTTCCAGTAATAGGTCTTGTCGGCTTTGATCGAGATGGTCAAAACCTGGGCATCGTTATCCTGCGGCAGCACTTCGCTGCTGACCTGAGGCAGATCAACCTTGACGCCCTGGTTGAGCATGGGCGCGGTCACCATGAAGATCACCAGCAGCACCAGCATCACATCGATGTAGGGCACCACGTTCATCTCGGCGACCGGCTTGCGTCTGTTGCGAATTCTGGCCATGGCCTGTGGCCTCAATCTTCGGTGGTGTGAACTTTACGGTGGAGAATCGCCTGGAACTCGTCGGCGAAGGTGTAATACCGAGCGATGAGCATTTCGCCGCGTGCGGAGAAGCGGTTGTAGGCGATAACAGCCGGGATCGCCGCGAACAGGCCGATGGCCGTAGCGATCAGCGCTTCAGCGATACCCGGAGCAACGGTGGCCAATGTCGCCTGCTGCACCTGAGCCAGTCCACGGAACGAGTTCATGATGCCCCAGACAGTGCCAAACAGACCGATATAGGGGCTGGTGGAACCGACCGTAGCCAGGAACGGCAGGCTCTGCTCGAGTTTCTCCTCTTCCCGTGAGATGGCTACGCGCATGGCCCGGTTGACTGCATCCATCACGGCATCGGGATCAACGCCCGGCTGCTGGCGCAGGCGGGAAAACTCCTTGAAACCTGCACGAAAGATTTGCTCAACGCCGGAATCCGGGTCCGGGTTGCTACCCGCCTGGCGGTATAACTTGGACAGATCGATGCCAGACCAGAAACGTTCTTCGAAGGTATCCAGTGCACGCTTGGCAGCGCGCAACATGTTGCCGCGCTGGAAGATGATGATCCAGGACATCACCGAAGCCGCCACCAGGATCAGCATGACCAGCTGAACCACAAAGCTGGCGTTGCTGATCAGGCTCCACATGGACATATGATCGACGTTGGGTTCCACGCTTACTCTCCTGCAGGGGGTAGACCCGACCCGGCGAAGGCTGAACGCAGCGCTTCGGGAATGGGGCGGGGTTTCAAACTCTCGGCGCGTACACAGGCCACCAGAAACTGCCCCTCGCAGAGCAGCAGATCATCTTTGGCACGCCTCACCTGCTGCCTGAAACGCAGGCTGGCGCGTTTTATTTCAGTCACCTCGGCGGTTACCAGCAACTCATCGTCCAACCGCGCTGGTGCGTGATAACGCGCTTCGCTGGAATGGACGACGAACAGCAGGTCTTCACCGGCCAGCTGCGACTGGGCAAAACCCAGGCTGCGCAACCGTTCGGTACGGGCCCGCTCCATGAATTTGAGGTAGTTGACGTAATAAACGATGCCGCCTGCATCGGTGTCTTCGTAATAGACACGACAACGATGGGTAAACGGCTGAACAGGTGATTCCGCGCGCATACTAGTGCCAGACACAGCAAATTCCAATTGGCTCAAACAAGAATATTTTCATCACATTGTGTCGCCATCGAAGAGGTCACCTACTGGCGAATCGTCCATGCGTTTAGGCAGGTTCAGGCCGAAGTGCAGATAAGCATGGCGAGTGACCACACGGCCGCGCGGCGTGCGCATGATGTAGCCCTGCTGGATCAGATAGGGCTCCAGAACATCCTCGATGGTGTGGCGCTCTTCACTGATGGCCGCGGCCAGGCTATCAATGCCAACCGGACCGCCGTCGAATTTTTCGATCAGGGTCAGCAACAGTCGTCGATCCTGGTGATCCAGCCCGCGCTCGTCGACGTCGAGCATGTTCAATGCAAGATCGGCGATGGCCCGGGTGATCTCGCCATTGCCCCGCACCTCGGCAAAGTCTCGCACCCGGCGCAGCAGCCGGTTGGCAATACGCGGCGTACCCCGAGCACGGCGAGCGATTTCGAAGGCGCCTTCGGCTTCGATCGGCAAACCGAGGATGCCGGCCGAGCGGGTGACGATGGTCGCCAGATCCGCGGTTGAGTAAAACTCAAGCCGCTGCACGATACCGAAGCGATCACGCAGCGGATTGGTCAGCATGCCTGCCCGGGTGGTCGCCCCGACCAGGGTAAAAGGTGGCAGGTCGAGTTTGATTGAGCGCGCCGCCGGGCCTTCACCGATCATGATATCCAGCTGGAAATCTTCCATCGCCGGATACAGCACTTCCTCAACGATGGGCGACAGTCGATGTATCTCATCGACAAAGAGCACATCACCCTCTTCCAGGTTGGTCAGCAACGCGGCGAGGTCACCAGGCCGCTCCAGCACCGGGCCGGACGTGCTTTTGATCGAAACGCCCATTTCCTGGGCCAGGATATTGGCCAGGGTGGTTTTGCCCAGACCGGGAGGCCCGAAAATCAGGGTGTGATCAAGAGCTTCATTTCGCTTGCGCGCAGCGCGGATAAAGAGATCCATCTGCTCGCGGACCGCCGGCTGGCCGATGTACTCGGCCAGGCTTAGCGGGCGAATGGCGCGGTCGATTTGCTCATCACGGTCACGACCGGTGGCGGTAATCAGACGATCGGCTTCGATCATGGGCTTACACCATTCCCTTGAGGGCACGGCGGATCAGATCTTCACTGCTCAAATCGTCTTCCTGTACTGCTGATACGGCACGGCTGGCCTCTTGCGGCTTGAAGCCAAGGGAAATCAGCGCACTCACCGCATCATTCTCGGCGCTTGAGACTGCCATATTGGCGCGAGGTTCAACCACCAGAGGCGCAATGGATGGCATGGTTTCCCAGGCCTTGAAACGCCCCTTCAATTCCACCAACAAACGCTCAGCGGTTTTTTTGCCCACACCTGGAATCTTCACCAGCACCGAGGTGTCCTGCGCCTGAACGCAACGCACCAGCTCGTCCACCTCCAGCCCGGACATCAGTGCCAACGCCAGCTTCGGCCCAACACCATTGAGACGAATCAGCTCACGAAACAGCTCGCGATCTCGTTTGTCGGCAAAGCCATACAACAGCTGGGCGTCCTCGCGCACTACCAGATGGGTGTGCAGCGTCACCGGCTCACCCAGTGCGGGAAGCCGGTAAAGGGTGGTCATCGGCACCTCGACTTCATAGCCAACGCCATTCACATCCAGAATCAGATGCGGAGGCTGTTTCTCCGCCAGGGTGCCGCGCAAACGTCCAATCACGTTATTTCATCCTCTCTGGGCTGAGTGATCGACTCAGCCAGCCTGAACTTCCTGACAACTCGCTTCGCTAAATTCGGATTACAGACGCAGTCGCCCCGCCCTGCGCTTGGCGCCAGCCAGACCGTGGGGAATCAAGCTCTGACGATGATGGGCATGACACAGGGCTATCGCCAACGCATCGGACGCATCGATTTGCGGTTTCTTCACCAGCTTCAACAGATGCATCACCATCATCTGCACCTGCTGCTTGTCGGCGCCCCCAGTGCCGGCGATGGCCTGCTTGACCTGTGTGGCGGTGTACTCGGCGATCTCCAACCCTTGCTCGACAGCGGCCACAATGGCTGCGCCACGCGCCTGGCCGAGCTTTAGCGCCGAGTCGGCATTGCGCGCCATAAATACCTGCTCGATGCCCATGGTTACCGGACCGTGAAGGCGAATCACCTCGCTGACACCGGCAAACACCGCACGCAACCGATCAGGCAACTCACCACTTCCGGTACGAATGCAGCCGGAAGCCACATACTCGCAGCTACGACCCGTATCGCGCACCACACCATAACCCGTGATTCTGGAACCGGGGTCTATACCGAGGATGAGTGTCATGCGCCTGCCGTACTGTCTATTTATCCAGCGACAAGTATAGGGAGGTCACCAAACGGCGGCTAGCCACAATTCCGCGCCTGTCACAGGACCGCTCCGCCCGCTTGAGGCTTGGCCGACCGCGCCCAGTAATACAGAGCGAAAAAAGCCGGAAGCATTTCGGATGCTTCCGGCTTCGGTTTGCAGCGAAGCGTCAGTCCAGCTGCTCCAATATCTCGTCAGAGATTTCCGCGTTGTGATAGACGTTCTGTACGTCATCCAAATCTTCCAACGCATCGATCAGGCGCAATACCTTTTGGGCAGTCTCGACATCGGTGAGCGGAGCGGCGATAGACGGAATCATGGCAATTTCCGCCTCCTCACCCTTGAAGCCTGCAGCGCTCAGCGCTTCGTTGACCGCATGAAAATCGGTAAAGCTGGTAGACACCAGCGCCGAGCCATCGTCGCCCATTTCCACATCGTCGGCACCCGCCTCCAATGCGGCCTCCATCAGTGCATCCTCATCCACACCGGCAGCAAAGCTGATCTGCCCCTTGCGATCGAACATGTAGGCGACCGAACCGTCGGTACCCAGATTGCCGCCATGCTTATTGAACGCATGACGCACTTCTGCGGCGGTGCGGTTGCGGTTGTCGGTCATGGCCTCGACGATGATGGCCACGCCGCTGGGCGCGTAGCCTTCGTAAGTCAACTCGACGACGTTGTCGGCATCGTTGGTGCCGGCGCCGCGAGCGATGGCGCGATCGATCACATCGCGCGACATGTTCGCGGTCAGCGCCTTGTCCACGGCCAGACGCAGACGCGGGTTGTCCGCCGGGATTGGGCCGCTCTTGGCGGCGACGGTCAGCTCACGAATGATCTTGGTGAAAATCTTGCCACGCTTGGCGTCCTGGCGCCCCTTGCGGTGCTTGATGTTGGCCCATTTGGAATGACCAGCCATAACTGTCTCCCTCTTTGATCAACTTTCTTCTTGCAGGCCATTGAAAAACTATCTGCGTTGGCAATACGTCGTTAAAAACAGCCTCAGAATGCTCATTTAGACCACTAAACTCCGCTTCTTCGGCTGTTTTTGCCTCGTCTTGCCTGCCTCGCCTACGTTTTCAACAGCCTGCTAGCTGTAACGCAAAAGCCCAGGTTTCCCTGGGCTCCGGCTTCGCCGTTATTCGGCTTTCGGCTGCTCACGCAGGCGAATGTGCAACTCGCGCAGTGCCTTGCTATCCACCGCACCCGGTGCCTGGGTCATGACGTCCGCTGCACTCTGGGTTTTCGGGAAGGCGATGACCTCGCGAATCGATTGCGCGCCGGTCATCAGCATCACCAGACGATCCAGGCCGAAGGCCAGGCCACCGTGCGGCGGCGCACCGTACTTGAGCGCATCGAGCAGGAAGCCGAACTTCTCGTCCTGCTCCGCCTCGTCGATGCCGAGGATACGGAACACTGTCTGCTGCATCTCCTTGCGGTGAATACGGATGGAACCGCCACCGAGCTCGGTCCCGTTGAGGACCATGTCATAGGCACGCGACAGCGCCGCACCCGGATTGGCTTCCAGCTCTTCAGGCGTGCACTTGGGCGCGGTGAAGGGATGGTGCAACGCCGACAGCGAACCGTCGTCATTTTCTTCGAACATCGGGAAATCTACGACCCACATCGGCGCCCACTCGCAGGTCAGCAGATTGAGGTCGTGGCCCAGCTTGATGCGCAGCGCACCCAGGGCTTCGGAGACGACCTTGGCCTTGTCCGCACCGAAGAAGACGATATCGCCATCGACCGCACCGACGCGATCCAGAATGGCGTTGAGATTGGCTTCGGGGATGTTCTTGACGATCGGAGACTGCAGGCCCTCCACGCCCTTGGCGCGTTCGTTGACCTTGATATAAGCCAGCCCCTTGGCGCCGTAGATACCGACGAACTTGGTGTAGTCGTCGATCTGCTTGCGCGGCATGCTCGCCCCGCCCGGAACACGCAACGCGGCAACCCGACACTTGGGATCATTGGCCGGGCCCGCGAAGACCTTGAATTCCACTTCCTTGAGCTGGTCTTCGACGTCGACCAGCTCCAGCGGGATGCGCAGGTCGGGCTTGTCCGAACCATAACGGCGCATGGCCTCTTCGAACGGCATGTGCGGGAACTCGCCGAACTCGACACCCAGCACTTCCTTGAACAGCTTGCGAACCATGCCTTCGGTGATGCCGATGATGTCGGCCTCATCGAGGAAGCTGGTTTCAATGTCGATCTGGGTGAATTCCGGCTGACGGTCGGCACGCAGGTCTTCGTCACGGAAGCACTTGGCAATCTGGTAGTAGCGGTCGAAACCGGCAACCATCAGCAGCTGCTTGAACAGCTGTGGCGACTGCGGCAATGCGAAGAAGCTGCCGGGATGGGTACGACTGGGTACCAGATAGTCGCGGGCGCCTTCTGGGGTGGCACGGGTCAGGATCGGGGTTTCAACGTCGAGAAAGCCCTGCTCGTCCAGGTAGCGGCGGATGCTGGCGGTGATGCGCGAGCGCAACTTGAGCTTCTCGGCCATTTCCGGGCGGCGCAGATCAATGAAGCGATAGCGCAGGCGGGTTTCTTCACCCACGTCGCTGTATTCGTTGAGCGGGAACGGCGGTGTTTCCGCCTCGTTCAACACTTCCAGCTCGTAGCCCAGCACCTCGATGGCGCCGGAGGCCATGTTCGGGTTGCGCGCGCCCTCAGGACGCAGGCGCACCTTACCGGTGATCTTGACTACATATTCGCTGCGCACCCGGTCAGCGGCAGCGAAGGTTTCGGCACGGTCGGGATCGAACACAACCTGGGCCATGCCTTCGCGGTCACGCACGTCGAGGAAGATAACCCCGCCGTGGTCGCGGCGGCGGTGCACCCAACCGCAAAGAGTGATTTCCTGGCCGTCCAGGCTTTCGTTCAACTGGCCGCAATAGTGGCTGCGCATCATGGTGGGGTTCGCTTCTCGTATCTTGAAATTCATCGGGTCGCGCGAAGTGCGACTGGGTACAGGACACCTCACAAGCATCCTGTCAAACCGCATCAATCGTCATACGGATCAATGCGGAAAAGCGTGATCAAGCACTGGCGTCGCCGACAAAACCTACGGGTCGCCAGACACAAGCGCGAGATTATATCCACATAATCCTTTCGACGCAGCCGCCGACGACAGCCTTACCACCGCGCACCATAAATGAAACCGATTTGCCTGGATGGCTTCCAAGGAACGAACCCGTCAAGGATCATATGCAGCATTCCGTCTTTCTGGCATAACTAGCCGCTGACTACATCGACCAGGAGAACATCATGAAAATCGATATCGGTATCGCCGAGCAGGATCGCGCCGCCATTGCTGAGGGCCTGTCGCGCCTGCTGGCCGACACCTACACCCTATATTTGAAGACACACAACTTTCACTGGAACGTGACGGGGCCGATGTTCAACACCCTGCACACCATGTTCGAGACGCAATACACCGAGCTGGCACTAGCCGTGGATGATATCGCCGAGCGCATCCGCGCCCTTGGCTTCCCCGCTCCCGGCACCTATGCCGAATACGCCAAGCTGTCCTCGATCAAGGAGCAGGAAGGCGTCCCTGCTGCCGAAGACATGATCCGCCTGCTGGTGGAAGGCCAGGAAGCGGTCGTACGCACTGCACGGGGCATCTTCCCGCTGCTTGAGAAAGTCAGCGACGAACCGACTGCGGATCTGCTGACCCAGCGTATGCAGGTGCACGAAAAAACCGCTTGGATGCTGCGCAGCCTGCTGGCTGCCTGAGTCAAGGTCACGCCCCTCCTGGACAGTTGCGCAAGCGGCTGTCCAGAGCCCCACCATAGCCTCCCGACTTCGATCCTCCGCCAACGCCTCCCCGCCTAATACTCCCGCTCCGCCTGACACACGATTTGAGCAGCGCCCACCTTTACTGTTAAATACGCCCGCGCCGCAGCCTGGGCACTTCAACCGGGCAAGATTCGTCTATCCATTACCGCCGTTGCCCATCTGCAGACGCTTTTTTCTACCGCGTTATTCAACTGTGAGTCATAACAATGCTTAAGATCGTTCATGTATTGACGGGCGTTGCCGCCCTTGTTCTGTCATTCGTCCCTTCACTCTCCGGCGGTTTGTCACCCCTGGTTCAACCCGAAGCGCTTTGCCTGCTGCTGTTAGGTCTGCTGAACGCTCAGTTCGCCTGCTTCACTCAGCCACGCAACGGCCATCACCATCGCCCGATGATGATTGCCGTATCCGCTCTACTGATTGCTGCGGCCGTTATTCAGGCACTGGTACTGCTGATCCCGATAGTCGCCATCGCCGGCCTGCCGGCAACGCTCGCCAGCCTGCTGCTGGCCGTTGTCGCTGTGGTGCTGCATCTGGCCACCGCCCAGAGCGGGCAAGCACGACCTGCTCATCGTGGCGCACCCACGACTCCACGGAGCAAAAGCGCTCCCGTGAACACTGCCGCCCCTTCCGCCGGTCGCGAGACCGGGACAGTCAAGTGGTTCAACACTTCCAAGGGTTTCGGCTTTATTTCCCGCGATAGCGGTGATGACGTGTTCGTCCACTTCCGCGCCATTCGCGGCGATGGCCATCGCATTCTTGTAGAAGGCCAACGCGTGGAGTTCACCATCATGATGCGCGACAAAGGTCTTCAGGCTGAAGATGTGGTGCAGACCAACCACTGACCTGCACCTTTGCCAACCTCCGCCACAAGGTCGTCAGTAATGTGGCGGAGGCGCTTCATCCCCCTCCACTCCGATACCGCTTTGCATGTCTTCCTGGCGCCTGGCCAGAATCTTTAGCTGAGCCTGCAGCCGATCGATAGCAGCCTGCTGCGCAACCAACACATCGTTCAGTGCCTGAATCGTATCGTCCTGGAAAGCCAGGCGAGTTTCGAGATCGGCGATACGCTGTTCCAGCTCCATCTCACTGCTCCGCAAAACGAAAATCATCGGTCAGCACAAGCTTGAGCTTCTGCCGAATGGCCTCGACCTGCTCGTCAGTGTAGGGCTGCGCAGGCCGATGCCCCCATACCGGCGCAGGCCAGGCGGCATCGCCCCGCCGACGAGCGATGACGTGCATGTGCAGCTGGCTTACGACATTTCCTAACGTCGCGACATTCATCTTGTCTGCGCCAAAGGTATCTTTCAGCTTTTCAGCCAATGCGGTCGTTTCGCGCCAGAGCAATTGCTGGTCGGCGCTATCAAGCTGAAACAGCTCACTCACCTCTTCGCGGCGCGGCACGAGGATGAACCAGGGATAGCTGGAGTCATTCATCAACAACAGCCTGCACAACGGAAAGTCCCCCAACAACAGAGTGTCCTGCTCTAAGCGTGAATCAAGAACGAACATAACCGCACTCCTGTTCAAATCGGGTTCTCAACGCAGCTCCCAGGCTACGTTTAAACAATCATGTGAAGAATACTCCACGGGGCGCTATAGCGGCGCGCACCAGATCGGCACACGGATGGCTCAAAAACGCTCCGCTTTGGCGCGATCAGAGGATGGACGACAGCGCTTGTAAGGCACAAAATCCGTCCTTGTGATTTTGTGCATGGTTATTGCTTTGAGTCATTAAAGACTTAAATCGGAAAGGAGAAAGGAAGAACCTCTGGGTTAAGCTTGCTGTCAGCGCTTTCCCCAGCTAAACCATAGCTTTAAGGAAATGTGTTCCGGCTCTGCCTAAGCTACATCGGCAGGTGCAAACAAGGATCGACCTAAGAGTAAAAATAAGATGCCTTCTTCCTCTCAGGAAGCAGGGCCAGTTTGAAACCGAGGAGCAATCACAATGAGCGTGATGAAGTGGAGCGTCATCGCCCTGGCAGTCGCCGCGGGCACATCCCAAATGGCTTTCGCCAGCCAGCAATCCGAATCCAAGGGATTCGTCGAAGATGCGAAGCTGGATCTGTTGCTGCGCAATGCCTATTTCCACCGCGACCACAAGGATGGAGTTCAAGACCAGTCTCGCTGGGGTCAAGGCTTTATTGCCACCTTCGAGTCCGGCTTCACCCAAGGCACTATCGGGGTCGGAGTAGATGCTTACGGCCTGTTGGGCGTTAAGTTGGACACCGGCAAGAGCCGTGAAGATGGCGGCATCGCGTTCTTTGGCACGGATAGCAGCGGCAAAACACAAGATGATCTGTCGGAGGCAGGCGTAGCGATTAAGTTTCGTGCCTCCAACACCGTACTGAAATACGGCGATCAAATGCCATCATTGCCTGTTCTGGCTCATGACACCACCCGACTCCTGCCACAAACCTTCACAGGTACTTTGATCACCAGCCATGAGATAGAAGGACTGGAGCTCAATGTCGGCCGCTTCACTGGCCAGAACAACCTAACCGAGACCGCTCATGATAATGGCCGCCTAAAGTCCATTGACGTACTCGGCGGCACCTATAGCTTTACAGACAACCTCAGCGCCTCGCTGTATTTCTCCGATATTAAAGATGTCGCAGAGAAGAAATACGCTAATGTGAACTACATCTTCCCGCTCTCGGATTCACAATCCTTGGGCTTTGATTTCAACATTTACAAAAGCGATTACGACAGCGAGTTCACCGGCACCGGCAAGGATGAAGACAACACCATTTGGAGCCTGGCAGCCACGTACAGCGTTGGCGGGCACTCGTTTATCGTAGCCCACCAGCGCTCCCACGGTGGCTTTAACTACGTTGACGATGAGGGCAATATCCAGCAGGTTGGTTACGCTTACGACATCGGTGATGGCGGCAACGGTATTTACCTGGCCAACTCTTTCCTTTCCGACTTCAACGGAAAGGACGAGCGCTCCTGGCAGGCCAGCTATGAGCTGGACTTCAGCGAATACGGTGTTCCTGGGCTTGCTTGGAAAACTGCCTACATTCGAGGAACCAATATCGATACGGGTATGGGCGACGCGAGTGAGCGGGAAATCTTCAACCAGGTCTCCTACGTAGTGCAGGATGGCCCAGCCAAGGACCTTTCTCTGAAGCTACGCAACTCGATTCTCAGAACCAGCAACACTTACTGGAACGACATGAACGAAATTCGTGTCTTCGTCGAATACCCACTGAGCATCCTGTAACTCAGGTTATCTCAGGCTATTCGAAGTAAAACGGAGCCCGGCGAAAGCCGGGCTCTTTCGTTTCCAGCAACAGCCTTAGCCAGCGCCCTGCCGCTCCTGTACGACGCCTCCCCTGCGCCGTACAATGCTCGGCCAAATTCACGCTCTTGCAAGGACATATCGGCCCCCATGCGCACCAGTCAGTTCCTGCTTTCGACCCTGAAAGAAACTCCATCCGATGCCGTGGTCATCAGCCACCAGCTGATGTTGCGTGCCGGCATGATCCGCCGACTGGCCTCGGGTCTGTATACCTGGATGCCCATGGGCCTGCGCGCACTGCGCAAGGCAGAAGCCATCGTACGTGACGAGATGAACAAGGCCGGCGCTCTGGAAGTGCTGATGCCCGCCATCCAGCCTGCTGAGCTTTGGCAGGAGTCCGGTCGCTGGGAAGAGTACGGCCCTGAGCTGCTGCGCCTCAAGGATCGCCACGACCGCGAATTCTGTGTCGGCCCAACCCACGAGGAAGTCATCACCGATCTGGCCCGCAACGAGCTTAATAGCTACAAGCAGCTGCCGATCAACTTCTTCCAGATTCAGACCAAATTCCGCGACGAGATCCGCCCGCGCTTTGGCCTGATGCGCGGCCGCGAATTCCTGATGAAGGACGCCTACTCCTTCCATCTCGACCAGGAATCCCTGCAGCAGACCTATGACCGGATGCATCAGGCCTACTGCAATATCTTCACCCGTCTGGGTCTGAACTTCCGCCCAGTGCAGGCCGATACCGGTTCCATCGGCGGTACCGGCTCCCATGAATTCCACGTGCTGGCCGAGTCAGGCGAGGACGATATCGCATTTAGCGACAGCTCCGATTACGCAGCCAATATCGAAAAGGCCGAGGCGATTCCACGCGAGACAGAGCGTGGTGCAGCCACTGAAGAACTGCGCCTGGTCGATACGCCCAACACCCGCACCATCACCGACCTGGTCGAGCAATTCCAGCTCGCCATCGAGAAAACCATCAAGACCCTGGTGGTCCATGGCTCCGAAGAAGGCCAACTGGTGGCCCTGATCGTCCGTGGCGATCATGAGCTGAACGAGATCAAGGCGGCCAACCTGGCCCAGGTAGCAAACCCTCTGGTGTTCGCTAGCGAAGCCGAAATCCGCTCTGTCATCGGTGCCGGTCCTGGCTCGCTGGGCCCGCTGAACATGCCGATCACCTGCATCATCGACCGTTCCGTGGCGCTGATGAGCGATTTCGCCGCCGGCGCTAACCAGGACGACAAGCACTACTTCGGCCTCAACTGGGAACGCGACCTGCCGTTGCCGGAAATCGCCGACCTGCGCAACGTGGTGGCTGGCGACCCAAGCCCGGACGGCCAAGGCACGCTGGTGATCAAGCGCGGCATCGAGGTTGGACATATCTTCCAGCTTGGCACCAAGTACAGCCAGGCCATGAACTGCAGTGTCATGGGTGAGAATGGCAAGCCGGTCACCCTGACCATGGGCTGCTATGGGATCGGCGTTTCCCGGGTGGTTGCCGCTGCGATCGAGCAGAACTACGATGATCGCGGCATTCTCTGGCCGGACGCCCTGGCACCCTTCCAGATCGCGCTGGTACCAATGAAATACGAGAACGAAGCGGTTCGCGAGGCAACCGACAAGCTCTACGCCGAACTCACCGCTGCCGGCTTCGACGTTCTGCTTGATGACCGTGACAAGAAGACCAGTCCGGGCGTCAAATTCGCGGATATGGAGTTGGTCGGTATCCCACATCGCATTGTCATCGGCGATCGCGGGCTTGCTGAAGGCACCCTGGAGTACAAGCATCGCCGCGATGCCGAGAGCCAGGCCGTTGCTGTCGCCGACATCCTTGAGTTCATCAATTCGCGTGTCAGTCGCTGACGGATATCATGCTCAACCGAAGTATTCTTGCTTCAACCAGCGCCACGCTCTGCGTGGCGCTTCTGCTTGGCGGCTGCGCCAATCATCTACCGCAACGCAGCGAGCAGGAGGCTCGCACCGAGCGCAAACTGCTCGATCACAGTCTGCGCATAGAGCTCGGCGAACCTTTGTTAGAGTTGCCCCAGCGACGCATTCGGGTGGTCGACCAGAAAACCTGGGAAGTCGTTGATATCGAAGTGACGCGCCGATACGACCGCTACACGCCTTATCAGGCATGGCGCAAACTTTACGAAATGCCGTTGGGCGCCGTAGCAGTGGTCGCTGGCGTGGGCGCCAATGTGCTCAATGTCGTGATGCTCGGCAAACTGCCGGAAAGCGCTACCCGTGGCTGGATCAACTACGGCTTTGCCGGGCTCAACCCCTTTATCAACGTTGAGTCCAATGGCCGTTCGCAACAGAACCTGGCGAGCCTGGAAGAACAGCGCCAGGACGCACGCCTGGAATATTCCAGCCTGCCTTGGGCAGAGCGCCCAGTTAGGGTCATAGCCGGCACCGAGGTGCATGAACTGAATACCGATCGCAACGGTGTGCTGCGCCTGAACCTGCTCGACGGCCCTTTCACCGAGCAGAACATCAGCCTGGTCGGCAAACTGCAGCTGCAGGTCGAAGATCCACAGGACTCCACCCGCGCAGATGCCACCCTAATGGTCAGCCGCAACCTGCGCAGCAAGCTTCTCGAGGCCCACGAGCTAATTTTCGATGACCTTGAAGATGATGATGTAAGCCAGTGGGTGCACCGCGTTAAACGGCTTTCAGAGCTGGGGCTGGAAGAGGAGGCCAGCGAGCTCGAACAGAGCCTGATCGAGTTGACACACAATGACCCCGAGCTGCAGCAGTCATTTCTACACAGTCTGCTGCAGGAGGCCGGTCGCCAGGCCAGCGCCGCTGGTGAAGATGACTGATAATGATGACGCTGCGCGCTTGCCTCTCGCTGCTGCTGATCGCAATCGTGCTGCCGGCTTCGGCGAGTCTTCGTCAGGCGCCCGAGCCTGAACTGCGCGACCTCCTACAGCAAACCGTTGCCGAAGCGGAAAGCTTCCAGGACCGCTTTGATGCCGAAGTCTGGCTGGTAGACATGTCCGCTCGGCTCAAGCGTTATGTACCTGATCCCGTGGAGCGCCTGTCCTTGCTGCGCCTGGTGCACCAGGAGGCCAGCAAGGCCGGCCTCTCGCCTGAACTCGTCCTCGCACTGATTCATGCCGAAAGTCATTTCGATCGCTTCGCCATTTCCAGCGTAGGCGCTCAAGGCATGATGCAAGTCATGCCCTTCTGGAAGGCTGAGCTAGGTCGCCCGCAGGACAATCTCACCGACAACGCAACCAATCTGCGCTACGGCTGCACCATCCTCAGCTATTACCTCAAGCGCGAAAACGGTGATATCAGCCGCGCCTTGGCTCGCTACAACGGCAGCCTCGGCCAGACTCGCTATCCAAGCAAGGTCATCGGCTTTTGGCAGGACTTCTGGTACGTCAAACCCTGACAGCAAGCTTTCCGATCTTCAGGATTTGGTCTGGAAAGCTGAGGTTTCGCTTTTGCAGAAGTGACTACCTTCCTAGCCGCGCCAGATGCTCCTGTAGCCCCTCCAGGGTCTGCTCGCCAACCAACTGCTGACGCACCTTCCCTTCCCTGTCGACCAGGTAAGTCACCGGCAATACCGCGCTACGCGGCAGGTCCAGGCGCTCGGCTGGATCGAGGCTCAGCACGCGGAAAGCGATCCCCAGATCAGTTGAGGCTGCCGCCAGTTCCTCGCCTTGCAAGCCGTCGAAATTGACGCCCAATACGGTGATGTCGCCATGAGCCTTATCCAGCGCATTCAGCTCGGGAATTTCGGTGCGGCAAGGCCCGCACCATTCTGCCCAATAATTGATCACCAGCCACTGTCCATCCAGTTGCTGCGAAGTCACCTGCGCCCCGTGCTGGTCCGTCCCCCAATCCGCACCACAACCTGCCAGCACCAGGCAGGCCAGCAGGCCGAATCCCATCAGGGATTTCTTGTTCATTCTTGACTCCTCACACCACCAAACTCGGATTTAACTGCTGGTTCAGCCTGCAGCCAGACGGCAACACTACCCCCGAACAGCTTCGAGCGCTCTCCCTGCAACGCCTCCAGGGCCTGCCGCAAGGCCGGGTACCAAGGCTCATCCACATGTTCGGGTAACGTTTGATAATCGGAAACCGGCCAGGGATTGCTGCGCAGCAGCTGATCGAAGCTGTAATGATGCAGATCCCGTGACAAGACCCAGCCAGCCGCACTGGTGCGACAGACCAGGCGTTCACGCTCGAAGAACTCGAGTATTTCGTCCCATTCATCCTCGGGCAGCATCCAGCCGTTGCGATGGGCATCAGTGAGCCGTACTTCGCGGCCCGCCTGCTGATGCTGATAGAAAATCCTCAGCAGCGCCAGCATCACCAGCAAACGGGGCGCCGGCTGGCGCCGCCACTGTTGCGAAGACGACAGACCGCAGACCAGTTCAGCTCCGAACAATACGATTATCCACGACAGATAGATCCACAGCAGAAACAGCGGCACGGCGGCGAAGGCCCCGTAGATCAGCTGATAGCTTGGGAAGTAACTGACATATAAGCCGAACCCCTGTTTGGCTGCCTCGAACAGCACCGAAGTGAACAGCCCACCAACCAGCGCATGGCGCAGCGGCACTCGGGTGTTGGGAACTGCGGCATAGATCAGGGTAAAGGCAGCAACACTCAGCAGCAGCGGCATTGCCTTGAGCAGGGTGCCAGCGCCAAGCAGCGCATAGGGGCCGGATAACAGCGACAACGAAGCGATATAGGTGCTCATCGCAAACCCCGCTCCCAGCAGCAGCGGACCGAGGCTGAGAATCGCCCAGTACAAAAGAAAGCTCGACATGCCTCGGCGCGGCTGGCGCACACGCCAGATGAGATTGAAGGCCTTCTCGATGGTCAGCATCATCATCAACGCCGTAGCCATCAGGAAGCCGACGCCAAACCAGGTCAGTTGCCGTGCCTGCATGGTGAAGGCAACCAGGTATTGCTGGATGGTTGCGCCCGTGGAGGGGATGAAGTTGTTGAAAATGTACATCTGGATCTGCTCGCCCACCCCATGGAACGCCGGGATGGCCGACAGCATGGCGAAGGTGACGGTCATCAACGGCACCACCGCGAACAGCGTGGTGTAGGTCAATGCCGCCGCGCTCTGCGGCCCGCGATCAACGAGAAAGCGCTGCACCAGAAAACGGCAGAATTCCATGAAGTCGTTGATCCGCTGCTGCATTCCTTCTCCCTAGAAAGTCCCCTGTTTACGTCTTTGACAACGCAGCGCAGGCCCTGACGTTTCAAGCATCACCAGATTGAGGGTTAGAATGGCCAACTACACAGACATGAAGCAACCTCGGAAAACCTAAGCCAGCCCCATGACCGAACTCACCCTATACCACAATCCGCGCTGCTCGAAGTCACGCCAGGCCTTGGCGTTGCTCGAAGAGCGCGGTCTGCAACCGAGTATCGTCCTCTATCTAGAGACACCGCCTACGGGTGACGAACTCCAGGCGATCCTTGCCCGCTTGGGCATCGGCCCGCGGCAGCTGTTACGGACTGGCGAAGAGGAGTACCGCAGTCTCAACCTGGCCGACCCGACACTTAGCGATACGCAGCTCATCGCAGCAATGGCCGCCCATCCCCGCCTTATCGAGCGCCCGATCCTCATTGCCGGCGACAGCGCGGTGATTGGTCGGCCACCGGAGAAAGTGCTGGAGCTTCTGCCATGAGTGCGCCCTACATCCTGGTGCTCTATTACAGCCGCCACGGCGCCACGGCGGAAATGGCACGCCAGATCGCCCGCGGCGTCGAACAGGCCGGAGTGGAAGCAAAGCTACGCACTGTGCCAGCCGTATCCACCGAATGTGAGGCGGTAGCGCCGGGCATTCCCGAACAGGGCGCGATCTACGCGACGCTTGAGGACCTGAAGAACTGCGCTGGCCTGGCGCTGGGCAGCCCGACCCGTTTCGGCAACATGGCCGCCCCACTGAAATACTTCCTCGACGGCACCAGTGGCCTCTGGCTGACCGGCGAGCTGGTCGGCAAACCGGCAGGCGTCTTCACCTCCACTGCCAGCCTGCACGGCGGCCAGGAAAGCACGTTGCTCTCCATGCTGCTGCCACTGATGCACCACGGCATGCTCCTGATGGGTCTGCCGTACAGCGAAAGCTCCCTGTTGGAAACCAGCGGCGGCGGCACGCCATACGGCCCCAGCCACTTCGCCGGAGCGGACGGCAAGCGCGCATTGGATGAGCACGAGAAAACCCTGTGCCGCGCCTTTGGCGAACGCCTTGCCCGCACTGCTAACGCGCTGGAGAGCAAACGTGGCTAGAAAGAAAAAGCCGCTGCCATCCCTGGAATGGCTGAAGCCACGGGTCAAGATCAGCCGCGCAATCAGCATGGCGAGCTTCATTGGCCTCGCCGTATTGCTGCTGGTCTGGAATCTGGTATTTGCCGAGCTTTATGGGGCGCGTACCTGGGTAGTGATCAGCATTCAGCTTGTTCCACTGTTGCTGGTCGCCCCCGGGATGATTGCCGGCAGCCCACGTGCGCATGCCTGGACCTGCTTCATAGTCAATCTATACTTTATCCAGGGTGTGCTTGCTGCCATCGACCCGGCCCGGATGATCTATGGCTGGCTGGAAGCCATCATTAGCTTGACCCTGTTCATCAGCGCACTGCTTTACACCCGCTGGGGCTATCAATACGAACGAAAAGCTTCGGGCGAGAGCTAATTATCTGGCCGCCAGCTAAGCCTTTGGATCGATCTGAACAATCGACTTTCGTATAACAGCCAAAAAAGCGTGGCCCCCTAGAATGTTGCGAGCCAACAGGGCCTGCTCCCGTTCCTTCGTGACTCGACGAAACGGGAGTAGCCCTTGGGGAATGCAAGTTTGCAGGCAAGGCACCCTCATGGACTTCTAGAAGTCCGGGTGGTAAAAGAGTCGAGTTTTGGCCTTCCAGAGTGGAAGACAGCTGCACCCTGATCCTTCAGAACGCTTGATCAAGGGCGCAGGACTCGACAGACATTCATGAGACGAATTCTACGGTGACTTCATGACAACGGACTTGAACAAATACATTCGCAATGCTGCATTCCTGGATAAAGTCGTTTCCGCAGAAGAAGCTGCATCGTGGATCGAAGATGGCATGACACTGGGCATGAGTGGCTTCACTCTTTTCGGTGAGCCCAAAGAATTTCCCCGAGCACTTTCTGAGCGCGGCCAAAAAGAGAAGTTCAAGGTCAACCTCTTCACTGGCGCCTCCATGGGCCCTGCCGCTGACCAGTCCATGGCTGAAGCCGGCATCATCAACAAGCGTATCCCTTACCAGGGCAACCCGGTTCAGCGTAAGAAAATCAACGCCGGTGAAGTCCTCTACATCGACCAGCATCTGTCCCACATGGCCGAACTGATCCGCCAGGGCGTACTGCCCCAGGTCGACTACGCCATCATCGAAGCGGCAGCCATCACCGAAGACGGCCAGATCATTCCGACCGGCTCGGTAGGTAACTCGCCGATCTTCGTTCAGACCGCCAAGCACGTAATCATCGAGCTCAACACCTCTGCTCCGCGCGAATACGAAGGCATGCACGATATCTACGTGCCTGGCCCTGCTGGCGAAAATGCACGTAAAGACATCCCCGTCTACGACATCAGCACCCGCATCGGCACCGTTGGCATCCCGGTGGATCCGGCCAAGGTCCGCGGCATCGTCCTCTCCAGCCAGCCGGACATTCCTTCGCCGCTGTTCGAGCCGAACGAAGAAACTCAGAAGATCGCCGACAACCTGCTCGAATTCCTGCGTGCAGAAGTTAGGTCCGGTCGTCTGACCAACAGCCTGGCACCACTGCAGTCCGGCGTAGGCTCCGTTGCCAACGCCGTACTGAACGGCATGCGCACTTCCGAGTTCAAGGACCTGGTAGTGGCTTCCGAAGTACTGCAGGACGGCGTGTTCGATCTGATCGACGCTGGTGTGGTGAAGTTCGCCGCCGGTACCGCCTTCTCCCTGTCGAAGAAGCGCGTGGACAACCTGGCTTCCGACATGGCCAAGTACGCCGGCAAGGTGGTGTTCCGTCCGCAGGAGATATCCAACCATCCGGAAGTCATCCGCCGCCTGGGCATCATCTCCTTCAATACCGCACTGGAAGCCGACATCTACGGCAACGTGAACTCTACGCACGTCAGTGGCACCCACATGATGAACGGCATCGGCGGTTCGGGTGACTTCGCCCGTAACGCTCGCATCAGCATCTTCGTGACCACCTCGACGGCCAAGAACGGCAACGTTTCTTCCATCGTTCCGTTCGTCACCCACGTGGACCACACCAACCACGACGTGGACTGCATCATCACCGAGCAGGGCTATGCGGACCTGCGTGGCCTGGCGCCGATCGAAGCAGCCGAGCGCATCATCAACAACTGCATGCACCCGGACTACAAGCAGCAGGCTCTGGACTACCTGGAAGAAGCCAAGGCGCGCGGCGGCCACACCCCGCACGTGCTGGAAAAGGCCTTCTCCTGGCACACCCACCTGGCCGAGCACGGCACCATGAAGCTGAGCAAGTAAGCTCCGCGACATTGAAAAAGGGCCCTTCGGGGTCCTTTTTCATTTCACCTGCCCGATGAAACAGACTGCAGGCAGACGCATTCACGAACTTGCGTTTACCAGCCGAGGGTTTCCTTGAGAAAGGGAATGGTCAGCTTGCGCTGGGCCTGCAGAGAAGCCTGATCGAGGCGGTCAAGCAGCTCGAACAATGCGCTCATGCTGCGTGCGCCGCGCGTAAGGATGAAACGGCCCACATCATCCGGCAGGTTCAGCCCTCGGCGCGAGGCGCGTAGCTGTAGCGCACGCAGCTTGTCCTCGTCGGAAAGCTGCTGCAACTGGAACACCAGTGACAGGCTCAGCCGGGACTTGAGATCGGGCAGCTGCACGGCAATCTCGCGCGGCGAGGCACTGGCCGCGAGCAACAGGCGGCGCCCGGCGTCGCGCAGGCGGTTGAACAGATGGAACAGCGCCTCTTCCCACAGCGAATCACCGGCAACCGCATCCAGATCATCCAGGCACACCAGCTCGCACTGCTCAAGATTGTCCAGCAGTGCCGGGCCGTACTCAGCCACATCGGCAAGTGGCAAGTAGACGGCCCGCTCACCGCGCTGCTCGACTCGCAGACAGGCCGCCTGCAGAAGGTGGCTGCGCCCTACTCCGACATTGCCCCAGAGGTAGACCAACTCGTCCGACCAGCCAGCTTCCGGTGAGCAGATGCGCTCGACGTAGCCCATCGCCGCAGCATTGGCGCCTGGATAGAAGTTGGCGAAGGTGGCGTCGTCACGGAGACGGATGCCCAGGGGAAGCTGAATGGGTTTCATGGCTGACTTGGTGGCTCGATCGGTGCGGGGGGCTCGGCAGCGGGCTCGGCGTAAAGGTCGGAGAGTTTATAGAGATCATGCACATGTCGCAGCAGAACCATGATCACTGCCGCCACCGGCAACGCCAGCAAAACCCCAGCGAAGCCAAACAGCTGCCCTCCGGCCAGTATCGCGAAGATCACCGCCACAGGATGCAGACCGATCCGGTCGCCCACCAAGAGTGGCGTCAACAGCATGCCTTCAAGCATCTGCCCTACGGTGAACACAGCGGCAACACCCAGCAAAGGATAAGGATCAAGGCCGAACTGGAACAGCACAGCCACTATCGCCGCACCGATGCCGACCACGAAGCCCATATAGGGCACGATGCTGGCAAGCCCTGCCAGCACGCCGATCAATAACCCCAAATCGATGCCGACCAGCATCAGGCCGATGGAATACACGACGGCCAACGCCAGCATCACCAGCAGCTGGCCACGGAGGAAGGCGCCGATCACCTCGTGGCATTCGCGCATCAGGAGCATGATGGTTTCCTCGCGCCGGCGCGGCAGTAGCCCGCGCAGCTTGGCCATGATCAGATCCCAATCGCGTAGCAGGTAGAAGCACACGACCGGCACCAGCAGCAGATTTGCCAGCCAGGTCACCAATGCCAGGCTCGAGGCCGTTGCCTGGCTGATCACCACCGCCAGTACGTCCTTGGTACTGCCCAGATTGGCAGTGAATGCGCTCTTGAGCTGATCGAGACGCCAGAAGTCATCTTCCAGACCGAACTGCGCCTGCACCCATGGCAGCGCCGTAACCTGCAACCAATCGAGCCCCTGCGGTGCCAGCGCGTACAAATGCATCAGCTGTTTGCCAAGCATCGGCAACAGCACCAACAGCAGCAACATGCACAACAAGGTAAACAGCGCGAACACCACAATCACGCCCCAGGTGCGTGACAGGTTTCTGCGCTCCAGACGATCCACCAGCGGGTCACCCAGATAGGCCAGCAGTATGCCAACCAGAAATGGCGAAAGAATCGGAGAAAGCCGATAGACCAGCCAGCCAAGCAACACAAGTGCCGCCAGCCATAGCCAGCGGTTGTTATGCGTAATCGTCATATTTATGCCTTGTTCAGATAGATCGCAGGCCTGCGGCGTCATCGCAGCCGCAAGTCAGGCGTGCGCAGCGGTATACGACGAGCTAACGCCCGTCACCAGCGATAGCGCAACACTTCGCCCTGGTCGGGCTGTTGTGGCTGCTCGGAGACAGGCTGCTCTGGCTCTTCTAACGACGCGCCGGCATCCACCGGCGAGTCAGCATCCGCCGACACCTCCGTCTCTGGAAGCAGCGTTGGGGCTGCAACCTCATCGGCCGGTACTTCCTGCAGTCGCGCCAGGGCAAGCTGGGCCCGCAACTGGTCGGGACTGGCGTTGAGCTGATAGACCAGCCGATCACTTTCCACTCGTAACAAGCGTGCGCCGAAGGGCTCCAGAAGACGGTCCAGCTCGGCAAAGCGCTCAACATCGGCGCCCAGAACTTCCAAGGTAATTTCCTCGATCGCTCCAGGCTCAACCCGATAATGAGGTGCCAGGAATACGCTGACAGCTCGCATCACCGCATCGGCCAGCTCGCCGCGGTCAGTCCCCGTGGCCTTGCCCTGGGTCTGTTTGTCTGCCAGCCAGAACTTCCAGTCAGCTTCCCAACGCTCCCCGGATTTTCGCGCCCGCACTGCCAGCAGCCCGTCCGCATCGTAGCGCTCGGACAATTCTCGAAGCTCCTGCGGGTCCTTTGCTGCGAGGGTTTCGGCGGTAACGGCAAGCTGCTCGCTCAGATCAGCCAGCGGCAGCCGCAGAGGCAAACCGCGGTGCTGCGCGGCCGCTTGCAGATCGGCGGTGCCGTCGCGCGTATCACCTACCAGCTGCGAGCCCTCAACGGTTTCAGTCAGCCACCAGGCCAGAATGCCGGGACGCTCCGCCCCCCATAGCGACAGGCCTGCAGAGCGCAGCGCACGCTCGGTCGTGAGCGGATCGAAATCCACCACCACCGCGCCCTCTTCATAAACGTACTTGCTGATCAGCTGCTGAGGGTCCTGGCGCAGTTGTGCCACATTCTTATTCTGCGTATCCGTATCGCCGGTCAGGCGCAGCAGCAACGTATCGAAAGCCTGTCGCAGCGCCTCCTCGCGTTCACTCGGCTGCTGCGTGGCAACCGCCTCGCGTACCTTGTACAGATCGGGAAGCGATGCGGCCATGCCCGAAGAAGCTGCCACCAATGCGCAACAAAAGGTCAAAAGGCGGGGTATGAGATGCATGAAGTTACTCGCTGGCTGGGCAGACAGGAAAGGCACGGTGCAGCAGGCTGTAGGAATTGGCCACTACCTTAAACAGGCCCCAGTAACAGAGCAACCGCTGCGCTACAGCTTGGGCGTCAAACAACGATGGAGGCACAAAACTCATCGACCACGAATCATGCGCGGGATGGTCGCTATGCAGCAAGCCTGATAAAATCTCGCGCTTTCCGCAGACCGGTCAGGCACCACGCCAAATCGAGGCGCAGCCTCGTCCGACCTGGTCGCCCCGCATTCCCTTCACAGGTCCAGATTCTCTATGAGCAAGCAACCCTCCATCAGCTACAAGGACGCTGGCGTCGATATCGATGCGGGCGAAGCGCTGGTCGAACGCATCAAAGGTGTTGCCAAGCGCACCGCACGCCCTGAAGTCCTGGGCGGCCTCGGCGGCTTCGGCGCGCTCTGCGAAATTCCTGCCGGCTACAAGCAGCCGGTACTGGTCTCCGGCACCGACGGTGTCGGTACCAAGCTGCGTCTGGCGCTGAACCTGAACAAGCACGACAGCATCGGCCAGGACCTGGTCGCCATGTGCGTGAACGATCTGGTGGTGTGCGGCGCCGAGCCGCTGTTCTTTCTCGATTACTACGCCACCGGCAAGCTCAACGTTGATATTGCCGCCACCGTAGTCACCGGCATCGGTGCCGGTTGCGAGCTGGCTGGTTGCTCGCTGGTCGGTGGTGAGACCGCCGAGATGCCTGGCATGTATGAAGGCGAGGACTACGACCTGGCCGGCTTCTGCGTAGGCGTGGTGGAAAAGAGCGAAATCATCGATGGCAGCAAAGTCGCGGCTGGCGACGCCCTGATCGCGCTGCCCTCTTCCGGCCCGCACTCCAACGGCTATTCGCTGATCCGCAAGATCATCGAAGTCGCCGGTGCCGATATCGAGCAGGTCCAACTGGACGGCAAGCCGCTGACCGACCTGCTGATGGCCCCGACACGCATTTACGTCCAGCAGCTGCTCAAGCTGATCAAGGACACCGCCGCGGTCAAGGCCATGGCTCACATCACTGGCGGCGGCCTGCTGGACAATATCCCGCGCGTACTGCCCGAAGGCAGCCAGGCCATCATCGATATCGCCAGCTGGCAGCGCCCGGCTGTGTTCGACTGGCTGCAGCAGCAAGGCAACGTCGACGAGCATGAAATGCACCGCGTCCTCAACTGCGGCGTCGGCATGGTCATCTGCGTTGCACAGGATCAAGTCGAAGCAGTGCTTGCCAACCTCCGTGCAAGCGGTGAATCGCCGTGGGTCATCGGCGAGATCGCAGCCGCTGAGGCGGGCGCCGAGCGTGTCGTACTGAACAACCTGAAAAGCCATTGATGAGCGCACCCTGCAATGTCGTCGTGCTGATTTCCGGGTCTGGCAGCAACCTCCAGGCCCTGATCGATAGCCTCGGCGAGGACAATCCGACCTGCATCCGCGCGGTAATCTCCAATCGCGCCGAGGCGTTCGGGCTTCAGCGCGCAGGCGCCGCCGGCATTCCCACCCACGTGGTGCAACACAAGGACTTCAGTGATCGCGAGGCGTTCGACGCAGCGCTGAAAACGATCATCGACGAGTACTCCCCGCATCTGGTGCTGCTGGCGGGCTTCATGCGCATCCTGACACCTGGCTTTGTGCGTCATTATCAGGGTCGCCTGCTTAACATCCACCCATCGCTGTTGCCCAAGCACAAGGGGCTGGATACGCATCGCCGTGCTCTCGATGCCGGGGACAGCGAACACGGTTGCAGCGTGCACTTCGTCACTGAAGAGCTTGATGGCGGCCCCGTAGCCTTACAAGCCGTGTTCACCATCGGTAATGAGAACAGCATCGACGCGCTGACCAGTCGCGTGCATGCTGCCGAGCATGTCATCTACCCTTTGGCCGTTCGCTGGTTTGCCGAAGGACGCTTGCGCCTTGCCTCCGAGGGCGCGATGCTGGATGGCGTACTGCTACCGGTTACCGGCCACCTGATAAGAATCTAGGAGACTCTGAATGCGTCGCGCCCTGCTGCTTGCTCTAGCCGTACTGGCCCTGCCGGCTCACGCCCTGGACCTCAAGCCCTTCTCTGCCACCTACACGGCCGACTGGAAACAGGTGCCAGTCAGCGGCACCGCCAAGCGCAGCCTGGAAAAGCTCGACGATGGAAACTGGAGGCTCGACTTCGAAGCCTCCATGCTGGTGGCCAGCCTCAACGAGCGCAGCACCTTCAGCCTCGAAGGGGAAACCTTCCTGCCGCAAAGCTACCGTCTCAAGCGCAGCGGTCTTGGCAAAGGCAAGGCCATCAAGCACAACTTCGACTGGGAAGCCAAACAGGTCGTCGGCGAGGACCGTGGAGATCCGGTCAAGCTGCCGCTCAATCGCGGCCTGCTCGACAAGTCGACTTACCAGGTCGCGCTGCAACATGCCGTGGCAGCTGGCGAGAAGAGCATGAGCTACCAGGTCGTCGATGGCGACGAAATCGAAACCTACGACTTCCGAGTACTGGGTGAGGAACGGGTCAGCACCAAGGCCGGCCAGGTCGATGCAATCAAGGTCGAGCGCGTACGCGACCCTACGCAGAGCAAGCGCCAGACCATCCTCTGGTTTGCCACTGACTGGGACTACCTGCTGGTGCGCCTGCATCAGGTGGAAAAAGACGGCAAGGAATACCAGATCATGCTCGAAGACGGCATCGTCGCCGGTAAGGCCGTAAAGGGCGAATGATCTCATCGCGCCAGCTTGCTGGGCTGGCGCAATCCTTCTGCTTCCACGTCGAGTTTTCCCATGACCTGTCATCGCATCCTGCTGTTTGCCTTGCTGCCCCTGTTTGCCGGCTGCCAGATGCTCGGCGGGAGTGAGCGCGCTACAACCCAGCCCACTGAACGCCTGCAAGGTGTAATCAGCCAGAGCCAAGGCCAGCTGTTGCTACGTACCTGCCAGGGTCAGCGCCAATTGGAGCTTATCGATACAGCCGCAACCGGACTGCCAGACGATGCCCAGGCCCTGTTCAGCGACGGCGCGCAGAACCTTTTCGCCGATGTCCGCGGTGAACTGATTTCCCGACCTGACGGCAGCGGCCAGCTAAAGCTGACCCGTGTCTATCGCCTGCAGAACGAAGGGCATGGCTGCAGTGCCGACAATTTCCAACAGCTGATGCTGCGCGCCAGCGGCAACGAGCCGTTCTGGAGCCTGCGCATCACTCGCCAGGGCATGCTGCTCGAACGCCCTGAGCATCCTCCATTGGCACTGCCTTATCTCGAAGAGCAGTTGCCCGGGGGCCAGACCAGCTTTAGCAGCGAAGCCGACGACCAGCGCCTCAACCTCTGGGTGGCACCGCAACGCTGCGTGGACAGCGCCTCCGGAGCCGTCAGCCATCTGAGCGCCGAACTGCGGCTCAATGATGGCCAGACCCTGCTTGGCTGCGCCTACTATGGTGGTGCGCGCAACGACTGAAGGGCACTAAAAGAACGAGCTGCATTGCCATCGCTGCGTTTCTACAAGCACCCTTGCGATTATTTCCCGACGTCTCGAAGACACAAAATGAATGACGCCCTGAACCTGCTGCAGCCCTACCCCTTCGAAAAACTCCGCGCCCTGCTTACAGATGCCCAGCCGCCCAGCGACAAGCGCCCCATAGCGCTATCCATCGGCGAGCCGAAACATCAGTCACCGGACTTCGTCGCCAAGGCACTGGCAGACAATCTCGATCAACTGTCCGTGTATCCGACTACCCTGGGCATTCCCGCCTTGCGTGAAGCCATCGCCGGTTGGTGCGAGCGTCGCTTTGGCCTGAACCAGGGTGCCGTCGACCCGGCGCAGCATGTGTTGCCGGTCAACGGCACCCGTGAGGCGCTGTTCTCCTTTACCCAGGCCATGGTCAACCGGCTGCCCGATGCATTGGTGCTCAGCCCCAACCCGTTCTATCAGATCTATGAAGGCGCCACGCTGCTGGCCGGTGCCACACCGCATTACCTGCCGTGTACGGCAGAGAACGGTTTCAATCCGGATTTTGACCGGGTTAGCGAAGATATCTGGAAGCGCACGCAAATCCTGTTCCTCTGCTCTCCCGGCAACCCCACCGGCGCGCTGGTGCCACTGGAAACGCTGAAGAAGCTGATCGCTCTGGCTGACGAACACGACTTCATCATCGCCGCCGACGAATGCTACAGCGAACTCTACTTTGATGAAGATCAGCCACCACCCGGGCTCCTGACTGCCTGCGCTGCCCTGGGTCGCAACGATTTCAAGCGCTGCGTGGTTTTCCACAGCCTGTCCAAACGCTCCAACCTGCCGGGACTGCGCTCTGGTTTTGTCGCCGGCGATGCGCGGGTGCTCAAGGCTTTTCTGCTCTACCGCACCTACCACGGCTGCGCCATGTCGGTACCGACCCAGCTGGCAAGCATCGCTGCCTGGAAGGACGAAAGCCATGTCCGTGCCAACCGGGACATGTATCGGGAAAAGTTTGCTGCGGTGCTGGATATCCTCGCGCCGGTCATGGATGTGCAGCTTCCTGACGGCGGTTTCTATCTATGGCCGAAGACGCCCATCGACGATCAGCGCTTTACCCGCGAGCTCTATGCGCATGAACACGTCACCCTGGTGCCGGGCTCCTATCTGTCTCGCGAAGTCGATGGCTTCAATCCTGGCGCCAGCCGTGTACGCCTGGCCCTGGTCGCTCCCCTGGCCGACTGCATCGAAGCCGCCGAGCGGATTCGCGCGTTCATTCTTTCCCTGGAAAGCTGAAGAGCTGGTCTAACAAAACCCAGGCAAAAAAAACGGGAGCCGAGGCTCCCGTTTTTATTCAGCGCAGACTCAGCGCGGGAAAGCGGGCGGGTTGACCCCAGCCATGTCTTCCATCACGCGTACGACCTGGCAGCTGTAGCCGAACTCGTTGTCGTACCAGACGTAGAGCACGACGCGGTTGTCGCTGCAGATGGTCGCCTCGGCATCGACAACACCGGCATGGCGCGAGCCGACGAAGTCGGTGGAAACCACTTCCTGCGAGTTGACGAAGTCGATCTGCTTTTGCAGGTCCGAGTGCATGGCCATCTGGCGCAGGTACTCGTTGATCTCGTCGCGGGTGGTGGCCTTCTCCAGGTTCAGGTTGAGGATGGCCATGGAGACGTTGGGCGTCGGTACGCGAATGGCGTTGCCGGTCAGCTTGCCTTTCAGTACCGGAAGCGCCTTGGCGGCGGCGGTGGCAGCGCCAGTTTCGGTGATGACCATGTTCAGCGCCGCACTGCGGCCACGACGGCTGCCCTTGTGGAAGTTGTCGATCAGGTTCTGGTCGTTGGTGTACGAGTGAACGGTCTCGACGTGTCCGTTGACGATGCCGTACTCATCATTCACTGCCTTGAGCACCGGCACGATGGCGTTGGTGGTGCAGGAAGCGGCGGAGATGATCTTGTCGTCAGCGGTGATCTCGCCATGGTTGATGCCGTGCACGATGTTCTTCAGCTCGCCCTTGCCAGGTGCGGTAAGGACGACGCGGGCAACACCCGGGCACTTGAGGTGCTGGCCGAGACCTTCAGCATCACGCCACTTGCCGGTGTTATCCACCAGCAGCGCGTTCTCGATGCCGTACTGGGTGTAGTCCACGGAGGCCGGATCGTTGGAGTAGATCACCTGAATCAGGTTGCCATTGGCGGTGATGGTGTTGTTCTCGGCATCGATATGAATGGTGCCATCGAAAGGACCGTGTACCGAGTCGCGGCGCAGCAGGCTGGCGCGTTTCTCCAGATCGTTGTCAGCTCCCTTGCGCACAACGATGGCACGCAGGCGCAGGCCGTCGCCGCCACCGGTCTTCTCGATCAGGATGCGGGCCAGCAGGCGACCGATACGGCCAAAGCCGTAGAGCACCACGTCGGTGCCTTTGTGGCCGGAGACCGTAGTGCGCTTGCCAGCGACTTCGGCCAGCTCGTCACGGACGAACTGATCAAGCGTACGGCCATTACCTTCAGCCTTGAACTTGCCCACGAGCTTGCCCAGGTCCACCGAAGCGGCGCCCAGGTTCATGTCGGTCATGGTGGTCAGGATCTGGTGGGTTTCATGGACGGACAGTTCCGCCGCATCGGCCTGGCGATGGCGAGCGAAGCGGTGCGCCTTGAGAATGGCGATCGTCGAGCGGTTGATCAGGCCACGGCCATAGATGGAGGTAACCACGTTGTTGTTGCGGTACAGCTGGCCAATCAGCGGAATCATTGCTTCGGCGAGCGCTTCGCGGTCAATCCATTCACCAAGACACTGGTCGGGCTTCTGAGTCACGGGCAGTTCCTTCCAACATGTAGGGGCTGAGAAAAAGGGCTACATTATGCCGTTCTGCCCCAACTCGGGCAATTGCAACGGACGAAACACTGACACTCGCGCTTCGCGATAGTTACAATCCTGCGATTCATTTTCCGTCCGGAGTCACGTCCACTCGTGTCCGTATTGCGCCTTCCGCCCATGCCCGCCGCCAGCGGCAAGCAAACCTGGGGCAACCTTCCCGGAGCCGCGCTGAGCCTGGCCATCGCCGAGTCCGCCAGCAGCGCCAAGCGCTTCACCCTTCTTCTTACCGCCGACAGCCAGAGCGCCGAGCGCTTCAAGGAAGAACTCGCCTTCTTCGCCCCGGAGCTGCCGGTGCTGCATTTCCCCGACTGGGAAACGCTGCCCTACGATGTGTTCTCGCCGCACCAGGACATCATTTCCCAGCGTATCGCCACCCTCTACCAGCTGCCCGAGCTGACCCACGGCGTACTGGTAGTTCCGATCACCACGGCGCTACACCGCCTGGCCCCCAAGCGCTTCCTGCTGGGCAGCAGCCTGGTGCTGGATATCGGGCAGAAGCTCGATGTCGAGCAGATGCGCTCGCGTCTGGAGGCTGCGGGCTACCGCTGCGTGGACACCGTCTACGAGCACGGCGAATTTGCCGTACGCGGCGCGCTGATCGACCTCTATCCGATGGGCAGCGCCCTGCCTTACCGCATCGATCTGTTCGACGACGAGATCGAGACGTTGCGCACCTTCGACCCGGAGAATCAGCGCTCCATCGACAAGGTGGACTCGGTACGTCTGCTGCCAGCCCGCGAGTTTCCGCTAAAGAAGGAATCGGTCACCGGCTTTCGCGCGCGCTTCCGTGAGCGCTTCGACGTGGACTTCCGCCGTTGCCCGGTCTATCAGGATCTCTCCACCGGCATCACCCCGGCGGGCATCGAGTACTACCTGCCGCTGTTCTTCGACGAAACCTCGACGCTGTTCGACTACCTGCCCGACGACACCCAGGTATTTTCCCTGCCCGGCATCGAGCAGGCCGCCGAGAATTTCTGGAAGGATGTGCGCAACCGTTACGAGGAACGCCGCGTCGACCCCGAGCGGCCGCTGCTGCCGCCGGCTGAGTTATTCGTGCCGGTGGAGGACTGCTTCGCCCGTCTGAAGCTCTGGCCGCGCGTGGTCGCCAGCCAGGAAGATCTAGAATCCGGCATTGGCCGCGAACGCTTTCCCGCCAGCGCGCTACCGGAGCTGGCCATCGAAGCCCGCGCCAGCGAGCCCCTGGGTGCACTACGGCGCTTTCTCGACGAGTTCCCCGGCCGTGTTCTGTTTACCGCGGAAACCGCCGGCCGTCGTGAAGTGCTGCTGGAGTTGCTCGCGCGCCTGAAACTGCGGCCTCAGGAAGTCGAAGGCTGGCCAGGTTTCCTCGCCAGCGATGAGCGTCTGGCCATCACTATCGCCCCGCTGGATGACGGCCTGCTGCTGCAGCAACCGGAACTGGCGCTGATCGCCGAGAGCCCCCTGTTCGGTCAGCGCGTCATGCAGCGCCGCCGCCGCGAGAAGATCCGCGATGCCGGCGAGAACGTCATCAAGAACCTCACCGAGCTGCGCGAAGGTGCGCCGGTGGTGCATATCGACCACGGTGTCGGCCGCTATCAGGGCCTGGTCACCATGGAATTCGACGGCCAGGCTGCCGAATTCCTCCAGTTGCAGTACGCCGAGGACGCCAAGCTTTACGTGCCGGTGGCCAGCCTGCACCTGATCGCCCGCTACACCGGCAGCGATGATGCCCTGGCGCCGCTGCATCGACTCGGCTCCGAGCAATGGCAGAAAGCCAAGCGCAAGGCCGCCGAACAGGTACGCGACGTCGCCGCCGAACTGCTGGACATCTATGCCCGCCGCGCCGCCCGGCAAGGCTATGCCTTCCAGGACCCGCAGCTGGACTACGACACCTTCAGCGCCGGCTTCCCTTTCGAGGAGACACCGGACCAGCAGGCGGCCATCGACGCGGTGCGCGCCGACCTGCTCGCGCCGAAACCCATGGATCGCCTGGTCTGTGGCGATGTCGGCTTCGGTAAGACCGAAGTGGCCATGCGCGCGGCCTTTATCGCCGTTCACAGCGGCAAGCAGGTCGCCGTACTGGTGCCCACCACCCTGCTCGCCCAGCAGCACTACAACAGCTTCCGCGACCGCTTCGCCGACTGGCCGGTAAAGGTCGAGGTGATGAGCCGCTTCAAGTCGGCGAAGGAAATCCAAGCGGCGGTAAACGAACTCGCCGAAGGCAAGGTGGACATCCTCATCGGCACCCACAAGCTGCTGCAGGACGATGTGAAGTTCACCAACCTGGGGCTGGTGATCATCGACGAGGAACACCGTTTCGGCGTGCGCCAGAAAGAGCAGCTCAAGGCGCTGCGCAGCGAGGTGGACATCCTCACCCTCACCGCCACGCCGATTCCGCGCACCCTGAACATGGCCGTGGCCGGCATGCGCGACCTGTCGATCATTGCCACACCGCCGGCACGCCGCCTCTCGGTGCGCACCTTCGTCATGGAGGCCAACAAGCCGACCATCAAGGAAGCGCTGCTGCGCGAGCTGCTGCGCGGCGGCCAGGTCTATTACCTGCACAACGATGTGAAGACCATCGAGAAGTGCGCCGCAGACCTCGCCGAACTGGTGCCCGAGGCGCGTATCGGCATTGGCCACGGGCAGATGCGCGAGCGCGAGCTGGAACAGGTGATGGGCGACTTCTACCACAAGCGCTTCAACGTGCTGGTGGCCTCGACCATCATCGAGACCGGTATCGACGTGCCCAGCGCCAACACCATCATCATCGAGCGCGCCGACAAGTTCGGTCTGGCTCAGCTGCACCAGCTACGGGGTCGCGTCGGCCGTAGCCACCACCAGGCCTATGCCTACCTGCTGACGCCGCCGCGCAAGCAGATGACGCCAGATGCGGAAAAACGTCTGGAAGCCATCGCTAACGCGCAGGACTTGGGGGCCGGCTTTGTCCTGGCCACCCACGACCTGGAAATCCGCGGCGCTGGCGAACTGCTCGGCGAAGGCCAGAGCGGGCAGATCCAGGCGGTCGGCTTCACCCTCTACATGGAAATGCTCGAACGTGCGGTCAAGGCCATCCAGAAAGGCGAACAGCCGAACCTGGACCAGCCGCTGGGCGGTGGCCCGGAGATCAACCTGCGCATCCCGGCGCTGATCCCCGAAGACTATCTGCCGGACGTGCACGCGCGACTGATCCTCTACAAGCGCATCGCCAACGCCACCGACCAGGACGGCCTGAACGAATTGCAGGTGGAGATGATCGACCGCTTTGGTCTGCTGCCTGACCCGGCCAAGAGCCTGATCCGCCTGACGCTACTCAAGCTGCAGGCGGAGAAGCTCGGCATCACCAAGATCGATGCCGGCCCGCAAGGCGGCCGTATCGAGTTCTCGGCCGACACCAGTGTCGACCCGATGGTGCTGATCAAGCTGATCCAGAGCCAGCCCAAGCGCTACAAGTTCGAGGGCGCGACGGTGTTCAAATTCCAGGTTCCCATGGAACGGCCGGAAGAGCGTTTCAACACGCTTGAAGCACTGCTTGAGCGGCTGGCACCGGCAGCCGAATCGTGAAGAAGGCCGCAGCCGGTGATGCCGCGGCGCAGCCCGGCACACCGGGCGGCTCGCGGACAAGGCGTATCGATGATCTGGCACCGCGCCCGCGCCTGAGGCTCGGCAGCCATCAGTCGATGAACTACCACCTCGGCAGCGGCCGGATGGTCAACGAGCAGCAGCACCGCGCCGGTCTCTGCTTCGTCTACGATCGGACCGAGGTGCACGGCAAGAACCGGACCGATGAGCGCCTGCGTCAGCTCGACGGGCCGGAGGTTCTCAGCATCGCCCGCCAGCCGGCAGCCGAGCAGGCCCTGCGCCGGCGTCTGCAGCAACTGGGCCTGCGGCCTGCCCTGCGTCAGAGCCTGGCGCTGCCGAATGACTCGGGCGAGATGTACGAGCTGCCCAACGAGAGCGCCTGGCTGCAATTCGTGCAGATACACCTGCCGGAACTGCGTGATGAAGGCTGGGAAATCCTGATCCAGCCCGGCTTCGCCTACGACCTGCGCGAGGTCGAGCAGTGGTATGCCGAAATCGAGGAATCACCGGAACACACCTGGTTTGAGCTGGAACTTGGCATCGTTGTCGAGAATGAGCGCATCAGCCTGTTGCCGGTACTGTTGGATGTGATCCGCAGGACTCCGCTACTGCTCGCTCCGGAACAACTGGCCCAGCGGGGTGACGAGGAAGTGCTGCGGGTCAGCCTCAAGCGCCGTAACAAGGAATACCCGCTGCAAGTGCTGCTGCCCTTCGGCCGGCTCAAGCCGATCCTCGCGACCCTCGGCGATCTCTATCTGCAACCACCCTCGGGCGACAGCCTGCGTCTGGACCATGCTGATGCCGCACGCCTGGCTTTGCTCGATCGACTTCCGTTCAAATGGCACGGCGGCGACAACCTGCGCGACTTCGCCCAGCGCCTGCATGACTATCAACAGTTTCCCTGTCAGCCGCCTGCCGGCCTGCAGGCCACACTGCGGCCGTATCAGCTGCAGGGCCTGTGCTGGATGCAGACCCTGCGCGAGCTGGAAATGGGCGGTATTCTTGGCGACGACATGGGACTGGGGAAAACCCTGCAGACCCTGGCCCACCTGCTGGTCGAGAAAACGGCCGGTCGTCTCGATCATCCAGCGCTGGTGGTATTGCCCACCAGCCTGATTCCCAACTGGCAGGACGAAGCCGCGCGTTTCACTCCTGATCTTCGCGTGCTTACCCTGCACGGCCCTAACCGGCAGAAACACTTCGCCGAACTGGCCGACTACGATCTGCTGCTGACCACCTATGCCCTGCTGCCCAGAGATATCGATCACCTGGCCAAACAGCAATGGCACGTGCTGGTTCTCGATGAAGCGCAGAACATCAAGAACGCCGCCGGCAAGGCCGCCCAGGCGGCAGGCCAGCTTCAAGCACGCCAACGCCTGTGCCTGACCGGTACGCCGATGGAAAACCACCTGGGTGAGCTCTGGTCGCTGTTCAACTTCCTGATGCCCGGCTGGCTGGGTAGTGCCAGAGACTTCACCCGCAGCTACCGCACGCCTATCGAAAAGCACGGCGACCCGTTGCGACTGCAGCATCTGAACGAGCGCATTCGCCCCTTCCTGCTGCGCCGCCACAAGGAAGAAGTGGCGCACGAGCTGCCGCCGAAGAACGAAATCATCCATTGGGTGGAGCTGAGCCCGGCGCAGCGCGACCTCTACGAGACGGTACGCCTGGCCATGGACCGCAAGGTGCGCGAGGAAATCGATCGCCGAGGCCTGGCACGCAGCAAGATCATCGTCCTCGAAGCGCTGCTCAAACTGCGCCAGGTCTGCTGCGATCTGCGCCTGATCAAGGGAGAAGGCACCCGCACGGTTCGTGGCGGCAACTCCGGCAAGCTTGAGAGCCTGTTGGAAATGCTGCAGGAACTACTGGCAGAAGGTCGCCGGGTGCTGATCTTCTCCCAGTTCACTTCGATGCTGGCGCTGATCGAGGACAGCCTGCAGCAGCGCAGCATCGACTACGTGACACTAACCGGCGACACCCGCGACCGCCGCACTCCGGTCCAGCGCTTCCAGAACGGCGAAGTACCGGTGTTCCTGATCAGCCTCAAGGCGGGTGGAACCGGGCTCAACCTCACAGCCGCCGACACCGTGATCCATTACGATCCCTGGTGGAACCCGGCAGTGGAAAATCAGGCCACCGACCGTGCTTACCGCATCGGTCAGGACAAGCCTGTATTCGTCTACAAGCTGATCGCCCGAGGCACCGTGGAAGAGAAGATCCGCCAACTGCAGGCGCGCAAGGCCGAGCTGGCCGCCAGCGTGCTACAAGGCATCGGCGAAACCGACTGGACTCTGGAAGAAAGTGATATCGACGCACTGCTGGGACCGCTTGGCTAGACTCTTACCCGAACAAAGGAGATATCCATGAGCCGCTACGAAATCGCCTTTTCCGGGGAGCTGGCCCCCGGTGCCACGCTGGAGCAGGTCGAGGCTAATCTGGCGCGACTGTTCCAGGCGGACGCTCAACGCATCGCACTGCTGTTTTCCGGGCGCCGCATCGTCATCAAGCAGGGGCTCGACTACGACAGCGTCGAGAAATACCGGCAGGCCATGGCGCGTGCCGGAGCGGTGGCCGAGGTTCGGCCCATGCCGGTGGAGGTCGAAGAGATCGAACTGGCGCCGCCGCCTGCCGAAGCGCCCACGTCTGCCCCAGCACGCCAGCCCGGCGCGACTCCCGCACTGCTGAATGTCACACCGCGCGACGAATATATGGCCGCCTTCGCCGATGTCGAAGCACCTGATTTCGGTCTCGCCCCAACCGGCGCGGATCTTCAGGACAGTCGCCCCGCCACCCAGGCGCCGGCGCTGGATCTGTCTCAGTTCAGCCTGGCCCCTGTCGGCAGCGATATGAGCGAACGTCGCCGTGCCAGCGATACTCCGGCGCCGGATACCTCGCACTTGAAGTTAGTGGATTGACTGTAGCCACTGAGCTGTAGGGCTGTTTTCAATCCACCAAGCCGAAGCTCTGACAAACCTATGCAATGGCGGAATAATTTCCGCCCTGGCTTCGGCTGCTATCGGGTAGCGGCGACAAACGAACTCCGGTAGCCCCGACAGGCTCCAACCTGCAAGCCCTCCGAAAGCCCGCGCCCATGGATCTTGTCGTTGCTCGCCCTGAAGGTCTTTATTGCCCACCCGGTGATTTCTATATCGACCCCTGGCGCCCTGTGGAGCGCGCGGTCATCACCCACGCCCATGGCGACCATGCGCGCTGGGGCATGGGCCATTACCTGGCCTCTGCCGACAGCGAAGGCATCTTGCGCTCACGTATCTCTGCAGATATGCCGCTGCAAACGCTGGCCTATGGCGAGTCCATCGAGCATCACGGGGTACGGCTCAGCTTTCATCCCGCAGGGCACGTGCTCGGCTCGGCGCAGGTGCGTCTGGAATATCGCGGTGAGGTCTGGGTGGCTTCCGGTGACTACAAGGTCGAGCCAGACGGCACCTGCGCCCCCTTCGAGCCCGTGCGCTGCCATACCTTTATCACTGAATCCACCTTCGGCCTGCCGATCTATCGCTGGCCCGCGCAAAGCGAAGTGTTTCGCGACATCAATGACTGGTGGCGCGCCAACGCCGCTGTAGGCCGTACCAGCGTGCTGCTCTGCTACGCCTTCGGCAAGGCACAGCGGATTCTCCACGGTCTCGATGAAACTATCGGAAGCATCGTGGTGCATGGCGCGGTCGAGCCGCTGAACAGGGTCTACCGTGATGCCGGTATCTACCTGCCACCCACGCTCTATGCCGGCGACCTGAAAAAGGCGGATCCACGCCTGAAGCAGGCCATCGTCCTGGCCCCGCCTTCGGCTGGTGGCAGCACCTGGATGCGTCGTTTCGGTGACTATGCCGATGCCTTCGCCAGCGGCTGGATGATGCTGCGCGGCACTCGCCGTCGGCGCGGCGTGGATCGCGGCTTCGTGCTCTCCGATCATGCCGACTGGCCCGGACTGCTCTGGGCCATCGAACAGACCGGCGCCGAACGGGTGATGGTGACCCACGGCTCAGTTCCGATTCTGGTGCGTTATCTGCGCGAACAAGGCCTCGATGCCCAGGCATTCGAAACCGAGTACGGCGACGAGGATGACGCAGCCACACCGGAGGCCGGATGATCCCCCATTCAATCTCCCGTAGAAGCGAGCTTGCTCGCGAACAATACTCACCGGGCAATGGGGGCTATACGAGTTGAAAGCCTTCGCCACCCTCTACAGCCGCCTCGACGCCACCACATCGAGCAATGCCAAGCTCGCCGCGATGCGGGATTACTTCCGCGAAGCGGACCCGGTCGATGCTGCCTGGGCCGTGTACTTCCTGGCCGGCGGGCGGCCACGCCAGCTGGTGCCAACCCGCGTGCTGCGGGAAACGGCGATGCAGGTGGCACAGTTGCCCGAATGGTTATTCGAGGAAAGCTATCAGGCCGTCGGCGATCTGGCCGAGACCATTTCTCTGCTGGTACCGCCAAGCACCCATAACTCCGACGACGGCCTGGCCATCTGGCTGGAGGAAAAACTACTGCCCCTGCGTGGTCTGCCGCCGCAGGAGCAGGCATCGCGCCTGGCTGAATACTGGACGCAACTGGACCGGCTGAGCCTGATGGTCAGCATCAAGCTGATCACCGGCGCCTTCCGCGTAGGGGTCTCCAAATTGTTGGTCACCCGCGCCCTGGCCTCACTTGCCGACCTCGATCCCAAGCGGGTAGCACAGCGTCTGGTAGGCTACACCGACCTTTCCCACCGCCCCAGCGCCAAAGGCTATCTGGCACTGATTGCCGACGAATCGGAACACGAGCATGCCCAACGTGGCGGCCAGCCCTACCCGTTCTTCCTTGCCCATCCACTGCAGGCGCCAGCCGAGGAATTCCAGACGCTACTTGGCGCCCCGAAGAACTGGCTGATCGAATGGAAGTGGGACGGCATCCGCGCGCAGCTGGTCAAGCGCGATGGGCAGATCTGGATCTGGTCACGGGGCGAGGAGCTGATCAGCGAGCGCTTTCCCGAGCTGTGCGAGCTGGCCGGTTGCCTGCCGGACGGCACCGTGATCGATGGCGAAATCCTGGTCTGGAAGCACCCGCCCAAGCAGCCAGCCGCTGCCCTGCCGGGCATTGATACTCCCGCGCCCGCCTCGGAAGGTTATGGCGTGCAGCCCTTCGCCCTGCTGCAACAGCGCATAGGCCGCAAGAACCTTACCGCCAAGGTGCTGCAGGACGCCCCCGTCTCCGTGCTCGCCTACGACCTGCTGGAATGGCAGGGTGAGGATTGGCGGCAGCAACCGCTCCACGAACGTCGGCAGCAGCTCGAAGAGGTGGTCAGGCAATGCAGCGACCCGCGACTGATGATTTCGCCTGTGGTTAGCGGAACGGACTGGCAGGATCTGGCCCGTCAACGCGAGTCCTCCCGCGCCTACGGCGTCGAAGGGATGATGATCAAGGCCCGCGCCGCGCAGTATGGTGTTGGCCGCACCAAGGACGTCGGCCTCTGGTGGAAATGGAAAATCGACCCCTACGCCGTGGATGCCGTGCTGATCTACGCCCAGCGCGGCCACGGCCGCCGTGCCAGCCTCTATACTGATTACACATTCGCCGTATGGGCTGGAGAGCCAGGCGATCCCGAGCGCAGGCTGGTGCCCTTCGCCAAGGCTTATTCAGGCCTGACCGACGAGGAAATGCGCAAGGTAGACGCCATCATCCGCAAGACCACCGTGGAGAAATTCGGCCCGGTACGCAGCGTGACGCCGACGCTGGTATTCGAGCTGGGCTTCGAAGGCATCGCCGCCAGCAGCCGGCACAAGAGCGGCATCGCCGTACGTTTCCCGCGCATGCTGCGCTGGCGTCAGGACAAGCCGGTGGACGAGGCCGATACGCTGGAAACGCTCAAGCAGCTATTGGGCTGACGGCACGCCCGCAGTTCCATGGCCGAACAAGTTCGGCCCTACAAGACAGCCGCTCGCCCCGACGTAGGGCCGAATTTATTCGGCCAACCGTTACAACCAGACCGCATCCCACCAGCGCCGGCCGAACAAGGTAGGTCCTACGACGCAGCTACAGTACGGCACATGACCGCACCACTCCGGTGCGCAATCACGAAGCTGCACGCATTCAGCACCACCCTGGTGCAACCGCTCAATTCCGAAATCGTCCAGCCCTGGCTTGAAATAAGGCACGGCAACCATCCAGGGTAGAAAGCCCACAAGGCACGACTATTGCTGAATGGCGGTTCATCTATCGAAGAACTCTGTTTGCGATGACCGCACTGATCTCACCCTTCACCCCAGAGTGGCACGCCGAGCTTGAACTCGGCTATGCGCGCTTCGGTGACTGCACTCGCCCGGTGCAGCGCCGCCACAGCGGGCCGCTGCGGGTGCAGAAGCACCTTTACGCCGAAGGACCGGAGGTGTGCCAGCACATCATCGTCCATCCGCCGGGCGGGATCGCCGGCGGCGATCGCCTGGATATCAGCGCACACGCCGGCCGCAATGCCTGGGTGCAACTCACCAGTCCCGGTGCTGCCAAGTGGTACCGCTCCAGTGGGCCCGCCAGCCAGACCTTGAACCTTCACGTCGAAGCCGGCGGCACGCTGGAATGGCTGCCGCAGGAAACCATCGTCTATTCCGCCGCGCAGGCCGAGCTCAAAACCTGCATCGACCTGGAAGCCGATGCCCGGCTGTTCTACTGGGACATGGTCGCGCTGGGGCGCCCTGCCGCCACCGAGCGGTTCGACGATGGCTATTTCCAGGCGCAACTGGATATCCGCCGTGACGGCAAGCTGCTCTGGCACGAGCGCCAACGCATCAGCGGCGCGGACGGCCTACTGGATTCACCGATTGGTCTAAACGGGTACCCGGTGTTCGCCACGCTTATTGCCACCGGGGAAATCGACGCCGACCTGCTGGAACGCTGCCGCGAGCTGCCCGGACGCGTGCGGGGCGACCTGACCCAACTGCCTGGCCTCCTGGTCGGACGTTGCCTGGCGAACGAAGCCCTGCATGCGCGCAGCTGGCTGATTGCACTGTGGCAACTGCTGCGCCCCGAGCTGCTGGAACGCGAGGCGATGCCGCCGCGAATATGGAATACCTGATCACTGCCCGTGGCGGATAAGCCAAGCCGTCAGCCGCGGATGCGTACCGCCGCGCCGTAACGCCGACCGAGCCAAACGCCACGCCCAACGAACGGAGCCGTTATGGACCTGACACCCCGAGAGAAGGACAAACTGCTGATCTTTACCGCCGGCCTGCTGGCCGAACGCCGCCTGGCGCGGGGTCTGAAGCTCAATTACCCGGAAGCGATGGCCTACCTCTCCGCTGCATTGCTGGAGGGTGCCCGCGACGGTCAGACGGTCGCCGGGCTGATGCACTACGGCACCACGCTGCTGACCCGCGAGCAGGTCATGGAGGGGGTGCCGGAGATGATTCCGGACATCCAGGTCGAGGCCACCTTTGCGGACGGCACCAAACTGGTCACCGTTCATCAACCAATTGCTTGAAAACAGGTCGATGTCATTGCGCCTTTCTACCCACCGCATTGAAGGATCAGACCGTGCAGATACGTGACGCTCAAGAGAACGACCTCGCTGGCATTCTCGACATCTACAACGACGCCGTACTCAACAGCACCGCCATCTGGAACAACAACCCTGTCGATCTGGCCAACCGCCGCGCCTGGCTGGAGGAACGCCAGCGGCAGGGGAACCCGGTACTGGTGGCCATCGACGACGGCGGCCAGGTCGCGGGCTATGCCAGCTACGGCCCGTGGCGCCCCCATGAGGGCTATCGCCATACCGTCGAGCACTCGGTGTACGTCTGCGACAGCCAGCGCGGCGTGGGCATTGGCCGAAGCCTGATGCTCGAACTCCTCGGGCGGGCGCGTGCTGCGAATCTCCACGTGATGGTCGGCGCGATCGAGAGCGAGAACCGTGCCTCGATCCACATGCACCAGCAACTGGGCTTTTTCCACGCGGGCCACCTACGCCAGGTAGGTTTCAAGTTCGGTCGCTGGCTGGACCTGACCTTCATGCAACTGATCCTCAACCCGGAGCGCAGCACGCCATGATTCCCGGCGAATACCAGATCCAGGACGGCGAGATCGAGCTCAATGCCGGTCGCCGCACCCTCACCCTGTCCGTGGCCAACCGCGGCGACCGCCCAATTCAGGTCGGCTCGCACTACCACTTCTTCGAGACCAATGACGCGCTCGCCTTCGACCGGCCAGCCGCACGCGGCATGCGCTTGAACATCCCGGCCGGCACCGCGGTGCGCTTCGAACCGGGGCAGAGCCGCGAGGTTGAACTGGTGGAGCTGGCCGGCCAGCGACGCGTGTTCGGCTTTGCCGGGCGGGTGATGGGCACCCTCTGACACCGCGATTTTGTAGGGTGGAAAACGCCGCAGGCTTTTCCACCATGAAACCGATCGGTAGATGGCTTCGGCCATCCACCCTACGCGAGACGACACCGATGAAGATTTCCCGCGCCGCCTACGCCGACATGTTCGGCCCCACCGTCGGAGACAAGGTACGCCTGGCCGACACCGACCTGTGGATCGAGGTCGAGCAGGACTTCACCACCTACGGCGAGGAAGTGAAATTCGGCGGCGGCAAGGTGATCCGCGACGGCATGGGCCAAGGCCAGCTGTGCGCGGCGGAGGTGGTCGATACGCTGATCACCAACGCACTGATCCTCGACCACTGGGGCATCGTCAAGGCTGACGTGGGCCTCAAGGACGGTCGGATCGCCGCCATCGGCAAGGCCGGCAATCCTGACATCCAGCCGGATGTGACCATCGCCATCGGCGCCAGCACCGAGGTCATCGCCGGTGAAGGCATGATTCTCACCGCCGGCGGGATCGACTCGCATATTCACTTCATCTGCCCGCAACAGATCGAAGAAGCCCTGATGAGCGGCGTGACCACCATGATCGGTGGCGGCACGGGCCCGGCCACCGGCACCAACGCCACCACGGTGACGCCCGGGCCTTGGCATATGGCGATGATGCTCAAGGCCGCCGACGCCTTCCCCATGAACATCGGCTTCACCGGCAAGGGCAATGCGTCGCTGCCCGAACCGCTGATCGAGCAGATCCGGGCCGGCGCCATCGGCCTCAAGCTCCACGAAGACTGGGGCACCACCCCGGCAGCCATCGACAACTGTCTGAGCGTGGCCGATGACTACGACGTGCAGGTGGCCATCCACACCGACACCCTGAACGAGTCCGGCTTCGTCGAAACGACCCTCGGGGCTTTCAAGGGGCGCACCATCCACACCTACCACACCGAGGGCGCAGGGGGCGGCCACGCGCCGGACATCATCAAAGCCTGCGGCTTCGCCAACGTGCTGCCCTCTTCGACCAACCCGACCCGGCCGTTTACCCGCAACACCATCGACGAACATCTGGACATGCTGATGGTTTGCCACCACCTGGACCCGAGCATTGCCGAGGACGTGGCTTTCGCCGAATCACGCATTCGCCGTGAAACCATTGCTGCCGAAGACATCCTGCACGACCTCGGTGCATTCTCCATGATCAGCTCCGACAGCCAGGCCATGGGCCGTGTCGGCGAAGTCATCACTCGCACCTGGCAGACCGCCGACAAGATGAAGAAACAGCGCGGCCCCCTGCCGGGAGACGGCGCCGGCAACGACAATTTCCGCGCCAAACGCTACGTCGCCAAATACACCATCAACCCGGCGATCACCCACGGCATCAGCCATGAAGTGGGTTCCCTGGAAGTAGGCAAATGGGCCGATTTGGTGCTCTGGCGCCCGGCCTTCTTTGGCGTAAAGCCTTCATTGATCCTCAAGGGCGGCGCTATTGCGGCGAGCCTGATGGGCGATGCCAATGCCTCGATCCCAACGCCTCAGCCGGTGCACTACCGGCCGATGTTCGCCAGTTTCGGCGGCTCGCTGCATGCGTCGAGCTTTACCTTCATCAGCCAGGCGGCGTTCGATGCCGGGGTGCCCGAGCAGTTGGGGCTGAAAAAGAAGATTGGTGTGGTAAAGGGCTGCCGCTCGGTGCAGAAGAAGGACCTGATCCATAACGACTACACGCCGACCATCGAAGTCGACCCGCAGAACTATCAGGTGCGCGCCGACGGCCAGCTGCTCTGGTGCGAGCCGGCCGAGGTGCTGCCGATGGCGCAGCGGTACTTTCTATTCTGACTATTGAGCGTCTGTTCCAGGTGCTTCGCCCTGCGCGTGATCCTGCGCGACGCAGGGCGTCATTGCCTCAGACGCGCTCCTTCAGCCCGGCGTACTCTTCCAGATAGGTCTTGGCCAGTTGCTCCTTCTGGTTGTCGTCGAGCAGCTTGCCCGCCATCTGGAAGAACTTGTGCTCCTCTTCCTCCAGATGGTGCTCAACGGTTTCGCAGAGCTTTTTCGCAAGTCGCAGCCAGGCCGAGCTGCTGAACTCCATCGACTCCAACTCCTCGACCATCTCATCCATCTCATGGTGCTCAGCGATAGCATGGCGCGACAGGTCCACCCCCAGGTCGTCCTGCATCAGCGGGACGTAGAAATGGCGCTCCTCAGCCGTTTCGTGGGCTAAAAGCTCGGTCTTGAACTGTTCGAAGATATCGCGGCGTTCCGCGGAATCGCCGGAGGTCTGCAGGAGCTTATCTGCCAGATCACGCTGGATTTCATGGCTTTGGCGCAGTGCTTCAAATATGGTCATCAGCCTTTCCCTGTTTCCGTTTTATGACCTGCGCTTGGACCTCACGCTGCGCTTTCAGTGCCACCCTGCATCTCAGCGTAGCTGGCTGTCCTTGCTGCCCCGACGGTTGTAGCCGGTAAAGCTCGCCTCCTGCCGATCCTGTTCGGTCTGACATTGCACGCACAGGCGCACGCCCGGCACCGCCTTGCGCCGCGCTTCAGGAATCGGCGCTTCACATTCTTCGCAATGCGTCAGGCTTTCACCTTGCGCCAGACGACTGCGGGCGCGCTGCACCGCATCTTCGATGGTGCTGTCGATCTGCTCTTGCACAGCACCTTCCTTCGCCCACCCTGTGGCCATTGCAACCTCCTGCCTTAAGGCAACTTACGGCTCAATAGGGTCTGTTGCCGTTTCAGCGCAACCCGCGATGAAGCGACGGCAGACCCTTGATTGGAACGACAGGACGCCTGGCCGTTCTCTTGCCGCTCGAAATTCACAACGCGGGCGCCAGGCAACACACGCACCAATGATAAGCACACCGCATGATGGCGCACCAAGAGGGGGCGACGGTCATGCGCGTTTATCGCTCACCAGACCTGCAAATCCGCTCGCACCGGTAACAGCCTTGGGTTGGCAAGGCCCTTGCTCTGCCTGTCCGCATCCTGAAAGCGGAAATCCCTATGCTGGTCATTCATCAACGTAGTACCTCTCAATCCGCTGGCGACGCCGAGCTGGAGCTGACCTACGAGGCGCGTAGCAAATCGCGCCTGCGTTGCTTCACCACCAGCGGCGAAGAAGTCGGCCTGTTTCTCGAACGCGGTCAGCCTCCCCTGCGAGACGGCGACACCCTGCTGGCCAATGACGGTCGCATCGTCATCGTGCGGGCTCGCGCGGAAAAACTGCTGCACGTCACCTGCGCCAACAGCTTCGAGCTGATGCGTGCGGCCTATCACCTGGGCAATCGCCACGTCGCCCTGCAACTAGGCGACGGCTGGCTGCGCCTGCTGGACGACTACGTGCTCAAGGACATGCTGCTGCAGCTCGGCGCCAGCGTCGAGACCATCGAAGCCGGTTTTCAGCCAGAGCATGGCGCCTATGGCGGTGGCCACCATCATTCACATGCCGGCGAGGCCGAATTCAGCTACGCGCCGCGCCTGCATCAGTTCGGTGCGCGCAAGTGAACCAGGCAGCCTTCGCCCTGCTGCGCCTGGCCAGCCCGCAACTGCCCATCGGCGGCTACAGCTATTCCCAAGGGCTGGAGATGGCAGTGGAGCGGGGGCTGGTTGGCGATGAAGCCAGTGCCCGGCGCTGGCTGGCCGACCAGATGCTGCTGAATCTGGCGCGTTTCGAAATGCCGTTGCTGCTGGCGCACTGCGAAGCCGCAGCCGCAGAAAACTGGACGGAGCTGCTGCGTCTGGTCGGCTGCCACCGCGCCAGTCGCGAGACGCGTGAACTGCACCTGGAAAACCGCCAGATGGGCTATTCGCTCCAACAGCTCCTGCAAAACCTGCCGGAGCTGGATAAAGACGCCCGTGACCTGTTCGACCGCATCGAAGAACCCGGCCTTGCCCTGGGCTGGGCGCTGGCAGCACGGGCATGGGCCATTGCACCGGCCGATGCTCTCGGCGCCTGGCTCTGGGCGTGGCTGGAAAACCAGCTGGCGGTGCTGATGAAGACCCTGCCACTGGGGCAGCAGGCTGCACAGCGGCTGACCTCCGAACTCCTGCCGACACTGCAGCGGGCCCAGCGCGAGGCACAGGCCCTCAGCCCGCAACACTGGGGCAGCGCCCCCTTCGGCCTGGCGCTGACCAGCATGGCCCACGAGCGCCAGTACAGCCGGCTGTTCAGATCATGAGCCTCTGCTCCCTCTTTCGTATCAATCAAGGCGAGCGCACCGCCTTACACAGGAGAACACCATGAATACCCAACCCCTGCGCGTCGGCATCGGCGGCCCGGTCGGCTCCGGCAAGACCGCGCTAACCCTCGCGCTCTGCCTGGCCCTGCGTGAGCGCTACAACCTGGCCGTGGTGACCAACGATATCTACACCCAGGAAGATGCCCAGTTTCTGGTACGCAACGAGGCTCTGGCCCCCGAGCGCATCATCGGTGTGGAAACCGGCGGCTGTCCGCACACGGCGATCCGCGAAGACGCCTCCATCAATCTGGAAGCCGTGGAACAGCTCAATCGCCGCTTTCCCGGGCTGGACCTGATCATCGTCGAGTCCGGCGGCGACAACCTGTCGGCCACCTTCAGTCCCGAACTGTCCGACCTGACCCTCTACGTGATCGACGTTTCCGCCGGCGACAAGCTGCCGCGCAAGGGCGGTCCTGGAATCTGCAAGTCCGACCTGCTGGTGATCAACAAGATCGACCTGGCACCCATGGTCGGCGCCTCGCTGGAAGTGATGGAGCGCGATACTCGCAAGATGCGCGGCGACAAGCCCTTCGTATTCAGCAACCAGAAGGTCGGCCAGGGCCTGGACGAGATCATCGCCTTCATCGAGACACAGGGAATGCTGCGCGCTGCCTGATACCGCCATTCAATACAGGAGATCCACTGATGAACCTTCGCACGCCTCTCGCCGTAACGACTCTGCTGCTCGCACCGGCCCTGGCCTTCGCTCACCCGGGCCACGAGCATTCCGGCCTGGTGTCCGGTATCGCGCACCCGGTCCTCGGACTGGACCATCTGCTGGCCATGCTGGCCGTCGGGCTGTGGGCAGCTCAGCAACAAGGCAGCGCACGCCTGGCCCTGCCACTGAGCTTCGTAGCGGCCATGCTGCTCGGCAGCCTGCTGGGCTTTGCCGGCATCGAGCTGCCTCTCATGGAAACGGGCATTGCCGGTTCGGTGCTGGCGCTCGGCCTGCTGGTCGCCCTCGCGGTACGCCCGGTGCTGCCGCTGGCACTGGGCCTGACCACGCTGTTTGCCCTCGCCCATGGCATGGCCCACGGACTGGAACTGCCCGACCTCGCCAGCCCCTGGGCCTATGCCGCCGGCTTTATTCTCGCCACCGCCGCCCTGCATGCAGCCGGCTACGGCCTGGCGCGCAGCCTGCCACTTGCCGCCGCATCGCTGGTTCGTGTCGCCGGTCTCGTCTCGGCCGTGGCCGGTGCGTGGATGCTGGCAAGCTAAGTCACACCTAACCCCTCCCGCCTCTGCTCGCGCACCATGAGCGAGCAGAGCGCTGCTCCAGGACGGTTTCGCCGCCCTATTTTCTTCCCTTTCCCGTGTGCCGCTCCTCGCACCGCACTCGCCAAATCCCTCTCAAACCCTTGCCCCACAAGGCTTCCAGCAAATTGGCACGGATGCTGCCATTAGTCCTGGCGTCCCGATGGACCAACTCATTGCTACTACGGACAGCCAAGGAGCCGCCCACCATGAAACGTCGTCCCCTACTGAAGTCCAGCCTCGCTGCCAGCGCCCTGATGCTGACCGGCCTGTTCCCCTTCACGCTACAGGCCGCCGAGACCATCAAGGTCGGCATCCTGCATTCGCTGTCCGGCACCATGGCCATCTCCGAGACGTCGCTCAAGGACATGGCGCTGATGACCATCGACGAGATCAACGCCAAGGGTGGCGTGCTCGGCAAGCAGCTCGAGCCGGTGGTGGTCGATCCGGCCTCCAACTGGCCGCTGTTCGCCGAACGCGGCCGTCAGCTGCTAACCCAGGACAAGGTGGCTGTGACCTTCGGTTGCTGGACCTCGGTGTCGCGTAAATCCGTGCTGCCGGTCTACGAAGAGCTGAACGGCCTGCTGTTCTACCCCGTGCAGTACGAAGGCGAGGAGCTGTCGCCCAACGTCTTCTACACCGGCGCCGCGCCAAACCAGCAGGCCATCCCGGCAGTGGAATACCTGATGAGCGAGGACGGCGGCAGCGCCGAGCGCTTCTTCCTGCTGGGCACCGACTACGTCTACCCACGCACCACCAACAAGATCCTGCGCGCCTTCCTGATCAGCAAGGGCGTGCCGGAATCCAGCATCGAAGAGGTGTACACGCCGTTCGGCCACAGCGACTACCAGACCATCGTTGCCGACATCAAAAAATTCTCCGCCGGCGGCAAGACCGCCGTGGTCTCGACCATCAACGGCGACTCCAACGTGCCCTTCTACAAGGAACTGGCCAACCAGGGCCTGGACGCCACCGAAGTGCCTGTGGTGGCCTTCTCCGTGGGTGAAGAAGAGCTGCGCGGCATCGACACCAAGCCGCTGGTGGGCCACCTGGCCGCCTGGAACTACTTCCAGTCGGTGGAGAACCCGGTCAACACCGAGTTCGTCAGCAAGTGGAAGGCCTACGCCAAGGCCAAGAACCTGCCGGGCGCCGACAAGGTGGTGACCAACGACCCGATGGAAGCCACCTACGTTGGTATCCACATGTGGGCACAGGCGGTCGAGCAGGCCGGCACCACCGAGGTCGACAAGGTCCGCGAAGCCATCTACGGCCAGACCTTCGCCGCGCCGAGCGGTTACACCCTGACCATGGACAAGACCAACCACCACCTGCACAAGCCGGTGATGATCGGAGAGGTCCAGGAGGACGGCCAGTTCTCTGTGGTCTGGGAGACCGAGAGCCCGGTCCGCGCCCAACCGTGGAGCCCCTACATCCCGGGCAATGACGCCAAGCCGGACTACGCGGTGAAGTCGAACTGATCGTAACGGTTGCGGTGGATGGGTAAAGCGTCATCCACCCTGCGCTAACTCGACCTTTCATAGGGTGGATCGGGACGCGGAGTCGACGCTTTTTTCATCCACCTTTTCACACCGCAAGCTCCGTCAAGAGAGCACGCGGCCCTCACATGGGAATGTACAGATGACCACTGCCCTGCACCGAATATTGCTGCTACTTCTTTTCGCACTTCCTTGGGCCGCCCATGCGGGAGACGCGGCTGACTTCGCCCAGGCGAGCCCGGCCAAACAGGCGAAACTGCTGGAAGACTGGGCCGCCGCACCCGCACCGCAACGCCTGCCCTTGCTCGAAGCGCTGCGCGCCAACCGCGTCGTCATCGACCAGAACAAGACGCCCTTTACCAAAGACAACAGCGACTATCGCTCTCTTGAAGACACTGCCGAACCCGTCGGCACGCCGAAGGCCCTGCGCCTGAATAACCGTTTGCGCGGTTTGCTGAATACAGCTCTGGCCAGTCACCAGTTGTTCGCCGACAACCCCGCCGAACGCCTTGAGGCTGCCCGGCGCCTGCAGCGCAGTGCCTCGGCCGAACAGCTGACGCTGCTGGAGCAACGCCTGGAAGCCGAAGAAGACACAGCTGTCAGCGAAGCACTGACCCTGGCACTGGCCAGCCTGCAGCTGACCGCGAGCGATCCGGCCATCCGCCTGGCGGCGGTGCGTCTGCTCGGCGAAACCGGCGCCCCCATGGCCCGTGTTCGCCTGGAGAACCTGCTGGCCAGCGAAAACGAAACCGATGCGCAGGTGCGCGAGGCCGCCGAAACCAGCCTCACGCAGATCAAGCGCAAGCTGCTCTTTGGCGAACTGCTCGGCCAGGCCTTCAGCGGCCTGTCGCTGGGCTCTATCCTGCTGCTGGCCGCCCTCGGCCTGGCCATCACCTTCGGCCTGCTGGGCGTGATCAACATGGCCCACGGCGAGATGCTGATGCTTGGCGCCTACACCACCTACATGGTGCAGGTGCTGATGGCACGGCTGGCCCCCGAAGCGCTGGCGTTTTACCCGCTGGTGGCTTTGCCCGTGGCCTTTCTCGTCACAGCAGCCATCGGCATGGCGCTGGAGCGCACGGTAATCCGCCATCTCTACGGCCGCCCGCTGGAAACCCTGCTGGCCACCTGGGGTATCAGCCTCATCCTGATCCAGCTGGTTCGCGTGACCTTCGGCGCGCAGAACGTGGAAGTGGCCAACCCCGCCTGGCTGTCCGGCGGCTGGCAGGTGCTGCCCAACCTGGTGCTGCCCTATAACCGCATGGTGATCATTGGCTTCGCGCTGTTCGTGGTGCTACTGACCTGGCTGCTGCTGAACAAGACGCGCCTGGGCCTGAACGTGCGCGCCGTCACCCAGAACCGCAACATGGCCGCCTGCTGCGGCGTGCCGACCGGCCGGGTGGACATGCTCGCATTCGGCCTGGGCTCGGGCATTGCCGGCCTGGGCGGCGTGGCCCTGAGCCAGATCGGCAACGTCGGCCCCGACCTCGGCCAGAGCTACATCATCGACTCCTTCCTGGTGGTGGTGCTCGGCGGTGTCGGTCAACTGGCCGGCAGTATCTTCGCGGCCTTCGGCCTCGGCATTGCCAACAAGATTCTCGAACCGCAGATCGGCGCCGTACTGGGCAAGATCCTGATCTTGGCCTTGATCATCCTTTTCATCCAGAAGCGTCCGCAGGGACTCTTCGCCCTCAAGGGGAGGGTCATCGATTGAACCAGCCACTTACCATCACCGCTGCGCAAAAAGCCGGCCCGAAAGTCACTGTCGTCATCCTCGGCGTGGTGCTGGCCGTCCTTGTCGCCCTGCCGCTGCTACACCTGCTGCCGGCGGACAATGCCCTGCATGTTTCGGCCTATACGCTGACACTGGTAGGCAAGATCCTCTGCTACGCCATCGTCGCCCTGGCGCTGGATCTGGTCTGGGGTTATGCCGGGCTGCTGTCGCTGGGTCACGGCCTGTTCTTCGCCCTCGGCGGCTACGCCATGGGCATGTACCTGATGCGCCAGTCGGCCGGCGACAGCCTGCCCGCGTTCATGAGCTTCCTCGCCTGGAACGAGCTGCCCTGGTACTGGTACGGCACGTCCAGCTTCCTCTGGGCGCTGTGCCTGGTGGTGCTGGTGCCGGGTCTGCTGGCGTTCGTGTTCGGTTTCTTCGCCTTCCGCTCGCGGATCAAGGGCGTGTACTTCTCGATCATGACCCAGGCGCTGACCTTCGCCGGCATGCTGTTGTTCTTCCGTAACGAGACCGGGTTCGGTGGCAACAACGGCTTCACCGACTTCAAGACCATCCTCGGCTTTTCCATCTCCGCACCGGCGACCCGCGCCGCGCTGTTCCTCGCTACCGTGGCGCTGCTGGTGGGCAGCCTGTACCTCGGCTGGTGTCTGGCACGCAGCAAGTTCGGCCGGGTGCTGACCGCCCTGCGCGATGCGGAAAACCGCCTGATGTTCTGCGGCTACGATCCGCGTGGCTACAAGCTGTTCATCTGGACGCTGTCCGCCGTGCTCTGCGGCCTGGCCGGCGCGCTTTACGTGCCACAGGTGGGAATCATCAACCCCAGCGAGATGGCACCCACCCAGTCCATCGAGGCCGCAGTCTGGGTCGCCTTGGGCGGGCGCGGCACGCTGATCGGGCCGCTGCTGGGCGCCGGTCTGGTCAACGGCATGAAAAGCTGGTTCACCGTGGCCTTCCCCGAGTACTGGCTGTTCGCGCTCGGTGCACTGTTCATCGTTGTCACCCTGTACCTGCCCAAGGGTGTGATCGGCCTGCTGCGCAAGGAGAAAGAACAATGAACGCTGCCACCTACCAGGCCGATCTGCCGCTGGACAAGGGCCAGGTGATCGGCAAGACCGTCAACGTACGGCACGGCACCATCCTTACCCTCGAAGGCATCAACGTCAGCTTCGACGGCTTTCGCGCCCTGACCGATCTGAACCTCTACATCGGTGCTGGTGAACTGCGCTGCATCATCGGCCCCAACGGCGCCGGCAAGACCACCATGATGGACGTGATCACCGGCAAGACCCGACCCGACACCGGCAAAGCGTGGTTCGGCGAACAGTACGACCTGACGCGCATGAGCGAAGTCGAGATCGCCCAGGCCGGGATCGGGCGCAAGTTCCAGAAACCGACGGTGTTCGAAGCCCTCTCGGTGTTCGATAACCTGGAGCTGGCGCAGAAGACCGACAAATCGGTGTGGGCCAGCCTGAAGGCCAGGCTCTCCGGCGAGCAGAAAGACCACATCGCCGAAGTGCTGACCACCATCCGCCTGGAAAACTCACGGCATCGCCCAGCGGGGCTGCTTTCCCACGGCCAGAAGCAGTTCCTGGAGATCGGCATGCTGCTGGTGCAGCAGCCCCATCTGCTGCTGCTCGACGAGCCGGTGGCCGGCATGACCGACGCCGAAACCGAATTCACCGCCGAGCTGTTCAAGTCGCTGGCCCGCAAGCATTCGCTGGTGGTGGTGGAACACGACATGGGCTTCGTCGGCTCCATTGCCGACCACGTCACCGTGCTGCACCAGGGCAGCGTGCTGGCCGAAGGATCGCTGGAGAAGGTCCAGGCCGATGAACGGGTGATCGAAGTGTATCTGGGGCGTTGAGCCCGAGGGGGATGGCTTCGGCCATCCACCCTACCCAGCCGAACACAGGGTGGGAAACGCCGCAGGCTTATCCACCGAAAAAGGCGCCCACCGAGAATCAGAAGGACATTCCCATGCTGCAAGTCCAGCAACTGCATCAGTACTACAGCGGTAGCCATATCCTGCGCGGCCTGTCGTTCGAGGCGAAGATCGGCGAAGTGACCTGCCTGCTCGGGCGCAACGGCGTGGGTAAAACCACATTGCTCAAGTGCCTGATGGGCCTGATCCCCGCCAAGGAAGGCAGCGTTAGCTGGGAAGGCAAGCCAATCACGACGCTGAAGCCGCACCAGCGCGTGCACGCCGGCATCGCCTACGTGCCCCAGGGTCGGGATGTCTTCGGTCGGCTGACCGTGGAAGAAAACCTGCTGATGGGCCTGTCGCGCTTCAGTGCGCGCGAAGCACGCGAGGTACCGTCATTCATCTACGAGCTGTTCCCCGTGCTGGAGCAAATGAAACACCGTCGCGGTGGCGACCTTTCCGGCGGCCAGCAGCAACAGCTGGCCATTGGCCGTGCGCTGGCCAGCCGCCCACGCCTGCTGATCCTCGACGAGCCCACCGAAGGCATCCAGCCCTCGGTCATCAAGGAGATCGGCGCGGTGATCAAGAAGCTTGCCGAACGCGGCGACATGGCCATCCTGCTGGTGGAACAGTTCTATGACTTCGCCGCAGAGCTGGCGGACCAGTACCTGGTGATGAGCCGTGGCGAAGTGATCCAGCAGGGCCTCGGTCGGAATATGGAAGCCGAGGGCGTACGCGGGCTGGTCGCCATCTGAGGCCCCCTTCGCAAGATCGACTCCAACGCGCTGCTGTCAGAACGGATAACGCCTGCCGGAAGTCTGCCCCGATCGATTCATGGGCCACCGGCAGGCCTTCGTCCATCTGACGGAAAGCCCCATGAACGAGGCTCCACCTCACCACGCCACGCTGGCGCAAGACTGGTTCGCTCGCCGCGGCTGGCAGCCCTTTCCCTTCCAGCAGGAAGTTTGGCAAGCGGTAAGCCAGGGCGAATCCGGGCTGCTGCATGCCACTACTGGCTCGGGCAAGACATACGCGGTCTGGCTCGGCGCCATGCAACGCTTCGCCAGCCACAGCACCGGTAACGACAAGCCTGCCCCGTTGACGGTGCTCTGGATTACGCCCATGCGGGCCCTGGCCGCCGACACCGCGCGCGCGTTGCAGGCGCCAGTGGATGAGCTGGGTATCAATTGCAGCATCGGCCTGCGCACCGGTGATACCGGCAGTGCCGAGCGGGCACGTCAGGGACGGCGCTTGCCCAGTGCACTGGTGACCACGCCGGAAAGTCTGACGCTGTTGCTGACCCGAGCGGACGCGCAGCAGGCCTTCGGCCAGTTGCGCATGGTCATCGTCGATGAATGGCACGAGCTGTTGGGCAACAAGCGCGGCGTGCAACTGCAGCTGGCGCTGGCACGGCTTCGTCACTGGATGCCGGAGCTGATCGTCTGGGGGTTGTCCGCCACGCTGGGCAACCTGGAGCATGCGCGGGATGTGCTGCTGTACCCGGCCAAGGGCCGGCTGGTGCAAGGCCGTATCGACAAGCCGTTGGTCGTCGACAGCCTCCTGCCGCCCAGCATCGAGCGATTCCCCTGGGCTGGCCATCTTGGGCTGCGCATGCTGCCGCAGGTGGTCGAGGAAATTGAATCGGCAGCCACCTCGCTGGTATTCACCAATACCCGTTCCCAGGCCGAACGCTGGTATCAGGCGCTGCTCGAAGCTCGACCGGACTGGGCCGGGCTGATCGCGCTGCATCACGGCTCGCTGGCGCGCGAGGTGCGCGACTGGGTCGAACTGGGGCTGAAACAGGGTGCGCTGAAAGCGGTGGTCTGCACCTCCAGCCTGGATCTGGGCGTGGACTTTCTGCCGGTGGAACGGGTGCTGCAGATCGGCTCGCCCAAGGGCGTCGCACGGCTGATGCAACGTGCCGGCCGCTCCGGCCACGCGCCAGGGCGTACTTCCCGAGTGACACTGGTCCCAACCCACAGCCTGGAGGTGATCGAGGCCGCGGCTGCTCAGGTAGCCGTTGCCGAGCGGCGTGTCGAGGCCCGTGAGGCGCCGCAGCAACCATTGGATGTGCTGGTCCAGCACCTGGTCAGCATGGCCCTGAGCGGTGGCTTTCGCCCGCCGGAGCTGCTTGCCGAAATCCGCCAGACCTGGTCCTATCGCGACCTCTCCGAGAACCAATGGCAATGGGCGCTGGCCTTCGTCCGCCACGGCGGCGAGTCGCTTACCGCCTACCCGGACTATCAGCGCGTCGAACCCGACGAGAACGGCTTATGGAAAGTGCCCAGCCGCCGCGTTGCGATGCGCCACCGCATGATTATCGGCACCATCGTCAGCGATGCCAGCCTGACGGTGAAGTTCTGGGCCAGAGGGGGCAGCGGGCGCTCGCTGGGTTCCGTGGAAGAGGGCTTTATTGCGCGGCTGCGGCCCGGTGACTGCTTTCTTTTTGCCGGACGCCTGCTGGAGCTGGTGCGGGTGGAGAACATGACCGTCTACGTCAACCGCGCTACCAGCAAGAAGGCCGCAGTTCCACGCTGGAATGGCGGACGCATGCCGCTATCCAGCGAACTTGCCGATGCGGTGGTGGAGCAATTGGGCGCTGCCTCCCGAGGCCACTTCGACAGCGCCGAGCTGCGCCTGGTGCAACCACTGCTGCAGGTGCAGATGAGCTGGTCGGCCCTGCCCAGCGAAACCACATTGCTGGCCGAAGTGATGAAGTCCCGCGAGGGCTGGCACCTGTTCCTCTACCCCTTCGCCGGCCGCCACGTACATCTGGGGTTGGCCAGCCTGCTGGCCTGGCGCATGGGCCAGCACCAGCCGCTGACCTTTTCCATCGCGGTAAACGACTACGGCCTGGAACTGCTATCGGCAACCGAAGTGGACTGGCTGAGCTGGCTTACGACCGACCTGTTCAGTGCGGACAACCTGCTGCACGACGTGCTGGCCAGCCTCAATGCCGGTGAGCTGGCGCGACGACGCTTTCGCGAAATCGCCCGTATCGCCGGGTTGGTATTTTCCGGCTATCCCGGTGCGCAGAAAAGCGCACGGCAGCTGCAAGCCTCCAGCGGTTTGTTCTTCGATGTCTTCCGCCAATACGACCCGGCCAACCTGTTGTTGACCCAGGCCGAAGAAGAAGTACTGCGGCAGGAGCTGGAGGTCGGCCGGCTGGAGCAGACCTTGGCGCGCCTGCAACGGCGGCAGCTGGACGTCCACCAGGTCAAACGCACCGCTCCACTTGCCTTTCCGCTGATGGTGGAACGCTTTCGCGAAAGCATGAGCTCGGAGAGGCTCGCCGACCGTATCCGGCGCATGGTCGCCGAGCTGGACAAGGCCGCCGGCCCTGGCGGCTATCAGCCCGAACGGAACGCTGCCATCGCCGTCGAAAAGGAAACCCGCCCGGCACGCAAACCCCGCCCGCGCAAGGACGGCACACCGAAGCCACGAAAAGAGACGGGCCGTTGAACAAGCCAGACGCCCAGCCCCGGTAGGAGCGAGCTTGCTCGCAAAGCTTTTGCAACTCAGGCGTGGTATCTGTGGCCAGCCTTGTTCGCGGGCATGGCCCGCTACTACACAAGTATGGTGCCTCGATTTTGGCTCCATACGAATTGGAGGCCGGCCAGTTGCTTAACCCAGAATGATGATGACTCCTCACCTCTCCATCGAACTGAAACAAACCGAGCTCTGGCTACTCGCCGAAAAGGCCATCTACTGGCCGGCCCAGCGGGCGCTGCTGGTCGCCGATATTCATTTCGGCAAGGCCGCTGCCTATCGCCGACTTGGCCAGCCGGTGCCAAAGGGAACCACCCAGGCGAATCTGCAGCGCCTCGATGGACTGTTGGAACAGTACCCCAGCCAGCGCCTGATCTTCCTCGGAGATTTTCTCCATGCACCGGAATCCCAGACGACTGCGACCCACGAACAGTTGCTCGCCTGGCGCGCCCGAAATCCACAGTTGGAAGTTATCCTGATACGCGGCAACCACGACCGGCGTGCAGGCGATCCACCCGTGGAATTGGGCATCAGGGTGGTCTCCGAACCATTGCTGCTCGGCCCCTTCGCGCTGCAGCACGAACCCGAACCGCACCCAACACATCACGTTTTGGCCGGCCATCTACACCCGGCCTTTCGCCTGCACGGACGCGGCCGGCAGCGCCTGCGCCTGCCCTGCTTCTGTATTGGCGAGCGGGTCAGCCTGCTGCCGGCCTTCGGCAGCTTCACCGGGATGATGGATATAGAGGCTGACTCCGCCCAGCGTGTTTATGTGACAGGTCAGGGTGGTATCTGGCAGGTACGCTGAGGGCGTATTGGACTGGTTCGACTCAGGCTTCGGAAATGCCCGTAATGGTAATGCCGTAGCGCTCGGCCAACCGGGTTGCAGGCGTACTTTCCAGATCGGGGTCATGCTCGTGTTCCACATCCCCTTCACCAAATTCGCGGCGTGCCATTTGAGTTACCAGCTCTACCGCCTCATCGATATCCGGCTGATGGTCAGACTCGGTTTTCAAGGTCGCTGTATTACCGTCTTTGTTGTAAGCGATGATCCAGGTGGTCATGGGCAGCCCCTCTCTAAAAAGCGCCTTCGGACGGAAACAGTCCGCCGACTTCGACGTCTACCTGTTAGAGGCTCGGTCGCTCGTTTCAGTTCGGTGGCCCGGTTTACATCTCCCTTCCGTCGAGCTGAATGAACAGCCCTAATAGGCTAGGGTCATTCAGCCAAGCAGTTCGACGATGTTCGGCTGACGAAACCACGGCGTTTTCCTGATCTGGCTGCGCTGCAGCAACGAGCCGCCGTGCCCGACACCTACATTCGGAGAATGAGCCATGCGCATGTTCGTTTCTGAATCGAATCTGTTCCGCGACCGTGCCCATGCCGGCCAGGAGCTGGCCAAAGCCCTGCTGCACCTGAAAAGCGAACAGCCAGTGGTACTTGCCCTCCCGCGTGGTGGAGTGCCGATTGCTTTCGAAGCAGCCACCCTGCTCACCGCCCCCCTGGATGTTGTGCTGGTGCGCAAGATCGGCGCGCCGGGCGACGAGGAGCTGGCCCTGGGCGCAGTGATCGACGGCGCCAACCCGCAAACGGTAATCAACCAGGCCTTGCTGCAACAGATTAATCCGCCGCCGGGCTGGTTCGAGGAAGAAATGCAGCGCCAGTTGGCCGAGCTGGAGCGGCGACGCCAGCATTATTGCGGTGATCGACCGGCACCTTCACTGGCCGGCCGCTGCGTGATCGTCATAGACGACGGTATCGCCACCGGCGCGACCATGCGGGCAGCATTGAAGGGCCTGCATCAGGCCCAACCAAGGCGGATCGTGCTGGCAGTCCCCGTGGGCCCGCGTGATGTCATCGAGGCTTTGCAAAACGATGTGGACGAGCTGATCTGTCTGGCCATGCCCGAGCCATTTATTGGCGTCGGCCGGCATTACGAGAATTTCGAACAGACCAGTGACGAGGAAGTGATAGAGCTGCTGCGACGAGCCGAGAGCTCCGCCATAGGCGATGCTTCTTTGTAGGAGCGAGCTTGCTTGCGATCAGAAGCGCTCAGATCGCGAGCAAGCTCGCTGCCACACCCAATCAGGCCACCGGCGCGGGCGGCGGTTGATCCGGCACCGTTGGCACGCCCGGCTCGGCGGGCTGGTCTGGCACGCCGGGTTCTTCCGGGTCACCCGGCACGCCATTGGCCTGCAGGCTAATTCTGTCGAGTATCTCGGAATGACGGCTAAAAGCATTCCCCATGTCGTTGACCCTCCACTGCTGAATCGGGATCCAACCGGATTCGACCCGGTCAGGCCTATCTGTAGAGGCCCAGCGTCGGGCTTTCTATCCGTCCTTCCGTCGGCGACTCACCACATCAGGTCATCGGGGATCTGGTAGGCCGCGTAGGGATCGTCAGCGTCCGGCGCTTCGGTCTGGGTGTTGAGCTGGACAATACGACGCGGATCGCGCTCCTGAATCTTCAGCGCGGCCTCACGCGGAATCACCTCGTAACCACCTCCGTGGCGGACGATGGCCAGCGAGCCGCTGGAGAGCTTGTCGCGCATCAGCTTGTTCACCGACAGGCGCTTGACCTTCTTGTCGTCGACGAAGTTGTAGTAATCGTCGGTGGTCAACTTCGGCAAACGGCTGGTTTCGATCAGTTGTTTGATCTGTGCGGCGCGCGCCTTCTGCTCAGCCTTTTCCTGCTGCTGACGGTTGAGTTCCTGATCACGTGCCAGCTTCTCGGCCTGCGCCTTGAGGGCCGCTTCGCGCTGCGAATCATCCTTTTCGGCCTGGCCCTTGTTCACCAGACGCTGCTGTTTCTTTTGTTGCTTGCCGGCCTGTTTGACCTGCTTCTCATTGACCAGCCCGGCTTTGAGCAGCTGATCGCGAAGGGAAAGACTCATGTGTCGGTTCGTCTCTTCATCAAATGGGCGTAGGGTGGATCACGCTTTATCGATCCACCGGGTGGTGCTTCACCGAGCGGATGGTGGTGGATGTAAAAAGCGACATCCACCCTGCTCGCTCGTCTTTCGGGAATTGTCGTGGATGTGCAAGGCAACATCCACCCTCCGGGGTTCAGCGCGCTAGCTGCAGGAAGGCGACTGTTCGGCTTTCTTGGCCGCATCCCAAAGCGCATCAAGCTCTTCGAGGTCGCAGGCTTCGATAGGCCGCCCGGCGTCGCGCAGGGCCTGCTCGATGTAACGGAAGCGTCGTTCGAACTTGCGGTTGGCTGCGCGCAGGGCGTTTTCCGGGTCGACTTTCAGATGCCTGGCCAAATTGACCGTGACGAACAGCAGGTCCCCAATTTCCTCGGCGATGGCCTGCTCATCGTTCTCACTCATGGCCACCAGCACTTCATCCAGCTCCTCGCGCACCTTGTCGACCACAGGCAAGGCCTCCGGCCAGTCGAAACCAACCTGGGCGGTGCGCTTCTGCAGCTTCACCGCGCGACTCAGCGCCGGCAGTGCCGAAGGCACGTCATCGAGCAGCGACAACTGTTCCGGCGCGGCGGCCTTCTCGGCACGCTCCTCGGCCTTGATCTCTTCCCAGCGACGCTTGACCGCCGCTTCGTCGAGGCGCGGAATATCGGTCGAGCCATACAGGTCGCCGTCGGGAAAGACATGGGGATGCCGACGCACCAGCTTGCGGGTAATGCTATCCACCACCTGGGCAAATTCGAAGCGCCCCTCCTCCCGCGCCAGCTGGCTGTAGTACACCACCTGAAACAGCAGATCGCCCAGCTCTCCCGGCAGATGCTCGAAATCACCGTTCTCGATGGCATCCGCCACCTCGTAGGCCTCTTCGATGGTATGCGGGACGATGCTGGCGTAATCCTGCTGCAGGTCCCAGGGGCAACCATGCTGCGGGTCACGCAGCCGCGCCATCAGGTGCAGGAGGTCGTTGAGTTGGTACATGGGATTCCTCGGACCGGGGCAATCGTAACGGCGTTCCGGTGGATGTAAAAAGCGACATCCACCCTATAAATCAGGCGTTCTGTGCAAATGCCTGACCGTCGCGAGCGATGGCCAGACAAGGCGAAAGGCAGTATGGCCGAGCGCAGCAGGTCAGGAGGCGCGCTGGCGCTTGGCCTCGATAATATTCGGCAACTGCGAGATCCGGCTTAGAAGCCGCCCGAGCGCGTTCAGCCCAGGAATTTCGATGGTCAGCAACATCTGCGCGGTGCTGTCTTCCTTGTTGGATCGGGTGTTGGTCGAGAGGACGTTGATCCGCTCGTTGAGCAGCACCTGGGAGATGTCACGCAGCAGCCCGGCGCGGTCGTAGGCGCGGATGACGATATCCACCGGATAGGTTTTCTCCGGAATCGGACCCCAGCTGACCTGAATAATCCGCTCCGGCTCGCGGCCCTCAAGCTGCAGTACCGATGCGCAATCCTGGCGGTGGATACTGACACCACGGCCAACGGTGATGTAGCCCACGATAGGGTCACCCGGCAGCGGCTGGCAGCAACCGGCCATCTGCGTCAGCAGGTTGCCGACACCCTGAATCTGCACGTCGCCGCGCTTGCCCGGCTTGTAGGGCGTTGAGCGCCGGGGAATCAGTTCCAGCTGATCGTAGCCGCGTTCCGGCTCCACCAGTTGCTGCGCCAGATTGACCAGATAGGCCAGACGCAGGTCGCCGGCACCCAGGGCGGCGAACATGTCTTCGGCGACTTTCAGGTTGGCCTTTTCCGCCAGCTTGTCGAAATCCACCGGAGGCAGGTCCAGACGTGCCAGCTCGCGCTCGAGCATCGCCTTGCCGGCGGCGACGTTCTGATCGCGGGCCTGCAGCTTGAACCAGTGGACGATCTTCGCCCGCGAGCGCGAGCTGGTGATATAGCCCAGGTTGGGGTTCAGCCAGTCACGGCTCGGCGAGCCCTGCTTGCTGGTGATGATTTCTACCTGCTCGCCGGTCTGCAGCGTGTAGTTGAGCGGCACGATGCGCCCGTTGACCTTGGCGCCCCGGCAGTTGTGGCCGATCTCGGTATGCACGCGATAGGCAAAATCCAGCGGCGTGGCGCCCTTGGGCAAATCGATGGCATGGCCGTCGGGGGTAAAGACGTAGACCCGGTCCGGCTCGATATCAACGCGCAGCTGATCGGCCAGCCCGCCGATGTCGCCCAGTTCCTCGTGCCATTCAAGCACCTGGCGTAGCCAGGCGATCTTTTCTTCGTAATGATCGGAGCCGGAGTTGACGTCGGTGCCCTTGTAGCGCCAGTGCGCGCAGACGCCCAGCTCGGCTTCCTCGTGCATGGCCTTGGTGCGAATCTGCACTTCCAGCACCTTGCCCTCAGGGCCGATCACGGCGGTGTGCAGCGAGCGGTAGCCGTTTTCCTTGGGGTTGGCGATGTAATCGTCGAACTCTTTGGGGATGTGCCGCCATAGCGTATGCACGATGCCCAGCGCGGTATAGCAATCACGCACTTGGGGCACCAGGACGCGCACCGCACGGACGTCGTAGATCTGGCTGAACTGCAGGCCTTTCTTCTGCATCTTTCGCCAGATGGAATAGATATGTTTGGCACGCCCGTCGATCTCGGGTTCGATTCCGGCTGCGGTCAGCTCGTCCTGCAGCTGTTGCACCACGTTGTCGATGTACTGCTCGCGATCCACGCGCCGCTCATGCAGCAACTGCGCGATCTGCTTGTACTGCTCAGGCTCGAGGTAGCGGAAGGACAGGTCCTCCAGCTCCCACTTGATATGGCCGATGCCCAGCCGATGGGCCAGCGGCGCGTAGATATCGAATACCTCGCGGGCGACGCGGTGGCGCTTATCGTCATCGGCGTTCTTCACCGCCCGGATGGCGCAAGTGCGCTCGGCCAGCTTGATCAGCGCGACGCGCACGTCATCGACCATGGCCACCAGCATCTTGCGCAGGTTTTCCACCTGGGTCTTGGGGCCGAGCACCAGCGACTCGCGAGGGTTCAGACTGGTGCTGATCGCCGCCATGCGCAGCACCCCGGCTATAAGCTTGGCGACCACCGGGCCGAATTGACGATGCACATCGGCCAGCTGGATCTTGCCCTCGCGCACGCCGCGATAGATGACGCCGGCCACCAGACTTTCCTGATCAAGCTTGAGGTCGGCAAGAATCAGGGCGATTTCAAGCCCGGTCTGGTAGCTGGACGTGCCTTCGCTCCACAGGTTCTGTGCCGCGTTGGCCTGCTGTTCGGCCTCACGGGCGTAGTCGCAGGCTTTCTTGAGTGCGTCACGGTCGAGCGCCGGGAGCATGCCCTGCACATGATCGAGCCAGCTTTCGAGATTGATGCTGCCGTCGGTATTGATCGGCTGAAGCGCTCTGACCTGAACCATTGTTATCTTCCCTCTATGCAATTACTGCATCTACTGCATCGAACACGCCAGCTTTAAAGCGGAATCGTTACTACCCAGGCTTGGTAAAAAACGCCATGGCCTCTACGTGTGCCGTCTGCGGAAACATGTCCAGCACGCCGACCTTTTCCAGCTGATAACCCTGACGAACCAGCTCGGCCGCATCTCGTGCCAACGTTGCAGGGTTGCACGAAACATAGGCCACGCGCCGTGCGCCTAAAGTCGACATTTGCCCGACCAGCTCGTATGCACCATCACGCGGTGGGTCCAGCAGTACCGCGGCAAAACCGCCCCTGGCCCATTCGGCCTGTACCAGCGGCTTCGACAGATCGGCCTGATAAAAGTGCGCTGTCCCAAGGCCATTACGCACCGCATTGGTGCGGGCTCGCTCGACCATTTCCGCAACACCTTCGACCGCAACAACGTCGGCGCCAAGGCGGGCCAGCGGCAGAGCAAAATTTCCCAGTCCGCAGAATAGATCCAGCACGCGCTCGCCGCCCTGTGGCGCCAGCCAAGCCAGGGCCTGGGCGATCATCGCCTCGTTGACCGGAGCGTTGACCTGAACGAAGTCACCCGGCCGCCACTCCAGCTCCAGGTCCCACGTAGGCAGCCGGTAGCCCAGCGCCGTATCCGGCTCCAACGGCTGAGGTTGCCCATCGCCCTGCAACCAAAGCTGAACGCCCTGCTCCCGCGCGAAGATCGCCAGTCGCTCCCGGTCCGCATCGGCCAGCGCTGCCGTATGCCGAATCAGCACGGCCTCGGCAAAGCCGCTGAACAACTCCACATGGCCCAGCACCTGAGGTTTTTCCAGTTCGTGCAGAGTCTTCAACAAGCCCGGCAGCAGCGTTTGCAAAGGCTGTACCAGCACCAGGCATTCCTGGATCGAAACGATGTCCTGGCTGGCTGCGGCCCGAAAGCCTACGTCCAGCCGGCGTGCAGCAACATTCCAGCGCACCGCCAGCCGAGCGCGCCGACGATAACCAAACTCCGGGCCAGTCAGCGCCGGTGCCCAGCTCTTCGGCTGCAGCCCTTGCCGCGAGAGCTGATCGGCCAAGCTGCGCTCCTTGAGTGCCAGCTGATCTTCAGCCGGCAGGTGCTGCAGATTGCAGCCGCCACAGGTGCGAGCATGAGCACAGGGCTCGATACGGCGCTGCTCGCTGGCAATCAGGACCCGCTCGCTGCGCGCCTCGACCACCTTGCTGCGCGCCACCAGCACGCGCGCCTCGATCTCTTCGCCAGGCAAGGCGCCCTCGACGAACCAGGTCCGCCCTTCAATAAAGGCAATGCCACGCCCGTCGTTGGCCAAACGCTCGATACGCAAGCGCTGTTTCTTGCCCACCGGAATCTGTGCTTTCTTCTCGCCCCCGCTGGGCTGAAAGCGCAGGCCACCACCGTTTCGGGCCATCAGTGGCTCCAACCGATCAAAATCGGATCGCTCATTTGGGTTCGTCGTAAACGCCGGTGGACAGATAACGATCGCCCCGGTCGCAAATGATGGCAACGATCACCGCATTTTCGACTTCCTGCGACAGACGCAACGCCGCAGCCACCGCCCCGCCCGAGGACACGCCGCAGAAGATGCCTTCTTCGCGAGCCAGGCGGCGCATCACATGCTCGGCCTCGGCCTGGGACATATCCACCACCCGGTCCACCCGCTCGGCCTGATAGATCTTCGGCAGGTATTCCTGCGGCCAGCGGCGAATACCCGGGATGGCCGAGCCTTCCATGGGTTGCAAGCCAACGATCTGCACCTGGGGGTTCTGCTCCTTGAGGTAGCGCGACACGCCCATGATGGTGCCGGTGGTACCCATGGAGCTGACGAAATGGGTGATGCCGCCGCCGGTCTGCTGCCAGATTTCCGGGCCGGTGCTGCTGTAGTGGGCCTCGGGGTTGTCACCATTGGCGAACTGGTCGAGTACCCTGCCACGGCCTTCGGCCTGCATCTTCAGCGCCAGGTCACGGGCACCTTCCATGCCCTCTTCCTTGCTCACCAGAATCAGCTCGGCACCATAGGCGGTCATTGCCGCCTTGCGCTCGGCGCTGGAGTTATCCGGCATGATCAGGATGAACTTGTAGCCCTTGATCGCCGCGGCCATGGCCAGGGCGATGCCGGTATTGCCCGAAGTCGCTTCGATCAGCGTATCGCCAGGCTTGATGTCGCCACGGGCCTCGGCGCGGGCAATCATCGACAGCGCCGGACGGTCCTTGACCGAGCCGGCGGGGTTGTTGCCTTCGAGCTTGACCAGCAGCGTGTTGCTGGTTTCACCCGGCAGACGTTGCAGGCGAACCAGCGGAGTGTTGCCGACGCAATCGGCAATGGTCGGGTACTGAATAGTCATGGTGTGGTAGAACCGCACGGCGTGAAAAGGCGCACATGATACCGGCAACGCTCGACCACGTGCAGAGCGCAATCTGCTGGTACGCGCTTCGGCCTATCGTCTATTTGGTCCGGAACGTTCGTTAAGCAGGCTTTTCTGTAAGCTGTCGGCAAAGCTTATGGTCAACGAGTGAATTCCATGTTCAACGCACGCATTGCCCTTCTTTCAAGCCTGCTGCTGATGGGCCTAAGCGCCTGCCACGCGCCAGAGCACCAGGCTGAATATGCGCAGATTGCCCCCGAAGCTGCCAGCGGCCTGACCACCAAGCCCGGCTGGGCCGTTGAGCGTTTTGCTGTAGCGGCCGCCAACCCGCTGGCCACTGAAGCCGGCTATCAGATTCTCAAGGCCGGCGGCAGTGCACTGGATGCTGCCATCGCCGTGCAGATGGTGCTGACCCTGGTCGAGCCGCAATCAAGCGGGATTGGCGGTGGCGCCTACCTGCTGCACTGGGATGGCGAGCGAGTCGCCGCGTTTGATGGCCGTGAAACGGCGCCGGCCGGCGTGGATGAAAATCTGTTCCTCAACGCCGATGGCGCACCGATGGACTTCCTTCAGGCCGTGGTCGGTGGCCGCTCAGTGGGTGTGCCCGGCGTGCTGAAAATGCTCGAACAGGCCCATCAGGAATACGGCAAACTGCCCTGGAAAGACTTGTTCCAGAGCGCCATTGCCCTTGCCGAAGATGGCTTCGAGGTCAGCCCACGCCTGCATGCCCTGCTCGCGCGTGACCCGGCCCTGCGGGACAATCAGCAGGCAGCCGCCTTCTATTACCAGGAGGACGGTTCTCCCCTACCGGTCGGCCACCGCCTGCGCAATCCGGCCCTCGGCGCGCTACTGCGCGAAGTGGCTGAGCACGGCAGCAAGGCCTTTTATGGAGGGCGTAACGCCGAAACCATGATCAAGCAGGTCAGAGGGCACTCAAGCAATCCCGGCTACCTGACTCTCGCCGACCTTGATGGCTACCAACCCCGCCAACTCGAAGCCATGTGCACCCTCTGGCAGCAACGCTACCGCGTCTGCGGCTTCCCACCGCCTTCCTCGGGGCATATTACCCAGATGCAGATCCTGGGAATGCTGGAGAACTTGCCACCCGTACCGGCGCTGGAACAGGGCGTCCCTTCCGCTGATTTCCTGCATCGCTACACCGAGGCGGCGCGCCTGGCCTATGCCGATCGTGCGCAGTACCTGGCCGACCCGGATTTCGTACCGGCGCCCGGCGGCACCTGGAACAGCCTGCTCGCCCCGGCTTACCTGAAACAGCGTGCCGCGATGATCGGCGAACGCAGCATGGGCACGGCCGAAGCGGGCAATCCTGGTTCCATGTCCGTCGCCTTCGCGGCGCAACCCGCACAGCCCGAGTACGGCACCAGCCATATCAGCATCGTCGATGCTGAAGGCAATGCACTGGCGATGACCTCCAGCATCGAACAGGCATTCGGCTCGCGAATGCTCAACGATGGAGGCACCGGTCTGCCCGGCGGCTACCTGTTGAACAACGAGCTCACCGATTTCTCCTTTACCCCCAAAGATGCCGAAGGGCGCCCGGTGGCAAATCGCGTCGAGGCGAACAAGCGCCCACGTTCGAGCATGAACCCGACACTGGTTTTCGATGCCGAGGATAACCGCCTGCTGGCCAGCATCGGCTCACCCGGCGGCTCGGCGATCATTCACTTCACCGCCAAGACCCTGCTCGGCCTTTACGACTGGGAACTGGATGCGCAACGGGCCATCGACCTGCCGAACTTCGGCAGCTTCAACGGGCCAACAGTGCTGGAAGCCGGACGCTTCCCGGCGGGCACCCGCAAAGCGCTCGAAGCCCGCGGTCACGAGGTAAGGGAGTCGGCGCTGACCAGCGGCCTGCAGGCGATTCAGCGCACCGAGAGCGGCTGGTTCGGCGGCGCCGACCCGCGCCGTGAAGGCGTAGTGATGGGAGAGTAAGGGCCGCACTCATGCAAGAGCATGGGTGCTAGCAGTCAGCCGTTAGATGCCGCCACCCACATCAACCGACGCCTCGCTCAGCAGGCGGTCGATGGCCAGATCCAGCTCGTCCAGCGCCTGGATAGCGTTTGGGTGATTTTTCTTCAGCAGAATTTCACCGCGTTCACAGGCCGCGCGCAGCTGCGGCACCCCGCAATAGCGTGTTGCGCCGTGCAACCGGTGCACACGCTCAATCAACGTTTGCCGATCATTGGCTAGCCGCGCCTCACGAATGCCCTGGCGATCCTCTTCCAGGGAACCCAGCAACATGCCGATCATTTCTGCTGCCAGGTCGGCCTTGCCCGCTGCCAGCCGCAGGCCCTCTTCAGGATCAAACACCTTGAGGTTGTTCTCCGGCGGCATCGGTTCCACAGGCGCAAACACAGCGGTGCTGCGCGGCAACGGCAGGCCGGTCCACTTCAAAACCACCTGCGCCAGCTGCCGTTCACTGATCGGCTTGGTCAGGTAGTCGTCCAGACCGCTTTGCAGCAGCGAGCGCTTTTCGCTGGACAGCGCATGGGCAGTGAGCGCAACGATTGGCAACGGCGGCCGATCACAGTCGAACTCCCATTGGCGGATGGCCTCGGTGGTCTGCCGGCCGTCCATGCCTGGCATTTGCATGTCCATGAACACCATGTCGAAGTCCGTGCGCTTGACCGCCTCAAGCGCCTCCTGGCCGCTACTCACTGCCACGGCCTCGCCACCCATGTGAATCAGCAGGGTTTCCAGCAGCAGCAGGTTGGCCGGGTTGTCATCGACACAAAGCACACGCGGCGCGCGAGTAGCGGACACCACGACTGGCTCGACCAGCGCCTGCTGCGGGTGCAGCAGATCGAGCAGGACCCGCTGTAGCTTGCGTGTACAGGCCGGCTTGCCCTGTAGCTGGGAATAGGTGTGGGATTCGGGCAGTGCCTCGTGAAACTGCGTCTGCTCGCTGGTCGGACAGAGCACAATGGATTTGCAGCCAAGCCCCTCTAGCTCCCACAAACGCGGACGCAGTTGTTCCGGAGCGATTTCGCGCTCGGTCACGCCCAGTACCGCCGCTTCGATAGGCTCGATGCTCCGCTGCGCGGAGACCGCTTCCTGCAACTGGTCCAGGCTGTCGAAGGGCAAAACCTGCAAGCCGCAGCTTTCCAGCTGATGACGCAATGCCTCGCGCGTCAGCGGATGCAGCTCAAGCATCGCCACTCGGCGCCCGATCAGCGCCGGACGGGGTAGATCCTCCACATCATCTGCAGCCCTGGGCAGGCTCAGGCTAAGCCAGAACTCGGAGCCTTCATCCGGAATGCTGTCGACGCCGATTTCACCGCCCATTTGTTCCACAAGGCGCTTGGAAATCACCAGGCCCAGGCCGGTGCCGCCCGGCTGGCGCGACAGCGAGTTGTCCGCCTGGCTGAAGGCCTGGAACAGCGCCCGCAAGTCGTGCTCGGTCAGGCCGATACCGGTGTCTTGCACACTGATGCGCAGTTGCGCGCGATCGCTGCGCTCGTCCTCGACCATGGCGCGAACGACGATGGTGCCTTCATTGGTGAACTTGATGGCATTGCTCACCAGGTTGGTCAGTATCTGCTTGAGGCGCTGCGGGTCGCCCACCAGCGACAACGGTGTGTCGCGATAGACCAGGCTGACCAGTTCCAGCTGCTTGGCATGCGCTGCCGGGCCGAGGATGGTCAGGGTTTCCTCGATCAGATCGCGCAGATTGAACGGCACGCTCTCCAGAATCAGCTTGCCAGCCTCGATTTTGGAGAAGTCGAGAATCTCGTTGATGATGCCCAGCAGACTGTCGGCAGAACGCTCGATGGTCGACAGGTAATCCTGCTGGCGCGGGGTCAGGTCGCTTTTCTGCAGCAGGTGGGTAAAGCCGAGAATGCCATTGAGTGGCGTACGGATTTCATGGCTCATGTTGGCCAGGAATTCGGATTTGATCCGGCTCGCTTCCAATGCTTCCTTACGCGCCAGATCCAGCTCGATGTTCTGGATCTCGATGGTTTCCAGGTTCTGCCGCACATCTTCGGTGGCCTGGTCGATGCTCTGCTGCAGCTCTTCCCGGGCGCTGAGCAGGGACTCGGCCATGCGGTTGATCCCCGCCGCCAGTTCGTCCATCTCATGACTGCCAAGTGCCGGCAGTCGGGTTTCGAGGTGACCATCACGCAACTGCGCCACCGCAGCCTTGATCTGGTGCAGCGGCTTGCTGATGGCGCCACTCATGCGCAACGCCAGCATCGCGGTGATCAGCAAACCGGCGCCGATCAGCATCAGGCTGGTAAACATGCTGCGGTAGCCACGCAGCAGTGTGCCCTCGTGGGACAGCTCCAGTTCCAACCAGCCGATCTGCTGCTGGTTGCTGTTCGGGCCGATACTGGCCAGGTGCAGGTGCCTGCCGAGGATCGGCAATAGGATGCGGCTGGTATCGAGGTTACTGACTTGGGTCAGCGCTTCCGGATCAGCCGGCGGCGGTGGCGTAATCATGTTGGGCCCGGCGTGGGCCAGCAGGTTGCGCTCGATATCCAGCACCGTCACCGCTCGCACGTCTGGCTGGTCGAGCACCTGATTGAGAATGCGCTGCAATCGTTGGCCATATCCCTGCGCCATGGCTGGCGCGGCCAGGGGAGCCAGCTGCGTGGCAATCAGCTTCCCCCGCTCATTGAGCTGGTGACGCATCTCGGTCAGCTGCATCCAGGAGAAGTAGGCGCCGAGCACAAGGGCCAGCGCGGTCCCCGGCAGCAATGTCAGCAGCACTACACGACTTTTGATTCCCAAGTCCTTGAGCATGAATCCTTCCATTCCCATGATTGCCAGACGGCAGTGTAGCGGCTCAATGACGGGGAATCTGCCCTCTCATCCGTGAGCAGAGCGTCAATTGCGGCGAAGGGGGTCAATCCAGACCGCGAATCTCCTTGCCCTGGAAGTCCGGCAGTTTCCAGCCAAAAGTCATCGCCAGCACCCGGAACAGGAAGCCGCTGCCCAGCGCCAACAGAGTGGCCAGGGAGCTGTTGACCTCCAGCCAGAGCATGCCCACATAAAAGACGCCGGTGAACAGCGCCACCGTGGCATAGAGTTCGCGCTGCATAACCAGCGGCACCTGGTTGCAGAGGATGTCCCGCAGCAGGCCACCGAAGATGCCTGTGATCACCCCGGCCAGCACCACGATGGACGGATGGGCTTCCATCTCCAGCCCCACACCGCAGCCGATGACGGTAAAGGCCACCAGGCCCAGGCCGTCGACCAGCAGGAAGATCTGACGAAGATGATGCATGTGCCGCGCAATCATCGCCGTAACAATGGCCGCACCGATGGTGAAACTGAGATATTCGGGGTTGGCGATCCAGCCCACAGGATAATGGCCGAGCAGAATGTCACGCGCCGTTCCACCACCCAGCGCAGTCACGGTTCCCAGCATGCAGATGCCGAACAGATCCATGCCGCGCCGCATGCCCATGATGGCTCCGGACATGGCTTCCGCCGTAATCGCGATCAGATAGATGGTATGCAACAGGGTCACGGCGGCTCCAGAACAGGCAAGGGGGTGAAAGGCGGCGCGATTATGAGGCACACTGCGCCTCAATTGTTGTGGCTAAGCAAATTTAGGCTATGCAAATTTTTCCTTAACCGGAGCACCGCCGCGTGAATCTCGACCCCAGGCAGACCGAGGCCTTCCGCGCTGTCGTCAGGACCGGCAGTTTCGAGCAGGCCGCCCAGCTCCTGCACCTGACGCCTCCGGCGATTTCGCAGCGTGTACGCGCTCTGGAAAGCACCCTGGGCAACGCCCTGATCGTACGCAGCCGCCCCTGCCGGCCAACCGAAATCGGTCAGCGCCTGCTGCAATATCTCAAACGCGCCGCCCTGCTCGAAGCCGATCTGCTCGCCGACCTGGCCGAGCGCAGCGATGCGCCGCTGGTAGTCGTAGCGGCGCTGAATGCCGACAGCCTCGGCACCTGGTTCTTCCCAGCACTGGCCGAAGTGTTGCTGCGTGAGCGAGTGCTGCTGGATCTGAACGTCGAGGATCAGGACCACACCTACAGCCTGCTGGAAACCGGCCTGGCCATCGGCTGTATCAGCACCGAACCCAAACCCATGCGTGGTTGCACCGCCAGCCCGCTGGGCAGCATGCGCTATCGACTGGTGGCCTCCCGCGATTTTCGCCAGCGGCATTTTCCCAACGGTCTGAACCGCAATGCCGCACGCAAGGCACCGATAATTGCCTACACCCGCAAGGACCGTCTCACCTCATCCTTCCTGCTGCGCCAATTGGGCCTGCCGGAAGGCGCCTACCCCTGCCATTACGTCCCCGGTACCGAGCCGCGCGTCAATGCCATCCGCTATGGCCTGGGCTACGGCATGGTGCCCGAACTGCTGCTGCATGAGGTTCTGAGCCAAGGCACTTTGGTCGATCTGGCCGAGGATTCGCCGCTGGATATCTCGCTCTACTGGCACACCTGGAAAGTGCAATCGCCGCGGATGGAAAACCTTTCGCAGCGAATCCTGGAAGCGGCACCAAGGATTCTTGCCCGCCCTGACGATAGCGCCGAGCCTGTACAAACATGAGCATCACTGTTGCCCTACCGCCGCATCCCGTTTGCTGCTCGCCGCTGCTTGATCACTGGCCACTGCCACGCGCCCTGCCCGGCGTGCAGATGCTTAGCACCCGGTTTGACCCCAGCCTGCTCGATATCGAGGACTTTCAGCGCTGGGGCATTCCCGCACCGGAAGCCGTGAGCAAGCGCCAGACCGAATTTCTCGCGGGTCGCCTCTGCGCCCATGAAGCTCTGCGCCGAGCCACTGGCGTGGCGAGCATTCCAGCCGTCGGCGAGGACCGTGCGCCTTGTTGGCCCAATGGCGTGGTCGGTTCCATCACCCACGGCGCCGGCTGGGCGGCGGCGGTTGCGGCGCGCGCCGAGCAATGGCGAGGGCTGGGGCTGGACGTGGAACGGATATTGGTAAGCACCAGGGCTGACCGCCTGGCTGGTGAAATCCTTACACCACGGGAGCTGGAGAACTATGGCGATCTGGATGACAGTCAACGGGCAACGCTGGTCACCCTGACCTTTTCGATCAAGGAAAGCCTGTTCAAGGCGCTCTACCCGCTGGTGAACAAGCGCTTCTATTTTCAGGAAGCCGAGTTGATCCACCATGACGACAACGGTCAGGCACGCCTGCGGCTGCTGAATGATCTGTCGCAAGAGTGGAAAAGCGGCGCCGAGCTGGAGGGGCAGTTCGTACAATTCGACGGTTATCTGCTGAGCCTGGTCAGCATCGCCCGATAGATCGCCTCCCCTGTGGAACGGGCCATGCCCGTGAAGTGCAACCACTCCAGCGTGCAAGCCGTGTTCGTGGGCATGGCCCACTCCTACCAAGGCAGAAGCTGTCCGCCCTGGCTGGCACCACCCTGTGGGAACGGGCCATGCCCGTGAAATGCAACCACTCCAGCGTGCAAGCCCTGTTCGTGGGCATGGGCCCACTCCTACCAAGCCAAGGCGAGAAGCTGTCCGCCCTGGCTGGCACTATCCTGTGGGAACGGGCCATGCCCGAGAAATGCAACCACACCAACGTGCAAGCCGTGTTCGTGGGCATGGCCCACTCCTACCAAGGCGAGAAGCTGTCCGTCCTGGCTGGCACCATCCTGTGGGAACGGGCCATGCCCGTGAAATGCAACCACACCAGCGTGCAAGCCGTGTTCGTGGGCTGGCCCCCTCCTACGGTGCGCTGCTGCTGACCGGCTGCCTACGCGGCCAGGCCATGCTGAAGCAGGCACCGCCCATGTCGCTGCGGCTGATCTGCGCGCGGCCACCGTGCCAATAGGCGATCCGTCTGACGATGGATAGCCCCAACCCATGCCCGCCGGATGCCCGTGTGCGGCTGTCGTCCAGGCGCAGAAAGGGTGTGAATACCTTCTCCCAGTCCGCCTCCGGCACCCCTGGGCCGTCATCGTCGACGCTCAGCCGCGCGCGCTCGGCGTCCAGCACAAAGCTCACCCGCACCTGGGTTTCGGCATGGCGCATGGCGTTGCTGACCAGGTTGATCAGGGCACGACGCAAATAGTGCGGCTCAGCCTCAACCTGCGCACCTGCCTCATACATTTCACAGTCGCCACGCTCGATGCGGATATCCGCGCGCAGTGGCGCCAGCTCGACAATCACCTGATCCACCAGCGCCTGCAGATCGACAAGCTGGAAGTTCAGCTGCGGCGAACCGCGTTCAAGCCGGGTATAGACCAGCATTTCATCCACCAGGCGATCGAGGTCGTCGATATCGGTGTCCATGCCCTGCAGATACTTTTGCCGAACCTGGTCGTTCTGCGCTTCGGCGGTCATTTCCAGGCCGAAACGCAAGCGTGCCACCGGGGTGCGCAACTCGTGCGCTACGGCGCTGACCATCTCGCGCTGCACTGCCAGCAAGCGCTGCAGATGCACGGCCATGCCGTTGAAGGCCCTGGCCAGCTGCCCCACAGAATCACTGCCGGCATCCGGCACACGTGTAGCGAGATCGCCTTTGGCGATACGCGTCGCGGCGCTTTCCACCTCACGCAGGCGCCGCTCCAGCTGTCGCACCAATAAATAGACCGTCAGCCCGATCAGCGTCAGCCCGAGTGCGCCAATAAACAGCAACAGGTGTGGGGGATAAGGATTGAACTGGTACAACGGCCCCAACGCCATGATCCAGGCAGTGCCGGAGACTGCAGCAAATACACGCACCGCCTCTCCGCCATGATCCAGCGCCATCACCGTATCGCCTTCATCGAGGCGTCGGCGCTGATCATCGTCCAGGCTGGCACTGTCCCGGGTCAGCAGCTCGAGCGCATAGCCAAAGCCGTGGTTCTGCTTGAGCTCGGCCAGCCGCTGCGGCTGCTCGTCTTCGGGAAAGCGAATCAGCTCATCGATCAACAGATAGATGGTTGCGCGCGCCAGCTGCTCGCTGAGCTGCTCAACCTCGGCGGTCAGCACCAGCCGGTCGCGCCCGCTGACCAGGGCAAATACCGTTGTGCTGTTTGGTCGCAGCTTTTCTACCAGCACCTGCCCACGCAACAGGCGTGTTTCCAGGCGGCTTTCCAGGCTGACGTCATCCAGGGTACGCACCCGCAGGGGCACACCCAGCAAGCGGCCCCAGAGGTTGGCCGCCTGGCGCCGCTCGATGGGCGTCATGCTGCTCATGTTGTGCGCCATCAGGCGAAAGGTGCCGCTGGCCAGCGCTTCGCGATGATGATCCGCGCGCACTTCATTGAGCATTTGCAGGCCGCCGGCGCCCAGCAGCGCAACCAGCACCAACACGGCGAGCATGCCGCCGTAGATGCGCAGGAATATGGAATTCACTGCAGCGCTTGCGCCGCTTCGGAAACGAAAAGATAACCCTTGCCGCGTACCGTTTTGATCAGCCGGGGATGCTCGGGATCGTCACCGATACGGGGGCGGATACGCGAAATGCGCACATCGATGGAGCGATCCTGACCGTCGTATTCGATGCCGCGCAGCTCGGCAAAGATTTCCTCGCGCGACAGGGTGCGACCCGGATTGGAAGCCAGCAGCCAGAGCAGATCGAATTCAGCCCCGGTCAGCTCGATCAGCTCGCCGCGCAACCAGGCTTCACGCAGAGCGCTATCAACTACCAGCGGACCATACTGCAGGCGCTTGCTGTTGCTGCTCGGCGCCTCGAGATATTCACGCCGGCGCAGTAAGGCACGGATGCGTGCCAGCAGCAGCCTTGGGCGGACCGGCTTGCACACATAGTCGTCAGCGCCGGTCTCCAGACCCAGCACCTGGTCGAGGTCATCGGCTCGAGCGGTGAGCATCAGGATCGGGCCATCGTAACGATCACGCACCTGGCGGCAAATGCTCAGGCCGTCTTCGCCTGGCAGCATCAGATCAAGCACCACCAAATCAGGTCGCTCGCTGATGATGCGCTCGGCCGCCTTGGCGCCATCGGCTTCGATCGATACTTGCAGGCCGTTGCCTTCAAGATACTCCCGGGTCAGCTCGGCCAGCCGCTGATCGTCTTCGACAATCAGAATGCTCCATGTCTCTTGATCCACATCTCTCCCTCCCCTTGTTGCGACGGCGGCATTGTAGCGTTACGCCGATACCGGAGGGCAGCATCGCAACCTTCACGCTAGACGGACTTGCTGCCAATCACTGCTCTTCTTCTTAGATGCCTTAGCGTCTCGCAGGCGACTTTGACAAACCACTATATATAGTGTTCAGCCGAAATCACCGACTGGCGCCTAGGATGCCTTATCAAGGTGTGTTTCGTCTGATTCGCTCTGGCCGGCGAATAGCGCCGCTTGGCAAGGTTTCACCCACAAAGCGCGCACATGTTATCCACAGCTTGTTAAGTTTTTACGGCCTTGCAACCCGCAAAGCTCGGGATTAAGGTGCCCGCCCCGAGCATAAAACCCCAGATATTGGGGCGCAACAAGCCATAGAACACAACTACCGATAAAAGCAAGCAAAATAATTTTCCCCCTCAAGTTTTGTATACAGCGAGATCTTCTGCTTCCGGCAAAGGCTCTGCTGCCGTGCTTCTGAGGATTTCGGCTTTGCTTTGCTTCATCCCATAAAAGGTGTAACCGATAACTGCCAAACACTATATCTAGTGTTTTGAGGTTGTGAACCTCACAGCCGATGACTATCCTTCGGGACACCTATTTCCCGCCCAGGCGGCAGAAAAAACCATTTTTGTTGTACCCGCGCAGGCGAGCCTGCGCGGGGGTATTGCGACCAAGAACCTCACGTGCCACCGAGAAGAAGAGAATCCGGAGACCCCATGCAGAACGAGTCCATTCGCGAGAATCCGCAGGCAGCCGATACCACCCTGGATCTGGCTGCTACCGCGCCGGGCCAGCTTCGCGTGATCAAACGCAACGGCACCGTTGTGCCTTACACAGATGACAAGATCACCATTGCCATCACCAAGGCCTTTCTCGCAGTGGAAGGCGACAACGCCGCCGCCTCGTCGCGCATCCACGACACCGTCGCGCGTCTGACCGAGCAGGTCACCGCCACCTTCAAGCGCCGCATGCCGTCGGGCGGCACCATCCACATCGAGGAAATCCAGGACCAGGTCGAGCTGGCCCTGATGCGTGCCGGCGAGCAGAAGGTCGCCCGCGACTACGTGATCTACCGCGAAGCCCGCGCCCAGGAGCGCAAGAACGCCAGCGTCGGCGGCCAGATCGCCCAGCCGCACCCCAGCATTCGCATCGTCCAGGCCGACGGCAGCCAGCGCCCGCTGGATCTGGGTCGCCTGCAGACCATCCTCCGTGAAGCCTGCGAAGGCCTGGCTGAAGTCGACGGCGCGCTGATCGAGCGCGAAACTCTGAAGAACCTCTACGACGGCGTGGCCGAAAAGGACGTCAACACCGCCCTGGTGATGACCGCCCGTACCCTGGTCGAGCGCGAGCCGAACTACAGCTACGTAACCGCCCGCCTGCTGATGGACACCCTGCGCGCCGAAGCGCTGGGCTTCCTCGAAGTCGCCGAATCCGCCACCCACCACGAAATGGCCGACCTCTACGCCAAGGCGCTGCCGGTCTATGTGGAAAAGGGTGTGGAGTTCGAGCTGCTCGACCCGCGTCTGAAGGAGTTCGACCTGGCCAAGCTGGGCGCTGCGATCAACCACGAGCAGGACCAGCAGTTCACCTACCTCGGCCTGCAGACGCTCTACGACCGCTACTTCATCCACAAGGACAACGTCCGCTTCGAGCTGCCGCAGATCTTCTTTATGCGCGTGGCCATGGGCCTGGCCATTGAGGAAGAGCAGCGCGAAGTCCGCGCCATCGAGTTCTACAACCTGCTGTCGTCGTTCGACTACATGGCCTCCACGCCGACCCTGTTCAACGCCGGCACCCTGCGTCCGCAGCTGTCCTCCTGCTACCTGACCACCGTGCCGGACGATCTGGGCGGCATCTACGACTCCATCCGCGATAACGCCCTGCTCTCCAAGTTCGCCGGCGGCCTGGGCAACGACTGGACCAACGTCCGTGCCCTGGGCGCCTACATCAAGGGCACCAACGGCAAGTCCCAGGGCGTTGTGCCCTTCCTGAAGGTGGTCAACGACACCGCCGTGGCGGTAAACCAGGGCGGCAAGCGCAAGGGCGCGGTCTGCGCCTACCTGGAAACCTGGCACCTGGATATCGAGGAATTCCTCGAGCTGCGCAAGAACACCGGTGACGACCGTCGCCGTACCCACGACATGAACACCGCCAACTGGATTCCGGACCTGTTCATGAAGCGCGTCTTCGACGACGGCAAGTGGACCCTGTTCTCACCCAACGAAGTACCCGACCTGCACGACCTCACCGGCAAGGCCTTCGAGGAGCGCTACGAGTACTACGAGGCCCTGACCGAGTACGGCAAGATCAGGAACTTCAAGACCCTGCAGGCCAAAGACCTGTGGCGCAAGATGCTTTCGATGCTATTCGAAACCGGCCACCCGTGGCTGACCTTCAAGGACCCGTGCAACCTGCGCAGCCCGCAGCAGCACGTGGGCGTGGTGCACAGCTCCAACCTCTGCACCGAGATCACCCTGAACACCAGTGCCGACGAGATCGCCGTCTGCAACCTGGGCTCGGTGAACCTGCCCAAGCACATCGTTGACGGCAAGCTCGATACCGCCAAGCTGGAGCGCACCATCCGCACCGCCGTACGCATGCTCGATAACGTCATCGACATCAACTACTACTCGGTGCCCCAGGCACGCAATTCCAACCTCAAGCACCGCCCGGTGGGCCTGGGCATCATGGGCTTCCAGGACGCGCTGTACCTGCAGCACATCCCCTACGGCTCCGAAGCGGCCATCGAGTTTGCCGACAAGTCGATGGAAGCTGTCAGCTACTACGCCATCCAGGCTTCCTGTGACCTGGCCGACGAGCGCGGCGCCTACGAGACCTTCCAGGGCTCGCTGTGGAACCAGGGCATCCTGCCGCTGGATTCCCAGCAGATCCTCATCGAGGCCCGTGGCCGGAAGTACATCGACGTCGACCTGACCGAGTCCCTGGACTGGGCCCCGGTGCGCGAGCGCGTGAAGAACGGCATCCGCAACTCGAACATCATGGCCATCGCGCCGACCGCGACCATCGCCAACATCACCGGCGTATCGCAGTCCATCGAGCCGACCTACCAGAACCTGTACGTGAAATCGAACCTGTCCGGCGAATTCACCGTGATCAACCCCTACCTGGTGCGCGACCTCAAGGCACGCGGCCTGTGGGACTCGGTAATGATCAACGACCTCAAGTACTACGACGGTTCGGTGCAGCAGATCGAGCGGATCCCGCAGGAGTTGAAAGACCTCTACGCGACCGCCTTCGAAGTGGAAACCCGCTGGATCGTTGACGCCGCCAGCCGCCGCCAGAAGTGGATCGACCAGGCCCAGTCGCTGAACCTCTATATCGCTGGCGCCAGCGGCAAGAAGCTCGACGTGACCTACCGCATGGCCTGGTACCGTGGCCTGAAAACCACCTACTACCTCCGTGCCCTGGCCGCGACCAGCACCGAGAAGTCCACCGTTAACACCGGCAAGCTCAACGCCGTGTCCAACGGCAGCGGCGACGGCTTCAGCGGCGCCCCGGCGAAAGCCGCTCCGGCACCGGAAATGTCCGCCGGCCCAGCCCCGGTACCGAAGGCCTGTGCCATCGATGAGCCGGACTGCGAAGCCTGCCAATAAGTAGTTAAGTCGCGATCCCCAGAGCGGGCCGCGCGTTGTTGCCCGTCAGGCCGGCCCCCATCACGTACATACGTACGCTCAGGGGCTCCGACCCGCCAGGCGCCTAGCGCTGCCTCGCTCTGGAAACCGCTTGCACCGAGGGGATGCTGAAAGCACTGCTCCGAGGCGCGAGAGAAAACCGAACTTAGGGGAGCGAAGCGAACGCCACCCTTCGCTTACGAAGCGAAATTACCCTGTAGGAGCGAGCTTGCTCGCGAATCAGCCTCCTGCCAACGCAGGGCCGGGTTCGTCAACCAAGCCCGAGGCCACCAAAAATCAGTCCCCTCACCCCTCCGGGGAGAGGGCTAGGGTGAGGGGCAGCACCACCAGACAACACCAAGGCCGGCCCAACCCCGACCTGTTAAAGAACACCGGGACGCAGGACACCACAGCCCTGCCCCAACAAAACATCCGCTTTTGCGTGCAAACCAAAAGCCACCAAATACTTCCGACCGGCCGCGCCGGTCCCCAATCAGGAGAAACCGCCATGCTGAGCTGGGACGAATTCGACGAAGAAGAAACCACCACCGCGCCAAGCGCCGCCACGCCGGCCGCTGTTGCGCAACCTGCGCCACAGACCGCCACAAAACTGGACAACCAGGCCGCCGGCTCCGTCGAAGAAGCCCGCGCCGTTGCCGCTGACGATTCCTCCGCCGTTGCCCGCGCCAAGCAGGCGCTCAACGAGCTCGACATCCGCGAAGGCCTTGCTGAGCTGGAAGGCGAATCCGCCCGCGTTCAGGTCGGCGACAAGCAGATGATCAACGCCCGCGCCGACCTCAACCAGCTCGTCCCCTTCAAGTACGACTGGGCCTGGCAGAAGTATCTGGATGGCTGCGCCAACCACTGGATGCCGCAAGAGGTCAACATGACCGCCGACATCGCCCTGTGGAAGAGCGTGGACGGCCTCTCCGAGGACGAGCGCCGCATCGTCAAGCGCAACCTCGGCTTCTTCTCCACCGCCGACAGCCTGGTGGCCAACAACCTGGTGCTGGCCGTGTACCGCCTGATCACCAACCCCGAGTGCCGCCAGTACATCCTGCGCCAGGCCTTCGAAGAGGCGATCCACACCCACGCCTACCAGTACTGCATCGAATCGCTGGGCATGGATGAAGGCGAGATCTTCAACATGTACCACGAGATCCCGAGCGTCGCGAAGAAGGCCTCCTGGGGCCTCAAGTACACCCGCTCGATCTCCGACCCGACCTTCCAGACCGGCACCGTCGAGACCGACAAGGAATTCCTGCGCAACCTCATCGCCTACTACTGCGTACTGGAAGGCATCTTCTTCTACTGCGGCTTCACCCAGATCCTCTCCATGGGCCGCCGCAACAAGATGACCGGCACCGCCGAGCAGTTCCAGTACATCCTGCGCGACGAGTCCATGCACCTGAACTTCGGCATCGACGTGATCAACCAGATCAAGATCGAAAACCCGCACCTGTGGGACGCCCAGATGAAGGACGAAGCGACCCAGATGATTCTCCAGGGCACCCAACTGGAAATCGAATACGCCCGCGACACCATGCCCCGCGGCGTACTGGGCATGAACGCGGCGATGATGGAGGACTACCTCAAATTCATCGCCAACCGCCGGTTGACGCAGATTGGATTGAAGGAAGAGTACCCGGGCACCACCAACCCGTTCCCGTGGATGAGTGAAATCATGGATCTGAAGAAAGAGAAGAACTTCTTTGAGACGCGAGTGATTGAGTATCAGACTGGTGGGGCTTTGAGCTGGGATTGATGCTTAAAGCACAGCAGGTACAGAACCGTACCTAAGAAGAAAAAGCCCCTCTACCGTCCGCGCCAACGGAAGGTAGAGGGGCGAGCGAACCTGAAGATCAGCGCCGTCAGTTTCGCCCTCATGGCTGGAACCCCTGCCCGAAGCCTGTCTATGGTAGCGCCTCAGCCCTTCACCTCGCACAACCCACCCGGCACCCCCATCACCCAATCCCGCACCGCCTTAATCGTCGGATCATCCCGCCGCCCCTCTGGATAAACCAGATGAAACGGCTTGCCCTCCATCACCGGCCCGAATGGCTGCACCAACCGCCCCTCCCGCAACTCATCCTCGATCAGTTGCCGACTCATCAAGGCCACGCCCTGCGCGCCGATGGCGGCTGAAATCGCGTGGGTCTCGTCGGAGAAGACCAGCCCTGCGTTGACGTCCAGCCCCGGCACCTGGGCCAGCTTCTGCCAGGCCGCCCAATGAATCGGCGCGGAGACCGCGCCTTGGGCGCGGAAGTGGATAAGTGAATGCCGGGGCAAATCCGCCGCGTCGTGCAGGCCCAGCTCCGGGCTGCAGGTCGGGACGAAGGTGTTGTCGAACAGCTTCTCGGCCACCAGCCCCGGCCAACGGCCGTCGCCGTAGCGGATGGCGACATCGGCCGTGACGCCATCCAGCGCCACCGGCTCGTGGGAGGTGTGAAAGCGCAGGTCGATGTCGGGGTGGGTGTCGCGCAGCATGCACACCCAGGGCACCAGCCAGCGCACCGCTATCGCCGGGGTGGTGCTGAGCGTGATCGCCTGGCGGCAGGGCCCAGAGCGCAGGCGCTCGACCGTTGCGCCGATGCTGTCGAACGCGGTTTCCAGCGTCTGCTGCAGCTCGCGGCCCTGGTCGGTCAGTTCCAGCTTGCGCGGCTTGCGCAGAAACAGCGCCACGCCGAGGGATTCCTCCAGCAAGCGAATCTGGTGGCTGATGGCCGTGGCGGTGACGGACAGCTCTTCCGCGGCCTGCTTGGCGCTCTCGTGGCGGGCAGCCGCTTCGAAGGCGCGCAAGGCGGAAAGCGAGGGTAGGCGCCGGTTTGCCATGGCTGAATTTTCCTCATCCGTAACCGGAAATTTTCATCGTTTGTCGCACATAAAGCCTAGCCCTAGCCTGGGTCTGCCGCTAATGACAGATGAATTCGTTTACAGAGGAGACCCACCATGACTCACCTTCTGCAGCTCGACGCCAGCGCCCGTCCCGGCCTTGCTGGCCAGGACGCCCACGGCTCTCACAGCCGTAATCTCAGCCATCGCTTCGTCAGCCAGTGGCTGGCCCGCCGCCCGCAGGACAGCCTGACCTATGGGGATATCGGCCAGAATCCGCCCTCCTACGTCACCCACGACTGGATCGCCTCGGCCTTTACGCCGGAGGAACGCCGTGAACCCTGGATGCATGACGCGCTGGCCGAAAGCGACCTGCTGGTGGATGAACTGCTCGCCGCCGATGTGCTGGTCATCGGCACTCCGCTCTACAACTTCGGCATGCCGGCGCAGCTCAAGGCCTGGGTGGATCAGGTGGTACGCCTGAACCGCACGGTGGGTATCGATGAAACGCTGCTGCCCAACGACCCATACCTGCCGTTGTTGGGGGACCGGCCACGGCACGCAGTAATCCTCACCGCGCGAGGCGGGATCGGCTTCGGTCCTGGCGGGGAGATGGCGCACATGAACCACCTGGAGCCGAACCTGGTGACCGCGCTGAACTTCATCGGCATCACCCGCATTCATCAGATCGCCATCGAGGGCCAGGAAACCGGCGGCGAGGTGTTGGCCGCCTCGGTGGCCCAGGCGCTGCAACAGGTCGATGCCCTGGTCGCGGAGCTTCAGTCCAAAATACCGGGTGCCGCCGCCAAAGCGATTCCTGAAACGCAGGCTGAGACGGTTTAGTCGACTGATGCCAGGGAATGCATTCCGGCTGGAGAGCGTCCTTTGGTGATAACAAGAGGTATTTGATAAGCGCGTGGAAAAGGCTTCGCCGTTTTCCACCCTACTGCCGTCTGGCTCGGACAGCGTTGCCCAGTACAATGCCCGTCCTCAACACGCCACCGGAGCCCGCCATGTTCACCCTCACCCACCTGGACACCCCGCCGCCGGAATCGCTGAAAAGCCAGGTGCTGCAGATGGTGGTGGACTACCTCAGCGATATCAGCCCGGTTTCGCTCCCGCCCAGCAACCCGCTGTATCAGCTGTATCAATACGTGGTGGGGTTCGAGGTGCACCGCTATCTGGACAGCATGGACGGCGCTCAGCCCGGAAAGCCCGAGCTGATCATGGCGCTGGACGCCGAGGACCCGGCGCAGCTGCTGGGGTTTGCGCTCTACCTGCCCTATGTGGATGACGCCGAGGCCTGCTCGCTGCTGTATCTGGCAGTGCAGGCAGACCATCGCCGACAGGGCATCGGCCGCGCCATGGTCGAAGCGATGGTGACGCGTTATCCCCACGCCGAGGTCGCCTGCGTGGCCGGCAAGGCGCCCTACTTCGAGACCCTGGGCTTTCTGCCGCTGACTGCTCGGGGCCCGCAAATGGTGATGAATACGCGCCATCAGGCATCCGACGGGCTGGTGGCCGTGCAGGATCTGCAGCCGATCTTCCAGTCCCAGGAAGTGCGGCAGATACATAGCTATCTGGTGAAGCAACACGGCGCGCAGGCCATGAGCGACGCGGAAAAAGAGCGCGACCGCCTGCTCGACCAACTGGCGCAACAGGCACTTCACCTGGTCGAGACGGCTTCAGCCAAGCGCCTGCATTGATCGGGCTATCAAAGCGTTACGGCCCGCGCTTCACTTCTGGAAGCGCCGGCAGGTTTCATCGCTTCACGCAGGCAAATATCGCGTTCCCGGACGTTTCGTTCCACGCCACGACCTTGCCGTAGTCGTGTTCGAGCACCTGGACCTCGAAGTACGGGGCCAGCACACCGATCAGTTCGCCAAAACTCACCGCCACCATCGGGTGCTCGTCGTGCCACACCTGGGTTTGAGCGGCGCAGGCCTTTTCGATACTGAGCCTCAGCGACTGCTTTTCGCCAACCCCGCAGTAATGCCAGCCGGAGCGGAAGGTGAAGCGGCTGCCTTCATGCTCGGCGGCATGGGAGACGGACAGCGCGTTGTCGATCTTGTCCTTGTCCACCGCGTTGAAGCAGAACAGGCCTCCGGCCGCGAGTGCGCCATGCACGCTGGCGATACAGGCTTTCAGCCGATCGATGCCGGCGCTGTAGTGGATGGAGTAGAGAAAGCAGGTAATCAGATCCACCGGCTCGCTCAAGCTGAACGTACACATGTCCTGCAGCGAAAAATGCGCTTCGGGGCAGCGGATGGCGGCCCGGTTCAGCATGGGCTGATTGATGTCGAGCCCGCCGCTCTGGTAGCCGAAGTCGATGAAATGACGGACGTGCGGCCCCGTCCCGCAGGCCAGGTCGAGGTGCCTGACACCGCCGTTGCCAAAGATCTGCTGCAGCCGATGAACACAACGGCTCTGCGCCTGGTAGTCGATATCGGCGCACATCAGGTCGTAATAACCGGACAGGTCGGTATAGAGGGCATTGACGGACATGGCGACCTGACTCTTTTTACGTAGGGCCGTTGGCGGGCGCGCATCATATAGCCCGCAAAGCCCGGCGTCGCGCCCAACGAAAAGTGAAGTCGCCACCGGCGAGCCTACCGCCGCCATCCGTCCTCGACCGCCACTCCTCGGCGTTGACCTACGCCTGCGGTTGCAGCACGTGTGCGGCGAATCCCTTCTGCCCCGGCGCCACATCGGCCTTGAGGGTAAGGGCCGGTATCTCGTAGTCGCCGGCGTTCTGCTTGCGATAGGCGATGGGCTCGGTGCGCCACAGGTTGTCGAGGCGCTCACCGAGGGCTTCGCAGAGCCCAGCGAAACGGACCTCGTCGATACGGCTCGTGCGGTGCACCACGAACGGCGGCAGCACATCGAAACCGGGGTAATGCAGGATGCCGTGGTGGATGGGAAACAGCAGATCATCCATCGGGCCGTTGATGCCGCGCGGGCCGTAGTGGTCACCACCAGCATGGCCCGTTTACCCACCATCGAACCCTCACCGTAGCGGTCGCCCCAGCGCGCATCCGAGTGCTCGCCGACGCCGTAGGCGAAACCATAGGCGTAGACCCGATCGACCCAGCCTTTGAGGATCGCCGGCATGGAAAACCACCAGAGCGGGAACTGCAGGATCACTCCGTCCGCCCAGCGCAGCTTCTCCTGCTCGGCGGCAATGTCGGGGCGCTGCGAGCCACTGGCGAAGGCGCGCCTGGACGCCTCGGAGACATCCAGGCGTGTTGCAGGATCGTGATCCAGGCTGTCGCTGGCATCGATGGGCGCCTTCCAGGCCATGGCATACAGGTCGGACACCTGCACCGCGTGACCGGCGGCCTGCAGTCGTTGGACGGTGAAGTCCTTGAGTGCACCGTTCAGCGAGCGGGGTTCGGGATGGGCATAGACAATCAGGACATTCATGGGAAACCTCCGTGGCGTGACGAGCTCAGGATGAGGTTTCACCCAGCTATATTGAAAATGAATAGCCAATATTCCAGGTATGCGCATGAATAATCTCAGACGTCTGGACCTGAACTTGCTGGTAACGCTGGACGTGCTGCTGACCGAGCATAACGTCACCCGCGCCGCCGAACGCCTGAATCTCTCGCAGCCCTCGGTGAGCGTGCATCTGGCCAAGCTGCGGGAAATATTCGGTGACCCGCTGCTATTGCCCGGCCCACGGGGTATGCGCCCTACCGCGCGAGCCGAGGGGCTGCGTGAGCCACTGCGCCTGGCATTAGAGGCGTTGGAGCAGGCCGTCGCGCCTGCCAGCCCTTTCGACCCGGGCGCCGCCACTGATATCTGGCGCATCGCGGCGTCGGACTATGGCGAGTCGGCCATCCTGCTACCCACACTGGCTGGCCTGCGCAGGGCAGCCCCGGGCACGCGCATCGCCGTTGTCGAGATGGTGCCCTCGCGCATCGCCCGGCAAGCTGAACAGGGCGATATCGACCTGGCCTTGCACACGGTTGAAGGCTCGCCGCCCAACCTGCGCCGCCGCACGCTGTTCAATGAGCGCTATGTGCTGGCAGGCCGCGCCGGGCACCCGAGCCTCAAGCGGCGGCCAACCCTCGAACAGTTCTGCGCGCTCGACCAGGTCATCGTCTCGCCGGGCGGCGGCGGGTTCCAGGGCGCCACCGATCAGGCGCTCGCGCGGCATGGCCTGGAGCGCCGGGTGGTGCTGTCAGTGCCCCACTTCCTGTTTCTGCGTTCGGTGCTGGAAAGCACTGACCTGGTTGCCATGCTGCCCGAGCGGCTGGTGCAAGGCAGCGCTGCACTGCAGGTGGTAGACGCCCCGCTGGAAATACCAGGCTACGCGATGGCCATGCTTTGGCACGAGCGCTGCCACCGCGACCCCGCCCATCAATGGCTGCGTGAACAGATCGTCAACGCCATGTGAACCGACACTGGCTCATTCATCCGGCACCGCCGTCTCGACCAGCATGGCCAGGAGCGTCAGCGATTCCTGCCAGCCGGGGTAGCAGGCTTCGGCGGGGATCACGTCCGGGACGCCCTGCTGGGTGATGTTCAACTCGGTGCCGCAGGACACCTCGGTCAGCACTACCGTGACCTCCATGGCGCCGGGCAGGCCCGGGTCATCGAAGCTGTCGTCGTAACGGATGCGCTGGTTCTCCACCAGTTCCAGGTACTGGCCGCCAAAGCTGTGGCTCGAGCCGGTGGAGAAGTTGGTGAAGGACATCCGGTGGCGGCCACCGACATGCGCGTCGAGTTCATGCACACGGCAGGTAAAGCCATGCGGCGGCAGCCACTTGGCCATGGCGTCGGCGTCAAGAAACGCGCGGTACAGGCGGTCGGGCGTGGTGCGCAGTACGCGGTGCAGGCGGATGGTGCTGGGCATGGCGTTCTCCTCTACGGTCGGGGCATTGGTTAATGACCCTGGGTAGTCGAGCGGAGAACGCCGCTTTCGACATCTGGCTGACAGGTATGCCTGCGAACTCAGGAAATATCGATCTGGTAGCGAAACCCTTCGGCGCCGGCGCGAGAGAGGCGGTATTCCAGAGGGGACGAGCGAGCCCTCGGAAGAAAGCGTAAGCCGGGCTATTTCGGCCAACCGCGAACCCACCTTGCCCGTATAATCGCCGTTTCCCGTGCGAGTCCCCTTCCCTGTGAGCAAAAAACGATACGCCTGCATCGGCCTGAGCAACCCTAAATCCCCCGCCAACGTAGGCGCCATCATGCGTGCAGCAGGCTGCTACGGCGCCGCTTCGGTGTTCTACACCGGCACCCGCTATGACCGCGCCAAGGATTTCATCACCGATACCAAGAAGGTCCATCAGGGCATTCCGCTGATCAACATCGACGACCTGCGCAAAATTCTGCCGCTCGGCTGCGTGCCGGTGGCGGTTGAGCTGGTCGAGGGCGCGCGGGCCCTGCCCGAATACACCCACCCGGACCGGGCGCTGTATATCTTCGGTGCCGAAGATGGCTCGCTCAGCAAGGAGATCCGTGACTGGTGCGAGGATGTCGTCTATATCCCTACCGATGGCTGCATGAACCTTGCGGCGACGGTTAATGTGGTGCTTTACGACCGCCTGGCGAAGGGCAACAACACGCGCTCCGGTCCGCTGTTTTGAACACTACGATGGAAAGCCGAAATACCCGCATAAGACTGCCTTTCTTCTGGCAGGCACGGCTTGTGAATTAACCGGCCCTTAGCCGGAGACCATGGCTGGCCCCTCCATAAAGCGCCCAGACAGCTTTCTGGATTATCACTGGCATATCCCTACCAATCGTCGTGTTATTTACGAAAAACTGCACTCTTTCGTTTGCTGGGTATCAGAAAAGCTTGTTAGGGTCCGAGCGCTTTTTACCCAGGAGTCAACAATGAAAACAACATGGTTGAAGACCGTGATCGCAGTTGCGGCAGGCGCCCTTTCCACCCAGGCCCTGGCTGCAGGTTTCGCCCTCAACGAACAGAGCATCAGCGGCATGGGCACCTCTTTTGCCGGCCGCTCCTCTGCTGCCGACGACGCCACCACGCTGTTCGGCAACCCTGCCGGTATGGCGCGCCTCAAGCGTGAGGAAGTCAGTTTTGGTGTGGCGGCGATTCATGCGAAGACGGATATCAAGAACAACTCAGCATCTTTTTCCGGAACTGCCCTCGGCGGTGCAAGCCTGCAGTACGGCGGAAGCAATGACGGCGACATGGTCCCATTCACCGCCATCCCGATGGGCTATTACGTCAAGCCCATTGACGAGAAATGGGCAGTCGGTGTTGGCATCTATGTGCCCTTTGGTCTGGCGACGGATTATGAAAGCGGATATCAGGGCCGTTATTTCGGCGACTACAGCGAAGTGTCCGTCATTACCGTGCAGCCCACTGTCAGCTATCGCTTCAACGAGAAGCTGTCTGTAGGTTTCGGCCCAACCATCAACCGCATCGAAGGCGAATTGCAGAGTGCATCGCCCAATGCGGCCAGCCTTGGTAGTAACGATGGCCGGATCAAGGTCACAGGCGACGATACAGCTCTTGGCTTCAACGCCGGCATCCTCTACGAATTTTCGCCACAAACCCGTGCAGGCCTGACCTATCACTCCAAGGTCGCGTACAAGCTCAAGGGCGATACCAAGCTGTCCGGCGCCGGCTTCGATGTAGTCGGTGCATCGGGCAAATATGACGCCTCCCTTGACCTCGATACCCCCGAGTCCATTGACGTCTCCGTGACTCATGAGCTCAATGATCAGTGGACGCTGTACGCCGGCGCCATGTGGACCCGCTGGAGCCGCTTCGAGGCCATCATTATCGACAACGATGGCATCCCCGCCGACCTGCAAGGCAACCTCGCTCCGATCATCGAAGAGCAGGACTGGCATGACACTTGGTCCTACGCCATCGGCGCGGCCTACAAGCTGAACCGTGAATGGACGCTAAGGACAGGCCTGGCGTTCGATCAGAGCCCGACCAACAATGTGCATCGTTCACCGCGCATCCCGTCCGGTGACCGCACAGCGATCAGCTTCGGCCTGGCATGGAACCCGACCGATGACGTCACCGTTGACTTTGCCTACACCTACCTGCAAGAGGAGGAAGTCGATGTCAGCAGAAGCCGGTCTTACCGAGACGGCGCGCTCAACGCCGAATATGACGCAACGTTTGAAAACAGCGCCCACGGCTTCGGCGCAGCTTTGAGCTACCGCTTCTAAGCAAAACGCCCCGGTTGTACCGGGGCGTTCCTTATCGGGCCAAGGCCTTTTCTACTGCCGCGATCAGCTTCGGATCATCCGGTTTGACCTTGCTGGAAAAGTAATCGACCACCTGCCCGTTGCGATCGACTACGTACTTATAGAAATTCCAGCGCGGCGCTCCTCCGGCCTGCTTGGCCAGTTCCTTGAACAGCGGTATTGCATCGCTGCCCCTGACCGGTTGCGTCTGCGCCATGGGGAAGGTCACGCCGTAGTTCACGTAGCAAACCTCCGCCGTTTCGGCAGCGTCATCGGACTCCTGAAAGAAGTCATCGGACGGCACGCCAATCACCACCAGCCCTTCATCCTTGTAACGCTGATACAGCGCTTCCAGCCCTTCGAACTGGGGCGCGAAACCACAGAAGCTCGCGGTATTGACCACCACCAGCGCCTTGCCCTGAAAGTCCTGGCACAGATCAATGGTTTCCTTTGAGCGAAGCTTGGGCAGCTCATGCTGCAACAGCGCCGGGCAGGACTCTGCCAGCACCGGGCCGGAGAGCAGCAGCAAGACCAGCGCAGCAAGCAAATGGTGTTTCATCGCAATTCCTCAGGCGTCAAAGTATCGGGCTCTAATAGTTGATCTGCAGTGACGCTACTCCCGCTGCGCCAGGGTGGCAACGCCTCTCAGATGGACTCGCCCTTGAGCACCATCGGCAAGCCTGCCATGACAAAGGTTACGCGCTGGCAACGCTCGGCCAGGGCCTGGTGCAGCCAGCCGGCCTCATCCACATAGCGCCGACTGAGCTCCCCCAGCGGCACGACGCCCAGTCCGGTTTCGTTGCTCACCAACACTACCCGCCCCGGCAGGGTCGCCAGGCAATCAAGCAAGGCCTCGCGTTCTTCGGCCAGCCGTAGCGGATCGTCCAGCATCAGCAGGTTGGTCAGCCACAGCGTCAGGCAATCGACCAGAATGCAGCGATCCTGATGGGCGTTTTCGCGCAGCACATTTGCTAATGCAAGGGGCTCTTCCACCAGTGCCCACTCGGCCGGCCTGCGCGCACGGTGATGGCTGATGCGCTCGGCCATCTCCTTGTCCAGCGGCTGACTTGTAGCGATATAGGTCACAGGCAAGCCGCTTTCCAGCGCCAGACGCTCGGCCAGGCGGCTTTTGCCGGAGCGAGCGCCGCCCAGGATCAAATCAAGCACAGTGTTCTCCGAAGCCCTTCAAGGACGGTGCAGCAGACAGGAGAAAAATGGAGTCACTCATCATTTCCCCAACTGTCACTGAATAGCAGTTCCTGTAGCGGGCGCGGCTGGGTCCAGCCTTCCAGTGCGAGCATTGGCGCCGGATAGAATTCATCAACCGGCCCAAGGCAGATAACCGCTACCGGCATCGCGCCGGCCGGCATCCGCAGCAGTTCGGCCAACGCCTGAGGATCGAACAGCGACACCCAACCCATCCCCAGCCCTTCGCCACGTGCCGCCAGCCACAGGTTCTGGATCGCACAGGCCGCTGACGCCAGGTCCATCTCAGGCAGGGTACGCCGACCAAAGACATGGGCTTCGCGGCCTTCCATTAGCGCGACCACCAGCAGCTCGGCACAATCCTGGACGCCCTCTACTTTCAGCTGCATAAACTCGCTGCCGCGCTCGCCCAGTGCTTCGGCGGTTAGCTGTCGCTCCTGCTCGACCAGTTCAGCGATGGCTGTCCGCAATTCGGGACGCGTGATGCGGATAAATCGCCAAGGCTGCATCAGGCCGACGCTGGGTGCCTGGTGCGCTGCTTCCAGCAAACGCACAAGCAACTCGGGCGCAACCTCTCCGCCGCTGAAATGGCGCATGTCGCGGCGCTCGGCAATGGCCCGATAGATGCCGGCGCGCTCTTCCGGGCTGAATGCATGCTCGCTCATGTTCGTGACAACTCCACAACTGCCGTCGGCTTGGACGGCAGGTAAAAATCAATAAAAGCCCAGCAGGCGTATGCCCGGCACTGCAAGCCGAGCATGGTGCCATAAGTGCCGGCATTGTCAGCAATGCATGGACGGTTCTAATGCGGAGCCGGACTCTTCTGCTTAGCGCAGCGGCAAGGAATATGGGTATCTTGCGCCTGAAAAGCGGAACCCCTGACGTTCCATGCGCTTCGAATGCCAGAGTCCCGCTCATTCGCTATCCGGCCATCTGAGGAAAGACGCCCGCTCATGACGACTATCGTGCAGATATCCGACACCCACTTCGGCACCGAACAGCCCCACGTGGTGTATGCCCTGGAAGAGCATGTGCGTGCCCATGGCGCCGATCTGCTGATCGTCTCCGGTGATATCACGCAGCGAGCCAGGGCCGGACAGTTCGCGGCTGCACAGGAATTCGTCGAGCGTCTTCAGGCACTTGGCATTCCCCAGACGCTGGTTATTCCTGGCAATCACGACATTCCGCTGTACAACCTCTTTGCCAGGGCGTTTACGCCCTACCGCAACTACCGACGCCATTTTGGAGAGGATTTGGAGCCGACTTTCGAGAGCGATGACATGCTGGTCATCGGCCTGAACACAACGCACCCTCGTCGCCACAAGGACGGCGTCGTTACTGCCGCGCAGGTCGAGGCGGTGAGCCGTCGGCTGAAAAGTTGCGCGCCGGGCAAGGTTCGCATTCTGGTTGCGCATCAGCCGTTCGGCGCGATGGTACAGAGTGATCTGAGCAATCTGCAGCACGGTGCCGAAGCCGCTCTTAACTGCTGGGCCGATGATGGACTGGACCTGGTGATGGGTGGGCATATCCACCTGCCTTACGTGCTGCCGCTCTCCAAGCAGTACGGCGGACTTAGCCGGGAGATCTGGATGGTTCAGGCGGGCACGGCATTGTCATCACGGGTGCGCGGTACTTCGCCCAACTCGTTCAATCGGTTGAAGGTGCAGCCGGGAGCTGAAAAGAAGGTCTGTGTTGAACGCTGGGATCTGCTGGAAGACCACTTTGCGCCGGCCTCACATTTCAACCTGCACTGGTAGCGCTACCGCTGGCTATCAGGGGTTGAGTGCGAGCTGCTCGTCGTTGAGCACACGGCGAGCGTTGAGATAGCTCTTCTGCCAATAGCTGTTGGAGAGGCTGTCCAATCGCACCGTCCCGCCCGTGGAAGGCGCGTGGACGAAACGCCCCTGGCCTACATAGATGGCTGCATGGCTGACACGCTGCCCACCACTGGTGGCGAAGAACAGCAGGTCCCCCGCTTGCAGAGCGTCTCGACTGACCGGGCTGGCGCCACGCATGACACTCATTTCACGGGTGGTACGTGGCAGGGCGATGCCGGCTGCGCCGCTGTAGACATAACCGATCAAGCCGCTGCAATCGAAGCCGCCGTCGGGCGTGTTGCCACCGTAGCGATACGGCGTTCCGACCAGCCCCAGGGCGGTAAACAGCACATCCTCGGCCGCTCCTGGAGCGGGATGCGCCACAGGCGCCTCGACCACCGGCTCGACACTTTGCCTTCCGGCACAGGCACTCAACAGCAAGCCTGTCAGCAAAAGAATTGAGAATCGGGCCAGAAAGGGCATGGCAGAGCAGTCCGAGCTAAAGAGCCATCACTCTGCCGGCATGCGCTCGGGGATGCAACCCCGAGAAAGCGCCCGATTAGTTACGAGAAGTGGCGTCGCTAGCAACCGATGCCAGGGCAAGAACTCGCTTGGCTTGCATAAAGCTGGCGCGCCAGTAGGCATCATCCAGGCTGTCCACCCGCACTCCGCCGCTGCGGCTACTGGAGGAATGGATGAACTGGTCGTCACCGATGTAGATGCCGGCGTGGCTGACGCGACCACGGCCGCGGTTGTTGAAGAACACCAGATCGCCAGGTTCCAGCTCGCTGCGTTTGATCTTCGGCGCGTCGAGGCTGATCATTTCGCGAGTCGAACGCGGCAGCTCGATACCGGCTTCCTTTCGGAACAGGTAACCGACAAAGCCGCTGCAATCGAAACCGGTCTTGATGGACTTGCCGCCATAACGGTACGGCGTACCGACCAGGGTGAAGCCGCGCTCGAGGATGCTGTCGGCCAGCGGCGGCAATTCGTAGCTCTGTTCGTCAGCCAGTTCACGCAGTTGCTGCTCGCTGGGCTCGTCCGACTGCGCCTGCACTTCTTCTGCCGCGTCGTTCATGCCAGCAACCAGCTGTTCGAAGTTCAGCTGGATTTCCTCGGTCACCCGGGCGCTTTCCTGCTGTTGCGGCTGAGTGGCACAAGCCGACAGCAGCAAAGCGAGCGATAAAGGCAGCAAGGGTACGAGGCGTTGGCGCATAAGGCGGACGGGGCAATCGAAAAAAAGTGGGCGCAACTATGCCTTTTATGAAGCCGATGAGCAAATTCAATCGCTGAAAGTGTGACGGATTGGCTGTGGCAAAACGTCTGGCGCCGATTAGTGATTGGTGGTGAAGGCCAGCATCGCTGACAGCTGACATAGAGGCCGCCCACTCTCCTCTCGCCAGCGGTTGAATACCGCCTGCACCGCCGCCTGATCCCGCTGACTGCTGGGCACTTTGTCGATTACCTTCTGCGCCTTGAGCGCGGCAACGACGTCATTGCTGGGGACAAAGGTGTCCTTGCCGGCCATACGCAGAAAGCGCGGGGCAGACAGACCACCCAGCTGGCTGCCATGCCGGGCGATATAGCGCCAGAGTCCGACGATGTCCTCTTCCGGCCAGTCCGCCAGCAGTTGACCGAAGCCGCCCTTCTCTTTCGCCACATCCAGCACGAACTGGGCATTGCGCGGCACGCTCTTGAGCTTGCCCAAGTGCCGGATCAGATCGGTGTTCTGCATCATCCGCTCGATATGCTCGCCGCCCATCAGCACCACTTTTTCCGGATCGAAGCCAAAGAACGCCCGTTCGAAAGCCGGCCACTTGGCATCCACCAGGCTGTGCTTGAGGCCGGCACGAAAAATTCGCAGGGCGATCAGCGACAGATAGCGATCATCGGAAACTGCGCGCAACTCATCGGCGCTGCGAGGTTGCGGCAGCAAGCGCTCCAGGGCCGCCGCAGAGCCGAAGCGGTTGAGGCAATATTCATGCAGCCATTTGTAGTCATGCATGGTCATGTCGATCCGAAATATTTGAGCGGTACGGGCGGGTTGAGAGGGCCAAAAACGACAATGCCCGTATCGCCGGATACGGGCATTGCTTGCAAGCCACGTGCTGGATCAGGCCTTCGGCCAATCCAGCCACGTCAACGCAGCGGTCATCAGACCTTGGCGCGGGATTTGTACTCGCCAGTGCGGGTGTCGATCTCGATGTGCTCACCGATGCTGATGAAGTCGGCAACCTTAAGCTCGAAGCCACTGTTCAGCTTGGCAGTCTTCATTACCTTGCCGCTGGTGTCGCCACGGGCGGACGGCTCGGTGTAAGCGATCTGACGCACGATGGTGGTCGGCAGCTCGATGGAAATCACGCGATCGTTGTAGAACACGGCTTCGCAGACGTCCTGCATGCCGTCTTCGATGTAGTTAATGGTGTCGCCCAGGTCTTCCTTCTCGATCTCGTACTGGTTGTACTCGGTGTCCATGAACACGTACATCGGATCGGCGAAGTAGGAGTAGGTCACTTCCTTGCGCTCGAGGATCACTGGCTCGAACTTGTCGTCGGCCTTGTAGACGGTCTCGGTGGCCTGGCCGTTGAGCAGGTTCTTCAACTTCATCTTGACCACGGCAGCGTTGCGGCCGGACTTGTTGAATTCGGCTTTCTGGATAACCCAGGGCTCGCCGTTGATCATGGCCACTTGGCCGGCACGGAACTCTTGTGCGGTTTTCATACGAATGTCCGAATGGATGAGAGAAAAATCAGGCCGCGTATCATAGGGGCTGACCCCACTTTGTCGCAAGCCAGGCGCTGTGCACTACGCCGGAACAGGCAACCAATCCCGGTGAAATAGAACCAATTTACCCGCCAAATCGCCGTTGGCGACCTGTTTGTGAGTCCAGTGCTCGGCATGAGCCAGCAGCTCGGTTTCATGCGCCAGCAGTGCCGCCCAGGCTTCGCCACTGCCTTGGCCACTGTTCCAGGCGCTCCAGAAACCCCGCAGGGCAGCAGAGGCAGCCGGGGTCAGGTCGCGTAGATAGAGCTCAAGAAACGCATTGAGTTTGTCCCAATGGGCATCCTCTTCCTGCGGGTAGATGTGCCAGACCAGTGGTCGCCCGGCCCACTGGGCACGAATGAATGACTCTTCACCACGAACCGCGTTGAAATCGCAGCTCCAAAGCAGCAGATCGTACTGGTGCTGAGTCATAAAGGGCAGGATCGCTATGCTCAATGCGCCGCGCTGATAGCGATCGCCGGTGCGCACGTGTTCGACGCCAAGCCAGCGCGCCACGTCGCCCAGCACTCGCCCTTCTGGTACCAGCAACTGCGTGGGTTGCGTTTGCAGAGACAGGACCTCGAGCCAGCCAGCAATGGCCGAATTCTCGTAGGCGAACAGCGACACCAGCTTGGTGTCGGGCGCCACGCTGATATCGAAGCTCTGCAGGAAGGCTTCACGAAGCAACGAATCATTCTGGAAGGCTTCACGCCTGGCGATCAGGTCGCCCTCACGGATCAGCCCACCAGTGCCTTCCTCGAAGCCGGGAAAGAAGAAATACTTCTGCAGGCCGTCGGAGCGCATCGAAGGCAGCGCATGACAACCGACCACCCAGTCTTCGGCGCTCAGATACTCGAGATTCAACCAGAGGATCCGCCGCTGGCTGCGAGCCATGGCGGTGATGTAGTCCTGCGGCAGGTTGCAGGCAAAGGCTTCAATCACAACATCAGCCGGCTCGGCCCCAGGCCATTCGGGCACCCAATGACGTACCTCGACGCCCTCATGCCACTGCTGGCTGGCTGAGGTACTGGCGCCGGGCTGCAGACGAGCGAAGGTGTCCAGGTCATCGATCCACAGGCGTACGCTCTGCCCATGCTCGGCCACCAGCTGCCGCGCCAGGCGCCAGGTCACACCGATATCGCCATAGTTGTCCACCACGACGCAGAAAATGTCCCAGCTCACCTTGACCGACAAATCGACTACTCCTGCAGAAAACAGGACGACTCACGCCCTGCAGGCTGAAAAGCACGAAGGATACAGCTTCATCCACTGCAGATGATCGCGAAACGATGAGATTGACTGGATGCCACGCTGGCTGGATCGGAACAGGTCCGAATATACGGGGAGGAATGTGTCGCTTCGTTATGGAGGTGAACCCTGCCAGCCACACCCCGGCACACAATGTCACCGCTGCGGCTGCTCCCTTCCGGGCCTGACCGGGTTCACGGCTGATCGTTGCGAGGGGACCGACAGGGCCCACCATAACAAAGCCCGTCTGGCGACGAGCGGCGCCATTGTACCGGCTTGCTCCCAACTTACAACTGCTTCATCGTCTGATTCACTCAATCGCAGCAATGGCCATTTGCAGCCCTGGGGCGGAGCGGAGCGCGATGCCCTAACAGCGTTGTTCAAAAAGCACCGAAGGCTCCTGGCCCGCCTATCAGGCTATTGAAAATATCCGATCCAAGGCCCAATCATTCCGAACCGCTAGGCAGCAGCGGCAGTCTGTTGATGAACGGAACAGTCATCGGGCAGCAGCCATTTTGCTGCTGCTGGAATCTGCTGCAAGAAGGCCAGCAGAGTCGAACCAAACGGCGCAGTTGTCGTGAAACCTAGAGCCACGGCGCCACTGAAAGAGGTAATCATGAGCACAGCTCCAATCGCCATTGTCGGGACCGGTATCGCAGGCCTTTGTGCCGCACAGACCCTGCATGCCGCGGGGCACCCAGTACAGCTTTTCGATAAGAGCCGCGGCCTTGGCGGACGTATTTCCAGCAAGCGTAGCGACGCAGGTCATCTGGACCTGGGGGCACAGTACTTCACCAGCCGTGACCGGCGTTTTACCGAAGCGGTGCGTCAATGGCAGGCGCAAGGCTGGGTCGACGAGTGGTCGCCCAATCTGTATCAGGCGCGTGGCGGGCAGCTGTCGCCTTCCGCCGATGAGCAGCTACGCTGGGTCGGCGTGCCACGCATGAGTGCGATCGCAAATGGCCTGCTGGGCGATATTCCAGTCACCTTTTCCTGCCGTATTACCGAAGTCTTCCGTGGCGAGGAATTCTGGACGCTGGTCGACGCCACCGGCACCAGCCATGGCCCCTTCAGTCAGGTGATCATCGCCATTCCAGCGCCCCAGGCCAGCGCCCTGCTAGCCTCTGCGCCGAAACTTGCTGCTGTCGCTGCCAGCGTTGCAATGGAACCGACCTGGGCAGTTGCTCTGGGCTTTGCCACGCCACTGCAAACGTCGCTGGATGCATGCTTTGTACAGGACGACGCCCTCGACTGGCTGGCTCGCCACAACAGCAAGCCAGGGCGCGATGACCGCCTGGATACCTGGGTACTGCACGCTACCAGCGCATGGAGCAAGCAGCATCTGGACCTGCCCAAAGAGCAGGTAATCGAGCAATTACTAGGGTCGTTCGCCGAGTTGATCGATTGCACCGTACCTGCACCGGAATTCACTCTCGCCCATCGCTGGCTTTATGCCCGCCCTAGCCAACCCCACGAATGGGGTGCGCTGGCCGATGCGCATCTGGGTCTGTATGCATGTGGCGACTGGTGCCTTTCAGGGCGGGTCGAAGGTGCCTGGTTGAGCGGTCAGGAGGCCGCTCGGAGGCTGCTGGAAAATCTTTGAGATTAGAGAACGGCTGACTGGCGGAGGCTGAGTATTCCTGATCATCTCAGGCAAAGGCTCCGCCTCCACCTAGCCCAGTGCCGTATCCAGAAACATCATCACGGCAAACCCTGCCATCAGCCCAACGGTAGCTGGAGTCTGGTGGCCATTACGGTGGGTTTCCGGGATGACCTCGTGCGATACCACGAAGATCATTGCACCCGCTGCCAGCCCCAAGCTCACCGGATAAGCAATGGCGAGCCCGCTGGAAATCCCCAGGCCGACCAAGGCGCCTAGTGGCTCCATCAAACCAGATGCGGCGGCTATCAAGACCGCTCGCCAGGCGGAAACTCCAATGGAGCGCAACGCCAACGCCACGGCCAGCCCTTCGGGAATATCCTGAATGGCGATCGCCGTAGCGAGCGGCAGGCCGACATGCATATCGCCTTCGGCAAAGCCCACGCCAATTGCCATACCTTCTGGAATGTTGTGCAGGATGATCGCGAAGACGAACAGCCAGACCCGGCTTATGCGCCGATGCTCAGGCCCAAAAGCACCGGCACTCTCATGTTCGTGCGGGGTGAAATAATCCAGCCCCAGCATCAGCAATACGCCAAAACCCAGACCCACCACCACGGTCGCCGCTGCAGCGGGCCCACTGCCCCACAGCTCGCGGGCCGCTTCCAGCCCCGGAAGAATCAGCGAAAAGGAACTGGCCGCAAGCATCATCCCTGCAGCGAAACCCAACATGCTGTCTTGGGTACGTACGGAGATATTGCGCAGCACGATGGCCATCAGCGCACCGAGCGCTGTGGTGGCAAAACCTGCAGTACCGCCCAACAGGGCATAACGAATATTGCTCTGTTCGTTGTTCTCGAAAGCGCTATATCCGCTTGCGCCCAACAGGAACAAGACGATCAGAAGAGTGCCGAGAAGCCCCCACGCGACCAACGGGTTCGCCTGCGCATGGGCAATCCATGCCGCACGCAGCGATGTTGCTGCATTGTCAGTACTTGCCATCTTGGGCCCTTGTAACGGAGTTCTGTCGCTCATCGCTGCGACAACCGACTAACGCTACGACCCTAACCGGCTCGCTGAGTTTTGGCCAGGCTTGCCAAAATGGCTCTGCAGCCAGTGTGGATTCCCCCTGGAACCTGTGCCGCAAATGCCCGGAACAAGCCTGAATACGCCCCTAGTTCCTTAACGCGCCTGCAATTTCCACGCACGGTGGATTTTGCTGTTGCGTCGGAAATCTTCATCGAGCGTGGCGCTGCTGATTTCCTCTACGGCATAGCGTTCGGCCAGGCCCGGATCGAGCACGAACTTGCGGAAGTTGTTGGAGAAGTACAGGGTGCCGCCCGCCGCCAGACGTGCCATGGCCAGATCCAGCAAGGCAACGTGATCACGCTGGATATCGAATACACCCTCCATGCGCTTGGAGTTGGAGAAGGTCGGCGGGTCGATGAAGATCAGATCATATTCGCCCCGGTCTTCTTCCAGCCAAGCCATCACGTCCCCCTGCTCCAAGCGCTGCCGATCGGACAGGCCGTTGAGCGCCAGGTTGCGCCGTGCCCAGTCCAGATAAGTTTTCGACAGATCGACACTGGTCGTGCTGCGCGCGCCGCCCTTGGCAGCATGTACGGTGGCCGTCGCGGTATAGCAGAAGAGATTGAGAAAACGCTTGCCAGCCGCTTCACGCTGAATACGCAGGCGCAACGGCCGATGATCGAGGAACAACCCCGTGTCCAGATAATCGGTGAGGTTCACCAGGAGCTTGACGCCACCCTCGCTCACTTCGAGAAACTCTCCCTGGCTGGCCTGACGCTCATACTGACGCGTGCCGCTCTGGCGCTCGCGGCGCTTGACCACTACCCGGTCGCGGGAGATGCCCAGCGCCTGGGGAATCGCCCCCAGCGCATCGAACAGGCGTTCCTGGGCCTTCTGCGGGTCAACGGAGCGAGGTGGCGCGTATTCCTGTACGTGCACCCAGTCTCCGTACAGGTCGATGGCCAGGGCATATTCAGGCATGTCGGCGTCATACAGGCGGTAACACTGAATGCCTTCCCGGCGCGCCCATTTGCCAAGCTGACGCAGGTTCTTCTGCAGACGATTGGCGAACATCTGTCCGCCTTCGCTGAGACGTGCCAACTCGGCCTCGGGCTGCCGATCAGGCTTGCCTGCCTTCTCCACTGCCGCTGCCGAGCGCTGACCGGTGACGAACTGGTCCAACTCGACCTTGATCAGCAACAGCTTGCAGGGCAAGGCGCCGTTCCAGAAGGCGTACTGCTTGTGACTGCGAATGCCCATGCGCTTACCCAGGTCGGGCGCTGACGTCAGCACCGCCGCTTCCCAGCCGAGACAGGCCTGGCGCAAGCGCTCACCAAGGTTCTGGTAGAGATAGACCAGACTCGCCTCGTCCCCCAGGCGCTCGCCGTAAGGCGGGTTACATATCACCAGGCCTTTCTGATTCTGATCCGGGCGTGGCTCGAAGGTCGCAACATCGCCCTGATAAACGCGGATCCAGCTCGACAGGCCGGCACGCTCGATATTGTTCTTGGCCGGCTGAATCAGCCGCGGATCGGCTTCATAACCACGGATCCACAGAGGCTGCCGTGCCATGCCTGCTTCGGCGCGCGCGCGGGCCTCGTCATGCAGACGGTTCCACAGCGCCGGCACGTGCCCCAGCCAGGCACTGAAGCCCCAGCGTTCACGACGCAGGTTCGGCGCGATATCGGCGGCCATCATGGCGCCTTCGACCAGGAAGGTGCCCACACCGCACATGGGGTCGGTCAGCGCACCGCCCTCGGCGGCGATACGCGGCCAGCCGGCGCGAATCAGTACTGCGGCGGCAAGGTTTTCCTTGAGCGGCGCCGCACCCTGCTGCAGACGGTAACCGCGCTGATGCAGGCTGTGCCCGGACATGTCCAGCGACAGCACCGCCTGGCCGCGATCCAGGCGCAAGTGCACGCGCAGATCCGGGTTGAGCTTGTCGACGCTGGGTCGCTCCCCGGCAGGCGTGCGGAGCCGGTCGACGATGGCGTCCTTGACCTTTAGCGCACCGAAATGAGTGTTGTCGATTCCAGAGCCATGGCCGCTAAACTCCACTGCCAGCGTACCGCCCGGTTCCAAGTGCTCGGCCCAATCAATCCGATAGACGCCGTCATAGAGCGTTTCGGCGTTTGTCGTGGTGAAACGGTCGAGTACCAACAGCACGCGGTTGGCGAGTCGCGACCAGAGGCACAGCCGATACGCCACCTCCAGCGAGCCCTGACCACGAATGGCGGCGGTCTGCTCGCGTGCCTCTTCAAGCCCGAGGTTGATGGCCTCTTCGAGCAGCAGGCCTTCGAGACCCTTGGGGCAAGTGAGGATAAGTTCGTGGCGGTCGGTCATGGCATTTCCAGAAAAGTGTTCGGCTGGGCGGCGCTTCGGTTGCTTGCGGCCCTGAGCAAAAAGAGTAATCGGCCTGCGCCTTTATCGGCGGTGCAGGTATCGCGCAGAAATTGGGTCTCGTGTAATCCACTCGCCAAGCGCCTTATGGGCCAGGACAGGGTTCGGTTACTTCCTTATGACAAAATGATCATTCCAGCTTGTGACTCATTGGGTTAGAACTCGACTCAGTCCGGCCAGCGCAATGCTGCCGGAAGAACCCCGCCACGCCGGCAGCGGGGGTCGCTGGCAGCCTGGCTGCCACCCGACCTCGCCATGAGGTCAACAGGAACACCAGTCAACCACTGAGGGCAATACCCAATGAGAAGACTCAAGCGTGATCCGATGGAACGAGCATTTCTACGCGGTTATCAGCATGGCATACACGGCAAATCTCGCGATCTGTGCCCCTTTTACCATCCCGAAGTGCGCCAAGCCTGGATTAACGGCTGGCGGGAGGGTCGCGGCGACAACTGGGATGGTCTGACCGGCACCGCCGGTCTTCATCGACTGAACGAACTCAACGCGGTCGGCTGACACGATCACACCGACTTCAACAAGCACGCCCCACCCGGGCGGCGGGCTGAAGCCCAGGGGCTCCTAAAGGAGCCCCCACTACACCGCAAAAACCATTGTCTCGGCAATTCTCTCCATGGCCTGCCGGCCTTGCCCCGGTTTCAACGGCCTGTTACGGCAATCAGAAATTCACATCCTTGCGCGAACGTATCGCAGCTATGGCGTCCACGGATTCGCGTATCAGTGCCGGGCCCTTGTAGATAAAGCCTGTGTACAGCTGTACCAAGCTCGCTCCCGCCTCGATCTTCTCAGCCGCGTGACGGCCTTCAGTGATCCCGCCAACCGCGATGATCGGCAGGCGACCACCCAGGGTCTCGGCCAGCACCTTGACGGTATGGGTGCTCTTCTCGCGCACCGGAGCACCGGAAAGCCCACCGGCCTCGTCAGCGTGAGCCAGCCCGGCAACGCCGTCCCGGCCCAGAGTGGTGTTGGTCGCGATGATGGCGTCCATGCCGGCCTGGAATACCGTATCGGCCACCAGGACGATTTCTTCGTCGGTCATGTCGGGAGCGATCTTGATGGCCAGCGGCACGCGCTTGCCATGCAATACCTCCAGATCCTCACGGCGTAGACGCAAGGCGTCGAGTAGCTGCTTGAGCGAGTCACCGAACTGCAGGCTGCGCAGGCCGGGTGTGTTCGGCGAGCTGACGTTCACCGTGACGTAACTGGCCTGGTGGTAGACCTTGTCCAGGCACAACAGATAGTCATCCTGGGCGCGCTCGACAGGGGTATCAAAGTTCTTGCCGATATTGATGCCCAGAATGCCCTTGAAGCGCGCCGCATCGACTCGCTCCAGCAAGGCATCAACGCCATGGTTGTTGAACCCCATGCGATTGATGATCGCCTCCGCCTCCGGCAGGCGGAAGATGCGTGGCTTGGGGTTTCCAGGCTGCGGCCGAGGCGTCACTGTACCCACTTCGACGAAGCCGAAACCCAGCTGGGAAAGGCCGCAGATGGCCTCGCCATTTTTGTCCAGGCCAGCTGCCAGGCCGACCGGGTTGGGAAAGTCCAGCCCCATGACACGTACCGGCAGGCTCGCCGGGGCCTTGTTGAGCATGGCGTTCAGCCCAAGCCGACCACCCGCCCCGATAAGGTCCAGCGACAACTCATGGGAGTTTTCCGGAGTTAATTTGAACAGCAGCCGGCGAGCCAGGTTGTACATACGCAGCTAGATCCTGGGAGAAAGTGTGGCGCGAAAGTATAGCAGGCAGGATGCCGCCAGCGTCTGTGTACAAGTCACGATAAACGGGCCGCTCCATCGAGCCGACGCAAACGGATGAGTTTGCCTTCGGCAGAGAATTCCAACTCAAATGAACCAAAAACGCCTGCTGTTGTCGTAAACGGGCGCAAATGATGGGCCGGCAAGCTGACACGCGTCCCATCTCTGCTTCTGACGAGAACCCGATTGGCTTGCCCTTGGTAAACCGCAAGCAGCCGCTCGGCAGGCAATGCGATATCCAGCACGAGGCTTGGCATGGAGCACCTCAATGATCAGTACGCCGACAATAGTGCCACACGACGGTGCTCACAGAGGCTTGCCAACAGTGCCTGCAGCGCTCGCCTGCTATCGCAGAGGCGGTAAAACCATTACAGAATTCTCCCGGCTCTGGCACACTCCCCTCTTATTAGAACGAGCCCATCCGTGATGATGAGCCAATCCGAGCCGATGCCGTCAGTGATTTCCCGACTTGCGAGATTTGCCCAAAACCTTGGGCTGACCGGAAAACCGCCGCGTCAGACCCTGGAGCATGCCAGCCAGATTCGCCTGCCCTTCGCCCCTCTGGCCGAACCGGCTCCGAGCATCTTCTGGCAAGACGGCCCCTGCCTGCAGAGGGTCGTAAACTTGCCCCGCGGTGCCCTTTCCGGTCCCGTTCAGGAAGACAAGGCCAAGGCCCATGCCGCTCTGACGCGCCTGGTGCGCAAGGAAGTCAGCAGTTATCCGTCCCTGGATCTGCGGCAGATCGACGGCATCAGTGGCCAAAGCGCAAACGGCAACATCTACCCGACCTTTGAAGCCTTCGCTGCGACTCCGGCCTGCCGACAGCTGCGTGTAATCAGCTACAGGGATTTTTTGCGCACCCTCGGCACCGCCTTACCCGGCTTCAAGCATCAGGCACCTATAGAAGTGCGCCAGGCCAGCTGGCTTGGGGAGCGAATTTACTGGGCCGGTGAACATCACGCCGAGGCTTTCGCCTGTGCCATCGCCTATGCGCGACTCAGAGGATTGGAAGTCCTGCTGCCTTGCGAACTCACCGATTACCGGCTCGACAGTGCCGGCTTGCAGGCCCTGGATGACGAATACCACGCCCTCGCCATGCCCGCCCAGGCGTGGAGCGATCGTGACTTCATGAGGCTGCTGCTCGATACAAAGGTGCCTTATGCGCGCCTGCGGCTGTTGAACGATGCCAACAACTCCGAACTGCTCCTGCTGGACAAGCGCGCAAGCACCGCCGATGCCCTCGGCAAAGGACTCAAGCTCGCCGGCGCACCGGACATGGTCCGTTACCTGCGCGATCTGCCACAGATCACCCGCTTCCGCCTCGGCCATCAGACCCTGGATGCTTGAGTTGGCCACCGGCTGATGAGAAGTTGACGAGGCTCAGACAGGCACTCGTCAAACTATGCGGATCATATACAAGGGTACAGGCTTGAGCCTTGCACTCCCTGCGCCAGTACTGCTCTACCGCTGAGGCTTTTCCAGCGCCAGATCCTGCAGTTCACGTCCCGCCACGGCATACATCGCGTAATCGACACTGCTGGCACTGCGCAGCTCGGCCAGCATCTGCTGCCAGCGCTCGACCTGATAGGGTCGCTGCTCCAGCCACAACTGCACACGCGCATCGTAGTCGTCCGGCGCCCCCTCCATCTGCAGTACCGATACGGTGATCGCACGCTGCTGGCTGTCCAGGTCATCGCGGAAGTCCTCACGCGCCAGAGCCTGCCAGTTGTTCTCCACCGGTAAGGCGGTCAGTTGCTGCAGGTACCAGGGCAACTCCAGCGCACCGCCGACGGCGAAGTAGGCAGCGGCCACCTCGACTGGTTGCCGTCCGGTTTCGTCAGTGGCTTCCAGAATCGGCAACAGCGTGTACAGGTGATGGGTACCGGCCACCATCCGCGCCAGCAGCTCAGGCACGCCGGCTTCGGTATAACGCTGGTAGCGCGCCTGCCACAGCTCCCGCGTGCCGCCCTGCAGAAGCGTATCGAGCTTGAGTCCGAGCGCTGCCACCCTGGGGCCGAAATGGCCTACGTCACGCGCCGCATCCAGCTCGTTGCGGCGGTTGCGCAGGAACCAGCGCGTCGCGCGGCGGCCGAGACGCATCAATTCTTCCATCAGATGCATCTGCAGCTCAGCCGACACCCGGTGATCCAGCGCCTCGATCTGACGGAACCAGTGCGGCAAATGGAAAATGTCGCGCACAACCACATAGAGCCCGGCGATATTGGCCGCACTCAAACCAGTAGCCTCATGCAGGCGCTGCACGAATGTGATGCCCATGTGATTGACCAGATCATTGGCGATCTGGGTGCTGATGATTTCCCGCTTCAGCCGGTGCTGCCGCATCGCATCATGGAACTCGTCCGCCAACACTTTCGGGAAGGCGCTGTCCATTTCCCGCTCCAGATAGGCGTCATCCGGCACCCGGGACTGCAGCAGCGCCTCCTGCAGGGAGATCTTGCTGTAGGAAATCAGCACTGCCAGCTCGGCACGCGTCAACCCCTGGCCCTGCTGCGCACGCTCATCAAGCGCCTCATCGCTTGGCAGGAACTCCAGGGCGCGGTCCAGTAGGCCTTCAGCCTCGAGCGCGCTGATCAGGCGCCGGTACTCGCCGCCACCCACCCGTGCACGCCGCTCGGCCAGAGAAAGTGCCTGGGTCTGCTTGTAATTGTCATGCAGGACCAGCGCGGCCACCGCATCGGTCATCTGGAACAACAATTGGTTGCGCTGTTTCTCGGTCATGTCTCCAGCGCTGACCACTTCATTGAGCAGGATCTTGATATTGACCTCGTGGTCGGAGCAGTTGACGCCGCCAGCGTTGTCGATGAAGTCAGTGTTCGAGGCGCCACCATGCAGACCGTATTCCACGCGCCCCAACTGAGTGACACCCAGGTTGCCGCCTTCGCCGATAACCTTGGCGCGTACGTCGCAGGCGTTGACCCGCACCCCGTCATTGGACTTGTCACCGACCTCCGCATGGCTTTCCGTCGAGCTCTTGATATAGGTGCCGATGCCGCCATTCCAGAGCAGGTCCACAGGCGCCTTGAGCAGTGCCTGGATAAGCTCGGCGGGAGTCAGCCAGTCCGCCGCGATATCGAAGCGCGCCTTCATCTGCGGGCTGATATCGATACGCTTGGCCGAACGCGGGAAGACCCCGCCCCCCTCGGAAATCAGCGTGCTGTCGTAGTCGGCCCAGGATGAGCGTGGCAGCTCGAACAGGCGTTGGCGTTCAACAAAGCTGCGGGCAGCATCCGGCTGTGGGTCGATGAATATGTGCAGATGGTTGAAGGCAGCCACCAGCTGCAGGGACTCGGACCTGAGCATGCCGTTGCCGAAGACGTCACCGGCCATGTCTCCGATGCCGATCACGCTGATGTTGTCTCGCTGAACGTCGATGCCACGTTCGCGGAAGTGCCGCTGCACCGAAACCCAGGCGGCCCGGGCAGTGATGCCCATTTTCTTGTGGTCATAACCGGCCGAGCCACCGGACGCGAAAGCATCGCCGAGCCAGAAGTCGTATTCGGCAGCGATGCCATTGGCGGTATCGGAAAAAGTCGCCGTGCCCTTGTCGGCGGCAACCACCAGATAGGGATCATCCTCGTCGTAGCGCAGGACGTTGGCCGGCGGCACCACCTGACCTTCTTTGAGGTTGTCGGTGATATCCAGCAGGCCGCTGATGAAGATCCGGTAGCAGGCCAGCCCTTCGGCGAATATCTCGTCACGCGAACCGCTGGGCAGACGGCGCGGCACGAAGCCACCCTTGGCGCCGCCAGGGACGATAATGGCGTTCTTCACCTGCTGGGCCTTGACCAGGCCCAGCACCTCGGTGCGGTAGTCCTCTTCGCGGTCGGACCAGCGCAACCCGCCGCGCGCCACTTTGCCGCCGCGCAGATGCACGCCCTCGACCCGCGGCGAATAGACGAAAATCTCGAATTCCGGCACTGGTCGCGGCATTTCCGGGATCGCCTGCGGATCGAATTTGAAGCTGAAATAGGGCTTCGGCTTGCCGCTGGCATCAGCCTGATAGAAGTTGGTCCGCAAAGTGGCCTGGATCAGCGCCAGATATCGACGCAGGATGCGATCTTCATTGAGCACCGCCACGCCATCGAGTGCGCTCAGGATCGCTTGCTGCAAGCGATCCTGCTTGTCGGCCAGGTCCTCTTCGCCAAGCTTGCGCGCCAGGTAGAAGCGCATCTTGAACAGCCGCACCAGCTCCCGGGCGATATCGGCATGATTGAGCAGCGCGCTGGCGATATAGCCCAGGTCGAAGCCCACGCGAATCTGCTTGAGGTAGCGGCCGTAGGCGCGCAGCAGCGCGACCTCGCGCCAGGTCAGCCCGGCAGTGAGCACCAGCCGGTTGAAGCTATCGTTCTCCGCCAGCCCCAGATGAATGTTGATGAAGGCTTGCTGCAGCGGCTCGTTGATCTCCATCAGGTCGATTTCCAGACCTTCGGCGTAGCTCAGAATAAAGTCGTGAATCCAGTACTGACGCCCTTCCCGGTCACGCACATGGAAAGGAAACTCGCCCAGCACCCGCAACCCCAGATTCTCCAGGATCGGCAACATGTCCGACAGCGCCAGCGGCGTATCCAGATGGTAGAGCTTGCAGTGCAGGCGGTTCTCCTGGACGGAGATGGGCTGGTAGAAGCTCATGGCCAACGGATGTTCTTCGCTCAGCTCCAACACATGCTGCATATCCACCGCCGCCGAAAGCGGGTCGAAACGCTCGCGATAACCGGCCGGAAACCCCTGCACGAAGTCCGCCATAACCGCCGTGCCACGGGCCTCGCCGAAGCGCTCGATGATCAGGCTGCGATATTCGTCCTGCCAGGTGCGACAGGCCTGCACGACTTCTCTCTCCAGTTGCAGTGGATCGATCTGTGGCGGCCGTTCCGGGTCCAGGCGCAGCAGGAACTGCACCCGGATCAGCACCGATTCGGAGAAATAGGTCGAGAATTCGCAACCACTGGCATTCAGGCGATCGATCAGCACGCGCTGAATGCGCAAGCGCGTTTCAGTGGAATAGACATCGCGCGGCACATAGGCCAGGCAGTAACAGAAGCGGCCATAGGGATCGGTACGCAGGAATAGCCGCAACCTGTTGCGTTCCTGAATCTGCACAATGGCGATGGCGGTGTCGAAGAGCTGATCGAGGGTCATCTGAAACAGCTCGTCGCGCGGCAGCACTTCGAGCACCTGCACCAACTCCTTGCCCAGGTGTGCCGAACTCTCGAAAGGCGAGCGCTCCACCACCTGGGCGACCTTGCTGCGGATATACGGAATGCGCCGCACGCTCTGGGTGTAGACGGATGAGGTGAACAGCCCGAGGAAGCGGCACTCCCTGACTACCCGGCCCTGCTCGTCGAGCTCGCGCAGGGACACATAATCCGGGTACGCCGGTCGGTGCACCCGGCTCGGTGTCGCCGCCTTGGCAAAGGACAGCAGCAGCGGTTCGCGCAAATAGGCCAGCGCGGCAGGTGTCGTCAGCTGGTCTTCGTCGTGGCCGGTACGCAGATGCCGCGACAGGCCCAATAACGAAGACTGGTCATAGACCAGACGTGCACTTTCACCCTGCTCTTCGAGGGTGAACTCCTCATAGCCGAGAAAGGTGAAATGGTCATCGGCCAGCCAGCGCACGAAGTCCATGATTTCGCCCAGCTGGCCGTTACCGGCTTGCCCCTGCAGCCTGCCTAGGCGCTGATGGTGCTCTTCGGCCTTGGCCCGCATTGGCGCAAAGTCACTCACCGCAAGGCGAACGTCGGCCAGCACGGCATGCAGAGACTGCTCCAGCTCACGCAGGGCGGTAGCGCTGGCGCACCGGTCCACTTCGATGAAGATCAGCGACTCGGCACTGCTGTCAGCCGTGCTGATCCCGCTGGGCAGCAACTCCAGAAACTCCCCGCCAGCGCCACGACGTACCTGCAGCACGCTGTTTTGCAGGGTATGGATGGCAAAGCCGCGTCGCATCAGTTCCATGCGCACCGAATCGACCAGAAAGGGCATATCGGGATGCAGCACCTCGACCAGGCTATGGGTCGACTGCCAGCCGTGCTTTTCGTAATCGGGATTGAATACCTGCACTCGCGGCTGTGCCGGATCAAAGTGCTCCAACAGCCGCCAGCTGGCAAGCGTCGCCCCGACAAGGTCACTCATACGCCGCTCGGCAAGCTCGCTCAGAGCGACGATTCCGAAGAACTGCTCAGCGAAAAGCCCTACTTGCGGCAAGCGCTTCTCGTCAACATGCTGCGCCAGCGCCGCTTGCAGTTGCTGCTGAAAGTCGGCTTTGCTGGCCGCGGTAAAAAACGCCATTGTTAAGCTCCATTGCTGGGACAATTCGACACGCCCGTGCGGACATGACTGATGTACAAATCACCTTAGTTCAACGCCGGGACGGGGTCTGCATCCATTTCGTCGCGGTCTGCGCATGAACAAGTTGCCGAGCCGCGCATAGCCTGGATCTCGGCAATGAATTAAAGTCTGGCCCCGCGCGCGCCGCCCGAGCAGCCCTCAGAAGAGCCCGAAGATGGACCACCGTGAAGCAATAGTCGCCTTGCGACAGTTTCTTTCCACTCAAATTCTTGGCCAGGATCGCCTAATCGACCGACTGCTGATTGCGCTGCTGGCCGACGGTCATCTACTGGTTGAGGGCGCGCCTGGCCTGGCCAAGACCCGTGCCATCAAGGAGCTTGCCGGTGGCCTGGAAGCGGAATTTCACCGTATCCAGTTCACCCCCGATCTGCTGCCAGCGGATATCACCGGCACCGAAATCTACCGCCCGGAAACCGGCAGCTTCGTCTTCCAGCAGGGACCGATCTTTCACAACCTGGTGCTGGCCGATGAGATCAACCGCGCACCGGCCAAGGTCCAGTCAGCGCTGCTGGAAGCCATGGCCGAGCGCCAGGTCAGCGTCGGGCGCAGCACTTACGACCTGTCGCCGCTGTTTCTGGTAATGGCCACGCAGAACCCCATCGAACACGAAGGCACCTACCCGCTTCCCGAGGCCCAGCTGGACCGTTTTCTGCTGCATGTACGCCTCGGCTTTCCGGATGCCTCGGTGGAGCGGCGCATCCTGCAGCAGGCCCGAGGGGAAGCCATCAATGGCGAAACCACACCGGAGCACCGGGTTTCGCAGCACGCGATCTTTGCCGCGCGCAAGGAAATCCTCGACCTGTACATGGCCGATGCAGTGGAGGAGTACCTGGTGCAGCTGGTAATGGCGACCCGCGCACCGGCCAAGTTCGATGCCGAGCTGGCCGGCTGGATCGCCTACGGTGCCAGCCCGCGCGGCTCGATCGCGCTGGACCGCTGCGCACGCGCCCATGCCTGGCTAGCAGGCCGCGACTTCGTCAGCCCCGAGGATATTCAGGCAATGCTCTTCGACGTGCTGCGCCATCGGCTGATCCTATCCTTCGAGGCAGAGGCCTCCGGCATCGACCAGGACCGTGTCCTTCAGCGCATCCTCGACGTGGTGGCGGTGGCCTGATGCACGCCCCGGCGTCCGCCACTTCTCCCCAGGCGGCTCGCCCGGCTGCCGCGGGCGTTCGCATTAGCCTTTCCGAGCTGATCGACATGCGCCACCGGGTCCGCGAAGTCCCGTTGTTTGCCAGCCCGCAGCAACGCGCCCCCCTGGTCGGTCTGCACCACTCCAAGCTGCGCGGTCGCGGCGTGGATTTCGATCAGGTGCGCATCTATCAGGCTGGCGACGATGTGCGCACCATCGACTGGCGGGTTACGGCACGCACCCAGGAGCCGCACACCAAGCTGTTTCACGAAGAACGCGAACGCCCGATTTATATCCTCGTTGAACAGAGCCCACGGCTGTTCTTCGGCAGCGGCCTGATGCTCAAGTCGGTACTTGCGGCACAGGCTGCAAGCCTGATCGGCTGGGCTGCGTTGAGCCACAACGATCGTGTTGGCGGGCTGGTCTTCGGCCAGGACGAGCAGCACGAGATCAAGCCACGGCGCAGCAAGCAGAGCTTGTTGCTGCTGCTTGACCGCCTGGCGCGGGCCAACGCGAAGCTGGCTGCCGGCCAGTTCAGCAGCCCCGAAGCATTCGGCATGGCGCTGAGACGAGCCCGCGAAGTACTGCGCCCTGGCAGCCTGGCGGTCATCATCTGCGACGAACGCACGCTGAGCGAGACTGCTGAACAACAACTGACCCTGCTCGCTCGTCACGTCGACCTGCTGCTGATGCCGCTTTCCGATCCGCTGGATCATGCCCTGCCTGCCGCCGGGCACCTGCGTTTCGCACAGGGCAACGCCCGTCTTGAAATCGATACCCATGACGCCGGACTCCGACAGGCCTGGCGCGAGCAAGGGCAAGCGCGCATCGATCGCTGGCAACGCCTGGCCATCCGCCTGCGCTCACCGCTGATGCCGCTGGGTACCCAGCGTGAATTGGTGGAGCAGTTGCGCGAACACCTCGGGGTACAACAACCGGGGGCACGGCGATGAGCAGCCTTGAGGACTTGCAGCCGTTGATCGCGCCACCGCCGGTTGCCTGGTGGCCGCCCGCTCCAGGCTGGTGGTTTCTTGCTGCCCTGGCGCTCGGTGTTTTCCTTGTGGTGCGCCTGCGCCCCTGGCGTCGATGGACGAACAAGGTCAAGCGAGCCGAAACCGAGATCGAGCCACATCGGCAGATCGCCTTGGACGAACTGGCCCAACTGAGCAAACCCTACGGCGGCCAGCCCGCCAACCAGTGGCTGCAACAACTCAACGCCCTGCTCAAACGCCTGTGCCGTATCCGCTATCCAAACGAAAATTCACACACGCTCAGCGGGCGCGCCTGGCTGGCGTTTCTTGACAATCGCTGCCCGGCAGCCGGGTTGACGCGCTGGATGGTGCTGGTCGAAGGCGGCTATCGCGCCGAGTGCCGGCTGGACGACAAGTCCATCGCCGGCCTGGAGCAAGCCGTGCAGATCTGGATTCGCAAGCATGTTTGAGCTGGCCTGGCCCTGGATTTTCCTCTTGCTACCCCTGCCCTGGCTACTTCGCTGGGCACTTCCCCCCGCCGACAGCGGCGATGCCGCGCTGAAGGTCAGCTTTCTCCAGGAGCTTCAGAGCCTGTCCGGCCGGCGTGCCAGCATCACCCTGCCCGGTTGGCGCCAGCAGATACCCTATGCGCTGGTCTGGCTGCTGCTGCTATTTGCTGCGGCCCGTCCGCAGTGGCTCGGCGAGCCGCTACCCCTGCCCAGCAGCGGCCGCGACCTGCTGCTGGCCGTGGACGTATCGGGCTCAATGGACTACCCCGACATGCAATGGCAGGGGCATGAGGTCAGCCGTCTGGAGCTGGTCCAGCAGCTGTTCGGCGATTTCATCATCGAACGGCATGGTGACCGCGTCGGGCTGATCCTGTTCGGCAGCAAGGCCTACCTGCAGGCGCCGCTGACCTTCGACCGACAAACTGTACGCACCTGGCTCGATGACGCCAGCCCTGGCATCGCCGGCAACAATACGGCCATCGGCGACGCGATCGGGCTGGCGGTCAAACGCTTGCGCGAGCGTCCGGCAGAAAGTCGCGTGCTGGTGCTGATCACCGACGGCGCCAATAACGGCGGCGAGATAGAACCACTGCTTGCGGCACGCCTGGCTGCTGCCCAGCAGGTAAAGGTGCACACCATAGGCATCGGCGCCCCCCAGTCGTCAGATGGCGCACTCGGTCACTTCGGTTTCAACGCTACCGACCTCGACGAGCCGACTTTGCGCGCCATCGCCGAGCAAACCGGCGGCGAGTATTTTCGTGCGCGCTCAAGCGACGAACTCAAGGCTATCGGTGCCGCCCTCGACCAGCTCGAACCGGCCGCGCAAGCACCTGCACAAGCACACGTTGCGGATGCCTTGTACGCCTGGCCATTGGCCGCGGCTCTACTGCTCAGTCTGCTGATGGTGGCGAACCGTCTCTGGCCGACACCGCTGCGGCGGCTTCTACCCGGTAAGCAACCATGATCGACCTCTGGCCACATGTGCTCAGGCCTTACTGGCTGCTGCTCGTGCCGCTGCCAATCTGGCTGCTGTGGCGTCTCTGGCACCTGCGGCGCCGGACCGGGAACTGGCAACGCCTGTTGCCTGAAGCCTTTCACCAGGTATTGCTAACCAAAGGCAAGTCGCGCAGCAGCCGGCTGCCCTGGCTACTGCTCGGCTGCGCATGGCTGCTGGCTTGCCTGGCCCTGTTGGGACCGAGCTGGCAGCAGGTCGAACAGCCCGGCTTATCGCGCGACGACCCACTGGTAATCCTGCTTGATCTGACCCCGGCCATGCTCGCCGCCGACCTGCAACCCACCCGTCTGGAACACGCCAAGCGCAAGATTCTCGACCTGTTGCAAGCGCGCCAGGATGCCCAGACGGCAGTGGTTGTGTTTGCCGGCAGTGCCCATACCCTGGTGCCGCTGACCAAAGACCTGGCGACGACACAGAACTTGCTCGACGCCCTTCACCCCAGCCTGATGCCCGCAGCCGGGCAGCGTGCGGATCTGGCGGTCGCCCAAGGCATCGCGCTGCTGGAGCATGGCGCCCGCGGCCGCGGCCGTCTTCTGCTGATCGGCAGCGACCTGAACGAAAGCGAGCGCGACAGCATTCAGGCCCAGTTGAAGGATGCAGGGCTGCGCCTGCTGATTCTCGGCATCGGTACCCGCCAGGGCGCCCCAATCGCCAGTGAAGACGGCAGCTTTCTAAAGGATGATCAGGGCGCGATCCTTATTCCCCGGCTGGACGACTCAACCCTGCGCCGTTTCGCCAACGACACCGGCGGCCGCTATCAGCAGTCCCGCCTTGATGCTCAGGACCTGCGCAGTCTGGGGCTGCTGGAGCGCGGCGGTTCTCTGCGGGCCAGGGACAACGAAACAACGCAACTCGATCTCTGGCTGGATCAAGGCTATTGGCTGCTCCTGCCGCTTCTGCTGCTGGCCGCCTGTGGTGGGCGCCGTGGCTGGTTGCTCTGTCTGCCACTACTGATTGCCCTGCCGCAGCCAGCCAGCGCGGTCAGTTTGGATGACCTTTGGGCGCGCCCGGATCAACAGGGCATGCGCCTGCTTGAGCAGAACCGTCCGGGCGAGGCCGCCGAACACTTCGAGGATTATCGCTGGCAGGGTTTTGCTCGCTATCAGGCTGGCGACTATGCCGGCGCGGCAGAGCGTTTTGCCCAGGGCGACACCGCCAGCGATCATTACAATCGCGGCAATGCCCTGGCGCGCAACGAGCAATACGAATCTGCCATCGAGGCCTACGATCAGGCACTGGAGCTCGCTCCGGGCCTGCAAGCTGCGCAGCACAACAAGGCCCTTGTCGAAGAACTACTGCGCCAGCGCGAGCAGCAAGCGCAAGAGAGCGAGTCACCGCAGGAAGGCGCAGAAGATGAGGCCTCCCCAGAGCAGTCGCCCGCCACCGGAGGCGCCGCCGGCACACAGGTGGAAGCCGCCACAGATACTGAAACACAGGCCGGCGACGAGCAGAATGAACCCACGCAGCCAGCAGATCAGTCACTCGACGACACTACAGAGGCTGGAGCCAACGTACAGCCTGTCCGGAACGAGGATGCGCTTGCCGATCCGGAACAGAACCAGGCACTGGAACAGTGGTTGCGCAAGGTACCGGATAACCCCGGCGAGCTGTTGCGACGCAAGTTCCTCCTTGAATATCGCAAGCATCAGGAATGAAACGGGAATGAATCCATCATGCGTCTGCTGACCCTGGTATTTCTCATGCTCTTGGGCATGCAGGCGAACGCGGCAAGCCTGACGGCGAGCGTCGACCGTACCCAGCTGAGCCTCAATGAAACGCTGGAGCTCACCCTCGAAACCGACGATGCGACCATTTTCGGCAAGCCGAATCTGCAGCCACTCGACGGTCTGTTCAAGGTGTTCGGCAGCCGCCAGCTCAACCAGTTGTCGAGTGTCAATGGCCAGGCCCGCTCGATCACCCAGTGGCTGATCACCCTACAGCCCCAACAGACCGGCTATGTGGTGATCCCGCCCCTGCAGATTGGCGGACTGAGCAGCAAGCCCATCACCCTGCACGTGCGCGAAACCAGCGCCGACGAGGGTAATCGCCTTTCACCCATCTTCATCGATGCCAGCCTCGACAGGGACAGTGTCTATGTTCAGGCCCAGGTGGTGCTTACGCTACGCATCTATCACTCTGTGTCGCTCTATGACGACAGCACTCTCTCGCCGCTGCAGATGAGCGACGCGCTGGTGGAGCGTCTCGATGAGCCACGCACCTATGAAAAGGACATCAACGGCATCCGCCACGGCGTAATTGAAATTCGCTACGCTCTGTTCCCGCAGAAAAGCGGTGCGCTGACCATCCCTTCGCAGCTGTTCAGCGCCACCGCAGTCGCTCCCGCTACGGGCGACCGCTTCGGTTCACGTTTTGGCCGTTCAACCCAGGTCAAATCACCGTCCATCCCACTCCAGGTTAAACCCAAGCCGGCCGAATATCCGGCGAACACGCCCTGGCTGCCGGCTACCAATCTGACCCTGGTAGAGGCCTGGAGCCCGGAACCCCAAGAGGCCAGAATCGGCGAAGCCCTGACTCGCAGCGTACTGCTCAAGGCCGAAGGTTTGACCAGCGCCCAGCTGCCGCCGCTTCAGTCGACTCAGGTGCCCGGCCTGCGCGGTTATCCTGATCAACCCAGCCTGCGTAACGAAGTCGCTGCCCACGGCGTCAGCGGCAGCCGCGAGCAGCGTGAGGCCCTGGTGGCAACCAAGCCGGGTGATTTCCAGTTGCCGGCCATTGAACTGGTTTGGTGGAACACCGCCGAAGATCGCCTGGAGCGCAGCTCACTACCCGCTCGCTCATTACAAGTGGCGGAAAATCCCGATCTGCAACAGCCAACCATCGAAGCCCCGGCCTACCCCATGCAAACCGAAACCGAGCGGCTCTGGCCCTGGCAGCTGAGTACCTTGTTGCTGGCCCTGACCACCCTGCTCGGCTTTGGCCTCTGGCTGCATGCACGCAGCCAGCCGGCCATTATCCGTACCGTTCAGGTCGGGCCTACGCCTCGCAGCCTGCTCGACGACCTCAAACGCGCCTGCCAGGCCAACGCCCCCCTGGCCACACGCCACGCCATCGACGCCTGGGCACGGCAGCAGCCGGAAACCCTAGCCGAGATGGCCGCGCGTTTCGTACCGCTGTCGGATGCTCTGGATGGCCTCAACGGAGCGCTCTACAGCGAGGCCGGGCAACGTTGGCAAGGCGATGCGCTGTGGCAGGCGATCCAGAATCTGCCGCCGGCTCAAACCTCCAGCACCGAACAGGAAGCAGGCTCCCTGCCGCCGCTGTATCCGCGCTGAGGCTGCACCTGTCGTGTCTATCAGATCGCTCAGCGGCGGGTAATCAGCCCCTGCCGAGCGACCCGCGTCAGCTCATGAACACAGCTTTCCAGGCATTCGCTCGGCGGTGCCTGAATTACTGCAAGATCAAAGCTATCGTCGGCGAAACCGGCCAAGGATTCATCTGTATCAGCAAACCGGATAAGCAAAGCGCGGGACTTGCCGTTGCGGCGTGGCCAACCTTCGAGATGGCGCAGCAACGACGGCTGATGATTGCCAGAGAGAAGGATTCGTGGAGTGGAGCGAGTCAGCCCGCCGATGATGGGGCCTAAAGGCAAGCGTGCGTAGGATGCGTTCATTCATGGATTCCGCCTCACCTGTTCTGCTGGGCAGCGGTGGGAGGCATCACCGGAACCAGCGCTTTAGCAGTATTTCGGACCTCGGTCCGGCGCCCCGCAAGTAGCTGACTAAATCGGCGCATGGGCGAAAACCTACACAGACATATCACCCACTGTCAACTAAGCTGCTCACAGCTTCGGGTTTATCCGCCTGAGAAAAAATATTTCGGGAAGTTACTAGCGAAACATGTACTTGCCGCTTTTTTGCTCCTAGAATGGCTCTCCGTCAAGGGTTTGCGACACTTCGTCACAGTCGGAGCCAATAATACGCCGCCCTCACAAGGAGTTCGGCATGCCTGATGCCTCACTGGCCCATAACTGGGGCTTTGCTGTTTTTTTGTTGGGCGTCGCTGCCCTGTGCGCTTTCATGCTGGGTGTATCCAGCCTCCTTGGCAGCAAGGCCTGGGGCCGCGCCAAGAACGAGCCATTCGAATCCGGCATTCTGCCCACCGGCAATGCACGCCTGCGTTTCTCTGCAAAGTTTTATCTAGTCGCGATTCTTTTCGTGATCTTCGACATTGAAGCCCTGTTTCTCTTCGCCTGGGCCGTCTCGGTGCGCGAAAGCGCCTGGATCGGCCTGGTCGGCGCTACCGTTTTCATAACAATTCTGTTCGCGGGTCTTGTCTATGAGGCCTCGACAGGTGCACTTGACTGGTCACCTGCAGGGCGCCGCAAACGACAGGCGAAGCTGAAGCAATGAGGCTCTTCGCATGCAATACAAACTTACCCGGATCGATCCGGATGCGGTCACAGACCGCTATCCGATCGGCCAACAGGAGACTGTTGCCGATCCATTAGAAGACCAGGTTCATCGCAACATCTACATGGGCAAGCTGGAAGACGTGTTGAACGACGCGGTCAACTGGGGGCGCAAGAATTCCCTCTGGCCGTACAACTTCGGCCTGTCGTGCTGCTATGTGGAGATGACCACGGCCTTCACCGCGCCTCATGACATCGCCCGTTTCGGCGCCGAGGTAATTCGCGCCTCGCCGCGCCAGGCCGACTTCATGGTCATTGCCGGGACGCCCTTCATCAAGATGGCCCCCATCATCCAGCGGCTCTATGAGCAGATGCTCGAGCCCAAGTGGGTCATTTCGATGGGCGCCTGCGCCAATTCCGGTGGTATGTACGACATCTACTCGGTCGTTCAAGGGGTCGACAAGTTCCTCCCCGTGGACGTGTACATACCCGGCTGCCCGCCCCGCCCCGAGGCGTTCCTGCAAGGTTTGCAACTGCTGCAGGAATCCATCGGCAAGGAGCGCCGCCCGCTTTCCTGGGTCGTCGGTGATCAGGGCATCTATCGCCCCGAGATGCCGTCGCAGAGAGAAGAGCGACGCGAACAGCGTATCCAGGTCACCAACCTGCGCAGCCCCGACGACGTGTGATATCGGCTTTCCTGACCGGAAGGCCCCCGCACACCCAAACGTTGACCGAAAGCGACCGAGACCATGACTGCAGGCAATGCGCTGTACATTCCGCCCTACAAGGCTGACGACCAGGATATCGTCGTCGAACTGAACGCGCGCTTTGGCGCCGAGACCTTTACGCTGCAACCCAGCCTGACCGGTATGCCGGTGCTCTGGGTAGCGCGCGACAAGCTCATCGAAGTCCTGCGCTTCCTGCGCCAGGTGAGCAAGCCCTACGTGATGCTCTATGACCTGAGCGCCACCGACGAGCGCCTGCGCACTCAGCGTCAGGGCCTGCCCGCGGCCGATTTCAGCGTTTTCTACCATCTGATGTCGCTGGAGCGTAACAGCGACGTGATGATCAAGGTTGCACTGCGCGAAGGGGACCTGAATCTGCCCACCGCCACCAGCGTCTGGCCCAATGCCAACTGGTACGAGCGCGAAGTCTGGGACATGTTCGGCATCACCTTCGACGGCCACCCCTTTTTGACCCGCATGCTGATGCCACCGACCTGGGAAGGCCACCCGCTGCGCAAGGACTACCCGGCGCGCGCCACCGAGTTCGACCCCTATAGCCTGAACGCCGCCAAGCAGGATCTGGAGCAGGAAGCCCTGCGCTTCAAGCCGGAAGACTGGGGTATGAAACGCGCCGGCGAGCATGAGGACTACATGTTCCTCAACCTTGGCCCGAACCACCCTTCGGCCCACGGCGCCTTCCGCATCATCCTGCAGCTCGATGGCGAGGAAATTCTCGATTGCGTGCCGGAAATTGGCTACCACCATCGCGGTGCGGAGAAGATGGCCGAGCGTCAGAGCTGGCACAGCTTCATTCCCTATACCGACCGCATCGACTATCTCGGCGGGGTGATGAACAACCTGCCCTATGTGCTGGCCGTGGAGAAACTGGCCGGCATCACCGTGCCGGACCGCGTCGACTTCATCCGCGTGATGATGGCCGAGTTCTTCCGCATCCAGAACCACCTGCTCTACCTCGGCACTTACATCCAGGACGTTGGCGCCATGACGCCGGTGTTCTTCACCTTCACCGACCGCCAGCGCGCCTACAAGGTGATCGAAGCCATCACCGGCTTCCGCATGCATCCGGCCTGGTACCGCATCGGCGGCGTCGCCCACGACCTGCCGCGCGGCTGGGACAAGCTGGTGCGCGAATTCCTCGACTGGATGCCCAAGCGTCTCAACGAGTATGAAAAGGCCGCGCTGAAGAACAGCATCCTGATCGGCCGAACCAAGGGCGTGGCTGCCTACAACACCAAGGAAGCCCTGGAATGGGGCACCACCGGTGCCGGCCTGCGCGCGACCGGTTGCGATTTCGACCTGCGCAAGGCGCGCCCCTACTCCGGCTACCAGCATTTCGATTTCGAAGTGCCGCTGGCGGTCAACGGCGATGCCTACGACCGCTGCATGGTGAAGATGGGCGAGATGCGCGAGAGCCTGAAGATCATCGAGCAGTGCCTCAAGCACATGCCCGAAGGTCCGTACAAGGCCGACCACCCGCTGACCACGCCGCCACCGAAAGAGCGCACGCTGCAGCATATCGAAACCCTGATCACGCACTTCCTGCAAGTGTCCTGGGGGCCGGTGATGCCGGCCAACGAAAGCCTGCAGATGATCGAAGCGACCAAGGGCATCAACAGCTACTACCTGACCAGCGACGGCAGCACCATGAGCTACCGCACGCGCATTCGGACGCCCAGTTTCCCGCATCTGCAGCAAATCCCCGCGGTCATCCGCGGCAGCATGATTCCGGACCTGATCGCCTATCTGGGCAGTATCGATTTCGTTATGGCCGACGTGGACCGCTGATATGAGCACTGTTATCAAGACTGACCGTTTCGCCCTCAGCGAAGCCGAGCGCTCGGCCATCGAGCACGAAATGCACCACTACGAAGACCCGCGCGCGGCATCCATCGAGGCGCTGAAGATCGTCCAGAAAGCCCGCGGTTGGGTGCCGGACGGCGCTTGCGACGCCATCGGCGAGATCCTCGGCATCCCCGCCAGCGACGTCGAAGGCGTCGCCACCTTCTATAGTCAGATTTTCCGTGTGCCGGTGGGCCGTCACATCATCCGCGTCTGCGACAGCATGACCTGCTACATCGGCGGGCATGAGAGCGTGCTGGACAGCATCAAGAATGAAATAGGGATCGAGCCGGGCCAGACCACGGCCGACAACCGCTTCACGCTGATTCCTGTGTGCTGCCTGGGCAACTGCGACAAGGCCCCGGCGCTGATGATCGACGACGACACCTTTGGCGATGTTCAGCCCGGCGGCATCGCCCAGTTGCTGGAGGCCTATCAATGAGCGTCATGAAGCAATTGGCATCTTTCGGCCCGGCCAACCGCATTGCCCGCAGCGAAGAAACCCATCCCATGACCTGGCGCCTGCGTGACGACGGCCAGCCGGTGTGGCTAGAAGAGTACCGGCAGAAGAACGGCTATGCCGCGCTGCGCAAGGCGCTGACAGAGCTGAGCCAGGCCGACATCGTCCAGCAGGTCAAGGACTCGGGCCTCAAGGGCCGCGGCGGCGCGGGCTTTCCGACTGGCGTCAAATGGGGACTGATGCCCACCGACGAGTCGCTGAACATCCGTTACCTGCTGTGCAACGCAGACGAGATGGAGCCCAATACCTGGAAGGACCGCCTGCTGATGGAGCAGCTGCCGCACCTGCTGGTCGAAGGCATGATCATCAGTGCCCGCGCGCTCAAGGCCTACCGCGGCTATATCTTCCTGCGCGGCGAATATGTCGACGCAGCGATCAACCTCAACCGCGCCATCGATGAAGCCAAGGCCGCCGGCCTCTTGGGCAAGAACATCCTCGGCAGCGGCTTCGATTTCGAGCTGTTCGTACACACCGGCGCCGGCCGCTATATCTGCGGGGAAGAAACCGCCCTGATCAATTCGCTGGAAGGCCGCCGCGCCAACCCGCGCGCCAAGCCGCCGTTCCCCGCCGCCGTCGGCGTATGGGGCAAGCCGACCTGCGTCAACAACGTCGAAACCCTGTGCAATGTGCCGGCAATCATCGGCAACGGCGTGCCCTGGTACAAATCCCTGGCACGCGCCGGCAGTGAAGACCACGGCAGCAAGCTGATGGGTTTTTCCGGCAAGGTGAAGAACCCCGGTATCTGGGAGCTGCCCTTCGGCATCACCGCGCGCGAACTTTTCGAGGACTACGCCGGTGGCATGAAGGATGGCTACAGCCTCAAGTGCTGGCAGCCCGGCGGCGCCGGGACCGGTTTCCTGCTGCCCGAGCACCTGGAGGCGCAAATGTATGCCGGTGGCGTCGCCAAATTCGGTACACGCATGGGCACTGGCCTGGCACTGGCCGTCGACAACACAGTGAGCATGGTCTCGCTGCTGCGCAACATGGAAGAGTTCTTCGCCCGCGAATCCTGTGGCTGGTGCACACCATGCCGTGACGGCCTGCCCTGGAGCGTGAAGACCCTGCGCGCGCTGGAGCGCGGCCAAGGCACATCCCAGGATCTGGACATTCTGCTGCAGCTGGTGGATTTCCTTGGCCCAGGCAAGACCTTCTGCGCCCATGCACCCGGCGCGGTAGAGCCATTGGGAGCTGCACTCAAATATTTCCGGCATGAGTTCGAAGCGGGCGTCGCCAAGACGGCAAACACCCCGCCGCTGCCGGCATAAGAATTGAAAGACGCTGAAAGCTGCAAGCTGGACGAAAGCAACTCGAGCACCGTTCACCTCAGGCCTTCAGCTTCTTAGCGAAAAGTTTCCTATTAGCCAGACCCGCGCAAGCGGATGAGAAGACCTTGAAATGGCCACTATCCACGTAGACGGCAAAGACTACGAAGTCGATGGGGCGGACAACCTGCTGCAGGCCTGTCTGTCACTCGGCCTTGATGTCCCCTATTTCTGCTGGCACCCAGCGCTCGGTAGCGTCGGTGCCTGCCGCCAGTGCGCGGTCAAGCAGTACAGCGACGAGAACGACACCCGTGGGCGCCTGGTCATGTCCTGCATGACGCCGGCCACCGACAACAGCTGGATCTCCATCGATGACGAGGAGGCCAAGGCCTTCCGTGCCAGCGTCGTCGAATGGCTGATGCTCAATCACCCACACGACTGTCCGGTGTGCGAGGAAGGCGGCCATTGCCACCTGCAGGACATGACGGTAATGACCGGCCACAATAAGCGCCGCTACCGTTTTACCAAGCGCACCCACCAGAATCAGGAACTCGGCCCGTTCATCGCCCACGAGATGAACCGCTGCATCGCCTGCTATCGATGTACCCGTTACTACAAGGACTACGCTGGCGGCACCGATCTGGGCGTGTTTGGTGCCCATGACAACGTGTATTTCGGGCGTGTCGAAGATGGCGTGCTGGAAAGCGAGTTCTCCGGCAACCTCACCGAGGTCTGCCCCACTGGTGTATTCACCGACAAGACCCACTCCGAGCGCTACAACCGCAAGTGGGACATGCAGTTTGCCCCCAGCATCTGCCACAGCTGCTCGCTGGGCTGCAACATCAGCCCCGGTGAACGCTACGGCGAGATTCGGCGCATCGAAAATCGCTTCAATGGCGAGGTGAATCACTATTTCCTCTGCGACCGCGGCCGTTTCGGCTACGGCTTCGTCAATCGCAAAGACCGCCCACGTCAGCCCCTGCTGGCCGGTGAAACGCTCGGCATCGACGCAGCACTCGACGCTGCCGCCGAACTGCTCGAGGGCAAGCGCCTGATCGGCATTGGCTCGCCACGTGCCAGCCTGGAGAGCAACCACGCGCTGCGCGAGCTGGTCGGCAAGGACAACTTCTACAGTGGCATCGCCGCCGGCGAGCTGGAGAACATCCTGCTGATTCGCGACATCCTGCGCGACGGCCCACTGCCGACGCCGACGCTGCGCGAAGTCGAAGAACATGATGCAGTCTTCGTCCTTGGCGAAGACCTTACCCAGACCGCCGCCCGCATGGCGCTGGCCCTGCGCCAGTCGGTCAAGGGTCGTGCCACCGAGATCGCTGCCGAGGCGAAGATTCCTGGCTGGCATCAGGCAGCGGTACAGAATATTTCCCAGGGTGCGCGTCATCCGCTGTTTATCGCCAGCCTGACCGCCACCCGTCTCGATGATGTCGCCGAAGAGTGCGTACATGCCGCTCCAGAAGATCTGGCCCGCCTCGGCTTTGCCGTGGCCCACGCCATTGATCCCAGCGCACCGGCTGTAGCCGATCTGGACGCCGAAGCTACGCAACTGACACAGCGCATCGCCGCCGCTCTGCTGGCCGGCAAGCGCCCGCTCATCGTCGCAGGCACGTCGCTCGGTTCGCGGGCATTGATCGAAGCGGCGGCGAACATCGCTCAAGCGCTGAAAAACCGCGAGAAAAACGCATCCATCAGCCTGATCGTGCCGGAAGCCAACAGCATGGGCCTGGCGCTGATGCTCGACGGCGAGACCCGCGATCACTCAGCGGACGCCGCCCTGCAAGCGCTCGAAGCAGGAAGCGCCAATGCCGTGCTGGTACTGGAAAACGACCTCTACCGCCGTGCCGAGCGCAGCCGTGTGGACGCGGCGTTGACTGCTGCCCAGTTGGTCATCGTCGCTGATCACCAGCACACGGATACCAGCGCCAGAGCCCATTTGGTATTGCCGGTGGCCAGCTTCGCCGAAGCCGACGGCACCCTGGTCAGTCAGGAAGGTCGGGCACAACGCTTCTTCCAGGTGTTCGAGCCCAGCTACTACGACAGCAAGATTCTCGTGCGCGAAGGCTGGCGCTGGCTGCATGCGCTGCAACGCACCCTGCAGAACAAGCCGGTGGATTGGATCGAACTGGATCAGGCCAGCGCCGCCTGCGCCGCTGCCAACCCGTCACTGGCGGCCATTGTCGATGCGGCGCCGCTGTCCTCGTTCCGCATCAAGGGCCTCAAGCTCGCACGTCAGCCGCTGCGCTACAGCGGTCGTACCGCCATGCGTGCCAATATCAGCGTGCATGAGCCGCGCCAGCCGCAGGACAAGGATTCACCCTTCGCCTTCTCCATGGAAGGCTATGGCGGCACGGCCGAGGATCGTCAGCAGATACCCTTTGCCTGGTCACCCGGCTGGAACTCGCCCCAGGCCTGGAACAAGCTTCAGGACGAGGTAGGCGGCCACCTTCGTGCCGGTGACCCCGGCATTCGCCTGATCGAGGCCGGTAACGCCGCGCAAACCTGGTTTGCGCCGAACCGCACAGCAGCATCCGTGCAGGGTCAATGGCAGGCAGTGCCGCTGTATCACCTGTTCGGCAGTGACGAAACCAGCGCACGCGCCGCACCGGTCCAGGAGCGAATTCCCGAGCCCTACGTCGCACTGGGCGAAGACGAGGCACAACGTCTTGGTCTTGCCGAGGGTGCTTCGCTTGGCTTTGAACTCAACGGTTACTCGCTGCGCCTGCCGTTGCGCATCCTGCCGGAACTGGCTGACGGCCTGGTTGGCCTGCCGGTCGGGCTAACCGGAATTCCCGCGCTGGTCGCCGGGGTTGCGGTCACCGAACTGAAGGAGATCACGGCATGAGCTGGCTGACGCCTGAAATCCTCGACGTGATCATCCAGGTGATCAAATCCCTCGTCATCATGGTTGCAGTGGTGGTCGCCGGCGCGCTGCTGAGCTTCGTCGAGCGCCGCCTGCTGGGCTGGTGGCAGGATCGCCACGGACCCAACCGGGTCGGGCCGTTCGGCATGTTCCAGCTGGCTGCCGACATGCTGAAGATGTTCTTCAAGGAGGACTGGAACCCGCCTTTCGCCGATCGTCTGATCTTCACCCTGGCGCCGGTGGTGGCAATGAGTTCGCTGCTGATCGCCTTCGCCATCGTGCCGATTACCCCGACCTGGGGCGTAGCCGATCTGAACATCGGCCTGCTGTTCTTCTTCGCCATGGCGGGGCTGACGGTTTACGCGGTGCTGTTCGCCGGCTGGGCCAGCAACAACAAATTCGCCCTGATCGGCGCCCTGCGCGCCTCGGCGCAGACGGTCTCCTACGAGGTGTTCCTCGGGCTGTCGCTGATGGGCATCGTCGCGCAGGTCGGCTCGTTCAACATGCGCGACATCGTCGAGTACCAGCAGCAGAACCTGTGGTTCATCATTCCGCAGTTCCTGGGCTTCTGTACCTTCTTTATCGCTGGTGTCGCGGTTACCCACCGCCATCCCTTCGACCAGCCGGAAGCCGAGCAGGAGATCGCCGACGGCTACCACGTCGAATATGCCGGGATGAAATGGGGCATGTTCTTCGTCGGCGAGTACATCGGTGTGGTGACCATCTCGGCGCTGCTGACCACGCTGTTCTTCGGCGGCTGGCACGGCCCGTTCCTCGACACGCTGCCGTGGCTGTCGTTCTTCTATTTCGCGATCAAGACCGGCTTTTTCATCATGATCTTCATCCTGCTGCGCGCATCGCTGCCCCGGCCGCGCTACGACCAGGTAATGGCCTTCGGCTGGAAGTTCTGTCTGCCACTGACCCTGATCAACCTGCTGGTGACCGGCGCGCTCGTGCTGGCCGCGGCCCAGTAAGGAGAAAACACGATGTTCAGATATATAGGCTCGGTACTGCACGGTACCTATACCCAGCTGCGCAGCCTGGTAATGGTTTTCAGCCATGGTTTTCGCAAGCGCGACACCCTGCAATACCCCGAGGAGCAGGTCTACCTGCCCCCACGCTACCGCGGCCGCATCGTCCTGACCCGCGATCCAGACGGCGAAGAACGCTGCGTAGCGTGCAACCTCTGCGCGGTGGCCTGTCCGGTGGGCTGCATCTCGCTGCAGAAGGCCGAGACCGACGAGGGCCGCTGGTATCCGGAATTTTTCCGCATCAATTTCTCACGCTGCATCTTCTGCGGCCTCTGCGAAGAAGCCTGCCCGACCAACGCCATCCAGCTCACACCGGATTTCGAGCTGGGTGAATACAAGCGCCAGGATCTGGTGTACGAAAAGGAAGACCTGCTGATCTCCGGCCCCGGCAAGTACCCGGACTACAACTTCTACCGCGTCTCGGGCCTGGCCATCGCTGGCAAGCCCAAGGGCGCGGCACAGAACGAAGCCGAGCCGATCAACGTCAAGGGGCTGCTGCCATGATCTTGTGTGCTTCGCTTTGCCCTGGCGCCATCGGCACGCCCAGCGGATATGCCGTGGGAGCGGGCCATGCCCGCGAAATAAATGGCCGCACCGATGTGCTGTCCCTGATCGCAGGCATGGCCTGCTCCTACAGCCTGAGGAGCCTGTGATGGAATTCGCTTTTTACTTCTCGTCCGGCGTGGCCGTAGTGTCCACGCTTCGGGTGGTCACCGGCAGCAATCCGGTGCATGCCCTGCTCTACCTGGTGATCTCCCTGCTGGCGGTGGCCATGTGCTTCTTTGCTCTAGGCGCGCCCTTCGCCGGAGCGCTGGAAATCATCGTCTACGCCGGCGCCATCATGGTGCTGTTCGTTTTCGTGGTGATGATGCTCAACCTTGGCCCAAGCACGGCTGCCCAGGAAAGCGCCTGGATGGCTCCACGCCTGTGGATCGGCCCGTCGCTGCTGGCGGCGGCCCTGCTCGCCCAGCTGCTGTACGCGCTGTTCGTCGAGCCCACCGGCGCGACGCTGGGGCACACCGAAGTCGATCCGAGGGAAGTCGGCACTGCCCTGTTCGGCCCCTATGTGCTGATCGTCGAGCTGTGCGCGCTGTTGCTGCTCGGCGCGCTGGTCGCGGCATTTCACCTGGGACGTCACGAGGCGAAGGAGTAACCCATGCACGCCATTCCCTTGGAACACGGCCTGGCCGTCGCCGCCCTGCTGTTCTGCCTGGGCCTGGTCGGCCTGATGGTGCGGCGCAACATCCTGTTCATGCTGATGAGCCTGGAAATCATGATGAACGCTGCCGGTCTGGCCTTCATCGTTGCTGGCAGCCGCTGGGGCCAGCCTGATGGGCAGATCATGTTCATTCTGGTGATCACTCTGGCTGCCGCCGAGGCGGCCGTCGGCCTGGCGATCCTGCTGCAGCTGTACCGCCGCTTCAACACCCTTGACGTCGATGCCGCAAGCGAGATGCACGGATGAATCTACTACTGCTCACCTTCATCTTCCCGCTGCTGGGCTATCTGCTGCTGGCCTTCTCCCGCGGGCGCCTGTCGGAAAACCTCGCCGCCACCATTGGCGTGGGTTCGATCGGCCTGTCGGCCCTGACCTGTGCCTGGATCATCTGGCAGTTTCACCTCGCGCCACCAGAGGGCGGCGTCTACACCCAGGTGCTCTGGCAATGGTTGAACGTCTCGGGCCTGCAGGCGGATTTCGGCCTGCACCTGGACGGCCTGTCACTGACCATGCTCGGTGTAGTGACCGGCGTGGGCTTCCTTATCCACCTGTTTGCCAGCTGGTACATGCGCGGTGAAGAAGGCTATTCGCGCTTCTTCGCCTACACCAACCTGTTTATCTTCAGCATGCTGCTGCTGGTACTGGGCGATAACCTGCTGCTGCTGTACTTCGGTTGGGAAGGCGTAGGGCTGTGCTCGTACCTGCTGATCGGCTTCTACTTCAAGGAACGCAAGAACGGCAATGCGGCGCTCAAGGCCTTTATCGTCACCCGAGTTGGCGACGTGCTGATGGCTTTCGGCCTGTTCATTCTGTTTGTCCAGCTCGGCACCTTGAATATCCCCGAACTGCTGGCCCTGGCACCGCAGAAATTCGCTGAAGGTGATCTCTGGATTACCCTGGCGACCCTGGCATTGCTGGGCGGCGCGGTGGGTAAATCCGCCCAACTGCCGCTGCAAACCTGGCTCGCCGACGCCATGGCCGGCCCGACGCCAGTCTCGGCGCTGATCCACGCGGCGACCATGGTCACCGCTGGCGTCTACCTGATCGCCCGCACCCACGGCCTGTTCCTGCTGGCCCCGGATGTACTGGAACTGGTGGGTATCGTCGGCGGCGTTACCCTGGTGCTGGCCGGCTTCGCCGCGCTGGTACAGACCGATATCAAGCGCGTCCTGGCCTACTCGACCATGAGCCAGATCGGCTACATGTTCCTCGCCCTGGGCGTCGGTGCATGGGACGCAGCGATCTTCCACCTAATGACCCACGCGTTCTTCAAGGCGCTACTGTTCCTCGCCTCTGGCAGCGTGATCCATGCCTGCCATCACGAGCAGAACATTTTCCGCATGGGTGGCCTGTGGAAGAAGCTGCCGCTGGCCTATGCCAGCTTCATCGTCGGTGGTGCCGCACTGGCCGCCTTGCCGCTGATCACCGCAGGCTTCTATTCCAAGGACGAGATCCTCTGGGAAGCCTTCGCCAGCGGCCACAGCGGCCTGCTCTACGCGGGGCTGGTCGGTGCCTTCCTGACCTCCCTGTACACCTTCCGCCTGATCTTCGTTGCCTTCCATGGCGAGGCTAAGAGCGAAGCCCACGCTGGCAAGGGGCTGGCGCATAACCTGCCGCTGCTGGTGCTGATCGTGCTGTCCACCTTCGTCGGCGCGCTGATCACGCCGCCGTTGGCCGGCGTGCTGCCGCAAAGCCTCGGCCATGCTGGCGGTGAAGGCCGGATGGCACTGGAGATTTCCTCAGGTGCCATTGCCTGTGCCGGCATTCTGCTCGCCGCGCTACTGTTCCTCGGCAAGCGCAGCCTGGTCACAGCGATTGCCCAGAGCGCACCGGGACGCCTGCTGAGTGCCTGGTGGTTCGCCGCCTGGGGCTTCGACTGGCTCTACGACAAGCTCTTTGTGCAGCCCTACCTATTGCTTTGCCGCCTGCTTTCACGTGACCCGATCGATGCCGGCATCGGCGTGATTCCGCGCACCGCGCGCGGCAGTCATGCCCTGCTGAGCCGCACCGAGACCGGCCAGCTGCGCTGGTACGCGCTCTCCATCGTTGGCGGAGCCGTGCTGCTGCTCGGCATCGTTCTGCTCTAACTGCTCAAGGATTCCATATCGTGATTTTGCCCTGGCTAATCCTGATTCCCTTTATCGGCGGCTTGCTCTGCTGGGTAGTCGAGCACTTCGACCAGACCCTGCCGCGCTGGATCGCCCTGTTCACCATGGGCCTGCTGCTGGCTCTGGGCCTATGGCTGTGGAGTACCGGCGACTACAGCCTGGCGCCCTCGCCCGAGTCGGCTTCGAGCTGGGCGCTGGAGTTCAAGCACGTCTGGATCGAGCGCTTCGGCATCAACCTGCACCTGGCGCTGGACGGCCTGTCGCTATTGATGATCCTGCTCACCGGCCTGCTGGGCATCCTCTCGGTGCTCTGCTCGTGGAAGGAAATCCAGCGCCACGTCGGCTTCTTCCACCTCAACCTGATGTGGATTCTGGGTGGCGTGGTCGGCGTGTTCCTGGCACTGGACCTGTTCCTGTTCTTCTTCTTCTGGGAAATGATGCTGGTGCCGATGTATTTCCTCATCGCGCTCTGGGGTCACAGCGCCGAGGGCAAGCGCTCGCGGATCAACGCCGCCACCAAGTTCTTCATCTACACCCAGGCCAGCGGCCTGATCATGCTGGTGGCGATTCTCGGCCTGGTACTGGTGAATTACCACAACACCGGCGTGCTGACCTTCGACTACGAGCTGCTGCTCAACGCCGAGCTGAATCCGGCCATCGAATGGCTGCTGATGCTGGGCTTCTTCATCGCCTTTGCGGTGAAGTTTCCCATCGTTCCGTTCCATTCCTGGCTGCCGGACGCCCACGCCCAGGCGCCCACCGCCGGCTCCGTGGACCTGGCCGGCATTCTGCTTAAAACCGCCGCCTACGGCATGATTCGCTTTGCCCTGCCACTGTTCCCCAACGCTTCGGTGGAGTTCGCCCCGATCGCCATGGCGCTGGGCCTGGTCGGTATTTTCTATGGTGCGTTCCTGGCCTTCTCCCAGACCGACATCAAACGCCTGGTGGCCTATTCGAGCATCTCGCACATGGGCTTCGTGCTGATCGGCATCTACTCCGGCAGCGAGCTGGCCTTGCAGGGTGCCGTGGTGCTGATGCTCGCCCACGGTATCTCCGCTGCCGCGCTGTTTATCCTCTGCGGCCAGCTCTATGAGCGCCTGCATACCCGCAATATGCGAGAGATGGGCGGCCTCTGGTCATGCCTGCCATGGTTGCCGGCATTGAGTCTGTTCTTCGCCGCCGCCTCGCTGGGCCTGCCTGGCACCGGCAATTTCGTCGGCGAGTTCGTAGTCCTGTTCGGTGCCTTCGGTCAGTGGCCATGGATCGTGGTGATCGCCACCTTCGGATTGGTGTTCTCCTCCGTCTACTCGCTGATCATGATCCACCGCGCGCATTTCGGCCCGAGTCGTATCGAAGGCACCCTGGCAGGCCTGGATGCCCGTGAGATCGGCATGATCCTGTTACTGGCGGTGCTGCTGATCCTGCTTGGTGTCTATCCGCAGCCGGTCTTTGACGCCTCGCTGGCGACCACAAGCGGCGTGCAGCAGTGGATCGACGCCGCGCTCTCTTCTTTCGCTTCAGTCCGGTAGTCGCACCATGGAATTCACTCAACAACATTTCATCGCCCTGCTGCCGTTGCTGATCATCAGCACCACCATCGTCGTGGTGATGCTGGCGCTGGCCTGGCGGCGCAACCATGAGCAGAGCTTTATCCTCAGTGCCGTCGGCGTAGCCCTGGCGCTGCTGTCGATTCCGGTGGCGCAGCAATCGGGGGGGCTGGAGTTCACCTCGCAACTGCGGCTGGACGACTTTGCCTACCTCTATAGCGCGCTGATTCTGGTGGCGACCCTGGCTTGCGTGACTCTGGCCCACGCCTATCTCGGCGAAAGCTCATCCGGCAAGGGCTATCCCGGCAACCGCGAAGAGCTGTACCTGTTGATGCTGCTTTCGGCCGCTGGCGGCCTGGTGCTGGTCAGTGCGCAGCACCTGGCCAGTCTGTTTATCGGTCTGGAACTGCTCTCGCTGCCGGTCTACGCGCTGGTGGCCTATGCCTTCTCCAACAAGCGCTCTTTGGAAGCCGGCATCAAGTACCTGGTGCTCTCTGCCGCCGGTAGTGCCTTTCTGCTGTTCGGCATGGCGCTGCTCTATGCCGAGTCCGGCAGCCTGCTGTTCAGCGAAATCGGCACCAGCCTGGCCAGCCAGGGGTCCTCACCGCTGGTGCAGGCCGGTATCGGCATGATGCTGGTCGGCCTGGCCTTCAAACTGTCGCTTGTGCCGTTTCACCTGTGGACGCCGGACGTCTATGAAGGCGCGCCTGCTCCCGTTGCCGCCTGGCTCGCTACCGCCAGCAAGGTCGCGGTGTTCGTGGTGCTGCTGCGGCTTTATCAGCTTTCCCCGGCAACCGCTGGCGGCTGGCTGGAAGCAGCCCTGAGCCTGATCGCCATTGTCTCGATCCTTGTCGGCAACCTGCTGGCGCTGAGCCAGAGCAACCTCAAGCGCCTGCTGGGTTACTCGTCCATCGCCCACTTTGGCTATCTGCTGGTGGCACTGATCGCCAGCGATGGCCTGGCAGTCGAGGCCATTGGGGTCTACCTGGTGGCCTACGTGCTGACCAGCCTGGGTGCCTTCGGCGTCATCACCCTGATGTCCAGCCCCTACAAGGAACGCGATGCCGATGCGCTATACGAGTATCGCGGCCTGTTCTGGCGCCGGCCCTACCTCACCGCGGTGATGACGGTGATGATGCTGTCACTGGCCGGCATTCCGCTGACGGCAGGCTTTATCGGCAAGTTCTATGTGATTGCCTCGGGCGTGCAGTCGCAGCTGTGGTGGCTATTGGGCGCGCTGATCATTGGTAGCGCCATCGGCCTGTACTACTACCTGCGGGTGATGGTCACCCTGTACCTGCTGGAACCGGGCCTGCGCCGCCATGATGCGCCGTTGAACTGGGGACAACATGCCGGAGGAATCATGCTGCTGGGTGTCGCTGTGCTGGTGTTTCTGCTCGGCGTTTATCCGCAGCCGCTGTTGGAGATGGTGCTACAGGCGGGACTTGCCGCAAGCTGAGCCAACGCCAGCAAACAGAACGCCCCGCATGTCGGGGCATTTTGCTTTCGCTATCACACACGCCCAGCCATGGGTTGATGACGCTTGATCGCCGTGTCGCGAAGCAACTGGCCACGGACCTAAGAGAACAATTCTTCCCTGCTTGTCAAACACAGTCTCGGCCACGCCGAAACCCACGAACAATCCGTCGTCTTCGCTGCGGCACAAAAAAGCCCGCATCATTCGATGCGGGCTTTTTGACCCAAACGGCTAAGAGCCGATTACGCCGGTGCGGTCACGCTTACCAGCTTCTGCGGCTTGATCAGGAAGCGGGCCAGGGCCGGCAACAACCAGATTGCCCCCACCATGTTCCAAAGGAACATGAACGTCAGCATCAGGCCCATGTCAGCCTGGAACTTGATCGCCGAGAAGACCCAGGTGAAGACGCCGATCGCCAGGCACACGCCCGTGAACATGACAGCCTTGCCGGTCGATTTCAGTGTCTGGTAATAGGCTTCCTGCAACGTCATGCCCTGACGCAGATAGGTTTCGAGGCGGCTGTAGATATAGATGCCGTAGTCCACGCCAATCCCTACACCCAGCGCGATCACCGGCAAAGTCGCCACCTTCACCCCAATCCCCATATAGGCCATCAACGCATTGCCCAGAATGGATGTCAGCACCAACGGCAGGATGATGCAGAGTGTGGCCGCAACCGACCGGAAGGTCAGCAGGCACATGAAGCTCACCGCCGCATAAACGGCAATCAGCATCGTGGTTTCCGATGACGCGATGACCTCGTTGGTGGCCGCCTCGATACCGGCGTTGCCGGCAGCCAGGACGAATTCCAGCCCTTCGCGGTTATTCGCCTCGGCAAATTCGCTGGCAGCTGCGACCACGTGTTCCAGAGTTTCTGCTTTATGGTCGTTGAGGAACACCAGCACCGGCGCCAGCGAGCAATCGCTGTTGTACATGCCTTCGGCACGCGCGATGGAGTTGTTGAGCACGAACTGGTTGCGCGACAGCGTCTCCCATTTCAGGCTGCCTTCGTTCATGCCTTTGATGCTCTGGCGGGCGACAGTCACCATCGATACCGCCGACTGCACACCTGCGGTGTTCTCCATCTTCCACATCAGCTCGTCCATGGCTGCGAGAGTGTCGTAATGGGCACAGCCTTCGGGGGCGGTCTTGACCATGATCACCAGCACATCGGAGCTGGTCGAATAGTTGTTGATGACGAAATCGTTGTCCTGGTTATAGCGCGAATCGGGACGCAGTTCAGGAGCACCCTGATCGAGGTCACCAATTTTCAGATTCTGGCCGTACCAGAGCCCACCACCCACCGCAATCAATGCGATCACGATGGAGATCGGCGCGACCACCGGGTTCGCGAAATGGGAGAGCAGGCGCCAGAACGGATGCTCGCGGGAAGCTTCCTCGCGCGCGTGCTTGACCGAGCGCTGGCTGATGCCCAGATAGGAAATTGCCACCGGAAGCAGAATCAGGTTGGTCAGGATGATCACTGCCACGCCCAGAGAGGCGCCGATAGCCAGCTCGCGGATCACACCGATATCGATCAGCAGCAACGTCACGAAACCCACGGCATCGGAAGCCAGTGCCACCATGCCGGGTACGAACAATTGGCGGAACGCCAGGCGCGCCGCGATCAGGGGGTCATCGGTTTCGCCCGATGCCATGGCGATACCGTTGATTTTCTGCACGCCGTGGGAAATGCCGATGGCAAAGACCAGGAACGGCACCAGCATCGAATAGGGGTCCAGGCCGAAACCCAGGGTATGCAGCAGGCCAAGCTGCCATGCAACGGCGATCAGCGTCGTTACCACCACCGCCACGGTACTCTTCAGGCAACGGGTGAACCACAGCAACAGCACCAGCGTGATGCCGATCGCGACGAAGAAGAACAGCGCGACGCCCACCAGCCCATCAATCAGATCGCCCACCTTCTTGGCGAAGCCGATGATGTGGATTTCCACGTTGGGATTCTGCGCTTCGTACTTGTCGCGGATTTTCTCTTCCAGCTCGTGGGAGAACTTCTGATAGTCGAGCGTGATCTGCTTGCTGCGATCCTCGGGGTCCGAGTAGGACTCCATCAACGGTACATCAATGATGCTCGACTTGAAGTTGTTGGCCACCAGCCGACCGACTTGCCCCGACTTGAGCACGTTGTTACGCAGCTCCTCGAGGCTCTCGCCCGATCCGTCATAGGTCTGGGGGATTACCTCACCCCCGGCGAAGCCCTGTTCTGTCACCTCGGTCCAGCGAACGCTGGGGCTCCACAGTGACTTCATGTTCGAGCGGTCGACACCCTGGATGTAAAACACTTCGTCATGGATCTGGCGAAGCGTTTCCATATACTCCTGCGAGAAGATATCGCCGTCCTTGGCGGCAACGGATATCCGCACCGTATTCCCGAGGTTGGCGAGGTCATCGCGGTGCGCGAGCATGTTCTGAATATAAGAATGCCCCAGCGGAATCATCTTCTCGAAGCTGGTCGAAGGCCGTACCTGGGCAGCCTGGTAAAACAGAAATACGCTGATCAACAGGCAGATCAGGATCACCGCCGGCCGATTGTTGAATACCAGACGCTCCAATACGGACGCCGGCTTCTGTTGGTGCTGGGTCATGGCTGCTCCGGCTTATTATTTTCATTGGACAGATTTGCGCCCGAGGACGAAGCAGTGACCACGCCACTCTGCCCCACCAGGAGCAGATTGCCGTGCGCGTTGGCTACCACTCCAGACAGAGAGCGACGATCAGGGCGGCTGTAGATTTGGAAGGAGCGCCCATGATTCTCGCTGCTCAACACCACGCCGCCGTGGCCGACAATCACCATGCGGCCATCATCGAGCAGATTACCGTCGGCCAGTCCGGCTTCCAGCGGGTTATCGCTGCTTCCCAGCACAATCGTTTCCCAGCTGTCGCCGAAGTCGGTCGAACGGAACAGATGCCCGCGCAGTCCGAAGGCAACGACAAGCCCCGCCTCATTGCCGCTGATTACACCGAACAGCGAACCCTGATAAGGCGACTCGACTCGCTCCCAGCTCTGCCCCATGTCTGCAGAGCGGAACATGCCTCCCATTTCCCCGACGATGAACAGGCCGGAGTCTTTGATCGCGGTGATTGCGTTCAGGTGATAGGTATCTTCATTGTCCAGCCGGTCCGCGATGTCATCCCAGCTTTGGCCGCCGTCATGGGTTTCCAGCAGCAACCCGTAAGCACCAACCGCAAGCCCATGCTCGGCATTCTCGAACCAGACATCCAGCAGAGGCACTTCCAATTCGCGATCCTCGTACTGGCGCACCCAGGTTTCTCCACCATCGGTGGTCGCGAGAATCAGCGCATCGTGGCCGACAGCCCAGCCATGCTTGGAATCAGTGAAGTAGACGGCGGTCAGCAGCTGCCGGGTCGGCACCTTCGCTTGAACCCAGCTGGCGCCCTCGTCATCGGAGTAGAGAATGTGGCCTCGATCTCCCGCCGCTACCAGGCGTGACCCTGCATGAGTTATGTCGAGAAGCAGACTGGAAGCCGCTTTGCGGGACTCGATGGAATAGCGAATCTGGGGATCGTTAGCCTGCGCCTGGAGCGCAACACCGCCTTGTAGCACGGCGAGCAGACTAAACAGGGACAGCACACGGATAAAAGGCGAGACGCGGTTGCGCTTCGGTCTCCAGGACATGACGGGCACAGGCCCGGTTTGGCCGCGCCGGAGGACGGGCTCACTCATAACTATCCCCTTTGTTCTTATTAGCAAGGGCCCGAATATGATGACGGGCGCGGCCATCCTAGCCAGCTTTGGAAAGCACTTACAATCCGAGGGACGTTATGTTTTGTTAACTCCAGAAGGCTGATCACAGTCCTGTGATCAGCCTTGATTACCACACTGGATCGAACACCTGGACCCGGAGACCAGGCAGCTCCGGGACGCCCGTTAGAGACTCAGGCGAGGCTCTTGCTTACCACTTCATAAACATCGCTGGACAACTCACCGGAGGCCAGGATGCGCTCCAGCTCGGCCTTCATCAGCGCCTGGCGGCCGCTGTCGTACTTGCGCCAGCGGGTCAACGGTCCCAGCAGCCGAGAGGCGATCTGCGGGTTCATGGCGTTGAGTGCGATGACCTGATCGGCCAGGAAGCGATAGCCGGCGCCGTCTGCGCGGTGGAAGTTGACCAGATTCTGGCCGGCGAAGGCCCCAATCAGCGCGCGTACCTTGTTGGGGTTCTTCAGAGTGAAGGCCGGATGCTGCATCAGCGTCTGCACTCGCTCCAGGCCGCCGGACAGCGGGCTGGCCGCCTGTACGCTGAACCACTGGTCCATCACCAGCGGATTGTCGCTGAACTGCTCGGCGAACGACTGCAGCGCCAGTGCACGCTTGTCCTCGAACGGTGAATTGATCAGCGAGGCCAGTGCCGACAGGCGTTCGGTCATGTTGTCAGCGGTATCGAACTGATCCAGACACAGCGCCAGGATGTCCGAACGCTCGCTGAGCATCAGATAGGCAAGCGCAATGTTCTGCAGCGCGCGACGGGCGAAATGCTCTGCCGATGCCACATAAGGGGTCTGCCGGGACACTTCACGATGGGTCATGTAGCGCTGGTAAAGCGGCTCGAATAGACGGCTGGCCAGCTCACGCCGGGCGAACTCACGGGCGGCATGAATGGCATCGACATCGGCTACTTCGCTGATTTCGGTCAGGTACAACTCACTGGGCAGCGAGAGCATTTCAGCGACCATCGCCGGGTCGAGGGTTTCGTCCTGCAGCAGGCTGCGCAGCGCCATGGTCAGGCGCTCATCCATTGCCAGCGGCTCGCCACGCTGTTGCTGACCGATCAGCTCCAGCAACACCTGCACGGAGAGCTGTTGGCCGGCCTCCCAGCGATTGAAGCCATCGGAGTCATGCTGCATGAGAAACATCAGCTGATCGCGGCTGTACGGGAACTCGAGCTTCACCGGTGCGGAGAAGCCGCGCAGCAGCGAAGGCAACGGACGCTCGTCGAGCTCGACGAAAGTAAAGCTCTGCTCGGCCTCGGTCACTGCCAACACGCGGCTGGTGCCAACCGGCGCAGCCTCGCCGTGCAGGCGCAGCGGCAGCTCGCGGCCGTCCGCAGCCAGTAGACCCAGCTCCACCGGAATGACGAAGGGCTCCTTGCTGTTCTGGCCGGGTGTCGGCGGGCAGCTCTGGCGGAACGTCAGGGTGTAGGTGCGCGCGGCCTCGTCATAACGCTCACTGACCGCCAGCCGTGGTGTACCGGCCTGGCTGTACCAACGTTTGAACTGGCCAAGATCAGCGTCGTTGGCGTCTTCCATGGCCTTGACGAAGTCATCCACCGTGACGGCCTGGCCATCATGACGTTCGAAGTACAGATCGCTGCCCTTGCGGAAGCCCTCCTTGCCCAACAGCGTCTGAATCATCCGCACCACTTCGGCGCCCTTCTCGTAGACGGTCAGGGTGTAGAAGTTGGAGATTTCCATGTAGGACTCGGGGCGCACCGAGTGGGCCATGGGGCCGGCATCTTCAGCGAACTGGTGGGTGCGCAGATAAGCCACGTCCTCGATGCGCTTGACGGTCGCCGAGTTCATATCGGCGCTGAACTGTGCGTCGCGCAGGACGGTGAAGCCCTCCTTGAGCGACAGCTGGAACCAGTCGCGACAGGTCACGCGGTTACCCGACCAGTTGTGGAAATACTCGTGGGCAACAATGGCCTCAACGCGCTGATGAGCGGCATCGGTGGCGGTTTCAGCATGGGCCAATACGGCGCTGGAGTTGAAGATATTGAGACCTTTGTTCTCCATCGCGCCCATGTTGAAGTCATTGACTGCGACGATCATGAAGATATCCAGATCGTACTCGCGGCCATAGGCCTCTTCGTCCCACTTCATCGACCGTTTCAGGCTATCCATGGCGTGCTGACACTTGTCGAGATTTTCCGGCTCGACGTAGATCCGCAGCGCGACTTCACGGCCACTCATGGTGGTGAAGCTGTCCTCGACGCACCATAGGTCGCCGGCCACCAGCGCAAAGAGATAGGCAGGCTTGCGGAACGGGTCTTCCCAGGTCACCCAATGCCGCCCATCGTCTTCGCTGCCGCTGGCAATCGGGTTGCCGTTGGACAACAGGATCGGATAGCGCTGCTTCTCGGCGCTGACCGTGGTGGTGAAGGTGCTCATCACATCCGGACGGTCGAGGTACCAGGTGATCTTGCGAAAGCCCTCGGCCTCGCACTGGGTGCAGAACATCTTGCCGGACTTGTAGAGGCCTTCCAGAGCGGTGTTGGTTTCCGGGTGGATGACCACGCTGCTGTCCAGAGTGAAGCGCTCGCTGTCGGGTTGCAGCGTCAGGGACTCTTCGCCGAGCTGGTAGTCGCCGGCGGCCAGCTGACGGTCATTGAGCGCCAGCGACACCAGCTCCAGATCCTGCCCATGCAATTCCAGCGGCGGCAGGCCGGCGCCGGCTTCAGGGTTGCGGCGCATCACCAACTGGGCGTGAACCAAAGTGCGGTCTTCGTACAGTTCGAAGGTCAGGTGGGTTTCATCGATCAGGTACGCCGGCACCTGATAATCCTTGAGATGAATGACTTTCGGTTGTTCGGTACGCATGGGAACTGGCCTCTTTGTGGCAGCTGCAAGCGACGGGCTTCAGCTGCGGGAAGAATGACGTCGGCTTGAAGCTTAGGGCATGCAACTGATGGAGAGTTGATACGCAGTGAACTTGCGAATATTGATCACCCCCGTATCGAGGATCAGATATTGACCCTTGATGCCCTTCAGTGTGCCCTCTACTACGGGGGTCTTTTCCAGATCGAGGCTGACGATCTTGGTCGGATAAGCCTCCACCGGATAACGAATCTCCAGCACTTCGGCATCCGCAATCGGCTGTACTGCCTGCAGACCGAAGCGCTGCTGCAAGGCCTGCAGGCCTTCGGCGCAGGCATCGAAAATCTGTTCGCGGGTCTGGACCAGGTCCATCGCCTCGGCATCGCCCTTGAGCAGCGCGCGCCAGTTGGTACGGTCGGTCACCTGGCTGCGCAGCAGGTCTTCCACCAGGCCTGACTGCTGGCGCGTGGCGACACGCATGATAGGCAAGGCCTGACTGGCGCCCTGATCAAGCCAGCGCGTCGGCAACTGCGTAGCGCGGGTGATGCCCACTTTGATGCCGGAGGAGTTAGCCAAGTAGACCACATGGTCGGTCATGCAGAACTCAGTGCCCCACTGAGGATCGCGGCAGGTGCCGGAATCGTGGTGGCACTTCTCCGGGCTCATGATGCAAATGTCGCACTGCGGCAGCTTCTTGAAGCACGGGTAGCAATAACCCTGGCTGAAGCTCTTGTTGGTCTTGCGCCCGCAATGGGTGCAGTTGATCGCGCCCAGATATTCGAGCCGCAGGGTCTTGCCGATCAGTGGATTGACCGGGACCTGCTCCTCATTCAGGCGAAAGGAGTACTGCGCCGGCTCACCGAGCTGCACGGACATCTTGCTCAGCGCACCGCGTCCTAATTCCAGCATCAGTGACGGGTCCCGGAAGCGGGAGCGAACAGGCTGGTATCAATGGGCGCCGAGTTCTTGCTTTTGGAGCCGCACTCCTGGCCACCCAAGTAGCCGGTACGCTGCTCCTCGGGGAGGTTCTGCATTTCCCAGGCGATCATCGCCGCCAGGCAAGTTTCTTTCTGCTCGACGGTCAGCTTGCGACCATCGCCCCACTTGCCGAGCTCTACGGCCTGCTTGAGGTTTTCGTAGATTTCGGGGGTGATGTTTTCGATGGCTTCGATAAAGGACGACATGGCCTGCTCCCGTGAAAAATGCCCATTCTAGCGGAACTGGGCAATGGAAGCTGGAAGCCCGCCGTACACGAGATGCCAACACCGCCCTGGCAAGCTTCGGGCCGCGCTGAAAAACGCGTTAGCCGCAAGCGACTTTTGAGACTGTTAACCACGCATTGCCAGTGCAGGTGGTTTTCAACGACCTGCTAGCGCTTGCGCGCCAGCAATCCACCCGCCACACCAGTGACGCATCCCACCACCAGCCCGCCAACGTGGGCCGCATTGGCGATGGCCAGGGTACCGAAGCTAAGCACTTCGATGGCACCAGTCAGGCACACCACCAGCCAGATTAGCATCAGCACCACCACTCCTGATGGCAGGCGATAGGCCTCATTCGGGGCCAGTTTCTGGAACAACCAGCAGTGCCCCAACAGCCCGTAAAGCACACCGGACAAGCCACCAAAAATGCCGGGGCCACCAAAGACATATTGGCTGGCGTTGGACACCAGCGCGAAGACCAGTGTCAACCCGAGCAGCATCAGCGCACCCTGGCGCGCCTCGATGCGCCGTCCCAGCTCCCAGTACCACATGGAGTTCATCGCCAGATGCAGAAAGCCGAAGTGAACGAAAATCGGCGTGATCAGCCGCCACCACTGATTGCTCGCCAGGGTCTGTTCCAGCGTGGCGAAATAGGCGTATTCGCCCTCGATGTGAAAATCGCTGAAATTGAGCCAGCGGATGGCGGCGAAGTTGTCACCCAGTAGCGTGACAGCTGCCATCACCAGCGTGAGCAGCAGCATCGTGGCGGTCAGCGGGCTGCGTTTGAGCGTCGCCATAAAGCCTGTGCGGGAACTTGGCGCTTGCTCCAGCACCACTGACTGGTCGCCCTGGGGATAGCGCTGGTAGAGCTCGCGCACCTGCTCGGCTGCCTGCTCCGGTACCCGCAAGACCTGCTCGCCCGCTTCTTCACTGACCCGGCAAGGCACCTGCAATCGCTGCAGCAAGGCAACAAAACCGCTCAAATCAACCGACAACGGCAGGCGCAAGGCCTCGACCACGATCATCTAGCGCTCCACATCTACCCAGAAAAATTTCGCCGGATCCAGCAGGGTTTCCTGGTCGAGCCGATAAGCCACCAGCTTGTCGTTCTTCACCGCGCTGTAGTCCAGGCAAGCCAGGTTATGACGGATCGGCGCCGGGCGTCCGCTGCGCCAATAGTGACCGACGAACAACAGCGGCTCATCGGGGCCATAAAGGAACAGGCGACTCTTCTGACTCTCGCTAAGCGGCAGACAGGCCGCCTGCTCCGGCAGAGCGTCGGGCTGGAAGACGATATCGCCGTAGGTCCTGGGGTTCTCTTCCCAGAATTTGGTACGGAAGAAATTGCGTGTAAAGCCCTCTTCGCTGACCAACGTCAGGCCATCCGGAAGCGGCATGTCGGTGCCACGCAGCAGGCGGTCCAGTGCCTTGGCGGCGAACCCTTGGGGAAATGCTGCTTCGCGCAGGAACCGGGCATCCAAGCGACCGTCCGGCAGACGCTGGTTCAGTTGCTCGATCACTGCGCTGTCCCAGCAGGCATGCACTACGCGAAAGCGCTCATTGTGCAGGTACAGCGGCAACTCCATGAACCACTCGCGAAACGCCCGCCATTCCTCCGGATAGCGCTCAAATTGGCGGAAAGTCTCCTGCAACAGCGTGGCGTAGCGCGGTGTGTGCTCGCGCACATAGGTTTTGCCGCTTTCCGGCGGTGCTTCGGCATACCAGCCCAGCGCATTGAATTCATGGTTGCCCATGATGCAGTGGGCCTGCCCTGCATCGACCATGTCATGCACCATATGCAGCGCCTCGCGGATGCGCGGCCCGCGGTCGATGATGTCGCCGAGAAAGATTACCTGCCGGCGCTTGTGCCGCCAGACGCCGCCCTGTTGCCGATAGCCCAGCTGATCAAGCAGACGGGCCAGGGTACGGGCGCAACCGTGTACGTCCCCGATAAGGTCGTAGCTACGGTCCGGATCGACAATCACTATTCGCCTCCACCGAGGCGACTGCCCCAGCCCAGCTTGGTGCGGCAGACCTCGTAGTAGTTGTGACCCAACGGATGGATCAGATGCAGCTTCTGCGGCTTCTTGCGTACCGTAACGGTGTCGCCGGGGGCACAAGTGAAATGATTCTGGCCATCGCACGAAACCTGCGGGTAGATCTGCATGTTCGGCGATACCACGATCTTCAGTTCGCTGTTGCCATCCACCACGATGGGCCGGCTGGACAGCGTATGCGGGTACATCGGCACGATGACGATGGCGTCCAGGCGCGGATGCATGATCGGCCCGCCAGCGGACAGCGCGTAGGCCGTGGAGCCAGTGGGCGTGGCCACGATCAGGCCGTCGGCCTTCTGCGAACAGACGAACTGGCCATCGATGTATAGCTCGAACTCGATCATCCGTGTGGACTTGCCCGGATGCAGCACTACGTCGTTGAGCGCGTCACCCTCGCCAATGGACTCCTCTAAGCGCCGTACCTGGGCCTCGAGCAGAAAGCGATTCTCCAGCGTGTACTGTCCGCTGAGCACTTCCGCCACTTTCTCTTCCAGCTCGTCAGGGCGGATATCGGTGAGAAAGCCCAGGCTGCCCCGGTTGATGCCCAGTACCGGCACACGGTGTTTGGCCATGGCCCGTGCTGCACCGAGCAGGCTGCCATCGCCACCTACCACGATCACCAGATCGCAGCATTCGCCCAGGCGGTGACGTGAGGCGACCTGCATGCCGTGCCCAGGCAGCACCTCGGCAATGTTCTCTTCGAGAATCACGTGCAGGTGGCGCTCCACGAGAAATCTCTTCAGGCGGCGAATGGTATCCAGCACCTGGGAGCTGCCCAGGCGGCCGATGATGCCGATATTGCGGAACTGGTCCATTGAGGTTCCCTGAGACGTAACGGTAATGGCGGGCTGCTTGCGCCGCACTGCAGGCGGATGATTATGGGTGAAAGGCCGAGGGGGCGGCAAACGGACCTTGGAGTCTGCTGAAAGTGCGCACAGGGTGTCGGAGGACCCGTCGGGCCCAACCCGTTAGCGTCTTTCCTCCGTCTGGTCTACGGGCTTTATCGCAACAACGCGGCTTACTCTGAAACCTAAACAGCCCCCTGGGCTATGCTTGCTGCATGAACCTGCCCTGCCTCGACTTACTGCTGACCCAGCTCCAGCATCCGCCGGTGCGGGATCTCGCCTGGGCATTGCTATCGCAGCCGCTGCTAAGCGATGCGCCTGCGCCGCAACGGCACCCGCTGACGGCGAGTCGCTGGGCCAGCAATCCCGACGAGCTGGCCGACTGGTTGCGCCTGCTGGACATCAAACCGGCAGTCCTTGATACCTGGCTGGAACAACGCAGCAATCGTCGGCTGGGGCTGTATTACGAACGCCTCTGGCAGTTCGCGCTGAGCCAGGCACCGGATATAGACCTGTTGAAAGCCAACCTGCCGATCCGCCAGGACGGCCAGACCCTTGGCGAACTCGATTTGATCTTCCGCGACGCCGCTGGCGTCCATCATCTTGAACTGGCGGTGAAGTTTTACCTTGGCCTGGAGCATGGCGACCGCAGCCGGCACGATCACTGGCTCGGCCCCGGCGGCCATGACCGACTGGACATCAAGCTGCAACGCACCTGCGGGCATCAATTGCAACTGAGCTCCAGCCCTTTTGCCCGGAGTATCCTCAGCGAACTCACCAGCGCTGAAATTTACAGTGCCTTCTGGCTCGGCGGTTACCTTTTCCAGCCCTGGCGCGATGGTGGGGCATCGCCGGCGGGAGCCAACCCCAAACATCTGCGTGGCCACTGGCTTCGCAGACAGGACTGGTCTGCCTACAACAGCCAGCCATCGCCGAACCATGCGCCAGCGCGCTGGCAGCCGCTGGCCCGCTCGGCCTGGCTGGCACCGGCACGCCTACCAACTGCCGCCGTCTGGCAAATTTCGGATTTCGACAACTGGGTCGGCAGCGCTCCTGCCCGCCCCCAGCCATGGCTGCTGGTGCGCCTGGAGCCAGATGCCGAAGGGTACTGGTCAGAGCGGGAGCGGGTGTTTCTGGTACCGGATGAGTGGCCTGCTGCAACTGATTGACCAGATTCGTTCATCCGACTGCCATGTACCTGCTGCATAATTGCGCGCGAGAAGCAGACGGTCGAAAAGCAAGTTTCCGAGCGTCTGGCAAGCACCTGTCACTGCACGGACCCCAGATGCCTCAAGCCCCAAGCACCTCTGAAAGCTCCCAGTCATCAAGCGCCTGGAGCATCTTCCTGATCTTTCTGCGCCTGGGCCTGACCTCCTTCGGCGGCCCGGTGGCGCACCTTGGCTACTTTCGCGAGGAGTTCGTCCACCGCCGCCAGTGGCTCGACGAGCGCCACTATGCCGACCTGGTCGCGCTCTGCCAGTTTCTGCCTGGTCCTTCCAGCAGCCAGGTAGGGCTTGCCATTGGCTTGCAACGTGGCGGTCATCTTGGCTCCATCGCCGCCTGGGTCGGTTTTACCCTGCCCTCGGCACTGATTCTGCTGTTGTTCGCGCTGGGCATTGCCAGCTGGGGCGGCAACCTTCCGCAGGGAATACTGCACGGGCTGAAGATCGTTGCAGTGGCGGTGGTAGCCCAGGCGGTATGGGGCATGGCACGCAGCCTGTGCACAGACGCGTCTCGTATTGTGCTGGCGCTAGGCGCGGCCTTGATGGTGCTCATCCTGCCCGGGAGCCTCGCGCAATTGGGAGTCATTTTTCTGGCCGGTATTCTCGGGCTGCTGCTGTTTCGGTCAAGCGCTCCCGCATCGGCCACGAGCCTGCTGGAAAAGCATCGGCCCCTGCCGGGAATCATCACTCTGGCGCTGTTCTTTGCTCTGCTGGCAGGCCTGCCGTTACTGGCTGCCGCCTCCAATAACCAGGCGCTGGCCGTGCTGGATGCCTTCTACCGCACCGGGGCATTGGTGTTCGGTGGCGGCCACGTGATATTGCCGCTGTTACAAGCAGAAGTAGTACCCAGCGGCTGGGTCGACAAGGATGTGTTCCTCGCCGGTTATGGCGCAGCCCAGGCCGTACCGGGGCCACTGTTCACTTTCTCAGCCTTTCTCGGAGGATCCATGAGCGGCGGCTACGGTCCGCTGTTGAACGCCGCCCTCTGCCTGATAGCGATATTCCTGCCATCGTTCCTGCTGGTCTTTGGTGTCATGCCGTTCTGGGGTCGATTACGCAGCAGCCGGCATATGCAGGCGGCACTGGCCGGGGTGAATGCCGCCGTAGTCGGCCTGCTGTTGGCGGCACTCTACGATCCGGTATGGACCAGCGCCATCCACGATCTCAAGGATTTGGCCCTGGCCCTGGTTGCCCTGACAGCGTTGATGGTCTGGAAACTGCCACCCTGGCTGGTGGTACTGGCCGGCGGGTTCGTCGGCTGGGGGTTGAACTAGCTCAGCAGCTCATTGGCGACCCTTTCTCCAAGCTTTAGCCACTACGCTCGATGCGCCCATCGGAACGGGCCAGATAACCACTGCCATGCTCGCAGAGTAGGGCTGCATGCTCCGCTGCAGTAAGAGCTTCCAGCCCACCGCGTAAGGCATGCACGCAGAAACCCAGCTGCGTCAGGACAAAGACCGCATTGGCACTGCGCTTGCCGCTGCCGCAATAGCACAGATAAACCCTGTCCTTTTTCAACAGGCGCGCCTTGAGCCGCAACAAGTGTAAAGGCATGTTCAACGCCTGAGGCGCATGCCCCCGCTGATAGTCATCGAGCAATCGCACATCCAGCCACTGCCCGCCTTTTTCAATCAGCTGCTGTGCTTCCGGCAGGCCCAGTTCCGCTACCACCGGTGCCTTGAGCAGAGCAACAAAATCTTCACGAGCCAGCCGTAATACGCAGGCATCCTCGATCACCGTCAAGGTGGCATTACGCGGCCGCTCGGTCAGCAGGGCTTCCTCGCCGAAACAGGCGCCCTCCTCCAGTTCCGCCACCACCTGACGGTCGCTACCCAGTCCTGCTACCACCTCGATACGGCCCTGCTTGAGAAAGTAGCAGCAATCACCCACGTCCCCTTCGCGTAGCAGTACGTGGCCGGCGGGCAGTTGCAGGGACTCGAGCCTGTCGAGCATATGCCGCAGGTTTATCACCGGTACCCTGACGAACAGCGGATTTTCCAGAAGCACTTCGAGCCAGTCGGTCAGATCGCCAGCCAATGCCAATTCCAGCAGCAGGTCCGCATAAACCTGACTACGTGACACCAGGCGTTCCAGCTCGGCACTATCGACAATCAGCACCGTACTGGGCTGAATCGCTTCGACACGGATGACTCGAACTCCGGGCGAAAAGCCCCGGCAGTTCTCCGGCGAACCAGCGCTCATCACCCAACGATCACCTCCAGCCCCCTGCATTTCTAGTGCGCCGGAAAGTAGAAAGCAGGTCGTGTCGGCTTCGCTTGCGGCGCTGTCAAACAGCACCTCGCCGGGCAGTAGCAGACGTGACTCGGACTGACCGCTCAGCTGTAGCAGTTGTCGCGGTGACAGGGTATTGAGAGGGATCAGATGCTCTAGCTGATCCGGTTGCACTGGCGTGTTCATCCATGGATTCCACAATGCGTTGGCTAATGCAGGAGTTTGTCCAGCGCCGCCTGGGCGGCCCGCCGGCCCTGCAGACCTCCGGTGTGCACGAAGATGATTCGCGCCCCTCTGGCAAAGTAACCATCCCGCACAAGAAGGCGCAATGCCATCATGGCCTTTGCTGTGTAAACCGGCTCCAATGGCAGCCCGGTAATGTGCTCGACATCACAGATAAACTGCGCAAGTGGCGCGTCGAAGCGCCCGAACCCGCCCCGGCTGCCATCGACCAGCCGATAGCCTTCGTCGACCAGCTCGGCCTCTCTCAGCAATTTGCCAACGTTCTCAGCCACGCCATGGGACGGCGGCCCTGCCAGCGAGCCGTAGACACGCCGCTGTCGGCCCTGCCGTTGCTCGCCAATCACCAGCCCGGCCAGAGTCGTGCCGGTACCGGCCGCCAGCCACCAAGCGTCATAATCGTCCCAACCTACAGCCGACAATTGCCTGCGCACGTGATCCACCAATGGCACGCAGCCCAGAGCACCCGGCAAGCCGCCCCCGCCCTCAGGTACGCAGTAATATCCGCCATAACGCTGCAGCCAGTCATCGAAAAAGTCAGCCCGATGGCGCGCGCGATAGCCGCCATAACCCAGCCAATGCAGCTGCATGCCGAAGGCCTGTAGATCCTCGATGGTCGGTGTCGTTTGTTCCGCACCCCGTAGCAGGCCCACGGTAGCCATACCAAGACGCCTGCCAGCGGCTGCAAGGGCATGCAGATGATTGGAGTGTGGCCCGCCAAGGCTGATCAGGCCTTTTGCACCGGCATCTCGCGCGGCTTCCAAGTGACAAGCCAGCTTGAACCACTTGTTGCCAGAGAGCTCGGGGTCGATCAGGTCCAGACGCAGGATGGCCAGTTCAACGCCTGCTTCGTGAAGCCAGGGCAAATCCACGAGCTGCAGCGGTGCGTCGGGGAAATCCGGCCCTAGCGAGGGGATGTGAGGCAAGGTTCAGCTACCGGTGCGCAAGCGATCCTGCGAACGGTGCCTTGCGCAGCAGTTGGATACTCCGATGACAAAGCGGTTGGGAGAATCGACTTTGTCCAGCGGCATGTCGCAGCGCTCACCGCTCGGTAAGGCAACCACACAGCTCGGCTGCTGATAGTGCTGTACCCACTGGCGATACTGCTCATCGGAGACGCCACATTTGGCAGCGGCATAACCCTGTGGGTCCTGCTGGTAGCGGGCCAGATCCTGAGGGGCAACGGTCAGGTGGCCGGCGCCGGGATGATAAGCCACGAACTGTACGCCAAGTTCGGCCAGGCGCCGCAGGACTCGCTCGCCGCTGTTTTCAGTAAGCGTCTGGCACTGTTTACGCAGTTCTTCGATTTCTTCCTGCAACTGATGGTCGAGGTCGTTGCGGTAGGCCAGCTCCACATCACGAATGGAGATCTGCTCCTGATACTCAGCCACTGCAGCCGCCACCTGAATCTTCGTCTCGCGGTCAAATTGCGCCAGCGCGGCTTCAGCCTCCACACGACTGTTGTGCTCCAACTCGCGTAGCTGCCGGCTCATTTCCTCGCGCTTGCTCTGGAAGTCTTCAACCTGAGCGGCCAGCTCGGCGCGCAGGCGTGTGATGGTCTGTTCCTGCTCAAGCAGCTCGCGACGCAGCTGGGCGTTTTCCTCCTCTAACCTCGCCTGTTGCCTGGCAGCAATCTCGCGCAACTTGCTCAGCTCAATTTCCCGCTGGCGCTCGAGATTGGTGATGCGCAGACGCTGTTGCTTGATCAGCTGAGCAGCCTTGAAGCGCTGCTCCTGTTCAAGTTTTTCGTCCCGCCGTGCCTTGGCAGCATCCTTGGCATACCAGGTTTCCTCGGCCACCACCTGAAGGTGTTCGGGTGAAACCACAGGAGGCAGATCCTCCTCGACCAACAGGCCCAGCTGGTTGCGGCGGATGCGGTCACGCAACATGAACAGATGATTTCGCTCAGGGGACAGCTCCGGATCCCACAGATGCATCTGGTGCCAGGACACCGGGCACTGGCTACGGCAGGCCAGGCGAATCGGCCCTGCTCCCAGATCCGGTCCGCGACCGGTGCGTTCGGCCAAACTGCGCAGCGGGATGTTCCAACCGTCGTCCGCCGAGCCGTCTTCATTGAAATCCAGATAGAAAAAAACCGCCGCCCGTATCTGCAGGCGTGAGCTGACGAGCACATAGGCGACCCGCATCTGCTGGTCGGCGAATTCCGGCATGCTCACCATGCCATCAAGCAAGGCTTCAAATTCTGGGTAGAGCATTTCCTTGCAGATACCGGCATCGTTGAAAAACAGAACGGCTTCAACCGTCTGCGGTTTGATCTGCATGCTCGGCGTCCTCAAAGCTGGATGGCCTGTAGGTGCGGCCATTTCACGAGCCAAGAGTTTAGGTGAAAAAGCCTGATCGGCAATGTGACTGGGTTGGCAGGCCACCGGGTAGCAGCCTGCGTCAGCCAAACGTCACCCGCAAAGTGTGATCAAGTCCAGATGCCAATAAGCCATCACTCTCAAAAAGCGCTGGCTAGAGCGAACAGCGCCTCGAAGAGGCTGACAGGGATGTGTCCGGCAAGCGTTACCGTTGCCCGATCTTCGCCGTAACTTACAAGGCTGCAGCCAGACGCGAGCCCTGATCGATGGCGCGCTTGGCGTCCAGCTCCGTAGCGACATCCGCCCCACCAATCAAATGCACCTTGAGGCCACCCTGCTCAAGCTCGGCTTGCAGTTCGCGAAGCGGGTCCTGTCCGGCGCAGATGATGACGGTATCCACCGGCAACACCTGTGGCTCACCGCCAGCAACGCTAATATGCAGGCCGTCATCGTCGATCTTCAGGTACTCCACGGAGTTCAGCATCTGCACCTGCTTGTTTTTCAAGCCGGTACGATGAATCCAGCCGGTGGTCTTGCCCAGGCCGCTGCCGACCTTGGATTTCTTGCGTTGCAACAGGTACACCTGCCGCGCCGGAGCATGCGGAACCGGCGCCACGCCTGCTACGCCGCCGCGAGCCTGCAGGCCCAGATCGATGCCCCATTCCTTCCAGAACGCCTCGCGATCCAGGCTGGTGGACTGCCCGTCATGGGTGATGAATTCACTGACATCAAAACCGATACCACCAGCACCGATAACCGCCACCCGCTGACCCACCGGCTTGCGCTGCAGGATCGCATCCAGATAACCGATGACCTTCGTATGTTCGATGCCCGGAATCTCCGGCGTGCGCGGCACGATGCCTGTAGCAAGGATGACCTCGTCATAATCGGCAGCTAGCAGATCACTGGCACTGACGCGGGTATTCAGGCGCAGTTCGACACCACTGCGCTCGAGCTTGCCGGCGAAGTACCGCAGGGTCTCATGGAACTCCTCCTTGCCCGGCACGCGCTTGGCGACATTGAACTGCCCGCCGATCTCGCCGGCCGATTCGAACAGAGTCACCTGATGACCACGCTCGGCAGCGACACTGGCAGCAGACAGACCAGCCGGTCCTGCGCCAACCACAGCGATTTTCTTCGCCGCCACCACGGGGATGTAATTCAGTTCGGTTTCATGACAGGCCCGCGGGTTGACCAGGCAGCTGGTGAGCTTGCCGCTAAAGGTGTGATCCAGACAGGCCTGGTTGCAGCCGATACAGGTATTGATTTCGTCGGCACGGCCTGCTGCGGCCTTATTGACGAATTCCGGGTCAGCCAGGAACGGGCGCGCCATGGACACCATATCGGCGTCGCCCTCAGCCAGCACCTGCTCGGCGACTTCCGGAGTATTGATGCGATTTGTGGTGACCAGCGGAATCGTCACCTCGCCCTTGAGCTTGGCGGTGACCTTGGTGAAAGCTGCGCGCGGCACCTTGGTGGCGATGGTCGGAATACGCGCTTCGTGCCAGCCGATGCCGGTGTTGATGATGCTGGCGCCCGCCGCCTCAATGGCCTTGGCCAGGGTGACGATCTCGTCCCAGGTGCTGCCGCCCTCCACCAGGTCGAGCATCGACAAACGATAGATGATGATGAAGTTGGGGCCGACCGCCTCGCGCACGCGGCGGACAATCTCCAGCGGCAGACGCATGCGGTTCTCGTAGCTGCCGCCCCAACGATCGGTACGCTGATTGGTATGGGTGACCAGGAACTGGTTGATGAAGTAGCCTTCCGAACCCATGATTTCCACGCCGTCGTACTCGGCCTGCTGGGCAAGGCGAGCGCAGTTCACGAAGTCGCTGATCTGCTTCTCGATGCCTTCTTCATCCAGCTCGTGCGGTTTGAAGGGATTGATCGGCGCCTGGATGGCACTCGGCGCAACCTGCTTGGGGCTATACGCATAGCGTCCTGCGTGGAGTATCTGCATGCAGATCCTGCCGCCTGCCTCATGCACCGCCTGGGTAACGATCTTGTGCTTTTCGGCTTCCTCGGGGGTGCTCAACTTGGCAGCGCCGGCATACACCGCGCCTTCCTCGTTCGGACCCACCCCACCGGTAACCATCAGGCCGACCCCGCCACGAGCGCGCTCGGCAAAAAATGCAGCCATGCGCTCGAAGCCGTTAGGCAACTCCTCGAGCCCGGTGTGCATCGAGCCCATCAGAACCCGATTGCGCAACGTGATAAAACCCAGATCCAATGGAGCCAACAGGTTTGGGTAGGCGGTCATGTTCATTCCTCAATGGCAATTGCCGCGGCTCTCTGGGGCGCGGTCGGTATGCAGTGACAATAACCACAGCGCCAGGCACGCTCAATGATCGAAACTGACAACTGCCTAACCCTATTGCGCATGAGGCTTGGTAATAAAGTACCCTAGCCGCTAGTCTCGCCCTATCAAACCAGCAAAACCCACACGCATGCGTCTCCCCATCAAACCGCTTCTACTGACCCTGCTTGGCCTCGTGGCTCTGGTGGTTTACCTGAACTGGACCACTGACCGCCGAAGCGGCCCGCTGTTGTCCGACTTGCGCACGCTTCCGATCGAAAGCCAAGGACAGCCATCGACAGCGGGCAACCTGCTCGGCATCGAGGTGTACCTGCAACCAGCCGACTACCAGAGCCGCGACCGTCTGCGACTGAAGTTCGCCACCTACCTCGATCAAGCACGCGACGCCGGAATGATCGGCCCAAGGACCATCGTCGTGCTTCCCGAACATGTCGGCACCGGGCTATTCGCATTGGGTGAAAAGCCCGAGGTTCAGCAGGCTCGCACCCTGCGTGATGCCATGCAATGGATGGCACTGAGTAATCCCTGGGACTATCTGCGCGCCCAGTTCGACAACACCGGCGAAGATCGCCGCACCGAAGCGGTACTGCGGATCAAGGCTGCGCAGATGGCCGACGACTACCAGAACATCTTTGCCGACCTGGCCAGAACCTACGGCGTGACGCTGGTGGCTGGCTCAATCGTGCTGCCCGAACCGCGCCTGCAAGCAGGCCGCCTGACGACCGACATTGGGCCGCTGCGCCAGGTCAGTCTGGTTTTCAGCCCTCAAGGCGAATCCATGAGCCCGCTGCACTACAAGACGTCCCTAAGCCGCTATGAGCGCCGCTACAGCGAAGCCCCCGTCAGCGAACAGAGTGCCGTGCTAGACACCCCGGCTGGACGCCTTACGGTTCTGCTCGGCTGCGATGCCCACACCCGCGGCATGCCGCCGCAAACCGAGCTACTGGCCGTACCGGGCGCAGTTGAAGACCCCGACGATTGCGCAGCCCAAGTGCAGAACCCGGACATTCCGCGTATGGCCGTACGCACCCTTGGCCTGCCCTGGAACCTTCTCGGCTCGCCACGAAAGCCTGCACGCCGAACTCATAACGAGCCCGTACAGATACGCAACCTATGGCTGACGGAGCGGCCATGAAGCCGCAGCGCATACGCCTGGGTGATCTTTCCGTGGGTTTCGTCTATAGCCTGGAAAGTGCCCTGCGCGAGCGACATATAGATCCGCAGCCGCTGCTGCACGCCTACGGCCTGGATAGCGCGCGACTGGCCGATCCCCATGCGCGGCTGTCCATCCCCCGCTATATGCGCCTTGGCCATGCAGCCATCCAGCTGACTGGCGAGCCTGCGCTGGGGCTGGATATGGGCCGATTGCGCAAGGCCGGCCACCTTGGCCTCGTGGGCATCGCTGCGACCCAGGCGCCAACCGTACGTGAAGCCGCACGGACACTGATCCGCTTCGAGCGTTTATACGCTTCCAACTACCGCGGCACATCGGAGTTTCTTGAGGATGCCGAGGGCGCCTGGCTGCGCTTCTATTCCATCAGCCCGTACAACCAGTACAACCGCTTCGTCGTGGATACCGTACTGGCCAGCTGGATCACGCAGCTGTGTGCCGTCGCCGCGCAGCCGTTACAAGCCAGTTCGGTAATGATCGAATTCGATCGTCCCGATTACGCTGCCCGGCATGATGCGTTTTTTGGAATGCAGGTGGCGTTCGGTTGCGAACACAATCAACTGCGACTCGATAAGGCCAGCCTCGCACTGCGCAACCCTGAACACTGCCCGGGCGCCTGGCAGCAATTGTTGGAGTTGAGTGAAACGGCCCTTGAGCAACTCACCCGGACCACAAGCCTGAGCGAGCGCGTCGCACAGATGCTGGCGCAGATGCTCAAGGGCCAGGAGCCGGACCTGCAACAGATTGCTCAGCGGCTGCAACTGCCGGCCTGGACGCTACGCCGACGACTGACCGAGGAAGGCAGCAGCTATCGAACCATCCTCAACGACACCCGTCGCGACCTGGCCATGTCGTACATCCGCGACACCGAGCTGGCCTTCGGTGAAATCGCCTGGCTGCTCGGCTTTTCCTCAGCGGAAGCCTTTCAGCGCGCGTTCAAACGCTGGAGCGGGCAGACGCCCGGTGAATTTCGACGCAGGCAGCGGCGTGCCGATACCTGAATGAACGCAGGTGCGGTTCAGATTGCTCTGTGTTTCTGAGGAAGCTCACTTTGTAAAACTGGACTTGTCCACGAGCTCTTCTATTACCTTACAAGTCCGCTCCAACCGGGCTGGGCCCTTCAAAGCTCGAAGGCATCCTCGGCCGGCTCCAGCACGTCCTGCTCGGCGGCGCGCAATTCCAGTAGCTCGTCCAAATAGTCATCCATAGCGGAATCCTCATAAGGGGTTTTAGTTCTTCACCCTGGGTACTACAAGGTCCGTGCCATTGTGACCAGTCTTGATGACAGATCCATGATTTCGCTCAAGGCGTGGTCAGCCCGGCGGCGGCCATGAACTGACGCAGCACCCACGCCAGCCCGCCTAACGCCAGCACGCTGGCGCACCAGAGCGTCACCAGCCAGGCCAGCCGCTGCCAAAGCGGCCTTGCACCACCAGAGTGTTTTTCAGGCATGCGTTGCTCCATGGCGGTGCAAATCAGTGATAGCCGTCATCAGGGCTGACCTTGCCGCGAAACACGTAGTAGCTCCAGGCGGTGTAAACCAGAATGATCGGAATGATGAGCAACGCGCCGACCAAGGTGAAACCTTGGCTCTCGGCCGGCGCGGCAGCCTCCCAGATGGTCACGGAAGGCGGGATGATGTTTGGCCAAAGGCTGATGCCCAACCCGCTATAGCCCAGAAAGATCAGAGCCAGGGTCAGCAGGAACGGCGAATAGTGAGCGTATCGCGCGATCGCCCGAAGCAGCCCGAAAGTGCACAGGAGTACCAGGATTGGCACCGGCATAAAGAACACCAGGTTCGGCATGCTGAACCAGCGCTCGGCAATGTCCGGGTGAGTCAGTGGCGTCCAGATGCTGACGATGCCCGTTACCGCCAGCAGGGCCCAGACCAACGGAATGCCGATGTCATGCATGCGCCTTTGCAGATCGCCGGTGGTCTTCATGATCAACCAGGTGCAGCCCAGCAAGGCATAGGCCACGATAAGCGCGACACCGCAGAACACCGAAAACGGCGTCAGCCAGTCCAGCGCCCCGCCGGCGTAGGCGCGGCCTTCCACCGGAAAACCGTGAATGAACGCGCCCAGTGCCACACCTTGAAAAAAGGTTGCCACCAGCGAGCCGCCGATAAAGGCCTTGTCCCAGATGTGCTGTCGATCGGCATTGGCCTTGAAACGAAACTCGAAGGCCACGCCGCGAAAGATCAGCCCCATGAGCATAAAGATGATCGGCAGGTAGAGCGCCGACAACACGACCGAATAGGCCAGCGGAAAAGCGGCAAACAGTCCGGCACCTCCAAGTACGAGCCAGGTTTCGTTGCCGTCCCAGACGGGCGCTACAGTATTCATGGCCACGTCGCGCTCGGAGGTGTCGGCAAGGAACGGGAAGAGAATGCCAATACCCAGGTCGAAGCCGTCCATCACCACGTACATCATGATCCCGAAGATGATAATCACGGCCCAGATCAGCGAAAGGTCGATGCCCATATTCAGTTCCTCTCCCCCAGATCGTCGCCCTGCTCGTGCGAAATCGCTTCATCCGCTGCCGAGATAGGCCGCGCCGGCGTGCGCTGCTCGCCGGGACCACCGACGCCCTTGCTCTTGCCTTCGTGCGGCACCGGCCCCTTGGCGATCAACCGCAGCACATAGATGATGCCGATGCCAAATACCGCGAAATAGATCAGCACGAACAGGGCCAGCGTCAGCCCCAACTGCTCGGCACTGTGGCTGGAAACACCCTCGGATGTGCGCATCAACCCGTAGATGATCCACGGCTGCCGACCGATCTCCGTGGTGAACCAACCGGCCAGAATCGCGATCAGCCCGGACGGCCCCATAAACAGCGCCAACCACAGGAACGGTCGCGACTCGAACAGCCTGCCGCCACGACGCAGCAACAGGCTCCACACGCCGGTAGCGATCATCAGCAGCCCCAGCGCCACCATGATGCGGAAGGTCCAGAACACGATGGTCGAGTTGGGACGATCTTCCGGCGGGAAATCTTTTAGCGCCGGCACCGGCTCGGTAAGGCTGTGCTGGAGGATCAGGCTGCCCAGATAAGGAATTTCCACCTTGAAGCGGGTCTCCTCGCGCTCCATGTCCGGCCAGCCGAACAATATCAGCGGCGTCGGCCCGCCTTCGGAGTTGTCCCAATGCCCTTCCATGGCGGCGATCTTCGCCGGCTGATGCTCCAAGGTATTGAGGCCGTGAAAGTCACCCACCAGCGCCTGGATCGGCGCCACGATCAGCGCCATCCACATGGCCATGGAAAGCATCTTGCGGATGGCCGAGTTGTTTTTGCCGCGCAGCAGGTGCCAGGCAGCCGAGGCACCCACCATAAACGCAGTCGCCAGAAACGCCGCGATTGCCATATGCGCCAGGCGGTACGGGAACGAAGGGTTGAAGATGATCGCAAACCAGTCCACCGGCACCACGATGCCGTCAATGATTTCGTGGCCCTGCGGGGTATGCATCCAACTGTTGGACGCCAGGATCCAGAAGGTCGAAATCAGCGTGCCGATCGCCACCATGACAGTGGAGAAGAAGTGCAGCCCCGCCCCAACCCGATTCCAGCCAAACAGCATCACGCCGAGGAAGCCGGCCTCCAGAAAGAATGCCGTGAGCACTTCGTAGGTCAGCAAGGGGCCGGTGACACTGCCGGCAAACTCGGAAAAGGCGCTCCAGTTGGTTCCGAACTGATACGCCATGACGATGCCGGAAACCACACCCATGCCGAAATTGACGGCAAATATCTTCAGCCAGAAATGATAGAGGTCGCGGTACACCTCGCGCCTGGTCTTGAGCCACAGCCCCTCCAGCACTGCCAGGTAGCTCGCCAGACCAATGGTGATCGCCGGGAAAATAATGTGAAAGGAAATGGTGAAAGCGAACTGGATACGCGCAAGCTCAAGCGCTTCCAAACCAAACATTGCCATCTCCCTCGTCAGTGAACCGTCTAGGCATTACTGACAGCGGAAAACCGCGAGGGTGCAGCGCAAATGCGGATCTACCGGATATCCCTTTGCTGCCCTGGGAAGACAAGCGCGGGAATAACAGCGAATACGTAAAGCCAGAACCGGCCAGAACATCTTTGCTAAATCCAAGCAAAGGGCACCACGCCGCCGCCCACACCGGAACCTGGCGACGCGCGCTTATACAGACTGCTGCGACCGGGCCAGCATGAACAGCTATCGGCTAAGCCACCGAGGTTCAGCCGATCAATTGAGGCAGTACCTCACCAGCCAAGCCTTCGATGCCCCAATCGCCCGCCTCCAGCTCCAGCTGTGGATTGATGTGCAGAATCTTTGCCCCTGCCCGGCGGGCTATGGCCGGCAATTCAGCCGCCGGATAGACCACGCCCGAGGTGCCCACCACCATCAGCAACTCAGCCTCCTGCGCTGCTTTGAATGCGCTTGCCAAGGCTGATTGCGGAAGCGATTCGCCAAACCAGACAACACCCGGACGCAATAGGCCGCCGCAATGCTGGCAGCGCGGCGGCTCCACTGCGCGACCCTCCTCTGGTTCATTGGGCGTCGCTAGCGCTGTTGCGGGCTGCCGGGCACAGGCAAAGCAGCGCGGCTGCTGCAGCGAGCCATGCAGGTGAATGACCCTGTCGCTCCCCGCGCGCTCATGCAAGTCGTCAACATTCTGGGTGATCAAGATCATTTCCGGCTTACGCTCGGCCAATCGAGCAAGCGCCCGGTGAGCCGGGTTCGGCTGGGCCTGCATGACTTTCATTCGCCGCCACTCGTACCACCCCCACACCATGGCCGGATTGCGGCTAAAGGCCTGAGCGCTGGCCAGCTCCATGGGGTCGAATCGGCGCCAGAGCCCGGTCAGTGGATCACGAAAGGTCGGGACGCCGCTTTCCGCTGAAACACCGGCGCCAGTCAGCACTACGATCCGATCCGCCGCCTTCAGCGCCTCAGCGGCTAGTGCCAGAGTCGTCATAGTGTCCTCCGCAGTTCAGGGTGTACTGCAGATGATGCCGCACTGCCGGCTCGATACGGTAGGCGCCTGGATTGGCAACCGCCTGAAGCGCGTTGCCAACCGAGCAGAAACGAAAAAGCCCTTGAGCTTTCGCTCAAGGGCTTTTGATATGGCGCAGTGGACGGGACTCGAACCCGCGACCCCCGGCGTGACAGGCCGGTATTCTAACCGACTGAACTACCACTGCGCGTCGGCCGGACTTGCGTCCGATCACAAGGCTGCCCTGCGTTGCATTTGGCTATCACCCCGTGAGGCGCGCAATTTACGCATCCCCTCGGATCAAGTCAACAGCCCGGACGCTTTTTTATTGGAAACAACGGCCTTTTGCGATCACAACCGGAATTCAACCTCAATCGGGCACCTTTTTCCGGAAAAACAGTCAGTTGCACTGGCATGCCCTGGTGTTCACGCAGTGATCTAGATTCTGTTCACGCTACCGCCAGCGATGCCCGCACGCCCCGCCAGCGCCCTGCTGCTGGCACGGGTTGTTAGAACCCGGTTACGGAGCACCCGCTTGGCTTTCCCCACGGCACTGCACAAGGCAAACCGGCATGCGCCGCTGATCGTGAGCGCGGTCATCCTTTTGCTGTTCGGCCTTTATCTCGCCGGCCGTATCAATGAGTGGCTGCAGCTTGAGCACACTCCGCCCACTGCGACCTCCGGCACCAGCCAGTCCGCCGATATGGCGCTGGACATTCAGCGTATGGAAAGCCTGTTTGGCGCTCCACCCGAGCGCGCCCAAACCCAGCAGACCTCATCAGGCTCTGAACTGACCCTGCATGGCAGCTTCGTGCACGCCGACCCCATTCGCTCCACTGCCATCGTTCAGCGAGCAGGCCACCCACCTCAGCTCTACCGGATTGGCGAAGAGCTCGAACCCGGCCTGAGCCTTCACAGCGTTTATCCCGACAGGGTCGATGTGCTGCGCGACGGCCAGATCGAGACGCTGCTTTTCCCCAGCACGCGCTCCGCCCCGGCTCAGACGGACTACAGTGAACAAGCCACACCAGCGGAGCAGCCCGACCCGCAAGTAGAGATGCTGCAACAACAGCTCGACGCCCTCCATCAGCAGACGGGGGGCGATACCGCGCCGACCGAGGACGCGCCCGCTGATCAACCCGCCACGGAAGATGACTGATGCCGCCTTATTCCTCTCGCTCGCTCATCGCCCTAGTTGCCGCTGGGCTACTTTGCGCACCCCTGCCGGCATTAGCCGCCGAACCTGTCAGCGCTCCAGCCGAAGCGCAGCAGGATGGCTGGACGATCAACCTCAAGGACGCCGATATCCGCGCGTTCGTGGACCATATCAGCCAGCTCACCGGACAGACCTTCATCGTCGACCCCCGTGTTCGAGGCCAGGTCAGCGTAGTTTCATCGACCACCCTGTCGCTGGCCGAGGTTTACCAGCTCTTCCTCTCCGTGATGGCCACCCACGGCTACAGCGTCCTGACTCAGGGCAACGTGGCGCGCATCGTGCCGAATGACGAGGCCAAGACCGAAGCCGGCGGCGGACCACGCGGCGGCGCCCTGCTGGAAACACGGCTCATCCAGGTGCAGCACACCCCGGTCAGCGAGCTGATCGAGCAAATACGTCCACTGATTCCGCAATATGGCCATCTGGCAGCTGTCAGCTCGGCCAACGCGCTGATTATCAGCGACCGCAGCGCCAATATTGCTCGCCTGGAGCAGCTGATCCGCGAGCTGGATCGTGCCCAGACCGGTGATCACAGCATCGTCGATCTGCAATACGGCTGGGCTACGGACATCGCGGAAGTCCTGCGCAATACCCTTGCCCGCGGCGAAGCCCAGGATACCGCTGGCTCTCAGATCATCGCCGACTCACGCACCAACCGGCTGATCTTTACCGGGCCAGAGCAGGCCCGGCGCAAGCTCGCCAGCCTGGCGAAAACCCTGGACACCCCGAGCACCCGCTCAGCCAACACCCGGGTGATTCGTCTGCGTCACAACGATGCCAAATCCCTGGCCGAAACCCTTGGCGACTTCTCGGAAACATTGGCCATGCCGGCCGACGGCGAGATGATCAACGGGCGCACACAAAACACCCTCATTCGCGCTGATGAAAGCCTCAACGCACTGGTGATGCTGGCCGAGCCGGAGCTGCTCGGCATGCTCGAATCCATCGTTCGCCAACTCGATATCCCGCGCGCGCAGGTTATGGTCGAAGCGGCCATCGTCGAGGTCTCCGGCGATATCACCGATGCACTGGGCGTACAGTGGGCAATCGATGGCCGCGGCAGTGCGGGCGGTGCCGGCGGTGTGAGCTTCGGTAATACCGGGCTCTCCATCGGTCGCGTGCTGAACGCGATCAACGACAACGAAATTCCCAGCAACCTGCCCGACGGCGCCATCATCGGTATAGGCACGCGCAGCTTCGGCGCGCTGATCACCGCGCTGTCGGCCAACAGCAAGAGCAACCTGCTGTCGACGCCCAGCCTGCTGACACTGGATAACCAGGAGGCGGAAATCCTCGTCGGTCAGAACGTACCTTTTCAGACCGGCAGCTATACCACCGATGCCTCAGGGGCGAACAATCCCTTCACCACCATCGAGCGGCAAGATATTGGTGTCACGCTCAGGGTTACGCCACACATCAATGAGGGCGCTACGCTGCGCCTGCAGATAGAGCAGGAAATCTCCTCCATCGCGCCCAGCGCCAGCCTGACCGCACAGGCGGTCGACCTGGTCACCAACAAGCGCTCGATCAAGACCACCATCCTTGCCGAGGATGGTCAGGTGATCGTGCTCGGTGGACTGATTCAGGATGACGTGACCCGCACCGACTCCAAGGTGCCGCTGTTGGGTGATATTCCGTTTTTGGGCGCACTGTTTCGCTCGACCCAGGAAACCCATATCAAGCGCAACCTGATGGTGTTCCTGCGTCCCACGGTGGTCCGCGACCGCGCCGGACAGGCCGCCTTGGCCGGGAAGAAATACAGCGACATCAGAGTCATCGAGACCGGATCCGGCAGCCCAAGCATCCTACCCTCAACACCCGAAAGGTTGTTCGATGGCCAAGGCCAGCCGGCGCCTGCCATCGACTTGCGTCCCGAGTCTGCAGGGCGCAGTAGCGGCTCTGCCGCCCAGCCGAGTGCGCCAGCCTTTACCCCTGCTGCGCCTCGTACAACGGAGTCTGCGCCTGCGAGAACGGGCTGGGCAGTGCAGCTGGCCAGCATGAGAAATGCCGAAAATGCGGCAGCGCTGCGCGACCGGCTGATCGCCGAAGGCTTCGATGCATATGTGCAGAGCAGCTCCGGCCTGCATCGCGTATTCGCCGGCCCGGTCAGCGAACGCAGCGAAGCCAATCGCTTGCGGGCTCAGCTATCCGAAGAGCAGAGGCTGGATGGCTTTGTCGTACAACTGAGAGGGCGTTGAAAGGCGCTCGGTACTCGGAGCAATACTGAGCCCTGAAAGTTACGAAGGGTAGCGAACTTGTCCCCGAGCTTTACCTGACGTCCAGCCGGCAAAAACTCGGACAAGTCCCATCCCGCAAAACAGCTGCGGGCCCGACAGGCCCGCTTTCTGTCAGAGCGCGGCCAGCCCCCGGGCCAAGTCTGCCTTGAGATCTTCGAGGTCTTCCAGCCCCACGGCGACGCGGATCAGGCTGTCACGAATTCCCGCCGTAGCGCGCTCTTCTGCCGAGAGGCGGCCATGGGTAGTGGAACCCGGATGGGTAATAGTCGTCTTGCTGTCACCCAGGTTTGCCGTGATGGAAACCAGTCGGGTCGCATCGATGAATCGCCAGGCAGCTTCCTTGCCCCCCGCCACATCGAAACTCAACACGGCGCCAAAGCCTTTCTGCTGCCGCTTGGCCAGTTCGTGCTGTGGATGACTGGCAAGGCCTGCGTAGTAAACCTTCTCGATACCCGGCTGCTGCTCCAACCACTCGGCCAGTGCCAGAGCGTTGGCGCAATGGGCCTGCATGCGCAGACGCAGGGTTTCCAGACCCTTGAGAAAAACCCAAGCGTTGAACGGGCTCAGAGTTGGGCCTGCAGTGCGCAGGAAACCCACCACTTCCTTCATCTGTTCGGCACGCCCGGCGACCACACCACCCAGGCAGCGACCCTGGCCGTCGATATATTTGGTCGCCGAATGAATCACAATATCGGCACCCAGAGCCAGCGGCTGCTGCAGGACCGGCGTACAGAAGCAGTTGTCCACCGCCAGCATCGCACCCTTGGCGTGACACAGCTGCGACAGCGCCTCGATATCCACCAGCTCGGCCAGCGGATTGGACGGCGATTCGACGAATACCAGACGGGTATTGGCCTTGAAGGCAGGCTCCCAGGCAGCGACATCGACCAACGGTACGTAATCGACTTCGAGCCCGAAGCGTTTCAGGTACTTCTCGAACAGCGACACGGTGGCCCCAAAGACGCTGCGCGACACCAGCACATGATCGCCGGCCGAACACAGGCTCATCACCGTGGCGAGAATTGCGGCCATGCCCGAAGCAGTTGCCACCGCCTGCTCGGCCCCTTCCAGAGCGGCAATGCGCTCTTCAAAGGCACGTACGGTGGGGTTGGTGTAACGGGAATAGACATTACCCGGCACTTCACCGGCAAAGCGCGCCGCCGCATCGGCGGCACTGCGAAACACATAGCTGGAGGTAAAAAACAGCGGCTCGCCGTGCTCACCCTCTGGCGTGCGGTGCTGGCCGGCGCGCACAGCCAGCGTGTCCAGGCCAACGCCGGAAAGATCACTATTCAGCCGGCCGGCGTCCCATTCATCAGTCATGATTTCATCCCACTGGGGAACGAGCGCCATCTGGCGCTCATTCACATTAGTTGTTGTACAGATCGATGATGGCGCTGCTGACTGCGGCCTGGCTCTTGCTCAGGTCGTTGCGCGCCTGCTCGATCCGATGCAGATAGTCTGCGTCGATATCACCTGTGACGTACTTGCCGTCGAAGACCGCGCAATCGAAGCGTTCGATCTTCACCTTGCCGCCGCCTACCGCCTCCACCAGGTCTTCCAGATCCTGATAGACCAGCCAGTCGGCACCGATCAGTTCGGCAACCTCTTCGGTGGTGCGCTCGTGAGCAATCAGCTCGTGGGCGCTAGGCATGTCGATACCATAGACGTTCGGATAGCGGACAGCAGGTGCGGCGGAGCAGAAATAAACGTTCTTCGCTCCAGCCTCACGGGCCATTTGGATGATCTGCTTGCAGGTCGTGCCGCGCACAATGGAATCGTCCACCAGCATCACATTCTTGCCGCGGAACTCCAGATCGATGGCATTGAGCTTCTGCCGCACCGACTTCTTGCGTGCAGCCTGGCCGGGCATGATGAAGGTCCGACCGATGTAGCGATTCTTGACGAAGCCTTCGCGGAACTTGACGCCCAGGCGGTTGGCCAGCTCCAGCGCTGCCGTGCGGCTGGTGTCGGGAATCGGAATCACCACATCGATATCGTGCTCGGGCCGCTCGCGCAGAATCTTCTCGGCGAGTTTCTCGCCCATGCGCAGCCGCGCCTTGTAAACCGAAACGCCGTCCATCAGCGAGTCCGGACGCGCCAGGTAGACGTGCTCGAAGATGCATGGGGCGTACTGCGGATTGAGTGCGCACTGGCGCGTGTGCAGCTGGCCGTCGACGGTAATATAAACGGCCTCGCCGGGAGCCAGATCGCGGATCAGGGTAAAGCCCAGCACATCCAGCGACACGCTTTCGGAGGCAATCATGTATTCGACGCCATCCTCGGTGTGGCGCTGGCCGAAGACAATCGGGCGGATCGCATTGGGATCGCGGAAGCCGACAATACCGTAACCGGTAATCATCGCCACCACCGCATAACCACCAACGCAACGGTCGTGCACCTTGGTCACCGCAGCGAAGACGTCTTCCTCGGTGGGCTGCAGCTTGCCGCGCACTGCTAGCTCATGGGCAAAGACGTTGAGCAGCACTTCCGAATCGGAATTGGTGTTCACATGACGCAGATCCGACTCGTAGATTTCCTTGGTCAGCTGATCAACGTTGGTCAGGTTGCCGTTGTGCGCCAGGGTGATGCCGTAGGGCGAGTTGACATAGAAAGGTTGCGCCTCCGCGGAGGTAGAGCTGCCCGCGGTGGGATAGCGGACGTGGCCGATGCCCATGTTGCCTATCAGGCGCTGCATGTGGCGCTGATGGAAGACATCGCGAACCAGACCATTGTCCTTACGCAGAAACAGCTTGTCGCCGTCACTGGTCACGATGCCGGCGGCATCCTGCCCGCGGTGTTGCAGTACGGTGAGTGCGTCGTACAACGCCTGGTTGACGTTCGACTTACCGACAATGCCGACAATGCCACACATGCAGGAACCTCTCAGTTATTACAGGCTGATCCAATCAGGACGCCAGGCGCAAACCTGACGGCGGACCGTAGTAAAAAAGTTCGTCTCAACCGGGGGTGTCGAGCGAACCGGTCATCCACTGGCTACCGAACCCGATGATCAGGTTCTTCGACCAGTCGGCAATCAACAGAAAATGCGGCAGCAATGCCGACTCGCGCCACCAGGGATCCTGATGGACCGGGGCCAGACTCAGCAGGCCAACCAGCACCACGACCAGCAGCCCGCCACGCGCCGCACCAAAAACCATTCCAAGAAAACGATCGGTACCCGATAGCCCGGTCACTCGAACCAGCTCGCCAATCAAAAAGTTGATCAGAGCACCCACCAGCAGCGTAACGACAAACAGGATTGCGCAAGCCGCGATGACCTGAAACGAAGGCGTGCTGATGTATTCGGCCAGATGGTGGGACAACGCACCACCAAACATCCAGGCAACCACACCAGCGACGATCCAGGTGAACAGCGAAAGCGCTTCCTTGACGAAACCGCGCTTCAAACTGATCAGGCTGGAGATGACTACAACGGCGACAATCGCCCAATCGACCCAGGTGAACGTCACGGGGTTTCCTGTCAGGGGGAAAAGCAGCGCATTTTAGCAGAGCGATTGCCGAGGAGTAACAGCTCGTTGAAAAAGCTGTACCGCAATTGCATCCTGCTTGAGGCATGAAGTACGGCCCGATAAGGCTTGCAGTACGATCTGCCACTTTCCGCGGGAGCGGGCTATGCCCGTGAAGCGAACCGCATCGAAACCTGGGCTCCGCTCGCGGGCGTGGTCCACTCTTACAAAGGAATCACATCCAGCCTGATCGTGCCGCTAAGAGATACGTAGCGCTCACTGGAACTAGCGGGCTTAACGCTTCTCTGGCTCGAAGCGAACAACGAACCCATCGAGCTTGTGCTGACGCTGCAGCACGTCGCGCAAGCGGTTGGCTTCCGCTCGTTCGATCAACGGCCCTACGAACACCCGATTCATTCCGCCCGCGGTGCGTATGTAGGCGTTATAGCCCTGGGAGCGCAGGGTCTTCTGCAGGCTTTCGGCATTTTCGCGGCTGGACAAGCTGGCCAGTTGCACCGACCAACTGACCGGCAGATTGGCTGCATCCAGCCGCTGTTCCGGAGCTGCGGCAGCTGGCGGGGCGCTAGGGGCCGGTGACGCTTGAGGTACTGCAGGTGCAACCGGTGGCTCGGCAAGGGCCGGAGCGGGCTCGATCGGGGTTGTCGGAGTCTCGACAGGCGTTACCGGCGCCTCTTCGATGATTTCGTAGTCTTCCGGGAACGGCTCGCTCTCAGGAGTCGGCACTTCGACCGGCTGCGGCTCGATAACCGGCGCTGCGGGAGTCTCAGGCATCGCCGGTGCGTCCATGCTCACCTGGGGGCCTTCATCTTCCCGATTGAGCAGCATCGGCACGAAGATCACTGCCAGTGCCAGCAGCACCAGTGCCCCAACGACTCGTTGCAACAGTCCCTTATCTACCAATGCCCTATCCTCGACCTGACGTACGCCGTTCGAGCCATTCCAGCGCCTCGGCCACGCAATAAAAAGACCCGAACAGCAGTATTTCGTCCCCGGCAACCGCCTGGTCACACTGCGCGTCGAGCGCCTCGCATACAGAGGAATAGATAGTGACCGACGCTCCGCGTTCCTTCAACGCCTCGTTCAATTGTGCTGCAGAACGTGTACGCGGGATGGCCAGGGGCGCAACGGCCCAGTCGGCAACCGCAGGCAGCAAAGGCTCGATCACACCGGGCAGATCCTTGTCCGCCAGCAGACCGAATACTGCCAGCCGCCGCCCGGCCAGTGGCAACCGTTGCAGCGTCCGCGCCAGATAGCTTGCGGCGTGAGGGTTGTGCCCGACATCCAGCAGGATCGGCAGTTCGCGGCCCTTGTACTGGATCAGCCGACGGTCAAGCCTGCCAACTACGCGCGTGGCCAGCAATGCTGCAACCAGCGATTCCGGCTGCCAGGGCAGGTTGAGCAAAGCGAAAGCCTGCAATGCCAGCGCCGCGTTCTCCAGAGGCAGGTCTAGCAATGGCAGATCACATAGTTCCAGCGCCTGACCAGAACCATCACGGCCCTGCCAATGCCAGCAGTCCTGCTCGACCTGCAGATCGAACCCGCAACCGCGTAACAGCAAGGGCGCTTTCAGCGCGGCTGCAGCCTCGACCAGCGACGAAGGCGGTTCTAGATCACCGCATACGGCAGGCTTCGCGGCGCGCAAGATCCCTGCCTTCTCGAAGCCGACGCTTTCGCGACTGTCGCCCAGCCAATCGGCATGATCCAGACCAATGTTGGTCACGACCGCTACATCTGCATCGACCAGGTTCACCGCATCGAGACGACCACCGAGCCCTACTTCCAGGACCACGGCATCCAGCGCCGCGCGCTCGAACAGCCAGAAAGCCGCCAGCGTGCCCATCTCAAAATAGGTAAGGGAGGTTTCGCCGCGCGCTGCCTCCAACGCGGCGAAGGCGTCGCACAGCGCCTGGTCGGAGGCTTCCACGCCATTAATACGCACGCGCTCGTTGTAGCGCAGCAGGTGCGGCGAGCTGTAAACACCCACGCTCTTGCCCTGCCCTGCCAGCATCTGCGCGATAAAAGCGCAGGTCGAGCCTTTACCGTTGGTACCGGTAACGGTCACGACCAGCGGAGCCGGCCTCGTCAACCCAAGCCTTGTCGCCACCGCCCGGCAGCGATCAAGGCCCATGTCTATGGCCGTGGGATGCAGTCGCTCAAGATACTCGAGCCAGTCCTGCAGATGTCGCGGGGTCATGCGCCAGCCGTTACCAGAGCGGGCTCGCCAACGGACGGCAGGCGCTGCAGCTGAGCAAGAAGGCGAGCCAGACGAGTGCGCAGCTCGGCACGCGGAATGATCAGGTCAATGGCGCCATGGTCGAGCAGGAATTCGCTTCGCTGGAAGCCTTCCGGGAGCTTCTCGCGTACGGTCTGCTCGATCACGCGGGGGCCGGCGAAGCCGATCAGCGCTTTGGGTTCGGCTACGATCACATCACCAAGCATTGCCAGGCTGGCCGACACACCACCGTAAACCGGATCGGTGAGAACCGAAATGAACGGCAGGCCTTCCTCACGCATGCGGGCCAGCACTGCCGAGGTCTTGGCCATCTGCATCAGGGAAATCAGTGCTTCCTGCATCCGCGCACCGCCGGAAGCCGAGAAACAGACCAGCGGACAGCGCTGCTCAAGGGCCACGTTGGCCGCTTGTACAAAGCGCTCACCGACGATGGCTCCCATGGAGCCACCCATGAAGGAAAACTCGAAGGCACAAGCCACCACCGGATTATTCATCAGGGTGCCGCGCATGGCGATCAGCGCATCCTTTTCACCGGTCTGCTTCTGGGCTGCGCTCAGGCGATCCTTATACTTCTTGCTGTCGCGGAACTTCAGTCGATCGACCGGCTCCAGATCAGCGGCGATCTCTTCACGCCCTTCCTTGTCGAGGAAGATATCCAGGCGCGAGCGCGCATCGATACGCATGTGATGATTGCACTTGGGGCAGACATCCAGGGTTTTCTCCAGTTCAGGGCGATACAGGACCGCCTCGCAGGAGGGGCACTTGTGCCACAACCCTTCAGGTACCGTGCTTTTCTTCGACTCCGAACGCATGATCGAAGGGATCAGCTTGTCTACCAGCCAGTTGCTCATGCTTTTATTCTCCACAGCTTGTCAGTCCCGCGCGTAGCACTGCACGCATCAGGCGGATTCATCATCGCGACCAGCCTCCAATCGGAGTTCACTGCGTCGCCTGGGCGATGCACCACACGGCGCCGTCGCTAAAACTCAGCCTCGTCATAGTCGACGGGCATCCATCAAACAGAAGGATCCGCCAACCTGCGAATGGTAACTGGACGGCAGGGACTCCCCGCTCGTCACATACTGGCGCGAACCTGCCTAACAAATTCACGCACACGGGCGGCATCCTTGACTCCCTTGCGCAATTCAACGCCACCGCTGACATCCACCGCGAACGGGCGCACGCGCTCAATCGCCTGCTGCACATTCTGCGGTGTCAGCCCACCGGCCAGAATCAACGGCTTGGGCAAATTGGCCGGCACCAGCGACCAGTCGAATATCTCGCCCGTCCCACCCGGCACCCCTTCTACAAAGGTATCAAGCAAAACCGCGCTTGCCCCGGCATAGCGCGCCACTTCAGCACAGATATCTTCGCCAGCCCGTACCCGCAGCGCTTTGTACCAGGGCCGGTGAAAGCCTTCGCAATCGGCCGGAGTTTCATCTCCGTGAAACTGCAGCATATCCAGAGCGACCGCATCGAGGGTTTCGTTGATTTCACAACGGGATGCGTTGACGAACAATCCGACGGTAGTCACAAAGGGAGGCAGCGCAGCGATGATTTCACGCGCCTGGACGACATTCACAGCACGCGGGCTTTTGCTGTAGAAGACCAGGCCGATAGCGTCCGCTCCGGCCTCAGCAGCCACAAGCGCGTCTGCGACATTGGTGATCCCACATATCTTGCTACGGACGATAGGCAACGGCAGGTACCCGCGAGAAAAGACTCCGGATGGTAACAAAAGCGCCGCCTGCTGCAAGTAGCATCATCGTGCCGGTTCAACCCGCACATCAGGTAAACCTGAAAGAAAATGCGGCCCGAGATAGCGCTCGGGCAGCTCGAACTCTTCGGGATAATCCACCTGGACCAGATACAGCCCATAGGGATGCGCGGTCACCCCGCCAGTACGCCTGACGCGTGTTTCCAACACTTCCCGCGCCCATTCCACCGGACGCTCGCCCGCTCCGATGGTCATCAGCACGCCGGCAAAGTTGCGCACCATGTGATGCAGAAACGCATTGGCCCGAATATCGAGAACGATGAGCCGACCGTACTGGAGCAACTCAAGATGATGAACGGTCTTGATCGGCGATTTCGCCTGGCATTGGCGCGCACGGAATGCACTGAAATCGTGGGTACCGACGAATACCCTGGACGCTTCGCGCATACGCTCGATATCAAGCGGGCGATGATTCCAGGTCACCTCTTCTGCAAGGTGTGCCGGCCTGATCTGGTCGTTGTAAATGACATAGCGATAGCGACGGGCCATTGCACTGAATCGCGCATCGAAATGCATGGGCATTTCCTTGGCCCAGGTCACGCTGATATCTCCCGGCAGGTTCATGTTCGCACCCATCACCCATGCGTGCATCGAGCGCGTAACCGGAGTGTCGAAATGCACCACCTGAGCGCAGGCATGAACCAGTGCATCGGTGCGTCCGGCGCAGCTCAAGGTGACGGAGTGACCGCCAGCGACCCTGCTAAGTGCTTTTTCCAAGGAAAGCTGGATGGAGGGCACGCCATCACGTTGGCGTTGAAAGCCACGATAGCGCGAGCCTTTGTATTCGACGCCAAGGGCGATCCTAGAAATGCCAGCGGCAGCCGATGTGGCTGCCGCTTCAGGTACTGCTTCAATCATATTCAGGCGAGTTTGGCGAGCATCTCGCGCGCCTCCTGTTGCTGTGTGTCGCTGCCTTCTACCATCACTTCGTCGAGAATATCGCGCGCACCTTCGGCATCTCCCATGTCGATATAAGCGCGAGCCAGATCCAGCTTGGTGGTGGTTTCATCGGTTTCAGCGAAGAAGTCGAAGTCATCATCGCCCATGTCATCGGACGATTCGCCAATAGGCGCGGCCGCCAGATTTGTCGGAGCCGGTTCGTCACCGACTTGCGGCACGTCGAGCGGCTCTTCCAGATCCCGTGAAATATCGCCTAGCTCGGCTTCTATCTCATCGAGTTCCGCGGCAAAGGTTTCCGGCTGCGCATTTTCGCTCAGCTCATCATCCAGGGAAAGATCAAATTCGTCGGGCATACTCGCAGACTGCTCGGTCTCAAGCTCAGGCAGATCGAAATCGAAGGAGTCCGCAGGCTGCTCCACACCAGCAGCAGGCTCAGTGAGCACCTCGTCCAGGCTGAATTCACTCTCCGTTGCAGCTGGCAGCTCTTCATCCAGCTCCAGGGAGAAGCTCTCCAACTCGTCTGCCAGGGAGGCGTCAGCTACAGGGCTGGAAAGCTCGTCCAGCTCAAAGGAGAAATCGTCAGCAGGCTGCGTGTCTGCTTCGGTCTCGAGGTTCAGATCATCGAAATTCAGCTCATCCAGTGCATCCGGCTGCTGCTTAGCAGGTTCAGCGACTGGTGCAGCTGTCGCCGAAAAATCATCATCCAGCTGCAGGTCATCCAGACTCAGATCAAAAGCATCGTCCGGGTCCAGAGCTGCAGCAGGCGCAGGCTGATCTGACTCAAAATCATCCAGATTGAAGCTGTCGAAATCGCTTGCGGCTGTACCCGCAGCGGCAACGCCGGCCACAGCCCCGAAGCCCATTGCCGGATAGCGGGACTTAAGTTGATCGATGCTTGCCGAAGAGCCGCCGATGTCTCGCAATTCGGCTTCCTGCCGAGCGAATCCATCGCGGTCGCCAAGCTCGGCATAGACTTCCATCAGCTTCAGGCGCAGATCAGTTCGCTGGGGCTCGTCGTTCAGAGCGTTCTGTAGCAGGTCGGCGGCCTGATTGAAGCGGCCATAGGCAATGTAGATATCGGCTTCGGCAATCGGGTCATTGGCCATGCCAGCAATGGAATCCAGCGCATCGTCAGAAGCCGGAGCGACCACTTGGTTATCGGTGACCTCAAGGTCGGCAACCGCAAGAGCCGGCTTCTCGACATAGAGGTTGTCCGGCTCGCTATCGGCCAGCAGGCTTTCCTGCAACTCGGCTTCCTTCATGGCGTTACGGCGAGACACGGCCATCAGCGCGACCAGCAGCAGCAACAGAGCACTTCCGCCCAGCGCGGCGAGCAGCAATGGGTTAGCCATCAATTGCTGGAGGTAGCTATCGGCTACTGGTTCTGCCGGAGGCGCCGCGGGAGTAGCCGGTGCTGGCGCAGCGGCAGGCGCAGGCTTTGCAGCAGACTCGGGCTCTTGCGCGACTGGAGTAACCTCTGTTTCGGGTTCAGCGGCTTCAGGTTCGGTGGCAATATCTGCGCCCGGCGCTTCGGCCTCTGCAGACCCACTAGCAACCACAGCCTCTTCTGGCGCAGCAGTTTCACCAACGGGCTCGGCACCCAGTTGGGCCTGCAGTTTGGCAAGCTGGTCATCCTTGAGCTGCATCAGCCGCTGCAGCTTCTCCAGCTGACCTTCGAGATCTTTCAAGCGGTCATTCAGATCAAGGTTCTCACGACGACTGGAGTCGAGACTCTCTTCGGCAGTTGCCAGCCGGTCGCGCAGCGCTTTGGCGTCGGCAGCGGTGCCGGTGTCGCTGCCTGCTGTGGACCTGCCGGTTTCCGGTGCTACCAATCGCAGGCTGTCACCCGTCTCGCTACGCGATGGCGCCGCACCCGCTGCGCTACGCTGGCGGGCATCGAGCTGGCGCTCACTGACAGGCTGAGCACGCCCCTGGCGCCAGCTGGCATTCTGCTGAGCGACCTGCTCGATAGCTTCGGTCTGGGAGCGACTGGCGATCTGCTCCGCACTGGGCAGGCGCAGCACTTGGCCGTTTTTCATCCGATTGATGTTGCCGCCGATGAAGGCATCCGGGTTCAGGTCCTGAATGGCCAGCATTGCCTGATGGACCGTACCGCCCTGCCGTGTGCGCTCGGCGATTTCCCAGAGTGTGTCGTTCGAAGCGACCTTGTATTCATTACCTGCTGAGGAAGCGCCAGTAGACGAACGAGCCGGCGCCGCCTGTGAGGTTGCGCGTGGTGCTCCGGTCGGCCGAACAACAGGAGCGGCAGTTGGCAGCTGAGGCGCGACGGCCGCTGCGGTCTCTGGAGAATAGAGTGGCGGATCCAGCAGCAGCGTGTACTCACGCAGCAAGCGGCCACTTGGCCAAAGGACCTCGACGAGAAAATTCAGGTAGGGCTCGCGAACCGGCTTGGTCGACGAAACCCGGATAATGTTTTTGCCGTCCGGGCGCAAAACAGGGGTAAAAGTCAGGTCGGTCAGAAAGTACGGACGATCAATACCCGCCCGGTTGAAGTCCTCGGCAGATGCCAGCCCCGGAACCACTTCCCCTGGAGCCAGGGTTTTCGCATCGAGCAGTTCGATTTCAGCGACCAAGGGTTGATTCAGCGCCGACTTCAGCGTGACCTCTCCCACTCCCAGCGCATAAACCATTTCGGATGTCAGAGCAGTAGCAGCCGCGATTGCCAGCACCAGATTGCGAACCCGAACCATTATGTAATCCCTTGTTTTGCTTTCTCGGACTTTCGAGAGGGTCTTGTAAACACTGCGAGGACAGTCCCCAACAGCAACAAGCCTGAACAATGTCGACAGCTAGAAAATTTCTTCGAATTTTCAGCAAGTATCTTTTACAGATAGTGTTTTATCAATAACTGCCCGGACTGCTTAGGGTTGCCCCTGCGCCTTTTGCCGCGTTATCAGACACAATCCACAAATTGGATTAACACCGTTGCCAACACCAAAGGCATCGCCCCTATACGAGATGGCATTCTGCCCAAAGACGCCGAGAAACTGTCGAACGACTTCACATATAAAAAAAGCGCCATGGCAAAGCCATGGCGCTTTTTTGTTTTCCGCAGGATCTTATCGCTCCAGCAGAATGCGCAGCATGCGGCGCAGCGGTTCGGCCGCACCCCAGAGCAACTGATCACCGACGGTGAACGCCCCCAGATAATGCGAGCCCATGTTGAGCTTGCGCAGCCGCCCTACCGGTACGCTCAGAGTACCGGTCACAGCAGTCGGACTCAGCTCCTGCATGCTCGCATCACGATGGTTGGAAACCAGTTTCACCCAGGGGTTGTGCTGACTGATCATGCCCTCGATATCCGAGATCGGCACATCCTTGTTCAGTTTGATGGTCAACGCCTGGCTGTGGCAGCGCATGGCGCCAACGCGCACGCAGATACCATCGACCGGAATCGGGTTCTTGAAACGCCCGAGGATCTTGTTGGTCTCAGCCTGCGCCTTCCACTCTTCGCGGCTCTGCCCGTTGGGCAGCTCCTTGTCGATATAGGGAATCAGGCTGCCGGCCAGCGGCACACCGAAGTGATCCACGGGGAAAGCTTCCGAACGCTGGCATTCGGCAACCTTGCGATCGATTTCCAGAATAGCGCTGGCCGGATCGGCCAGCTCGTCGGCCACCGCCGCGTTGATGCTGCCCATCTGCCTGATCAGCTCACGCATGTTCTGCGCACCAGCACCAGACGCCGCCTGATAGGTCATGGCGCTCATCCACTCGACCAGACCGTTCTCGAACAGGCCGCCCAGCCCCATCAGCATCAGACTGACAGTGCAGTTTCCGCCGACATAGTTGAGCGTGCCGGCGTCGAGTTGTTGGTCAATCACGCGACGATTCACCGGATCAAGCACGATTACCGCATCGTCCTGCATGCGCAGGGCCGAAGCAGCATCGATCCAGTAGCCTTTCCAGCCGGCTTCCCGCAGCTTGGGGAAGACCTCATTGGTGTAGTCGCCACCCTGACAGGTCAGAATCACATCAAGGCCTTTCAGCTCATCGATGTTGTAGGCGTCCTTCAGCGGCGCAATGTCCTTGCCAATGGCGGGCCCCTGGCCACCAACATTGGAGGTGGTGAAGAACACGGGCTCGATCAAGTCGAAGTCCCGCTCTTCCAGCATCCGCTGCATGAGCACGGAACCGACCATACCGCGCCAACCGATCAGACCTACACGTTTCATCGCAACTACACCTATATAAATTGACCCGCCCGTATGAAAGCGGGCCAAGAGATTACAACTTCGCGAGCGCCGCGACTACTGCATCGCCCATCGCCTGTGTACCGACCTTAGTGCAACCTTCCGACCAGATATCACCGGTGCGCAAGCCCTGATCCAGGACATTGCTGACCGCCTGTTCGATGGCATCCGCCGCTGCCGCCTGACCGAAGCTGTAACGCAACATCATGGACACCGAAAGAATGGTCGCCAGCGGGTTGGCTATGCCCTGGCCAGCGATATCCGGCGCGGAGCCGTGGCAGGGCTCATACATACCCTTGTTGGTAGCATCCAGCGACGCAGATGGCAGCATGCCAATGGAGCCGGTCAGCATAGAAGCTTCGTCGGAGAGAATGTCGCCAAACATGTTGTCGGTGACCATCACGTCGAACTGCTTGGGCGCGCGGACCAGCTGCATGGCAGCGTTGTCCACGTACATGTGAGAAAGCTCGACTTCCGGGTAATCCTTGGCCACCTCCTCAACCACCGCGCGCCACAATTGACTGGACGCCAACACGTTGGCCTTGTCCACCGAACACAGCTTCTTGTTGCGCACCATAGCCATGTCGAAGCCGACCTTGGCGATCCGACGAATCTCGCTCTCGCTGTACGGCAGCGTGTCGTAAGCCATGCGCTCGCCATTTTCCAATACCTTGCTCTCGCGTGGCTGGCCAAAGTAGATGCCGCCGGTCAGCTCACGCACGATAAGGATATCCAGACCGGCGACGATTTCCGGCTTCAGGCTGGACGCCTCGGCCAGCTGCGGATACAGCAGTGCCGGACGCAGGTTGCCGAACAGGCCCAGCTGCGAACGAATCTTCAGCAGGCCGCGCTCGGGGCGGATCGCTGGATCGATGGCGTCCCACTTCGGGCCGCCCACGGCGCCAAGCAGAATGGCATCGGCATTGCGGGCGCGCTCCAGAGTCTCGTCGGCCAGCGGTACACCGTACTTGTCGATGGCCGCCCCGCCCAGCTCGTCGTGGGCCAGCTCGAAGCCCAGCGAGTACTTCTCGTTAGCCAGCTGCAGCACCTTGACCGCTTCGGCCACGATTTCCGGGCCGATACCGTCGCCAGGGAGAACCAGAATCTGCTTGCTCATTGCATTCCTCAATTTCTGTGGGGTGGAAGAGGATTTCCGTCATCCACCTAAATCTGCTGGGGGATGGATGACGTGTCATCCACCCTCGCCCTATCTCACTTGATGGCGCCGAACAGCCAGGGCTGGCTCTGACGGTGCTTTTCTTCAAACGCTCGAATCTCGTCGGCGTCCTGCAGGGTCAGACCGATATCGTCCAGACCGTTGAGCAGGCAATGCTTGCGGAAGGCATCGACCTCAAAAGCGTACTGCTTGCCATCCGGACGGGTCACGGTCTGGGCCTCAAGGTCAACGGTGAGCTGATAGCCCTCGGTCGCTTCTGCCTGCTCAAACAGCTCATCCACCTCGGCTTCGGTGAGGATGATCGGCAGCAGGCCGTTCTTGAAGCTGTTGTTGTAAAAGATGTCGGCGAAGCTTGGCGCGATGATCGTGCGGAAGCCGTATTCATCCAGTGCCCATGGCGCATGCTCACGGGACGAACCACAACCGAAGTTCTCACGAGCCAGCAGCACGCTGGCACCCTGGTAACGCGGGAAGTTCAGCACGAAATCCTTGTTAAGCGGGCGATTGGAGCAGTCCTGATTCGGCTGACCGACATCCAGGTAACGCCACTCATCGAACAGGTTCGGACCAAAGCCGGTGCGCTTGATGGACTTCAGAAACTGCTTTGGAATGATCTGATCGGTATCGACATTGGCGCGATCCAGCGGACAGACCAGGCCGGTGTGTTGGGTAAATGCTCTCATGCTGTTGCTCCTCAGGCCTGGATCAGTTCGCGAACATCAATGAAGTGACCGGTCACTGCTGCAGCCGCAGCCATGGCCGGACTGACCAGATGGGTACGCCCACCGGCACCCTGCCGGCCTTCGAAGTTACGGTTGGAGGTGGACGCACAATGTTCGCCGCTGCCCAGCTTGTCCGGGTTCATCGCCAGACACATGGAGCAGCCCGGCTCACGCCACTCGAATCCGGCTTCGATAAAGATCTTGTCCAGCCCCTCAGCTTCGGCCTGCTGCTTGACCAGGCCCGACCCCGGCACCACCAGCGCCTGCTTGACGGTCGCAGCAACCTTGCGGCCCTTGGCCACTTCGGCTGCAGCGCGCAAATCCTCGATGCGCGAGTTGGTGCAGGAACCGATAAACACGCGATCCAGACGGATATCAGTGATCGGTTGGCTGGCGCGCAGGCCCATGTACTTCAGCGCACGCTCAATGGAGTCGCGCTTGACCGGATCGGCCTCGACAGCCGGATCCGGCACCAGCTGATCGACAGCCAGAACCATTTCAGGCGAAGTACCCCAGCTGACCTGCGGCTTGATGTCCTCGGCCTTCAGCTCAACCACGGTATCGAATACCGCATCGTCATCGGAAACCAGATCTTTCCAGGCTTCGACCGCACGTTCCCAGTCCGCCCCCTTGGGCGCATAAGGACGACCTTCCACATAAGCGATGGTCTTTTCGTCTACCGCTACCATACCCACACGGGCACCGGCCTCGATGGACATGTTGCAGATGGTCATGCGGCCTTCCATCGACAGATCGCGAATGGCGCTGCCGGCGAACTCCAGGGCGTGGCCGTTACCACCAGCAGTGCCGATCTTGCCGATCACGGCGAGCACGATGTCCTTGGCGGTGACGCCGAACGGCAGCTTGCCTTCGACGCGCACCTGCATGTTCTTCATCTTCTTGGCGACCAGGCACTGAGTGGCGAGCACATGCTCCACCTCGGAGGTGCCGATACCGTGAGCCAGGGCGCCGAAGGCACCGTGGGTGGAGGTATGCGAGTCACCACAGACCACGGTCATGCCGGGCAGCGTTGCGCCCTGCTCCGGGCCGATGACGTGGACGATGCCCTGACGGACATCGTTCATCTTGAATTCGACGATGCCGAATTCGTTGCAGTTCTCGTCCAGCGTCTGCACTTGTATGCGCGAGACTTCATCGGCGATGGCTTCCACCCCACCCTGGCGCTCACCCTTGGTGGTCGGCACGTTGTGATCTGGAGTGGCAATGTTGGCGTCGATGCGCCACGGCTTGCGATTGGCCAGGCGCAGCCCTTCGAACGCCTGCGGCGAAGTCACTTCGTGGAGAATGTGTCGGTCGATATAAATCAGCGACGAACCATCATCGCGCCGCTTCACTTCGTGCATTTCCCAGAGCTTGTCGTAGAGCGTTTTGCCGGCCATCGGACTTTCCTCATCTGCTTTCTATGCGGGGCAAATAGCCCTTCCGCTTATAGGGTGATGCTATGGCTTTGCGTCCAATTACTCAAATTCATATTTTTTATCCAATGCATTCCCTTCAGGAATCCAGATAAGCTGTCGATCAGATCAATTGCCGACCAATCCAACAGAAGCCTGCCGCGATTGCGGTGCCGCAAAGGCTTTCAAAGAAGCCCAAGGAATAGCATGGACCTGGCCAACCTCAACGCTTTTATCGCCATCGCCGAAACCGGCAGCTTTTCCCTGGCAGGCGAGCGCCTGCACCTGACCCAACCAGCTGTTAGCAAGCGCCTCGCGGCCTTGGAACTACAGCTGGGCGTGCGCCTGTTTGATCGCCTGGGCCGCGAAATCGGGCTGACCGAGGCCGGACGCGCCCTTCTACCTCGTGCCTACCAGATTCTCAGCGTATTGGACGATACCCGGCGCGCCTTGACCAACCTCAACGGCGACGTCAGCGGTCGCCTGTGCCTGGCCACCAGCCATCACATCGGCCTGCACCGCCTGCCTCCCCTGCTGCGCACCTTTACCCGCACGCATCCTGAAGTGACGCTGGATATCCGCTTTCTCGACTCGGAGGTCGCTTACGAAGATGTGCTCCATGGCCGTGCCGAGCTGGCAGTCATCACCCTTGCCCCCCACACCGCTCCACCCGTGAGAGCCATCCGGGTCTGGGACGACCCGCTGGATTTCGTCGTAGCACCCGAACATCCCCTGGCGCAGATGGCAGAAGTCACACTGTCCGACATAGCCGCCTATCCAGCGGTTTTTCCCGGCGACAACACCTTTACCCACCATATCGCCCAGCGCCTGTTCGAGCGCGAAGAACTGAAACCGAATATCAGCATGAGCACCAACTACCTGGAAACGATCAAGATGATGGTTTCCATCGGTATCGCCTGGAGTGTGCTGCCACGCACCATGCTCGATGATCAGGTGGTACGTCTGCCGGTACCGGGCGTGTCGCTTGAGCGCCAGCTCGGCTACATAGTTCATACCGAACGAACCCTGTCCAACGCCGCCAGAGCATTCATGACATTGCTCGACTCCGAACAGGGTGCTTGCATATTGCCATCAGCTACGGATAACGTCGCCGAAGCAGAATAATTAACGTATGGCCACGCCGTAGCCACTGACGCATCGGCGTGACACATCGCGGAATAGTGCCATGTCCTTCGACAACGTCTCGCCCCGTGCTTATCTGTGCACAACCGGATCAAGCGAAGCCTTGCAGGACGCTGCCCAGCTGACCGGCTTACTCAGTGGCGCCAATCTCGGTGTCTGGTCATGGGACCCGAACACAGGCTCGGTACTCTGGTCCGAAGGCTGCCAAAGGCTCTTCGGCTTCGACAGCGAGCAGTCGATCCCTGCCGGCACTGAATACCCGGACCTGGTTGCAGAGAATGATCGCTCGATGGTCCGTGAGCGTTTTCGCACGATACTGCGCGAGCAAGAGGCACTCTTCACCATCCGCCATCGTATCGACTGGCCCGACGCTTCCCAACGCTGGCTGGAGCTGCGCGGACAGTGGCAAAGCAACGCAACAGGCCAGCCAATTCTGATCGGCATAATCCGCGACATCAGCGACGAAGTTCTACTAAAGCAGGAGCTGCAGGACGCCCAGGACCGGCTCGCCCTGGCGCTCAGCTCACTCGAACTAGGGACCTGGGACTGGCACATTCCCAGCGACACGCTATCCACCTCGATCCGCGCCGCAGAGCTGCAAGGAACCTTCTATAGACCGTTCCAGGGGCCATTTCAGGAATTCTTCTCCTATGTCCGCCCTGAAGACCGCGCAGTGATGCAGCAAACCTACCGCGACCTTCTCGACGGGCGTCGCCAGGACTATCAGGCCGTTTATCAGACACGCCTGCACGACGGCAACATTCGCTACCTGGAAAGCACTGCCAAGCTCTACCGTGACGAGCGTGGCGCGCCTCTACGCATGGCGGGGATCATCAAAGACATCAGTGAACGCGTCTCGCGTGAACAACAAGCCGAAGCATCCGAAGCCAAGTTCGCCACCCTGTTCCAAGGCAGCCCGGACGCCATCAGCGTGTCGAACATCCGCGACGGCAAGTTCCTTGAGATCAACCCCGGCTTCACCCAAACCTTCGGCTGGCAGGCCAGCGAGATCGTCGACCGCGACGCCACGCAGATCCGCTTCTGGCAGGACGAACAGCAGCGTGAAATTCTTTATCAGCAGCTCACGCGCGACCAGTCGCTGGACAACGTCGAAGCGAAGTTCCTCACCCGTGACGGCAAAGCCCTGACCTGCGTGGTCTCCAGCCGCTTCATCCGAATCGAGCGACGCCTCTGCATCATCACTACCTTCCGCGATATCACTGCCCGGCAGATGGCCGAGGCCGCGCTGAGGGCCAGCGAGGAGAAGTTCGCCAAGGCGTTTCACTCCAGCCCCGATGCCATCACCATCACCGAACTCAGCAGCGGGCGCTTTATCGAAGTCAACGAAGGCTTTCATCGCCTGACCGGCTACCGGCCGCACGAAGTCATCGGCCGTACCTCCATGGAACTGGCCATATGGCCTGGCGAACAGCGTCGAAAGATCCTCGAAGCGCTTGAACGAGACGGGCGCGTGTGCAATCAGGAGATCCTGGCCCAAGACCGTCATGGTCAGCTGAAGCACACCGAGGTGTCGGTAGAAATCATCAAGCTCAATGGCACCGACTGCATCCTGCTGACCGCGCGTGACATAAGCCAGCTCAAGGCCGCCCACGCACAGATCCAGCACCTGGCCTACCATGATCCGCTGACCAACCTGCCCAACCGCACCCTGCTCATGAACCGCCTGGTGCAACAGATCGCCCTGCACAAGCGCCATAATCTGCGCGCCGCATTGCTGTTCATGGACCTTGACCACTTCAAACACATTAACGACTCGCTCGGCCATCCGGTCGGAGATGCCGTTTTGAGAACGGTAACCACACGACTTCAAACCAATATCCGCCAGGAAGATACCGTTGCCCGCCTGGGCGGCGACGAATTCGTGATTCTACTGACCGGCCTCAGCGGCAAGCGCGCCGACATCATCCGCCACGTGCGTGATGTCGCCGAGAAGCTGCGCAAGATGCTGGCCGAGCCCATGGTCTGCGACGGCAACCGACTGCAGGTAACACCCAGCATCGGTATCGCCCTGATTCCCGATCACGGCGAGACGCCCGCTGATCTGCTGAAACGAGCCGATATCGCGCTGTATCGGGCCAAGGACGCTGGTCGCAACGCCATCCAGCTATTTCAGAACACCATGCAGGAAGCTGCCAGCGCCCGCTTGCAACTGGAAAGTGAACTGCGCCTGGCCCTGCTGCATGACGAATTCGAGCTATTTCTGCAGCCCCAGGTCGATGCACGCTCAGGCGCCATCATTGGCGCCGAGGCACTGCTGCGCTGGCAGCACCCTACTCACGGCCTGCGCACACCCGCGCATTTCATCGATGTGCTGGAGGACAGCGGCCTGATCGTCGAGGTCGGCGGCTGGGTCATCAAGCAGATCTGCCAGATGGCGGCTGAGTTGCTGGCCAGCAGGCTGGTGAATGCCGATACCTTCAGCCTCAGTATCAATATCAGCCCGCATCAGTTCCGCGAGAACGACTTCGTTGAATGCATTCTTGCGGCACTCAAGGAAGCCGAGCTGCCGCAAGGGATGATCAGCCTGGAGATCACCGAAGGCGTCGTCATCGAGAATCTGGACGACACCATTGTCAAAATGCATCGCCTGCGCAAACACGGGGTCAGCTTTGCCATGGATGATTTTGGCACCGGCTATTCCTCCCTCACCTACCTCAAGCGCCTGCCGGTGGACCTGCTCAAGATCGACCAGTCTTTCGTGCATGACGCGCTGAATGGCGGCAACGACGCCGAGATCATTCGCGCCATCGTAAGCATGGCCAAAAGCCTGGGGCTGGAGGTAATTGCCGAAGGCGTCGAGCAGCAGGGGCAACTGGATCTGCTGCAAAAGCAGGACTGCCATTTGTATCAGGGCTATCTTTTCAGCAAGCCGCTGCCCTTTTCCCAATTCATCGAGCTGCTGCGCGAGTGATGGGCGGAACACCCGCGGAGCACGCTTAACCTCACGGCATCAGATGACGTGAGGATCATTCGTCGGAGAACCCCCATGCAACAAGTCATGCTTATCACGGGTGCCAGCCGCGGCATCGGCGCCGCCACCGCCCGCCTTGCCGCAGCACAGGGCTATGCACTGTGCCTCACCTATCGCCATCGCCAGGACGCCATGCAGAGCCTGCTGGAAGAACTCCATGCCACGGGTACCAAAGCCATAGCGGTGGCTGCTGACGTGGCCGACGAAGAGCAGGTGGCCCGGCTCTTCGCCACGCTGGACGATGAGTTCGGCAGACTCGACGCACTGGTAAACAACGCCGGCATGCTGGAGCAGCAGATGCGCCTGGATGAAATGGATGCCGCACGGCTGGCGCGCGTCTTTGCCGTCAATGTCACCGGCAGCTTTCTCTGCGCCCGCGAGGCGGTAAAGCGCATGTCTACCCGCTACGGCGGCCAGGGTGGCGTGATCGTCAATGTGTCGTCCATCGCCGCCAAACTCGGCGCCCCCAATGAATACATCGATTACGCCGCCGCCAAGGGCGCCATCGACAGCATGACACTGGGCTTGGCCAAGGAGGTTGCCGCCGAGGGTATTCGCGTCAATGCCGTGCGACCGGGCGTGATCGATACCGAGATCCACGCCAGCGGCGGCGAGCCAGACCGAGTTGAGCGAGTCGCGGCCAGCGTACCCATGGGACGTGGCGGCAGCGCAGAAGAAGTAGCCGAAGCCATTCTGTGGTTGGCCAGCGACAAAGCCAGTTATGCCAGCGGCGCGCTGCTGGATATCAGCGGTGGCCGCTAGGCCCTGGCCAAAAGGCCTAATTTATTCGGCCGTTCAGTTTCTGTGGTCGAAGAAATTCGACCCTGGGAACAAAGCCCCAGGGAACGCTCGTCCAGGCCCAATAGCCGGTCGATTCGCTCGCAATCACTTTCGCGACGTAATTGATCGAACAGCGTAACGGCCTCTGGATAATTACGCGTCAGCAGGGAAACCCATTGTTTGAGCCGTCCCGGCGCATAACGCGGGGACATCTTGCGCCGCGCCTGCAGCCAAAAGTCGACCAGCAACGGCTGGAGACAGGCCCAGTTCAAAGGCTCGACTTCCCCGCCACTTCTGGCAGCGCTGATCTGCCTAGCCAGGTCGGGACGGCTGACCAGCCCACGCCCCAGCATGACATCCTCAACACCGCTCACTTCACGGCAACGCTGCCAGTCTTCCACCGACCAGATATCGCCATTGGCGAATACAGGCACAGCAACCACATCCTGCACCTTCGCAACCCATTCCCAGTGCGCCGGCGGCTTGTAGCCATCGGCTTTGGTACGTGCATGCACCACCAGTTGCTCTGCCCCACCCTCAGCCAGAGCACGTGCGCAATCGAGGGCACCGTCCGGGCTATTGAACCCCAGGCGCATCTTTGCCGTAACCGGAATGTCCGCCGGCACCGCCCGCCGCACTTCGCGCAGGATGGCATGGAGCAATTCGGGTTCATTGAGCAACACGGCACCGCCACGGGACTTGTTCACCGTTTTCGCCGGGCAGCCGAAATTGAGGTCGATGGCCGGAGCACCAAGGCTGCATGCCCGCGCTGCGTTATCAGCAAGACAGGCCGGATCTGATCCCAGCAATTGCACGCGTACCGGTGTACCGGCGCGTGTTCGAGCGCCGTTATCAAGCTCCGAAGCCAATTTGTGAAAGCTGGCCCTGGGCAAAAGCCGATCCGACACGCGAATGAACTCGGTGACGCACCAGTCCACACCGCCAACCCGGGTCAGGACGTCGCGCAGGATGTCGTCAACCAGGCCCTCCATGGGGGCCAGCGCAATCTGCATGGTCACAATGCTCGCCAAAAAGAGCGGCATTGTACGAGTTCTGCCTGAGCGGTTGAATCAACCCACGCCACTCAGCAGTCAATCGTCACCCAGGGTTGGACGGCGTCGATGCTCCATGTTGGTCTCATTGCCGCCGTGACCAGGCTCGGCTCCGGGTCCGACCCTGCGATCAATAGCCTCTTTCCGATCCTGCGTTTCGGTGCGCGCGTCATCCCTCGACTCCGGTGGGTAGCCGATACCGTCACCCATTCCCATGGAGCCATTCCCGGCCGCGCGATCCACAGGGGCCTGCACCGGACCCAACGCATGAATGCCGGTAGCCGTAAGCATCACCATGCATCCCAGAGCACTAACGAAAAAGCGTCGCATACGCCAACCTCCTGAATCATTTCCCTAGCCGGTTAGGCCCGAAAAAGACCGGCAAGTGCTGGCGAGCAACACTCTCTATGACCAATGGCATCAGACCCCGAATCACCCAAAGGCACGAATAACCAGGCAAGCAATTGATGGATAAATACTTTTCCCAACATAAACCGTGACAACCGCCAGCAAAGCTGTAGAATGCGCCCCACAGACGCGGGATGGAGCAGTCTGGTAGCTCGTCGGGCTCATAACCCGAAGGTCGTCGGTTCAAATCCGGCTCCCGCAACCAAATTCAAAAGGCCACTCAGAAATGAGTGGCCTTTTGTTTTATAAGCGCTTTAAAAACCTTGGCATCTGCATTCACACTGCGCTTAACCTTCTGAAAAGAAAGGCTTTCCCGCGAAAGCAACTTGACAGAAACCCCGCAAGCTGTAGAATGCCGCCCCACAGACGCGGGATGGAGCAGTCTGGTAGCTCGTCGGGCTCATAACCCGAAGGTCGTCGGTTCAAATCCGGCTCCCGCAACCAAATACGAAAGGCCACTCAGAAATGAGTGGCCTTTTTTATTGGCTCTGTCTGAGTTAGCTGTTGTAAAGGTCTAGACTGAACCGTGACATCTCCAAATATGAGGGGTTGATCATGAATACGGTTCAGTTCTCACGGTGGATGGCACAACTCACCACTCTCAACTCCGGGCAACGTAATCAGTTGCTATCCCGCCTTTCTGAGGCTGGCGGGTTGCCCCAGTCCGTAGTCAGAGCCCCAGACGCTGCATACATTGCCAGTCCAGTGAGCTACGCCCATGGGGTTCCAGCGGTGGCCTGCCTCGGTATCGCTGCAAGGCCTGCGGTAAAACCAGCAATGCGCTGACAGGCACCCCGATGGCACGATTGAGGAAACGCCATCTTTGGCAAGACTACGCTCAGGCGCTGATCGAGAGCCTGAGCGTACGCAAGGCCGCAATACAGTGCGGCGTTAGCAAGAACACGGCCTTTCTGTGGCGACATCGCTTCCTTAGCCGGATTGCTGATCATCAGGCCCAGCATGTATCTGGCATTGTCGAAGCCGATGAGACCTTCTTCTTGGAGTCTTTCAAAGGCCAGCGAACGTTGCCCCGCCCACCTCGCAGGCGAGGTGGCAGTGCCAAGAAACGCGGGTTGTCTGCCGAGCAGATCCCCGTGCTGGTAGTGAGAGATCGCAGTGGCCAGCAGGCCGACTTCAAACTGGAGAAACTCGATGCACTTCACGTCGGGGAACGGCTACGCCCGCTGATTGATGCGGACGCGATTCTTTGCACCGACAGTGCGGGGGTTTATACCCATTTTGCCAAGGCAGAAGGCCTTACTCATCGGCGGATCAACCCGAGTCAGAAGCGCCGGGTTGATGGCGCTTTCCACATCCAGAACGTGAATGCCTACGACAGTCGGCTAAAGACCTGGATGATTCCTTTTCATGGTGTGGCGACGAAGTACCTGACGAATTATCTGGGCTGGCGACGTCTGCTTGAGCGCTACAAAGCGCAGCTCAACTCATTGATTTGCCTGGAGGAGTCGCTGGGCTATATGACCGTGCAACAGCTAACTCAGACATAGCCTTTTTATTTAAGTGGCTTCAAGCAGGTCAAACCTCACATGCACATCGGCACGTCGCCCTGATCGCCCAGTTCGGCAGCCGCCTGAGCTGGAAAACCGCGCCTCTTCCCGCCGTAGACCATGCACTTGGTCCCCTGACCGATCAGGAGCGCTTGGTGCCGACGTTGTTTCGGCCTATCAGCGCAGAGTAGCAGAGGGACATTCTGCGCTTCCTTGAAGCGTTTGCGGCGTTGCCCAGAGCGTGAGGGTTGCCCCCGGCGATGCCGGGGGCTTTCTTGGGGCGTCAGGCGTAGGCGGCAAAACGCTCGATAGGTGGCTGTGCGCGATGCTGCGCCTGCCAGAGGTCGTAGTCGGCCTGCACGCCCAGCCAGGTGCGAGCGGTACCGATACCGGCCAGCTCCAGGCGGACGGCCAAGTCCGGGCTGATAGGGGCGTGACCGTGCAGAACTCGGGACAGGGTTTCGCGAGCAAAGCCCAAGCGGCGAGCCAATTCGGCAATGCTGATACCCAGTTCAGGCAGCACGTCTTCGAGCAGGGTTTCACCGGGGTGCGGTGGGTTGAACATGACCATGGGAATGCCCTCCTGTTCAGTGGTAGTCCAGATAGTCGACCAGCTCTATATCGCTGCCGGTGAAGCGAAAGATCACCCGCCAGTTGCCACTGACGGTCAACGACCAGTAACCGGTTAGCTCGCCCTTGAGCGGATGGAGGCGCCAGCCCGATAGATCCAAGTCGGCGGGGCTGGAGGCCCTGTCCATAAAGGCCAGCATGCGGGCCAGACGTTTGGCATGGTCGGCGCGGATGCCTTTGCTGGACCCGGTTTCGTAGTACAGGCGCAGGCCTTTGTGCTGGAAGCTGATGATCATGGCAAGAGTGTGATGTATTGCATCACGCTACGCAATATATGACGGCAAGATATTGCACTCGCCTACATGCACATGACACCCACCAGCGAGTAGGTCAGTTCGGGTAGCCGCCGGCCTGCTCGACGGCACGGGCACGCAGGTTGTCGGCGGCCAACTCAAGGGAGCCGTCGTTGTTCCAGACTACGCTGCCGCCCCAGTCGCCCGGCGTAGCGGTGGCGAACACCGCGGGATCAGCCAGGGGGTCAGGGTGGGATAGCGTGCGATGACGTCGGCCTGGTCGACCGCTAGTTGCTCGCCCTCCGCATAGGTCAGATCGTCAGCGTCAATCAAGTCACGACGCTGGCCCTTTAGACCTTCATCTCTCTGAAGCTCGCACAGCCGTCGGATTACGCCTACGGCTAATCCGACCTACAGGGGCCATAGCTTCGGCAGCCCTCAGCCAAGGCTCTCGTAGGCCCGACTGACCTGCTTCGACTGATTGAGCCGCGTCAGCTCGCTGGCGATTCGTTCGCGCTCTTGCCGGGCTGTCAGTTGCAACTCGGCATAGAGTTGCGACAAGGCTTCGACAGGCTCACGCAGTGCAGAGTCGCCACTCTTGCCCACCTCGCCAACCAGTTCACGGCAGCGCAAATCCAGCGCGCCGATTGCTTCCCAGTCCTGCTGGGCCAGGGCCTCGCGCAGATCGCCCTGGAGCGCTTCGAGTGATTGCAGGATAGGTTGCATAGATGCCTTCCGGGATTACGACTGGATGACGCTGGGCCAGTGCATCGCGCAGAGCAGAACCAGCCGCTTGCAAATGCTGGACGGAGAAACTCACTCGCCTCTCCTCCGATGCCTGCTCATGACTGAGCGATGGCATCCCAACCCTGTTTGACGTTACGCAGCAGCACAGACACTTCCTCGAGAAGCTCCGGCTCGTTGCTGACATTGGCCTCGGTCAAACGGGCGATCATGTATTCGTACAGGCTATCGAGGTTACCGGCCAACTCACCACCTTGCTGGTGATCAAGACTCTCGCGCAGTCCCGCGACGATGGCAATACTCTTGCCGATCAATTCACCTTTCAACGCCGTCTGTCCACGCTCCATGGCGCCGCGTGCCTGAGCGATGCGAGACAGACCGCCCTCCATCAACATCTGGATCAGACGATGAGGGCTGGCCTCTGCAGCCTGCGACTGGTTGTTGACAGTCTGATACTGTTTGAGGGCTGCCATTGCGTTCATAAATCGCTCTCACTCTACCGATGGGCTGATACTTCCTGTATCGGCTTTGGCGATTAAAGCTTTAGAGATTTATCGTTCGAAAACGCTGGGCGAAACCTGGAGGGGCAAGGTAAATCACTCAGCCAGCGGCGCGGGCTCCACCTCGGGACCAATGGCATCCCAGGCATTCTTGATGTCGCCCAACAGTACCTGAACCTCTTCCAGAGTACGCGGCGTATCGTCCAGAGCAACACCAGCCAGACGGCGGGTCATATAGTCGTAGAGCGCATCCAGATTTTCGGCGATCTCGCCGCCCAGCTCTTTGTCCAGGGCCGCCTGCAGTACGCCAAGAATGGTAATGGTGCTGCCTACCGCCATGCCACGAGTCTCGGTATCGCCTTCGGCCTGGGCCTGCTTGGCCAGCATTACTCGCTGCAACGCACCCTCGAGTAGCATTTGCACCGTACGATACGGGGATACCTCCTGGCTGGTCTTGACCTGCTTGTAGGCATCGATGGGACTCTTGCTCATAAACTACTTGTCCTTTCTGACGAAGCCCGGCAGGTTGGCAAGCATGCCAGTCAAGCTCTCACTGGTGCGAGTAAGCTGCCCTACCAGGGAATCCATTGCGTTGTACTGAGCATAAAGGCGGTCTTGTAGGCTGGTGATACGCTTGTCGAGCGCCTCACGCTGCTTGTCGATATCCTTCAGCGTGCCACGCAAGGCGCTGTCACGCTGTTTCAACACGCCGTCGGTGCCCACATAATCCGAGACGAAACCGGAAAGACGCCCCATCAGCCCGTCCGTGCCGGTGAGATAGCTGCCCACCTGATCGAAATTGCTATCGAGGGTCTTGGTCAGTTGGGTGTCATCAAGCACCAGCTTGCCATCCTTGCCTGTGGTAATACCCAGATCGGCCAGGGCACGCACACCAGTATCGCTATTGCTGGTCAACTTGACGATTTCATTGCGCAGACCTGCTAGAACGCTGCGCACCGTGGAGTCGCCAACCAGAGGGCCCGCTACTGGCTTAGAGCCCTCCACCTCGACGACCGCAGTGAGCTGGGCCGCTGAAGCGTTCAAGGCGTTGTAGGCGTCGACAAACTTCTGCAGGTTACTCTTCACGCTGGACTTGTCGACACCGACAGTAAGGCTGATGGTCTTGCCATCAGTCAGATCGGTGGCGCTCTGCGCCGCGACCAGGTCGAGCGTAACACCCTCGAGCGCATCCTCAATCGTGTTAGTGTCGCGCACCAGTTGGAGCCCCTCGATGGTCAATTTCGCAGACTTGGCCTGGTTGATTACCCCACCCGCGCCACTGTCCGAGCTTGGCTTGAGGAAAGCGCCAGCATTGTCAGGATCAGCCTCAGGCGAGAACGCCTGAGTCATCAGGGAAGTGTCTCCCGTCGTTTCACCATCTTCGGTGACCGCTACCCGAATATCATTGCCTTCACCCGTCTTGGTCGAGCTCAGCACCAAGCGGGAACCGGAGTCATCGGTAATGATGGTGGCGCTTATACCACTGTCCTTCCCGGATTCATTGATTGCGTCGCGCATACCGGCAAGCGTGTTGTTGGCTGCGGTGACATCGACACTGATATTGGTGCTGCCGACGGAAATTTCCAGCGTACCGCTGTTGAACGTGGCGGCGGTACCACCCGAGACGGATTGCAGGGCCACCTTGCTGCTGGCGGCCAACTGCTGAACCTGAACGCTGTAGCTGCCGGCAGGCGCAGTGCTGCTGGCGGTAGCCTTGAGCACACTGCTGTTGGAAGTGCTCGCGGTGCGAGACTCGAACAGCGCGGGCTTGTTAAGCGCATCGAGGGCGGTTTTGAACGAGTTCATCGCCCCGGTGAGCGTACCGATCGCGGAAATACGAGTGGTGGTCTGCTTTTCCAGGCGGTCGAGCTGGTTGGTCTTGGGTGCTCGCTCAGCATTGACCAACGCCGTGACGATCTCGTCGATCTTGATGCCCGAACCGATTCCCGTGATACCCGCCATTATCTCGTACCTCGTCAAAAATTCGACTGCACCCTGTAGATAGCAGGATAACAGTCAAAACTCATGCCAAGACAATGGAGCTATGCCTCGGCCTTGAACAACAGACTGCGCACTTCCGACAGATTCTCTGCCAGCTTGAGCGCCTCCTCTGATGGAATCTGTCGGATCACGTCGCCTGAACCGGCATCCGTCACCTTGACCACAACCCGCCCGGAACCGTCGTCCACCGCAAAATTGATACTGCGACGAACAGACTGGACAAATTCCTGAATGGTCGATACCGCAGACTCCACCTGCTCGCGAGATACATTCCTCGCCTCTCCGGCGACCTTGGCCGCCTGCTCTTCACCACCCTTCCTAGCACCAGCAGCCTCTCCTCGAACTGTGTCCGCGGCAGTGGATTGGGCGTTGCCAAGCATCGGATGAAGCGAATTCTTGATCGAGCCGATGTCCATAATTCTCTCCTCACAATGAGGTAGCGGGGAGAAGAGCTACGCCCTTCCCCCCGCAGTCTAGCGCCTTTGACCTTAGCCGAGCAGGCTCAGCACAGCCTGCGGCAGCTGGTTGGCCTGGGCCAGGATGGCGGTGCCGGCTTGCTGCAGGATCTGGTTCTTGGTCAGTTCCGAGGTTTCGGCAGCGAAGTCGGTGTCGCGAATCCGGCTACGAGCGGCCGAGGAGTTCTCAGCGATGTTCTGCAGGTTCGAGATGGTGTTCTCGAAGCGGTTCTGCACGGCACCGAGCTGGGCGCGCTGGCTGTCGATGTTGGAGATCGCGCCGTTGATGATACCCAGGGCGTCCTGTGCTCCTATCGCGGTACTGATATCAATGTCCTTCACGCTGTCCAAAGCGCTGAAGCCATTGGTAATCCCATCACCACCATCGGTGATTTGGAAGGCACTGGCTGCCTCGAACTGAATTTGCCCATCCGCACGAGCGCCACCGGTAGCTACGATATCCACGGTATCACCCACATCTTCGCTACCATCGAAGCTCTGATTGGTCAGTTTGGCGAGGTTGCCAGTGCCACTACCAATAGCGAACTCCGTGATCTCTATCTTCTCGCCGGTGTTGCTGGTCAGTTCAATGCTGTCGCCTTTCGATACAGCAGAGATGCCAGTCTTGCCGGTTTCCTTATTGATCGCATCGGCAAGGGCGGAAAGATTGCCCGTATCAGCCACAACGGCGGAAACCACCGATGCTTCGCTGCTCGCACCTGCCAGCTTGAAAGATACAGTGCCGGAGGCTGCCAGATCGCTAAGAGAGGCAACGGTACGCGCATTTGCCGTCACACCAGTCTCGTCGCTTTTGGCATTGATCGCCGCAGCGATATCACGAGCAGAGGAGTTCGCACCGTAATTCACCGTCACCGAGCCATTGGGCGCATTGGTGGTGAACTCCGACGTAATGCTAAAGCCCGAGGCAGCATTCCCATATGCCGAAACGCCAGAGGCACCGCCTGCTGTAATGGCAGTAGCACCGCTAGCCTCAGAAGTCACACGGTTGATACCAATGCGATCGGTAGCTGCAGATCCAATGGAGACGTTAATGGTCTCATAGGCGTTGGCCCCAACCTGGAAGCTCTGGGAGCCAAAGGAGCCGTCCAGAATCTTACGACCACCAAAACTGGTGGTTTCAGAAATACGGTTGAGCTCTTGCTGCAGCTGCGATACTTCCGACTGGAGAGCTGCACGTTCGGTAGCGCCGTTGGAACCGTTGGCCGACTGCAGGGCCAGGTCCCGCATGCGCTGCAGGATGCCGGTGGACTGCTGCAGGGCACCTTCAGCGGTCTGCGCCAGGGAGATACCGTCGTTGGCGTTGCGGGTGGCGACACCCAGGCCGTTGATCTGGTTGGTCAGGCGGTTGGAGATCTGCAGACCAGCAGCGTCGTCTTTGGCGCTATTGATGCGGAAGCCGGTGGACAGGCGCTGGAGGGAAGTATCCAGGCCTTTAGACGAAGCGCCCAAGTTACGCTGTGTATTGAGGGAAGCTACGTTAGTGTTGACTGTAAGGGACATGGTATTGCCTCCAGATGACCTAAGAACCGTTTGTCTGAGCTTGCGAGCTCGGGCCTGCATGCTCAGACACCCAGAGAGTTCGCATTCAATCTGTTTATCGGCGCATTCCCAAAGAGCTTTAGAAGTAAATCTTCTTCTTTTTTTATTCTTTACAGTCAACCACTTAGCCAGCCACGGACGCCCCACAGGCGACTTTTACTGAAATCCGTCGAGCGCCGTTTCAGCACTCGACGGATCCGATGGCGCATCAATGAGGCATCCACGCCTTGCGCCAGCGCTCCAAGCTCTCCCCTTCAAGCATCCAGTCACGATGAACCGCTTCTCTCAGACGATCCCCCGCCTGCGCGGCAGCATCCAGATCACTGATGTGCATGCGGATTGCATCGACCCAATCACGGAAGCGGTTCTTCACCCGCATCACCGGCAGATCACCGCGGTAGCACACCAGATCGCTGCAAATCACCGGAAAGCCACAGGCACCGTATTCAAGGAGACGCAGATTACTCTTGCACTCGTTGAACAGGTTTTGCTCAAGCGGTGCCAGGGCGAGGTCCAGGTCCAAGCTCGCCAGCATGGATGGGTACTGATCGATCGGGACACCGACGTGCATCTCATGGATGTAGGGGCGGATCTTATCAGGGCACATGCCGAAGAATACCCATTCGACTTCGCCCGCCAGCTCCTTCACCACATCGGCAATCAATTCCAGGTCGCCGGTATGACTCACCCCACCGGCCCAGCCGACCCGCGGCTTGCTGCCCCGACGTCGCCGGCTGGAAAGTCCCTTCCACCATTCGGTCGGCAGACGGTTCTCGACCACCCGGATGTCGTCATGCAATCCGGCAAACGCCTCAGCTAGCGGCTCGGTCGAGACCACGAAGCGATCCACGAAGCCCAACCCCTTGCGCAACGACCTCAGGATATCCTTCGGCATCTGATCGCGATGTACGCTCTTCAAAGGCAGGTTGGGCAGGTAGTCGTCCAGTTCGTACACCTTGAAGGCATTTGAGAATGCCTTCACCTGCCGCATCCCCTCGATCTGCACTGCATCAATCTGGCGCTGCAACACGATGGTGTCCGGCGCAAAACGCTCAAGCTCGGTGAGCGACAGGTGGCCCCAGGCGAAGGTGCCGTCGACTCCCCCTTCCCTGTTCAAGGCATTCAGCGGCTTGATGACGCGATAATGACCGCAGCCGAACCTGTCGGCCGGGTGCGCCAGTACTCGCGGCAGCGGCTTCCAGGATGCCAGCGGATTCCAGCTCAGCAGAGAAGGAGCCAGAACGAACTCTTCCTCATCATCGAGCTTGAAGTTGGGGTTGTATACCGGATCACGGGCCAACAGGGGCAGCCAGCGTGCATATAGGGCCTCTTCCTGCTCGGGTGTGGCAGCCAGCGGAGCGCCAGCGGTGATCAGCAGGGGGGAGCGCGGCGTCCAGACATTGAAGTAGCCAGCGGAGTAAAGCCGCAGGCACAGATCCACATCCGTCCAGGGTGCCATTTCCGGCGTCTCGTCAAAGCCGCCCAGTTCGACAAACAGGGCGCGCCGCAGCAGCAGGCACTTGCCACTCAACGCGGTGTGGTTCTGGTCGATCAGTAGACGCTGCAAATAACCCGGAGCGTCCAGCGGCTGCCCACAACCCACATGCCCAATCGGGCCGTTGAAGCCGAGGACGATACCGCCGCTGGCGACCTTCGAGTCGCCGGTGATGAGTTTTGCGCCTACCGCCCCCACCTCCGGGCGCAGGCCATGGTTCATCAGGGCATGTAGCCAGCTTTCGGAAAGTACACCCACGCCACTGTCGAGCCAGAGCAGATAGTCACCGGTCGCCTGTTGTGCCGCCAGGTTCTGCCCTTGCGCTATCGACAGGCCCTGCGGCAACCGCACGACCTTGACTGCCGAAGTACCCAACTGCTCCACACCCAGCAGCCAGTTGGCCATGGCCGAGTCATCAACGGCGTGGTCCAGAATCAGCACTTCGTAGGCCGGATAGCTGGTCTTTTCCAGCACCGACTCGACGCAGCGGCGGATCTTGGCCAGGCCATCGTTGGCTGATACCAGAATACTGACCTTGGCCAGCTGTGGATGACCGTAACTGATTTCATAGTGGCCGGGGATCGTTGCGCTGACATCGGCCTGCTCGTAGCCACGAGCATTAAGGTGGCGGATGATCACATCCCGCTCATCCAGACAGTTGGTCAGCAACGGCGCCTGGCCCTTGAGCAGAGGCTCGCTGATATGCCCCATGCCCTCCAGGCCGCGGTCGAGGATCAGCCTGAGGATATAGTCCAGCTCGAAGGCCTGGCCGGCGGCGAGATCGAAGCCGCCGGACTGCTGCCACAGCGGGCGGTTGAACAGCCAGTGCCGTGCCATCACGCCCGGCAGACTCAGCAGCATGTCCAGATTCAGCCCCGGACGCAGCGCGACGCCCAGCGTGCCGTTGTCCTGCAGGAGCAGCTCGTCGCCATACACGGCGCGGCAGTCGGGAGCGGCCAGCAGGTCGAGCGCAGCGACCATCAGACCGCTCTGGGTGAAGACGCTGCCGGCCTGGACCAGCATGAACCAGTCGGCCTGCAGCGAACCGACCACGTCGTTGACCTGCTCGACCAGCCCCCGCTGGTCGAGCCGCACATAGTGCAGCTTCTCCTCCCAGCCGGTGGCGGGCGCGTCCAGGGTGGTCAGCGCCACGATCTTCACCGAGGCGTACAGGTGCCGGTCGTTGCCCAGGCTCCTGACCGTGGCGATCAATGCATCCTGATCGCCGTCGGCGTCGACCACCACAACGCCCAGCACCACCCCGCCCTGGGCCTGCTCCAGACGCTCGCTGATGAGCCGGCTCTGCACCTCGGTCGGCAGGCGGGCCGCCAGCCACTCGTCGAGATCGGGAGCCTCGTCGCCCTTGTCGACGGGCACGCCGAGGCGCTCCAGCATCTGCTGGCGCCCGGACTGCAGCGTCTCGCTGGCGGAGCCCGCATAGCGCTGGTACAGCTCGCGATACAGCGCCGGGAAGTTCTTCCGCTCACGCCCCAGCATGTGATCACCACCCGCCCCGGGGGCGCGCGCGTGCACCTCGCTGGTCACCGCCGGCACATGCACGAAGGGATAGCGCGTGGCCAGGCGCAGCAGCATGTCCCAGTCCTCGAACGCCGCCAGCCCGACGTCGAACTCGCCTACCTCGGCCAGCATCTCCCGCGGATGGGCCCAGGTGTTCACCGGGATGTAGTTCTGCACGAACAGGCGGTCGCGGTCGAAGGTCTCGTGCTTGAACGGCTGGCTACGCCCGAGCTCGATGCGCCGCCCGTCCTCCAGTCGCTCGTTGACGTACTCCACGCCGGTATACACCACACTCCGCGGATGCCGCTCGAAGGCCTCGGCCAGTACCGCCAGGTGGTCGGGCAGGTAGATGTCGTCATCGTCGAGATAGACCACATAGCGCCCACGCGCCAGCGCCAGCCCCGCGTTGCGCGCGGCGGACAGGCCGCGGTTGCGACCCTGGCGAATGTAGGTGATGGGGAAGTCGTAGGCCCCCAGCAGGTGCTCCACCGGCTCGCCGTTGTCATTGATCAGGATGACTTCGAAATCGCGGAAAGATTGATTTCCAACACTGGCCAGGGCGTCCCTCAAGAGATCTGGCCGGTTATAGGTCGTCAGGATTACGCTGAAGACATAGCCAGAGTCAACTGAATCATCCTGCTCGCCGAATAGCAGACTCGCATCTGCGGCCTCAGAGGTTCCGGGCTCAAGACATGGAGTGACCATGTCCTTCAACTCGGTCCAATTAATCACCTGCCCCGTTTCCAGACTGTATCGCTTGAGTTTGTGCAGCTTCTGGATAATTGCCTGACGACTTAGAGCTATCCCACGTAAAGACAGATCGTTATGAGTAATGAACCGGCAATGGATGTCGATCAGTTCAATCAGGTTGGTGTGGTATTGATCCCTGGCCGTCATGCTATCGGCATGGCGCCGATAGACCGCCAGTACTTCCGGGAAGCAGTGAATTTTTCCTTTGTCAGCCGCAATGGTGTTAGCCAGGTAATCACCATAGCGGACATGCGAACGCCACTCAGGGAGTTGTGTGAGAATCTCCGCTCGATACACGGCAGTACAGGCGGGAATCAGGTTTCCCTCCAACATGCCCTCTAGAAGATCCCCCGAAAAACAGCGATCCAGATGAGGAATTTCGCTCAATACGGTTTTTGATGCATCGATGACCCTGGCACGCCCATACACCAGCATGCAATCGGGGTGCTGTTCCAGCCAGGCTACCTGGTCGTTCAGGCGTCGGCGCCCGACCATGTAGTCGTCCCCCTCAAGCCTGGCCAGATATCGCCCTCTGCACGCGGCTAGTACCTGGCGACCATTCTCACTCCCCCCTAGATTCTGCGCATTGCGAATGTAGCGAATCGTGTCCGGATACTCCCGCGCATACCGCTCGCATATGAGGCGAGTGTCATCCGTTGAAGCATCGTCGCCAATCACCAGCTCGAAGGCGTAGTCCATCTCTTGGGCCAGGACACTTTCAATGGCTTCGGCAATAAACCGGCCATGGTTGTAAGTGAGCATGAAGACGCTCACTACAGGCACACCACTCATCATCGTCCCCTTACCCAACATCAGACAAACTGAAACCCTTTAACGAAGCAGATCTGCCTCGTGCCTTACCGAAACTGTGACATGAACCCTCACGGATCACATCCGGCAAGGATGTACAGCACACAACGCTATTCATTCGACAGTGTCTGGAACACGTTCTGGATCACCTCATTCTGGAAAAACACACCGCCACCCACACCGACGCCACAGAGCCTGACGTACGCAGGCAAACTCTGCTGCAGATGCTCATCCAGAACCCGCATGGCCTTCATGTTATTTACTGTCGGGACAGGAAAGCCCGTGTGCAGACGTTGGACATCGAACCACAACACGGAACCAGGCCGACAGAGTCCGATACGTCCCAACTGCTCTTCCATCACGGAAGCCAACTCGGCGTCGGCCAAATGTTCGCTGGCCAGAATCTCGATCGTGATACGCCGGTCGTCCGGATCTCCGGAGAATGCCCGATAATTGGTGATTCGAAAAAAGTCGAAGCCTGGATCAAAGGCATAGAAATAGCAAAGGTCACTTTCGACCGGGCACGCCAACTGCATATGAACCAGACGATGGAGTATAGGCCTCTCGAAGCCGAAGGAGGACAGGTCGATATTCAACTGTCGCGCTGCGCCAACAACACCATTGGTCAGGATCAACTGAGCAAATTCTTCCTCAAAAGCATCCCCTCGCTCATCCAGCCAAGCGACGTTCCTTGCCTCGATATCACAGCTCAACTCGCGGGCCTGACGAATGATCCGCACCCCTTGCGCGGTCAGATAACGCGCCGCGGACTCGACGAAGCCAGCAGTACCACCGCTGAAGTAGTACCGCCGCAAGGTATTGGCGAACGAAACAGGCATCTCGCGTTGATCAGGTACCGCGACCAGCTCTCGAAACCGCCCATCACCGCACTTCGCCAGCCACTCCTGCCGGTCACAACCCACCAGACGGGTCAACCCACAGAGCAATGCGGCAAATCCTGCCAGTTCGGATACGGGACGTTTGAACAACTGGCTCAGAATCGGTGACAGCACCGCATTAACGTATGCCTCACCAAACCGCTCAAGCGCCACATCCATGATGGCTTCAAATGTTGTGATCGGGCGAATCGGCTGCGTCCCTGCTACGACCCCCCATACTTCATCCAGCATGGCCTGCCTGCCAGGGTGCTGGCGAACATCGGGAAAATGCGAGTTATGCTGAAGCCTTCCCTGGTAGATAGCGCCAGCATGGCCGCCCTGACTGGAAGAAAACATCCGAATGTTCTCTTCGCCAGCCATCTTCTGCAGCAGTGCATCGATCTCAGTTACACCCGTTTCTCTGAATAGGTGGGTTCCCCTGTCGAAATACAACCCCTGCTCAGGGTAGTGAGCACCTGCCAGCAAGCCACCCAGCGTCACCTCCCGCTCAAGGATTAGAATGTCCTTGCCAGGCACCTGACGCAGTAAAGTAGCCGCGGCTACGAGCCCCGCTAACCCACCACCGACAATGACCTGTTTCATGGTTTCTCCCCACCCTGCGGAGTCATAGCTCACCGATACACAATAAGCGCTCGCTACGCTCCAGCAGACGCTGGCCAGACAGAGCGAAACAGGCTCGCAGGGGTATTCTCTGGCCTAACCCCAGGCGTATGAGCGTGTCTTCGTACCCTTTCTTGGCCTTACCCACCGGGATCACCCTCACCCGCTTGCAATGTCGGCTCATGATGCTGGCGATTTCGTCTTTATGAAAAAAACGGATATTGAACAGGGGGTCCGTTTCCACAACCCGGTCAAAGTATTCCTTGAACCCGGTATTGTGGGCGTTGTGAACCGTTGCGATCATGCGCCTGCGCGTTACCCGCGCCTGTTCCCGCGCCAATTGCTCGATCTCTTCGTCACTGAACAACCCCCAGAAGCCGTTGTGGTAGGTCAGGTCAAATGCCTGATCTGAAATATCGAAACGGAAAGCGTTCATTTCAAACATCTGGCTTGCGAGCGCGGGGAAACGCTCTTTCGCCAAGCTCACCGCCTCGGGGGAAAAATCCGCCCCGCTACAATGAACACCCATGCGATTCAGGGCCGCCATATCACGGAAGCTGCCAGCAGCAATTTCCAACAAGCTCTGCTCGTTACGGCATTTCAGAGCGCGTATGTAATACGCGTGTCGCAGGTCTGCCTGATATTTGTCGAACACCTCGGCCCACTTCAGATCCCAGTCACGCGGGCTAGATAATTTAGGTACTGAATCGGTCATTTCATCGCGTCTCGCAGCTCATGATCTGTTCGTAATGACCCCGGGCGACAATCAGATCTGGATACGCCACCGGCTGATCAATCTCTGCGCCCAAGAAACAACGCAGGGCGTTAAACACCATGTCATATCCGGCAATGCTCGAGAACGCCACCCCAGCAGAGAACCGGGGATTGATATCCATCAGGAAATAAGTGCCGGAATACTCCAGAAACTCCATGCAAATACAGCCGTGCACATCCAACTGATCAGCTAGCCATTCCGCCTGTCTACGCAGAACAGTGCAGCCGTGAATAGCCACCGAAAGCCCCGCACCGTTGGTGGTACGAATGAGCTCTTTACGGCACACAACGCTTACCGTTCCGGTACCAGCATTCCTGAGCACATCGACCACATGCACCGCCCCTGGGTAAAAAGGCTGAACGATGTAGCGCCGGTCGTGATCACGCCGGAGCAAATGTTCCACGTCCTGCTCATTCTCCAGTTTCACCAGCCCCTCACTGCTTCTGCCGTTACGTGGCTTGGCCAACAGGGGAAAACCACTCCTGAGCTCTTCCCACTGGGCCAGAGCTCGGCTCGGGATCGGCTGGACGATGTGGTCGTCGACAAAGCGGTCATGGAGTAGCAACTTGTCCCGGCAAGTCTCGACACAGGATGAGGGAGGCAAACATACGGTGACGCCGAGATCGAAGAAGCGCTCGCGCACGGACGATATGACATCCACTTCTGGGTCAGTCAGCGGAATCAAGTGGGTGACGGACTCCTGCCGACAGACTTCGAGAATAGTGTCGAGATACTCCTGCTCATAACGCGCGGATGGCAGTTGATGGAAGCCCTGCACCAAGGTTGAAGTAACCAGCCAATCGGCCGGATGCAGATCGCTGCCCAGTAACCGAACGCCCTCACAGGAAGACAGACTGCGCAGAACGCATTCCGCCGACATGGATCCAATCGCCGTTACCAGCACGGTCACCGCCGTGCCAGCCCCCTTCGAGCCAGTTTCAGACATGCAGCGGATCGCAGACCAACGAGATGATCCTGTCCTGCTGCTGTTCCTGCATATCGGGGAACATTGGCAGGCAGATCACCTGACTGGCTATCTTCTGCGCCTCCGGCAACTCGGCGTGACTGGAGCCCTTCAGCCCTCTGTACATGGGGAAGTCGCTGAGCAACGGATAGAAGTAGCGCCGCGCCAAAATACCCTCTCGGCGCAGCAACTCGTAAAGCTCATCCCTGGCGATCGGGTAGATGCTATCCACAAAAACAGGACAATACGCGTGGTTCCAACCCACGTTTCCGGGAATTTCTGGCAACCGTATTCCAGGCACTTCGGACAAGGCCGCACGATAACGCGCAAACAGATACTCGCGTCGCGCCAGGGCCTGATCGATATGCTTGAGTTGCAATAGCCCGAATGCAGCTTGAACCTCGTTCATCTTGCCGTTGATCCCCGGCGCCACGACAGTCGTTTCATTGGCGAAACCAAAGTTCTTCAGATAATTGATTCGCTGCTTGGTTTTGGCATCCGGACAAATGATCGCGCCCCCCTCGAAGGTGTTGAACACCTTGGTCGCATGGAAGCTGAGAATGGACAAATCGCCGTATTGAAGAACGCTTCTCCCCTCCAGCGTCACCGCAAAAGCGTGAGCCGCGTCATAAATCACTTTCAGACCATAGTTGTCTGCGATTTCCTGGATTCGCTCGACGTCACAAGGTACGCCGTAGCAGTGCACCGGCATGATCGCAGTTGTGGCGGGCGTTATGGCTTGCTCGATCTTGCTCGGATCCAGATTGCACGAATCAGGCTCGATATCGACGAAGACAGGCGTCAACCCGTTCCAGAGCAGCGAATGCGAAGTCGCCACGAAGGAATAAGGTGTCGTGATCACCTCACCGCTTATGCGCAGCGCCTGCAAGGCAGTCACCAGCGCCAGTGTGCCGTTACCAAACAGGCATAGGTGCTCCACACCCAGATAGTCCGCCAGGTCGCGCTCAAGCTGTTCGTGGAAAGGTCCGCCATTGGTCAGGCGCTTGCTCTCCCATATCTGCTCAAGATAAGGAAGAAACTCTTCAAGCGGAGGAAGCAACGGACTCGTAACAAAAATGGGATCGCCCATATTCATACCTTCGATAAGAGGCTTCCGAATCAGGCTCCAGAAGGCCCGCGGGATATGTACCGAACGCCCAAAAACTGGCGCTACCTAGTAGTCCCGCAGCATCTGTGCAAGACACGCGCCAGTCAACTAAATGGAGGGATAGGCGAGAAGGGAATAATCCCACTCAGGCATCGCCGGAAGGAAAACTCAACTCAACTTACCGTTCTCAGCGACAGGAATTCGATAGGGGGACTATCGTAGCTGATTGAACAGATTCAGCCCCGCAATCTTCACATAGCTCTGCTGCGCCGCCTCGAGGATGATGGTCTGAAACGACAGTCTCGACAGGGCTTCAGCGTAATCCAGCTCGCGCAGATCGGCCTGGACCGCCTTGTTCACCAGGGTCACGTCCTCGTTGTCCACCTCGGTGGTTTCCACCAGATTCAGGCGCGCGCCGATCTCGGTCTGCACCTCGAGGACCTGGCCGATGCCGTTGTCCAGGTTCTTCAGGGCGATGGCCACCTCGTCGCGGATCGCCATCGCGCGGCTGGCCGACGGAGCCCGGGTTGCAATAGGTCTTCTCGCCCAGCGTCGCCAGCACCTGGACGTGCCGCCTTCATACATCTCTCCAGGCCGCCCCGGTCCCTTGCACAGCGGAAGGTGACTCACGCAGACACGTCGAAAATTTGACTTTTACAGACCACAGAGAGGGAGCAGCAAAATTCCAGCCAATTATACCGATCAGAGACTCGATAAATGCTAATCGCTTTCTTCTGTAACCACAACTGAGCCCACCGCTCAAGACCCCAGCAGCCACTCCAGAAGCCTCTCCATCCGGCACGCTCAGCCCCACAGCATATTGGCCTTGATCAGTTTCGAGCCGGCACCCGACCCCGCAACCGTGGCTTCTAGGTGGGCTTTGCCAATGCATGCCGAATTCGCGCAATTGCGCTTCGATCGTGCGGGCGCGGGTAGTTTCCGGGCTGTCGAAGTAATTGCGCAGGGAGCGAGCGCCTTTTTCGGTAAGGCGCTCGACCTGACGCTGGTCAAGCCAGTCGGCGGCGATGATGGCTTCCAGGCTGCCGAAGCGATCCGCCAGGCATTTTGCGACGGTGCTATGAAGGGAATTTTCAGTTTATCGATCAAGCCAGCCAGGGTGGCGCAGGCGGCGAATTCGGGAATGCAGCTCGCCCTCCTCCTGCAGCTCGAGCCGCGTTCGCGCAGTTGGGCGATGACCGTGCGGTTGTGCTCGTCTTCAAAGAAGCTATGGGTTTCGTGGGCGACTTCAAGGCCCACTTCTGGCAGGTAGACGAGCACATCCGGCAGCGCCTGGCCGATGCATTCCAGCGAGCCCAGTGCGCGCGCCAGCAACTTGGCGGTTTCTTCGCCCACATTGGGAATGCGCAGGGCGCGGCGCGAGACGAAGTGGACGAGTGCATTACCGAGCATTGGTACTTCATGACGCACCTGGGCTGCTTCAGATGCAGGAGAGCATGCCCCGCCCTAACTGGCTATAATCACAAGCCAGAACATGGAGAAAGTCCCTATGTCGAATCTATCGCTGCAAACCAAGAAGGCCTACTACGCCAAGGTGCGTCAGTCCAACTACGCAGCCAGCCTGCGCCTTGAGGGTTTCGACGTAGTCCCCGCTGATGCGGAGCGCAAGCCGCCTTCGCGTGAGGCCGTGCTACGAGCCTATCGTGCCAAGACCTGATGCTCGACAAGTACGGCACAGGCAAGCCCCCTACTACCTTCCCGGCACGTCGGTTCTCAATAATCGTTAGGGGCTGACCACTGACGAAGAGCTCAATGAAGCCGAGCGCGTCCTTTCCACAATCGCCGCCAACGAAATCAACTTCGAGTCGCCACCCTACGATCTTCCCTATCTGTGTCGCATTCACCGTCAGCTCTTCGGGGCAAACTCGATTGGGCCGGTGAATTCCGTACTGTGGATATATCCAGGGGACGACCCACTTTGTAACGTCCTGCGTATCGAACCCGAGGCGAATAAGCTGTTTCGCACTTTAGCCAAGGCTAACCGGTTTGAGGAATTGAACCGCTTGGAACTTTTACAGCGGTGGCGGAGTTCTTTGGCGATCTGCGAACCTATCTGCTAATCCCGACCTATTCCCTTCAACCCCGCCAACCGCTCCAGAAACACCTCTTCATCCAGCACCTCCAGCCCCAGCTCATTAGCCTTGGCCAGCTTTGACCCTGCACCCGGCCCTGCCACCACGCAGGTGGTTTTGGCCGATACGGAGCCGGCGACCTTGGCGCCGAGGGCTTCGAGGCGGGCTTTGCCTTCGTCGCGGCTCATGGTTTCGAGGGTGCCGGTGAGGACCCAGGTCTGGCCGGCCAATGGTAGGCCGGCGGCTTGCTTGCGCTCGCTTTGCCAGTGCATGCCGAATTCGCGCAGTTGCGCTTCGATCTGACGGGCGCGGCGGGCGTTTTCGGGGTGGTCGAAGTAGTCGCGCAGCGAGCGGGCGGCTTTTTCGGTGAGGCGTTCGACCTGGCGCAGGTCGAGCCAGTCAGCGCTGATGATGGCGTCCAGGCTGCCGAAGCGATCGGCCAGGCGCTGCGCGCCGGTGCTGGCGATAAAGGGGATATTCAGTTTGTCGATCAGGCCGGCCAGGGTGGCGCAGGCGGCGAATTCGGGATGTAGCTCGCCCTCCTCCTGCAGCTCTACCCCGCGTGCGCGCAGCTGAGTGATGACCGTGCGGTTGTGCTCGTCCTCGAAGAAGCTGTGGATTTCGTGGGCCACCTCAAGGCCGATTTCCGGCAGGTAGACCAGCACATCCGGCAGCGCCCTACCAATGCGCTCCAGGGAGCCCAACGCACGGGCCAGCAACTTGGCGGTTTCTTCGCCGACATCGGGAATGCCCAGCGCATAAATAAAGCGGGCCAGCGTCGGTTTGCGGCTGGCATCGATGGCGTTGAGCAGGTTGCGGGTGGAAATTTCGGCGAAACCTTCCAGCTCGATGACCTGTTCACGGGTCAGGCAGTAAAGATCCGCCGGGGAATTGACCAGCCCCCTGTCCACCAGCTGCTCGACAATCTTGTCGCCCAGGCCATCGATATCCATGGCACGGCGCGAGACGAAATGGATGATCGCCTGCTTGAGCTGCGCCTGGCAGGCCAGGCGGCCGACGCAGCGGTAGATGGAGCCCTCGCTGACCGACTCGCGACCCTTGCTGCGTTTGATCAGCTGGGTGCGCTCCACCGCCGAGCCACATACCGGGCACTGTTCGGGTACCTGCACGGCACGAGCGTCAGCCGGGCGGCGCTCCGGGATAAGGCCGAGGATCTGGGGAATCACGTCGCCAGCGCGACGCACGATCACGGTGTCGCCGATCATCACGCCGAGGCGCGCGACTTCATCCATGTTGTGCAGGGTGGCATTGGAGACGGTAACGCCCGCCACCTGTACCGGTTTGAGCCGCGCCACTGGGGTAATGGCGCCGGTGCGTCCGACCTGGAACTCCACATCCAGCAGCTCGGTAACTTCCTCACGCGCCGGGAATTTGTGGGCGATGGCCCAGCGCGGCTCGCGGGCGCGAAAGCCCAGTTCGCGCTGCTGCGCCACGGAGTTGACCTTGAACACCACGCCGTCGATCTCATACGGCAGCGCATCGCGCTTTTCGCCGATGGCATCGTAATAGGCCCAGCAGTCGGCAATGCCCTTGGCCAGCTTCAGCTCGCGGCTGATGGGCAGGCCCCAGCTTTTGAGGGCGTTAAGAATGCCGATATGGGTATCCGGCAGTTCTCCATCGCTACGGCCCACGCCATAGGCGCAGAGCTCCAGCGGACGGCTGGCGGTGATCTTCGAGTCCAGTTGGCGCAGGCTGCCGGCGGCGGCGTTGCGTGGGTTGGCGAAGGGTTTGGCGCCGCTTTCCAGCTGGCGTGCGTTAAGCGCCTCGAAGCCGGCCTTGGGCATATAGATTTCGCCGCGCACCTCAAGCACTGCCGGCCAGCCTGTGCCGTGCAGCTTGAGCGGAATATTGCGCACGGTGCGCACGTTGGCGCTGATGTCTTCACCGGTGCTGCCGTCGCCACGGGTCGCGCCACGCACCAGGTGGCCGTTCTCGTAGAGCAGGCTTACAGCCAGACCGTCGAGCTTGGGTTCGCAGCTGTATTCAACCTCCGCGCCAGCGCCGAACAGATCTCCCGCCGGCAAGTCCAACCCTTCGCGTACGCGACGGTCGAAGTCGACCAAATGCTTTTCTTCGAAAGCATTGCCAAGGCTGAGCATGGGCACTTCATGGCGCACCTGACCGAACGTTGCCAGCGCCTCGCCACCGACACGCTGGGTTGGGGACTCGGGGGTCACCAATTCGGGATGTTCGGCTTCCAGCGCCTTCAGCTCTTTGAACAGGCGGTCGTACTCGGCGTCCGGAACGCTGGGCTCGTCGAGGACGTAGTAGCGGTAGTTATGGGCGTCGATTTCGCTGCGCAGTTCGGCGATGCGCTCAGCAGCAGTTTGGGCAGAAGGCATATGACGGAGCCGTAGCGAAGTGATGAGGGGTGTGGATTCTAGCCGATTGCAAGGCTGGCTACAGCGTGTGGGCGGCTTGGATCAGGGCGGGCAGCTTCACGGGCATGGCCCGTTCCCACAAAAGGCGATCCGCCCACCGCGGGCGTACCGCCGCACCTCACCGGTAGGAGCGGGCCATGCCCGCGAATGATTTCGGCCCAGATCACGGTTTGTTCGCGGGTGGCCAACCACCGAGCGGAGTCACGGTGGATGTAAAAAACGACATCCACCCTACGCGGCTGGATCAGCAGCTTCACGGGCATGGCCCGTTCCCACAAAAGGCGATCGGCCCCAACCGTCGGCGTACCGCCGCACCTCACCGGTAGGAGCGGGCCATGCCCGCGAATTGATTTCGCGTCAAAGTGTGGGTTCGATTCGCGGGCGTGGGCGTGGGCCGCTCCCACAGAAGCCGCCTAATCCGCTTTCAAGCCAGCGGGCGTAGCCCGCCCTTACAACTCGTTGTTCACGGGGTGGATCACGCTTCACCGATCCACGGGGTGGCCAACCACCGAGCGCAGCCACGGTGGATGTAAAAAGCGACATCCACCCTACGCGGTTACAGCGTGTGGGCGGCTTGGACCAAGGCTGGAAGCTTCACGGGCATGGCCCGTTCCCACAAAAGGCGATCAGCCCCGGCGTGGGCGTACCGCCGCACCTCACCGGTAGGAGCGGGCCATGCCCGCGAATGATTTCGCCTCAGATCACGGTTTGTTCGCGGGCGTAGCCAGCCCTTATAGCTCGTTGTTCGCAGGGTGGATCACGCTTCACCGATCCACGGGGTGGCCAACCACCGAGCGCAGCCACGGTGGATGTAAAAAGCGACATCCACCCTACGCGGTTACAGCGTGTGGGCGGCTTGGATCAGGGCTGGCAGCTTCACGGGCATGGCCCGTTCCCACAAAAGGCGATCGGCCCCGCTGTGGGCGTACCGCCGCACCTCACCGGTAGGAGCGGGCCATGCCCGCGAATGATTTCACCTCAGATCACGGTTCTTTCGCGGGCGTAGCCAGCCCTTATAGCGTTGTTCGCAGGGTGGATCACGCTTCATCGATCCACGGGGTGGGCATCCACCGGGCGGAATCACGGTGGATGTAAAAAACGACATCCACCCAAGGGCCGTGAAGTCTCCAGCGCTCTTATCGGCTTTAACGCTTGACCGTCATCTTGCGGCGTTCGTATTCGACGATACGCTGGCGGTAATGCTCGATGGTTTGTGCGGTAAGGACGCTGCGTTGGTCGTCCTTCAGCTCGCCGTTCAGTTCGGCAGACAGCTTACGGGCGGCGGCGACCATCACGTCGAAGGCCTGCTTGGGATGGCGCGGGCCGGGCAGACCGAGGAAGAAGCTCACCGCAGGCGTAGTGAAGTGGTCGATATCGTCCAGGTCGAAGGTGCCGGGCTTGACCGCATTGGCCATGGAGAACAGCACTTCGCCGTTACCAGCCATGCTTTCGTGGCGATGGAAGATGTCCATTTCGCCAAAGCGCAGGCCGCTTTCCAGAATGTTCTGTAGCAACGCCGGGCCGCGGAAACCGGAAGGATCGCGGGAGATGACATTGATCACCAGCACTTCTTCAACAGGCGGCAATTCGCCCGATTCCTCACTCAGCGACTCATCGTCCTCATCGGCAACGGGGTTGAGCAGCGTCGGCACCGGTTCGTCACTGGGGAAATGCAGGTCGCCCTGCTGGGGTTCGCTGACACGACGGTTGCCGGCATCCCGTGCACTGATCGATGGCAGGTCGTCTTCGTCCAGGGCCGGCTCGTTGTTGCGACTGACAACTCGCGGCGGGCCGAGCAGCTCGTTGTTGCTGTCATCGTCGGGGAAGCTGCTGGCAATATTGCGATCCAGCTTGAAGCGCAACTTGCCCTTACTGCCGCGCATCCGCCGCCAGCCATCGAAGAGAATGCCGGCAATGACAATGATGCCGATGACGATCAGCCACTCGCGCAGACCGATATCCATTAATGCGTAAACCCCTGAAATCGATGGTAAAGACGCAGATTACCGGCCGTTGAACAAACCAATCTGCGCATCGTAAAAATTGCGCTCTAAACTAGCACGACGAACGGTAGATGTGCACCGCTACCGCCTCTCTTTTATAAGCCGGCGTTACAAACACCTTCTGGCGAAAGCAGCGCTTTCCTCATGCCTCCACAAGCGCCACCGCCTGCTCCACGTCGACCGCAACCAAACGCGAACAACCTGGCTCGTGCATGGTCACACCCATCAGCTGATCTGCCATTTCCATCGCGATCTTGTTGTGCGTGATGTAGATGAACTGCACGGTTTGCGACATTTCCTTGACCAGACGCGCGTAGCGACCGACGTTGGCGTCATCCAGCGGCGCATCCACCTCATCGAGCATGCAGAACGGCGCCGGGTTGAGCTGGAAGATCGCAAACACCAGCGCCAATGCCGTCAACGCCTTCTCGCCACCCGACAACAAATGAATGGTGCTGTTCTTCTTGCCCGGCGGACGCGCCATGATCGCCACCCCGGTATCGAGTAGATCTTCCCCGGTAAGTTCCAGATAAGCGCTACCGCCACCGAAAACCTTGGGGAAAAGCGCCTGGAGGCCGGCGTTGATCTGATCGAAGGTTTCCTTGAAGCGGTTGCGGGTTTCCTTGTCGATCTTGCGGATGACATTTTCCAGCGTCTCCAGCGCTTCGCTGAGGTCGGCGTCCTGGGCATCCAGATAGCGCTTGCGTTCGGACTGTTGCTGGTATTCGTCAATGGCTGCCAGATTGATCGGCCCCAGGCGCTGGATACGCGCGTCGAGCCGCTCCAGTTCGGCTGCCGATTCCTCCTCACTGGCGCCATCCGGCAGTGTCGCGAGTACGCCGTGCAGATCGAAACCTTCTTCGTGGAGCTGATCCTGCAGCGCCTTGCGACGCACATCCAGCGCCTGCCATTCCATACGCTGCTGCTCAAGCTGGCCGCGTAGCAGGTGCGCCTGCTGTTCGGCCTGGGTGCGGCGCTTCTCTGCATCGCGCAACTCCCGGTCGGCGTCTTCCAGCGCCAGACGGGCCAGCTTTAGCTCGTCCTCCACGCCCATGCGCCGTTCGAGCAGTTCTTCCAGCTTCATCCGCAACGCTTCCAGCGGCGCCTCGCCCTCTTCCAGATTCAGGCTAAGTTGCTCGCGGCGTTCGATGGCGCGTTCGAACTGTTGCTCGAGGCGCTCGAGAGCCTGGCGGGTCGAATCGTGCTGCGCCTTGAGCGAGCCCACCCGGACCGCCAGCTGATGTGCCTGATCCTTCTGCTGACGAGCTTCCTGACGCACCCGGTCGAGCCGTTCGCGCAAGCCGTCGCGACTGGCCAGCAGCGTTTCGCGCTGTTCGGTGTCCAGCGCCATGGCATCGAGGGCGTCCTGCAACTGCAGCCGCGCCTCGGCCAGCTGCTCGGTTTCCAGAGCGCGCTGGGCGGTCAGCTCGATCAGCTCTTCATCGAGGCGACGACGGCGCAGACTCAACTGTTCCAGCCGGGCCTGGCTAGCCGACAGACGCGCCTTGAGTTCGGCTTGCTGACGGGCTTCGTCCTGCTGCCGACGACGTTGCTGTTCGCGTTCATCTTCCTGCTGGCGTTGTGCATCGCGAAGCTGGTCTAGGCGGCCGTCCAACTGCTCAAGGTCCGCTTCACGCTGTTCGCGCTCAGCCTGCAGGCGCTCCAGTTCCTGCCCGCGCGCCAGCAGCCCGGACTCGGCCTCCGCCGCACGTCGCACCCTCAGGAAATGCCGACCGACCCAATAGCCGTCACGGCTGATCAGGCTTTCGCCTTCTTCTAGCACAGCACGCCCGGCCAGCGCCTGTTCGAGGGTTTCCACGGGTCGCACCCGGCCCAGCCAGGGTGAAAGATCCGTGGCGGACTCGACCATTTCCAGCAAGCTGCCGGCGATACGCCCGCCCTGCCCCGCGCTTACCAGACGCAGATCGCCCTGCTCGAAACCGCTCATATCGAGGCCGTCAAAGGTGTCCAGCAATACAGCTTGAAGATCCGCACCCAGTACGGTCTCCACCGCCAGCTCCCAGCCCGGCTCGACACGCAGCCCTTCAGCCAGGCGCGGACGCTGCTCCAGGTTATGCTCGCGCAGCCATTCGGACACGCCCTTGCCCGGGTCCAATGCTGCCTGTTGCAAGGCTTCCAGCGAGGCGATTCGACCGTTCAGGCGTTGCAGTTCGCCCTGTGCCTGCTGCTGCGCCTGGGACGCGCCCTGCAACTGCTCACGCAATTGTTCCAGCTGTTGTTCGGTGTCTTCCTGCGCCGCGGCCAGCTCTTCCAGATTCAGCTCGCTAATGGCCAGCTGCTCGCCCACTTCCAGCATCGCGGCATCTTCCGGGTCGCTGGCCAGCGAGGCGCGTTCATCCTCCAGACGCCGCTGCCGCTCAGCCAGACGTTCCAGGCTCTGTTCGAGCTGCTGAATGCGCGACTGTTGCACCTCGGAGGCGCGACGCGGCTCGGCGCTTTGCTGATTGAACCGCTCCCATTGCTCCTGCCAGAGCTGCATGGCGGTTTCGGCCTCTTCCAGTTGCGCAGCGGTTTCTTCCGCTGCCGCGCCTGCAAGTTCCTGCTCGGGTTCGAGCATCGCCAGTTCTTCGCCAAGCGTCGCCAGCAGGGTGCGATCGTGGCCCAGGTGAGACTCGGTTTCCAGGCGTGCCTGCTCGGCCTCACGCAAATCGTCCTGCAATTGGCGCAAGCGTTGCTGACCATGCTGAATGCTCTGCTCGACCCGCGCGATATCGCCGCCCACGGAATAGAAACGCCCCTGAACCTGATTGAAGCGTTCGGACAGCTCATGGTGACCGTCACGCAGGCGCTCGATACTGGCATCGGCGTTGCGCTGCTCGGCCACCAGCGCCTCGAAGGCCACGTCCTGGTCGCCGATCAACTGCTCGCGCCGGCCGACCTGTTCGTTCAGCGTCTGCCAGCGCAATGCCGACAATTGCGCCTTGAGCTGCCGCTCCTCGGCCTTGTATTGCTGATACTTCTCCGCCGACTGCGCCTGGCGATGCAGACGTTCGAGCTGGCGCTCCAGCTCTTCGCGCAGGTCGGTCAGGCGCTCCAGGTTTTCGTGGGTACGGCGAATGCGATTCTCGGTTTCGCGACGGCGCTCCTTGTATTTGGAAATGCCGGCGGCTTCCTCGATGAAATTGCGCAGATCCTCGGGCCTGGCTTCGATCAGCTTGGAGATCATGCCCTGCTCGATGATCGAGTAGCTGCGCGGTCCGAGGCCGGTGCCGAGGAAGATATCGGTGATGTCGCGGCGGCGACACTTCACGCCGTTGAGGAAATAGGTGTTCTGGGAGTCACGGGTAACGCGGCGGCGGATGGAGATTTCCGCAAAGGCCGCGTATTCGCCGGTCAGGGTGCCGTCGGAGTTGTCGAAAACAAGCTCGATGCTGGCCTGGGTTACCGGCTTGCGTGTGTTGGAGCCATTGAAGATGACGTCCGTCATCGACTCGCCCCGGAGGTTCTTCGCTGAGCTCTCGCCCATCACCCAACGCACGGCGTCGATGATGTTGGATTTTCCGCAGCCATTCGGCCCCACAACTGCCGACATGTTGCTCGGGAAGCTGACCGTGGTGGGATCGACAAAGGATTTGAAGCCGGCAAGTTTGATGCTTTTCAGACGCATGCGAAGCCTTATCCGTGGCGATCAGCGGTGAGATGAACAAGCAGGTTTGCCGTGAACATCGGGATTCCTGGCAGCAAGTGAGGCACGGGCGCGAAAACGCAGGAGTTTATCACGCTGGCCAATCCACCTTGCAGGAGGGGTTCTCAGAGTTTGGCGGCAGGCTGCGCACGCCTGTAGGGGCAGGCCATGCCGGCGAACAAGGCGAGATCAGTGCTCCGGTGCTGAACCCTCGGGCATGGCCCGTTCCCACGAAAAGCCGCAGGCTGCTCCCTTGGAGACAGCCGCGCCCTTGATTGATTAGCCGCCGGTCATGCTCATAAAGCGCACCACCTGCACTTGCTCGTCGGTGCGAAATTCATGTTTTTCCGGCTTGAGCTGCAGGGCGTCCACCAGCGCCTGGCGCAGGCGCTCACTGTCGCCGGGATGGCGGCGCATCAGGCTCTTTAGATCCAGCGCGCCTTCGTGTCCGAGGCAGAGCACCAGCTTGCCTTCGGCAGTCACGCGCACGCGGTTGCAACTGCCGCAGAAGTTGTTGCTGTGCGGCGAGATAAAGCCCACCTGGGTTTCGCTGCCTGCCACCTGCCAGTAACGCGAGGGGCCGCCCGTGGTGTGACTGCTGCGTACAAGGGTGTGGCCTACCTCGATACGCTCACGCACTTCGTCACTGGAACAGAAGGTAATTTCGCGCTGATGGCTGGAAATGCTGCCCAGCGGCATCTCCTCGATAAAGCTGATATCCAGGCCGCGCTCAACGGCGAAGTTCACCAGATCCAGCACTTCGTCGTCATTGCGGCCCTTCTGAATCACGCTGTTGATCTTGATTCGACGAAAGCCCGCCTGGCGAGCGGCATCGATACCTTCGAGCACCTGATCGAGCTTGTCGCGGCGGGTCAGTTCGGCAAAACGTTCCCGTTTGAGCGAATCAAGGCTGATATTCAGACGCTTGACTCCGGCGGCCTTCAATACAGGCGCGAGCGTGGGCAATTGCGAACCGTTGGTGGTGATTGCCAGATCTTCCAGCTCTTCACGGGCGCCGAGGCGCGCCAACAGATCAGGCAGGCCTTTACGTACAAGCGGCTCGCCGCCGGTCACGCGAATGCGTTTGACACCCAGACTGATAAAGGCATCGGCCACTGCATAGAGTTCTTCCAGAGACAGGATTTGCGCACGCGGCGCGAAGACCATGTCTTCGCTCATGCAGTAGGTACAGCGAAAGTCGCAGCGATCGGTTACCGACAACCTGAGGTAGGTAATACGTCGGCCGAATGGATCGACCAACCGTGAATCAGGCATATCGTTCTCCAACAGCTTGATGCGCATGTGTTTTCCAATAGTGCAAGGCTATGCCTAAAAGCCGTCCAGGGCAAAGTCTGAAGCTGAATGGCAGGGTTTCGCTCCTACGACCACCTACCGTTCGGGCTCTGGCTATTCCGGAGTACCGAGCTTCCAGCCGAACCGCCAAGACCCGGGGGTGTCACAACCTCTGACCTGCCGCGGGCCGGATGGAGACGTGAATGCCCCTGCTCAAACTGCTGCACTTCGCGAGCCTGTTGTGCTGGTGCGGTGCCCTGCTGTATCTGCCGGCACTGATCGCTGCCGGCACTCAGCGCAGCGAACCGCTTTTCTATCGAGATCATGCGCATCTGACGCGCACGGTATTCAACCTGATTGCGACTCCAGCGGCGCTGATTGCCATTGGCTCGGGCAGCGCAATATTTCTGCGCGACGGGCTCGTCGCCGGCTGGCTGATCGTCAAGCTCACCATGGTTGCCGGGATGGTCATGTGCCATGCCTTGTGCGGCGTGTTGGTGTTGCGCATCGAGCGCTCGCCGGAACGAAGCGCCAGCATCCAGTGCCGAATCCTTGGCGTCTTTATCGCAGCCTTTATTACGGCGACGCTCTGGCTGGTCCTGGCCAAACCTTTCTAACTCATAAATGACTCGGCAAGCGCTCATGACCGAACCATTCTCACACCTTGTCCAGATCGACCCCCACCGCGTGTTCGTAGACCAGGCGCCCGCCGAGATAGGCCGCCAGGGCGATCAGCAACGCGGTGATGGCCGACAGGTACAAGGCCCAGAGATGGATGTTCTGCCCGTCGTCCTGCAAACGCAGCAACCAGTTGAGCGAGGCCAGCGAGAGCATCATCACGGCGAGGATGGCATGGCACCAGGCGGTGATCTTCTGGCGGATCTCACGCACCGTAAGCAAGTCGATCAGACCGAAGAGACTTGCCACCCAGCCACCTACAGCGCCCACGCCGGCCAACCAGACACCGGCACGCCACCAGAAGTCATCCAGGGTCCACAGATGCGCCAGATCGACCGGCAGCAAGGCGGTCAATGCGGCTACGGGGAAGTGAATCAGCATCGGATGCAATGGATGCCCGGCGATCGCGGCGCGGCTGTGAATGGAGTCTCGGTAGTTGGCCATTCGGCCCTCCAGTGGCTAACGAAAAATCGGCCCATACGAAACGATGGCCTCTGTAACACGCAGTTGAGGAACGTAGGCGAGGCAACGCAGGTAGTTTTTCAACGGCCTGTTAAATGGACCACGCTGGCGCTATCAGTTCCTTGCCTCACCGCCTGCGGCGGTCCACTTTCAACGCTCGACCCGGCCAGCCCCATGGCGCAGCAGGTGGCAAACGTCTGGTGGGGCATGTTTGCCTTTGCCACCTTGGTGCTGCTGGTGGTCAGCACGCTGTGGATCTACGCAATGCTGCGCAAGCCGCGCACGGTCAGCGAGGAACAGGCAGACCGGATCAACCGGCGCTGGATCGTCGGCGGCGGGCTGGTGCTGCCGGGGGTCAGCATCCTGCTGTTGTTGATCTTCGGCATTCCCACCGGGCGCGGGATGATGCCGCTGCCGGTCGCAGGCGAGCAGCCGCTGAAGGTGGAAATCACCGGCCATCAGTGGTGGTGGCAGGTGCACTACCCCGACAGCGGCATCACCACTGCCAACCAGTTGATCATTCCCGCCGAACGCCTGATCGACGTGCACGTCACCAGCGCCGATGTGGTGCATTCGTTCTGGGTGCCACGCCTGGGCGGCAAGATGGACATGCTGCCGGGGCGGACCAACGTCATTCGCATCGAGGCCAGCCATCCGGGGGTCTTTCACGGCCAGTGCTCCGAGTTTTGCGGTCTGCAGCACACCCATATGAAGCTGCACGTGGAGGCGATGACCGCCGACGGGTTCGATAACTGGACCGCCGCGAGACAGGGTTTCCAGGTAAGCCAGCCCGCTCCCGGCGCCGCGGGCGAAGTGTTCGAGGAACGCTGCGGCCAATGCCATCGCGTTGCCGGCATCAGCGACGGCAATCGCGCACCGGACCTGACCGACCTCGCAACGCGCCCGAGCCTCGGTGCCGGCATCATCGCCAATGATGAGGAAGGCCTGCGGCGCTGGCTGCGCGAGCACAAGACGATCAAGTTCGGCAACGCCATGCCGGCTCATGACGATGTTCCCCCCGAAACCCTCGACGATATTGCCGCCTGGCTGGAGACGCTTGCGCCATGAGTTATACCGATCTGAGCAAAGCGCCTTCCACGGACCCGGATCAACTGCACGACCAGTTCAACGAAGTCTGGGGCAACCCCCGCGGCTGGCGTGCGCTGACCGTCGTCAACCACACCAGTATCGGCCTGCGCTTCATGATCACCGGCGGGGTGTTCTTCCTCATCGGCGGCCTGATGGCAATGCTGATCCGCACCCAGCTGGCGCTGCCCGGCTATGTGCTGATGGAGCCGGACATCTACAACCAGGTCTTCACCATGCACGGCACGGTGATGATGTTTCTCTTTGCCGTGCCGATCATGGAAGCTCTGGCGGTCTACCTGATACCGAAGATGCTCGGCGCGCGGGACCTGGCCTTCCCGCGGCTGTCGGCGCTGGGTTACTACTGTTATCTGTTCGGCGGGATCATCCTGCTGTCCAGCGTATTCTTCGAAGTGGCGCCCAAGGCCGGCTGGTTTATGTACACGCCGCTGTCCAGCTCGGCGCACATGCCGGGGATCAACTCGGATTTCTGGCTGCTGGGCATCACCTTTGTGGAGATTTCGGCGGTGAGCGCCGGCGTCGAACTGGTGGTGTCGATCCTGCGCACCCGTGCCAACGGCATGGCGCTGCACAAGATGCCGATTTACGCCTGGTACATCCTGGTCATGGCGATGATGATCGTCATCGGCTTCCCGCCGCTGATCCTGGGCAGCATCCTGCTGGAATTGGAACGCGCCGCGGGCATGCCCTTCTTCGATACCGCACGCGGCGGCGATCCGCTGCTGTGGCAGCACCTGTTCTGGCTGTTCGGTCATCCGGAGGTGTACATCATCTTCCTGCCCGGCGCGGGCATCGTCTCCACGCTGTTGCCGGTGTTCTGCCAGCGGCCGCTGGTGGGCTACCGCTGGGTAGTGCTGGGCGTACTGAGCACGGGTTTTCTCAGCTTCGGATTGTGGGTCCACCACATGTTCACGGTGGGCATTCCCGCGTTGGCGCTGGGCTTTTTCTCGGCCGCGAGCATGCTGGTGGCGATTCCCACCGGCGTGCAGATCTTCGCCTGGATCGCCACGCTGTGGCTGGGCAGGCCGACCTATCACGTGCCGATGCTCTGGCTGGTGGGCTTTCTCATCGTCTTCGTCGCCGGCGGCCTGACCGGGGTGATGGTGGCGCTGGTGCCCTTCGACTGGCAGGTGCACGACACCCATTTCGTGGTGGCGCACATGCACTACGTGCTGGTGGGTGGCATGTTCTTTCCGTTGATGGCCGGGCTTTATTACTGGCTGCCGCACTTCTCCGGGCGCATGCCTTCGGAGAGGCTCGGGCGCTGGGGCTTCTGGCTGGTATTTATCGGCTTCAACGTCACCTTTCTGATCATGCACTGGACCGGGCTGATCGGCATGCCGCGGCGGGTCTATACCTACGACACGGGCCTGGGATGGGACATTCCAAACCTGGTGTCGTCTATCGGCAGCTTCATCATGGCCATCGGCATCGGCACCATCCTGCTGGATATCCTGTTGCATTTTCGCTTCGGTCAGCCGGCGAAAAAGAACCCCTGGAACGCCGATACTCTGGAGTGGGCCACCAGCCTGCCGCCGAGCCCTTACAACTTCGTCAGCCTGCCGGATATCGATAGCCGCCATCCACTGTGGAAGGACCCCGATCTGCCCGACAGCATCGCCCGCGGCGAACACGCCCTGACGGTGATCGACCATGGCCGGCGGGAGACCTGGGGCGTCGATCCGCTGACCGGCAAGGCGCGGGAGATCGTTCACCTGCCGGGTAACAGCTGGCTGCCCTTTATCGCCTCGCTGTTCCTGACCGCGCTCTGCTTGAGCCTGTTGAGCAAGGCCTATTGGATCGCCCTTATCGCCACCCTGGCGACATTGGTGGTGCTGTTTCGCTGGTCATGGGAGAACGGCACACACCCCGCCGCCGCACCGGACGCGCGCACTCAACCGGGCGAGCCACCCCTGCATTCGCGCACCTTCGACGGCCCCGGCGTATGGGGCATGGGCGTAACGCTGCTGGCCAACGGCGCGCTGTATCTGTGCCTGCTGTTCGGCTGGTTCTATCTATGGACGGTTTCTCCTGACTGGCAGGTGCCGGAAGAGTCCGGTCTTAATGGTTGGGTAATGCTAGGCAGCGCCGCGCTGCTGACCCTGGGCGCGCTGTGCATGCGCTCGGTGCCGGCGCGATTGCGTCAGGGGAAATCCGAACATTTGCTGCGCAACCTTTGCATCACCGCAGGCCTGGGCTTGTTGCAATGCGCGGTGCTGCTGTGGCTGCTGCTGGATGCCAACCTCGCCATCACCGAAACGGCTCATGATGCGGTGATCTTCGTGATGCTGAGCTACAGCCTGATCCACTGTGCCCTGGCGGCGACACTGACGATCCTGCAGGCATGGCGCGTGATTAAAGGCTATGTCGGACTGCATGCCCCGTACGAAACCGTGGTGGTGGCGCAACTCTGGTACTACAACGCCGGCGTGCTGTGGAGTGCCTACGCGGCCATCGTGCTGTTCCCCAGCACCTGGGGGGCCGCCTGATGAACAAACCTCGCTGGACCTCGCGCCTGCATCCCATGCAAATCGTGCTAGGGCTGATCATCTGGAGCCTCTGGTTTGCCACGATCTACGGCGCGCATGGCGTCGCCTGTGCGGTCAGCCCACCGGATCCGGCCCAAGGCATCTTCAACTGGCTGAACCTGAGCTTTGCGGTTGGCACATTGATGGTGGCCGCGGTACTGCTTTGGCTCGCCCATCGCGCCTGGAAACTGGGTCAGCCTCCACATGAGCTGGACGAGCGGCAGCTATTCGTCACCCGCGTGGCCGCCGGGATACATCTGATCGCGGCCCTTTCCACCCTGTTCATCGGCCTGCAACTGGCGTTTTTTCCACCATGCGTATGACTTCGCTGATCCGCTGGCCCCTGCTGGTTGTTCTGCTGGGCTGGCTGCCGCAACCGGCACTGGCCCACGGCCTGTTCGACGGGCATTTCACCGAGCGCGCGCCGCTGTTCATCACCGCAGTCATTGTGGCCGTGGCCTGGGGGCTGTATATCCTTGGCTCCCTGCGCATCCGGACTCGGCGCAGCGACGCCGCATGGTTTCACGGCGCCATGCTGTTGGTGGTGTTCTCGGTATTCGGGCCCATCGACGACTGGGCGGAAACCAGCACCAGCTGGCACATGACCCAGCACATGCTGTTTATCGTGGTGATAGCACCCATGTGGGCCCTGGCTCGCCCGCTGCCGCAATGGCGTGCAGTCACCGGACGGGTGGCCCAGCCGCTGTGGAGTGCAGTTTTGCGCTGGGGGCGTTATCCGGTGGCGCTGGCCATGCTGCATGGGGCGATCATCTGGATCTGGCACACCCCCAGTCTTTATCAACTCGCGCTGGACAACCTTTGGTGGCATGCCTTCGAGCACGCCTGCTTCCTGTTCACCGGCTGGCTGTTCTGGTGGTCAACCCTACGCGCGAATCCGAAGCAAGTCCCCCAGGCGCTGATGGCCAACCTGTTGACGCTGATGCACACCGGCCTGCTGGGTGCCCTGCTGACCTTTGCCAGCACGCCCTTCTATGGCGAATCGCGGGATGTCGCGGATCAACAGCTGGCCGGCCTGATCATGTGGGTGCCGGGAGGTTTGATCTACCTGCTGGGCGCCGGCTGGATCACCTGGCGCTGGCTTAAAAGGATGTGGCGGCGGCAGGAGGCCAGCGCCTTGTCGCAGAGAGGTTTGTAGGAGCGGCCCATGGCCGCGAAGGAGGCCGCCCCGTTGGACGGATCGGTTCGCGGGCATGGCCCGCTCCTACGGGGCATGCTCGTCTCCGAGCCTCACTCGCTTTTCTTGCGAATCCAATAAAGGTAGGTGCCTTCCTCGGCCTGCTGCTCGACCAGCTCGTGGCCAAGGAAGACGCAGAATTTAGGAATATCGCGCTGGGTAGACGGGTCGGTGGCGATCACCTTGAGCAGCTCGCCACCGCCCAGGCCACGCACCTTGTTGTGCAGCATCATCACCGGCTCCGGGCAATTGAGGCCACTGGCATCGAGTACCGCATCGGCGGGCAGTTCGGCTGGTCGGGACATCACAGGACTCCAGAAAACAAGCCGGCATTGTCGCCCAGATGCGACGCAGCGTCATCGTCCGGGCATCCGTAACCGGCATAAAGGACAGGCTTGGCGCTCAAGAGGGAACCCCCGGGCGGCCATTCCTGTCCAGAGAACATGGCTAAACACCCCCAGCGGGACTAGATTCAGACAAAGCCACGACCTCACTCAGCCCGACCGTGCGGGCATAAAGGAGAGACGAATGCGATCCTTGGACAGCCTCAACTGTCGCCGAAGCCTGGATGTGGGCGGCAAAACCTACCTTTATTACAGCCTGCCCGAAGCAGCGAAAACCTTGGGCGACATCAGTCGCCTGCCAACCTCGCTGAAGGTGCTGCTGGAAAACCTGCTGCGCTGGGAAGACGACATCACCGTGCGCGCCGATGACTTCAATTCACTGGCAAGCTGGCTGCAGGCGCGCACCTCGGATCGCGAAATCCAGTACCGCCCTGCCCGCGTGCTGATGCAGGATTTCACCGGCGTGCCTGCAGTGGTGGACCTGACCGCCATGCGCGACGCGGTTGCCCGCGCCGGTGCAGACCCGCAGCAGATCAATCCGCTTTCACCGGTGGATCTGGTGATCGACCACTCGGTAATGGTGGACCGTTTCGGCAGCGGCCAGGCGTTCGAGCAGAACGTCGAGATCGAGATGCAGCGCAACGGCGAACGCTACGAGTTCCTGCGTTGGGGCCAGCAGGCCTTCGACAATTTCCGGGTAGTACCGCCGGGTACCGGAATCTGCCACCAGGTCAACCTCGAATACCTCGGCCAGGTGGTCTGGACCCGCGATGACAACGACGAAACCTATGCCTACCCCGACACCCTGGTCGGTACTGACTCACACACCACCATGATCAATGGCCTGGGTGTACTGGGCTGGGGTGTAGGCGGTATCGAGGCCGAAGCGGCCATGCTCGGGCAGCCGGTGTCCATGCTGATCCCTGAAGTGGTGGGCTTTCGCCTTACCGGCAGGCTCAATGAAGGCATCACCGCCACCGACCTGGTGCTGACCGTGACGCAGATGCTGCGTAAACACGGCGTGGTGGGCAAGTTCGTCGAGTTCTATGGGCCGGGGCTGGATTACCTGCCCTTGGCTGATCGTGCCACCATCGGCAACATGGCACCCGAGTATGGCGCCACCTGTGGCTTCTTCCCGGTGGACCAGATCACTCTCGATTACCTGCGCCTGACCGGCCGCAGCGAAGAACGTATCGCCCTGGTCGAGGCCTACAGCAAGGCCCAGGGCATGTGGCGCGACAGCAGTTCGCCGGACCCGCTGTTTACCGCCACCCTGGAGCTGGACCTGAGCCGGGTGCAGCCTTCTGTCGCCGGCCCCAAGCGCCCGCAAGACCGCGTCACCCTGAGCGACATCGGCGCCAGCTTCGACCTGCTGATGGAAACCAGCGGTCGCAAGCAGCAAGCCGATACGGACTTCGCCGTCAGCGGTGAAGATTTCGCGCTCAAGCACGGCGCAGTGGTGATCGCCGCGATCACCTCCTGCACCAATACGTCCAACCCGAACGTGCTGATGGCAGCCGGCCTGGTGGCCAAGAAAGCACTGGAACGCGGGCTCCAGCGCAAGCCGTGGGTGAAGTCCTCGCTGGCGCCCGGATCCCAGGTGGTCACCGATTACCTGGAGCGCGCCGGACTCACTCAATACCTGGACCGGCTCGGTTTCAACCTGGTGGGCTACGGCTGCACCACCTGCATTGGCAACTCCGGGCCGCTGCCGGATGCCATTGGCCAGAGCATTACCGACAACGATCTGATCGTATCCTCGGTATTGTCCGGCAACCGCAACTTCGAAGGGCGCGTACACCCGCTGGTCAAGGCCAACTGGCTGGCCTCACCTCCGCTGGTGGTGGCCTTCGCCCTGGCTGGCACCACGCGCATCGATATGAGCAAGGAACCCTTGGGCCATGACCCTCAAGGCCAGCCGGTGTACCTGAAGGACATCTGGCCAAGCAGCGCGGAGATTGCCGAAGCCGTTGCCAAGATCGACGGCGAAATGTTCCGCAGCCGCTATGCCGACGTATTCAGCGGCGACCAGCACTGGCAGAAGATTCCGGTTACTGCCGGCAATACCTATCATTGGAACGCCGCTTCCAGCTATGTGCAGAACCCGCCGTTCTTCGAGGATATCGGCCAGCCACCCGCGCCGCCTGCCGATATCGAGAATGCGCGGATCCTGGCCCTGTTCGGCGATTCCATCACCACTGACCACATCTCCCCGGCAGGCAACATCAAGGCCAGCTCACCGGCCGGTCTATACCTGCAATCCTTGGGCGTGCAGCCGGATGACTTCAACTCCTACGGTTCGCGTCGGGGCAACCATGAAGTGATGATGCGCGGCACCTTCGCCAATATTCGTATCAAGAACGAAATGCTCGGTGGCGAAGAAGGCGGCAATACTCTCTACCAGCCCGGCGGTGAAAAGCTTTCGATCTACGATGCGGCCATGCGTTACCAGAGCGAAGGCGTACCGCTGGTGGTGATTGCCGGTCAGGAATACGGCACAGGCTCGAGCCGCGACTGGGCGGCCAAGGGCACCAACCTGCTGGGGATCAAGGCGGTGATAGCCGAAAGCTTCGAGCGTATCCACCGCTCCAATCTGATCGGCATGGGTGTATTGGCGCTGCAGTTCGTCGATGGCCAGAACCGGCAGTCCCTGGGACTGGACGGAACCGAGAAGCTTTCAATTCGCGGCCTGGACGAAAATATCAAACCGCATCAGATGCTGACCGTCGAAGTGGAGCGCAACGATGGATCGCGAAGTTCATTCCAGGTTCTGTGTCGTATCGACACCTTGAATGAAGTCCAGTACTTCAAGGCCGGCGGGATTCTGCATTTCGTACTGCGGCAACTGATCAACGGATAACTCTGATGGCATCCATACAACGCCCGTCTCCTGCGGGCGTTTTTTTGTTTTTTCGTCGTAAACCCTTCAAGTTTCGGCCAGTGCAGTCGCTATCTGCGCAAACCGGTTGTTTTGACGTCAAAACACCTGCACACTCCCAGACAATAAAAATAACAATCACATTGCCAGGCGTACCTGCATGCGAAAGAACCTGCCAATTACTCATCGCGAATTTGCCTTCTCTGACCAGGAACGACTGATTTCCACCACGGACCTTAAAGGTCGAATCACCTATTGCAACGATATCTTTGCCTCGGTCAGCGGCTTCGAGCGCCAGGATCTGATCGGCGCGCCGCACAATCTGATCCGTCATCCTGATGTCCCCTCCGCCGTATTCGAGCACCTGTGGAGCACCCTCAAGGCTGGCCAGCCCTGGATGGGGATCGTCAAGAATCGCCGCAAGGACGGCGATCACTACTGGGTCAACGCCTATGTAACCCCAGTGCTGGACCTGCAGCGCCAGGTGATTGGCTACGAATCGGTGCGCACCAAGCCTACCCGCGAGCAGATAAAGCGCGCCGAAGCACTCTATGCACGCCTGAACAGCGGCAAACGCGGCGTACCCTTGCGTGACAGCTGGATTCCGCAGATCGCCAACTGGCTGCCGTTTATCCTCACCAGCCTGATCGGATTCGCCGTCGGCACCTGGCTCAATAATGTAGGGGGCCTTTTGTTGGCCGCCGCCCTCACCATTCCCCTTGGTCTCGCCGGCTTGCATTGGCAATCGCGCAGCACCCGGCGGCTGGTGCGGTTGGCCGAACACTCACTGAGCGATCCGCTGATCGCGAAGATGTACACCGACAGCCAAGGCAGTGAGGCGCGACTGGAGATGGCCATGCTCAGCGAGCAGGCGCGTTTGAAAACCTGCCTGACACGCCTGCTCGACAGCGCTGTGCAGCTGGAGCAACAAGCCAAACGCGCCGAAGAGTTGGCCAGCAGCAGTTCCGGTGGCCTGGCCAAGCAGCACCATGAAACCTCGCAGGTAGCCACGGCCATCAACCAGATGGCGGCGACCACACAAGAGGTAGCAAGTAATGTGGCGCTGGCTGCCGACGCAACCGGACAAGCCAGCCGTCTGACCAGCCAAGGCCGTGAGATCAGTGCACAAACCCGTCAGGCCATCGAGTTGCTGGCTGCAACCGTGAGCGAAACTGGTGACACCGTTACCGAACTGGCCCGCAACAGCGACGAGATTGGCAGCGTCGTCGATGTGATCAAAAGCATTGCCGACCAGACCAACCTGCTCGCCCTAAACGCGGCCATTGAGGCAGCCCGTGCGGGCGACTCGGGTCGCGGCTTTGCCGTGGTCGCCGACGAGGTGCGCCAGCTGTCCCAGCGCACCGCCACGGCTACGGGAGATATCCACCAGCTGATCGAAAAACTCCAGCAACAGGCTCAGCAGGCGGTAAAAGCCACCGAGCAAGGCAAAGCCCAGGCAGGCATCGGTGTCGAGCGGGTAATAGATGCAGACAAGGCACTGGCCGGCATAGGTGTTGCCGTGGAGAGCATTATCGAGATGACGACTCAGATTGCCTCGGCCACCGAGCAACAAAGCGCAGTGGCTGACGAGATCAGCCGCAACGTGAGCAATATCGCGGACCTTGCCAACCAGACCTCCGGCGATGCTCAGAGCACGGCTCTGCTGTCCGAAGAGCTGGAGGCAACTGCGCGAGCCCAGTCGGCACTGGTGGAGCGCTTCAACCGCTAGATCAGAGCCGCTGCAGAAGCTCGGCAATCCTGTCGGCAGCACTGTCCAGGTGCTGCTCATGGGTCAGCCCTGAGCGTTTGAGGGGCTTGAGGTCATGGTCGGCGGCCGTCAGCCAGTGCACCGCTACAGCGGTCGACAACGCGTAGCCGGCAACGGTCTCTCGATCACCCAATGCATCACGCTCGCCCTGAATGATCAGGGTGGGTGTCCGCAGGTCGGCAAGGTGGGCCACCCGTGGTTTCTCTGGCTTGCCCGCCGGGTGGAAGGGATAGCCCAAACAGATCAGAGCATCGGCCTGTAACTCGTCAGCCAGCAGACCGGCCATTCTCCCGCCCATCGACTTGCCGCCGATTGCCAGCCGCCCTGCGGTTTGCTGTCGCACCAGTGCATACACGTCACGCCATTGCTCAAGCAGACGCGCCTGCGGATTTGGTGGTCGCCTGCGACCGTCTTTACGCCGCTCGGCCATATACGCGAACTCGAAGCGAAATACCGCCACGCCACGTGCCACAAGGCGCTCGGTGATTGCCTGCATAAATGGACTGTCCATCGGCGCACCGGCCCCGTGCGCCAGTATCAAGCTCACCGACGCATCGCCGTGCGGGCGATCGACCTCGACCAGCGGAGTTTCACCCCCCTGCCTGTATTGATCGGCGTCAATACCAGGCATTTGCCCTTTCCCCATGCTTGCCCCCGTTTTCTCTTGAAAGAAACAACTGCTTACACGCAACAGAAACGCTCATTACCGTGGATGGAAGCCCATACATGAACACAGCAACCAGTACCGCCTACCATTACAAGGTGGTCCGCCAATTCGCCATCATGACGGTGGTGTGGGGAATCGTCGGGATGGGGCTCGGCGTTTTCATCGCAGCACAGCTTGCTTGGCCCGGACTCAACTTTGATCTGCCCTGGACCAGTTTCGGGCGCTTGCGCCCCTTGCACACCAACGCGGTGATCTTCGCCTTCGGTGGTTGTGCATTGTTCGCGACCTCCTACTACGCCGTCCAGCGTACCTGCCAAACCCCGCTGTTCGCGCCGAAACTGGCCGCCTTCACCTTTTGGGGTTGGCAACTGGTCATTCTTCTGGCGGCCATCACCCTGCCGCTAGGCCTCACCACCTCCAAGGAGTACGCCGAGCTGGAGTGGCCGATCGACATCCTGATCGCCGTCGTCTGGGTGGCCTACGGGGTCGTCTTCTTCGGCACGCTGATCAAGCGCAAGGTCAAGCACCTGTATGTCGGCAACTGGTTCTTCGGTGCCTTCATCCTCGTCGTGGCGATGCTGCACATCGTCAACAACCTGGAAATTCCGGTCACCCTGACCAAGTCCTACTCGCTGTACTCCGGCGCGACCGACGCCATGGTTCAGTGGTGGTACGGGCACAACGCCGTGGGCTTCTTCCTGACCACCGCCTTCCTCGGCATGATGTACTACTTCGTGCCCAAGCAGGCCGAGCGTCCGGTGTATTCCTATCGCCTGTCCATCGTCCACTTCTGGGCGCTGATCACCCTCTACATCTGGGCCGGCCCGCATCACCTGCACTACACCGCTCTGCCGGACTGGGCTCAGTCCCTCGGCATGGTGATGTCGATCATCCTCCTGGCACCAAGCTGGGGCGGCATGATCAACGGCATGATGACCCTCTCCGGCGCCTGGCATAAGCTGCGTACCGACCCGATCCTGCGCTTCCTGGTGGTCTCCTTGGCCTTCTACGGCATGTCCACCTTTGAAGGCCCGATGATGGCCATCAAGACCGTCAACGCCCTGTCCCACTACACCGACTGGACCATCGGCCACGTACACGCCGGCGCCCTCGGCTGGGTAGCGATGATCACCATCGGCTCGCTCTACCACCTGATCCCGAAAGTGTTCGGTCGCGAGCAGATGCACAGCATCGCTCTGATCAACGCACACTTCTGGCTGGCCACCATCGGCACCGTGCTCTACATCGCCTCAATGTGGGTCAACGGCATCGCCCAGGGCCTCATGTGGCGCGCAATCAACGAAGACGGCACCCTCACCTACTCCTTCGTCGAAGCACTTGAAGCCAGTCACCCCGGCTTCGTGATTCGCATGATCGGTGGAGCGATCTTCTTCGCCGGCATGCTGCTGATGGCCTGGAACACCTGGCGCACCGTGCGCGCAGTCAAGCCGGCCGAATACGACGCCGCCGCACAGATCGCCTGAGGAGCCGAGCAATGAAGAATCACGAAAAACTGGAAAAGAACATCGGTCTGCTGACCCTGTTCATGATCCTCGCGGTAAGCATCGGTGGCCTGACGCAGATCGTCCCGCTGTTCTTCCAGGATGTGGTCAACGAGCCGGTCGAGGGCATGAAGCCCTACACCGCACTGCAGCTGGAAGGCCGCGACATCTATATCAAGGAAGGTTGCGTCGGTTGCCACTCGCAGATGATCCGTCCGTTCCGCGCCGAAACCGAGCGCTACGGCCATTACTCGGTTGCCGGTGAAAGCGTTTACGACCACCCGTTCCTGTGGGGTTCCAAGCGTACCGGTCCGGACCTGGCCCGTGTCGGTGGACGCTACTCCGATGACTGGCACCGTGCGCACCTGTACAACCCGCGCAACGTAGTGCCGGAGTCGAAGATGCCCTCCTATCCGTGGCTGGTGGAAAACACCCTCGACGGTCGCGATACCGCCAAGAAGATGCAGGCCCTGCGCACTCTAGGCGTGCCTTACACCGACGAAGACATCGCCGGTGCGAGGGACGCGGTAAAGGGCAAGACCGAAATGGATGCCATGGTGGCCTACCTGCAGGTCCTTGGAACGGCTCTGACCAACAAGCGTTGATCCGATACGCCATAGAAAGACGACGGTTTGCCGTGACGGCGGCCGTCAGGGACTTAAATCGCGGACAGCCAGAGTGGCTCGGGCTGTCCAGGAGTAGCACATGAGCACTTTCTGGAGTGGATACATCGCCCTGCTGACGCTGGGCACCATCGTCGCTCTGTTCTGGCTGATCTTCGCAACCCGCAAGGGCGAATCGGCCAGTACTACCGACAAGACCATGGGTCATTCCTTCGACGGCATTGAGGAGTACGACAACCCGCTGCCCAAATGGTGGTTCATGCTGTTTATCGGCACGCTGCTGTTCGGCATCGCTTACCTGATCCTGTATCCCGGCCTGGGCAACTGGAAAGGTGTCCTGCCGGGCTATGAAGGCGGCTGGACCCAGGAGAAGGAATGGCAGCGCGAAGTGGACCAGGCGGAAGCCAAATTCGGTCCGATCTTTGCCAAGTATTCGGCCATGAGCGTTGCCGAAGTTGCTCAGGACGAGCGTGCACTGAAGATTGGCGCCCGCCTGTACGCCAACTATTGCGCCATCTGCCACGGCTCGGACGCCAAGGGGTCCAATGGCTTCCCGAACCTGGCCGATAACGATTGGCGCTGGGGCGGCGAGCCGGAAACGATCAAGGCGAGCATCCTCCACGGTCGTATTGCAGCGATGCCGGCCTGGGGCCAGGTGATTGGCGATGAGGGCGTGAAGAACGTTGCCGCTTACGTGCGTAACGGGCTGGCCGGCCTGCCACTGCCGGAAGGCAACGAGGCCGATCTGGGCAAAGGCTCCGAGATCTACACGCAAACCTGTTCCGTCTGCCACGGTGCCAACGGTGAAGGCATGGCCGCACTCGGTGCACCACAGCTGACCAACCCTGGCGCCTGGATCTACGGTTCGAGCCTGCCACAGCTGCAGCAGACCATTCGCCACGGCCGCAACGGCCAGATGCCGGCGCAAGAACAGTATCTGGGCAACGACAAGGTGCATGTGCTGGCAGCTTACGTCTACAGCCTGTCGCAAGCGCCAGAGCAACTGGCGAAGAAGTGAAATCTACCGTTGAACCTTTAACAAGGTTCAACGGTCTAGGACAGGGCGGCTAAAACCGCCCTGTTTCAGATCAAGCCCAGCAGCAAATCGCCCCCATGCGACTCTCTGTCGCAGACCGCCTGATCCTTCCCTCCTTTGCCGAAAGGCCGGGCCGCCCCCATACTTCCTGTCATTCGCCATGAATGCACAGAACTACAAGGCGAAACCCTCGATTCAGCGCGCCAATCTGGCGCCGCAAGCGCGCCTGCGACCTGCAGGAAAGACGCTTGAAATCTGGGCCGAAGCGGCACCGGAGAGAGCTGGGTTCGTTTGCATTACCCCCCTCGTTTCTCCATACTTGCCGCCGTTTTTGCCCCCTTGATATGCCCTTTTAGCGTGGAAGCCTTGCATGAGCACAGCAATAAGTGAGACTGCATATAACTATAAGGTGGTTCGCCAATTCGCCATCATGACGGTGGTGTGGGGAATCATTGGAATGGGTCTGGGAGTCTTTATCGCCGCGCAGCTGGTGTGGCCGGGACTCAACTTCGACCTCCCCTGGACCAGCTTCGGTCGTCTGCGACCGCTGCACACCAACGCGGTGATCTTCGCCTTCGGTGGCTGTGCCCTGATGGCGACGTCCTTCTACGTGGTCCAGCGGACTTCACAGGCTCGCCTGTTCTCTGACAGCCTGGCCTCCTTTACCTTCTGGGGTTGGCAGGCAGTAATCGTGCTGGCAGTGATCACCCTGCCGCAAGGCTTCACCAGCTCCAAGGAATACGCCGAGCTGGAGTGGCCGATCGACATCCTCCTGGCGATCGTCTGGATCAGTTACGCGACGGTGTTCTTCGGCACCATCATGAAGCGCAAGGCCAAGCACATTTATGTAGGTAACTGGTTCTTCGGTGCCTTCATCCTGGTCACGGCGATGTTGCACATCGTCAACAACCTGGAAATCCCGGTCACCTGGTTCAAGTCCTACTCCATTTATGCCGGCGCGACCGATGCCATGGTTCAGTGGTGGTACGGGCACAACGCCGTGGGCTTCTTCCTGACCACTGGCTTCCTCGGCATGATGTACTACTTCGTGCCCAAGCAGGCCGAGCGTCCGGTGTACTCCTATCGCCTGTCCATCGTCCACTTCTGGGCGCTGATCACCCTCTACATCTGGGCCGGCCCGCACCACCTGCACTACACCGCCCTGCCGGACTGGGCTCAGTCCCTCGGCATGGTGATGTCGATCATCCTCCTGGCGCCAAGCTGGGGCGGCATGATCAACGGCATGATGACCCTCTCCGGCGCCTGGCATAAGCTGCGCACCGATCCGATCCTGCGCTTCCTGGTGGTTTCCCTGGCCTTCTACGGCATGTCCACCTTCGAAGGCCCGATGATGGCCATCAAGACCGTCAACGCCCTGTCCCACTACACCGACTGGACCATCGGCCACGTACACGCCGGCGCCCTCGGCTGGGTAGCGATGATCACCATCGGTTCCATGTACCACCTGATCCCGAAAGTGTTCGGTCGCGAGCAGATGCACAGCATCGGCCTGATCAACGCACACTTCTGGTTGGCCACCATCGGCACCGTGCTCTACATCGCCTCGATGTGGGTCAACGGCATCGCCCAGGGCCTTATGTGGCGCGCAATCAACGAAGACGGCACCCTCACCTACTCCTTCGTCGAAGCACTTGAAGCCAGTCACCCCGGCTTCGTGATTCGCATGATCGGTGGTGCTTTCTTCCTCTTCGGCATGTTCCTGATGGCTTACAACACCTGGCGCACCGTGCGTCACGCCAAGGCTGCCGAATATAACGCCGCCGCACAGATCGCCTGAGGAGCCGAGTAATGAAGAATCACGAAATAGTGGAAAAGAACATCGGTCTGCTGACCCTGTTCATGATCCTCGCGGTGAGCATCGGTGGCCTGACTCAGATCGTCCCGCTGTTCTTCCAGGATGTGGTCAACGAGCCGGTCGAGGGCATGAAGCCCTACACCGCGCTGCAGCTGGAAGGTCGCGACCTCTACATCCGTGAAGGCTGTGTAGGTTGCCACTCGCAGATGATCCGGCCGTTCCGCGCCGAAACCGAGCGCTACGGCCATTACTCGGTTGCCGGTGAAAGCGTTTACGACCACCCGTTCCTGTGGGGTTCCAAGCGTACCGGTCCGGACCTGGCCCGTGTCGGTGGACGCTACTCCGATGACTGGCACCGTGCGCACCTGTACAACCCGCGTAACGTAGTGCCGGAATCGAAGATGCCTTCGTACCCGTGGCTGGTGGAAAACGCCCTCGACGGTCGGGACACTGCCAAGAAAATGAATGCCTTGCGCGCCCTGGGCGTGCCTTACACCGACGAAGACATCGCCGGTGCGAGGGACGCGGTAAAGGGCAAGACCGAAATGGATGCCATGGTGGCCTACCTGCAGGTCCTTGGCACTGCACTCACCAACAAACGGTAACGCACCATGGATATCGGGACTCTCCGCGGTCTGGGCACTATTTTGGTCATCGTCGCCTTTATTGGCGTCGTGCTCTGGGCCTATAGCAGCAAACGCAAGAAAAGCTTCGATGAAGCCGCCAACCTGCCCTTCGCAGACGAGCCCGATGCCAAGAAGCGTGATGAAGAAGTGTCCAGGAGTAAGAAATAAATGACCTCGTTTTGGAGTTGGTACATTACCCTGCTGAGTCTGGGGACCATTGCAGCCCTGGTCTGGCTGCTGTTGGCGACTCGCAAGGGCCAGCGCAACGAAAGCACTGAAGAAACCGTCGGCCATTCCTATGACGGCATCGAGGAATACGACAACCCGCTGCCGCGCTGGTGGTTCATGCTGTTCGTCGGCACCGTGGTATTCGCCCTCGGTTACCTGGTCCTTTATCCGGGCCTGGGCAACTGGAAGGGCGTCCTGCCCGGCTACGAAGATGGCTGGACCCAGGTGAAGGAATGGGAACGTGAAATGAACCGTGCCGACGAGCAATACGGCCCGCTCTTCGCCAAGTTCGCTTCCATGCCGGTAGAGGAAGTGGCCCAGGATCCGCAAGCCCTGAAGATGGGTGGTCGCCTGTTCGCCTCCAACTGCTCGGTCTGCCATGGCTCCGATGCCAAGGGTGCCTACGGTTTCCCCAACCTCACCGACCACGACTGGCTGTGGGGCGGCGAGCCTGAAACCATCAAGACCACCATCATGGAAGGCCGCCAGGCGACCATGCCAGGTTGGGTCAATGTGATTGGCGAAGACGGTATCCGCCATGTTGCCGGCTACGTTCTCAGCCTCTCAGGCCGCGAAGCGCCAGAAGGCATCAACGTCGACATTGAGCAGGGTCAAAAGATCTTCGCCTCGACCTGTGTAGCCTGTCACGGCGCTGAAGGTAAGGGCACCCAGGCCATGGGCGCACCCGATCTGACAGACAATGTCTGGCTTTACGGTTCGAGCTTTGGCCAGGTCCAGCAAACCCTGCGCTATGGTCGTAACGGCCGTATGCCCGCCCAGAAAGATATCCTGGGCAATGATAAGGTGCACCTGCTGGCAGCTTATGTGTACAGCCTCTCGCAGCAGCCGGAGAACTGATCCAGCGAGCCTGGGGCGCGACCTACCGCCGCACCTGACTCGAACTATCGAGGCGTAACATTGGCAGCAGGTCAGCAATTGAACCCGGTCGGCACGTATCGACCGGGTCACTCACCCTCCGCCGTGGTACGCACTCGATGACTGAGCAAATCCCCGTTCATGATGTAACCCCTCCTTCCAAGGTCCAGTCTTCGACTGACCTCTACGCCTCTCGCGAAAAAATCTACACCCGCTCGTTCACTGGCCTGTTTCGCAACCTTCGTCTGGTAGGCGGCGGCCTGCTGTTCATCCTCTATTTCGGCACGGCCTGGCTGAATTGGAATGGTCGCCAAGCGGTCTGGTGGGATCTACCCGAGCGCAAGTTCTATATTTTTGGCGCCACCTTCTGGCCACAGGATTTCATCCTGCTTTCAGCATTGCTGATCATCTGCGCCTTCGGCCTGTTCTTTATCACCGTATTCGCAGGACGTGTCTGGTGCGGCTATACCTGCCCACAGAGCGTTTTCACCTGGGTCTTCATGTGGGCTGAAAAGGTCACCGAAGGTGATCGCAACCAGCGCATGAAGCTCGACAAGGCGCCGATGAGCGCCAACAAGTTCCTCCGCAAGTTCGCCAAGCACAGCATCTGGCTCGGCGTATCCCTGGCCATCGGCATCACCTTTGTCGGTTACTTCACACCGATCCGCGAACTTGTGCCGGACCTGTTTACCCTTCAGGTCGGTGGCTGGGCACTGTTCTGGGTCGGCTTCTTCACCCTCGCCACCTATGGCAACGCCGGTTTCCTGCGCGAGCAGGTGTGCATCTATATGTGCCCCTATGCCCGCTTCCAGAGCGTGATGTTCGACAAGGACACCCTGATCGTCTCCTACGACCCGCGTCGCGGAGAGAAACGCGGGCCACGCAAGAAGGACGCCGATTACAAGGCCATGGGCCTGGGCGATTGCATCGACTGCACCATGTGCGTACAGGTTTGCCCGACGGGCATCGACATCCGCGACGGCCTGCAGATCGAATGTATCGGCTGCGCGGCCTGTATCGACGCCTGCGACACCATCATGGACAAGATGAACTACCCCCGGGGGCTCATCAGCTACACCACCGAGCACAACCTGTCCGGGCAGAAAACCCAGGTCATGCGCCCGCGCCTGATCGGCTATGCCCTGGCGCTGGTGGCGATGATGGGACTGTTTGCCTACGCCGTCGCCGACCGCTCGCTGGTCAAGCTCGATGTTCTCAAGGATCGCGTGCTGTACCGCGAGAACGAGCTGGGCCGGGTGGAAAACGTTTACACCCTGAAGGTGATGAACAAGGCGCAAAGCGAGCAGACCTTCATTATCGAAGCCAGCGGCCTTGATGGCCTGCAATATGAAGGTCGCAACGAGATCCATGCGGCAGCCGGCGAGCTGATCACCATCCCGGTAGAACTCTCCATCGCCCCTGAAAAACTGCCTTCCAGCACCAACGACATCGTCTTCCATATCCGGTCGGCTAACGATTCTTCCATCAAAGACGATGCTGAAAGCCGTTTCATTGGCCCAAGCATCCGCTGAACAGGTAGTACATGAGCGCTTCCAATAACGAAAAAACCCGTTGGTATACGCAGTTCTGGGCTTGGTTCGTCATCGCCATCCTGGCATTTGCAGTGTTCCTCGGCACCACTCTGCTGGTCATTTCCATTCGCACTGCCGACACCCTGGTGGCGGACAACTATTACGATGCCGGCAAGGGCATCAACCAGTCGCTGGAGCGCGAGAAACTGGCCGAGAGCCTGCAGATGCAGGGGCAGCTGAGCTTCAACGAAGAGCTTGGCCTGGCCGAGCTGCAGCTCAGCGGCAACAGTCGTCCGCAGCAGCTGATACTCAACCTGATCTCGCCGACACAGCCCGAGCGTGATCGACGCATCATCCTGCAACCCCAGGGCGAAGGCCTGTATCAGGGGCAGATGCAGGATACGGTCACGGGTCGGCGCTTCGTCGAACTCATTGGTCGCGAAGGCGAGCAGGACTGGCGCCTGTTCGAGGAGAAGGAAATCCGCAGCGGTCAGACCTATGAGCTGAGTTACTGACCGACTCAATGGCCAGCCCACTCCCCTGCTATCACTGCGGCCTGCCGGTGCCCCCCGGCAGTTCCTGGCACGCCCGTGTGCTCAACGAGACGCGGGCCATGTGCTGCCCCGGCTGCCAGGCGGTAGCGGAGGCCATCGTCAACGGCGGGCTGGAAAGCTATTACCAGCACCGCAGCGAAAGCTCCATCAATCCCGCGGCCCTGCCCCAGGCACTTTCCGACGAGCTGGCGTTGTACGACCGTGAGGATGTGCAACAGCCCTTCGTCCGGCATGAAGGCGATCTATCCAGCACCTCACTGATGATCGAAGGCATCAGCTGCGCCGCCTGTGGATGGCTGATCGAACGGCATCTGCTCGGCTTGGAAGGAGTCGCGGAAGCCAGCCTGAATCTGTCAAATCACCGCTTACAGGTGCGCTGGAGCGATAGTCGCCTGCCTCTGAGCGAATTGCTCGCCGAGCTGCGTCGCATCGGTTATGCCGCTCACCCCTACCAGGCGGACCAGGTAACCGAACGGCTGGCCAGCGAGAACCGCCGCAGCCTGCGCCAGATCGGCGTTACGGGCCTGCTCTGGATGCAGGTGATGATGGCCACCATGGCCACCTGGCCCGAATTCAACCTGGACCTTTCGGAGAGTTTCTTCGTCACCCTGCGCTGGACCGCTCTGCTGCTAACCACGCCCATCGTGTTCTATTGCTCCACCGACTTCTTCAAGGGCGCTCTGCGCGATCTGCGCACGCGCCACCTGACCATGGACGTTTCAGTCTCGCTGGCCATCGGTGGCGCCTACCTCGCCGGAATCTGGTCAACTCTGACCGGTCAGGGCGAGTTGTATTTCGATGCCGTGGGCATGTTTGCCCTGTTCCTGCTCACTGGTCGCTATCTGGAACGCCGCGCACGGGAGCGCACAGCGGCTGCGACTTCACAGCTGGTCAATCTGCTGCCGGCGTCCTGCCTGAAACTCAATGATGACGAGCAGACCGATCGGATCCTGCTCAGAGAGCTACGTGTCGGGGATCGGGTACTGGTACAACCGGGCGGTCTCATCCCCGCCGATGGACGCATCCTCGACGGGCAATCCAGTATCGATGAATCACTCCTGACCGGTGAGTACCTGCCTCAGGCGCGCGGCGTCGGCGATCCGGTGACCGCCGGCACACTGAACGTCGAAGGGCCGCTGACGATTGGTGTGCAGGCGCTCGGTGATGACACCCGCCTCTCAGCCATCGTTCGCCTGCTGGAGCGTGCCCAATCGGATAAGCCGCGCCTCGCCGAACTGGCCGATCGGGTGGCACAGTGGTTCCTGCTTGCAGTGCTGCTGACCGCTGCCGTAGTCGGCGTCATCTGGTGGCAGGTCGATCCGCAACGCGCCTTCTGGGTGGTTCTCGCCCTGCTGGTTGCCACCTGCCCTTGCGCTCTTTCGCTGGCAACGCCAACGGCCCTCACCGCCGCCACCGGCACGCTGCACAAGCTCGGGCTACTGCTGACTCGCGGGCATGTACTCGAAGGTCTCAACCACATCGATACGGTGATCTTCGACAAGACCGGCACCCTCACTGAAGGGCGGCTGACGCTGAGTGAAATTCGCCCTTTGGGCCACCTGGATGCCGATGCCTGCCTGGCCCTGGCTGCCGCGCTGGAAAATCGCTCCGAACACCCGATATCCAAGGCGTTCGGTCGTGCCCCGCAAGCGGCAGATGCTGTAGACAGTGTGCCCGGTCTCGGCCTGCAGGGCTCGGTGGGCGGCCGGCAACTGCGCATCGGCCAGCCCGGCTTTGTCGCTGACGGCTACGGCGGCACGGCGCCGGCGATCCCGGGTGACCAGGGCCAATGGCTGCTGCTGGGTGATGCTCAGGGTCCGCTGGCCTGGCTGGTACTTGATGACCGCCTGCGCGATGACGCTCCAGCACTGGTGCAGGCCTGTCATCAACGCGGCTGGCGCACTTTGCTGCTGTCCGGCGACAGTTCCCCAATGGTCGCCAACATCGCGCACCAGCTGGGCATCGACGAGGCCCGCAGCGGGCTGACACCTGCCGACAAGCTCACCCACCTGCAACGCCTGCAGGCCGAGGGACATCGCGTATTGATGCTTGGTGACGGAGTCAACGACGTCCCGGTTCTTGCCGCCGCCGATATCAGCGTGGCAATGGGTTCGGCCACCGATCTGGCCAAGACCAGCGCCGATGCCGTGCTGCTCTCCAACCGCCTCGACAGCCTGGTTCAGGCCTTCAGCCTGGCACGCCGCAGCCGACGCATCATTGTCGAAAATCTGGCCTGGGCAACGCTCTACAACGGCCTGATTCTGCCGTTTGCCGCCATTGGCTGGGTGACCCCGCTGTGGGCTGCGCTGGGCATGTCGGCCAGTTCGTTGCTGGTAGTACTCAATGCGCTGCGACTGACCCGACTGCCGAAAACGCCTGAGCCACAAGCTAGCGTCCTGCAGTAGGATGAACGACATCGCTGCCTGACACGTCGTCTTGTCCCAGCATTTTCCGGAGGCCCTATGGCCGCGCTCTACATTCTGATCCCCGTCGCTGTCGTGCTGGTTGCCTTGGCGATCTGGGTATTCTTCTGGGCCGTGGACAGCGGCCAGTACGATGACCTGGACGGCCCGGCGCACAGCATTCTGTTCGATGACGAAGACCCCAATCATCAGGCCGGGGTCGAGCAGGCAACACAAAGCGACGACGAGACCGACAAGCGTGATTGAGCTGCTACCCCTGCTGCTTTCCGCATTCGTCCTCGGCCTGCTTGGCGGCGGACACTGCCTTGGCATGTGCGGCGGTTTAATGGGCGCTCTGACCATGGCGATCCCGGCCGAGCAGCGCAACAAACGCCTGCGCTTGCTGATTGCCTATAACCTTGGTCGGGTACTGAGCTATGCCACTGCCGGCCTGCTTGTCGGCCTGGCAGGCTGGGCAGTCGCCCAGAGCCCGGCGGCGATGGCGCTACGGGTGGTGGCGGCGCTGCTGCTGATCGCCATGGGGCTGTACCTGGCCGGCTGGTGGAGTGGCCTGACTCGCATCGAAGCCATCGGCCGCGGCCTGTGGCGTCACCTGCAACCCATCGCCAGCCGCCTTATGCCGGTGCGCAACCTGCCACAGGCGCTGTTTCTTGGTGCACTCTGGGGCTGGTTGCCTTGCGGCCTGGTCTACAGCACCCTGCTCTGGGCGGCAAGCCAGGGCGATGCATTCGATAGCGCGCTGTTGATGCTGGCCTTCGGCATCGGAACCTGGCCGGTCCTCTTGGCCACTGGTCTTGCGGCAGAACGCATTACTTCCATGTTGCGCAAACGTGGAGTCAGGATGCTTGGCGGCATCATGGTCATCCTGTTCGGTCTCTGGACCCTGCCCGGCCCGCATCAGCACTGGCTGATGGGGCACTGACAGCATGTTACAGACCCGCTAGTCGCATCCTAACCGCAGCCTTTAGCGCTGCGGCTCCTTCGGCATCTCTCTCTTGTGCTGCGATTTGTCATAGGTCTCGATGATGATTTGCGCCACCTCGTCAGGCACTTCACGGCCTTGTAGAAAGGCATCGATCTGCTCGTAGGTCACCCCGTAGGCATCTTCGTCCGGCTTGCCGGGCGTGAGCTCTTCCAGATCGGCGGTAGGTACCTTGAGCACCAATTGCGAGGGAGCACCCAGTGCAGCGGCGATCTGCCGAACCTGACCTTTTACCAAGCCGGCCAGGGGCGTCAGGTCACAGGCGCCGTCACCGAACTTGGTGAAAAAGCCCATCACCGCTTCGGCCGCGTGGTCGGTGCCGATCACCAGCCCCTGGCGCGCATTGGCGATGGTGTACTGCGCCACCATGCGCATACGTGCCTTGGTGTTGCCCAGGACGAAGTCACGTGAACTGTCGGCCAGCGATTCAAGCGCCTCGGTCGCGCGGGAAAGCCCCAGTACCGCCGCACCAATATTCACCGTATGGCATTCGTCCGGCTTGATGGTATCCACCGCCAGTTGCGCTTCATCCTCATCGTGCTGGACCTGATAAGGCAGGCGTACCGCGATAAAGCGATAGTCATCCCCCTCGCCCGCCGCGCGCATGGCCTCTACCGCCCGCTGTGCCAGCAGCCCAGCGGTGGTCGAATCGACTCCACCACTGATCCCCAGCACCAGGCTTTTCATCCCCGAGTCGCGCAGGCATTTCTGGATGAACGCGACCCGTCGATCAATTTCGGCCTGGACGGCTTCCGGCCCGTCAAAGGGCGGACATACATTGAGTGCGGCAGCGATCTGCTGCTGACGACCTTGCATGGTTTACTCCTCAAAAACGAACAATTCGGTGATGGACCACAGTTTGACAATCCGACCACATGGGCGCCAATAAATCTCTCTTCTTCATGCCGCCCGTCAAAAGGCGCCAGCCGGGGTCCTTGCCGGCTTGATACAGGTCAAGTCCGTAACCGTGTCCCCCTCCTAGAATCCGGCCCATTGCAGTCAACCGAGAACGCACGATGCTCGACGTCATTCGCTGGGATACCGATCTGATCCGTCGCTACGATCAGGCCGGGCCGCGCTATACCTCGTATCCGACTGCTCTTCAATTCAACGACAAGGTCGGCTTCTTCGACTCCCTGCACGCATTGCGTAGCAGCCGCCATGCCAACCGCCCGCTCTCGCTGTACATTCACCTGCCGTTTTGCGCCAACGCCTGCCATTACTGTGCACGCAACAGAGTCATCACCAAGGACCGCGGCTGCGCGCGGTCCTACCTTGAGCGTCTGGAAAAGGAAATTGCGCTGGTCGCCCGCCACCTCGGCCCAGACCAGGTGGTCGAGCAGCTGCATTTCGGCGGCGGCACCCCGACCTTCCTCAGCCATGACGAACTACGGCATTTGATGGCTACTCTAGGTACGCATTTTCATTTGCAGGACGACGACCACGGCGACTTCAGCATCGAAATCGACCCGCGTGAAGCCGACTGGTCAACCATGGGCTTGCTCCGTGAGCTGGGATTCAACCGCATCAGCGTCGGCGTTCAGGCACTGGACCCGGAGGTCCAGCGCGCCATCAACCGCATGCAGACTCTGGAACAAACCCAGACGATCATCGAAGCCGCCCGAACCCTGCAGTACCGCTCGATCAACATCGACCTGCTCTACGGCCTGCCGCTGCAAACGCCCGAACGTTTTGCACAAACCCTGAAGACTGTCATCGCGCTGCAACCGGACCGCGTCTCGCTGTTCAGCTATAACCACGACCCCGAGCGGTTCCAGATACAACGTCGCATCAGCGCTGCCGACCTGCCCAGCGAGACCGTCAAGCAGGCGATGCTGCAACTCGGCGTGGAAGCGCTGACCCAATCCGGTTATCGCTATATCGGCATGGAGCATTTCGCCCTACCCGATGACGAACTGGCGATCGCTCAGGAGGACGGCACGTTAATGCGCAATTTCCAGGGCTACACCACCCATGGTCATTGCGACCTGATTGGACTGGGCGTCTCGGCCATCAGCCAGATCGGTGACCTGTATTGCCAGAACAGCAGCGACATCAGCGTTTATCAGCAATCCCTGGATCAGGGGCAACTCGCCACGACGCGAGGCCTTCGCTGCAACAAAGACGACCGCATCCGACGCCAGGTCATTCAGGACCTCACCTGTTACTTCGAACTGCGCTTCGAATCCATCGAGAGCACTTTCGGCATCGATTTCAAGGACTACTTCACGTCAGCCTGGCCGGACTTGGAACGGATGGCCGACGACGGCCTTATTCAACTGAGCGACGATTCCATTGTCGTGCTGCCGGCGGGCCGCCTGCTGGTCCGCGCGTTGTGCATGCAATTCGACCACTACCTGTTTCCCGAACATCGCCCCGAGCGCCAGTCGCGCGCTTTTTGAATCAAGTCATTTAACCCTGCGGTCCTTGTGCCAATTGGCCTAAACCCGTCCCCTGGGTTAATCTTGCGCCATTCCTTAGGTTTTCAGGATTCCCCATGCCCGAGTCGCTCAAGGCCCGCACACAGCGGCAAGCTCATTGTAAGGATTGCAGCCTATCCGGCCTGTGTCTGCCGCTGTCGCTGAACATGCAGGACATGGATGCTCTCGACGAAATCGTCAAACGCGGTCGCCCGCTCAAAAAGGGTGAAATGCTGTTTCGACAAGGGGATACGTTCAGCTCCGTGTTCGCGATCCGCTCCGGTGCGCTGCGTACCTTCAGTGTCACCGACAACGGCGAGGAGCAGATCACCGGCTTTCACCTGCCTAGCGAAATGGTCGGGCTGTCCGGCATGGACACCGAGACCTACCCGGTCTCGGCTCAGGCGCTGGAAACTACCTCGGTTTGTGAAATCCCCTTCGAACGCCTCGATGAGCTCAGCGTGCTGCTACCGCAACTGCGTCGCCAGCTGATGCGCATCATGAGCCGGGAGATTCGTGACGATCAGCAGATGATGCTGTTGCTCTCGAAGAAAACCGCCGACGAGCGCATTGCCACTTTCCTAGTCAATCTCTCGGCCCGTTTCAGTGCTCGAGGGTTTTCCGCGAATCACTTCCGTCTGCCCATGTCGCGTAACGAAATCGGCAACTACCTGGGGCTGGCAGTGGAAACCGTTTCCAGGGTTTTCACCCGCTGCCAGGCAAACGGCCTGTTGGAAGCCGAAGGCAAGGAAGTACGCATCCTTGATTCCATCCGCCTGTGCGCCCTGGCGGGCGGAAACATGGACGCCTGAAGGAACCCCTATGATCTTCGATGAATTCACCATCAAGACACTGATCCGCCCAGTTCCTGACTTCCCCACGCCAGGCGTGGTGTTTCGGGACATCACACCGCTGCTGCAATCGCCCAAAGCATTGCGCATGGTGGCCGACAGCCTGATCCAGCGTTACGTCGAAAGCGATTTCACCCATATCGGCGCCCTCGACGCCCGCGGCTTCATCATTGGCTCGATCATCGCCTATGAGTTGAACAAGCCACTGATTCTGTTCCGCAAGAAAGGCAAATTGCCGGCCGATGTACTGGTCGAGTCCTACCAGAGCGAGTATGGCGAGGCCTTTCTCGAGGTCCATGCCGACAGCCTCTGCGAAGGGGATTCGGTATTGCTGCTCGATGATCTGATTGCGACCGGAGGCACCTTCATCGCCGCCGCTCAACTGGTCCGGCGCATGGGCGCACAGATATACGAAGCCGCAGCCATTATTGACCTGCCCGAACTTGGCGGCTCGCAGAAGCTTCAGGACATGGGCATCCCCACCTACACCCTGACTGCTTTCGAACTCAAGGAGCGCTGATAGCGCGCTCATTTGGCTGCTGATGTCCCGCCTGAATGGCGGGCTACAATGGAGCCACCCCAGACGAACATGATCGCCATGCTTGATTCCCTGCTTTTGCGGTGCCTGTTGATCAGCGCGCTCGCTTTCACAGCCCCGGCGTTCGCGCTGGATCGCAACGCTCTGCTGGACGATGCCAATCTGCTGCTACTCCCTCGGGAACGCGCCGTGCCCAGCATAGAGCTGATCGACCAGGACGGTCAGGCCTTCGTGACCGATGCCCTGCGGGGGCGCTGGCACATTCTCTTCTTCGGTTTCACGGCCTGCCCTGACATCTGTCCGACCACACTCAGCGACATGCGCCGCGTGTTTGCCCAGTTGCCTGCGCAGCTGCGCGATCAGCTGCAACTGGTGATGGTCACCGCCGACCCGGCACGCGACACGCCCGAACAGCTAAAGACCTATCTCAGCTATTACCGTGCAGGCTTTACCGGCCTGACCGGCGAGATGGCGCAGCTGCAACGCCTGTCAAAGGCCCTCGGCCTGCCATTCGTGCCCGCCAGCCAGACCGACGGCAGCTACAACGTCGCCCACAGCGGCAACCTGGCGCTGATCGGCCCCGATGGCACCCTTCGCGGGCACATACGCGCACCGTTCAAACTGGACGCCTTGCCGGACGCACTGAAGCAGATACTGACAGCCTCCTCGGACTGAGCTCAGGCTTCGCGTGAATTTCGCCCAATGGCGCGCTCGACGTTCTGCCTGCATGACAAGAGGGCCTGCCTGATCGTTTCCTTGTGGGTGACGGCACGGCAGCTGGGCACGACCACCGAGATGCTATAGCGGCCCAGGTAGGTATCCAGCAGGACCGAGAACGAACTCAACCCATCGATCAGCTCGCCATGATCCTCGGCCACAGCGCCGTCACGGATAAGCGCCAGTTGCTCCTGCAGGCCGGCGAAATCGAGTGTCTGCGGGGTAAGGCTCGGTAGTGGGTCAGGCAGCAACTGACGCAGCCCCTCCTCCGTCAGCGTCGCCAGATGCGCCTTGCCGCCAGCCGTGGCATAGGCCGGCGCCTTGATGCCGATGGGAAACACCACACGCAACTCGCGCTCGGCAATCGTGCGGTTAACCACATACACCTTGTCATTCACAAGCGCGCTCAGGCAGACCGACTCCTGCAGCTGCTCGGACAGGTCCAGCATGTGCGGCCTGAGCAGCGAAATGATGTCGGTCTGGGTCTGACTGATCAATTGACCGAGTGCCGGCCCCAGCCGGAAACCACCGCTTGGCCCCAAGGTTTCGACCAGATATTCGCTTTCCAGCGCATTGATGATGCGCTGCACCGTCGAGCGCGGTAGATCAACGATCTGCGCAATAGCCGCCAGGCTCAGACCCTGCGGATTATTGCCCAGGGCGCGCATGACAGCCGCTGCACGAGCGATTACCTGAATACCGGCATGCTTGCCGGCTTCGCCCACCGGGTCTGTCTGAGTCATTTTTTTCTCCGTCAGCATCTCTGATCCATGTTCAAGGGCTGCATTGTCCTGCAGCACTGCTGCCGAGCGCCAGAACATCACGTCCGCAATGAGTGACCGGGAACAGCTCTGCATGAAACATTTTTTACCCTATTTCTCCTTGGATCCGCTGAACCGCACAATGGTACACTTGACCGACATGCGATACACAGCTTTCGTGCGTCCCAAGGAGCCAACAATTGAACAAGCCAGAAAAATCACTGCGTGCCAGCAAGCAGCTAGCGCCCCTGACCGCACTTTTGTTGCTGGTCGGCTGCTCAGAAGCTCAAAAAAAAGAAGAAGCGCCGCCCGTCCCTGAAGTTGGGGTTTATCAGATCCAGGCGCAGCCACTGACGCTGACCACCGACCTGCCAGGCCGCACCAGAGCCTATCGGGTAGCTGAGGTTCGCCCGCAGGTTTCCGGAATTCTTCAGCAACGCCTGTTCACCGAAGGCACCGAGGCCAAAAAGGGCCAGCAGCTCTACCAGATCGACCCGCGCACCTATGAAGCCGTGCTGGCTCGCGCCGAGGCCAACCTGGTCACTGCTGAAAACCTCGCCAAACGCTATGAGCGGCTGCTCAAGACCAATGCGGTGAGCCGCCAGCAATACGATGACGCACTGGCTGCCTGGAAACAGGCTCAGGCGGAGGTACAAGTGGCCCGTATCGATGTGCAGTACACCAAAGTGCTGTCGCCCATCTCCGGGCGTATCGGTCGTTCGGCTGTCACCGAAGGCGCACTGGTGACCAACGGGCAGGCTCAGCCTCTGGCCACCGTGACCCAGCTCGACCCGATCTATGTGGACGTCAACCAGCCGATCACCAAGCTTCTGAGTCTGCGTCGTGCGCTGGAATCCGGCCGTCTGCAGAACGCCGGTGAGGACAAGGCGCAAGTCAGCCTGACGCTGGACGATGGCAGCGTCTATCCGTTGCCCGGCACGCTGCAGTTCTCCGAGGTCAGCGTGGACCCGACCACCGGCTCGGTAACCCTGCGCGCCGAATTCCCCAACCCTGATCGCAAGCTGCTGCCCGGCATGTTCGTGCATGCATTGCTCAAGGAAGGCACCCAGGAAAACGCCATTCTCGTACCGCAGCAGGCGGTCAGCCGCGATGCCCGCGGCGTACCCAGCGTTTGGGTGGTCAAGCCGGACGACAGCGTGGAACAGCGCGAAGTCGAGACCCTGCGCACGGTCGGAAACGCCTGGCTTATCGGCAAAGGCGTAAGCGATGGCGAACGCGTAATCACCGAAGGCACCCAGCGCGCCCGCAGTGGCATCAAGGTCAAGCCCGTGGAAGCCACGAACGTCAGATTGGTCTCCGAGTTCGCCCCGGCGACAACCACCGCCGCGGCCAATTGAGGAGCTGAAGGTTAATGTCTCGTTTCTTTATCGACCGGCCGATATTCGCCTGGGTGCTGGCGATCGTCGCCATGCTCGCCGGCGCGTTATCGCTGGTAAAAATGCCCATCAGCCAGTACCCCAACATCGCCGCCCCGGCTGTTGCCATTGCCGTGTCCTACCCCGGCGCCTCCGCACAGACCGTGCAGGACACGGTGGTGCAGGTCATCGAACAGCAGCTCAGCGGGCTCGACGGCTTCCGCTACATGTCGGCTGAAAGCCGCTCCGACGGCAGCATGACCATCATCGTGACCTTCGAGCAGGGCACCGACCCCGACATCGCCCAGGTCCAGGTGCAGAACAAACTGCAACTGGCTACCCCCCGGCTGCCCGAGGAAGTGCAGCGCCAAGGGCTGCGAGTAGTGAAGTATCAGAAGAACTTCTTCCTGATCATCGGCCTGGCGGACACCACCGGCAAGATGACCAACTTTGACCTCGGCAACCTGATCGCCTCCCAGCTGCAGGACCCCATCTCGCGCGTCGATGGCGTGGGTGACTACCTGCTGTTCGGCTCACCCTATGCCATGCGCATCTGGCTCGATCCGGCCAAGCTCAACAGCTACCAGCTGATGCCCGGCGACGTCGCCAACGCCATCCGCGAACAGAACGTGCAGGTCTCCTCCGGCCAGCTCGGCGGCTTGCCAACCCGCGCCGGCGTGCAGCTCAACGCCACCGTATTGGGCAAGACCCGTATGACCACGCCGGCTGAATTCGAAGAGATTCTGGTCAAGGTCAATGCCGATGGCTCACAGGTACGCGTCAAGGACATTGCCAAGGTTGAGCTGGGCGCAGACAACTTCTCCATCTTCAGTAAGCGCAACGGTCAGCCATCAGCAGGCCTGGCGCTGCGCCTGGCATCCGGCGGCAACCTGCTGGAAACCGTGAAGGCAGTGAAGGCCGAGATGGAAAAGCAGAAAGCCTACCTGCCTGAAGGCGTCGAGGTGCTCTACCCCTATGACACCACGCCGGTGGTGGAAGCCTCCATCAGCTCGGTCATTCACACCATCATCGAGGCTGTGGTGCTGGTGTTTCTGGTGATGTACCTGTTCCTGCAGAACTTCCGCGCTACCTTGATTCCAACTCTGGCGGTGCCGGTCGTACTTCTTGGCGCCTTTGCACTGCTGCCCTACTTCGGACTCAGCATCAACGTGCTGACCATGTATGCGATGGTTCTGGCCATCGGCCTGCTGGTGGACGACGCCATCGTGGTGGTGGAAAACGTCGAGCGCCTGATGCACGAGGAAGGGCTGACGCCACTGGAAGCCACGCGCAAATCCATGGGGCAGATCCAGGGCGCGCTGGTCGGCATTGGCCTGGTGCTGTCAGCCGTATTCGTGCCCATGGCTTTCTTCGGCGGCTCGGCCGGCATCATCTACAAGCAGTTCGCGGTAACCATCGTGCTCTGCATGAGCCTCTCGGTTCTGGTAGCGATGATCTTCACCCCGGCGCTATGCGCCACCATCCTGAAGAAGCCCAAGGGCGGCGCCCACCAGGAGAAAAAAGGTTTCTTCGGTTGGTTCAACCGCATCTTTGACCGCGGTACCGCTCGCTTCGAGCGCGGCGTCGCCGGAATGATCAAGCGCCGTGGGCGCTATCTGCTGGCGTTTGTGCTGATCACCGCGGGTACCGGCTATCTGTTCACCCAGATTCCCAAGGCATTCCTGCCAAACGAGGACCAGGGGCTGATGATGGTGGAAGTACGCATGCCGGTGAACTCCTCCTCCGAACGCACCGAAGCAGTTCTTACCCAAGTGCAGGACTACCTGAGGAGCCAGGAAGGCGAGCTGATCGAGCACGTGCTGACGGTCAACGGCTTCAACTTTGCCGGTCGCGGACAGAACTCCGGCCTTGGCCTGGTCATGCTCAAGGGCTGGGAGCATCGCTCCGAGGACGGCCAGGACGTGTTTAGCATTGCCGAACGCGCCAACGCCCACTTCGCAACGATCAAAGATGCCTCGGTGATGGCGTTCGTGCCCCCGGCAATTCTGGAAATGGGTAACGCCATGGGCTTCAACCTCTTCCTGCAGGACAATGCGGGGCTGGGTCATGAAGCACTGATGGAGGCGCGGGACGAGTTCCTGCAACTGGCCAACGAGCACCCGAAACTGCGTGCGGTACGCCCCAACGGCAAGGATGACGAGCCGCAATATCAGGTCATCATTGACGATGAGAAGGCTCGCGCGCTGCAGGTCAGCATCGCCTCGATCAACGAAACCATGAGCGCCGCCTGGGGCTCGATGTACGTCAACGACTTCATCGATCGCGGTCGGGTCAAGCGCGTCTATATTCAGGGTCAGGACGATTCGCGCATCTCGCCCGAAGACTTTGACCAGTGGTACGTGCGTAACGCCCTGGGCGAGATGGTGCCGTTCTCGGCCTTCGCCACCGGCGAGTGGACCTTCGGCTCGCCCAAGCTGGAGCGCTACGGCGGCATCTCCGCGGTGGAAATCCTCGGCGAGCCGGCGCCCGGCTACAGCACCGGCGACGCCATGGTCGCCATCGCAGCGATCATGCAGGAACTGCCACCGGGCATCGGTCTGAGCTATACCGGCCTGTCCTATGAGGAAATCCAGACCGGTGACCAGGCGCCCATGCTCTATGCGCTGACCGTGCTGATCGTGTTCCTCTGTCTGGCCGCTCTCTATGAGAGCTGGTCGGTGCCGGCCTCGGTGATGCTGGTAGTACCGCTGGGCATCCTCGGTGCGGTGCTCGCCACGCTGTTCCGCGACCTCACCGCCGACGTTTACTTCCAGATCGGCCTGATGACCACGGTTGGCCTGTCGGCGAAGAACGCCATCCTTATCGTCGAGTTCGCCAAGGATCTGTACGAGAAGGAAGGCATGCCCCTGATCGACGCCGCCGTACATGCGGCCAGGCTCCGGCTGCGGCCAATCGTCATGACGTCCCTGGCGTTCACCTTCGGCGTCATGCCGATGGCGCTGGCCAGTGGCGCCGGTGCTGGCAGCCAGCACTCGGTCGCAACCGGCGTAGTCGGCGGGATGATCACCGCCACCATGCTCGCCGTGTTCTTCGTGCCGCTGTTCTACGTGGTCGTGGTCAAGCTGTTTGAAGGACGCAAGAAGGCCCAGGCCGATGGTCAAGGAGAATCCGTATGAGACTCAAGCATCTGACCGTCGCGGTAACGCTGGCGCTGTCCGGCTGTAGCCTGATTCCCGACTACCAGCGCCCGGACATGCCGATACAGGCACAGTGGCCGGAAGGCGCTGCCTATGATCAAGGCGTGTCGGCGAGTACCAACGCCACGGAACTGGGTTGGCGACAGTTCTTCGTCGACCCGACTCTGCAGCGTCTGATCAGCCTTTCACTGGAAAATAACCGCGACCTGCGCCAGGCGGCGCTTAACGTCGAGGCCTACCGAGCGCAGTACCGAATCAGCCGTTCTGATCTATTCCCCAGCATCGGCGTGGAGGGCAGCGGCCAGCGCCAGCGTCTGCCGGCGGATCTGTCAAACACCGGTGAAGCCGGAATCGCCAGCCAGTACGGCGTAACCCTTGGCGTCAGCGCCTACGAGCTGGACCTCTTCGGCCGCCTGCGCAGCCTGGAGGAAGGTGCACTGGCGCGCTATCTGGCCACCGAGGAAGCACAACGCAGCGTGCAGATCGGGTTGGTCAGTGACGTCGCCATGGCCTACCTGACCTGGCGCACCGATCAGGGCTTGCTGGAGCTGACCCGCGGCACGCTCTACAGCTACGGCAAGAGCCTGAGCCTGGTGCAGGCCGCCCACGATGTGGGCACCGCATCGGCACTGGACGTGCGCCAGGCACGCAGCCTGGTGGAACAGGCGCGTGTGCAGTTCGCCCGCTATTCGCGCCTGGTCGCCCAGGATGCCAACCTGCTGCGCCTGTTGCTCGGTACCGAACTGCCTGCCGATCTGTCCGAAGGCTTTGGCTTCAACAGTGTGTTTGCCGAGCTGCCGGTAGGCATGCCGGCAGATCTGCTGCTGCGCCGGCCGGACATCCGCGCCGCCGAATACCGGCTGCAGGCGGCCAATGCCAACATCGGTGCGGCACGTGCAGCGTTCTTCCCGAGCATTCGCCTGACGGCTGCGGCTGGCACTCTGAGCAGTGAGCTCGATGGGCTGTTCGAAGGTGGTTCGGGGACTTGGAGCTTTATGCCGCAGATCAACATCCCCATCTTCACTGCCGGCCGACTCAAGGCCAACCTCGACTACGCCGAGGTGCAAAAGGACATCAACATCGCGCAGTACGAACAGTCCATTCAAACCGCATTCCGCGAAGTCGCCGATGGCCTGGCCGCACGCGGCACCTTCGAAGAGCAGCTGCAGGCTCAGGCCGACCTGACCAAGACCACCCAGGAATACCTGGAACTGGCGCAGCAACGCTACCAGGAAGGCGTGGACAACTACCTGGCCGTTCTCGATGCGCAACGCGAGCTGTTCTCTGCCCAGCAGCAGCTGCTAAGTGATCGGCTGCTGCAACTCCAGAGCGAGGTGCAGCTGTTCAAGGCGCTAGGCGGTGGCTGGTCGGAGAACGTCGCGCTGGGTAACGAAACGTCGCAATAAAACGGCGGGCCGGCTTTTCAGCCGGCCCTGCAACAGCCGTTCAGATTGTTCTAGAAAAAGGAGAGAATCATGAAAAATCGCTTTGCACTGCCATTGGCAATTGCCCTTCTGGCCGGCACCGCCTCTGCTACAGCCGCCGAGTTCTCCGGTGCGCTGGGCGTGACGGGCCAGGGCGACATGAACTACCGCGCCGGTTTGGCGTTCGACTGGGACAAGACCTGGCTCAACAGCGACAACGGCCACCTGAGCGGCTATTGGGATGCCGCCTATACCTATTGGGAAGGTGACGACTATGCCGGTGCGCACTCATTGTCCTTCGCTCCGGTCTTCGTCTACGAGTTCAACGGCTTCAAATACACGCCCTTCGTTGAAGGGGGTGTCGGTGTGGCCTTCTTCTCCAAAACCGATGTCGGTGAGCAGCAGCTTGGCTCCTCGTTCAACTTCGAGAACCGCATCGGCGCCGGTCTGAAGCTGCCGCACGAACAGAAAGTCGGCATCCGCGCCATGCATTACTCCAATGCCGGCATCAAGCAGCCTAATGACGGCATCGAGTCCTACTCACTGTTCTACAGCCGCCAGTTCTGAGTGTCGCCAGTTGTTGGCGATGCGCAAGGCTCGCCAACAACTCAAGGCCTGTTTCAGTGGCAATCCAGAGTGTCGGCCAGCACATAGGCCTCAAAGGCCACCTCGTTGATCCAGTAAGCGATCAACTCCTCCAGCTTCCCCGTTTCATGCCACTGCGCCAGTAGCTCGTCGAGCTTTGCCTGTAACGCGGCATCCGACGTGCTGATGCGCAGCCTTTGCTCACCTTCCGGCAAGGCTTCAAGCAAGCTGTTGTACCGGCGCCACTCGGGCAACTCCGCCATTTCGGTCAGCAGGCGCTGGTCATCAACAACCGCGCGGCACTCGCCCAGTTTGAGGCCGATCAGGGCATGGGCGGTACTGGGATACTCGCGCGGTTGCGCGCCGAAGCGCTGCATCAGCGGTGCATAAGGACTGGCAGCTGCAAGACAGACCGGCTGATTACGCAGATGCCGCCATTCAGAGACACCACCCTCGTTCGCCGTCAGTGCTGCCGGTATGGCCTGGTAGTAGAGCGCACCTACTTCTGCCGGCCCCAGGCGCAGGTCGGCGCTGCCAGGCTGCTGCGTAACGGCAACCGGCTGCTCCAGCGCCTCGGCCAAGGCCTCCAGCAATGCACGCTCGAAACTTGCCGTTTCAGTGCTCGACAGCAAGCGGTAGTCGGGCAGCGCCGCCTGGAGCGATTGAGCGGCTACCAGGCCCGGCCCCAACAGGGCCGGCAACAAGACCAGAAGCGACAATGCACGCACGGCAGCGACCTCAGACGTATTGGTAACGCAGCATCCGTTGCTTGAATTTTTCCAGAATCACCTGATCGATCAGGGTGGCAAGGATGGCAATCACCAGGATATTCATCATCACGCCGGTCATGTCGGCGATCTCACCGGAGTAAGCCAGCGAGCGACCGAGACCCTGACCGAAGCCGATCAGCATTTCCGCAGAGATCAAAGCACGCCAGGCGTTGCCAAACGCCAGCTGGGCGCCAGTAATCAGCTCTGGCATGACGGCCGGCAGGTATACCCGTCGCAGCAGCTGCCAGCGTGACGCACCCATGACCCGCGCCGCCGAGACATGCACAGGCTGCACACTTTCGGTGGCATTCATCACCGACAGCGCCATGGGGAAGAATGCGGACAGCGCCACTACCACGATGATCGGCAGGTTGCCGAAACCCATAACGATCAGAAACAGCGGCACCCAGGCAATCGAGGGAATCGATTGCAGAATGACGATGGCCGAACGCAGGATCTCGCGGAAGAAGAACAGCACCCCGCCGACCAGGCCGAAACCGATGCCGAACAGCAAGGCGAAACTGTAGGCAGTACCCAGACGACTCATGCTACCGGACAGGCCATCAAGGAAAGCCGGCTCCTGAACTGTGGCGAACAACCGCTCGACCACGGTGGGAATACCCGGCATCAGAAACGACGGCAGGCTCCAGGCCGCGACTTGCCAGATCAGCAGGATAAACAGGACCGCCAGGAACACGGCGAGGTATTTTTTCGGACCGGTCAAACGACGTGGCTGACTCATGGCTGGCCGACCTCCGTCTTGATTCCCAGCAAGCGCAGGATCTCGGTGCGCTCTGCAGCGAACGCGGTGAGGTCGTGGCTTTTCTCACAATGGGTGAAGTTGAAGGTTTTTAGTACCCGAGCCGGACGCGCGCTGAATACCAATACATGATCGGCCAGATACAGCGCCTCATCCACGTCATGGGTTACCAGCAGCACAGTGGGCTGATGTTCCTTGATCAGATCCAAAAGCACATCCTGCAGCGCCATGCGAGTCAAGGCGTCCAAGGCGCCGAAAGGCTCGTCGAGCAGAAGGACTTCGGGGCTGGCGATGAACGCACGGGCAAGGGCCGTACGCTGGCGCATGCCACCGGACACCTGGTGCGGATAGTAATGCTCGAAACCATCCAGACTGACCCGAGCCAGCCAGGTCTTAGCCTGTTCGAACGCGCTGGCCTTGGCCACGCCTTGAAGCTCCAGCGCCATGGCGACGTTGGCCTGCAGGCTCAACCAGGGATAAAGCGCGTGCTCCTGGAACACCAGCGTGCGCCTTGGACTCGGCCCTGGAATCTTCTCGCCATCTGCAAGCACACGGCCGGCGGTAGGGTTTTCCAATCCAGCCACCAGATGCAGCAAGGTCGATTTTCCGCAGCCCGAGGGCCCGACCAATGCCACCAATTCGCCTTGGGAAAACTCGGCATTGAAGCCCTTGATGACCTCAAGTTGCCCGAACTGTTTGTCTACTTCTTCAAATCTGAGCTGCATGAAAAACCTGAAAATACTTCGCCGGCATCAGCCGGCGGAATGAAAACTGCCCGGCACCAAGCCGGGCAATGAACAACTTTGTTTTTTGGCAGATCGCTGAAAGCTTGGCGGCGCCCCGAGAAAAGGCGCCTCAGGCGAGAAACGCAGCGAGGTAAAGCCGGTGGCTGCCCAGCAGGCTATCCGCCGACGCGACCAGTTTTAGCTTAAAGCTCGCGTGCTTCCTGCCAGCTCAGATCCAGGATCGCGCTGGTATCGAACGGCTTGCCGTCACGGGTTTTTAGCGAACCCAGTTCCTGCAGGATATCGGCCAGCTCCTGGATGCGCGCCAGATCGCCCTCGTCCAGCTTGGCGGTGAAGTCTTGGGTTGCGATGGCTTCTTCGATCACCACTTCACGGGGCAGTTCGCCACGCTCCAGCGTCTTGAGCGTCGGCTCGGCGATGAAGTAGTCGGCGATCAGCTTGGCCGCTTCGGCCGGCTGATTTTCCAGCAGCTCGATGGCGTCACGCTGGGCGTCAAGGGACTTCCAGACAGCATCCTTGCGCTTGGCCAGAGTCTCGCCGGAAGTGATTACCACCATGCAGGGGAACGGCCATACTTCACCGATCTCATAGATCTGCTTGACCGGCGCTACCAGTTGGGCGATGCGGTCATAAGGCTCGAAGAGGAAGGCTGCATCGACACGTCCGGATACCAGCGACTGCACGGCAACCGCCGGGCTGACGCCCATGATGTTCAGGTCATTGGGAGTGAGTCCCGCCGCCTTCAGCGTTACGCCGCGCAGCACCGAATCGGCGGTACTGCCCTCGCGCTGGGAAGCCAGGCTGTGGCCCTTGAGGCCGGCAACGTCTTCAATACCGGTTTCGTTGCGGACCAGAATCGAGTGATAACCCTGTTGCGCACCGCCTACTACCTTAAGGTCAGCGCCTTTGGAAGCCCATGCCACGGCGTTGGTAAAGCCCAGCACACCGGTGTCCAGCTGCCCGCCGACGATAGCCTTGATCAGGTCGGTACCGGAGCTGAATTCGATCAGCTCAACGTCCAGCCCATGCTTTTCATAGAGTTTGGCCTCGTAGGCAACCATCGCCTGGGCATCGTCCATAACGCGAATGTAGCCAACCTTGAATTTTTCCTGGGCCTGCGCAAACGCGCTCACCAGCAACAGGGCGGGAATTAGCCAGTACCTTGCCTTCATCTTCAACCTCACGCAGTGCATGTGAGATATATAACCAAAAGAAAGGGGTTTATTCCTTTTGGTTATTTACCGTTCTTGGCTTAGAACTTTACACGAATTACTGGGCACCTCGCACCCTCTAGATGGCCATATGCATCCATCCAAGGGTTATAAGGAGACTGACAGATCGCTATAGACTGATGGTCTTGCGTCCGGCCAAGGCATGGGCAAGGGTGCCGCCGTCCACCAGATCCAGCTCGCCCCCCAGGGGCACGCCATGGGCGATGCGGCTTAATGTCAGACCTTTGGGAATCAACAGCTGGGCAATGTAATGGGCAGTCGCCTCGCCTTCCACGGTCGGGTTGGTGGCCAGGATCACTTCACTGAAACTGCCCGCCGCAACGCGCGCCAGCAACTCGGGAATGCCGATAGCCTCCGGCCCCAGGCCATCGAGGGGTGACAGGTGGCCCTTGAGCACAAAATAGCGTCCGCGAAAACCGGTCTGCTCGACCGCGAAGACATCGACTGGGCTCTGCACGATGCACAGCAGGCTATCGTCGCGCCGCGGGTCGGCGCATTGTGCGCACAACTCTTCCTCGCTGAGGGTGCGGCACTGCCGACAGTAGGCGACATTTTCCATCGCCTGGGTCAGTGCCTGGGCCAGGCGCAGACCACCACTGCGATCACGCTCGAGCATCTGCAGGGCCATGCGTTGTGCGGTCTTCTGCCCGACACCGGGGAGAACACGCAACGCATCGATGAGTTGACGGATCAGGGGGCTGAAACTCATGGAGATCTCGACAAAAAAACGGGAAGAACCAAGCCGCAAGCGATCAGGATGAGCTTTTTCATCGCACCCGCAGGTGCTATGTGGAGCGATTTATCTGCAGCTTGCGGGCTTCTGTTGGCCACCTGAGGTGCGAGGCTTCATCTGTAAGGACGACTACGGGGGTGGCGCCCCCACAAAGTCATGGCAAGCACCGCACCGTGGGAGGCGCGCCATCGCTACGAATATGGCAGAGGCCCGCAGAAGCCTCCTCACACCTCAATGTTTGCAACAGCGATTTGGTAAAGCCGTTTTAGAACGGCATCTTGAAGCCTGGCGGCAACTGCATTCCGGCGGTCATGCCGGCCATCTTTTCCTGGCTGTTCGCCTCGATCTTGCGTACCGCATCGTTCACCGCGGCAGCGATCAGGTCTTCGAGAATGTCCTTGTCTTCCTGCATCAGGCTGTCATCCAGGCTGACACGCTTGACGTCATGACGACCATTCATAACCACGCTGACCAGCCCGGCACCGGACTGACCGGTTACTTCGGCGTTCGCCAACTCTTCCTGCATCTTCTGCATTTTTTCCTGCATCTGCTGCGCCTGCTTCATCAGGCCGGCCATGCCACCTTTCATCATGTCTGTGTCCTCGGGTCGGTCAGGGTTGTTCCAGGGGTTCGATGGTGCCTTCTCGGATCACTGCCGCGAATTGCTGCATCAATTGCTGAACCAGCGGATCGGACTGGATCGATTGTTCGGCTGCCTGCTGACGTTGCGCACGATACCGAGCAGCCGCCTGAGCCGGGGTTTCCTGCTCGGGTTTCTGCAGCTCGATCACCAGCTTCAGGGGACGACCGTGATACTGATCGAGCGCCTCGTTCAGCCGTCGCTGCTGGGTGGCGTTAAACAGCGCACTCTGCGCCGGGTCCAGGTGCATTACCCAGCAGTCATCTTCAACCGAAACCAGCGTGCAGTTGGATGCGATGCTTCCGGTCAGTCCGGACAGGCCAAGCTTTAAGTAAATGCTCTGCCACTCGGCTGCCAGCCCCGTGGCCGGCGCCATGGCAAGTGCCGGCTCGACTTCTGCCGGAGCGGGCTCCAGCGCATCGAGCGTATGCAGATAGGCTTCTGCCTGGGTTTCCACCTCGAAGTAATCTTCATCGCTCAACGGCGGCTCGTCGTCATCCACGTCCTCGACCGGAGCCACTACGGCGACCGGCTCGCTAGCGACTTCAGTCGGCGCGGACTCGGCGAGCGGCTCACTGACAGGTGGGTCCGGTCGCTCTTCCCAAGGCAGATCAACTGGCACCGCTGCAGACGCGGGCTGGTCCGCAGGCTTCTCGACGACGGGCGCCTGTGCAGGTGCTGCAGGCTCAATAGGAGCAGGCTCACTGATCGCCTCGACAACAGGCTGCGGCGAAACCTCAGGCTCGGCGGCGATACTGGCTGGCTCGGCAACAGCGGCGGGTGCTACAGGCGCAGCCGCAACCTTCGTGGCGGCCACCGGCGCCGCCTGGGGATCAGTCGTGGCCGGGCTGATCCCCTCAATCTTTAAGGGTGTTCGCGGCGTGTTTTCACTACCGGCCGGGCGAAACGCCAGCATACGCAGCAGAACCATCTCGAAACCGCTACGCGGGTCCGGCGCCAGGGGCAGATCGCGACGGCCGATCAGACCCACCTGGTAATAGAACTGCACGTCCTCGGCGGGCAACGCCTGGGCCAGGGCCAGCACCCGGTCGCGGTCACCCTGGCCATTGTCCACCGCCTCGGGCAATGCCTGGGCAATGGCTACCCGGTGCAGCACATTGAGTATTTCAGCGAGCACGCCACCCCAGTCAGGGCCTTGCTCGGCAAGATGACGAACCGCCTCCAGCAGTGCTCGGGCATCGCCTTCCAATAGCGCCTGCAGCACGCCATACACCTGACCATGGTCCAGCGTGCCGAGCATGCTGCGCACATCTTCGGCCAGCACCTTGCCTTCGCCGAAGGCGATCGCCTGGTCGGTCAGGCTCATGGCATCGCGCATCGAGCCGTCGGCAGCGCGACCCAGCAGCCAGAGGGCATCCTCCTCGAAGGGGACGTTTTCCACACTCAGCACATGGGTCAGGTGCTCGACCACCCGCTCCGGCGGCATGTTCTTCAGCGAGAACTGCAGGCAGCGCGAGAGAATGGTGACAGGCAGTTTCTGCGGATCAGTGGTGGCCAGCAGGAATTTGACGTGCGGCGGCGGCTCTTCAAGGGTCTTAAGCAGCGCGTTGAAGGAATGCGACGAGAGCATGTGCACTTCGTCGATCAGGTAGACCTTGAAGCGACCCCGGCTGGGTGCGTACTGCACGTTATCCAGCAGCTCGCGCGTGTCTTCGACCTTGGTCCGGCTCGCGGCATCAACTTCGATCAGGTCGACGAAGCGCCCTTCGTCGATCTCGCGGCACACCGAACATTGCCCGCAGGGTGTGGAGCTGACGCCGGTTTCGCAGTTCAGACACTTGGCGATAATCCGCGCAATGGTGGTCTTGCCCACCCCACGCGTGCCGGTAAATAAATAGGCGTGATGCAGGCGCTGGCTATCCAGCGCATTGATCAGGGCCTTGAGCACATGCGTCTGCCCGACCATTTCGCCGAACGAGCGGGGACGCCATTTACGGGCCAGAACCTGATAACTCATAACACCATCGCGGGGAAAGCAGAGGACGGGTAATGCTAGCGGAGCAGGCCGCAAATTGCATCCGGCCTGTCACATCCGGCGCATCAGCTCTTGAGCTGGCAACCCAGCGCGCGCGCGACCTGCTCCAGCGATGCCTGCCCGGCCACATCCACTTCCAGCCCGTCGACTTCCCGGCGCGGCGGATAGTGTTTACGCAGCTGATCGAAACCGGAACGGCGCTGCTCTTCGTCTCCGCCCAAGCTCCGACGGAAGGCTGCATCGTCACGCCGGGGGTCGTATACCGCTCGGCAGAGGGTGGTGAGCACGTCCTCCGGGGTAGCGGTGTCCGCGAACGAAAGACTGCGCAAGGGCGCAACCGGCATCAGGTCGGCCAGCTCCACCGTCGGCTCCAGCCCCTGACCTGCACAGAACGCCTGATAGATCTGCGCAGTACCACGCAGCTTGCCGTCCAGGCTGTAACCGGCGATATGCGGTGTTGCAACCCAGCACAGTTCGGCCAGCGCGACATCGACCTGCGGCTCGCCTTCCCACACGTCCAGCACAGCCTGGATATCGGGACGTCGCGCCAGCTGTTCACGCAGCGCGGCGTTGTCCACCACAGCACCGCGACTGGCGTTGATCAGCCAACTGCCTGGGCGCAGTTGCTCCAGGCGGGTCTGGTCGAAGAGATGGAAGGTGGCATGTTCGCCATCCAGTGTCAGCGGCGTGTGCAGGCTGATCACATCGCAGGTTTCCACGATTTCGTCTAGGCTCACGAAGTCGCCAACCTCGCGCGCCTGACGCAGCGGATCACAGACCCGCACCTCCCAACCCAGGCCACGCAGAACATCCACCAGCCGCCCGCCAACTTCGCCGGCGCCAACCACGCCATAACGTCGGCCAGCCAGCTCGACGCCCTCGCCGTCAGCCAGGGCCAACAAACAGCCCAGCACATAATCAACCACGCCACGCGCATTGCAGCCAGGCGCGCTGGCCCAGGCGATACCTGCTTCCGAGAAATAATCCAGATCCAGATGGTCGGTACCGATGGTGCAGGTGCCAACGAAACGTACCTTGCTGTCCTGCAAAAGCTCACGATCAACCCGCGTGACCGAGCGCACCAGCAACACATCTACTCCCTCAAGTGCTGCCCTGTTGATCTTCCGCCCGGGCATACGTCGGATCTCCGCGTGTTCGGCAAAAAACGCTTCGACCAGTGGAATGTTTTCGTCGGCAAGAATGCGCATACAGTGCTCCATCAGTGACCCGCCTATTCTAGACCGCGCCAGCCTTCCGGGGGTGCTTCCCTGGGCGTAGACTATGCCGCTTCTTGTATACAACCCGGACTGCCCTGGAAATGCCTGCTGAGCCAAGACTTAGACGGGTGCGCGGAGAGCTGCGCGCCCTCTTTGCCATTGCCTTGCCGATGATGATCGGGCAACTGGCCAATACCGCCATGGGATTTGTCGACACCATGATGGCCGGACGCGTCGGCCCTCGAGATCTGGCAGCCGTTGCCCTGGGCAACTCGGTGTGGGTACCGATGTTGCTGCTGACCAGCGGCGTGATTCTCGCAACCACACCAAGCGTCGCCAAACGCTTCGGCGCCGGCGAGCACGAACGGATCGGACCAGTGGTGCGCCAAGCGTTATGGATGGGTCTGGGTATTGGCACTCTGTCCGCCATCCTCATGTGGAATGCCGAGCCGCTGCTGCATCTGCTGAAGGTTGAAACCAACCTGATCGAACCCAGCATGGGCTATCTGCGCGCGGTAGCCTGCGGCTTCCCGGCCATGGCGGTGTATCTCGTACTGCGCAGCTATAGCGATGGCCTCGGTCATAGCCGGCCCAGCATGGTGATTGGCCTGCTCGGTCTGACGCTGAATATTCCGCTTAACTACATCTTTATCTTCGGCAAGCTGGGCGTGCCGGCGATGGGCGGTGTCGGCTGCGGCTGGGCGACCGCCGTGGTGATGCTGTTTATGGCATTGGCCATGCTGTTCTGGGTTCGTCGCGCCGAGTGTTACCAGCCAAGTCGACTCTTCGAGCGCTTCGACAGACCGTCCTGGCCGGAGCTTAGCCACCTGTTGGCAGTCGGCGTTCCGATCGGCATCGCGGTATTTGCCGAGGCCAGCATCTTTTCGGTGATCGCCCTACTGATTGGCGCGCTCGGTGCGACCGTGGTCGCCGGGCACCAGATCGCCCTCAACTTCACCTCACTGGTCTTCATGATCCCGCTGTCGCTGGGCATGGCAATCACCGTCCGCATCGGCCAGGCACTGGGTCGCAACGCGCCGCGTGATGCGCGTTTCGTTGCGGGACTGGGGATCGTCACCGGGCTGTGCTTCGCCTGTTTCTCAGCCATGGCCATGCTGCTTTTCAGCGAACAGATCGCGCGCATCTACACCACCGACCCGGCGGTTATCCAGGTCGCAGCGGGTCTGTTCTTCTATGCAGCGATATTCCAGTTCTCCGATGTCGTCCAAGTCACGGCAGCCGGCGCTTTGCGGGGTTATCAGGACACCCGCATGACGATGGTCTTTACCCTGTTTGCGTACTGGGGCATCGGCCTGCCACTGGGTTATGTGCTGGGGCTGACCGATATGTTCGGCGCCGCCAGCGGCCCAGTCGGGCTGTGGCAGGGTCTGATCGCCGGCCTGAGCTGCGCGGCGCTGCTGCTGAGCATTCGCCTGGCGCGAAGCGCTCGCAAGGAAATACGCCGCCAGGCTAAACCTCAAACGCCAACAATGCCGCGCTCAGAACCAGAAAGCCGCTGAACATCAGGCGCAGCAAGCGCTCCGGCAGCGCGTGCGCCAACTTCACGCCGAGGCTGATACTGAGCAGCCCGCCGATGGCCAATGGCACTCCCAGTGCCCAGTCAACCTGGTCGTGAAGTGCATAAGTCACCAGCGTCACGCCGGTGCTGGGTGCGGCCAGCGACAATGACAAGCCCTGCGCGATGACTTGCGAGGTGCCGAATACCGAAGTAAGAACCGGCGTGGCCAGCACCGCGCCGCCCACTCCGAATAACCCGCCCAGAGCACCCGCACCGGCGCCCAGCGCGCCCAGCCAGGGCCAGGGATAGCGCAGCTCGGTGGAGCCCACCTGCGGCCGAAGAAGAACACGCAACAAAGTGTAAGCCGCCAGAGCCAGCAGAAATCCGACGAAAGCGATGCGCATGCGCCCTGCGTCCAAGGAAACCGCCACTGCCGCACCGGCAATTGCGAAGCAGAAACTGGAAATCCCGAGCGCCGCTGCATGATGGAAATTGATGCGGTTGCGCTGGTGATAGCGCCGGATCGCCAGCAGCACGTTGGGTACCACCATGACCAGCGCCGTGCCCTGTGCCAGCTGCTGATCCAGGCCGAACAGTACGCCCAGTACCGGAATCGCGATCAGCCCGCCGCCAATGCCGAACAGCCCGCCCAGGGTTCCCAGTATCAGGCCCAGTACGATGTTGAATGCAGCGTCGAGCAAATCCATCAATTCTGTTCCGGCACAAAAGCGTGATGCTATCGCCCACAGACTTTCTCCGCTACGCATAGCCATGCACAATAGCTGTGCAACTTTTGCAAAGCCGACTTAATCAATGGCCGACGACCCACTTTCAGAACAGTTCAGGCTGTTTCTCGACATCCTCGATACAGGCAGTTTCTCTGCAGCCGGACGCCTGCACGACCTGACACCCTCCACCGTGGCCCGGCGTATCGATGCCTTGGAAAGCACGCTGGGCTGTCAGGTGTTCAGCCGCAGCACCCATGCCATCAAGCCCACCACTGCCGGCCTGGTGTTCGCCGAGCGGGCCAGACGTATCGTGCAGGAACTGCAGCTGGCCCGTGCCGAGGTCACGTCACTGCAAAACGCACCCCGCGGCCGCATCCGCATAGACGCACCGGCCCCCTTTGGCCGCCGGCACCTGGCTCCGGCCCTTGCGGAATTTCTTTCCATCTACCCTGACGTGGACATCCAACTGCGCCTGATCGACAGCTTTGTCGATCTACGTGGCGAACATTTGGGTGAGGTCGATCTGGTGCTGCGCATCGGTCCACTGGCGGATACTCGCCTGGTAGCCACGCCTCTGGCACCAATGGTGCGCATTCTCTGCGCAAGTCCTGAGTATCTGGCCCGACGTGGCGCGCCTCTGGACGTCGGTGAATTGCCGGCGCACGACGGGCTGGACTGGGACGCGCTGGCGCCCCCCTACGCCTGGCGTTTCGAGCACCATGGGAAAGTGCAATTGCTGCGGCCCCGCCGCATGCGGATGGTCGCGAATAATGCCGAAGCCTTGCTCAGCGGCACGCTCGCAGGGTTGGGCATCGCCCATTTGCCAACCTGGCTGGTCGGCGACCATCTGTTACGCGGCGACTTGCTGCCATTGTTCTGCGAAAACGGATTGCCGCAACCCGAACCCAGTGGCATCTATGCCCTGCGGCTGACCCGCGAAGCTGATTCACGCAGTCGTTTGCTGCTGGAGTTTCTGAAAAACCGCTTTGGCCCGGTCCCTCCTTGGGACCAGGCACTACTAAGCGAATCGGGTTTCGGTTGAATGAGTCTGGGTCGTCAGCGACCCTGACTGTCAGGCACTGCAGTTGGACACTTCCTGGGTCACGCCCCAGCCGTCAGTCACACCGCCCAAAGGCTCGACAAGATTCTCCAGATCCTGCTCAAAGTCACCGATGCCATCGAAGGTGGCATACATGACCTTGCTCACCTGAAGGTTCCAGGCACCGTCGGCGCGGGGAAATATCTGCGTATTGACGCATTCGCCACGGAAATTACTGGCGGCTGCGCGAGCTTGCTCACGCTCGGGAAACACTGCATAGAAATCGATCGGATGAACACGGGCGAAATCGAAACCGCCCTCTTTCATTCTTAGGAGCACGTTGCTGCTGACATCCTCATGGAAGGTGGTACTCATCTTTCAACCTCCTCTCATTAGTGGGTGCTTACAAACTGTCGCACTGGACCATACAGAGGCGAATCGACCACGAAGCGCTGATGTACTGGCTCCGCCTTTCCAATGACTTGGACCTGCCTGATCTTGTTTGTGACCCTCTCTGGATGAACGGCTTTCGAGATCAAAAAAGCCTATTGTCGAGCCTCGTTGCAGATGGGGAAGAGATGAATCGGGTGTCATGAATATCTATCAGCACTGCCCGTTGGCGGCACTGATGGCCTCGAACATAGGGCATCTGGATCTGGGCCGCAATGGGCACGCCGCTTGGCTTATCGAGCAAACGTCCCTGTCTGCGCCGTGAAATCAGCTATTGCTGGCCTTGCCAATGGCTTGCAAAACGTACTGAGGCAGCGCAAAGGCAGCCAAATGGACATGCGGATTGTAATAGCGCGTCACCACTCCGCTGCCGGCGAAACGCTGAGAAAGGGTCTCCAGCGATAACCGGCGACTGGCCGGATCACAGGCGCCCCAAGCGAAGGACATCGCACCGCCGCAAGAAGTAGGCACGGAGGCCTGATAGAAATGCCAATCGGCAAACAGGCCGTTCATCTGTTTGGCGGCAGTCTGCACCTGCACCAGCTGCATAAAGGGCGTTCCGATACGGGCAACCAGAATGCCGCCATCGTTCAGGCAGCGGCGGCAAGCCTGGAACAAACTTCCTTCCTCCTCGTGCGCAGCAACACGGCCGATATGGGCACAGATGATCACATCGAACATTTCGCCGCAGGTGTTGAGAAAGTGCTGGGCGTCATCGATCCGCAGATTCAGGCGTGCGTCATTGAAAGCGCCCCGTGAGCGCTCCGGCAGGAAGGTCTTGCACGCCTCCAGCATGGCGGCATCGGCCTCGACCAGGGTGATCTGCTCGACATCACGGTGGCGGGCAACCTCGCGCAGAATTGCCCCATCGGCACCGCCAATGATCAGTACACGACGTGCCAGCCCATGAGCCAGGATCGGAATATGGCTGAGCATTTCATGCTGAATGAATTCATCCGCCTCGGTGTTCTGTACCACACCATCAAGCGTCATCACCCGGCCCATACGGGCATTCTCGAAGATCGCCAGACGCCGTGAACCGGCATGATCTTCATGCAGCATCCGATCTATGGTGAAGCGCTGGCCGTATCCCTCGTAGAGGGCTTCCTGATAATCAGTCATGGGTGTCCCCCGTATTGGATAGCTTTGAGGCAAGGCGCATAGCTGCACGTGCCTTCGCCTTCAGGAAAGCATCGCATGCGACTTTAGTCCAATACAGCTGAAACCCGAAACGCGCCGCCGTTACAGCCTGACCTTGGCGAAGCGCCCGGCAGCGATGCCCCACATGATCAAGCCAACCACCGGCAACAACGCGATTACCAGGCTCCAGATGATCTTGCGGCCGAACTCGATGCGTCTGGACCAGACATGCAGGATCGCCAGCAGGTCCGCGATCAGCACCAGAACGGCCAGCAGCGGCGCCAGGTCATCCATCGATCAGCGCCTCAGGTTCATGTCATCGGGACGATTACCACGCGGCCCCATGATGCCCCAGAGAATGAGGCCCAGCACCGGCAGGATCAGGATCAACAGAACCCAGAGCACCTTCTTCCCTGTGGCGGCATCGCTTCGCACCACACTGACAATGGCCCAGATATCCAGCAGCAGGATGATCAGGCCGAAAATACCGCCAAAGGCATCGGTCATGGGTAGCTCCTCATTGCGATGGGTTCGCAGTTTGGATGCCTGACAAGCCTGAGGGTTCATGGGCGTCAGGCGGAGTTGACGGCTTCAGCCCGGATGAGCACCAGAAGGACAGCGCCTCGACTCAATCATCCAGGCGTGGAAAGCGGCTGGCGATATCTTCGCCGGTGAATTGCGGGATGCGCCCCTCGGTGGTTTTGAATAGACAGATGGCAATCAGATAAGGGTTTTCCCCCTTGTCGAACCAGTGACGGACACCCGCCGGTATCACGAGCAGGTCACCTTTTTCGCACAGCAGGGCAAAAATCCGGTCTTCGATATGCAGATTGAACAGCCCACGGCCGGCGACAAAGAAGCGCGCCTCGTCCTCGGCCTGAACATACTCCTCAAGTTCCTGAACCCGGCTTGCAGCCTGTTTTGACTGATCCCCGGTCAGCCTGAGCACCTCCACCTCGGCATAGCCGCGCTCACTCTTCAGGCGGTCGATCTGCGCCCGGTGAGCAGCAAGCAAGTCACCGTCGTCGGCATTCGCAGCGATAGCCGTGCCGGCCTGCCAGCGCTCCAGATGCACCCCGACCTCGGCCAGAGTGGCGGCCACGTCATCGTGATGCGTGAGCACCTTGAAGGGTTGTTCGGGGGTCTCATGGTGATAGACGCTGAGAATGCTCATGGTCACAGTCTCCGAGGCCGGGCGTTGACTTCCCGGCACTGATCAATGATTCGTCGGCAGAGCAGGCGCTTGCGGTCATGTCCGACGCTTGTGCAAAGGGATGACCATGATAGCGGCAGCAGCCAGTGCTGCTAGACTGGCGATAGCAAACACCCAGGTAGGCCCAAGGCTGGTCCAGCCGTACCCTGAGTACAGCGCCCCCAACGCGCCACCGATACCGGCCAGCGTCGCATACAGGGCCTGCCCCTGCCCTTGCTGTCGATGGCCGAAGCTTCGCTGTACGAAATGCACGGCAGCGGCATGGAAGCTGCCGAAGGTGGCCGCATGCATCAGCTGTGCAAGCAGCAGCACCAGAAGATGATCGGCCAGCGTTCCCAGCAATATCCAGCGCAGCGCCGCCAACAGAAAGCTTGTTACCAGCACCAGGCGCAAGGAGAAACGCTTGAGCAGCGCCGCCATCACCAGAAACAGCAGCACCTCGGCAACGACCCCCAGCGCCCAGAGCAGGCCGATGATGCCCCGCTCGTAACCGAGCGCTTCCAGATGGATGCTGAAAAAGGTGTAGTAAGGACCGTGACTCACCTGCATCAGGCCGACACAGACATAAAAGGCCAGTACCCCAGGGCGGCACAGCTGTCGCAGGAAACCACCCTGCCCGGCCGTTTCAGGGCGCTGCTCAGGCTGGGCATTGGGCACCCAGATGCTGCTGAGGACGATACCCGCCATAACCATCATGATCGCTACAGGATAAACATCCAGACTGACTCGTTCGAACAGCGCGCCCAGCCCCACCACCGTTACGATAAAGCCAATGCTGCCCCACAGACGAATCTGGCTATAGTGCGCGGCCTCTTCGCGCAGATGCGCCAGAGTGATCACCTCGAATTGCGGCAGTACCGCATGCCAGAAGAACGCATGCAGAGCCATCACCAATACCAGCCAGGCGTAACTTTTATCGAAGAAGATCAGGCCGAACGACAGCAGTGTGCAAAGCGCGCCGATACGTACGATGGCCAGACGCTGTCCGGTCGCGTCGCCCAACCAGCCCCACAGATTCGGAGCCAGGCAGCGCATCAGCATGGGAATCGCCACCAGCTCGCCGATGCGCTCTGCGGAAAAGCCCAGGTGGGCGAAATACAAGCCGAAAAACGGCGCCGTCGCACCAAGCAGCGCGAAGTAAAAGAAATAGAAGCCGGAAAGGCGCCAGTAGGGAAGAGAAACACTCATAAGCAGCAAGCTTCAAGCCACGAGCAGAGACAAAGTGCCGTCCACATGCAGCTTGAAGCCCGAGGCTTGCAGATCAAAGCTGACCCAGTACCGGCGTCGTTACCTGCACATCCGCATTCTGGCCGCGATGACGCAGGAGATGATCCAGCAGCACGATGGCCATCATCGCCTCGGCAATGGGAGTGGCGCGGATCCCGACACAGGGGTCATGGCGCCCTTTGGTGATGACCTCTACCGGATTGCCATGGATGTCGATGGACCGACCCGGCGTAGTGATGCTTGAGGTGGGCTTGAGCGCCAGGTGGGCAACGATCGGCTGACCGGACGAAATGCCACCCAGGATGCCGCCGGAGTGATTGGAGAGAAAACCATCCACGGTCAGTTCATCACGATGCTCGGTGCCACGCTGGGCGACGCTGGCGAAACCGGCGCCGATCTCCACGCCTTTGACTGCATTGATGCTCATCAACGCATGGGCCAGCTCGGCGTCCAGACGGTCGAATATCGGCTCGCCCAGCCCCGGCGGCACACCCTCGGCCACCACGGTGATCTTCGCGCCGACCGAATCCTGATCGCGGCGCAGCTGGTCCATATAGGCCTCAAGCTCGGGAACCTTGTCGGGATCAGGACTGAAGAAGGCGTTCTGTTCTACCGAATCCCAGGTTTTGAAGGGGATTTCGATGGGACCCAACTGGCTCATATAGCCACGCACCTGAATGCCCAGCGTGGCCAGGTATTTCTTGGCAATGGCACCGGCAGCCACACGCATGGCGGTCTCGCGCGCAGAGCTGCGGCCACCGCCACGGTAATCGCGAACACCGTACTTGTGGTGATAGCTGTAGTCGGCGTGGGCCGGTCGGAACTGATCCTTGATCGCAGAGTAATCCTTTGACTTCTGATCGGTATTGCGAATCAGCAGGCCAATCGGGCAGCCCGTGGTACGCCCTTCGAAAACTCCAGAGAGGATTTCCACCTCGTCGGCTTCCTGGCGCTGGGTAGTGTGGCGACTGGTACCGGGCTTGCGCCGATCGAGGTCACGCTGCAGGTCTTCCAGTGACAGCGGCAGCCCTGGAGGGCAGCCGTCAACGATGGCGACCAGCGCCGGTCCATGGCTCTCACCAGCAGTGGTGACGGTGAACAGCTTGCCGTATGTGTTGCCGGACATGCAGGGTGCTCCGCAATCGACCTGAACAAAGGGCGCAAAGTATACCCGAGCCGCTGCCGGTTTCGCCGCATCCACTACTGCGACGCTTGCCTGTATCAGCACATAGCATAAGGCCACCCTCCAGATCGACGAGCAGCTGCCGATATAACTGAATCACCGCAAGGCCCACGGACACCACATGACCGACAAGACACCCGCACCGACCGACAGCGACGCACAAGTGTCCGATTCGCCCTCCCCGCATCCCTGGGCAGAGCTGGCACCGGAGCGCTTTCGGCTGCTGCGCCTGGCACCGCTGACGACCGACAGCGAGAGCGGTGCCCGGCCACTGCGCTTCGTCGAACTGGGCCAGGTTGAACGACATTCGCATCAGCAGAGCTTGCTGAAACTCAGCATTCGGCTTCCCGGGCAGGTGTTGACGGCCAAGTACAACATGCTGGAAATCTGGGTAGACCACGAAGCCAAGGAACTGCAATTCGGCCCGGAGACGGGGTTGCATCTGGAACCGGTCAATCGGGGCCTCGGCCGCTTTCTGCTGGCGCAAGCGGCTCTTTGGGCACAGAAGCGCTGGCCGCACTACCTGGTAAAGGAAGGAGTACTACCGGCCGGCGATATAACCAGCGAGGACGTGCGCCTACGGCGTGATCGCTGCTTGCAAAGCCAGGGGTTCGAGGTCATCTACCCTGACTCCCAGCAGCTCAAGGCACTGTACAACGTGCCGCGCGTCAGTACGCTACGCCCAGACTGGAATGCCGAGAAAGTCCAGATCATCGAACTGCGCGATGCGGCGGCCATGCTCGAACAGGCCGACCGCAACTTGCTCGAGCAGGAAATCAAGATTCGCGACATTCAGGACCGGCTCAACCGGCTTCGTCGAGAAGACGGCACCCTGCGTTTCACCATCGCCTGTCTGATCGCCTTTTCACTGTTCCAAGCGGGCCTACTGATCTGGATCGCGACCCGCTGAAGCCTGCTAGACGGATTCGGCACCGCCAGCCTTGAGGCGCTCACGGAACAACGCCTGGTACTCACGGCACTGGCTGGCCGCCAGCAAAAACACCCCGTGGCCGCCCTCGACGAATTCCAGCCAGGTGAAATCCACTTCGGGATAAAGCGCCTTGACATGCTCCTGGCTGTTACCAACCTCGACGATCAGGCTGCCACTGTCGGTCAGGTGATCCGCCGCCTCGGCCAGCAACCGCCGCACCAGATCCAGGCCGTCATTACCGCAAGCCAACCCTAACGCCGGCTCATGGTGATATTCATCGGGCATATCGGCGAAGTCCTCGGCATCCACATAGGGCGGATTCGAGACGATCAGATCGAAACGCTGACCGGGCAGCTCATCGAAACCATCGCTTTGTACGGTATAGACACGGTCATCGAGACCATGATGCTCGATATTGCAATTGGCCACTTCGAGCGCATCGAAGGAGATATCCGCCAGCACCACCTCGGCGTCCAGAAACTCATAGGCGCAGGCAATACCGATGCAACCCGAGCCGGTACACATATCCAGAATCCGCGCCGGCTTCTTCGCCAGCCAGGGCTCGAAGCGCCGCTCGATAAGCTCACCGATGGGAGAACGGGGAATCAGTACACGCTCATCGACGATGAATGGCAGACCGCAGAACCAGGTTTGCCCAAGCAGGTAAGCGGTGGGTACGCGGTCCACAATACGACGACGCAGCAGCTCCTGAAGATGTTCGCGCTCATCGTCCTCCAGGCGGCAATCGAGGTAGCTATCGGCGATTTCCCAAGGCAGGTGCAATGCACCCAGCACCAGCTGCCGCGCCTCGTCCCAGGCGTTGTCGGTACCATGGCCGTGAAACAGCTGCCCGGCATGAAACTGGCTGACAGCCCAGCGAATATAATCGCGCAGCGTACGCAATCGGGAAGGCGAAGCGGTCACGTCGGCATCTCCGGTAAAAAAGGCGAAAGTTTAGCCGATAGTAGGCAAGGTTTCTCAGCTTCTGCGACGATCAATGATGGCTTAATGCCAGATTTTACTTGTTCGGCGAGCGAATCATGGGCTTCGACGGTTCACATATCCGTCATCTGAGGCCACAATCAGGCCCCCTCACACAACAAGGAGTCAGTCATGTCCAAGCCACAGACCTTGCTTCAGCTCAGTGGCCGCAGTTATGCACCGGCGACTCTGGCCAACGCGACGCTCCTGGTCATCGACGTCCAGGAAGAATATCGCAGCGGTGCGATGGCGCTGCCGAACCTGGCCCCGGCACTTGAGGAGATTACTCGCCTGCTGGCGCTTGCACGTGCAGCCGGCTCACCTATCGTGCACGTCCACCATCTGGGCATCATGGGCGGCTTGTTCGACCCCCAGGGCCTGCGTGGCCAGATCATGCCGGAAGCGACCCCCCTGCCCGGCGAGACAGTAATAGGCAAAACGCTGCCCAACGCCTTTGCCGGCACGCAGCTGCATGACCTGCTGCAACAGCATGGCCGCCTCGATCTGGTGGTGTGCGGTTTCATGACCCACTCCAGCGTGAGCACCACTGTCCGGGCCGCTAAGGATTACGGCTACCGCTGCACACTGGTCGACAAGGCCTGTGCCACTCGCGATCTGCCTATGGGCGACGGCTCAATCGATGCAGAACAGGTGCACCGCATGGAGATGACCATTCTTGCCGACAACTTCGCCGTCTGCGTGGACAATGCCGAGGCGCTGGCCTGAGCCGAATCGCTGAACGTACCTTGCAGGCAAATGAACCTGGCCGAGCTTGCTCGGTCACAGCCCTGACCCTGAGAGGCGAGCGGAATGAAACTGACCGACAACTTCGATGCACGCCGCCTCCGGCCTCGTGAACCAAGAAGATGGCGCTCACGCTTCGGCATGCTCCTCGCTCTGCTGCTGATCATTTTTGGCGCCCTGCTGACGCTCGCCGGTGCTGCATCCCTGCTTGGCATCAAGCAGTTTGACGGCATGATGCTTGAGGCAGAAATGGCCATCGCCTCACTGCTACTGGGCCTTTTTCTGCTCTGGATCGGCCTGTTTATTAGGCGCGGGATACGCCGGCGCCTCTACGGACCCTCCGGTATCAGCCTGTCGCCCCGCCTCGGCAAAAAACGCTAGCAGGCAGCTTTTCAGAAGCCTGATAAACGCTCATAACAACCCGAATCGCAAGCACTATAGAGCCAGCCACTGGGATAAAATTGCCGGTAAATGCGGAGGCAGCATGCAAGACGACGATTTTTCCCTTTTTCGGTCAGCGGTCTGCGGCGTCAAGCCCATCGCACACGATCGAGCCGACACCGGCAAACCGCGTAGCAACAAGGCGCAAATCGCCACTCGCCGAGCCAACGCCAGTATCAGCAACGATGAAATCCGCATCGATGGCCTATCGGATCAGTTCATCATTGATGTGGCTGCAGAGGATCAGCTCTACTGGGTCCACGACGGCGTGCAGGAAGGGCAGATGCGCAAGCTCAAGGCCGGACAGATCCCGTTCGAGGGCAGTCTCGACCTGCATGGGCTGAGCGTGGAAAAAGCTCGCGAGCTACTCTGGGATTTCCTTGCCGAAGCCTGCAAGCTCGAAATTCGCTGCGTGCGCGTCACACATGGCAAAGCTGCACGCACCGATGGCCGAAAGCCTCTGATCAAAAGCCACGTGAACACCTGGCTGCGTCAGCACCCTCAGGTACTCGGATTCACCTCGTGCCTGCCCCGCCATGGTGGAACAGGGGCAATTTACCTTCTGCTCAAACGGACCATGCTCGAAGGACGGGACGAGTAGCGGCAAAAGGCCGTCACCTCACTCCCCTCGCGGACTGAAACTTGTAGCTTGCCCTTGCCAGAGCGACGGGTGCGCCCTACCCTTCGCGCTTGCGCTCACAAGAAGCCCACAGGTAGCTCAATGTCACTGGAACAACATTACACCGCGATCCTTGGCCAGCTCGGCGAGGACGTCAACCGCGAGGGACTGCTCGATACGCCCAAGCGCGCCGCCAAAGCCATGCAGTATCTATGCAAGGGCTACCAGCAGACGCTGGAGGAAGTCACCAATAACGCGCTGTTCAGCTCCGACAACAGCGAGATGGTGCTGGTCAAGAACATCGAGCTGTATTCGCTATGTGAACACCACATGCTGCCGTTCATTGGCAAAGCCCATGTCGCCTACCTGCCCAACGGCAAGGTACTTGGCCTGTCCAAGGTGGCGCGGATCGTCGACATGTATGCTCGTCGCCTGCAGATCCAGGAAAATCTCACCCGCGAAATAGCCGAAGCCATCCAGCAGGTGACCGGCGCCTGGGGTGTCGCAGTGGTAATCGAAGCACAACACATGTGCATGATGATGCGCGGAGTTGAGAAGCAGAACTCCTCGATGGTCACCTCGGTGATGCTTGGCCAGTTCCGCGAGAATCCTGCCACTCGCAGCGAGTTTCTCGGCTTGGTCAAATAGCACAAAGAAGGCTGGAAGATCGCACCTTCCAGCCTTCAATTTGTTTACGAGTTGCGCCCGACTCCTCAAGCCTCAAGACGCCTCCAAGCTTCCTGAATCTCAATCGAACATCCCGACATGCCGCGGATGGCTCGATACCCGTTGTAGCCAAGCCCGGATCGCCGGGTAGCCTTCCAGATCGAAACCACCCTCCTCGGCAACATGGGTATAGGCATACAGCGCCACGTCCGCGATGGAATAGTGCTCTCCCACCAGATAGGGGGTGCGCACCAGTTGTTGCTCCATCACGTTCAGGGCGTGATAGCCATCGTAGCGCTTTGCTTCGTACTCCTCGCGGCGCTCTTCCGGCATCCCGAGGTGCACCTTGATATATCGGGCAACGGCCAAAAACGGCTCATGGCTGTATTGCTCAAAAAATTGCCACTGCAGAACCTGGGTCCGTAACCGCGGATCACTGGGCAGGAACTCGCTACCCTCTGCGAGCAGATTGAGGATGGCGTTCGACTCCCAAAGACAGGAGCCGTCGTCCAGCTGCAAAACCGGAATCTTGCCGTTAGGGTTGAGCTTGAGAAACCACTCTTCTCGTGTTTCACCACGCAAGATATTCACCGGCACCCACTCGTAAGGCAGCTCAAGCAGATGCAGCATGAGCTTGACCTTGTAGCAATTGCCGGAACGATAATCCCCGTAAACCTTGTACATCCCGCTCGCCCTCTCTGATGACACGCTCGCCCTTCCGGCACTCTCGTTCCATAAACGCAGCAGATGCGGAAGCCCGTAAAACAAGTCAAACTGCTTGACCTAAACTACGCCTCCACAGATAAATACGTCAATATGCCTGACCTAAAAAACAGCACTAACCAGCGCCTGATCATGGAGCGCTTTTTTCTCGGCTATCAGGCATTCACCGCAAAGCCTGACGAGATGCTCGCGCGTCGCGGTCTTTCCCGCGTCCATCACCGCATCCTGTTCTTTATAGCGGCCTACCCCGAGCTTAGCGTCAAACAGCTGCTTGGCTACCTGGGCGTCAGCAAGCAGGCCCTGAACACGCCGCTGCGCCAATTGATCGAGATGCATCTGGTGGAAAGCCAACCTGCCGAGGACGACAAGCGCAAGCGCCTGCTGCGTTTCACCAGTGAAGGCGCGAAGCTGGAGCAGGCCTTGCGCCGGGAGCAGATTCGCTTGATCGAACGGGTTTTCGATGAGGTCGGCGAGGATGCCGTGCGAGGCTGGCTGAAGGTCAACCAAGCGTTGGCGGCAACAGCCCACCGCACGCCACAAACGGAACAGGCGTAGCGTGTAACACCAAACCGCAGGCACAAAAAAGGGCGACCGAAGTCGCCCTTTTTTAGATGGAGTCAGAACTTAGTTCTGGTTTTCCATCTGTGCACGGATCAGATCACCAATGGTGGTCGGACCGGCGGAAGGTTCTACGTCCTGCTTGGTACGCAGTTCCTTCATAGCGTCTTTCTCGTCCTCAACGTCTTTCGACTTGATGGACAGGCTGATGACGCGGCTCTTACGGTCGATGCTGATGATCTTGGCTTCGACTTCGTCGCCTTCCTTCAGCACGTTGCGCGCGTCTTCAACGCGGTCACGGCTGATTTCCGACGCCTTCAGAGTGGCTTCGATGTCGTTGCCCAGATCGATGATGGCGCCTTTGGCGTCAACTTCTTTCACGGTGCCACGAACGATGCTGCCCTTGTCATTGATGGACGCGTAGTTGGAGAACGGATCGTCTTCCAGCTGCTTGATGCCCAGGGAGATGCGCTCGCGCTCCGGATCGACCGACAGGATGACGGTATCCAGCTCGTCGCCCTTCTTGAAGCGACGTACGGCTTCTTCACCGGCTTCGTTCCAAGAAATGTCGGACAGGTGAACCAGACCGTCGATGCCGCCGTCCAGACCAATGAAGATACCGAAATCGGTGATCGACTTGATGGTGCCGGAGATGCGGTCGCCCTTGTTGAACTGGCCAGAGAAGTCTTCCCATGGGTTGGACTTGCACTGCTTGATGCCCAAGGAGATACGACGACGCTCTTCGTCGATGTCCAAAACCATGACTTCCACTTCGTCGCCGACCTGTACGACCTTCGACGGGTGGATGTTCTTGTTGGTCCAGTCCATTTCGGAAACGTGTACCAGGCCTTCCACGCCCTCTTCCAGCTCGGCGAAGCAGCCGTAGTCGGTGAGGTTGGTAACCTTGGCCATTACGCGGGTGTTTTCCGGGTAACGAGCCTTGATGGCAACCCACGGATCTTCGCCCAGCTGCTTCAGACCCAGGGAAACGCGGTTGCGCTCGCGGTCGAACTTCAGCACCTTGACGTCGATCTCGTCGCCGACATTGACGATTTCGGAAGGATGCTTGATGCGCTTCCAAGCCATGTCGGTGATGTGCAGCAGGCCGTCTACGCCGCCCAGGTCGACAAACGCGCCGTAGTCGGTGAGGTTCTTGACGATACCCTTGACCTGCTGGCCTTCCTGCAGCGATTCCAGCAGAGCTTCACGCTCGGCACTGTTCTCGGCTTCCAGGACGCTACGACGGGAAACGACAACGTTGTTGCGCTTCTGGTCGAGCTTGATGACCTTGAATTCCAGTTCTTTGCCTTCCAGGTGAGTGGTATCACGCACCGGACGGACATCGACCAGGGAACCTGGCAGGAACGCACGGATGCCGTTAACGTCGACAGTGAAGCCGCCCTTAACCTTACCGTTGATAACGCCCTTGACCACTTCCTCTGCTGCGAAAGCCGCTTCCAGAACAATCCAGCACTCAGCACGCTTGGCTTTTTCGCGGGACAGCTTGGTCTCACCGAAGCCATCTTCAACCGCGTCCAGCGCAACGTGAACTTCGTCACCCACGCTGATGGTCAGCTCGCCCTGCTCGTTGTAGAACTGCTCGACCGGGATGACGCCCTCGGACTTCAGCCCCGCATGGACAGTGACCCAGTCACCGTCGATGTCGACCACGATGCCGGTAATGATGGCACCCGGCTGCATGTCGAGGGATTTCAGGCTTTCTTCAAAAAGTTCTGCAAAGCTTTCGCTCATGTTTATTCCTGCTGTTTTTGGGCGAGGATCCGCCCAATCTCCACACCCCAGATAGATGTGGGTTCATTCATATAAAAAAAGGCGTGTGGGACTGGATCTGGTCTCCCACATGCCTCCTTGTAGACAGCCTTTAACGGCTGCTGGGCACCTTTCGGCACCCACTCATCAGGCGAAATCGCGTTTGTCGACTTCGCTCAGAATCTGTCCCAACACCTGCTCGATGGTCAATGCAGTGGAGTCCAGCTGGATGGCATCGTCTGCCGGCTTCAGTGGCGCCACCGCACGTTGGGTATCACGCTCATCGCGCGCCCGTATCTCGTCGAGAAGACTCGCGAGGTTAACATCATCGCCCTTGGCCTTCAACTGCAGGAAGCGCCGACGCGCCCTTTCCTCGGCGCTGGCGGTGAGGAATATCTTTAGCGTAGCATCGGGGAAAACCACTGTTCCCATGTCCCGACCATCGGCAACCAATCCGGGTGCCTCGCGGAAGGCCTTCTGCCTTTGCAGCAGGGCTTCACGCACTGCTGGCAAGGCTGCAACCTGAGAAGCACCGGCACCGACAACCTCATTGCGAATGGCCTCGGTGACTTCTTCGCCTTCCAGCACGATGCGCATGCCGTGCCCAGCCTCAGCCGCGCCGAACTGCACATCCAGATGAGCGGCCAGCGCCTTGAGGCCTTCCTCGTTGGTCAGGTCCACACCATGGTTGCGAGCAGCGAAGGCCAGCAAACGATATAGCGCGCCGGAATCGAGAAAATTCCAACCCAGCTTGCCGGCAAGCAGAGCCGCGACCGTGCCCTTGCCCGAGCCGCTCGGGCCGTCGATGGTAATGACCGGAATCGGATTAATCATGAAGCCTCCTCTACCGCGACCCGCATACCAGCACGCTCGGCCAGCGCGAGGAAATTGGGGAACGAGGTCGCGACGTTGGCGCAATCGTGGATGCGGATCGGCGCGGTGGCACGCAGCGCCGCCACACTGAAGGACATGGCAATGCGATGGTCGCCATGCGCCCAGACCTCACCGCCACCCATGGGGCCGCCTTCAATAACGATGCCATCCGGCGTCGGCTCAGCCTTGACGCCCAGGGTCTGCAGCCCGTCAGCCATGACCTGGATCCGATCCGATTCCTTGACCCGCAACTCCTCGGCACCGCGCAGGACAGTGCGTCCTTCGGCGCAAGCGGCAGCGATGAACAGCACCGGAAACTCATCGATGGCCAACGGCACCAGCGCTTCGGGAATCTCGATGCCCTTGAGCTGCGCGGCACGCACACGAATGTCGGCCACCGGCTCGCCGCCGACTTCACGCTGGTTGAACAGCTCGATATCTGCGCCCATCAGCCTGAGAATATCGATCACACCTGTACGCGTCGGGTTGATGCCAACGTGTTCCAGGGTGACATCCGAGCCTTCCGCGATGCTGGCAGCAACCATGAAGAAGGCTGCCGATGAAATATCGGCCGGGACTTCGATGTGAGCGGCGCTCAGCTTATGCCCCGACTCGACCGCTGCCGTGCTGCCCTGCACCTGAACCGGATAGCCGAAGCCCTGCAGCATGCGCTCGGTATGGTCACGCGTGGGCGCCGGCTCGGTTACCGAGGTCTTGCCTTCGGCATAGAGGCCGGCGAGCAGCAGGCAGGATTTGACCTGAGCGCTGGCCATCGGCATGTCGTAGTGCATGCCGGTCAGTTTCTGGCCGCCACGAATGGTCATTGGCGGACGCCCCTCGGCAGCGGTCTCGATCACCGCGCCCATTTCCCGCAGCGGGTTGGCAACACGATTCATCGGGCGCTTGGTGAGCGAGGCGTCGCCACTCAGCGTGCTATCGAAAGGCTGGGCCGCCAACAGGCCGGCCAGCAGCCGCATCGAGGTACCCGAGTTGCCTAGGTAGATCGGGCCGGGCGGCGCTTGCAGACCATGCAGCCCCACACCATGTACGGTCACGCGCCCCTGATTCGGGCCTTCGATGACCACGCCCATATCACGGAACGCCTGGATGGTAGCCAGCGCGTCTTCGCCCTCGAGAAAGCCTTCGACCTCTGTGGTTCCCTCGGCCAGCGAGCCGAGCATGATCGAACGGTGGGAAATGGATTTGTCGCCTGGCACACGCAACTGGCCAGTCAGGCTGCCGCCGGGGTTGGCGAGGAAGATCAGGTCATTGGAATGCATAACGTCCACATAGGCTCTGCGAGCCAGTATTTTGCTGAAATGTTCCCGGGCAGCTCTGGCGCGCGTGAATACGCCCAGCAGGGTGTGCCCGTCTCCTTCATCGACCGCAGTGCGCAAGGCGTCTAGGTCGCTGCGAAAATCGTCCAGGGTGGCCAGCACTGCTTCGCGATTGGCCAGGAAGATGTCGTGCCACATCACCGGATCACTGCCTGCTATGCGGGTGAAGTCGCGAAAACCGCCAGCAGCATAACGAAAGATCTCCAGATTCTCATGACGTTTGGCCAACGAATCCACCAGCCCGAACGCGAGCAGGTGCGGCAGATGGCTCGTCGCCGCCAATACTTCATCGTGATGGGCGACATCCATATGTTCTACGTCGGCGCCAAGGGCCGTCCACAAGCGGTTGACCAGTGCCAATGCCTGTGTGTCGGTTCCCGCCACAGGTGTCAGGATCACCTTGTGGCGCTGGAACAGAGTGCCGTCAGCTGCCGTCACGCCGCTGCGCTCGGAGCCGGCAATGGGATGGCCAGGCACAAAGCGCGCCGGCATGGCTCCAAATACCCGTGTAGCGCAGCGCACCAGATTGCCCTTGGCGCTGCCGACATCGGTCAAAACCGCATCGCCCAGCTCCAGTTGCGACAACTGTTCCAGCAGCCTCTCCATCGCCAGGATCGGCGCGGCGAGCTGAATCACGTTGGCGCCCCGACAGGCCTCTTCCAAGGTCTCGGCGCAGCGATCAACCACGCCCAGCTCGACGGCCAAACGTCGGCTTTCGGGATTCGGATCGTAGCCGACCACCTCATTGCACAGCCCCAGCCCACGCAGCCCCTTGGCAAAAGAACCACCGATCAGGCCAAGGCCGACAACCACAAGCCGGTCAATGACGGGTTTCTGCTGCACGCGCTCGCCTTGCGTCACTGGTCGAGCACTACGCGCAGAGCATCGAGAAACCGGGCGTTTTCCGCTTCAGTACCGATGGAGACCCGCAGGAATGTCGGCATGTCATAGCCGGCGATGGGTCGAACGATAACCCCCTCACGCAGCAGTCCGGCATTGATCTCGGTCGCATCACGGCCCAGATCCACGGCAAGGAAGTTGCCCCGCGACGGGATCCACTTGAGCCCTAGCTCGCTCAGGCCCTTCTCCAGCTGCGCCATCCCGGCGCGGTTTACCCGACGCCCTTCAGCCAGGTAGGCCTCGTCATCCAGCGCTACACATGCAGCCGTCAACGCCAGGCTGTTGACGTTGAAGGGCTGCCGCACGCGGTTCAATACATCGGCGATACGCGGCGACGAAGCGGCATAACCAACCCGCAGGCCGGCCAGCCCATACGCCTTGCACAGCGTGCGCGAGACCAGCAGGTTCGGGTAGCGGTCCAGATAGTCGAGGCCATTGGGCAGCTCGCCGTCTTCGGCAAATTCGATATAAGCCTCGTCCAGTACCACCAGCACGTGCGCCGGGACACGCTCGAGGAAGTTCTCCAACGCCTGGGGGCCAATCCAGGTACCGGTCGGGTTGTTCGGGTTGGCGATAAAGACCACGCCAGTCTGCTCGTCGATGGCTTCGAGCATGCCGTTGAGGTCGTAACCGTAATCGATGGCGGGCACCACGCGGCTTTCCGCACCTACCGCCTGGGTACAAATCGGATAGGCCGCGAAGGCATGGGCGCTGAAGACCGCATTGCGGCCCGGCGCCAGCCAGCACCGTGCAACCAGATCGATGATGTCGTTGGAGCCGTTACCCAAAGTGATCTGCTCCGGCCGGAGACCGAAACGCTCGGCCAGCTTGGCCTTGAGCTGAAAACCGCTGCCATCGGGGTAGCGGCTCAACTCGGGCAGCTCGGCAGCAATCGCTTCAAGCACGCGGGGATTGGGGCCCAGCGGATTCTCGTTGCTGGCAAGCTTGACGATCCGCGCCGGGTCGATACCCAACTCGCGGGCCAATTCATCAATCGGTTTTCCGGTGACGTAGGGAGACAGTTTCTGCACGCCTGGTACAGCCAGGGCGAGGAAATCACAGGACATAGCTACAAGCCTCAAGCTTCAAGCCGCAAGCAAAAAACCTCACCACTTGAGGCTCGCAGCTTGCGGCTGCTTTTAAAGTACCGCCTTGGGATACGAGCCCAGCACTTTCAGCGCCACGGCTTCGTTGCCGATCTTTTCCAGCACGTCCTTGATCAGCGGATCCTGGTGGTGGCCGATGCAGTCGATGAAGAACACATAGGTCCACTTGCCACTGCGCGACGGCCGCGTTTCGATGCGGGTCAGGTCGATGCCGTTGGCATGGAACGGCATCAGCAGCTCATGCAGGGCGCCCGGCTTGTTGCGCATGGAAACGATGATCGAGGTCTTGTCATCGCCAGTCGGCGGCACTTCCTGGCTGCCGATGATGAGAAAGCGCGTAGAGTTGTCAGGGCGGTCCTCGATCTTCTCTGCCAGCTTGCTCAACCCATACAGCTGCGCCGCCATGTCGCCGGCGATGGCAGCCGAATTCCACTCGCTCTTCACACGCTTGGCGGCGTCGGCGTTGCTTGATACGGCCACGCGCTCTACGTTCGGGTAGTGAGCGTCCAGCCACTTGCGGCACTGGGCCAGGGACTGGGCATGGGAATAGATGCGGGTGATGCGGTCGGTCTTGGTCGTCTCGCCTACCAGCAGGTGATGGTGAATACGCAATTCGACCTCACCGCAGATGACGATGTCATGCTCGAGGAAGCTGTCCAGTGTGTGGTTGACCGCACCTTCGGTGGAGTTCTCCACCGGTACTACGCCAAAGTTCACCGCACCGGCGACCACTTCACGGAACACCTCATCAATTGCCGCCATGGGCTTACTGATCACCGAATGACCAAAATGCTTGAGCGCAGCAGCTTGCGAGAAGGTGCCCTCAGGGCCGAGATAGGCGACCCGTAGCGGCTGCTCAAGAGCCAGGCAGGAGGACATGATTTCGCGGAACAAACGCGCCATTTCCTCGTTGTCCAGCGGCCCTTTGTTCAGCTCCATGATGCGCTTGAGCACCTGCGCCTCGCGCTCGGGGCGATAGAAAATCGCCTCTTCACCCTCGGCCAGCGAAGCCATCTTGACCCGCGCCACATCCTGGGCACAGCGGGCGCGCTCGCTGATCATTTCGAGGATTCGCTCATCCAGGCTGTCGATGCGCAGCCGCAGGGCCTTGAGCTGGTCGGCGTCACTCATCAACCGTGCTCCTTCTCGAACTCGCCCATGTAGGCCACGAGCGCCTCGACAGCATCCAGGCCCACCGCGTTGTAGATGGAGGCACGCATGCCGCCGACCGAGCGATGCCCTTTCAGGTTGAGCAGACCTCGGGCATCGGCGCCGGCCAGGAAGGCCTTATCCAGACGCTCGTCGGCCAGACGGAAAGGCACATTCATCCAGGAACGCGCATTCTCCGAAACCGGGTTGGAGTAGAAATCGCTGGCATCGATAAAGCCGTAGAGCAGCTCCTTCTTCGCCCGGTTACGCTGCTCCATGGCCTCGACGCCGCCCTGCTCCTTCAGCCACTCGAAGACCAGCCCCGAGAGGTACCAGGAGAAGGTCGCTGGCGTGTTGTACATGGAGCCGTTATCCGCCGCGATCTTGTAATCGAGCATGGTCGGGCAGCTTGAACGCGCATTGCCAATCAGGTCTTCGCGCACAATCACCACCACCAGGCCGGACGGACCGATGTTCTTCTGAGCACCGGCGTAGATCAGGCCGAACTGCGAGACATCAATGGGCCGCGAGAGAATGTCTGACGACATGTCCACCACCAAGGGGGTTTCGCCCAGGCTTGGCACCCAGTCAAATTCCAGTCCGCCAATGGTTTCGTTACTGGCGTAATGCAGATAGGCGGCGTTATCGCTCAGCTGCCACTCGTTCTGCCCGGGAATGGCAAAGTAATCGTAAGATTTGGCGCTTGCGGCGACATTGATATTGCCGAAGCGACGGGCCTCTTCAATGCTCTTGCGCGACCAGATGCCGGTATCGACGTAATCGGCGACGCCATCCTCGGGCAGCAGATTCAGCGGAATCTGGGCAAATTGCTGGCTGGCCCCACCCTGCAGGAACAGCACCTTGTAGTTCGATGGAATCGCCAGCAGATCGCGCAGGTCCTGTTCGGCCTTCTCGGCTATCGCCACGTAGGCATCACTGCGATGACTCATTTCCATTACTGAAAGGCCACGACCCTGCCAGTCCAGCAGCTCAGCCTGGGCGCGTTGCAGCACCGCTTCGGGCAGCGCGGCCGGGCCGGCGCAGAAGTTAAAGGCGCGTTTGCTCATCTTCGTTCTCTCAAAAACGGTCGATACCATGTTCGCCGGCCCTCATCCGCTACTCGAGGCCTGCGTTTTCAGTTTTCGGTGTAGAGCGCAAAGCGAGGCCCATAAGGGCCTCGCATACTGGTTGGATCAGTTCTCGTCGTCAGTTGGCACGACATCCGGTGACACGTCACCAGCCCCGCCAAGCAGCTCGTCTTCAGAAGGCTCGGTGCTTATCACGGGCATTTCCTTCTCCAGCGCCTCGCCATCCAGGCTGGCCTCAATGTCTTCCAGCACATCCTCTTCGGAAGGCTCCTGGACACGTTCGAGACTGACCAGATGCTCATTCTTGGCCAACTTGATCAAGGTCACGCCCTGGGTATTACGGCCCAGTGACGACACCTCGTCGACGCGAGTACGCACCAGCGTACCCTGATCGGAGATCAGCATGATCTCCTCGCCAGACTGCACCTGAACCGCACCGACCAGCGGCCCGTTGCGCTCGTTGGTGACCATGGCGATCACGCCCTGGCCACCACGTCCACGGCGTGGGAACTCGTCGATCACGGTGCGCTTGCCATAGCCGTTGAGGCTGGCGGTGAGGATCTGCGCGTTGGGCTCGGGAATCAACATGGAAATCAGGCGCTGGCCTTCCGGCAGACGCATGCCGCGCACGCCACGGGCAGTACGACCCATGGTACGCACGTGCTTTTCCTTGAAGCGGATAACCTTGCCGCCATCGGAGAACAGCATGACTTCGCGAGCACCGTCGGTAATCGCAGCGGCGATCAGGGTGTCCCCTTCTTCCAGGCTAAGCGCAATCAGACCGACGCTACGTGGACGGCTGAACTGCGACAACGGGGTTTTCTTCACTGTGCCCTTGGCAGTTGCCATAAAGATGTAGGTGCCGGTCGGCTCGTCTGCCGACTCGTCGGCCTCTTCGCCATCAAGGGACTCTTCCGCCTCATCGTTTTCGCTGACGATTTCCGCGTCTTCGACGTCATCCTCCTCATGCGACTGCTGACGCGCAGCCTCGAGGTCGATCTGCAGCATCGCGGTGATGTGCTCACCGTCATCCAGCGGCAGCAGGTTCACCAGCGGGCGTCCACGCGAGGTACGCGATGCCTCGGGAATTTCGTAGGTTTTAAGCCAGTACACCTTGCCCTTGCTGGAGAACAACAGCAGCGTGGCGTGGCTATTGGCAACCAGCAGGTGTTCGACGTAATCCTCTTCCTTGACGCCAGTGGCGGCTTTGCCGCGACCACCCCGACGCTGCGCCTGATAGGCCGCCAGCGGCTGCGACTTGGCATAGCCACCATGGGAGATGGTTACCACGCGCTCTTCTTCGGTGATCAAGTCGGCCAGGGTCAGGTCCAGACGTGCTTCAAGAATCTCGGTGCGACGGGCATCGCCGAATTCGGCCTTGACGCCTTCCAGCTCCTCGCAAATGACTTCCATCAGGCGCTCGGGGCTGGTCAGGATGCGGATCAGCTCACCAATCTGGGTCAGGATTTCCTGATACTCGGCCAGCAGCTTTTCATGCTCAAGACCGGTCAGGCGGTGCAGACGCAGATCAAGGATGGCCTGTGCCTGTTCCGGCGACAGGTAGTAACGCCCATCACGCAATCCGTATTGCGGGTCAAGGTCTTCCGGGCGGCACGCATCGGCGCCGGCACGCTCGACCATTCCCTCTACCGCGCTGGATTCCCAAGCGGTGGAGATCAGGGCCTCCTTGGCTTCCGCCGGCGTCGGCGAAGCCTTGATCAGCGCGATGACCGGATCGATATTGGACAGCGCAACCGCCTGACCTTCGAGGATATGACCACGCTCGCGCGCCTTGCGCAGCTCAAACACAGTGCGCCGGGTAACCACTTCACGGCGGTGGCGCACGAAGGCTTCCAGCAGCTCCTTGAGGTTCAGCGTGCGTGGCTGGCCATCGACCAGTGCCACGACGTTGATGCCGAACACGCTCTGCAGCTGGGTTTGGGCATACAGATTATTGAGGATGACCTCCGGCACTTCGCCACGGCGCAGCTCGATGACGACACGCATGCCGTCCTTGTCGGACTCGTCACGCAGCTCGGTAATGCCTTCGAGCTTCTTCTCTTTAACCAACTCGGCGATCTTCTCGATCAGCCGCGCCTTGTTCAGCTGGTACGGCAGCTCGGTGATAACAATCTGCTGGCGGCCACCGACCTTGTCGATGTCCTCAATGGTTGAACGAGCGCGCATATAAATGCGGCCACGCCCGGTGCGGTAGGCCTCAACGATACCGGCACGACCATTGATGATGCCTGCAGTGGGGAAATCCGGACCCGGGATATAGGTCATCAGCTCGTCGACGGTGATATCCGGGTTGGCAATCAGCGCCAGGCAGCCGTCGATGACTTCGCCCAGGTTGTGCGGCGGAATGTTGGTGGCCATGCCCACTGCAATACCGCTGGAACCGTTGACCAGCAGGTTCGGGACCTTGGTCGGCATGACCGCCGGAATCTGCTCGGTGCCATCGTAGTTGGGCACCCAGTCCACGGTTTCCTTGTGCAGGTCAGCCAGCAGCTCATGGGCCAGCTTGGCCATGCGCACTTCGGTATATCGCATGGCCGCGGCACTGTCGCCGTCTACCGAACCGAAGTTGCCCTGGCCATCGACCAGCAGATAGCGCAACGAGAACGGCTGCGCCATCCGGACGATGGTGTCGTACACCGCCGAATCGCCGTGAGGGTGGTATTTACCGATCACATCACCGACCACACGGGCCGATTTCTTGTACGGCTTGTTCCAGTCGTTGCCGAGCTCACTCATGGCAAAAAGCACACGACGGTGCACCGGCTTCAAGCCGTCTCGTGCATCCGGCAGCGCCCGCCCGACGATTACGCTCATGGCGTAATCGAGGTAGGACTGCTTGAGTTCGTCTTCGATATTGACCGGGAGGATTTCTTTGGCCAGTTCGCCCATGGAAGCCTGGTTCCTTGTAGTCAGCAGGGTCCTGCGATTAAGAGCGAGATGGTACCACAAGGCGGCCGCTCGCTGGAGGTAGCGACTGCGTTACAGGCACCAGGCAGCAACGGCATGACGTCAGGCGCTAGTCGAAATTAGCTTCTTTACCTGCGAAACCAGTGCGCCTCCCCCCCTCCTCGACCGGACATCGGCTTATAAATCAGCCCCGCCCTTCTTTACTGGGCCGAACAGGCTAGTGCGGGCCGAATCTACGCAAAGGGTGAGCCCACCAACTCTTTTACACGCAGTTAAAACCAAGACCTTTTTTAAACATCCTGAAGGATAAAAGCCCACTGTAAAAAGCGGTGGTGCTTTTTAAGTTGTGAGAAGCCCCGCCACACAGCTCCTAAGAACTTAAAAAGTTAGTTGCTCGCAACTAATGGGAAATATTAGGCCTGATGCCTTAGCACCCCGGTCAAACCGGGGTGGGTTGTATAATTTGCTTATTTCTGCGCACCAGAATCATCCCGAATATCAGCCCCAGTACAGCCGCAGCGACAGAGCCCAGTAGCACACCCAGTTTGGCAGCGCCTAGAAGATTGGGGTCATTGAAAGCGAGCATTCCGATAAAGATCGACATAGTGAAACCCACGCCCGCAAACAGGCCAAGCAGCCAGATGCCCGCCCAGCTAACGCCAGCCGGCATAGTACACAGCCCCAGTCGCACCATTAGCCAGGTTGCGCCCACAATGCCTAGCGGCTTACCCATTACCAGGCCGGCGATCACGCCGATGGCGACCCACTGGGCACCATCCACATCGAGTTCAATGCCATCCAGCGTGATCCCTGCGTTAGCCAATGCGAAGATCGGCATGATGCCGAACGCAACCCAGGGATGAAGAGCCGTCTGCACGCGAACCACGGGCGGCATCAGCTCGCGCTGGGCAAGACGCAGCTCGCGCAACCGCGCGCACATCTGATCCGTATCACTGCAAACGCTCGAACCGCGCCCGGTGAGATCAGCGACAATACGCAACAGCATATCCATGGGCCGTTCGCGCAGGCGCACCGGCACCACAGGCGTCATCATTCCCAGCACCACTCCAGCCAGGGTTGGGTGAGCCCCTGTCATCAACAGCCCCAGCCAGAGCACCACGCCGGGAATGACATATGCAAAAGCGGTCCCGATCCCCATTTGCTGTAGCGCCAGCACCATGAGAACCCCGACGCCTGCAACCAGAAAGCCACCCATGTTCAGCCCATCGGAATAGAACAGGGCAATAATCAGAATGGCGACAACATCGTCAATGATCGCCAAGGCGAGCAGGAAAATCCGCACATTGCTGGGCACCGAGCGCCCCAGAAGGGCCAGGAGACCTACTGCGAAAGCAATATCCGTTGCGGTGGGAATAGCCCAGCCGTTCTGCCCCGGACTTCCCAGATTCATTGCCATATAGATGATGGCTGGCGCCATCACACCGCCTGCCGCGGCGGCGATCGGCAGCATGGCCTGACGCGGGTTGCTCAGCGAGCCCTCATGGATTTCGCGCCTCACCTCCATGCCGACGACAAGAAAGAACACCGTCATCAGCACATCGTTGATCCAGAAATGCAGCGGCTGCGTAAAGCTCAGCTCACCCAAGCCAATGGACAGCGGCATATGCCACAGCGCGTGGTAGGAAGGCGCGAACGCCGTATTGGCCCAGATCATGGCGATACATGCAGCTACCAGCAGAACAATGCCGCTGGCGGCCTGAATGTGCATAAAACGCTCGACGGTGGCGAGAGCGCGCTGGGTAAGAAGCTGGACTCGAGGCAAGTCTTGTACAGAAGACGGGCGGGTCATAATGGCATCTCCCGCGTGGGCGGCCCGACCCACGCAAAACCTGTCCTCTCCCGTAACATCACGGCGACACACCTTGGCATCGAATATAGCCAGATAACATATAGGAGGCCAGCCATGCTGGACTTAAGTATTAAAAGACAGAAAGTATGTTCTGCGTTGCCTTAACAATTCAGCTGAGATCTTGGTAGAAAAAATTAAGGCGAAACCAACTCAGAAAGTGCGAACCAGCCCATCCAAGTTGATCAATAGCCGCTCTGGCTCGTGCGTCTCCAAAGTCTCAACAAACTTGTATTTCTTCATCCAAATGCAGTACGAAAAGCGTTGCAAATACAAAGTATGTTTGTCGAGCCCTACTGGGACGACGAACGAACTCGCCGCGAGTCCCTCTAGCTGTACCGTTTAACAGATAGCGATCGGATCACCGAGCTTCCTGATAAACTGCCACCTTCGCGCCTGATGCAGATCTGCGCGGATAAAATTCGCCTCGTTACGCAGCCACGCCGTTATCCCCTCACTTTGTGCTACATGGGCCGTTCAGGGCCTCCCGGCAGCACGCCCGCGGAGCCGGGATGAAACGCGCGAAATTGAGCAAGTCCAGACCCAATGCTAGAGAACACAGCCTCAAAGCCAGAAGCCAGCCGCACCAGCCCGTCTCGCCTCTTCAGCGTGGCGCCTATGATGGATTGGACTGATAGGCATTGCCGGTACTTCCTGCGTCAACTTTCCCGCAATGCCCTGCTTTACACCGAGATGGTCACCACCGGCGCGTTGATTCATGGCGATGCCACACGCTATCTGGGCCATGACGAAGTGGAGCATCCGCTGGCGCTGCAGCTCGGCGGCAGCGTGCCGGGTGATCTCGCAACCTGCGCCAAGATGGCCGAGCACCATGGTTACGACGAGGTCAACCTGAACGTTGGTTGCCCCAGCGACCGAGTGCAGAACAACATGATCGGCGCCTGCCTGATGGCTCATCCGACGCTGGTAGCCGATTGCGTAAAAGCCATGCGTGATGCAGTTGAAATCGATGTGACGGTAAAGCATCGAATCGGCATCAACGGTCGCGACAGCTATGCCGAGCTGCGTGATTTTGTCGGCCAGGTAGCTGACGCCGGCTGCCGCAGCTTTACCGTACACGCGCGAATCGCCATTCTCGAAGGCCTCTCGCCTAAAGAGAATCGTGAGATCCCACCACTGCGCTACGACGTCGCGGAGCAGTTGAAGACGGACTTCCCCGAACTGGAAATCGTCCTCAACGGAGGCATCAAGACTCTGGACGAATGCGAAGCTCATCTGCAACGCTTCGATGGTGTGATGCTCGGACGTGAGGCCTACCACAACCCCTATCTGCTGGCGCAGGTGGACGCCCGCCTGTTCGGCGAAACCGAGCCAGCCATCAGCCGCGCCGACGCACTGGCACGGATGCGGCCGTACATTCAGCGACACCTGCAGGAAGGCGGTGCGATGCACCATATCACCAGACATATGCTCGGATTGGGCCAGGGCTTTCCGGGTGCCCGACGCTTTCGCCAGCTGCTCTCGGTGGATATCCACAAGTGCGAAGACCCACTGGCGCTGTTGGATCAGGCAGGCAGCCTGCTGGAAGGCCGCTGAACTGGCGCCTATAAAGTTGTACCGCTGAAACATGCACCGTTGTAAAAAGGAACACGCGGGACCCTTTCCGATCCAATTGAAGCCCTCCTGGCCCGCCGTTTGCGCCTCGACCAGGTTATGCCACTCAGAAGACAGAGCGCCCACATGACATCCAAGCTGGAACAACTCAAGCAGTTCACCACAGTCGTCGCCGATACTGGCGACATCGACGCAATCGCCAACCTGCAACCGGTCGACGCTACCACCAACCCGTCGCTGCTGCTCAAGGCGGCCGCCTTGCCTCGCTACGCCGACCATCTGCAGACAGCCATGTCACGCTGCGGCGGGGATATCGGGCTGGGCTGTGACCTGTTCGCGGTCGCGGTCGGCGGCGAGATACTCAAGCTGATCCCTGGACGCATCTCGACGGAAGTCGATGCCCGGCTTTCCTTTGATAGCCAGGCGATGGTGCAGCGCGGCGAACGCCTGATCGAACTCTACGAACAGGCTGGCATTGCCCGCGAGCGCGTGCTGATCAAGCTGGCGTCTACCTGGGAAGGCATTCGCGCAGCCGAACAACTGGAAAAGGCCGGGATCCAGACCAACCTCACCCTGCTGTTCTCCTTCACCCAGGCCGTCGCCTGCGCCGAGGCCGGCGTGTTCCTGATCTCGCCGTTCGTAGGGCGCATCTACGACTGGTACAAGAAACACGAAGGCCGCGATTACACCGGCGCTGAAGACCCTGGCGTGCAGTCGGCCAGCCGCATCTATGACTACTACAAGGCCCATGACTACAAAACGGTGGTAATGGGGGCGAGCTTCCGCAATATCGGGCAAATCGAAGCGCTGGCCGGCTGCGACCGCCTGACCATCAGCCCCGAACTCCTCGGTCAACTGGCCCAGGCTGAAGGCGCGCTACCGCGCCAGCTGCAGCCGGGCCGTGCATCCGAGCCACGTCAGTCAATGGACGAAAAAACGTTCCGCTGGGGTCTGAATGAAGATGCCATGGCGACCGAAAAACTGGCCGAGGGCATTCGTCAGTTCGCCCGGGATCAGGAAAAGCTTGAGGCCCTGCTTCATGCCAAGCGCTGACAAAAAGGCAAGACGAGGCCGTTACTGCAATCCATTGCCAACATAGAGGATTGTTTGGCGGCCTGGTAGGTCAGGAACGCTCCAATGCCATCACCAGATCCCGAAAGGCTTCGCGGTTGGAATCATTGAGGCTCATCAGAATGCGGTGAGCCTCAAGTACCTTGGCCTTTACCACTTCCTCGGATTGATCCTGGTTCGGCAAATCTGCCAGCTGCTCGGGTGTTTGCAGTGGCTGGTCGACAATATTGAATACCTGATCGAAGCCCATCGAATGCAGCAGACGGGTGATATCCGGATGCGTGGTGACCAGGGTTGGCAGCAGGCCGACCTTCTGCCTGGAGAGGATTGAAAGCTTGGCCAGCAGACCAAGGGTGGTGCTGTCGATGCTGCAGCTCTCCGTCAGGTCGATGACGATCGAGGAGAAATTCAGCGATGAGAAGATCTGATCGATGGTCGCATCCAGTGCTGAACACAGCGTCAGACGAATTTCGCCGACGAACTTGAGGACGAAGGTGCCGTCCTGCTCGGCGAACTGGATTTTACCGGTGCTCATGCCAGATTCCTGCTCAATACCAGTAATGCGATGTCATCAGGCATATCGCCCAGCTCGGCCAGACCGAATGCCCGACGGAGGCCATCAAGAGTACCGCCCGCCTCAGAAACCAGCTGGGGCAACCGCGTCTCTTTATCTTTGAGGGTATCCCCTGGCAAAAGGTCCAGAATGCCATCCGACAGGAGCGTCAGACTGAAGGACTCAGGCAGGTCAATTTCATGGTTATCGTAGGTGGCCTCGACAAAGAGCCCCACTGGCAGCCCTCGCCCCTCAAGGTATCGAGCCGAACCGCCTGTATAGAGCACCGGCAACGGCAGGTGCCCGCCAATGCTGTAGTGCAGCTGGTTGCGCTTCTGATCGATGATCCCACCGAGCATGGTGACGTGCTTGCCCAGCTTGCAGTTGATCAGCCCGCGATTGATGTGGTCGAGCACTTCCGAGGGTTTAAACTCGCGCAACATGCCGCCACGGCGCGATTCGTACAGCAGCCGTGTGGTCATGAACTTCAGCAGCACCGTGACGAAAGCCGACGAGGCACCATGGCCGGAGACGTCGGCCAGGTAAAAGCCGATGCGGTGATCGTCGATTCGAAAGTAGTCGACAAAGTCCCCGGAGAGGTACAGGGAAGGAATGATCTGATGGTCGAAATGATATTCGTCCAGTGTGCAAGGCGTGGCCGGCAGCATGTTCATCTGCACCTGGCGGCCAGCATCCTGATCTTCCTGCAGCAGATGCAAGCTGGCCTGAAGGTCACGATTGGCGGTTTCCAGCTGCTCTCGATAGCGACGGTTTTCCAGACGCAATCGGGAACGGTCCAGCGCTCGTCGAACCGCATGTTCGAGCATTGCCAGATCTTCAAGGGGTTTTATCAGGTAATCAGCAGCACCCAGGCGCAGCGCCTCAACCGCATCACTCATGACACCGGCGCCTGACACGACGATAACCGGAAGATCGGCCTGACGCTCGCTGATCAGCCGGATCAGCTCCAGGCCGTCCATTTGCGGCATACGCAGGTCGCAAATCACCAGGTCGGGCTGCTCGGCGTCAAACAGCTCCAATCCTTGCGGTCCGTTCTGCGCCTGCAAGACCTTGAAACCGCTGTCATCCAGGTAGGCAGCCAGGCTGGCCCGTACTACGTCGTCGTCATCTATGATCAGTAGCGTCGTGCTTGGGTTTTGCATGTTCCTACCAGGCTATATCGCCGACTTCCGGCGACCGCATCGGCCCAGCTCAAACGCTAGGCAAAAGGGATCTTTTATCAAGGCGCAGACGGTACTCCCATACGACATGCGTTTCAAGCAGGGCGCAACACCCCCGCTTAGGCTTTACAGGCCCGAATGACGGGGGCTATAACGGCCTAGCACACCTCATTTCAAAGGATGGATATATGACCCAGAGTGACCGCTACTACAGCGAAAAACGCGACTTCATCCGCATGCAGGTTGAAACGGTTGTGAGCCTCACCCATGGTGGACAGACTTGCAGCGGCGTCTGCCTGGACCTTTCCAGCACCGGCATGCAGGTCCTGGCGGATACTTCCCTACAACTGGGTGACAAGGTTCAGATCCATATCCCGTCTTCACACAGCGAACTGCAGGGGCTGGATGCTACGACCGAAGTCGTGCGGGTCGGTACGCACGAGGATGGCCGCCAGACACTCGGACTGGCCATCCTGGCCATGAGCTAATCAGAAATTTACTGCCGACTAGAAGTCGTCTTCGACCTGCCCGTCCATGGTGCGGAATTCGCGATTCTGCAGATAGGCGTTGCGCACGAAGATGTACTTGTCGCCGGTGATCATCCGCTCAGCCGAAAGCAGGCCGGCACGCATATCGACCAGGCTGGCGCCCCGCGTCACGTTACGGGTCGGCACGTGATCCATATAAGGATAGGGCTGTAGAAAGGCATCCGGCACACGCCCAGCGGCGTCACGCACCGTACTCGGCCCAAGCAGCGGCAACACGACGTAAGGGCCGCTGCCTAGGCCCCAAGCACCCAGTGTCTGGCCGAAATCTTCGTCGTTCTTGTGCAACCCCATGCGCGTGGCCACATCGAAGAAACCCAGCAACCCAAAGGTGCTGTTGAACAGAATACGGCTGGTATCGATGCCGGCATCGCGAACCTTGCCCTGCAGCAGGTCGTTGGTCAGCACGACAAAGTCGCCCAGGTTGCTGAACATATTGCCGATGCCATCTTCGAGGAAGTCCGGGGTGACTTTCTGGTAGCCCTTGGCAAGTGGCTTGAGGGTGTAAGCATCAAGGGTGTCGTTGAAACGAAACACCACGCGATTGACACCTTCCCAGGGGTCTTCTTCGGCGGCCTGCACAGATGAGGCGCCAAGAACGGTAAGCGCAGCAAGCAGCGCAACCTTGCAGTGTCCGAACCAGTCCTTGCCAATCACTTGCATGCTGAGCTTCCTCGCTTCCGATGACGTAACCGCCAGTTAGAGACAAGCAGTATAAATCCTTTCCGCCGCTTACAGCAGCCAGCGGATATGACGCGGGCTCTCGATGTCAAAGGGACAGACAAGCCCATATCACAGGCATATCCTGTCGATATCCACCAGGCCACACGAGGAAGCATCATGCCGGAACATGACTTGCAGTCACAGCTTGCGGAGCTGCGTAGCCAACTGGCCCAGGACGCACCGCTGAGTGAAGAAGAACGCGCCGCACTGCATACCATCGCGCAGGATATCGAATTGCGCCTGGCCAACCAGGGCATAGTCGATCAGAACGACTCGCTGGTTGATGGGGTCCATTTGGCGGTGGAACGCTTTGAGGTCAGCCATCCGAACACCGCCATGACGCTGCGAAACATCATGCAGACGCTGGCCAACATGGGTATTTGAAAGCAAAGTTGCCAGAAGCAGCTGGAGGCCGAAACGCGCCTCCAGCCTGCTTATTGCACTCACTGCCTGACGAGGCGCCGGTTGTCTGCCACCAAGGGCTCGGTGCTGCGATAAGGATTGATATCCAATCCGCCACGACGCAAATAGCGCGCATAGACAGTCAGCCGCTCCGGCTTGAGAAGGCGCTGAAGATCCAGAAAGATTCGTTCCACGCACTGCTCGTGGAAGTCGGCATGCTGACGAAAGCTCACCAGATACGCCAGCAGGCTAGCCGAGTCCAGCGCAGCCCCGCGGTAGTCGACCACCAGCGAACCCCAATCCGGCTGCCCAGTCACCGGACAGTTGGACCTGAGCAAATGACTGTGAACACAGTCCTCTACCTGGCGCCCGGCATCGCACCGCAACAGATCGGTCTGGGGCGCATCGTAGTCCTTGATGGTTACCTCAAGATCATCGATGCAGCGACCCGGCAAGGGCGCCACGCCTTCTGCTGCCACCTCATCCAGCGTACGCAGCCGTACCTCGACCTCCTTGCCGGCTGCTGCCGACAGGTCCTTCACCATCACAGCCTGCAGCGCCTCATGACTGTCGAAGACCGATTGGTTCAGCGAGTTGAGATAGAGCTTGAAGGACTTGGACTCGATGATGTTCGGCGAGTCGGCAGGAATTCTGAACTCTCCGATGGCCACCACCGGCTTGCCTGATGGCAGCAGCCAGGACAACTCGTAGCAATTCCAGATATCGACGCCCTGATAGGGCAACGTTTCGGCCGTCAAACCCAGCTCGGCCCATTTGGGTGCGCGCGGTATCGGAAACAGCTGCTCGGGACTGTACGTCGCGACATAGGCGCTGGACTTGCCCAGCGGTGAAAGTTCGGCAGGATGCTGCATGGAAAAACCTAAAGAGCTTGAAAGTGAAACGCTGCGCAGTCTAACAGCGCACTGAAAAACTATCTGCGCCAGCCAGCCGGGAGCCTCGCCGCCTCGATTGCCGAGGCGGCCGGAGCGCACCTGGCTTACTGACGCATGCCGCGACCGCTTATCAACAGGCGAATGCACCACAGGTACAGCACTACTGCTGCAGCCGCCATAAACGCGATTGCAATGCCGATGCTGATATCCGAAACCCCGAGGATGCCGTAACGGAACGCGTTGACCATATGCAACACCGGGTTGGCCAGCGACAACGTCTGCCAGAACGGCGACAGCAGGTTGATCGAATAGAACACCCCTCCCAGATATGTCAGAGGCGTGAGCACGAAGGTCGGAATGATGGAAATATCGTCGAAGTTGCGTGCAAAGATCGCATTCAAAAAACCGCCGAAAGCGAAGATCGCCGACGTCAGAGTTATCACCAGCAGCGTGACCCCCAGGTGATGCACCTGCAGATTGGTGAAGAACAACGACAACAAGGTGACGATCAACGCCACCGCCAAGCCACGGGTGATGCCGCCCAACGCGAAGCCAATCAGGATCACATGGGGCGAAACCGGCGACACCAGCAGCTCCTCGATAGATCGCTGGAACTTGCTGCTGAAGAAGCTGGAAACCACGTTGCTGTAGGAGTTGGTAATCACCGACATCATGATCAAACCCGGCACGATGTAGTCGATGTAGCTGAAACCATCCATCTCGCCTATTCGTGTGCCGATCAGATTGCCGAAGATGACGAAGTACAGAACCATGGTGATCGCCGGCGGCAGCAGGGTCTGCGGCCAGATCCGCATGTAGCGGCGGACCTCCCGGCGCACGATGGTCTGCAGCGCAACCAGGTTGGCCCGAAATTCCGTACTCATTTGGCCTCCTTCAGATTGCTCTCAACCATCGAAACGAACAGTTCCTCCAGCCGGTTGGTTTTGTTGCGCAGGCTTACCACCTCGATGCCCTGCGCCGACAACAGGCGAAACAGGTCAGTGACGCCCTGACTCTTGTCCACCTGCACCTCGAGAGTATGGTGATCCACCAGCTTGGCCGGATACCCGCCAAGCTCCGGCGGCACCAGCAGCGATTCCTTCAGGTCGAGCAGGAAGGTTTCCACATGCAGCTGCTTGAGCAGCTCACGCATGCTGGTGTTCTTGACGATCTGGCCGTGGTCGATGATGCCGATATTGCGGCACAGCTGCTCGGCCTCTTCCAGATAGTGCGTGGTGAGAATGATGGTGATTCCCTCACGATTCAGCTCGGTCAGAAAAGACCACATGGAGCGGCGCAACTCGATATCGACGCCAGCAGTGGGCTCATCGAGAATCAGCAGACGCGGCTGATGGATCAGCGCTCGAGCGATCATCAGGCGTCGCTTCATGCCGCCCGAGAGCATCCGCGAGGAGACGTCACGCTTGTCCCAGAGCCCGAGCTGATTGAGATAACGCTCGGCCCGCTCCTTGGCGATCTTCGCCGGGATGCCGTAGTAACCGGCCTGGGTAACGAGGATATCGAAGGCTTTCTCGAACTGGTTGAAGTTGAATTCCTGCGGCACTACGCCGAGGCAGCGCTTGAGCCCCGCAGGATCTCGATCCAGATCGTGACCGAAGACACTCACCGTGCCGCCAGTCTTGTTTACCAGTGTCGACAGGATGCCGATGGTGGTGGATTTACCGGCACCGTTAGGTCCCAGCAGCGCATAGAAATCTCCCTCGGCCACATCCAGGTCGATGCCCTTGAGGGCCTGAAAGCCGTTGCCGTAGGTTTTGGTCAGCTGCCGAATGGACAGAGCATTACTCATAGAGATGCACACAACGCGGAATATGAAGGCCTGAAGCGGCCGATTTGTTCGCCATCTAGGCGAATCGGGGGAAGAAATAGATAAGGGCGCGCCCAAGCTTTTTCAACCAGGGCGCCCGCGCCGGTCTTGACCAGCCGGAAGCGGGCCGCGTCAGCCGGAACTGGCCCGTTAAATCACCCTGGCGAAACAGGACGCAGGTTACTGACGGCCAAGCCCCCAGAGATTGCGCCTACACCCTACATCAATGCCCCGGCGGGGCCTGACTCACCTACTGCCCGTCACCGCCCTTTAGAACAGCCTGTCAGTGCCTCGCACCCTGATCAGGCATGGTAAGAAGCTGTCGCTCCATATTCCAGTCAAACGGCTCACCGTTGCTTTCAGCCTCGTAGCGGCGCTCCTCCAGCTGCTGGAAGATCTCGATCTCTTCATCCGGCATGAAATGCAGGCAGTCGCCGCCAAAGAACCACAGAAGGTCGCGCGGAACCAGGTGTGCGATCTGAGGATAACGATGGAAGACCTGGCAGATCAGGTCCTGCCCCAGATGCCGCTCTTCCGGAATGTTCCGAAGATTCACCACCAGTTCATCAAAACGTTCGAGGAATAGCGCGTGACTCTCTTCAGAAACCTGCCCGGTCTCCCCCATAGCGAGCAGAATGCCGCGCAGATGGGCCAGGAGTGCCAGGTTATGATCGTGATATGCGTTGGCCATGCTTCACCTGTCTTGATGTGGGCACGCGATTATAGATGCGCGTGCCGGCGAGTGGGACTTGTCTGGTTGACTCATGGACATGGCCTGGGTTCGCCGACGCGCGCCCTGATCCACGAGAAATCGCCGATCAGCATTAAAAGCGTGGATATCAGACGTCTGGCGCCTGAAACAGGGAAACGAAAAAAGGGACCCGAAGGTCCCTTTTTTCAATGATTCAAAAGAATTGGCATCTTCAGAATCTGCATTTGGAGCGGGAAACGAGACTCGAACTCGCGACCCCGACCTTGGCAAGGTCGTGCTCTACCAACTGAGCTATTCCCGCGTTGTCTTGGTGACGGGCGCCATTCTATAGTTTCCGTATCTCCCGTCAAGCCTTTGATTAAGAAAGTTTTATTTTTTTTCTGCCGGGCTGAGGTGGGGCCACGCCGCCATCAGATAATGGACCATCGACCATAGCGTCAAGGCAGCAGCAATGATCAGCAAGGCATAACCGATGCTGACCCACACTGTCATTAACGGCGGGTTGGCCAACAGAATGATCAACGCCACCATTTGTGCGGTAGTTTTCCATTTGCCCAGGTTGGACACCGCGACATGTGCCCTCGCGCCCAACTCGGCCATCCACTCGCGCAAGGCGGAGATGACGATCTCGCGACCGATGATGATCGCTGCGGGCAACGTCAGCCAGAGGTTGGCATGCTCTTCGACAAGCAGTACCAGCGCCACCGCAACCATCAGCTTGTCGGCGACCGGATCGAGAAATGCACCGAAGGGGGTGCTCTGTTTCAAGCGTCGCGCCAGGTATCCATCCAGCCAATCAGTTACCGCGGCAATCGTGAACACTGCGCTGGCGGCCAGATAGCTCCACTTGAAGGGAAGATAGAAGAGCAGGATGATGATCGGTATCAGCAGCACACGCAACACGGTGAGAATGTTTGGAATGTTCATTGATACCAATAGTCCGCAAATTTGAAGGGGATTCTACTCACTGTGCAACGTGGCATAAATCAACTCGGCAAGCTTTTTACTGATACCGGGCGCTTTGGCGATCTCCGGCAAGCTAGCGCGGTTCAATTCCTGCAGCCCGCCAAAATGCTTGAGCAACTCACGCCGCCGCTTCGGCCCGATACCCGGCACATCCTCCAGCGTTGAGGTGGTGCGTGCCTTGCCCCGTCGGGCGCGGTGGCCGGTAATCGCAAAGCGGTGCGCTTCATCACGCACCTGCTGAATCAGATGCAGCGCCGGCGAGTCTCCCGGCAGAGTAAATTCGTGTTCGGCATCGTTGAGGTAGAGCGTTTCCAACCCTGGCTTACGGGTAACGCCCTTGGCCACGCCCAGCAGGATCAAATCGGGCACGGCAAGCTCCTGCAACACCTCACGCGCCATGTTGAGCTGCCCTTTGCCGCCATCGACAAGCAAGACATCAGGCAGCTTACCTACCCCTTCAGCCGCTTTCTTGAAACGCCGCGACAAGGCCTGGTGCATTGCAGCGTAGTCATCGCCAGCCGTAACGCCCTCAATGTTGTAGCGGCGGTAATCCGACTTCAGCGGCCCTTCCGGTCCGAATACCACGCAAGACGCGACAGTGGCCTCGCCGCTGGAATGACTGATATCGAAACACTCCAAGCGCGTTGGCGGCTCATCCAGCTGCAGCGATTCGGCCAGCGCCTGAAAGCGTGCGGCCAGATGCTGCCGGCTCGCCAGTCGAGCACCTAGCGCCTGTTCTGCGTTGGTCAGTGCCAACTGCTGCCAGCGCGCACGCGTGCCGCGCACACGATGGCTGATGACAAGCTCTTCGCCACGCAGCTCGATAAGGGCGCTGATCAGCGTGGCGAAGCCTTCATGGCTGCTATTGACGATCAGCTCGGCCGGCAGTTCCCGCTCCATGGAGCCCAGGTAATACTGTTCAAGGAAGGCCTGCAGTACATCGCTGACACTTTCCTCGATGGCTACCTGAGGAAAGAAGTTCTTGCTCCCCAGCACCCGGCCACCACGCACGCTGATCAGATGGACGCAGGCGCCACCGGGGCTGACCACCGCCGCAACAATATCCACATTGCCGCTGCCTCCTTCCATGCTCTGTTGATCCTGAACACGGCGCAGCAGCGCGATCTGGTCACGAATTTCGGCGGCGCGCTCGAAATCCAGCGCCATCGCGGCGGCTTCCATGCTGCTGGAAAGCTCTTCAGCCAGTGCATTGCTGCGGCCTTCGAGAAACATCACCGAATGGCGTACGTCCTGGGCATATTCCTCCGCATCCACCAGCCCCACACATGGCGCCTTGCAGCGCTTGATCTGATACTGCAGGCAGGGCCGGGTTCGGTTGCGGTAGAAACTGTCTTCACACTGACGAACAAAGAACGCCTTCTGCAGAAGACCCAGGCTCTCGCGGATCGCCCCAGCACTTGGGTATGGACCGAAGTAGCGCCCCAGCTCTTTCTTTGCCCCGCGATGGATGCTCAGACGAGGGAAATCACCGCTGGAAAGAAATACGTAGGGGTAGGACTTATCGTCACGCAGCAGAATGTTGTACGGCGGCCGCCACTGCTTGATCAGCGTCTGCTCCAGCAGCAACGCCTCGGTCTCGTTGGCCGTGATGGTGATTTCGATCTGAGCGATGCGCGCTACCAGCGCCGCTGTCTTCGGCGCTTGCCCGGTCTTGCGGAAGTAGCTCGACAGGCGTTTCTTGAGGTTCTTCGCCTTGCCCACATAGAGCAGCTTGGCCTCGGCATCGAACATCCGGTAGACACCGGGACGCACGCTACATGACGCGAGAAACGCCGAGGAGTCGAACGCGCTCATCAGTTGATGGTGTCGACCATACCGTGACGTACCGCCAGCAGGGCCAGCTCGACGTCACTGGTTATCGACAGCTTTTCATAGATGCGGTAGCGATAGGTATTGACCGTCTTGGGTGACAGGCAAAGCTTGTCTGAGATGGTCTGGACCTTCTGGCAGTTGGAAATCATCAGAGCAATCTGGATTTCCCGTTCCGAAAGCAGATCGAACGGCGAGCCATTGAGCTTTGGCTGGAAGGACTTGAGCGCCAGCTGCTGGGCAATCTGCGGGCTGATGTAGCGTTGCCCGGCAAACACCATGCGTATCGCCTGGACCATTTCCTCCAGCGCCGCACCTTTGGTCAGGTAGCCGGCGGCTCCGGCCTGCAACAGGCGCGTGGGGAACGGGTCTTCCTCGCAGATCGTCACGGCGATGACCTTGATATCCGGATAGCTGCGCAACAACTTTCGAGTGGCTTCAAGCCCGCCGATGCCAGGCATCTTGATGTCCATCAGGACGACATCCGGCTTGAGTTCGCGCGACTTTCTGATGGCCTCCTCGCCCGAGTCAGCCTGGCCTATCACCTGCAAGCCATCGATATCGGCGAGCATCCGGGAAATGCCTGTGCGTACCAGGTCATGGTCATCGACCACTAGCACCCTAATCAATCAGACACCTCATTGATGATATTGAAAGCTCGCTTGCAAGCGTCAGACATTATCAAATAATGCCCCAGATACCCAGACCACACATCACCTTATGGCCAAATGTCATCACTCGGGTGACGACAAGAAAATCCTCGGCAGTGGTGCAGTGGCTGGCTAGGGGCCGGATAGCCCAAATCAATCCTTGCTGCGTTAAATCCCTTCAGGCTCGGTGTCGTTGAGTAAATGGCTTAGCACCGAACGCAGCTTTCCGGCCTTGACCGGCTTGTTCAGCACCGGAATGCCGGCGCCTTGAAGCTCGCGACGACACTGATCACTACGGTCGGCGGTGATCATCACCGCCGGGATCGAATAGCCGAAACGTGAACGCAGCTTCTGTACCGCCTGCCAGCCGGTCATCCCCTGATCCAGGTGGTAATCCGCCAGGATCAGATCGGGCGGATTACCGGCAAGCACGAGGCTGGCTTCAGCTTCATCAGTGGCGGTCAGCACCTCACAGCCCCACTGCCCAAGCAGCGCCGACATGCTGTGCAGGATGCTCAGCTCGTTATCCAGAACCAGCAGGCGCCGCCCCGGCAGCGGGTCGCCCGGAACTGGCAGTACCGGCGCTTCGCTCACCTCCGGCAAGGGCATATCGGCCAGCGGCACATCGATGCTGAACACTGAACCGCGGCCCGGTTGCGAGCGCACCTGCACCTGATAGTCCAGCATCGCCGCAATACGGTCGACGATGGCCAGGCCAAGGCCGACCCCACTGCGCTCGGCAGCGCGCTGCACGCCCAGCTGATTGAACTCGAGGAATATCGATTGCATCTGGTCCTGGGCAATGCCGCGCCCGGTATCCCATACCTCGATGCGCAGTTTGTCACCACGTTTGCGCGCACCCAGCAGTACGCGCCCCTGGTCGGTGTAGCGGCACGCATTGCTCAGGAAATTGCGCAAGATACGCGTCAGCAGAAGGAAATCGCTACGCAGCCCATAAGCTGGGATGTAATGTTCGAAGCCCAGGTCTTTCGACTCTGCCACCGGCTCGAATTCAGACACCAGCGGCAGCAGAATTTCATCGAGACGATAGACGTGGATCTCAGGCTTGATCGCCTGCTGATCGAGTTTGGAAATGTCCAGCAGATCGGTGAGCAGGTCTTCGGCACCTTCCAGAGCCTGATGCGCGCGCTCCACAAGGTTGTGCTCGGCAGCCGGCAAACTTCGCTCACGCAGGGTTGAAATCAGCAGCCGCGCGGCATTCAGCGGCTGCAGCAGATCATGGCTGGCTGCGGCCAGGTATTTGTCCTTGCTGCGATTGGCTGCCTCGGCTGCATCGCGCGCCTGGCGCAACTCCTGGGTCCGCTCGGCGACACGCTGCTCCAGCTCCTCGTTCAGATGCTGCAAGCGCACCTGCGCCAGCTTGCGCTCGGTGATGTCGGCGACGAAGCCTTCGACCAGGCCCTCCTCGTCCGGCTTGAGCAGCAGGTTCATTACCACGTCGATGGCACTGCCATCCTTGCGCCGCAGTCGTGTTTCGTAGCCGAACAGCCCCTGCCGGGTACTCAGCACGTGGCGAATCCAGTGCAGTTCCTGCTCGCCGCCGATAAACAGATGGTTAGACAGATCAGTCAGGCCCCAGAGCGCCTCCTCGGCTCTGTCATAGCCCAGCATGCGTGCCAGCGCCGGATTAGCAGCGCGGATGCCGTCCTGCAGGCTGGCCTGAAAGATGCCGTGCACTGCATGTTCGAACAGCCATTTGTAGCGATTGCGCTCAGCTTCGAGTTCTTCGAGGCGGCTAAGCAGTTCGGGATAATGACTTTTGCGTGCAGAGTGCGCGCTCAGGCCAAGCAGGCCGGCCAGAGCATCGTTTTGTTCAGAGCGCTTCGGCATAGACTACTTCGACATCGCGCTGGGTGGAGGAGCGTGGGTTGGTCAGGATGCAGGGATCCTGCATGGCATGCCTGGATAGGAACGGGATGTCAGAGATATTCACCCCGTGCAGCTTCAGGCTTTCACTGAAACCGATGGATTGCTTGAGCTGGATCAGATGCGCCACCAGACGGTCACGAACCTGGCTATGCGTCAGCCCACGGGTATCGATACCCAAGGTCTCCGCGACGACCTTGAAACGCTCGGGCGCGGCACTGAAGTTGAACGCCACCACATGCTCGACCAGCACCGCGTTGCACAGGCCATGGGGCAGGTCCAGGTAGCCGCCCAGGCTGTGGGACATTGCGTGTACCGCCCCGAGAATTGCGTTGGAAAACGCCAGGCCCGCCTGCATGCTGCCGAGCATCACCTTCTCGCGCAGCTCTATATCCGCAGGGTTGGCGATCATCTGCGTCAGATGACCATTGATCAGCCGCATCGCTTCCAGCGCATGGGGATCGGTCAGCGGGCCGCTGCCGGTGGACACGAAAGCTTCGATGGCATGCACCAGTGCGTCGATACCGGTGCAGGCGGAGAGGAAGGGGTCCATGCTCAGAGTGGTTTCCGGGTCGATCAGCGATACATCGGGCACCGCGCCCTTGCTGACGATGGAGAACTTCATCTTCTCGACCTGGTTGGAGATGATCACAAACTGCGAAACATCCGCCGAGGTACCTGCCGTAGTCGGGACCAGAATCAGCGGCGGGCTGGGCACTCGCAGGGTATCGACGCCCTCGAATTCGATGATATTGCGCCCATGGGCCACGGCGATGCCGATGCCCTTGGCGCAATCCATGGGGCTGCCGCCGCCGACTGCAACGATGGCATCGCAAGCCTGGCTGCGGTACACCTCGGCACCCAGCATCACCTCTTCGGTACGTGGGTTGGCCGACACCTGGGTAAAGAGATGCTGTTCGATATTCTGCAGTGCCAGGCTCGCCTGGATATCCGCGACCCAGCCGGCCGCCGCCACTCCAGGGTCGGATACCAACAGCACTTTGCGGGCGCCGAAGTTTTTCGCGTAGTTACCGGCGCTGTGCCGACAACCCGCACCAAAAACGATCTCGGGTGAAACGAATTTGCGTTGCAGGCTAAGTCTCTGGCTCATTACCACGGCCTATAGTTATTTTTTGTTACGAGCCGGCAAGACTACTGCTTTCCACTTTTAAAGCAATCGGCTGACTCGTCGACCAACAGCCCCTGATAGAAGCGGCACTCGCGTTTCAGCGCATCGGCCAGGCGGTGAGCCTGCCGGAAACCGTGGCGTTCCTCAGGGTATAGCCGGTACTCAACCTTAACGCCGTGCTCGCGCAGCGCAGCCACCATGGACTCGGTCTGCTCCGGTAGCACTACGGCATCCAGCCCGCCCTGAAAGAAGATCACCGGCACACGAATCCGCTCGGCGTGGGCCAGTGGAGTGCGCTGATCGTAGCGTTCGGCATCGACCTCCGGATCACCGATCAGCCAGTCCAGATAATCGGCCTCGAACTTGTGCGTAACCCGCCGCAACGCCAGGGGGTCGCTAACGCCATACAGGCTGGCCCCGCCACGAAAGCCGGCATCGGCCACCAACGCATTGAGCGCGGTATAGCCGCCGGCGCTGGAGCCGCGGATAAAGGTGCGCGACGGATCAATCAGCCCACGCCGGCCAAGCTCTGCAACGGCGGCACGGGCATCTTCCACATCCAGCACACCCCACTGACCACACAATCTCTGGCGATAGGCTCGGCCAAAGCCGCTGCTGCCGCGGTAATTGATATCAGCCACGGCGATCCCGCGCTGGGTCCAGTACTGGATACGCGGATCGAAAACCGGATAACAGGCCGAGGTCGGACCGCCATGGATAAACACCACCAGAGGCGGGCGCTCTCCTTCCGGCGCCGTGTAGCCTGCATTTAGCGGTAGGTAAAGGAAGCCGTGAGCCGTCTCGGTATCGCCGGTGGCAAAGCTGAACGACTGCGGTCGGGATATCTCGCCAGACGGCAAGAGACGCTCACCCCCTGCGAGTACCCGGCATTGCCCATCGCGGCGATCGATTGCCAGCACCGCCGATGTACGCTCAGGCGATGCAGCGATGCAGTAGAAATGCGCGGCATCGGCGGCTAGCTGACGGCAGCGGCTGAAGTCCGTCGCCAGTGCGCGCTCACCGTTCCGGCTGCATTGCTCGAACAGCAGTCCATGGCCTTGCAGCATGCGCGTCAGTAACAACGCACCCTCGCCTATCGGCAGATAACTGACCGTCCCCAACTGCCAGGGCGCCGGTGCGTGGTCGCACTCTGCCGAATCGTCTACCGGCACCAGGCCGTCACCCTCCTCGCGCCACGGCTGCCACCACCCGTTGAGGTCGCTCAAGCAATAAAGCTTGCCGTCAGCAGCAAAGCGCGGCTGCTGCACCGATTCCTCGCCCTGCAAACCCGCCAGGCAGTGCGGTTTGTGGCAGCTTCCCTCGGCGTTTCGCTCAGCAACCCACAAGCTGGTCGCCGTCCAGGGTTGCTCGGGGCGCTGCCACTGGATCCAGGCCAGGCGCTGGCCGGCGACATCAAGCGTGGGCGATGCATAGAAGTCTGCACCTTCCGCCAGTACCCGCCGTTGGCCATTGGCCAGCGAAATACTTACCAGACGATGCTCGACGCTCTGATTCCCGCGCTTCTCCTCTACCGCCAGGACAGCAGCGTGACGCGCATCGAACACCAGGTCGCCGTAGCGGCAATCCGGCTGATACGTAACAACGGTAGGTTCGGCGCCCTCTTCGAGCGCCTGATGGTAAATCTGCTGGTCCCGTTCATCGACATAGGCCACACCGCTGTCGGTCAGACAGAAGGCGCCGCCGCCATATTCGTAAATACGGCTACGCAGGGAAACTCCGGGGGGCGTCAGGCACCTGGCGCCAGTGCCATCGCACCAGAACCAGAGTGTGCAACGGGCATCCGCCGGGTCGTACTCGATCCAGAACAAACCGCCATGGCCGGCACGCAATTCCGCAAAGTCGCGACTGGCACCGGCCGCCTTTTCCGCCGTCCAGTCGCTGGGCCAGAAGCCATAAGGCAGTACTGGCTTGGTCATCACTTGGACCTCCAGAGCTTTGGGCTAAAGATTCATATCTGAAGGCATCGCCTCCCCTGAACGCGCGTCCCCGGCGCGAAGCCTGCCGTTACTCTTCAGTCCACAGGGCAGACTCTCGCCAGTATTCGCCGCACCGGCGCAGCTCCCACGAAAGCGCTGCGCACACCAGCGGGGGTTAGCCGCAAATAAGCCTCACTGGCTCCATCACGCCTTGATAATCAGCTTCGAGGCCTTCTCGTTGCGGTATTGCAGCTGGTCAAGCGGCGCGCCCTGCTCGGCTTGCTCGCGCGCGGCGAGGATCTTGCCGTGGTGTGCCGACTTGCTACACACCGGATCAGCATTGGCAGCATCGCCAGTGAGCATGAAGGCCTGACAACGGCAGCCGCCGAAGTCCCGCTCCTTTTCATCGCAACTGCGGCAGGGTTCAGGCATCCAGTCGTAACCGCGATATTTGTTGAAACCGAACGAGTGCCGCCAGATGTGTTCGATGCTGTGCTCACGCACATTGGGGAACTGCACCGGCAACTGCCGCGCACTGTGACAAGGCAAGGCCGTGCCGTCTGGAGTGATGTCGAGAAACAGATTACCCCAGCCGTTCATACAGCCTTTGGGACGTTCCTCGTAATAGTCCGGCGTGACGAAAATCAGCTTGCAGGGGTGGTTCTCGGCGGCCAGCTTTTCACGCCATTCATTGGTGATGCGCTCGGCACGCACCAGCTGTTCCTTGCTGGGCAGCAGTCCGACACGGTTGAGTTCGGCCCAGCCATAGAACTGACAGGTGGCCAACTCGACGAAATCTGCCTCCAGCTCCAGACACAACTGGATGATGCGCTCGATGTTGTCGATGTTGTGCCGGTGGGTGACGAAGTTGAGCACCATCGGATAGCCATGGGCCTTGACCGCACGGGCCATGGCCAGCTTCTGCGCAAAGGCCTTTTTCGAGCCGGCCAGCAGGTTGTTCACCTCCTCGTCAGCAGCCTGGAAGCTGATCTGGATATGATCGAGCCCTGCCTCGGCAAATGCGGCGATCTTGCTTTCGGTCAGGCCGATCCCGGAGGTGATCAGGTTGGTGTAGTAACCAAGCTCACGTGCAGCGGCGATCAGCTCGACCAGATCGTCACGTACCAGCGGCTCACCGCCGGAAAACCCCAGCTGCGCCGCGCCCATTGCCCGCGCCTGACGGAACACTTCGATCCACTCGGCAGTGCTCAGCTCATCATGGCTGCGAGCAAAATCCAGCGGATTCGAGCAATACGGGCACTGCAACGGGCAGCGATAGGTCAGCTCGGCCAACAACCACATGGGCGGGCCGACCACCACGTCCGGCTTAGCGAAGCTCGATCCAGAACCGTTCAACGGCCACCTCCAGAAACGCCAGGATATCCTCTTCGATGCCTTCGGCACCGGGGAAGCTCGCCTGCAGGTCAGCCACGATGCCACCTACCGTCCGCGCGCCATCAACGCGCTTGAGAATCTCGCTGGCGCTGTCGTTGAGCTTGATCATGCCTTCCGGATAAAGCAGCACATGGCAGCCCTGAGCCGGCTCGAACTGGAAGCGATAACCACGGCGCAGCGACGGCACTTTGGACAGAAGTTCATCGTTCATTTATCCACCTCCTCATGCTGGAAACACCGCCAGTGCATGTTGCTCGCGGGCAAGCGAGCTGCTGGCTCACAGGCTGATTCCCTTGTGCCAGACCCGCTCGCGGGTAACGGTGTGATACGGCGGACGATCAAGCTCATAGGCCATGCTCATGGCATCGAGCATGCTCCAGAGCACATCCAGCTTGAACTGAAGAATGTTCAGCATGCGCTGCTGAGCTTCATAGGTCGTGTAATGCTCAAGGGTGATACGCAGACCATGCTCGACATCCCGCCGCGCCTCCTTGAGGCGTTTGCGGAAGTAGTCATATCCGGATGTATCGATCCAGGTGTAGTGCTGCGGCCAAGCGTCCAGCCGCGACTGGTGGATGGTCGGCGCGAAGAGTTCGGTCAAAGAGCTGCTGGCCGCTTCCTGCCAGACCGCACGGCGTGCGAAGTTGACGTAGGCGTCCACGGCAAAACGCACCCCTGGCAACACCAGTTCCTGCGACAGGACTTGCTCGCGATCGAGGCCGACCGCCTCGGCCAGACGCAGCCAGGCTTCGATACCGCCCTCCTCTCCCGGTCCGCCATCGTGATCGATGATGCGCTGAACCCACTCGCGGCGCGTGTCCCGATCCGGACAGTTGGCCATGATCGCCGCGTCCTTTACTGGAATGCAGACCTGATAGTAGAAACGGTTCGCGACCCAGCCCTGGATTTGCTCGCGTGTCGAGCGGCCTTCATACATGGCGCGGTGGAAGGGGTGGTGGATATGGTAGTAGTCGCCCTTGGCACGCAAGGCCTGCTCGAACGCGGCAGGGGTCATGGCTGACTGGGTCATCGCGGGACTTCCTTGGTTGTGCGCCGCAGTCTCAGGGACAGGCGCGACGCGCTGATTTTCTTGGGGCGAAGCTGGGTGGCGGCGTCAGAGCTCGATGCTCATCCCGTCGAAAGCCACCTCGATACCATGCTCACCCAGTGTTGCACGCTCGGCCGAATCCTCATCAAGGATGGGATTGGTGTTATTGATATGGATAAGAATCTTGCGCGACGCCGGCATTTCATCGAGCAGCTCGATCATGCCGCCCGGCCCGATCTGGGGCATATGACCCATCTCCGATCCCAGCTTGTCTCCTACCTCACGCACACGCATCTCGTCATCGCGCCAGAGCGTGCCATCGACCAGCAGGCAGTCGGCACGACGCATGATTTCCAATAGTTGCGGGCTGGCCTGGCCAAGCCCCGGCGCGTAGAACAGCGTACCCCCGCTCTGCCGATCCTCGATCAACAGGCCGATGTTGTCGCCCGGATGCGGGTCGTTGCGATGCGGCGAGTACGGCGGTGCCGAACTGCGCAGCGGAATCGGAGTGATCTGCAGGTTCGGGCAAGCCGGGATGACGAAACTGCCCTCCAGCGCGATAGGGTTCCACTTCAGGCCACCGTTCCAGTGCTCGAGCATGTTGAACAGTGGAAAGCCGGTGGTCAGATCCTGATGGACCATCTCGGTGCACCAGACGTCATGGGGACAACCTTCACGCAGGGTCAGCAGGCCGGTGGTGTGGTCGATCTGGCTATCCAGCAGAATGATCGCGGCGATGGCGGTATCACGCGGCTTGCGAGCCGGCTGCAGCTTTGGGAAGGCCTCCAGTTGGGCGCGGATATCCGGCGAGGCGTTACACAGAATCCAGTCGACACCGTTGTCGCTGATGGCGATGGAAGACTGGGTGCGTGGTTGTGCTCGCAGTGTTCCGGCGCGCAAACCGGCACAGTTGGCGCAGTTGCAATTCCATTGTGGAAAGCCGCCGCCAGCAGCAGAACCGAGAATCTGGATGAACATGGGCAGCTCCCAAAAATGAAGCCCCGACCGTGCCGGGGCTGGTCAATCAGCGATTGGCGAAGTACATGGTGACTTCGAAACCGATGCGCAGGTCGCTAAAAGCAGGCTTGGTCCACATGGCTTATTCCTCTTGTCATTGGTGCCGGAGTTATTCCGACAACTTCATTAAGCACCCTATGCCTTTGTAAACAGAATGGTACTTTGGAAGGAGACAGCAACCTGCATTGGTAGTGCCTTTGGCGTGACCGGAGAAGGCTCTGGAACCGGCTCCAGGACCAAATTGCAGAAATAAAAAAACGCGGCCTGGGGCCGCGCTGCAATAAATGGACATCCGGGCCTCGTGGGGGTATTGCGGCCGGAATGCCCGCGCCCTTCTGGGCGTTCTGCCAAGTCAAACCGGCGCGCGGGAGCGACACGCGCCGGGTCCACCGAGAAGCTTAGGCCGCTGAAACTGACTGCCTACGTTTTCAGCGACCTGACGGGTTAGAAGAACCCGAGCGGATTGATGTCGTAGCTGACGAGCAGGTTCTTGGTCTGCTGGTAGTGGTCGAGCATCATCTTGTGGGTTTCGCGGCCGACACCGGACTTCTTGTAGCCACCGAACGCGGCGTGCGCCGGGTACAGGTGGTAGCAGTTGGTCCAGACGCGACCGGCCTTGATCCCGCGGCCCATGCGGTAGGCACGGTTGATATCGCGGGTCCAGACGCCGGCACCCAGGCCGAATTCGGTGTCGTTGGCGATGGCCAGCGCTTCGGCTTCGTCCTTGAAGGTGGTCACGGCGACAACCGGCCCGAAGATCTCTTCCTGGAATACGCGCATCTTGTTGTGGCCCTTGATCAGGGTCGGCTGCACGTAGTAACCGGTCGACAGGCTGCCTTCCAGCTTCTCGGCGGCACCACCGGTGAGGATCTCGGCGCCTTCGCCGCGGGCGATATCCATGTAGGAGAGGATCTTGTCGAACTGCTGCTCGGACGCCTGGGCGCCGACCATGGTCTCAGTATCCAGCGGGTTGCCGCGCTTGATCTGGGCGATCTTCTTCATCACCACTTCCATGAAGGGTTCGAAGATCGATTCCTGGATCACCGCACGGGATGGGCAGGTGCAGACCTCGCCCTGGTTGAAGAACGCCAGCACCATGCCTTCGGCGGCCTTCTCGATGAACTCGGGCTCGGCGTTCATGATGTCTTCGAAGAAGATGTTCGGCGACTTGCCGCCCAGCTCCACGGTGCTGGGAATGATGTTTTCGGCAGCGCACTTCATGATGTGCGAACCGACCGGGGTCGAGCCGGTGAAGGCGATCTTGGCGATGCGGGTGCTGGTGGCCAGCGCCTGACCGGCTTCACGGCCGAAGCCCTGAACGATGTTGAGCACGCCCGGCGGCAGCAGGTCGCCGATCAGCTCGGCGAAGATGGTGATGGACAGCGGCGTCTGCTCGGCGGGCTTGAGCACCACGCAGTTGCCGGCAGCCAGCGCCGGAGCCAGCTTCCAGGCGGCCATCAGGAACGGGAAGTTCCACGGAATGATCTGCCCGACCACGCCCAGCGGCTCGTGGAAGTGGTAGGCCGCGGTGTGTTCGTTGATCTCGGCAGCGCTGCCTTCCTGGGCACGCAGGCAGCCGGCGAAATAGCGGAAGTGATCAGCCGCCAGCGGGATGTCGGCATTCAAGGTCTCGCGCACGGCCTTGCCGTTGTCCCAGGTTTCGGTGACGGCGAGCTTTTCCAGGTTGGCTTCGATGCGGTCGGCGATCTTCAGCAGGACCAGCGAGCGCTCCTGCACGGACGTCTTGCCCCAGGCATCGGCGGCGGCATGGGCGGCGTCCAGGGCCTTGTCGATATCCTCGGCGCCCGAGCGCGGGAACTCAGCGATGACTTCGCCGTTGACCGGCGAGGTGTTGACGAAATACTCACCCTTCACCGGAGCGACGAATTCGCCACCGATGTAGTTGCCGTAGCGAGGCTTGAAGGAAATTACGGCGCCTGCGGTACCGGGTTGGGCGTAGATCATGAGCGACCTCTCTCTTTTACTTGTTGGAGCCTGACCGGGAACTGGTCAGGACATGGAGCGATGTTAGGCAGCCTGTGTCTCCCACCGGAATGCACCCTAGGACCAGATGCCGTCCTCATTTGGTAGTAGGCGCGAAGGCTTTGGCTCGAACACTGGCCGACCCCCACACCGGAAAGGCCAACCTGGCTGCTGGAGTTGAATTTCCGGATTGCAGCAAAAAACAAAAGGCCGGCTTGAAAGCCGACCTTTTGCATTACCGCGCGCCTGATATCAGCGCTTGGCTACCACTTGGTCCTTCGGCAGCTTGAAGGTCCAGACCATGCCACCCTGGTTGAAGTCCTTCACGCGCTTGGCCACTTCGCCACCCCACAATGGAACGGCGCCACCCCAGCCGGAAAGTACGGAGACGTACTGCTCACCGTCCATTTCCCAGGTTACCGGGGAGCCGACGATGCCCGAGCCGGTGTTGAACTCATAGAGTTTCTTACCCGTCTTGGCATCGAAGGCCATCAGGTAGCCTTCCGGGTTACCGGTGAATACCAGGTTGCCCTTGGTAGTCAGCACACCGCCCCAAAGCGGCGAGTAGTTCTTGTAGCGCCAGACTTCCTTGCCGGTCTTCGGATCAATGGCGCGCAGAACGCCGATGTATTCCTCGTTGAGCGGCTTGATCGTGAAGCCGGCACCCAGATACGCCGCGCCTTTCTTGTAAGCGACGTCTTCGTTCCAGATATCCATGCCCCACTCGTTGCTAGGCACATAGAACAGGCCGGTATCCTGGCTATACGCCATGGGCATCCAGTTTTTGGCGCCGAGGAAGGCCGGCGCTACAAATACCGATTTGCCCTTTTCAGCACCCGGCGCGCCCGGACGGTTGTCGTCGACGTAGATTGGACGGCCGTTCTTGTCGAGGCCCTTGGCCCAGGTGATCTTGTCAACAAACGGGAAGCCACGGATGAACTTGCCGTTGGTCCGGTCGAGCACATAGAAGAAACCGTTACGGTCCGCGGTAGCAGCGGCCTTGATGGTCTTGCCACCTTCCTTGTAGTCGAAGGGAATCAGCTCGTTGACGCCGTCAAAGTCCCAGCCGTCATGCGGGGTGGACTGGAAGTGCCATTTGATCGAACCGTCATCCGGGTTCAATGCCAGACGGGACGAAGAGTACAGGTTATCGCCGGGGCGCAGGTGCGAGTTCCAGGGCGCCGGGTTGCCGGTACCGAACAGCAGCGTGTCAGTATCGGGGTCATAGGTACCGCCCAGCCATGGCGCGGCGCCACCGGTCTTCCACAGATCGCCCGGCCAGGTCTTGCCGGCTTCACCGCCGGAAATGCCGTTTTCGACCTTCTTGCCATCCTTCATCACGAAGCCCATGTGGCCTTCGACGGTCGGACGGCTCCAGATCAGCTCACCGTTTTTCGCGTCAAAAGCTTCGATCTTGCCGACCACCCCGAACTCACCACCGGCAACGCCCGTGATGACCTTGCCCTTGACGATGGTCGGCACTGCGGTGATGGAGTAACCGGCCTTGTAATCGGCAACTGTCTTGCGCCAGACAACCTTGCCGGTGTCCTTGTTCAGCGCAACCAGCTTGGCATCAAGCGTGCCGAAGATAACCAGATCGTCGTACAGCGCCACACCCCGGTTGATCACGTCACAGCACGGCATGATGCCGTCGGGCAGGCGTGCGTCGTACTGCCAGATTTCCTTACCGGTGCGTGCATCCATGGCGAAGACGCGAGAGTAGGAACCGGTGACGTACATCACCCCGTCCTTGATCATCGGCTGCGATTCCTGGCCACGCTGCTTCTCTCCTCCCAGGGAAAAGCCCCAGACCGGACGCAGCTGAGTGACGTTTTCGGTATTGAGCGTATCCAGCGGACTGTAACGCTGCCCTTGCAGCCCCAGGCCGTTGGTCACGATCTGGTGGGTTGTCTTGGCGTCGTTGAGGATGTCCTGTTCAGTGACGGCCCAGGCCGATACGCTGGACAGCGCGATGCTGGCGCATAAGGCTGTCAAAGCGAAGGGTTTGCGAAGACCGGAGTGCTTCATTGCGGCTACCTCTGCGGGTTCATTGTTATCGTCGCCGGGAAGTTTTCCCGGTCTGCCGTCGATTCTTGGATCAAGGCGCCATCGCAACAATTGCCCGCAGTACCGATTTACCTCCTTCCTTGGTAGCAATACCCACCCGAAGTCGCGAAAAAGCTTGCTCTAAAGGCTACAGCCAACACGCCCCCCACACTGAAGTCTCGGCTCTTGTGCCTGAAATGAGTATTTCCCAAGCCCCCTAGGCGCCTTAAAAAGCCCCCTCTTTCCGCTCACAAGGACACGAGCCATGTTCCGCGTGCTTATGTATTGCCTGCTGCTGAGTTTTCTTGCCACCGGTGTTCAGGCAAGCGAAACGATCCGGATCGGCCTGAACGCCCCCACAACCGGCAATTACAAATCCGAAGGCCTGGAGCTGCGCCGGGGCGCTTTGCTCGCTGTCGACGAGATCAACCGCCGCGGCGGCATCCTGGGCCAGCCGCTCGAACTCATCAGCCGCAATACCGCTGCACGCGCAGAAAGGGCGCGGGACAACATCGAGTTCTTCGCCACCCAGCGGGTACGCATGGTTCTGGGCGGCGCCACCAGCGAAGAGGCCATCGCCGCCGGCAAGCGTGCCCGCGAACTGGGCCTGCTGTATTTCCCTACCCTGGGCTATGCCAACGAAATAACCGGCCGCGAAGGCCATCGTCATCTGTTCCGCGAGACCAACAGCGCCTGGATGAGCGCACGGGTGCTGGGCGAATACCTCAGCTGGCATCTACCAAACCGACGCTACTTCTATATCAGCCTCGACGATGCCTGGGGCCACAGCATGGAACAGGCCTTGCGCGAATCGACCAAGAGCCGCGACCGCGCACGTCACGGCTATGCCCGCATCCCGGCCCATGGAGCGCGCCATGACGATTACCTGGCGGCGCTTAAGAAGGCCGAGGCCAGCAGCGCCGATGTTCTGGTGGTCGTGCTGCTGGGGCAGAACCTGGTACAGACCATGCGCCTGGCCAATGACATGCAACTGAACAAGCGCGTGCAGGTCATCGTTCCCAACCTCACCGCCAGCCTCATCGAACAGGCCGGCCCGCAAGTCATGGAGCATGTCATCGGCACCAAGGCCTGGACCTGGCGCGTACCGGAGCAAACGGGCAGCGTCGAAGGCCACGCCTTCGTCGACGCCTATATCCGCCTGCATCAGGGCTACCCCGGCAGTACCGCCGCATCGGCCTACGCCATCGTCCGGCAATGGGCCGATGCCGTGCAGCGGGCAGGCAGCAGCGACAGCGAGGCGGTCATCACCGCCCTGGAGAACCACCGTTACAGCCTGCTCAAGGACGAACAGTACTGGCGCGACTTCGATCACCAGAACGTACAGGCCATTTACGCCGTGCGCGTACGCTCGCGCAGCGACATCATGCAGGACCGCTTCAAGCAGGATTACTTCACCATCATCCACCGCCTGGACGGCGAAGAAGCCGCACCCAGCCTGGACGACTGGCAGCAGGAGCGTGGTGAAGAGCTGATGTTGCAGTAGTCGTCTACGGCTTCGCGCCGAGGGCGGCGTCCCACGAGGTGCCGTGTTTTTGTGGGATCGCGCCCTCGCGGCGGCGATAGCCTGCCTGCCAAACCAAAAGCTTTGCACCGGAGCAAAGCTACATCGCCCTCAGAAATCAGCTTCGGGGATGGATTCACCTTTCGCCAATTCGCGACGCCGGTCAGCCAACCACCTCGACCGCCACCGCCGTCGCTTCGCCGCCACCGATGCAGATGGCTGCGATACCCTTGCGCAAGCCACGCTCGCGCAAGGCGGCGATCAGGGTGACGAGAATACGAGCACCGGATGCGCCTATCGGGTGACCCAGGGCGCAGGCGCCGCCGTTGACGTTGACCCTGGCGTGGTCCAGGCCCAGCTCACGCATGGTGACCATGCTGACCACGGCAAATGCCTCGTTGATTTCAAACAGATCCACTTCGTCGAGACGCCATCCAGTACGCTCCAGCAGACGTCGAATGGCGCCGATGGGTGCAGTCGGGAACAGCCCCGGTGCGTCGGCAAACGCCGCGTGCCCGCGGATCACCGCCTGCGGCGTCAGGCCCAGCCGTTGAGCTTCGCTCTGGCGGCTCAGCACCAGCGCAGCCGCACCATCGGAAATCGAACTGGAATTAGCCGCTGTGACCGTGCCGCCCTCGCGGAAAGCGGGTCTGAGCTGAGCGATCTTCTCCGGCATCGCCTTTGGCGGCTGCTCGTCGTCAAGGACTTCGCGCTGCTCTCGCCCCTGTACAACCTGTAGCGCGACGATCTCCTCAGTGAAGCGACCACTGGCGATGGCGTCGCGGGCGCGCTGCAGCGAAGCCATGGCATAGGCGTCCTGTTCCTCTCGGCTAAAGCCGTGGCTCTGCGCGCAGTCCTCGGCGAAGGTACCCATCAGCCGCCCTTTGTCGTAGGCGTCTTCCAGGCCGTCGAGAAACATGTGATCAAACATTTTGCCGTGCCCCATGCGATAACCGCTGCGAGCCAGCAGATAGGGCGCGTTGGACATGCTTTCCATACCACCCGCAACCACCCAGTCGACGCTACCTGCACGCAGCGCGTCATGCGCCATGATCACCGCCTGCATACCGGAGCCGCACATCTTGTTCAGCGTGGTACAGGCGGTGCCCTTCCCCAATCCGGCAGCCAGTGCCGCCTGCCGCGCCGGAGCCTGACCAAGGCCTGCCGCCAGCACGCAGCCCATCAGTACCTGTTGCACATTGTCGGCGGCGACGCCGCTACGCTGCACAGCCGCACGAATGGCGGCAGCGCCCAGTTGCGGCGCACTGAGGCTTTTCAGATCACCCTGAAAGCCGCCCATGGGCGTGCGAGCGCTACCCAGAATCACGATCGAATCATTGTCCATACCTGCCTCCCAAACTCTGCATAAACCCTAGCCCGGATTAGCCGCCGACGTATTCCCGGTGTTTGAAAGCGCAACCCTATATCCATGGTTCGCTCTGTGACCGGCAATTTGACAATCGTGCCCTGCTTTACTTTCGTTAACGTAAAGGTAAAGTCAGGGTACGTCAGCAGTTGCCAGATGCGCGGCGTCCACTGGATCAAAAACAACAACAGGTGGCTTGATGAATCAATTCGGGCTCAATTTCGCCCTTGGCGAAACCCTCGACATGCTCCGTGAACAGGTAGCGCACTTCGTCGCCAATGAGCTGGCGCCACGCGCCGAAGCCATCGACCGCGACAATGCCTTCCCCTACGACATGTGGCGCAAGTTCGGTGACATGGGCCTGCTCGGCATAACCGTCCCCGAAGAATATGGCGGCGCCGGCCTCGGCTATCTGGCCCATGTGCTCGCGATGGAGGAAATCAGTCGGGGCTCGGCCTCGGTGGCGTTGTCCTACGGCGCGCACTCGAACCTTTGCGTCAACCAGATCAACCGCAACGGCAGCGCCGAACAGAAAGCCAGGTATCTGCCCAAGCTGATCAGCGGCGAGCACATCGGCGCACTGGCCATGAGCGAACCCAATGCCGGCTCCGATGTGGTCTCGATGAAGCTGCGGGCCGAACGCAAGGGCGACCGCTTTATCCTCAATGGCAGCAAGACCTGGATCACCAACGGCCCCGACGCCAACACCTACGTGATTTATGCCCGCACTGCGGACGCAGGCGCCCAGGGCATCAGCGCCTTTATCGTCGAGCGCGACTGGAAGGGCTTTTCCCGCGGCAACAAGTTCGACAAGCTCGGCATGCGCGGCTCCAATACCTGCGAGCTTTTTTTTGACGATGTCGAAGTCCCCGAAGAGAACCTGCTGGGCGCCGAGAACGCTGGCGTCAGGGTGCTGATGAGCGGCCTGGACTATGAACGCGTGGTGCTCGGCGGTGGCCCAGTGGGCATCATGCAGGCCTGTCTGGACGTGGTACTGCCCTATATCCACGACCGCAAGCAGTTCGGCCAGAGCATCGGCGAGTTCCAGTTCATCCAGGGCAAGGTCGCCGATATGTACACCCAGCTCAACGCCAGCCGGGCCTACCTCTATGCGGTTGCCCAGGCCTGCGACCGCGGCGAAACCACCCGCAAGGACGCTGCCGGGGTGATCCTCTACACCGCCGAAGCCGCCACCCAGATGGCGCTGCAGGCGATCCAGATTCTCGGCGGTAATGGCTATATCAACGAGTTCCCCACCGGCCGCCTGCTACGCGACGCCAAGCTCTACGAGATCGGCGCGGGCACCAGTGAAATTCGCCGCATGCTGATCGGGCGCGAGTTGTTCAACGAAACCAGATAAGCCGTAGGGTGGAAAACGGCCGCAGGCCTTTTCCACCAGAACACGGACACGTGGAAAACCGCTTCGCGGGTTTCCACCCCACGGAGCCCTTCAATGGCCATTCTGCAGTCCCAGATCAATTCGCGTTCGCCGGAGTTCGCCAGTAACCGTGAGGCGATGCTGGCGCAACTGGACGCGCTGCGCGAGCTGCTCCAGCGCGTCGCCGAAGGCGGAGGCGCGGCTGCCCAGCAACGCCATACCTCGCGCGGCAAGCTGCTGGTGCGCGAACGCATCGACGCCCTGCTCGACCCCGGCTCGGCGTTTCTGGAGCTTTCACCATTGGCCGCCCATGAGGTGTATGGCGAAGAAGTGTCCGCCGCCGGCGTGGTGACCGGGATAGGCCGCGTCGAAGGCATCGAGTGCATGATCATCGCCAACGACGCCACTGTAAAAGGCGGGACCTATTACCCGCTGACGGTAAAAAAGCATCTGCGCGCCCAGAACGTTGCCCAGGAAAACCGCCTGCCCTGCATTTATCTGGTGGATTCCGGCGGCGCCAACCTGCCGCGTCAGGACGAGGTGTTTCCCGACCGCGAACACTTCGGTCGGATCTTCTTCAACCAGGCCAATATGAGTGCCAAGGGCATTCCCCAGATTGCAGTGGTCATGGGCTCCTGCACCGCAGGCGGCGCCTATGTGCCGGCGATGGCCGACGAAACCATCATGGTGCGAGAACAGGCCACCATCTTTCTGGCCGGCCCGCCGCTGGTCAAAGCCGCCACCGGCGAGGTGGTGACTGCCGAGGAGCTGGGCGGTGCCGACGTGCATTGCAAGACCAGTGGCGTCGCCGACCATTATGCCGAAAACGACGAGCATGCCCTGGCACTGGCCCGCCGCTGCGTGGCCAATCTCAACTGGCGCAAGCTCGGGCAGTTGCAGACGCGCGAACCACGCGCACCGCTGTACCCGACAGATGAGCTGTACGGCGTCATCCCGGCCCAGAGCAAACAGCCGTATGACGTGCGCGATGTGATCGCGCGGCTGGTGGATGGCAGCGAGTTCGATGAATTCAAGGCGCTGTTCGGAACCACCCTGGTTTGCGGCTTCGCTCACCTGCACGGTTACCCCATCGCCATCCTGGCCAACAACGGCATCCTGTTTTCCGAAGCCGCGCAAAAGGGCGCGCACTTTATCGAGCTGGCCTGTCAGCGCGGTATTCCGCTGCTGTTTCTGCAAAACATCACCGGCTTTATGGTCGGCCAGAAGTACGAGCAAGGCGGTATCGCCAAGCATGGTGCCAAGCTGGTGACAGCGGTGGCTTGCGCACGGGTGCCGAAGTTTACGGTGATCATCGGCGGCAGTTTTGGCGCGGGGAATTACGGCATGTGCGGCCGCGCCTACGACCCCCGCTTCCTGTGGATGTGGCCCAACGCCCGCATCGCCGTAATGGGTGGCGAACAGGCCGCCGGAGTGCTGGCTCAGGTCAAGCAGGAGCAAAGCGAACGAGCCGGCAACCGCCTCAGCGAACACGAAATGGAGGCGATCAGGCAGCCGATCCGCGACCAGTACGAGCGCCAGGGCCACCCCTGGTATTCCAGCGCGCGGCTCTGGGATGACGGAGTGATTGATCCGGCGCAAACACGCGATGTTCTAGGACTGGCAATTTCAGCCAGCCTCAATGCTCCCATCGAACCGACCACCTTCGGCGTATTCCGAATGTAACCACGACAACCCGAGGAGCCAGCGTACTGGCCCTTACTCTCGGCAGGCTTCTGAACATGACCGACTTCCAAACCGTAGAACTCATTAAAGACCCGCGCGGCTTCGCCACCCTCTGGCTGAACCGCCCGGAAAAGAACAACGCCTTCAATGCCGAAATGATTCGCGAGCTGGTATCGGCCATTGATCAGCTACAGGCAGACCCATCCCTGCGTTTTCTGCTGCTACGCGGGCGCGGGCGACATTTTTGTGCGGGCGCCGACCTGGCGTGGATGCAGCAAGGCGCGGCGCTGGACTTTGAGGAAAACCTCGTCGATGCGCGCCTGCTGGGCCAATTGATGTACAGCCTCTACCACCTGAAGCTGCCGACCTTGGCTGTTGTCCAGGGCGCGGCCTTCGGTGGCGCCCTCGGCCTGATCGCCGCTTGCGACATGGCTATCGGGGCAAGCAACGCAGAGCTTTCACTGTCGGAGGTGCGCATCGGTCTTGCCCCGGCGGTGGTCGGTCCGCTGCTGTTCAAGGCCATCGGTGAGCGTGCGACACGTCGCTATGCCCTTACCGGTGAACGCTTCAGTGCCGGTAAAGCCCACGAACTGGGACTGCTGGCGGAGATCTACGCTGCCGAAGAGCTGGACGCACGCGTGGAGGACTGGGTCGGCAATCTGCTGCTCAACGGCCCGGAGGCCATGCGCGCCTGCAAGGATCTGCTGCGCGAGACCGCCAGCCCTTCGCTAAGCCCGGCCCTGCGCCGCTATACCGAGAACGCCATCGCCCAGATTCGGGTAAGCCCCGAAGGCCAGGAAGGCCTGAATGCCTTTCTGGAAAAACGTCGGCCTGCCTGGCAAGAGCCGCAATCATGAGCCGCTGCATCGACACCCTTCTAGTGGCCAACCGCGGCGAGATCGCCTGCCGTGTGATGCGCACCGCCAAAGACATGGGCCTGAATACCGTGGCGGTCCACAGCGCCGTCGACCGCGACGCCCGGCACGTCCGCGAAGCCGACAAGTGTGTCGATCTGGGCGGCGCCAAGCCCGCCGAAAGCTATCTTCGGATCGACAGCATCATTGCCGCCGCCCAGGCCAGCGGCGCCCAGGCGATCCACCCCGGCTACGGCTTTCTGTCGGAGAACGCGAACTTCGCTCGGGCCGTGGCAGACGCTGGCCTGATCTTTATCGGCCCGCCGGCCTCGGCCATCGAAGCCATGGGCAGCAAGTCCGCCGCCAAGGCACTGATGGAAAAAGCCGGCGTGCCACTGGTACCCGGTTATCACGGCGACGACCAGACGCTGGAGTGCTTCCGCACTGCGGCCAATCGTATCGGCTACCCACTGCTGCTCAAGGCCTCGGCTGGTGGTGGCGGCAAGGGCATGAAGGTGGTCGAGCGCGAAGCTGAGCTGGCCGAAGCCCTGCAATCGGCGCAGCGCGAAGCGCAGTCGTCATTCGGCGACTCGCGCATTCTGGTGGAAAAATATGTGCTCAAGCCGCGCCACGTGGAAATCCAGATATTCGCTGACCAGCACGGCAACTGCCTCTACCTCAACGAGCGTGACTGCTCGATCCAGCGCCGCCACCAGAAAGTCGTCGAGGAAGCACCCGCGCCCGGCCTGTCGCCGGAGCTACGCCGCGCCATGGGTGAAGCCGCGGTGAAGGCGGCCAAGGCCATCGGTTATATCGGGGCCGGTACCGTGGAGTTTCTGCTCGATGCCGACGGAGCGTTCTTCTTTATGGAGATGAACACCCGCCTGCAGGTGGAGCATCCGGTTACCGAAGCCATCACCGGGCTGGATCTGGTGGCCTGGCAGATCCGCGTCGCCCGCGGCGAGCCGTTACCTATCAGCCAGGCACAGGTGCCTCTGCGCGGGCACGCCATCGAGGTGCGGCTGTACGCTGAAGATCCGGACCGGGACTTTCTTCCCGCCACCGGCACGCTGGACCTGTATCGGGAAGCAAGCTCAGGCCCCGGTCGGCGGATCGACAGCGGGGTCACCGAAGGCGACAGCGTCTCGCCCTTCTACGACCCCATGCTCGGCAAGCTGATCGCCTGGGGCGAGAACCGCGAGGAAGCACGTCTGCGCCTGCTGGCGATGCTTGAAGAAACCCATGTCGGCGGAGTCCGCACCAACCTGGCCTTTCTACGCCGCGTACTCGGCCATCCCGCATTTGCCGCAGCGGAACTGGATACCGGCTTTATCCCCCGTTACGCCGATGAACTGTTCCGCACGCCCACCGAGTTGACGGATGAATTCTGGCAATTGGCGGCCGAGTTGCATGTTGCAACCGAACCGGCGCGGGTACGCGACAACGATGTGCATTCGCCCTGGGCGAAGTCTGATGGTTTGCGCCTGGGCATGCCCCGGGCATCCCGCGTGCATTTGCAGTGCAACGGGGAAAGCCGCCAGATGCGGACAGACTCATGTAGAAGCGAGCCTGCTCGCGAACCGGATGGTACAAATTCAAGCAGAAGAGTTTTCGCGAGCGAGCTCGCTCCTACAGAGGTATCGCGACGACCTAAAGCCATTCGCAAAGGCGACACGCTTTATCTGCAGTGGGACGGTCAGTTGCACGCAATCACCGCATTCGACCCCATCGCCGCCGCCCAGACTGAGCATTCGCACCAGGGCGGCCTGAGCGCCCCCATGAACGGCAGCATTGTCCGCGTGCTGGTCGAGGCCGGGCAAAAGGTCGAGGCCGGAACCGCTCTGATCGTGCTGGAAGCGATGAAGATGGAGCACAGCATCCGTAGCGTCAGGGCCGGCGTGATCAAGCGCCTGCTCTGCAGCGAAGGCGAGCTGGTCAGCGAAGGCGCGGTACTGCTGGAGATGGACGAAGATCACGCTGGTCCTGCCGGTCAGGTGGGAGACGCCTGAGCCGATCGACTACTGACGAAGCGCAGGGTGGAAAACGCGCCGCAGGCTTTTCCACCAACCCCACGGTGGGCAAGGCTGCGCCGTTGTCCACCCTACGCCTGATAAACACCAATTGGAGTCCGTATGAGCCTGCCCAAACATGTCCGCCTGGTGGAAGTTGGTCCACGTGATGGCTTGCAGAACGAAAAGCAGCCCATCAGCACCGCCGACAAGGTCCGGCTGGTGAATGACCTGTCCGCTGCCGGGGTGCAGTACATCGAGGTCGGCAGTTTCGTCTCGCCGAAATGGGTGCCGCAGATGGCCGGCTCCGCCGAGGTGTTCGCCCAGATCGAGCAAAAGCCCGGCGTCACCTATGCGGCGCTGGCACCCAATCTTCAGGGGCTGGAAGCCGCCATCGCCGCCGGCGTCAGCGAAGTCGCGGTATTCGCTGCCGCCTCGCAGGCCTTTTCCCAGAGAAACATCAACTGTTCCATCGAGCAGAGCCTGGCGCGCTTCGTCCCCCTGATGGAGGTGGCACGCGCCAATGGCGTGCAGGTGCGCGGCTATGTCTCCTGCGTGCTGGGCTGCCCCTATGAGGGCGAAGTCGATCCGGCGGCGGTGGCCCATGTGGCGCGCGAACTGTTCAACATGGGCTGCTACGAGATCTCCCTGGGCGACACCATTGGCACTGGTACGCCCGGCAAGACCCGTCAGCTGATCGAGGTGGTCAGCCGCGACGTCCCGCGCGACAAACTAGCCGGGCATTTTCACGACACCTACGGTCAGGCGCTGGCGAATATCTACGCCAGTCTGTTGGAAGGTCTCTGTGTGTTCGACAGTTCAGTCGCCGGACTTGGTGGCTGCCCCTACGCCAAGGGCGCCAGCGGCAATGTGGCCAGCGAAGATGTGCTCTACATGCTCGACGGCTTGGGCATCAACACCGGCATCGACCTGACTGCGCTGGTTGCCGCAGGCCAGCGTATCAGTGATGTGCTGGGGCGGCCCAATGCATCACGGGTTGCCCGGGCAAGGCAGAGCGCCGGCTAGCAGGCTGGGGACAGGGGAAATATCCATGAGCCAACAGACCTACAGCATTTCCGAACTGGCCAGCGAACTGGAAGTCACCACCCGTACCATTCGTTTCTATGAAGAACAGGGCATGCTGGCGCCAACCCGGCGCGGTCAGGAGCGCATTTACAGCCCCAAGGACCGCGTGACCCTCAAGCTGATCCTGCGCGGCAAGCGCATCGGTTTCTCCCTGGCCGAATGCAAGACGCTGATCGAGCTTTACGATCCCGGTGCCGGCAACCGCAAACAGCTGCAGAGTCTGCTGGACATGATCGCCGAGCGTCGCCTGCAACTCGAACAGCAGCTAATGGATATTCGTCAAATACAACTGGAGCTCGATACGGCCGAGGAACGCTGCCTGAAGGCACTGCAGGCGACTGCCGACCAGCCGGAGTGAGCGCGACCGAATGCCGGCGGTCGCTACACCTGCAACAGCCGCTCGCGCAACTTGTGGATTTCATCGCGTGTTTGCGCGGCCGCCTCGAACTCCAGATCGCGCGCCTGGGCGAGCATCCGCTCTTCCAGCTGGCGAATACGTTTGGTGATCTCGCTGGGTGAGCGCAGTTCGTTTTCGTAACGCGCGGCCTCCTCCGCCGCCTTGGCCTCGCCACGCCGCTTCTTGCTGCGAGAACCCGGTACCGTGGCGCCTTCGAGGATGTCCTGCACATCCTTGAACACTCCCTTGGGCACGATGCCGTGCGCCTCGTTGAAAGCGATCTGCTTGTTACGGCGGCGCTCGGTTTCGTCGATCGCGCGCTGCATCGAGCCGGTGATGTTGTCGGCATAGAGGATCGCCCGGCCGTTGAGGTTGCGCGCCGCTCGGCCGATGGTCTGAATCAGCGAGCGCTCGGAACGCAGGAAGCCTTCCTTGTCCGCATCGAGGATCGCCACCAGCGACACCTCCGGCATGTCCAGGCCTTCGCGCAGCAGGTTGATGCCCACCAGGACGTCGAACACGCCCAGACGCAAGTCGCGGATGATCTCGACCCGCTCCACGGTGTCGATGTCCGAATGCAGGTAGCGTACTTTGACGCCGTGGTCACCGAGATAGTCCGTCAGGTCTTCGGCCATGCGTTTGGTCAGCGTGGTGACCAGCACCCGCTCTTCCTTGGCCACGCACTTGTTGATTTCCGAGAGCAGATCATCGACCTGGGTCAGCGCCGGCCGTATCTCGATCTGCGGGTCGACCAGGCCGGTAGGCCGCACCACCTGTTCGATCACCCGTCCCGAGTGCTCGGCCTCATAGGGGCCGGGTGTGGCGGAAACGAAAATGGTCTGCGGGCTGATCGCCTCCCATTCGTCGAAGCGCATGGGTCGGTTATCCAGCGCCGAAGGCAAGCGGAACCCGTATTCCACCAGGGTTTCCTTGCGCGAACGGTCGCCTTTGTACATGGCCCCGACCTGCGGCACGCTGACGTGAGATTCATCGATCACCAGCAGCGCATCGGCCGGCAGATAATCGTACAGCGTCGGCGGTGCTTCACCGCTGGCGCGACCCGAGAGGTAGCGGGAGTAGTTTTCGATACCGTTGCAATAACCCAGCTCCATGATCATTTCCAGATCGAAACGGGTGCGCTGCTCCAGCCGCTGCGCTTCCACCAGCTTGTTCTGGCTACGCAGATAATCCAGGCGATCCTTGAGCTCCAGCTTGATCTGCTCCACCGCGTCCAGCAGCGTTTCGCGTGGCGTCACATAGTGGCTCTTGGGGTAGAAGGTGAAACGCGGCAGCTTGCGGATGACCTCGCCGGTCAGCGGGTCGAATGCCGACAAGCTCTCCACTTCATCGTCGAAAAGTTCGATACGCACCGCTTCGAGGTCGGATTCAGCCGGGAAAATATCGATCACATCCCCGCGCACCCGAAAGCTCGCACGAGCGAAGTCGATGTCGTTGCGGGTGTACTGCAAACCGGTGAGTCGACGCAGCAGTTCGCGCTGATCAAGACGGTCGCCGCGATCAACATGCAGCACCATTTTCAGGTATGACTGCGGGTCGCCCAAACCGTAGATGCATGACACCGTGGTGACGATGATGGCGTCCTTGCGCTCCAGCAACGCCTTGGTCGCGGACAGCCGCATCTGCTCGATATGGTCGTTGATCGATGCATCCTTCTCGATGAAGGTGTCCGACGATGGCACATAGGCCTCGGGCTGGTAGTAGTCGTAGTAGGAGACGAAATACTCCACCGCGTTGCGCGGAAAGAACGCCTTGAACTCGCCGTAGAGCTGCGCGGCCAGCGTCTTGTTCGGCGCCAGCACCAGAGTTGGCCGCTGCACGTGCGCAATCACGTTGGCAATGCTGAAGGTCTTGCCCGAGCCGGTCACGCCCAGCAATGTCTGGTGCGACAACCCGGCTTCGATACCTTCGATCATCTGCCGGATGGCTTCGGGCTGGTCACCGGCGGGCTTGAAGCGGGTGACCAATTCGAACTGCGACATAGAGACCTCTTGGATGGCGGACCTGCTGAGCCGCCGATTGTGCCATTTCGTAGGCCGCCCGGCAGTGAAGACAGCCGACCGTGCGTCAATATGAACCGAGCGTTTCGGTCAGAAAAACCGTCCTGCCATTCGCAAGGGAGACCCAGGGTGGCTATAATCCTGCCCGTTTGCCCGTAGCCCCCGCATAAAGCGAGGCTGCTGTACCACTCACCTTCTTCTCTTCGAGCCTCCCCATCATGAGTTTGTTCTCTGCAGTCGAAATGGCGCCGCGCGATCCGATTCTTGGCCTCAATGAAGCCTTTAACGCCGACACGCGGCCGAACAAGGTCAACCTGGGGGTTGGGGTCTATTACAACGAAGAAGGCCGAATTCCCCTGCTGCGGGCAGTCGCCGCGGCGGAAATGGCACGCCTGGAACTGAACGCTCCGCGCGGCTACCTGCCCATCGAGGGTATCGCCAGCTATGACATGGCGGTCCAGGGACTGCTGTTTGGCGCGAATTCACCCCTGGTAGCCGAGGGCCGTGTGGTCACCAGCCAGGCCTTGGGCGGTACTGGCGCACTGAAGATCGGCGCCGACTTCCTCAAGCGGATCCTGCCCGATGCCGTGGTCGCCATCAGCAACCCGAGCTGGGAAAACCACCGCGCTCTGTTCGAATCCGCCGGCTTTCCGGTGCAGAACTACACCTATTACGACGCAGCCACCCATGGCGTTGACCGCGCCGGCATGCTTGAAGACCTGAAGAACCTTCCTGCGCGCTCGATCGTGGTGCTGCATGCGTGCTGCCACAACCCCACCGGCGTCGATCTGCTGCCCGAAGACTGGAAGCAGGTACTGGAGGTTCTGCGCGCCAAGGAGCACGTGCCCTTCATCGACATCGCCTATCAGGGCTTCGGTGACGGTATCGACGAAGACGCCGCAGCAGTGCGCCTGTTCGCCGAGTCAGGCATGACTTTCTTTGTCTCCAGCTCGTTCTCGAAATCCTTCTCGCTGTACGGCGAGCGCGTCGGCGCCCTGTCGATGGTCACCGAGAGCCGAGAAGAGTCGGCGCGCGTGCTGTCGCAGATCAAGCGCGTCATCCGCACCAACTACTCCAACCCGCCGACCCATGGCGCCACCGTAGTCTCCGCCGTGCTCAACAACGCGGAACTGCGCGCCATGTGGGAAACCGAACTGGGCGAGATGCGCACCCGCATCCAGGAAATGCGCCTGATGCTGGTTCGCCAGCTGGCCGAGAAAGGCGCCAAGACGGACTTCAGCTTCGTTGCCAAGCAACGCGGCATGTTCTCCTATTCGGGACTGACCGCCGCACAGGTCGAGCGCCTGCGCGTCGAGTTTGGCGTCTACGCCATTGGCACCGGTCGCATTTGCGCAGCGGCGCTCAACCACAACAACATGGATCACGTCACCGACGCCATCGTGCAGGTGATTTGAACACAACCGGGTTGACTTCCCTTTTATAAACAGTAGGATACGCACCGCAGTTCCGCGATAGCTCAGTCGGTAGAGCAAATGACTGTTAATCATTGGGTCCCTGGTTCGAGTCCAGGTCGCGGAGCCAAATTCAAAGCCTCGGTCCATACCGGGGCTTTTTATTGCCTGCGGACTCTCACCAGGGACTACGTCCCAGGTTATTCGCTTCGCTCACCCCTTCGGGGCCGCGCTAAAGCGCGTTCTGCTAAAGCAGTCGAGTCCAGGTCGCGGAGCCAAATTCAAAGCCTCGGTCCATACCGGGGCTTTTTATTGCCTACCGGACTCTCACCAGGGACTACGTCCCAGGTTATTCGCTTCGCTCACCCCTTCGGGGCCGCGCTAAAGCGCGTTCTGCTAAAGCAGTCGAGTCAGGTCGCGGAGCCAAATTCAAAGCCTCGGTTCAGACCGGGGCTTTTTATTGCCTGCCGGACTCTCACCAGGGACTACGTCCCAGGTTATTCGCTTCGCTCACCCCTTCGGGGCCGCGCTAAAGCGCGTTCTGCTAAAGCAGTCGAGTCCAGGTCGCGGAGCCAAATTCAAAGCCTCGGTCCATACCGGGGCTTTTTATTGCCTGCCGGACTCTCACCAGGGACTACGTCCCAGGTTATTCGCTTCGCTCACCCCCTTCGGGGCCGCGCTAAAGCGTTCTGCCCAGTCCCACGAAACGCATCAAGTACACCCACCTGTAGGAGCGAGCTTGCTCGCGATTGCTGAAGCCCGGCAAGCGACTCCGCAAAAGACACACAATCACAAACAAAAACACCGCCAACCCTTACGGGCAGGCGGTGTTCGGCGAAGCGATTCTATTACTGCTGTTCGGCTTCCAGCTCGGCCTCTTCAGCCGGCGCCTGTGCCTCGTCACCCTTGATACCCAGCAGCTCCAGTTCGAATACCAGTACCGAATTCGCAGGAATCAGCGGGCTCGGGCTCTGCTCGCCATAGGCCAGGTCACTAGGGATGTACAGCTTGTACTTCTCGCCAACGTGCATCAGCTGCAGACCTTCGACCCAACCCTGAATCACGCCACCAACCGGCAGATCGATGGGGTTGCCACGCTTGATCGAGCTGTCGAAAACAGTGCCGTCAACCAGACTGCCTTCATAGTGAACGGTGACAACATCCTCAACCGTCGGCTGCGGGCCATCGGCTTTCTCGATCACTTCGTACTGCAGGCCGGATTCGGTGGTGATTACGCCATCGCGCTTGGCATTGTCCTCAAGGAACTTCGCACCGGCAGCAACTGCTTCCTTGTTCATTTGCTCCATGCGCTCTTCCGCACGCGTCTGCAGGAAGGCGAAGGCCTCCATCAGCTGCTCATCGGTCAGCTTTTGCTCCTGCTTGTTCAGAGCGTCGTCGATACCCAGCGCAACAGCCGCAGAGTCGAGATCATTCATTCCTTCCTGGACCAGGCTCTTGCCCATATTCAGACCGATACCGTAGGACGCCTTCTGCGCTGGCGTGTCCAGCTTGACGCCAGGAGCGCTGGTATCGCTGTCGCAACCCGCCAGGACCAGGCCCACCAGGGCAATCGCTGGGGCCAAACGCTGATATCTCATGCTTTTTCCTTAATAACGCTGAAAGGGGATGTGGCAAAAAACAGTCGTCGAGCTTATCAGCCAGTCGCAATCGCTGGCTACAGCGCCGCACGTCGCCCGTGAACGAGACACGCAATAACACCCACTCATACCCTGACCCTCGCCGGATTACCGAGCGCGGTACAGCCGGCCGGTATATCGCGCGTCACCACGCTGCCGGCACCGATCAGCGCATCGTCGCCAATGCTTACACCGGGCAGGATAATCGCGCCACCACCGATCCAGACATTACGCCCGATATGCACCGACCGACCGAACTCAAGCCCTGTTTCACGCTGAGCCGCTTCGCGCGGATGATCGGCAGCGAGGATCTGCACACCCGGGCCGATTTGCGTTCGGTCACCGATGCTGACGGCAACGACATCAAGGATCACGCAATTGAAGTTGAGAAAAACGCCTTCGCCTAAGCGAATATTGAAGCCGTAGTCACAGTGGAATGGCGGACGCACTTCCACCCCCTGCCCCACCGCCCCCAGACGCTCCAGAAGCAAGGCATGACGGTCTGTCGCGGACCATTCAAGAGTAGCGTTGTAGCGAGTCAGCCAGCGCCTGGTTGCCGACAGATCAGCTTGCAGTTCGGCGTCGGAGGCATCGTAGAAATCGCCTGCAAGCATCTTCTGCTTTTCCGTTGGAGACACGCCTGCCACCTTTACTTGGGAGATGTGCTTTCTCGGACAACGCGGAACAGGTCTTACTGCGGACAGCAGTCACTCAACCAGGCACCGTACGTCGCCAGGCATGAGTTCATTGAAGATGGGGTTCGGGTACCTGCTACACAGCCTGGAGGAGCTGTCGTGATGCTCGCTGAAAAAACCGGAACGCAGAAAAACAAAAAGCGGCCAATGGCCGCTTCTCGTTTGACTTCAGGGCGTTCAGTATTCCCATGAAGTGAATTTGGCGCAGTGGACGGGACTCGAACCCGCGACCCCCGGCGTGACAGGCCGGTATTCTAACCGACTGAACTACCACTGCGCTAAACCTCGAGAGTGGTGGGTGATGACGGGATCGAACCGCCGACCCTCTGCTTGTAAGGCAGATGCTCTCCCGGCTGAGCTAATCACCCATTCAGTGCATTCGCTTGTTTGCGTTTGCTCTCGAAGTGGGGCGCATTCTAGAGAGGGTTCCGCACCTTGGCAAGCCCCTTTTGAAAAAAAAATTGAATAACTTACAAAGACTTAGGAATCCCTCTGTTTATTTGGGCATTTCGTGGTTTCCATCGGCGCAGGGTTGGCCTCAGTTCCTGCTGAGGGAATAATGCGCGCTTTGCTTTTACCGGAGTTTCAAAACGCCATGTGGTTTCGCAACCTGCTCGTCTACCGTCTCACCCAGAACGTACCCTTCGATGCCGAGACACTTGAAGCCGCGCTGGCTGCCAAACCCGCCCGCCCCTGCGCCAGTCAGGAGCTGAGCACCTATGGCTTCGTCGCTCCGCTGGGCAAGGGCGCAGACGCGCCGCTAGTGCATTCCAGCCAGGGCTTTCTGCTGATCGCCTCGCGCAAGGAAGAGCGCATTCTGCCTGGCAGCGTGGTCAGGGACGCGCTGAAGGAAAAAGTCGACGAGATCGAAAACGAGCAGATGCGCAAGGTCTACAAGAAGGAGCGCGATCAGCTCAAGGACGAAATCATCCAGGCGTTCCTGCCGCGCGCCTTCATCCGCAAATCCGGAACCTTCGCAGCCATCGCTCCGGAACAGGGCCTGATTCTGGTCGATGCCTCCAGCCCCAAGCGCGCCGAAGATCTGCTATCCACCCTGCGCGAGGCCATCGGTTCGCTGCCGGTACGCCCGCTGACAGTGAAGATTGCTCCCACGGCGACCATGACCGACTGGGTGAAAAGCCAGAAAGCCGCCGACGACTTCTTTGTACTGGACGAGTGCGAGCTGCGTGATACCCATGAAGACGGCGGCGTGGTGCGCTGCAAGCGCCAGGATCTGACCAGCGATGAAATCCAGCAGCATCTGGAAGTTGGCAAGCAGGTCACCCAGTTGTCGCTGGGCTGGCAGGACAAGCTGTCCTTCGTGCTGGACGACAAGATGATCATCAAGCGTCTGCGTTTCGAAGAGCTGCTGCAAGACCAGGCCGAACAGGACGGCGGCGATGACGACCTCAGCCAGCAAGATGCCAGCTTCCTGCTGATGATGCTCACCTTCAAGGAATTCCTGCCGGCACTGTTCGAAGCGCTGGGTGGCGAAGAGATTCCGCAGGGTATCTGATCCATCCATCAGTGGCCGAATGACCTCGGCCACTGATGGCGCCGCCAAAGCCTTGTCCCAGACGGGCTAATGTGGAAAATACGCCCGAGTGAGGACGACCTCACCGCTCTTCCGAGCGACTCCTGACGGGGACGGCCCCAACCTTCCAAGCTGTTGGAGCTATCTATGTCCTGGATCATTCTGTTCTTGGCCGGCCTGTTCGAAATCGCCTGGGCTGTCGGCCTGAAATACACCGAAGGTTTTACCCGTCTCGCGCCCTCCGGCCTGACCATCGCCGCCATGGCGATCAGTGTCGGCCTGCTTGGACTCGCCATGAAATCGCTGCCACTGGGCACCGCCTATGCCATCTGGACGGGTATCGGCGCGGTGGGCACGGTGATCGCCGGCATCATTCTCTTTGGCGAGTCGGCAAGCCTGTTTCGCCTGGGCAGCGTCCTGCTGATATTCGCCGGCATCATTGGCCTGAAACTCAGCCACTGAGTAGCCGAGGCTCACTTCTCAAGGCTCGGGCGCCGCATCCCGCCTGCCGAACAGCCACTGTCCGAAGCGCTGCAAAAACTCCGGCACCGAATGGAAGATCCAGCCGGCCACCAGCACATTGAGCAGGGCTACGATCAGGAACAGCTGCGGGATCGTCAGCCCGGCCACCGCCAGCAGCAAAATGGCAAAAATCGCCGACACCACCATAAACAGCGCATTTAGGATGTTGTTCGCCGCCACGACGCGAGAGCGCTCCTGGCTTGCGCTGCGCGACTGGATCAGCGCATAGAGCGGCACGATATAAAGCCCGCCGAACGTGCCGAGCGCAAGAATGTCCAGCAATACCCAGCGGGCCTCAGGGTCGGCCAGCAGCATGAGCCAGTCTCGGGTTGCGGGAGCGAGAGGCACACTTGCGGCGTGCCACCAGAGCAGGATGCCGAACAACGTCAGCCCAAGGGAGCCGAGCGGTACCAGCCCCATTTCCACCCGATGCCGCGACAGGCGCTCGCAAAGCAATGAGCCCAGCGCAATCCCCACCGAGAACACCGCCAGGATCAGGGTTACCACCCCCTCGTCGCCCTGCAGCAGGTCGCGGGTGAACACCGGTATCTGCGTCAGATAGAACGCGCCGAGAAACCAGAACCAGGAATTGCCGATCATCGACCGCGAAACGGCACGCTGCTGACCAAGCCCCAGGCGCATGATCTGTAGCGACTGGCGCAGGATGTTCCAATCCACCTGCAGGCTAGCCAAAGCCACGGCGGACGAAGGAATCGCCCGACTGGCCAGGTAGCCGGCGGTTGCGAGCAACACCACAGCCAGCGATACCAGCACCGCATAAGGGGTTTGGCTCATCAATATTCCGGCCGCAATGGTGCCGCCGAGAATAGCCAGAAAGGTGCCCATCTCCACCAAGGCGTTACCGCCCACCAGCTCATCGGCGCGCAGCAGCTGCGGCAGGATGGAATACTTCACCGGGCCAAACAACGCCGACTGCGTACCCATGCAGAACAGCACCAGCAATAACAGCGGCAGATTCCCCAGCAGCATGCCTACCGCCCCAGCCAGCATGATCAGAATTTCAGCGAACTTGATCCGGCGGATCAGCCAGGCCTTCTCGTAGCGCTCGCCAAACTGACCGCCAAGGGCGGAAAACAGGAAGAACGGCAGAATGAACAACAGCGCACACAGGTTCACCAGCAAACTTGCGTCGGCGCTCGTCCCCAGCTCATAGAGGATGGCCAGCACCAGGGCCTGCTTGAACACGTTGTCGTTAAAGGCACCCAGCAACTGCGTCACGAAGAAGGGTAGAAACCGTCGTTTGCCGAGCAGGGAGAACTGGGACTGCTGCTTCATTGCCCACCTCCGCCACAGACTTTCCAGGCGGCGCTCACAGCGGTAACTGCCCGAATGCCCAGCGCAGCAGGAAGAATCCCAGCAGGCCGCCGGCAATGGTCGCCAGCAGGTTGCGGCTCAGCGCCGCAATCAGGATCGCCAGCAGGCCGGCCAGGAGATAGGCATTGTCCCAGCGTAGCGCCCACTGCCCCTCGGGCATCAGCATTCCCGGCACCACAATGGCAGTCAGCACGGCAACAGGCACATAGTGCAGCCCCTGCTCGGCCAGACGTGGAAAGCGCAGATTCGGCCAGGCGAAGAAGCTGTAGCGAATCAGGAAGGTGATCGCCAGCATGCCGAATATCAACAGCCATATCAGCATCAGCGCACCTCCTGTTTCGCGCGTCGTTCAGCCAGGCGCTCAAGCCAGACGCCCACGACGATGCCCGCCATCGCAGCGGCAATCAGCCCCAGCTTGTAGGGCCATTCCCAGGTCAGTAGCGCCACGCCGCCGGCCACCAGCGCCGAGGCCACTTGTGGCGAGGTGCGCATCATTGGCACGGCGATACCGATAAAGGTCGCGATCATGGCGAAATCCAGCCCCCAGCTTGCCATGTCAGGCACCGCCTGGCCGAAGGCGACCCCGATCAGCGTAGCCAGCTGCCAGCTCAGGTACATGGTCAACGCCGCGCCAAGGAAGAACCAGTGCTTGTGTGGCGAGGCATCGTCACGCGCATAACGATGTTGAATCACCGCGAAGGCCTCGTCGGTCAGCCAGAACGCCAGGGGCACACGCCAGCGATTGGGCAGATGCCGCACGAAGGGCTGCAGCGCCGCGCTGTAGAGTGCATGTCGCAGGTTGACGACGAAGGTGGTGAGAAGCACCACCACGGCGCCGACGCCCCCACTGATCAAGGTAATGGCGATGAACTGCGCCGAACCGGCAAACACCAGCAGCGACATCGCCATGGTCTGCCAACCGGACAGCCCGGCACCAACGGCAAGGGTGCCGAAGATGATGCCGAAGGGCACGCCGCCGACGATCAACGGCAGAATGTCGCGGCAACCGTGCAGGAACTCTAGCGAGCGGGTCATCAGTATCCCTGGAAGCGTGCTGCAATGGCCGGTTGAGCACCGCCATTGTCGTTACAGAAGGCAAGCATGAAGCGGAGTCATGACAAATCGGGTAAACATTAACCCAAATCCGCTCCTGGCTGTGCAGCCAGGGCTCATTGGCGAGGCCTGCCAGGGTACCGGTCCGGGAGCACTGACTGATCTGCCCCACCTTTTGCCCGAGGTGTCTGGATCGGGGTTTTCCTCGGGCCAGGGTGCGACCTAAGGACCTATTCGACGTTGGTCGCAACCACGGTCAGAGCGCCTCTTTTACTGCGAAAATTCACTCATACCTCTACAAATAAGCGGCAGCGTCGAATCCGGAAAGCTGTCGAACCTGAGTTGTCGCCCCACTCGATCAACAGTCTCAGTTCTGGGCCAATGGGCCACAGGACTGGTTGCTCTGCTTTAATGATCGCTACCCAGGCGTCAACAGGTCTCGATGAACCCTGGTTCCGACGCCCGCACATCCTTGCTGTCTGGAGTCTGCATGTCGTTGTCCGGTGGGCTGATCGCACTGGTCGCCTTCGCCTATATGGCCCTTCTGTTTGCCATCGCCTTCTATGGCGACCGCAATCGTGACCAGCTGTCGCCGCGCCTGCGGCCCTGGGTCTATAGCCTGTCGCTGGCCGTCTGGTGCACCAGCTGGACCTTCTTCGGTGCGGTGGGCCAGGCCGCCGAACAGCTTTGGTCGTTCCTGCCGATCTATCTGGGCCCGATCCTGATGATGCTGCTGGCACCGCACGTGTTCCAGAAGATGATCATGATCAGCAAGCAGGAGAACATTACCTCGATTGCCGACTTCATCGCCGCGCGCTACGGCAAGTCGCAGCTGCTGGCCATCGTCGTGACGCTGATCTGCCTGGTGGGCGTGCTGCCCTACATCGCCCTGCAGCTCAAAGGCATCGTGCTCGGCGTCAACCTGTTGATGGGCAACAGCAATGTGACCGAAACCGGTTCGGGCACCCAGGATACGGCGCTGATCGTTTCCATCGTCCTGGCCCTGTTCACCATCCTCTTCGGCACGCGCAATCTGGACGTGACCGAGCACCATCGCGGCATGGTCCTGGCAATCGCCTTCGAGTCACTGATCAAGCTGCTGGCGTTCATCGCCGTCGGAATTTTCGTCACCTTCGGCCTGTACAACGGCTTCGGCGACCTGTTCAACCAGGCCCATGTTTCGGCGGAGCTGGCGAGCTTCTGGGAAGTGACGGTGAACTGGCCGGCGATGATCGTGCAAACCGGCGTGGCGATGATGGCGATCGTCTGCCTGCCCCGGCAGTTTCACGTCACCGTGGTAGAGAATATCGAGCCGAAGGATTTCCGTATGGCGCGCTGGGTATTTCCCTTGTACCTGGTGCTGGCCGTGGTGTTCGTCATACCTATCGCACTGGCCGGGCAGATGCTGTTGCCGGCGGGCATCAGCCCCGACTCTTTCGTGATCAGCCTGCCGCTGGCCGAGAGCCACCCGGCTCTGGCAATGCTGGCCTTCATTGGTGGCGCCTCGGCGGCAACCGGCATGGTCATTGTCGCCTGTGTGGCGCTGTCGACCATGGTGTCCAACGACATGCTGCTGCCATGGCTGCTGCGCCGCAAGGAAGCCGAGCAGCCGTTCGAGGTTTTCCGTCACTGGATGCTCTCGGTGCGGCGTATCACCATCGTCACCATTCTGCTGCTGGCCTACGTCAGTTATCGCCTGCTCGACGCCAGTGCCAGCCTGGCAACCATCGGCCAGATTGCCTTTGCCGCCGTCACCCAACTGGCGCCGGCAATGGTCGGCGCGCTGTATTGGAAACAGGCCAACCGCCGCGGCGTGTTTGCCGGCCTCACCGCTGGCGCACTGATCTGGTGCTATACGCTGATCCTGCCGCTGCTCGGCTGGCCGCTGGAGATGTTTCCCGGCCTACAGTGGCTGTACACCACCGACCTGCCCTTCGGAACCAGCGCCCTTACATTCGGGGTAATCATGTCGCTGGTAGGCAACGCGACCCTGTTTTTCTGGGTTTCGATATTTTCCCAGACCCGCGTTGCGGAACACTGGCAGGCCAGCCGTTTTATCGGCCAGGAGCTTCACCCCGCAGCCAGCTCCCGGCGCCTGCTGGCGGTACAGATCGAAGACCTGTTGCAGCTGGCGGCACGCTTCGTGGGGGCCGAACGCGCACGCACCAGTTTCTACCGTTTCGCCCGCCGCCATGGCCAGGAGTTTTCTCCCAAACACCCGGCAGACGGCCAGTGGATTGCTCATACCGAACGGCTGCTGGCCGGCGTGCTCGGTTCCTCGTCCACCCGCGCGGTGGTCAAGGCCGCGCTGGAAGGCCGCGACATGCAGGTCGAGGATGTGGTGCGGATCGTAGGCGAGGCCTCCGAGGTGCTGCAGTTCAACCGCGCCCTGCTGCAAGGCGCCATCGAGAACATCACCCAGGGTATCAGCGTGGTCGACCAGTCCCTGCGCCTGGTGGCCTGGAACCATCGCTACCTGGAAATGTTCGATTACCCGGACGGCCTGGTCTACATCGGCAGACCGATCGCCGACGTGATCCGCTACAACGCCGAGCGCGGGCTTTGCGGCCCCGGCAACCCGGATACCCACGTGGCGAAGCGGCTGTACTGGATGCGCCAGGGTCGTGCCCACACGTCCGAACGCATGTTCCCCAATGGGCGGGTGGTGGAGCTGGTGGGCAACCCCATGCCGGGCGGCGGCTTCGTCATGAGTTTCAGTGACATCACCGCTTACCGCGAAGCCGAACGCGCCCTCAAGGAAGCCAACGAGGGGCTGGAACAGCGCGTCAGCGAGCGGACCCAGGAGCTCTCCGAGCTGAATACGGCGCTGAGTGCAGCGAAGAGCGCTGCCGAAGCCGCCAGCCAGTCGAAGACTCGCTTCCTTGCGGCGGTCAGCCATGACCTGATGCAGCCGCTGAATGCCGCACGTCTGTTCTCCGCTGCACTGTCACATCAGCACGACGCCCTACCGCGAGAAGCACAGGAACTGGTTCGTCACCTGGATAGCTCGCTGCGTTCGGCAGAGGATCTGATCTCCGACCTGCTGGATATTTCGCGCCTGGAAAATGGCCGCATCGCACCTGATCGCAACCCCTTCCCGTTGAACACTCTGTTCGAGACCCTGAGCACTGAGTTCACCGTATTGGCCGCTGAGCAGGGCGTCGATTTCAAGGTCCATGGCAGCCGCTTGCGCGTTGACAGTGACATTCGTCTGCTGCGTCGGGTGCTGCAAAACTTCCTGACCAACGCCTTCCGCTACGCCAAGGGGCGAGTGGTATTGGGCGTGCGCCGTCAGGGCAACAACCTGCGCCTGGAAGTCTGGGACCGCGGCCCCGGCATCGCCAAGGACAAGTTGCAGGTGATCTTCGAGGAGTTCAAACGTCTGGATAGCCACCAGACCCGCGCCGAAAAAGGCTTGGGGCTGGGCCTGGCGATTGCCGACGGTTTTTGCCAGGTGCTCGATCATCCGCTGTCGGTCCGCTCCTGGCTCGGCAAGGGCAGCGTCTTTAGCGTAACCGTACCGATTGCGCCAAACGTAGTGAAGCTGCAAAGCAGTGCGCCCAAGGTCGAGCCACGGCAAATTGCCCTGACCGGCGTACAGGTACTGTGCATCGACAACGAGGACAGCATCCTGATCGGCATGCGCAGCCTGTTGTCGCGCTGGGGTTGCCAGGTCTGGACTGCCAGCAACCGGGCCGAATGCGAAGCCCTGCTCAAGGAGGATGTGCGTCCACAACTGGTGCTGGTGGACTACCACCTCGACCACGGCGAGACTGGCTCACAGCTGATGGCCTGGCTGCGTACCCGCCTTGGCCAGCCGATACCAGGTGTGGTGATCAGTGCCGATGGGCGACCTGAGCTGATCGCTGCGGTGCACGCCTCTGGCCTGGATTTCCTTACCAAGCCGGTCAAGCCTGCGGCGTTGCGCGCACTGATGAGCCGCCACGTACCGCTTCACTGAAACCCGCCGGGCTTGCCGTAACGCAAGATCCGGCCTCGGCGGTGCCGCTAGACTAGGCAACGCTGCCGTATCAGCGGGATACGGCAAAAAGCCCAGGTTCTGCCCTCATGACTCTCGAGCTGCTGTTAAACCTCGCTACTGCCTTGGGCGTGGGCCTGCTGATCGGCACGGAGCGCAGCTGGAGTGGCCGCGAGAACAGTGCCGAAGAGCTGGCCGGGATGCGCACCTTCGGCCTCAGCGGTCTATTCGGCGGGCTGGCCGCCTTGAGTGCGGGGCACTTCGGTGCGGCGGCCTGGATAGCGATGTTCATCGTCCTGGCGCTGCTGGTGATCGCCGGCTACGTCGTCGAATCCCGCATCAGCGCCGATCACGGCATGACCACCGAAGTGGCACTGCTGCTGACCTTTCTGCTAGGCAGTCTGGCGGTGGCGGAAAGCCGCATCCTGGCGGCATCTATCGCGGTGGTGGTAGCCCTGCTGCTGAGCCTCAAGGCGCGCCTGCATGCTGCCCTGCGCAAACTCAGCGAAGCCGAGTTGAGCGGCGCGCTGAAACTGCTGTTCATTTCCGTGGTGCTATTGCCGGCATTGCCCGACCAGGGCTATGGCCCCTGGCAGGCATTCAATCCCTATACCACCTGGTGGATGGTGGTGCTGATCGCCGGGATCGGCTTCGCCGCCTATGTGGCCATCCGCCTGCTGGGCACCCGCCACGGACTGATGGTTACCGCATTGCTCGGCGGCATCGTCTCGTCTACGGCCATGACCCTGACCCTCGCCCGCCTGGATTCGCCGAGGCTGCGCCCTGCCCTCGCCGCCGGGCTGCTGGCAACCTCGGCACTGATGTTTCCACGGATACTGCTGGAAGTCGGCCTGGTCAATCGCACGCTGCTGCAGCCGCTGATCGCCCCGTTGCTAGGCGCCGGACTGATCTACGCTGCCGGTGCGCTTTTCTACTACCTTCGCGCCGCTCAACTACCTGAAGCCACTACCGAGCCGCCGCTGAAGAACCCCTTCGAGCTCGGTCCTGCCATGCGATTTGCTGCTCTGCTGGTGGCGATCGTATTTCTGGTCGAGGGCGCTCAACAGCTGTTCGGCGATACCGGTGTCTATGTGGTTTCGTTGATTTCCGGGCTGACCGATGTGGACGCCATCACGCTGTCACTTGCCAACAGCGCCCGTACCGAACTCAGCGAGGAGGTTGCGATACGCGGCATTTTCCTCGCGGCTTTGAGCAATAGCCTGGTCAAGGCGGCGCTGATCGGCCTGATTGGTGGTCGCGCCATGGCGCTGCTCACGCTCCCCTTCATGGCAGCCGGGCTGCTGGCTGGCTCGGCGATCCTGCTGCTGGTTTAGCAGACGACCTCTCCAGACGAGGCTAGCCATCCTCCGCGCCCGCCCGCTCCAGCCACTCGGACGGCACATGTTTGCTGGCACGGGCGCCCAGGGACTTGAGCTGCTCGGCACGCCCGACCAGATTGCCGCGACCATCGGTTAGCTTGTTGCGTGCGCCCAGATAGGCCCTGTCCAGCTGCTGCAGGCGACTGCCAATCTCGTCCAGATCCTGAATGAAGGCGACGAACTTGTCGTAAAGGGCCCCAGCCCGCTCGGCGATTTCTCGGGCATTCTGGCTCTGCCGCTCCTGACGCCAAAGGCTGTCGATCACCCGCAGCGTCGCCAGCAGCGTGGTCGGGCTGACGATCACGATGTGTTTGCTCCAGGCCTCCTGGAATAATTCCGGGTCGGCCTGCAAAGCCGCTGCAAAGGCGGCCTCGATGGGAACGAACAACAGCACGAAATCCAGACTCTGCAGCCCCTCCAGACGCTGGTAATCCTTCAGCGAAAGCCCCTTCAGGTGATTACGCAGCGATAGCACATGCTGCTTGAGTGCCTGCGCGCGGTTGCCATCGTCCTCCGCGCTGTTGAACGCCTGATAGGCATTCAGGCTGACCTTGGCATCCACCACCACGTGCTTGTCGCCTGGTAGATGAATCAGGACGTCCGGCTGGAAACGCTCGCCATCTGCACTCTTCAGACTGACCTGAGTGTGATATTCGCGGCCTTTTTCCAACCCCGCATGCTCAAGCACGCGCTCAAGGATCAGTTCGCCCCAGTTGCCCTGAGTTTTCTGCCCCTGCAAGGCCCGGGTGAGATTGGTTGCCTCATCACCCAGACGCTGGTTGAGCTGCTGCAGACGCTCCAGCTCGCGTGCCAGGGAGAAGCGCTCACGCGCCTCGTGCTGGTAGCTCTCCTCGACCCGTTTCTCGAATGACTGGATACGCTCTTTTAGCGGATCGAGCAGCTGCCCCAGGCGCTCGTGGCTGCTTTCAGCGAAGCGCAGCTCACGCTCCTCAAAAATCTTGCCGGCCAGTTCAGCGAACTGCGCACGCAGATCGTCTCGGGCTCCCTGAAGGTCCGCCAGGCGCTGCTCGTGAGCTTTGCGCTGCTCGTTCAGCTCAGCACTAACACTGGCATGAGCTGCGCTCAGCGCACGCAGTTCATCCCGCAGGGCATCTCGTTCGGCCTGCAGGTCATCCAGGTTTTCTTGGCTTTCCAAACGCTGTTTCTGCAGCCACTCCGCCTCGCGCCGCAGGGCGGCCAACTCGGACTGCAAGGCGGCGCGAGACTCCATCAGGTCGGCCTGCTCCAAGCGGCTGGTTTCCAGTTGGGCACTCAGCCCTTCCTGGGCCAAGGCTGCCTGTTTCAAGCGCTCCTCAAGCAAGGCGAGATCGGCTCGGCTCCGGGTAAGCCGACGTTGCAGCAGGCCCGCAAGTACGCCCAGCGCAATACAAACCGAAGCAAGCCCGGCAAGCAGATAGAAAGGATCGACTGACATGGGTGCTCCCGCAGAATTGCCGGACAGTATAGCCGTCGTGATAGCGCTTCTTGCCCATCGAGGTTAAGCCTGTACGTAGCCCAGACAAAGACCCTGCAAGTCGAGGGCCATTGCCTGACTTTTCCCGATAAAAAGTGAAGTAGAACGTATAAAAATTTAATCCACAGAACCTGTGGATAACTCTGTGAACAAAGCGGTAGCAGTTTCCTCCAGCGCCGATGGTTACAGGCCTGCGGTCAAACTGGCGGTTTTTTCGCCAGAAGAAAAAACCCTTATTTTTCAACAAGTTATTATTTATCTATGGCGATATAGGGTTTACCACAGTTTGTCATAAGTGCTTGACAATGCCGGCTACAGGAATGTGCACAAGTTTGGCGCACTACCTCCAAAATGCCCGCCACAGACGCCTCGCAGACCTTTTTACGGAACTTTTTTGTCTTCAGCTACTCGCTTCGTCAGGCGGCGTCTGACGGATCGCAAGCAGGCGACGCGCAGCTTATGCTGTGGCGGTCTCGACCAGGGAAACGACCATGGCCAAGCGGCGCACCACTCTCATTCTGGCTGCCTCTATCTCACTTGCAATTGTGCTCGGCGCCGGCCTCTATGCCGGCTACCAGTGGCAAGCTTTCAAGCGCGAACAGGGTATTGCCGCGCTCGAAATCCAGGGATGGCGGTTATCGGCCGACGGGCTTTTTCTACAGCACATCAGTCTGATTCGGCAGACCACCGAGAAACGGCTGACGCTGAAAGTCGATGACCTGCGGTTAAGCCCAGACACCTGGTGGCGCCCACTGCCCTTGCGCTCGCTGCATATCAATCAGCTTCAGGTTGATTGGCAGCGTGCAGCACAGCCCGATCTGCCATCCGGCGATGAAACGCCGCCGACTCAGCCGGCCCTTCGACAAATGCAAGATTGGCTCGCCTGGATTCCCCGGCAGGGCGAAGTGGCCTCCTTCTACCTCAACCTGCCCTGCCCCAGCGGCGCCTGTAGCGAGCAAGGCTCACTGCGCTGGCAACACACCGGGGAGCAAGCACTACCGGCAACAGTGGAGCTGCGCCTACGACACGATTCGCACAACCTCACGCTGTTGGCCGACGCGCATGAGGAAGGCCCTGACACTCACCTGGATCTGCAAGTGCAACTCGACGGCAAGCAGCGCCTGAGCCTGCTCAATCGCTGGTCGCCTCAAAGCGACTCCACTCTGTGGAACGGTAGCCTGGCCTTGAGTGAACTACCGGAAGCACCCTGGCTGCTTGCCTGGCTAGATAACTGGCTGGACTTCCAGCCACCGACGCTCCCCGAGCTGCCCGAGCAAATGCGCCTTGGCGCCGCCTGGTCGCTCAAGCTGGATACCTCGGACCCGCTTGAGGCCTGGAAAACCATGACAGGCGACCTCAAGCTCTCGACCCATCTCCCCTCCCCCTGGCCGCTACCGGAAATCGGTCTGGTGCACGGCCAACTGGATCTGGCCGCCAGAGCCAAGCAAGGCACATGGCTGCCCACCGAACTGGCCGCCAATCTGCACCTGGAACCCGCGGCCGACCTGCTCGCAGCATTACCGCAATCACTGCGCCCACAAGGGCTCCAGCTTGTTGCAACTCCCGGCCCAGCACAGGCCAGCTCCTCAACATTGCCGCTTCAGATCCAGCTTCTGACCGAAGGCCCGGCAGCCGGCACGCTGCAAGCACAACTGCTGCTCAATACTGCTCCACCCTATGGACTGTCCATCGAACAGGGACGACTGCAACTACAAGGCCGGCGACTGCCTGAGCTGGACGCCAGCGGCCTGGCCGCCGATCTGCATTTCCAAGGTCGGGCGTCACCTCAGCTCGCCACTCTTGCACTGACCGAAGGCTCGACAATCATCCTCGACAGTCTGACCAGCGCCGAGCTGACACTGGAAAAACTGGTCCTTGGGCTAGCAGGCGTAAACATCGAGGCAAATCTTGCCGACAATCAGCTGCACGCCACTGGAGCGCCACTGATCGAGGCCGGCTTGTTGCGCCAGGCCTCGCTGCGTCCGCAGGGCTGGCGCTGGCATTCTAGCCTGGACGGCGACCAGCAAGGCATTGCCCTCGAAGGGCCGCTGACCAACGAAGCCGGACTCGCGCTGGCATTGGCGCTGCGACATAACTGGGCTGACAACCGGACGCGTATCGACGCCAAACTCGCGGAGCTGTTCCTGCGCGCCGGCAATCCGCTCGCCGCCACGCTGGCTGACTGGCCGCAGACACTGGAGCTGACAACCGGTCGTATTCAGGCGCAGGGGCATGTCGAGCTGCTCGGCGACAACCCGCCCAATCTCACGGCAACGCTCATTGCAAAAGGCGTGGGCGGCATCTTCGACCGCACGGAAGTAAGCGGTCTGGATGCCGAACTGAAGCTCGGCCTGCAGCGCGATCGCCTGCGCTTGGAAGTACCGGAACTGAAGGTGCAGCAGGCCAACCCCGGGTTCAGCTTCGGGCCGCTGCTGGTGCAGGGTGAATATAACGCCAATGTTCAGCAGCTGCAGCAGGGTCGCCTCGACTGGACCACCGCCGAAGCCCAGGTGATGGGCGGCAGGCTCTGGCTGGATCCGGGCACAGCCGATCTGGGTGCGGACAGGCAGCGCCTCAATGCCCATCTGCGGGGCCTGCAATTGCCAGCGCTGTTTGAGGCCTACCCCGCCGAGGGGCTGTCTGGCACTGGCGTGATTGACGGCGAGCTGCAAGCCCAACGCAGCGAGCAGGGCCTGAGCATCGAACAGGGCACTCTCCAAGCACGCGAGCCTGGCGGCGTCCTGCGCTTTCGCTCGGCGAAGATCCAGGCGCTGGGCCAATCCAATCCGGCGATGCGTCTGGTCGCCGAAGCGCTGGATGACTTTCACTACGATCTGCTGACCAGCGAGGTACGCTACGCCACGAACGGCACGCTGAATCTCGGCCTGCGCCTGCATGGCCACAACCCGGCGCTCGAAGGCGGCCGCCCGGTAAACCTGTCGGTCAATCTGGAAGAAGACGTTCCGGCCCTGCTGACCAGCCTGCAATTATCCGACCGCGTTAGCGAAACCATCCAACGGCGCGTGCAGGAGCGCCTGAGATAAGGCACTGTATCGGCACCCTGCTCAGGAGAAATCCACATGCGCTTGCACTACCCCATCAGCATTCTGGCTCTGACGCTGCTGACCAGCGCCTGCACCCCAAGGGTTGAACTGGCGGTGCCCAACGAGCCGATCAACATCAATCTCAACGTGAAGATCGAGCACGAGATCTATATCCGGGTCGACAAGCAGCTCGATGCCATCATCAACGAAGACAGCGGCCTGTTCTGACAGCCTGGAAGGAAGTGCCATGAAATTTTCTCTGAAACTCGGTTCCCTGCTGATGGCGCTGTGCCTGGCGTTGCCCGTCGCCGCTATGTCCCTCAACGAAGCCATGTCCGCCCTGGGTCAGGCCAAGGCCAGCGGCCAGCTCGGCGAGAAGCCGGACGGCTACCTGGGTGTGGTGCAGCCAGGCGGCCAGGCTGAAGCCATTGCGAGTCAGATCAACCAGGCGCGCCGAGCGGAATATCACCGTGTGGCGCAAAAGAACGGCATCAGCGTTAGCGACGTGGAAGCTATTGCCGGCAAGAAAGCCATCGAAAAAACACCTGCCGGGCAAATCGTTCAGGTCAACGGCAAATGGGTGAAGAAGTAGACACGCCTCGTACAAGCGCCATGCCGCGAAAGCCGTTTCCCTTGCACGGCCTAGCCCTGCAAGGGTAATCCGGTGACTGTTTTCTAGAACCAGGCCGAGATGGTCAGCGAACCGAACTGGTCGTGCTCGTCCTGGGTCTGGAACTCATGGGTGCGCCAAACGCTGGCGAAGGCCAGTTGCCACTCGTTCCAGGTCAGGGCGATGCCCACCTTGGCATCACCGACCCACTCTCGGCTGTCCACCGAGTGGCTGTTTTTGAACGTGTTGCCCTCCAGCAGCATGTTGTGGGCCATGTAACGGCCTTCCAGGTTGGCGAACAAGCTCCAGGCGAAACCGCCGCCCTGGTCGAAAAACATACTGCCGCTCTGCGCCGGCGCCACCGCCGGGATGCTGAAGCTGCGTGACAGACCCTGGCCGAGGCGGATGCCTAGCCCTGCAGAGCCGTAGCTGTAGAGATTGCCCAGAGCAAGCCCCGCGCTTGGCCCGTATTCCAGGTCCAGGCCGGCCAGATTGTGCTGCAGCCACCAGCGTTTCTGGTAGCCGAGATTGACGAAGGGCTCGTTGCGCAGCTGGTTATCCCAGCCCTTGGGCTCGTCGCTGTCGGTGGCGTCATGGCCCCAGCGCTGAATCTTCTTGCCGCCGGCAGCCGGGCCAACAATGCCCACATCCAGGTGCAAACCACTGGTTTCGCGCCAGCCCTGGTGCTGGTTGTCGGCGAACATCGACACGCCGGCGAACAGTAGTCCAGCGTAAGGCCGGTCGTCCTCGATCAGCTCCGGCTCCTCGATCTCGTTGGGGGTGTAGATCTGGTGGCCGAAACGGTAGGCAATATTGTCCACTTCCTGCGCGCGCCAGCCTGGCATGGCCTCGGCAAAGCGCACGGACCAGTGATCGGCCTGCGGCTTGAACGAGCGCATCAGCTCGAATCCGTTGGTGTAGTGGCCGTCACTGCCGCTGGCGATGACATCGTTCTCGATCTTCAGGGAGTACAGGTCCGCCTGGCTCAACGCCGGCAGGCAGGCAACGACTGCAGCGAGAGAAATGCAGGCACGCGAAGGAAAAATTGCCATGGCCCAGCTCCTTGGTTACATGCAATGAAAAATGTATCTGCCTGTGAATAGAGCGCGGCCAACGGTCAATCGTTCAACGACGCAGCGTCCTGCTACATCGGCCGCCATCGAGCAACGCTTCGCTGGCAGCGTGCCGAAAGCTCGCGGGATCTATGTCAGGCCATCGAAACGCGCATAGGGGTTGCTGCACGGCAGGCGGTAGCCAAGGAACGTCACCTTCGGGTTGGATTTCTGATGACGCAGAAAGTCGGTGGAAACCATGAAATCGCTCAGCAGTCCGCGCTCGAACTTGTCCACCCTGGGGTCGGTATAGGGCGTACCGACGCCGGTCTGCTGGCGAATCTTGTACAGCCCCATCAGCGCCACGAGCTTTTCCTCCCCATATTGCGCGGCCAGGGCGTCGACGAACTTGCGCTCGTCCTCGGCATCCATCCTGAAATTACCCACCATTTTCTTCAGTAGTTCGGGGATGAACACTTGTCGATCTTCATAGACCCAGGCGCCCGCACCCAGCGCCACCAGACCAAGCGCGGCAGTTGAGGCGAGCATGAAAGTACGCCGTTTCATCGGGGCTCCTTAGCCATAAAGCAGGTTGGCGGCACGAATCGACAGCGCAGCGGCTGTCAGGCTGGGGTTGGCAGGTGAACAGCTCGGATAGGTCGCGGTGCCGACCACCACCAGATTGCGCATGCGGTGATGGAGCATCCGTCCATCGACCACCGAGCCGTCGTCGGCCTGGCCCATGCGTAACGTTCCCTGCACGTGGGATTCGGTCAAACGCTTCTCGCGGTAATGGATCGACTCGACCGGTAGCGGCGCCAGCAGCTTTTCCAGGTTGTCGAGGCCGTACTGCACGCCCTTGAGGCCGTAGTCCGACTCTCCCTTGTAATCGATGACCGCATCGCCTGTGGCCGGGTCGATCAGCACTCGGCTGTCGGGATTGGGCAAATCTTCGGTCACCACCATCAGCGGCAACAGCTGATTCCAGCGCCCCGGCTCTGGCCTCAGCCCGTAGGGCCAACGGTTCTCGAAATACACCAGGCAGGCCGAGTGATCCTTGCGAAACTCACCGTCATAGAGCGCGTAGTTCAGGCCGGTGGTGATGGTACTGCCGTCAAAATTTCCCAGGCCGTCGAGGAAGACTTCGACGTTGGCGCCCACCTGCTCGTGCAGGCCTCTGCCAGTGTCACCGTGATCGAGATCCGAGCGCAGCAGGATGGCCGGGCTCTGGATGGCGTTGGCTCCGAGCACGAACACATCGCCGTACACGCGGAATTCGCCCTCCTCGCCACGCAGAGCGGCCGCCTTGATGCTGTTGCCTTCGTACTCCAGCGTGCGCACCTCGGTCTTCAGGCAAACGTCCACTTGGGGATGGATGAAGAGATCTGCGAAGCCATTCTCCGCGGTGAACTTGGCATTGACCGGACACAGGTTGCAGGTGGCATTGGCACAGCAGACACCACGCGTACCGGTGGCCACCCGCGCACGTCCGGTGGGCATGATGAAGTGATGGTCGGGCATCGCCTCCTTCATCAGCATATCGATGGTCGAGCCCTTGTGCGGCGGCTGCGGGAATGGCTGGCTACGTGGCAGCACCCTGGCCATGTCCGGATCACCGGCAATCGACATGATCTGCTCGGCCTGGCAGTAGTAAGGCTCGAGGTCGTCGTAGCTCAGCGGCCAGTCGTGGGCGACGCCGTACAGGCTGCGGGTGGCGAAGTCGCTGGGGTGCAGGCGCGGCGTCTGCGAAAACCAGCAGTTCATGCCGCCACCCAGGGCGATGGTGGTATTCCAGGGCTTTTCGCCGGGGTTGTCGTAGGTCGACTCAGGCAGGATCAGCGAGCTTTGCTGGTTCTGGATCTGCCAGTCCCAGGAGTGAAAGTCGCCCCACTCGATAATCAGGGCTCGGCCCTGGATATGCTTCAGAGCTTCGTTGAGGAAGAAGGAGGAGCCGAAGCCCGATCCGATAACTACCAATTCATAGTGCTGTTTGTCGATGTCACTGGCACTGACGCGGTTGATTTGCACGCAACTCTTTCCTTCCGTTGGCAGCCGTTGGGTAGCTCACACGATCAAGCCACCTCCACGCAGGCTCTGCTCCCGCTGCGTATTACAGCTTCTGATAAATCAAGCGCCTGGTTATCACCTTGCGCTTCGCTTAAAGGGGACCCTCTGATGCCTTGCAAGTTCAGGCATAACGACCATGGTCCATGAACGCCGAAGCTGGGGGCGGGTCGAACTCAATGCGCAAGCCCCCTTAGTGAGGACAGACCATGCACATCTCAGCCCCCGCCTTTACCCTTGTCGCGTTACTGGCGACAGGCGCAGCCTTCGCCCATCAACACGCGCCTGAAACCTCTTCAGACGATGACGCTCAACAACAGCAGCAGATGGATGACGACTCTGCCCACGGCTATCAGAATCCCACCGGCGTCGATCCGGACCCGCGCATGGATGACCATCCGGAACCCGACCACGAGCATGACGAAGAGATCGAAGACTGAAGCTGAGAGAACGACTTCTTACAGTCGTTCTCTGCTTGCAGCGCAATTGCGTGAATCGGGCGTGCTCGCCCCCGCGGTACGAAGCCCTGTCGCTAACGTCGATACCGCTGGATGTCCAGCGACCTGTTAAGATCGCCGGCCTTCGCTTGGGGAGCCGGCATGCCTTACCTGTTATTCGTCACGCTGCTGTGGGCGGTTTCGTTCAACCTGATCGGGGTATATCTGGCCGGCGCGGTGGACAGCTATTTCGCCGTACTGACACGCGTGCTGTTGGCCGGGCTGATCTTCCTTCCCATGACGCGCTGGCGCGGCGTGGCACCTGGTTTCATCGCCGGGGTGACGGTGGTCGGCATGCTGCAGTTCGGCGTCACCTATCTGTGCCTGTATCTGAGCTTCAATGTGCTGACGGTGGCCGAGGTTCTGCTGTTTACCGTGCTGACACCGCTGCACGTGGCGCTGATCGACGATGTGCTGAACCGACGCTTCAACCCCTGGGCGCTTCTGGCGGCGGCCGTCGCGGTATTCGGCGCGGGGCTAATCCGCTATGACGACCTCAGCAGCGACTTCCTCGGCGGTTTCCTGCTGCTGCAGCTGGCCAACTTCACCTTCGCCGCCGGCCAGGTTGGATACAAGCACCTGGCGGCGCGCTATCAATCACAGATACCGCTGCACCGTCGCTTCGGCTATTTCTTTATCGGCGCTTTGCTGGTGGTCCTGCCGGCCTGGCTGGTGCTGGGCGACCCCGAGCGGCTGCCAACAACCTCCACCCAATGGGGCGTACTGTTTTGGATGGGCGTACTGGCCACGGCCCTCGGCCAGTTCTGCTGGAACAAGGGCGCGACCCTGGTGAATGCCGGCACCCTGGCGGTAATGAATAACCTGTCGGTGCCCGTCGGCCTGATCATCAACTTCCTGGTTTGGGGCAGCGAAACCCGCTTTGACCTGCTGCTGATAGGCGGCTCGCTGATCCTCGCTTCACTGTGGATCAGCCGCAACGGCCAGGCCCGCCACGCAAGTGCCTCGTAAGGGTTGCCAGGCTTCTGTGCCCGGTGAGAGCGAATCATCCGTGAGCTCATGTACAGCTAGAAAAGCCAACCGATTGATTTAATTGATGATTTCATCAGTCAGCAGTAACATCCCGGGTTCTGCATGGACGCATTTCTCAGTTTGCCGTCGAGATCCCCATGCGCCCACTTGCCCTGCTTCTGCTGTTTTTTCTTCCGCTCGCCTCGGTTCAGGCCGATGCACCACGTACTTTCCGTGAAGCCAAAAAGATCGCCTGGACGATCTATGCCGAACACCCGGTGGATTTTTATTGCGGTTGCGCTTTCAAGGGCAATCGGATCGATCTCGACAGCTGCGGCTATATCCCGCGCAAGCAGCCCAAGCGCGCCCAGCGAGTCGAATGGGAACATATCGTTCCGGCGTGGGTGATCGGTCATCAGCGTCAGTGCTGGCAACAAGGCGGACGCAAGCAGTGCACCTCCAAGGACCCTGTATTCAGCAAGGCCGAAGCCGACCTGCATAACCTGGTGCCGGTGGTCGGCGAGGTGAATGGCGACCGCAGCAATTACGGTTTCGGCATGCTCAGCGAAAAGCCCAGCCAGTACGGCGCCTGTCCGTTCGTGGTCAATTTCAAGCAGCGCACCGCGATGCCGCCGGAATACAGCCGCGGCGCCATAGCCCGCACCTACCTGTATATGAGCGAGCGTTACCAGTTGCGCCTGTCGCGCCAGGATCAGCGGCTGTACGACATCTGGAATCGCCAGTACCCGGTCAGTGATTGGGAGCGCTGGCGCAACCAGCGCATCGCCTGCATTCAGGGCAACGCCAACCGCTACGTAAGCGACGTGGACCTGCGCAGCTGTGGCCGCTCTGTGTCTCGCTCGGCTGCGACGCCTGGAGGGCGCGGCTGATTGCCAGCCTGGATGCGGGCATGCATGCTCTGCACTCCATTGAGGGCCGCAGACTCTTCCATGACGGATAAACAGCTTTTCAGCGTATTAGGCCTGAGCGTACTTCTGGCACTCATTGCCTCCGGCATCGCACCTTATGATCGCGCCACCTGGCTGCTGGAAGTCTCACCGGTGCTGATCGCCGTGCCGCTGCTGGTGCTGAGTTACCGCGGTTTTCCGCTCACTCGACTGCTGTATGTGCTGATCGCATTCCACGCGCTGGTGCTGATCCTTGGCGGAGCATACACCTATGCACGCGTGCCCCTGGGCTTCTGGGTGCAGGACCTGTTCGACTTGCAACGCAACCCCTACGACAAGCTGGGGCACTTTATGCAGGGCCTGGTCCCGGCGCTGCTGACAAGGGAGATTCTGCTGCGGCTGGGCTTTCTCAAGCGTGGGCGGATGCTGGGCTTTCTGTCGGTCTGCGTAGCACTGGCCTTCAGTGCCTTCTACGAGATGCTCGAATGGTGGGTCGCACTGATCGCCGGCCAGGGCGCCGAAGACTTCCTTGGCACCCAGGGCGATCCCTGGGATACCCAGTCCGATATGCTGATGGCTCTGGTCGGGGCGGCTGTTGCGGTCATCGGCCTTGCACGCAGGCAAGACCGGCAGATCGAGGCGCTGACAGGTCGCAGCAGACGATAAGCCGGTTCGGGGCCTCACACATGGAAAGAAACGGTGGAAAACGCTTTGCGGTTTCCACCGTACGCAGCCGAATCAAACCTTCAGTTCGAAATCGTCGCCGTCGTGGTAGGCCGGGAAACGCTCGCGGAATGCCGCGAGATTTCGCGCGCTCAGTGTGCAGCGGAAAACACCATCGCCCTCGCCCGCTTGGAGCAGAGAGTCGCCCAGATAGTCCAGTACCTGGCTGTCGCCACTGTAGGGATGCCCCTTGCCATCTTCGCCTACGCGGTTGATACCCGCGACGAAGCACAGGTTCTCGATGGCACGCGCCGGCAGCAGGCGGTTCCAGGCATCGCGCCGGGCCGCCGGCCAGTTGGCCGTATAGAAAAGCAAATCAGTGCCGTGGGCATCGCGACTCCACACCGGGAAGCGCAGGTCGTAGCAGATCAACGGGCGCACGCGCCAACCCTTCAGCTCAAATACGGCCTGCTGCTCACCGGCGGTGTAATGCTGGTGCTCGCCAGCCATGCGGAACAGATGACGCTTGTCGTAATGCAGGATCTCACCGTCCGGGCGCGCCCAGAGCAGACGATTGCGATAGCTGCCGTCGGCCGCCTCGATAATGATACTGCCGGTGATCACGCCTTCCAGGCGTGCAGCCTGTTCGCGCAACCAGGCATAGGTAGGCCCCTCTTCCGGCTCGGCCAGGCGCGAAGCACTCATGGAAAAACCGGTGGTGAACATTTCCGGCAGGATCACCAAGTCGGCACCGTGGGCCTGCTCCAGCAGCCCGGCAAAATGCTCCCGGTTGGCGGCAGCATCCTGCCAGGTCAGTGTGGTCTGGATCAGCGCCAGTTGAAGATCGGGCAAATTAGTCAGATCGCGCATAGCCTTGCTGCTGCCTGACGCAGCGTTTCCTCCCGTTTGGCGAAACAGAAACGCACCAGCCGTAAATCCGCTGGCGGCGATTGGTAAAACACCGAGATCGGGATGCTCGCCACCCCATGCTCCCGAGTCAACCATTGAGCCATGGCCACATCATCCAGATCGGGACGGATCGCCGAATAATCAGCCAGCTGGAAGTAAGTGCCGGCAGCACGGCTAACGCCGAATCGCGAGCCGGACAGCAGATCGCAGAACAGATCACGCTTGGCCTGATAGAAGCCCGGCAACTCGCGGACATGCTCCGGATGCGCTTCCATGAACTCCGCCAGCGCCCATTGCAGCGGTGTAACACCGGTGAAACTGACGTACTGATGCACCTTGCGCAGCTCTGCAGTAAGCGCCGGCGGTGCCACCACATAGCCGGTTTTCCAGCCGGTGACGTGGTAGGTCTTGCCGAAAGAGCTGATCACGAAGGCTCGCTGATACAACTCCTCATGGCGCAGCACGCTGACGTGCTCGTGTCCGTCGAAGACCAGATGCTCATAGACTTCGTCGCTGAGCAGATAGATATCGCGATCACGGATCAGCGCAGCAAGTCGCTCCAGATCGGCCCTATCGATCAGCGCGCCGCTGGGATTGTGTGGCGTATTGAGCACGATCATCCGCGTGCGCGGGGTAATGGCATCAGCCAATTTCTGCCAATCAATGGAAAAATTCGGCTGGCTCAGCGGCTGATGAATACAGACACCGCCCGCCAGTTCCACCGCCGGCTCGTAGCTGTCGTAGCAAGGGTCGAAGACGATCACTTCATCGCCGGTTCGAATCACGGCATGGATCGCACAGAAGATCGCCTGGGTCGCGCCCGGCGTGATGGTGACTTCGCTGTCGGCGCTCACCTGTCGCTGGTACAGCGACTGGATTTTGAGCGCCACCTGTTCACGCAGCGCCGGCAATCCGGCCATGGGTGCGTACTGGTTGTGCCCGGCCATGACAGCCCGCGCCAGCGCCTCACGCAGTTCATCCGGCCCGTCGAAGTCCGGGAAGCCCTGAGAAAGATTGATGGCCCCTGTCTCGGCTGCAAGCTGAGACATGGTAGTGAAGATGGTGGTGCCGACATTGGGCAGTTTGCTGGTGATCATCGGGCTCACTCCATCTGAACGAACCGGAGCCGCCGCGGCGACTCCAGCTCATGGCCTCGGGCTTGTGGCTATTTCTTGTCCCGGCGCTTCTTCTCGGCCTTCTTGTGGTGCGACATAAGCCGGCGCTTCTTGTTCACCTGGCGGTCGGTCAAGGTGTTCTTCTTGCCCTCGTAGGGGTTTTCACCGCCCTTGTACTCGATACGGATCGGCGTACCTACCAGCTTGAGCACGCGTCGGTAGGTATTCTCGAGGTAGCGCGAATAGGACTTGGGTACTGCATCGACCTGGTTGCCGTGAATCACAATGATCGGCGGGTTCGCGCCACCCAGGTGGGCATAGCGAAGCTTGATACGACGCCCCGATACCATCGGTGGTGCATGCTCGCGCACGGCATCTTCGAGAATCTGCGTCAGGCGGCTGGTGGGCCAGCGGGTTACAGCCGACGTGAACGAAGCCTGGACCGACTTGTACAGATTACCGACGCCGGTACCATGCATGGCGGAAATGAAGTGGATGTCGGCGAAGTCGACGAAGAACAGCCGGCGCTCCAGCTCGGTCTTCACGTAATCGCGCTCGCTGGGCTCCATGCCGTCCCACTTGTTCAGCGCAATCACCAGCGCGCGGCCGCTGTCGAGTACGAAGCCCAGCAGGTTCAGGTCGTGCTCGACCACACCCTCGCGGGCATCCATGACGAAGATCACCACGTTGGCGTCCTGGATCGCCTGCAGCGTCTTGACCACGGAGAACTTTTCCACCGCCTCGAAGATCTTGCCGCGACGGCGCACGCCCGCGGTATCGATCAGGGTGTACTTTTCATCACCGCGCTCGAACGGAATGTAGATGCTGTCGCGGGTGGTGCCAGCCTGGTCGTACACAATGACGCGCTCTTCGCCAAGCATGCGGTTGACCAGCGTCGACTTGCCGACGTTGGGACGGCCGATGATGGCGATCTTGATGCCATCCTTCTCGCTTGGGCCGGGAATGCGCTTGAGCTCTTCGCCTTCAGCGACCGTGGCGCTCTCGTCTTCCTGCTCGCTTGCCTCTTGCGCGGCGTTGTCTTTGGGAAAGCCCCCCAGGACCTGGTCGAGCATGTAACTGATGCCGCGACCGTGAGCGGCAGCGATGGGCAGCGCTTCACCAAGCCCCAGCGGACTGAACTCGGCGCGGGCGATGTCCGGATCGATGCTGTCGACCTTGTTCACCACCAGGAAATGACGCTTGTTCATCTTGCGCAGATGCTCGGCGATCATCTGATCACCCGGCGTCATCCCGGTACGGGCGTCGACGATAAACATCACCGCATCGGCTTCTTCCATGGCCTGCAGCGACTGCTCGGCCATCTTGGCATCGATTCCCTCTTCGTCGCCCGTCAGGCCTCCGGTATCGATGACGATATAGGTCCGCCCCTGCCACTTGGCTTCACCATACTGGCGATCACGGGTCAGGCCGGCGTATTCGGCAACGATAGCGTCACGACTTTTGGTCAGACGGTTAAACAGAGTGGACTTGCCAACGTTCGGGCGGCCCACCAGGGCGATTACGGGAACCATGCGGCTCTCCACTGCGATATTTCAGAAAACACGAAGGCCGCTGCAAGGCAGCGGCCGAATTTACAGCGTTCCGCCTGAGCGAAACGACAAGCAGGCGTTAGAAACCGCCTGCTGTGCGAACGGTTTGGCCGTCAGTCCCGCTGGCGGATGGTCAACGCAACCAGCTTGCCATCGTTGCCATAAGTGTACAGCCAGTCACCCTCGACCACCGGGCGCACCCGCAGACCGGCACTGTCGATGCGGGTGCGAGCGACGAAACGGCCGTCCACCTGGCTCAGCAAGTGCAGATAGCCTTCCTTGTCACCTACCGCAACGTAGCTGGAAAACACCGAAGGACCAGAGAGCTCGCGGCGCGCCAGCGCATCGTTACTCCAGAGTACGGTGGTCGAGCGCTCGTCGATACCCACTACCGAGCCATCAGCCTGGCTCACGTAGACGCTGCCATAGCCCAGCGCGACACCTGAGGATGTGGAAGCATCACGCTGCCAGAGTATCCGCCCGCTGTTCAGGTCCAGCGCAGCCGCGCGGCCCTGGTAGGTAGCCACGTACAGCACGCCACCCGACAGCAACAGACCACCGTCGATATCGACCACCCGCTCGAGCTCGGAACGGCCCTGGGGTATCGCCACGCGCTGTTCCCAGACAGGCAGGCCACGACGGGTATCCAGCGCTACCACCTTGCCGCTGGAGAGTCCGGCAATCGCCAGTTCGTTGGTCAGCAGCGGCGCGCCGGTGCCACGCAGCGTCAGCACCGCAGGAGAACTCTCGTAGCTCCAGCGCTGCTCACCGTTGTCGATATCCAGCGCGATGACACGGTCATCCTGGGTCTGAACCACTACCACGTCGCCATTCACGGCAGGCGCGGCAAGCACTTCACTGCTGACCTGGCTGCGCCAGCGCTCTTCACCGTTGGAGACATCCAGCGCCAGTACTTCACCGCGCAGAGTACCCACCAGAACCAGGCCATAACCCGCGCCCACAGCGCCGGAGACCTGAACGTCGAGGTTCTTCTTCCAATTCACCTTGCCGCTCTGACGGTCCATGGCGACGACCAGGCCGCGCACGTCGGCAGCGAAGATTTCGTTGCCGTAGACCACAGGCTTGAGCAGATTGTAGGTCTCGCCCTGCCCCTTTCCGATCGAGCGACTCCACTCTCTCTTCAGCTCGATTTCAGCATCGAACTTGACCAGTTCGGCCGGACCCGGTTCCTTCTTATCGTTGCTGCTGCACCCTACCGCCAGGACGGCCAGGGTCAGCAGCGCTGCAGTTTTCCAACGCATCGATTCACGCCTCTCCACGAGCCAGGTCATCCAGTTTCAGTTGCAAGCCACCAACGGCGGCATCCTGCGACAGCGACTCTTTCGCCTTGGCATAGGCGGCGTGAGCCTCGTCGAGTCGTTCGAGCTTGACCAGCAGATCGCCGCGCAACTCCTCGCGGCTGGCAACGAACGCCTTGGGCGCTTCGCCATCGAGAAGCGTCAGCGCCGCATCGGTCTTTTCCTGCGCAGACAACACGCGGGCCAGGCGCTGGCGGGCAAGTTCTTCGAGGACCTTGTCCGCAGGCTTGTCCAGCACGCTCTGCAGCTCAGCTGCCGCCTCGTCGAGACGGCCGGACTCGACGGCTACCTTGGCCACGAAAAGACTGCCGTACTGCGCATAATGAGTACCGGAAAAATCCTTCTTCAGGCGCTGTCCCAGACGCGAGACTTCCGCCATGTCCGGCTCTGCGTCAGACAAAGCCGCGGTCAGCAGTTGCTGATAGATGGCCGATGCAGCATACGCCTGATCGACCTGGTGCTTCTGCCAGAACTGCCAGCCAAACACCAATACCAGCGCCAGTCCGGCACCAGCCAGCAACGGCATGCCGTTGCGCTGCCACCATTCCTTGATCTGTTCGAGTTGTTCTTCGTCTGTACCCGAGGCCACGCTGTTACTCCTTTGATTCGCTGAATTCAAACCTGTCGATCAAGCCAGACAGGCAGCCAGGCGCTCGGGCAGAGCATCCCAGGCAATACTTTGTTGTTCACTGTCGTCACGCAGCGGCTTGCAACCTACCACGCGACCGGCCAGTTCGTCCTCACCCAGAATCAGCGCAAACCGCGCGCCGCTCTTGTCGGCCTTCTTGAACTGGCTCTTGAAGCTGCCACCACCGGCGTTCACCAGCAGACGCAGGCCTGGCAACTCATCACGCATGCGCTCGGCCAGCGCCAGTGCAGCGAGTTCAGCCGGCTGGCCAAAGGCGCAGATATAGGCATGCGGCGGCTGGTTCAGCTCCTCGGGGACTTGCCCAAGGGTCTCCAGCATCAACACCAGACGCTCAACGCCCATGGCAAAGCCGACGCCAGGAGTCGGCTTGCCGCCAAACTGGCTGATCAGCCCGTCATAGCGGCCACCGGCACACACGGTGCCTTGTGCGCCCAGTTTGTCGGTAACCCACTCGAACACGGTGCGGCCGTAGTAATCCAGGCCACGCACCAGCTTGGGGTTGATCTCGTAGGCGATGCCGACCGCATCGAGCCGCGCCCTGAGCCCTTCGAAATGCACTCGCGAGTCTTCGTCGAGGAAATCACTGAGCGTCGGCGCATCCACCAACAGGGCCTGAGTCTGTGCATTCTTGCTGTCGAGGATGCGCAGCGGGTTGGTGGTCAAGCGGCGCTGACTGTCTTCATCGAGCTGGTCGAAACGCTGTTGCAGATAGGCCACCAATGCATCGCGATAAGTCGCACGCGCTTCGCTGGAGCCCAGGCTGTTGAGTTGCAGGGTTACGGCATCGCCGATGCCAAGCTGCTTCCATAGCCGCGCCGTAAGCACGATCAGCTCTGCATCGACATCGGGCCCGGGTTGGTTGAAGACTTCCACACCGATCTGGTGGAACTGCCGGTAGCGCCCCTTCTGCGGCTTCTCGTAACGAAACATCGGCCCGGTATACCAGAGCTTCTGCACCTGACCGCCGCCGGTCAGACCATGTTCCAGCACGGCGCGCACGCAACTGGCGGTGCCTTCCGGGCGCAGCGTGAGGGATTCCTCGTTGCGATCCAAGAAGGTGTACATCTCCTTGTCGACCACGTCGGTGCCTTCACCGATGCCGCGAGCAAACAGCTCGGTGTACTCGACGATGGGCAGCCGGATCTCGCTGTATCCATAGCTGTCGAGCAATTGCGCAAAGGTACTTTCCAGGTAACGCCAGACCGGTGTTTGCGCCGGCAGGATATCGTTCATGCCACGAATGGCTTGCAGGGACTTGCTCAAATCGGTTCCTTAATCAGCTGCGCAGGATCAGTGCCGCATCGCTCTCGGCTTTCTCGGCAGCCTTGCGGCGAATCAGCTGCTCCAGCTCATCCACCAGGTTTTCGTTGGTCAGTTTCTGTGCCGGCTTGCCGTCGATATAGACGAGATTGTTGGGAGTACCGCCGGTGAGGCCGATATGCGCCTCCTTGGCTTCACCCGGGCCGTTGACGATGCAGCCGATCACCGCCACATCCATCGGCACCAACAGGTCTTCGACGCGATTCTCCAGCTCGTTCATGGTTTTCACCACATCGAAATTCTGCCGCGAGCAGCTCGGACAGGCGATGAAGTTGATACCGCGAGAACGCAGCCGCAGCGACTTGAGAATATCGAAGCCGACCTTGATCTCTTCAACCGGATCGGCGGCGAGCGAAATGCGAATGGTGTCGCCGATGCCCTCGGCCAACAACATGCCCAAGCCCACGGCCGACTTAACCGTGCCCGAGCGCAGGCCGCCGGCTTCGGTGATACCCAGATGCAGGGGCTGCTCGATTTCCTTGGCCAGCAGACGGTACGCGGCGACGGCCATAAACACGTCGGAGGCCTTCACGCTGACCTTGAAGTCGGGAAAATTCAGGCGATCCAGGTGCTCAACATGACGCAGCGCAGACTCGACCAGCGCCTCGGGCGTCGGTTCGCCATATTTCTTTTGCAGATCCTTTTCCAGCGAACCGGCGTTAACACCGATGCGAATCGGAATACCCCGGTCCCGAGCGGCATCGACCACGGCGCGCACGCGATCCTCGCGGCCAATGTTGCCGGGGTTGATGCGCAGGCAGTCGACACCCAGCTCAGCCACACGCAGGGCGATCTGGTGGTCGAAATGGATATCCGCCACCAGTGGCAACTGCACCCGCTGGCGGATTTTGCCGAAGGCTTCCGCGGCGTCCATTGAGGGCACCGAGACACGCACGATATCGGCACCGGCATCCTTGAGCCGCTGGATCTGCGCGACGGTCGCCTCGATGTCGCAGGTTTCGGTATTGGTCATGCTTTGCACGGCGATGGGCGCATCACCGCCGACCGGCACGTTGCCTACCCAGATCTTGCGAGTAGGTCGACGCTTGATGGGGGACTCAGAGTGCATGGATTACTGTCCGAGCTTAAGACGCGCAGTCTGGCCACGCGTCATGGCAGAAAGATTGACGGCTTCACCGTTGAAATTCACCTGCGCACCCGGCGCGAAGCCGAGATGCAGGTCCAGCGGCGTCTTGCCGACCAGGGTGCGGCTGCTGCCGGCCTTTGCCAAGGCGCTGTAGAGCACCTCACCGTCCGCATCGGTTACACGCGTCCAGCAGTCAGCGGTGAAGGTCAGCGTCAGACGACCTTCACCCGACGCAAGTTCGGGGGTTGGAGCCGGCTCTGGCGTTGGTGAAACAGTCTCGGTTTCCGCCACTGAGGGTTCAACAGCAGGGGGCTGCTGCGCAGCAAGGTTCTCTTCTACCTCTTCAGCTGGCGCCTGCCCCGGCTGCTCTGGTTCGGGCTGCTCCTGGGCCGGCGCGCCTTCTGCCTGGCTATCGAGCGACTCGCTCTGATCCAGCTCAAGCGGCTCCTCGTCACGCTCCAGCAGGTGTATTTCGGTGGTGCCGTCCGCCGCTTCTACCTCGATCTGGTCGAGCGTGGTAACGGCCGGAGCAGGCTGGCTGCGGCTGGACTGATCCTGCCACCAGAATAATGCCCCGCCGGCGACGACAAGGATCAGTGCAAAAACGAAAAAACGCATCACTCCACGCGACAGGCGACCCGGCTCATCGATATGGCCAAGGCTGTGGATATTGCTGGCCGCAGCGCCAGAACCGGTGAAGTGGTCGAACTCGTTTACCAGGCGGTTCTGGTCCAACTCCAACAACTTGGCATAGGCCCGCACGTAACCACGGGCAAAGGTCAAACCCGGCAGGCGGCTGAAATCACCTGCTTCGATCTGGCTCACAGAGCGCTCTGTGAGATTGAGCTGTTGAGCTACCGCGGAAATTGCCAAGCCTTTCTCTTCACGCGCGGCGCGTAGCGTCTCGCCAGGGTTGGCAGCCGTCGAGGCAGCTGCTTCAGGATGTGGCGCGGTCATCATTGCTCCGAAAGAAACTGTTGGTATTCAGACGTACCCGGATACAGCCGCTGCAGTTGCAGCCCGAGGCTGGCGGCCTGATTGCGGTCCTGATGGATATTGGCCAAGCGAGTACCCAGCAACAAGCTGCGAGCGTTTTGCTCGGAGAGGCTGCTGAAAGCGTCGTAATAACGCTTCGCCGGGACATAGTCCTTGGCCTCATAAGCCAGCATGGCAAGTTCCAGCAGTGCGAGCGGTTGGCGGCTATCGAGGCGCAGCGCTCGGGTGAAGTAGGTCTCGGCCTGCTCACGCTGGCCCAACTGCAAGGCAGTCATACCCATGTTCTGAAACACGCGCGCGCGCTCACCGTACAGATTGTCTTCGGAAGCCCTGGTGAACCGCTCCATGGCTTCGGAGTAACGCTTCTGCTCGAACAGAAAGCTGCCATAGTTGTTCAGGATCCGCGCATCGTTGCCACCGGCGAGCGCCTTGCGGTAGTGCTCGTCGGCAAGCTTGTATTCCATCTCGGTCTGGAACACCAGCGCCAGCGCCGCGTTTGCATCGGCACTGGCGGGGTCCAACTCAAGCGCTTTACGTAACGGCGTCTTGGCCCGCGCGGCTTCACCCTGCTGCAGATAACCGATGCCAAGCTGGATGTAGGCGTCACGTGCCTGCTCGCGACCGCTCGCCGTACGCAGCGGATCGCTGGAGCCTGAAGAAACACAACCGGCCATAAGGCCGGTAAGTAGAAGCAGCAGCGCAACGCGCAAGGTCATCAGTATCCCCCCTCAGGATCGATTCGTAGCAACAGGCGCCGCACCAGACTCGGACTGCAACTCACGCACAGCGATGTAACGCTCGCTTCGGCGTGTACGATCCATCACCTGCCCGACCAACTGGCCGCAGGCTGCATCGATATCCTCACCACGAGTGGTACGCACGGTCACATTGTGCCCGGCTTTCTGCAGGATGTCCTGAAATCGGCGGATCGCATTGTTGCTGGGCCGCTCATAACCGGAATGAGGGAAGGGATTGAAGGGAATCAGATTGATCTTGCAGGGAATACCCGCAAGAAGCGGGATCATCTGCTCGGCATGTTCGGGCTGGTCGTTGACGCCCTTAAGCAGGGTGTACTCGACGGTCAGCACGCGTTTTTCGCCGAGCCGTGAGACGTAATTGCGGCACGCGTTCAGTACGACGGCCAGCGGGTACTTCTTGTTGATCGGCACCAACTGGTTGCGCAGCTCGTCGTTGGGAGCATGCAGCGACAGCGCCAGAGAGACATCGATCACCTCGCCCAGGCGGTCGATCATCGGCGCCACGCCTGAGGTCGACAGGGTCACCTTGCGCTTGGAAATGCCGTAGCCGAGGTCGTCCATCATGAGATTCATGGCGGCAACCACGTTGTCGAAATTGAGCAGCGGCTCGCCCATGCCCATCATCACCACGTTGGTGATGGCGCGGTCGATCTTGGCCGGGACGGTGCCGAAAGACTTATTCGCAATCCAGACCTGACCGATGATTTCGGCAGCAGTCAGATCGCTGTTGAAGCCTTGCTTGCCGGTCGAACAGAAACTGCAGTCCAACGCACAGCCAGCCTGGGAGGAAACGCACAGGGTTCCGCGGCCGTTCTGCGGGATATAGACGGTTTCGACACAGCTGCCAGAAGCGACACGAACCACCCATTTACGGGTGCCGTCGCTGGAAATGTCTTCGCTGACCACTTCAGGCCCGCGAATCTCGGCAGAGGCCTTGAGCTTTTCGCGCAAGGCCTTGCCGATGTTGCTCATGGCGTCGAAATCATCGACGCCAAAGTGGTGAATCCATTTCATCACCTGACCGGCACGAAAGCGCTTCTCCCCGATCGACTCGAAGAACTTCTCCAGCTGAGGCTGGGTCAGCCCCAGAAGATTGACTTTGGCAGTCGTGGCAATCATGGAATTCACCTGTCGCTCAACTCAGCGAATGCGCGCGCAAACTTCGGTTTCAGCGAAGAAGTAGGCGATTTCACGAGCAGCGGATGCTTCGGAGTCGGAACCGTGTACGGCGTTCTCGTCGATGGATACAGCGAAGTCGGCACGGATGGTACCTGCAGCGGCTTCTTTCGGGTTGGTGGCACCCATCAGCTCACGGTTCTTGGCAATGGCGTTTTCGCCTTCCAGCACCTGAACGATGACCGGGCCGGAGGTCATGAAGGCAACCAGGTCCTTGAAGAAGCCACGCTCGCTGTGCTCGGCGTAGAAGCCAGCAGCTTCGCGCTCGGACAGCTGAACCATCTTGGAAGCGACGACGCGCAGGCCGGCCTTCTCGAAACGGGTGGTGATTTCGCCGATGACGTTCTTGGCGACAGCGTCGGGCTTGATGATGGAGAAGGTACGTTGCAGGGCCATGTGAAGCTCCAGATTGGTGGGTTTAAAGCAAACAAGTAAACCCGCGAATTATACGCGGGTCTAGAACTAAAAGATAAGTGCAGCCTATGCCTGGGTGATGAACGCAGGCGTGCAGAGTTGCGCCTGCTGCCTGCCGTTCATGCCTACTCGACCTCTTCTATCCAGGCCGCCTGAATGGCTTCAAGCACTTTCTCGCCGCCCCGTGTCGGGTCATCGGAAAACGCCGGCAGTTCGGTCACCCAGCGGTGCAGCTGGACGAAGTTGACGTAGCGCGGATCCACATCCGGTTTGGCTTCTGCAAGCTCGATGGCGATATCAAGCACATCGACCCATTTAAGACTCATCGTGATGCCCTCGCCTTCAATGGCCTTCGGAAACCTGATTGATGGTGTACTTGGGAATCTCGACTACAAGATCAGCATCCGCCACCACTGCCTGACAGGACAGCCGCGAGTCGGGCTCCAGACCCCATGCCTTGTCGAGCATGTCGTCTTCCAGCTCGTCGGACTCTTCAAGCGACGCAAAGCCCTCCCGAATCAACACATGACAAGTGGTGCAGGCACAGGACTTCTCACAGGCGTGCTCAATATGGATGCCATTGCGCAATGCAACATCCAGCACGGTCTCACCGGCCTGGGCCTCCACCACCGCACCTTCTGGGCAGTGCTCTGCATGTGGCAGGAAAACTATCTGCGGCATCTGGATCATTCCTCAATATCGTTAAGCTGCCGTCCGGCCAATGCAGCCTTGACGGTCGAGTCCAGGCGGCGGGCAGCGAAGGCATCAGTAATCTGGCTCAGGCGCTTGATCTGGCGCTCGATGGCAATGCCATCCGGACTATCGAGCAGCTCTCGCAAGGCCTGCATCTGCACCTTGATGGCATCACGCTCCTCTTCATCAAGCAGGCGATCACCATCAACTGCCAGGGCGGCTTCGACTGCTTCGAGCAGGCGCTGAGCGTCGACTTGCTGCTCGCGTAGCGCCCGAGCGGCCTTGTCTTCTCCAGCCTTCTGGAAGGAATCCTCCAGCATCCGCGCAATCTCGCCGTCGGTAAGGCCGTAGGATGGCTTGACCTGAATGCTCGCCTCGACACCCGAGGCCAACTCTCGGGCGGATACGCTGAGCAGCCCGTCGGCATCGACCTGGAAGGTGACACGAATCTTCGCGGCACCCGCTACCATCGGCGGTATGCCACGCAATTCGAAACGCGCCAGTGAGCGGCAATCAGCGATCAATTCGCGCTCACCCTGGAGCACATGGATCATCATGGCCGACTGGCCATCTTTATAAGTGGTGAACTCCTGCGCACGAGCGACCGGAATGGTGGTGTTGCGTGGGATGACCTTCTCCATCAGCCCACCCATGGTTTCCAGCCCCAGCGACAGCGGGATCACGTCCAACAACAGCAACTCTTCACCGTCGCGATTGTTGCCGGCGAGGGTTTCAGCCTGAATCGCCGCACCAATGGCCACCACTTCATCAGGGTCGATATCGGTAAGCGGCTCGCGGCCAAACATTTCACCCACCAACTCGCGCACTCGCGGAACCCGAGTCGAGCCGCCCACCATCACTACCGCATGGACCTCATCCAGCTCGACTGCCGAATCGCGCAATGCACGACGGCAGGATTTGAGGCTGCGAGCGATAAGCGGATCAATCAGGTCGTGGAAGGTGTCGCGAGTCAGCACGCCCTGCCAGCCGGCGTAGCTCAACTCCACTGTGTCTTCAGTGGTCAGCCGCTCTTTGGCATCGCAAGCCAGCTTGAGCACTTCCCGCTGCGCCCCAGGCGCCAAGTCAGCCGAAGCGCCAGCCTGCCCCAGGATCCAGCCAGCGATGGCATGATCGAAGTCGTCGCCACCCAGAGCCGTATCGCCGCCAGTAGCCAGCACTTCGAAGACGCCTTTGGTCAGACGCAAAATGGAGATATCAAAGGTTCCGCCGCCCAGGTCGTAGATGGCGACTACGCCTTCGGCCTGACGGTCGAGACCATAGGCCACCGCCGCAGCGGTCGGCTCATTGAGCAAACGCAGCACATTGAGATTGGCCAGCCGCGCAGCATCCTTGGTGGCCTGTCGCTGGGCATCGTCGAAATAGGCCGGAACCGTGATGACCGCACCGACCAGCTCGCCACCCAGGACGGCCTCGGCACGCTCACGCAGAGCGCGGAGGATTTCGGCAGAGATTTCTACCGGGCTTTTCGGCCCCTGCACCGTCTCGATGAAGGGCATCTGCGACTCGCCTTCACTGAAGCGATACGGTAGCTGGCCACCCAGCTGCATGACATCACCAACGCCACGCCCCATCAGGCGCTTGACCGACAAGATGGTGTTCAGCGGGTCACTGGACGCAGCCTGCTTGGCCGCCCGCCCAACTTCGACACGATCGGCGTGATAGCGCACGGCCGAGGACAGGATCACCTCGCCAGCAGCATCAGCCAGCGGCGCGGTTACACCACTGCGCAGTGCCGCCACGAGGGAATTGGTGGTGCCCAGATCAATCCCGACCGCCAGACGGCGCTGGTGGGGTTTCGGGCTTTGTCCGGGCTCAGCTATCTGAAGTAAGGCCATGTCTGTCTGATATCGGGCGCAGCGCCGAGCGCTACGCGGGGTTAATCGTCGAGGCGCTCTTCCAGCAGGCGCACTTCCTGGGACAGTTTGTCTAGAAACTGCATGCGGCGTACTAGCCGTTCGGCCTCCTCTCGCTGAGCAGGGTCCTGCCAGATGCGAGAGAAAGCCTCACTGATGTCCTGCTGCGCTTTTTTCAGGCGAGCCTTGAAGGTCATGACACCAGCCACATCGGCTTCGTCATGCAGCTCTTCCAACTCTTCGCGCCAATGCATCTGTTGCAGCAGGAACTCGGGATCCTGGACGGTTGCCTCCAGCGGCATCGCCTGGCCCTGCAGTTCAAGCAGGTATCGGGCGCGCCGCGAAGGGCTCTTCAGGGTCTGGAAGGCCTCGTTCAGGTTGGCCGACTCTTCGACCGCTCGCCGCTGTTCCTGCTCGCTGCCATCGGCAAAGCGGTCAGGATGAACCTTGCGCGCCAGCTCGCGATAACGCGAAGACAGCATGTCCAGATCAAGATCGAATGCCGGCTGCAAGTCGAACAGGGCGTAGTGACAGGGAATACCCACGGCGTCCTCAGATGTTGAAGCTCTCGCCGCAGCCGCATTCGCCACGCACGTTAGGGTTGTTGAACTTGAAGCCTTCGTTAAGCCCCTCACGGACAAAATCGAGTTCTGTACCGTCAAGGTAGACCAGGCTCTTCGGATCGATGATGACCTTGACGCCATGGTTATCGAAAACCGCGTCCTCGGCCGCCACCTCATCGACGAACTCAAGCACGTACGCGAGCCCGGAGCAGCCCGTGGTGCGCACACCCAGCCGCACCCCAACACCCTTGCCACGCCCTTCCAGAGAGCGTCGCACGTGATCGGCAGCGGCAGTCGTCATGCTGATAGCCATCGATACCTCCTCAACTTATGCCTTGGACAGGCCTTTCTTCTCGCGGTAATCCCGCACGGCCGCCTTGATAGCGTCCTCGGCCAGTACCGAACAGTGAATCTTCACCGGCGGCAGGGCCAGCTCTTCGGCAAGCTGTGTGTTCTTGATGGTTTCGGCTTCTTCCAGCGTCTTGCCTTTCATCCACTCGGTGGCGAGGGAGCTGGAGGCGATGGCCGAACCACAGCCGTAGGTCTTGAACTTGGCGTCTTCGATGACACCCTGCTCGTTGACCTTGATCTGCAGTCGCATCACGTCGCCACAGGCCGGCGCGCCGACCATGCCGGTACCGACAGAAGGATCCTCGGCGTCGAACTTGCCGACGTTACGGGGGTTTTCGTAGTGGTCGATGACCTTATCACTGTATGCCATGGTGCAATCCTCGTTAATTCAGACGATGCGCTGTGCAGCGCCTCAGTGGGCCGCCCACTCGACCGTGGAAATATCCACACCATCCTTGTACATGTCCCAGAGGGGAGAAAGTTCACGCAACTTGGTGACCGCCTCACAAACCTTCTGCGCCGCGTAGTCAACTTCTTCCTCGGTAGTGAAACGTCCGAAGGTGAAGCGGATCGAGCTGTGCGCCAGTTCATCGTTGCGGCCCAGGGCGCGCAATACGTAGGACGGCTCCAGCGAAGCAGAGGTACAGGCCGAACCGGAAGACACTGCCAGATCCTTGAGCGCCATGATCAGCGACTCACCTTCCACGTAATTGAAGCTGAGGTTGAGGTTGTGCGGCACTCGGGAGGTCATGCTGCCGTTGATGTACAACTCTTCCAGGTGCTCGACCTGCTTGAGGAAGCGATCACGCAGCGCACGGATGCGCTCGTTTTCCGCAGCCATCTCTTCCTTGGCAATACGGAAGGCTTCGCCCATACCGACCGACTGGTGCGCCGCCAGGGTGCCCGAGCGCATGCCACGCTCGTGGCCACCACCATGCATCTGCGCTTCAAGGCGCACGCGCGGCTTACGACGCACGTAGAGCGCGCCAACACCTTTGGGGCCATAGGTCTTGTGAGCGGAGAAGGACATCAGGTCGACCTTCAGCTTCTCCAGATCGATTTCCACCTTGCCGGTGGACTGAGCCGCATCGACGTGGAACAGCACGCCGCGCGAGCGGGTCAGTTCGCCGATGGCAGCGATGTCATTGATGGTGCCGATCTCGTTGTTCACATGCATGATCGACACCAGTATGGTGTCCTCACGTAGCGCAGCCTCGACCATCTCCGGGGTGATCAAGCCGTCGGTGGTAGGGTCGAGATAGGTCACTTCGAACCCTTCACGCTCCAGCTGGCGGGTGGTATCCAGCACCGCCTTGTGTTCGATCTTGCTGGTAATGATGTGCTTGCCCTTGGACGAATAGAAGTGGGCAACACCTTTAATGGCCAGGTTGTCGGACTCGGTAGCACCGGAGGTCCAGACGATCTCGCGCGGATCGGCGTTGACCAGCTCGGCGATCTGGCGACGCGCATTTTCAACAGCTTCTTCGGCCTTCCAGCCGAAGGCGTGGGAGCGCGAAGCCGGGTTGCCAAAATTGCCATCAGCAGTCAGGCATTCAATCATCTTCTCGGCCACACGCGGATCAACCGGGGTAGTCGCGGAGTAGTCTAGGTAAATCGGCAGTTTCATCAGATATCTCCTATTCGGCTGTCGTCCGGCTCAATCGATGGCGGACGCTTCAATCTTGTCGAGTTGCGGACCTCGGCCATTGGCATGGCGCATGTTCTGCCGCAACGCCACCTCCTGGACTTCGCGCCGGTTGACCAGATCGGCCAGGCTGATGCCACTGAGGAATTCGTGAATCTGCTGGCTCAGGTCGCACCACAAGTGGTGTGTCAGGCAGGTATCGCCCGAATGGCAATCGCCAAGCCCCTGGCAACGTGTGGCGTCGACGGACTCGTTGACCGCATCGATCACCTGCACGACCTGAATCTCGGCCATGGCACGAGATAACTGATAGCCACCGCCAGGTCCGCGAACGCTGGTAACCAGGCTGCCACGGCGCAACTTGGCGAACAGCTGTTCAAGGTAGGAAAGCGAAATACCCTGGCGCTCTGAAATATCCGCAAGGGATACAGGCCCCTGCTGCGCATGTAGCGCCAGGTCGAGCATCGCAGTTACGGCGTAACGGCCTTTGGTAGTCAATCGCATCGGTTCGCACCAAGCATCATGGATTGGTGCCAGTATGCAATACCCGAGTATTTAGATCAACTATAAGTCCTATCGGATTACTCAGACATTCGCCGAGCGAGACGCCCGAAAATGACGGCGCAGCATAATAGCAGCTCGCACACGCCCCGCCCATTAGCTGCGCGGCGCTTCGCCCTCGTCCTTGATCTCGGCGAAATCCAATTCACGCAATTCGGGCATTGCCTTGGCGCTATAGTCGCTGCCCAGCGCAGTAAGTGCCTGGCACATGCCTTCCATGCGATCTTCCAGAGCCTGCACATGATCCAGCAGCTGGCCGATCGCCCGCGCAACAGGGTCGGGCATATCCGCAGTGACGCCATAGGCATCGAAGCCAATTTTCTCTGCCATCGCCTTGCGTTTGGCTTCCTGGGCATCGTCGGATTTGGCGATCACCCTGCCAGGGATGCCTACCGCCGTCGCCCCTGGCGGCACCTCACGGGTCACCACGGCATTCGAACCAATCTTGGCGCCTGCGCCTACGGTAAACGGCCCAAGAATCTTCGCGCCGGCGCCAACGATAACCCCATCCTCCAGGGTTGGATGGCGTTTGCCCTTGTTCCAGCTGGTGCCGCCCAGGGTAACGCCGTGATAAAGCGTCACGTCATCGCCGATCTCGGCAGTTTCTCCGATAACGATGCCCATGCCGTGATCGATGAAAAAACGCCGACCGATTCGCGCACCAGGATGAATCTCGACGCCCGTGAGCCAGCGCGCCAGGTTGGAATTCAGTCGCGCCAGCCACTTGCAGTTCTTGCACCACAGCCAATGGGACACCCGATGAAACCAGACCGCGTGCAGGCCCGGGTAGCAGGTGACCACCTCAAAGGCATTTCGCGCCGCGGGATCGCGATGGAACACGCTCTGGATATCTTCGCGCATACGCTCGAACATCAGTCCTGTCTCCGCTTCTTGTGGGGCTCACCGCGTACAGCTTTTTGGGTCTCGGTAAGAATGCCACGCAGAATGTTCATTTCCAGCTTGCTGATGCCACTGCGACCGTAGAGCCTGCGTAGCCTGGGCATCAGATGACGCGGCTTGGCCGGGTCAAGGAAGCCGATTTCGATCAGGGTCTGCTCCAGATGCCCGTAATAGTGCTCCAGCTCATCGGCGGTGACCGGCTGTGCGTTGAGCAACGAAGTAGCTTCCAGCTTCTCCTGCTTGCTCGGCTGCTCATGTGCAGCCAGCCATGCCATCCGCACTTCGTAGGCAAGCACCTGGACGGCGGCGGCAAGATTCAACGAGCTGAACTGCGGGTCCGAAGGAATGTGCACATGGTAATGGCAGCGCTGCAGCTCATCATTGGTCAGCCCGGCGTACTCGCGACCAAACACTAGCGCAACTTCGCCACCCTGTTCAGCCTGCTGAATGCAGATCACGCCCGACTCACGCGGATCCAGCAAGGGCCAGGGAATGCGACGATCCCGCGCACTGGTACCGAGCACGACGCTGCAGCCCACCAGCGCCTCTTCGAGGGTGGCGACAACCTGCACAGCATCGAGCACATCAGTTGCGCCCGAAGCACGCGCCACCGCCTCAGTGCTTGGAAAATCAACGGGATCGACCAGCACCAGACGGGACAGGCCCATGTTCTTCATGGCCCGAGCGGCACCACCGATATTGCCAGGATGGCTGGTATTGACCAGCACCACACGAATGTTCTGCAGCGACACTGTTTCTTCCCGGCTAAAAACAAAGGCGAAATCTTACAGGAAGCAGCCAACGCTTCGCCATTGAAGGCCGGCAGATGCAACATGTCTCGAATGGTTTCTGATAGAATTCGCGGCTTTCTTTAAACGACCAGGTATTTGATCGATGCAGCCCATGCTGAATATCGCGCTGCGCGCCGCCCGCAGCGCCGGCGAAATGATTATTCGTTCCACCGAGCGCCTGGACGTGATCTCGGTCAGCGAAAAAGACGCCCGCGACTACGTTTCCGAAATCGACCGCAACGCGGAACAGCTCATCATCGCCGCACTGCGCAAGGCCTATCCAAACCACGGCATTCTTGGAGAAGAAAGCGGGCTGTCGCAAGGCTCCGAGGATGGCACCGACTACCTGTGGATCATCGATCCGCTGGATGGCACCACCAACTTCCTGCGCGGCGTTCCGCACTATGCAGTCAGCATTGCCTGCAAATACCGCGGCCGACTGGAGCACGCAGTGGTCATCGATCCGGTCCGCCAGGAAGAGTTCACCGCCAGCCGCGGTCGCGGCGCTGCCCTGAATGGTCGCCGCCTGCGTGTCGGCTCGCGCAAGAGCCTCGACGGTGCCCTGCTTGGCACTGGCTTCCCGTTCCGTGACGGGCAAATGGACAACCTGGACGCCTACCTCAATATGTTCCGCAGCCTCGTAGGCCAGACTGCCGGCGTGCGCCGCGCCGGGGCTGCAAGCCTGGATCTGGCCTATGTCGCTGCCGGTCGCTTCGACGCCTTCTGGGAGTTCGGACTTTCCGAGTGGGACATGGCCGCAGGCGCACTGCTGATCCAGGAGGCGGGCGGCCTGGTGAGCGATTTCTCCGGCGGCCATGGCTTCCTTGAAAAAGGCCAGATCGTTGCCGGTAACAACAAGTGCTTCAAGGCTGTGCTGACTGCAATCCAGCCGCACCTGACGCCTTCGCTGAAGCGCTGATTGCCATACCCACCCTGCCAGCTATAAAAAAAGCGCCGAAAGGCGCTTTTTTTAGATCTTCAATTCACGGCTGCTGAGCCAATACCAGCTGCCCATCCCTGACCGGAATCTGGCTGCCTGGATCACGATCCATACGAACACTGCCGATCTTGCCGTCAAGGTCGTATTTCACGTCATAGCCGACGATCTTGTCGTGGCTATCAGTCACGGTACTGCAACGTGTCTCGGTAGTGGTGTAAGTGCTGTTCTGCTGCATCCGCCCCTGCACCTGATTACCGGCGTAGCCACCTCCAACCGCACCTGCAACGGTCGCGATCTTCTTGCCATTACCGCCGCCAACCTGATTACCCAGCAGGCCGCCGACCACCGCACCTACCGCAGTACCCGCAATACGATGCTCGTCCTGCACCGGCTTCTGTCGCGTAACAGCGACGTCCTTGCAGACCTCGCGTGGTGTCTTGATGGTTTCCTTAACGGGCTCCACTGCGAGCACCTGGGCAAACTCAGGCCCCCGATCAACCAGCGTATAGGTAGCGAGCGCTCCACCGGCCGTGGCCACCACAACACCCAGCCCCACACCAACCAGCAACGATTTGTTCACCCTTACATCCTTCTTCGTGCCTCGGGGCCATACCCCGCGTCGCGGGGTAAGACCACCAGACAGAGACGGAGTTCCGACAAATCGGAAACCTTCTGTCAGGGTGTTTCGTCAACCTCTGTAGTCACTGGCGGAGCCAGGTCTTCGGACGTAAGCTTCAGCCAGACCAGCACGGTTGCGCCGATATAGACCGAGGAATAGGTACCCACAACCACACCGATAAGCAGTGCCAGAGCGAAGTTAGCCAGCGTATCGCCACCAAAGGCCAGCAGAGCGATCAGCGCCAGCGCGGTGGAGAAGGACGTTGCCATGGTCCGCAGCAGGGTTTGCGTCACCGACACGTCGATGTTCTCGATCAAGTCGGCTTTGCGCATTACCCGAAAGTTTTCCCGGATACGGTCATAGATGATGATGGTGTCGTTCAGCGAGTAGCCGATCATCGCCAGCACAGCCGCCAGAACGGTGAGATCGAACGGCACTTCAAAGAAGGACAGGATCCCGAGGGTCAGGATGGTGTCGTGGGCCAGCGAAGCGATCGCTCCGACGCCGAATTTCCACTGGAAGCGGAACGCCAGATAAACCAGGATCCCACCAAGCGCCAGCAGCATGGCCAGACCACCCTGATCACGCAGCTCCTCGCCCACCTGAGGCCCGACGAATTCGACCCGCTTGACCTCGAAACGACTGTCCGGATCGATCTTGCGCAGCGCCTCGGCGACCTGGGACGCAAGGTCTGGATCATCCCCCGCCATGCGTACCAGCACGTCGGTGGTGGCGCCAAAGCTCTGCACCACGGCGTCGGTATAGCCCGACTGATTCAGTTCGCTCTTGATGAGCTCCAAGTCGGCCGCTTGCTCATATTGCAGCTCGATCAGGGTGCCGCCGGTGAAGTCCAGGCCGAAGTTAAGACCTTTCCCGAACAGACTGACCAAACCGATCACGGTCAACAGCAGGGTGATGGCGAACGCAACATTGCGTATCGCCATGAAACGAATAGTGTTCTTGATCATGGCGAGTCCTCAGATCCACAGCTTCTTGACGTTACGGCCACCGAAGATCAGGTTGACCATGCCGCGGGTAAACATGATGGCGGTAAACATCGACGTCAGGATGCCCAGCGACAGAGTTACGGCGAAGCCTTTGATCGGCCCCGTGCCCAGAGCGAAGAGGATGCCACCCACCAGCAATGTAGTGAGGTTACTGTCGATGATCGCCGTGTAAGCCCGATCAAACCCTTCATGAATGGCACGCTGGACTGACAGACCGTTCTTCAGTTCTTCACGAATCCGCGAATAGATCAGAACGTTGGCGTCCACCGCCATGCCCAACGTGAGGACGATACCGGCAATACCCGGCAGCGTCAGCGTGGCACCAATGGCCGACATCAGACCGGTCAGCAGGACCAGGTTAAAGGCCAATGCCACTGTCGCCAGCACACCGAAGAACTTGTAGACAAGGATGATGAAGATCGAGACCAAGATCATCGCCCACCAAGTGGACTCTATGCCCTTGGCGATGTTTTCGGCACCCAGGCTTGGACCGATGGTGCGCTCTTCGGCGAAGTACATCGGCGCAGCCAGGCCGCCGGCGCGCAGCAACAGCGCGAGCTCGGAAGACTCACCCTGCCCGTCCAGACCGGTGATACGGAACTGGCTGCCCAGCGGCGACTGAATGGTCGCCAGGCTGATGATTTTCTTGTCCTCAACGAAGGTCTCGACGCGCACCTCCTGCTCAACACCGTCGACCATCTGCTTGACGTAGCTGGTTTGCGGGCGCTGCTCGATGAAAATCACCGCCATGCTCCGACCGACATTGTTGCGTGTCGCACGGTTCATCAGCTCACCGCCGTGACCATCCAGACGGATGTTTACCTGCGGGCGGCCATTCTCGTCATAACTGGCCTGAGCATCGGTGACCTGGTCACCGGTGATGATCAGAGAGCGCTCGAGCTGTGCAGGCGGACGACCTTCCTGGCGGAACTCGAAACTCTCGGTAGTTGCACGCGGCGCGTCCATTTCCGCAGCCAGGCGGAACTCGAGATTGGCGGTCTTGCCGAGGATACGCTTGGCCTCAGCAGTGTCCTGGACTCCAGGCAGCTCGACCACAATGCGGTTGGCACCCTGGCGCTGCACCAGCGGCTCAGCCACACCCAGCTCGTTGACGCGGTTACGGACGGTAGTCAGGTTCTGCCTGATGGAGTACTCGCGAATTTCCGACAGCTTGGCCTGAGTCAGTGCGAGATTGATCACCTGCATACCGTTACGGCTGCTGGTGGTCATGTCGAAATCGGTGAAGTTGCGGCGGATCAGCGCCTGCGCCTTGCTCAAAGAATCGGCATCGGTGAAGCCCAGCTGGAACGCAGTTTCCTGGCCTGGCAGGCTGCGGTAACGCACACGCTCTTTACGCAGCAGGCTCTTGACCTCGCCCTCATAGATTTTGATGCGGGCGCTGATGGCCTTTTCCATATCCACTTCGAGCAGGAAATGCACACCGCCCGAGAGATCGAGGCCCAGCTTCATCGGCGTGGCGCCCAGATTGCGCAACCACTGTGGCGTAGTCGGCGCAAGGTTCAGCGCAACAACGTAGTCATCCCCCATGGCCCTGAGCACGATGTCCTTGGCCGGCAACTGATCGCCAAGCGAGGTCAACCGCAACAGGCCACCACGCTCGCTTATTTCGGCCGCTTTCACGGTGATGCCGGCATCGGTCAGGGCCCGGCTCGCCTTCTCCAGCACCGCCTCTTCTACCTGCAGCGCCGTGCTGGCGCCGGTAATCTGGATCGCCGGGTCATCCGGGTACAGATTGGGCATCGAGTAGACGAGACCTATGGCCAGCACAGCCATGATCAGGAGATATTTCCACAGGGGGTATTTGTTCAGCATGGCACGTAGCCCACTTAAAGGACGCGGGGCGCCTTGCGCGCCCCGTCGTTACTATTGAATGAAGTGTCGGCTCAGATGGCTTTCAGCGTGCCCTTGGGCAGGGTCGCGGCAATCGCAACTTTCTGGAACTTCAGTTCGACATTGTCATTTACTTCGATTACGACGAAGTCATCGGCAACTTTGGTGACCTTGCCAACGATGCCACCGGAAGTCACTACTTCATCGCCCTTCTGCAGGCTGCTAATCAGGTTCTTGTGCTCCTTGGCGCGCTTGGCCTGCGGACGCCAGACCATCAGATAGAAAATGACCAGAAAGCCGCCCAGAAACAGCCACTCAAAGCCGCCTGCGGCAGGACCAGCAGCGGCCTCTTGAGCATAGGCGGCGGGAATCAGAAAGCTCATGTAGCACTCCTGTTGCATTGATTAAATTTGTTGTGTTTCGTCATGCAAGCGGTGGCGTTGGCAAGCCGCGTTTTGCATAGAAGGCATCGACAAAGGTCGCCAATGTACCTTGTTGAATAGCCTGGCGTAAACCAGCCATCAGACGTTGGTAATGCCGCAAGTTGTGGATTGTATTCAACATGCTGCCGAGCATTTCACCGCACTTGTCCAAATGGTGCAGATAGCCCCGGGAGAAGTGTTTGCAGGTGTAACAATCGCAGCCCGCCTCCAGGGGCGAGTCGTCATGACGATGCACCGCGTTGCGAATTTTCACCACACCCGCATCAGTGAACAGATGACCGTTTCGTGCATTTCGAGTCGGCATTACGCAGTCGAACATATCCACGCCGCGGCGCACGCCCTCAACCAGATCCTCCGGCTTGCCTACACCCATCAGGTAACGCGGCTTGTCCGCCGGCATCCGCTCCGGCAGGAAGTCCAACACGCGAATCATCTCTTCCTTGGGCTCACCTACCGAAAGACCGCCGATGGCCAGGCCATCGAAACCGATCTCGCAGAGACCCTCCAGCGAACGCATGCGCAACGACTCATGCATGCCACCCTGAACGATGCCGAACAGCGCTGCCGAGCTGTCGCCATGAGCCTCCTTTGAGCGCTTGGCCCAGCGCAACGACAGCTCCATTGAGCGCCGCGCAACATCCTCGTCAGCCGGATAAGGTGTGCACTCATCAAAGATCATCACGATGTCCGAGCCCAGGTCACGCTGGACCTGCATCGACTCCTCCGGCCCCATGAACACCTTGGCACCGTCCACCGGCGAGGCGAAGTAGACGCCCTCCTCCTTGATCTTGCGCATCGCGCCCAGGCTGAACACCTGGAAGCCGCCGGAATCGGTCAGGATCGGCCCTTTCCACTGCATGAAATCATGCAGATCACCGTGCGCCTTAATCACTTCGGTCCCCGGGCGCAACCACAGGTGGAAGGTATTGCCGAGGATGATTTCGGCACCTATTTCCTCGACGTCGCGCGGCAGCATGCCCTTGACCGTGCCGTACGTACCCACCGGCATGAAGGCCGGCGTCTCCACCGTTCCGCGCGGGAAGGTCAGGCGCCCGCGCCGCGCCCGACCATCGGTAGCGAGCAGTTCGAAGGACATATGGCAGGTACGACTCATTGGGTTTCCTCGGGGCCGCGCGGGGCCGGGTTGCGCGTAATGAACATGGCATCGCCGTAACTGAAGAAGCGATAACCTTCGGCGACAGCTTCGGCGTATGCCGCCATGGTTTCTGGGTAGCCGGCGAAGGCCGAAACCAGCATCAGCAGGGTCGATTCGGGCAGATGGAAATTGGTCACCAGGGCATCCACTACGTGGAAGGGCCTGCCCGGGTAGATAAAAATATCGGTGTCGCCACTGAAGGCCTTGAGCGTGCCGTCACGCGCCGCGCTTTCAAGAGAACGCACGCTGGTAGTGCCCACCGCAATGACACGCCCTCCGCGCTCACGGCAGGCCAAAACGGCATCGACCACATCTTGGCCGACCTGCAGCCACTCACTGTGCATATGATGGTCTTCGATCCGCTCGACACGCACCGGCTGAAAAGTACCCGCGCCCACATGCAGCGTGACAAAGGCCGTCTCGACACCCTTGTCGCGAAGCGCATCCAGCAACGCGGCATCGAAATGCAGCCCGGCAGTAGGTGCTGCCACCGCGCCGGTGTGCCGGGCGTATACCGTTTGATAGCGCTCACGGTCAGCACTGTCATCCGGCCTATCTATATAAGGAGGCAGCGGCATATGGCCGACGCGCTCCAGCAGCGGCAGCACCTCTTCAGCGAACTCCAGTTCGAACAGTGCGTCATGACGGGCCAGCATCAGCGCCTCGCCACCGCCATCGATCTGAATCCTGCTGCCGGGTTTCGGCGACTTGCTGGAGCGGATATGCGCGAGCACGCGATTACTATCCAGCACCCGCTCCACCAGCACTTCAAGCCTGCCGCCGGTGTCCTTCTGCCCGAACAGCCGGGCCGGAATCACCCGGGTATTGTTGAATACCATCAAATCGCCGGGACGCACATGCTCGAGCAGATCGGCAAAGCCTTGATGCGCCATCCTGCCGGTAGGCCCATCAAGCACCAACAAGCGGCTGGCGCGACGCTCGGCCAGGGGATGACGCGCGATCAGGGAATCGGGTAACTCGAAGGAAAAAGCGGAAACTTGCATGAAGAATGATCGGCACGGCGCACAGGGGGCGCAAAGCTTAGCGGAATCACCGCAATCTGACCACGCTGAACGATTGACCGACATACGGCGCATCCTTATACTGCGCCGCCACTGTGCCTCGATGGCGGAATCGGTAGACGCAGCGGATTCAAAATCCGCCGTTGGTAACAACGTGAGAGTTCGAGTCTCTCTCGAGGCACCATCATCTTTCGACGGGCGACCGATAGCCCGTCGAATGCCGACAGCCTGGCTGCACGGCGACGCTTCAGCGCATCACCAGAGCCCATGGCTCGACATTCCCCGCGACACCAGACGCAGCGACGCAAAAAGCGACATCAACTGCACCGCAGCACGGTCGACTTCAGGCCTGATGACTGTTTCAGGCTGACCCCGACTACTCACATCGCGCTGAAAAAGCGCCGCCTATACCGGGCAAATTCTATGGCTGCGAGGGCTTGGCACTCCTTGCGAGTTATCGTAGAGTGTGCCCACTGTGTTTGCATGGGTCGCTGTAGAATCGTGACCTGGTGCAGTAGATCATCCGATCCGCTACATCCCGCTCGACTCCTTACTCCTTGCAACCAGTTCCCGCTCCTGCCGTGCAGGCGCGCTTCTAATATTGAGTTTCAAGGATACAAAGACATGTCGAATCGTCAGAACGGTACCGTCAAGTGGTTTAACGACGAAAAAGGTTTTGGTTTCATCACTCCTGAGAGCGGTCCGGATCTGTTCGTGCACTTCCGCGCGATCGAAGGTAACGGCTTCAAGAGCCTGAAAGAAGGCCAGAAAGTCAGCTTCATCGCTGTGCAAGGTCAAAAAGGCATGCAGGCTGACCAGGTTCAAATCCAGGAATAAGCCCCGCTCCGAAAAGCCCCTGATGGCAACATCAGGGGCTTTTTTATGCGCGTATTTCCGTAGAATGCGCGCTTGCCTCATTCAGCGAGATGTTCATGCGCAACCATTTACTCAGCCCGCAGGGCCAGTTTCCAGCCGCAAGCCTGGGTCGTCGGCTTGCCGCGATGCTCTACGATGCCTTCCTCTCGATTGCCCTGATGATGGTGGTCACCCTGCTCTACCAACAGGTCGCGTTGCGCCTGTTCTATGGCAGCGAAGCACTCAAGGCCGTGGCCGAAAGCGGCGGACTGGACAGGGATCCCATTCTTGCCACGCTACTGTTGTTCAGCCTGTTCGGCTTCTTCGCCAAGTTCTGGACACACAATGGGCAAACTCTTGGCATGCAGGTCTGGGGCGTGCGCGTTCAGAACCCTGACGGCAAAGCCATCGACCTCTGGCAGGCACTGCTGCGCTTTCTGATTGCCATCCTGTCCTGGCTCGCCCTGGGACTGGGCTTTTGGTGGATGCTCTGGGACAAGCAGAAGCGCACCTGGCATGACATCTACTCGGAAAGCCAGGTGGTGCACCTGCCGAAGAACATCCACAAGAAATAGGCTGGAAGAATTTGCAGTCTGGATGCAGCCTTCACCTCTCTGCCATTGCACCGCCTTTGTAGAGGCAGACTCGTCCGCGAGCTTTAGCGAAGGAATACGCAGCTCGCAGGCAAGCCCCTCATCACCCCGCCCGACGCAACAACCACAGCCCCGCCAATGCACAGATCCCTGCCGGCACCAGCACCGCCAGCAGCGGCGAGAAGCCAAAGACTTGGCTGGCCGGACCGAGCAGATCCTGAAGGATGCGGAAGACGAAGCCGACGACGACGCCGGTAAAAACCCGCTGTCCCAGGGTGACCGAGCGCAACGGGCCGAAGATGAACGAGATCGCCAGCAACACCAGCGCCACTGTCACAACCGGCTGCAGAGTCTTGGTCCAGAACGCCAGCCAGTAGCGCCCGTTGTTCAGCCCCTGCTCGCCTAGATAATGGATATAGCGCCACAGCCCGGTGATCGACAGGGCGTCCGGCTCCATTACTACCGTTCCCAGCAGTTGCGGTGTCAGCTGCACATCCCAACGCTCTTCAGGCGTATTGATCACCTCGGTGTGATCGCCTCGAAAGTGCGTGGTGGCAATATCGGTGAGCCGCCAGTGATCGTCCTGATAATGAGCGCGACGAGCGAAACTGGCCGATAAAAGCTGACGATTGCCGTCGAAGTTGTAACGCGTCACCCCCAGCAGCACGCCGCCCGGCTGCACCGCGTTGACATGCACAAACTCCCCACCCTGCCGGTGCCACAGCCCGCGCTTGCTGCTCTGCGCTTCGCCTGCTCCCTGCGCCGTCGCACGGCTGGCCTGAGCGATGTTTTCGCTCCAGGGTGCCAGATATTCGCCAATCAGCACGCCGACCAGCATCAGCACCAGCATCGGCTTCATTACCGCCAGCACGATACGCCCAAGGGAAACCCCGGCGGCCCGCATGATGGTCAGCTCACTGTTGCTGGCCAGCATTCCAAGGCCAATGAGACAACCGATCAGCGCCGCCATTGGCAGCATCTCGTAGATTCGCGAAGGCGTTGTGTAGAGCACGTAGAGCGCGGCGTCCAGCGTGCCGTAACTGCCCTTCACGTCACCGAGCTCATCGATAAAGGCAAACAGAAGAGCCAGCCCGACGATGATGCCCAGCACGCTCAGAATCGCCAGCAGAACATGGCTGCCGATGTAACGGTCAAGCTTACGCATGGGCCACTACCCCTGCACGTCGCTTGTCGAGGGCAAGCCTCAGCGGTTCCCAATAGAGCATCAGCATCCCAATCGCAAAGAAGATTCCGTGAACCCACCAGAGCCCCAGCGCCGGCGGAATCCGGCCCTTGTCCAGCGCACCGCGCGCGGCAACCAGCAAGGCCAGGTACGTCATGTACAGCAGGATCGCCGGCAGCAGCTTGAGAAAGCGCCCCTGACGTGGATTCACCTTGGCCAGCGGCACCGCCAGCAGGGTGACAATAAACACCAGCAACGGCAGTGACAGGCGCCACTGCAATTCCGACTGCAGACGGATGTCGTCGCTGCCCAGCAGTTCCCCCGTAGGTAGTGCTTCGCGCTCGCTCAGCTCGATGCTCACCTCCGGTTTGGGCAGCAGGACGCCATAGGTGTCGTACTGGATGGCCCGGTAATTGGCCTGCCCCGGATTGCCGTCATAGCGATAGCCGTTTTCCAGAATCAGATAACGGCTGCCGTCCTTATGGATTTCCTGGCGCCCGCGCTCGGCCACCAACACCGACAGGCCTCGCTCCTCGCCCGTGGCACTGGAAAGGTTGGTCTCGGAAATGAAAACGCCCCCCAGCTGGGCACGGTCTTCGCTCAGCTCGCGGCTGTAGGTGACCCGGGTACCATTGCGCAGGGTTTGAAAGCGCCCTGGAACCAGAGTGTCGAATTCGGTCAGCGAGTCCTGCTCGTTAAGGATGCGATCGACCTCGGCTATACCCTGCGGCGCCAGCCCCAGGCTTAGCCAGCCGACCAGCGCCGCCACCAGCGCCGCCGGCGCCAGGGTGTAGCCCAGCAGACGGCGCTGACTCATGCCAGTGGCCGAAAGCACGGTCATCTCGCTGTCCAGATACAACCTGCCATAGGCCAGCAAAATGCCGAGAAACAGCCCCAGTGGCAGAATCAACTGCAGGAACCCCGGCAGGCGGAAACCCATGATCATCAACAACACGCCGGGATCGAGCAATCCCTGTGCAGCCTGGGCCAGATACTTGATGAAACGACCACTCATAATGATCACCAGCAGCACCGCACTTACGGCGCTCAGGGTGATCAGCAACTCACGGGACAGGTAACGAAAGACGATCAAACCGGACACTCCAGGGTTGTCAGGCTCCGGCAGCTACGCTCACACTAGCCGCCACGCAGCCGGCCCACCCGCAGCAATCGCTGAAAACCGATACACAGATTTACGCACGACGCGCCGGACGAACCACCGAAAACAAGCCCGGCATTATCCTGCAAAGCCGACTCTTTGTCTTGGGGACTCGACACCATGCAATTTGTTGTAAAAACCACCAAAGCGCCCGCCACAAAAACCGCCACCCTGGTCCTGCCGGTGAGCGATGACCTCGTACTTGGCGAGATCGCCCAGAGTGTGGACGCCGCCAGCGCCGGCGCCATCAGCGCGACGCTCAAGCGTGGCGACCTGCAGGGCAAGCCGGGCCAGACCCTGCTGTTCCAACAGCTACCCGGCATCAAGGCCGAGCGCGTACTGCTGGTCGGCATCGGTAAAACCGAAGAACTCGACGCGCGTCAGTGGCGCAAAGTGGTCGGTGCCATATCTTCGACGCTGAAGAACCTCGGCGGCAGCGATGCCACCCTCGCACTGCAGGACGTCACGCTCAAGGAGCGCGACGGCTACTCGCGCACCCGTCTGCTGGTGGAAGCTCTTGCTGGCGGCCAGTACAACTTCGATCAGTTCAAGAGCAAGAAGGCCGAGGCCCGCCCGCTGAATCTGATCACCCTGCTCAGCAGCAAGGCCGAGCAGGCGCAAACCGAACAGGCCGTCGCCCATGCCCAGGCCATTACTTCGGGCATGAACTTCGCCCGTGACTTGGGCAACCTGCCGCCCAATATCTGCCACCCCACCTATGTCGCCGAACAGGCGAAAAAGCTTGGCAAGGAATTCAAAGGCCTGAAGGTCGAAATCCTCGACGAGAACAAGCTGCGTGAGCTCGGCGCTGGCTCGTTCCTCGCCGTGTCTCAGGGCAGCAACCAGCCCGGCTGCATGGTTGTAATGCAGTACAACGGCGGCAAGAAGGGCGAACAGCCCTATGCACTGGTCGGCAAGGGCATCACCTTCGACACCGGCGGCATCAGTCTCAAGCCCGGCCAGGGCATGGACGAAATGAAGTACGACATGTGTGGCGCCGCCAGTGTGCTCGGCACGTTCCGTACCGTTCTGGAGCTGCAACTGCCGATCAACCTGGTAGCCGTGCTGGCCTGCGCCGAGAACATGCCCAGCGGCGGCGCTACTCGCCCGGGCGATATCGTCACCACCATGAGCGGCCAGACCGTTGAAATCCTCAACACCGACGCTGAAGGCCGTCTGGTGCTGTGCGACGCCCTGACTTATGTCGAGCGCTTCCAGCCTCGCGCCGTGGTTGATGTGGCGACTCTCACCGGCGCCTGCATCGTCGCCCTGGGCAGCCAGACCTCCGGCCTGATGAGCAACGACGAAGAACTGGCCCGGCAACTGCTGGATGCCGGCCGCAACGCCGACGATCGCGCCTGGCAGCTGCCGCTGTTCGATGACTACCAGGAGCAACTGGATAGCCCGTTTGCCGATATCGCCAATATTGGCGGACCCAAGGCCGGCACCATCACTGCTGCCTGCTTCCTCTCGCGCTTCACCAAAAACTACTCATGGGCACACCTGGACATCGCCGGTACCGCCTGGATCAGCGGTGGCAAGGAAAAAGGCGCGACCGGAAGGCCGGTACCGCTGCTCACCCAGTACCTTCTGGACCGGATCGCGTGAGATGAGCCGGACCCTTGACGGAATGCCGGCATGACGCGCATCGAGTTCTACGTGCTACCGGACAGCAGCGCTGCCGGTCGCGCCAGAGCAGCCTGTCAGCTGGCCAGCAAGGGCTGGCAGCACGGCCTGGCAGTGTTCATTCGCTGCCAGGATGCCGCGCAGTGCGCCGAGTTGGATGCTTTGCTCTGGCGCTTTCGCGCCGAGCGCTTCATTCCGCATGACCTCTACGAGCACGACCCGCAAGCCCCGGTGGTAATTGGCCAGGAACAGCCGCCGGCAACCGGCCAGGGGCTGCTGATCAACCTTGCCCAATCGCTGTCGCCGCATACTGATGACTTTTCCCGAGTCATCGAGATCGTCAACCAGCAGCCCGAGCTACTTAACGCTTGTCGTGAAAACTTTCGCCTCTATCGCCAGCGGGGATATGATCCCAAGCGCGTCGAACTGTGAACCGTTTCTACCAGTCGCCAGGACGCGCTACCGCCCGGAATCTTCTTGATAATGACGTCAACACCTCCACCCAGACCCGCGCACCTGCTCGACGAGCTGGAATCCATACGCGCCCTGCTCGACGGTGAGCATGATCCGCTGGATGAACCCCTGGACCCTGGCAGCATCCCCCTACTCTCGGAGATCGTCGAAACCGCTCCGCCGCAAGAGCCGGTCCAACCTTCCGAAGAAGTACGCGAGCCGGCTGTACGCACGGCTTTTCGCACACTTGCCGAACGCCACCTGGATCATGAACTGCGCACCGCAGCGCAGCTGATCCTGCAGGATGTGATCGACGATTTCGTACCGCAGATAGAGGCCGAGCTCCGACGCCGGCTAGAGAGCCGCGCCGAAGAACTGATTCGCTCACCTCGTCGCTAAGGCTGCCGAGTGCATTCGCCCCGCGATAAACGGCAGCTGATTCAGCCCTTCCGGCACTTTGCCTTTATACTCTGCGGTTTTTCCGACCAGCCGTTCTAAGGGTCCCGCCGAATGGACAAGACCTACCAGCCCCACGCCATTGAATCCCGTTGGTACAACGAATGGGAATCAAGCAATTATTTCGCCCCGCAAGGTAGCGGCGAGCCCTACACCATCATGATCCCGCCGCCGAACGTCACCGGCAGCCTGCATATGGGCCACGGGTTCAACAACGCCATCATGGATGCGCTGATCCGCTTCCGGCGCATGCAGGGCCGCAACACCCTGTGGCAGCCGGGTACCGACCATGCGGGCATCGCCACGCAAATGGTGGTCGAGCGCCAGCTGGGTGCTCAGGGCATCAACCGCCATGACCTGGGCCGCGCCAAGTTCCTCGACAAGGTCTGGGAATGGAAGCACGAGTCCGGCGGCACCATCACCCGCCAGATCCGTCGTCTCGGCTCCTCGGTGGACTGGTCGCGCGAGCGTTTCACCATGGACGAAGGCCTGTCCGAAGCGGTCAAGGAAGCCTTTGTCCGTCTGCATGAAGATGGCCTGATTTATCGCGGCAAGCGCCTGGTCAACTGGGACACCAAATTCCACACCGCCATTTCCGACCTCGAAGTGGAGAACCACGACGAAAAGGGCCACCTCTGGAACCTGCGCTACCCGCTGGCCGATGGCTGCAAGACTGCCGATGGCAAGGGTTACCTGGTGGTCGCCACCACCCGCCCGGAAACCATGCTCGGCGATGCTGCCGTTGCGGTGCATCCGGAAGACGAGCGCTATAAGGATCTGATCGGCCGCCACGTCATGCTGCCGCTGGTCAATCGCCTGATCCCCATCGTCGCCGACGACTACGTGGATCTGGAGTTCGGTACCGGTTGCGTGAAAATCACCCCGGCTCACGACTTCAATGACTATGAAGTCGGCAAGCGCCACAACCTGCCACTGATCAATATCTTCGATCAGAACGCCGCGGTTTTGGCCCGTGCCCAGGTCTTCAATATCGACGGCACGCCGAACGACAGGATCGACGCCTCCCTGCCCGATGGCTACGCGCACATGGACCGCTTCGACGCGCGCAAGGCCATCGTTGCCGAGTTCGAGGCCATGAGCCTGCTGGAGAAGATCGACGACCACGCGCTGAAAGTCCCACGTGGCGACCGCTCCGGCACCATCATCGAACCCTGGCTGACTGACCAGTGGTACGTCTCCACCAAGCCCCTGGCCGAGAAGGCCATCGCAGCAGTGGAAAGCGGCCAGATTCAGTTCGTGCCCAAGCAGTACGAAAACATGTACTTCAGCTGGATGCGTGACATCCAGGACTGGTGCATCAGCCGCCAGCTGTGGTGGGGTCATCGCATCCCGGCCTGGTACGACGAGGCCGGCCATGTCTATGTCGGCCGCGACGAAATGGAAGTGCGGCGCAAGCACAACCTTGGCAACGAAGTGGAGCTGCGCCAGGACGAGGACGTCCTGGACACCTGGTTCAGTTCCGGCCTGTGGACCTTCTCCACCCTCGGCTGGCCCGAGCAGACCAACTTCCTCAAGACCTTCCACCCCACGGACGTGCTGGTCACCGGCTTCGACATCATCTTCTTCTGGGTTGCCCGGATGATCATGATGAGCCTGCACCTGACCGGGCAGATTCCGTTCAAGACCGTCTACGTCCATGGTCTGGTGCGCGACGGCCAGGGCCAGAAGATGTCCAAGTCCAAGGGCAACGTTCTCGATCCGCTGGACATCGTCGATGGCATCACCCTGGACGAGCTGCTGGAGAAACGCACCAGCGGCATGATGCAGCCCAAGCTCGCCGAGAAGATCGCCAAGCAGACCAAGGCGGAATTCCCCGAAGGCATTGCCAGCTACGGCACCGACGCCCTGCGCTTCACTTTCTGCTCGCTGGCCTCTACCGGTCGCGACATCAAATTCGACATGGGCCGCGTCGAGGGTTACCGCAACTTCTGCAACAAGCTGTGGAACGCCGCCAACTTCGTCTTCGAAAACACCGAGGGCAAGGACACCGGCATCAACGGCGAAGCGGTGGAACTGTCCTCCGTGGACCGCTGGATCATCTCCGCGCTGCAGCGCACCGAAGCCGAAGTGACCCGCCAGCTGGAAAACTTCCGCTTCGACCTGGCCGCCCAGGCCCTGTATGAGTTCGTCTGGGACGAGTACTGCGCCTGGTATCTGGAGCTGGTCAAGCCGCTGCTCTGGGACGAAAGCGCATCCGCCGAACGTCAGCGCGGTACCCGTCGCACCCTGGTTCGCGTACTGGAAACCGCCCTGCGCCTGGCACATCCGTTCATGCCCTTCATCACCGAGGAAATCTGGCAGCGCGTCGCGCCGCTGGCTGGCAAGTCGGGCCCGACGCTGATGCTGCAACCCTGGCCCGAGTACAACCCCGAGCGCCTCGACGAAGCCGCCGAAGACGATATCGAGTGGGTCAAGGCGTTTATGCTGGGCATCCGCCAGATTCGCGGTGAAATGAACATTTCCATGGCCAAGCGCATCGACGTGGTACTGGGCAATGCCTCGCAATCCGACCTGCGCCGCCTCGCCGAGAACGAGCCGCTGCTGAAGAAGCTGGCCAAGCTGGAAAGCGTGCGAAACCTGGCAGCCGGCGAAGAAGCGCCGCTGTCGGCGACCGCCCTGGTAGGCGACATGCAGGTTCTGGTGCCCATGGCCGGGCTGATCGACAAGGATGCCGAGCTGGCGCGTCTGGACAAGGAAATCGGTCGCCTCGACGGTGAAATCAAGCGCGTCGGCGGCAAGCTTTCCAATGCCGGTTTCGTCGACAAGGCGCCCGCAGAGGTGATCGACAAGGAGCGCGCCAAACTGGCCGAAGCCGAACAAGCGAAAGCCAATTTGGTCGCGCAACGCGAACGCATCGCCGGGCTGTAGCCCGCTCCAACCGCAACGGCTGCCCAGCCGTTGCGGTCTTCTCACCAGGCAGCTGGACACACTTTCGCTGTGTTGGGCTCAGCTCAAGCGCTCCCGTCTCCCGCATGCAGCTTGTTTGCTGTATTTCTTTTCGCCGATATAAATCGTCGAAAACGATCGCTTAGTCTTGATTCGTGACAAGTTATTACCAAAAGCTGGCGTACACTATGCCATCTAACAATTTCTGAATAAGGATTGGCAGGCTAAGCCAACGCTAAAGCTGTACGACTTGAAGCAAGCCCCGCACCACAGCGCCCTCTCTCGGGCAGCCGTATGCGCAGCCGTTACGCGCAGGTAGTGACCCTTCCGTACCCGGTTTCACTTGTTTCACTCGCAAAGCCCACCGCCATTTCGAGCCTGCCAGTTACCGAGCCTTTTTTCGCACCCGAAGCGGCCGGCCAGCTTTCTCAAAATGGAGCCTTCCTGCAATGTACGCACTCATGGCTGTTGTATTTGTTCTGGGCTATTTATGCATAGCCTTCGAGCATCAGTTAAAGGTCGATAAGGCCGCCGCCGCACTGCTCACCGCGGTGTTGAGCTGGACCGTGCTGATACTGGGCGCGGATACCATCCTGCCGCTGCTGCAACCGGGCAGCCATGATCCGATCGACTCTTCCGGCGTGGTGGTGACCGAGCTGCGTCATCACCTAGGTGAAATTGCCGAGATCCTGTTCTTCCTGCTCGGCGCGATGACCATCGTCGAGCTGATCGACTCCCACGAAGGTTTCAAGGCCATCACCGATCGCATCAAGACGCGTAAGCGCGTACATCTACTATGGATCATCGGTTTCCTGACCTTCTTCCTGTCTGCCGCGCTGGACAACCTGACCACCACCATCGTCATGGTTTCGCTGCTGCGCAAGCTCATCCGTGGTCGCCCCGAGCGCTGGCTCTATGTCGGCATCGTGGTCATTGCGGCCAACGCCGGCGGCGCCTGGTCGCCGATTGGTGACGTGACCACCACCATGCTCTGGATCGGTGGTCAGATCACCGCACCCGGAGTCATCACTGGCCTGTTCCTGCCAAGCCTGGTATGCCTGCTGCTGCCGCTGCTCATCCTTAGCTTCCGCCTGCATGGCGAGGCACCACGCCCCCGCGCCCGCGCGCATCTGGCCGAGTCGCAACCACCGGCCACCACGCCATTCGAGCGCAACCTGGTGCTGGGCTTGGGGATTGGCGCCCTGCTGTTTGTGCCGATTTTCAAAACAGTGACCAGCCTGCCACCCTATATGGGCATTCTCTTTGGCTTGGGCGTGCTCTGGGTCACCACCGAATTCCTCCATCGCAACAAGCACGCCGACCACAAGCATCCGCTTTCGGTAGTGGGTGTTTTGCGCAAAGTCGACACCCCCAGCGTACTGTTCTTCCTCGGCATCCTACTGGCCGTCTCTGCACTGGCCACTGCCGGCCATCTGACCCAGGTGGCCACCGCGCTGCGCGAGTCGTTCGGCAATATCTACGCGATCAACTACGCCATCGGCCTGCTCTCGGCCGTCGTCGATAACGTGCCTTTGGTGGCCGGTTCGATGAAGATGTATCCGCTGGTCACACCCGGCATGCTGGCTGCCGCCGCGCCGGGCGAAGCCGGCTGGCTGGCGCAGTTCATCGTCGATGGCAAGTTCTGGGAGCTGCTGGCCTTCTGCGCAGGTACCGGCGGCAGCACACTGATCATTGGCTCGGCTGCCGGCGTGGCCGCCATGGGCATGGAGAAGATCAGCTTCACCTGGTACGTCAAGCGCGTCAGCCTGCTGGCCGTCCTCGGCTACACTGGCGGCTTTGTGACCTATATAGGCATGCTCGCATTGCAATAAGGCCCCGCTCAGGCCGTGGCGGCCATGCGCAGCCGCCACGGCCAGAGGAAGATCATGACCGTCAGCAAGACCACCACCAGTTTCTACCGACGCCTCTACATCGCCTGGTTGATCGACAGCGGTACGGCCACCAGCGTCCCCGCACTAACTGCGGCCACTGGCATGCCAAGGCGAACCGCTCAGGACACCCTGGCGGCACTGGCTGATCTTGATATCGATTGTCGCTTCGTCCAGGACGATGGCGAACGCCACAACGCTGGCCATTATCGCATCCACCACTGGGGACCCATCGACCGCCAGTGGATCGAGCTCAACCTGCCCCGCCTGAAGACGGTTCTCGGTTACCCCTGATAGCGCTGCCCATGAACTTTGATCTGCTGCTGGTTCTCGCCCTGCTGGCTACTTGCGTCGGCCTGTTCGTCATCAACAAGCCCCGCATGGACGTGGTCGCGGTGCTGGCGATGGTTGCGCTGCCACTTACCGGCATCATCAGCGTCAACGAAGCGCTGGCCGGCTTCAGCGACCCCAGCGTGGTCCTCATCGCCGCGCTTTTCGTGATTGGCAACGGCCTGGTACGCACCGGCATTGCCTATCGCTTGGGCAACTGGCTGGTGCGCTCGGCTGGCAGCAGCGAAACCCGCCTGCTGATCCTGCTAATGCTCGCCGTGGCTGGGCTAGGCTCGGTGATGAGTTCCACCGGCGTAGTGGCGATCTTTATCCCGGTGGTGCTGAGCATCGCGGCGCGCATGGAGGTCTCGCCGCGCCGGCTGATGATGCCGCTGGCCTTTGCCGGCCTGATCAGCGGCATGCTGACTCTGGTGGCAACGCCGCCGAATATGGTGGTGCACAGCGAACTGCGCCGCGCCGGCCTGGATGGCTTCTCCTTCTTCAGCTTCGCCCCCATCGGCATGGCAATACTGGCGCTGGGCATCGCCTATATGCTGCTGGCGCGACGCTGGCTCGGCAGCGATATCGAACCCACCGCACCTGCCGAGCCACGCGACACACTGAGTGTCCTCGCCCAACGTTATCGCCTGCCCGAACGCGAGCGACGCCTGCGCATACTGCATGGCTCGCCGCTGGCCAACCAGGCGCTGGATGAGCTCAAGCTGCGCAGCCAGTACGGCATCAACGTGATCGCCGTTGAGCGCCAGCACAAGTTCCGCAAGCTGCTGATCATCGCCACCGGCAATACCGAGCTGTTCGTCGGCGACGTGCTGCTGGTGGATCTGGCCAGCCCGGCCATCGCTCTACTCGGCGCCTATCAGGAACTCGGCGTTGAATCACTGCAACTGAATGACTCCTACTACGGCGACTATTCCAACGAACTGGGCCTTGCCGAAGTCGCACTGCCACCGGATTCGCGCCTGCTCGGCAAGACCATCCAGCAACTGGGCTTTCGCAGCACCTACAAGCTCAATGTGGTGGGGGTACGCCGCCAACATGAGGCGCTGGACGGCGTGCTGGTAGACGAAAAGCTCAAGCCCGGCGATACCCTGCTGGTGGCGGGCAGCTGGAAACACATCCACCGCCTGCAGGGGCTCAGTCGCGATTTCCTGGTACTCAGCCTGCCGGCGGAAATCGATGACGTCGCGCCTGCCGCCAGCCGTGCACCCTTCGCCTTACTGGGGCTGGCGGTGATGGTCGGGCTGATGGTCAGCGGTCTGGTACCTAACGTACTGGCAGCGCTGCTTGGCTGCCTAGTAATGGGCCTGTTCCGCTGCATCGACATGGACAGCGCCTACAAGTCCATTCACTGGCAGAGCCTGGTGCTGATCGTCGGCATGCTGCCCTTTGCCCTGGCGCTGGAGAAAACCGGCGGCATAGCCCTGGCGGTTTCGGGGCTGATCGGCCTGTTTGGCGACGCCGGGCCGCATGCCTTGCTGGCCTGCCTGTTCCTGCTCACTGCGGTGATCGGCCTGTTTATTTCCAACACCGCTACGGCGGTGCTGATGGCACCGGTGGCCATCTCCACCGCGAGCCAGCTTGGCGCTTCGCCCTACCCCTTCGCCATGATCGTCGCACTGGCGGCCTCTGCGGCGTTTATGACGCCCATTTCATCACCGGTGAATACTCTGGTGCTGGGGCCAGGGCAGTATCGTTTCGGCGATTTCGTCCGCGTCGGCGTACCCTTCACCCTGCTGGTGATGCTGGTTTCGGTCATGCTGGTGCCCTGGCTGTTTCCCTTGTAGATTGGGTACAGTTCAGAAGAAAGTGGCATATCCCTTCGCCCTATCTGACGCTACCCTCGTCGCTTTTACAGAATAAAAAAGTCACATGTCCCAACGCCCTGCATTGTTTCCGGTCCTGCTGGCCGGTGCTGTCCTGCTGCTGGTGGTTCACGGCCTCGGCCGCTTCGTCTACACGCCTCTGCTGCCCTGGCTGGTCGAGGATGGCCTGCTCAGCGTTAAACAGGCCGCCAGCGTCGCTACTTGGAACTACCTTGGCTACCTGATCGGCGCCTTGCTCGCCGTGCGCTGGCACCGTGTCTCGCAGATCCGTCGCAGCCTGCCCTGGGCACTGGCCCTGCATGTGCTCAGCACCTTGGCTCAGACTCAGGCCGAATCCGCCGATGCCCTGTCGTTCCTGCGCCTGCTCAACGGCATCAGCAACGGGTTGGTATTTGTCCAGGCGCCATCGTTGATCCTCGAATGGTTGGCACGCCAACGCCGGGTGTCTTCCAGCGGATTGGTGTACCTGGGTGTATGTGTGGGGCTGATTCTTTCCAGTGTGCTGGTCAGCCTGAGCAACGGTGTGCTGCAGGGCGCCGATCGCTGGTGGCCAGCGGCGCTGCTGTCCATTCCCCTGGCCTGGTGGGGCTGGAGCCAGCTGGCGAAACTGGACATGCCCGATGAAGAACCGGCGGCAGAAGCTGCGGTAAAGCCCAGCGGCCGCCTGCTGGATCGCGCCAGCACACCGCTGTTTCTCTCCTACGCGGGCGCCGGACTGGGCTACATCCTGCCCATGACCTTCCTGCCGATGGTGGCGAGCCTGCAGGTGGAGCCTGGTGATTTCCTGGTCGGCAGCAGCTGGCTGGTGGTTGCATTCGCCGCCCTACCCTCACCCTGGTTGTGGAACCGCCTGGGTGTACGTCTTGGCGACATCATTGCGCTGCGCCTGAGCTACGTCACCCAGCTGATCGGGGTGCTGGCGGCGCTGCTGCTGCCGGGTGCCAGCGGCATCATGCTCTGTGCAGTGCTGGTGGGCGGCACCTTCCTCGGTACCGTATTGCTGACACAACGCCTAGCGCGCGCGCTGCATCCGCACCAGGGGCCGCGGCTCTCAGCAGCGCTGATCGCCCTCTATGGCCTGACGCAGCTGGCGGGACCCTGGCTAACCGGCCTCTGGCTGAACATGGGCGGCAGCCTGCACAGTGCTTTCTGGCTCGGGGCCGGCGCGCTGTTCTGGGGGTTGTTCTGGATGCTGCTGGTGCCGCGCCGCAACTGAAAGCTGTGGGACAATGCGCGGGTTTTCCAGACCCGTTGAAGATAATGCCGAAGAAACCCGCAGTGTCCGCTGGCAAGCCCGACAGCAGCAAAGGCTCGCTACACCCACGCAACCGTCATACCGGCCGCTACGATTTCCCGGCGCTGATTGCCGGCAGCCCGGAGCTGGCGCAATTCGTGATCCTCAACCCCTACGGCAAGCAGAGCATCGACTTCGCCAACCCCGAGGCCGTGCGGGTTTTCAACCGGGCGCTGCTCAAGCAGTTCTACGGCATCGCCCACTGGGATATTCCGCCGGGTTATCTATGCCCGCCGATTCCGGGGCGCGCCGATTACCTGCACGGCCTGGCCGACCTGCTGGCAGAAGACAACGCCGGCGAGATCCCTCGCGGCGCACGCATCCACGCGCTGGACATCGGCACCGGCGCCAACTGCATCTACCCGCTGATCGGCCTACGTGAATATGGCTGGCGCTTCACCGGCTCGGACATCGATAACGTTGCACTGGCCTCGGCGCGCACCATAGTCGCAGCGAACCAGCTCGGCAAAGGCATCAGCCTGCGCCAGCAAAACGATCCGCTGCAGCTGTTCACGGGGCTGGTAGAGACCAGTGACCGCTTCGATATCAGCCTGTGCAATCCGCCCTTCCATGCCTCCCAGGCCGAGGCCAGCAGCGGCAGCCAGCGCAAGTGGCGCAACCTCGGCAAGCTCGACCCCAAGCGCAAGCTGCCCGCGCTGAACTTCGGTGGTCAGGCGGCCGAGCTATGGTGTGAAGGTGGCGAAGCGGCGTTTCTCAACCGCATGGCCAATGAAAGCACCAAGGTGGCGCAGCAGATCTGCTGGTTCACCACGCTGGTATCAAAAGCGGGCAATGTTCAGCCATTACAAAGCCGGCTAGAGAAGCTCGGTGCACTGCAAGTGCGGGTAGTGGAAATGTCACAGGGCCAGAAGCGCAGCCGCTTCGTTGCCTGGACCTTTCTCGATGATGCGCAACGGGCGCAGTGGCTTGCCGCATCGCGCGGCAAGCCGGCGTAACTCAGTAGTGGCAACGCTGGTGGCTTTTCAGACCACCAGATCCCAGCGCTGGCGATCCTTCAACGCCAGCGTCTGAATGTAACGCGGCTCGCCGTTGATCTCCTCCAGCTCGGTCATCCCGGCCAGCTCGCCAACAACGCGATAGCGCTTGCCCACTCGCTTGTCTTGGAGCGGATAGAGTTGGGCGATCTGTTGGGCAAGTTCAGTAAGCGTGGACATCGTTCGGTACTCCAGGTGACTGCATGCCGCAGCTTTGTACAGGGCTTATATTACGATTCAGCTACAGCAAGATTCGTTCCGCCTGTTGGAGCCACCTACGCAGAAATGATTCCGTACGCTGTCAAAAATTGCGAAAAGCCCCGATCAGCAGACACCAATACCTAGTTGCAACAGCGCCAGCCCGCCGTTTTGCCAGCCCCACCAGGCCAATGCCAGCAGCACTGCCAACAGCGCAGCGCCACCCAACCAGGCCCAGCCCCGACGCATCACGCCGGCTCCGGCTGCAGGCGCGCCACCGGCTGTTCACGGATCGGCCAGTTCAAGGCTGCAGCCATGAAGCACAGCGCAATGGAAAGCTGCCACACCAGGTCGTAACTGCCGGTACGGTCGTAAACCCAACCGCCTAGCCAGCCGCCGAAGAACGAGCCGATCTGATGCAGCAGAAAGACAATACCGCCAAGCATCGACAGGTTACGTACACCGAACAGCGTCGCCACGGTGCCATTGGTCAGCGGCACCGTGGAAAGCCACAACAAGCCCATGGCAATGCCGAAGCCATAAGCCGTCCATAGCGTCAGCGGCGCGAGGAAAAATGTGGTGATGACTACCGCACGCAGCAGGTAGAGCGCCGTCAGCAACTTGGGCTTCGAATACTTGCCGCCAAGCCAGCCTGCCGTATAGGTGCCGACAATATTGAACAGGCCTACCAGCGCCAGCACCGTGGTCCCCGTTGCCGCCGGCAAGCCGCGGTCCACAAGATAGGCCGGCAGATGGATACCGATAAACACCACCTGGAAGCCACAGACAAAGAACCCCAGCGCCAGCAGCCGAAAGCCGGAATGCCCCAGCGCCTCACGCAATGCTTCAGGCAACGACTGACGAGGGCCGGAATCGGGAGCTGGCGGCCCGCCACGCAGCATAGCCGCCAGCGGCACGATCAGCGCCACCAGCAAGCCCAACGCCAGCAAGGCGGAAGACCAGCCAAGCCAACCGATCAGCCCCAAGGTGCCTGGCAGCATCGCGAACTGGCCGAATGACCCGGCCGCAGCCGCAATGCCCATCGCCATGCTGCGCTTCTCCGGCGAAGCTGCCCGCCCCACCGCGCCGAGAATCACCGAGAACGACGTCCCCGACAGCCCAATACCGATCAGCAGCCCGGCGCTCAGCGCAAGCGATGTTGGCGTATCCGCCATCGCCATCAGCACCAGCCCGACGGCATAGAGAATCCCGCCAATCAATACTGCCTTGGCCACGCCGAAACGGTCAGCCAGCGCCCCGGTAAAGGGCTGCGCTATGCCCCAGATCAGGTTCTGCAAGGCAATGGCAAAGGCGAACACCTCCCGCCCCCAGCCAAACTCGGCACTCATCGGCGGCAGAAACAGGCCAAAACCATGCCGCACGCCCAGCGACACGGCGAGAATCAGTGAGCTGCCAAGCAGGATCCAGGTGCTATTACGCCAAGCAGAAGACATGGAATCGTTCCTTTAACAAGGCGACCAGTCTACTCGGGACGACCACCACTTCGGCAGCCCCTTTGAGCGTCTCGAGTGCAAGTCGAGCCTGCAGATCCTCGAGCGTGCCCGACCACAGTCAATATCGGGGCGCATTAAACATGGTCGGCGCCCCACCAAGTTACGGTGTTCCGCTGTTTGCACATGGCCTCAGCCGCCGCTCGCTCGGAGCACTTGCCGACCCAATGCAGAACCTCACCCCAACAACCGGTAAACTACCCCGCCTTTCTCACTGCCACCGCGAATCCTTGCCATGCCCATCCGTCACTGCATTGTCCATTTGATCGAGAAGAAGCCCGACGGCACACCTGCCGTGCTGCATGCCCGCGATAGCGAGCTGGGGGCGTCCCAGGCCATGGAGAATCTGCTGGCCGATCTCAACGAGAGCTACAACGCCAAGCAGGGCAAGGCCTGGGGATACTTTCACGAGGAGTCGGGGGCGTACCCCTTTAGTGGCTGGCTAAGCCAGTATCTTGAAGGCAATCAGGATTTCACCGCCTTCAGCCGCCAGGCGGTGGAGCATCTGCAAAAGCTGATGGAAGAATCCAACCTGTCCACCGGCGGCCATGTGCTGTTCGCCCATTACCAGCAAGGGATGACCGACTACCTGGCCATCGCCCTGCTGCATCACAGCGAAGGCGTGACCGTTACCGAGTCGCTGGATGTGGCGGCGGCGCGGCATCTGGACCTTGGCCAGCTGCACCTGGCCACGCGGATCAATATTTCCGAGTGGCAGAACAACAAGCAGTCCAAGCAGTACATCTCGTTTATCAAGGGCAAGAACGGCAAGAAGGTTTCGGAGTACTTCCGTGATTTCATCGGTTGCCAGGAAGGGGTCGATGGGCCGGGCGAGACGCGCACGCTGCTCAAGGCTTTCAGTGACTTCGTCGAGAACGAGGATCTGCCCGAGGAACAGGCGCGGGAGAAAACCAGCGCGCTGGTGAGCTACGCCAGCAGCCAGTCGAAGATCGGCGAGCCGGTTTCGCTGGAAGAGCTTTCCGGGCTGATCGACGAAGAGCGGCCCAAGGCCTTCTACGATCACATCCGCAACAAGGATTACGGCATGGCCCCGGAATTTCCGGCGGACAAGCGCACGCTCAACCAGTTTCGCCGCTTCACCGGTCGCGCTGAGGGGCTGTCGATCAGTTTCGAATCGCACCTGCTGGGTTCGAAGATCGAATACGACGAAGCCCGCGACATGCTGATCATCCGCCAGCTGCCGACTCAGTTGGTGGATCAGCTCAAGCGCCGCAAGGACTGAACAGCTGAAATTGCTAAAAGAGCGCCCTGCCCCGGGCGCTCGCTTTTCCGAGCCTCAGCGAGCCTCGATGCGATAACCCAGCCGTGGAAAGTGCACATGCACCAGGCCTGCACGTTCATCCTCGCGGCGCAGGATCAGCTCTTCCAGCCCGGCATAAAGCAGCTCACCCTCCACCGGGTCAGTGCCGTAATCCACCGCGCGAATAACCACAGGCTGGCCTGCCTGGAAGCCGTTCGGGTCGACGAAGGCGGTTTCGGGTAGCGGTGCCGGCGTGGCCTTGTGAGCAATTTCCACGGCGTCATGCGCCGACAGTTCGCTGTACGAGCCGTGCCCGACACCCAGCACCTTGCTCAGCCAGGCGGACACTTCCGGGTAGTCATCGACCAGCGGCGCGGTAACCGGAGTAGCCTTGAGGAACCACAGGCCGTGGGCGACCGCGAAGTCGGCGATACAGGGCGCGTTGCCCAGCAGAAATTCCTCGTCGTCACGTGCCAGTTGCTGCTGCAGCCGCGCCATCAGCAGCGGCCAATGGCTTTTGGCTTGCTCCAGCGGTATGGCGGATACCGAGCCGCCGCTAAACAGTTGCACGCGGTCCTTGCTGAAGATTTTTACGAACTCCGGCGGCACCTGTGCAAAGCGCTGCGCCATGGATTCGGGCTGGAATACCAGGCTCACCGCGTGTAGGAACAGCACCGTATCGGCCCAATGAGCCAAGGCGGCGGCGACGAACTGCTGGTCCTCGGGGAACAGTACCGGCGTAGCCTTCTCGGCATCCAGGCGACGGGCAATCAGCGCCGTATCGCAATAGATGTCGGCGCCGATCTGTAGCACTGGCGTGCGTCGGTAGCCGCCGGTTAGCGCCGTCAGGTCCGGCTTGGGCATGACCGGAGGAATGGTCACCGAACGCCAGGAAAGCTGCTTGAAGCCCAGCAGCAGGCGCGCTTTTTCGGCAAAAGGTGAGGCGGGATAATGATGCAGAATCAGGTCATGCATGGCGGGCTCCGCGAGTTCTTGTTCAGGAACGCAGCTTAGTCGCCCTAGCTCCGGCAGCACATCCGTTTAGCTGATTGCCGAGATATTCAGCGAGTTGCTGTAGTCCTTGATCAGCGCTTCCTTGGCTCCTTTCTTCAGTTGCTTGATGGCGCGCTCGCGGCGCAGCGCGTCACCCTTGTTTTCGCAGCTTTCCACATACACCAACGCCACCGCTGGGCTAGTGTGAAAAAAGCGCGCGCCGCGGCCATTCTGATGAGCAGCGAAACGCCGATTGGCATCGTCGCTGATGCCGCAGTACAGCGAACCATTGGCCGCACGTACCAGATAGACGAACCAGGGTTTTGCAGGGGTGTCGCTCATTCAGACTCTCGACGGAAGCAGGATCAGGCGCCACGCTCGGCAGGCGGGTGGTTTTGCCAGCGGCCTGATAACAAAGTTCGCTAATCATGTCCATATATGGTGGCGGTTCGCCTTTGCGTATACTGCGCCGATGTTTGCCCAAACCCAACTCCGCAAGCGCTGCACCAACTGGTTGCTGGCGACCGGACTCCTCCTGATGCTCACCAGCTGCGCTGAACCCCCTAGCGCGGTCGAGCGGATCAAGGAGGAAGGCGTACTGCGCGTGATCACTCGCAACAGTCCGTCCACCTATTTCCAGGACCGCAACGGCGAAGCCGGCTTCGAATACGAGCTGGTCAAACGCTTCGCCACCCATCTCGGGGTCGAGCTGCAGATCGAGACAGCGGACAATATCGAAGAGATTTTTGCTCGCCTCAACCGCCCCGGAGGCCCCGCGCTGGCTGCTGCGGGCCTGGTGGCCAGCGAGGGCCGCCAGGGTATCGCACGCTTTACTGACTCCTACCTGGATGTCACGACCCAGGTGGTTTACCGCCGTGGCGAACGCCGCCCTACCCAGCCGCAAGACATGGTCGGCAAGCGCATTCTGGTGCTCAAGGGCAGCAGCCAGGCAGAGAAGCTCAAGGCGCTGCAGACCGAACTCCCGGACCTCCGTTATGAAGAGTCCGACGCGGTGGAAGTGGTCGATCTGCTGCGTATGGTCGATGAGGGATTGGTTGACCTGACGCTGGTGGAATCCAATGAGCTGGCGCTCAACCAGGTGTATTTCACCAACGCACGGGTGGCCTTCGATCTAGGCGAGCAGAACAGCCTGGCGTGGATCCTCGGCAAGGATGAAGAGGACGACACTCTGCTCGAGGCTGCCAATGCCTTCCTCGCCGAAGCCAAGGAAAACGGCACCCTGCAGCGTCTGCGCGAACGCTACTACGGCCACGTGGACGTGCTCGGATACGTCGGCGCCTATGCCTTCGCCAAGCACCTGCAGGAACGGCTGCCGCGTTACGAAAAGATCTTCCGCGAGACAGCCAAGGTCCACGGTGTGGACTGGCGTCTGCTGGCCGCTATCGGCTATCAGGAGTCGCACTGGCAGCCGGATGCCGTCTCCAAGACCGGCGTTCGCGGCTTGATGATGCTGACCCTGAATACCGCCAAGGCCATGGGCGTTACCAACCGCGTCGATCCGGTGCAAAGCATTCAGGGTGGCGGCAAATACATTGCGCTGGTGCACTCCAATCTGCCTGACAGCATCAAGGAGCCGGATCGCACCTGGTTCGCCCTGGCTGCCTACAATGTTGGCGGAGGTCATCTGGAAGATGCCCGCAAGCTGGCCGAAGCCGAGGGGCTGGACCCGAACAAATGGCTGGATGTGAAGCAGATGCTGCCTCGCCTGTCGCAGAAGCAGTGGTACAGCAAAACCCGCTACGGCTACGCGCGTGGCGGTGAACCGGTGCATTTCGTGGCCAACATCCGACGCTATTACGACATCCTCACCTGGGTGACCCAGCCGCAGCTGGAAGGCCAGCAACTGGTGCAAAGCGAAATCCACACCCCGGGCATCAACTCCACCGATCTTGGTGAAAGCCTGCCGCCGCTTTAATAGACGGCCAGGGTGCGCCTTCGGCCAACTACACCAACCTGCGCGCGGTTTTAGTAGGAGCGGGCTTGCCCGCGAGCTTTTACCGGTGTGCTGGCTAAAGAGCAAAGCGAGCGGAAATTCCGCTCCAACGCGGTTATGAACGTGCGATAGCGGCAAATTCGGCACTGGTCCGCTCGGCCAGCACCTGCGCCGTCAACTCCACTTCCAGACCGCGCCTCCCGGCACTGACGTAGATGCTGGGCTGAGCCTGCGCCGAGCTGTCGATAAAGGTACGCAGGCGCTTTTTCTGCCCCAGCGGGCTGATCCCGCCGAGCAGATAGCCTGTCGCCCGCTGCGCGGCTGCCGGGTCAGCCATATCGACCTTCTTGACCTTGGCCGCCTGGGCCAGGGCCTTCAGGTCAAGGCTGCCAACCACCGGCACCACGGCCACCAGCAGCTCGTTCTTTTCGCTGCATACCAATAGGGTCTTGAACACCCGCGTCGCATCCAGCCCGAGTTTCTCGGCGGCTTCGAGTCCGTAGGACGCGGTTTTCGGATCGTGTTCATAGGAATGGACTTGAAAGTCCGCCTTGGTTTTCTTCAGCAGGTCGATGGCAGGCGTCATGGCAAGGCAACGGTTTGGTTGAAAGCCGGAATATTAGCAGGCAGTTGCTGCTGATAGGCCTCACGCCATGCGCGGTAACGCTCATCCTGCACAACACGACTATGTAGACGCGACATGCCGTCGGGATCATTGAGCAAGCGCCAGCGAGTCGCTTCGGCGGGGCCTTCGGGCCCGGCGGCGAGAATTTCCTGCAGGCGCTGTTCACGCAACACTTCGGCTGCCGGCACCACCTTGGCATGCCGTGCGCGCCCCATGGCACAGACCATGGCGTTGTAGAGCGGGTCCACGGTGGCGGCGAGGAAGCCATTGCGCAGCGCATTGGCCTGGTTCTGCTGGTTATAGCGGTCCGTGGCGGCCAACTCGGCCGGCGGATTGTATTCCTCGGGAATCAGGAACAGCTTGCGCCGGAACGCCGCCAAGCCCGGCCCTGTACGGCTGGTCAGCACCGAAACCGGAGCGGACAGAATCAGCGACACCACGATAGGCGCCAGCCACCAGAGAAACGCCGGATCGAGCCAGGCCACCAGCGCCGTCCAGAGCACGCCCAACAGCATTTGCGAGCCGTGACGACGCAGCGCCTCACCCCAGGGCGTGGCGTTGTCGGCACGCTGCGGCGACTTCCACTGCACCGACCAGCCAAGAAACGCTGCGGTGACAAATACGGTGTGAAACAGCATGCGCACCGGCGCCAGCAGCATCGAGAACAGGGTTTCCAGGATCATCGACAGCACCAGCCGCACCCCGCCGCCGTATTCCTTAGCACCCTTAATCAGGATCAGCAGCACGCTCAGCACCTTGGGCAGGAACAGCAGCGTCAGCGTCGCCGAAAACAACGCAATGGCTTCTTCTGGGTGCCACTGCGGCCACAGCGGGTAGAGCTGGTTGGGCTGCAGAAAATACTCGGGAACCATTAGCGTATGAATCGCCAGCAGCCCGGTGGACAGTGCCAGGAAGGTGAACCACAACGGTGCCGAGAGATAGGACATCACCCCGGTGAGGAACACAAACCGGTGCACCGTGTGCATGCCCTTCACCAGGAACAGGCGGAAATTCATCAGGTTGCCGTGGCACCAGCGCCGGTCGCGCTTGAGTTCGTCTAGCAGGTTCGGCGGCAGTTCTTCATAGCTGCCCGGTAGGTCGTAGGCGATCCATACGCCCCACCCGGCCCGGCGCATCAGAGCCGCCTCGACGAAATCGTGGGAAAGGATATCGCCGGCAAATGAACCCTTGCCCGGCAAAGGCGCCAGGGCGCAGTGCTCGATAAAGGGCTTGACCCGAATGATCGCGTTATGGCCCCAGTAGTGCGATTCACCCAGCTGCCAGAAATTCAGGCCGGCCGTGAACAGCGGCCCGTAGACACGGGTGGCGAACTGCTGCATGCGCGCATAGAGCGTATCCATGCCGGAGGCCTTGGGCCCGGTCTGGATGATGCCTGCGCCCGGGTTGGCCTCCATCAGCCGCACCAGCGAGGTCAGGCACTCGCCGCTCATCACGCTGTCGGCATCCAGCACCACCATGTAGCGGTAGCTGCTGCCCCAGCGCCGACAGAAGTCGTCGATATTCCCGCTCTTGCGCTTCACCCGACGCCGGCGCCGGCGGTAGAAGATATGACCGAAGCCGTCCACTTCACGGCATAGCTCCAGCCAGGCCTTCTGCTCGGCCACGCAGGTGTCGGGGTCGTTGCTGTCACTGAGCACGAAGATATCGAAGTGCTCGATCTCGCCGGTGGCCAGCAGCGACTCATAGGTCGCCCGCAACCCGGCGAATACCCGAGGTACATCTTCGTTGGCGATGGGCATCACCAGCGCTGTGCGAGCCTCGGCTGCAATCGGCTCGTTACCCGCGCTGGTGGCGGAGATGTTATAGCGGTCGCGCCCTTTGAGCAGCTGGAAGAAGCCCATCAGCGCCGTCCAGAACCCCACCGATACCCAGCAGAACAGCAGTGCGAAGAGCAGCAGGATGCTGGTCTGCACCACATAAGGCAGAATCTGCCGTGCCGACTCCCGCAGCGGCTGCCGATAGACCTCTTGCAGATCCACCAGCGCCCAGCCCTGGTAGGGCAGTACATCCTTCATGTACCAGGTCGCGATGGCCGTCTGCACCAGCATCAGGATCAGCAGGGCCAGGCGGCGGTAATGAGCCACCTGGCGCCAGCCGGAACGGTCGATGGATACCGGCCGGCTGGGTTGCTCGACGGTGCGGTTCTTCTTGAACATCAGGCGCCACCAGCTCAGCTGCAGCACGCTGGTGTGCCATGGCTCCGGCACCATCCGGGTACGCACGATGGGCGGCGTCGACTGAATGCAGAGGCGGCCCTGATGATCCTGGGCCAGCACACCACGCTGTCTGGGGTCGCTGGACAGCTCGGCGATATAGTCCCGAGTAGAAGATTGCTGCACGTGTTCAGTCATGGACGGGGATCTGATAGCTCCAGGTTTCAGACAGCGTAGTCTCGCCATCCACCAACGCAGCACGCAGCTCCACCGGGCGCGCCGGATCTTTTACCCGTAAACGCAGGGTCAGCCGCCAGCCCTTGTTGACCGGGTTGTGCCGCAGGTTGTTTTCCACCAGCTCAGCGTTGTCATCGATGCTGACCTGGGTCGTGACCGGCGCATCCGCCGCGAGCTTGGCCAGGTTAGGCCCGACAAAATCGACGATCAGCGCCGTGCTGCCATCGGGCTGACGAATCAGGTTGGACTGTTTTACATCGCCGGCTGACAGGCGTGTCTGCTTGACCCAGGCCAGCTTGGGATCGTGCAGTGCCGGTTCGTCGATGCTGAAGTGCAGCCGATAGCCGAACTCCATTGCCTCACCTGGCGCCGGGGCCTTTTCCGGCACCCAGTAGGCGACGATGTTGTCGTTGGTTTCATCCGGCGTGGGGATCTCGACCAGCTCCACGCGGCCCTTGCCCCAGTCGCCTTTCGGCTCGATCCAGCCGCTGGGACGCAGCTCGTAGCGGTCATCCAGGTCTTCGTAACGGCCGAAGTCGCGGGTGCGCTGCAGCAAGCCGAAGCCCTTGGGATTCTCCACGCCATAGCTGCTGACGGCCAGGCGCTTGGGGTTGTTCAGCGGACGCCAGATCCACTCGCCGTTTCCGGCATGTATCGCCAGACCTTCCGAGTCGTGCAGTTGCGGACGGTAGTTGAGTTGTTCGCTCGGCTGGTTGGCGCCAAACAAGTACATGCTGGTGAGCGGCGCGATGCCGAGTTTTTCCACCGGCTCGCGCAGGAAAACTTTGGCCTGGACATCGACGATGGCGTCTTTGCCAGGTGTGACTTCCATGCGGTAGGCACCGGTAGAGCGTGGTGAATCCAGCAGCGCATAGATCAGCAGATTCCCGCGATCAGCTTGCGGTCGCTCTACCCAGAATTCGGTGAAGCGCGGAAACTCCTCGCCTTTCGGTAACGCGGTGTCGATGGCCAGCCCCCGTGCCGACAGGCCATAGACCTGCCCCTTGCCGACCACGCGGAAATAGCTGGCGCCGAGCAGGCTCATCAGCTCGTCCTGCTTGTCCTTCTTGTTCAACGGGTACAGCACCTTGAAACCGGCGAAACCGAGGTTTTGCAGTGCTGCCGGATCGATATCGAGATTGCCGAAGTCGAACATTTCCGGGTCGTAGCGGATTTCGTTGACGCTGGTGGCGGTGACTTCGTTGATCTTCACCGGTACGTCGAAATGCATGCCCTGGTGGTAGAAACGCAGCTCAAAAGGCGTTTCAGCGTCACGCCAGTAGCTCTTCTCATCGTTAAAGCGCAACTGCTGATAATCGCCGAAGGCCATCTGCCGAAAGACCGAGGGCAGGTTGCTCTGCGGCGCCTGATAAGGAGCGGCGGCCAGTTTCTCGGCCTTGCTGGCAACATCGTCGAGGCTGAACGCCCAGCTGTTGCCAACGACGAACGCCATGCACAGGGCCAGCAGATTCCCCAGCACCTGGCTGCTAGCGCGAGCGTTCGATCCTCGATTAAAAGTGGTAAACACGGTGCCTCCTAACTGTACGAATGGCTCGCAGGCCTTTGCCTGCTTGCGTTCCTTGGTCTACTACCCACACAAATGATTCCCCGCTGATCGAAAACAGGCGCCGCTCTGTCAGCGCAACGTTGCCCTCCCTATCGACCGTACGATCATCAGCGCAACTCGAACCGCTGCGTCTGGACGCTTCGCGAATCGAGCCCGACCTGCACCTCGAACATCCCCGCTTCGGCCACCTGCTCTAGCTGCGCATCAAAAAACTTCAGCTCGTCCTCGCTTATGTCAAAGCGCACTTGCTGCTCTTCGCCGGCCTTGAGCCAGACCTTGCGAAACCCTTTCAGCTCCTTGACCGAGCGCACCAGCGAGGCGGCTTCATCATGGATATACAGCTGCACCACCGTCGCCCCGTCACGCTCGCCGGTGTTCTTCAGCGTCACGCTGACCTCCAGGCGCTGGCCCCGTGAAAGCACCTCGGCCGACAAGCGCGGCGGCGACAGGCTGAACTCCGTGTAGCTAAGACCGTAGCCGAAGGGATACAAAGGGCCATTGGGCTCTTCGAAATACTGCGAGGTGTAGTTGCCCGGTTTGCCTTCAGTAAAGGGCCGCCCCAGACGCGGATGGTTGTAATAGGTGGGAATCTGCCCCACCGAACGCGGGAACGAGATGGGCGACTTGCCGGAGGGGTTGAAGTCGCCAAACAGCACATCGGCGATGGCGTGGCCGCCTTCGGTACCGCTGAACCAGGTCTCCAAGACCGCATCGGCGTTGCCCTGCGCCCAGGTCAGATTCAGCGGCCGGCCATTCATCAGCACCAGCACCAGCGGCTTGCCGGTTTCCTTCAAGGCGCGCAACAGCGCTTGTTGGCTCGCTGGAATCTGCAAGCTGGTGCGGCTGGAGGATTCATGGGACATGCCGCGCGATTCGCCTACTGCCGCGACGATGACATCTGCCCGTTCCGCAGCGGCGACCGCCTCGGCGATCATTTCCTCTGCCGAGCGCGGGTCTTGCACCACCTCGGGGTTATCCCAGTTGAGGAAGTTCAGGTACTCGACCATCTGCTTGTCGTTGGTGATGTTGGCGCCACGCGCGTGAAGCAGCTGGCCGTCCGTACCCAGCGCCTGCTGCATGGCCTGACGCAGCGTGACCGTCTGGCTGGCGACGCCTGCGGCCGACCAACTGCCGAGCATGTCGATATGCGAGTCAGCCAGCGGGCCGACAAGGGCGATGCGCGCCGACTTGTCCAGAGGCAGCACCTGGTTTTGATTTTCCAGCAGCACCAGCGACTGGCGAGCCACCTCGCGTGCGGCCTGCCGATGCAGACGGCTCTCGGCGTTTACGTCGTGCGGGTCATCGCTGGCCTGGCCGATGCGGCGAAACGGATCGTGGAACAAGCCCAGGTCGTACTTGGCACCCAGTACTTCGCGCACCGCCTGGTCGATGGTTTGCATCGGCACCTCGCCGGCCCCCACCAGTTCGGCCAGATGCTCGCCGTAGAGCGAGTCCGCCATGCTCATGTCGAGCCCGGCAGCGATCGCCAGCCGCGCCGCCTCGCGCCCGTCGGCGGCGACGCCATGGCGGAGCAGCTCGGTGATTGCCCCGTGGTCGCTAATGGTCACGCCGGAAAAACCCCAGTCGTCGCGCAACAGGTCACGCAGCAGCCAGCGGTTGGCACTGGCCGGCACGCCGTTGATTGTGTTCAGCGCAACCATCACTGAGCCAGCGCCCGCGTCGACGGCGGCCCGGTACGGCGGCAGGTAATCCTGGTGCATGCGCTGCGGGCTCATATCCACCACGTTGTAATCGCGGCCGCCCTCCACCGCACCGTACAGGGCGAAATGCTTGACGCTAGCCATAAGGCTGTCCGCGTTGCCCAGCGACTCGCCCTGATAGGCCTTGACCATCGTCCGGGCGATTTCGGATACGAGGTACGGATCTTCACCGAAGCCTTCGGAAGTACGTCCCCAGCGCGGGTCGCGGGTGATGTCGACCATAGGCGCGAAGGTCATGTCCAGGCCGTCGGCACTGGCTTCGATGGCCGCAATACGCCCGGCTGTAGCAACGGCCCGCATATCCCAGCTGGACGCCAGACCGAGGCCAATGGGAAAGATCGTGCGGTGCCCATGAACGACGTCATAGGCAAAAAAGATCGGTATCTGCAGGCGGCTGCGTAACGCCGCTTCCTGCAACGGACGGTTGTCGTGGCGGGTAACCGAGTTGAAAGTGCCCCCAACATTGCCTGCCGTCAGTTCCTCGGCCAGACGCTCCTTGGGCATGTCGCCACCAATACTGATCAAGCGCAGCTGACCGATCTTTTCCTGCAGCGTCATACGCTTAAGCAGTTGCTCGACAAATACTGACTTATCATGGAGCACAGCTGGCTCGCCGGCAGCCAAAGCCGGGAGTACAAGCGAAGCCGCGATCAATCCAAACAGGCACAGCGTTTTCATTCTCAATACCCTGCAGGCACGTCTCGTCGAACAGACCCTGGCTTGGACCTTCGGATCGCCGAGTAGTAGCATTGCTGAATCATTCGCACCGAAGTACGACCCAGCAGCAGAACGCCGCTGGGTTGAAGAACAAGGATTTGGAAATTTGCCGCGTCACGATACGCGCGGCCGATGCTAGATCATCGATGCTGAGGCGGCGATTATCGCCATGTTTATTTCGCGGCGTCGATCTTTTTTACAGTGTCGATCCAACCAGCTTCGAGGCGCTGCTGATCCAGATCCAGCCCCTGTGCTTGCATACGCTCCTTATGGCCCTCGATCTCGGCCCTGACCTCAAGAAGCGAGCTGCTGTTGGCGTCCAGCTGATGCATCTGGGTCAGCCCCAGATGGTAGAAACGCAGCAGTTTCATCGCTGTTTCATCCCCCGCCGCCACACCGGCTTTCACGTGGTGCATCACGTTGGTCACACTCATCAGGCTGCGCTTGAGACGCCAGCCGTAGACCGCCGAAGCCATCCACGGCTGCTCCCAGTAGAAGGTTCGCACCAGGGCGATGGTCAGCAGCAAGCCGGCCACGACCCCTGCAATATTCAGCCGCAGGTTGTCCCCGCCCGGCTCTCCGAACATCGCCACAGCCATGGTCGAAAGCCCCATGGCGAGCACTGCGAAAGTCGCGGCCACCACCAGGGTGCTGCGCCTCGTCTGCTGCCGGTAGGTTTCGGGGTTCTGTGGCCTGATTTCGAATGAGGACATCGGGTTTCCTTGGGTGGCGGGAGTTCGGCTGGGGGAATTATCCACGCAAACGTCAGGCTTATCAGGCTTTCGCGCCGCCCGTGCGCTCTGCCGGCCTGCGCGCACCGGCTACCAGTTTGTCCACGGCGCGAGCGGCGGCGACCATGCCGAAACTTGCCGTGACCATCATTGCCGCGCCGAAACCACCGGCGCAGTCGAGCTTCACACCCTCGCCAATAAAACTCTTGCTCTGGCACACGCCGCCATCGGGCTTGGGATAGCGCAACTGCTCGGTGGAAAACACACAGGGCACGCTGTAGGTACGGCCTGGCGTACGTGAGAAGTTGTATTCACGACGCAGCAAGGAGCGCACCTTGGCCGCCAGCGGATCGTTGAAGGTCTTGTTGAGGTCGGTAACCTGAATCTGCGTTGGGTCCACCTGCCCGCCGGCACCACCGGTGGCGATAATCTGGATCTTGCGCCGCTTGCACCAGGCGATCAGCGCGGCCTTGGCCGGCACGCTGTCGATGCAGTCGATAACGCAATCCATCTGCTCGGTGATGTATTCGGCCATGGTTTCGCGGGTCACGAAATCAGCCACTGCATGGACGATACAGGCCGGATTGATCGCGCGGATGCGGGCTGCCATCTCGTCCACCTTGGGCTTGCCCACGGCACCTTCCAGCGCATGAATCTGCCTGTTGGTGTTGGTGATGCAGACGTCATCCAGATCGAACAGGCTGATCTCGCCGACACCGCTGCGCGCCAGTGCCTCGGCCGCCCAAGAGCCGACCCCGCCAATGCCGACCACCGCCACATGCGCCGCCGCCAGCCGTTCGAGACCAACCTGGCCATAGAGACGGGCGATGCCGCCGAAACGCTGATCTTCGCTAGACATACTGCACCCCTGAAAAACCTTGGCCAATTATAGGGCCGGTGCAGCCTGCGATTACAGCCAGCTGCCGCCTGCTTTTCCTTGCGTTGCGGCGCTCCTGCCGGCTGCTTTTAATTTAATATGACGCCCTTTACCGCCGTACCGGAGCCCCAATGACTGCCCCTGCCCTGTCGCCAACTCTCGAACTCGCCTGCGAGCTGATCAATCGTCCATCGGTCACCCCGCTGGATGAAGGCTGCCAGCAGCTGATGAGCGAGCGTCTGGCCGCCTGCGGCTTCGCCATCGAGCCGATGCATATCGAGGATGTGCAGAATTTCTGGGCGGTACGTGGCACGCAAGGCCCGGTGCTGTGCTTCGCCGGCCACACCGACGTGGTCCCCACCGGCCCGCTGCAGGCCTGGCAGAACCCGCCGTTCGCCGCGCGTATCGACGAGCACGGCATGCTCCATGGGCGCGGCGCCGCGGATATGAAAGGCAGCCTGGCGTCGATGATTATCGCGGTCGAGCGCTTCACTGCCGATTACCCGGATCATCAGGGGCAGATCGCCTTTCTCATCACCAGCGACGAGGAAGGCCCGGCCCACCATGGCACCAAGGCAGTGGTCGAGCGCCTGCGTGAACGCGGTCAGCGCCTGGACTGGTGCATCGTCGGCGAGCCATCGAGCACCGCACTGGTGGGCGATGTGGTGAAGAACGGCCGACGCGGTTCGCTCGGAGCCACTCTCACCGTGCGTGGCCAGCAGGGCCATGTGGCCTATCCACACCTGGCGAAGAACCCGATTCACCTGGCCGCTCCGGCACTGGCAGAACTCGCTGCCGAACATTGGGACGACGGCAACGCCTTCTTCCCACCGACCAGCTTCCAGATCTCCAACCTCAACGCCGGTACCGGCGCCACCAACGTCATCCCCGGCACGCTGGAGGCGGTGTTCAACTTCCGCTTCTCCACCGAATCCACGGTCGACGGCTTAAAGCAGCGCACCGCGGCGATCCTTGACAAACACGGCCTGGATTGGAGCATCGACTGGGCGCTGTCCGGCCTGCCCTTCCTGACCGAACCAGGCGAGCTGCTCGACGGCGTCGCGGCGGCCATCCGCAAGGTGACCGGGCGCGAAACCACGCCTTCCACCAGCGGCGGCACGTCCGACGGCCGTTTTATCGCGACCCTGGGCACCCAGGTGGTGGAGCTTGGCCCGGTCAACGCCACGATTCACCAGGTCGACGAACACATCCTGGCCAGCGATCTCGACCTGCTGACCGACATCTACTACCAGACTCTGGTTAACCTGCTCGCATGCTGATCTGCCCCATTTGCCGTGGCGACCTGCACAAGGTCGACAATGGCGTCGCCTGCCCGGCCAACCACCGCTTCGACCGTGCGCGTCAGGGCTACCTCAACCTGTTGCCGGTGCAGCACAAGAACAGCCGCGACCCCGGCGACAACCAGGCTATGGTCGAAGCTCGCCGGCGCTTTCTCGATGGCGGCCACTATGCGCCGCTGGCCGAGCGCCTGGCACAGCTGGCGGCTGAGCGCTCGCCGGCTCGCTGGCTGGATATCGGTTGCGGCGAGGGCTACTACACCGCGCAGCTCGCCCACGCCCTGCCGGATGCCGAAGGCTATGCGCTGGATATTTCCCGCGAGGCGGTCAAGCGCGCCTGCAAGCGCGCGCCGCAGCTGGAATGGCTGGTAGCAAGCATGGCCCGCGTTCCCTTGGCCGATGCCAGCTGCAACCTGCTGGCCAGCGTCTTCAGTCCGCTGGACTGGACTGAGGCACGACGCCTGCTCGCTCCCGGTGGTGGGTTGTTGCGCATGGGCCCGACCCGCGAGCACCTATGGGAGCTGCGCGGCCTGCTATATGACGAAATACGCGACTACGACGATGAAAAGCATCTGTCACTGATTCCCGAAGGCATGAGCCTCGCCCACAGCGAAACCCTCAGCTACGAGCTGCAGCTGAACGATGCCCAGGCCCGCGCCGACCTGCTGGCCATGACGCCGCACGGCTGGCGTGCCAGTGCCGAACGCCGTGCCAAGGTAATCGACGCGCCCCTGCGGGTACGGGTTGCGATACGCTATGACTGGATTCAGCGCGACCAGTGACAGGCCGCCTGAATCTTAAAAAGCACTTCACACAAGGCAACCGCCCATGCGTCAACCGGATATCGAAATCTACCTCAAGGATGCCAGCCAACAGGCCGTCACCGACTGGCTTGCCGAGGCCGTTGGTCCCTGCTCGCCCTGGCAGCAAAAGGGCAAGACGTTCAAGTGCAAGGCCGGCGAGATTCCGGTGACCTGGCTGCCAAAAGCTGTCGGCAAATGGCATAGCTTGCTGCTGGAAAGCGACACCACGCCTTGGGAGGATGACATTGCCTGTGCACGCGCAGCCTTTGCCGCACTTGGCGTGGAGATCCGCTGTGCGCCGGGTGGCTGGCTGGAAGAAGAAGCCGAGGAAGACGCCGACCGCTGGATCAGCATCAGCGAGCGTGGCGAAGAGGAAATTCGCTGGCGCACGGATTGACCACCAACCCACCACGTCTTCGCACTGTTGTGGCGGACGCTAGAGGCGATATGCGCCCGGCGAACTGCCCGAACGACATGTGCAAAAACGAAGCCGCCTGCATTGGCGGCTATTTGCTGCAAGCTGATAGCACACGCTTACGTGGGAACGGGCCATGCCCGTGAAGGTGCCCATGTCGAAAGGGCACCTGGGTCGTGGGCATGGCCCACTCCTTGTAGGGTGGATCACGCTTCACCGATCCAACGGGCGGCGACCCACCGGACAGAGGCCCGGTGGATGTAAATAGCTACATCCGCCCTGGGCACTTTCCCTGAAGCTAAGCCGCCCTTGCCGCTTTCCGGCGCCAGAACCACAGCCCCAGCGCACCCAGCGTCAGCAGCAGCGGCACCAGAGCGATATTCAGGAACTTCAAGGTGCGACCCAAGGCCTCGATATCGGCATTGAGCTGGTAGCGCACCTCGCGCAGCTCCTTGCGTATGCGCAGCTTCTCCTGCATGAAGCCCTGCAGCGCGGCCTGCTGTTCGGCCGTCAACTCCAAGCTCTGCTCAGGGTCAGCGTTCTGCAGCTCGGCCAGTTGCGCTTCGGTTTCGGCCAAACGGTTCTGCAGAACCTCCTCCTTCTCGCGGAAACGATCCTCCGCCTGACGTTGCAGCGCTTCTACCACCACGAACGGACGCGCCGAACGCCCCCGTGAGCGCACGCTGATCAGTGCATCACTGCCGGCCAGGTTATCCAACGCATTGATCACGAAGTTGCTGTTGTCGGCCCAGGGCTGCGGCAGGCGCTGGCCGAAAAAGTCCTGCACGTGTACCCACATGCGATCGCTGAGCAGATCGGTATCGGCTACCGCGATGACGTTGATGCTGGCGCTTTCCTTGAGGCCATCCTTACGCCCCTCGATGCCGTCCGGATAGGCTGACTGAGCCGGGCCCTGGATGCGTGCGGCCAGGGTGTAATGTTCGCCGGTCGGCTCCAGTCCGCGCAGCAGCTCTTCGGGATTCTGCAGCGTGGCAAAGCGCGCCGCCTCGACCGGCATGGCATAGCCCGAGCTCCTGATCAGCGGTGTGAAGCGCGTGCTGGCACCTTCCAGCGGCTCAAGGAACCCAGTGCTGGCCATGGTCAGGTTCTCCAGCAGGGCCGTAGCGATATCATCACCGTCCAGCGCCTGTTGCGGCAGGCTCAGCCAGCCGGGATGCCGCACGGCCCGACGCTCGGCGCCGACACCCACGGACATCGCAAAGGATGCATCCGCCACTACCTGGTCGGCGGGCATGCGCAGGCCCCAGGCCTTGAACAGCGGCTCCAGATCCGACGCCCGCTCTTCGGCGAAGCCCCCCGGCCCCATGGCCGACCCTGGATCGGCCTCGCTAAAGGGGTCAACGAATACCAGCAGCTTGCCACCGCGCAGCACGAACTGGTCGATGGCATAAAGCGTTTGTTCAGGCAGCTGCTTGGGATGCACCAGCATCAGTACCGAGACATGGGCCGGGATCAAATCGATATCGCGCTGCAGGCTTTCGATATGGAACAGCTGGCGGATATTCTCCAGCACCATCCATGACGGCGTCATCTGCTGGCGCTGAAAGTCGAAACCACCGGTTATCGGCAACTCGGAGAGCACACCCACCACCGGTAGCTGCGCCGAGGCGAGGCTCTGCACCAGGCGGCTGATCTCGTATTCGAGAAACTCCTCCTGATCCAGTGGGAAGAATGGAATGGTCTGGGTATTGCCCTCGGCATTGGTACCAGCCAAGCCGAAGTAAACCTTGTCGCCGCCGCGATCCAGCGGCACCGCCTGTAGACCCAGCTCGGCGGCGCGATCTTCTTCCTCGGAGAACGGCTGCGGATCGACCACCTGCAAATTCAACTTGCCGCCCGCCGCCCGCTCGTAGGCGCGCAACAGCTCCTCCACCCGCCGCGCATAGTTGCGCAGCACCACCAGCTCCTTGACCGCCGTGTCGGAGTAGAAAAACTGCAGCTCGATGGGTGACTCCAGCTCCTCAAGTATGGTCCGCGTGCCATCAGAAATCGTGTAGAGCTTCTGTTCGGTCAGGTCCAGCCGCGCGTTGGTCAACAGCAGGCTGGAGGAAATATTGAATGCCAGGAAGGCCAATGCGATCAGCAGCAGCCCGACTCCTGAATAAATCACTCGTTTCATGTGGGCTCCCTTATGCCGCTTTCTTCAGATCGACAACTACTGCCGTAGCCGCCAGCCAGGCGACAATCAGCGTGACGAAATAAAGCAGGTCGCGCAGATCGATCACGCCCTTGCTCAGCGCGTCGAAACGAATCAGGAAACTCAGCGAGGCCACCGCGTCCACCAGCCATTGCGGGGCCCAGGCAAAGGCATCGAGCACCATTGGCAGACCGCTGACAATGAACAGGAAGCTCACGCTGACAGCCAGGATGAAGGCGATCACCTGGTTCTTCGCCAGCGCCGACATGCACGAGCCAATCGCCAGGAATGCCCCTGCCAGCAGCCAGCTGCCAAGGTAACCAGCGATGATCGCGCCGTTGTCCGGCTCACCCAGGTAGTTGACGGTGATTACCATGGGAAAGGTCAACAATAGCGCAAGCCCTGCGAATACCCAGGCGGCAAGGAACTTGCCCGTGACCGCCTCGAAGCGCGTGATGGGTAATGTCATCAGCAACTCGATGGAGCCGGACTTGCGCTCCTCGGCCCACAGCCGCATCGCAATGGCCGGGATCAGGAACAGGTAGAGCCAGGTATGGAAGCCGAAAAAGGGCACCAGATCCGCTTGGCCGCGCTCGTAGAAGTCGCCAAGGTAGAAGGTGAACACCCCCGACAACACCAGAAAGATCAGGATGAACACATAGGCCAGCGGGGTGGCGAAGTAGCTGCCCAGCTCGCGCTTGAAAATCACCGGCAACTGGCTCATAGCGCCTCCCCACGCGTCAGATTGCGAAACACTTCATCCAGCCGGCCACGCTCCACCGCCAGCTCCTTCACGGCCCAGCCGCGCTGGCTGATCAGCGCATTGACCTGGGGAAAGATCACCCGCCCAGGCTCTGCGAGCACAGTAACGCTGTGCGCCGCGTGATTGACCTCCACACCAGCCACACCCGGCAGAGAATCCAGCGCCAGATCGTCCAGCGGCGCATCGCTGACCAGCGTAACTGCCTGGTGATATTTCGAGCGGCTTTCCAGCTCCATCGGTGTGCTGTCAGCCACTAGCCGGCCGCTGGCGATGACCAGCGCACGGGTACAGACCGCCGTCACCTCTTCGAGAATGTGGGTGGAGATGATGACGATCTTGTCCTGTGCCAACCCCTGAATCAGCTCACGCACCTGATGTTTCTGATTGGGGTCGAGGCCATCGGTAGGCTCATCGAGAATCAGCACTCTTGGGTCGTGCAGGATCGCCTGAGCCAGCCCGACCCGGCGCTTGAAGCCCTTGGACAGGGTTTCAATCGTCTGCCCCAAAACCTTTTCCAGCTCTACCTGAGCCGCAGCGGTCGCCACGCGTTGCTTCTTCTCCGCACCGCGATAACCGCGCACTTCGGCGATGAATTCGAGAAAGCCACGCACCGTCATATCGCCGTAACAGGGCGCACCTTCGGGCAGATATCCGATCTGCCGCTGGGCCTGCAGCGTCTGGGTCTGGATATCGCAGCCGAAGATGCTCGCCGATCCTGAAGTCGGCGCGAGAAAGCCGGTCAGCATTTTCATGGTGGTGGACTTGCCGGCGCCATTGGGCCCGAGAAAACCCAGCACCTCGCCAGGCTGGACGCTGAATGACAGCGCGTCCACCGCTGTGTGCCGAGCAAATCGTTTGGTCAGATCTCTTAGTTCGATCATTGCTCTCTCATCCATACGATCAAGGCCCGGCGCCCCACTCAAGCCCTACGCGCCGAGCCTGCAAAAAATGCCGGCGGCACTATATGAAGATGAACGCCGCGAATGCAACGGCCCGAAAGGATGGATAATTGACCGAAGTTTTCGCAGGAGCACGCTATTTGTCCACCAGCCGAAATTGGCTTGGTGCGGCGAGTGACGGCACCCTTGATGCGACGCGGCAAAGGCCCCGCCGTTTTCTGCCTGCAGAAGTATCGAGCTATCGGCTGAATAAGAAGTCGTGCTGGCGTAAGGTGCACGGGCCTCTAGCGGGTTCAAAGCACCCCTTTCATCAAATGTTAGGAGTTCGCATGCAACTGAATCGCAGCCTCCTCAAGGAAGCGACAAAAGAAGGGCTGCTCAGCGAGCAGCAGGCAGATCGGCTCTGGGCGTTTCTGGATGAACGCAGGAAGGACAAACCAGAGTTCCGCTCAACACACATCCTTTACTACCTCGGCGGGCTGATCGCCATCGGCGCTATGAGCCTGTTCATGACCCTGGGCTGGGAACGCTTCGGTGGCTGGGGCCTGTTCTCCATTGCCCTTGCCTATGCCGGTGCAGGACTCTGGCTCACCGAATTCTTCCTGAGAAAATCCCGACTGCGTATTCCCGCCGGCATCACCGCAGCCTTTGTCGTCGCCCTCACACCACTGGCGATTTATGGCCTGCAGGTTGCACTGGGCTGGTGGGCTGATGGGAGGTATTTGCGCAATTACCACACCCATATCGATTGGCGCTGGCTGTTCATGGAACTCGCCACGCTAGCGTGCGGCGTAATCATGCTTTGGCGTTACCGCCTGCCATTCCTGGTAATGCCCATCGCGGCGACGCTCTGGTACCTGAGCATGGATCTGGCACCTTTTCTGTTCAACGAAATGGGCACCCCCTGGGAGCTGCGAAAGTTCGTATCCCTGTGGTTTGGCCTGCTTATCGCACTGCTGGGCTTCTGGGTTGATATCCGCACTCGACAGGACTATGCGTTCTGGCTCTATCTGTTTGGCGCCATAGCCTTCTGGTGCGGTCTGTCCACGATGTACCTTGACAGTGAGTTGGACAGGTTCATCTACCTGTGCATCAACCTGGCAATGATCGCTGTCGGGGCTGTACTTTCGCGCAGGCTGTTTGCCGTTCTGGGCGGCCTGGGTGCGACGAGCTACTTTGCTCACCTGGCTTACGATGTGTTCAGGGATAGCATCATCTTCCCTTTCGTCCTGACCATCATCGGCCTTGGAGTTATCTACCTCGGCATACTCTGGCAGCGCCACGAACAGACCATTAGCAACAAGCTGTACGGAATGCTGCCCACACCAATGCGAGAGCTGATCGAGAGGCGCCATTGATCGCTCTCGATCAGTTTCCTGCGAAGTGCAGCCGCCCTAGCGGCTGCACTTATTGATTGCGACTCACCCTCCACACGGTATTAGCCAGATCGTCGGCGAGGATCAGCGCGCCTTTCGGATCGACCGCCACACCGACGGGGCGGCCACGGGTCTTGCCGTCGTCCGTGCGAAAGCCCGTCACGAACTTCATTTAGCTATATTCTCACCGACGCTGATCGGACAACTGTCATTCCTTCTGCTCAACCCGCTCTCAGGCGGTACAGAATTTCCCGTAAGGCGTTCGATCTGTTATGGAACGTCCTTGCGGGTTAGCGGCTCTTATTTCAGCTGCCTTATGCATGATAGAAGAAGCCTCACTCTTTTTATCAATTGCTGATAGAGATGCCGCGTACTCGGCAAGTACATCTGCATAACCGATAGGCGCATTCGCGGCGAAATCTTCTTTATCAAACTCAACTATAGCTTTTGCAAAGTAACCCACCGCCTCATGATACTTATTCTGATCCAAACTCAACCTAGCTAGCTCAACCAAGGACAAATAGAGAGGATTGCCAGCCTCTTTATCGAGTTTGTAAGCCAAGTTCAGCTCTGACTCAGAAAGCTCAAAAAAGCACGTAACCCCCAATGCCCGCCCATATTCGTACGTTAAAACAGAGCGTACTGCTGGCGGTAATTTCGCTAACTCAGCATTCACAACTGCCCTCGCATAAGCTCTGCGAGCCAAGTCCCAATTCCCAACTGCCTGAGCCTGCATACCCATGAGGGTATAGTTTCTTACGTTCTTTGTTTGAATAGCCGAAACACAACCAGTTAACGAGAGCACCGCAATGAAAAAAAATGTAAACCTAGTGAACCTCATAATCCCTCCTTGGTATTAAAAAATCCAGCCAAGCCGCCCTCAAGCGGCAAAGCCTTAATATTACGGCACCGCTATTATTGCCTGACCTGCCACCCCTGAAAAGATTTAGACATGCATAATCCGACCTTATGGTGCAACAAGCCATTTCATATTAGGGACAGTAATATTCGGGACAGCCCCCTAATTGATTATAGTTACCACCACCCATGAACCTTCCTTACGCCACCCAGTGCGAACTACCGGAAGACCCTATAACCAGATAAAAACGTCCAAAACTAAAGAGAAAGGTTATTATGAAGCCTTTTCATTGCTTGCTCTGCTGTTTCCGTGCAACCGAAACCGCACCATAACAACCAAGCTCCACAGAACCACCTTTAAGAATACACATACACTCCTTTAGCTGGTAATTTTATCAGGAACGACCGTATAGTGACCGGACAGTTAACTAGCAAGGCCCCACAAATTCAACCTATGGATTTGCAAATACACGCTGATCGTTCAAGGCAAGCATTCTAACGGTGGCGCCCTATAGCTTCGCCTGGAACACACATGAACACCGACGCTACTGCTCGACAAATAAGATAAACAATCATTGTAATTTAGATATTGACGGCAATACCTACTATTTAATCGCAGCTCGATGCTAGGTTTTGGAACTAGCGCGTCAGGTTGGCAAATTGGCAGGTCCGCATGAATGCGACATAAACTTGTCGAGTCCTCTATACGCCCTTTAAAGCCGCGAGGAGTGTAACCATATCCAACCATGCAATAGTAAACTAAAGCTACTTCGTTTAAACTTTCCTTAGGCCCACCTGCCGGATGAGTATCTCCACACTCCAACAATGCTTTTTTTACATCCAACTCAGTCGCACCCATCTTTCCCCATGATTCATAATATGGCGGCGACGGGCGAAACGCCTCAGGATTAATGCATCCGGACACCCCTACCAAAAAACAAGAAATTACTATTTTATTCGCCATTTTCATTGGCGCTTTATCTCCATAACCTCTGCCTTCCCGTATGCAGTAATACATTTATCTGAAGCATTACCATAGCAACTGTGCACCGTCGGACTGTCCTTAAGAATATTTATCCACTCCCTTATCTTGTAACTCTTATTTGGAACAGTCTCATAGGTGGCCGGGTTATTACCCAGCGCAACCCCCACGAAGTCATATTTATGGTTTTGCAGATATACCGTGTCTTGGCGACCCTCGCTCATTTCATACAGCATACCTGCTGCCTTTTCCGCGTTATAGGCTGGGCCGAAAAAGCGAATTAAGGTATCGCTCAATGGCTCTTTTCCATCACTCTCTCTTTGCAACGACTCTAGAGCATTTCCGATGGTCATACTGCCACGGCTATGCCCTGACAAATCCAGCCCACTTTCTCCATATAACTTCATGAGGTCTTTAATTTCTACGGTGGCGTTCGCCAAACCCCATAAATCATTTTCCAGAAAGCTCTGATACCCTGCCACCATCAACTCAGCGACCAAACTGTCGGTTTGCGGGAAGGCTACTAAGTATATTGTCTCAGCCCCTCCTGGAATATTCTGTGCGGTATAGCCTAATGCGGCATCTTCGTCGTTGAAAATTCCGTTGGTAAAAACTTTAACTCGTCCGCCACTGCCCGCTTGCAGGCTCACCTTCTCGCTCTGAGAGAGCTCTCTAACTAGCGCCTTACCATTTTCATCGATGGCAATCTTTCCATCTTCACCACGAATCACTTCATATATCACGTGGTCCTTCAAGAACATGGTGCGGTAAGCTTCATCGGAGAACTTGGCTGCCTCTGCAAATATCGCTTTATTGATAATCTGTACCGCTTCTGCTTGATGTGCCAAGTCCCGCGCATCCAGCCGCTGCGCGGCAGTATGAATAGACTTGGTATCACGACTCAGGCTCGCCAGAGTTTCGTCGACGGTCTTCCCGGTTTTCTCCAGTTGTGCTACCCCATCGGTAACCACAATGGTGCCTTGGCTTACGGCACTCAGGGTTCTACCGGATGAGTCATCCTCGGCAGCACCATTATCAATAGCATTACCGATAATGCCTTTGGCAGCGCCGTATTTACCTTGAGTAAAAAAGTCACTACTCAAACTGAAACCGTTATTCTTGGCACTGGCTTCGGCCCTATTGAGTAAATCCGAATGGGTCAGAGTACCGGTGTTCAGACTGTTCTTGTTGTCTGTTACGGCTTGGTCACTGCTGGTAATCATCGCGCCCGTGAGGTCGGTGTTGCCTACGGTTTTAATTTGGAAGCCACCGTCACCCGCTTTGATGCCGGTTTGTTCGGTCACGCTGACGTAGTCGCTGTTGATCTTCTGTTGGCTAACGGAGCCGCTGCCGCTGGACGAGCCGTAGCAGAACGGCGGAATGCACAGACTTAGCCCTACCCCGGTGCTGCTCTGCTTCGACTGATAGCTGCTGGTGTCCTGAAGGCTTTTCAGGTTGAGATCGCCGCCGATATCAGCCACCACCTTTTTACCGCTGGCCACCGCGCCCTTTAGGTTGGTGTCACCGCCTGAGGTGAGGCTGAGGGTATTGCCCGCCGTGACATAGGTATTGCTGTGGGTCAGGTCTTCGCCATCAGCCTTGCCACGCGCCTTATTGGCCGCCAGCTCCAGTGTGAAGCCGTTCTGGCTGCCACCGAGCGCAAAGCCGACGCCGACACTCCAGCCGCTGCCAGCGTTTTTGCTGTGTTGCTCGGCGGTGTTCTGCGCAGCCAGAAGGTTTATCTCTCCATCCGCGTGCAGGCTGAGGTCATTGCCAGCTTTAAGCTGGCTACCGATCACACGTATGTCACTGTTACCGTCGCCACGGGCGCTGATATTCAGATCGCCGCCAGCGATAACGCCGCTGCCTACCACGTTACGCCCGCTCTGGGTGGTGGTACTGCTGCTCTTGCTGTTGCTCAGATTGGCGCTGATCTTGATACCACCCAGGTTACCGTTCATCAGCGCTGTACCGCTGTCCAGCGCGTTGTTGATCTGCATCGCGGTCGTTGCGGCGGCCAGGGCTTGCAGGCGGCTGTCATCCGTGCGACTAGCAGCCTTGCCCATCTGCTGCATGCTTTGCACCGCGTCCACCAGGGGAACGCTGACAGTGCCACCCAATGCCGTTCTGCCGGTACTGTGAGTTTGTCTGTGACTGAGGCGATCGTGCCCGGCCTCGATGGCCACCTGTCGTGCTTCGATGTCGATATCACCTTGCAGCGCCATGACCTGGCTCGCCGTCTGCCTGTACGCTTCGCCAGCCTTGAGGCTGATGTCGCCTTCAAGCGAAGCGATTCGGCTGCCGACCTGGCGGATGGTTTCACCCTGGGTCTTTTCGCTTTGTTTGACGCTACCCATGGCCGGCTGCCACCACTCGCCGATCTCGCCAGTCTTGCGGCTACTGGTCTTGCTGCTATGGCTGGCCTGGCTCTCGCTGCTGGCGATAAGCAGGTCGCGACCCGCATTGATGTCGATATTGCCGTCGGTCACCAGTTGGCTGCCGGCGATGCGGGTATCACGGCCGCTGTCCAAATGCAGGCTGTCTGCACTGAGCAGACTGCCCACCGCCTCGTGCTGACTCTGCTGCCCCTGCTGAGCCTTTTGCTCATGGGCCAGCAATGCATGGTGTGCAAAACCCAGGCGACTCGCCTGCCTTGCACTGCTGCTGTTCTGACTATGTATGGCGCTGCTAATGTCGATATCGCGGTCGGCGCTGAGAAGGGCTGAGCCTTCGGCACGCATTACAGCCCCCTGCAATTTGATGTCCTGGCCAGCGTGCAGCTCGATGTCACCGCCCTGTAGATTGCTGCCTTCGGGGCTTTGCCAGCTGTTTCGACTGCTGCGTGAGTCGGCGGAGGTCATGCTCTTGCGTAATTTGCTGCTGGCCTGATTACCGCTGCTGGTGGCCGCCAGAAGGCTGATATCGCGCTGGGCGATCAACAGCAATTCGTCGCTGCCCTCCAGACGCGCCCCTTCGCTGCCGATATCGCGGCCAGCCCGGAGCACCGTTTGAGCGCCGGTCAGACTGCTGGTTTGTGCCTGGTTGTCGCTGAAGCTGTCCCGGGTATTCGTGGTTTTTGCGCTAATACCGCTGCGACCAACGGACCTGTGCGCCTCATCCACATTACGGGTTTGGCTGCCGGCACTGAGCCGGATATCGCGCGCGGCGCTAGCGAACAAAGCGCCCCCGGCACCGACACTCGACGCGCGCAGATTGAGATCGTTGCCGGCTTGAAGCTGCAGATCCCCCTGAGTCTGGATGCTGCTACCGACTTCGCGACTACCGGACTCCTTGCGCCAGTTGGCGCTGTCCCAAGTGATGGCCTGGCTATGACTTTCCTGCACAGAACCAATATCAACGTCCCGCCCGGCGGCCAGGAGGGTCTGCCCGCCTTCACCGCTATTTACTACCTGCGCGGCCTGCAGACGAAGATCGCGTCCCGCTGCAGCGAGCAGTTGCCCTGCCGGCTCGGAGACGAACAGCCCGGCAATGCGCGATACCATCTCCCGGCTGCCCTGCTCGCTCCGGGTGGTCTGGCGGTTGGCAATCAGGTTGAGGTCGCGCCCTGCCGTGACGCTAAGGTTGTCGCCCGCGCTGATCAGACCGCCAAGGTTGTTCAGGTCGCTACGCGCTTGTAGACCAACGGCGTTGGCCTGGATGCGCCCGCCGAGATTGTCGATGTTCTCAGCGCTGATTGTTGCGACGCCTCGCGCGCCAAGGCTGCCGCTGTTGACCAGGTCGCCGCTTAGGTCGAGTTGCAGAGTTTGCCCGGCAAGCAATGCGCCGTGCCCGTCTAGGTCGCCCTCACGCACACGCACATAGACCTGCGGCACCAGAGCCAAGGTAGTGGTGCCATCGGCCAGGGTCACCTCACGCTCCACAAGCCAGACAATATCGCTGGTCAACTGCGCCATCTGCTCGGCGCTAAGGGCCACGCCCGGCACCAGTTGCCAGGCCTGGGCCAGGGTCACGGCGCTGTCGATCAGGGCCAGATACTGGGCTTCGTCGTCGGCATGGCCCTCAAGGAAGCGCCGGCCAGTCAGTTGTGCGACCTGTTCACGGATTAGCTTCTGTTCGTAAAAGCCATCGCCCAGGCGTTTCTGCGCGGTCGCTGGGTCCACGGAAAGCCGTTGCAGCATGTAATCGGACGATAGCCAGTTACGGTAATTGGCAAAACGCGGGTCGGTTTCGACCAGATAGCTGGCGCTGCTGCTGGGACGGAACAGGGCGCTGCTCGGCACTTGAAGCGCCAGGCTGGCGCTGCGCACCTGCTGAACGATGCCGCTGGCATTCTGCTGATCAAGCGACGGTACCGAGACGACAGGACCAAGACCCAGGCCACTACCGCTCGGCGTGCCGTGTTGTTCATAGACACTGGGTTGCAGGCTGATTTCCTGGATACTGCTTGCCGGTCGATAGGCGCTACTCCGGCTGCCCTGACGGTCTCGGCCCTTGCGCTGGATGCGGTAGAAGTTGGTCACCGTGCCGCTATCGCTGGTTACGCGCTGGCCCGCCACCTCGGTGTTGGTCAGGCTGTCGATATTGGCCTGGAGCAGGCCGCCGGCGATGATCTGACTCTTGTCGTTGACTACCTCTTCGGCGTCGATGGCGAGGTTGCCGCCAGCAAGTATCTGGCCGGGAGCGCTGGTCTTGATCCGGGTCTCATTGACCACGCGGGTGTAGTCGTAGCGATTCCAGTTGTCGCGCCGCCCTTCGGGGGTCACCAAATACAGCACTTCGTCGGTGTAGGTGGAAATCCGATCCGAGCCGTAGCGGTTGGCCGAGCCGCTTAGTTGGAATTCCCGTCTAGCTTCGCGCGATACCTCGACCACTTCGGTGCTGAAGTGCTCGTTGCTGTTGCGTACGTTGCGCACGTTCAGCGCCAGGTCACCAAGGGCTTCGATGGTGGCGCTAGCGTTGTGCAGAGTCTCGGCCTGGCCGCTGGCGCGACCGTCCGCGTCCAGGTGGCCGCCGATGGCCAAATCGCCAGCACTGAAGATCAGCGCCTGCTCCCGGTTGGCGACGACCCGCGCACCTATGTCCATACGCTCACGAGCGGCGATCACGCTGGTCTCGCCCTGCTCGACATCGTTGCGCAGACTATCCGCTTCGATGCTCAGGGTATCGCCGTAGATTCGCCCTGTACCGAGGTTAGTCAAATGCGTGGCGCGCAGTTCGACCTGCTCGCCGTCGATCAGACCACGGTTGCTCAGTTCACCCGCTACCTGGATGTGTCCCTGGCTGGCGGTGATTTCGCCACCGGACTGGTTGGCCAACTCGGCAGCCTGAAGGACAAGGCGCTCGCCCGCCAGCAACTCACCCTGGTTGCTCAAGGATCCGGCCAGCTTCAAATCCAGATCGCCACCCGCCTGTAGCAGCCCGCTATGCTGGTAGTCGCCGCTCAGCTGCAGGGACAAGTCGCCAAGACTCAGTGCCTGTCCATCCCCACTGTAGTGGTCAGCCTTGATGGCGAGTGCCCGCCCGGCAATCAGGGTGCCGTCGGTATTTTCTATGCTCGGGCCGGCCACCGCTGGATCACTCGCAGCGATACGCAGATCACGGCCAGCGGCAATCTGTCCGCGGGTATTGTCCAGACCGCCATCGCTGCTCAGCTTCATGTCACCGTCGGCGCGCAATTCCCCTGCGGTGTTGTCAATCTGATCTGCGCTGATGGCCAGCGAGCGCCCTTCGATACCCTGTTCGGCATTTTGGGTCGCCCTGTTATCGAGGCTCTCGGCGACCAAGCGCAGTTCCTGACCGGCACGTAGCAGGCCGGTGCGGTTATCGACCTGCCCGCCTGCCACGACCTGAATGTCACCCAGGGCCTGCATCTGCCCGGTGTTGTTGAGCAGGTCGCCGCCGACCTCTACCCGAACAGCCGTGGCGCTGGCGATGCTGCCTAAGTTTTCTAAACGGCCGTCGGCGCTGATGACCACCTCACCGGCGCTGGCACCGATCTTTCCTGCATTGCGCACACCCACGCCGGCCTCGTTGCCCACCAGGGTGATCTTGCCAGCATACATGCCGCCCAGTTGGGCGACGTCGATAGCAACGCCGGCGGCCGCTCCCTTGCCCGGCGCCGCGCTGATCTGCTGCTGGTCGGCACTTACCCGGTTGGCCCCAGCGACCACAGCCAGGTCATTGGCCCAGATGCCAGCGTTGACTTCCACTGAGCGCGCGATGATTGCCGTGTAATCACTGCGACTGGCGTCCAGCCCGGCACCCTCAATGACCACCCTGCCGTCCTGTACCAGATAGCCATCGAGCCGACCGCCGTTAAGCAGCGGCTGGCCAGTGGTTAGGGTCGTACGATTGGCGTTGATGAAGCCGCAGCCATTACAGGTGATTCCCGCAGGGTTGGCGATCACCAGCTCGGCACGTTGGCCGGCTACCTCGACGTATCCATGCAAACGACTTGGGTTGCTGGAGTTGACCTCGTTGAGGATCACCCGAGCGCTTCCTTTGGCCAGCCAGGGGTTGCCCTCGACCCAGCCGCCAAGCTGGGTTTTTACGTTGCCCCGCGAGTTATTGAGGATGGCACCCCGACCATCCACGTCAAACTGACTGTAGAGGTTGCGCGACACACCGGCGGCGCTGGGCGTCTGGATATTCACTAAAGGCGTGCCGTTGCCGCTATCGAGCACAGTGGGTCGCTGGTTACCCGGCGCATTGCGGTCAGCGATGATATCGGCGTGGGCCTGTGGCCCGATCAGTATCACTAGGCCAAGCGCCGTCATCAGAGAAAACCGCAAGGGTTGCAGGCGAACCACACAAGTACTGCCAGCCTGCTTCCCGCGACCCGTGCAGCCAGGGGCCTTGACGTTGCTGGTCACGTTTTCGGCGACAACCATTAGCAGGTTGCGCGCCTTGTTGAAAACGATCCGGTACAGATGTTTGTTCATTGCAATTCCCTTTGCGTGACAAATAACGTGACGACAATTGAAGTGGCGTGCGCTAGCTGGCGGACGGCAGCGGATGGGCTTCGAACCAGGCGCGCGCTTCGGCGGGCATCACGCCGATCCCCTGGAAAGTCTTTACCCGCAGGCCCCGCTCTTCACCACGGTGGTACAGCGCCCGAGCGCAGCGGTTGGCCAGGAGCCTGCGTTGCAGTAGGCGGGTGATCTGCTGGGTATGGCCGAACGGCGCAACCCAATCGTGAATCCACATGCAGTCCCCGCTGTTCCAGTCCGCGTCGGGAATGCACAGCGGTGACTCACGCAGGTAACGCGCCTGCGCCTGCGCGCTTAGGTTCAGCCAAGACAGGTAGAACACCGGCTTGCCCTGCTCGCAAGCAAGGATGAACTGCTTGTGCTTGAGCGCCGGCAGCAGCAAAGCCGACAGACTGTGCAGCGGCGCATCACGATGCGCTGGTGAATGCATCCACAACCAGACGGCGGAGCCGAGGACCTCGGCTTCGTTCCAAGGGCTGTCAAACAGACCGGGGGCGGTGAAATCCAGGGTATCGAAGCGCATGGCCTTCCTCAGAACGACAAGTTGAGATTGAATCCCGGTGGTGCTGTCGGCGGTCTTGAAGCCATCGGGCTTGTCGAGCGCTTGCCCCCAGAACAGGTCGTAAGAGAGAGCCTTGTAACCACCGCGCAGGCCGATGACAGCACCGGCCAAGTGCTTGCCAAGCAGCCACTCGCTGGAGCTGCCGCCCACCTCGCCGTAATCCAACCCCAGATATAGCTCCTGACCGCTACGTCCCAGAGCCAGGCCCAGATCGTTGCGGATCAACCAGCCTCGTTCGGCGGACAGAATGTTCTCGCCATCGAAGCCGCGCACGGTGTAGCGGCCGCCGATGGAGAATCGGTCCTGCGGTACCAGCGGCGTTCGATTCCACTGCGCACGCCAGCTACCGGTGTAGCGCAGGCGCTGGCGGGCTAGCTCGAAGGGCACGTGCGCTTGGGCGTGGGCGGTGATGATCGCAGCGCGCGAGGTGCCTTCACCGAAATCCTCTTCCGGTGCCCTTAGGGAGTTGTGGGCTCCAGTGCCACGTCGGTAGCCGAGGCCAAGGTCAAGGGTACTGGTGCCGACAAACTCACGGTGGCTGAGGTCAAACGCCCACCCCGCCATGCGCCGACGCTGCACTTCGATCTCGGTATCGTCGATATGGTTGCTTGATGAACGGGTCCAGCCACCGAGAGCGGCTATGGTCTTGCGCACTCCGTCGCGATACAGAAGGCGAGAAAGGCGCACTTCGTTGTTGCGGCTATGCCCACTGTAACGATAGGTCTGGCTCGCTCCCGCCACGCTCTGGTGGTAGTCGTACTCGCTGGCGGTGATCCCCAGCATCCAGTAACCGTAGGGCAACGAATAATGCAGGGTATGCCCCTTGCTACCACGCTCACCGGATTGTCCGCCGCCCAGATCGTGGTTGTAGCTTAGGTAAAACAGATCATTGAGGGTCAGCAGGTGGTCAAACGACAGCGCCACGTTACCCTGGTACTTGCCCGTCGAGTCGCTGCCTGAGTCGTCCAGGGACAGGCTCAGGCGCAACGGTAGCGCCTGTTTCCAATGGATCACCACATCACTTTCGCCAGGCTTGGCGTCAGCACCTTCTGCCGGAACGATCTGGATATCAGCCTCGGCAGTAGGAACCCGCTTGAAGTTCTCCAAGGCCTGTTCGATATCGCGCAAGTTGAGCAGATCGCCCGAGTTAGCAGGCACGGCATTCCAGATCCTGGCCCTGCTACTGCTGTTCTCGGCGAAACGGATGTTGCGGATGCGGCCTGGTACCAGGGTCAAGCGGAGCGTCCCCTGGTTCAGGTCCTGGGGCTCGGCCAGTACACGAGTGGTGACGAAGCCTCGGGCAACGATCGCATTCTGGATGCGTTTCATACTCAGGTTGATGCCGGTAGCTCCCAGACAACGACCTAGAGCTGGGTCATCCGCGGGGTTGGCGGCACTTAGCGCCCACTGAAAAGCAGGCGCTGCCTCGCCCAGCAGCTGAATATGGTGAATGGCAAAACAAGGCGTTTCCTGTTCGGGTAGCCGGTCGCCGTCAAACTGCGCTCCCGGCAGTTCAAAGCGCACGTCAGGAGAAGGTTCTAGCTTTTCACGCTGAGCGCGCTCGCGCTCCTGCTGGCGCAGTAATTCCTGTCCCAGCACTGAATCGGCAGCCGCAGCGGGGCCAGCCAGGATCAGCAGAGAAACCAGCAAAGCATGCTTGAAAGTCGGTGCGACTAAAGAGGCATGACAAAAGGCTACCGCCGACTTGCCCGCACGGCAAAGCAGTAGCCCCCTGCTCCGAGAGGGAAAAAACATTTCGCGTCCTTGTGAAATTGAACTCCTAATACGGGTCCATTATCACGCGTTCATCCCTGAGCGATTGCTAGCCACTTCGCATCAATCTTGCACGACTTGGTCAATAACGTGCGGTAACTAACAAACTACGGCTGACACCTGAAAACGTCAGCCGCGTTTTTTGTCGAACAGTGCCTTTACTGATTTCGACTCACCCTCCACACCGTATTAGCCAGATCATCAGCAACGATCAGCGCGCCGCGCGGATCAACCGTCACACCGACGGGGCGGCCGCGGGTCTTGCCGTCGTCGGTGCGAAAGCCGGTTACGAACTCCATCGGCTCACCGGATGGTCGACCGTTTTCGAAGGGAACGAAGATCACCTTGTAGCCCACCGGATTTTTTCGGTTCCAGCTGCCGTGTTCTCCGATAAATACGCCATCGGCGTACTCCGGGCCCATGACTTCGCTGGAGAAGTCCAGGCCGAGGGCGGCGACGTGGGAGCCCAGGGCGTAGTCCGGCGTGATGGCGGCGGCAACCTTGTCCGGGTCCTGCGGCCTCACGCGGTCGTCGACATTCTTGCCCCAGTAGCTGTAGGGCCAGCCGTAGAAGCCTCCTTCCTGTACCGATGTCAGGTAATCCGGCACCAGGTCCTCCCCTATTTCGTCCCTTTCGTTGACTACCGCCCACAACTGCCCGGAACCCGGTTGGATGGCGAGGGCAGTAGGGTTACGCAGGCCGGTTGCGTAGGGTTTGTAAGCGCCCGTCTCGGCGTTGATCTGCCAGACGAGCGCACGATCCACTTCGGCCTCCATGCCACGCTCGGTGATGTTGCTGTTGGAACCGATACCCACATAGAGGAAGCGACCGTCAGGGCTGATGGTCAGCGCCTTGGTCCAGTGGTGATTGATTGCCGATGGCAGGTCGGTGACTTTGACAGGCGGACCGCTGGCCTCTGTCTGGCCATCCTGATAGTCGAAGCGCACCAGCGCATCCTGATTGGCCACATAGAGGTTGCCGTCATGGAAAGCCAGCCCATAAGGGGCATTGAGGTCTTCGGCGAAGACCGTTTGCAGTTCGTAGGTGCCATCACCATCCGCATCGCGCAGCAGCGTCAGGCGATTACCACTTTCCACAGAGGTATTGCCCTTGGCCTTGATATAGCCAGCAATTACGTCCTTGGGCTTGAGCTTGGCCGCATTACCGCCACGCCCTTCCGCCACGAGGATGTCACCGTTGGGTAGCACCAGGGTCTGGCGCGGGATCTTGAGGTCGGTTGCGATGGCGGTAACCGTGAAGTTCTCAGGCACCGTCGGTACCTGATCGCCCCATGGCGTGGGCTCGGCGATCTTCATGCTGGGCAGCAAACCCCGCTCTGGATCGGGCAGCTTGGGCTCAGCGCCATAGGTTTGGGCGATGTTCTGTTCGTCGCCACCACATGCGCTCAACAGCAATGCCAGGCTCAGGGCGGTCAGCGGGCTGATGTAGTTCATTTGGCACCCCTCGAGCGCAGGTTGGTAAGTCCGATACCGGTCGCCACACAGGCCAGCAAGGTAACGATTAACGAGAGGATCAGGCCATTGGGCATCGCCGCCCATGCATCCTTGGCATGCTCAAGGGAGTTGACGAAGCCCAACACCCAGGTGGCCAGCAGCAGCAAAAAGTAGAGCGCTGGTCTACCCGCCTTGTGCTCGGCTCGGATCAGGTTGACCAGTGCGAAGAGCAAGGCCAGGCCACAGAACACCAGGCCTCCGGCAATCAGCCATGAGGAAAAGTTGCTCCACTGGATCTGGTAACTGCGGTAGTAAGCGATGTCGCTCAACAGGGCACCGAGGAACAGGGGGACAGTCCCGGCAAGCAGGGTCGCATGCAGCGGATTCGGCGTGCTGCGGCGGGATCTTCGATGCGTGCGGTGGGTGGTTTCGGTCACGGCGGGGCTCCTCATCGCTGGGCGTCCTGACCGGCATTGCGTATGTGATGGCCGGTCAAGCGCGCTCTGAACTGTGCATAGATGAGGATTGTGTGGCCTGGGTGTTAGTTCACTGCCGTCTGCCGCAAGGAGGTGAGTGCCCGTCTCTACACCGCGTCCTGGCCCATGTGGGATAGAGAAGATCAAAGCGCGCGAAGCTAGGTCGAGAAGCATGAGAAGAAGATCAGGGCGCTGAAAAAGCTGCTTGAATTCAGGAACCGGGCCGCCTGCTCCGACGGTTTCTCGCTTTTGTTTCAAACCCTTTCCGCCAGCCGTTTCGCATCGTTCCGGCAACGACTCTTTCCCTAGAGAATCCTGTTCTCGGCAAGTCCGGAATCCACCAAGCTCGCGTCCACCTGCCCCAGGTTTCGCACTCCGCAAAGCGCCATGGCCACTGCCAGCTCCGAACCCAGGCTGCTCAGCAAGCGCTCGACCGCTGCCTCGCCTCCGGCAGCCAGCGCCCAGGCCCAGGGGCGTCCGATCATTACACCCTGGGCGCCAAGCGCCAGAGCCTTGAGAATGTCCACACCGCTGCGGATGCCGCCGTCGACCAGGATCGGCAGGCGCCTGTCGAGCGCCTCGGCGACTTTTGGCAATTGGCGGATTGTGGAGGAAACGCCATCCAGCTGCCGGCCCCCATGGTTGGACAGGACGATGCCATCGGCACCGCAATCGAGCGCCCGCAGCGCGTCGTCCGGTTCCAGAATGCCCTTGAGAATCAGCTTGCCCGGCCATTGCTCGCGCAGCCAGCGGATGTCGGACCAGGTCACGCAGGGGTCGAACTGTGCATCCAGCCACGCCTTGAACGCGCGCAGGTCGTTGGGATCGACCACCCGATCGGTCAGGTTGCCAAAATGGTGTGGCTTGCCGCGAATGCCCACGTCCAGCAGCCAGCCGGGGCGCTGCATCAGTTGCGTGGCCTTGGCGAGCTTGCCGCGCCAGGTGCCGTCGAGCATGCCGTTGCGCATGTCGCGGCGACGAATTCCCGCCACGGCCAGGTCCACGGTGAACAACAGGGTGTCGCAGCCGTTGGCCAGCGCCTGTTGCAGCAGGCCCTGCACCGCTTCGCGGTCGCGCAGCATGTAAAGCTGGAACCAGCACTTCTGCGCACTCGCCGCGTGCACCTCAGCCAACGAACAGATACCGACCGTGGACAGACCAAAGGGCACCCCGGCCGTCGCCGCGGCCCGCGCGGCCTGAACCTCGCCTCGCCGCGCATAAAGCCCGGCCATGCCCAGCGGCGCCAGCGCCAGGGGCATACTCGCTGGCTGGCCGATCAACTCGCAGCGGGTGTCGACGTTGTCAACATCACAAAGCACCCGCTGGCGCAGATGCACCTGCTGGAAGTCCCGGCAGTTGGCGGCCAGCGTCTGCTCGTCACCCGCGCCGCCATCGATGTAGTCGAACAGGAAGCGCGGCAGGCGGCGCTCGGCCAGCCGCCGGTAGTCGTCGCAGCTGGCGGCCATGCAGGCAAAGACAGGGCTCATCGTCGTGCTCCTCAACCGGTCACTCGCCGCCACAATGCACGGCTCACCACACGCACCTTGTCGCGTGGCGTGAAACGCTTGAGGGTGGCCTTGACCACGCCCTCGGTAAAACGTGTCCGTTTGCTGTAGTCGATGCGCACATCCACCAGCACCGGCCTGCCCTCCCCGGCCAGCGCCATGGCGCGATTGATGCCTTCGGCGCACTGGTCGTTATTCTCGATGGAAACGAAGGCGGCGCCGGTGGCTTCGGCCAGTGCTGCCAGGTTGAGTGGATGCAGTACCGTGCAGGCCTTGCGGTTGTAGGGGATTTCCTGCGCCTGGGCGATCTGCGAAAGCTCGCCGTCATTGAACACGAAGAGCGCCATGCCCAACCCCAGGCTGCTGGCGGTAACCAGTTCCAGGCCGGTCATGCGCAGCGCGCCGTCCCCCACCACGCCGACCACCTGCCGGTCGGGGTTGGCCAGCTTGGCGCCGATCATCCCCGGCACGCAGTAGCCCATGGCATTGAAATCACTGGGCGAGATGAAACCGCGCGGGCCATGGATCGGCATCAGCTCTGCCAGCAGGAAGGTATGGTTGCCATCGTCGGCCACCACGATGGCTTCATCGTTCAACTGAGCGCGCAGGGCCTGGCAGAACAGCGCCGGGTTCACCCGCCCGCGGCTGTCGTGCTGCAGCCATTCCTTCGCATAAGCGGCCTTGTCCGCCGTGATTCGCGCCGGTAGCGGGCTGGCCGGCGCTTCGCTGCGAAGCGCCCGCACTTCGACCAGCAGAGCGGGAATCAGCTGTTCCGCCGCGCCGGCTACCGCTACCCGCGTGGGGTAGTTGGCATCGAACACCTGCGGGTTGATATCCAGGTGAATCAGGTTGTCCGGCACCGGCATGCTGAAGCTGCCGGTGGGAATTTCGGCGAAGCGCGTGCCCACCGCCAGCAGGCAATCGCAACCGGCGAAGGCATTGGCCGCAGCCGGCACGGCGTATTCGCCGAAGCCCATGCCCACATGCAGCGGATGCGTGGCGGGAAAAGCACTGAGCCCCTGCAAGGTGGTGCAGACCGGGGCGCCCAGCAGCTCGGCCAGCTGGATCAGTTCAGCCTGCGCACCCACCGCGCCCCAGCCGAGGAACAGGCCGGGCTGGCGAGCCTCCACCAGCAACCGCGCCGCTTCGCGCAACTGCGCCGAGTCATGGCTTGGCACCGGCGGTTCGACCACGAATGCCGGCATCTCGGGCACCTCGCCGAGGAAGTTGCCAATGTTGTAGGGCAGCTCGACGAACACCGGCCCCGGTTCCCCGCCGGTGGCAATGCGATAGGCCTGGTACAGCGTGGGAATGACCTCGGCATGACTGAGTATGCGGAAGGTCGCCTTGGTGATGGGCGCCAGCAGCGCGTGCTGGTCGATGTCGTGCAACTGGTATCGCCGGCCGCTCTCGCTGTGAATACCGCCGGAAATGATCAGCATCGGAATGCCGTCCAGCCCTGCCTCGCCGATGCCGCTGGCGGCGTGGGTGACGCCCGCGGCGGGCACTATCACCAGGGTACCGATGCTGTTGCCGGTACGGCTGAAGGCATCGGCCATAAAGGCCGCGCCGCACTCGTGGGTAACCAGCACCGGCTGGATGCTGTCCGAGGCGTTCAGCTCGTCATAGAGCTCGGTGTTGTGCACGCCGGGAATGCCGAAGGTGTGGGTGACGCCCAGTTGCTCCAGGGCGAAGCGTGCAAGTGCGGCTCCGGTTTTCTTCATGGCTCTGTTCCTTGTTCTTATCTGTGCGACGCGTAGCCGACGATAGCCTGCGCGGCGCGGCGGCCATTGAGGATGCAGTTGGACAGAAAGGTGCCTTCCAGGGAGCGGATTCCGCTGATGCCACCACCGCCGAAGCCCGCCGCCTCTCCCGCGGCATAGAGGCCCGCCACCGGTCTGTTCTGCTCGTTAAGCACTCGCGAGTGCAGATCCGTCAGCATTCCGCCCATGCTCTTGCGGCTGATCAACCGGGTGCGGATGGCAATCAGCGGACCACCGCCGGAATCCAGGATCGGCCGTATGCGGCAGGTACGCAGCCGGTCGCCGCGCCATTGCCGCAGTTGCTGCAACCGGCGCAGCTGTTCGTCGTTGTACAGCGCCGGGCCGCGACGGATACCGGCATCGTGGCGCTTCACCGTGGCGGCCAGCAGGTTCGTATCTAGGCGGTCATCGCCGGCCAGCATCGCCATCTTCTCGGCCAGTTGTGGGAGGCTGTCCGCCGCCAGCACATCGGGGCATTTGTCGATCATCCAGCGCACCAGCTCACGGTTGCCAGTGGCAAGCTGCCAAAGCAGCCGCAGCATCCTGCGGTCACGAAAATGTGGATTACTGTCGGTGCCGGAAATCGCCATTTCCTTAATTGCAATGCGCCAGTTGAGTAGCTGCCAGCCGTACTGGCCGGGCAGATGGCCGATGCGCTTGCACTGGTCATGGGTATCGAAACCGCCGACCAGAGGCTGCGGCCCGATGCGCCGGCCGCTGGGCTCAAGCCAGAGAGCGGAGCGTGAGGGAATCAGGCTCAAACCATGTTGCGGATACTGCGGCTCCGGGTGTGCGATACCGGCAGCGTAGTTCCACATGCGCCCCAACTTGACCACCTGCCCGCCCACCGCCTGCACCTGCTCATGCAATGCGCCATCGGCACGGGGGTCAGTACCGTTGAGGATGTTTTCGGGGAACGGACCGTAGAGTGGGTCCCAGTGCTGGCGAACCTTGCCCAGGTCACCGTTGATGCCGCCGCTGCACACCACCACATGCTCGGCTTCGATCAAGAAATCGCCCGTGCTGCTGCGCCCGTGGCAGCCCACCACGGCGCCGTTGCGCCGCTCCAGCCCCAACACCCGGTGCTCGAACAAACAGCTCAGCCTGTCGTGCTCGAACATTTGTCTGGCCAGCGTCTGTGCGATACCGCGTCCGCAGCCCCAGGCCACGTGATAGCGGGGCAGCGAGTTTCCATCCCCGAAATTGCCGCGTTCCACCCACTGCACCGCTGGGAAAAAACTGATGCCGCGCTGCCGTAACCAGTCGTATACATCGGCCTTGTTGCGCTCTGCGTAGATTTCCGCCCAGCGCCGCCCCCACAGATCGTCCGGCTCAAAAGCGGCCACACGCAGCCAGTCTTCCAGCAACAGCTCTGGTGAGTCCTGCACCTTGTTGCGCCGCTGTTCCGGAGTGCCGCACAGCAGCATGCCGCCGAAGGCGTCGTTGGCTTGGCCACCGCAATGGCTGCGTGGCGCGGCATCGACCAGCAGCACTTTGCGTCCGCTATCAAGCAGCTCCAGTGCGGTGCTGATTCCCGCCAGCCCGGCACCGATCACCAGGGTTTCACAATGATGATGTGCTGTGTTCATAAAAGGGGCTCTTCCCTGATGCGATAGATTCAGCCTAGGTGAGCCCAGCGTTATGGGCCTGACATTTCACGAAGGGAAAGTTGACATATTGCGAATGCCGACAGAAATAGGCTTATATTCAGCCGGAATGATGGCGCAGTCTGGCTTGTGTAGAGCAGTTGGAGATCAGCGCAATACGCGGGTTTCGCAGCAGAAGCGAAGCGCCACTCGACCACTCCACAGCTGCCGCTCACCAGGATCATTTGTATGACCCAGATCGCCCGCAGCGCGGTATTTATCGGCTTCGACAGCCTGTGTCATCGCTACGGCCTCAACCCGCACGAGCTGGTGCGCCGCTGCGAACTCGATCCGCTGGTACTGCGCCGCCCCGATCTGTATGTGCCTTATGCGCGTTTTGCCCAGGCACTCAACCTGGCCGCAGCGGAAGGTCCGGCACCCAGCTTCGGCCTGCAGCTGAGCGAGTATCACGACTATCTGGTGCTTGGTCCGTTCGGCCTGTTATTGGCCCAGGCAGATAGCTTCGCCGAGGTGCTCAAGCTCACCCAGCAGTACGTACATCTGCATGCCCAGGGCATTTCCCTACACCTGGGAAGCGACGAGGAACAGTTGCGCATCGAGTACCGCCTGCAGCTGCAGGAGCCGGTGGACCTGCGTCAGCTGCGAGAGCTCGGGCTGGGTGTCACACAGCGCAGCATGGCCAGTCTGTTCGGCGAACAATGGCAGCCACACCAGCTGCTTGTCAGCCATGCAGCCATGGGCGATCCAGCCGAATATGCACGGCTGTTCCCCTGTCCCGTGCTGTTCGAGCAGCCCTGTAGCGGTTTCGTCGCGGGCAACGATATTTACTCGCTGCGCCCGCTGGAACAACGCAAGCAGCTCAAGTCTCACCTGATCGAGCAATACCGTTTCAGCCAGCATCTGCCGACGGATATCACCGAGCAGATCCGCTACGTCCTGCAGTCCATTCTTTCCACCGGCGAAGCCCGGCTGGAGGTCGTCGCGCGCCTGCTAGGGCAGCATCCGCGTAGCCTGCAGATGGCGCTGCAGAAACAGGGGCAGACCTTTCGCGAATTGCTTGATCAGGTTCGCTACGCTGAAGCACGTCAGCAACTGCGCCTGTCTACACAGTCGATTACCGATCTCGCGCTGCATCTGGGCTATGCCGATGAGACGGCCTTTTCCCGCGCCTTCAAGCGCTGGAGTGGAATGGCGCCGCGACACTGGCGCGCGCATTCAGCACGGCAGACGTTGCCGGATGCTTCTTGCTAAGCTCGGACACATCACCCTGGAGGACCCACCCCATGCTCCGCACCACGACCCTAATCGCCGGCCTTATGTTGTCTGCTGGCGCCTTTGCCCTTTCGCTGTCCGACCTGAGCCAGGGCGACGCCAACGCAGGCCTCAAGGATGCCCTCAGCCAGGGCGCCAAGGTTGCCGTGCAGCAACTCGGCAAGCCAGGCGGTTTCAGCAATGATCCGGATGTGCGCATCGAGCTGCCGGGCAACCTCGGCAAGGCCTCGCGCATGTTGAAGATGCTGGGCATGGGCGCGCAGGTCGAGGCCCTGGAAGACAGCATGAATCAGGCCGCCGAAGCCGCCGTGCCGCAGGCCCAGGAGCTGCTGCTGGACGCGGTGAAGAAGATGACCGTAGCCGATGCCAAAAGCATCCTCGCCGGTGGCGATGATTCGGCAACCCAGTACCTGAACAAGACCAGCCGTGATCAGATCCGCGAGCGCTTTATGCCGATCATCAAGCAGGCCACCGATAAGGTCGGCGTCGCCCAACAGTACAACGCCATCGCGGCCAAGGCTTCGGGGCTCGGCGCGGTCGATGCGAAATACGGCACCATCGAAGGCTACGTCGCCGAGCAAGCGCTGGACGGCCTGTTCACAGTAATCGCCGAGCAGGAAGCAAGCATCCGTAAGAATCCTGCACAGGCGGCAACCAGCATGGCCAAGAAGGTGTTCGGCGTACTGATGGGTAACTGAGGATTCGGGCAGGGCCGCGATGTACCACGGAGAAAGACTCAACGCTTGGACGCACCTGGCTGGCGGAGTGCTAGCACTCATCGGCAGCGTCTGGCTACTGGTACTGGCCGCCATGAGCGGCGACGTTGCAAAGATCGTCAGCGTGGCGATCTATGGCTTTACTCTGGTGCTGCTGTACAGCACCTCCACGCTTTATCACAGCCTGCGCGGGCGGGCGAAGGTGATCATGCAGAAGCTGGATCACCTGTCGATCTACCTGCTGATCGCCGGCAGCTACACGCCCTTCTGCCTGGTTAGCCTGCGCGGCGCCTGGGGTTGGTGGTTGTTCGGCATCGTCTGGAGTCTGGCCGTAATCGGCATGCTGCAGGAGATCAAGCCACGCTCGGAAGCACGGGTGCTGTCGGTGGTCATCTATGCGGTGATGGGCTGGATCGTGCTGGTGGCGGTCAAGCCATTGCTCGCCGCGCTTGGCGGAGAAGGCTTTGCCTGGCTGGTGGCCGGTGGCGTGCTCTACACGGTGGGCATTATCTTTTACGCCTACGACCAGCGCTTTCTCCACTGGCACGGTATCTGGCACCTGTTCGTGATGGCCGGCAGCCTGCTGCACTTTGTGGCGATTGCGAAGTATGTGGTCTAGCGCCTCAACCATGGGTGTGGCTGGCCATAACTTCGCCTATATAGGCGGCGGCAAACGCCAATAACTGTATATTCATACAGATAAAGATTGCCTGCAGCTCCGCCGCTGCGCATGCTATGCCCGTTGCGACAACGGATAGATGAAGCGATGCGGCTGTTTCTCTGCGAAAAACCTTCACAGGCCAAGGACATTGCCCGGGTGCTCGGCGCCAACCGACGCGGCGACGGCTGCTGGCTCGGTGCCGGCGTGACGGTGACCTGGTGCATCGGCCACTTGTTGGAAACCGCCCCGCCGGATGCCTATGACCCACGCTACAAACGCTGGGTGCTGAGCGATCTGCCGATCATTCCCGAGCGCTGGAAGATGCAGATCAAGCCGAAGACCGCCAGCCAGTTCAAGGCGGTAAAGCGCCTGCTTCTTGAGGCCAGCCAACTGGTGATCGCCACCGACGCCGACCGTGAGGGCGAGATGATCGCCCGCGAGCTGGTGGAACATTGCCGCTACCGCGGGCCGATCCAGCGCCTGTGGCTGTCTGCGCTGGACGATGCCTCGATCCGCAAGGCGCTGGCGGCGCTCAAACCGGGTGCTGAAACCTTCAACCTCTATCATTCGGCGCTGGGCCGCTCACGCGCCGACTGGCTGATCGGGATGAACATGAGCCGGTTGTTCACCTTGCTCGGGCGCCAGTCCGGTTATCAGGGCGTATTGCCGGTGGGTCGTGTGCAGACGCCGACGCTGCGCCTGGTTGTAGATCGCGATCGCAGCATCGCCGACTTCGTCCCGGTGCCCTACTGGGCCATCGAAGTGCAGTTGCAGGCCGACGGCATTCCATTTACCGCACAATGGCGCGCCAATGAGGATGTCTGCGACGAGCAAGGCCGCTGCATTCAGCAACCCCATGCCCAGCAAGCGCTGGAAGCCATCAGCCAGGCGAGCCATGCCGAGGTGGTCAAGCTGCGCACCGAGCGCATGCGAGAGGCGCCACCGCTGCCCTTCGACCTGGGCACCCTGCAGGAAATCTGCTCGAAGAAGTTCGGCCTCGGCGCCCAGGAAACCCTGGATATCGCCCAGGCACTTTATGAAACCCACAAGCTGATTACTTATCCGCGCAGCGACTGCGGTTACCTGCCACTGAGCCAGCACGGCGAAGCGCCGGCCATCATCGCCGCACTTGGCCGCAGCGACCCAAGCCTCGCGTCATTGTTCGAACAGCTGCAGCCGCAACGCCGCTCGCGGGCCTGGAACGATGCCAAGGTCAGCGCTCACCACGGGATCATTCCCACCGCTGCCGCCACTGATCTGTCACGCCTGGTGGGCAAGCAGCGTTCTGTCTACACCCTGATTCGTGCGCGCTATCTGGCGCAATTCCTTCCCAATCACGAATACGACCGCACCCAGGCGGACTTCGACTGCGCCGGGCAGGCGTTGCGGGCGGTAGGCAAGGTCATCGTCGAGTCTGGCTGGCGGCGCGCCATGCCCGAAGCGCTGGCGCCGGCCAAGGGCCGCGAGCCCACGCCTGCGCAAGCCTTGCCATCGCTGCATCAGGGCCAACGGTGTGCAGTGACAGACGTGACGCTGAAGGATCTCTGGACTCAACCGCCCAAACCCTTCACCGAGGGCGATCTGATCAAGGCGATGAAGAATGTCGCCAAGCTGGTGGACGACCCACGCCTCAAGCAGAAACTCAAGGACACCACCGGCATCGGCACCGAAGCAACGCGCGCCGGCATCCTTCAGGGCCTGCTGGATCGTGGTTACCTGACCAAACAGGGCAAGGCGCTGTCGGCCAGCCCCGCCGCCTTCAGCCTGATCGATGCGGTACCTCGGGCGATTGCCGACCCTGGCACCACGGCAATCTGGGAACAGGCGCTGGACATGGTGCAATCCGGCGAAATGAGCCTGGAGGAGTTCGTCGCCAAGCAGTCGGCATGGATGCGCAAACAGGTGGAACGCTGTCGCGACCTGCGCCTGACCATCAGCGGCCCGCCAAACCCACCGGGCAAAGCCGCACCTTGGAAAAAGAAGAAGCGCAAGGCTGTGCCGAAGAAGGCTGTCAAACGCACTTGAAACGGGGGCATTGTCGTTGGGGCGTCGCCTACCGCCAATTCGCAGTAGACGACGGAAACGCCTGCGGTGGTTCCATCCTACAAAACTGCATTCGGCGCGGGGGCGCGCCTTGTATGGTTTTCCTGCAGGTCCAAACTGGACTTGTCAGGGTGGAGGGGGCAAGCGCGCCTTCCGGCCTTTCGGCACGGACTGTGGGAGATTTAGCCCCCGCCCTTCTCATCAAAACGCCGATAGAGAATCCATCGGCGGAGCCTTGCCGCTCATGACCGACGAAATGTTGCAAGCCAGCGTTCGATGAGCCCTGACAAGTAAAATCACCTTAGCTTGGAGGGTAAAGCATGGCAAAGCCCATTACGCCAGTCATGGTGGGTGTCGATGTCAGCAAGGCCGAGCTGGTCATTGCCCGCAGTGATTCGAAGGATCTTAAGAGGATTGCCAACACAGCCCAAGCCATCGGCGGCTGGCTGAAGACGCTTGCGGGCCGAACCAAAATCGCACTCGAGGCTACTGGTACCTATCACCGCACCTTGGCAACGCTGGCGCATCAGGCGGGCGTTGAGCTTTATTTGCTCGATGGTTATCGACTCAACCGGTATCGCGATGGCGTTGGCAGTCGCGCCAAGACCGACCCGGCTGATGCTCGGTTGATTCTGCGCTACCTGAGCAAGGAACTGAGCGACCTCAAACCCTGGGTGCCGCCTCACGATGCGTTTTACCGCATCCAGAGCCTGCTGCGACGCCGGGCTTCGCTTGTGCATACCCGCATCGCCCTGACCCAGAGCCTGGACGATATGCCCGACCTCAAGAGCGCATCCAAACGCCTGAGCAACAACATCAAGGACATCGAAAGATTGATCGAACGCCGCCTCAAAGAGGCCATGGCTGAGGTGGGCTGGCAGTCGGATGCCCAGCGCTGTAAGGCTATAGAGGGCATCGGCGATCTCACCTCGGTAGCGCTGGCCAATACTTTCCACCGAGGCGAATTCAAGAACAGCGATGCCTTCGTTGCCTACCTGGGCATGGACGTCAGAGTTCGGGACTCAGGCAAGCAGGTGGGTCGCCGTAAACTGACCAAGAAAGGTGATCCGGAGCTGCGACGCCTTTTGTATAACGCGGCCATGTCTGCCCGCCGGACAAAAGCCTGGTCCGGCCTATATGAAACCTATCTTAGCCAGGGACTGAAGACGACTCAGGCTCTAGTAAAGCTCGGCCGAAAGCTGGCCCGTATCGCCTTCGCCTTGATGAAAAACCAATCAATGTATCGACCAAAAATGCCGGTTAAGTGTTGCGCTGCACCATAGAATCTCCCACGGTGATGCGTTGAACTCTGCTCTGTGGGAATGCCGCCCTCGGCACGAAGCTGGGCTTTGCGGCTAAATCCTCCCCCAGAAGCAGAGTGCCCCGCCGCACGTCAGAGCCGTAGGGTGGACAACGCGAAGCTTGTCCACCAGCGAGCAGGCGTGTGGGCCGACTCAAGATCGGTGGATGAAAAAAGCGTCATCCACCCTACGCGCGCAACTGCCTCGCCGCCGCCACCATATTCACCAGCGCCGCCTCGGTTTCGGCCCAGCCGCGCGTTTTCAACCCACAGTCCGGGTTGACCCATAGCCGCTCGGCCGGAATGCGCTCACACGCCTGCTCCAGCAACCGCACCATCTCGGCAGTATCCGGCACACGCGGCGAGTGGATGTCGTAGACGCCCGGCCCGATATCGTTGGGGTACTCGAAGGCGCGGAAGGCTTCCAGCAGCTCCATCTGCGAGCGCGAGGTTTCGATGGTAATGACATCGGCGTCCATAGCTGCAATCGACTCGATCACGTCATTAAACTCGCTGTAGCACATGTGGGTATGGATCTGTGTTTCATCACGCACGCCACTGGCACACAGGCGGAAGGCTTCCACGGCCCAGTCCAGATAGCCTTGCCACTGTGCTCGGCGCAACGGCAGGCCCTCGCGGAACGCCGCCTCGTCGATTTGAATGATGCGGATACCGGCCGCCTCCAGGTCGCAAACTTCATCGCGAATCGCCAGGGCCAGCTGGCGCGCCTGCTGCTCACGGCTGATGTCGTCCCGGGAGAACGACCACATCAGCATGGTCACCGGGCCGGTCAGCATGCCTTTCATAACCTTTTGAGTTTGTTGCTGGGCGTAGCGAATCCACTCCACTGTCATCGGCGCCGGCCGGCTCAGATCGCCGTAGATAACTGCCGGTTTGACGCAGCGCGAACCATAGCTTTGCACCCAGCCGAAGCGGGTGAAGGCGTAGCCATCCAGCTGCTCGGCGAAATATTCAACCATGTCGTTGCGCTCGGCTTCGCCGTGCACCAACACGTCCAGGCCCAGCTGCTCCTGCACCGCGACGGCGTGGCGGATTTCGGCCTGCATGGCCTCGGTATAGTCGGCCAGCCCAAGCCTGCCTTGCTTGAAAGCCTGACGCGCAAGACGAATCGCCGGCGTCTGCGGAAACGAGCCGATGGTGGTGGTAGGAAAGGCCGGCAGCTTCAGTAGCGCACGCTGTTTTCCGATGCGCTCGGCAAACCCTGACTGGCGTTGAGCATGCCGTGGTTTGATCGCCGCCAGGCGCGCCTGCACCTCAGGCTTGTGGATGCGCGGCGACCGTGCGCGACTGGCCTGCACCTCGCGGCTTAGCTGCATTGCAGCCCGCACTTCAGCATCCTCAGGTACGTTCACTGCGCGAGCGAGAATTGCCACCTCGGTGCATTTCTGTACGGCGAAGGCCAGCCAACTTTTGAGCTCCGCATCCAGCTGATCTTCCCGCGCCAGATCTACCGGCGTATGCAACAGCGAGCACGACGGAGCGAGCCACAGACGGTCACCCAGACGCTCTGCGGCGTGGCGCACCACCTCCAGCGCCTTTTCCAGATCGCAGCGCCAGACGTTCCGCCCGTTGACCAGCCCAAGGGAGAGGATCTTGTAGGCCGGCAGCCAGTCGAGGATCAACGGATACTGCTCCGGCGCGCGCACCAGGTCGATATGCAGGCCATCCACTGGCAACGAAGCGGCCAACGCCAGGTTGTCTTCCAGACCACCGAAATAGGTTGCTACCAGCTTTTTCAACGGCGCCCGCTGCAGTTGGTTGTAGGCACGCTCGAAAGCGCTCTTCCAGTCCTGCGGCAAATCCAGCACCAGAATCGGCTCGTCGATCTGCACCCACTCGACGCCCAGCGTGGCCAGCCTGTCGAGCACTTCGCCGTACACCGGCAGCAGTCTTTCAAGCAGCTCCAGCTTGTCGAAATCCGCCCCCCTGCTCTTGCCCAGCCAGAGATAGGTTAGCGGGCCGATCAGCACCGGCTTGACCGAGTGCCCCAGCGTCAGAGCCTCTTCGGCTTCCTCGAACAGCTGCGGCCAGGACAGACTGAACTGTTGATCGAGCGTGAATTCAGGGACCAGGTAGTGATAGTTGGTATCAAACCATTTGGTCATTTCCTGCGCCTGCCCTGCCCCGCAGCAACTGCTGGTCACACCCCGCGCCATGGCAAACAGGGTATCCAGCGTCGGCTTGCCGCCGGCGGGACAAAAGCGCTCCGGCACTACGCCGAACATCAGCGAATGGGTCAGAACCTGGTCATACCAGGCGAAATCTCCCACAGGCAGCAACTCGATACCGGCATCTGCCTGCAGCTGCCAGTGGGCGGCACGCAGCTCGCGGCCCACCTCGCGCAACTCGGTTTCTTCCAGGTCGCCTTTCCAGTACGCCTCTAGGGCTTTCTTCAGTTCGCGATCCGCACCGATGCGGGGAAAGCCCAGTGAGTGAGCAACAGCCATAACGATTCTCCGTCCATCTCATTTCGATGGCGGGAGTTTGGGCATCCAGACGAAATGAAACAAACTCATCATTTTTGTTCTGATCGATAGAAATATTCATTCTGTGACATTTGGGCGTCTACGCTTTCCAAGCATCCATGCCTGAGTTATCCGTTACCGCACTTGATCCTGAAGCCACATTCGGCATGGTTGTGCAGAGCCACGGACGCAATGAGGCCCCGGCGCGAAGCTTTTTTGAATCAGATTCCGGCTCGCGGAAGTGCGCCACCAAACACCGAAGCAGGCCAAAGCCTTTCCCAATCAGACAACCCAAGCCATGAACCAAATATGAATCGGCCACAAGAACCAAAAGACCTGGGGTCATTGCTGGACCTGCTGGAGCAAGCCGGCACAGAGGACGAGCCCGTCAGCATTGACTGCATGCTGCAGGCGACCGGCCATCGCAGCTTCGGTGCACTGTTGCTGGTGCCAGGCCTGTTGGTGTTCTCGCCGCTATCGGGCATTCCCGGCCTGCCCAGCATTTTTGCCGTGATGATCACGTTGATTGCGGTGCAGCTGCTGGTCGGCCGACGCCATATCTGGCTGCCGGATTGGCTGCTGAAACGTACGGCGTCGCGCAGCAAGTACGATCGCGCCATGGCTTTTCTCAAGCGCCCTTCAAAATATATCGATCGCCTGCTGCGACAGCGCCTGACCTTTCTCACCGAAGGTATTGCCGTACGCTTCAACGCGGTGCTGTGCCTGCTGATCGCTGCCACCATGCCGCCACTGGAGCTGATTCCCTTTGGTAATACCACGGCGGGTGTGGCGTTGAGCATCCTCGGACTGGGGATGATGGCGCGCGACGGCGTGCTGGTCCTGATCGCCTTCGGTTTTTTCATCTGCCTGGCCTATTTCGTCAGCCGGCTGTGGCTGTAGAGCTCCTCAGAAAACCAGCTGTTTCGCCGTTGCACGAAGGCCTGCGACGGCTCGACTCCATGAGCAGATTGAGAGAAACTCCAGACTTTCGATGAACAGCACTCAAGTAGATATTGTTCGTCCCGCCAATTCGCAACGCAGGAAGCCCCGGCATGCTGGAAATTCGTCATCTGAAGACCCTTCACGCCCTGCGCGAAACGGATAGCCTGGTGGAAGCCGCCGAGCGCCTACACCTAACTCAATCAGCGCTTTCACATCAGTTCAAGGAGCTTGAAGAGCGCCTGGGCCTGCAGCTCTTTATCCGCAAAACTCGCCCGGTGCGTTTCACCAGCGCCGGTCTGCGGCTGTTGCAGCTTGCTGACAGCCTACTGCCGCAATTGCGCAGCGCCGAGCGCGACCTCGCACGACTGGCCGGAGGAACCGCGGGCCGTCTGCATATGGCCATTGAATGCCACAGCTGCTTCCAATGGCTGATGCCCACCATCGACCAGTTTCGCGATGCCTGGCCGGAAGTGGAGCTGGACCTGGCCTCGGGTTTCTCCTTCGCGCCACTGCCGGCGCTGGCACGGGGTGATCTGGATCTGGTGGTGACTTCCGACCCGGTCGAGCTGCCGGGCATTACCTATGTCCCGCTGTTCACCTACGAGGCGCTGCTGTCAGTTGCCAACCAACATCCGCTGGCCAGCCGGTCTTACGTGCGCCCCGAGGATCTGGCCAGCGAAACCCTGATCACTTATCCGGTTGAGCGCGACCGACTGGATATCTTCACGCGCTTCCTGGAGCCCGCAGATATCGAGCCGGCGCAGGTACGCACTTCGGAACTGACGGTCATGATGATGCAGCTGGTGGCGTCGGGTCGTGGTGTCTGCTGCGTCCCCAACTGGGCGCTGCACGAGTACAGCACTCGCGGTTATGTCACTGCCCGGCGCCTGGGTGAAAAGGGTCTGTTTGCCACGCTGTTCGCCGGTATCCGCGCCGATATGCTGGATTCACCCTTTATGCGCGACTTCCTGCTAACGGCCAAGGACACCTCCTTCGCCACCCTGGAAGGCGTCAGCGCAGCGCCGAAGAGCAGATAATCTAGGAGTCTTGGCGATACGGCAGCGCATCCCGCGCGGCCTCGATGTAACGCAGCACACCCTGATGCTCCTGCTGGAGGAAATCGCCCACCGCCGCGCGTAGCCCAGGGTGCACAAGGTAATGCCAGGAACGGGTGATCACCGGCTCGAAACCACGGATGAGCTTATGCTCACCCTGCGCGCCGGCATCGAAACGAGACAGACCTGCAGCAATCGCCTGGTCGATACCTTGATAGAAGCAGGTCTCGAAATGCAGCCGGTCGAATTCGGCCAGGCATCCCCAATAGCGTCCGTAAAGCCCTTGCGCGTCGATCAGGCTGAAGGCCATGGCCACCGGGCGACCGCCCTGCTTGGCCAACACCACGCGAATCGCTTCGGGCATACGCTCGGCCAGCAGACTGAAGAAACTACGCGTCAGATAGGGCGCGCGCTCACGCACGTGATAGGTATTGGCATAGCAGGCGTAAACGAAATCCCACTCCGCCTCATCGAGCTGATGCCCCTCGCGCCAGTCGAACTCGATGCCCTGGGCAACCACCTGCTCGCGTTCCTTGCGCACCTGCTTGCGCTTGCGCGAAGTGAAGCCGTCAAGAAAATCCTGGAAATCGCGGTAACCACGGTTGTGCCAGTGGAACTGACAACCGATGCGCTCCAGCCAGCCATCCCGGCCGCGCAACAAGGCATCGGCGTCCGGCTCGGTGAAGTTGAGGTGCAACCCCGACTGGCCCCGTTCAGCCAAATCGGCCGTAAGCAGATCAAGCAACTCCATGGCCGACTCGCGGTTGCCCAGCAGCCGAGCGCCCGTTACCGGCGAGAATGGCACTGCGCAAAGCAGCTTGGGGTAATAGAGGATGCCTGCACGATGGCAGACATCGGCCCAAGCCCAGTCGAAAACATATTCGCCATAGGAATGGCTCTTGCGATACAGCGGCAGCGCCGCCTGCGGGGTACCGGAGGCATCGACCAGAACCTGGTGCTGCGGTTGCCAGCCCGTAGAGCCGCCGACGCTTCCGCTGTCTTCAAGGCTGGAAAGGAAAGCATGGCGCAGAAACGGCTGCGGAACGGGCAGCAAGGCGTCCCACTGGTGCGGGGCGATCTCGGCTAGATGGGGAACTGTCTGGATAGGCATGACGAGCAGTCTGGCTCGTCACGCGACGTAATAAAAGGCCGTCTCACCAGCGCCCCGCCCTGTAGGAACGGGCCATGCCCGTGAAGGGGCTCCGCGCAGAGGCGTTAGCCTTGTTCGCAGGCAGGACCTGGTCCTATAAAACGGCGCTGGTCAACGCACGCCCGCGAAGGATTCGCGCAGAGGCGTGGGCTTTAGGCTCTTACTGCTGGGCCCACCTCAGAAAGGCCGCGCGGCTTTCCGGGGTCAGCAGGTTCCACATCTGCTGCAGCGTGGTTAGGGTGGCATCGCTGTGCGGCAGAGCCGCCGTCGCTGTGGGCGCAGAACGCAGTGGCACACCCTGAGCAGCCGGCTCGGTTACGGCGCCCAGCGGCGCAACGCTGGTGGCTTCCGGGGCGACTTCACTGGTACCCAGCATGGCGCTCAGCACCGAGGTGTTGCGGTTGCCGGCCTCGGCCTCAATACGTTCGCCGGTACGGGTGTTCATCGCCCAAGCGGGGAACTCGGTTTCGAACGCCCGGGCTTCAGCCAGGTTCTGCGGGCGCTCGAACTCCAGACGCCAGGTTTCACCCGCCTTGCCTTCGAAATTGAAGATAGCCGTGCGTCCGCGTACCAGTTCATGGCTCATGCCGCCGTTGATATCGAAACCGTTCTTGTAGAAGGCTTGAACCTGGTAGGCACCGGGCTGCAAATGCAAGCGTTTGTCCGAAGCGCCAAACATGGAGTTGGCAGCAGAGTGTGGCTGGCCGTTGATACTGCGGATTTCCAGTTCGCTGGGAACCACCAACGTCAGTATCTGGCTCTCCGGTAACGGCGAACCGGAATACAGCTGAACATGGGGTTGCTGGGCACAGGCTGCCAATAGGCATGCCATGGCAAGAACGAACAAGCTGCGCATGAAAACTCCTTGGTGCAAAGGTCCACCAACTATTGGTGGAATGGGGGTAGATGACAATCTGGAAACGATAATAAGACTGAAAAGTTTCACTTAAATGACAAACCGGGCTGTCCTTTAAGGAACAGCCCGGTTTGTTTAACTAACTCCTCGAAACGGAATTAGAAGTCGTAGCGCAGACCTACAGTAAAGCCGGCAGCCTTTTCCCCCATCGCATTCTCTACGTTATTGGCGGTACGGGCCTCTTTCCATGGCACCAATTCAGAGTTGTCGTCGTTATCAACTACTGCATAGTTGGCATAGACACGAACGGCCTTGTCCAGTTTGTGTTCAACACCCACGACCCACATATCTGCATCAGCATTGTCAGCATCGGAGTCACGAGTCATCCACATAGCCTTGAGGGCCGTGTTGGGTGCGACCTTGTACTCGCCTCCCACACCGTAGGTGTCGGAGGTCCAGAGGTCACGGTCCAAGCTGGTGGTGGCATCATTGCCGTCATAGTCGAGGGTCTGATAGAAGCCCACCAACTTGAACGCGTCGGTCAGCTTGTACGCGGCAGCGGCACGGATACCGTCACGCTCACCACGAGAGGCGTCCTCTTCCACTTTCTCGTATGCCAAGGAGGCCTCCAGCGGGCCGCCGGCATAGTTCAATGACATGCTCAGCGCATCGCTATCTTCATCCTCTACTGCCCATTCACCCTGGTACATCGAGTAGGCCAGCTTGGCGTTGAAACCACCCATGGTCGGCGTGGTGTACTGGATGGTGTTGTCATAGCGCTCATCAAAGCGGCCATCTCCAGCACGCGCGAGGTTGCGCATGTCACCGACCTGGTCACCGAAGAGGTTGGCCGGGCCACGGGCGACTTTAAACGGACTGTCGAAACGACCGACCTGCAGGGCACCGAGGTCGCTGTTGCGCAGGCCGACGAAGGTATCGCGAGTTGCGAAGTCTGTACCGCCGTCGGAGTTGCCAGTAGTGAAGTTGATTTGCTGTTCGATCTGGAAGAATGCTTCAAGATTCGGGTTGATCTGATGATTGCCCTTGAAGCCCAGACGCGAAGAGTTGCTCGACAGGTTGGTTTCGGAGTAGTCAGCACCATCATCCAGGTAATCGACCGATATATGTGCACGGCCGTAGAAAGATACATCGGCCATTGCCACCACAGGAACCGCCATCGCAGTACCAACAGCAATCGCAATCAACTTCTTCTTCATTGGGAAAAGCTCCTTCGTTTTATGGAACGTCGTCCTGCGAATGACATGACGTCGTCTGTTTCGACGGAGGCGATTATGGGAAGCCGATATGACAGAGGGGTTGCTGCAATATGACAGTTAAAATTTACGGGAACTTTTTCGTAATTGATTTCTTTGGAAGAGAATAGCAGCGCGCCGATGCCGTCTCAGGAAGAGATGCGGGCAGCCGAACTAAACGGGCAAGGCCGTACGGATAGCCGTAGGAGATAAAGCGTCGATGGCTACGTTCCCATGCAAAGCATGGGAACGAGCATCGGAGGAAGGTATCAGCGCTTGCGCAGGATCACGCTACCGATGGAGTAGCCCGCACCGAAAGAGCTGAGCACGCCTAGGCTGCCAGCCGGCAGGTCATCCTGGTGCTTGTGGAAAGCGATCACCGAGCCGGCAGAGCTGGTGTTGGCGTAGGTATCCAGGATCACCGGCGCCTCTTCTGGGGTAGCGTCGCGGCCCAGCAGCTTGCGCACGATCAGCAGGTTCATGTTGAGGTTGGCCTGATGCAGCCAGAAGCGCTTGACTGACTCGACCTCAATGCCGCTCTCCTGCAGATGCGCGCCGATCAGCTCCGCCACCATGGGGCAGACTTCCTTGAAGACCTTACGGCCTTCCTGCACGAACAGCTTGTCCGGATCGCCCATGTGCTCTTCGGCGGTGCGGTTGAGGAAGCCGAAATTGTTGCGGATATTGTTGGAGAATTCGGTCACCAGCTTGGTGCTGACCACTTCCCACTGATGCTCGGAGGTCGCCAGGTCGGCGCGCTCGATGATCACCGCCGTGCAGGCATCGCCGAAAATGAAGTGGCTATCACGGTCCCGGAAGTTCATGTGGCCAGTGCAGATTTCCGGGTTGACCATCAGCACCGCCCGCGCCTGGCCCAGCCGAACCGCGTTGGCGGCATTCTGAATGCCGAAGGTGGCCGAGGAGCAGGCCACGTTCATGTCAAAACCGAAGCCCTTGATGCCCAGCGCCGCCTGTACTTCGATGGCAACTGCCGGATAAGCGCGCTGCAGGTTGGAACAGGCGACGATCACGCCGTCGATATCGGCTGCAGTCTTGCCGGCGCGGGCCAGCGCTTCCTCGGCAGCCTTCACCGACATCTCGCAAAGGATCGACCACTCATCATTGCTGCGCTCGGGAATGCGCGGAACCATACGCTCGGGGTCGAGGATACCGGCCTTGTCGGTAACGAAGCGGCTCTTGATGCCCGACGCCTTTTCGATAAAGGCTGAACTGGATTCGGGCATCGGCTGGACATCACCCGCCTCGATGGCGGCAGCGTTTTCGGCATTGAAGCGGCGGGCGCAGGCGTTGAATGACTCCACCAGCTCGTCATTGGAAATACTGTGAGCAGGGGTATAAAGGCCGGTACCGCTGATGACGACGTTATGCACTGCCGTTCCTCTCGAATGGGGGCTTGATCAAAATGTGCGCACCAGCAGGCGTTACGAAAAGACCGCTACAAGCCGTGACGCTGGCGCATGGGTTGCCGGCTATTGTGCATGAAAAGCTGAAAGATTCCGTAACGTTGCACCAATTTCCAGCGCAGGAATTAAGTCTTTTGGCATATTTTCCGTGACCGCCCGGTCTGAATGTGAGGCGTTCAGAATGCCGCGTCCATCATCTGAAGATAGCTCTCTTTACGTGGCCCGCCACCCAGCCTCAAGCCTTGAGGTATCCTTGCCCGCCCACCGCGCAGGAGCCCTTCATGAAAGAGTCGCTCGTCGAATTGATCACCCTTATCAGCTCGGGCTGCATGGGCGATGAAGAAATCACCCGCATCGCCGACGAAGCCGCCCAGGCCTATGCTGATCCCACCGGCTTTCTCCAGGCCAATCCGGATATCAACTACGACGATGACTTTCCCATCCCGCTTGGCGAATGGGTGATTGTTGGCAGCCTTCCGGAGACCGTGCTGTTTCAAGCCGACGACTACCAGGCGCTGTTCGAGCAGATCCGCGCCTCGTTCGGCGAAAGCGTCAGCTTTGTGCTGCAGCCCAAGCAACTGGCCAAGGTCGAACCGGCCAAGGCACTCAACCGCATCCAGACTCAGCTCGGCGCGCTCTACCCCGAGAAGGGTGGCTATGCACTGGTGAACTTCAGCGAGCCGCTGGACGACGAGCTGCAAGCGGTACTGGTCTATAGCAGCGATGTTGAGCGGGTGATGGCACTGGCCGTGGAAGTCGGCATCTACGCCGCCCCCGCCAACGAAAGCATATAAGCCGAATTCGTTCGCCCTACTGTTTCTGGCGCTGCCTGAGCGGATCAAGCAGCCGAGACAGGCCGTTGTGATCAATCTCCTGCATCAGGGCCAACAGCTGGCCGATTTCCCCAGGTGGAAAGCCCACCCTGGCGAACCAGTTGAGGTAGTTGCCCGGCAGATCGGCGATCAGCCGCCCCTTGTATTTGCCGTAGGGCATCGTCCGGGTTACCAGCAATTCCAGATCTTCAGGCTTCATGACAACGTTCGATGGTGAAAGGCGGTCAATACTGCCACAACATTCGGCCTGCCTATCACGCGGATAGAAACAGCTGTGCGGGCATCGGTTTAGCGCTTTGGCACAATGCCCGCACATCCGAGGCCGGAACACCAACAGCGAGGAACCTATGACGGACCACCCCAAGCCCAACCCGGAACTGGACGACGCTACCCTGGCCTTCGCCGAGCAGGTTTTTGCCAGTGCCCGTGACGGAGACACCCAGCGCCTGGCCGAACTGCTCGCCCAGGGCCTGCCTGCCAACCTGCGCAATCACAACGGCGACAGCCTGCTGATGCTGGCCAGCTACCACGGGCACGCCGACACCACGCGCGTGCTGCTGGAAGGCGGCGCAGATCCGCAATTGGCCAACAACCGGGGCCAAACGCCGCTGGCCGGCGCGGCCTTCAAGGGTGATCTGGAAATGGTGAAGTTGTTGATCGAAGGCGGTGCCGATGTCGAAGGCGCTTCGCCCGACGGCAAGACCGCATTGATGATGGCAGCCATGTTCAACCGCACCGAGATCGTCGAGTACCTGATCAGTCAGGGCGCCGACCCGCATGCCACCGACGCCAATGGCGCCACGCCTTTGGCTGCAGCAGGCCTGATGGGCGCCACCGACACTCAGGCTCTGCTGAGCAGCCTCGGCAACCGCTGACCGAACGCTGCTGATGCCGATGGTGTTTAGATCCGCCTTTGCTCCGCCTGGTGGATCGATACAGCGCGACCCACCCTACAGAGCGTCCTAGCAGCTAGGGCGAAACATCCCTTATGCCTTGAAGCGGCTGACGTTCTGCAACAGCGTGTCGGCCAGTTCACCCAGGCGATTGGCCGTCTCGTGGTTGCTGCTTACGGCCTCGCCGTTTTCCTCTGCCATGCGGGCAATCATCGTCACCTGTTTGGCAATCTCTGCCGAGGCGGTGCTCTGCTCGCGCAGGGCATGGGAGATCTCGGCCACTGTCGAAAGCACCTGATTGGCTGCATCGCGAATTCCGCCCATGGCCTCGCCCGCGTAACGGGCACGCTCGACACCTTCGTTAACACGCGCCACGCCCTCTTCCATGCTGGCCACGGCGCCCAGGGTGCCTTGCTGGATGGAGTCGACCATCTCGGTAATTTCGCGGGTTGAGTTGGCCGTGCGCTCGGCCAGCTTGCGCACCTCATCGGCCACCACCGCAAAACCACGCCCCTGCTCGCCAGCACGGGCCGCTTCGATGGCGGCGTTGAGTGCCAACAGGTTGGTCTGGGCGGCGATATCTCCGATCACGCCGACAATCGCCGACACCTGCCCCGAGCGCTCACCCAGCTCCTCAACGGTACGCGCCGAGCTTTCCACCGAGCGTGCGATCTCGCTGATCTCCGCCACTACAGAGGCGACAATTTCGCCACCCTGACGCGAGAGCTCACCAGAACGCTTGGCCAGGCTGTCCGCCTCGCCGGCATTGAGGGCGATATGCTCGATACCGACCGTCATTTCCTCCACCGCCGCAGCCATGCTGCCGGCCGCATCGCTCTGGCGTTGCGAGGCCACATGAATCTGCCCCGAAGCCGCTACGAGATTGGTTGCCGAATCGGCAACGTGATCGGCATTGTCCTTGATGCTGCCAATCAGCTTGCGCATGGCCTCGGCCATATCATTGAAGCTGCCGGCAACGAAGCGCAGCTCATCGCGGGCGGTCAGTTTGATCTGCGCAGTCAGGTCACCGGAAGCGAGCCGCTCACTGCCCTCGCGCAAGCTGCGCACACTGCTCATCACCGACAGGTAAGCGCCCACCGAGAGATAGCCGATCACCGTCATCACCGCAATCAGCGCCGATATGTTCAGGTACAGGACCTTCTGCGCATGGGCGATACGCTGACCGAGCAAGGTATCCAGCGTCGGCAACAGCAGGTCGTACATCTGCGCATAACCGATATCGATGACCGCAGTCCCCATGGCGAAGAATTCACTGGAGGCGGTGCTGTGCAGATCATCATGTCGGGTGACCTGCTCCACCACCTGGCTGACCTCCCGGTACTTGCTGCCCAGGGTCGCCAGTGCGCGCTGGAGATCTCCGGCCAGCTCGGGCCGCAGGACGATCACCTTGTCGAGGTTTTCCTGCATGTCGGCCATCGAGGCGCTGATTTCCTCGGCCAGCAGGATCAGTGCAATGCGCCGCTGATCATCCATCTCGCCCTGGGCCAGTACGCCTGCGCCCTGCCCGCGCAGACGCGCCACTCGCTCCAGCATGGCCGGCAGGTCGTTGAGCGCCGAGGTCATCAGATAAAAGGTCTCGGCTTCCGGATCAAAGCTCAGGGTATAGGCATCCGAAAGCGTGCGCTGGAAACGCAGCAGGTCTTCGACCAGCGCCGAGTGCGCCGCGAAGTTCTCGCCCCTGGGCATGTTCAGTCCGCCACGCTTGAGCGTGCTCCATGCGTTGGTGATCGCGCGCCACTGCGGCAGTTCACGTTTGTCTGCCGCCAGCGTCTGCTCCAGCTGACGCAGGGTTTCGTCGACCTTGGCTTCAAGCCCGCTGCGCCGCGCAGTGACGCTCGTGTCGCCGCTGAGCAGCATCGATGAAACACCACGATGCTGCTGCGTGTATTCCACCGTCTTCAGTAGCGGACGCGCCAGGCTGGTGGCGACCAGCTCATTCTGCGAGCGCTCGATGGTGGTGTTGAGCTGACCCGCCAGGGTCATGATCAGGATGGTGAAGACGACCAGGGCCAGTAGCCCCAGCAGACCGAACTTGCTTGGATAGGACAAACGATTCATCAGCCCTTCGGCTGGTGAAAAAACCATTTTCATGAGGTGCATTCCAGACGATTCGTGAAATTCACACGAAGCCGCATCGGTATTTCGCACAGGGGCTCAGAACACCACGTACTTCAATGTGGACCTGCATCAGGGTTCCGCGTGGGGACAGAATCGGCCACCGTGAGCGGCCCGTCCCTGATCAAAGTCAAGCTATGACTGCGCTTGCAGAGCCGACGACACAGCCTGCCCACACACGGCGCCAATTTGCCGCAGCGGCCCTGGAAAAGAGCTGTTCATGCATCATCGAGATTGCAGGCGCCCGCGGACTCCACCACACTGCCGCCCATTCAACCTGCCACCGGAGCTGCACCATGCCTGCCCTCTCGCGAGACGAACTCCTGTCCCACCCCGACGCGCTGGACTGCACCATCTACCGCGCCCACCCCACCGACCCGGAGGGCGAAGAACAGGACATGGGCGATGCCCGCGTCGTCATCACCGGCCCCTTCGAAGCACCGGTCGAGTGGGATGCCAAGGAGCGCGCCGATTATTTCGACGGCATGCCGGAGGAAGACTTCTTCACTGCCGTATTCGCCAGCGAAGCAGCAACGGACTCACGCGAGCATTTCACGGTCGAAGCCGACGACTATGCCGCTGTCACCCAGGCGGACGGCAGCATCGCCATGTATTACGTCTGCGAGCGCACCGAAGACGGCAACTATGTGCTGCTGCGCGAGGAAGATGACGGCGACGAGTAACGGCCGCCTGCGGCGGATGCATACAGGTAGGTTTTCATCTCCGCCGACGGGAGCGGGCCTTTCTAGGAAGCAGCTTGCTGGAGATCAGTGCTTGAACTGCTTCGCCAGCAAGCTGGCTCCTACAGGCAATATGTGCCGGGAGTAAGGGACTCGCCTGCACGCGAACCGCCACATCATCAAGAGGAATCGCATGAGCCCTCTGCAACATCGCTGGCAGTCTCCGGTCGCGCGGATGAAGCTGGTCGCCGGTTGCCTGTTACTGCTGGCCGCCTTGCTCTACGTGCTGGCCACCGCCATGGAGCCCCGGCATCCGGCCTGGGGTTACCTGGCCTCCTTCGCCGAGGCGGCCATGGTTGGCGCCATTGCCGACTGGTTCGCGGTCACCGCGCTGTTCCGGCGCCCGTTGGGCCTGCCCATTCCGCATACGGCGATCATCCCGCGCAGCAAGGCGCGCATCGGCCAGAGCCTGTCGACCTTTATCACCGCACACTTCCTCGCCACGCCGCTGGTGCTGAGCAAACTGCAGGCACTGGATCTGGGTGGGCGCCTGGCCGGCTGGCTGCGGCACCCGGACAACGCCGAGGCGGTAGGCCGGCAACTGGTCGGCATGGCGCGCTTCGGCGCCGATTCGCTGCAGGACGAACGCGTGCGCCAGTTCGTCCAGACTCGCCTGACCAAGCGCATGCGCAAGGCCGACCTGGCACCGGTCTGCGGGCAGATCCTGGAAGTCCTGACCCGCCAGGGCAAGCACCAGGCCATGCTCGACGAGAGCCTGGCACGCCTGGACGTGCTACTGCAGGACGAAGACACCCGCGCGCTGGTGGCCAACGCCATCACCGCCGAAGTTCGCACCCTGCGCTACCTGGGGTTGGGCAAGGCCGTAGGCGGCTGGTCGGCGAACAAGTTTGTCGATGGCGTTTCGGCGTTGATTGCCGAGATCGCCAACGATCCGCAGCATGCCTTGCGCACCCGCTTCGACGAGCACCTTGAGGGCTATATCGAACGCCTCAGACACGACCCGGGTTATCGTCTAGAGGTCGAACGCATCGTCGCCCAGTTGCTGGAACATCCGGCGACCACCGCCTATATCCAGTCGCTCTGGAGCGAACTGACCGAGTGGCTGAAAGCCGACCTGGCCAGCCCCGATTCGCGGATCGGCCAGCGTATCGTCCGCCTGACCCAGGGCCTGGGCGATGCCCTGGCAAGCGATACGGCCATGCGCAACTGGATCAACGAGCGCCTGTTGGCAGCTGCCCCGGCCATGCTCGAACGCTACCGCGGGCAGATAGGCGCCTATATCGCTCAGCGGGTGGAAAATTGGGAGAGCCGCGAACTGGTCGAGCAGATGGAACAAAGCGTCGGCAAGGACCTGCAATACATCCGCATCAACGGAACCCTGGTCGGCGGATTGGTAGGCCTGGCGCTGCATGCGCTGACCCAGCTGGCCACCGGCTGACACACCGCTTTGTAGGAGCGAGCTTGCTCGCGAACTTTATCGGCATACCGGACTGAAGAGCAGCGCTCGCGGGCAAGCCCATCTACAGCACGCCCAGACGCAACCGCTCACTGATCGCGCTGGCGCTGGCATCGCTACTTAAGGCGTGATCGTATTGCAGCGTCGCCGGCGTGCCGGCCATGTACCAGAGACGATTGGCCAGGTCGTCGGCATCTCGGGCATCGTGGGTTACGCAGATCATTGCCATCTGTGGCTGGGCATCGAGCAACTGTGCAATCAGCGCGCGTAATTCGGCGGCCCGGTCGGGGTCCAGCGAGGCGAACGGCTCGTCCAGCAACAGCAGCTGTGGCTTTATCGCCAGGCAGCGCGCCAAGGCTGCACGGCGGGCCATACCCAGCGATAGCTGATCCGGCAACCGGTCACCGGCTCCGGCCAGCCCGACCTGCTCCAGCAGCCGTTCGATATCAGCCGGCGCCGCACCCACCAGCGCCAGGTTCTGCCGCAGCGTGCGCCAGGGCAACAGACGATGCTCCTGGAACAGATAGCCGATGCGCAGACCCTCCTCCGCCCAGACCATCGGGCTCAGCCGTGGATCAAGTCCGGCGATGGCATTGAGCAGCGTGGTCTTGCCCACTCCCGATGGGCCCAGCAGGCAGATACGATCGCCTTCCGCCACCGTAGTCGCGACCCGGCCGATGACCGGATGGCCGACGACCACGCCGTCCAGACACAACTCAAGCATGGGGCGTACCTGCTTCGCGCCAGGCGGATGCTCGCCGGTCCAACGGTTGCAGCAGTACCAGCTCGATCAGTTGCACCACCGCAATAAAGGCCAGGCTGTAGGCCAGAATGCTCGCCACATCGAACACCTGAAAGGCCATATGCAGCTGAAAGCCGATGCCATCGGAGCGTCCGAGCAACTCCACCACCAGAACGATCTTCCAGATCAGCGCCAGCCCGCCTCGGGTCGCCGCCATAAAGTAAGGAAAGAGTTGCGGCAGCCAGACATGAACAAGCCGCTGGTTATGACTGAAGCGGTACACATGCGCCATTTGCTCCAACCGGGGATCCAGGCTACGCGCGCCTTCGCGCAGCGTTACGGCGACGTTGGGCACCTTGTTGATCACCACCGCCAGCACCGCCGCCACTTCCACCAGGCCAAACCAGACATAGAGCAGAATGATGGTCACCAGCGCCGGTAGGTTGAGAAACAGCACCAGCAACGGGTCGAGCAAGGCGTTGGTCAGCCGCGAACGACCCATCCAGATGCCGATCAATGCGCCCAACAGCATGGCCAGGACGAAGGCGAAGATCACCCGCCGCAGGGTGACCCCAAGGTGATGCAGCAGAGCACCGCTCTGCAGCGCCTGCCAGAAGGTATCCAGCACCACCAGGGGCGAGGGCAGCAACGGCGTCTGTGCAAGAAGTGCAACCACCGCCCACAGCGACACGGCCAGCGGCAGCGCGATCCAGCAGGCCCAGCGTGGCGAAGTCACTGCCCTACCCGGAACAGTTCAGCCGACATCAGCTTCTGCGGATCCGCGCCAACGAGCTTGAGCAATTGCTGCAGATGACCGATGCGCGTTTCATCCAGAGGCGGCGGAATGCCTTCGATAAAGCTGTCTCGCAGCGCGTCGAACACAGCCTCATCCTCGGCCCGCATCAACGGCCTTATGGCTTGCCAGTGAGCAGGCTCTTGCGCCAGTTGCGTTTTGGTCTGGCGCAGTGCGAGCTGGAAGCGCCCCAGCAGATCCTCATTGCGAGACGCCCAGGTTTCGGCAAACAGATAGCCCAGTACCGGCAGTTGCGCCTCCAGCCCCAGCGACTTGAGCAGATCCTCCAGGGCGAACGCCGTACGCACACCGCCTTCGCCCCGCATGCGCGCCGAGAACTGCCAGAAGGTCAACAGTGCGTCCGCCTGCCCCCGGCGCAGTGCCTGGCTCAGCAGCGGCGGCGCCGCATACTGCACCTGCGCTTCGCGGGAAAGGTCGATTCCCTGGCGGCTGGCCGCCTGCTGCAGCAACTGCCAGCCAAGCCCATCCGGCCCGCCAGCCACGCCAATGCGCTTGCCGCGCAGGTCCGCCAGCGTGCGGATGGCACTGTCCTCGGCTACCAGAACTTCGCCGATCTGCGAAGAAAAAGGAACGTAGCGATAAGCCGTTCCCGCCTCGTAGCGGGCCTGGGCCCAGAGCAGGTCACTCACCGCACCTTCGACGCTGCCACTGGAAACCGCCAGGCGCGAGGCCGGCAGGTCCGCCACCAGTTGCACCTTCAGCTCAAATCCATTGCTCCGGTCGAGACCCTGGCGCTTGAGGTGGTCCAGCTCCCAGTGCGCAGTGCCGAACTGCAGCGCGCTGAGCGTGAGGACCGGCAACGTTTCCTTCCCTTCAGCAGCGGCGGAGGTGGCGACCAGGGGTGACAGGCACGCCAGCAGAACCAGCGCGCAGGTACGTTGCAAGCCATGGGAAATCGGACTGAAAAGGCCGGTGAGGTAAGACAATAAAGGCATCATGCCTGCAGGTTACGAAGCACCCGAGCCGGCACGAATAATACTTTGGTGCTTCTTCGCTGCTGCGTTGGTCGGGCCCGCTGCCGCTGGCGCCGTCAGAGCATTGGAGAGTGGGAGCGGGCCATGCCCGCGAAATGCGAGTTGTGAAGCTATTTTCGCGGGCGTGGCCCGCTCCTACATAAAACTGAAGGGCAGTCAGTCCTCCACCGGAACGATATCGAAACCGATGCGATTATCGACGACCACCCGGTACTCCAAGGTCTTGCCCGCCTCGACTTGCGCAAGCTTCTCGCGGCGCAGGCGGAGCTTGCTGCACAGCGTATCGTCCAGCGGGTCGACGCCGATGCTGACTATTCGCGCCCCGCTCGGGACCTGAAAGCGAACCACCTCGCCCACATGGATCCGCGCAGCCAGCTCGCGGTCGATCATCACCGCGATATAACAACCGCCGCCACGCAAGCCGAAGTCTCGGGTGACCACCACTTCGCCGGCATTTTCCAGAGGCTCCTGATAGGCCAGCACCCGCTCTGCCGGGATCGGTTTGATCTCGTCCGGATCAGGCTGCCAGGAAGAACAGGCGGTCAACGACAGCACGGCAGTCAGGGCAACGATCAGGCGCATGGCAGTTCCTTGGCAATGAAACGCCGGTCATCCGGCACGGCAATATGACAGCAATTGCTAACGAGAATGCCAGACAACCGTGCGATTGCCAGCGAGCGCTTTCAAACTGGCAAGCCTCCCATGCCGCACCCGCCAAAGCCGGTTGACTCGCGGGTCTGCCCTGTAAAGATGACTGCCGGCGCGCTATCGCGATTCAGAACTGACCTCTAGCCCGGCCCCGCCGAGCCGTCGCTACCCTGAATATCCGGATCGTCCGGCAACACTTCCGGTTTGCCATCGTCCCCAGGTCGCACCTGCTCGTCGAAATCAGGGTCCTCACCGGGGTTCTTCTCGCCCGCATCGGTCATCGTTACATCGACTTCATCGGCAGCGGACGGCTCGGTAGCTTTTTGGTTTGTACTCATAGCGGCCTCGCAACGCTCGTTCATGGACTGTTGAACTTGGAGGCCGCTCCAGCAGACGACGTTCGCGGCAGCGGCTGCCGATGGTCCGAATCTGATTTGCTCGAATCTCTTGCGCGCCGCAATCAGGATGAAGCGGCGATCCGTTGCACCAAGCGCTGCTGCAGTTTTTCCAACTCGTCGTGGTCCGCTGCTTTCGCCGCGTGCACGCCCAGGCCCTGCCCCGCATAACGCGGCACGATATGCATGTGGATATGGAACACCGTCTGCCCCGCCGGCGCGCCGTTGAACTGCGCCACCTGCACGCCCTCCGGCTGCAGCTCATCGACGATCACCCGAGTGAGCTGCTGCACCACCCGCATCACCTTGCACAGCGCCTCGGTGTCCACGTCGAGCAGGTTGCAGGCGGCCGAACGCTTGGGGATCACCAGCGTATGCCCGAAGGATTGCGGGAACAGGTCGAGGAAGGCGAGCACATCCTCGTCCTCGTAGAGCTTGTAGCAAGGGGCTTCGCCGCGAATGATCTTGGCGAAGATGTTCTGTGGATCGTAGGGCGTGGTCAGGCTCATCGAAGGCTCCGTCATCGGTTTATCCAGCCGGAACCATATACGCTCCAGAGCGGATTCGACAGGAGTCAGCTCGAGACGATGGGGCATAATCGCAGGCTGCATGGCACGGGAGCGTGGGATGAAACTGGCAAGAATCGAGCAAGTGTTGACGGGCAAGGCCGTGCCCTACACCCGGCCAGGCAGCTTCAGCGCCATCGCCAAGCAGCCGGTCGCGGGCCCCGTCCAGGTCGACGTCGAAGGGCTGCAGGGCGACGAACAGGGTGACCCTAAAGTGCATGGCGGCGTGAACAAGGCGGTGCACCACTACGCCTACGAGCACTACGCGCGCTGGCGCCAGCAGCTGGGCGATCTGCCGCTGCTGAAGCAGCCAGGCGCCTTCGGCGAGAACATCAGCACCCGGGGCTTGAGCGAGGCGGACCTGTGTCTTGGCGACATCCTGCGCTGCGGCGACGCTCGCCTGGAAATCGTCCAGACCCGGCAGCCCTGCTGGAAGCTCAACGACCGTTTCGGCGTGGCGGACATGGCGCTGCGCGTGCAGCAGAGCGGCATGACCGGCTGGTACTACCGGGTACTGGAACCCGGCACGCTCGAGGCCGGGCAGATGCTTACGCTGGAACACCGGCCATTCCCACGCTGGTCCCTGACCCGGGTGCTGGAGGTGCTGTATCAGCGCACCCTGGATCACACGGCGCTGCAGGAACTGAGCGAACTGCCGCTGGTGCCGTCCTGGCGCAAGCTGGTGGACCGGCGCCTGCAACAGGGCACAGTGGAAGACTGGAGCAAGCGCTTGTACGGCGCCCAGCCGGAAAACTGACCGCCAATCCGCTGAAATAGACGGGCGGAACATGCGTGCCTGTCGGACCTCTCATTGTTCGATAACCACAAAAAACGAACGAGGCCCTCATGCACGCTCGACGCACTTCCCTCGCCGCCGCCCTCGCGCTCGGCTTGTTCGCCCTTCCCACCTTCGCTGCCGAGCTTCAGCCCAATGAACTGCTCAAACAGGCTGAAACGGAGCAGCAGGCCTACCTCGAAACCCTGAAATCCCTGGTGGCGGTCGATACCGGCACGGGCCTGGAACAAGGGCTCGCCACCGTTAGCCAGATGCTGGTCGAACGCCTCAAGGCGCTGGGTGCCGAAGTCACGACCACCCCGGCGACGCCCTCGGCGGGCGACAATATCGTCGGCACGCTGAAAGGCAGCGGCACTGCCAACTTCCTGCTGATGGTCCACTACGACACCGTCTTCGGCGAAGGCACCGCCGCCAAGCGGCCGTTCCGCACCGATGACAACCGCGCCTACGGCCCGGGCGTGGCCGATGCCAAGGGCGGCGTGGCGATGATCCTGCATGCGATCAAGCTCCTGCAGGACCAGAAGTTCGAGGATTTCGGCACCCTCACCGTGCTGTTCAACCCCGACGAGGAAATGGGCTCGGCCGGCTCGAAGAAGATCATCGCCGAGCTCGCCCGCAAGCACGACTATGTCTTTTCCTACGAGCCGCCAGACAAGGATGCCGTGACCATCGCCACCAACGGCATCAATGGCGTGATGCTCGAGGTGAAGGGCAAGTCCTCCCACGCCGGTTCCGCCCCGGAAGACGGCCGCAACGCGGTGATGGAGCTGTCGCATCAACTGGTACAGCTCAAGGACCTGGGTGATGCGGACAAGGGGACCACGGTGAACTGGACCATGATCAAGGGCGGCGAGAAGCGCAACATCATCCCCAACAGCGCCACTGCCGAAGCCGACATGCGCTACTCGGACCTCACCGAGACCGACCGGGTGCTGGCCGATGCCCAGCGCATCATCAAGGACAAGCTGATCGACGACACCACGGTGCAGGTGCGCATCGACAAGGGCCGTCCGCCGCTGGCTAAGAACGCCGGTTCGGACCGGCTGGCCGAGACGGCGCAGAAGCTCTATGGAGAAATTGGCAAGACCATCGAACCCATCGCCATGCGCTTCGGCACCGATGCCGGCTACGCCTATGTGCCCGACAGCGACAAGCCGGCCGTACTGGAAACCATGGGTGTGGTGGGCGCTGGCCTCCATGCCGATGACGAGTACATCGAACTGTCGAGCATAGCGCCGCGGCTATACCTGACGGTGGCGATGATCAAGACGCTGTCCGCCGAACACCAGGCCCGCTAGCTGGCACCGCGCCTCACACCGGGTCCGCCGGTGTGAGGCGCAGGGTCCTCAGAGCAATACCAGGCTCAGCAGCCAGATCAGGATCATCGCGACCACACCCTGGATCAGCGTCGCCACGGTTTGTGCGCGGTAGGCCGTGGAAACCTTCATGCGGCTGAACTGCGAGACCACCCAGAAGAAGCTGTCGTTGGCATGGGACACCGTCATGCCGCCGGCGCCGATGGCCATCACCGTCAATACCCGGCCCATTTCGCTGTCCAGTCCCAGGCTGCCCAGCAGCGGTGCGACCATCGCTGAAGTCGTCACCAGCGCCACGGTGGTGGAGCCCTGCGCCGTCTTCAGCGCGGCGGAAACGATAAAGGGCATGAACAGGCCGATGCCCAGCGCCGACAGGCTCTGTCCCAGGTAATCGCCCAGCGGCGTGATCTTCAGCATCGCGCCGAAGGCACCGCCGGCACCGGTGATCAGCAGTATGGGCGCCGCCGAGACGATGCCCGCGGCCACCTGGTCGTGGAATTGCTGGCGCTTGTCCTCGCCCTTGAGCAGCGTGCAGGCGAAGCCCAAGCCAATCAGCAAGGCCGCCACCGGCTGGCCGAGAAAGCTCAGCACCGAAAACACCACACCCTCGCCCAGCGGCTTGCCCGGCAGCGCGACAACCGAGCCGATGCAGATCAGCGCAATGGGCACGAAGATCGGCGCGAACGCCTGCCAGGCCGTAGGCAGCGTGCCATAGCGGGCGCGCAAGGTTTCGAAATCCACGTCTTCGGCGAGCAGCTCGCTGGGGGCTTCGTCCAGCAACGCGCGATCATCCTGCTTGAGGAAGCGATTGGCCCAGAGCATCCCGGCCAGCGCCGCCACGGCCGATACCAGCAGGCCGACGGCGATCACCAGCCCCAGCGACCCCTCCAGCCCCAGGTTGCCCGCCGCCGCAATCGGCCCGGGGGTCGGCGGCACGAAGGTATGGGTGGCATACAAGCCGGTGGCCAGCGCCACGCTCATGGCCACGACCGAGACTTTCATCCGCGCCGCCAGGGCGTTCTTCAGCGAATTGAGAATGACGTAGCCCGAATCGCAGAACACCGGGATCGACACCAGGTAGCCGATGATCGACAACGTCAGGGTCGGGAAGCGCTCGCCCAGCAGCCGGATCACACTTTCGGCCATGGTGATCGCCGCGCCGGAGCGTTCAAGGATCACCCCGATGATGGTACCCAGCGCGATAACGATGCCGATGTAGCCAAGAATCCCACCGAAGCCCGACGCCACCGTCTTGAGGATTTCACCGACCGGCACCTGATAGGCGAAGCCCGCCAGGATTGCCGCCGCAAGCAGCGCGAGAAAAGGATGAAGCTTCCAACTCACCGTTGAATAAACGATGAACGCAATCAGCACCAGCAGTATGAGCACCAGCCACATAGTGAACCCCTCGACTCATTGATCGGACGTCAGGACTGGCCATGGCGCCGGCTGGCGACATGCAGCGTGCCCTGCCTCGCCTTGAGCATAGTGCAGCTTTACCTCGCGTTCGGCCCAAGGCCCGGCCGTCCCGCCGACCTGCACAAAAAACATCTTCCGCCCTGTCGATCCGTTGCCCGTCCGTTCGACCAGTGATCAGAGCCGGCGACATTCTTCGCCTAGGCTTTTCAGTCTGGAGGATTCGATATGCGTTTTATCGTGATGATCAAGGCCACCCCTCAAAGCGAGGCCGGAGAAATGCCCAGTGAAGCGGTGCTGACCGCCATGGGCCAGTACAACGAGGAACTGGTCGAGGCCGGCGTGATGCTGGGCGGCGAGGGCCTGCATCCCAGTAGCAAGGGTGCGCGCGTCAGGTTTGCCGGCGGCCAATGCACGGTTGTCGATGGCCCGTTCAGCGAGACCAATGAGCTGATTGCCGGTTTCTGGCTGTTACAGACGGAGTCACTGCAGCAGGCCATCGACTGGGTAAAGCGCTGCCCTGCATCGGCCATCGGTGATTCTGAAATGGAAATCCGTCAGTTGTTCGAAACAGAAGACTTCGGCGCCGAGCTCACCCCGGAACTACGCGAGCAGGAACAGCGCCTGCGCGCGCAACTTACCCGTTGAAGGAGAACGACCATGAAGATTTCCACCTACCTCACCTTCGATGGCCAGGCCCGTGAGGCCTTCGCTTTCTACCAGCAGGTGCTGGGCGGCGAGCTGGCGACAATGACTTTCGCCGACTCGCCGGACGCCGAGCAGTTCCCCGCCGAACACCGCGACCGCATCATGCACGCATGCCTGACATTGGGCGAACAGTGCCTGATGGCATCCGACACCTTGCCCGGCGATGTTTGCGGCGGCGGGCCCTATGAAGGCATCAAGGGCTGCTCGATCTGCCTGCACCCGGAGAGCGTTGTCGAAGGCGAACGCCTGTTCAATGGACTGTCCGAGGGCGGACAGATGGTGATGCCGATGGAGAAAACCTTCTGGGCCGAGCGCTTCGGCATGTTTACCGACCGCTTCGGTGTGTCCTGGATGGTCAACTGCATGCAGCCGTGAGAACCAGCAGGTCCATACCCGGTGTCGAATGCCGTGCGCCATACTGGCGCGACAACGACACTGGAGCGAAAGCGTGGACCTGCTATTTCTTGGCACCTCCTCCGGCACCCCCACCAGGGCGCGCAACGTCAGCGGCCTGGCCCTGCTGGAAGACAGCGGCAAGGGCTGGTATCTGATCGACTGTGGCGAAGGGACTCAGCACCAGCTGCTGCGCACGCCGCTGACACTGCATGGCCTGCGGGCCATCTTCATTACCCACGTGCATGGCGATCACTGCTACGGCCTGCCGGGCCTGCTCGCCAGCGCCGGTATGGCGCGGCGCGAGGAACCGCTGGAGATCATCGCTCCGGAGGGCATCGAGCCCTGGCTGCGCAGCACCTTCGCCATGAGCCACACCTGGCTGCCCTTCGAACTGCGTTTTCGCGCGGTCGAAACCCTTGGCCAATGGCGCAGCTCCCAGGTGCGCGTGGAGGCCACCGCCCTCTCCCATCGTGTACCCAGCTACGGCTTCAGCTTCACCGAGGCCCGTCCGGATCCGAAACTCGCCATCGACCGTCTGGCGCGCGATGGCATTCCCCGTGGCCCGATCTGGGGCCAGCTGGCACGTGGCTTTGATGTGGAACATGAGGGCCGCCTGCTGTGCAGCGATGATTACCTGGACTACGGCCGGCCGCCCCGGCGCTTTGTCATCGGCGGCGACAACGACCGCCCTGCATTGCTGGCCGAAGCCTGCCAGGGCGCGCACGTGCTGGTTCACGAGGCCACCTACGGCCAGGCCGTTACCCAAGCCACCGGCAACCCCTTCGGCCACAGCACTGCAGCTCAGGTCGCCGGTTTCGCGCAGCAGGCCGGTGTGCCCAACCTGGTCCTTACCCATTTCAGCGCGCGCTACCAGCCAGGATCGAATCGCGGCCACTCCATCGAGGAAATCCGCGCCGAGGCCGCCGCCGGTTATGAAGGCCGGCTGTTTCTCGCCGAGGATTTCCTGCGTCTGCACCTGGACCGCACCGGCGCGCTGCAGCCAAGCGCCCGCCCGACCTGAGACGCGCCGTCTTCAGGGTTCACTGCTCTCGCTCCGCTGCGGCCTGGCGGCGCTCCTCAAACAGGTCGGCAAGCACGCTGGATGCTGCGATGGCCCGGGGAAAGCCCGCCGGCACCGTGATCAGGTAAATCATCTCCTTCAGCTCCTCTTCCGAGACGCCGATGTTCAGCGCATAGCCCGCATGCACCCGCATGGTGCCGGTGTCTCCCAGCGCCGCCATGACCGCCACGGCGGTCAATTGCCGTGTGCGACTGTCCAGCCCTGGCCGGCTCCAGACATCGCCCAGTGCGTAGGCTTCGGTCGCTTCGGCGAGGAACGGGAATTCGCCGCGCATGGCCTCAAGTGCAGGTTGTGTTTTACCGTTGTTGAGCTGGCGAATGACCTCCGCACCGCGGGCGCTTCGTTCATCCACCGTTTGTGCGCTGCTCAGGTTGGGGGCGGCAAGAGCGGTCAGCATTCCGGCAGCCAGCAATGCATGAAAGAGTTTCATCAGAAGGCACTCCGGACCGGGCGGATGATGATTTCGCTGGTATCCACATCGTCTGGCTGGGAAATGGCGAACTGGATGGCTCGGGCGATGGCTTCCGGGCTGATGGCAATCTTGCGAAATTCCTTCATCTGCTCGCGCCCGGTGGGATCAGCGATGCTTTCCGCCAGTTCGGACTCGGTCACTCCGGGGCTGATGGTGCTTACGCGAATGTCGGTATTTTCCTGGCGCAACCCTTCTGAAATGGCCCATACGGCATATTTGGTCGCGCAATAGACGGCTGCAGTCGGGCTGACCGCATGGGCACCAATCGAGGCGATATTGATCACCTGCCCCACACCCTGCGCCTTCATAACCGGCAGCACGGCGGCAATCCCGTGGAGCACACCGCGGATGTTGACGTCGATCATCCGGTCCCACTCTTCGACCCGCAGCGCTTCCAGGGGCGAGAGCGGCATGACCCCGGCGTTGTTGACGATGACGTCGATGCGGCCGAACTGCGCAACGGCATGGTCGGCGAACGCCCTGACCTGCTCCAGATCGGTCACATCCAGGGAATAGGCCTGCGCGCGCCCACCGGCAGCGGTGATATCCCGGACGATATGTTCAAGCCGCTCGGCGCGCCGCGCGCCCAGCACAACCGTTGCGCCATGCTCGGCAAGCAACCTCGCGGTGGCCTCGCCGATACCACTGCTTGCACCAGTGACAAGCACGACCTTGCTGACATTCTGATTCATGAGATGCGTCCTCTTGATGAGTCACGACCAAGACTCTAGAGTCGCAGCAGCGTCAAAAGAACTCGCCCATTACTAACTGCAGTGGTTAGCAAAATTAACCAATGAAAACCGATCTCAAGCTTCTGCCGCTCTTTGTCGCTGTGGCGCAATCGGACAACTTCCGCGCCGCTGCCGACCGCCTCGGCATCACCCGCTCAGCCGTCAGCCAGGGCATGCGCAAGCTTGAAGATAGCCTCGGCATCACCCTCGTGCAGCGCTCCACGCGCAACGTGCGCTTGACCGAAGCGGGCGAGCAGCTTTATCGCCAGCTGGCCGAGCCACTCAGCAAGGTCACTACTGCACTGGAGGCTGTGACCGCCGACAGCTCGCCGCGGGGACTGTTGCGCGTCGCGGTCACTTCGATTGCGGAGCGTTTTCTGTCCGGGCCCTTTATCGTTTCCTTCGCCGAGGCCTACCCAGGCGTGGTCCTGGATATCACCGTGACGGACGACGAGTCGGACATCGTCGCCGCAGGCTTCGATGCCGGCGTTCGCCTGGGCGAAGTGATCGAACAGGATATGGTGGCGATCCCCATCACCGGGCTGCAGCGCCAGGTAACGGTCGCCTCACCGGCATACCTCGCCGCGCACGGGACGCCCCACCACCCGCGCGAACTGATTGCGCATCACTGCATCGGCTGGCGCCCTGCACCGGAAGTGGCGCCCTATCGCTGGGAGTTCGGCGAGAACGGGCGGGATTTCGATGTAAGCGTCGATCCCCGAATCACCACCAACGACATGCAGCTGATGATCCGCACAGCACTGGCCGGCGGCGGCATCACCATCGGCATGGAGGAAACCTTTCTGCCCTATATCGAGCGCGGCGAACTGGTGTCGCTGCTCGATGATTTCCTGCCGCCCTTTCCCGGCTTCTATTTGTACTACCCAAGCCGTCACAACCAGCCGCCGAAGCTGCGTGCACTGATCGATCATGTGCGCGCACGTCGCTTGGCGGATGGGTTGTAACACGGCATCGGTCAGGCGCTTTCAGGCATAACGGCATCCACTGCCTGCCAGCCGGGCAGCTGCTCGATCCGCTCCATCCAACGGGCTACGTGGCGGTACGGCGTTAGATCCACACCACCTTCCGGCGCCAGCACCACGTACGGATAGACCGCACAATCGGCAATGGTGGGCCGGCCCATCGCAAGCCACTCATTGCCTTCCAGGTGCTGGTCAAGCAGCGCCAGCACTGCCGGAGCTTTCGCCAGCGCGGCCTCTTTATCCAGCGCATAGCCGAACTTCTGCACCAGCCGGGCGGTACAAAGGCTGTGGTTGATTTCATTGGCGGCGAAAGACAGCCACTGGACGATTTCAGCCTGCCCCTGGGGATGCGCCGGCCACCAGGCCAGCCCGCCATAGGCGCCCGCGAGGTAAACGAGAATCGCTTGGGAGTCACGGTAGACGTACTGTCCATCCACCAGAATGGGCAACTGCCCCAGCGGATTGAGCTCGGAAAGCGGCGGCCGCTTGTGCTCGCCATGGAGAAAGTCCACCGGCACCAATTCCAGCTCGATATTGGCCAGTGACGCGAACAGCCGAACCTTGTAGCAGTTGCCGGACGCTTGCAGGTCGTACAGTTTCATTGCGCTTCTCCATCCACCAGTTGGTTGAATTCAAGGACATTGCCGTCAGGGTCGCGAATAAATAGCGCGACTCTTCGCGGGCCGATGTGGTGCGGCCCTTCGGTGATGACGATCCCGTGCTCACCCAGCCAGGCTTCGAGCGCTTGAAGGTCATCGACGATAAAGGCCGGGTGCGTCATGCCCGGCAGCTTCACCGGCGCGTCCAGCAGGGCATTGTGGGCATTGGGCGTGCGCGTACCGTTAAAGATGAGATTGATCCGCACGCCATCGGCGCTGAGCATTTCGTTGGCTTCAAACAGCGGGAAGCTGGCGCTCTCCACGAAGCCGAGCGCCTGGTAGAAAGCCATCGCCTGTTGCTTGTTACTGACCCGAATTCCGATATGGTCGTATGCCAGGATCCGGGCGGGGCTTGGTTGTTGATTCATGTGGGCACTCCGGTTGAAAACAGTCCGTGAAGTTTCACCGGCAATGCGCCTTTGACCTATGGTGCGCGCCTGACAAGACCTATGCAGTAATCGCACAGATAAGAAGGTGGTAATGGACAAGCTCAAGGCAATGGCCAACTTCGTTCGCATCGTCGACAGCGGCAGCCTGAGTGCCGCAGCGGATGCCAGCGGGCAATCGGTCGCCTCTCTGGTGCGCTCGCTGGCCGCACTGGAACGCCACCTTGGCGTGCGTCTGCTGAATCGCAGCACCCGACGCATGGCGCTTACTGAAGAAGGCGCGGAGTACCTGGCCTGGAGCCGCCGGGTGCTGGGCGATTTCGATGAGATGGAGCAGCGCCTGGATGCGCGCGACGGCGTTGCCCGCGGCCTGCTACGCATCACCGCGCCGGTGGAATTCGGCCAACGCTACGTCACCCCGCTGGTAAACGCCTTTCTCAAGGAACACCCAGCGATGCGGGTAGAGCTGAAGCTGAGCGACCAAGTATTGCCCCTGCTCGAAGAACGCCTGGACCTCGCCCTGCGCATCAGCCACCTCCCCGACTCCGCCATGGTGGCAAGGCAGGTCGGCACCACCCGCCTGATCACCTGCGTCAGCCCCGAATACCTGCGCAACGCCCCGCCCCTCGACAGCCCCGCCGCACTGGGCAACCACGCCTGCATCGCCTTCGCCGCCCACGGAAGACGCTGGTACTACCGGCACGATGGCAAGGAGGTCGGACAGGACATCAGCCCACGGTTGGTCTGCAATCAGATCCGCAGCACTGCCCTCGCCTGCGTGCAGGGCCTGGGCGTAACACGCCTGGCGCACTACCAGGTGGCCGACGAGCTGGCGGACGGCCGTCTGGTGCGAGTCCTCGAAGCATTCGAGCCGGCGGACCTGCCCATCCAGCTGGTCTACCCACACGCCTTGCAACTTTCACCACGCGTGCGGGCATTTGTGGAATGGGCCTGCCCGCAGCTGGAAAAGGCTACGCCCAAGCCGGATGGCAAGGTGCCTGGCAACAGGCTTGATCAGAGCCTGGCAGACCGTTGAAAAACTGTTTTTTCCAATACCTGCTAGCGATGGACAAAGGCCAGCCTGACCCCCAAGGCAATAAAGGTGGTGCCAACTACCCGGTCCAGCAGGCTCTGCACGCGCCTGTTGCGAGATACCGTTCCCGCAGCGCTCCCTGCTAGAAGAGCAAACATGGCATCGGTTAAAAAAGCCACCAGCGCATATACCGCGCCCAACATCAAAAAGGATTCCGTTTGGTAATTGCCGTGGGGCACGACGAATTGCGGAAAGAAGGAGATAAAAAACAAAAGCACTTTAGGGTTAGTCAGAGTAGTGATATAGCCCTTCGCAAGCAGCTCGCCCAGCCTTGCGCCTCTTTTGATTTCAGACTTGCCGTCTCCATCGGTACTCGTACGGCTAAAAGTGCCGAGGATCAGCTTGCTCCCCAGGTACATCAGATATAGCGCACCCGCGTATTTCACCAGGGTGAAAATCATCGGTGAAGCGGCAATCAAGGCCGTCAAGCCGACTGCGCTTGCCAAGGCGTGGGTGCAGCTACCCAGAGCCACTCCCGCAGCCGAAATGACTCCAGCGCGACGACCATTGGCAACACTTTGGCCTACCACATAAGCCATATCCGGCCCTGGCGTCACTGACAGGAGAAACACGGAAATTACAAACAGCCATAAATTGGTGATATCCAGCATGATCCGCCTTGAAGTCTTTAATTTTGAATGAAACCGTAAAGTTTAATTGCGCAAATATATCAATATCATTCGACAGCCAGCCTCCGGTGCGCCAGCGCCAAGGTGAGTCAGAAGCTACGTTCGAAGCGCTCTGGCTAAACTTCCTTCTACTGCAAACAAGACCGTCCGTGCCGCTGTTTTTCCAAGCATAGTTCCTCTCCATAAAGCGACTGTCGCGCCCGTCAGACGGTTGATCCAGCAAGCCCAAGGGCTCGCCGCGGCTGTGCTTTAATCCCAGCTGTGAGATGGCTTTCAAACGCGTTTGGCCCGACAACAAAAACACAGGGGGAAGCAGTGTCCGATCAGCAGCGCAAGTTCGAGCAGTTCAAAGAGCTCCACCAACGCAGCAGGACGTTCGTGATTCCCAACCCATGGGATGCGGGATCGGCCCGGCTGCTTACCAGCCTCGGTTTTGAAGCACTCGCTACCACCAGCGCAGGTTATGCGTTGTCGCAGGGCAAGCGGGACTCGCTGACCGGCCTCAGCCGTGACGAGATCCTGAAAAACGCTGCCGAGATCGTCGCAGCGACCCATCTGCCCGTGTCCGCCGACCTGGGAAATGGTTTCGGTGCTGCAGCCGAAACCTGCGCGCAGACCATTCGCATGGCGTGCGCAGTAGGTCTGGTGGGCGGCTCCATCGAAGATGCCACGGGAGACCCGGATGCGCCGATCTTCGAGCTGGCCCACGCCGTAGACCGTATCAAAGCCGCTGCCGAAGCCGCACGCGAGCTGCCCTTTGTGTTGACAGCACGAGCCGAGAACTACCTTTACGGTCGCGAGAACCTGGACGATACGATCAAGCGACTGCAGGCATTCTCCGAAGCCGGAGCGGACGTGCTTTACGCGCCGGGCCTGCCGGATATCGAATCGATCCGCGCGGTATGCCAGGCGCTGGATAAGCCGGTCAACGTGGTCATGGGCCTCAAAGGCCCGACCTATTCATTGTCAGAACTTCAGGATGCGGGTGTCCGCCGTATCAGCGTTGGCGGTTCAATGGCCCGCGCTGCACTCGGCGGCTTGATGCGTGCGGCCGAAGAAGTACGCACCTCCGGCACCTTTACCTATGCAGCGGATGCCCTTCCCGGGACGGTCATTGCAACATTCGTCACAGAGTAATCCCCCGTCGGCATGCCATGGCGAACGGGCCCTAGCAACTCAATGATTCGGCACGGAGCTCCGATCGCCACCAGGCCGCACACATAAAAACTCGTCTGATCAGCTCGGGGCCTGGCGGCGCTGAATCTGGCGGATTCGCTCGCGGGTTTCCTCGTTGGCGCCAGGGCCTGCACAAAGACCGATATCAGTCAGCTCCAGCGGCGTGCCCTCACTGTCCTGCAAGCCCAACGGCGCGAGCGGCACGCCTGTCTGGCGATTGACCAGCACCACCGGCGAGCCTTCAGCTTGCGGATACCAGCGGTCGCCCCATTGCATGATGCTGATGATGACGGTCTGCACCTCACGGCCCTTGGCGGTAAGGAAGTAGTCGACGCTGTTTCCCTGGCTGCGCTTTTCCAGAATCCCGTGCTCCTGCAACAGCTTCAGGCGCTTGGACAGGATGCCCTTGGACATGCCGAGATGACGCTGGAAATCATCGAACTTGTGAGTGCCCCACAGCGCCTCGCGGATGATCAACACGTTCCACCAGTCACCCAAAACATCCAGGGCCCGAGCTAGCGAGCAATTCCGGTCTTCAAAGCTGACTCTTTCCAATGGACGCTCCCGACGAATTTCAATTTAACGGCGAAAAACCTCTTGACAGGTTCTTTAATAAAACCTAACGTCGCCCACAGGTTCCATGATGGAACCAATCTTCCTAAACGTCAAACCTAGGAGTGATCGACATGAGCCGTATTATATTGTCTGTGTCTCTTGCGTCCGCTATCGCCCTCAGTGTCGTTTTACCCACCCAGGCAGCGCAGCCCCATTGCCTGACCGCCGAGCTCGACCCCGAGTTTGTCGACAGCAACCTGGCGCTTAGCGTCGGGCAGTGCCACCTCGATGCAGCAGCAGCCGACCCAACCCAGGCGCTGACTCATACCCAGTACGCCTACAGCTGGTTTGCTCAAGCCGAGTACCTGCAGGCCGGCGCCGCCACCGGCAAGCTCCAGCAAGCCCGGCAAATCCTGGATGAACTCCAGTACGGGAACCGCACGCCTGCGCTCGCCGCGCAGGTAAGCGATCGCTGATCTCACCCTTTACGAGGAAGAACCGATGAAGAGCCAGCAAAACATGTCCTGTATCCAGGTGGGTGAGCCACAGCAGTGGATGGATTACCTGTTTGCACATCCCCTGCTGCCGAGACCGGCAAAGGGAAAACATTTTCTCAAGGAGGAGCTGGGGCTGAGCGGCATGGAGATATCCATCAACTCGTTGCCTGCAGGAGTCGCCATGCCCTTTACCCACACTCACAAGCTCAACGAAGAGGTGTATTTCTTCTTGAGCGGTGAAGGCGAGTTCAGTGTGGATGACCACATCGTGCCGGTAGGCCCGGGATCGGTAGTCAGGGTAGCCCCGGAAGGACGACGCTGTTGGCGCAACAGCGGTGAGCAGCCGCTTAATTACCTGGTAATTCAAGCCCGCAACGGCAGCATGACGGAGAGCACCACCGAAGATGGGCTCCCCGCCCCCGGCACGCCTTGGAAGTGAGGCAGTCAGCGAACGGCTAGCAGATCCGGCACAGCGGGGCGGCGGCGATATGGCTTGGGCAAGCATAGCGCCAGCAGCCCCGCGCTGGGATTGTGCATGAGCTGACTTCGTTGACCTTACCGATGGAGCGCTTGGTGGTAAGTGTTGAATATTGGATTTGAACTAGGCGGAAGTTCAGGCCTGGGGCTGCTTTCGGTCCGATAGCCGCCCTTCGCAAAGTGACTACAAAACATGAGCGGTTGCTGGAAGAAGCTGCTGATGGCCAGAAAGGCCATCTCGCCGCCGATAGGCACCACAGCGCTTAGGACCGCGCCAACGCGCCCAGCGCTTAAGAGTCCGTCTCCGCGGTATCAGCACACTTGGCTCCCGATGCCGCGCGGTATCAAAAGATTTCCGCACCTACCGGGCAAGCCAGCTAATCAAGCAGAATGTGCGCTTCCGGCGAGCGGACCTTTATTTCATCCGCCTCGTCGACCGATCCGCACTATTCAAGTCGCCGGCCGTCTTACCTTCTCAGCAATATGAAACGTTGCCCATACCGCCGCTAGTTGAGTTCTGGCCGCTTATTGATGTATTGATCGCTCTATGAACGTTTTTCCAGCGAAAGGTAATCCGGCGCAGCCGACGGCAGCCGTTCTCGATGAAGCCGAGCGTCTTCAATTGGCGCTGGATGCCGGCGCGATAGTGGGCACCTGGGTCTGGGACGTTCCTAACGACACCATCTTTGCCGATGAGCGCTTCGCTCGAACCTTCAGCGTGCCGTTTGAGCAATGCACGAACGGGTTCTCCCTCGCCCAGGCGGCCACCTCGATACACCCTCAAGACCAGGAACGAGTTCAGGCCAACATCGTCGAGGCCATTAGGCGCGGCGGGCCTTATCGATGCGAATACCGGGTTTTACAGAGCGATGGCATCTACCGCTGGATCGAAGCCAATGGCCGGGTCGAGTTGGATTCCGCAGGCAATGCCGTTCGCTTTCCCGGCGTACTTCTGGATATCGAGCAACGCAAATCGGCTGAAGCCGAACGCGATCGGATCTCCAGCCTGCTGAAGAACTTTTCAGCAGCCGTACCTGGTGTCGTCTATGCGAAGGATCTGGAAGGTCGCATGCTGGTGGCCAACACTGGCACCACACAGCTGATCGGCAAGCCGCCCAGCTTCTATATCGGCAAAACCGATCTGGAATTTCTCGATGACAAGGCCCAGGCGCGCAAGGTCATGGAGACTGACCAGCGCATCATGCGCGGCGGCAAAGTCGAACAGATCGAGGAATACGTCAGCAAACCTGACGGCACCACCGCCGTGTGGCTTTCTGTCAAAGCACCGTTGCTGGATGAATCGGGGGAAGTGATCGGCCTGATCGGATCATCTATCGACGTAACCGCTCGCAAGGACGCGGAAGCGGCTCTTCAAGAGCTGAACCGCACGCTAGAAGAGCGCGTCGCCGACGCCATCGCCGAACGCGAGGCGGCTGAAGCCGCCATGCGCCAATCACAGAAGATGGAAGCCGTGGGGCAACTGACCGGCGGCATTGCGCATGATTTCAACAACCTTCTTGCCGGCATCAGCGGCAGCCTGGAGCTGGCGAAGATGCGCCTTGCCCAGGGAAGGCACGCGGATATCGAGCGCTATCTGTTGATTGCCCAGGGCGCGACGCAACGAGCTGCGGCGCTGACGCATCGGTTGCTGGCCTTTTCCCGCCGGCAGAACCTGGCTCCGGTTCCCACCGACGTCAATGAACTGATCAGAGGAATGGAAGAGCTGCTTCGCCAATCAGTAGGCCCTTCGGTAGACATCAAACTCCGGTTGGCCAGTGACCTTTGGCCCTCGCTGCTGGACCCGGCGCAGGTAGAGAATGCATTACTGAACCTGTGCATCAACTCGCGCGACGCCATGCCCGATGGCGGCAGCATCCTTATCGAAACCTTCAACACGCATCTAAAAGCTGGTGAGCTGGATGGAGAACTTGCTGCCGGTGAGTATCTGGCGATCTGTATTTCCGACACCGGGTTTGGCATGAGTCCGGAAGTTATGGCGCGTGCGTTCGAGCCATTCTTTTCTACCAAACCGGTGGGGGCTGGTTCCGGGCTGGGGCTGTCGATGATCTACGGCTTTGCCCAGCAATCGGGTGGGCAACTGAAGATTCGCTCTGAGGTCGGCAAGGGCAGCACGGTGTGCCTGTACCTGCCCCATCATGCGGTAGAGCTTCCGGACGAGGCCTTCGTAGAGGCTGCATCCAACACGACACAGGTTGCACCGGGCAAGACGGTTCTGGTCGTAGAAGACGAAACCTCGATCCGGCAGCTGGTGGTCGAGCTACTGACCGGCCTTGGGTATGAAGTGATAGAAGCCGCCGACAGCAACGCCGGCCTGCTGCTGTTGAACTCCAGCGCGCCCATCCATTTGCTGATTACCGATGTGGGCCTTCCCGGGACCATCAATGGCCGGCAGATGGCTGATATCGCCCGCCAGTCCAAGCCTGGCTTGCCGGTACTGTTCATCACCGGATACGCCCAGAGCAACGTACTCGGGGATAGTCACCTGCAGCCCTCGACGGGCGTGCTCACCAAACCGTTCGCCTTGGACGCTCTGGTGTCGCACGTCAACGCCTTGGTCAATACCGATTAGCTCGAGGCGCCCGTTTTCGTCTGTAGCCGGGTCGGCACGCCATCACGCAGGCATGAGCGGTAGTCCTGCAGCCATGCGCAGCGACGGATTTTCCGCGCCTTGGTCATCCAAGCTGCGCTGCGATAAGTGGTAGTATCATTTGTTTTTGACCCGATCACGTCAGGCAAATCAGAAGGAGGCTGGATGGCGCAGATAAAGAAGGCAGAAGTGCGACAAGCCATAGTCGAATCGGCGTTCACTCTATTCAAGCACAAGGGTTACACCGCAACGACAATGAGCGCCATCGCCCGTGAGGCGGGAATGACGGTGTCCAACCTGTATGTGTATTTCGATTCTAAGCTCCTGATCCTCTACGAGATCTACAGTCCCTGGCTAGTGGAACAAGTCGGGCGTTTGCGCGATTCGGTAAGCAAACTCACGCACCCCCGTACGCGTCTTAAACGTATCTTGATCGGTATATGGGGCGATATCCCTACGGCTGATCAGGCGTTCGCCAACTGCATGATCGAAGCCTTGGCCAGCGCCCCCCGCAACATGGGTAAGCCCGACAACATTCTGGTCTGGTCTGAACAGCAGATAACCGATCTGCTGCGCGAGAGCCTCCCTCCCCACCGACACGCGCTGATCGAAGACAACCTGTACGCCCACGTGCTCTGGATGGCCTTTGACGGCTTCGTCGTCAACCAGCGCATAGGCGACTTGCGCGATATCGAACGCATTGCCGATCTCTTCGTCGATATGCTCCTGGGCTTGGAACACCAACCCTAGCGGTTTACCGCCGGCTGCCGCGCTCGCCGGTCAGCCCAGCCCATTCGCGCATCCGTGATCCCGCCGCAGGCGTCCCAGCGCCTATCCCCACCGGCCTAGTGCACCGCCTGGAACAGGCGCGCCCCCTCCTCTGCGATACCGACCGACCATCCCCTGCTGCCTGCCGCCCTGTAGCGTTGCGGCCAGATCCAGTCTGAGATGCTCGGGCCGCCAGCATGCGCCGACCTGAGCGACCGCCTATCCCGCTCATAAAATTAAAAGTGATACTTTTTTGCACCTTTTTTGCTCAACCAGCGGGCCTTTCCGCACCAAGTAAGAGCAACCCGGCCCCATAACAAACAGCTACAACCCAGATAGCTCATGGGTTAAAGCGCATTGATCCAAATCAACAACAAAAGCGATTGACAATCTTTTTTTGCGATTAGAGAATCATGTTCATTAATGACGTCCTCCATCGCCTGAAGGGATTTCCATGACTGACAACACCTTGCGCTTTATCACCGATCGCTACCCCGAGCTAGGGAAAGGGCCAGTCCCTTCAGCTCCCTACATTTCGCCCGAGTACTACGAGCGCGAGAAAGAGGCGATCTTCAAGAAGACCTGGCTGCATGTCGGCCGGGTGGAAGAAATCCCCAAGGCTGGCGACTACATCGTCAAGGACCTGGACTGCGCCAATGCCTCGATCATCATCGTTCGCAACAAGAAGGGTGAGATCAATGCGATGCACAACGTGTGCTCGCACCGCCTGAACCAGATTGCCTACGAGAAATGCGGCAACACGCGCAAGTTCGCCTGCAAGTTCCATGGCTGGGCCTTCGATCTGGACGGCAACCTGACCGGTGTTCCGGAAGAAGAGTGCTTCTTCGATCTCGACAAGAAAGAACACGGCCTCGAGCGTGTGGCCTGCCAGGTCTGGCAAGGCTTCATCTTCATCAACCTGGACCCGAACCCAAGCGAATCGCTGGATGAATACCTCAAGCCCATGTTCGGCTGCATCGAGGGCTACCCCTTCGAGAAGATGACCGAGGGCTTCTCCTGGGTTTCGGACGTGAACTGCAACTGGAAACTGGCGCTGGACGCCTTCCAGGAGGCCTACCACGTCGCCTACATCCACGGCCTGTCGATCGCCGACGCCGTCGAAAAGTCCGAGAACGGCACCATGCCGCCGCTCGATGCGCTCTGCGGCGAATACCACCGTCGACTGTCCCTGGGCGGCAACCAGAAGTCGGTCTACGGCAACCCGAAAGCCGTCACCGAAGGTGGCGCTGCCGCAGAAGAAGCCCTTTCCGAAGCCGCCAAGACCCGTCCGATTTCGGCCGCCGCACTGCGCGCCGCGATCGGCAGCGCCAAGCATGACTTCCCGCTCGACGCTCTGCCAGAGGGCATGAACTGGACCAAGAGCCCGAACTGGCTGTTCGACATCAACGTGGTCTTCCCGGACCTGTATCTGTCGCTGCGTCCGAACTATTTCCAGTGCTACACCTTCCGCCCCACCGCGCACAACAAGACCCGCATCGAGTGCCGCGTGTTCTACCCGGAAATGACTACCGCCGGCGGCCGCTTCTTCCTGGAGTACATGAAGGTCGCACTGCGCGACGTACTTCTCGAAGACATGAGCACCGTCGAGCGCACCCAGAAGGCCGCCGAGACCGGTGCCAAGAAAGTCATGCTGCTGCAAGACAGCGAGATTCTGGTGCGCCACTCCTATCACGCCGTCGAGCGCATGTTGAACAAAAACCAGCCCAAGGCTAGCGCGGAGTAAATCGCATGAACCTGATCGCCACCCTCAATCTCGACAACCCGGTCGTGCAACTGCCCGAAGCCTTTGCCAGCCTGCAGCCCTTCGTCAGCCTGTGGGCGCTGGACACCGAGACCGCTCGCAATATCCAGCGTCATGCGCAGCCCATGGAAGCCATCCGTGCTTTTGCCGACACCATGCTGGCGAACATGGACGAGCTGATCGCCTTCGTGAACCGCAAGCCCATGAGCGAGTTCGACGAGGTCGACGAAACCCTGCTCAAGCTGCTGCTTTCCCTCGCCGAAGTCGCGCCTGCGGTGGAGTTTTACGGCCAGCAGGAAGTGGTATGGGGCTTCGACCCGCGCCGCTTCGTGGCTGAAGAAGACTTCAACATGAAGCCCAAGTTTTAAGGAGCCGCAGATGCCTAAATGCAGAGTATTTGGAATCGACGACGGGCTGAAGGAAGTGGTTGCCGACGGCCTGTACATGAAGCACCTGTTCGGTCAGAACATCAGTGTTTCCATCGTCAAATTCGTTGAAAAGGTCGGCCACAACCTGCCGGCCAAATCGCACCACCATGGTGAAGAAGCATCGCTGCAGATCGTTGGCGAGTGCTCGGTCTTCGAAGGCCAGGGCCAAACAGGCGACCCGGAAGTGAAGATGGCGCAACGCAGCGCCATGATCATTCCTGCCGAGTTGGATCATTACGGCAGCAACCGCTTCGGCGCCGAGGGCGTGAGCATGCGCCTGAACGTGGTAACCCCTCCACGCCCCGAATTCGGCCCGGAAGACAGCGTGCCCTACTACCCCCTGAAGGATCGGGAGGCGCGCGCATGAGCAGCCTGGATCATTGCCTGGTAACCCCGCCGCTGACCGAAGTCGAAAGCGGCACGACCGGCCTGAGTGGCGACAAGTTCGAACTGCAGCTGCGCACCTTCGCCGAGGGTGAAATCGTCGAGGGCGGCCTGCCGAATCTCGGTGAAGAAGTCGGCGCAATTCTCGAAGGCAGCTTTGCCGTCGACGCCGCGGGCGAGCACTACGAGCTCAGCGCCGGCGAAGCCATCGTGATTCCGCCCAACGAGCCGCGCCAATGGCGCTGCCTTAGTGCCACCGGCGTGCTGTATCGCGCCGTGGTGCGCCTGACCGAGCAGGCCTCGGCATGAGCGGCAAGCGCGTCCTGATCGTGGGCGCCGGCCATGCGGGGGGCCGCGTGGCGCAACATCTGATCGCACTGGACGAGCACTGTCAGGTCATCCTGGTCGGCGAGGAGGCTTACGCCCCCTATGAACGTCCAGCGCTGTCCAAGGACGTGCTGCTCGGCAAGCAGAGCAGCGACGAACTGACCCTGGGACCGGTCGGGTTCTGGAGCGAAACCACGCGCCTTCAGCGCGTGGTCGGTCGCGTGGTTGAACTTGATCGGATTGCACGCAGCGTCACCCTGAGCGATGGCAGCCAGATTGCTTTTGACGAGCTGGTCATCGCCACCGGCGGCGCCGCGCGTACCCTGGATATACGCGGCGGAGACCTGCCAGGCCTGCATGTGCTGCGTACCATCCCCGACTGCCATCAGTTGGCCGAAGCGCTTCAAGGCGCAGAGAGCATTGCCATCATCGGCGCCGGGGTTATCGGCATGGAAGTGGCCGCCAGCGCCACCCAGTTGGGCCTTAAGGTCACGGTGCTGGATGTTGGCGATCGCGTCATGCGCCGCTGCCTGCCTCCGGATGCCTCGGCCTGGCTTCGCCAGCTCCACCTCGACGCGGGCGTGAGCCTGGAGTCTTCAGTCCGTCCGCAGGCGATCGCCGAAGTCAACGGTCAGTACGCCATCCAGGCAAAGCGCGAGGATGGCAGCAAGGTCCAGGTCTGGGCGGACCAGATGCTGGTGGCCGTGGGAATCGAATGCGAGGTCCACTTTGCCCAGGCCGCCGGTATCCAGTGCGACAACGGCATCGTGGTCGACGAATTCTGCCGCAGCCCTTCGGAGCCCTGGTGCTACGCCGTTGGCGATGTGGCCAATACCTTCAGTCCGTTCTACGGCCGGCACATGCGTCAGGAAACCTGGCGCAACGCCGAGAACCAGGCGCGTGCCGTAGCCCTGCAGATCACAGGCAAGAGCGAGCCGTACCACGAGATCCCCTGGATGTGGAGTGATCAGTTCGGCCACAACATTCAGGTGGTCGGCACCATCGAAGGCTTCGACCAGCAGGTGCTGCGCGGCAATCCAGCGGAACACCAGGCCACCTGGTTACTGCTTAAGGAAGGCCGCGTAGTCGGCGGGGTGATGATCAACCAGGCCAAGGACCGCAAGCCTCTGGAAGCCCTGATCAATTCCCGCGCACTGATCGACCGCGAGTTGCTGGCCGACAGCAACCTCACCCTGAAGAAGCTGGCAGCATGAGCACGGACCTGCTGCAGCGCGTGCTGCGTCTGGAAGCCATCGAGGCCATTCGTGGCCTCAAGGCGCATTACAGCGCGCTGGCCGATGCCAAGTACACCGGCAACTACCAGCGCCAGCCAGCCGCTCTCATGCGTGAACTGGCGCAGCAGCAGGCTGCCTGCTTCACCGAGCAGGCAGTGTGGTTCGGCGGCGAATTCGGCGGCGACCGGACTGGTCGCATAGCCCTGGCGCAATGGTTTGAAAGCTCGCCCTGGTGCTGGGCAGCCCACTACTACCTGAGCCCGCAGATCACCATCGCCGACGACCTGACGCATGCCTCGGCCACCTGGCAGCTCTGGCAGCTGGCCCTGCGCGAAGACAACGGCGAAGCCATATTCCTCACTGCCACCACCCACGAAACCTACACTCGCTGCCACGAACAGGGCTGGCTGATCGGCTCCATGCGTTTCACCGGGCTGCACGTGATGCCGGCCAACCTGGGCTGCATGCCTCTGTACCCGGACCTGCCCAGCCTGGACAAGGCGCGCCCCCCTCTCAACGACCCCGAACCGGCCTCATCGACCGGTCAGTAAGAGCTACGAACCATGAGCGCATCGGAAAACCTGATTTACACCACCGCCCCTGCAGCTGATGCCTGGATTGAACTGGGCGCGCTGGATGAACTGTTCGACGACGGTCAGTGCTACGGCACCGTGATCAACGGCCTGAAGATCGGCCTGTTCTACGTCGACGACCAGGTGTACTGCGTCGATGACATATGCACCCATGGTAACGCCCTGCTCAGCGAAGGCGACCTGGAAGGCCATGAAATCGAATGCCCTCTGCACGCCGGCGCCTTCGACGTGCGCGACGGCAAGGCACTGTGCAGCCCGCTGATCAAGGACACCCGCGTGCACAACGTACGCGTCGAAGACGGCGTCGTATTTGTCCAACTGAACCTGTAAGGAGCAGCCTATGAGCCTGGAAAACGCGCGTCCCAAGATTGCAGTCATAGGCACTGGCGGCACCTTTGCCATGCAGGCCCGTCATCGTTTCGACTGGGTCGAATACGGTGAAAGCCAGGTCGTTCTCCCGATCGACACCCTGCTCGATGAATTGGGCGGACTGGCTCCCCACGTCGACCTCTTCCCCATCGCCTTTCGCGCGCTAGGCAGCGTATCCATCACCCCGACAGACTGGCTGGAACTGGCGCGCCTGATCGAACAGACCGCCCTGGAACACCCGGACATCGATGGCTTCGTCATCACCCACGGCACCGCCACCCTGGAAGAAACCGCTTACTTCCTCGATTTGGCGCTGAACCTGGACATGGGCCTAGTCATCACCGGTGCACAGCGGCCCTCCAATACCGCCGGTACAGATGTCCCAGCCAACCTGCGGGCGGCGCTCGCCGTCGCAGCCAGCCCGCAGGCGCGCGAATGTGGCGCGCTGGTGGTGATGGACAACAAGGTCTACAGCGCACGCGACGTTACCAAGAGTTCGAGCTTCGACCTGGCCGCTTTCGAGGCGGTGCCGTTCGGCCCGCTTGCCCAGGTCGACGCCAATGCCCAGGTGCACTGGCGGCGCCTGCTGCCGGCCAATGCCTGGCGCAGACAGTTCGACCTGGCCCGCGTGCAGAGCCTGCCACGCGTAGACATCGTCACCTCCTATGCCGGTTGCGACGGCGTGCCGATCCAGGCCCTGGTAGCTGCCGGTAGCCAGGCCATCATCAGTGCCGGGCTGGCGCCGGGACGTCCGGCATCCGGCGAAGCGGCAGCGCTGGCCGAAGCCGTGCGCCAGGGCGTGGTGGTCGTGCAGTCCACCCGCGCCATGCGCGGCAATGTACCGGTACAGGACTTCCTGCTGCGAGCAGGCGTGCTCGCCGGCGGCGACCTCAGCCCACACAAGCTACGCATCCTGGTGATGCTCGCCCTGACTCAAACCAAAGATCCCGTCCAGCTACAGCACTGGCTGCTGGCTGGCTAAGCCGAAGCGCATTCCGAGTGGCGCACATGCGCCGCCTCAGCAAGATCAATAACAACAAAAGGCACCCCCACCACTTAGTACTTCCTGCCCTAACAACAAGAAACCGCATGCCCAGGCGAAGCGAAGACGATCGCACCGGGCTGAGATGCATGAACTTACGACAAGGTGAAAAAAGGAATGAGCAGATCTGCATTGTATTACTGTGCCTTGGCGGCAGCCGTGGCCGGAGCAAGCACCAACGCGACCGCTTCTTCGGCACAGAGCCAGAGCTCAGGCTTTATCGAAGATAGTTCGCTAAAGCTGCTGGTGCGCAATTACTACTTCAACCGTGACTACCGCAACGGCACCTCCAACGTGAACCGCGCCGCCGGCACCACCAATGGCTATCGGGGAGAATGGGCGCAAGGCTTCATGAGCTACTACAGCTCAGGCTTTACCCAAGGTATCGTCGGATTTGGTATCGACGCCCATGCCTTTCTGGGCGTCAAACTCGACAGCGGTACTGGCAAGACCAATACCGGCCTGTTGCCAACGGACAAGGACGGTGAACCGCACGACGACTACTCCGTCGCCGGCCTCGCCGCCAAGGCTCGAGTTTCCAATACCGTGCTCAAGTACGGCGACATGGAACTCACCTCACCCATCTTCATGACCGATCAGGGCGCCATTCGCCTGTTTAATTCCACCGTCCGCGGCTGGAATATCGTCAGCCGCGAGCTGGACAACTTCACTTTCGAAGCCTCCCGCGTAACCTCCGGTCGCTCGGCCGCACAGAACGACCACACCTCCACTATCCACAGCCAGTACGGATCCCGACCAGCTACCGATTCGCTGAATATTTACGGCGTCAACTACGCCGCCGGCGGCTTCAAGACCAGCCTGTACGGCATGAAGGCCGAGGACCTCTGGCAGCAGTACCTGGGGATGGCGCAATACGTGCACCAGCTTGATGCAACCAGGAGCCTGCGCACCAGTTTTGTGCTCTACGACACCCACGAAAGCGGGGCCGAGCGCGGCGGCAAGATCGACAACACCACCTGGTCGCTGATGCTTGGCTACAAGACCGGTGCGCATACCTTCTCCGTGGCACATCAGTCGGTCGAAGGCGACTCGCCGTTCGACTACCTGGGCTTCAGCGACGGCCTGACCACCCTGCCCCAGCTGGCCAACAACGTTCAGATTCATGACTTCAATGCGCCCAACGAAAAGTCCTGGCAGCTGCGTTACGACGTAGACATGGCAGCGTTCGGCGTGCCGGGCCTGACGCTGATGGCCCGCTACATTCGCGGCACCGGCGGTGATGGCAGCCATATCGAAGCCGACAGCATGTACTTCGGACGCTACCCTGCAGGCGCCAAGCACTGGGAGCACAACCTGGAGGCGCGCTACGTGGTGCAGAGCGGTGCTGCGAAGGACCTCAGTTTCAGGGTTCGCCACGCAGTGCACAGGGGTAACGGCAACGAGGCTCGTGAGGACATGAACGAGCTACGCGTCATGGTCGACTACCCAATCAATATTCTTTGAAATGACTTAAGCGAATGTGGTTCGTTTCTTGCCTGATCAAAGCCAGAATCAGTTGCCTACGAGGCGCCGCTCAGGCCTCGTCAGGCGGGAAGTGAACCAGCCTTGCGGCACTACTACCGAGAAGAAAAAAATGAGCCTGAAAAAGAACGCATTAGTCCGAAAGCTCAAAGGCACCCTGTGTGCCGCTGTCATCAGCTCCTTTGCCTTGGGCACTCCTTTCGCGAGTGCGTCAGAGATTGAGCTGCGGGCAGCGGTGTTCGTCCCTGTGAACACCAAGTGGAGCAAACCTTTCGAGATGTTTGCCGACCGCGTCAACCAGTCCGGCAAAGTGAAAATTCGCCTGATCGGCCCCGAGGCGTTGCCCGCATCCGAGCAGCCCAATGCACTGCGTTCGGGCATGGTCGACATGCTGGTGACTCCGCCAGGCACCTACAAGTCGGCGATGGTTGAAGTGAACGCCCAGGATTTGTCCAACATGACCCTGGCCGAGCAGCGCGCCTCGGGCGGTTATGATGCCCTGAACGAAATTCTCGTAAAGCGCATGAACGGCTTTGCCCTGACCACCTACGGCACGGGCGTACCCTTCCATCTGTTCCTGAACAAGGAAATCTCCAGCGCAGAAGAACTCAAGGGACTGCGGGCGCGCACCCAGCCGATCCATGTGCCCTTCTTCACTTCGCTCGGCATGAGTTCGGCCACCGTTTCAGTCCCGGAGCTCTACACCGCGCTGGAGCGTAACGTTGTGCAGGGTTACGGCTTCGGCCTCTGGGGTATCGAAGACTTCAGCTGGGACGAGATGACCAAGACCCGCGTCGAGCCAGGCTTCTACAACGTAGTGATCAACGTCCTGGTCAACGATCGCAAGTGGAAGAGTCTGTCACCTGAGCATCAAGCGGTGCTTCAGGACGCAGTCGCATGGTTCGAGAAGGAGTTGCTGATTTACACCGAAGAGGAAAATGCCCGCACGCGTGCCCTCCACGAAGAGCGAGGCATCAAGGTGGTGGACCTGGGTCCCGAGTTCGCACAACAGGCTTCGGATGTTTACTGGGCGGAACTGGAAAGACTCAGCCCCGACAATATCCCCAGGCTGAAATCCCTGCTGGTCAAGTAAGACTGAGGCTGCCCCGCCTTGGGGCAGCCTTGTTCCGCCCTGCCATTACCGGCAAGAGAACTATCTATGCACCTCTTTCTGCGAAGCTTCTATTTCCTCGTCAACACCTGCGCGGTACTGGCGGCCATCTGTGTTGCGCTACTGATCATCATCATTGGTGCCGAAGCCATCTTCCGCTCCCTGGGCTGGGGATTGTTTCCAGGCGTCATCGACCTGTCCGAGTACGGCCTGTTCGTCATCGCCGTGCTGGGCGCTCCCTGGCTCCTGGCGCGCAACAAGCACATCAAGGTGGACTTCCTCTCCTCCAACCTCAAGGGCGCCTCCAAGAGTGGCGCGCAACTTATCGTCAACCTGCTGATGCTGTTCATTTGCGGGGTGATTTTCTACTACTCGCTGATCGTGCTGGGCGAGTCCTTCATGCGCGACGAGTACATCTACAAGGAACTGGAATTCCCTGACTGGTGGCTGCAGTGGCAGGTGCCGCTGAGCATGCTGCTGATGTTTATCGAAGTGGTTCTGCGCATGGCCAAGGTTGAGCGTGACGCTTACATCATGAAGCTCGAGGCAGAAGCCCTCGCCAACCTGCCTAACGTGGAGGCCTGAGTATGGATTGGGTAACAACGCTGATTCTGATGTTCGGCGGCGTCATATTTTTCCTGTTGCTGGGCCTGCCCATCGTTTTCTCCTTTCTTGTCGTCAACCTGATAGGCGCCTTCTTCGTCATGGGTGGCGACGTGGGCATCATGCAGATGGTGCGCAACATGCAAGGCTCGGTGGCGCAATATGCCCTGGCGCCCATCGTGCTGTTCGTGTTCATGGGCGAGATCATGCTGCACACCAGAATTGCAGCCCGGGCGATCGACGCCGTGGACCGGCTGTTCAGCCGCGTCCCCGGGCGTCTGTCGCTTATCGCCGTTACCGGTGGCACCGTGTTCGCCACCCTGTCCGGCTCAACGCTGGCCAACACCGCGGTGCTGGGCAAGACCCTGCTGCCGGAAATGAAAGAGCGGGGTTACGCGCCGGGCATATCCATGGGTCCGATCATGGCGGTGGGTGGCATCGCCATGCTGATTCCACCATCGGGCCTGGCCGTACTGCTGGGCAGCCTGGGCAAGATCTCGATCAATCAGCTGCTGATTGCGGCCATTGTGCCGGCGGCGATGATGGCGGTGCTGTTCTTCGTCTACATCATTGCCCGCTGCATGATCAACCCAAGCCTGGCCCCGGCCTATGAAGTGGAAGAGCGCTCCTGGTCCGATCGCCTGCTGCCCTTCTTCAAGTACGTCGTGCCCCTGGGTGGCATTTTCGTCGCAGTGGTCGGCAGCATGGTTGCCGGTATTGCCACGCCGACCGAATCCGCAGCACTGGGTTCGCTGGCCAGCATCCTGGCCGCCGCCCTGTATCGCTCCCTGAGCCTCAGGGCATTGATCGACTCGATCACCGAGACCATGAAGTTCTCGGCCATGATCCTGTTCGTCATCTGCGCCTCGTCCACCTTCTCGCAGATCCTCGCCTTCTCCGGCGCCACCCACTCGATCTCGATGTTCGTTGCCGAACTGGGGCTTTCGCCCTTCGTCCTGCTGCTGGCGATGCTGGGCATCCTGCTGTTGCTGGGTTGCTTCATGGAGCAGGTGAGCATGATGATGCTGACCCTGCCGATCTTCATGCCCATCGCCCTGAGCGCCGGCATCGAGCCGGTGTGGTTCGGCGTGATGTTGCTGATCGTGCTGGAAATGAGCCTCTGCACTCCGCCTCTGGGGCTGTTGATCTTCGTCATGCAGGGGATCGCTTCCAGCGGTACCAAACTGTCGACCATCTACGCATCGGTGACGCCCTTCATCCTGCTCGAGATGCTGGTACTGGGATTGATCATGGCCTTCCCGATCATCACCAGTTGGCTGCCCTCGATGCTGCTGTAGCGCGCAACCTCTAACGGGCCGTTTCGGCCCGTTTCCATCAGACAGCCCGACAGGGTCCAGATGTATGTCGAGAGCCTTAACATGAGCCTGGGATTTGGAACACGCGCCAGAATCGGTCAACTCTATCCATCAGCGGGTCTGTGCGATTACGAAATACAACTGATGGCACCCGAAGGCGTGCAGTTTCTAACCACCCGCGTGCCGTTCAAGAAAACCGACATCAATCAGCACCACGCCTTCTGCGCGCACCTGGAGCAACACGCCTACCTGCTGGCAGACGCCGGGGTCGACCTGATTGCCGTCAACTGCACCGCGGTCACCATGATGGCCGGTCCGGAACGCCTGCGCCGCCGGCTGCTCAGCGCCACCGCCAAGCCGGCCGTCACCACCATCGACGCGGTACTTGAAGCGCTGCCGCATCAGAACATGCAACGCATCGGTCTGCTGACGCCCTACCCGCTGGAAGTCCGGCAGGCCGAGATCGCCTACCTGGCGCGCCGTGGAATCGAAGTGGTGGTCGAGCATGCCACGCCCTGCCACAGCCCCATCGAGCAAGGCAGCCTCAGCTCGCAGCATTGGTTCGAAATGGCCGAGAAATTCGCCGGCCAGCCAATCGACGGCCTGCTGATCAGCTGTTCCGGCATACAGGTCGCTGCCCAGCTGCAGCGCATCGAAGAGCGTCTGCAACTGCCCGTGATCGCCAGCAACCAGGCCCTGCTCTGGCATTGCCTGAGGCAGCTGGGCATCACCGAACGCAGCTCCGGCTACGGCTCCTTGCTGGCCTCCTGACTCTCTGTGATCGGGCCTAGCCAATCAAGGTCCGTGGGCATCTATCAATGACCAACAGCATTCTGTTCATCATCGCGGCATTGAGCGCCTTCGGACCCTTGGCGGTGGATTTCTACCTGCCCAGCTTTCCCGCCATGGCCACAGCCTTCTCCACAGACGTGGAGAATATCCAGCATTCGCTGTCGTCCTATTTCATCGGCCTGGCTATCGGCCAGATCATCTACGGCTCGCTGTCGGATCGCTTTGGCCGGCGTATTCCCATGCTAGTAGGGGTCGGCATCTTTACTCTGACCTCGGTGGCCTGCGCCCTGGCCACCAGCCTGGAATGGCTGATCGGCCTGCGCTTTCTCCAGGCGCTCGGCGGCTGCGCGGGGATGGTCATCGGGCGGGCCGTCACCCGCGACCTGTGCGACCCGATCAACTCGGCCAAGGTATTTTCACAGCTGATGCTCATCATGGGCGTAGCGCCTATGCTGGCTCCCTTGGGCGGAGCCTTGCTACTGGAAAGCTTTGGTTGGGAATCGATATTCATCTGCCTGGCGATCTTCAGCGCGCTGTGCTGGGTAGCGGTACTGGTAGGGCTGCCAGAAACCCGCGACCCCAACGAGCCTCCCGCGCCCCTGTCGGGCGCGCTGAAAGCCTACGGCACCCTGCTCTGCGACAAAGCGTTCATGGGCTATGTATTCAGCGGCGGCATGGCCCTGGCGGCGAAATTCGCCTACATCTCCGGCTCGCCCTTCGTCTTCATCCAGCTGTTCGGCTTGAGTCCCGAGCAGTACGGCTGGCTGTTCGGCCTCAACGCGATAGGCTTCGTCGTCGGCGCACAGCTCAATGCCAGGCTGCTCAACTACCAGTCGCCCGACTACTGGCTGATCCGGGTGGTCTGGGTATTCATCTTCTGCACCGCCACGCCCCTGGTCAGTGTGCTGCTGATGCCCGACAATTTCTGGCCCATCCTGCTCAGCCTGACGCTGGCTCTCTCTGCCCTCGGACTCCTGACCCCCAATGCCATGGTCGGCGCCATGGCGACCCACGGTCGCATCGCCGGCAGCGCCTCGGCCCTCATGGGCTGCCTGCAATTTGCCCTGGCCGCGTTCGCCTCCGCCCTGGTGGCCACCCTGCACGACGGCACAGCAATGCCCATGCTCTGCGTAATCTTCGGTTGCGCCTTGCTATCACTTGCAGCCACCAAGGCGACCCAGCGCAAGGCGACCGACCGCCCCTCCTGACCGCACGAGCCGCAGGTCGAAGAACCATTGGACAGCGGCTGAAGCCCTTAGCGAGCTTCATCAAGCATCGGGGTGGTGCAGCCACGCCCCGGCACAGCACGACCCGGCTCTGACCTACCCCGTCAGCTGCACGGTGTGGATCGACCAGTTTTCGGCTACGCAAAAAAATGGCACACCCCTTTGAGGGTGTGCCATCACCAACCACGCTAGTTTAGTTGTCAGGATTCGGCCTCTCAGGCGCCCTGCAACGCGCGCGGACGCTCGCTGCGAACCTCGGCCTGGGCGCAAGCAGCAGGCTGCAGCTGAAAGTCGAAATCCATGACAGCGAATCGGTCACTGGCAACTCCACGGCTGCGTGCGGCTTCCGCATCCTCGATGATGCGCAGCTGTCCAATCAGCCCATCACGGGTGGCGTAGGCAAAGTCGTCCCACAGGTACTTGTCACCCTCGAAGTTGATCTGGGTGGTCAGATGACGATAGCCAGGTGCCGAGATGAAAAAGTGCACATGGGCCGGACGCTGGCCATGGCGGCCGAGCAAATCCAGGCATTCCTGGGTCGGACCTTGCGGATCGCAACCGTAGCCCGAGGGCACGATGGTACGTGCGCGATAGCAGCCTTCAGCGTCGGTAACGATGCGCCGGCGCAGGTTGTACTCGGACTGGCTGCTGTCGAAGTAGGAGTAATTGCCCTTGGTATTGGCATGCCACAGGTCGACTATGGCGCCCGCCAGCGGCTTGCCCTGCTCGTCGAGCACCCGGCCCTGGAGAAACATCACGGTACCCGGATCGGTACCGTCATCCATGCGCACTTCGCCTTCGGCCATAGGCGCACCGGCAACGTACAACGGCCCCTCGATTGTACGCGGCGTGCCACCGACCAGGCCCTGTTGCGCATCCTTGGCATCCTGCAGCAGATCGAGGAAATGCTCGATGCCAAGGCCTGCGGCCAGCAGGCCTGCTTCACCGCGCGCACCCAGGCGGTTGAGGTAGTCAACTGACTTCCAGAATTCGCTTTCGGTGATTTCCAGGTCTTCGACAATACGCGCGAGATCCTGCACAAGGCGCAGGACGATCTGCTTGACGCGCGGGTTGCCCTGCTCCTGGCCCAGGCCGGCGGCCTGCTCGAAAAACGCGGTGACTTCGGCAGTGTGGGAGATTCTTACAGTCATTTTCGATCCTCGAATCTTGTTCTTATAGGGTTTCAGGCCTTAGCGATCATCGTCATGGATCGAGGAAGGATGGCGGCATAGCCCGTCGATCTCGATGTCCATGTAAGGGAACAGCGGCAGCTGCATCAGCGTGTCATGCAGTGCTTCCATACTGGGCACGTCGAATACGCTGTAGTTGGCGTAGTGGCCGGCAATGCGCCACAGGTGACGCCACACGCCCTCGCGCTGCAGGCGCTGGGCCAAAGCCTTCTCGTCGGCCTTCAGCTGCGCGGCCTTTTCCGGGTTCATGTCGACCGGCAGGTTGACGGTCATTTTCACGTGGAAAAGCATGGTCTCTCCTTACTCTGAAAATTGCTTTTAGCGGCGAGCGAAACGCGCCAATTGCTGCTCATCCAGGCGCAGACCCAGCCCCGGCGTGCGCGGCACATGCAACTGGAAATCCCGGTACTCAGGCGCTTGGGTAACGATCTCCTCGGTCAGCAGCAGCGGCCCGAACAACTCGGTGCCCCAGGTGAGCTGGTTGAGGGTGAGGAAGGCGTGGGCCGAGGCAAGTGTGCCCACCGAGCCCTCGAGCATGGTGCCGCCATACAGGGCGATACCGGCGGCCTGAGCGATATGAGCGGTACGCAGCACGGCCCGCGGCCCACCGTTCTTGGCGATCTTCAGCGCAAAGATGCTGGCCGCACCGTCTGCGGCGAGGCTGAAAGCATCCTCGACGCTTTCGATGGACTCGTCGGCCATGATCGGCGCCGGACTGCGCTGGTTCAGCCGCACCTGGCCACCTCGGTTGGTGCGGGCAATCGGCTGCTCGATCAGATCGACACCGTTTTCACCCAGCACCCGGCAGGCATAAAGCGCCTGGGACTCGTCCCAATACTGGTTGACGTCGACCCGAACGCTGGCACGGTCGCCCAGCGCGCGCTTGATGGCGATTACGTGCCTGAGGTCCTGTTCCAGCGGGTTGGCACCGATCTTCAGCTTGAACACGCGGTGGCGACGGATCTCCAACATCTGCTCGGCTTCGGCAATGTCCTGGGCGGTATTGCCGCTGGCCAGGGTCCAGGCCACCTCCAGGCTATCGCGCACCCGGCCACCGAGGAGTTCGGAAACCGGCAATCCGAGGCGCTTGCCCTGGGCGTCGAGCAACGCGCTTTCGATGCCGGACTTGGCGAAGGTATTGCCCTTGGCGATCTTGTCGAGCTTGAGCATGGCGGCATTGATGTTGCCGGCATCCATACCCACCAGCGCTGGCGCCAGATGAATATCGATGTTGGTCTTCATGCTTTCCGGGCTTTCGTTGCCGTAGGCCAGGCCACCGATGGTGGTCGCCTCGCCGATACCTTCGACACCATCGCTGCAGGTGATCCGCAGTATCACCAGGGTCTGGCGCTGCATGGTATGCATGGCCAGCTTGTGCGGGCGGATGGTCGGCAGATCGACGATGACAGCCTGGACACGTTCAATCAGTGCTTGAGTCATATGCGATTCCTTTGACTTCAGACACCTGCGTTGCGAGCCAACGCAGGGCGGCGTATGGGCAAGCATTGCGCAAGCCCCTGCAGGCGTCCAATATCAAAGAAATGTCCCACGATACCCAGGAGGTATGATGGAGCTGCGCCACCTTCGCTATTTCAAGGTCCTGGCCGAGACGCTGAATTTCACCCGAGCGGCGGAGATCCTGCACATCGCCCAGCCTCCGCTGAGTCGGCAGATCAGCCAGCTGGAAGAAGAACTGGGTACGCCATTGGTGGTGCGCGAACGTCCCATCCGCCTCACCGAGGCCGGAAGTTTCTTCTACAAGCAGATCTGCAGCCAGCTGCATCAACTGGAAGCGACCATCGACAGCACAAGGCGCATCGGCCAGAGCCAGAAGTACTGCCTGGGAATCGGTTTTGCACCCTCGACGCTCTACACCAGCCTGCCCTTGCTGATCCGAGAATTGCGCCAGGACCGTAGCTTGGAACTGATCCTTAGCGAGATGACCACTCTGGAACAGGTGGAGGCGCTGAAGAATGGTCGCATTGACATCGGCTTCGGCCGCATACGCATCGACGACCCGGCCATCGAGCAGGAAGTGCTGAGCCAGGACCCGCTGGTGGCCGTGCTTCCTAAAGGTCACGCCCTCGTTGGTCAACCTGTAAGGCTTGAGCAATTGGGAACAGAGGAATTCGTGCTCTATCCCGCTCAGCCCCGGCCCAGCTATGCCGACCACGTTCTGGGCCTGTTCGCCCACCATGGCATGAGCCTGAAAGTCAGCCAGTGGGCCAACGAACTGCAGACCGCTATCGGTCTGGTGGCTGCCGGAGTGGGTGTCACCCTGGTACCGGCATCGGTACAGCAGCAGCACCGCACCGATATCGAATACGTGCGCTTGCTGGATACCCGCGCCTGCAGCCCGATGATTTTCAGCCGCCGCGCCGGCGATGTCAGCGCATTGGTCACGCGCTGCCGGAAATTTCTGGACGAGGCCTAGATAGACAAGCGGCCTCTACAGAATATTTGTCCCAGCACGGCAGGTTGTCGTGGCCCTTCAACCCCAAAAGAGCGCGTCGGCGCACCCAGCCGACGCCGTGCTTCAAGCCGGCTGCATCGCGCCCAACAATGAGAGCTGCCCCGCCTCGACTAGCGCCGACATCGGCTTGGGCCGACCAAGATAAAAGCCCTGAACCGCTGCACAGCCCATGTTGCGCAACAGTTCGAGCTGACCGGGCGTTTCGATACCTTCTGCCAGGACCGGGATATTCAGGCTGCGCCCCAGCGCCAACACGGCGGAAATGATCGCCTGAGCTTGAGGGTTTTCCTCGATGGTCGGCATAAAGGAGCGGTCGGTCTTGATCTTGTCGAACGGGAAGGCGCGAAGGATATCCAGCGATGAATAACCGGTACCGAAGTCATCCAGGGCGATGCTGACGCCCATCTCCTTGATGCGGGTCAGCATCGCCAAGGCCTTGTCACGGTCGGCGAAAATGCTCGACTCGGTCAGTTCCAGCTCCAGACGCTCCGGCGGCAAACCGGTGTCATCCAGGACCCGCTGCACCAGGCTCGCAAGGTCGTCATGAATGAACTGCATGGGCGATACATTGACCGCGACACTTAAGGGCTGCGTCCAGGATGCGGCATCCTGGCAGGCCCTGCGCAGCACCCATTCGCCCAAGGCGAGAATGGTCGTATCACGTTCGGCAAGCGGAATGAACTCAACGGGAGAGATGTCGCCGCGCGTCGAGTGCTTCCAGCGCAGCAGAGCCTCATAGCCGCGGACACCCCCGCTGGCTAGGTCAGTCTGCAATTGGTAGTGCACTTGCAGCTGGTTCTCCTCGATGGCAATACGCAAGTCGTTCGCAAGCGACTTGCGTAGACGAATTCGCTCATCCATCTCAGGCTCATAGAAACACACCTGGCGGCTGAGCTCGCTTTTGGCCCGATACATGGCCAGATCAGCGTTGCTGAGCAGGCTTTCCTTCGAGTTCGCATCCTGTGGGTAAATGGCGCCACCGATGCTTGCACCCAGGTTGAACAGCCCGAACGAGGTTTCCATTGGCTCGCCAATCGACGCCTGCAACTGCTCGACGAACGCCTCTAGCGCAGCCTTGCTCTGCAGGCGCAACACCACCGCAAATTCGTCACCGGAGAGGCGCACCGGATAGACACGCTCATCACTCAGGGCACTGAAACGCTGGCCAAGTTGCTGCAGCACCTGGTCGCCAGCCGCGTGCCCATGCAGATCGTTGACTGCCTTGAAGCCGTCCAGGTCGATGAACAGCAAGCCCACCTGTTCTCCGCTTTTCCGCGCCTGGCTTAGGGCCAGCTCCAGATTGCGACTGAAGCTCTCGCGGTTGGGTAGGCCGGTGAGCCCGTCATACATGGCCAGGTATTTGAAGCGTGTGAGCGACTCCAGCCGGACGCTGTCATCAATCAGGTAGCTGGCTACGCCAGCGCCAAAGATAAGCAGCGTCACTCCACCCACAGCAAAGGCCAAAGCCTGTAGCACCGGAGGATTGGTTACGGCATGCTCCAGCAACACCGGCGAGACACCGAAGCCAGCCATACCGGTGAAGTGCAGCGAGACGATAGCCAGAGAAAGAAACAGGGCCGGGTGGCGATACCACTTAGGCCTGCTCTTATGGGCCAGCTGGAAAGCGAACGCGCTGAGGCCAGCCGCGAGCAGGATCGATGCGAAAATGTAGCCATGATCCCAGCTCACCAGCCCCTGCACGCGGTACGCCAGCATGCCAAGATAGTGCATCGCTGAAATACCCAGTCCGCACACCGCACCGCCAATGGCTGGCGCCAGCCGCCAACGCGGCAAGATTGCCAGCATCAAACCTGCCGATGCCCCAACCATGGCCACCAGCAACGATAACGAGGTCAACCCGGGGTCGAGTTCGATGGGAACACTCGGACGATAGCCAAGCATGGCAATGAAGTGCGTCGACCAGATCGTCGAACCCGCGGTGCCGGCGGCAAGCACACACCACCCCACCTGCTGAATGCCTTGGGTTTCGCGGGCGCGGCGATACAACCGCAGAGTAATGGCCGCCCCCACGACGCACAACAACGCAGCCATGATCACGAACCCGGGGTGGTGCAGTTCAGTGATGCAGCTGAAAATCCGATACATGTTTTCTTCTAGGCCCCGCGCGGAGGCTACTGCAGACAATAGCGCCGGGATACTAGCGGTTTGCTCAGGCCCGAGATAAATTAAAAATTGCAATGCGATGATAGCACGTAGCTATTACGCTTTACGGCGCGGGCTGCCAGGCAGCGACGAGTAAATGCTGGCGACGAGCGGTTATGTCTTACAGTTTGTGACACGGTTTCACCAGTGAACGCTGACTAAGGAATTTCCTTTGTAATCAAGCGCTGGCCTGCACTGAAGAAAGAAAAAGAAAGCTGCCGAAGTATCCAGGCGGTGAGCCGACCGCACTGAACCGGAGCAAATCCGTATCCAGCAAAACGGTAGCAGGCTCCGCTGATTATCCCCGTCCCCTGCGTAGCGCGTTCATACCTTCGAACACCAGCACCAGAATCGCCAGCCAGATCGCGCCGTAAGTCAGCCACTGCTCGGGTGCGATGCTTTCGCCAAGGATCAGCGACACGACTACCAGTAACACCGGCTCCACGTAGCTGAGCAAGCCGAAGAGGGCGAGATTCAGGCGCGTGGCGATGATCATCAGTGCCAGCGCCAAGGCGCTAAAGGCACCGAGCCCGAAAATCAGCAGCTGCAGTCGAAGGCTATCAATAACGTGCTGCAGTGTGGCGCCATCGGTCAGGGCGAAGGTCGCAGCCACCGGCAGGCTGATGACCAGGTCCAGCCACAGACCGCCGAGGCTCGCAGTCTGCATTCGGCGACGCAGAACGAAATAGCAAGGATAGCCAAGTGCGACCGCCAGTACCGGCCAGGAAAGTGACGCGGCCAGCAGCACCTCGTTGGCCACGCCCACTGCCGCCAGTACGCAGGCCAGCCGCTGCAGACGGCTGATAGCCTCGCCGAACACCAGCCACCCCGTGAACACGAGGGTCAGCGGCAGCAGAAAGTAACCAAGCGAGACATTCAGCCCATGGCCATTGATCGGCGCCCACATGAACAACCAGAGCTGCAGCCCTACCAGCGCCGAAGACACCGGCAGCGCCAACCACAGCCACGGCTCTGTGCTCAACCGGGAGAGAATCTGGCGAACCTCGCCCCAACGGCCGAACCCGAGCAACAGCACCGCCAGGCAAGGTGCAGTCAACAGGATGCGCCAGCCATAGATCTGCTGGCCGGACAGCGGTTCGAGCAGCGTGGTGTAGTAGTACAGCGTGGCGAACAGTACCGACGCCGCGAGCGAACTGGCTACGCCCGGCAGACTGTTCCGGCTTTGCATAAAGGCTCCAGGGGGGTGGACATTGAGGAACAGACGATGGGCAGGCTATCTGGTCGGACCTTCGATCGCCCCTGCTGAGGAGAGGCTGTGAATCGGACCAGCGTGGCGATGCTGCCAATGATCGACCAAGTCGCTTCGAGGGTCCAGGCCAACATGCGCTGTTTTGGACCATCTCAACGCGCGTGCCAGACACCCTGGTAGCCGAATACTCTGGGCCTGTTCGATGGCAATACAAGCGCTAGCGATTTCGGCGGCTACCCACCTCTGAGCGTAGGCGAGGCGGTCCAGCAGCGTGTCACATAGTTCCATGGACAGTATCGGCTCGCCCGCAGCTGGAAGGCCTAGCTGAACAGCCCTGGGTGTACCGCCCCGTCAGTGTAAGCTGAAAGGTCATGCCTCCCTACCCCTCGCGATCAGAAGCGCGGATTAGCAAGACGGCAGTGGGCTAGCTAATAGTTCAATGCGACCTGATATGCCATCACGCTCGGCTTTCTGCAAAAGCGTCACCGCGCGCACAGCGGCGGCTGGACACTCCGATCAAGCCTCGACCTGACTCCACTGCTTGTTCAGGCGTTTGTCCGACACTGGCATTTTCGTTCCGAGTTGCTGCGCCCAGAGCGAGACGCGGTATTCCTCCAGCATCCAGCGGTAGAGCGTCAGCTCCGGATCGCGCTTGCCCTCCTGCTGGTGCTTCTTCAGGCGTGCCTGGTACTGCTCCCAGTAGCCGGCCAGCTCGCCTGACCAGACGCGATCGCGTTGCAGCTGCGCGCCGATCTTCTCGAAGCGCTGTTCGACGGCTTTCAGGTAGCGCGGGTACTCCTTCAGCCACTCGGCCGGCGTTTCACGCACGAAACCGGGATAGACGAGCCCCGCCAGCTGCGCCTTGATGTCGTTGAGCGCCACTGCCTGGGCCAGGTCGATCTTGCCTTTGAAGCGCTTCTGCATGCCGTGCCAATGCTTGAGGATCTCCAGCGTCAGCCGCGCAAGGCGCTCGGCATGGGCGGCCCAGTCGCCGCGCTTCCTTTCCGCCAGCGAAGCCAGGGCGGCTCCGTCGCGCGGCAATGGGGCTTCGCCGTCGAGGATGCAACTGTCCAGGCTCGCCAGCAGGATGTCCTCTACCAGCGCATCGACCTTGCCCAGGTCGCGATAGAGCAGCCCCAGTTCGGTCAGGCCCGGCAGTTTGTTGCGCAGGTATTTCGCCGGCTCGGCCAATTGCTGCAAGAGCAGCCGCTGCAGGGCGCGGCGATGCTGGTAGTCGGCTTCGGCCTGGGTCGGGAAGCGCCCCTCCTTGACCACACCGCCCTCTTCCACCAACGCCGGATACACCGTCATGGACAGCCCGGCCATCTTCGCCTGGGCCTTCTCCGCCACTTGGGCAAAGCCCTTGGCCTCGACCGGTTTCTGTTCGGCCTTCTGCTGGGGCGGCGCCAGTGCGGCCTGGCTGGCCTCGTTGAAGCGTGCTGTCAGTTCGGCCAGGTCGCGGCCCTCGCCGAGGAACTTGCCGCGGGCATCCACCACTTCGATGTTCATCTTGAGATGGCTGTCCAACCCGGCCGCGGCATCGCGCCAGGCCTCCTCCGGTACGCGGGCGCCGGTCATGCGCAGCAGCTCGCGTCCCAAGGCTTCCGGCAGGGAGCCTTCGCCGAAGCTGATCTTGGCCAGCGCGGCGCCAACGAAATCAGGCACCGGGACGAAATTCTTGCGAATCGCCTTGGGCAGGTTGCGCACCAGCGCCACGGCCTTAGCTTCGATCAGACCCGGCACCAGCCAGTCGAGCCGCTCGGCGCGCAGCTGCGGCAGCAAGGGCGCCGGCACGCGCAGGGTGACGCCATCGCGCGGGTGGTTGGGCTCGAAGTGGTAGTCTAGCGGCAGTTGCAGCTCGCCGATGCGCAGGCTGTCCGGGTACTGCGCAGCGGTGACTTCGCTGGCCTCGCGGGCCAGTACATCCTCCTCACGCATGATCAGCAGCTGCGCGTTCTTGGCGCTCTCGCGCTTGTACCAGTTCTCGAAGCTGGCGGTCTGGTAGATATCCGCCGGTAGGCGCGCCTCGTAATAGCCGTAGAGGGTTTCCTCATCGGCGAGAATGTCCCGACGGCGCGCCTTGGCTTCCAGCTCATCCATGCGTTCCAAGAGTTGGCGGTTGGCCGAGAGTGCACGGGCGCGGCTGGTGATTTCGCCTCGCACCAGACCTTCTCGGATAAACAGCTCGCGCGCCGCCGACGGGTCGATGGGGCCGTAATGCACCGGGCGCTTGCCCACCACCATCAGTCCGTAGAGCGTGACCTGTTCATAGGCCACCACCTGCCCGCGCTTCTTCTCCCAGTGCGGTTCGAAGTGGTTCTTCTTGATCAGATGGCCGGCCAAAGGCTCGATCCAGTCCGGCTCGATCTTGGCGACCATGCGCGCAAAGAGCTTGGTGGTCTCCACCAGTTCGGCGGCCATCAGCCAGTTGGGCTTCTTGCGGCCGATGACGCTGGAAGGATGCACCCAGAAGCGCCGCTGACGAGCACCGAGGAAGTCACCCTCCTCGGTCTTGTGGCCGATCTGGCTGAGCAAACCGGAAAGGATCGCCTTGTGCACCGCGGCATAGCCCTTGGCCTTCTGCGCGGCTTCGCTGGCCTCGGCCTGTTGCCGGAGGATGACGTTGACCTTGGTGTCCTTCGTCGGGGCTGGCTGGGAGGCGGCCTTGGATGGACGCGTGGAAGAGGCTTCGCCGTCTTCCACCCTACGGGCGCCACGTTTTTCGTAGGGTGGATGGCCGGAGCCATCCACCTTTTTGTGTGCACCCAGCTGAAGCTCACGCGCGATCAGCAGCAGCTGCCGGTGGGCATCCCTCCACTCGCGCAGGCGCAGGTAGTTGAGAAAGTTCTTCCGGCACCAGCTGCGCAGGGCGTTCGAACCCAGCTCCTGACGCTTTTCCTCGAAGCCGCGCCAGAGGTTGATCAGCGCGGCGAAGTCCGAATCGGGGTCCTTCCACTGCGCGTGGGCCTGGTCGGCCTGCTGCTGGCGATCGGCCGGGCGCTCGCGCACGTCCTGCACCGAGAGCGCACTGGCGACGATCAGCACTTCCGCCAGGCTGCCTTGCTGCGCCGCTTCTAGCAGCATGCGGCCCAATCTTGGATCGATCGGCAGGCGCGCCAGCTGGCGGCCGAGCGGCGTCAACTGGTTCTCGCGGTTGACCGCCGACAGCTCCTGCAACAGGTTGAAGCCGTCGCTGATAGCCTTGCCATCCGGCGGCTCGATAAAGGGGAAATCCTGAATGTCGCCCAGACGCAGGTGCAGCATCTGCAGGATCACCGCGGCGAGGTTGGTGCGCAGGATCTCCGGATCGGTGAATTCGGGCCGGGAGAGGAAATCTTCTTCGCTGTAGAGGCGGATGCAGATGCCCGGCTCGACCCGCCCGCAGCGGCCCTTGCGCTGGTTGGCACTGGCCTGGGAAATCGCCTCGATGGGCAGGCGCTGGACCTTGGCGCGGTAGCTGTAGCGGCTGATGCGCGCGGTGCCGGAGTCGATCACGTAGCGAATGCCCGGCACGGTCAGCGAGGTTTCCGCAACGTTGGTGGCCAGCACGATCTTGCGGCCGGCTGCCGGGCGAAAGATCTTTTGCTGCTCGGCGGGCGTCAGGCGCGCGTACAGCGGCAGCACCTCGGTCAGGCGCAGATTGGCCTTGCGCAGCATCTCGGCGGCATCGCGAATCTCGCGCTCGCCGGGCAGGAACACCAGCACGTCACCGGGGCGCTTGCCGACGGATTTCTCGTGCGCCTCGATCTCGTCCAGCGCGGCTAGGATGCCTTGATCCACGGTCAGGTCGTCCTCGACGCGGTTGCCGTCCTCGTCGGTCTCGGCGGCCAGCGGGCGGTACCAGGTCTCCACCGGATAGGTGCGGCCAGAAACTTCGATGATGGGCGCATCCGGAAGGCCGGCCCCATTAAAGTGTTTGGAAAAGCGCTCCAGATCGATGGTCGCCGAGGTGATGATCACCTTGAGATCCGGCCGGCGCGGCAGCAGGGTCTTGAGGAAACCCAGCAGGAAGTCGATGTTCAGCGAGCGCTCATGGGCCTCGTCGACGATGATGGTGTCGTACTTTTCCAGAAAGCGGTCGTGCTGGGTTTCCGCCAGCAAAATGCCGTCGGTCATCAGCTTGATCAGGGTGCGGTCGGTGCTCTGATCCTCGAAGCGCACCTGATAGCCCACCAGCTCGCCCAACGGCGTACCGATTTCCTCGGCCACCCGTGTGGCGACGCTGCGTGCGGCCAGGCGGCGCGGCTGCGTATGACCGATCAACCCATGCACGCCGCGGCCGATTTCCAGGCAGATCTTCGGCAACTGGGTGGTCTTGCCCGAGCCGGTTTCGCCGGCGATCACCAGCACCTGGTGCTTTTCCAGCGCCGCCTTGATCTCGTCACGCTTGGCGGCAATCGGCAAGGCATCGTCGTAACGGATGGCGGGCACATTCTGCCGGCGCGCCTCGACTTTGGCCGCCGAGGCCTGGAAGCGCTCGAGCCACTGCGCCAGCTTGGCCTCGTCCGGCTTCTTTCTCAGCTCATGCAGCTGACGGCGCAGCCGGTGGCGGTCGGCGTTGAAGGCCTGATCGAGATTTTTGAACAGGGTGTCGAAGGCGGGCGTTGCGTCGGTCATGGACAGCCGTGGGGCAATTCGTGAAGGGCGCGATTGTCGCAGATTTGCCCGGCCAACGCAGACAGCGTGAGATTGGCGGCGGTACTACAAGCCAGGCGCTAAAGACCTGGCCTGTAGCAGCGGAGAATCACGCAGCGGACGGCGCCGCTGCGGTTTGCATCAGACGCGGAACTGGCCGACCAGACCCTGCAGGCGCTCGGTGAGCGCGTTGAGGTCACGTGCGGTCTGCGCACCCTGCTCCGCATCTCGGGCGACAACATCCACCCCGTCGGCGATCTGGTGCACGCTGCGGTTAATCTCTTCGGCCACAGCAGTCTGCTCTTCGGCAGCGCTGGCAATCTGCGCGTTCATCGAGTTGATGGTGCCGATCAGGGCGGCGATGGCATCCAGCGATTCGCCGGCCTGGTTGGCCTGCTGCTGAGTGCTCTCGCCTTTCTCGCCGGCCCGCAGCATTGTCGCCACGGTGTTGGAAGTGGCGCCTTGCAGCCGGTCGATCATGCCCTGGATCTCGCCGGTGCTCTGCTGGGTGCGGCTGGCCAATGCACGGACCTCGTCGGCCACCACGGCAAAGCCACGTCCTGCCTCGCCTGCCCGAGCAGCTTCGATGGCAGCGTTGAGCGCCAGCAGGTTGGTCTGCTCGGCAATGGCGCGGATCACGTCCAGTACGCCGACGATACCCTTCACGTCCTGCTGCAAGCCTTCCAGCGATTCGCTGCTACCACGCAGTTCGCCCACCAGTTCGTGGATCTGACGGACGCTCTGGTCAACCACCTGCTTGGCCTGCTGGCCCTGCTGATCGGTCTCGCGCGCCGCTTCGGCCGCCCGCTGTGCGCTCATGGCCACTTCACCGGCAGCGGCGGACATTTCGTTGATGGCGGTGGCCACCTGGTCGGTTTCGCTGCGCTGGCCGGCCATGGCCTGCTCCGAGCGCTGCGCCTGGCTGGCGACCGCGCTGACCAGACCGCCGAGCTGGCTGGTGGTACCTGCCACCTGCTGCACCAGCGAGTGAATCTTCTCAACGAAACGGTTGAAGGAACGGGCCAGATCGGTCAGCTCGTCGTTGCCGTACAGCGGCAGACGATGGGTCAGGTCGCCATCACCCTGGGCCATGTCGTCCAGGTTGGTCTTGATCAGCATCAGCGGACGCAACAGTGCATTACCCACCATCATCGCCAGCACGCCCATCAGTACCAGCAGCGCGATGGCAGAGCCGAGCATGATCATGACCAGGGCGTCGATGCGCTCCTGAAATTCAGCGCGCGCGGCCTGCACGTCGCGCTCGACGCCGTCGAGGTTCAGCGCGGTGCCGAAGAACATGTCCCACTTGGGCAGGTGCAGTGCATAACCCACCTTGGGCACGATGGTCTTTTCGGCGCCTAGCACGAAGCTGTAGTGAACGTAGTGGCTACCGTCCATGGCCGCACGCGCCAGATCGCGAATGGGGTAGCGGCCCTCGGCGTCCTTGAAGTCGTAGAAGCTTTCGCCGATGCGATCACCGGTGTTGCCCTGGAAAAGGCGTACCGTCTTGGTGTCATAGCCAAAGAAGTAGCCTTCCTTGCCGTAGTTCAACTCCTGCAGCAGGGCGACAGCCTCGTCACGGGCGGCAAAGTCCATCGAGGCGGAGGCCTCGTAGATCGGCTTGATGGCGTTGTAGCCGATGTCCACGTAATGCTTGAGCTCAGCCTGTCGATCTCGAATCAGGCTTTCCCGGGTCTGGGTTTCCTGTTCCGCAGCCAGATGCTGCAGGCGCATGACCGTTATGCCACTGAGCAGAACCGCCAGCAACAGGATCGGCCCAAGGGCCAGCAGAAAGAGTTTTGTACGTAGGCGCAGATTAAGCAGCATTTTCTTGTATTCCTGACATTTAGGGCCACTGCCACCGTTAAAGCGACGGCGAAGAGGGACTGCTTAAGTTTTCGGCAAGCGGCTGCGCTTATTTACCCCGGCCAAGCAAAAAATGACCACCGGTTTGCTTGCCTGTAATGGCGCTCGCAGAGATGTTTCGAGGGGTGCTGCGGCAATGCTCAGCCAGTAATGCAATGTTCGGCCAATAAAAAGCCCCGCATAAGCGGGGCCTTGTATTCAGCCGGACAGATCAGCTGGCTGCGGCCAGCTTTTTCAGTTCCTGATCACGCAGTTCGCGACGCAGGATCTTGCCGACGTTGGTGGTGGGCAGGCTGTCGCGGAACTCGACGAGCTTGGGTCGCTTGTAACCGGTCAGGTTGTCGTGCATGTGCTGCATGACTTGCTCCTTGGTCAGGCTTTCACCCGGCTTGACCACGATAAACACCTTGATTGCTTCACCCGACTTCTCGTCCGGCACGCCGATGGCTGCGCATTGCAGAACACCTGGCAGCGTTGCCAGCACATCTTCCAGCTCGTTCGGGTAGACGTTGAAACCGGACACCAGAATCATGTCTTTCTTGCGGTCGACGATGCGGATATAGCCGTCTTCCTGAATCAGGCCAATATCGCCGGTCTTGAACCAACCGTCGGCATCAAGCACTTCGGCAGTGTCTTCAGGGCGCTGCCAGTAGCCCTTCATCACCTGCGGACCTTGGATGCACAACTCGCCAATCTCACCCTGCGGCAGCTCCTGACCGTCATCGCTGATGACCTTGAAGCGGGTCGACGGCACCGGAATGCCGATGGTCCCGATCTGAATGTTCTTGATCGGGTTGACCGAGGCTACCGGGCTGGTCTCGGTCAGGCCGTAACCTTCGCAGATGGCGCAGCCGGTGACCTGCTTCCAGCGCTCGGCAGTCGCCAGTTGCAGTGCCATGCCGCCCGAGAGAGTGACTTTGAGCCCGGAGAAATCCAGCTTCTGGAAGTCCTGGTTATTGCACAGCGCCACAAACAGCGTATTGAGGCCCACGAAACCGGTGAAGCGGTACTTCGAGAGGTCCTTGATCATTGCCGGCAAGTCGCGCGGGTTGGTGATCAAAATGTTGTGGTTACCGATCAGCATCATCGCCATGCAATGAAAGGTGAAGGCGTAGATGTGATACAGCGGCAGCGGCGCGATAAGGATCTCGCTACCCTCGTTCAGGTTGGCAGCCATCAAAGCCTGGCACTGCAGCATGTTCGCGACGATGTTGCGGTGTGTCAGCATCGCGCCCTTGGCCACGCCGGTGGTGCCGCCGGTGTATTGCAGAACGGCGATATCGTCATTGTGCGGATTGGCTTCCTGCGGAGTCTTGCCGCGCCCGAGCGCCAATGCGTCGTTGAGCTTGACCGCTTTGGGCAGGTTGTAGGCCGGCACCATCTTTTTCACATGCTTGATCACCGCATTGACCAGCATGCGCTTGAGCGGCGCCAGCATGTCGCCGACTTCGGTGACGATGACGTGCCTGACCCCGGTTTTCGGCAGGATGCTTTCAGCCAGATGCGCCATATTGGCCAGGCAGATCAGCGCCTTGGCCCCGGAGTCGTTGAACTGGTGCTCCATCTCCCGCGCGGTATACAGCGGGTTGGTATTGACCACGACCAGGCCTGCACGCATGGCGCCGAATACGACGACGGGGTATTGCAGCAGGTTGGGCAGCTGAACGGCGATACGATCGCCAGGCTGCAGATCGGTATGTTGCTGAAGGTAGGCGGCGAACTCGCCGGACAACCGATACAACTCACCATAGGTGAGGGTCTTGCCGAGGTTGCTGAAGGCCGGTTTCTCAGCGAAGCGCTCGCAGGACTGTTTGAGCACAGCCTGGATGTTCTGGTATTCGCCGGAATTGATTTCGCTTTCGACTCCGACAGGATATTTATCCTTCCAGAAGTTATCGGTCATGACCCCACTCCTAAGCGACTGCTTTCTGCGCGTGGCAGCAATTTTGTTGTGATTTGTTAATTTTGCGCCGGTAAAACGGGCAAAAAGTCGGGCGAGGTTAGCAGCTTTAAAACTGGCCGAACAGCGTCCGGAACAGAGAAAAACGACATAAAGTGACCATTAAAAGGAAGCCGGTCACCCATTTTCCGGGTGGCCGGCACTCATGTAAAAGGTCTTCAAACCTGGTCTCGCAGCTCCCGACGAAGGATCTTCCCCACCGGGGTCATCGGCAGTGAGTCACGGAAAACCACCTGTTTCGGCACCTTGTAGCTGGTGAGATTTTCCCGGCAGTAGGCCTGCAATTCCTCCACGGTCAGGCTGCTGTCGCTGGGCACCACAAACAGCCGGACCGCCTCCCCGGTTTTCTCGTCCGGCACTCCAATTGCCGCGCAGGCAGAGACCTTGGCATGCGCCATGACGACATCCTCGACCTCGTTGGGGTAGACGTTGAAGCCGGAGACGATGATTAGATCCTTCTTGCGGTCGACAATACGCACGAAGCCATCCTCGTCGATTACCGCGATATCCCCGGTCTTCAGCCAGCCTTCGCTATCGAGAACTTCTGCAGTGGCTTCCGGGCGCTGCCAGTAGCCCTTCATGACCTGGGGCCCCTTGATGCAGAGCTCGCCCCGGGCGCCAAGGGGCAGCTCCTGGCCATCGTCATCGATCACCTTGAGCAGCGTACCCGGTACCGGCAGACCGACAGTCCCGAGGCGCGCCATGCCGCCATAGGGGTTGGCACAGGCCACGGGCGAGGTTTCGGTCAAACCATAACCCTCGAGCACCTGACACCCGGTGATGCGCTGCCAGCGCTCGGCCACAGCGGAGACCAGAGCAGTCCCACCGGAGTTGGTGGTCTTCAGCCGGGAGAAGTCGAGCTTGTTGAAATCGCGGTGGGCCATCAGCGCCACGAACAAGGTATTGAGGCCGAGAAAGGCGGTGAACTGCCAGCGCTGCAGCTCCTTGACGAAACCATCGATATCACGCGGATTGGTGATGAGCACATTGTGATTGCCCGTCACCATCATGCACATGCAGTTAACCGTGAAGGCGTAGATATGATAGAGCGGCAGCGGCGCGATCATGATCTCCTCACCATCCTTGACGATGGCCTGGCCATGCTCGTCCAGTTGCTGCATGACGGCATGCACCTGCTGCATGTTGCCCACCAGATTGCCATGGGTAAGCATGGCGCCCTTGGCCGCACCGGTAGTCCCGCCGGTATATTGCAGCACGGCGATATCTTCCAGGCTGAGGGCAACCGGAGCCGGGCTTTGTCCCGCGCATTCGCGCAATGCCTGCTTGAACGATACAGCCTGCGGCAGGCTGTATTCGGGCACCATTTTCTTCAGGTGCTTGACGGCGGCGTTGACCAGCACGCCCTTGAGCGCCGGCAGCATGTCACCGATACGCGCCTCGATCAGATACTCGATATCGGTATCCGCCAGCACCTCCTGCACCAACCTGCCGAAGGTATTGAGGTAAATGAGCCCGCGCACACCGGAATCCTTGAACTGGTGCCGCATCTCGCGGGCGGTATACAGCGGGTTGGTATTGACCACCACCAACCCCGCGCGCATGGCGCCGAAAACCGCAATGGGATACTGCAGCAGGTTGGGCATTTGCACAGCGATGCGATCACCGGGTTGCAGATCCGTATGCTGCTGCAACCAGGCGGCGAAGGCTGCGGAGTAGCTATCCAGCTCGGCGTAGGTCAGCGTCACCCCCATATTGCTGAACGCCGGGCGGTTTGCGTGGGTCTTGCAGGAGCGCTCAAACACTTCCACCACTGAGCGAAAGCCGCCCATATCTACCTCGTTGGGCACGCCAGCAGGGCGTTTGTCATTCCAGAAGTCAGGTTGCATTGTTATTGGCCTCTTTTACCTGAAGTGGACGACACCGAACTTAGCAGCTAAGCGGTACGGCATGACAGGCTCGCGGTAGGCAAATCACTGCCGTGAATCTTTCAACAAGCCTGACGCTGCCTCCCGCTCCCTCAGCTATACGTAATATTGAAAGCTGAACTGCAGATTCGAATCTTCATCCGCCTGGTGCCAGGTAATAGAGTCACCATCCCCATCGACGAGGAATACCCATGAAGCTGTACTACAAGCCTGGCGCCTGCTCGCTGGCCCCGCACATCCTGCTCTGCGAAACCGAACAGCCTTACAGCCTGGTCAAGGTCGACCTGATGACGCATCAGACGGAGGATGGCGGGGATTACTACGGCATCAATGGCAAAGGCGCCGTACCGCTACTAGAGCTTGCGGACGGCACACGGATATCCGAGGGCGCGGTGATCGCGCAGTACATTGCGGAAACAGCCGGGCGCGAAGATCTGTTACCCGCCACGGGCCTGCCCCGTTACCGGGTACTGGAATGGCAGAACTACGCTTCCGCCGAACTGCACAAGTCATTCGTGCCGCTGTTCAACCCGCTGCTCAGCCAGGCAATGGATGACAAGGCCCGGGCCGCATTCATCGCAACGCTGGAGCGCAAGTACAGCTGGGTTTCAAGCCAGCTTGATGGGCGTCGCTACCTAACGGGCGATGACTTCACCGTGGCCGACGCCTACCTGTTTGTCACCACTACCTGGGCGCCTCGCGCGGGTGTAGACCTATCGGGGCTGGCGCCACTGCAGGCCTACGCCGCACGCGTGGCCGAGCGACCTGCGGTTCGGGCAGCCATGCAGGCTGAAGGGCTGATCTGACATCCCGGCAACCGCCTCAGCCTCACGGCTGCCGATAGCCCGGGTGCGGATTTGCAGGGCCGGTTTGGCGACAAGATCGCAGCCGGCCTCTAGCAAGTCGTAGAGAATGCAGCCTTAGCAACGCAGGTAGTTTTTCGACGGCCTGATAGAATGCGCCGCCAAGTTTGTGCCGCGGTCGCATCGACGCCACGCGCAGGCTTACGGGACCGGCGGGCAACCGCCGCCAGCGACCGCCCTACATCTGAGGAAACTTGATGACCACCATCAACAACACGCCCTACTCCGATCTGGAAGTTGGCCAGACAGCCAGCTTCGAAAAATCCGTGGAGGAGCGGGATATCCAGCTGTTCGCAGCCATGTCGGGCGACCGCAATCCGGTGCATCTCGATGCCGAGTACGCCGCCGCAACGCCGTTCAAGGAGCGCATCGCCCACGGCATGTTCAGCGGTGCGCTGATCAGCGCCGCGGTCGCCTGCACCCTGCCGGGGCCGGGCACCATCTACTTGGGCCAAACCATGAATTTTACCCGCCCGGTAAAACTCGGCGACACCCTCACGGTGCGCCTGGAAATCCTGGAAAAGCTGCCGAAGAATCGCGTGCGTATTGCCACCAACGTGTTCAATCAGAATGACGAGCAGGTGGTCGAAGGCGTGGCCGAGGTCCTGGCGCCGCGTCGCGCGCAAAGCGTTGAATTGAAGGAACTGCCGCCAATCAACTTCGGCTGATCGGCGCCTCGCAATCGCGGTTGAAGCCGCTTCAACCGCGGGGGCTTTCTGACAGCCCTGTCTATCGCGCGATGCCGCAGGCTTCGCACAGGTCAGAAAAAGAGCAAAAAAAAGGGCGACCTAAGTCGCCCAAATGCCTTGCGTGCTCTGTTGCTCCAGCCGGATTACCGCTTCTTTTGCGCATCCCGCCAGATGAAATATCCGAAGCCCCCAAGGAAGACGACCATCAGGCCGACTGTGACAACCCCAGCGAGCACCACATTATCGACGAACATGATTACCTTCCTCCAAACCGTCGTACTGTCTGATGGCTTCAAGGTACCTTGCTGACCGAATAAAAAATTGACCGATATCAATAGCCGCGAGCCCTGAGCGCACGGGGGCTGCGCAAGCTGACCTGGATCAAGAAAACAGGGGTATCGGCGAGGGGATGTCGCGAGGGGATGATGCTCTAGGGGCGCTTCTTCGACTTGCCCTTGGCCTTCTTCTTCGGCTTGCTCAGCGGCAACGCCTGCTCGAAAGCCTGGCGCATCTGGTCAAGGCGCTTGTCCTTGATGTCGTGAATACGCTTTTCACGCTCTGCGCTGAAGTCGATCAGTTTCACTTCACTGCTCATGGGATGACTCGCGTTCCGGCTACCAGGTGCCTTCAATGATACTGCTTCAGACCTGCACATCCACCCAGAGTCCCTGGCGTGGCAGTTCATCGAGCGCCTGCTGATCCTCTTCGGCAGTTTCGCCTTCGGCCAGTTCCTCTGCGGTATAGCCACGACGCTGACGCCGACGTTGCTTGTCGCGCTGCATTTGCTCGGCTTCCTCGCGCTGCCTGCGCTCCAGCTCCACAGCGCTTTCCTTGGCGCTCGGCTCTACCGGCGCGACAGGCACGATATCGGGACGCGGCTTGACCACGTCCTGCTGGGCGTTTACCTGAACGACCCCGACGGGGATGACTGGCAGCATCTTCGCTCTCCTTGCGACATGACCGACCTACTGACTATAGCCTGCACCGGTTGATCGGCCGAGCCGGCAACGACTTTAACCGCGGGACTACACTGGCTTTGGGGCCGTTTCCGTTTTCATCGCCGCTGCGAATACTAAAACGGGCCATTACCTTGATTCTGTGGGCATCTGTCGTCGCTCTGACGACCTTGTTCCGTTACCATAGCGCGCTTTTTTCACAGCGGGAGGCAGCATGGCGCAGCAGTATCTACCGGGGCAACGCTGGATCAGCGACAGCGAGGCTGAACTTGGCCTGGGAACCATCCTGACGCTCGACGGGCGAATGCTCACCGTGCTCTATCCGGCAACCGGTGAAACCCGGCAGTATGCGGCGCGCAGTGCCCCGCTGACCCGCGTGCGCTTTGTCCCTGGCGATGAGGTGACTCACTTCGAAGGCTGGAAGATGACCGTCCGCGAGGTCGACGATGTCGACGGCCTGCTGGTCTATCACGGCCTGACCGCGCAGAACGAAGCCCGTACCCTGCCCGAGACTCAGCTTTCCAACTTCATCCAGTTCCGTCTGGCCAGTGATCGCCTGTTCGCCGGGCAGATTGATCCCCTGAACTGGTTCAAGCTGCGCTATCACACGCTGGAAAACCAGAGCAAACAACTGACCTCCTCCTTGTGGGGTCTGGGCGGCGTACGTGCGCAACCCATCGCGCATCAGCTGCATATCGCCCGCGAAGTCGCTGACCGTATCGCCCCGCGTGTATTGCTGGCCGATGAAGTCGGCCTGGGCAAGACCATCGAAGCTGGCCTGGTAATTCACCGCCAACTGCTCACCGGCCGCGCTCGCCGCGTACTGATTCTGGTACCGGAAAACCTCCAGCATCAGTGGCTGGTGGAAATGCGCCGCCGCTTCAACCTGGAAGTCGCCCTGTTCGACGACGAGCGCTTTATCGAGAGCGATGCCAGCAACCCCTTCGAGGACACCCAACTGGCGCTGGTCTCGCTGGAGTGGCTGAAGGAAGACGAGCGCGCTCAGGACGCCGCCTTTGCCGCCGGCTGGGATCTGCTGGTCGTGGATGAGGCGCATCACCTGGTCTGGCACCCGGACGGCGCCAGTCCCCAGTACCAGCTGGTCGAACAGCTGGCCGAGGTCATTCCGGGCGTACTGCTGCTAACCGCAACACCCGAGCAGCTCGGCCAGGAAAGCCACTTCGCCCGCCTGCGCCTGCTCGATCCCCATCGCTTCCACGACCTTGAAGCCTTCCGTGCCGAAAGCGCCAGCTACCAGCCCGTGGCCGAGGCGGTGCAGGAACTGCTGGACGAGGGTCGTCTGTCCGAGCGCGCGCACCAGACCATTCATGAATTCCTCGGCGCCGAGGGCGAGGCCCTGCTGGCTGCCGCCACCGACGGTGACATCGACGCCAGCAGCCGACTGATCCGCGAGCTGCTCGACCGCCACGGCACCGGCCGCCTGCTGTTCCGCAACACCCGCGCCGCCGTGCGTGGTTTCCCCGAGCGCCAACTGCATCCCTATCCGCTGCCCTGCCCGGACGAATATCTGGAGCTGCCGCTGGGGGATCGTGCAGAGCTGTATCCGGAAGTCACCTTTCAGAGCCAGCAGGACGACGCCGATGCGCAGAATCGCTGGTGGACCTTCGATCCACGTGTCGAATGGCTGATCGACACACTGAAGATGCTGAAGAAATTCAAGGTGCTGGTCATCTGCGCCCATGCCGAAACTGCGCTGGACCTGGAAGACGCCCTGCGCGTGCGCTCCGGCATTCCGGCCACGGTATTCCACGAGGGCATGAGCATCCTCGAACGCGACCGCGCCGCCGCCTATTTCGCCGACGAAGAGTTTGGCGCTCAGGTGCTGATCTGTTCGGAGATCGGCAGTGAGGGTCGCAACTTCCAGTTCGCACACCATCTGGTGCTGTTCGATCTGCCGGCGCACCCAGACCTGCTCGAACAACGCATCGGCCGTCTTGACCGTATTGGCCAGAAGCACACCATTCAGCTGCACGTGCCCTATCTGGAAACCAGCCCGCAGGAGCGCCTGTTCCAGTGGTACCACCAGGCTCTGAATGCCTTCCTCAATACCTGCCCCACCGGCAACGCGCTGCAGCACCAGTTCGGCACGCGCCTGCTGACTCAGCTGGAGGAAGGTGACGACGAGGAGTTCGACAAGCTCATCACCGAAGCCCGCGCCGAGCGTGAACGGCTGGAAGCCGAGCTGCATGCAGGCCGTGATCGCCTGCTGGAACTCAACTCCGCCGGCGGTGAGCAGGGCGCAGCCCTGGTCGAGGCGATCGAGGAGCAGGACGATCAGTACGCCCTGCCGATCTACATGGAAGAGCTGTTCGACGCCTTCGGCATCGACAGCGAAGACCATTCCGAGAACGCCCTGATCCTGCGCCCCAGCGAAAAGATGCTGGATGCCAGCTTCCCGCTGGGTGACGACGAAGCCGTGACCATCACCTACGACCGCGAACAGGCCCTGGCCCGCGAAGACATGCAGTTCCTCACCTGGGAACACCCCATGGTGCAGGGCGGCATGGACCTGGTGCTGTCCGGCTCCATGGGCAATACCGCGGTGGCGCTGATCAAGAACAAGGCGCTCAAGCCAGGCACCGTGTTGCTGGAACTGCTGTTCGTCAGTGAAGTGGTAGCGCCACGTGCGCTGCAGCTCAACCGCTTCCTGCCGCCGCTGGCGCTACGCTGTCTGCTGGATGCCAACGGCAACGATCTGGCAGCAAAGGTCGCCTTCGAGACCCTCAACGACCAGCTGGAAAGCGTGCCACGGGCCAGCGCCAACAAGTTCGTTCAGGCCCAGCGCGATGTACTGGCGGCCCAGATAAGCAGTGCCGAAGCCAAAGTTGCGCCGCGCCACACCGAACGCGTCGCCGCTGCCCAGCGCAAACTGCAAGCCAGCCTGGACGAGGAACTGGCGCGCCTCACCGCCTTGCAGGCGGTCAACCCCAGCGTGCGTGACAGCGAGATCGAAGCCCTGCGCAAGCAGCGCGAAGAAGGCCTGGCGGCGCTGGAGAAAGCGGCGTTGCGTCTGGAAGCGATTCGGGTGCTGGTTGCTGGCTGAACCTGAACGCTGAAAAGCTCCGCGCGAGGGCTAGGCTCCCACCAGGCACCGAGCCAGTGGGAGCTGCGTCCTTGCGGCGAATGCGGCTCCCAAGGCGCCTGCCCAGATGCTAGCGAGGGTGATGCATTCGGTTAGCCTCACCCCCTCCATCACCCCCGCTATGCCTGCGACCAAGGCAGGCTGCAGTCTTCTGCACCCTCTCGGGAAACGGCATCGCGTTTGAGCGGTCAACATCACACAGCCTGATGTTGGAGGACGCCATGAGCGACCAAGCCCTGACCCTCGACGATGCCATGCAGCTCGTTTCCGAGGCCTTCCTGCCGTGCGGTTGCGTCACAAGTGCCAACCCGGACGACGACAGCTTCAGCTTTACCGTAATGGATGGCAGCGGCAGCGAAGTGCTGCGCGTGCCCAACGTTTCCCGCGAGGAATACAGCCACGCTCAGCACCTGGGCAGCGTGATCGAACAGGCGCGCCTGGAGGTAGAGGACAAGGCCCAGCGCCTGGAGCCCTGGACCATGCCAGCCCTTGACGACGACACCGGCATTCCCGAAACCCCGCCTAACTACTGATAGCCGTTTCACTTCAGGCTTGCGGCGCGCCCGCAGGCAGAAACGCCGGCCGTCCCATGAGCGAGGGGGTTTCGAATGGGCAACCTGGCAGAACAGCCGACAGAGCAATCAACCCTTGCCGAGACGGATTGTCCGTTACGGCAATTCGCGCAAGTACGCGCCACCACCGAAGCGATCTGTGCGCCTCTGCAGACCGAGGACCATGTCATCCAGAGCATGCCGGACGTCAGCCCGCCAAAATGGCACCTGGCGCACGTCAGCTGGTTCTTCGAAGCCTTCCTGCTCAAACCCTTCCTGAGCGGCTACCGCCCGCTGGACCCGGCCTATGACCACCTGTTCAATTCCTACTACGAAACCCACGGCACGCCCTTCCCGCGCGCCAGCCGCGGGTTGATCTCCCGCCCTGGCGTGGCGGATGTCTACCGTTTCCGCCAGCACGTAGATCAGGCCATGGGCGAACTGCTTAGCAACCTGCCTGCCCGACATGCGGCGGAAATCCTGCGCCGCGTCGAGCTCGGGCTGCAGCACGAGCAGCAGCACCAGGAACTGCTGTTGATGGATATCAAGCACATCCTCGCGCAGAACCCGCTGCAGCCGGCCTATCGCACCGACCTTAGAAAAGCACCGAAGCTGTCCAGCGAAGCCCTTCAATGGCATCACTACCACGGCGGCATTCACAGCATCGGCCATGGCGGCGAGGGCTTTGCCTTCGATTGCGAAACACCGCGGCACAGACAGTTCGTCGAGGATTACCAGCTGGCCAGCCGCCCGGTGAGCAACCGTGATTACCTGTCGTTCATGGTCGATGGCGGCTACGCGCGCAGCGAGCTCTGGCTTTCCGATGGCTGGGCGCACATCCGCCAGCACGGCTGGAATGCTCCGCTGTACTGGTCGCGCCACGAAGACACCTGGCACGAAATGACGCTCGGCGGACCACGCCCGCTGGATCTCGACGCACCGGTCTGTCACATCAGTTTTTACGAGGCCGACGCCTATGCCCGCTGGGCTGGGGCCCGGCTGCCCACCGAAGCGGAATGGGAGCTGGCTGCCTGCAACCAGCAACCTGAAGGCAACTTCCTTGAAAGCGATCATCTGCAACCTGTCGCCGCCGAATCGGGAGAAGGGCCTTCGCAGCTGTTCGGTGATGTTTGGGAATGGACAGCCAGCGCCTACCGCCCCTACCCCGGCTTCCGCCCGCTCGAAGGCAGCCTGGGCGAGTACAACGGCAAGTTCATGTCCGGGCAGATGGTCCTGCGCGGCGGCTGTTGTGCCACCCCGCAACGCCATATCCGCGCCACCTACCGCAACTTTTTCCAGCCGGCCATGCGCTGGCAGTTCGCCGGGCTGCGCCTGGCCAGGGAGTTCTGAATGGCATTGGCTGTACAGCTGCACGACAACATCCTGCCACCCAGGGATAGCTCCCTGCGCGACGAAGCTCTGGCGGGCTTCGCCGCTTCGCCCAAGCACCTCTCGCCCAAGTTCTTCTACGACCGACGCGGCTCGGAGCTGTTCGAGCAGATCTGCCTGCAGCCGGAGTACTACCTGACCCGCACTGAGGAAGCCATCCTCGCCGACGCGGCGGACGAGATTCGCCAGATCGTCGGCCCGCAAAGCAACCTGATCGAGCTGGGCAGTGGCGCCAGCCGCAAGGTGCGTTTGCTGCTCGAAAGGCTGCGGCCAGCCAGCTACCTGGGTATCGACATCTCCGAGGATTTTCTGCTGGACAGCACCCGCCGCCTGGCCGCCGATTATCCCTGGCTCGACGTGCATGCCGCCTGCAGCGACTTCTCCGATCACCTGCAACTGCCCGACGACTTCGCCCTGGAGCACCCGCTGGTGTTCTTCCCCGGCTCCAGCATTGGCAATTTCACCCCGGAACAGGCGCGCCGACTGCTCGGCCATCTGCACCACATCCTGCCGACCGGCGGTGGCGTATTGATCGGGGTCGACCTGCTCAAGGACAAAGCCACGCTGGAGGCTGCCTACAATGACCGCGCCCAGGTCACGGCGGCCTTCAATCTGAATCTGCTGCACCGCATTCGCCGCGAACTGCACAGCGATATCGATCCGGCGCGCTTCGTTCACCGCGCGTTTTTCAATGAGGATCAATCGCGCATCGAGATGCATTTGGTCAGCCGTATCTCGCAAACCGTGGCCCTCGAAGGCCAGCTGTTTCGCTTTCGGGCTGGGGAAAGCCTGCACAGCGAAAACTCCTACAAATACAGTGTGCAGGGTTTTATCGAGCTGGCCGACAGTGCCGGATTCGATTCCAGCGGGCTCTGGACCGATGCCGGGCAACTGTTCAGCGTGCATTACCTACAGCGCCGCCCATGAGAAGCCTGCCATTTATCTGCCTCGGCGGCCTGCTGGCCGTGCTCGGCTCGACCCTGGCCAGCACTGGCGAAGAGCCGCTCAGGCTCAAGGACCTGCAACGCTGTGGCGACCTGTTCAACAGTGACGAGCTGACCTTTTGCCTGCGTGGCGAAGGCCTGGCCAAGGGAGAGCCGAAGCTGCTGCTCAACGGCAAGCCGCTCAAGGCCGAACGCCGTGGCGACGGGCGGCTTCGCCTGACCCTGCGCAAGGCGGACCATGAAAGCGGGCCGCTCTGGCTGGAACAGGGCGAGCAACGCAGCAATCCCGTCTGGCTGACACTCAATGGCAGCCACGTCATCGCTGCAGGTCCTGCCGAAGTGGCAAAGAACATGGACGGGCTGACCACTTATGTCGATCTGATCAGCCTGATCATCGAAGAGAAATACGACGGCCTCGAAGAGGCGCGACGCCTGGCAAAAAAGTACGACGCCAAGGTGGTCGGCATGATCGCGCCCCTGAATACCTACCAGTTGCGCCTGCCGGTGAAGAACCTCACCGAGCGTGACGCCCTGGTGCTGCGCCTGGGCAATGAAGTCAGTGTGGACGCGGTAGTGGTCGAGGAGTCTGGCGCTGAAGCGCCCGTCGAGAGCGATCCTGAAGACAAGCCGCGCAACAGCGAATGGGTCGCCAATCGCTTTCTGGATGCCGTGCACTACTACCAGCAGCGGCTGCCGTCCAAAGAGGCGCCTGTAGAGCCCCATCCGGTGCGGATTGGCATTATCGAGCGCGACGTCGATTTCGATTCGCCCGAGTTCGCCCCCTATATCGACGACTGCAACCCGCGCGAGCCGCGCACCTGCGTCTACGCCAGGGATGCGGAAACGCCAGCGGGGCATGGCACCACCGTCACTGGCATTCTCGCCGCACGCAACGAAGATCCTGCCGACAGCGGGTTCCTCAGCGCCGTGGAACCAGTCAGCGCCGGCTACCAGGTGATCGTCGAACGCAACTCGGATGCCGGCATCACCGCCAATATCGCCGCCTCGGTTAATCTGGTGGAAGACGGCGTGCGCATTCTCAACTGGAGCTGGGGCATCCATCGCATAGGGGCGCGGGATATCGAGGGCGAGGAAGTCGATTCGCTGATCCGTTCCGGCATTGCCATGAGCGGCTATGAGGAGCTGTTGGAAGAATTCTTCCTCTGGCTGCGCCGCGAACATCCCGATGTGCTGGTGGTGAACTCCGCCGGCAACGGCTCGGCACGCTCCGGCCAGGACGACTACCGACTGCCCTCCTCCTTTATTACCGACCAGCTGCTGGTGGTCGGCGGCCATCAGCGCAGCGACAAGCACGATGTTGCCGTGGAGGACCCTGAATACGCCACGCGACGCCCCTCATCCAACCTCGACATGCGCGTGGACATCACCGCTTCTGCCTGTACCCGTGCGGCGACGCTTGAACCCGGCAAGCGCGGCGATGTGCATTGCGGTACGTCCTACGCCACGCCGATGGTGGCCGGCATTGTCGCGGCGATGTTGTCGATCAACCCGGAACTGGAACCGTCACAGGTACGCGAACTGCTGCGCCGTAGCGCCATGACCATAGGCCGCGGCAGCGATTTCGAGCCATCCGAGGCCGACGATTTGACTGCTCCCATCCTTCCCTCGGAACGAGCCTATCGACTCGACGACGAGGATATCGGTCGCTCGGCCCGGCTGGATATGCGCAAGGCACTGGAGCTGACGGTGGAAAGTCTGCAACAGGAGCGGTAACAACCGATAGAAACATCAAGACATAATTAGCGAAACCGTTCGTCAGCACTTGCGGCGGCTGTGAAAAGTTGCGTCGTCAGTATTACGTCATTCCGTGAACGATCTTTGCAGTAGCTCTTTCAAGTACTTGCGTAAATAACTCCAAAATCTCCTGAAATTGCTCTCAATATCACTTTGATGGCCACCCTATCGACTGAAGAGTTTTCGTCGACTTTCTGGCGTCAATGTTCATTTTATTAACTTATACCGTTTCTATATAAAGCGCCTTCATATGGCCGAGCCGTCGAAATAGCGGATTCGCTCAGCCTAAAAGGCAGCAACGGGTAGTTCTGAATCTCCTCTCAAGTTGCCTCCGTACTTTTTAAAGGATCTGCAAAAGATCTTTTGACGTATCAAGTTCCGGAGTTTTCCATGTCCCTCAACGCATTATCAGGCTCTCGAAAGAGCCTGCTCGGCGCTATCACCCTGAGCGCATTGTTCGGGTTCGCCAGCCTCGCCCCGATGAGTACGACCGCAGCAGCCGCTCAAACGGCAGCAAGTACGCAGCACGCGGCTCAGCTCAATAACTTCACCAGCAACGACTGGAACAAGGGTACCTGGCGCGCCTCGCCTGGGGTGTCCATCCCCGCTACTGCGGCAAACAAGGCAGCGTTCAAGAAAGACGGCAAGATCCGGCTGGGCGACGGGCAAATTCGCACCATCAAGGCCATCTATTTTTCCGGCGCGCACATGAGCCTCATGCTCGACGGTGCACAGCTCAACGCCAACAGCGTAGGGCATCCGAAGAGCGTCACTGCGCTGGCTTCCGCAGCTACGCCAGCCCCGAGCCAGCCGGCACCCGCTCCGACACCGGGCAATAACAATGGCGCCCATAGCAGCGCCATCAACGACTACACCAACAACGACTGGATCAAGGGCGTGTGGCGCAAGTCCGCCGGTTTCTCGCTGCCCACCACAGCAGCCAACCGCGACGTGTTCAAGCCCGGCGCCTCGGTCCGCCTGGCCGACGGCCAGGTTCGCACCGTCACGGCGATCTATATCTCCGGCAACAACATGAGCGTGATGCTCAACGGTGCCACCATCGGCGCCAACCTGGGCCATCCCAACAAGCTGTTTGCCGCCACCGCTACTACGCAGCCGAGCACGCCAACCACTCCAAGCACACCGGCACCGGCACCTGCGCCAACCAAGCCAGCGCCTACTCCTACGCCCGCTCCTAATCCGACACCTACTCCTGCACCTGTAGCGGATTCGGGCCAGACGGTTACCCTGAACGCCTTTAACGGCAAGGACTTCACCGGTGGTATCTACCTCACCTCACCGGGCTTTTCCGTCAAGGACACTCCGGCCAACCAGGCCGCCTTCCACAAGGGCGCTAAAGTCAGGTTCGCTGACGGCCAGATTCGTACCGTAAAAGTCGTATACCGCTCCGGCGGTAACATGACGGTTCTGGTAGACGGCGGCGCCATTGACGGCAAGGCCGTGGGCTACCCGCGCACCATTTCGGTGAGCAGCACCGGCTTCAGCCAGCCGCGTCCCGGTAACGGCTCGCCTTCGCAGGGCGGCTCCACGGGAGGCACCCCGATCAATCTGGTGGGCGTCAATCTTGCGGGTGCCGAATTCAGCGCCGGCAACAGCGCCAGCGACAGCCTGCCCGGGCGCTACCTGATCCATTACATCTATCCGGGCGAAGCCGACTTCAAGCGTTATGCCGACCTGGGCATGAAGCTGGTTCGCCTGCCCTTCCGTTGGGAGCGCATCCAGCCCAAGCTGAACACCGAGTTGAACGCAGCTGAGCTGGGCCGGCTGATGACCACCCTGGATCATGCGCGCAAGCACAACGTCCAGGTGATACTGGATATGCACAACTACTACCGCTACTACGGCAAGCTGATCGCTTCGAACGATGTCCCGATCAGCACCTTTGCCGACAGCTGGCGGCGTATCGCCCAGAAGGTAGCCAACCACCCTGCAGTTTACGGCTACGGCCTGATGAACGAACCGCACTCCACCAACGGCAAATGGCCCGAGGCGGCACTGGCTGCATCCAAGGCCATCCGCGAGATCGATCGCACACGCTGGATTTATGTCGCCGGGGATCGCTGGTCGAGCGCCTATCACTGGCCTTCGTACAACACCCGCCTGGTCAATGATCCCTGGATGCGCGACCCGAAGAACAACCTGGTGTATGAGGCACACCTGTATCTGGATCACGACTTCTCCGGTAGCTACGCCAACCGCAACGCCGTTTACGACCCGATGACAGGTGTCAACCGCGCCAAGCCCTTTGTCGAATGGCTACGCAAGCACGGGCTGCGGGGCTTTATCGGCGAGCACGGCGCACCGGACTATTCACCGTCGGCAATCGTCGCCACCGACAACCTGCTGAAGTACCTGGGCGATAACTGCATCCCCAGTACCTACTGGGCAGCAGGCCCCTGGTGGGGCGAGTACGCACTGTCGCTGGATGTAAAAAGCGGCAAGCCACGCCCGCAGCTGCCAATGCTGCGCAAGCACACGGGCAACACTTCCTGCACCAGCATCGGGCCGTTCTAGCCGTCCCTGCATCGCCCCGCATTGCGCGGGGCGATTTGCTTAAAGCCTCCCTGCCCAGACCACGGCAGGAGCAGACTTGTCCGAGAGCTCTGCTTTTGGGCTCAGGCATGAAGCCAGCATCACAAGCTCGCGGCCAAGTCCGCGCCAAAAACGGTTGCCTCGTTTGAGGGAGGACCGGACTCAGCGCCCCAGCTCGTCGAAGACTTCCGGTACCAGAGCGGTCTGGCCCTTTTCGTCGAGACGTGAGGTGGCTGTCTCATCTTCCAACATTGCCAGCAGCCGCTGGCCACGCTCGGTCAGGACGAAGTTCTCTCCATTGCCGCCCTGCTCCTCGGGCCGCGACTCCAGAAACCCGCCCTCGTAGAGCAAGCTCTCATAGTTCTGCGCATCGGCCTTGAGGGAGTCGAGGTTGGGCATCGTCTGGCCACTATCCTCCAGCGCAACCGCATGTTCCTCAGCGTACTGACGCGGCGTAAAAGGCTCCGCGCCGGGTTTCTGCGCTTCGCGAAGCAGTCGCAGCATCAGGCTCCAGTTGTAAGTCATGAGCATTCTCCCGTTGCATGCCACCGCTCAAGGGCAGCGGCTCTGTCATAGGGACCCTGCCAAGGCCAGCCTGGTTCGATCACCACGGGCTGAACCAAAACGCCGTCCGGATGCTCAACCGTACGAATGTAAGGTCAACGGAGCGCCGCCATGAAATACCTGATGATTCCCCTCGCCGCCGCCCTGCTGGCAAGCCAGCCGGCATTTGCCCAGTGCACCACGGACATGATCAATGCCAAGGCGGAAGAACTGGCCGAACGCGTAAGCCAGCTGACCGAGCGCAACCCTGAGCGGGCCGCCGAAATCAACGAGGAATTAAAGGAGATGGAAGTAAAGCGGACTACAGACGAGCTGGGCGATGAGTGCCAGGCGTATGAGCGGCGCCTGCAGCATATTGAGCAGGCTGAAAAGGACGCGGATATTCCGCCGGCCAAGGAGCGCTGAACCTACGCGTCTTGGAGCGAGGCGTAGAGCGCATCTCGCTCCAACGATCTACCGGTCAACCGAACGATGGGCATTGGGTTCGAGGGTGAACAGGCGCTCGTTGAAATAGGCCAGCAACAACAGCTGGTCAATATTGCCTGCAGGCTACCGGCCCAACGTGCCTTCTGCGCATCCGGGGCCGAGCTGAAGTCATGGTGGATATAAAAAGCGATATCCACCCTACACCTTCCTGCCCGAAGCCAAACCCCTTCGTAGAGCCGCGCCCTCTCGGCGAAGCATCTGCCTGCCGGCAGAGCTTTTGCGCCGCGAGAGACACTCGCCAGAGCAGCTGCAGAGCAACGGCCTGTTATTGAGCGTCGGGCTTCTTGCGCTTCAACGGCGCCATGCCGTCGCTGCTGACTACCTGCGAAGCCGGCGCTTCGCGCTTGGCATTTCTCGGCCGTTTGGCGGTCGGCTTGGACGATTTGGCTTTTTTGTCCCCGGCCTTTTTCTTGTCTTCCTTTTTCTTCTTGGTACCGGCGGCCTTTCCCGACGCCTTGAGGTTCTTCGGGCCCATGTAGCTGCCCTTCAGCCCCTTGATCACGCGATGTTCGAAGCGCTGCTTGAGGTAGCGTTCGATGCTCGACATCAGGTTCCAGTCGTTGTGGCAGATCAGCGAGATCGCCAGCCCGTCGGCGCCGGCACGGCCGGTGCGACCGATACGGTGCACGTATTCGTCGCCGGAGCGCGGCATGTCGAAGTTGATCACCAGATCCAGCCCTTCGATATCCAATCCGCGCGCGGCCACGTCGGTGGCCACCAGCACCTTCATCCCGCCTTCCTTGACGCGGTCGATGGCCAGCTTGCGGTCCTTCTGATCCTTTTCACCATGCAGCACGTAGGCCTTCACACCTTCGGCCACGAGCCGCCCGTAGAGGCGATCGGCCTGGGCGCGGGTGTTGGTGAAAACCACCGCTTTCTTGTAGGTCTCGTTGGCCAGCAGCCAGTGCACCAGCTTCTCTTTATGTTCGATGCTCTCAGCGGTGATGATCTGCTGCCGGGTACCCTCGTTCAGCTCGCTGACGCGATTGAGCTGCAGGTGCAGCGGATCGCGCAATACGCTGGCGGTCATCTCGCGCAAAGCGGCGCCACCGCTGGTAGCGGAGAACAGCAGGGTCTGCTGGCGCTTGTCGCACTCGTTCACCAGGCGCTGCACGTCATCGGCAAAGCCCATGTCGAGCATGCGGTCGGCTTCATCGAGGATCAGCAGCTCGACATCCTTGAGGATCAGGTTGCCGGCATTGAGGTGTTCGATCATTCGCCCCGGCGTGCCGATCAGGATGTCCGGCACCTTGCGCATGATTGCTGCCTGGACCTTGAAGTCCTCACCGCCGGTGATGATCGCCGACTTGATAAAGGTGAACTGCGAAAAACGCTCGACCTCCTTGAGCGTCTGCTGGGCCAATTCACGGGTCGGCAGCAGGATCAGCGCACGAACATCGGTGCGCACCACGGCATCGCCAATCAGACGGTTGAGCATTGGCAGTACGAAAGCCGCGGTCTTGCCGCTGCCGGTCTGCGCGGTCACCCGCAGGTCGCGCCCCTCGAGCGCAGGAGGAATGGCCGCAGCCTGCACCGGGGTCGGCTCGACGAATTTGAGTTCGGCGACTGCCTTGAGCAGGCGTTCGTGCAGGGCGAATTGGTCAAACAAGGGGCATTACCTCAGGCAAGTCTGGAAACAGGTGGAAAAAACGCTGCATAGATTAACCCGTCTGCCTCGCAAAGGCGCGTCGTCATTGCCGTTCGCAGCGCAGCAGCCAGCACCGCTGCGGTATTACCCCGCATCGGCGCCGCATCTCGGCAAGAGCCTTCCTGCCGTAGAGCCGAATTCCTTCGGCTATTGATTCGCGGAAGACCAGCAAGCTTGCTGTACGGGTGCTTCAACGACCTTGGCCGGCTGCCTTCAAACGATCATTGCGGCTCGCAGTCGAGCTGAATGCGCAGGCGGATCACGTCACGCTTGAACTTGGCGGTCAGCGCCTTCTGCTCGCCGGCCTGCAACGTGGTGCGACGGCTGCGGGGCGCCTCGGGACCGTTGCGGAACACGGCTTTGCAATCCACCGGCGCAGCGCCGAGATTGTGCAGGTGCAGCGCGGCCATATCACGGTCGATGGACGAGGCATTGGCCAGGACCTCGGTGCCGTTGAGCTGCTGCTGAATGTCCACCGGATAGCTGACGGCCAGGACACTCAGTGGGATGATGGCCAGCACAGCCAGGCAGATTCTTTTCATGGTAAGCAGCTCCTCATTCAGGCGGATGCCAGCCTACCAGACAGAAGCAGAAGGAAAACAACGGAATGAAAGCGCCTCGTGTAACCCTCGATCAGTGGCGAACCCTGCAGGCAGTGATCGACCACGGGGGCTTCGCCCAGGCCGCCGAAGTCCTGCATCGCTCGCAATCCTCGGTCAGCTACACCGTCGCGCGCATGCAGGAGCAGCTCGGCATTCCGCTGTTGCGCATCGACGGACGCAAGGCGGTACTCACCGAAGCCGGCGAGGTGCTGTTGCGCCGCTCCCGGCAATTGGTCAGCCAGGCCAGTCAGCTGGAGGATCTGGCCCATCACATGGAACAGGGTTGGGAGGCCGAGGTACGCCTGGTGGTAGATGCCGCCTACCCCAACGCTCCGCTGCTTCGAGCACTGAAGGAATTCATGCCTTGCAGCCGCGGCTGTCGGGTGCGACTGCGCGAGGAAGTGCTTTCGGGCGTTGAGGAGGTACTCAAGGATGGCACCGCAGACCTGGCCATCACTGCACTGGAGATCAACGGCTACCTTGGTACTGAACTGAGCACCGTCGAGTTCATTGCCGTGGCCCATGCGGAGCACCCTTTACACCAGATGCAGCGCAAGCTCAGCGTGCAGGATCTGCAGGGTCAGATGCAGGTAGTGGTGCGCGACTCCGGACAGCGTCAACCTCGTGACGCAGGCTGGCTGGGGGCCGAGCAGCGCTGGACCGTCGGCAGCCTGGCCACTTCGGTGGCCTTCGTCAGCAGCGGGCTGGGCTTCGCCTGGCTGCCGCGGCACATGATCATGCGCGAACTCGCGGACGGCCTGCTGGTACCGCTGCCCTTGATCCAGGGCAGCACCCGGCGCCCGTTTTTCTCCCTGTACACCAACCCCGACAAACCGCTCGGGCCGGCGACGCAGATTCTCATCGAGCTGATCAAGACGTACGATGCGCAATCACAATCTGCGCCGGACCGCCTGAACTTGGTTTCCAAACCCACTAGGACTACACCATGAAACGACTCGTACTTGCCGCCTGCTCATTGCTGCTCGCCGGAAATCTGCTCGCCGCGGATAACCCGCACGTATTGCTGAACACCAGCATGGGCGAAATTGAAATCGAGCTGGAGGCTGAAAAAGCGCCAATCAGCGTGAAGAACTTCCTTGAGTATGTAGAAAGCGGCTTCTACGACGGCACGGTATTCCACCGCGTGATTCCTGGTTTCATGATCCAGGGCGGCGGTTTCAACGACGGCCTGGGCCAGAAGCCCACCCGCGAGCCGATCAAGAACGAGGCCGACAATGGCCTGCACAACGTTCGCGGCACCCTGGCCATGGCCCGTACGCAGAACATCAATTCCGCCACCAGCCAGTTCTTCATCAACCACCGTGACAACGACTTCCTCGATCACGGTAGCCGTGACTTCGGCTATGCGGTATTCGGCAAGGTCGTACGCGGCATGGAGGTGGTCGACCAGATCGCCCAGGTGCCGACCGGTAATCGCAGCATGATGCAGAACGTGCCCCTGACACCGGTGAAGATCATCTCCGCGAAGAAGCTGTAATTCCACGGCATTGGCGCATGGGGCCACGTGCGCCAACACTACGAATCGCAACAGGAGGACGCGTAATGACTGAACAGAATTACCTGAACACTCCCGAAGGCGAGGCAAAGCTGCTCCAGGACCTGCTCAGCGCCGAGCGCGCCGGCGCCCGGGTTGCCAGTGAAAGCCTGCAGCAATGCGACGATCCGAAAATGCAGGCCTTGCTGGAGCAGATTCGCCAGGGCGAAGTCGAAAGCTGCAAGCTGGTGCTCAATTGCCTCAAGCATCTGGGCATCGAACCGAACCGGGAAACCGGCGCCTTCTACGGCAAGGCGATGGCCATCGAGTCGTTGGAAGAACGCCTGCCCTTTGTCGACAAGGGCCAGCAATGGGTTATCCGCAAACTGCGCGAATACCTGCCCGGCTGCGAAGATGAGCTGATTCGCGGCGAGCTGGAAAAGATGCTGCACATCCACGAAGTGAACAGCAAGGCGGCCTGAGGGCCAGGCAGGCGGCTCAGTCAGCCGCCTGCCTGGTCATGTAGCCGACTGCCCCCTATTCGGCGCCCTGCGCCATGCCAGCAGTCATTCGTTTGGCGTCGTTCGCAAAGGTACGCGACGCGCAAAACAGAAATATCATCGTAAGCAACAGCGTGGCCGGGATCAGGTACATGGCGTCATGCAGACCCACAGCCCGGAACGGCTCGCTCATCTGGCTGGCCCCGGCAGCTATCATTGCCGCCTGGGCAAAGTGGTCCGAAAGCAGCCCAACCACCACAGTGCCCAAACCACCGCCGAGCAGGTAGAGACCGGCGAAGAACAGGGCCATGGCAGTAGCCCGCAAACGCGGCTCGACCACATCCTGAATCGCGGTGTAAACGCAGGTGTAGAAGTTGTAGGCAAACAGCCAACCGATACTGAACACCGCGATGAACAGGCCCACTGCGATCTGCCCGGCAAACAACGCATAGCCGGTACACAAGGTGGCCACCAGCATGCTGGCCGTGGCGAACAGCAGGCGACCGCGCTCGAAACGGGCATGGATGCGGTCGGCTACCCAGCCGCCCAGAGTCAGCCCGAACAGGCCTGTCACGCCGACGATAACCCCGGTCGCCAATGAGGCATCCACCAGCGGCACGGCGAAATAGCGCATCAGCATCGGCACCATGAAGGCGTTGCAGGCATAGGTGGCAAAGTTGAACGCCAGGCCGGCCAGCACCAGCCACCAGAAGGTGCGTATCGCCAGCACCTTGCGTATCGGGTTCCTGACCGGTTCCTGGGAGACGCGCACCGCTTCTGCCGCGCCCCGTCCCGGCTCCTTGATCATGAAAATGAATACCGCCAGGATCAGCCCCGGCACCGCTGCGATGAAGAAAGGTGCACGCCAGCTATCGAACAGCTGCACCATCCAGCCGATGGTAAAGAAGGCCAGCAGCAAACCGAACGGCAGACCGAGCATAAAGATGCCCATCGCCCGGGAGCGCTTGTGTGCCGGAAACAGGTCGCCGATCAGCGAGTTGGCAGCCGGTGCGTAGCTGGCTTCGCCGATACCGACGCCCATGCGCACCAGCAGAAAGCTCCAGAAGTTCCACGCCAGACCGTTCACCGCGGTCAGTCCACTCCACGCCGTGAGCCCCCAACCCATGATCTTGCGCCGCGAACCGGTGTCGGCCATGCGCCCCAGCGGCAGGCCGGCAATGGCATAGACGAGGGTGAAGGCCGTGCCGATCAGGCCCAGCTGGAAGTCACTGAGATCCCATTCCAGACGCAGCGGCTCGTTGATGATCGCGGGAATGGTGCGGTCGAAGAAATTGAACAGGTTCGCCAGGAACAGCAGGAACAACACGCGCCAGGCGTTCGCGGCTTGGGAGGATTGCTGCATGACGTCGCTCTCGATTTATTGTTATTGGGTCGGTGTCGAGAGTGACTCTAGAGGGCAGTTGCCGGGCTGTCTGTGACAATCAGCCCGGCTGATGCCGCGTAATGGCAGGTTTCAGCTGTCCGTCGGGGCCAGTCGCCACTGCTCCAGCCAGCCCAGGCTCGCCTCGGTGCTCTGCTCACCCGGGCGGTACTCGGCAGCCAGCCAGCCCGTGTAACCCACCGCTTCCAAGGCTTTGAGCAACGGCGCAAAAACAAGCTCGCCGGTGCCTGGGGCGCCACGTCCGGGGCAGTCGGCAAACTGCACATGACCAATACGCTCACCCAGCAGACGGATACCCGCCTCGATATCCAGCTGTTGCCGCGCCATGTGATACAGATCCAGCTGGGCCTTGCAGTTGGGGTGGTCGACCCGCTGCAGCAGGGCATGCAGATGCTCAGGCGTGTTGACGAGAAAACCCGGCATATCCAGCGGATTGATGGCCTCGCAAAGCACACCGATACCCAGCTGGGCGAAGGCCTCGGCACTCTTGCACAGGTTGTCGGCCAGAGTGTCCAGCGCCTGCTTGCGGCTGACGCCTTCGGCCAACCGGCCCGGCAATACGTTTACCCACTGCGGCCGGGTCATGGCCGCGTAGGTCAGTGCCTGCTGCAGAGCTTCATCGAATTCCTGCTGGCGCTCCGGCACCGCCGCCAGGCCGGCGCCGCCCTGCATCAGGTCGCCGGCCGGCAGGTTGATCAGCACCAGCGGCAGACCGGCACGCTCAAGCAATTCCTTCAGGCGAATGGCCGGCAGCTCGTAGGGAAACTGAATCTCGATGCCATCGAAACCGGCCACCTTGGCGGCAAGCACACGTTCGGACAGAGGCAGCTCACCGAACAGCATGGAAAGGTTGGCGGCAATCTTCATCGACTTTGCTCCCGGAACATCTTTACCAGCGTGGCCGGGTCCTGTTCGAGATGCCCCTGGCTACCGTGCAGGCGCATCAGTTGCGCCGCCAGGCCGGTCATGGGCGTGGCGCTGCCTTCTTCGCGGGACAGTTGCACGGCGGTGTCCAGATCCTTGAGCAGGGTACGCACGTGCCACTTGATGGGCTCGAACTCGCTGGCTGCCATCTGCGGAGCAAGAATCTGCAGCGGTTTCGAGTCGGCAAAGCCACCCGCCAGGGCTGGCGCGATCAGGCTGGCGTCGACTCCCGAGCGCTCGGCCAGCGCCACCACTTCGGCAATCACCAGCGCATTGCAGGCGACGATCATCTGATTGCAGGCCTTGGTCACCTGACCGGTACCGACCTCGCCCATGCGCGTCAGCCGCTGGCCCAGATTCATCAGCACAGGGCGAACACGCTCGATATCTTCGGAGTTGCCGCCCGCCATGATCGCTAGGCTGCCTGCTTCGGCTCCCGCGGTGCCACCGGAAACCGGCGCGTCGATCCAGCGCATGCCGCAGCGCGCCTCCAGGTCAGCGGCCATCGAACGAGTGGCGGCGGGCTCCAGGCTCGAGTGATCCACCAAGAGCTGCCCTTGCCGGGCACCTTCGACGATGCCGCCGGGGCCGAACACCACTTCCCGCACCACGGCGGTATCGGCCAGGCAGAGCAGCACGATATCGGCCGCGGCGCAGAGTTCGGCAGGGCTGTTTGCCTGCCGCACACCGGCCTCGACAAGAGGCGCACACTTGTCCGGCGAGCGGTTCCAGACCGTCAGGGGATAACCGGCAGCCAACAGCCGGCGGCACATACGCAGGCCCATAAGGCCGATACCGGCAAAGGCAATGGAAGGCAGGTCAGACATTGAATGCGGCTCCTTGGGGAAAGAGCCATGGATTCTAGCGCCGACTAACGCCGAGGTGGTGAGACCGTCCGCGAGCTCTTGCTCAAGGCACCTCGCCCTTGTCCCACAGCCGCACCAGCTCCTCGGGCGCCTGCTCTTCGGGTATGCGCAAGATCATCTCGTCATCCTGCTCGTGTTGCCGATAGCGCAACTCGATCTGGTAATAACGCTGATCGCCGCGCCCGCTGGTGCGACTTGTCAGCGGCAGGCACCCTTCCAGCAGCGAACAGATCTGCCCGCGTTGATGCTCGTCGCACTGCGAAAACTCAATCTCGCGCGGACGACTGAGCGCCTGAATCGCAGCCACACCTCCCTGCCGCGAAAGCCTCAGGGTGGTATCGTCACCCAGCCTCGGCAACTGCTTGATGTTCATGGAAGCCTCCTCAGCCTGGCTCGACACCCACGTCTGTCCAGGCCTGTTTAACTGCCGTCCATTCGTCACTGGCAGCGCCAAACAGGCGCTCGGCAGTGTCCATAGTCAGGCTGGCAAAGCCTTTGAAATCGGCATCGTTAGCCAGGCGTCGGTCACACAGGGTCTCATACCAGATGCGCCCGGCCTTCTCCCAGGCGAACCCACCCAGCGCCATTGCCGCGCGGTAAAACGCATGGTTGGGAATCCCCGAATTCAGGTGCACCCCGCCGTTGTCATCGCGGGTAACGATAAAGTCGCGCATATGCCCAGGCTGCGGGTCCTTGCCCAGCACCGGATCGTCATAGGCGCTGCCGGGATTGGCCATCGAGCGCAGCGCAATCCCGCTCACCTTATCGGTCAAGAGCTCGGCGCCGATCAGCCAGTCTGCCTGGTCCGCCGTCTGCTTGAGCGCGAACTGCCGGGTAAGGACGCCGAACACATCCGATAGCGACTCGTTCAGCGCGCCCGGCTGATTGAAATACACCAGGCCGGCCTCGCTTTCCGTGACCCCATGGGCCAGCTCATGGGCGACCACATCCAGCGATCGGGTGAAGCGCTGGAAGATCTCGCCATCACCGTCACCGAAGACCATCTGCGCGCCGTTCCAGAAGGCGTTTTCATAACCATCGCCGTAGTGGACCGTCCCCATCAGGGCAAAGCCCTGATTGTCGATCGAGTCTCGCCCGAACGCTTCCCAAAAGAACTCATAGGTTGCACCCAGCGCATCGTAGGCTTCATCCACCGCGGCATCGCCAGTGGCGGGCTGGCCCTCGGCTCGGACCACCACGCCCGGCAGCTGCATCAGGTGCTGTGCATCGTGAATGCTACGCAGTGGCTGGCCGGGCTGCCCCCGGCCCGGCAGCAGCGTGTTTTCCTCCTGCCGGCGCGGCGGGCCGGGATTGGGCAATAGCTGCTCCACATGAGCCAGCGTGCTCAGGGCGCACTGGCGCTGGTGCTGCGAGCCGTTGCGAATAATTCGATCAAGAATGTAAGGCGGAATAAACCCGCGCGGCAGTACTGCGGACATGGCTGCTTACCTCTGCAAGGCGCCTCGCCTGCGCCAATGAAAGCGTTCTGTTGTGATCGAATCTGCCGCCAAGTGTTTCGTATTACCGAAGTTTCTTTCACGGGACGTCACGCCGTTTGCCCCTCGCGATCCCGCAGCCCTTATAATCGCCGGGCTTTTTCCGCTATTGAACCGGAGAACCTCAATGATCAAGCGCACCTTGGCAGCCGTTGTCGGCCTTGCCGTTTCCTTCTCTATTGCCACTTCCCACGCCGCCGAAACACTGCGGGTGTCTGCTATCCCAGATGAAGCGCCGACCGAACTGATCCGCAAGTTCGAGCCGCTGGGCAAATACCTGGAGCAGGAACTGGGCATGCCGGTGAAATTCACACCGGTTTCCGATTACGCTGCCGTGGTCGAGTCCCTGGCTGCCGACCGCCTTGACCTGGCCTGGCTGGGTGGTTTCACCTTCGTCCAGGCCCGTCTGAAAACCGGCGACGCCATTCCGCTGGTGCAGCGCGAGCAGGACGAGCAGTTCACCAGCAAGTTCATCAGCGCCGATCCCGAGGTGAAGACCCTGGAGGATCTGAAGGGCAAGACCTTCGCCTTCGGCTCCGTGTCCTCCACCTCCGGCAGCCTGATGCCGCGTTACTTCATGCTCAAGGACGGCATCAATCCCGAGCAGTTCTTCAAGCGCATCGCCTATTCCGGCGCGCATGACGCCACCGTCGCCTGGGTCGAGGCCGGCAAGGCCGACGCCGGCGTGCTCAACGCCTCTGTTTGGGACAAGCTGGTCGCAGCTGGCAAGGTCAATACCGACAAGGTTCGGGTGATTTCCACCACCCCGCCCTACTACGACTACAACTGGACCGTGCGCGGCAGCCTCGACCCGGAGCTGACCGAGAAGATCAAGGCCGCCTTCCTCGCCCTTGACCCCGCCAACCCCGAGCACAAGGCGATCCTCGACCTGCAGGCCGCCAGCCGCTTCATCGAGACCAAGCCTGAGAACTATGAAGGCATCGAAGAAGCCGCTCGCGCAGCCGGCCTGCTGAAGTGACGCTACGCCTGTCCGGCGTGGGTTATACCCACGCCGATGGCCAGGCGGCTCTGCAGGACATCCAGCTTGAGATAGCCAAAGGCGAGCGTGTCGCCATTATCGGCCCTTCCGGGGCCGGCAAGACGACGCTGCTGCGCCTGCTGGCCACTCACCTGCAACCGCATCATGGGCAATACACGCTGCTCGATTGCGAGCCATGGTCGCTTAGCGTCAGGACCAGGCAGCGGCTGCGCGCACGTATTGGTCTGATTCATCAGACGCCACCCCTGCCGCCGCGGCAGCGCGTGGTCACCTCGGTACTGGCCGGTCGCCTTGGTCAATGGTCGCTGGGCCGCAGTTTGCTCAGCCTGCTCTATCCGCTGGACCGCCAGGGCGCTGCCGCGGTGCTTAACCGGCTGGATCTGGCCGACAAGCTCTATCAGCGCTGCGACCAGCTCTCCGGCGGCCAGCTGCAGCGGGTGGGTATCGCGCGCGTGCTGTATCAGCAGCCGGAACTGATCCTTGCCGACGAACCGGTCTCCGCCATGGACCCGGTACTGGCCAGCTGGTCGCTGAACATCCTCAATCAGGAAGCCGCTCGGCGCCAAACGACGCTACTGGCCAGCCTGCACGCTGTGGAACTGGCGCTGGAGCACTTCCCGCGCGTACTTGGCGTACGCGATGGACGCATCATGTTCGACAAGGCTACGGCGCAAGTCAGCCCGGCAGAACTGGACGCGCTTTATGCCAACGAGCAGCTGACCGGCACACCTGTGGCTGAGCCCCCGCTGCAGCAGACCCTGCTTATCCCGCGATGCTGAATTCCGCTCTCGCCCAGCGCGACCCCGCTGCCCGCTCTCGCCTGCTGCTGACCGTGCTGGCGCTGGCCTTGCTGTGGCCAGGGCTATCTCTAAGCGAGCTGGATATCGGCGTGCTGTTCGATGGCAGCAACGCTGACACCATGGGCATCTTCCTCTCGGCGTTCTGGCCACCCGAGCATGGTCGCGACTTCCTCGCCCTGCTCTGGACGGCAACGCTGGAAACCCTGGCCATTGCCACCGCCGGCATGGCTTTGGCACTGGCTGTTGCACTGCCCTGCGCGCTGATCGCCACCCGCGCCCTGTCGGTTTCTGCACTCAGCCGGGGCGGCCGACCGCACCGCTGGGCGCAGGCACTGCGCTGGCCGGTGCGCGGGCTGCTGATCGTCCTGCGCAGCGTGCCTGAAATCGTCTGGGCACTGCTGTTCGTGCGCGCCGTCGGCCTCGGCCCCACCGCCGGCGTGCTGGCCATCGCCATCACTTATGCCGGGATGCTGGGCAAGGTCTACGCGGAAATCTTCGAGTCAGTCGATCCGCTGCCAACCCGTGCCCTGCTCGGCGCCGGCAGCTCGCGACTGCAGGCGTTTGCCTACGCGGTGCTGCCCCAAGCCTCAGGGGAAATGCTCTCGTACACGGTCTACCGCTGGGAATGCGCCATCCGCGCTTCGGTGGTCATGGGCTTTGTCGGCGCCGGCGGCCTGGGTCAGCAGATGGATCTGTCGATGCGCATGTTCGCTGGCGGCGAGGTGGCCAGCATGCTGCTGACCTTCCTCCTGCTGGTGCTGCTGGCAGACCTGCTCAGCCAGATGCTGCGCCGGAGGTTCGTATGAAGTCGCTGTCGCGCTACGCTGTGCCGCTACTGCTGATCGTTGCGGTAATCAGTGCCTTCGCCTATTTGCAGCTCGAAGTCGGTGCTCTGTTCAGTCGTGAGGGTCTGCGGCAGATGGGGAGCTATGCCTCGGGCTTCCTCAATCCGGATCTTAGCGCGGGCCATCTGCGCGCCATCGGCTATGGCGCGCTGGAAACCCTGGCGATGTCGGCGATCGGCACGCTGCTCGCCGCGCTGTTCGGCCTGCTGCTGGCGCTGCCTGCGGCGGGGCGTTGCGGCCTGATCGCCAAGGGTGTCGCGCGGCTGCTGCTCAATGCCCTGCGCGCCATTCCCGAACTGGTCTGGGCGGCGCTGATGGTGCTGGCGGCGGGCCTGGGCCCCAATGCCGGCACCCTGGCACTGGCGCTACATACCACCGGCGTTCTGGGTCGGCTGTTTGCCGAAGCGCTGGAAAACACGCCGCCGGCGCCTACCGAAGCCTTGCAGCTGTCCGGCAGCGGCCGCATCAGCGCCTTTTGCTACGGCACCCTGCCGCTGCTTTGGCCGCAATTGGTGGCCTATACGCTGTATCGCTGGGAAAACAATATCCGCATGGCCAGCGTGCTCGGTTTCGTCGGCGCCGGCGGACTGGGGCAGATGCTCTACATGAGCCTGAGCCTGTTCCAGGAAGCCCAGGCCTCGACGGTGATTCTGGCCATGCTGCTGATGGTACTGGCAGTCGATGCGCTCAGTGGCTGGGCGCGCCAACGCTGGGTGCGCAGCTGACGACCCGGCAGCCAGCTGCGTGTTCCGAATCAGTGCAGGCTGGGCTTCGCTGCCCGCTCCTGCACCAGCACCCAAGGTGCCACTACTACGGCCCAGAGCGATGGGGCACGCTCCAGCCAGTCCTGCGCCTGCTCAGCTTCGAGCCGGGCCATGCGACCTTCGCCAAGCCATGACTCGACCGTCGCACGGTCGTCTTCGGCCACCGCCTGCGCCGCGGCAATCAGATCGGCATCCCCGGCAACCCACAACAAGGCACCACGGGCGAAGAAGGGCTCCAGCTCTTCCCAGGTAATGGAGGCGGTTTCAGACAGCAGTTTGGCATAGAGAGTGCTTGATTCGTCGCTCATGGAACTCGCTCAATAAGGGGGCAACATCATGATAGCGTCCGGAAAATCGCCATCAAGGGCGGCTTCGCCTACTGTGCAAACAGGTAGCGACGCTTCTACACTGTGCCGGTACAGTTGCCGTGCGGCTGAAGCCGCAAGTCACAGGTTCCAAACAATAATTATGAAAGTGGAGCACATATGAAGACCAAGCAGCCTCTTTGCAAATTGTTCCTGGCCATCGCCCTGAGTGGCGCAGCGAGTTACAGCCTGGCCGCCGATACCATCAAGATCGCGCTTGCCGGGCCGGTCACCGGAGCGGTAGCCCAATACGGGGATATGCAGTTCATGGGCGCCCAGATGGCCATCGAGCAGATCAACAAGAAGGGCGGCGTCAACGGCCAGCAACTGCAGGGCGTGGTCTACGACGATGCCTGCGACCCCAAGCAGGCGGTCGCGGTGGCCAACAAGATCGTCAATGACGGCGTCAACTTCGTGGTTGGGCATCTGTGCTCCAGCTCCACCCAGCCGGCATCCGATATCTACGAGGACGAAGGCATCCTGATGATTACCGCCGCGTCCACCAGTCCGGACATCACCGCGCGCGGCTACGAACTGATCTTCCGCACCATCGGCCTGGACAGCCTGCAGGGCCCGACCGCCGGGAACTTCATCGCCGACCACATCAAGCCCAGCAACGTAGCGGTCATCCACGACAAGCAGCAGTACGGCGAAGGCATCGCCACTTCGGTCAAGCAGGTACTGGAAAGCAAGAACGTCAAGGTTGGCCTGTTCGAGGGCATCAACGCCGGTGACAAGGACTTCTCCTCGCTGATTGCCAAGCTCCGTCGTGAAGGCGTCGACTTCGTCTACTACGGCGGCTATCACCCGGAGATGGGCCTGCTGCTGCGCCAGTCGCGCGAAAAAGGCCTGAACGTGCGCTTCATGGGGCCCGAGGGCGTCGGCAACTCGGAAATCTCCGCCATCGCCGGGCCATCTTCGGAAGGCATGCTGGTGACCCTGCCGAAATCCTTCGACCAGGACCCACGCAACCAGGAGCTGGTCGAGGCGTTCAAGGCCAAGAAGCAGGATCCGAGCGGTCCTTTCGTATTCCCCTCCTACGCGGCCGTGCAGGTCATCGCCGAAGGTATCGAAAAAGCTGGCAGCACCGACACCGACAAGGTGGCCGAGGCCCTGCGCAGCAATACCTTCGACACCCCAACCGGTCAGCTGACCTTCGATGAAAAGGGTGACCTGAAAGACTTCAACTTCGTGGTTTACGAATGGCACCAGGACGGTACCAAGTCCGAAGCCAAGTAAGTCGATAACCACCCGAGCGAAGCCCACGGTAATTGCCGTGGGCTTCGTTTCAGCTGATCGGGCGGCCCCGGCCACAAGCCATCGGGCACCCCAGCGACACCTTCAACCAAGCGAGTGGCCTGCACAGCTGGCCCGCCTCGAACCTGGCGTGTGCGTGATCCGCACCAAGCCCTTGGCGCCGCATCTCCATGCTGCGTGTTCGAAGCAGGCCTGCCCTGTTAGGCAAACATGATGTTGGAAACCTGATCGGACCCGGGGTTTTCAGCGGCATGGCTTTGGATGCGGGTGTTCAGGAGAGATGTGATGCCTGAGCTTTATCATTACTTTCAACAGCTGATCAACGGCCTGACCGTTGGCAGTACCTACGCCCTGATCGCCATCGGCTATACGATGGTTTACGGGATCATCGGCATGATCAACTTCGCCCACGGCGAGGTGTACATGATCGGTTCCTACGTGACCTTCATCGCCCTGATCGGTCTATCGATGCTGGGGCTCGACGCCCTGCCTTTGCTGATGATCGGCGCCTTCATCGCCACCATGATCGTCACCAGCGCCTATGGTTACAGCATCGAACGGGTCGCCTATCGACCGTTACGCGGCAGCAATCGACTGATCCCGCTGATCTCAGCCATCGGCATGTCGATCTTCCTGCAGAACCTGGTGCTGCTGGCCCAGGATTCCAAGGACAAGGCCATCCCCAACCCAATGCCCGGCAACTTCGTGATCGGCGAAAGCGTCATGAACGGCGTGGTGATTTCCTATATGCAGGTGCTGATCTTCGTCGTCACTATCGTCGCGATGATGGGCCTGACGCTGTTCATCTCCCGCTCGCGCCTGGGCCGCGCCTGTCGCGCCTGCGCCGAAGATCTGAAAATGGCCAACCTGCTGGGCATCAACACCAATAGCATCATCTCCCTGACCTTCGTCATCGGCGCGGCGCTGGCGGCGATTGCAGCAGTGCTGATCAGCATGCAATACGGGGTCATCAACCCGCACATCGGCTTCCTTGCCGGCATCAAGGCCTTTACCGCCGCGGTACTGGGCGGCATCGGCAGCATTCCAGGCGCCATGCTCGGCGGCCTGGTACTGGGCGTGGCCGAAGCCTTCGGCGCCGATATCTTCGGCGACCAGTACAAGGACGTGGTGGCCTTTACCCTGCTGATCCTGGTGTTGCTGTTCCGCCCCACCGGCATCCTCGGGCGCCCGGAGGTGGAAAAGGTATGACTCGCAATCTGCGCACAGCCTTCTTCAGCGCCCTGCTGGTCATCGCAGTGGCGGTTCCGGTATTTGGCCTGAAGCTCACCACGGTAGGCATCAACATCCAGGTGCATGGCGCCGACGCCTCGACTTTCTGGGTCATCGCCGCCTGCGCCGTGGCCATGTTCGTCTGGCAACTGTTTCGCACGCGCCTGGCCGCCGGCTGGGCGGCCAGCCCAAGCCTGCCCACCGTGCCTGCCGGCGCCGGCAACTTCCTGAACCTGCCCTCGACCCAGCGCTACATCATCATTGCACTGGTGCTGGTGGCGCTGGTCTGGCCGTTCTATGCCTCGCGCGGCGCGGTGGACATTGCCACGCTGATCCTGATCTACGTAATGCTGGGCCTGGGCCTGAACATCGTCGTCGGCCTGGCTGGCCTGCTGGATCTGGGCTACGTCGGCTTCTACGCCGTGGGGGCCTATACCTATGCGCTGCTCTCCCACTATTACGGTTTCGGCTTCTGGACCGCGCTGCCCATCGCCGGTGCCATGGCAGCATTGTTCGGCTTCCTGCTGGGCTTTCCGGTGCTGCGCCTGCGCGGCGACTACCTGGCCATCGTCACCCTGGGCTTCGGTGAAATCATCCGCCTGCTGCTACGCAACATGACGGAGATCACCGGCGGACCCAACGGCATCAGCGGCATCGACAAACCGACGCTGTTCGGTCTTTCCTTCGACCGCCGCGCCGCCGAGGGCATGCAGACCTTCCACGAGTTCTTCGGCATCGCCTACAACTCCATCAACAAGGTGATCTTTCTCTATCTGATCGCCCTGCTGCTGGTGCTGTTGACGCTGTTCGTGATCAACCGCCTGCTGCGCATGCCCATCGGCCGAGCCTGGGAAGCCCTGCGCGAGGACGAAATCGCCTGCCGCGCGCTGGGCATGAACCCGACGGTGATCAAGCTCTCGGCCTTCACGATCGGCGCGACATTCGCCGGTTTTGCCGGCAGCTTCTTCGCCGCGCGCCAGGGGCTGGTGTCGCCGGAGTCCTTCACCTTCATCGAGTCGGCGATCATCCTCGCCATCGTCGTACTGGGCGGCATGGGTTCACAGCTGGGGGTAATCCTCGCGGCTATCGTGATGATCCTGCTCCCCGAGCTGATGCGCGAATTCAGTGAGTACCGCATGTTGATGTTCGGCGCCATGATGGTGCTGATGATGATCTGGCGTCCGCAGGGCCTGCTGCCCATGCAGCGCCCACATATGGAGCTGAAGCAATGAGTCGCCCGATTCTCGAAGTACGCGGTCTGACCATGCGCTTCGGCGGCCTGCTGGCGGTAAACGGAGTGGGCCTGAGCGTGCAGGAAAAGCAGGTGGTCTCGATGATCGGCCCCAACGGGGCCGGCAAGACTACGGTCTTCAACTGCCTGACCGGCTTCTACCAGCCGACCTCCGGGGAGATCCTGCTGGACGGCGAACCGATCCAGGGGCTTCCAGGGCACAAGATCGCGCGTAAGGGTGTGGTCAGAACCTTTCAGAACGTGCGGCTGTTCAAGGACATGACCGTGGTGGAAAACCTCCTGGTGGCCCAGCACCGGCACTTGAATACCGGCCTGCTGTCCGGGCTGCTGAAAACCAGCGCTTTTAGGAAAAGCGAGCGCGAGGCAATGGACTTTGCTGCCCATTGGCTGGAGCAGGTCAACCTCACCGAGGTCGCCAACCGTCCGGCCGGCACCCTTGCCTATGGCCAGCAGCGCCGCCTGGAGATTGCCCGTTGCATGATGACGCGCCCGCGCATCCTCATGCTCGACGAGCCAGCTGCCGGCCTGAACCCGAAGGAAACCGAAGATCTGAAGGCGCTGATCAGCCTGCTGCGCGACTCGCACAACGTCACGGTGCTGCTGATCGAGCACGACATGAAACTGGTCATGAGCATTTCCGACCATATCGTCGTGATCAATCAGGGCTGCCCGCTGGCCGATGGCACACCTGAGCAGGTACGCGACAATCCGGACGTGATCAAAGCCTATCTGGGAGAGGCGTAAGCATGTTGTATTTCGAGAACGTCTCCACCTGTTACGGCAAGATCCAGGCGCTGCACAGCGTCAACGTTGAAATCCGCAAGGGCGAGATCGTCACCCTGATCGGTGCCAACGGCGCTGGAAAGTCCACCCTGCTGATGACGCTGTGCGGCTCGCCCAGAGCGTCCGAAGGCAGCATCCGCTTCGAGGGCGAAGAGCTGGTAGGTCTGCAGACCTGCGACATCATGCGCAAGGATATCGCCGTGGTGCCTGAAGGCCGGCGCATCTTTTCCCGCCTGACGGTGGAGGAAAACCTCGCCATGGGTGGCTTCTTCACCAGCAAGGCGGATTTCCAGGAACAGCTGGACAAGGTGCTCCTGCTGTTCCCGCGCCTCAAGGAGCGCTATCAGCAGCGCGGCGGCACCATGTCCGGTGGCGAACAGCAGATGCTGGCCATCGCCCGGGCGCTGATGAGCAACCCTCGACTGCTACTGCTCGATGAGCCTTCGCTGGGCTTGGCGCCCATCATCATTCAGCAGATCTTCGAGATCATCGAACAGCTGCGCGAGGACGGCGTGACCATCTTCCTTGTCGAGCAGAATGCCAACCAGGCGCTGAAGCTTGCCGATCGCGGCTATGTGTTGGAGAACGGCCATATCGTGATGCAAGGCAGTGGCGAAGAGTTGCTGAGCAACCCCAAGGTTCGCGACGCCTATCTGGGTGGCTAGCCATGCGGCTCTGGATCAGGGATCCGCTGGCGCTGTTCACGGCCAATGATCACCAGGCACTTGGCGGTCTGGTGATCGAGGACAACCTGATTGTCGAGCTGCTGGCCGCCGGTGCCACCCCGGCCAGCCCGGTAGATGAAACCTTCGACGCCCGCGAGCATGTGGTGCTGCCGGGGTTGGTCAATACGCACCAGCATTTTCACCAGACGCTGACCCGCGCCTGGGGACCGGCAGTCAACATGTCGGTGCTCGACTGGCTGCCGACGCTGTATCCGCTCTGGTCCCGGCTGACGCCAGAGCATCTGATGCTGGCCAGCCGCCTGGCTCTGGCCGAGCTGCTGCTTTCAGGCTGCACCACCAGCGCCGACCATCACTACCTGTTCCCCGCCGGCCTGGAGCAGGCCATCGATATCCAGATCGACGCCGTGCGCGAACTGGGCATGCGCGCCACCCTGTGCCGCGGCTCGATCAATCTCGCTGCAGCGCACAACAGTGTCTGTGTACAGAGCGCCGAGGCGATCCTGGCCGACAGCCAGCGGCTGGCCGAGCAATATCACGAGCGCAGTGATGGCGCGCAGATCCGGATTGCTCTGGCACCTTCCTCGCCCTTTTCGGTAACCCGCGAGCTAATGCGTGACAGTTCCGAGTTGGCCAGAAAGCACGATTTACGCCTGCACACGCACCTGGGCGAAACGCCTGACGAACAGCAGGCAAGCATCCGCCGTTTCGGCATGCGAAGCATTGATTACCTGAAAAGCGTTGGCTGGCTGGGTCCGCAGACCTGGCTGGCCCACGGCATCCATTTCAACCAGATAGAAATTGCCAGTCTGGGCAGGGCCGGCGTTGGCATCTGCCATTGCCCCAGTTCCAATATGCGCCTGGGCTCGGGCATCTGCCGTGCCCTACAGCTGGAACAGGAAGGCGCGACCATTGGCCTGGGCGTCGATGGCGCAGCCTCCAACGACACCTGCAACATGCTGCTTGAAGCGCGCCAGGCGCTCCTGCTGCAGCGCCTGCGCTACGGTGCCGAGCAGATCACCCCACACAAGGTACTCGGCTGGGCCACTCGCGGCTCGGCACGGCTGCTCGGGCGCAGCGACATCGGCCAGATCGCGCCCGGCAAGCAGGCCGACCTGGCACTGTTCAAGCTCGACGAGCTGCGTTTTTCCGGTAGCCATGACCCATTGGCCGCATTGCTGCTGTGCGGTGCCGACAGGGCCGATAGGGTAATGATCGGAGGACGCTGGCGGGTCATCGACGGTCAAATCGAAGGGTTCGATCTGGAGCGGCTAAAGGCCGATCACCGCCAGGCCGCCTTACAGCTGGCTGGTGGTTAAGCGTGAGCTAACCCGTAGCTCTTTCTACCTGCAGGCCAAGTGAGCAGATCGTAGGGTGGAAGACTGCGAAGCATCTTCCACGCGCCTGTGTCAGACCAACCGAACGCGTGGATGTGCTTCGCGACATCCCCCCTACCGGAGCCAGGACTCAGCCCCTCAGGGCCTTGGCGTGATGCCACAGGTGGTCGTCGATAAAGCTGGCGACGAAGTAGTAGCTGTGGTCGTAACCCGGCTGGATACGCAACGTCAGCGGATGCCCCGCAGCCTTGGCCGCCGCTTCCAGCGCCTCGGGCTTGAGCTGGTTTTCCATGAAGTCATCGCGATCGCCCTGATCGACCAGGATCGGCAATTTCTCTTTAGCTTCAGCCAGCAGGGCACAGGCATCCCATTCGCGCCAACGCGAGCGGTCTTCACCCAGATAGCGGGTAAAAGCCTTCTCGCCCCAGGGGCAGTTGACGGGATTGGTGATGGGCGAAAAAGCCGAAACCGACTGATAACGCCCCGGATTCTTCAATGCGCACACCAGCGCACCGTGACCGCCCATGGAATGCCCACTGATACCGCGCTTGTCAGAGACGGGGAAATTCGCCTCGATCAGCGCAGGCAGCTCATGGACCACGTAGTCGTACATGCGGTAATGCTGCGCCCACGGCTCTTGAGTGGCGTTGAGATAGAAGCCGGCACCGAGGCCGAAATCCCAGGCGCCATCCGGATCGTCCGGCACATCGGCCCCGCGCGGGCTGGTGTCCGGCGCGACGATGATCAGCCCGAGCTCCGCTGCCAGCTGCTGTGCGGCGGCCTTCTGCATGAAGTTCTCGTCGGTGCAGGTCAGCCCCGACAGCCAGTAGAGCACCGGCAGCTTCTCGCCCTGCTCCGCCTGCGGAGGCAGGTATACGGCGAACACCATGTCGCAATTCAGGCTGCTGGAGCGGTGGCGATAACGCTTGTGCCAGCCGCCGAAGCTCTTGTTGCAGGAAATGTTTTCCATAAAAAACTCCGTAAAGCCGAAAACACTAAAGGCTGAAACTGCACGCAGAAGCTAACGCTCGTGCAGGTCCCAGCCGTTCCGGGCATTTGTTGCCGAGATACTTGAGGTCAAAAATTCGCGCCGAGGGCGGCGCCCCCACAAGCATTACACTGCTTATGGGAGGCGCGCCCTCACAGCTCAAATATCTGCAACCGCGGCCTTAAAAGTTAATGACGGTACGAATGCTCTTGCCTTCGTGCATCAGGTCAAAGGCCTTGTTGATCTCCTCCAGACCCATGTTGTGGGTAATGAAGGTATCCAGCGGAATCTCGCCGCTCTGGGACTTCTCTACGTAGCTAGGCAGCTCGGTGCGCCCCTTGACGCCGCCGAAGGCACTGCCGCGCCAAACGCGCCCGGTGACCAGCTGGAACGGACGGGTGCTGATTTCCTGGCCTGCCCCGGCGACGCCGATAATCACCGACTCGCCCCAGCCCTTGTGGGCACACTCCAGGGCGGCGCGCATCAGCTGCACGTTACCGACGCATTCAAAGGAATAATCCACGCCGCCATCGGTCATTTCGATGATGACATCCTGGATCGGCTTGTCGTGATCCTTGGGATTGACGAAGTCGGTGGCGCCCAGCTCTTCGGCGATGGGGAACTTGGACGGGTTGATGTCGATGGCGATGATGCGGCTGGCACCGGCCATCTTCGCGCCGATGATCGCCGCCAGACCGATGCCGCCAAGGCCGAAAATGGCGACGGTGGCGCCTGCTTCAACCTTGGCGGTGTTGAGCACCGCCCCGATGCCAGTGGTCACGCCGCAACCCAGCAGGCAGACCTTGTCCAGCGGCGCTTCCTTGGGAATCTTGGCGACCGAGACTTCCGGCAGCACCGTGTACTCGGAGAAGGTGGAGCAGCCCATGTAGTGGTAGATCGGCTGGCCCTGATAGCTGAAGCGAGTGGTGCCGTCCGGCATCAGGCCCCTGCCCTGGGTGGCGCGCACCGAGCTGCACAGGTTGGTCTTGCCGGACTTACAGAATTTGCACTCGCGGCACTCGGCGGTGTACAGCGGGATTACATGATCGCCCACTGCCACCGAGGTCACGCCCTCACCGACGGCCTCGACGATACCGCCGCCCTCATGGCCGAGGATGCAGGGGAATACACCCTCGGAGTCCTCACCGGACAGAGTGTAGGCATCGGTATGGCAAACGCCGGTGGCAACGATGCGCACCAGTACCTCGCCTGCCTTAGGCGGCTCGACGTCGACTTCAACAATCTTCAGAGGCTGGTTGGGGCCAAAGGCGACAGCGGCGCGTGATTTGATGCTCATGAAAAACTCCTCCTTGGGTGAATGACACGAAGTGTAGGTTCATCTGGCTGCTGGGTTAATAAGCCAAACATGGAAACATTATTGCTACACAGGGATAATCAGCCACTTCGCCTAGGAGATCCACACAATGAGTCGCTGGGAAGGACTGGATGAGTTCGTTGCCGTCGCCGAATGCGGCAGCTTTATGCGCGCAGCCGAACATCTGCGGGTTTCCTCCTCCCATGTCAGCCGCCAGGTGGCACGTCTGGAGGAGCGGTTGCAGGCCCGCCTGCTCTATCGCACCACCCGCCGCGTATCGCTGACCGAAGCCGGCCACACCTTTCTTGCCCGCTGCCAGCGCCTGATCGAGGAGCGTGACGAGGCCTTCAATGTCATCGGCGACTTGCATAGCGCGCCCACCGGACTGTTGCGCATGACCGCTGCGGTGGCGTACGGCGAGCGCTTTATAGTGCCGCTGGTAAACGAGTTCATGGCGCAGCATCCGCAGCTGCGTGTGGAGATCGAGCTGTCCAACCGAACCCTGGATCTGGTGCAGGAAGGCTATGACCTGGCCATTCGCCTGGGCCGGCTCAGCGACTCACGTATGGTGGCGACACGCATCGCTCCGCGTGCCATGTATCTGTGTGCCGCACCGACCTACCTCGAACGCTATGGACGGCCGCATACGCTTTCCGAACTGGCACGGCACAATTGCCTGGTGGGCACCAGCGATACCTGGATGCTGCAGGACGATGGCCGCGAGCAGCCGTTCAAGCCCAGCGGCAACTGGCGCTGCAATAGCGGCCAGGCTGTGCTGGATGCGGCACTGCGCGGCTTCGGCCTCTGCCAGCTGCCGGATTATTACGTCCAGGAGCCCCTGCGTCGTGGCGAGCTGGTGTCACTGCTGGAAACCAATCGACCACCCAACACCGCTGTCTGGGCCGTTTATCCGCAGCGACGCTATCCGCTGCCCAAGGTGCGCCTGCTGATCCAGGCGCTGAAGGACGGGCTGGCTCGGCGCCCGGAATACCTGCGCACCTAAGCCAGGCCGCGTTGAAACAATGTCTTACTGCCCGTGCGTCCGACTACCGGCCAGGACTGGAACCCCCCACCTGCAACCACGTCGTAATCAGTAACCAGTCCTTTACCCCTCTTTGATCGAAGCCGCTTCCGAGCACCGATCGCATATCCCGCGAGGACCCCACCCACCCGGACGAACGAGGACGCGCATGAACAGACCGCTCGATAGTAAGACCCTGAATCAGCTGCTGAGCCAACGTGAGGCCCCGTGCCTGTCTCTTTATCAGCCTACTCACCGCAGCTTCCCTGAACGTCAGCAGGACCCTATCCGCTTCAGGCACCTGGTTCGCCAGCTGGAAGAGTCGCTCAAGCAACAAGGCTGGGCTGAGCACGCCGAAGCCCTACTCCGACCCTTTCAGGAACTGCTCAATAATGCCGAGTTCTGGAACCATAACCTTGACGGGCTGGCCGTCTTCGGTTGCGCCGGTTACTTCCAGTTCTTCCGACTGCAGCGTCGAGTGCCGGAGTTTGCGGTGGCCAACGACCGCATGCATGTCAAACCTCTGGTGCGCATCGCACAGTCTGCAGACCGCTATCAGATCCTCTGCCTGTCACGGGATTCGGTGCGGCTGCTAGGCGGCAACCGCGACGCGCTGGACGAAATCACGCTTCATGAAAACGTACCCCGCACCCTTGCCGAGGCACTGGGCTCCGAACTGACCGAGAAGAGCCAGAGTGGCTTTGCGCAAGGCTTCAGCCGTGCCAGTGAACGAGGCGATCCGATGCAGAACGAAGCCGGCGGGGCCGGCAAGCAGGCGGAAATTGAACGTGACCGGGATCGTTTTTTTCGTGAAGTTGACCGGACCATTCTCGAATACCACTCACGTCCCAGCGGCCTGCCGCTGATCCTGGCAGCGCTGCCGGAACATCAGTCGCACTTCCGCCGCATCAGCCACAACGAATGCCTTCTGCCCGAGGGCATAGAAGTCGGCCAGGGCGCGCTGACCCTCAATGAATTACGCGAAGACAGCTGGCTGGTGATGCAGCCGCGCTACCTCAAGCGCCTGGAAGGCCTGCTCAATCAGTTCGGCACTTCTCACGGCAAGGGGCTGGCCTCGGATCAACTGGAGGACATCGGCCAGGCCGCCACAGAGGGCCGCGTGGCAACCCTGCTGGTGGAAGCCGAGCGGCAGATACCCGGCTATGTCGACAAGGCCGAGGGCAAGGCGACACCTGCTGCGGACGACGCAGCGACAACCCCCGACCTGCTGGACGAACTGACCATCTGGACGCTCGAGCAAGGGGGCGAGGTAATCGTGGTACCGACGGAGCGAATGCCTACGCAGAGTGGTGCGGCAGCGATCTACCGGTATTGAGGGCAGCTGGCCGGCAGCAATCGGCGAGTCAGGCTTCAGGCCTATTCGACCAGCGCTGCGCCAGCCATTGCAGATCTTCCGGGCGGGTGATCTTCAGATTATCCGCTCGGCCTTCGACCAGGCGCGGCGACTGCCCGGCCCACTCAAGCGCTGAAGCTTCATCGGTGATCGCCACCTTCCTGGCCAGCGCACCGGCAAGCGCCTCTTCAAGCGCACCGAAGCGAAACATCTGCGGTGTATAGGCCTGCCAGATCACACTACGGTCGACGGTCTCCCGTACTCGACCATCAGGCCCTACACGCTTGAGCGTATCGCGCACCGGTACGGCGAGCAGGCCACCCACCGGGTCGTTCGCCAACTCGGCCAACAGCCGGTCCAGATCTTCACGGATCAGATTGGGACGCGCCGCATCGTGCACCAGCACCCAGTCGTCGGCAGCAGCCCCCAACTTGCCGAGCAAGCGTAAGCCGCTCAATACCGAGTCGGCACGCTCGGCGCCGCCTGCAGCACGATGAATTCGCGAATCGCTGGCGCATGCAAGGGATGGCCACCAGGGATCATCCTCGGCCAAGCTGACCACCAACCCAAGCAGGTTCGGATGGCCGAGAAAACAGTCGAGCGTGTGTTCGAGGATCGTCCGCCCGCCCAGCTGCAGGTATTGCTTGGGTCGGTCAGCGCGCATGCGACTGCCTACTCCGGCGGCCGGAATCACTACCCAGAACGACGGCGACCGGCTCATTCGGTGAGCTGATAGAGGGTTTCGCCCTCTTTCACCATGCCCAGCTCCTGGCGGGCGCGTTCCTCGACTGTCTCCATACCTTGCTTCAGCTCCATCACTTCGGCTTCGAGAATGCGATTGCGCTCCAACAGACGCTGGTTTTCCCCCTGCTGCTCGGCAATCTGCCGGTTCAGAGCGCTGACCTGAGCCATGCTGCCGTCACCCACCCAGAGGCGATACTGAAGGCCGCCCAGCAGCAGGATCAGAACGACGAACAGCCAGTAGGGAGTACGCATCGACGGCATGAAATGAATTCGGGTGGTTTCCAATGATGATGTAAACGCCAGCGGCGACATAGTCCGACCTCATCTATCGCCAATTGATCCGGGCTGACATCGAAACAGACTTCGGCTCACAAAAAAGGGCGGCTTACGCCGCCCTTTCTACCACGTCGAGTTTAGCCGCGGAACTCGGCGCGGCCCTTGTAGGGAGCCTTCCCGCCCAGCTGCTCTTCGATGCGCAGCAGCTGGTTGTACTTGGACACGCGATCCGAACGGCACAGCGAACCGGTCTTGATCTGACCAGCGGCAGTACCAACAGCCAGGTCGGCGATGGTGTGATCTTCGGTTTCACCGGAACGGTGAGAGATCACTGCCGTGTAGCCGGCGGCCTTGGCCATCTGGATGGCTTCCAGGGTCTCGGTCAGCGAGCCGATCTGGTTGAACTTGATCAGAATCGAGTTACCGATGCCCTTTTCGATGCCTTCCTTGAGGATCTTGGTATTGGTCACGAACAGATCGTCGCCAACCAGCTGGACTTTCTCACCGATCTTGTCGGTCAGCACCTTCCAGCCAGCCCAGTCGGACTCGTCCATGCCATCTTCAATGGAAATGATCGGGTAACGCTGAGTCAGACCTGCCAGGTAGTCAGCAAAGCCGGCCGCATCGAACACCTTACCTTCACCGGCCAGGTCGTACTTGCCATCCTTGTAGAACTCGCTGGAAGCGCAGTCCAGAGCCAGGGTCACGTCAGTGCCCAGCTTGTACCCGGCCTTCTCAACCGCTTCGGCGATGGCGCCCAGTGCATCTTCGTTGGAGGCGAGGTTCGGTGCGAAACCGCCTTCGTCACCCACCGAGGTGCTCAGGCCACGGGCCTGCAGTACGGCCTTGAGGTTGTGGAAGATCTCGGTGCCCATGCGCAGAGCATCGGAGAAGGTCTTGGCGCCAACCGGCTGAACCATGAACTCCTGAATGTCGACGTTGTTGTCGGCATGTTCGCCACCATTGATGATGTTCATCATCGGCACCGGCATGGAGTACTGGCCAGGAGTGCCGTTGAGATTGGCGATATGCGCGTAGAGCGGCAGATCCTGATCCTGCGCAGCAGCCTTGGCTGCAGCCAGGGATACGGCGAGGATGGCGTTGGCACCCAGCTTGGCCTTGTTCTCGGTACCGTCCAGTTCGATCATCGCGCGATCCAGAGCCTTCTGATCGTCCGGGTCCTTGCCCAGCAGCAGATCACGGATGGGACCGTTGATGTTGCCGACAGCTTTCAACACGCCTTTGCCCATGTAACGGCTCTTGTCGCCATCACGCAGTTCCAGCGCTTCGCGCGAACCGGTTGACGCACCGGAAGGTGCACAGGCGCTGCCGACGATGCCGTTGTCGAGGATCACGTCCGCTTCCACAGTGGGGTTGCCACGGGAGTCGAGAACTTCACGCCCTTTGATGTCGACGATCTTTGCCATTTTTTATTAACACTCCGTAGATAGCTACAAGGCTTCAAGCCGTTTCGATTGGCGAAAAATTCTTGATCAGATCATCCAGCTGCTTGAGCTGGGTAAGGAAAGGCTCGAGCTTGTCTAGCCGCAGCGCACAAGGGCCATCGCACTTGGCGTTGTCCGGGTCCGGATGGGCTTCGAGGAACAAACCGGCAAGCCCCTGGCTGAGACCGGCGCGAGCCAGTTCGGTCACCTGAGCACGGCGACCGCCGGCAGAGTCGGCACGACCACCGGGCATCTGCAACGCATGGGTCACGTCGAAGAATACCGGGTAGTTCATCTGCTTCATGATGCCGAAGCCGAGCATGTCGACTACCAGATTGTTGTAGCCGAACGATGAGCCTCGCTCGCAGAGAATCAGGCGATCGTTGCCTGCTTCCTCGCACTTGGTGAGGATGTGCTTCATTTCCTGCGGCGCAAGGAACTGAGCCTTCTTGATATTGATCGCCGCACCGGTCTGGGCCATGGCCACCACCAGATCGGTTTGCCGCGAGAGGAAAGCTGGCAGCTGGATGATGTCGCAGACATCGGCCACTGGTTGCGCCTGATAGGGCTCGTGCACGTCGGTGATGACCGGCACGCCGAAGGCCTGCTTCACGTCCTCGAAAATCCGCATGCCTTCTTCCAGTCCCGGGCCACGGAAGGAGTTGATGGAGGAGCGGTTGGCCTTGTCGAAGCTGGCCTTGAACACGTAGGGAATACCGAGTTTTTCGGTCACCTTCACGTAGGTCTCGCAGATCTGCAGCGCCAGATCGCGGGATTCCAACACGTTCATGCCGCCGAACAGGACGAACGGCTTGTCGTTGCCGATCTCGATATTGCCGACGCGAATGATCTTCTGACTCATGCCTTGCTCGCCTTGTAATCCAGCGCTGCCTGAACGAAACCACTGAACAGCGGATGCCCATCGCGCGGCGTGGAGGTGAATTCCGGGTGGAACTGGCATGCCACGAACCACGGATGATCCGGCGCCTCGACCACTTCCACCAACGCACCATCACTGGAACGGCCGGTGATCTTCAGGCCGGCTTCCTGCAGCTTCGGCAGCAGGTTGTTGTTCACTTCATAACGATGGCGATGGCGTTCGACGATGCGCTCCTGGCGATAGCAGTCGTACACCTTGGAACCAACTTCCAGACCGCACTCCTGAGCGCCCAGACGCATGGTGCCACCCAGATCGGAGGCGTCGCTGCGGGTTTCCACGGCGCCAGTGGCATCGGCCCACTCGGTGATAAGACCGACCACCGGATGCTCGCTGTCCTTGTCGAACTCGGTGGAGTTGGCATCAGTCCAGCCCAGCACATTGCGAGCGAACTCGATTACCGCCACCTGCATGCCAAGGCAGATGCCAAGGTAGGGGATCTTGTTTTCGCGAGCGTATTGAACGGTGGCGATCTTGCCTTCCACGCCTCGCAAACCGAAGCCACCCGGAACCAGAATCGCGTCCATGCCTTCCAGCAGGCCGGTACCCTGGTTTTCGATGTCTTCGGAGTCGATATAACGGAGATTCACTTTGGTACGGCTCTGGATGCCAGCGTGGCTCATTGCCTCGATCAGAGATTTGTAGGCATCCAGAAGTTCCATGTACTTGCCGACCATGGCGATGGTGACTTCTTTCTCCGGGTTCAGCTTGGCATCCACCACGCGATCCCACTCGGAAAGGTCGGCACCACGGCATTCGAGGCCGAAGCGCTCGACCACATAGTCGTCCAGACCCTGGGCATGCAGCATGCCGGGAATCTTGTAGATGGTGTCGGCGTCCGGCAGGCTGATCACTGCGCGCTCTTCAACGTTGGTGAACAACGCGATCTTGCGCCGCGAGGACAGGTCGATCGGCACTTCGGAACGGCACACCAGCACATCCGGCTGCAGGCCGATGGAACGCAGCTCCTTCACCGAATGCTGGGTCGGCTTGGTCTTGGTCTCGCCGGCGGTGGCGATATAAGGCACCAGTGTCAGGTGCATCAGCATGGCGCGCTTGGCGCCCACTTCCACGCGCAACTGGCGAATCGCTTCGAGGAACGGCTGCGACTCGATGTCACCCACGGTGCCGCCCACTTCCACCAGGGCCACGTCGGCATCGCCGGCACCCTTGATGACGCGACGCTTGATCTCGTCGGTGATGTGCGGAATGACCTGAATGGTCGCACCCAGATAATCACCACGGCGCTCACGGCGCAGCACGTCTTCATAGACGCGACCGGTGGTGAAGTTGTTGTTCTGGGTCATGCGCGTGCGGATAAAACGCTCGTAATGGCCCAGGTCGAGATCGGTTTCGGCGCCGTCGTGGGTGACGAACACCTCACCGTGCTGGAACGGGCTCATGGTGCCCGGATCGACGTTGATGTAAGGGTCCAGCTTGAGCATCGTGACCTTCAGGCCCCGCGCCTCCAGGATGGCTGCCAATGAAGCCGAGGCGATGCCTTTCCCCAATGAAGAAACAACACCGCCCGTGACGAAGATGTAGCGCGTCATGAAAAACCCTAGAAGTCTGCGTTAAGCGGTCAGCGCCGCCGGGGGAAAGCAAAAGAAGCCGTTGCGCCCCAGGCGGCAACAGCGCAACTGCCGCGGATTCGAAGAAGACCGCAGAAGTTGTATTGAGACGGGAGCGTAGTCTACTTGAAAGACCCCATCAGCTCAAACACACATCACGCCGGAGGCGTCCAGACAAATGACGCCGCCGTCACGTTCAGATATGGCAGGTTGGCCACTGCGATCAGCTCTCCTTCACAGTAAAGAAGCGGCCATCGGGAGCGCAGAAAACCGGGAACGGCTGACTCATTGAACAGACGCTTCAGATCACGACGGCCGCGACCCGGCAACCTCATTACTTCGCCACCCTTCCGGTAAGCCACCCTGTATGCGCCCGGCCCCGCCCCTTCCAGGCTGACGCTGCCGTTCGCCGGCAGACTCAACGCAGCAGCCGTATCTGGCCATGCCAACTCGCCTGCAACCGGCTCAAGCCAGGGTCCGGACAGCCACCACAAACGGTTTCCTGCGCGATGCAATTCACCGCCCGCCAGGCGCCAGCACGGCGTCGCAGCCTCGGCAGCATCGCGCAGGGCCTGCCAGCCGGCCCAATGGTCCGTGTCCGGCAGACGGGTTAGCGGACTCAGCCAGTGACGCAGCGCGTTGCGCTGGCGAGCCGGACTCAAAGCACGAAGCATGGACAGATCGAGACTATGCAATGGCAGCCAGGGCCACTCCGGCGAACCTTGCGCATCCTTGAGATCCATCTCCGCCAGTTCATCAAGCAGCGACTGCGCCTCGCCAAGGTGCGCCGCGGCTCGCGCCATATTTCCCGACGCCTGCGGCCAGCGCTGTTCCAGCACCGGCATTACCTGATGGCGAAGGAAGTTGCGCGAATGCTCGATGGATTGATTTGAGGGATCCTCGACCCATTGCAGCTGATGCTCAAGCGCCCAGTTCTCCAGCTCTGAACGCGCCACCATCAGCAATGGGCGCAGCAGACGCCCCGAGCCCAGCGCTCGACTCTCGGGCATTGCCGCAAGCCCGCGCACACCGGCTCCACGCATAAGACGAAACAGCAGGGTTTCCGCCTGATCATCGCGGTGCTGCGCGGTCAGCAACAGCTCACCGTCCGTCAGACGGGAGGCGAAGGCCGCATAGCGTGCCTCACGCGCGGCCTGCTCCAGACTTGCACCTGGCCGGACCTGTACCTGCATGATCTGCAACGGCACACCGAGCTTCGCGCAGAACTGCCGGCAGTGCTCTGGCCAGGCATCAGCCGCAGGCTGTAAACCGTGATGAATATGGATTGCGGAAATCGGCGGAAGCCGATGTCGCTCGGCAAGTTTTACCAGGGCGTGAAGCAGAACTGTGGAATCCAGCCCGCCTGAAAACGCAACGCGCCAGGCCGAAGCCTGGCGCCATTGTGAAAGCGCTTCTAGAAGGCGGGATTCCAGAGTCACCTGTCTCTCACCTTGCGTGTCGCTTGCGCTGATTACTGCTGAAGGCCGTAACTCATCAGACGCTCGTAACGACGGGCCAGCAGCGCATCGGTATCGAACCGCTTGAGCATATCCAGTTGCGAGGTCAACGCCTCACGAATGGATGCAGCGGTTACCGCCGGGTTGCGATGCGCACCACCGAGCGGCTCCGGAATGACCTGATCGACAATGCCCAGATCCTTCAGGCGCTCAGCCGTCACACCCATGGCTTCGGCAGCTTCCGGCGCCTTCTCGGCGGTACGCCAGAGAATCGAGGCACAGCCTTCCGGCGAAATCACGGCATAGGTGGAGTACTGCAGCATGTTCAGCTGATCACAGACACCGATTGCCAGGGCACCACCGGAACCACCCTCACCGATAACGGTGGCGATGATCGGCGTTTTCAGCCGTGACATTACCCGCAGGTTCCAGGCGATGGCCTCGCTCTGGTTGCGCTCTTCCGCGTCGATTCCCGGATAGGCACCGGGCGTATCGATGAAGGTCAGGATCGGCATCTTGAAGCGCTCGGCAAGCTCCATCAGGCGGCAGGCCTTGCGATAGCCTTCCGGACGCGGCATGCCGAAGTTGCGACGCACCTTCTCACGCACTTCGCGACCCTTCTGATGGCCGATGATCATCACCGGCTCGCCGTTCAGGCGCGCGGTACCACCAACAATGGCAGCGTCGTCCGAAAAGTGCCGATCGCCGTGCAGCTCTTCGAACTCGGTGAAGAGATGCTTGATGTAATCGAGGGTGTAGGGCCGCTGCGGGTGGCGGGCCAGGCGAGCGATCTGCCAGCTGGTCAGATTGCCGAAGATGCTCTCAGTGAGCGACTCGCTCTTGTCCTGCAGGCGGGTGATTTCTTCGCCAATGTTCAGCGAATTGTCATTACCAACCAAGCGCAACTCTTCGATCTTGGCTTGCAGGTCGGCGATCGGCTGTTCGAAATCGAGAAAATTCGGGTTCATAGTCATCCGTCATGCGTCGACGGCCAGAAGGGCCGGGAAGCTGTTCCGTTTTTTGCGCCCTACCTTACGGGACGGACGCATTCAGGTCGAACAAAAAATGTTCGCAATCATGACTCGATCGAGATCGGGTCGCTTGGGTAACGGCCGGGTCATGCGCCAGTTTCTCTGGCGATGACACGATGCTGGCCGCTATCGGTATTGCAGGAAGACGTTGTCGCGCCCGAACTGGTCACGCAATGCCTGAATCAGGTTGTCCGCCGGGTCGATTCTCCAGCTCTCGCCAAACTGCAGCAGCGCTTTCGCGTCGCTGCCGGTGTACTCCAGGGTAATTGGACAGGCGCCGCGATGACGACCACAGACGTCGGCCAGCCAACGCACTCGATCACCCTTGAGCGCCTCACTGGCGACCCTGACCCGCAAGCTCTCGGCCAGCCCGGTACGCGCCTCTTCCAGGCTCATCACGCGCTTGGCACGCAGGCGCAGCCCTCCGGAGAAGTCGTCATTGCTGACTTCACCTTCCACGACTACCAACGCATCGGTCTGCAGCAGTGCCTGGGCCGTATTGAACGCCTCAGCGAACAGCGAGGCTTCGATGCGCCCGGAGCGGTCGTCCAGGGTGATGAAGCCCATCTTGTCACCCTTCTTGTTCTTCATCACTCGCAGGTTGACGATCAAGCCGGCAACCGTCTGGGTATCACGCGCCGGGCGCAGATCGATGATGCGTTGACGGGCGAAACGACGCACTTCGCCTTCGTATTCGTCGATCGGGTGGCCGGTGAGGTACAGGCCCAGGGTGTCCTTCTCGCCCTTCAAGCGCTCCTTGAGCGTCAGTTCCCGCGCCTTGCGGTGGTTGGCATAGACATCCGCCTCGGGCTCGGCGAACAGGCCGCCGAAGAGATCCATATGACCGCTTTCCTCGCTACGCGCCGTCTGCTCGGCGGCCTGGATCGCCTCCTCCATGGCCGACAGCAATACAGCGCGATTCTGGTCGATGCCGGCTTGGTAGAGCTTCGGGTCATCGGAGAAGTACGGCCCCAGTCGGTCCAGCGCACCACCACGGATCAAGGCTTCGAGAGTGCGTTTATTGATGCGTTTGAGGTCCACTCGGCTGCAGAAGTCGAACAGGTCCTTGAACGGCCCACCCTCGCTGCGGCATTCGACGATGGCTTCCACCGGCCCTTCGCCCACGCCCTTGATCGCCCCAAGGCCATAGACGATTCGCCCGTCATCGCTGACGGTGAACTTGTATTCGGAATTGTTCACGTCCGGCGCATCGATGCGCAGCTTCATGCTGCGGCATTCCTCGATCAGCGTGACCACCTTGTCGGTGTTGTGCATATCCGCCGAGAGCACCGCCGCCATGAATGGCGATGGATGATGCGCCTTCAACCAGGCCGTCTGATAGGACACCAGGCCATAGGCAGCCGAGTGGGACTTGTTGAAACCGTAACCGGCGAACTTTTCCACCAGGTCAAAGATGTTGCCTGCCAGATCGGCATCGATTCCGTTCTTCTTGCAGCCCTCGATAAAGCCGCCGCGCTGCTTGGCCATTTCCTCGGGCTTCTTCTTACCCATGGCACGGCGCAGCATGTCGGCACCGCCGAGGGTGTAGCCAGCCATGACCTGGGCAATCTGCATCACCTGTTCCTGATACAGAATGATGCCGTAGGTAGGCGCCAGTACCGGCTTGAGGCCTTCGTACTGGTAGTCGGAGTGCGGATAGGAGATTTCCGCGCGACCGTGTTTGCGGTTGATGAAGTCGTCGACCATGCCCGACTGCAGCGGGCCGGGACGGAACAGCGCCACCAGTGCGATCAGGTCCTCCAGACAGTCGGGCTTGAGCTTCTTGATCAGCTCCTTCATGCCACGCGATTCAAGCTGGAAAACGGCTGTGGTTTCAGCCTTCTGCAACAGCGAGAAGGTGGGCTTGTCGTCCAGCGGGATGAAGTCGATATTCAGCGGCTCCAGGCCCTTCTTGGCCTGCTCGCGGTTGATCGTCTCCATGGCCCACTTGATGATGGTCAGAGTACGCAGGCCAAGGAAGTCGAACTTGACCAGCCCCGCGGCCTCGACGTCGTCCTTGTCGAACTGGGTGACCAGGCTGCCACCCTCATCATCGCAGGCGATAGGCGCAAAGTCGGTCAACTTTGTCGGTGCGATCACCACGCCGCCGGCGTGCTTGCCGGTACCACGGGTGATGCCTTCGAGCTTGAGCGCCATGTCCCAGATTTCCTTGGCGTCTTCATCGACGGCAAGAAAATCGCGCAGCGGCTCCTCCATCTCGTAGGCTTTTTCCAGGGTCATACCCACTTCGAAGGGGATCATCTTCGACAGACGGTCAGCCAGCCCGTAGGACTTGCCCTGCACCCGCGCGACGTCGCGTACCACCGCCTTGGCCGCCATGGTGCCGAAGGTAATGATCTGGCTGACTGCGTTTCGACCATACTTCTCGGCCACATACTCGATGACCCGGTCGCGGCCATCCATGCAGAAGTCGACGTCGAAGTCGGGCATGGAAACCCGCTCGGGGTTGAGGAAGCGTTCGAACAGCAGATCGTAGGCCAGCGGGTCAAGATCGGTGATCTTCTGCACATAGGCCACCAGCGAACCGGCACCCGAACCACGCCCCGGCCCCACCGGTACGCCGTTATTCTTGGCCCACTGGATAAAGTCCATGACGATCAGGAAGTAACCCGGGAAGCCCATCTGGATGATGATGTCGAGCTCGAAGTTCAGACGGTCGACATACACCTGCCGCTTTGCTTCGTAGTCGGGCGTTTCCCTGGGCAGCACTACCTTCAGCCGCTCTTCGAGACCATCGAAAGAGACCTTGCGGAAATACTCATTGATGGTCATGCCTTCCGGCACCGGGAAGTCGGGCAGGAAGTAGGTGCCCAACTGCACCTCGATATTGCAGCGCCTGGCGATTTCGACGGTATTTTCCAGCGCCTCGGGCAGGTCGCTGAACAGCTCGTACATTTCCTCGGGAGTTTTCAGATACTGCTGGTCGGAATAATTGCGCGGCCGGCGGGAGTCATCGAGGGTCCGGCCTTCACCAATGCAGACGCGAGTCTCATGGGCTTCGAAGTCGTCCTGCTTGAGGAAGCGCACATCATTGGTCGCCACCAGCGGCGCCGGGCAGCGCTGGGCCAGCGCTACGGCAGCATGCAGGTACTCCTCATCATTCACCCGGCTGGTTCGCTGCACTTCCAGGTAGAAGCGATCAGGAAACACCGACTGCCACTCAAGCAACAAGGTTTCTGCCAGCGCCTCATCGCCGTTGAGCAGCGCAAGCCCGACCTCACCCTCCCGAGCACCCGACAGGGCAATCAAGCCCTCACTGGCGGCCTTGACCCAATCCCGCTCGATGATCACCAGGTCATTGCGCTGCCCCTCGGTCCAGCCCCGGGAGATCAGCTCGGTGAGGTTGCGATAGCCCTGAGTATTCATTGCCAGCAAGGTCATCCGGCTCAACGGGCCGTCTTCCTCGCGACTGGCCAGCCAGATATCGGCGCCGCAAATCGGCTTGATCCCCGCCCCTTGCGCCGCCTTGTAGAACTTCACCAGGGAGCACATGTTGCTCATGTCGGTGACTGCCACCGCCGGCATCCCCGCCGCCGCCACCGACTTGATCAGAGGCTTTACGCGCACCAGACCGTCAACCAGGGAGTATTCGGTGTGCAGACGAAGATGGACGAACGAAACGGGCATGACTGAACCTGGACGCGACTTACTGGAGGGCAGCGATTGTAGCGGAAAGCGTCGCTGCGGGGCGTCGGGCAACACCTCAGGATGGACGGTCGGCAGCTGATGAGTTCATCTGCCCGGCTGACGCTACCCAGGATCCTGCTGCGCCGCTAACCGCAGCTCGAGAGAGGTCACCATGCATCGGCCCAGCGCGAGCCGGACCGCAGAGTCTTATGGCGTTTCGAGCATCAGCTCCAGCACCCTGCGCACCGGCGCGAAGCTGCGACGGTGAATCGGCGTGGCCCCAAGGCGCTGCAGAGCTTCAAGATGAACGGGGGTCGGGTAGCCTTTGTGGCCGCTCAGGCCGTAGCCGGGATAGATCAGATCAAACGCCTGCATTTCGCGGTCACGGCTGACTTTGGCCAATATCGACGCAGCCGCGATTGCCGGCACCTGCGCATCGCCCTGAATGACCGGCGCACAGGGGACCGACAGCTGCGGACAACGGTTACCGTCGATCAGCGCCAGTTTCGGCCTGATAGCAAGCCCCTCTACAGCGCGCTGCATGGCCAGCATGGTTGCGTGGAGGATATTGAGGCGGTCGATCTCCTCAACTTCGGCACGGGCGATGCACCAGGCCAGGGCCTTTTCGCAAATCTCGTCGAACAGCGCTTCGCGCTTCGCTTCAGTGAGCTTCTTCGAGTCATTGAGCCCGCTGATGGGACGCAGAGGATCGAGAATCACCGCAGCCGTGACCACAGGCCCGCATAGCGGCCCGCGACCCACCTCGTCGACGCCGGCCACCAGCTCCTCAACCAGACTGAAATCCAGCCCCATCTGCATCAGTTTGCCTCGACCAGCTCAAGCACCGCCTGAGCAGCCCGGTTCGACGCATCACGGCGCAAGGTACGGTGAATGGCGTCAAAACCTTCCGTCTGCACCTCACCATCGCTCAGCAAGGGTGATAATAGTTGTGCCATGGCCTCTGGCGTTGCCGCATCCTGCAATAGCTCGGGCACCAGCAGGCGCTGTGCAAGCAGATTGGGCAGCGCAACGTAGGGGCTTTTAACCAGTCGCTTGAGAATGGCGAAGGTCAGCGGCGCAACGCTGTAGGCCACCACCATCGGACGCTTGTACAGCAGCGCTTCGAGCGTCGCCGTACCGGAAGCAATCAATACTGCGTTGCAGGCAGCGAGCGCTTCGTGGGAGCGGCCATCGAGCAGAGTCAGCGGCAGATCGCGCCCGACCAGCATTTGCTCAAGCTGAGCACGCCGCTCGGGGCCAGCGCAGGGCATCACAAAATGAATGCCCGGGCGCATCGCCCGCAAACGATCAGCTGCGTCGAGGAACAGCTCGCCCAGACGGCCCACCTCGCCTCCCCGGCTGCCGGGCATCAAGGCGACGACATGGCCTTCCCGGGGGAGATTGAGCGCATCACGCGCCAGATCTCGGTCAGACTCCAGCGGAATAGCATCGGCCAGCGGATGACCGACGAAACAGACCGCTACCTGATGTTCCTCGTAGAACTTCGCTTCGAAGGGAAACAGCGTAAGCATCAGATCGCAGGCGGCGCGAATCTTCAACACACGCTTCTGCCGCCAGGCCCACACCGAAGGGCTGACGTAATGAACGGTCTTGATGCCGGCCTGCCGCAGCTTCAGGGCCAGGTCCAGGTTGAAATCCGGCGCATCGATGCCGATGAACACATCGGGCCGCAGCTCACTCAGCGTCTGCACCAGACGCTTGCGCCGCTTCAGCAGCTCCGGCAGACGCCCAAGCACTTCCACCAGCCCCATTACCGACAGGCGTTCGATCGGAAAGTAGGACTTCAGTCCCTCAGCCTCCATGCGCGGCCCCCCGACTCCGACGAAACGGACATCGGGATGCTGGGTCTTGAGTGCCTGCATCAGGCCCGAGCCGAGGATGTCACCGGAAGCCTCTCCGGCGACCAGCGCTACCAACAGGGGCCGGGACACGTCAGCGGGTGATGCCACGGCTGGATGCCTGGATCGAGTCTCGGAACAACGCCACTTCGGGGATCACTTCGGCATCACCAGCCAATTCGGCAAGTGCCTGCTCGACGGTAAGCCCCTTGCGGTAGACGATCTTGTAGGCGTTACGCAGGGCGGTGATGGTCTCGGCACTGAAACCCCGACGGCGCATGCCTTCGAAATTCATGCTGCGCGCCGCTGCAGGATTGCCAAACACCGTAACAAAGGCCGGTACATCCTTGCCGATAGCGGTGCCCATGCCGGAAAAGCTGAAGGCGCCGATATGGCAGTACTGGTGCACCAGCGTATAGCCAGAAAGGATCGCCCAATCGCCGACATGCACGTGACCGGCAAGCGCCGTGTTGTTGACCAGAATGCAGTGGTTGGCAATGACGCTGTCATGGCCAATATGTGCATAGGCCATGATCAGGTTGTGATCACCGATGGTGGTTTCAGCACGGTCCTGCACGGTACCCCGGTGGATGGTCACCCCTTCCCGGATCACGTTGTGATCGCCGATCACCAGACGCGTCGGCTCACCCTTGTATTTGAGATCAGGCGTATCCTCACCTACCGAAGAAAACTGGTAGATGCGGTTGTGTCGACCTATACGAGTCGGCCCCTTGATAACTACGTGAGGTGCAATCACCGTGCCCTCGCCGATCTCGACGTCCGGGCCGATGATCGACCAGGGTCCGACCTGAACGTCGTCGGCCAGCCGTGCGGCCGGATCGACGATGGCGCGAGGGTCAATCAAGCTCATATCTTCTGTTCCGCACAGATGATTTCAGCCGAGCATACAGGTTTGCCATCAACGCTGGCGCGGCAATCGAACTTCCAGATGCCACGTTTGGCGCTGATAAAGGACGCTTCAAGCACAAGCTGGTCGCCTGGCACTACAGGCTGGCGGAAGCGCAGTTTGTCCGAGCCGACGAAATAGTAGAGCGTGCCGTCAGCCGGCTTCACGCCCATCATCTTGAAACCCAGCAGCCCTGCTGCCTGAGCCATCGCCTCGATAATCAGCACGCCTGGCATGATGGGGTGTCGCGGAAAGTGACCATTGAAGAACGGCTCGTTGATGGTCACGTTCTTGTATGCACGAACACGCTTGTTTTCCGTATCCATCTCCACCACCCGATCAACCAGAAGGAATGGGTAGCGGTGCGGAAGGTATTCGCGAATTTCGTTGATATCCATCATGTAAGGAAAGCCTGTAAAGAGTAGGAGAGCAGCACGCCATCACGGCTGTGCAGCCAACCGTCGATAACGGCTGGCGGAGCAATCAGAGGACAGAGTCAGGCATCTGAAGACAAATCCCCGCTCGGGGTCACGGCAGGCAGGCGTTTTTCCACCTGCTGCAGACGGCGGGCCATCTCGTCCAGCTGACGTATTCGCGCGGCGCTCTTGCGCCATTCGCCGGCCGGCTGCATGGCCGTTCCCGAGGAATAACTGCCTGGCTCGGTGATCGAGCGGGTCACCATGGTCATACCGGTGATGAATACGTTGTCACACACTTCAATATGCCCGACCAGGCCAACACCGCCGGCCAGCATGCAGTTGCGACCGATCTTGGCGCTTCCGGAAATACCTGCACAACCGGCTATGGCAGTGTTTTCGCCAATCTGCACGTTGTGGGCGATCATGATCTGGTTATCCAGTTTCACGCCATTGCCGATGACTGTGTCGGACAGCGCACCGCGGTCGATCGTGGTATTGGCGCCGATCTCTACATCATCACCAATACGAACGCCGCCGAGCTGAGCGATCTTCTCCCAGTGTCCGCTTTCATTGGCGAACCCGAAGCCTTCGCCGCCAATGACCGCACCTGGCTGGATCACTACGCGCTCACCGATGCTCACGTCATGACAAAGGGTGACGCGCGAAGCGAGCCGGCCACCCGCACCCACCCGAGTACGGGCGCCAACGAACGAATGGGCGCCGATCACGACGTCCGGGCCTATCCAGGCGCCCGCCTCGATCACCACCTGAGCGCCAATACTGGCGCTTGGGTCGATCGTCGCAGTCGGATCAATGACAGCACTTGGGTGGACACCAGGCAGCGCCTTGGGGCGCGTCTCGAACAGGTGCGAGATGCGCGCATAGGCGAGATAGGGATTGTCCACGATCAGCGCGGTGCCGGAGAAACCTTCGGCATCCTTCGGCTTGAGCAGTACGGCGCCAGCACGGGTGCTGGCGAGATACTTGCGATACTGGGCGTTGGCCAGAAAGCTGAGCTGTTGCGGGCCCGCATCTTGAAGCGTGGCCAGGCCCAAGACCTTATGCCCGACATCGCCACGCACGGTGGCGCCCAGCTGCTCGGCAAGCTCACCGAGCGTATAGACAGAGCCGTTCATCAGCGCAGTTGGTTCATGCGCTCGATGACCTGGCGGGTGATATCAAGCTGAGGTTTGACATCGACCACCGCGCCGCGCTCAAGAACCAGGTCGTAGTCGCCTTTCTTGATCACTTCCTCGACGGCCTTGTCCAGCTTCGGCTTGAGCTGCTTAAGCATGTCGCGGTCAGCCGAAGCCTTAGACTCATTGAGCTCCTTGGAGAGGAACTGGAAATCACGGGCCTTCTGCTTGAACTCAAGCTCAAGACGCTCGCGCTCGGCCTGCTGCATCTTGTCGCCGTCCTTGCCGAGACGATCCTGGATGCGCTTGGCATCGTTTTCCAGTCCCTTGAGCTTGTCCAGCTGCGGGCCGAATTTCTTTTCCGCGTCGACCGAATAGCGCTTGGCTGCGTCTGATTCGAGCAGCGCCATTTGATAGTTCAGCACTGCGATTTTGACGTCGGCGAATGCAGGGGCTGCCACCAGTGCAGCAGCAACGAGAAGCAGTTGGGTCAACTTACGCACGGTATATACCACTCTTGCAAGAAACCCTGGAGCGAAGCGCCCAGGTCGTTAAAAGGTTTGTCCCAGGGAGAACTGGAATACTTGGGTATCGGATTCATCGGGTTTGACCACCGGCATCGCCAGACTGAAGCTCAACGGCCCCATGGCGGTGATCCAGGTCAGCCCCACACCGACTGAACTGGCCATGTCGCCAAAGTCGATATCACTGCACTTGCTGCCCGAGCCAGACGGGCAGTTGGTGTTGTACACATTACCCACGTCCCAGAACAGGGATGTACGCAGTGAGCGCTGGTCCTTGACGAACGGCATCGGGAAGAGCACTTCCAGACCACCCTGGACCAGCACGTTACCACCAAATGGCAGCTCATCCTGATCGTCGGTACAGCGTCCGGTGGAATCACAGCGCCCTTCCGGCAGAAGGTTACCAGCCGCATCATAGGCCCTGCTCGGAGTACTGCGCGGGCCAAGGCTACTGTCCTCGAAGCCGCGTACCGAGTTAAAGCCACCCGCGTAATAGTGCTCATAGAACGGCAAGGCCGAGGTCGAGCCGTAGGCATCGCCGTAACCCAGGCGCGTATGCATGCGCAAAGTGTAGTTCTGCGTCATGGGCACGAATAGCTGGCCGTTATAGTCGATCTTATAGAACGACAGGTCGCTACCCGGAATGGTGGTTTCAAACACCAGGCTCTGAGAGTGGCCTCGGGTCGCCAGCACACCACGGTTGAGGGTTGACTCTGACCAGCCCACCGATGCCTTGAAGTTCAGGAAGCTATCGCCTTCCTTTTCAATGAAGTCATAAATTTCATCGACGGTGTAACGGCCGGTGTCCAGATCATCCTGCTGAGCAGAAAGGCCAAAGGACAAGCGAGAAGTCTCGCTGATCGGATAGCCAATATTGATACCGCCGCCCAGGCTGTCTACGGAATAGCTGGATACGTCGTAATCCAGTTCGTCGTAGTCGGTAGTGCGGTAGAAAGCGTTGTAGCCAAGGCTGACGCCGTCTTCGGTCCAGTAGGGGTCGACAAAACCGAAGTTGTAGCGCGTCTGGTATTCGCTGCGGGTCAGGCCAATGCTGACGCGGTTACCGGTACCCAGGAAGTTGTTCTGGCTGATGGAGCCACCCAGGATCAAACCAGCGTTCTGAGCGAAACCGATGCTGGCCATGATCGAGCCCGAAGGTTGCTCCTCGACACTGTAGTTGACGTCGATCTGATCGTCAGTGCCCGGCACCTGCGGGGTCTCGACGTTAACTTCCTTGAAGAAGCCGAGGCGCTCTAGACGCGTCTTGGACTGGTCGATCAGGTAGGTCGAAGCCCAGCCGCCTTCCATCTGCCGCATTTCGCGGCGCAACACTTCGTCTTCGGTCTTGGTGTTGCCACGGAAGTTGATACGGTTGACGTAGGCACGCTTGCCGGGGTCGACCATGAAGGTGATCGAAACGGTATTGTCCTCGTCGTTGGCCTCAGGAATGCCGTTGACGTTGGCGAAGGTATAACCCTCATTACCCAGCCGCCGCGTGATCAGTTCCGAAGTGGTCGTCATCACCTTGCGCGAGAAGACCTGGCCTTCCTTCGCCAGCAGCAGCGCCTGCAGCTCCTCCTGGGGAACCTTCAGGTCACCCCTCAGCTTGACGTCGCTGACGGTATAGCGCTCGCCTTCGTCGATATTGACCGTAACGTAGACGTCTTTCTTGTCCGGCGTGATGGATACCTGGGTGGAGGTGATATCCATATTGATGTAACCACGGTCCAGGTAATAAGACCGCAGGCGCTCGAGGTCGCCGGAGAGTTTTTCGCGGGCATACTTGTCGTCATTGCGGAAGAACGACAGCCAGTTGGTGGTCTTCAGCTCGAACAGGTCGGTCAGATCCTCTTCCGCAAAGACGGTGTTGCCTACCACGTTGATGTGCTTGATCGCAGCGACCGAACCTTCGTTGATGGTGATCTTCAAGGCGACACGGTTACGCGGCTGGGGCACGGCCTCGGTTTCGATGGTGGCCGAGTAGCGGCCCTGCCCCACGTACTGGCGCTGCAATTCATTGCGCACGCCTTCCAGGGTGGCACGCTGGAAAATCTCGCCTTCAGCAAGACCTGACTGCTGCAGACCGGTGAGCAGATCTTCGGTCTTGATCGCCTTGTTGCCTTCAATCTCGATGCTTGAGATCGAGGGCCGCTCCACTACGCTGATAACCAATACATCGCCATCGCGGCCCAGCTGAATATCTTCGAAGAATCCAGTGCGGAACAATGCGCGGGTCGCATCCACCAGGCGACGGTCATCGGCAGGCTGGCCCACGTTCAGCGGCAGGGCGCCAAAGACACTACCGGCGGAAACCCGTTGCAGGCCGTTTACGCGTATATCGGAGATGGTGAAGGACTCGGCGTGAACTTCGGCAATCATCAGTGCGGAAATAACCGCAGGTAGCAGCAGACGTTTCATGAAGTCCTTTCTTATTTAACCTGAAAGTTGGACCTGCGCTGGGCAAGGCGTCATCAAGTTGTAGGGCAATTAAAGCCGGCCAATGTCATTGACCAACGCAAGCAGCATCACCCCAATGACCAGGCTGATACCAATCTGTACTCCCCAACCCTGGACCTTGTCCGAAAGGGGACGTCCACGGACCCACTCGACCATATAGAAGAGCAAATGCCCGCCATCCAGAACCGGAATAGGCAAAAGATTGAGTATTCCAAGGCTGATGCTCAGGTAGGCGAGGAAGTTTAGAAAGTCACCCAGGCCGGACTGTGCAGAAGCGCCCGCCACTTTAGCAATGGTTATCGGGCCGCTCAAGTTTTTTACCGAGAGCTCACCAAAGAGCATTTTCTTCAGGGAATCAAGGGTCAGCAGGCTCATCGACCAGGTTCGCCGAAGCCCCTCAGCGACGGCTTCCAAAGGCCCGTAGCTGACGGTGCGCAGCATTTCTTCAGGCCATTCGCCGCCTGCAACCCCGGCCCCCAGATAGCCTCGCAGGTCGTCTCCTTCGCCACGCGCTGCCAGCGTCAGGGGCAGCTCCAGGTAGCGGCCTTCACGCTCCACTTCCAGCAAGGCGGACTTGCCCGGGAGCACTCGGACTCTGTCGATGACTTCCTGCCACTCCTGCAGCGGCTCGCCGTCAAGGCTAACCAGGCGATCTCCCAGACGCACACCGGCGGCCTGAGCAGGACCTTCTGGATCCAGCTGGGCGACTACCGGAACGATAGCCGGCCGCCAGGGACGGATACCCAGCGAGCCGATGGGATCAGGGTCTTCCGCCCCCCTGAGCCAGTCGTTCAGCTGCAACTGTATGGACTGCTCCTGACTGCTATCCAGGTTGCGCACGCGCATTTCCAGCGAGCCGCTTTCACCCAGGCGACGGATCAGCTGCAAATTGACCTCGGCCCAGCCGGAAGTGGGCTTGCCGTTGACTTCGATGATTTCTTGGCCGGACACCAGCCCGGCCTCTTCGGCCAGGCTGCCCACCTCAACCGCCCCAACCACTGGGCGAATCTGCTCGCTGCCCAGCAGCGCCAGCACCCAAAAAAACACCAGCGCCAGCAGAAAGTTGGCCACAGGCCCCGCAGACACTATGGCGAAGCGCTGCTTGACGGTCTTGCGATTGAACGTCTGATCGAGCATCGCGGGCGGTACATCACCTTCACGCTCGTCGAGCATCTTCACATAGCCACCGAGCGGAATGGCCGCGATAACGAACTCTGTGCCGTGGCGATCATGCCAGCGCACCAGGGGGCTGCCGAAGCCCACCGAGAAGCGCAGCACCTTGACGCCGCAACGCCGCGCCACCCAGAAATGCCCGTATTCGTGGAAGGTCACCAGAACACCCAGAGCGATCAGGGTGCCGACAAGCATGTACAGCGCGCTCATAAATTCCTCTGCCTCGAAAGGCCATTTTGCAGCAATGGGCACCACCGCCCGCGTCGGCGGATGCCGGGCCGTTAGCGGTTGTGCCCTTCTAGCCAGTGCGACGCCAACCTGCGAGCCTGCGCATCGGCACCCAGAACATCACCAAGGCAGTGCACCGCAACGCTTGCTTCACGGTTCAGAACGTCCTCGATGATACTCGCGATCTCCGTGAAGCGAATCCGACCTTCAAGGAAGGCGTCCACCGCCACCTCATTGGCAGCATTAAGCATCGCGGGGGCCGTACCGCCATTCTGCGCTGCCTGACGCGCCATGCGCAGGCACGGAAAACGCTGCTCATCCGGGGCATGGAAATCCAGATGCCCGATACGCACCAGATCCAGCGCCGAGACGCCCGAGTCGATACGCTCAGGCCAGGCCAGGGCGTGGGCAATTGGCGTACGCATGTCGGGATTGCCCAGCTGCGCCAGCACCGAACCGTCGACATAATCGACCATGGAGTGAATGACGCTCTGCGGATGAATCACCACCTCGACCTGATCCGGCCGCGCATCGAATAACCAGCAGGCCTCGATCAGCTCCAGCCCCTTGTTCATCATGCTCGCCGAATCCACCGAGATCTTGCGCCCCATAGACCAATTGGGATGCGTACAGGCCTGCTCCACAGTGACATCGCTCAACTGCTCCAGCGGCCACTCGCGAAAAGGCCCACCAGATGCGGTAAGCAGTATGCGGCGTACGCCAACACCCGAAAGGCCTTGGGCATAGTCGCCGGGAAGGCACTGGAAAATCGCATTGTGTTCACTATCGATGGGCAACAGCACCGCCCGGCTCTGGCGCAGCGCCTGCATGAACAACGCGCCGGACATGACCAGCGCTTCCTTGTTCGCCAGCAAGACACGCTTGTCGGCCTGAATCGCCGCCAGCGTTGGACGCAAACCAGCCGCACCGACAATCGCTGCCATTACCACATCAGTTTCCGGATGGGCTGCCACTTCGCTCAAGCCGCCCTCTCCCACCAGCACACGAGTCTGCAGGCCATCGCCGATCAGTTGCTCCTGCAGCACCCGCGCCTGATCGCTGCTCGCCACCACGGCATATCGCGGACGGTGCTGGCGGCACAGCCCGCGCAACTCGGCAATGCGATTGAACGCTGTCAGGGCGAAGGTTTGGTAGCGCTCGGGATGGCGGGCAATAACGTCCAGCGTACTCAGCCCGATGGAGCCTGTCGCTCCGAGCACTGTTATCTGCAAGGGATGGCTCACCAGGCACCCCACCCGGCGAGCCACAACAGAACGGCAAATACAGGAACGGCTGCAGTCAGGCTATCGATTCGATCCATGACGCCGCCGTGACCCGGCAGCAGCTGGCTGCTGTCCTTGATCCCCGCGCTGCGCTTGAACATGCTCTCGGTTAGATCGCCCACCACCGAAATCAGCACTACTACAGCAGCGCCGAGCAGTGCCAGCACCAGCTCACGCGCAGACCAACCGCGATACAGCCCAACCCCGAGCGTAACCAGCAGGCTTGCCAGCAGACCACCCACCAGCCCTTCCCAACTCTTTCCGGGACTGACTTGCGGTGCCAGCTTGCGCCGACCGAAACGCCGACCGGAGAAATAGGCTCCGATATCAGCGACCCAAACCAGCACCATAACGGCGACGATAAGCCAGTTGCCTTCAGGCCAGCGCTTGAGCACCAGCAGTGCTTGCCAGGCTGGCAGCAGAATCAGCAGCCCGATAACCAGGCTGCCTGCGCGCCCGCGCCAGTGGCGCTGACTATCCGGATAATTGAGAACCAGCCCCGTCGCCGCCAGCCACCAGAGCACGCTGGCCGCCAGCAGCCAGGGAGCCAGCGCCGGCAGGCTGTAGAGTACGACCAACAGTGCAACCACCAGCAGCGCATAAGCGACACGCGCCGGCTGAGCCGTGTAGCCGGCCATGCGCGCCCACTCCCAGGCACCAAGGCTTACAACCACACCGATAAATAGCGCAAAGGCCAGCCCTTCGAGCAGGAAAAAGCCGATCAGAGCAACCGGCAGGAGAATCGCCGCTGTGATGATGCGTTGCTTCAACATTCTGCACGAACCTCTGTTTCGAGCTGGTCGCCGGTCTTGCCGAAGCGGCGCTGTCGCCTGGAGTAGTCTGCCAGCGCGGCGCGCATTGCCTCATGCTTGAAATCTGGCCAGAACAGGTCAGAGAAATAGAGCTCGGCGTAAGCCATCTGCCACAGCAGAAAATTGCTGATGCGACGCTCACCTCCGGTGCGGATGCATAGATCCGGCAATGGCAGATCGCCGGTGGCCAGGTAGCTTTGAAAAAGTGCCGGGGTGATTTCACTGGCACCAAGCTGACCGGCCTGAACCTCGCGCGCCATGCGCTGCGTGGCCTGAAGGATGTCCCACTGCCCGCCGTAGTTGGCGGCCACCTGCAGCACAAAACGACCGCTACCGGCGGTCATGGCTTCGGCTTCGGCCATCGCTATCTGCAGTTCAGGATGAAAACGCTCACGATCGCCGATAATGCGCAGACTGATATCGTTCTCATTGAGCTTGCGGGCCTCGCGACGCAGAGCTGTCAGGAACAGCTCCATCAAGGCGCCCACCTCATCAGCCGGTCTTTGCCAGTTCTCACTGGAAAAGGCGAACAGAGTAAGTACCTCAACGCCCTCTTCGGCACACACCTCTATGACGGCCCGTACCGCGTCCACGCCAGCCTTATGTCCGGCCACTCCGGGCAAGAGACGCCGTTTTGCCCAGCGATTATTGCCATCCATGATAATTGCGACATGACGGGGTACATTCCGTCCGGCAATCGGCCTGACCTTTTCCATGAAACGACTACCTGCGCTCAGTCACGCTGCAAAACAATAGAAGAAACGCCCGGCTGCAACTCCCGAATGTGGTGTCGCAGCTCACACTCACCGAACCTGGACGGCCTGGCGCGATGCCAAGGTGAGCCGTACGGGCGTTCAACACGGCGATCAAACGGCCATCAGGTCGTTTTCCTTGACTTCCAGCGCCTTGTCGATTTCCGCAACGTATTTGTCGGTCAGCTTTTGAACGTCGTCCTGACCACGACGTTCCTCGTCTTCGCTGATTTCCTTTTCCTTCACCAGATCCTTGAGCTGCGCGAGGGCGTCACGGCGAATGTTGCGTACGGCAACCCTAGCGTTCTCGGCCTCGGCGCGCGCCTGCTTGGTGAAGCCCTTGCGGGTCTCTTCGGTCAGTGCCGGCATCGGTACGCGGATGGTAGTACCGGCCGTGGCCGGATTGAGCCCCAGATCCGAAGTCATGATGGCTTTTTCAACGGCCTGGATCATGCTCTTGTCGAAAATGGTCAGGGCCAGGGTACGCGAGTCCTCGACGGTGATGTTGGCAACCTGACGCAGCGGCGTGTCGCTGCCGTAATAGGACACCATGACGCCATCCAGAATGCTTGGGTGAGCGCGACCGGTGCGGATCTTGGCAAAGGCGCCTGCCAGCGACTCCAGGCTTTTCTTCATGCGCTCCTGCGCATCTTGCTTGATCTCGTTGATCATTGATTCGGTTCCTCGATCAGTGTTCCTTCGGCACCGCCAAGCACGATATTGAGCAGGGCGCCGGGCTTGTTCATATTGAATACCCGCAGCGGCATCTTGTGATCGCGACACAGGCAGATGGCCGTCAGGTCCATCACGCCGAGCTTGCGATCGAGGACGTCATCATAGGTCAGCTCCTCGAACTTCTCGGCATTTGGATCCTTGAAGGGGTCGGCGGTATAGACGCCGTCCACCTTGGTGGCCTTGAGCACGACGTCGGCATGAATTTCGATGCCACGCAGGCATGCGGCCGAGTCGGTAGTAAAGAACGGGTTACCGGTACCGGCCGAGAAGATCACGACCTCTCCGCTCTTGAGGTGACGCATCGCCTTGCGGCGGTCGTAATGGTCGGTCACACCGACCATGGAAATGGCAGACATCACCAGCGCCGGAATATTGGAACGCTCCAGCGCGTCACGCAGGGCCAGTGCGTTCATCACAGTTGCCAGCATACCCATATGGTCGCCGGTGACCCGGTCCATACCGGCCGCTGAGAGTGCCGCGCCGCGGAACAGGTTGCCGCCACCGATGACCAGGCCCACCTCAACGCCAATCCCGACCAACTGCCCCACTTCCAGAGCCATGCGGTCGAGCACCTTGGGGTCGATGCCGAAATCTTCCGCCCCCATCAGGGCTTCGCCGCTTAATTTGAGCAGAATGCGTTTATAGCGTGGATTGCGTGCACTCATCTGCTGAGCCATTGGCGTTGTCTCTCCTGCGGCATTGTATGACCAGGCTGCATGACCGGCTTAGGCCGCACAAACCCGAAATATCTGCGCTATGACAGCGCAACTGCGTATTGGTGCCAAGCGTTTTTGACCATCTAGTGACAAAAACGATTTCTCTGTCCCAGTTCGACAAAGAGGCCGCGCGCGTGAGCGGGCAGCCTCTTTGACGTCAACAGGAAGCTCTTACTGCTTGGTAGCAGCGACCTGAGCTGCAACTTCAGCGGCGAAGTCGACCTCGGCCTTCTCGATGCCTTCGCCCACTTCATAGCGGACAAAGGAAACGATTTCGGCACCGGCCTTCTTCACCAGGTCACCGACCTTGACTTCCGGATCCATGATGAAAGCTTGCTCAACCAGGCTGGCTTCGGCCAGGAACTTGTTGATGCGGCCCTTGACCATGTTCTCGACGATGTTTTCCGGCTTGCCAGCGATCTTCTCGGCGTTCAGCTGCAGGAAGATTTCCTTCTCCTTGGCAACCAGCTCTTCGGAGACCTGATCCGGAGTGACAACAGCCGGGTTGGAAGCAGCCACATGCATGGCAACATGCTTGGCCAGCTCTTCGTTGCCGCCGTTCAGCACAACCAGAACACCGATACGGTGGCCGTGCAGGTAGGCACCAACGGTATCGCCGGAAACAGAGGTCAGGCGACGGATGTTGACGTTCTCACCGCATTTGGCAACCAGCGCTTCGCGATCGGATTCCTGAGCGGCGATCAGCGGAGCAGCGTCGGTCATGTTCTCAGCGAAAGCTTTCTCGACGCTGTCATTGACGAACTTCTTGAAGTCTTCCTGCAGAGCTAGGAAGTCGGTCTGGGAGTTGACTTCGATGATTACGGCACGCTTGTTATCATCAGCAACCTTGACCGCAATCGAGCCTTCGGCGGCGATGTTGCCAGCCTTCTTGGCGGCCTTGATGGCACCCGCGGCGCGCATGTCGTCAATGGCTTTCTCGATATCGCCACCAGCAGCGGTGAGTGCCTTTTTGCAATCCATCATGCCTTGGCCAGTGCGCTCGCGCAGTTCTTTAACCAGGGCTGCAGTAATCTCTGCCATGTTCGCAAATCCTCTCGATTCGTTATCGACTATCGCCTCCAATGGAGGCGATCAATTCGGAAGTGGCAAAAAGGGGGCATAGCCCCCTTTTTGTTCATCGGGTTCAACTAGGCGATGCTACTCGATCAGCCTTCAGCGGCCTCGGAGGCAGCTTCTTCGACGAATACGTCGGTACCACCACCGGCATTCTGACGGCCACGGATTACAGCATCGGCTGTCGCGCTCAGATAGAGCTGAACGGCACGGATGGCGTCATCGTTACCGGGAATGATGTAATCGATACCTTCCGGGCTGCTGTTGGTATCGACGATGCCGATGACCGGGATGCCCAGCTTGTTTGCTTCGGAGATTGCAATGCGCTCGTGATCGACGTCGACGACGAACATGGCATCCGGCAGACCGCCCATATCCTTGATGCCGCCCAGGCTGCGATCCAGTTTTTCCAGATCACGGGTACGCATCAGAGCTTCTTTCTTGGTCAGCTTGTCGAAAGTGCCGTCCTGGGACTGGGTTTCCAGCTCGCGCAGGCGCTTGATCGACGCACGGATGGTCTTGTAGTTGGTCAGCATGCCGCCCAACCAGCGATGATCGACATACGGCGAGCCGCAACGTGCAGCTTCTTCGCGAACGATCTTGCCAGCGGAACGCTTGGTGCCGACGAACAGAATCTTGTTCTTGCCCGCAGCCAGCTTTTCAACGAACTGCAGCGCTTCGTTGAACATCGGCAGGGTTTTTTCGAGGTTGATGATATGGATCTTGTTGCGCGCGCCGAAAATGTACTTGTTCATTTTCGGGTTCCAGTAACGGGTCTGGTGGCCGAAGTGCACACCGGCCTTCAGCATGTCGCGCATGGTGACTTGAGTCATGATACTTCCTCGGATAAGTCGGGTTAGGCCTCCACGCGCCCCGATATCCAACTCTTTCGAGCACCCAGGATACCGTGTCGACACGTGTGTGGATTAAAGCAAAACGGTGGTCCCCGTTGAGCGGCGCGTTTTATAGCATAAGGCGAGGCCGGACACCATAGGCTGCGAGTACGGAAACGACACTCGGCGCGCGAGCCATCCTCACTGCAGAGTCTCAAGCTGTTAAGATAGCGCCTTTATTTTTCGCACTCCGAGAGTTCCTAATGACTGTCAACATCAAGACGCCTGAAGATATCGAGAAGATGCGTATCGCAGGCCGCCTGGCCGCCGAAGTGCTGGAAATGCTCGAAGAACATATCCGGCCCGGCGTCACCACCGATGAATTGGACCGTATTTGCCACGACCATATCGTCAATGTTCAGCAGGCCATCCCGGCGCCGCTCAACTATAAAGGCTTCCCCAAGTCGATCTGCACCTCGATCAACCATGTGGTCTGCCACGGCATCCCCAATGAGAAGCCGCTAAAGGATGGCGACATCCTCAACGTCGATATCACCGTCATCAAGGATGGTTATCACGGCGACACCAGCCGAATGTTCATGGTCGGCAAGGTTCCAGAGTGGGCTGAGCGCCTGTGCCGAGTGACCCAGGAATGTCTCTATAAAGGTATCGAGCTCGTGCGTCCCGGCGCCCGCCTCGGCGACATCGGTGAAGTGATCCAGAAGCACGCAGAGAAGAACGGTTTTTCCGTGGTGCGCGAATACTGCGGTCACGGCATCGGCAAGGTATTCCACGAAGAGCCTCAAGTGCTGCATTACGGTCGCGCCGGTACCGGCCTTGAGCTGAAGGAAGGCATGACCTTCACCATCGAGCCGATGATCAACCAGGGCCGTGCGGAGACCCGCCTGCTCGGTGACGGCTGGACAGCCATCACCAAGGATCGGAAGCTGTCGGCCCAATGGGAGCACACGCTGGTAGTTACCGCCGATGGCTACGAGATCTTCACTCTGCGCAGTGACGACACCATTCCCCGCACCCGCCCCTGATAACGCCCTGACGGAGAACTGGCATGCCACAGGTTGATCCCGAACTTTTCGACCGCAGCCAGTTCCAGGCCGAATTGGCGCTCAAATCCAGCCCGATTCCGGCATTCAAGAAAGTCATTGCCAAAGCTCGCCAGGTCCTGGACGAACGGTTTCTCGCCGGACGCGATATCCGCCGGCTGATTACTGACCGCGCTTGGTTCATCGATCAGATCCTGCGCGCCGCCTGGTCCCGATTCGACTGGGACAAGGGTGCCGATATCGCTCTGGTCGCGGTGGGCGGCTACGGCCGCGGCGAGTTACATCCCTACTCCGATATTGACCTGCTGATCCTGCTCAACGATAGCGAGCAGGAACTGTTCCGTGACCCCATCGAAGGCTTTCTGACCCTGCTTTGGGACATCGGGCTCGAGGTGGGCCAAAGCGTCCGCTCGATAGCCGAGTGCGCCGAAGAGGCCCGCGCGGACCTGACCATCATTACCAACCTGATGGAAAGTCGCACCATTGCCGGCCCCGAGCACCTGCGTCAGAGCATGCTCAAGGTCACCAGCCCGAGCGAGATGTGGTCAAGCAAGGAGTTCTTCCTCGCCAAGCGCAACGAGCAGAACGCCCGCCACTCCAAGTACAACAACACCGAGTACAACCTGGAACCCAACGTCAAGGGTTCTCCCGGCGGTCTGCGCGACATCCAGACGATCCTGTGGATCGCCCGGCGCCAGTTCGGCAGCCTGAACCTGAGCGCCATTCTCGATCAGGGCTTTCTCACCGAGGGCGAATACTCACTACTGGTATCCAGCCAGGCCTTTATCTGGCGGGTCCGCTACGGGCTGCACATGCTCGCCGGCCGCGCCGAAGATCGTCTGCTGTTCGACTACCAGCGCAGCCTCGCCGCTCTGTTCGGCTACGAAGATAGCGACGCCAAGCTGGCCATTGAGCGTTTCATGCAGAAGTACTACCGGGTAGTGATGAGCATCTCCGAGCTCAGCGACCTGGTCGGCCAGCACTTTGCCGAAGTGATCCTTTGGGAAGGCGACAGCGGCGAGGCTGTCCCGCTCAACAGCCGCTTCCTGGTACGCGACAACTACCTTGAAGTAGCCAGGGATTCGGTATTCGTGCAACGCCCGTTCGCACTGCTTGAAGTATTCGTGCTGCTTGCACAGCACCCGGAGATCAAAGGGGTGCGCGCCGAAACCATCCGGTTGCTACGCGACCATCGCCACCTGATCGACGACGATTTCCGCAGCGACATCCGCAACACCAGCCTGTTTATCGAGCTGTTCAAGTGCCGGGAAGGCATCCATCGCAACCTGCGGAGGATGAATCGATACGGCATCCTGGGCCGCTACCTGCCGGAGTTCGGTCATATCGTCGGGCAGATGCAGCACGACCTTTTCCACATCTATACCGTCGATGCCCACACGCTCAACGTCATCAAATACCTGCGCAAGCTGAGCAAACCCGGCGTCGCCGAAAAATACCCGCTGGCGAGCAAGCTGGTGGAGCTGCTGCCAAAGCCCGAGCTCATCTACATTGCCGGTCTGTATCACGACATCGCCAAGGGCCGCGGTGGCGACCACTCCGAACTCGGAGCGGAAGATGCCCAGGCGTTCTGCGTACGTCACAAGTTACCGGCATGGGATACGCGCCTGGTGGTCTGGCTGGTTGCCAACCACCTGATCATGTCCACCACGGCGCAACGCAAGGATCTGTCCGACCCACAGGTGATCAACGACTTCGCCCAGATGGTCGGTGACGAGACCCACCTTGACTACCTCTACGTGCTCACCGTGGCGGACATCAATGCCACCAATCCGAGCCTCTGGAATTCTTGGCGCGCCAGCCTGCTGCGCCAGCTGCACAGCGAAACCCAACGCGCCCTGCGCCGCGGCCTGGAAAATCCGCTGGAGCGCGAGGAACAGATTCGCCAGACCCAGCGCGCCGCGCTCGACAGCCTGGTGCGCAACGGCACCGACCCGGATGATGCCGAACAACTCTGGGCACAGCTGGGTGATGACTACTTCCTGCGCCACTCCTCGTCCGACGTCGCCTGGCATACCGAGGCCATCCTGCAACACGGCGACAGCAGCGAGCCGCTGGTACTGATCCAGGAAACCACTCAACGCGAGTTCGAAGGCGGCACGCAGATCTTCATCTACGCAGCGGACCAGCATGACTTCTTCGCGGTGACCGTTGCCGCCATGGATCAGCTCAACCTGAACATCCACGATGCCCGCATCATCACCTCGAGCAGCCAGTTCACTCTGGACACCTATATTGTCCTGGACGCCGACGGCACGCCCATTGGCAACGACTCCGAACGCATCCAGGAAATCCGCCTAGGGCTGATCGAGGCACTACGCAGGCCGGAAGAATACCTGACGATCATCAAGCGCTACGTGCCCCGCCAGCTCAAGCACTTCGCCTTTCCGCCGCAGGTCACCATCCACAACGATGCGCAAAGGTTGCAGACCATTATCGAGGTCATCGCACCGGATCGCCCCGGTCTGCTGGCGCGTATCGGCCAACTGTTCCTGGATTTCGACCTCTCGGTGCAGAACGCCAAGATCGCCACCATGGGCGAGCGCGTCGAAGACGTGTTCTTCGTCACCAATGCGGACAATCAGCCGTTGTCAGATCCGCAGCTGTGCATCGAGCTGCAGCAGGCTCTGGTCAGGCAGCTGACGCAGGAAAACGAACACCAAGCCTCGCCCAGCAGCATCGAAATCTAACAGGTAATCGCCCGGGCGCTGTCAGTCCCAGGGCTTGCCCTGGGTTTTCTCGATGCGTTCCAGTTTCTGCTGCATGGCCGCCTTGGCCAGCATATGGGCGCTCACCGGTGCGGTGATAAACAGGAACAGAGTGATCAGCAGTTCGTGCAGGCTTAACCCGTCGTTGTGATAGCTGAAGAACAGCATCGAGGCGACCAAGACTCCTCCCACTCCAAGAGTGGTTGCCTTGGTCGGGCCGTGCAGGCGGGTATAAAAGTCAGGCAGGCGATACAGGCCTATCGCCCCGATCAGCGCAAAGATGCTGCCGATGATCAGAAACGCGCTGACCAGCAATTCAATCCAGAACGGCATGTACTTTCCTCAATCGATGATGTCGCCGTGCAGCAGATGCTTGCCCACCGCAACGGTACTGACAAAGCCCATTACCGCAATCAGCAGCGCTGCCTCGAAGAGCAGATCTGAAGCCAGCCAGATGCCGAAAATCACGATCAGTGCCAGGGCATTGATATACAACGTGTCGAGCGCCAGGACCCGGTCCGGCACCTCCGGCCCTTTGATCAGGCGAACCATATTGAGCGCCACCGCCACGCACAGCAGGCCCATGCAGAAGGGAATCACGTAGGCTAGCATTCGAAGATCTCCAGCAACGGCGCTTCGTAGCGGTTCATTACCTCAGCAACGACCGCCTCGACATCAGGCGCGTCCAGCGCATGCATCAACAGGCTTTTGTGATCGGGGCTCAGGCCAGCCGATACCGTACCGGGGGTCAGCGAGACAATGCTGGTCAGGACTGCCAGAACGAACTCGTTTTCGATCCGCATGGGCATCAAGATAAACGCCGGCCGCAATTTCTCTTTCGGGCCAAGCACCAGCTTGGCCACATGGATATTGGCCACCACGATGTCGCAAAGCACCATCAGCATGAACCGCACCAGCTTGAGCGGCTTGCGTACACGGGGAATTTCGATAAGGAAGTCCGAAACCAGTAGGGGGATCGCCCAGCCGAGGAATAACCCCAGCACGATATGCCCGCCCCCCAGGGTGTTATTCAAGAGCAGCCAAAGCCCAGCTAGAAGCAACGTCAGCGCGGGATTGGGCAACAAACGAAACCTCTTCATGCCCCACCTCCCTGAATGATCTGCAGATAAGGACCGAGATCGAATAACTGTGCAGCCGTGGCCTGGACATAAGCCTGCACCGGCTGCGCAGCGACAACCAACAATACGCTGCCCAGCAACAGCCCAGTGACCGCAAGCATGCGCAATGGATCGGCCGGCATGGCAGGAGCTTCAACTGCAACGTCATTCACCCGCCAGAAGATAGCGCTTCCGGCACGGCTCAAAGTGATCACCATGCCAAGCCCACCCACTAACACCACCGGCCAAAGCGCCAGCGCACCGTTACCGGGCGATGCTGCCTGCAGCAACATGACCTTGCCCAGGAAACCTGAAAACGGCGGCAGCCCAGCTACCGAGATGGCGCCGCCGAAAAACAGCGTCCCCAGTAGCAATGGCTGTCGCAGGGCTGGCGCTAAGGCCAGATCGGAACCCGCCTCCCCCCTCTGACGGGCAATCAGATCCGCCAGCAGGAACAGGCCGCCAGCAACCAGTGTGCTGTGGATCAGGTAGTAGAGTGCAGCACTTAGCCCACTCTCGGTGCCAAGGGCATAGCCTGCCAGCAGGGTTCCCACCGAAACCACCACCAGGTACGAGAGCAGAATCTGCAGATTGCGCGCCGCGAGCGCACCCAGCACACCGGCGGCCAAGGTCAGCATCGACAGTGGCCACAACCAGTCGAGCACCATATTGTTGAGCACGCCCGCCTCGCTGCCGAAGATCAGCGTGAACACCCGGACAATCGCATAGAGACCAAGCTTGGTCATGATCGCGAACAGCGCCGCCACTGCAGCCGGTGCCGCGGCATAGGCGCGAGGAAGCCAGAAGTACAGCGGCAGGATCGCCCCCTTGAGACCGAACACTACCAGCAGCAAATAGCCCGCCGCCGCCAGCAGTGGCGCATCGGCAGGATCGGCCGCTGCAACCCGGATCGCCAGGTCAGGTATGTTCAATGTGCCGGTCAGTCCATAGAGCATGCTCACGCCGATCAGGAACAGCCCGGAGCCCAGGAGGTTCAGAACCACGTAGGGCATGCCGGCCCGCACTCGCTGGGCGCCATTGCCGTAGACCAGCAAGCCGTAGGAAGAGATCAGCAGAATCTCGAAGAACACGAACAGGTTGAACAGATCGCCCGTGAGGAAGGCGCCATTGATGCCGGCCAGCTGGAACTGGAACAACGCATGGAAGTTCGGCCCTTTTTCGTCTCCCCCACGCGACGCATAGAGAACGGCGAAGCCGGCCAGGACCGCAGTCAGCAGCAGCATCATCGCGCTCAGGCGATCGAGCAGCAGCATGATGCCGAAAGGCGGCAGCCAATTGCCCAGCTGGTAAACGAACAGGGTTCCGCTATTGGCTTGCAGCAGCAGCGCAAGCGTCAGCGGCACCAGCAGCCAGGTTGCCAACAGCGACACCGTACGCTTGAAGGGTTTGCTCAGTCTGTGGGTAATCAGCAGCAGTGCGCCAACCAGCAGTGGCAGCAGAATCGGAAGGATTAACACATGATTCATTCGCGCGGCTCCTGGCCGTCAACATGATCGGTTTTCAACTCACCCAAGGCGCGCAGAGAAAGCACCACGACAAATGCGGTCATGGCAAAACCGATGACAATGGCGGTCAATACCAACGCCTGCGGAAGCGGATCGCCATATTCCGCGCTTTTGCCGATAACGGCCGGCGCCCCCGTGGTCAGCCGACCCATGGCAAAAATGAACAGGTTCACCGCGTAGGAAATGAGCGTCAGCCCCATTACCACCGGAAACACTCGTGCCCGCAAAAGCAGATAAACACCGCTGGCCATCATGATGCCCAGCGTAATCGCTAATACAGCTTCCATCAGAGGATCTCCTTGCATGACTCGTCCTGACTGACGTGGCCCATATTGGACAAGATCAGCAGGGTGGCGCCGACTACCGTCAGATAGACGCCCAGATCAAACAGCATGGCTGTAGCCAGTTCGAACTCGCCAATAAAGGGAAGATGGAAGTGATCGAACGCCGAGGTCAGAAACGGATAGCCGAACAGCCAGCTGCCTATGCCCGTTAACCCCGCGATCAGCACGCCGAGCCCGGCGATGCCGTGGTAGCTGAAAGGTTGGCGTTGCTCCGCCCAGGTCACGCCATGGGAAATATATTGCAGGATCAATGCAACTGCGGTGATCAGGCCGGCAATGAAGCCGCCTCCCGGCATGTTGTGGCCGCGCAGGAAGATGAACACGGAGATCAACAAGGCCATCGGCAATACCGTACGCGATAGTACATCCAGCACCATCGGATGACTGTCGGTACTCCAGAGCCGCCCACCATAGTCGCGGCGGGGATAAGGCAGGTGCAATCCGAACAGCAATCCATAGATACCGATCCCGGCAATGGCCAGAACCGATATTTCGCCGAACGTATCGAAACCCCTGAAATCCACCAGAATCACGTTGACTACGTTGGTGCCGCCGCCACCCGAAACGCTGTTCTCCAGAAAAAACGACGCGATACTGTTGTAAGGGCGCGTCAAGACGGCATAGGTCAGCATGGCGATCATGGTGCCAAAACCGCCGGCCAGGACCAGATCTCGGAGTGCACGCAGACTGCTCGACTCAGCGGGAGTCCGATCTGGCACAAAGTACAGCGTCAGAATAAGAAGGATGATGGTCACTACCTCAACCGACAGCTGAGTCAGCGCCAGATCAGGTGCCGAGAAGCGGGCAAAGGCAAGGGCCACCAGCATTCCGACGACACTGAGGATGACCAGCGCCACCAGCCGCCTGCGGTGAAAGAGCACCGTCAGCACCGAGGCCAGGCAAAGAATCAGCATGCCAAAGACGGTGAAGACATCCGGCGTGGTCAGCGCAACCTTTCCGCCAAGCGCCTGCAGCGGCGCCAGCGCATATACCACCAGTACCAGCGAACTGAATAACACCAGCGCCAGATAGCGCTGCAGTGAACCGTTATCCAGGCGCTCGGTCATCCAACGTGCACCTTTGGTGATCTCGCTGATCACACGCCGGAACACCTCCAGCGAATCGACGCGGGGAAGCCCTTCGTACCATTGAAATATCCACTTGCGCAGTGCATAGATCAGTACCCCACCGACCAGTGCAACAAAGCTCATCAACAGCGGCAGGTTGAAACCGTGCCATATCGAAAGGCTGTATTCGGGCACCGTGCCATTGAGAGTTCCCGAGACCGCAGCTCCCAGGAGCGGCGCAACGGTGTACGCCGGAACCATCCCCACCATCAGGCACAGCAGCACCAGAATCTCCACCGGAATCTTCATGTAGCGCGCCGGCTCATGCGGGGGATACTTGGGCAGGTCAATAGGCTCGCCATTGAAGAACACGTCGTGCACGAAGCGCAGCGAATAGGCCACCGCAAAAGCACCGGCCAGAGTCGCCAGCGCCGGTATGGTCCAGTAAAAGCTGCCCAGCAGATGCTGGTCCAAGGTTTCGGCAAAGAACATTTCCTTACTCAGGAAACCATTGAGCAAGGGCACGCCAGCCATGGCCAGCGAGGCAATCATTGCCAGCACTGCCGTGTGGGGCATGTATTTCATCAGACCGTTGATTCGCCGCATGTCGCGGATTCCGGTCTCATGATCGATGATGCCCGCGGCCATGAACAGCGAGGCCTTGAAGGTAGCGTGGTTGATGATGTGGAAGATGGCCGCCACTGCCGCCAGGCGCGAGTCGAGGCCGAAGAGCAAAGTGATAAGCCCCAGATGGCTAATCGTCGAGTAGGCCAGCAAGCCCTTGAGGTCGTGCTGGAAAAGCGCCATGACCGCGCCAAACAGCAGTGTCGCCAGCCCGGTCATGCTGACCAGGTAGAACCACCATTCCGAGTCCGAAAGTGCCGGATACAGCCGAGCCAACAGGAACACGCCGGCCTTGACCATGGTGGCCGAATGCAGAAAGGCCGAAACCGGAGTCGGCGCTGCCATCGCCTGCGGCAGCCAGAAGTGGAACGGGAACTGTGCAGACTTGGTGAATACTCCCAGCAACACCAAAATCAATGCCAGCGGGTAAAGAGTATGCGCCCGGATTAGGTCGCCGGAGGCCAGCACCGTAGTCAACTCGTAGCTGCCAACGATATGACCAATCAACAGAAGACCGGCCAGCAATGCCAGGCCGCCGCCGCCGGTCACTGCCAGCGCCATACGAGCGCCCTGGCGCGCATCGGAGCGATGATTCCAGAAACCGATCAGCAGGAACGAAGAGAGGCTGGTCAGCTCCCAGAACATCATCATCAGCAATAGATTTTCGGACAACACCACGCCCAGCATGGCGCCCATGAACAACAGGAAGAACCCATAAAAGCGCCCCATCGGATCTTTTTTCGACAGGTAGTAACGCGCATACAGAATGACCAGCAAGCCAATTCCGAGAATCAGCAAGGCAAACAGGAAACCCAGCCCATCCAGCCTGAGACTCAGGTTCAGGCCAAGCTCCGGTAGCCAGGGCAACATCTGCACTTCGACTTCACCGGCAAATACGGCTTCTCGTTTGGACATGAGGAGAATCAATGCCGCCAGAGGGCCCAACCCTGCGGCAAACGCGCAGGCAGACCGACCAAGCCTTGCAAATAGCAGCGGCAGGCAGATGCCTAGAAATGGCAAAGCGATTATTAGCGCAAGCGCCATGAGTAAAACCCCTTGAGCCGCGCGGGTACGCAGCAGTTAAATCCTTGGTAGGCCAGCATTTGGCCCAAAGAGGCACGGCGGCGTGCGACGATTATCCACACCGACTGCCGTAACGTCATGGATTCATATATTTCGAAAAAAAAACACGGACTGCCCAGAGCAGACCGCGCTTACCCACATAGCGGGCTCATTTTTTACTGAAGGGCACGCAAAGCCGGCGTGCCTGGAGGACGCGTCAGGGGGCGATACGACTGGTGCCATTAACGGTCATAACGCGCACTCGCTGCCCCACGCGAAAGACCTGATTGGGCTCGACCTGCTGCACATAGGCACGCAAGCTGCCATCGTCCTCTCGCAGGGTAATTTCCACACCCTGGGTGCGTGTGATGCCTTCTTCTGCCGCGGCGCCCAGCATGCCGCCAGCCACCGCGCCAATTACGGCAGCCACTGCGCTGCCACGCCCGCCGCCAACACCACTGCCGGCAATACCACCAACAACAGCACCAGCGCCGCCGCCGATGGGCGTCTTGGTTCCCTCGATCTTGACCGGGCGCAAAGACTCGATGGTGCCGTAGCGAACAGTCTGCACGGTCCGGGCTTCGTCACGAGAATAGGAGTCACCAGTTAGGTTAGATGTACAACCGCCCACGATCAGAACCATGACGGTGAACGAAGCAACTAATACAGGGTTGCGCATATGTACTCTCCTAGATGGTATTGACCTCGACACCGATAGGACCTGCAGCGCAGAGCCCTTGGCAACAGACGCGTCCTGACTCAACATGTTCCGGATGCCTTGCCCGTTTTTATCGGTGGCGAACACACGAAGACCTTTGATAAGTCTCTACTTTAACCGACGCCATCCCGTCACGCACAGGCGAAACACATCCGGCCACACAAGAGAACCCCCATGGATTATTTCATCATAGCCGTCACCACCATTGCCGGCCTGGTATTTCATGCCTGGCTATTCGTACGTTTCAGGCGCTGGGCAGACCGGGATCTGGCGCTCTCTCTGGCAGGAAGCGACCCGGACAAACGTACCTGGATATTGGAGCGTCTGGCAGCGGCAAAAGCCGCCAAGGTCAAACGAAAGGATTTGCAAGGCTGGCTGGAGCGGGAACTGGAAAGTTACAACTGATCGAACCGGCATATGCTCCGGCGTTGCGCCGGAGCCGCGGGCATAGACTCAGGGCGCGAGGCGCTCACGCTGCCAATCGTTGGCTACGAGTCGATAATTGAGCCGATCATGCAGGCGACTGGTTCGCCCTTGCCAGAACTCGATCCGCTCCGGGAGCAGTCGATAACCGCCCCAATGCGGCGGGCAATGCGGTGCCTTATCGAGAAAGCGCAATTCGGCTTCGGCAAGCAGACGCTCGAGCTCCGCCCGGTCACGGATCACCCGACTTTGCGGCGAAGCCCAGGCTCCCAGGCGACTACCCAGCGGCCTTATCTGAAAGTAGGCGTCCGAATCGGCAGCACTGACCTTCTCGACTCGCCCTTCGATGCGCACCTGCCGCTCAAGGGCCGGCCAGAAGAAGGTCATCGCCGCGTACGGGCAAGCCTCAAGCTGCTCGGCCTTGGCGCTTTCATAGTTGCTGAAGAAGGTGAAACCGCGCTCATCGAGCGCCTTGAGCAACAGCACGCGGCAATGGGGACGCCCTTGCGCATCAACCGTAGCCACGGTCATCGCGTTGGGCTCGACCGGTAATTTTTCGGTCTTCAGGGCGTCATCAAACCACTGGCGGAACAGGGAAAAAGGCTCATTCGGCGCTTGAGCTTCACTGAGTCCATCACGCGTGTAGTCGCGGCGCATATCAGCCAGGGTCTGGGTCATCGCGGGCCTTCCTGAATCAGTCGAAGTCTAAGCTTAATCGGTTTGACCCCGCCCCGCGCTTGACTCAGCGCAAAACTATCCGAGGCCGAGCCTCGGATTGCATGCGCAGGCTTACTCGGCCTTTTTGCTCACTTCGGCTGCGGCCACCTGGGTCGGCGGCGTATTGTACTGACTGATCAGCGCAAGCAGCGTGGCTTGCGGTGCCAGCATCATCTCGACGCGGCGGTTCAGTGCACGCCCTTCCTCATGCTCGTTGGAGGCCCGAGGCATATCTGAACCCATACCACGGATGCGCAACCTGTCATGCTTGAGCCCGCTGAGACGGAAAATCGCTGCCACCGCGCCGGCGCGCTGACGGCTGATGGTACGGTTGATTTCCACCGAACCCGTGCTGTCGGCATGCCCTAAAACCACGACCGCGGTCTTCTCATCATTCTCGACCAGTTTCGCCACCCGACTGATCGGGCCCAGCGTTACGGGTAGCAGCATGCCCGGACGATCCGGATTGAAGCTGGCGTCTACCGGCGCCGTAACCACCAACAGCCCCTTGCGGCGCTCGACTTCAAAGCTGCTTTCCTTGAGAGCATCACGCAGGCGAGGCTCGTAGTCATCCAGCCAGGCATGATCGATCACCGGCTCCAGCGGCGCTGCAGCAGTTGGCTTTTCACCCTTGCTGCTACAGCCGGCAAGAATCATAAGCAGGATCAGAAAGGAGCTTTTCAGCAGATTCATGTTGCGAGTTCCGTGGGTAAGTATTGATGCGGGCAGCTGGTAGACAGCATAAGCAAGGATTTGCTTCAGATTGTGGACGCAGGTCCTTGTTCTGAAAAGTGATGTCGAGACAAACAGACGAGCGGCTTAACCCAAGCACGCACTTGCCACGCGCGCCAGACGCTGCGCCCGCGGATCCATCAACACGTAGGGTCCCAGAGTATTGGTGACAAATCCGAAAGCCAGTTCTCGTTGTGGGTCAGCGAACCCGATGCAGCCACCCGCCCCGGGATGACCGAAGGCACCTGGCCCCATTCCGAAAGTGGCATTGGGCACCTCGGGCTGATCCAGCCAGCACCCCAGCGCAAAGCGGGTGCGCGTCAAAAGAGTGCGGTCCTCTCCGACACTGTGTTCGCGCGCCATTTCGGTAAGCAGCATCGGATCGAGCAAATCGCCAGTTAGCAGCCCCTGATAGAAACCGGCCAGCGAGCGCGCATTGCCATGCCCATTGGCTGCGGGCTGCGTCATGCGTCGCCACTCCGGCTTGTTGGCGCTGTTCATGACTGACGGCGGATTGCTGAAGGCCCGCGCCGTCAGCGATTGCGGATCGCCCATCATCGCTGTGAGCAGACGCTGACTGGCCGCATCACCAAAGTTGTTCTTCTGCCGTGTCAGGTAGGCGACACGATGATCCTCGGCCGCATCGAGGCCAATGTGCAGATCCAGGTCCAGCGGGCCGGCGATACGGGCAACAATCGCCTCACCTGGCTCGCGACCGTCGGCACGGCGAATCAACTCACCCAGTAGCCAGCCATAGGTGATGGCGGCGTAGCCATGGCCTTCACCGGGTGTCCACCACGGCTGCTCGGCGGCCAACGCGGCGGTCATGGTGTCCCAGTCATATAGCGCCTCGGCAGGCAGTGGTCGGCGAATCGCCGGTAACCCCGCCTGATGACTGAGCAGCTGGCGCAGGGTGACGTCCTGCTTGCCGTTGGCGCCAAATTCAGGCCAGAGCCGCGCGACCGGCGCATCGAGCTGCAGCTTGCCTTCGTCGACCAGCTGCATGGCTGCCACGGCCGTCAGGGTTTTGGTGCAGGAGAACAGGTTGACCAGGGTATCGCTATGCCAGGCCTGCTCGCCGGCGTTGTCAGCGCTGCCCGCCCACAGATCGACTACTGTCTCGCCGCCGACCATCACGCATACCGCAGCGCCTCGCTGCCCACCCTCTTCGAAGAGCTCCTGAAAGCACTCCCTGAGCGCCTCGAAACGCAGATCGAAATAGCCTTGAATCTCCACGCCTGGTCTCCCCTGTTTTCTAGTCAATCTCACGACGAAACGGCGGCAGGGCACTGAGAATGGCCCGGCCGTAACGCTGGGTCACCACCCGGCGATCGAGCAGAGTGATGGTGCCGCGATCTTCTTCACTACGCAGCAAGCGTCCGCAGGCCTGCACCAGGCGCAGCGAGGCGTCGGGAACCGCAATTTCCATAAACGGATTGCCGCCACGCGCCTCGATCCACTCCGCCAGCGCCGCCTCCACCGGATCATCCGGGACGGCGAAGGGAATCTTGGCGATCACCACGTGCTCACAATAGGCACCGGGCAGATCGACGCCCTCGGAAAAACTGGCCAGCCCGAAGAGCACACTGTCTTTGCCTTCGTCCACCCGCGCCTTGTGCTTGTTCAGGGTTTCCTGTTTGGACAGGTTGCCTTGGATCAGCACCCGCTTGCGCCAGTCCCGCTCCAGGCCGTCGAATACATCCTGCATCTGCTTACGCGATGAAAACAGCACCAGGGTTCCGCGCGAGCCCTCCACAAGCTGCGGCAGCTCACGAATGATGGCCGCCGTGTGGGCCGTGGCATCACGCGGATCGGCTTGCAGGTCGGGTACCCGCAGCACACCGGCATCGGCGTGCTGGAAGGGGCTCGGCACTACCGCAGTCACTGCGCAACGCGGCAATCCGGCGCGCATGCGGTAGCGGTCGAAGCTGTTAAGCGCCGTGAGCGTTGCGGAGGTCACCAGCGCGCCATAACAGATATTCCACAAATTGCGTCGCAGGGTTTCAGCCGCAAGGATTGGGCTGGCATTGACCTCGATATCGAACAGAGCACCACCCTCGGCCAGCGTCAGCCAACGCGCCATTGGCGGGCTGTCCTCGGGGTCCTCGGCGGTGAAGGCGGTCCACAGCTCCCAGTTACCCTGAGCACGAGTCAGCAGACTGCCGAACAGCGGATACCACTCCTCCGCCTGATGACTGGCAATGCCGACGCCAGACTCGGTATCCATCGCTTCCTTGAGCAACTCGGCCAGGCGCGTGAACAAGTCGGTCAGCTTGGCAAAGCCCTTTTTCAGCTCGCCCCCCATCTCCAGCAGGTGCTCGGGTACTACGCCGCCCACAAAGCGGTGACGCGGCCGCTCTCGGCCTTCCATATCTTCGCCAGGCCTGAAATCAGCCAACTGTTCGCAGGCGCTGAACATGAACTGCTGCTGGCTACGCAGATCGCGGGCGATTTCCGGCACTGCTTCGATCAGGCGCCCCAGATCGCCCGGTAAAGGGTGCTGAGCGAGCAGCTTGGTCAGGTTCTTTTCCACCTGCCCCAACCAGTCAGCCGTAGAACGCAAGCGGGTGAAGTGGGCGAAGTGGCCGATCGCCTTGTCCGGCAGGTGATGACCTTCGTCAAACACGTATAGCGTGTCACGCGGATCGGGCAACACTGCGCCGCCGCCAAGCGCCAGGTCGGCGAGCACCATGTCGTGGTTGGTCACGATGACATCGACCTTGGTCATGCCTTCGCGTGCCTTGTAGAAGGCGCACTGCTGGAAGTTGGGGCAATGGCGGCTGGTGCACTGACTGTGATCGGTCGTCAACCGCGCCCAGTCGCTATCGTCCAGCTCCTCGGGCCAGCTGTCGCGGTCACCATCCCAACGGTTACCGGCGAGCTTCTCGATCATGCTGCCGTAGAGCTTCTGGCTGCGCTCGTCCACATCGATATGGAAGCCCTCATCCTCGAACAGCTGAGCAGTGGCACTTTGCGCCTGGCCTTCCTGCAGCAGCGCGTCGAGTCGCGACAGGCATAGATAACGACCGCGGCCCTTGGCCAGTGAAAAGGAAAAGTCCAAACCACTGTTGCGCATCAGATCGGGCAGATCCTTGTGCACGATCTGCTCCTGTAGCGCGACCGTGGCGGTAGCGATGACCAGCCGCTTCCCCGCCGCTTTGGCCGCCGGTATCGCTGCCAAGCTGTAGGCCACCGTCTTGCCGGTTCCGGTCCCCGCCTCGACTGTGACGATGGCCGGCTCGCCGTCTCGCCGGCCTTCGTCGTCGGCCTCGATTGCTCCCAGCACTTTCGCGACCTCGGCAATCATCAGGCGCTGGCCGTAACGAGGCTTAAGGCCTTTAGCTTCGAGAAAGCGGGTATAGGCGCCCTGAATCTGGGTTTTGAGTTCGGTGCTGAGCATGGGCGTAGGTGCTGTATATATTTTCAGTACTTCGAGGGGTGGCTATGATAGCGCGCGTTCTCTTCGGGAACCTCTGAAAACATTACAGGAGATCTGCATGACCCCTTTCGCCCTGCTCTACTCGCTGCATGTGCTCGCCGCCGTGATCTGGGTAGGCGGCATGTTTTTCGCCTGGATGATCCTGCGGCCCGCCGCGGTTTCCGAGCTGCAGCCGCCGGAACGCCTGCGACTCTGGGCCGAGGTGTTTCGGCGCTTCTTCCAGTGGGTCTGGCTTGCAGTGCTGGTATTGCCGATCAGCGGTATCGGCCTCTGGCACTTGCGCTTCGACAACCTGGCGGCAGCACCCCGCTATGTGCACGTCATGGCCGGGCTGTACCTAGTCATGCTTGCGCTGTTCCTGCGCATCCAGCTGCTGCAGCTTCCCAGGCTCAAGCGCGCCATTGCCGCACAAAACTGGCCTGAAGGCGGCGCAACACTGGGCGGCATCCGCCGACTGGTAGGCATCAATCTGCTGCTGGGCATTGTAGTTGTGGCACTGGCCAGTGCCCGCCCGCTGCTCTGAGGGAAGGACTACCTAACTCATAAGAAGGCCTTTTAGCCGCCCATAAAAAAGCCGGGCGCAACGCCCGGCTTCGAGGTTTCAACAAGTCCGTCAAGGACGCGCTTCTACCTCAGCTTCCACGCGGCGGTTGATGGCACGGCCTTCCTCGGTCGAGTTGTCGGCAACCGGACGGGACTCACCATAGCCGACTGCGTCAACACGACTGGCGTCCAGGCCATGCTGATTGACCAGCACGTCGCGCACGGCATTGGCTCGACGCTCGGACAGACGCTGGTTATAGGCATCGGTACCTACCGAGTCGGTGTGACCTTCAACGACAGTAGAAGTCTGGCCGTACTGCTTCATAAAGTCCGCCAGGTTCTGGATGTCGGCCATACTGTCCTGCTTGACCACAGCGCGGTCGAAGTCGAACTTGACGTCAAGCTCAACGCGTACCGGCTCGGCAACAGGCTCTGGCTCTTCAGCCATCGGAGCGGGCTCAACCGTCTCGACCACGGCAACGGTCTGCTCTTCGGTGCCGTTGGCCAGGCAGTAAGCCGCCGCCACACCGGCGCCGATCAGCGCACCGTAGCCCGTATAGGTGCTGCTCTCTATCGCACCCAGCGCCGCACCGGTGACACCACCTACTGCCGCACAGGTGGGCCAATCCTGTTTCTGTACCCCTGCACAACCGGCCAGAAAGGTAGTCATCACAATCACGGGTACTGCTGTCCGTAAAGTACTCATCGGTAAAGCCTCCTGGTATGAGATCGACCGGAGCGCATGCAGCAACGCACAAATTGCTCCAGCTATAACGAGACTAGGCCGGCAAGCGCCGCCGCGCTAGTCTTCAAACCGAACAGGCTCTAAAGAGACGCGCAGGCCGCAAAAGCAATGAGCAGGCCTTGCTCACTGAATCTGTGACCCGGTTGTGCAGTAGCAGGTTCCGAAACCTTCATATGCAGGCCAGAGCTGCATCCGCCGAAACCAGACAAGTGTGACTAACATGACGACTCAAGTTACAGGCAATGCCCACTGCCCTTGTGGCAGCGGCGACCTACTCAATGCCTGCTGCGGCCGCTACCACGCCGGAGCGCCCGCGCCCAGCGCAGAGCGGCTGATGCGATCGCGCTACAGCGCTTATGTACTGGGGCTGATTGATTACCTGCAGGCCACCACCCTGCCCGCCCAGCAGGCTTCGCTGGACTTGCAGGCGATGCGCGACTGGAGCGCCGCAAGCACCTGGCTTGGGCTTGACGTTGAACACAGCCAGCTACTGGGCGGGCAACCTGAACATGCTCTGGTGACCTTTACCGCGCGCTGGCACGACCAGGCCGGCGCACATGCTCATCAGGAGCGCTCAGCGTTCGTACAGCACGAAGGCAGATGGTACTTCATCGACCCGACTACCCCGCTTAAAGCCGGGCGCAACGATCCCTGCCCCTGCGGCAGCGAGCAGAAGTTCAAGAAATGCTGCGCGCCTTATCTATAAAAAAGCCGGCAGACGCATCGCGCCGACCGGCCTTTGAACCCCGATACGGACCCTACTTTTCCACGAACGCCCGCTCGATCAGGTAGTGCCCCGGATCGCCCATCCGCGGTGAAGCCTTAAGCCCGAAACTGTCCAGCACTTCGCTGGTTTCGCTCAGCATGCTCGGGCTGCCGCAGATCATCGCGCGGTCATCCTCGGGATTGATGGGCGGCAGGCCTATGTCGCTGAACAATTTGCCGCTGCGCATCAGATCGGTCAGCCGACCCTGATTTTCGAAGGGCTCGCGGGTGACTGTCGGGTAGTAGATCAGCTTTTCCTTCAGCTCCTCGCCAAAGAACTCGTTCTGCGGCAGGTGACCAGTGATGAAGTCTCGGTAGGCCACTTCATTGACGTAGCGGACACCATGCACGAGCACGACCTTTTCGAAGCGCTCGTAGACTTCCGGATCCTGAATCACACTCATGAAAGGTGCGAGGCCAGTGCCGGTGCTGAGCAGGTAAAGGTGCTTGCCCGGCAGCAGATCGCCCAGCACCAGCGTGCCGGTCGGCTTGCGGCTGACCATCAGCGAGTCGCCTTCCTTGAGATGCTGCAGACGCGATGTGAGCGGCCCATTCGGCACCTTGATACTGAAGAACTCAAGATGTTCCTCGTAGTTCGGGCTGGCGATACTGTAGGCACGCATCAGCGGACGCCCTTCGACTTCCAGACCGATCATGACGAACTGACCGTTCTCGAAACGCAGCCCCTGGTTACGCGTGGTCTTGAAACTGAACAGCGTGTCATTCCAGTGATGCACACTGAGGACTCGCTCGACGTTCAGGTTGCTCATGTACGAATACCCCTTCTAGTGCGCGACGGCGCATCGTTCTGTACCAAGTCTACCGAGACCGTTAATATTCGTTAAATGAATATTAACGATATACCTTATCGGTTATATAGATATGCATTTTACGTTGAGACAGCTGCAGGTTTTCGTGTCCGTTGCCCGGCAAGGAAGCGTCTCGCGCGCTGCGCAAAGCCTGGCGCTATCTCAGTCTGCGGCCAGCACTTCGCTGGCTGAACTGGAGCGTCAGTCCGGCTGCCAGTTGTTCGACCGAGCCGGCAAACGCCTGTGGCTCAATGCGCTGGGCCGCCAGTTGCTACCGCAAGCAGTCAGCCTGCTTGATCAGGCCAAAGCCATCGAGGATCTGTTGGCCGGCAAGACAGGTTTCGGCTCCCTGCATGTGGGTGCGACCCTGACCATCGGCAACTATCTCGCGACCCTGCTAATCGGCAGCTTTATGCAACGCCACCCAGAGTGCCGGGTGAAACTGCACGTCCACAACACCGCACATATTGTTCAGCAGGTCGCGCAATATGAACTTGATCTGGGTTTGATCGAGGGCGATTGTCAGCATCCGGACATCGAGGTGTTGCCCTGGGTCGAAGACGAGCTGGTCGTGTTCTGCGCACCGCAACACCCGTTGGCCAAGCGCGGCTTGATCGGCCTTGATGACCTTTCCCGAGAGGCCTGGATCCTGCGTGAAGAAGGCTCGGGCACGCGCCGAACCTTCGATCACGCCGTTGACCGCCACGCGCTCAGACCCAATATCCGCCTTGAGCTGGAACACACCGAAGCGATCAAGCGTGCGGTCGAGTCAGGGCTGGGAATCAGCTGTATTTCCCGTCTGGCATTGCGCGATGCCTTCCGACGCGGAAGCCTGGTGGCCCTGGAGACACCGGACCTGCACCTGACCCGGCAATTCAACTTCATCTGGCACGCGCAGAAATACCAGACAGCCGCCATGCGCGAGTTCACCGAGCTATGCCAGGCACTTACCAAGGGGATCAGGCGCAGCGACGAGATCGTGCTGCCGACGATCCCGTGAAATTATGCTTAAGCGGGCCGATGTCAGCTAGCTGGAATGGAGCCCATCTGCTGTAGCAGCAGCGCCGCCTGAGTGCGGGTGCGAACCCCAAGCTTGCGAAAGATCGCCGTCACATGCGCCTTGATGGTCGCCTCGGAGACATTCAACTCGTAGGCGATCTGCTTGTTCAGCAACCCATCGCAAACCATGGTCAGCACCCGGAACTGCTGCGGCGTGAGACTGGCCAGACCTTCGCTGGCCGCCTTCGCCTCGGGACTGACATGGGCAACGTCCTGGATATTGCTGGGCCACCATGCATCACCGTCAAGCACGGCTCGGACCGCTTCCTGAATGCTCTCCAGCGAACTGGACTTGGGAATGAAGCCACTGGCGCCGAACTCGCGAGAGCGAGCAACCACGGCAGCATCTTCCTGCGCGGAGATCATTACCACAGGTATCTGCGGATACTGCCCCCTGAGCAGGACCAGCCCGGAAAAGCCATAAGCGCCCGGCATGTTCAGGTCCAGCAGAACCAGATCCCAGTCGGCACTCTGATTCAACAGGGTTTCCAGCTCGGCAATGCTGGCTGCTTCGCAAAGCCGCACCTCACTGCCCAAGCCTATTGTCAGCGCTTGCTGGAGCGCGCTGCGGAACAGCGGATGATCATCAGCGATAAGGATTTCGTAAGCAGCCATTGGCAGACCTATAGTTTTTATTGGCGCTTTCATCGGCCTGAGCCGAATCCAACAGACTGACCTCAGGGAAGCCGAAATTTATTTTCGGAGGCGTGATGGCTCGATGATATCTCGCCATCAATCGGAATTCGAATGCCAGCGCATTATAAATCAGGCGGCGCAAGCATGCCGGCCCATGTATAAGTGGTCAAGTGCGGAGTTTTGAGGCAAAGTTCGCGCCTTTTGTCGACGAGTCCAAACATGCGCAACCAAGCCCTTCGCGCCGACTTACTGATGCTGATTACCGCCATGATCTGGGGTAGCGGTTTTGTGGCACAGCGGATCGGCATGGATAACATCGGCCCATTCCTCTTCACCGGGCTACGCTTCGCCCTGGGCGCTATCGTATTGCTGCCGCTGCTGTTGCAGCAGGGACGCGGACCCGCACGACACGAGCCCTTTCTAAAGCGCGGAATGCTGCTGGGCGGCTTGTGCATGGGCCTGGCGCTGACCTTGGGCATCAACCTCCAGCAGGTGGGCCTGCTGTTCACCAGCGTCACCAACTCGGGCTTCATTACCGGACTTTATGTCATCGTTGTGCCCTTGCTGGGGCTGATCATCGGCCAGAGAACCGGCATGGGGACCTGGATGGGTGCGATCCTGGCAGTCGTTGGCATGGCGCTGCTGAGCATCGGTGATGACTTTACCGTGGCCTCGGGCGACTGGATCCAGCTGGCCGGCGCATTCGTCTGGGGTGTACATGTCCTGCTGGTAAGTTTTTTCGTCGGCCGCCACGACGCTATTCGTTTGGCGTTCGTACAGTTCGTTACCTGTGCTGTGCTCAGCCTGATCCTTGCGGCGGTATTCGAAGAAACCAGCCTCAACAGCATCTGGCTGGCAATGCCGGCCGTCATCTATGGCGGCGTGTTCGCCGTCGGCGTTGGTTATACCCTGCAGGTCGTCGCGCAGAAACATGCGATTGCCTCGCACGCCGCCATCATCCTTTCTCTGGAAGCGGTGTTCGCGGCGATTGCCGGTGCACTATTCCTCGATGAGAGCCTCAGCATGCGAGGCTACCTCGGCTGCACACTGATGTTCATAGGCATGCTCGCCGCCCAGCTCTGGCCACGCCAGCCGGCACCTTTGATGACAGGCAGTGAACTGGCTGAGGTGAAACGCTGACTCGCAGACGACTGTAGCCCAGCCGCGGCGGCCGGCTAAACGCTTAGAGACGCCAGCGTCCGATGGGCCTCATCATCCAGGCTTGGGGCTCGCTGATGCTTGGCAGCCAGATAGTGCTCGGTAAAAACGTCGAACCAGGCATCCAGCGCAGTCGCAGCCTGGTCGTCGCCCGCAAGCCCCAGACACAACGCTGCTACTTCGGCGGTGCACAGGTGCTCTGTGCGAGTGGAGCGTCTCAGTCGATAGCGCGACAAAACTTCTGCCTGAAGGCTAAGCACCGGCAGACGGTTCAGGTACGCACTTTTACGAAACATCTTGCGCGCCTCAGTCCAGGTTGCGTCGAGAAGAATGAACAGCGGACGCTTGCCCGTATCAATCTGGACCGTCTCGACCACGCGCTCGGGCTCGGCGTATTCGCCGGGAAATACCACAAAAGGCTGGTACTGCGGATCTTCCAGCAATGCGAGCAAAGCTGGGTCCGCCGCCGTCCGCTGCCAGCTGAACGCATGGGTATCGGCCACGAGATCCGCAATCAACCAACCGGTGTTACTCGGCTTCAGCGGCTCGATATCGTGCATGATCAGGCATACCGCACTGCGCGCCGGCACCTGCGGCAGCCAGCCACACAGGCAATGGCTGTCGCGGACACGGCAACGAGCGCAGCGTGGTGCACGCGAGCCTCGGGCGACAAAAGGCTTGAGGCTGCGCGCAAGGCGGGCCTCGCGCAGGCGAGCTACAGCATGGGGCATGAGGTACGGGTCGGTGGCAGCTTCAAGAGGCCGGCAGTCTAGCAAAGCACAATGAACCGCGCAGGCAGCCATAGGTCGAACGACGGCAGTCACCAGGAGATCGCTATGTACCGCACGACCGCTCTACTCACACTCTGTCTTGCCCTGCCTTTCAGCCATATCGCAGCAGCACAGGAGCAACAGTCACTGACTCAGCTGCTGGAAAAGGTTGCCCAGCAAAGCAGCGTCGGCACGCCCCGCGCTATCAATGAAGATCTTCTTGATGAAGGCTACACCGTCGACGGCAACGAGCTGGTCAACCATCTGAGCGTTCGGCCTCGACATGCCGCGCAGATGCGCGATAACCCTAAGGAAGTTCGCACTCAGCTGGCGGCAAGCGTGTGCAATAACGATGGCCTGCGCCAGCTGATGGCCCAGGGGGCCGTGCTGCGCTTCGAGTTCATGGAGTACCAAAGCAAGAAACCCATCACCAGCGAGCGCTACCGCGCCAGCGACTGCTAAAAGCCAAGCACGGGGCAGCGCTAACTACCCCGCGCTCACGCCCCTGTCAGCGCAATACGCCCGGGTCACCCTTGCCAGCCACCGCGGCGGCCTCGTCAGCCTTCAGCAACGCCGTGCGCGGCATGTCCAGTAACCGCGCACAGGCTGCCAGCACGTTCGCCCAACAGGCACGGTTGGCGAACTGCATGCCGGCTTCGTCCAGCGTACCGCCACGGTTTCGATAGCCCAGCACCGAGCTGCAGTTTGCATCCGGCAGGATCGGCCAGAGATGGCCGCGCAGTACTTCAGGGCGCATATGAGTCAGCAACACACGCTGCGGCATCCGCTCGGGAAATAGACGGTCGCGCACACCATCGGCCGCCAACGCATCGATTTCCCAGCGATCCCGCGGAGCTCGGAAACGCCCCGGTTCCTGCAGATACACCAGGCGGTAGGCGATGTGCGCCTCTTTCAGCCGCTCAGTTGCGCGCAGCATTTCGCTCAGTTGATAGCTGCCGTTGGCGATCAACAGCATTGGGCTTTCGCCAGCTTCCTCAGCAACGATGACGGCGCCATCCCTGGCAAGCTGCTCGGCCTGCTCGCGATTGAAGAATGCTGGCCGGTCACGCTTGGGCATGACCATGCAGGCCAGCTCACCCCGCGCGCGGTAAATGGACGGCAACAATGCCAAGGCACTGTTGTGGTCAGCGGGGAAGAGCACCCGCACCATGTCGTTCATTTCTCCCAGCAGCGCCTCGCAAAAGGTGGTGTCCTGGTGCGATTGCTGGTTCTTGCCGTTTTCCCAGGTATGCGATGTCGCAATCAGTGGCCAACCGAGCCAGCCCGCCGGTCGCCCGACTTCCTTCTGCTGACGCGCGAAAATCAGGGTTTGACGCACCGCACCGAGCATCTTCACGCAGAAGGCTTCGTAGCTGGCAACCAGATTGAGCCCACCCTGGTTGGCCAGGCAGGCGGAAACCACAGCCTCTTCGTTTAGTGCGGTAATGATCTGCCCATCCACCGCCTCAAACTCGCTCTCCGGTTCGATCACGCGATGCTTGAGCGCCTTGAGCACACCACCCAGGCGGTTACTGGCCAGCTCATCGGGATTGCCTACACGGGGGCGCAGCGACGGGTTGGCCTGAGTCAGCGCCACGAAGAAATCGTCGACCGCCGCCATGGGTGAGCAACTGTCATCGCGGTAGTTCAGCGCCGGCACGACCGGCTCATCCGGGCGACGCAGCGCCAGAGCATTGTCGCGCTCCAGCGGTCTTCCCTGGCGGTGCTTGAGCAGGAGTTCGCGCGCGGCACGCAGCTCATCCTGGGGAACGAACAGCGGCGCAACATGCTCGTTGAACAGGTTGCGTGAAGTCTCATCCTTCGAGGGATTACCCGGCAGCGGCAGATTATGCGAGGCATTGCTGCCAGCGCCATAGAAGCCGAAGCCCTTGATTGTCTCGGCAATACCATAGGGAATCGGCAATGGGTAATTGAGGATGCCCCGCTCCTTTTCCTCAACACGCCGGGCCAGACGCTGCTCCATTTCCCACAACATGCAGACAAAGGCTGCAGGGTCGCGGCCATCGAACAGAATCGGATCGAAGCCGCAACCGCTCAGGTGCTGGCGGAACCCTGCCAGCCCCTCATCGGTACCGAGCTGGGTGCGCTGCTCGATGCGCCTTCCGTTGGCAATCATGATCGGCAGCACCACGCCACTGTCCTCCGCGCGCCACCAGCGCGGAATCCAGTCGCTGCCGCGCTGCTCCTCAGCCGCACCGTCAGAAAGAAAGGCCACCAGCGTTTCGCCCGGCAGCGGCATGTGGGCATATTGCAGCTCGGCAAAGCCCAGGTAGCCGCCTTCGGCTATGCCGCCAGCGGTATGCGGGTTGACATGGCTACCTAGGGGCGCGGCAGGACTCCCATCAGCCGCCTGCTGATAACCGTAGAAATCCTGGAGCAGGCGATTGATCCCGGCCTCCCCTCCACCATAGGCCTCGGCCTGCTCGGGATGCAGGTTATCGGTGAGCAGATTCAGCGCTTCGATAGCCGCCACGCAGTGGCCCTGCCCCATCAACCAGGCGCGAGTGGTCCCGGTAAGGGCGTTGAGCCCCAGGTAGCCGGCGTAAGCTGGAACCATGTTCAGCGAACCGCCGGTATGCCCCTCAGGGTTGGCTTTGAAGTCCTCGGCTGTCAGGGGCGCGCCATCGAGGCGAACCTGGCGTGCATAGGTCATGTGCACCACCAGCCAGAGCCCTGCCGAGCTCAACCGATCGATGGCCTGCATGAGGCGATAGACACTGGCCAGGTCTTCCTGCAAACCAGCCTGGACCAGCTGGTGAGCCAGACGAAAAACTGCCGCCTGAGTTTCCAGCGAATGCACGAATGGACCATAACCCGCGCGCCAGGCTGCGAACTGGGGTTGCAGCTCGGCGTGATGGTCCATTTCAGCAAGGCTGGGCAGTAATTGGTTCATGAGGTCGCTCCGTAGCTTGGCGGTTGCGGTAGTCTAGATGGTGCCTGTCCAGCTATCTCTGATATGCATCAAGACGCACCAACAGGGTAGCGGGCATTCTTGAAGTCAATGTGTAGACAGGAGGTTGCCATGGCTTTGCTCAGCTTTTTAGGCGCCATTCAGCAGGTCACCGGGTCATGTTATCTGGTGGAAACCCATGAGGGCGTTCGGGTTCTGCTCGATTGCGGCATGCATCAGGGGCGACGCCAGGATGAAGCAAGCAACCGGGCACGCTTCCCCTTCGACCCCAAAACTCTCAACGCCGTTGTTCTGTCTCACGCCCATATCGACCACAGCGGGCTACTGCCCAAGCTCGTGGCCGAGGGCTTCAAGGGCCCGATCCATGCCACCGATGCAACCTGCAAGCTGCTGGAACTGATGCTGCTCGATTCCGCGCACATCCAGGAAAAAGACGCCGAGTGGGAAAACAAATGGCGGGCACGCCTGGGCAAGCCACCGGTCAAGCCTCTCTATACCCGGATCGATACCGAGCGGATGCTCAAGCAGCGCCAGGCTCAGACCTACGGTGAGCCCTTCGTGGCTGCGCCCGGTGTTACCGTAACCTTTCACGATGCCGGCCATATTCTCGGCTCTGCCATTGTCCAGGCCGACGTTGAGGATTTTGGCCGCAGCCGCCGACTGGTTTTTTCCGGCGACCTGGGCAATGCCTGCTCTCCGCTGATGCATGCGCCTGCCACCCTGGACGAAGCCGATGTGATATTGATGGAATCCACTTATGGCGACCGCGATCACCGTGACCATCAGGCAACCGTCGAAGAGCTGGCCGACATCCTCCAGCAGGCTCACCGTGATGGCGGCAATGTGCTGATGCCTTCGTTCGCGGTCGGACGCACCCAGGACCTGATCTACTACCTTGGCCAGCTCTACCAACAGGGTCGCCTGCCACAGCAGGCAGTCTTCCTCGACAGCCCAATGGCCATAGGTGCGAACGCCATCTACTCACTGTTCCAGGAGCAGCTGGACATCACCGGCGCCGAACCCGGCGGGCCCAACAGTGACAGTAGGCGCATCGAAAAGTGGTTGCCAATCCTCAAGGTCACGCCCAGCGCGGAAGACTCGATGACCATCAACCGCTTCAAAAGCGGCGCAATCATCATCGCCGGTAGCGGCATGTGTAACGGCGGACGGATCCTGCACCACTTCAAGCACAACCTCTGGCGCGAGGAATGTCACCTGGTCATTCCGGGCTTTCAGGCCCGCGGCACTCTGGGTCGGACCATTGTCGACGGTGCTGAGACCGTCAAGCTGCTGCATCAGCGCATCGCGGTACGAGCCCGGGTGCATACTCTCGGCGGCTTCTCCGCACATGCGGGCCAATCCCAACTGATCGATTGGGTCAGCCATTTCAAGTCCCGCCCCGAGCTGTATCTGGTTCACGGCGAACTGGAGAAAATGCAGGTGCTGCAGAAAGTGCTGGACGAGCGTCTGGGCTGGAAAGCCAATATTCCTGAACCCGGCGACCGCATCGCGCTCTGACCGAGCGCCGGACCCATCGCCATTACCGCAGAGCGCATGCCACTCGGGCAGCGCTCCAACATTCGCAACCAGCCGCCTGGCTTGATTGGGCCGGCGCACGTATAGGAGCCCTGCATGCCGTTCGAAACGGACGATTACCTCTCACGCCACTTCAAGACCAGCGGCGCCGACCTGTCGAAGAAGATCGATGAACTGGTCGAGATGGTCATCCCGAGCACCAGCCAGAATCTTTCCCTTTACCGGGAAATGCTGGTCACCGTGATCCGTATGGCACAGGCCGATCGCAATCGCTGGGACGCCAAGATCCTGCTGCAGACCATGCGCGAAATGGAACATGCCTTCGCCGTGCTCGACCGCTACAAACGACGCCGCAAGGTCACCGTCTTCGGCTCGGCGCGCACGCCTGTGGAACATCCGATGTACGCGCTGGCGCGGGAGCTGGGCGCGCATCTGGCACGCCACGAACTGATGGTCATCACGGGGGCAGGCGGAGGCATCATGGCCGCCGCGCATGAAGGAGCCGGCACGGACAACAGCCTGGGATTGAACATCACCCTGCCCTTCGAGCAGCACGCCAACCCCATCGTCGGCGGAACCGAGCGCCTGTTGTCCTTTCACTTCTTCTTCGTTCGCAAGCTCTTCTTCATCAAGGAGGCCGATGCCCTGGTTCTCTGCCCGGGCGGCTTCGGCACGCTGGATGAAGCGCTGGAAGTGCTGACTCTGATTCAGACTGGCAAGAGCCCGCTGGTACCTATCGTGCTGCTGGACGAACCCGGCGGTACATTCTGGAAGGACGCGCTGAGCTTCATGCGCCATCAGCTGCAGGACAACCGCTACATCCTGCCCAGCGACCTGAACCTGGTACGCCTGGTCGACAATGCCGAGGATGCCGCCAAGGAGATCGACACCTTCTACAGCAACTTTCACTCAAGCCGCTGGGTGAAAAGCCGCTTCATCATGCGCATGAACCATGTGCTGACCGATGCCGCGCTCGATCACATGAACCAGGAATTCGCCGACCTATACCTGCAAGACGGCTTCGAACAGCAGGCCTGCTGTGAACTGGAGCTCGATGAACCCGAATTGCAGCCGCTGCCGCGCCTGAGCTTTGCATTCAATGGACGTGATCATGGCCGCCTACGCGAACTGATCGACTTCATCAACGACAGCAGCAACTGGGCTGCACCATTGGGGCCTCAGGACTAGGCAACGGGCCGCACACTGGCTTCGTTGTAGAGAGGAGAGAGAAGAGAGAAAGCGTGGTGGGTTCAGTCGTCGAGCGAGCCGCCACGCAGCAACCGACCGATCATGTCCAACGGATAGCCACGATAACTGAGAAAGCGGCCCTGCTTGGCCCGCTCCCGCGGCTCGCTGGGCAGCATGCCGGAAAACTTGCGCTGCCAGACCTCGCGCAACTGCTCGCTCCAATCGAAGCCGCTGTCGCGCAATGCCTGTTCTATTTCCCCACGCGCCAACCCGCGCTGGGACAGCTCTTCGCGAATTCGCAGGGGACCGTAGCCGGCGTTGGCACGCATCCGAACGTAGCTTTCGAGATAACGCGCCTCGCTGAGCAACCCTTCCTCGGCAAGCCGATCGAGCGCCGGCTCGATCAGCTCGAGCGAGGCGCCACGCTGGCGCAGCTTGCGTGTCAGCTCAACGCGCCCGTGCTCGCGCCGAGCCAGCAGATCCATTGCAGCCCGACGCACGGCGGTGGGGTTATCCAGCACGGCGGCCATGGGCTCAAAGGTCGGCGTCAGCCAGATCCTTTTCTACCGCCGGGTTGGCTTTGGTATCTGGAGAAGTGACCAGCAGCTTGTCGCGAATCTGCTGTTCGATCTCACGACCGATCTCCGGATTCTCTTCCAGGTACTTGGCTGCATTGGCCTTGCCCTGACCGATCTTGCTGCCCTTGTAGGCATACCAGGCGCCAGATTTTTCGACCAGGCCCTGCTGCACGCCAAGGTCGATGATCTCGCCGTTGCGGTAGATGCCCTTGCCATAAAGGATCTGGAACTCGGCCTGGCGGAACGGAGGGGCCACCTTGTTCTTCACCACCTTGACGCGGGTTTCGCTGCCCACCACCTCGTCGCCTTCCTTCACCGCGCCGGTACGGCGGATGTCCAGACGGACCGAAGCGTAGAACTTCAGCGCATTACCGCCGGTGGTGGTTTCAGGCGAGCCGAACATCACACCGATCTTCATGCGGATCTGGTTGATGAAGATCACCAGGCAGTTGGCGTTCTTGATGTTACCGGTGATCTTGCGCAGCGCCTGAGACATCAGGCGGGCCTGCAGGCCGACGTGGGCATCGCCCATTTCGCCTTCGATTTCCGCCTTGGGCACCAGCGCCGCTACGGAGTCGACAATAATCACGTCCACCGCGTTGGAGCGCACCAGCATGTCGGTGATTTCCAGTGCCTGCTCGCCGGTGTCGGGCTGGGAAACCAGCAGGTCGTCGACATTGACGCCCAGCTTGCCGGCGTAGTCGGGGTCCAGCGCATGCTCGGCATCGACGAAGGCACAGGTGGCGCCCATCTTCTGCGCTTCTGCAATCACCGACAGGGTCATGGTGGTCTTGCCCGAAGATTCCGGACCGTAGATTTCGACAATCCGGCCTTTCGGCAGACCACCTATGCCCAGCGCGATATCCAGCCCGAGTGAGCCGGTGGAGATGGAAGGAATCGCCTGGCGATCATGGTCGCCCATGCGCATGACAGCGCCTTTGCCAAACTGCTTTTCGATCTGGCCCAGGGCAGCGGCCAAGGCACGCTTCTTGTTCTCGTCCATTACAATCCTCACTTGATCAAGAGGGCCAAAGGCCGCAACAACTGTATAAGTAGACAGTATTAGAGCATAGGCAAATTTGATCGCCTAGCCCTGGAAGGGATTTTCTCCATCCGTCAGGCGGATCAATCCGACCAACGCCGCTTCCACGCTCTGTTCACGCACTGCCTGGCGGTCGCCAGCGAAGTGAAAACAGTGGGCAAACAACTGGCCGCCTGCCGCCCAGGCCAGCCAGACGGTGCCGACCGGCTTCTGCGGCGAGCCGCCACCCGGCCCCGCCACGCCGCTGACCGCCACGGCAAAACGCGCACCACTGCCTTGTTGCGCGCCGCGGGCCATGGCCTCGACCACCTCCCGGCTGACCGCCCCGACTTCTTCGAACAGATACTCCGGCACACCCAGCTGACTGGTTTTCTGTGCATTGGAATAGGTGACGAAGCCCGCCTCGAACCATGCCGAACTGCCGGCGATGCGAGTAATGGCTTCAGCAATACCACCACCGGTACAGGATTCGGCGGTGGTCACCTGCTGATTCAGTCGTAACAGCCGCTCGCCAAGCTGCGCAGCCAATTCGGTGAGATTCAAGATCGCCACTCCCTTTCATTTCCAGAAACCGAGACTACCGCAGACGCTGACGGTTTTGCGGGGCACCGGATCGAGTCGTTGTGCGCCCCATCCTTATCCGCCTGCGAGATGTTCGGGCTGCATGCTAACCTTGCGCTCTTTTCCGCCCCCGCTTCCCGGGCTACCTCCACGTCGAATTACACCAGCCTCATGCCCAAAGACACTCAAGACCTCTCCAAACATACGCCAATGATGCAGCAATACTGGAGGCTCAAGCGCGAGCATCCGGACCAGCTGATGTTCTACCGCATGGGGGACTTCTACGAGCTGTTCTACGAGGACGCCAAGAAGGCCGCCAAACTGCTGGATATCACCCTTACCGCCCGCGGCCAGTCCGGTGGGAATGCGGTTCCCATGGCCGGAATTCCGTTTCATTCGGCCGAAGGCTATCTCAGCCGCCTGGTGAAGCTGGGCGAATCGGTGGTGATCTGCGAACAGATCGGCGACCCGGCTACCAGCAAGGGGCCGGTGGAACGCCAGGTGGTGCGCATCATCACCCCGGGCACGGTAAGCGACGAAGCGCTGCTTGACGAGCACCGCGACAATCTCCTGGCCGCCGTGGTGGGCGATGAAAAACTCTTCGGCCTTTCGGTACTGGATATCACCAGTGGCCGTTTTACAGTTCAGGAGTTCGGCGGCTGGGAAACCCTGCTGGCCGAAGTCGAGCGTCTGAACCCCGCTGAGCTGATGATCCCCGACGACTGGCCAGCCGGGTTACCGCTGGAAAAACGCCGTGGCGTGCGGCGGCGTGCGCCCTGGGATTTCGATCGTGACAGCGCCTTCAAAAGTCTCTGCCAGCAGTTCGCGACCCAGGACCTGAAAGGCTTCGGCTGCGAGAAACTGACTCTGGCCATCGGCGCCGCGGGCTGCCTGCTGGCCTACGCCAAGGAAACCCAGCGCACCGCCCTGCATCACCTGCGCAGCCTGCGCCATGAGCGCCTCGACGACAGCGTGGTGCTCGACGGCGCCACCCGGCGCAACCTGGAGCTGGACATCAACCTCGGCGGCGGCCGCGACAACACCCTGCAGTCGGTGGTCGACCGCTGCCAGACCGCCATGGGTTCGCGTTTGCTGAGTCGCTGGCTGAACCGCCCGCTGCGTGACCGTCAGGTGCTGGAAGCGCGCCAGGACTCGATCACCTGTCTGCTGGAGCATTACCGCTTCGAGCAAATCCAGCCGCAGCTCAAGGAGATCGGCGATCTGGAGCGCATCCTGGCCCGGATCGGCCTGCGCAACGCCCGCCCACGGGACCTGGCGCGCCTGCGGGATGCCCTGGCCGCCCTGCCCCAACTGCAGACCGGCATGCAGGAGCTGGTGGCACCGCACCTGATCGAGCTGGCCACCAGCATCCGCACCTATCCGGAGCTGGCCGACCTTCTGGCCAGGGCGATCATCGACAACCCGCCGGCGGTAATTCGCGACGGTGGCGTGCTGAAGACCGGCTACGACGCCGAGCTGGACGAGCTGCAGTCGCTCTCGGAAAACGCCGGCCAGTACCTGATGGACCTGGAAACCCGCGAGAAGGCGCGCACCGGGCTGGCCAACCTCAAGGTCGGCTACAACCGCGTGCACGGCTATTTCATCGAGCTGCCCAGCAAGCAGGCCGAGTCAGCACCGGCCGACTACATTCGCCGGCAGACGCTGAAGGGCGCCGAGCGTTTTATCACCCCGGAGCTCAAGGAGTTCGAAGACAAGGCCCTGTCGGCCAAGAGCCGCGCCCTGGCTCGCGAGAAGCAGCTCTACGACGAGCTGCTGGAGTTGCTGATCGGCCACCTGGCGCCATTGCAGGAATCCGCCGCGGCCCTGGCCGAACTGGATGTACTGAGCAACCTTGCCGAACGCGCCCTGACCCTCGACCTGAACCGTCCACGCTTCGTCGAGCAGCCTTGCCTGCGTATCGAGCAGGGTCGCCACCCGGTGGTGGAGCAGGTGCTGCAGACGCCTTTCGTGGCCAACGACCTGAGCCTCGACAACGACACCCGCATGCTGGTGATCACCGGGCCGAACATGGGCGGTAAATCCACCTATATGCGCCAGACCGCGCTGATCGTGCTGCTGGCGCAGATCGGCAGCTTCGTGCCGGCCAAGGCCTGCGAGCTGTCGCTGGTGGACCGCATCTTCACCCGCATCGGCTCGAGCGATGACCTGGCCGGTGGCCGCTCCACCTTTATGGTGGAGATGAGCGAAACCGCCAATATCCTGCATAACGCCAGTGATCGCAGCCTGGTGCTGATGGACGAAGTCGGCCGTGGCACCAGCACCTTCGATGGCCTATCGCTGGCCTGGGCCGCCGCCGAGCATCTGGCCAAGCTGCGGGCCTTCACCCTGTTCGCCACCCACTACTTCGAGCTGACGGTGTTGCCGGAAAGCGAGCCGGTGGTGGCCAACGTGCACCTGTCGGCCACCGAGCACAACGAGCGCATCGTCTTTCTGCACCATGTGCTACCGGGCCCGGCCAGCCAGAGCTACGGCCTGGCAGTGGCGCAACTGGCGGGCGTGCCCGGCGAAGTGATCCAGCGTGCCCGCGACCATCTGTCGCGCCTGGAAACCACCAGCCTGCCCCATGAAATGCCGAAAATGGAACCCGGCCAACCGGCTCCGCCCATGCAGAACGACCTGTTCGCCAGCCTGCCGCACCCGGTCATCGAGGCGCTGGGCAAGGTCCAGCCAGACGATCTGACACCGCGTCAGGCGCTGGAACTGCTATATAAGCTGAAAACGCAGATCTGACGAGCCGCAAAAAGCTGCTAGAATCGCGCGCATTTTTGGACAGATGCGGCATTTGCCTGGTGCCGCTGAAGCCTGCCGAGCCAAGGCGTCATTGCAACGCCACCTGAAACGCCTGAGGAGATAATAGAAATGACCTTCGTCGTCACCGACAACTGCATCAAGTGCAAATACACCGATTGCGTAGAAGTCTGTCCGGTGGACTGTTTCTATGAAGGCCCCAACTTCCTGGTCATCCACCCGGACGAGTGCATTGACTGCGCCCTTTGCGAGCCGGAATGCCCAGCCCAGGCAATTTTCTCCGAAGACGAAGTGCCTGACGATCAGCAGGAATACATCGAGCTCAACGCCGACCTGGCTGAAGTCTGGCCGAACATCACCGAGAAGAAGGACGCGCTTCCCGACGCCGAGGAGTGGGATGGCGTTAAGGACAAGCTGCAGTACCTGGAGCGTTAACAGTTTGCTGAAAAACCATTGCGTTTTTCCGAACGCTGCCAAGTAGCCAATCCATGGCTGAAAAAATGCCCGCCTCTCACGAGACGGGCATTTTTATTTGTGTCGTGCCATCAGGCCTTGTCGACGCCGCGCTTGACTGCGTCTTTCACATCACCTTTGACCTGTTGCGCTTCGCCTTTGACTTCCTGGCGCTTGCCTTCGTTCTTCATGCGCTGGTTGTCAGTCGCTTCGCCCAAGCCCTGCTTGGCCTTGCCGGCGGCTTCATTGAGGTTGCCTTTCATCTTGTCGGTAGTACTGCTCATAAGGATTTCCTCTCACTCTCCATGGGTTACATTCTGTTGAGCAAACAGACCGGCAGTTAGTTTCACTGGCCCGAGGAACGGTCGTTGGCAGTTTCTTCGATGCGCTTGTCACCGGCGTCCTTGCCCTCGCGAGAGGCGTGCTCGATCACCGCATTCATCTCCGCGCCAAACAGCAGGACTGCTGCGGAAATATAGAAATACAGCAGCAGCACGATAACCGCACCGATACTGCCGTAGGTGGCATCGTAGTTGCCAAAGTTGTTCACGTAGATGCCGAAGCCTATCGAAGCTGCGATCCAGACGATCACCGCGAGCACCGAACCAGGCGTAATGAAGCGAAAATCCTGCTCCACATCCGGGGTGACGTAGTACAGCACCGCTACTACCAGCATCATCAGAAAGACCACCAGCGGCAGGCGCAACCAGGTCCAGAGAATGACCACGATGTCTTTCAGCCCCACTTGGGAAGCCAGCCACTCGATCACCTGCGGGCCCATGATCATCAGCCCAGCCAGCATCAGCAAAATAACTGCCAGGCCGATGGTGTAGAGCACCGAAAGGAGCATCAGCTTCCACGCCGGACGCCCCTCCTCGACCCGGTAAGCCTTGTTCATCGCGTTCATCAGTGAGCGCACGCCGATGGAAGCCGACCACAGAGCCACGAGGATACCTACCGAAAGCAGTCCGCTTTTCTGGTGTTGCATCTCGTCGATCACCGGGTTGACCAGGTTCAGCGCGTCGGGCGGCAGCATCATCGAAACCTGCTCACGCAGCCAGGTGAAGAACTCCTGCAGATCCAACATCCCCAGCATTGCGATGAGAAACAACAGGAAGGGAAATAGCGAGAAGATGGCGCGGTAGGCCAGCGCCGAAGCGTAGGTAGTCATGTCATTTTTGCTGAACTCCTTCACGGTGCGTTTCAGCAGATCGAAAGCCCCAACGCCCTGCAAATTCAGCAATGCCATGCTTATCCCCACCCTAGATCGAAGTCGATAAAAATGTGACGACCGACCTTAGCAAGAGTTCGTCCAGAGCACACCGATGCATCGCCAGGCAGCAACGTGAATTAATCCTTAGGCGCCTTTTCCGGAACTTTACGGCCTGTCCTGGGCTCTTGAGGAAGTCCCGATTCAATCGGCCTTGGACGAAACGCGCCGCTTATGACACTCAAATCCGCCTTCGCGACGGGCGTGCCGCAGGCTGGGCTGAAGACCGATCTGCTCAAATACGTCCGACTAATCCTCACCAAGGGTAGTGGTGCAGGAGCCGCGCTGGGCCTGAACATCCTCCTGGCACGCCTGCTGGTACCTGACCTTTCAGGCCTGCTGTTCTTCTGCATCGCACTGGCCACCTTTGCTTCGCTGGTTTCGCGGATGGGGCTGGATGTGGCCTGTCTGAAGAACATTTCCGCACTGCCGGAAGAACAGCAGCGCAGCTATCTCGACCGTGCTCTGATCCTCACCCTGCTGGCGAACATCCCGACGATCATCATCGGGGCGCTGGTGGTGCAGTTTTCCCCCAGCACCCAGGCTGATCTCACTGCCGCCACTGCCCTATTCGCAATCGCCGCGCTGAGCCTGTCGCTGACCAACATCGCCAGCGAAACTCTCAAGGCGCGGCACCGGACCGGCGAGGGCCTGTTCTGGCAGACCGTCTTCCAGCCAGCCTTGACCCTGGCGCTGATCGTATTGCTCGGCAGTGAGCTGCAAATCGTGGTGGCCTGCTTCGCGGCTAGCCATGTACTGGCGATGCTGGGCTCGACGTGCCGGGCGCGGATGCGCCTGCAACCAGCTACGGGCCGGGCTCGAGTCGCCTGGCGCGACATGCTGATGCTGGGCACACCGCTGATGCTGATCGCAGTGATGAACAGCGTGATCGAGCTATCCGACACCCTGTTGCTGGGCATGCTGCGTTCGGCTGGCGAGGTCAGCATCTATTACGTCTGCGCCAAGGTCGCTGCCCTGTCCACCACCCTGCTGTTCATCATCAACGGCACCGTCGCACCGGAAATTTCCCGACGCTGGGCGCACCAGGATCATGCGGGCGCCTTTGCCGTGGTTAGAAAGTACTCACGCTTCATGCTGGGTCTGGCTGCACTGATTTTGCTCGGCATTGGCCTGCTGCATGACTACATCCTGGCTGTCTTCGGCGAGCAATACCGCGAACAGGGTGCATTCGCGCTACTGGTTCTGGCCAGCGGCTACTTCTTTGTCCTGGCCGCCGGACCGCTGGGCATCTTCATGACCATGACCGGCCACCATCGCCAATACCTACACAACAACATCGCGACCTGTGCGCTCAACGTGCTTTTGAACCTGCTTCTGATCCCGCGCTACGGCGTCAACGGCGCCTGCTTCGCCACTGCCGTGGCGCTGGCCATGAAAAACATCCTGCTCTATGTGCAGTTCAAGAAAATAGAAAGGAGTTCGCTCTCATGAATATCCGCATCAACGGGCCTTCGCACGAAACCAGCAACAAGATGAAGGTTATCGCCTACGGCGCCTACGACAGACACAACTACGGCGACCTGCTTTTCGCCATCGTCCTCAAGCACTACCTGGAAGCCAACAAAGGCTTTCACGTTCTGATCGCGGCTACCAAGAAGTCCGATCTCTCCCGCTTCGGCGCTCTACCAACCATTTCTCTGAAGGAGGCGCTAAGGGCCACGCGCCAACAGCGCAATACCATGCTGGTGGTCGCTGGCGGCGAATGCCTGACCGCGCAATGGGAAAGCATCATCGGCTACCTGGCGCCTCAGGCCATCTACTACCCGATCAAGGCGAGCCCCTATGTGATCGGCCATCATCAGTTCATCCGTCTGAGCCGCAAATTCACCTCTATCCCATCCGACATGCCCATGGTGCTGGGCGAACGCGAGCTGCCGGGTTATCAGGTGATGTACAACAGTGTCGGCGGTAACGAAATCAGCCGCAAAAAACCCCTGATCCACGCCGCCATCAAACGCAACCTCAAGGACTGCACCTACATTTCGGTGCGCGACCGCGAGACTTCCGCCGAGCTGGAAAAACTCGGCGTCGAGCACCGGCTGGTACCGGACAGCGCCGTGTTGATTTCCGACATATTTCCCCAGCAGCCGACCCCGAGTGAAGCCGGCCATATTGTCTTCCACATCTCCGAGCACCATTCCAGACGGCGCATCGAAGCCATTGCCGAACAGCTGAGCGAACTCAGCGACAGCACCGGTCTGAAAATCGCCCTGCTCACAATCGGCAAGGCCCCTGGCCACTCTGACGACACGCCATTGGACAAGCTGCAGACGCTACTGGGCGAACGCGCCTTTCGCGTCGATAGCGGGCATATCCAGGACATCATCCGCTGCATCGCCACCAGCAAGCTCTACTGCGGTACCAGTCTGCACGGCGCCATTACTGCCTTGACCTATGCGGTTCCGCAGATCGCTCTGCTGCCCAAGCGGGTGATCAAACTGTCCAGCTTCCTCGAAACCTGGGCGCCCAGACGCTCGTCGGGGTTCGCCGAAATCGATCAGATCAGCCACACAGCCAGTGCCCTGCTCGCCTCGTTCGGCGAGCCTCAGAAGAAGGAACTACAGACAGTGGTGGCGCTGCTGAAGGAGCGCGTACGCGACAACCTCGACCACATGATCGGGCTGTACGAAAAAGCGTCGATAAAAAGAGGCGCAGACATCTACCGGTTCCATCGACGGCACCCCATGCGCAGCCCCCTCAAGCCAGGCCGCGCCGGGGGAATGCCCCGGCCGACCCATCAGGCGCGCACCTGAGTCAGCGCGGCGATCTGCATTCGGCAGCTGTTTGCAGCCAATATCGACCCGGAAAACAAAAGGCCCGCATTTGCGGGCCTTGATCATTGGTGCCGGAGACAGGAATCGAACCTGCGACCTTCGCGTTACGAGTGCGCTGCTCTACCGACTGAGCTACTCCGGCGATAAGCGGATTATCGGGGGCTTGCTGTCCCAGGCTCAAGCCCCCCGACAATCCGCACGGCCGGCAGTCGCTTGCTTATAGCCCCGGCGTCGGTTCCGGCCGGCTTTCGCCAGAATCACGCTTGATCTCATGCCGGACGTCGCTGGCGACCTGCTGGCCGATATCTGAAGCTTTCTGGTATCCCTCCTCTGCCTTATGGCGAAGGCTGTCGGTCACGCTGTCGCTGGCTCGGCCCAGCATTTCATCTTCCTTACGTGTAGGCGGAACGGAGGCCGCCAGCAATGCACCCAACGCAATACCAATCGCGCCCAGCGCCAGTGGCTGCTCATTAAGCAGATGATTGAAGCCGCCACGTGCGCGCTCGCTCTGCTGGCGCAGGCTTTCTGCGGCATGCCGGCTGGTATCGCTGACACGATGTCGAGCATCGGCCAGGGAAGCGGATACGTCATGCCCCACCTGACTGGTTCGGTTACGTAAATCGCTACCCTGCTGTTTCAGGCCGGAAGCCTTGCTGGAAAGCTTGTCGCCCAGCGATGGACCACTGCTGCTGGATGGCGCCGGCGGCTGACGATTCTGCCCAGCCATCAGCCAAAGCAAACCGATAGACGTCAGCACGGTAGGCACCGGGTTGGCTTTGGCGGTGTTGCTAAGGTTGGTGAAGAACTCGCCACCGCCGCCTTTCACGTAGCTCAGCGCGGTATCGATGAGTTCACCGGGTGACAGCTTGTTTTCCAGTGCATGGACGATATCGCCGATCTCGGCGCGCTTCTGATCGATCTCGCGCTCCAGCTCTGCGGGGTCTTTCTGCGCTTCGATATTTATCTGGCTGCCTGTGCTCATGACGTATGCCCCCTGACGGCTTCTTTATCCTTATGCATGGAATGAAGGGTGCGTTCAGGCTTGAACGACGATGCCTCGAACTTTTTCTTGCCGGCCGAGACCATGATCAGGCCGATCACCACCACCACCCCGCCAACGATCAGCGCCGCAAGCCAGGGCGCCATGATTTCGCTGAGGCCGTATACCGCTGACATAAGCAGAACAATAAAACCACCCAGCAGCACCGCTCCGCCGGTGGCGACGCTCGCCGCGCCGGCCTTGGTCGCGCGGATGGATTCGCTCAGTTCCGCCTTGGCCAGCGCCAGCTCCTTGGTGATCAGATCAGGAACTTCATGGGTCAGCTGTCGCAGGAGCCCGCCTACGGAGCCGTCATAGTCGGCACGCTTGCCTGTGTCGGGGCTAATGGTCGTGGTTGTCTTATGTGCCTCGCTCATGGATGGAGCCCTCCGTCAGTGCCTCTACCGTTGTGGCCAACCTGGGAAGTAGCGCTGCCCGTTGCACCTATGCCGGCAGTTTGAGTGGTTGAGGAAACCCCGGCGTTACTGATGCTGCCAACGGTGCCGGGTTCGCCAGTGTCGAGCCGCCGATTGAGCTCTTGCTGATCGCTGATATGGCGGCTGGACGAGCTTGCATCCGGCGAGGCAGCGCTGCTGGAGGCCTGGCGGTGCCGATAGTCGTCCTCGCTGTGCCTGGCCGAAGCCTTGGCAAAACGGGTCAGCCCAAAGCCCAGCGCGATACTCCCGGCAATGAACAGCGCGGGGTTGTCGCGGGCGAGTCGATTCACGTCGTGGATGAGTTCATCCACGCTCTTGCCACGCAAGTTATCCGAGAGCCGAACCATGCTCTGGGCCATATCGGAGACATAGCCTGATAGTCCCAGTGTGTCCTGACCTTCCAGTTCCCGGGCAGCGGCTTCGGCACTGTGCGCGACCTTTTCAAGTTCGTCAGCAGCGGTTTCCCGGTAGCCGTCGAGCTGGCTCTTGCCTTTGGCCTTGATCTCTTCAGTAGCCTGCCGGGCAGTAGCACGAACATCTTCGGCAGTCGGATGTGCCACCGAGTCGGAAGCCGTCGTGTTATCGGGCTGGGAGGTAAAGTCGGGGCTGGCTTTACCCATGCCACCGTAACCTGTGATTTCTTCGTCGGGTGTCGTCATCGGGTTCACCTTTCATATGGCTTGGCCGCAGGGCCGAGGCCTTGCGGAGGCAGTCAAGGCGGGGATTCGCCGAGGCTGAAGTTGCAGCACTCATGTAAGGTGACCGGGGCCAATTTTTTGAGTTCCCCTCACCGGCCCAGCGCCTCCCGGCACGAAAACCCAGGCCCCAAGGCTTGTGCTAGACGCTTCGCGTGATGGCGGCTTGCCCACTAATGGCGCCCAAGCCGCGGATGCCCTGGCCTTAAGCGAAGCGCCATGAATGCCAAGCGAAACGGCACTCTGTCGTGTTGCATCGCCGGGTTTTGAAACCGCTGGAGGACGGCTGAGGCAGGCACAACCGACGAACAGTCGTATCAATTTGCGGGCACAAAAAAACGGGCCGCAGCCCGTTTTTCTGTTATCGGTTTCCGTTACTGGATCGGACCGATGGTGGAGCAGGTTTTCTTCGTGGCTGCGTGCTTCTGCAGCATCGCCAGTTGCGGACGGAACTTGCCGCTCTGTACGTCCAGCGACATGCTGTCTTCACCCCAGCGAGGACCGGCTGCCCAGTAGGTGCTCGGGATGCAGTTCTCGGCCAGATACGCCAGCATGTTGTCGGTGGCGACCACACCCGAGGGGGCGAAGTCAGGGATACCGTGCTCACCCAGGTAGCCACGCAGCTTGTGCTTCTTCAGCCACTCAACCCAAGGCTTGACCAGATCCACACCACGCATCGGTGCAAAGGTTTCGTTGCGGTTGCGGTACGAGCCCGAGTAGTCGTGATCCCAATACTGGTGTGCTTCGAAGACCAGGTTGTTCTTCGGATCGCGCATCCACGGATCGCTGATCAGCTTGGTGTTGACCTGCTCCCAGAACAGCGCGCTGGAGTAACGGTCGCCGGCGATCATGATCCAGGTCTCCGGATCGATCTTGCGGATCGCCTTGCTCGCTTCCAGAGCAGTCTCAGGCCAGAGGTTGTTACCGGTGTTGTACGGCTCGTTCATCAGACCATAGCCCCACAGAGCCGGGTGGTTGTGAACTTCCAGAGCGATCTTGCGCCAGGTCTCGGTAAACGCGGAACGCGGAACCTCTGGAGAGTTAATCACCTTGCCGTAGTAACGGTAGTAGTTGTGCATATCCAGGACGACTTTCATGCCGTACTTGTGCGCCAGGTCCAGCGACTTCTTGATGCGCGACAGTTCGGCGGCATCCAGCGGGGTGCCAAGTTTGGGCTGGATACGCTCCCAGAGGAAGCCCAGACGGATCAGCTTGAAGCCCAGCTCACTATGACGCTTATAGTAGGACTCGTCGGCATAGGTGTAGCCCTGGTTGTAGATACCTGGAACCCTGCCCGGGTCGAACACGCCGGACGCAAAGTTCACGCCCACCAGATCGATACCCTTGCCATTGCCCGGCTTCGGAGTCGGAGTCGGAGTCGGCGCAGGGTTCTGCGGCTGGCCACCGGTGCTGCTGGAAACCACGGTCAGGGTCTTCGGATAGCCGACGTTGCTTGGCGACAGCTTGTCGCCGCTGAGCAGGACTGTCAGGTGCTCACCGATGTCATAGACCGCGATGACTTGGCGAACCTGACCATCGGCCAGGCGTACCGAGGCACCCTGCTTGAAGGCTGCCTTGTTACCCGCCGTGTTGCGGATGGAGAAACCGGCCTGCTTGCGATAGATGCCGTTCTCCCAGTCTTCGTTGGTGAAGCTGTTCATGCCGGTGCTATAGGTGCTCTCGCTCGGAGCCTCTGGCGCAGGCTTGGTGTCCGGCTGAGGTTCCGGCTTCGGCTGTGGTGCAGGTGTCGGCGTGCTCGGCTTGCTGGTGCTGCCCAAAGTGCTGATGGTGCGCGGAGCACCGACCTTGTTGCCATCGAGCAGACCGCCGTCGAAGTAGACGCTGAGGTTGCTGCCCACTACAAAGACCTTGCTGATCTTGCGTACCTGGCCGTCAGCAAAACGTACTTGCACGCCTGGCTTGAAGGCGTCACGGGCACCATTGGTAAGCGGGATCGAAACGCCAGCCTCACGACGCCATACACCATTGAGCCAGTCGCCGCTGGTGAAGCGGTTGATCTGGCTGGTGAAGCCTACTGATGCTTCGGGAGCGGGCGCTGGCTCTGGAGTTGGCTCTGGAGTCGGCGTCGGCTTCGGTGCAGAAGTACCCGGCGCAGTATTGGAGACGGTCACAGTGCTGACGGTGTTCGGCGCACCGACCTTGGCGCCATCAAGCAGAGGTCCGTCGAAATAGACGCTGAGATGCTGGCCAACGCTGAAGACCTTGGTGATCTTGCGCACCTGACCATCGGCAAAGCGCACCTGAACACCCGGCTTGAAGGCATCGCGGGCAGCAGAGGAGTTCGGCACGGAGATACCGGCTTCACGGCGCCATACGCCATTGAGCCAGTCGCTGCTGGTAAAGCGGTTGATCTGGCTGGTGAAGCCAACAGCCGTTTCCGGAGCAGGCGTCGGCGCCGGCGCGGAAGTTTCCGGCGCAGTGCTGGAAGCAACGACGGTGCTGACCTTGTTCGGCGCACCAACCTTGTTGCCGTCGAGCAGAGGCCCATCGACATAGACGCTGAGGTGTTCACCAACGACGAAGACCTTGGTGATCTTGCGCACTTGACCGTCAGCAAACTTGATCTGCACGCCCGGCTTGAAGGCATCACGAGCGGCAGCCGAGAACGGTACGGAGATGCCGGCTTCGCGGCGCCAGACGCCATTGAGCCAGTCATTACTGGTAAAGCGATTGATATCTGAAGTGAAAGCGGTCGCGGAAGTTGCGCTGATATCGATGGCCGCTGTGGCTTCGCCACCGACAACCAGCGAACTCAATACCGCAGCCATAGCGATAGAGCGTACAAGCGCCTTGGGAGCACTTGTGAGTACATTCATAGACATTCAGTCTCTCCGGAACTTAATACTTCTAAAGGCCGGAGCCTTTAAAAAAGTAGCGGGAGTTAAAGGATTTTCGTGCGGCGCTTTATGGAGCTGAAGCACTCATGACGCGCAACCGAACGAACCGCATGCAAGGGCCGGATCACCATTTGAGAATCCGGCAATCCGTTGCGTGGCGCCTTTATAATAGGTTTCAAAATTTAGTCAAAACGCCGCCGACGAAATAGCATCGCCAAATAATCGGCACTTTTTTGGCATCGCCAGTAATATGCTATTAGAACATGGCTAAATGCTATTGAAAGAGCGGTGCTTAATGCTTCAAAACAATAGAAATCGGCGCCATTTTTTTGAATTCTGGCAAGTCACACAAACAAGCGAAGCGGCCTTCATTCCCGACGAATGGCTATCAAGCATTGAGGGAATTTGCCGAGGCGAAGCAAAATAAAAAAGCCGAATTCGGGCCTTGCCAGGGAGGCAATACCGCAGAGGAAGGAAAAGGGAGTTTTAGGAGCTGGACCCCGCCTTTGCGGCGGGGTTGAAGGATGTACGTTTACTTGTAACTAGTAGCCTGCCGCTTGCCGCTGCGGCTTGCACTGCTTATATGGCGGGGGCGTGCAAGAAGGCTGCGCGACAGGTAATAGAAAAACAGTGGGATCCCTACCGCATAGCGTTTGAACAGGCGCCTTGGCTCTATCAGCATGCGGAACGCCCATTCCAGACCAAAGCGCCGGAAGAGCAACGGTGCGCGGGGAAAGCGTTCGGCAGCAAAGTCCAGAATGGCGCCGCCGCAGATCAGCAACGCCGGCGTCTCCATTTCGTTCTGCAGATATAAAGCGACCTGCTCCTGCTTTGGCATGCCCATGGCAAGCACAATAATCGGATAGCGCCCTGGGACATGGTGCTTCCGGTAGAACTCCAGGTACTCCTCGCTACTCTTGAAACCATCGATTGCATGGAAGTCACGGTCCCCGAACAGACTGCGCGCCCCCTCGCTTAGCCAAGGCTCACGAGTGCCCATGGCGAAAAGCTCATGATTGTCGCCCGAGCCGCTCACCAACTCTTCGATCAGCCTGGGTATGAAGTCCGATCCGTTCAGGTTGGCCTTTGGTTCTCGCCCGTTGAACAAGCAGGCAATCTTGATTCCAATGCCGTCACGCAGCAGATGGTCCACATGCATGAAGCTGTCCCGGACCGAGGCATGCCGCTGGGCAATGTTGTAGCCGTGCTGATTTAGAAATCCAAGAATCGTCGGCGACTTGCGCTGCCGAAGTGTGCTGATGAAGGGGCCCGTCTCGGCCTCATTCAGGAGCTTCAGCTTCCCGATCAAAGGATCCATCCTTCTGGTGCGGGGTTTTTTCATAAATATCTTCTCTGTCTGTCATTCAATTCTGGGGCTATTGGATTTGCAGGCCATCCAACCGGGCATTTATTTCCCAGGCTCAATTCGTAGAAAAACTGAACAATGCGTGTCAGCGTCGGACCAAAGTAAGCAGTCGCTGCTGCGACTTTTTCCGATGGCAAAAAGAGGAGATGGAGATGATGGGGACACGCGGCAAATCGCAACGGGTGAAAGGAATACTTCTCGGACTCGTAGTTATGCTCGGTAGTGCCGTAAATGCGGCAGAAAAAATCGACTTGATCGGGCTGAACATCGGTGGAGCCGCATTTTCCGGCAATTCCATCCCTGGAAAATACAATACAAATTATTTCTTCCCCGCCCCAGATTACCTTGCCACCTGGAAAGAACGCGGCATTCGTACCATCCGATTCCCGATCATGTGGGAGCGCCTGCAAGCCGAACTCAATGGCGAGCTGCAAGAGGAATATGCACAACGCATCGAAGATTTCATGCAACAGGCTGCGGACCACGATATGCGCGTCATCCTCGATATCCACAATTACGCCCGTTACCGAAAAAAGAAAATAGGCTCCGATGCTGTTCCAATATCCGCCTATGCGGACTTTCTGGAGCGCGTTGCCAAGCGCTGGAAAGACCACGAAGGACTCTGGGCTTACGACATCATGAATGAACCCCATGGCGTCGATAAATACTGGCCTGCCGCCGCTCAAGCAGGAATCGATGCCATTCGTAAACACGACCATGAGCGTCCGCTGCTTATCGAAGGCAACTTTTGGTCCAGCAGTTATCTCTGGCCCAAATACAACGACCCACTTCTCAATCTGCAGGACCCCGCCGACAAGTTGATATTCTCCGCACATCTTTATCTCGACAAACATGGCAACGGGCAATATCGCGAGCCTTTGGCAGAGGACTTCGACACCATGCTGGGTGTGGAGCGGGTCAAGCCCTTTATCGATTGGCTGATCAAACATGACAGGCAGGGCCATATTGGCGAATTCGGCATACCGGCCGGGGATCCGCGCCTGCTGGAAGCGATGGACAATCTGCTGGCTTATCTGCAGAAACACTGCATACCCATGACGTATTGGGCCGCAGGCCCTTCCTGGGGAAATTACAAGTTATCGGTCGAACCGACTCGCGACGGCCAAGAACGTCCGCAGTGGGCTGTGCTCGAAAAGTATGTCGGTAAGGGAGACTGCAAGCGTATCGGTCCATGAATTCACCTGCGTTGCGCCCCGGCGTCTTGTCGGGGCGCTATGCGCTCAGCTTTTGGATTGCGGCATTGGCATCCACTTGGCCATCGACTTTGCCTTGCCGATCAGCCGCTCTTTCAAACTATGGGTCTTGCGCAAGGTGCTGGCCTTCAGATTGTGCACGTGTCCCGGGACATACATCTCATTGGTTTCGATGCAGAACACCGGCTTGCCGCTGAGCCTCATGATCTCGATAGCCTGGCGCTCCTCACTCTCGACGAAGAGTCGAGTCTGCGGATACCTGCTATAGACCTCGGCCTTGAACTTGTGATGGATCTTCAACCGCCGCCGCTCCTCTGCCGAGGGCAGATCGAGCATATGCAGGGTGCCGTATTGCACGCCGTTTCTCTGCAGCCACTCTTCGGTTTCGGGGCGATATTTCTCCAGCCGGCTGGTCACCAGGTGCGCGACCTTGAGTGAAGGAATGAACAGCGGGCGTGTACAACTTAGAAAGTCCCGGTAGTTCGGCCCGTCATCGTTCTGCTCAACCGTCGGGTCGAGGCAGAGCACGCCATCGATATCCAGGCAGGCCTGCGCCATGAATGGATGATGCATGATGTTCCACTCGAACACCCGGGGCTGTTCGACCAGCTCCAGATACATATCCACCAGATGGCAGTTATTCTTTTCGGCGAACGCAGCCATGGTCACCACCTCGCCCTGATACACGGCCCTAACTTGCTTTAAGGCGGCGTGCATCGACTTGGCGCTGGCGATACTGTCGTCCACCAGCAGCACTTTCTTTGCATCTCTCGGCTTGCACAAATCGGCATGTTTGTAAGTGCGCGTGCTGCCCTTCTTCAAGTCGTCGTTGCGCAGGAACGAATACAGATCGGTCAACGGCAGGTTCTGCTTCAGAGCAACGATACTGGCGACCAGCATGCCACTTCGGGGGATGCCGACAACCAGGTCGACATCATGGGGAATCTTGCCGGCACACTCGTTGCTCAGTTGCGATAGATGACTCAAACTGCGGTAATTCATCGAATCCTCTCCTGCGACCATTCTTCCTGCATTCATTAACGCCCAAGAGCAGCGCGCAATTGCTTGCTGTGCGTATGCAGGTAGTGCAATACATACAGAGCAAAAGCATTGGGGCTCGAGAAGTTCAGGAAGCGTTTGCGAATATCCATATCCTCACGGATTGCTTCAAATCGACGTTTATGAGAAACGCCGGTCGTATCGAAGATGCACAAGGGAAATGACAACTGCATGACATCACGCTGCAAATCCAGCCCCTGCAAGAACTCCAATAACAGGCAATAATCGGCAGACAGTTTGTAATCAAGACGAAACTTGTATTGGCGCAGCCGTTCGTTCTCAAAATACATGGTCTGGTGACTGGCCGGCAAACCAAGCGGAGCACGCTCGATTGGGTGGGCATTTACGGGTTTTAGACTGCCGCCGGCGTCCTTACGATAAAAGTCGCCATAGATAAACTTGGGCGCAATAGCAGCCTTTGATAACTCGTCATTGATTCTGGCCAGAACATGAGGGCTGGCAAGTGCGTCCCCGCTATTGAGGAACAGTGTATAACCTTCGGTTTGAACTGCACGTTGCCGGCCTTTATCCATGGCGTCATAGATACCTCTGTCTGGCTCTATGGTTATTTCGGCCTGCTTGTCATCCAGTTTGCGCAGCCATTCACCGCTGCCATCGGTTGAATTGCCATCAATGACAATCCAGCGGAAGTTCCTGAAAGTCTGCCCGACCAGACTCCGATAAGTATCTTTGAGTCCATCCAGATTATTCCAGTTAATGGTGACGATACTGAAGTTGACCATAACTCATCTGCCCCGGATTTTCTGCGTGAAAGGAATGTGCCGACTGTACCTTGGCGTAATAAATGAAGAAGGCCGCCGCCATGCCATACACATCGCCGGCAAACGTCAACGCATTGGAAAGCATGAAATTCATCATGCCGAACACGAATGACAGCTGCATGGCTGCCAACAAACTGCCCTTGTCCCGGCATTGGCGCATGATCCAGATAAAGCCGCCATAGAAGATCAGCACCACTACCGGCATCAGAAAGCCGTAGCGGTAATACACGCCAAATATGCCGACATCGGAAAGATAGAAGTGCGAGTTGTATATTCTCGAGAAACCGCCGTTCCACTGCAGCGACAACGCGCCCATACCGATGTAGTTGTTGGCACTCACCGCTTCGATGATGGTGTCGACGGTTCGTTCCCGGACACCTGGCCCTGAAGTGGCCTCGAACAACAGCGCGTAGAAGCGTTCGTACTGCTCGATATAGAACTCCGGCACGAGAAACCAAGACACACCGAGAATCAGGATGCCCAGCACGGACATCTTCATCAGCGAGTCGATGCGCTTGCGGAAAATCCACAGACCGGCAAAGGCCCAGATCAGCATGGTCTGCCGGGTCTGCATGACCAGCCAGAGATAGGCCACGAAGTACAGCAGGATCAGCAACCCGCGCAGGGTTACACGGTCGCGCATGTTGTACATGACCATGAACGCCGCAAGGCTGACGAATGCCGAGCCGATCCGATACCGGTCGGGCCGCAGCAGATCCTCGTATTGCGTCCAGTCGTCCACGGTGAACGAGGCCACGGTGTTCTGCGGGATGATGCCCAGGTAGTAGCAGAAGCCGAAGGTGGCGCAGAACAGCGCGATATAAAGGAAGTAACGGCCCAGTTCTTCCTGGGTGGGCTGCGCCATGAGCAGCAGGAACAGCACCGGGAAGAACACCAGGTATTCGAGGAAACGGCGCTCCTCGAACAGGCCAAAGGCCAATGGCTGGCCGAAGTTGAGGTTGGCCAGCACGGCTGACATCAAGGGCAGCATGGTGCCCATGAAGATGATCCACAGGCTGGTTCGCGACTGATAGACCCACTTCCAGGCAACGAACAGGCACACGGTGGACGCCACGACCAGCAGCAGGAACATCTCCCTGAAGTAGGGAATACCGGCACGCTTGTCATCCGTCAGGAAGAAGCACCCGGAATTCAGCAACAACAGGACGATCAGCAGATTCTTGTACGCCAGAACTTTCCTTAACAAGCGCTATCCCCAATATCCAATGATGGCGGACACAAAAATCGAGCCGGCGTGGCTCGGCGAACGAACACCTCGACGAGGAAACGTGCCATGGATGGACAACGCTTGCGGCGAAAAGGTCCATTTCCATAGGTGCATATCGCCATCTCCCCTTCAGCGGATCGATGACGCATGAACTAGCCTCTGACGCTCACCAGCCTTGCGCAGCCCGTGAGGAGCGCGCGAATGATTCGCTCCCACGGCCGCTGCGTTGCGCAAAAGGGAAGGTCCGACGGCACTGCATGGCAAACGTGCCGCTACTGGCGTATCTGGTGCTGGTTGTCGACGAACCAGCGATAGGCATCCCGCAGACCGTCTTCCAGGCTGATGCTGGCCTGCCAGCCCAGCGCCTTCAGACGAGACACATCCATTAGCTTGCGTGGCGTGCCGTCCGGCTTGCTGCTGTCGAAGATCAGCCGTCCCTGGTACTCGGTGACCCGAGCGATGGTCTCGGCCAGCTCGCGGATGCTGCAATCGACGCCGGTGCCGACGTTGATATGCGACAGCATCGGCTGGGTGTGCGCCTGGTAGGTGGCCTCGTCCAGCTCCATCACGTGCACGCTGGCCGCAGCCATATCGTCCACGTGAAGAAACTCGCGCTGCGGCTTGCCACTGCCCCAGATCACCACCTCGTCATCACCGCGCAGGGTCGCTTCGTGGAAGCGCTTGAGCAGAGCCGGCACCACATGGCTGTTTTCCGGGTGGAAGTTGTCGTTGGGGCCGTAGAGATTGGTCGGCATCACGCTACGGTAGTCGCGGCCGTACTGCCGGTTGTAGCTTTCACAAAGCTTGATCCCGGCAATCTTGGCCACCGCGTAGGGTTCATTGGTGGGTTCCAGCACACCGGTCACCAACGCCTCCTCCTTCATTGGCTGCGCAGCAAACTTCGGGTAAATACAGGATGAACCCAGAAACAGCAGCTTCTGAACATCGTTGCAGTGCGCCGCATGGATGATGTTCGCCTGCACCATGAGGTTCTGGTAGATGAACTCGGCCGGGTAGGTGTTGTTCGCGTGTATACCGCCGACCTTGGCCGATGCCATATAGACCTGATCGATCTGATTCTCGGCGAAGAAGCCATTCACCGCCGCCTGGTCGATCAGATCAAGATCCTCACGCCCGCGCGTGAGGATGTTCTTGTAACCCAGTGCTTGTAGACGCCGGACGATGGCCGAGCCGACCATCCCCCGGTGCCCCGCGACGAAAACTCGAGCGTCACGATTCATGGTTCAACTCTCCAGCGTAACGGGGATCTCGAAGCCGTGCTCTTTGAGCAAGGCGTGGCGCCTGGCGACCTTGAGGTCTTCGCGGACCATCTCGGCGCACATCTCCTGCACGCTGATTTCCGGCGTCCAGCCGAGCTTTTCCTTGGCCTTGGACGGGTCACCCAGCAGGGTTTCCACTTCGGCGGGGCGGAAATAACGCGGATCGACACGCACCACCACATCACCGACTTTCAACGCCGGTGCCATGTCGCCTTCGATGCTTTCAACAATGCCGCGCTCATCCACGCCGCTGCCCTCGAAGCGCAGCTGAACGCCCAACTCGGCGGCCGACCAGCGGATGAATTCACGCACCGAGTACTGCACGCCGGTGGCGATAACGAAGTCCTCGGCCTGCTCCTGCTGCAGCATCATCCACTGCATGCGCACGTAATCCTTGGCGTGTCCCCAGTCGCGCAGCGCGTCCAGGTTGCCCATATGCAGGCACTGCTCCAGGCCCTGGGCAATATTGGCCAGGCCGCGGGTGATCTTGCGGGTAACGAAGGTTTCGCCCCGGCGCGGCGACTCGTGGTTGAAGAGAATGCCGTTGCAGGCGTACATGCCATAGGCCTCGCGGTAGTTCACCGTGATCCAGTAGGCGTAGAGCTTGGCCACCGCGTAGGGCGAGCGCGGGTAGAATGGAGTGGTTTCCTTCTGCGGAATTTCCTGCACCAGGCCGTAGAGCTCGGAAGTGGAGGCCTGGTAGAAGCGGGTCTTCTTCTCCAGCCCCAGCAGACGGATGGCTTCGAGAATGCGCAGCGTGCCCATGCCGTCGACATCAGCCGTGTACTCGGGCGACTCGAAGCTCACCGCCACATGGGATTGCGCGCCCAGGTTGTAGACCTCGTCGGGCTGCACTTCCTGGATGATGCGGGTCAGGTTGGAGGAGTCGGTCAGGTCGCCGTAGTGCAGGACGAAGTTCTTGTCCTCTACTTGATGGTGTTGATAGAGGTGGTCGACCCGCTGGGTATTGAACAGCGATGCACGGCGCTTGATGCCATGCACCTCATAACCTTTTTCCAGCAGCAGCTCTGCCAGATAGGAGCCGTCCTGACCTGTGACGCCTGTGATCAACGCTTTCTTACGTTCCATAGTGTTCACCTTTTCCATGAATGAGTGAGGGGTTGAGTCAATCCAGTGAGTCAGCTCGAACGAGCGCTTTTAAGGAGCATTTGCACTCGCTCGAAAAAGCCGACACAAATCACCGGCAAGGAGGGAAATTTGTAGAAGAAGCGGAAGGTGTCGTACTGAGTTCGCGGCGCACGCAACGAGGCGCTGTCGACCTCGGCCGTATCGATCAGAGCGATGCCCTGCCCCGCCACGTCATGCAGCACGCTCAGCTCCATGGGCTTCATCGACAGGCTGAAGCTGTGCAGGCCCGGCTTGTCGGTGCGAGTCAGCTGCAGGCCGCTGCGACAGTCCTTGCAACCGAACAGGTTGACCTGGAAGTCATGCCCGGCCAGCTTTGGATTGAGTTTTTTCAAGGTCTGCGGAGAGAGTTCGCAGAAAGCGTCGTAACGCGCCAGGCTGTCATCGAAATGGCGGAAATGGTAGTCGATCCGCTGTTGCTGAATGGCAACCTGGAAACGCGACGAGGCGATGTAGAAATGCTGGCCGGGATCGCCGAAGTTGGTAGTCAGCGAGCGGTAGGGATAGACGAAATAGCGGTCGCTGCTGATGATCCAGGCGTTGTACAGCTTCAACCACGAGGATTCCGGCCAGCTGCGGATATCACCTGGAATGTTGTCGATACGACTGATATCGGTCCCATTGCCCAACAGCCACTCACGGAAACCCTGCCAGTGCCGGCGTGACCAGGCCTGCCCCCAGGATGCTGCCAGCTGCATGAAATACACATCCGAGTTGCCATCGTCGATGGGCGTAAACGGAAGGTTGGCGGTCTGGTTGAACTGCTGGCTGTAGAGGCTGATGCCGGCCACACGCGGTTCATTCTCGTAGAAGGCCAGCGCCCGGGCAGTGTATTCGTAGAAATATGGCGAGACGAACAGATCGTCTTCGAGCACCAGAACGTCACCGTACTCCTCGGTCAGATCCCCACAGGCCAGCACATGGTTGCGCAAGCCGAGACGCTGCTCGTGGTGAATCACCCGTTTTTCGCCATAGGGCCAGTCATAGGCTTCGGCGAGGCGCAACGGCTCCAGGGTTCCGGAGTTGTCCAGGCTGATTACCAGACGGATATTGCCCTCGGGGTAATGTGCCTTGCTCAGTGAGGTCAGCAGGCGCTGCAGGCTCTTCGGTCGGTTGTAGCCGATGACGATGATGGTGGGCAGCTTTGCTGTCATGTGTGCATCCATAGCGCTCAAAGAATTTACGTACTGGCTCATGCCGCAGCTCCTTGCCGCGTATGCCAGCGCCGTGCCTGGAAGACCACGATCACTACCAGGCTCAGATAAATCAGCACGCCAGCGGCGGAAAATGCCTGGACCGTGGCCAGCGCATCTCCGATCAATACCGCTCCGCCAAACAGCGCCAGCACTCGCAAGCTGGTGCTAAAGATTTCGAATATCAGAAACCGCCCCTGCAGCGACAACGCCGGCACTGCCACTACGCAAGGCCGCGAGACGAACACCAGATACTCAGCCAATGCCAGCCAGCGGGCGAACTCACCAGCCACCTGCCACTGCTCGCCGAACACCAGCGCGAACAGCCATGGGCCAAACGCCACCACCAGGCTGAACGGCACCAACCCGACCAGGGCCAGCGCCGCAGTCGCTTTGATCAACATTGAGGCAACTGGTTCACCGTCATGGATCGCCCGACTGATACGCGGGTAATAAACGTCGGCTACTGACTTGCCGATAAGGTTGGTGGGCATGCTCATCGCCTGCCGGCACAAGGCGAAGAAGCCTGCCGCCGCTGGCCCGAAATAGACCGCCAGGACCAGGGTCGGGAGATGCTGGGACATCGCATTGATCAGCATCACCGGCGCCCGGAACAGCGGAAAGTCGCGATGCCGCTGCGCCAGCGCAAGCAGGCCGGGCTGCGCTGCGACACTCTCGCCCGAGCCTGTACTCTGCTCGTGATTGTCGACATGGGGTTTGGCCCGCAGCATGGCCAGACCAAGCATTGCCGCGTGCAGCGCCTGCTGCAGCGCGGTACTGCAAACCAGCACCAGAGCCGAGGGCTGCACCAGTCCGGCCAGGGTGCGAATCGAGTTGAACAGCAGCGAATGGCCTACCGCAACGCTGGCGGTGATGTGAAAACGCTGGGTACGAAACAGCCACTGCTGAGAGATTTCCAGCGCAGCGCCACTGAACATGACCAGCGGCACCAGCATCAGGTAGGGCTGGATGATCTGCATCTGCAGCCGGGTCGTCAGCGCATCACCAAATAGAGAGAACAGCAGCGCCACAAGTAGCGCCATCAGCAAAGCGGTGAGCAGCGACAGACGCACCAGTCCTCGCGCATCGCCATCCCGCCGAGGCAGTACGATGGCGATGGGATAGGTCAGCGCGGCAACCGGGATCAACATCAGGGTTACGCTGAGAAAAGTGCCCAGAACACCGTAAGCTTCCGGCCCGTAAATGCGCGTGATCACCGGCATAAACGCCAGCGTCAGCGCCTGCGCACCCGCAGTACCGCTGACCACGGTGAGAATATTGCGCAGCAGCCGGCTGTTGCGGCCGCCCTGCACCAGCGCCGCCAGCCGTTCACGGAACATGGAAGAGCCGCCGCTCTGCTCGATGACGCTCACTCAGCGATCCTCACTTACGCCGCCACCGGCTGGCGGCCGATGCCGTAGTAGGCAAAGCCTTCACGCTGGAGCTGCTCGCGGTCGTATTGATTGCGGCCGTCGACGATCAGCGGGGTGTTGAGCAGGCGCTTCAAAGCTCGGAAGTCAGGACGGCGGAAAGGCTTCCACTCGGTCACCAGGCACAGCGCATCGGCATCAATGGCTGCCTCGTACTGGCCTTCCACGATCTCCAAACGACCGTCTGCAAACCAGGCCTCGGGGAATTCACGGCGGGCTGTCTCACGGGCTATGGGGTCGAAGGCGCGAACCTTGGCGCCTGCATTGATCAGGCTGTTGATCAGGACCACGCTGGGCGCCTCGCGCATATCATCGGTGCCCGGCTTGAACGCCAGGCCCCAGACCGCAATGGTGCGACCGGCAAGATCGCCATTGAAATGGCTGGACAGCTTGTTGAACAGCGTGTGCTTCTGTTGCTCGTTACGCGCTTCGACCGCTTGCAGCAGTTTGGGCTCGAAGTCGCTCTGATGGGCGATCCTGATCAGCGCCTTGACGTCCTTGGGGAAGCAGGAGCCGCCGTAACCGCAACCGGCATAAATGAAGTGGTAACCGATGCGCTCGTCCGAGCCGATGCCCACGCGTACGTTCTCCACGTCCACATCGAGCCGCTCGCACAAGCCGGCGATTTCGTTCATGAAGGAAATCTTCGTTGCCAGCATCGCGTTGGCGGCGTATTTGGTCATTTCCGCATCGCGGATCCCCATGAACAGGGTCCGTGGGCGGTTGCGGATAAAGGGTGCATAGAGCGCGCTCATCACCTGTCGCGCATGCTCGTTGTCGGCACCGATGACGATACGGTCCGGGTGCATGAAGTCGTTGACTGCAGCGCCTTCCTTGAGGAATTCGGGATTCGACACCACCGAAAACTCGATCTCTACACCGCGTGCTTCAAGCCGCTCGCTGATGGCCTCGCGCACCAGATCGGCGGTGCCCACCGGCACAGTGGACTTGTTTACGATGATCGCCGGAGCCCTCAGGGTGTCGCCAATCTGCCGGGCAACCTCCAGCACGTAGCGCAGATCCGCTGAACCATCCTCACCAGGAGGTGTGCCGACGGCGATGAAAAATACCTCGGACTGCTCCACGGCCTCGGCCAGCGAAGTAGTGAAGATCAACCGCTCGGACGCATGGTTGTCGCGTACGATGTCTTCAAGGCCCGGTTCGTAGATCGGCAGAATCCCCTGCTTCAGGTTCTCGATCTTTGTCTGATCGACGTCGACGCAATAGACCTGGTTGCCCATCTCGGCGATACAGGCGCCGGTTACCAGGCCCACGTAACCGCTTCCAACCACGGTGATGTTCATAGCAGCTTCCTCGAAAAGTCATTCATGCAGGCGTGCCAGTGCCCGCCCCTGATAAAGAGCCGTTGGCACATCGTCTTGCTGGCAAATTAAGAGTCCGGCCAGACTCGTCTGGCCGGACAGGGTAAGAGCGAGCCGGTTAGACCGTTTGCTCGCTATAACCGTAGTGGTCGTAGTAGCCACGGAACTGGCCGTTCTTCTTGGCCTTCTCGATGTCCACATGGTTGAGCACCACACCTGCGACGGGTGCGCTGCTGTTCTGCAGCTGGCTCACGCCCTTCTGGACATGCGGGATCAGGGTGCTGTCGGACTTGACCACATAGATCACCGCATCAGCCAAGGTCGACAGAACGGCCGCATCACTGACCGCCTGGCTCGGAGGCGAATCGATGATGATCCGCTCGTAACGCCCCTTGAGCACTTCCAGCAACTTGGCGAAGCGCGGCGATGACAGCAGCTCCAGCGGATTGGAAGGCACCGGGCCAGCGGCGATCATGTCGACGTTGCCTACGCTGTGAATGCAGTCTTCGAGACGGGCATTGCCACCGATCAGGTTCACCAGGCCTGGCGTACCGGGCTTCAGCTCGAAGGCCTTTTCCAGAGTTGCGCGGCGCAGGTCGGCGTCGATCAACAGGACGCGATGCAGCTGCCCCATGGCGAACGCCAGGTTGGCCGAGACCGAACTCTTGCCCTCGCCCGGTGCGGTGGAGGTAACCACGAGAACCTGGCGTGGATGGTTGGCTTCGCTGAGCAGCAGGTTGGTACGAATGGTTCGCACGGCCTCGCAGAAGCGCTTGTCGCCGCTGCGCTCGAACAGATGGCTGACCTCCTTGCGGAGCTTGCGAGGCACCTGCGGCACGATGCCCATGACCGGCAGGTTCAGCTTGTTTTCCACCTCCTCGGAGCTCTTGAAGGTGTTGTCGAGAATCTCGCGGATGATTGCCTGGGCGATGCCCAGCACCAGCGCCAGGAACAAGGCCACCACCATGATCAGCTTGACGTTGGGTGCACTGGGCTCGGTCGGCGGAATCGCCGCGTCGACTACCCGCGCATTGGTGGAACTCAGGTCGGACGTCGCCGTGGTTTCCTGCAGACGGGTCATGAAGGTGTCGTACAGGGCGCGGTCGCTTTCAACCTGACGCTGCAGGTCACGAACCTTGAACTCCTTGCGCGAAATATCCTGGATGCGGTCCTTGTTCTCGTTGAACGAGGAGCGCAGCGAGTTCTCATTGGCTACCGCCAGCTGATAGTTGCGCTCGATGCTCGCCACTACCTGCTCAACTTGCTGACGCAGGCTGGCGGTTGCAGCGTTCAGGTCCGAACGCGCCGAAACCATGGCGGGGTGACGGTCGCCATAACGACGTGAAAGGTCCTCGACACGAGCGCGGGCATGCGCCTGGTCGGCCTTGAATTGCTGGATCAATGGATGGCCCAGAACGGCCGGCACGCTGGACAGACGCTCCCAGCCCTGGCTGCGCATCGACTCAACCTGACGGAACTGGCTCTCGGCTTCGGCACGCTGGCGGCGCGCATCGATCATGCGGTCACCGGTGAGCGACAGTTCGCTGGCACTGATGGTGCCGACACCGTTGAGGTCCACCAGACCTTCGGCATCCAGGTAGGCCTGCAGCTGATCCTCGGAAGCCTGCAGCTTCTCCCGCAGCGATACCAGACGATCATTCATCCAGCTGGCCGCCGTCATCGACATGTCGACCTTGGCTTCCAGCTGCGCCTCGATATAAGCCTGGGCCAACTGATTGGTGGCTTGTGCGGCGGTATAGTTGTCAGCCATGGCAACCGACAGGTAGACCAGCTGGCTCTTGCCCTCGACCCACACCGAAGTACGCTCCATGAACAGCTGGGTGGCGTAGTCCATGACTTGCGCTTCGCTGATCGGTTCGACCTCTTCACCAGTCAGTTTTGCAATCAAAGCGCTGAAATCGATCAGCGGACCGGGCTGCTGACGCAGATCGAACTCGGGATGTTCGGTCAGGTTCAGGTCGCGCACCACGCGCTCGGCAACACCACGGCTCTGCATCAGGCTGAGCTGGGTCTGCAGGTATTCACTGAGCTCCGGCGACTCGACCATGGGCTGGAAAGAAACGACGGGCGCGGCCTTGTTCTCGATGAGCACGGAAGCAACGGCCTTGTAGATGGGCGTCATGCGCATGACCAGAACAAGGGTCAGCAGCCCGACCACAGCCACCAGCAGGGCGATGCCCCACTTGCGCGACCAGATGGCGTGCCAGATTTTCTTGAGGTCGATGAAATCGCTATCGGCAGTATTGGCAGGGCGCTGCCATGGTCGATCCGGGCGAACGGGGCTATTCATGATCAGAAGAATCCTTCATCGATATTGATCGTATCGCCGGGGCGAACCAGGGTATCCATCGTGGCTTTTTCCGCGCTGCGTCCATTCTCGGAGCCGCGCACGATGGTCATGCGTTTGGTCGAGGCGCGCTCGGTCAGCCCGCCCGCCAGGGCAATCGCGCGGTCCAGGGTTAGACCGGGTTGATAGGGATAACCGCCGGGCAGCTTGACCTCGCCGGAGATGTAGAACTCGCGGTAGTTGACCACCGACACCGACACCCGCGGGTCGACCAGGTAGCCGTCCTTGAGTGCATCGGTCAGCAGGCTGCGTACCTGGCCCGGCGTTTTCCCGTTGGCGTCCACCTCACCAATAAAGGGAAAAGTGAAAGTGCCGGCGTCGGTCAGGCGTATTTCGTCGAATGAAAGATCCGGCTCACCGTGGACGCTGACGCGGATTACATCACCCGAACCCAGCTGATACTGGGCGGCGCTGGCCACGGCGCTGAACGCCAGCAGCGCCAGAAGCGAGAGGTATTTGAAGATGTTCTGAAAGGTCATGCTTTGCTTCTCCTTGGACACTAATGCACTCCTGACCGGCCTTAAAGGCTCATGTCGAAACTCAGCAGATAGACATTTCTGTCGTAAGTTTCCCAACTGAAGGTGGAATCGTTTTCCGTGCGCAGGTAGGACAGGGTCACGTCGATCCAGCGATCCGGCGACCAGGTCATTCCCACGCCATAAGAGGTGCGCTCGTCGTCGCGGTTCAATCCTTTGTACTCACGATCGGAGTAGCGATAGAGCAGCTCGGTGGAGACACGGGAGGTCCAGGCGTGTTCCCAGGTTGCCAGGGTGGTCCAGTCATTGATGGTGCTGGCGCCGTCGTCGCCCTCGTCGAAAGCCCGACGGGTGTTGAGCTTGAACACGGAGTAGCTGCGCGGTTCCCAGGTGACACCGGCCTCCCACATTGGGCTGGTGAAGTCATCACGCTGGCTGCTGTCGAAATCCTTGCGTTCCACACCCAGCTTGACCGAGCCGGAAGTCTTGCCGCCGGCTTCCCATGAAATCCCACCGAGCAGCGCCTTGTTGGTGCTATCGCGCAGCGCGGTGGACTGGACGTAGTCGTGGTCGGTATGCCGCAGTTCCAGCAGCGAATGGGTAGTGCCGCCGAGGCGATGGAACCAGATGGTGTTGAACATCAGGCTGTCGCGCTCTTCCGACTCGTTCAGAGTGCCGCTGTTGTGGTAGCGCCGCTCTTCGTAGCGAGTGCCGAACTCCAGCTGGTTGCGAGCGGTGCGGGCGCCGAAACGGTAGGCGGCACGGGCAACCTTGGTGCTGTACTTGTCGTTCTCGGTTATATCGTCGGTGTCGGCTGTCTCTTCGACACGGTGGTAGGCCAGGCCCCAGTTCAGGCGATGCCGCGAACTGAACTCCATGGCGCTGCGAAAGCTCAGGTGGTGATCGGTGTTGGTGGCTTCGGAGTCGGAATGAAAGTGGTCGTGATTGAGGGAGTACTCCAGCTCGTACTCGCTGTTGCGGTTGCCGGTTGCGAGTAGAAAGGTCGGATTGATCCCCGTAACCCAGGACGCCTGTTCGTTCTCCGACAGACCACGGTAGTTGTCGTCGTAGCTCTCGCGCACCACCAGTGTGGGCGTGAACTCGAAACCACCGATGCGAACGTATCGCGGATCGTTCGCCGCCAATGCCTGAGTGGTTGCGAGGCAAACAAGCGATGCCCCCGCGAGCGTGATTTTCCTCATAACGAATCCCTTCCCGGAGATGAATTTTTGGTTCATGCCTCGATTCCAGCCGCTACGCTTCACTTGGCTTGTGAGGAGTCATAGACACGCAACAGACCGCAAATATCCGTGACAGTTGCACAATCGATCTGGGGGAAATTCGGAGAAGGGGGGCCGCAGGGGAATACGCGCAAAGCCAAGCAGCCTCGGCCTTGCGGAGAGTTTTAGTGAGATGGCAGCAGTGGCCGATCGGAGTCGGCCTCAATCACGCGGGGGTAAGCAGGGGCTCAAACGCGTTCGATACGGTCCGGGTGAATCAGAATGCGACCCTGCTTGTAGAGCCCGCCGATAGCCTTTTTGAAGTTGCCCTTGCTGACCCCGAACAGCTGTGCGATTTCCTCGGCGGGGGTCTTGTCGCTGACCGGCAGACTGCCCTGGTTTTCCTGCAGCTTCTGCATGATCAGGGCCTGCAAGCTGTCGACGGCTTCGCTGCCCAGCGGCTGCAGACTCAGGCTGATCTTGCCGTCGGCACGCAGCTCGCGGATGTAGCCCTTCTCGCGCATACCGCCGCGCAGAAACTTGAAGGCCTCGTTTTTGTGAATCAGCCCCCAATGCTGGCCATTGATAATCGCCTTGTGGCCCAGATCGGTGCGTTCCACCACCAGCAGATCGACCGCCTCGCCTACCTGATAACGCGGCGGGGTCTTGTCCAGGTAGCGGTCCAGCCGCGCCGTGGCGGTAATGCGCCGGGTGTGCTTGTCGAGGTAGACGTAGACGACGCAGTAGTCTCCTTCCTGCAGTGGGCGCTTTTCCTCGGAGTGCGGCAGCAGAAGATCCTTGGGCAGACCCCAGTCGAGGAACAGCCCGATGCGGTTGATCTGCACCACCTTCAGGCTGGCAAACTCACCAACTTGAACCTTGGGCTTTTCGGTGGTGGCGATCAGCTTGTCATCGCTGTCGAGGTACACGAAGACGTTGAGCCAGTCGTCTACCTCGGTAGACGTATCCTTGGGGATGTAACGATTGGGCAGCAGGATTTCGCCATCCGGGCCGCCGTCCAGATAAAGACCGAAGCCGGTGTGTTTGACGATTTGCAGGCTGTTGTAGCGCCCGATTGCGGCCATGGTGAAAAGTATCCTGTGAGTCGAGGCGGCCGATTCTAACAGGCCGCCGCGGTATCGGCTGAGACTCAGCGGTCTGCCAGGCCGACCTTTAACAACCGGCCTTTCGACGAATCCGTCAGCAGATAGAGATAACCGTCCGGCCCAAGGCGCACATCGCGAATGCGCTCCTCCATATCCTTGAGCAGGCGCTCATCGTGAACCACCTTGTCGCCGTCAAGCTGCAGGCGAATCAGCGAGCGATCAAGCATGGCTCCAACAAACAGGTTGTGCTGCCAGGGTTCGAAACGCTCGGCGTCATAGAAGGCCATTCCGCTTACGGCCGGCGACTGACGCCAGACATGATGCGGAGGCTCGGTATTCGGGGCGGACTCTCCTACCGCCTCAGAAATGGCGCGCCCGCTGTAGTCGATGCCGTGGGTCGCCAGGGGCCAACCGTAATTTCGCCCTGGTTGTGGGATGTTGATTTCATCGCCGCCACGCGGGCCATGCTCGTGGGTCCAAACGGCACCGCTCCAGGGATTGAGCGCCGCACCCTGCTGGTTGCGGTGGCCATAGGACCAGATTTCCGGAAGCGCCCCGTCGGTGTTCACGAATGGGTTGTCCTGTGGCACCTTGCCGTCAGGCTCGATCCGCACCACCTTGCCCTGGTGCTTGTCCAGGTCTTGCGAGGTAGGTCGCTGGTTGTTCTCACCGAGCGCAATGAACAGCCGGCCCTCGCGGTCAAACACCAGGCGCGCGCCGAAATGCAGACCGGTGGAAAGCTTCGGCTGCTGCTCGAAGATCACAGTGAAATCTTCCAGCGAGCGCCGGTCATCCGCCAGCCACCCTCGCCCCACAGCCGTGCCGGCCTTGCCCTCGTCACCTTTCTGCGCATAGCTGAGATAGACCAGCCGGTCGCTGTCGAAATCGGGCGACAACTGCACATCGAGCAGGCCACCTTGGCCTTCAGCAAACACCTGCGGCACACCTTCGAGCGGTTCGGACAGTCGCCCCTGGGCATCAATCAAACGCAGTCGGCCGGGCCGTTCGGTCACCAGCATGCCGCCGTCGCCAGGCAGGAATGCCAGCGCCCAGGGGTACTTCAGACCCTTGGCAACCTCCTCCACGCTGATTCGGCCCAGCTCGCTGTCGTAGTAGTTCACCTGGCCCAAAGCCAGGGACGAACAGGCAAGCGCCAAACCACAGAGCAGGGCGCGGGGAGCAAGGTGCGGCATGGGGTATCCTCCAGATGAACAGGCTTTCAGAAAAGACCATGGACTCGGCAAAACGCTTCAATAAAAGCTCGTGCCAGCCGGCCGATTCAATAGCCATAAGCCATGCCCCATACCTTCACGCCGGTAAAGTCAACAAAAGTCTTAAAAAATCTGTACAATGCCCGGTTCGACTGACTAAAGGAACCGAAAGACGATGGCTACCAAGACCACCTCCGCCAAGCGCAAGCCTGAACCTGCTACCGAAACCAGCCAGTCCCTGGCCGCTCAAATGGCCGCCTTCATCAAGGCCGGCGGCGAAGTGCAGAAGATCCCCAACGGCGTTAGCGGCCAGACTCAGGGCCCTTCGCGCCAGATCACCATCAGCAAGAAGTAATACCCGCAGCATCCAACCTACATAGCGAGCCTAAGCTGCCACCCTAACGCAGCGGCTCGCCAGGTTACCTCCCCTCCCGCGCCACTCGAGCACCCGATGACCGACCCCGTACGCCTGTCTAAATACCTCGCCGAACAGCTCGGCTGCTCCCGGCGCGAAGCCGAGCTGTATATCGAAGGCGGCTGGGTTAGCGTCGATGGCCAAGTCATCGAAACGCCCTGGTTCAAGGTCACCGAACAACAGGTCCAGCTACTGCCCGGCGCCACCGCTACCGAGGTGCCACCGGTCACGCTGCTGCTGCACAAACCCGCCGGCCAACTGCCTGCCGAAGACCCTTCGACCATCCAGGCACAGCTTGCACAGGCCACGCACTGGAGCGCCGACGATGCACGCCTGCAACCCCGCGCGCGACACTTGGTTCAGCAAACGGCACTGCTACCGCTGGAAGCGGACGACAGCGGCCTGGTGGTGTTCAGCCAGCAGCGCGAGGTAATTCGCAAGCTGGGCGATCCACGCGACAAGCTCGAACAGGAATTCGTCGTTGAAGTCTCCGGCGATGCCGAGGAAGGCGGGCTTGAACTGCTGGCCCGAGGCATCGGCCATCGCGGCAAGATTCTGCCCAAGGCCAAAGCCAGCTGGCAGAACGAAACCCGCCTGCGAATCGTCATCAAGGCGCCGCAGCCCGGTGACCTGCGCCAGCTTTGCGAGTCCATCGGGCTGCGCATGCTGAGCGCCAAGCGTATCCGCATCGGCCGCCTGTCCATGGCCAAGCTCCCACTGGGCGAGTGGCGTTTTCTCGGCGAACACGAGCGTTTTTGAATCGCGGTTTCTCAACCTGATTCCAGCCATCGACATCGCCGCTGCCGAATTCGCTTCGGGCCCGGCGCCGCACTATGCTTGAGTTGTCGCCTGCGCGACCGGGCATGGCTGGGCCGAATCTCGGCCACCTTCCTGCTCTGAAAAGGGTGCGCCATGCCGAGATTCCTTCTGGTGGTCTTCCTCAGCCTGCTGCCCGTGCTGTGCCTTGCTCAACAACCTGTCGAGGTATGGACCTATCACCTCACCCCACCATTCAAGGTCAATGCTTCACAGGGGCTTTCCCAAGACTTCGTCGACCTGCTCAACAACGATCCAGCCAACGCCGGGCGCTTTCGCTTTCAGCTGACTGAACTGCCACGAAAGCGCCTCGACCTGCAACTTGAGCGCGGCTCGCCCGGCGTTCTGCTCTGGGCCACGCCGCAGTTTTTTACCGCCGAGCTGACCGCCAACGCACGATGGACACAAGCCCTTCTGCACGACCAACAAAGTTTCGTCTCACTGCCTGACCTGGCATTCGAATACGACCGCCCACGCTCACTCAAGGGGCTCATCCTCGGAGGTGTGCTGGGCTATCGCTATGAAGGCCTGGAAAAGGAAATCGCCAGCGGCGCAATTCGCCGGCAGAACGTCCATACCGACCTGCAGAATCTGCAGAAGCTTTTGTCCGGGCGCATCCATACCCTGCTTATCGCGCAATCGACGCTGCTCTACTACCGTCAGAGTGAAAAGCTCGGCGATCTGTACATTTCCGAAAAGCCGCTGTATCAATTCACTCGCCACCTGCTGATCACGAACAATCTCGGCAAGGCCGCTTCCGACTATCTGGATGGCTTTCTTGCTGCCTTGCCGAGCAATCCGCACTGGCAGATCATCCTGAATCACTACGGCCTTCAGTCCATGGCTGCCCATGATTGAACGAAACACCGAAACCCAGGCCTGACACCACGACGCACTGCTACGAGAAGAGAACAAGGCAATTGATTAAGAACGCACTGCTGGTCGGAATGCTGCTTGCCGTGGGTGGCTGCGCCTCGTACTCATGTAACGATGAGCCGGGCAGCGCCTGCAGGGCCGAGCGGCTGCTGTATCAGAACGATCTGCTGCAAGCCAAGATACTCATTTCCCAGGCCAACGAAGACGGCTACGAACTCGCCCACGCGCTGCTCAAGCGCAGTGCCCGCCTGGATAAGCGGGGCGAAACCGAGTTTTACCGAGCGCTCTTGCTGATACGCCAGGGGCCGCAACAGGATGAGGTCCTGAAGCTGCTGGAACGGGCCGCCGACAAGGGCCATCCACATGCGGTAGCCCTGCTCTACACGATCTACCAGCAACCCTTTCTGGTCGATGAGCAGCAACCCGAAAAGGCCGAGTCCTATCGCCGGGCCTATGCTCAGCTAGACGTCGCACAGAGTGGTTATCCCTCCTTCGAAAAGGCTCTGGAGCTGGTTTCACATCTCATCGAGCCTCCTCCTCTCGAAGAACGGCCTGCACCCTGCCCCAGTCATTGTCGGTAGCCTCGACTAACGAGGCGCGGGGGATTGGGAAATCTTCGGCTCCTGCTTGCCATCAACAACCGCCTGGGCTTCCTCTCGCGTGGCGTAGGGGCCGGCGATGGTCGTACCGTCCATCTCCACAACCCAGCAGGTGACCCAGGTCGGGCGCCAGCTCTTGGGTACCTCGTCTCCGCTCAGGTGTTTGATACTGGTCTGCATGATGGATTCCCTCGCCTGAAGTCATGATCCGCTGCGCCGCCAATGGGGCGACGCAGCCCATGGTCTTGGGACCACACCAAACCGGGTTGTTCTCGTACCGGCCAGCGCCAAGTGTTTAACAGGAAGTTTTTCCGACCGAACTGGCAGAGCGCCATAGGCTCTACCGGAAGCGCGGAATCACCAACGAGGGAGCGCAATGCGGATCAATCTGACACTCGGCCTCAAAACTTGGCTATTGCTGCTGGCAATGGCCGTGGTGCTGGCCGGCTGCAGCCGTATCAACCTCGCCTACCGCAACCTCGACCTGTTGGTGGCCTGGTCGCTGGACGATTATCTGGACCTGAACCGCCAACAGCAGGCCCGCCTGCGGGAACGCTTGCGTGAGCATCTGGCCTGGCACTGTCGTACCCAGTTGCCAGACGACCTCGACGCCCTTCAGCGCGTGCGCCAACAGATCCGCCAGGGCGAACTCGATGAGCGCGCCATCCGCAGCCACTATGAGGATATCCGCCAAGCCATCCAATCGGTGGCCGTGGAGATCACTCCGACCACCGTGCAGCTGTTGCGCGAGCTGGATGAGCGGCAGGTGAGCCAGCTTGCCGAAGCCCTGGCTCGCGACCATCAGGAACACCTGGAAAAATACCTGGCCGCGCCACTGCCGCAGCAGATTCGTGAGCGCGCCGAGCGCATGGGCGAACGTGTAGAGCAGTGGCTTGGCAAGCTCGATGCTGCACAGCGGCAACGCATTCGGGTTTGGGCCCATACGCTGGGTGAGCAGAACCGCCTCTGGCTGGAAAACCGCAGGCATTGGCAGCTGGCGCTGTTGGAGGCCCTGAGCGATCGCCATGAGGCGGAATTCGAACAGCATATCGTCCGCCTGCTGCAGGAGCGGGAATCCATGGAAACGGACGCTTATCGGGCAGCCCTTGCCCACAGCGAGAACGCAACCATCGCCCTGATCAGTGACCTGTATGCGCTGTCCGATGCACAGCAGCGGCGCCATCTGGACAACCGCCTGCAACGCCTGGGCAACGACCTGGGCTCACTGGACTGCCTGCCTGCGCCCCCGGCATGAGCAAAAAGGGCCAGCGCCCGCACGATATGCGGATCCAGATTGCTGGCGGCCTGCTCAGGTTTTTTCGCCGTTCTGGGCCACACGCTCGAATACCAGTGCCTTCAACCCGCTGTCGGCGCTGACGTCGGGAAATTCCGGCGGGTTTTCCAGGCGCTGCAAGTACACCAGTTCGGGCGCCTCGGCGGCGACACCTTCGATCAGAAAGTCCGGCCCCGTATCCGGATCGTTGATGCACGCCAGCACCCTGCCAGTTGGCGTCAGCAACTCGGGCAGGCGGCGGAGGATCTTCTGGTAGTCGCGATTCAGGGCGAAGCTGCCTTTCTGAAAGGACGGCGGGTCGACGATTACCAGATCGTAGGGGCCGCTCTTGCGAACCCGGCCCCATGACTTGAACAGCTCATGACCAAGGAAGCTGACCTTGCGCATATCATGGTCATTGAGTCGATGGTTGTCCCGCCCGCGATTGAGCGCTGCACGAGCCATGTCCAGATTGACCACATGTTCGGCACCACCGGCAATCGCCGCCACGGAAAACCCGCAGGTGTAGGCAAACAGATTGAGCACGCGCAAGCCCTGCGCCTGTTCCTGTACCCAGCGCCGGCCATAGCGCATGTCGAGAAACAGTCCGTTGTTCTGCTTGGTACCCAGGTCGAGCTTGTAGCGCAGTCCGTTCTCGCTGATCGTCCACTCTTCCACAGGCTCGCCCAGCAGCTGTTCCATATGGCTGTCCGGCAGGTAGCGGTGCTGCAGCAAAAGGCTGTGAGCGCCGCTTGCCTGCCATTCGGCGCCGCGGCTGATCTCCAACAGAACTGCTCTCAGCGCATCCAGCTGCGCAGCTTCAGGCTCACGAAACAGCGAAACCAGCAGCACGCCCTGCAACCAGTCCACGGTGACATGTTCAAGCCCTGGCCAACAGCGGCCACGGCCATGGAACAGCCTGCGCGCCTCGGCAGGAGGCTGCGCCAGCGCAATGGTCAGGTGTTGCTGCAGCGTAGCGAGGGCTTCAGGGTGCATAGAGTTGTCTTGCATTTAAAAAGGCGCTGGATTCTAAACGCGTTTTGAAAAGGCCGCAGACCAGGCACTCGCTTGACCAAAGGCCACTAGAGAAGAGCAGCGACAGGCTGCAATGTGAACAGCCGAATAAAAACCGAGTCGGATGGGATGACCGCACCGCTGGAAACCGTCAGCCAAATCAGGCCCGACCCGGCTGCTCAGATTGCACAGAGGAAACGCCCGGGCTTAGGCAACCCGAGCGTACTGCCCTCGGGGAGCTCTTGCAGGCCAGGACTGCAACAAAGGGGAAAGCGGCGATTTCGCCCATCACAGCACACGGAGTATGAAATGACCGATTCCTCCCATCCCGACACAATTTCAGATGACGGCTCATCACCACGCATCTCAACCGGCAGCGAAGGCCTGGATGACATCCTCGGTGGCGGCCTGGACTCCAATCGGATGTACCTGTACGAAGGCAGCCCCGGCTCGGGCAAAACCACCCTCGCCATGCAGTTTCTGCTGGAAGGCGTGCGTCTGGGCGAGCGTGTACTTTTTGTGACGCTTTCGGAAACCAGCCAGGAACTGGAGCTCGTTGCCAAGCGCCACGGCTGGACGCTTGATGGCATTGATGTATTTGAACTGGTGACGCCCGAAACAAGCCTGGACCCGGAACTGGAGCTGACGGTACTGCACCCGGCCGAGATGGAACTGAGCGAGACCACCCGGCAGGTGCTTGATCGCGTCAGTGAAACCAATCCGACCCGCATCGTCTTCGATAGCCTTTCAGAGATGCGCCTGCTGGCCCAAAGCGCGCTGCGCTATCGCCGGCAGGTGCTGGCGCTCAAGCACTTTTTCACTACCCGGCACAGTACCGTCATCCTGATCGACGACCAGACCTCGGAAAGTGGTGACCTTCAGCTGCACTCCATTTGCCACGGCGTGGTGATGCTTGAGCAGCTAGCCGTCGACTATGGCGCCGAGAGAAGGCGCTTGCGGGTGATCAAGATGCGCGGCATCAAGTTCCGCGGTGGCTATCACGATTTCAGTATCAGAAAAGGCGGATTGTCGATTTACCCACGTCTGATTGCTGCCGAGCATCACACCGCATTTTCCGATGAGCTGATCTCCAGCGGCAACGAGGGGCTGGACAGGCTGCTTGGCGGCGGACTTGAACGCGGCAGCAGTGCGCTGCTGGTCGGAGCTGCCGGGGTGGGCAAGTCGTCGCTGGTGCTGGGTTACGCCATAGCGGCTTGCAAACGCGGCGAGCAGGTCGGCTTGTTCGTATTTGATGAAGGCGTCAGTACGCTTCTCGCACGCGGTAAAGCACTGGGACTGGATATCGAACCCTGGCTGGAAAAGGGGCTGCTGCACCTGCGCCAGATCGACCCAGCCGAGCTTTCGCCTGGCGAGTTCACCGCTGCGGTACGCCATTGCGTCGAGGTACAAGGCGCCCGAATGGTGTTGTTGGACAGCCTCAACGGCTACCTGAACGCCATGCCGGACGGTCGCTTTCTGACATTGCAAATGCATGAGCTGCTCAGTTATCTGGGACAGCAGGGCGTGGTCAGTATCATGGTCCTGGCACAACATGGCCTGCTCGAGCAGATGGAAACGCCGTTGGACCTCAGCTATCTAAGTGACGCGGTCATTATGCTGCGCTATTTCGAACACGCTGGTACCGTGCGGCGCGCGCTGTCAGTGATCAAGAAACGCAGCGGCTATCATGAAAACGCCATCAGGGAGTTTCAGCTCAGCGCCTCGGGCATCAGAGTTGGAGCACCTCTGACGATGTTCAGCGGCATCCTTTCAGGCACTCCAGAGTTCATCGGCGATGCCACACTCCTTATGGACGCGCATGACCCCGTCTGAGCAACAGCCGCTGGTAGCCATCTACGCCCCCATCGGCCGGGACGGCCCCGCCTCCGCCGACCTGCTCCGCCGCAGCGGCATGCACGCCGTCGTCTGTCATAACCTCGATGAAGTGTTGAAGCAGGCGCAGAACAATGCCGACGCGGTACTCATCGCCGAAGAAGGCCTCTTCGGGGAAAACCTCGACTCGCTGGCCAGCTGGGTGGCGCGACAGCCGCCCTGGTCCGATTTCCCTTTTGTGATACTGACCAGCAAACATCAGCAACCGGCAGTCGTCACCTGGCGTAAGCGCATGGTGGCGGCACTGCGTAACGTCTCACTGCTCGAACGCCCGGTGCAGGGCATCACCCTGACCAGTGCCTTGCAAGCGGCGGTGCGCGGACGCCTGCGTCAGTACGAGGTGCGCGCCCTGGTACAGGCGCGCGAGCAAGCTGCTCAGGAACTCGAAGCCTTGGTGATCGAGCGCACCAGCGAACTGGAAAAGACCAACCTCGAGTTACGCACGCAGATTGCCGAACGCGCCCGTATCGAGGAAACCCTGCGTCAGGCGCAAAAGATCGAAGCCCTTGGCCAGCTCACCGGCGGCGTCGCGCATGACTTCAACAACCTGCTGATGGTCATTTCCGGCGGGCTCGACATGCTCGATCGGCATGACGACCCGGCCCGCCGCCAACGCCTGATGAACGGCATGCGCCAGGCTACACAGCGCGGTGCTGCCCTGACCCGTCAACTCCTGGCGTTTTCCCGCCGGCAGTCACTGGCGCCCGAAACGGTGGACCTGGCCCAGCGCATCAGGCAAATGCACGAGCTACTCGAGCGTAGCCTTCGTGGCGATATTCACGTGCAGATGCAGTTTGCTGCGGATCTGTGGCCGGTCGAGGTCGACCCCGGCGAACTGGAGCTGGTGATCCTCAACCTCGCCGTAAATGCCCGTGATGCCATGCCTGAAGGCGGCTCCATTCTGTTCCAGGCGGCCAACGCACCGAACGAGCAGGTACTGGGCCGCGAAGGTGATTTTGTCCGCTTGACGGTGACCGACTCGGGGCCTGGCATTCCGGACGAGCTGCGCGAACGGGTGTTCGATCCCTTCTTCACCACCAAGGAAGTTGGCAAAGGTTCGGGGCTGGGACTGGCTCAGGTCTACGGTTTCGCCCGACAGTCCGGCGGTACGGTATGGATCGACGGACAATGCGAGCGCGGTACCAGCGTGGTCATGTTGCTGCCACGTTCACAACAGGTCCCGGCCCAGCTGCCCAGCGAGCGCAGCCCTGTGGAGGCCCCTCGGCAGAAAGCGGCCGGCCATATTCTGCTGGTCGATGACGACGAAAAAGTTGCTGCAACGGTTGCCCAGATGCTCGAGCACCTTGGCTATCAGGTAAGCCGTTGCGCCAGTGCTGCCGCGGCTCTGGAATGGCTGGCCAGCGGGGGTCGGGCAAACCTCGTCTTCTCCGATGTAATGATGCCTGGAGGGATGAACGGCGTGGATCTCGCGCGCGAAATCCGTCTACGACAATTCGGCGTTCCCGTACTGCTCACCAGCGGCTACGCCGAGGCGGTGAAATCGACCGCGCAAGCTCAGGGCGTAAGCATCCTGGCCAAGCCTTATTACCTTGAAGAACTGGCCGAGGCATTGATAGGGGCCATGCAGCGCAACGCGCCGACAAGCCTTCCCTCAGCCTGACCCGGCCATCGCGAGGCGCAGAAGCGCCGATGATCGCTTCAGCTTCAGATTGGATACAATCTATGGATGCAATCAGCAATTCTGTATACAATACATCAGCAGCTCCTCTAACAGCCGCTCCAAAACGCCAGTCAGACATCATGCGATCTGGCCCAAGGACGACCGGCAACAACAACCGATGACGGGAGTTATATGGCAAACACCAAATACTATGCCCCCACGGGCGGGCATCCGGCGCAGACCGAACTGCTGACCGACCGCGCAATGTTCACCGAGGCCTATGCCGTCATTCCCAAGGGCGTGATGCGTGACATCGTCACCAGCCATCTGCCGTTCTGGGACAGCATGCGCATGTGGGTCCTGTCCCGTCCGCTGTCCGGCTTCTCCGAGACCTTCTCCCAGTACATCGTGGAGCTGGCTGACGGCGGCGGCAGCGACAAGCCCGAGCAGGACAAGAATGCCGAGGCGGTGCTGTTCGTCGTAGAAGGCGAGTTCACCCTGACCCTCAACGGCAGCACCCATGAACTGCGCCCCGGCAGCTATGCCTTCATCCCCCCAGCTTCGGAGTGGAAGGTGCGCAACAACAGCGGCCAGGTCGCCCGCTTCCACTGGATCCGCAAGTACTACCAGGCCGTCGAAGGGCTGGCGCATCCGGAAGCCTTCGTCACCAACGAGCAGGACATCGAGCCGATTCCGATGCCGGGCACCAACGGCGCCTGGGTCACTACCCGCTTCGTCGACATGAGCGACATGCGCCACGACATGCATGTCAACATCGTGACCTTCGAGCCGGGCGGCGTGATTCCCTTCGCCGAAACCCACGTGATGGAACACGGCCTGTATGTGCTGGAAGGCAAGGCGGTGTATCGCCTGAACCAGGACTGGGTTGAAGTGGAAGCCGGCGACTATATGTGGCTGCGCGCTTTCTGCCCGCAGGCCTGCTATTCCGGTGGCCCCGGCAAGTTCCGTTACTTGCTGTACAAGGATGTGAATCGTCATATGGATCTGGGCAAGTACAACCACCGCTCGTAACGAACCACTTCAGCCGCCCCACTCCGAGGCGGCTGAAACTACATACGCTTTCTTCAGGGGTGACAGCGCCGCGCCGAAGTCGTATGTTGCCCCTCGCGAGAACGCCCCTGGATCAGCAGACAGGGCATAACTGAGCTGGCTTTTCTGAACCCAACATTTCAGGACACTTCTGAAAACGTAGGCGAGGCAGCCAGCGCAAGGCGAATCAGGCGAAAAAGCGCAGTTTACAAGTTGTAAATGAGCATTTTGAGCCTGCTTTCAACGCAGCGAAGGCAACGCAGCCAGTTTTCAACGGGTCCTTCAGGAGGAGCCGGCAATGGCTGTCACCCGCACTTGGATTAAAACTCCCCTCGCCATCTTCACTGCCAATGATCAGGACGCTTCCGGCGGGCTGGTTATCGAAAACGGCGTGATTACCGAACTGCTCGCTGCCGGCCAGGCGCCCGCCTCGCCCGTCGACAGCACCTTCGACGCCCGCGAGCACGTGGTGCTGCCGGGGCTGATCAACACCCATCATCATTTCTACCAGACCCTTACCCGCGCCTGGGGCCCGGTGGTCAACCAGCCGCTGTTTCCCTGGTTGAAGACGCTGTATCCGGTCTGGGCACGGCTGACGCCGGAAAAGCTCGAACTGGCGAGCAAGGTCGCGCTGGCCGAGCTGCTGCTGTCGGGCTGCACCACCGCCGCTGATCACCACTACCTGTTCCCGCAAGGGCTGGAAGAAGCCATCGACGTGCAGGTTCACGCCGTGCGCGAACTGGGCATGCGCGCCATGCTCACCCGCGGCTCCATGAGCCTTGGCGAGGCCGATGGCGGCCTGCCGCCGCAACAGACGGTGCAGGAAGCCGAAGTGATCCTGACTGACAGTGAGCGCCTGATCGGCCGCTACCATGAACGCGGCGCCGGCGCGCAGATTCAGATAGCCCTGGCGCCCTGCTCGCCCTTCTCGGTCACCCCGGAAATCATGCGCGCCAGCGCTGCCATGGCCGAACGGCTGGATGTGCGTCTGCACACCCACCTGGCGGAAACCCTCGATGAGGAAGACTTCTGCCTGCAGCGCTTCGGCCTGCGCACCGTGGATTACCTCGACAGCGTCGGCTGGCTGTCCGACCGCACCTGGCTGGCCCACGGCATCCACTTCAACGAAGACGAGATCGCCCGCCTCGGCCAGGCCGGCACCGGCATTACCCATTGCCCAAGCTCCAACATGCGTCTGGCCTCCGGCATCTGCCCGACGCTGGAGCTGGAAGCCGCCGGCGCGCCCATCGGTCTGGGCGTGGATGGCTCGGCTTCCAACGATGCCTCCAACATGATTCTCGAAGCTCGTCAGGCACTTTATCTGCAGCGTCTGCGCTACGGCGCGGAGAAGATCACCCCGGAGCTGGCGCTGGGCTGGGCCACCAAAGGTTCGGCCAAGCTGCTTGGGCGCGACGACCTCGGCCAGCTGGCAGTCGGCATGCAAGCCGACCTGGCGTTGTTCAAACTGGACGAGCTGCGCTTTTCCGGCAGCCATGACCCACTCTCGGCAATGCTGCTCTGCGGCGCTGATCGGGCCGACCGCGTGATGATCGGCGGACGCTGGCAGGTGATCGATGGCCAGATCGAAGGTCTGGATGTGGCCGGCCTGATCGCCGATCACCGTCAGGCAGCGGCGCAGTTGATCGCCGGCTGAAGCACCCGTGGGAGGAAGGCGCATTCTGTGTGCCTTCCTCCTGTGCACCGCCGCAGCACCGACCTGCGCCAGCGCACCGCAACGGCGCGCCGCAGATGGGAAAGTCTGATCAACTGGTCAGCTTGCCGGGCTCGGGCGGAGCTTAAAGCAGCCTCCACAATCATAAATATGTTCTTACTTTCAATGATTTAGCAATGGATAAATGAGCCGACGAGAAGCTGGCTCATCCTTTGCTAAGCATCCTTGCCTGACCGCTCGGCCAACTTTTCCAAGGCGGCGGACACACCTCAAGGAGAGATCAATGAAAGTAAGCCCTACCCTGGCTGGCCTTGCCACCGGCCTGTTGTTTGCCGGCCAGACCCTGGCGTCCCCGATGCTGTGGCAGGACAACAGCCTGACCTATCTGTACGGCAAGAATTTCGCCGTCGATGCTGGTGAAATTCAGCAGACCATCACCTTCGAGCATGCCAGCGGCTGGACCTGGGGCGACATGTTCCTGTTCGTCGACAACAAGTGGTACAACGGCATCTCTGGCAGCGACGGTCACACCTACTACGGCGAGTTCAGCCCGCGCCTGTCGCTGGGCAAGATCACCGGCAAGGACCTGTCGTTTGGCCCGGTGACCGATGTACTGCTGTCCGCCACCTACGAGCGTGGCGAAGGTCGCAACCGCAACTACCTGCTCGGCCCCGCGGTCGACCTCAAGGTGCCCGGCTTCGACCGGATGTCCATCAATACCTACTACCGCAAACCCGACGGCATCACTGGCCAACCCGGTGGCCAGTGGCAGATCACTCCAACCTGGGCTATTACCATTCCGGTAGGCAAGTCGGACATCCTCTTCGACGGTTTCATCGACTGGGTGGTCAATGACGCCGGTTCCAAGTCCCGAGGCGATTACATCGCCAAAAACCTGCATATCAACCCGCAGGTGAAGTACGACCTGGGCAAGGCGCTGGACTACACCCCCGGCAAGCTCTATGTGGGTATCGAGTACGACTACTGGTCGAACAAGTACGGTATCGAAGACAGCAGCGCCTTCAACACCGACAACAACGTGACCAACTTCATCGTCAAGGCGCATTTCTGAGTCGAGAAAAGCGCCGATCCAACGAGCGTGACGGGCGAAGCCTGTTGAAGTCGACCGCCATGCCCGTTGGGCTGGCGGTTTTTTCACATTGACGGGCCGGCCCTGCCGGTTCTGGGAGCAAGGACCGATGAGCCACAGCAACGCTTACGCGCCGCTCTACAATGCCGATGGCAAACCCACCGGGCGCATTCGCCAGAAGAATGAGGAAATTATCCTCACTGCTGCAGCCGAGGAATTCGCCCGCTACGGTTTCAAAGGCACCAGCATGAATGCCATCGCACAGCGCGCCGGCCTGCCCAAGGCGAACCTGCACTACTACTTCGCCAGCAAGCTTGGTCTCTACGTCGAGGTAATGCGGCACATGCTCGAACTCTGGGATACGGCGTTCGATGACGTGACGGTGGAAGACGATCCGGCGGCGGCGCTGGCGCGCTACATCCGGCTGAAGATGGAATTTTCCCGGCGCCACCCGCAGGCCTCGAAGATCTTCGCGATGGAGGTCATCAGCGGTTGCGAGTGTCTGTCTGAGCATTTCAATCAGGACTACCGCAGCTGGTTCCAGGGCCGTGCCGCAGTGTTCGGGGCATGGATCGCCGCCGGCAAAATGGACCCGGTCGACCCGATGCACCTGATCTTCCTCATCTGGGCGGGCACCCAGCACTACGCCGACTTCTCCGACCAGATCCTGCGCATCAACGGCAAGCGCATGACCAAGGTCGAATTCGCCCAGGCAAGCGATAACCTGGTGCGGATCATCCTCAAAGGGTGCGGGCTGAAGCCCCCAGCAAATTCTGCTCACCCCAGCTAGCACTGCCTCCCTTCGTCCTGCACACGTGCGCTGACCCGCTGCAAATGCCGTGGCGCGCCACTGAAAAAGCCATCTGACGGCGCGCCAAGCGAAAACCTACTCCTTTCCATGCCCCACAGACGGCACCTTCTCAGTGCACCGTCCTCAGCGCAGCGCGCCTTCATGCACCACTACACCGCAGCGCGCGCCCGTCGCATGCGCAAGCCTTGGCAGACAAAGGCGGGAAAGGCGGATTCCCAGGGTATTCCTGACCAAGTGGCCAGATTTTTGCTACCTCACGGGCAACCTACCGATGAGCGATTGCCATGGCCACACCCTCTCCTCATACCCGTCTTGCATTGCGCGGCATCACCAAGCGCTACGCCGGAACCGTCGCCAACGATGGCATCGACCTGACCATCGCCCCTGGCGAAATACACGCGCTGCTCGGCGAGAACGGTGCGGGCAAGAGCACGCTGATGAAGATCATCTTCGGTGTGGTCCAGCCCGATGCCGGGCGCATCATCTGGGAAGGACGGCCGGTGCAGATGCGCGACCCGGCCCAGGCCCGCGAGCGCGGCGTAGGCATGGTGTTTCAGCACTTCTCGCTGTTCGAAACGCTTTCGGTAGCGGAGAACATCGCCCTGGCACTGGGCGCCGGCGCCGGCACGCCAAAGCAGCTGGAGCCGCGCATCCGCGAGGTTTCCCAGCGCTACGGCATGCCGCTCGAGCCGCAGCGCCTGGTGCACAGCCTTTCCATCGGTGAGCGTCAGCGGGTGGAGATCGTGCGGTGCCTGATGCAGGACATCCGCCTGCTGATTCTCGACGAACCCACCTCGGTGCTGACCCCTCAGGAGGCCGACGAGCTGTTCGCGGTGCTGCGCCGCCTCGCGGACGAGGGCTGCAGCGTGCTGTTCATCAGCCACAAGCTGAACGAAGTCCGTGCTCTGTGCCAGAAGGCCACAGTGCTGCGTGCGGGCAAGGTGTCCGGCACCTGCGTGCCCAGCCAGTGCAGTGACCTTGAACTGGCGCAGCTGATGGTGGGGGACGCCGAAGGCCTGGAAGCCCGATACGACAAAGCCGAGGGCGGTACGCCCTTCCTACAGGTCGAGGGCTTGTCCTGGCGCAATGCCGATCCGTTTGGCGTTTCGCTCGAGAATCTCAATCTTGAGGTGCGAGCCGGCGAGATTGTCGGCATCGCCGGGGTGGCCGGCAACGGGCAGGACGAGCTGCTGGCGCTGCTCTCGGGCGAACGCACCCTGCAGGGGCACGACGCCGAGCGCATCCGCTTTCTCGGCGAGCCGGTAGCGAACCTGCGCCCTGACGCGCGCCGTCGGCTCGGATTGGCCTTCGTGCCCGCCGAACGCCTCGGCCATGGCGCGGTGCCCGACATGAGCCTGGCCAACAATGGCTTGCTCACCGCCTATCAGCAGCCGGGCATGCTTCGTGGCCGCCTAATCCAGCGCAGCCGCGTGGAAGCCTTCGCAGCGGACGTGATCCGCCGTTTCGCAGTGAAAACCCCAGGTACCGCGGCAGCCGCGGCCAGCCTTTCCGGCGGCAACCTGCAGAAATTCATCCTGGGCCGCGAAATTCTGCAGCAACCCCGGCTGCTGGTGGCGGCGCACCCCACATGGGGCGTGGATGTCGGCGCGGCGGCGGCCATTCACCGGGCGCTGATCGAGCTGCGTGACGCGGGCGCGGCGATCTTGGTGATTTCTGAAGACCTGGACGAGCTGTTCCAAATCAGTGACCGCCTCGCTGCGCTCTGTGACGGTCGGCTCTCGCCGCAGCACCGGACCGAGGCCTGTGCCGCCAGCGATGTTGGCCGCTGGATGGCTGGCCAGTTCGATGCCCCCTCCCTTTCCACCGCTGCCTGACGAGCCTCGCCATGCTGTTCACACTGAAACCTCGCGGGGCCGAGTCCCGCGCAATGCTCTGGCTTTCGCCAGTACTCGCCGCGCTGCTGACGCTGATCAGCGGCGCCATGCTCTTCGCCCTGCTCGGCCATCCGCCACTGCAAACGCTGAAGGTGCTGCTGATCGACCCGGTCAGCGACCTCTACGGGCTGTCCGAGCTGATGGTCAAAGCCCTGCCCATCCTGCTGTGCGCCTTGGGGCTGGCGGTGGTCTACCACGCCCGCATCTGGAACATCGGCGCCGAAGGCCAGCTGCTGGTCGGCGCTCTGGCCGGCAGTGCACTGGCGATCAACCTGATCGACTGGGATTCTCGTCTGGCACTGCTGCTGGTCCTGGGCGCAGGCATTCTAGGCGGCGCCGCCTGGGCCGGCCTCTGTGCATGGCTGAAAACGGCCTTCAATGCCAACGAAATCCTCACCAGCATCATGCTCAACTACATCGCGTTGAACCTGCTGCTGTTCGCCGTACATGGCCCGCTGAAGGATCCGGAAGGCTACAACTTCCCCGAGTCGGCGATGTTCGGCGATGCTAGCCGCCTGCCGGAGCTGCTCGAGGGGCTGCGCGTGCATGCCGGCTTCTGGTTCGCGCTGCTGGCACTGGTAGCCGTCTGGGTACTGCTGCAGCGTAGCTTCCTGGGCTTCCAGATCAAGGTGCTCGGCCTGGACCGCCGCGCCGCCGGCCTGGTCGGCTTTCGCGAGCGCCGGCTGGTCTGGGTCGCGCTGCTGATCAGCGGTGGCCTGGCCGGGCTCGCCGGCGTAGCGGAAGTTACCGGCCCTATCGGCCAACTGGTGCCGCAGATATCACCGGGCTATGGCTATGCGGCGATCACCGTCGCCTTCCTGGGGCGCCTGCACCCGGTCGGCATCCTCTTTGCCAGCCTGTTGATGGCGCTGCTCTACCTGGGCGGGGAGAACGCGCAGATGGCTGCCAACCTGCCGCAGTCCATCACCATGTTGTTCCAAGGCATGGTGCTGTTCTTCCTGCTGGCCTGCGACGTGCTGATTTACTACCGGCCACATCTGGCGCGCCGCGCGAAGCCAGGCGTGGCAAGCCTCAAGCCGTCGGCGCAGCCATGAGCGCTTCTTCTTCCAGCACCCGAATGACAGCCAAGGATCCCCGCTGATGGACATCGATCTGCTCACCAACATCTTCTACGCCATGATCCGTACCGGCACGCCGCTGCTGCTGGTCGCGCTCGGCGAGCTGGTCTGCGAGAAGACCGGCGTACTCAACCTCGGCCAGGAAGGCATGATGCTGTTCGGCGCGGTGATCGGCTTCATCGTCGCCTACGCCACCGGCAACCTCTGGCTGGGCGTGCTGCTGGCCTGCCTGGCCGGCGTGCTGCTTTCGCTGCTGTTCGCCTTCGTCGCCCTGGGGCTGGCGGCCAATCAGGTCGCTACCGGGTTGGCGTTGACCATTTTCGGGGTTGGCCTGTCGTCCTTCATCGGCTCCACCTGGGTCGGCAAGCCGCTGGCCGGTTTCGAGCCCATCGCCATCCCGTTGCTGGCGGATATCCCGATCATTGGTCGCATGCTGTTCGCCCAGGACCTGCTGGTCTACCTGTCGTTCGCGCTGTTCGCCGCGATTGCCTGGGTGCTGCTGAAAAGCCGCATCGGCCTGATCATCCAGGCCGTCGGCGAAAACCCGAGCGCCGCCAGCGCCATGGGTTTGCCAGTGATGCGCGTGCGCACCCTGGCGGTGATGTTCGGTGGCGCCATGGCCGGCCTGGCCGGTGGCTACCTGTCGCTGGCCTACACGCCGATGTGGGCGGAAAACATGACAGCCGGGCGCGGCTGGATCGCCCTGGCGCTGGTGGTATTCGCCAGCTGGCGGGTCTGCCGTGTATTGCTTGGCGCCTATCTGTTCGGACTCGCCAGCATCCTGCATCTGGTGGTCCAGGGCGTCGGCCTGGCGATTCCCGGCAACCTGCTGGCAATGCTGCCTTATGTCGCAACCATCCTGGTGCTGGTGCTGCTGTCGCGCGACGCCATCCGCACCCGCCTGTACGCGCCGGTGTCGCTGGGGCAGCCCTGGAAAGCCGGCCATTGAGCAGGTCCGCCAATACAAGCGCGATCACGTTCGACGAACTGCACTGTCACGGAGCATTCGCCGCCCAGCACGCACCAGTCGCGCCCCGGTTTTCCGGGCGCGCGGCTCGCGCCCTCAGGTTTCTAGCGTTGCCCAAGGCGAACTGTCCACTTGGTCAGCTTTTTGCACTTTCCGCCCCAGCCATACGGGCTTTTCGCATCACGACAAAAGGAGCTTCACCCATGCAAGTCAAGAGAAGGAAACCCCTACTGCGTACCCTGGCCGCAGCCATCGGCCTGACCACCGCGTTCTGCGCTTCTGCGGCCGATCCGCTGAAGGTCGGATTCGTCTACATCGGCCCAATCGGCGATCACGGCTGGACCTACCAACACGAGCAGGGCCGCCAGTACCTGGTGGACAAGCTCGGCGACAAGGTGCAGACCAGCTTCGTCGAGAACGTGGCCGAAGGCGCCGACTCTGAGCGCGTGATCCGCAACATGGCCAAGGGTGGCTACGATCTGATCTTCACCACATCCTTCGGTTACATGAACCCCACGCTGAAGGTCGCCAAGCAGCACCCGAAGGTCACTTTCGAGCATGCCACGGGTTACAAGCAGGCCGACAACGTCGGCACCTATCTTTCCCGCTCGTACGAGGGCCGCTACGTCGGTGGCTTCCTCGCCGCAAAAATGACCAAGACCAAGAAGGTCGGCTACATCGCCTCCTTCCCGATTCCGGAAGTGATCCGCGACATCAACGCGATCCAGCTGGCCTTGGACAAGTACAACCCTGGCACCGAAATCAAGGTCGTCTGGGTCAACACCTGGTTCGATCCGGGCAAGGAAGCCGACGCTGCCAACGCGCTGATCGATCAGGGTGTCGACGTGGTATTCCAGCACACCGACAGCCCGGCCCCCATCCAGGCCGCTGAGCGCCGAGGTGTCTACTCCATCGGTTACGCCTCGGACATGCAGCACTTCGGGCCCAAGGCCGTGCTGACCTCCATCGTCAACGACTGGGGCCCGCACTACGTGAAGGCTGCCGAAGCCGTCGCCGCCGGCACCTGGAAGTCCGAGGATTTCTGGGGTGGCCTGGCCGAGGACAGCATCAGCCTGCCGATCAGCGACCTGGTGCCCGCTGAAGTCAAGAGCGAAGCCGAGGAAATCATCGCCAGCATTCGCAGCGGTGCCTTCCACCCCTTCACCGGCCCAATCAAGGACCAGTCCGGTCAGGTGCGCATCGCCGAAGGCCAGACCGCGACCATCAAGGACTTGGCGTCGATGAACTTCTACGTCGAAGGCGTGAAGGCCGAGTTGCCGAAGTAACAAAAGCGCTGGAAGTCGGATAGCGCACCGCGGGCCTCGCATGGGCCACGGCTTCCAGTCATCGAATGAGATCACAGATGAATCAATTACCCATCATCGACATTTCCCCGCTTTACTCGGGCCACGAGCACGCGCATCTGGAGGTCGCCCGGCAGATCGACAGCGCCTGCCGCGAATGGGGCTTCTTCTATATCGAAGGGCACCCCATCAGCGCAGCGCGCGTCGCCAAGCTGAGCGACCATGCCCGGCGCTTCTTCGCGTTGCCGGCCGAGCAAAAGCTGGAGATCGACATCACCCGCAGCCGGCATCACCGCGGCTACGGCGCCATTGCCACCGAGCAGCTGGACCCGCAGCAGCCGGCCGACCTCAAGGAAACCTTCGACATGGGCTTCCATATGAGCGCCGAACATCCGGACGTTCTCGCCGGCAAGCCCTTGCGAGGCCCCAATCGGCACCCGCCGCAAATTCCCGGCTGGGCCGAGCTAATGGAAGGCCATTACCGCGACATGCATGACCTGGCCAGCACGCTGCTGCGTGCCATTGCACTGGCCCTAGGCATCGAGCGGGATTTTTTTGATCGCTGTTTCGCCGAGCCTATCAGCGTGTTCCGCATGATCCATTACCCGCCACGGCTGACGGCAACCCGACCCGATCAGCAGGGTGCCGGCGCGCATACCGACTACGGTTGCATCACCCTGCTGCATCAGGATCAGGCCGGTGGCCTGCAAGTGCAGAACGTGCGTGGCGAGTGGATCGACGCACCGCCTATCGAGGGCACCTTCGTGGTCAACATCGGCGACATGATGGCGCGCTGGAGCAACGACCGCTACAAGTCCACCCCGCACCGCGTCATCAGCCCGCTGGGCGTGGATCGCTACTCCATGCCGTTCTTCGCCGAACCGCATCCGGATACCGTCATCAGCTGCCTGCCCGGCTGCCACGACGCAAGCAACCCGCCTAAGTATCCGGCAACCACCTGCGAGGCCTACATGCTGTCGCGCTTTGCCGAAACCTACGCCTACCGCCGCGAAGCCGACGCCAAGGCGACCTGAACAGGCTTTACTTATTACACATGCCCTTGCCGACGGAGCGCTGGGGTCCGTCGGCGAATACGCTTGTCGGCGCCCCTGACTTTTGAGTCAGCTATTTCTTGACCATAAAGTCAAATACCGCTAGCTTCTGACGTCAGAGCCCAGAACAAGAATCCCAGGAGGCCCCGTGATCCAGTTCCTACTGAATCGAGAGCTGCGCAGCGAGCAGAATCTCGACCCCAACACCACGGTACTGCAGTACCTGCGCGAGCACCGTGGCAAGACCGGTACCAAAGAAGGTTGTGCCTCCGGCGACTGCGGTGCCTGCACCGTGGTGGTAGGCGAACTGGTTGGCGACCGGCTGCGCTATCGCACCCTGAACTCCTGCCTGACCTTCGTCTCCGCACTGCACGGCAAGCAGCTGATCGCCGTCGAAGACCTGAAAGATCGCGGCCAGCTGCACAGCGTCCAGCAGGCGATGGTTGACTGCCACGGCTCGCAATGCGGTTTCTGCACGCCGGGCTTCGTCATGAGCCTGTTCGCCCTGCAAAAAAATCGCGCCGCCAGCGCCGTCCAGGAATACGATCCCGCCCAGACCCACGAAGCCCTGGCTGGCAACCTCTGCCGCTGCACCGGCTACCGGCCGATTCTCGAAGCCGCCGAACAGGCCTGTGGCGACAAGCAGCCGGATCAGTTCGACGCCCGCGAAGCGGAAACCATCGCCCAGTTGAAAGCCATCACGCCGCGTGAAACCGCCGAGCTGAACGACGGCATCAAACGCTGCCTGTCGCCGCTGACAGTGGCCGATCTTGCCGATATCTACATTGCCAACCCAGACGCCCGCCTGCTGGCCGGTGGCACCGACCTGGCCTTGGAAGTCACCCAGTTCCACCGCGAATTGCCGATGATGATTTACGTCGGCCAGATCGCCGAGATGAAGAAAGTAGAAGTCAGCGACAGCCACATCGAGCTCGGTGCCGCCGCCGCGCTGACCGACTGCTACGAAGCACTGGCCGCCGAATACCCCGACTTCGGCGAGCTGCTGCACCGCTTCGCCTCCCTGCAGATCCGCAACCAGGGCACCCTGGGCGGCAACATCGGCAACGCCTCGCCCATCGGCGACTCGCCGCCGCTGCTGATCGCACTTGGTGCCGAGCTGGTGCTGCGCAAGGGCGAACGCAGCCGCACCCTGCCCCTGCAGGATTACTTCATCGATTACAAGGTCACCGCCCGCGAGCCCGGCGAGTTCATCGAGAAAGTCCTGGTCCCACGCGCGCAACCGGATCAGGTGTTCCGCGCCTACAAGGTGTCCAAGCGACTGGACGACGATATCTCCGCGGTGTGTGCAGCCTTCGACCTGCGTGTTGCCAACGGCACCATCCAGCAGGCGCGCGTCGCCTTTGGCGGCATGGCCGCCATCCCCAAGCGGGCGGCCGCCTGCGAGGCCGCCCTGGTGGGCAAGGCCTTCACGCTGGAAACGGCCGAACGCGCCTGCGAGGCCCTGGCCGATGACTTCACGCCATTGACCGACTTCCGCGCCAGCCGCGAATACCGCCTGCTGGTTGCACAGAACCTGCTGCGCAAGTGCTTCCTGGAGCAGCACGCGCCGAAAACCGAAACGAGGGTGACCGCTTATGTCTAACCACAGCCTTGCCAAGACCCAGGACGAAATCGCCGCCCTGTTCACGCAGGACCTGGTCACCGGCGTCGGTCGCAGCGTCAAGCACGACAGCGCGGACAAGCATGTGTCCGGCGAAGCGGTCTACGTCGACGACCGTCTGGAATTTCCCAACCAACTGCACGTTTACGCCCGTATGAGCGACCGCGCCCATGCCCGTATTGTCAGCATCGATACCTCGCCGTGCTACCAAATTCCCGGCGTGGCCATCGCCATCACGGCCAAGGACGTACCCGGCCAGCTGGACATCGGTGCCGTCATGCCCGGCGACCCGCTGCTGGCAGACGGCAAGGTGGAGTTCGTTGGCCAGCCGGTGATCGCCGTCGCCGCCGACAGCCTGGAAACCGCCCGCAAGGCGGCGATGGCCGCGATCATCGAATACGAGGATCTGGAGCCGGTACTCGACGTGGTCGAGGCGCTGCGCAAGCAGCATTTCGTGCTCGACAGCCACACCCACAAGCGCGGCGACTCCGCCGGCGCGCTGGCGACGGCACCGCGCCGCCTGCAGGGCACGCTGCATATCGGTGGCCAGGAACACTTCTACCTGGAAACCCAGATCAGCTCGGTAATGCCCACCGAAGACGGCGGCATGATCGTTTACACCTCCACGCAGAACCCCACCGAGGTGCAGAAGCTGGTGGCCGAGGTGCTGGGCGTTTCGATGAACAAGATCGTCATCGACATGCGCCGCATGGGCGGTGGTTTCGGCGGCAAGGAAACCCAGGCCGCGGGCCCGGCCTGCATGTGCGCGGTGATCGCGCATCTGACCGGCCGGCCGACCAAGATGCGCCTGCCGCGCATGGAAGACATGACCATGACCGGCAAGCGCCACCCCTTTTACGTCGAATACGACGTGGGCTTCGATGACGACGGCATGCTCCATGGCATTCAGATCGACCTGGCCGGCAACTGCGGCTATTCGCCGGACCTGTCAGGCTCCATCGTCGACCGCGCCATGTTCCACTCCGACAATGCCTATTACCTGGGCGACGTCACCATCAACGGCCATCGCTGCAAGACCAACACCGCTTCCAACACCGCCTACCGCGGTTTCGGCGGCCCACAGGGCATGGTTGCCATCGAAGAGATCATGGACGCCATCGCCCGCGAGCTGGGCAAGGACCCGCTGGAGATCCGCAAGCGCAACTACTACGGCAAGACCGAGTGCAACGTCACGCCGTACTATCAGACCGTGGAGCACAACATGCTCGCCGAGATGACTGCCGAACTGGAGGCCAGCAGCGAGTACGCCCGCCGCCGCGAAGAAATCCGCGCGTTCAACGCCAGCAGCCCGATTCTGAAGAAGGGCCTGTCGCTGACGCCGGTTAAGTTCGGCATCAGCTTCACCGCCAGCTTCCTGAACCAGGCCGGTGCGCTGGTGCACGTCTATACCGACGGCAGCATCCACCTCAACCACGGCGGCACCGAGATGGGCCAGGGCTTGAACATCAAGGTTGCCCAAGTGGTGGCCGAGGTGTTCCAAGTGGATATCGAACGCATCCAGATCACCGCCACCAACACCGACAAGGTACCCAACACCTCGCCGACTGCGGCGTCCAGCGGCACCGACCTCAACGGCAAGGCAGCGCAGAATGCGGCGCTGACCATCAAACAGCGTTTGATCGAATTCGCTGCCCGGCACTACAACGTCACCGAAGAAGACGTGCAGTTCAAGAATGGTCAGGTGCGTATCCGCGATCGCTTTATCACCTTCGAGGAGCTGATCCAGCAAGCCTACTTCGGCCAGGTGTCGCTGTCGTCCACCGGCTTCTACCGTACGCCGAAGATCTACTACGACCGCGATCAGGCGCGCGGCCGGCCCTTCTACTACTACGCCTACGGCGCAGCCTGCTCGGAAGTGCTGGTTGACACCCTAACCGGCGAATACCGCATGCTGCGCAGCGACATCCTGCATGACGTCGGCGCCTCGCTGAACCCGGCCATCGACATCGGCCAGGTCGAGGGCGGCTTCGTCCAGGGCATGGGCTGGCTGACCATGGAAGAGCTGGTGTGGAACGACAAGGGCAAGCTGATGACCAGCGGCCCGGCCAGCTACAAGGTGCCGGCGGTGGCCGACATGCCCCTGGATCTGCGGGTCAAGCTGGTGGAGAACCGCAAGAACCCCGAGGACACGGTGTTCCACTCCAAGGCCGTGGGCGAGCCGCCGTTCATGCTCGGCATCTCGGTGTGGTGTGCGATCAAGGATGCCGTGGCCAGCCTCGCTGACTACAAGGTGCAGCCGAAGATCGACGCGCCGGCGACACCGGAGCGCGTGCTTTGGGGCGTCGAGCAGATGCGCAAGCTGAAACAACAGGCCGCTGCGCCTACAGCAACAGAAACGACACCGGCCTGACGTAGGGTGGACAACGCTCCGCTTGTGCACCATTGGCGCAACACGAACGTATTGGTGGAAGACGCTTCACGGTCTTCCAGCTGCGAGGACTGAACATGAGCAACACGGTCTGGATCAACGCACTCGCCGAGCTGCAACAGCAAGGCGAACCCTGCGTGCTGGTGACCATCATCGAGGAACGTGGCTCGACGCCGCGTAATGCCGGCTCGAAGATGGTCGTCAGCCGCGAGCGCCTGTACGACACCATCGGCGGCGGCCACCTGGAATACAAGGCGCAGGCCATCGCTCGCGAGATGTTGGAGAACCGCGTGCGCGAAACCCGCCTGGAGCGCTTCTCCCTCGGCGCCAGCCTGGGTCAATGCTGCGGTGGCGCCACGGTGCTGCTGTTCGAGCCCATGGGCCAGCCCCAGGCGCACATCGCCGTATTCGGCGCCGGTCACGTCGGCCGCGCGCTGGTGCCCCTGCTGGCCAGCCTGCCGTGCAAGGTGCGCTGGATCGATTCGCGGGATAACGAATTCCCCGAGCAGATTCCCGCTGGCGTGGAAAAGGTGGTCAATGATGATGTGGTCGATGAAGTGGATAACATGCCAGCCGGCAGCTACTTCATCGTGATGACGCATAATCACCAGCTGGATCTGGAGCTCACCGCGGCGATCCTCGAACGCAACGATTTCACCTACTACGGCCTGATCGGCTCGCAGAGCAAGCGCGCCAAGTTCGAGCATCGCCTGCGCGACCGCGGCTTCAAGCCGGAAACCGTGCAACGCATGCGCTGCCCCATGGGCATCGCCGAAGTGAAGGGCAAACTGCCGGTGGAAATTGCGGTTTCCATTGCCGGCGAGGTGATCGCCACCTATAACGCCAACTTCGGTGAGAAGAGCGCCGACGGCGAAAAGCCGGTACCGATGCTGGTGCCTGCCTCGCGTCGCTCGCAGGCCAGCTGATCACCCGGCCATTCTCCTTCCTGTGGGAGGCGTGCCCTCGCGGCGAAACGGGCTGAAAAGCTCGCCCCGAGGTCGGGCCTCCCACAGTGCTGCACCGCACTCATACAACGATTCCGAGAACTGTCATGCCCCAAGCCAAAGCCTTCCGTGCCGCCCTGCTCCACAGCCTTGCCGACCCTCGCGAGGTGGGCATCGAGGCGTCCTACGAATACTTCGAAGACGGCCTGCTGGTCGTCGAGGACGGCAAGGTCGCGCAGATCGGCGCGGCGGCCGAGCTGCTGGCCAGCCTGCCGGCGGGCACCGAGGTGACCGAGTACCCGGACGCGCTGATCACGCCCGGTTTCATCGATACCCATATCCACTATCCGCAGACCGGCATGATCGCCTCCTATGGCGAGCAGCTGCTGGACTGGCTCAATACCTACACCTTCCCCACCGAGCGCGCCTTCGGCGACGCAGCGCACGCCGGCGAAGTCGCCGAGGTGTTCCTCAAGGAACTGCTTCGCAACGGCACCACTACCGCGCTGGTGTTCGGCAGCGTGCACAAGGAATCGGTGGACGCCTTCTTCGAAGCCTGCGAAAAGCGCAACCTGCGGATGATCGCCGGCAAGGTACTGATGGACCGCAACGCGCCGGGCTACCTGACCGACACCGCCGAATCCGGCTACGCCGACAGCAAGGCGCTGATCGAGCGCTGGCACGGCAAGGGCCGCCTGCATTACGCCGTCACCCCACGCTTTGCGCCGACCAGCACGCCCGAGCAGCTGACCCTGGCCGGCAAGCTGTTTCAGGAATACCCGGACCTCTACATGCACACGCACCTGTCGGAGAACCGCCAGGAGATCGAATGGGTGCGCGAGCTGTTCCCCGAGCGCAAGGGCTACTTGGACGTCTACGACCACCACGGCCTGATCGGCGCACGCTCGGTATTCGCCCACGGCGTGCACCTGTGTGACGACGAATGCCAGCGCCTGGGCGAAACCGGTTCGGCGGTGGCCTTCTGCCCGACGTCCAACCTGTTCCTGGGCAGCGGTCTGTTCGACCTGGAAAAAGTGGAAGGCTATGGTGTGCGGGTTGGCCTGGGCACCGACGTCGGCGCGGGCACCAGTTTTTCCCAGCTGCAGTCGCTGAACGAGGCGTACAAGGTGATGCAGCTGCAGGGCAAGAAGCTCGACCCGTTCAAGTCGCTGTACCTGGCCACCCTGGGCGGCGCCCGCGCGCTCTACCTGGACGACCGGATCGGCAACCTGCAGCCGGGCAAGGAAGCGGACTTCGTGGTGCTTGATTACAAGGCGACGCCGCTGATCGACTTCCGCCTGAGCCAGGCTACGACGCTGGAAGAAAAACTCTTCGCGCTGACGATCCTCGGCGACGACCGTGCGGTGAAGGAAACCTACGCCGCCGGCGTTTCGGTGCACAGGAAGGAAGCGTAACGTCACAGCTTCGTGGGAGCGGGCCATGCCCGCGAAGCATGGCATAACCAGGGTTTTCGCGAGCATGGCTCGCTCCCACAGGTCCTGGGTCATTCCAGATCAAACACTCGGACTTAACCCCGACGTACTTTGACCGTACCTACGCTTCGCATGGGAACCCAGCGATCTCGCCTGGATACGCCCAGCTATAACCTGAGCAAACATCCGCGTGGATGGCTTCGGCCATCCACCCTACGGTGCTACAAGGCCACGTTGCTGACCGACTACCGCCTGAGCATCGCCACGACGCTAGCGGAAAAACTCTTCGCACTGACCATCCTCGGCGACGACCGCGCGGTGAAGGAAACCTACGCGGCGGCGTTTCGGTGCACAGGAAGGAAGCGTAACGTCACCGCTTCGTGGGAGCGGGCCATGCCCGCGAAGCTTGCCAAAACCAGGTTTTCGCGAGCATGACTCGCTCCCACAGGTCTTGGGTCATTCCTGATCGCACACTCGGACTCAACCCCGACGTACTTTGACCGTTCCTACGCTTCGTATGGGAACCCAGCGACTTTGGCGGGATACGCCCAGCTATAGCCTGAACAAACATCCGCGTGGATGGCTTCGGCCATCCACCCTACGGCGTCAGCGCTTTTTCGCGCTCTTTCCATTCTTGCCCAAGATGTGGGAAAACACCGCGTGCAGGTCGCGCGAGGCGCTGTCTTCGTCGAGGTCGAGCTTGCTGTCGACGTGGTCCATGTGATGCATCATCAGACTTACCGCCTTGTCACTGTCACGGGCGGCGATGGCGTCAATCAGCTGGTTGTGTTCATCGTAAGAACAATGGGAGCGGTTGCTGCTTTCATATTGGGCGATGATCAGTGAGGTCTGGGAGACCAGGCTGCGCTGGAAACTTACCAGAGGTGCATTCTTCGCGGTCTCTGCCAGTTTCAGGTGAAACTCGCCGGACAGTCGGATGCCGGCGCCACGATCGCCACGGGCAAAGCAGTCCTGCTCGTCCTGCACCATCTGCCGCAACTCGGCCAGTTGCTCATCTGTGGCGTGCTGCACCGCCAATTCGGTGATCGCACGCTCTACCAGGCGCCGTGCAAAAAAGACCTGCCGAGCCTCCTCAACGCTTGGACATGCGACCACCGCACCACGATTCGGTCGCAGCAACACCACCCCCTCATGGGCCAACCGTGACAATGCGCGGCGAATGATGGTGCGACTGACTCCGAAGATTTCCCCCAAGGCTTCTTCGCTGAGCTTGGTGCTTGGCGCCAGACGTTGCTCGAGGATGGCGTCGAAGATGTGGGCGTAGACGATGTCGTCCTGCGTCCCAGTACGCACCTTGCCATTGCGGGACGGCTTTTTCAGAGGCTGCAGCTGTTCGTTCATGATGGCTCGCATCGGAGGTTTCGGCACAGCGAACTGTACTTGGTTTCGCTATCTGACTGGAGTAGCCATTGGTTATAGACGCAATATTTCGCCAAGAATTGTGTACAAACCGTTGCTTAGCTAAGCAATTAAAGCGCGCTTTCCCGTGAATTTCCTGCACTTCAGATGACCATGCGTCGTAATGACGCAGTTATTTGATGCTTCGCCACAAAACGCAGTTGCATTTCTTGTATACAAAAGCATAATCGGGCCAGGCCATCCTGACCTCGAAGTCAAAAATGAGGCAGCCTGAGCCCTTAACCGTCACCTGCCTCGAGAGTTGTCCCGACTCTGGGTGATCGACAACAAGAACGATGAGGAACATCCCTTGGAAAGCACCAAGCAGGAACAACAGGCCCTTGCCGTGCAGCCGGACAAACCCGGACTGCTCGATCGATTCTTCAAACTAAGCGAACACCGCACCAGCGTTAGAACGGAACTGCTCGCCGGCCTGACGACATTCGTCACCATGGCCTACATCATCTTCGTCAACCCGAACATCATGGCCGCCGCCGGTATCGACCACGGCGCTGCCTTCGTCGCGACCTGCGTCGGCGCCGCGCTGGGCTGCATGCTCATGGGGCTGTACGCCAACTGGCCGGTCGGTCTGGCGCCCGGCATGGGGTTGAACGCCTTCTTCACCTATACAGTCGTTGGTGAAATGGGCTACAGCTGGGAGGTCGCGCTGGGCGCGGTGTTCCTCTCGGGCATCCTGTTCATGATCATGAGCCTGTCGCGGCTACGCGAATGGCTGCTCAACAGCATTCCCATGAGCCTGCGCTTTGCCATGGGCGCCGGGGTCGGGTTATTCCTCGGGCTGATCGGTCTGAAAACCGCCGGCATCGTCGTCGACAATCCGGCCACGCTGCTGTCCATGGGCTCCTTCGGTGAACCCAATGCACTGCTGGCGGCGATCTGCTTCCTGATGATTGCCGTGCTCAGCCATCGCAACGTGTTCGGCGCCATTCTGGTAAGCATGCTCGTCGTTACCGGCATCGGCCTGGCCATGGGACTGGTGGAATACAACGGCATGGTATCGATGCCGCCGAGCCTGGCACCCACCTTTCTTGCCATGGACGTCGCCGGCGCCTTCAACGTGGCGATGATCAGCGTCATCCTGGCCTTCCTCTTCGTCAACATGTTCGACACCGCCGGCACCCTGATGGGCGTCGCACACCGCGCGAACCTGGTGGATGAGGATGGCAAGATCCAGAACCTTTCCCGCGCTCTGAAAGCCGACAGTACCTCGAGCGTGGTCGGTGCCTTCGTCGGCTGCCCGCCCGTGACCAGCTACGTGGAAAGTGCTTCGGGTGTGGCCGCCGGTGGCCGTACCGGCCTCACCGCCATCACCGTCGGCGTGCTGTTCCTCGCTGCCATGTTCTTCGCCCCACTGGCCGGGATGATCCCCGCCTACGCCACCGCCGGCGCCTTGATCTATGTAGCGATGCTGATGATGAGCGGCATGGCGCATATCGACTGGAAGGACCACACCGATACCATCCCCGCCATCGTCACCGTGGTGATGATGCCGCTGACCTTCTCTATCGCCAACGGCATCGCGCTGGGCTTCCTGACCTACGCGACGCTGAAACTGCTGACCGGCCAGGCCAGCAAGGTGTCGGTCAGCCTCTATGTGCTGTGCATCGTGTTCATCGCCAAGTTCGCCTTTCTATAAATAGATAGCAGGCGGCCACTCAAAGCCCCCGATGCGTATGCCTCGGGGGCTTCTTTGTGGGCGCACCGGACGCGAAGCCTTCTAGCCGGCGGCATCAGGATCAGACGCCATACCGATCCTATACGGGGCACACCTCAACAAGGCCGTCTTTCTCCAGGCAAAAAAACACCCGCCTCTAAGGGCGGGTGGTGGGATTACCAGCGGAGCCAGAGCAGGCTCTGGCCGAGCGTTCTTAGCTGCCGCGATACGTCGAATAGCTGTACGGAGAAATCAGCAGGGGTACATGGTAATGATCCTGCTCAGCGTCGATACCAAAGCGCAACACAACCACATCGAGGAAAGCCGGCTCGGCCAGCTTCACGCCCCGTGCGCGGTAGTAGTCGCCCGCACTGAACTGCAGTTGGTAAACGCCGGAACGGTAGTCGTCGCCCTCGAGCAACGGAGTATTGCAGCGGCCATCGGAATTGGTTTGCTGGCTGGCTACCAGCTCAAGCTGCTCGCCCTCCACGCGATAGAGTTCGATCTTGATGTCGCTGCCAGGACAGCCATGAGCGGCGTCCAGTACGTGAGTAGTCAAACGTCCCATAGTTTTCCGGCACCGCGGTAACCAACGGCCGCAGGCGCCCGCCTCCTCTTATTCGATGTTGTGGACTGCCTGGAGCATAGCATGTGCACCAAAGCTTTAAAGACAGTTTACAAGCAAAATTGTACACAAACTTACAAGCGGTTGTTCCGGGTCGGCGATTGATGCTTACTCGACCCACGTAAACCGCGGCATAGAGGGCTGGCGCCACGGATCGACAAGATAGCAGGCGTACCACCCATCACTTTTTCATGGGGTTTTGATTTACAAACCGAAAAAGCTTTTGTATACAATCAAATCATCAGGTTGCCAGTTTCAATCAGCTACCAGCGACCTCGTAAACAACCGAAGGAAAAGAACAATAAATGAGCGCCGACTATCCTCGTGACCTCATCGGCTATGCCGGCAACCCACCCCATCCCAAGTGGCCGGGCAATGCGCGCATCGCGTTGTCGTTCGTCCTCAACTATGAAGAAGGCGGCGAGCGCTGCATTCTGCATGGCGACAAAGAGTCGGAGGCGTTTCTCTCCGAGATGGTCGCCGCCCAGCCACTGCAGGGCGTGCGCAACATGAGCATGGAATCGCTCTACGAATATGGCAGTCGCGCCGGCGTCTGGCGCCTGCTCAAGCTGTTCAAGAAACACGATATTCCGCTGACCATCTTCGCCGTCGCCATGGCTGCACAGCGCCATCCTGAAGTGATCAAGACGATGGTCGCCGAAGGTCATGAGATCTGCAGCCACGGCTATCGCTGGATCGACTACCAGTACATGGACGAGGCGCAGGAACGCGAGCACATGCTCGAAGCCATCCGCATCCTCACCGAGATCACCGGTGAGCGTCCGCTGGGCTGGTACACCGGCCGCACCGGCCCGAACACCCGCCGGCTGGTGCGCGAGGAAGGCGGCTTCCTCTACGACAGCGACACCTACGACGACGACCTGCCCTATTGGGACCCGGAAAGCACCCCGAAAAAGCCGCACCTGGTGATCCCCTACACCCTGGACACCAACGACATGCGCTTTACCCAGGTGCAGGGCTTCAACAGCGGCGACGACTTCTTCACCTACCTGAAAGACGCCTTTGACGTGCTCTACGCCGAGGGCGCCGAAGCGCCGAAGATGCTCACCATCGGCATGCACTGCCGCCTGCTCGGCCGCCCTGCGCGCTTGGCATCACTGCAGCGATTCATCGAATACGTGCAGGGTCATGAGCAGGTATGGTTCGCCCGCCGCGTCGATATCGCCCGCCACTGGCATGCCACCCACCCCTTCAAGCAGGAGAGCGCGAAATGAGCCGCTTCCAGACGATCAAGCCGTCCAGCATGGACCGCGACACCTTTGTCGCCGCCTTCGCCGACATCTACGAGCATTCGCCCTGGGTCGCGGAGCAGGCCTATGACCTGGGCGTCGATGAGACCCTGGACATCATCGAGGTACTGCACCAGCGCATGTCGCAGATCCTGCTCAAGGCACCGCGCGAAACCCAGCTGGCGCTGATCAACGCGCACCCGGACCTGGCCGGCAAGGCTGCCGTACGCGGCGAACTGACTGCGTCCAGCACCTCGGAGCAGGCCGGCGCCGGCATTCACGAATGCACTGCCGAAGAATTCGCCCGCTTCACCGAACTCAACGCGGCCTACAAGGAGAAGTTCGGCTTCATCTTCATCATGGCGGTAAAGGGCAGCAACCGGCACCAGATCCTCGCGGCCTTCGAGGAACGCCTGCACAACACCCCGGAAGAGGAATTCACCCGCGCTGTAAACGAGATCAACAAGATCGCGCTGTTCCGCCTGCAGGCGATGTAAGCCGGTCATCTAATAACAACGAATTGAAGAGTAACCAGCCATGCGCACACTCAAGATAGAGCCGTTGACCAAGGAAGCTTTCGCCCCGTTCGGTGACGTGATCGAAACCGAAGGCAGTGAGTATTTCATGATCAACAACGGCTCCACCCGCCGCTATCACAAGCTGGCGACGGTCGAGACGGCGCAGCCGGAAGATCAGGCCATCATCAGCATTTTCGCGGCTGACGCCCTGGAAATGCCGCGTGTGATCAAGATGCTGGAACGTCATCCGCTGGGCAGCCAGGCGTTTATCCCGCTGCTCGGCCATCCCTTTCTGGTCGTGGTCGCGCCTGCTGGCGATGAACCTGTACCAGGTGCTGTCCGCGCCTTCCGTAGCAACGGAAGGCAGGGCGTCAATTACCACCGCGGCGTCTGGCACCACCCGGTGCTGACGATCGAAAAGCGGGATGAATTCCTGGTGGTCGATCGCAGCGGTTCTGGCAACAACTGCGACGAGCATTTCTTTAGCGAGGATGAGCTGTACCTCGACCCCCACCGGGACTCGCAGTGAGCGCAACACAGGCTTTCCGCTACGAGTCGAATAACAAGAAACAACGGTCGGTTCGCCGACCGCGCGAGAGGTAAAAATCGTGGACGCACATCTCACCGAATGGCTGAACCTGGGTATTCGCTGGATTCACATGATCGTCGGCATCGCCTGGATCGGTGCCTCCTTCTACTTCGTCTGGCTGGAGAACAACCTCAACCGCAGCAATCCGCGGGAAGGCCTGTCGGGCGATCTATGGGCAATTCACGGTGGCGGCATCTACCACCTGGAGAAGTACAAGCTCGCCCCGCCGCAAATGCCGGAAAACCTGCACTGGTTCAAGTGGGAGGCCTACACCACCTGGCTGTCGGGCGTCGCCCTACTGATGGTGGTCTACTACCTCAATCCCGGCCTGTACCTTGTCCTGCCGGGCAGTGACCTGTCCCCTGCAGCCGCGGTGGCCATCGGCTTCGGTTCGCTGATCGTCGGCTGGTTCGTCTATGACCTGCTTTGCGACTCCGGTCTGGGCAAGACCCCGGCGCTGCTCGGCCTGGTCCTGTTCGTTCTGGTAATCGCCGCTTGCTGGGGCTATTCGCAGATCTTCAGCGGCCGTGCTGCCTACATCCATACCGGTGCGCTGATCGGCACCATCATGGTCGGCAACGTGTTCCGCATCATCATGCCGGCCCAGCGTGCGCTGGTGAAGGCGATCGAAGAGAACCGTACCCCGGACCCGGTACTGCCGGCCAAGGGCCTGCTGCGCTCGCGCCACAACAACTACTTCACCCTGCCGGTGCTGTTCATCATGATCAGCAACCACTTCCCGAGCACCTACGGCAGCGAATACAACTGGCTGATCCTGGCTGCACTCGGCGCGTTGTCGGTACTGGTACGTCACTACTTCAACACCCGCCACGACAGCAACCGCTTCGCCTGGGCGCTGCCTGCCGCAGCGGTCGGCATGATCTGCCTGGCCTTCGTGCTGTCGCCGAACCGCCAGCCGGTGCCGCAGAACCTTGCGCCGACCACACCGGAGCAAGCCAGCATCAGCGAGCAGCAGAACAACGCTGAAAGCCATAGCCAGTTCAGCAAGGTCAGCAGCGTGATCGAAGAACGTTGCACGGTGTGCCATTCGGCCAAGCCCACCAGCCCTCTGTTCAGCGCAGCGCCAGCCGGCGTGATGTTCGACACCCCCGAACAGATCCAGCAGATGGCGGCCAAGATCCATGCGCAGACGATTGCCAGCCAGATCATGCCGCTGGGCAACATCACGCAGATGACTCAGGAAGAGCGTGATCTGCTGGCCACCTGGATTGCTCAGGGAGCGCAGATCAACTGAGGGCTGAAGGCCTTCGCCAGCAGCGCTCTGAACGCTGCAACTGCAGCCCGCCATGTGCGGGCTGCTTGCTATCTGATGGCCAATCGACAGTTCCAGACATTGTGTACAATAGGAAAATTATTTGTTTGGCAACTTGTCTACAATTGCTATAGTTAAAATAACTGACCGCCCGGACAACAATTCGGCAGATCAGGCACCAGTCCTAAGCCATGACGAACAATAAATAACAGGCAGGCTGAACCATGCTCCCAAGCGAATTCCGGAGTCTTCTGACTCCTCCCTCATCAGCGATAACAAGACGGGCCTGCACCGAGCCTACGCCGGCGTCTTCACTGTTTTCATTGCCCGATCAGGCTGACCCCGCCCCCTTTTGCTGCGGCATGTGACTGCGCAGTGAAATTACCGTCAAAGCCACAATAAAAAACCAAGGGTACTCAGATGAACTTCAAACTCGCTCCGCTCTCCCTCGCCCTGGCCGGCTCTCTGCTCGCTGCTCCGGCCTTTGCTGAAATGCATTGGCAGAACAACAGCCTGACCTATCTGTACGGCAAGAACTTCGCCGTTGACTCTGGCCAGGACGGCCGTGAAGCCGACATTCAGCAGACCATTACCTTCGAGCACGCCAGTGGCTGGAACTGGGGCGACATGTTCCTGTTCGTCGATCACAAGTGGTTCAACGGCCATTCGGGCAAGGACGGCCGTACTTACTACGGCGAGTTCAGCCCGCGCCTGTCGCTGGGCAAGGTCACCGGCAAGGATCTGTCCTTCGGCCCGATCAAGGATGTGCTGATCTCCGCCACCTATGAGCGCGGTGAAAGCCAGGCCGACGGCACGCCGAACCAGAATTACCTGCTCGGCCCGGCGGTGGACCTGGAAGTGCCCGGCTTCGACCGCTTCGCCATCAACACTTACTACCGCAAGCCCGACGGCGCCACCGGCAAGGCCAGCGGCCAATGGCAGATCACCCCGACCTGGGCCATGACCATTCCGGTAGGCAAGTCCGACATCCTCTTCGACGGCTACATCGACTGGGTGGTCAACGACGCCGGCTCGAAGAACAGCCCCGACTACGTGGCGAAGAACCTGCACATCAACCCGCAGATCAAGTACGACCTGGGCAAGGCCCTGGACAAGAAGGCGGGCATGCTCTACGTCGGTATCGAATACGACTACTGGAGCAACAAGTACGGCATCGAAGACAGCAGCGCCTTCAACACCGATAACAACGTCGTCAACTTTATCGTCAAGGCGCACTACTTCTAAGTTTTCATCGCGCCGGAGATGAGAAAAAGCCGTTAGGCCTAATGCCAGTCAGTCAACCTGACTGGCATTTTTGTTTGTCCTCTAGTCAGGGCAGATCTGCGCTTTTTGTAAAACCGAATTTATTTGCGAGCTTTTCACGAGCCCGCATAAAAGCTCGTGACCAGGGCTACTCCTATACAGTCCAGCCGAGTGCCCAGCTTTTCTGTAGGAGCGAACTTGTTCGCGAACTCTCGCAGGCCAACCACAGCGCAGAACCACAAGAGCAGGCTCGCGGCCAAGGCCCACCCCCACGGAGGCCGAGCAACTGCTCGGCCTCCGTGGTCGTCCTAGGTTTCCTACAGCCGGAAACTACCCATCTTGCGCTGCAGATCCTCGGCCAAGCGGCTCAGCTCCCGGCATCGCTCCAGGCAACCCTGGACTTCGCTCGCTGTGCTCTGGGCCAGATCGGCGATTCCCTGGACGTTGTGAGTGATCTCTTCGGTAACGCTGCTTTGCTCCTCGGTCGCGGCCGCCACCTGGGTGTTCATATCGCTGATCGCTTCGATCTGCTCGGTGATGGTCGCCAAAGAGGTGCCGGTGCGCTGGCTGGCCTGCACACCGGTGCCGGTTGCCGCCTGCCCGGCATGCATCGAGGTGACCGCGTTCTCCGCGCCACTCTTGAGCCCCTGGATCATCTGCTGAATCTCGTCGGTGGAGGCCTGGGTCCGGCTGGCGAGTGTGCGGACTTCATCGGCCACCACCGCAAAACCACGCCCCATTTCACCGGCTCGGGCCGCCTCGATGGCAGCGTTGAGCGCCAGCAGGTTGGTCTGTTCGGAAATGCTGCGAATCACTGCCAGCACCTTGTCGATATCAGCCACCTGTTGCGCCAGATCTGTCACGGCCTCTGCGGCATCGCCGATGTCGCCGGACATGCGCTCTATATGCGCGATGGACTCACCCACCACCGTGCGCGCCTGCAGCGCTTCTCCACGCGCGCCCTGGGATGCCTGCGCCGCGTTGCTGGCATTACGGGCGATCTCCTGTACGGTCAGCCCCATCTCATGCACAGCCGTAGCGACCATGTCGGTCATCTCATTCTGCCGGCCAGCGCGCCCGGCAGTGTTGTCCACCACCTGAGACACCTGTACCACCGCCTCGCGCAGCTGCTCGCTGGTGGTCAGCACATCGCCAATCAAAACGCGCAGGCTGGCGATAAAACGATTGAACCCACGGGCAAGATCACCCAGCTCATCGGCCCTGCTCTCGTCCAGCCGCCGAGTGAGATCACCACCGCCGCCACCGATCTCCACCAGGGCGCTGGTGACCTGGCGGATCGGTCTGACCAGTCCGCGCGCCAGCAACACCACCAGGAAGAGGAAAAACAGCGCCACCCCCAGACCGATCAGGCTGGTGCTCCACAGCGTCTGCCGCGCTTCACCAAAGATCTGAGTTTCCGGCACTTCGCTGACAAGCATCCAACCGAGACTCTGTATCGGCTGTGCCAGCGCCATGAAAGCTTCGCCGTCGCGCTCAAAACGAACCGTCTGCTTCTCGCCGCCCAGCAGTCGTCCGGCCGCCTCGCCGCCCATAAGCCTGGCCAGTTCCGCGCTGTCGTTGTAGTCGCTGTTCGGGTGGACCATGACGCGTCCGGCGGCATTGACGAGATAGACCTCACCCCGCTCGCCGAAGCGAAACCCGCTGATCAGCTCGGACATCGTCTGCAGGCTGTAGCCCAGCCCGACGGCACCCAGCTTGCGACCGTCGGCGACGATGCGCTGGTTGATGAACATCGTCGGCTGGCGCGTGGCTTTGTCGATATCGATGTCGACACGGCTGTCCCGGTTGCCATCGATCAAGCTATAGAACCAGCCCTCGCTCGGGTTGCTGCGGTCGAGCACCCGCGTCAGTCCACTTTCGGTGTGGTAATGACCGCTGGCGAGAACGGCGATGGAGGTAGTCAGCGCCCCCTGCTGCGCGCGCACCCCCTCAAGATAACGGCTCATGGTTTCCGCCTGCTCAGCACTCTCGCCATTGAGCAGCCAGTCTTGGACCAGCGTATTTCCGGCTATTCCCGCCGCGGCCGTGATCGGAGCGGTCAAGGTGCGCTCGATATCGTTGCGGATGGCGGTGACATTGGCCGGCAACGCTTCGCCGACCAGATATCGCTCAGCCAGGCGATTGACCGCCGAGGAATACACCAGGATGACAATCAGGATGCTGGTCAACAGGGCTGCGCCCATGCTGACAATCAGCTGCCACTGGATGCTGCGATTCATAAAGCCCATGGTGCTTACCTCGGTCTTGTCGATTATTTTTTGTATACAAAACGGGAACAGCCAGATCGCTATCGGCAGGCTTAAAAATATCCTTAATTCCATCCGTCGGCGCGGCGGCTTTCCGCTACAGCCGCGTCTTTCGATTGGCTGACCTGCAGCGCCGAGAACCTGATCACCCGGTCCCATGGAACAAAAATTAGTTCAATCTTGTATACAATGGGAAGAATTCCGGCACATTCGCAGGTGCCGCCTGCATACCTGTCTTAACGGAGGAATTCATGCCCACAGTTGCCTGGTGGTTGCTCGCATTACCCCTGATTGCCGGAGCGATGTTGCCCCTGCAGGCCGGCATGAATGGCGAAGTCGCGCGCCATCTGTCCAGCGTGATGAATGCCGCGCTGGTCTCCTTCGCAGTCGGCACGCTGGCGCTGCTCGTTATCGTGCTGGTCCAGCGTGATCTGCCGAGCCTGCAGGGCCTGCGCGGAATTACCTGGTGGCACTGGAGCAGTGGCCTGCTTGGCGTCTTCCTGATCGCTACCGCGGCTTTCGCGGCTCCGCGTGTGGGAGCTTCGCTGTTTATGGCCCTGTTGCTGGCCGGGCAATTGCTGATGGCGCTGATGCTCGATCACTACGGCTGGGCTGGCTATCGCCAGGCGTCGATCAGCCTGAGCAAGGTTGGCGGCATCGTGCTGGTGTTCGTCGGCGTATGGCTGATTCGGCGCGGCTGAACCGGCCGGCTCGGTAGCGCCCTTGAGCCCACGGCCTCGGCTTGAGCGGCATCTGACGCAGGTGCTAGCATTCCGGACCAGGCCAGCCGGCCTCCTCGTAGCAAATCGAATAGGCCCAATGTCCAGCATCCGAGAGCGCAACAAAGAGTTGATTCTGCGCGCTGCCAGCGAAGAGTTTGCCGAAAAGGGCTTCGCCGCCTGCAAGACCAGCGATATCGCCGACCGTGCAGGCCTACCCAAGCCCAACGTCTACTACTACTTCAAGAGCAAGGAAAACCTCTATCGAGAGGTGCTGGAAAGCATCGTCGAACCCCTGCTCGAAGCTTCGGCGCCGTTCAATCAGCCGGGCCACCCTGCCGAGGTGCTGCGCGCTTATATCCGCACCAAGATCCGTATCTCGCGCGAGCACGCCTGTGCCTCAAAGGTATTCGCCAGCGAAATCATGCACGGCGCCCCGCACCTGTCCGCCGAGCGCACCGAGCAGCTCAACGCCCAGGCCGCACATAACATCGCCTGCATCCAGAGCTGGATCGATCAGGGCCTGATGGCCAAGGTCGACCCCAGCCATCTGCTGTTCAGCATCTGGGCGGCGACCCAGACCTACGCCGACTTCGATTGGCAGATATCAGTCGTGACCGGAAAGGACAAACTGGATGACGCTGACTACGAGGCAGCGGCCGAGACCATCATCCGCATGGTGCTCAAGGGCTGCGAGGTGCAGGAACCGGCGTAGGCTGGATCATGGCGCGCCGCGTCCCAACGCACGGAGACGCGGTGGATGTAGAAAGCGACATCCACCCCACGAAAATGCTGCCGCGTATCTCAAGACGCAGCGGTAAACACCGGGGCAGAACCCGGCGTAGGGTGGAAGACTGCGAAGCATCTTCCACGCGTCCGTATCGAGCCAAACCGAGTGCCTGGAAAGCTCCGACCATCCCCCCAACTCCAGAGCATCTGCCTATTCGGCACGCACAAAAAAAACGCCAGCATCACGCTGGCGTTTGTTCGTTCAAGCTTCAGCTATCAGCTATCAGCTATCAACTATCAGCTGCGGGCACGCTCTGCATCGCGCAGTGCCTTGACCTGGTCATGGTTGCGCTGCACGCCCTGGAACTGGCGCTGGACCACCACGCGGATATCGGCCGGCAAGTCTTTGTCGAGCGCCTTGCGATAGCTCTTCAAGGCCACATCCTCGCCACGCTCGCACTCGTTGAGGATGGCTTCATCATCCTTGCCAGTAACCAGAGATTTGAGATCGACCCAGCGCCGATGCAGATCGCCGGCCACGCTGCCGCTGGTTTCAGGATCACCGCCCAAGGAGCGCACCAGTTGCTGCAATTCGGCCACTGCGGTCGCGCAATCCTGCGCACGCTGGACCATGGTGGTTTTCAGCTGCGGATTCTTGAGGTCTTCAGCGCATTCGCGAAAGCCTTTCTCGCCGTCTTTGCTGGTTTCGATCAAATCGTTGAGTACCGAAATCGTTTCTTTCGTGTCCATTCTGCTCTCCTGGCAATCGAATTAACGGCAGTGCATGCGCGCTGCCTCCCGTCAAAGTCGACTGCACCGCAGGAACGAAGGTTCAGCCGTTCCGCTGAGCGGAGGTCATATCCAGCTCGATCCAGGTTGGCGCATGGTCGCTGGCGTGCTCCTGCCCTCGCACCCAACGGTCCACGCCCGCCTCCTTCAGGCGCGGAGCCAGGTCCCGGCTAAGCAACAGATGATCGATGCGCAGGCCGGAATTCTTCTGCCAGTGCTGGCGGAAATAGTCCCAGAATGTGTAGATGCGCTCCTCGGGGTACAGGGCGCGCAGCGCATCGGTCCAGCCTTGGGCGAGCAACGTCGATAGCACTCGCGGCTCTCCGGCTGCAGTAGCGCATCCTTTTGCCAGGAGCGCGGGTTGTAGATGTCCTCATCGGTGGGTATCACGTTGTAGTCGCCAGCCAGCACCACCGGGTGGCCGCTGGCAAGCAGGCCCTCGGCGTGCTCGATCAGTCGCTCGAACCAGGTCAGTTTGTAATCGAACTTCGGCCCCGGCTGCGGGTTGCCGTTGGGCAGGTAGAGACAGGCGACGATCACCCCATGGGCCGCTGCCTCGATGTAGCGACTTTGGCTTTCGTCGGGATCGCCCGGCAGACCGCGGCGGATTTCCAGCGGGTCGTTGCCCTTGGCCAGGATCGCCACGCCGTTCCAGGACTTCTGACCATGCCAGATCGCGCCGTAGCCAAGCGCACGAATGTCGTCGATGGGAAAGTCCGCGTTCTGTGCCTTGAGTTCCTGCAGACACACCACGTCGGGCTGCTCACGCTCCAGCCATTCGAGCAGGTTGGTCCGACGTGCGCGGATGCCGTTGATGTTGAAGGTGGCGATTTTCAGACGATCCACGAGACACCTCATGTGCGAAGGCTGCGTTTGCAGTAGCCGCCGCACGTGGATGTGCTGCGCGACATCTACCGTACGACCTGCAGCGACATCACGTGGTTCGGCTCAGCGGTTTTCCCAGTAACCGGGCGCGTTGTAGATACCCTTCAGGTAGTCGATGAAGAAACGCACTTTGGCCGGCAGGTAACGCTGCTGCGGGTAAACCGCCTGGATGTCGTAGGCAGGCAGCGCGTACTCGTCGAGCACGGTCACCAGCTCGCCGCGCTTGAGCTCGGCCTGGATTTCCCAGGTGGAGCGCCAGCCGATGCCCAGGCCCTGCTTGACCCAGTCGAACAGCAGCTCGCCATCGTTGCAGTCGAGATTGCCGGCCACCCGCACTGCCACCTGCTTGCCGTCGCGCAGAAAGGTCCAGCCACGCTGCTGCCCGCCCTGCAGGTTGAACGCCAGGCAGTTGTGCCGCGCCAGGTCTTCCAGCACCCGCGGTACGCCCTGCCGTTCGAAATAGTCCGGCGCGCCGCAGACTACCCGACGATTGGGGAACAGCTTGACCGCCACGTAGTTGGGGTCGGTCACCTCGCCGATGCGGATGCCCATGTCGTAGCCATGGCGCACCAGATCGACCACGCTGTCGGTGAAGTTGAACGACAGCTGCAGGTCCGGGAAGCGCGCCTGGAAGGCCGGCGCATGGGGGCCGATGTGCTTGCGACCGAAGGCTGCGGGCGCCGAGATCACCAGATGGCCGCGTACCGAGGTGCGATCCTTGGCGATGCTGGCATCGGCCTCATCGAAATCCTTGAGCAAGGCGCGGGCGCGCTCCAGGTACTGCTCACCGAGGTCGGTCAGCGCCAGCCCGCGGGTGGAGCGATGCATCAGCTTGACGCCCAGGTGACGCTCCAGGGCATCCAGGCGGCGCCCCATCACTACGGGCGTCACCCCTTCCTTCAATGCAGCGGCAGCGAAACTGCCCGCTTCCGCTACCAAAACGAAGCTATGTACAGCGGTGTAACGATCCATTCGATACTCCTGATATCGACAGAAATGAAGTTTCGACCAATTCCCCCTTCGATTCCAGCCCTGCATCCTTGGGCCACGTATAAAAACTATCGAACAACAAAAGAGCCACGATCTAGCGAGCCAGGAAACTGCTTCTAACGCAGCGGGCCGACGCGCAGCAGATCGCGGACAAAATTTCTAAGCGTCAGGAGGAATCACCCATGGCACGAATGAGAGCAATCGATGCCGCTGTGGCGGTAATGCGCAAAGAAGGCATCGACACCGCCTTCGGCATCCCCGGTGCCGCGATCAATCCACTGTATTCCGCCCTGCGTGCTGACGGCGGCATCCGTCACATCCTGGCGCGCCACGTCGAAGGCGCTTCGCACATGGCCGAGGGCTACACCCGCACCAAGGCAGGCAACATCGGCGTGTGCATCGGCACCTCGGGCCCGGCCGGTACCGACATGATCACCGGCCTCTACTCGGCCTGGGCTGACTCCATTCCGATACTCTGCATCACCGGCCAGGCGCCCCGCGCCCGTCTGCACAAGGAAGACTTCCAGGCGGTGGATATCGAATCCATCGCCAAGCCGGTCACCAAGTGGGCGGTCACCGTACTTGAGCCGGCGCTGGTACCGCGCGTATTCCAGCAGGCCTTCCACGTAATGCGCTCCGGCCGCCCCGGCCCGGTGCTGATCGACCTGCCGTTCGACGTGCAGATGGCCGAGATCGAGTTCGATATCGAGACCTACGAACCGCTCTCCGTCTACAAGCCTACGGCCAGCCGCAAGCAGATCGAGAAAGCCATCGACATGCTCTGCGCCGCTGAGCGTCCGCTGATCGTCGCCGGTGGCGGCATCTACAACGCCGGTGCCGAAGAGTTGCTGGTGGAGTTCGCCGAGACCGTCGGCGTGCCGGTGATCCCAACGCTGATGGGCTGGGGCTCGATTCCCGATGACCATCCGCTGATGGCGGGCATGTGCGGTCTGCAGACCAGCCACCGCTATGGCAATGCCAACATGCTGGCTTCGGACTTCGTGCTCGGCATCGGCAACCGCTGGGCCAACCGCCACACCGGTTCGATCGATGTCTACACCAAGGACCGCAAGTTCGTACACGTGGATATCGAACCGACCCAGATCGGCCGGGTGTTCTCGCCAGACTACGGCATCACCTCCGATGCGGGCGCGGCGCTGAAGCTGTTCGTTGAAGTCGCCAAGGAGCGCAAGGCTGCCGGCCAGCTGCCGGATCGCAGCAGCTGGGCTGCCGACTGCCATGAGCGCAAGCGCACCATGCTGCGCAAGACCCACTTCGACAGCGTGCCGATGAAGCCGCAGCGGGTGTATCAGTGCATGAACAATGCGTTCGGTCGCGATGCCTGCTACGTCAGCACCATCGGCCTGTCGCAGATCGCCGCCGCGCAGTTCCTGCACGTCTACAAGCCGCGCCACTGGATCAACTGCGGCCAGGCCGGCCCGCTCGGCTGGACCATTCCGGCGGCGCTCGGCGTGGTTGCGGCGGACCCGTCGCGCAAGGTCGTGGCGCTCTCGGGCGACTATGACTTCCAGTTCATGATCGAGGAGCTGGCGGTGGGTGCGCAGTTCAAGCTGCCCTACATCCACATCCTGGTGAACAACGCCTACCTGGGCCTGATTCGCCAGGCGCAGCGCGGCTTCGAGATGGATTACTGCGTGCAGCTGGGCTTCGAGAACATCAATGCCGACCAGAGCGGCATGGAAGGCTACGGCGTCGACCACGTCGCGGTGGTCGAGGGCCTGGGCTGCAAGGCGATCCGCGTGTTCAAGCAGGAAGATCTGCGCCCGGCCATCGAACAGGCCCAGGCCTGGATGGCCGAGCACCAGGTACCGGTGGTGATCGAAGTGATCCTGGAGCGCGTGACCAACATCGCCATGGGCACCGAGATCGATGCCATCAACGAGTTCGAACCGCTGGCCGAAGGCCGGGAAGATGCACCGACGGCTGTCGCATTGTTGGATTGAGGCAACCGTAACCAAACGCGTGGAAGACGCTTCGCGGTCTTCCACGGGGCGGCCACCCGTCCTACGCAAGGCCAACCGTCGGCGAAATCCGCGACGGCACCGAACTGAACGTAGGGTGGATATCGCGAAGCATATCCACCACAACGCAACACCGCGGGTGGTATCGCACCACCACATGCAACACCAACTGTCCGTACAGACACAGGAGTAACCCATGCCACGTTTTGCCGCCAACCTCTCCATGCTCTTCACCGAGCTGGACTTCATGGACCGTTTCGCCGCTGCCGCCAAGGCCGGCTTCGCCGGGGTCGAGTACCTCTTCCCCTACGACTACCCGGCCGAGGAGATCAAGGCGCAACTGGACGCCAACGGCCTGACCCAGGTGCTGTTCAACCTGCCGGCCGGTGACTGGGCGGGTGGTGACCGTGGTATCGCCTGCGATCCCGAGCGGGTCGAGGAATTCCGCGCCGGCGTCGACAAGGCCATCGCCTATGCCAAGGTGCTGGGCAATACCCAAGTCAACTGCCTGGCGGGGATCGCACCCAAGGGCGCCGACCTCTCCAAGCTGGAAGCGACTCTGGTGGAGAACCTGCGTTACGCCGCGGCCAAGCTCGAGGAAGCGGGCATCCGTCTGGTCATGGAGATGATCAACACCCGCGACATCCCGCGTTTCTTCCTGAATAACACCGCTCAGGCCCTGGAAATTCGCGAAAAGGTCGGTAGCAGCAACCTGTACCTGCAATACGACATCTATCACATGCAGATCATGGAGGGTGATCTGGCCCGCACCATGGAAAGCAACCTGGCGGTGATCAACCACGTGCAGCTGGCCGACAACCCCGGCCGCAACGAGCCGGGCACTGGCGAGATCAACTACCGCTTCCTGTTCGAGCATCTGGACCGCATCGGCTACCAGGGCTGGGTCGGCTGCGAATACAAGCCGGCCACCACCACCGAAGCCGGCCTGGGCTGGATGAAAGCACATAACGCGATCTGAACTGACGCGAACCAGAAGAATTAAGAGGAGAAAACTCATGGCTAAAATCGGATTTATCGGCACCGGCATCATGGGCCTGCCCATGGCTCAGAACCTGCAGAAAGCCGGTCACGACATCTTCCTGTCCGAGCACCACGACAAGGCCCCGGCCGCATTGCTGGAAGGCGGCGCCGTCGCCCTGGCCAACCCGAAGGAAGTCGCTCAGGAAGCCGAGTTCATCATCATCATGGTGCCGGATACGCCCCAGGTCGAAGACGTCCTGTTCCGCGTTAACGGCGTTGCCGAAGGTGTCGGCCAGAACAAGATCGTGATCGACATGAGCTCGATCTCCCCCTCGGCTACCAAGCAGTTCGCCGAGAAGATCAACGCCACTGGCGCGCAGTACCTCGACGCCCCGGTTTCCGGCGGTGAGGTCGGCGCCAAGGCCGGCACCCTGTCGATCATGGTCGGCGGCAGCGAAGAGAGCTTCGCCCGCGCCCTGCCGCTGTTCGAAGCCATGGGCAAGAACATCACCCGCGTCGGCGGCAACGGCGACGGCCAGACCGCCAAGGTGGCCAACCAGATCATCGTTGCGCTGAACATCCAGGCGGTGGCCGAGGCCCTGCTGTTCGCAGCCAAGAACGGCGCAGATCCAGCCAAGGTGCGTGAAGCACTGATGGGCGGCTTCGCCGGCTCGAAGATCCTCGAAGTACACGGCGAGCGCATGATCAAGGGCACCTTCGATCCTGGCTTCCGTATCAACCTGCACCAGAAGGACCTCAACCTGGCCCTGACCGGCGCGCGCGAGCTGGGCCTGAACCTGCCCAACACCGCCAACGCGCAGCAGGTATTCAGCACCTGCGCCTCCCTCGGCGGCAGCGGCTGGGACCACTCGGCGCTGATCAAGGGGTTGGAGCACATGGCCAACTTCTCGATCCGCAAGAAATAAGAAAAACAGCAGGCCGCTGAAACCGCCAACGTGTTTTCAGCGGCCTGTGAAAAGCTCCGAGCTCGCTGAGCACAACGTCCACGCCCACCTTCAGGACAGACAGACCCAGGGTGGTGGGCAACCAGGGCGTTTTGCGCAGCGACGCTACGAGAGTTGAGTCACGGATAGCCAGGCTGGAATCATCAAGTCCCCCACGACCGGGTCTGGCTATTCGCTGATTCAACGGTCGCCTCAGGGCGGCACCCTTTTCGATTCACCCGGCAAAAGGAGTCACGGCCCGACAGCCGGGTGGGTCGATTTCATACCTTAGCGCTTGCCCCCGCGAGGTCTAAGGTCTGAAATCGGCGCCATTCCTCATACAAGGAGCCCCACATGAACCGCGATCCCCAAGCGCTCCTGCGCGAACTGTTCAGCGCCGCCATCGACGCCGCCCACCCCCGCCAGGTACTGGCCGATCACCTGCCCGCCGACCGCACGGGCCGCGCCATCGTCATTGGTGCCGGCAAAGCCGCGGCGGCCATGGCCGAAGCCATCGAAGCCGCCTGGGAAGGCGAGATATCCGGTCTGGTGGTCACCCGCTACGGCCACGGTGCCGACTGCCGCAAGATCGAGGTAGTGGAAGCCGCGCACCCGGTCCCGGACGATGCCGGCGAACGCGTCGCCCGCCGCGTGCTGGAGATGGTCAGCAACCTCAATGAAAGCGATCGGGTGATTTTCCTGCTGTCCGGCGGCGGATCCTCCCTGCTGGCGCTGCCGGCCGAAGGCATCAGCCTGGCGGACAAGCAGGCGATCAACAAGGCGCTGCTGCGCTCCGGCGCCCATATCGGCGAGATGAACTGCGTGCGTAAGCACCTTTCCGCTATCAAGGGCGGTCGCCTGGCCAAGGCCTGCTGGCCGGCCAGCGTCTACACCTACGCAATTTCCGATGTACCCGGCGATGAAGCCACAGTAATTGCCTCCGGGCCGACGGTAGCGGACCCGACCACCTCCGCCCAGGCGCTGGAAATCCTTACCCGCTACAACATCGAGATCCCGGCCAACGTACGCGCCTGGCTGGAAGATCCGCGTTCTGAGACGGTCAAGGCCGATGACCCCTGCCTGTCGCGCAGTCATTTCCAGCTGATCGCCAAGCCGCAGCAATCGCTGGAAGCCGCCGCGGTAAAAGCCCGCGCTGCCGGATTCTCGCCGCTGATCCTCGGCGACCTGGAAGGCGAGGCGCGGGAAGTGGCCAAAGTGCACGCCGGCATTGCACGGCAGATTGCCCAGCACGGCCAGCCCCTCGCAGCGCCCTGCGTGATCCTTTCCGGTGGTGAAACCACGGTAACGGTACGCGGAGATGGCCGCGGCGGACGCAACGCTGAATTCCTCCTGAGCCTGACCGAAAGCCTCAAGGGCCTGCCTGGCGTCTATGCGCTGGCGGGCGACACCGATGGCATCGACGGCTCCGAAGACAATGCCGGCGCCCTGATGACGCCGGACAGCTACGCCCGCGCCGAAGCCCTGGGCCTGAGCGCTGCCGGGGAGCTGGCCAACAATAACGGCTACGGCTATTTCCAGGCGCTCGATGCCCTGCTGATGACCGGCCCGACTCGCACCAACGTCAACGACTTCCGCGCAATTCTGGTGTTGCCGCCGGCCTGAAGCGCGACCTGACACTCGTTGCCGATGCCTGCCATTTATAACGATAACCGCCAACAGAGGCTGCCATGACACCCGACAAGAAGGTCAAGATTCTCGCCACGCTGGGCCCTGCCACGCGCACCATCGATGATGTGCGTCAGCTGGTGGAGAACGGCGTCAACCTGTTTCGCCTTAACTTCAGCCACGGCGAGCATGCCGACCACGCCGAGCGCTTCAACTGGATTCGCCAGGTCGAGCACGAGCTGAACCAGCCCATCGGGATCCTGATGGATCTGCAGGGTCCGAAGCTACGTGTCGGTCGGTTTTCCGAGGGCAAGGTGCAGCTGGAGCGTGGCCAGACCCTGCGCCTGGATCTCGACCCGACACCGGGTGACAGCACGCGGGTCAACCTGCCGCACCCGGAGATCATCAAGGCGCTGGAGCCGGGCATGAGCCTGCTGGTGGATGACGGCCGCCTGCACCTGAGCGTGATCGCCAAGCATGCCGACGCCATCGAAACACGCGTGGTTGCTGGCGGCGAGCTGTCCGATCGCAAGGGAGTGAACGTGCCTGAGGCGGTGCTGGAGCTAAGCCCGCTGACCGAGAAGGACCGCCGCGACCTGACCTTCGGCCTGGAGCTGGGCGTCGACTGGGTGGCGCTGTCGTTCGTCCAGCGCCCGCAGGACATCCACGAAGCCCGCGAGCTGATCGGCGACCGCGCATTCCTTATGGCGAAGATCGAGAAGCCGTCCGCGGTGCAGCACCTGCGCGAGATCGCCCGTCTAAGCGACGCGATCATGGTGGCCCGCGGCGACCTGGGTGTGGAGGTACCTGCGGAAAACGTACCGCGCATCCAGAAAAACATTGTCCGCACCTGCCGCGAGCTGGGTCGGCCGGTGGTGGTGGCCACGCAGATGCTGGAATCCATGCGCTTCTCCCCTGCCCCGACCCGCGCCGAAGTGACCGACGTGGCCAACGCGGTGGCCGAAGGCGCGGATGCGGTGATGCTCTCGGCGGAAACCGCCTCGGGCGACTACCCGCTGGAAGCCGTGAGCATGATGAGCAAGATCATCCGTCAGGTGGAAAGCGGCCCGGACTTCCAGGCGCAACTGGATGTGAATCGTCCAACCGCCGAGGCGACGTTGTCCGATGCCATCAGCTGTGCGATCCGCCGGATCAGCGGCATCCTGCCGGTGGCCGTGCTGGTCAACTACACCGAATCCGGTCGCTCCAGCCTACGCGCCTCGCGCGAGCGGCCAAGCACGCCGATCCTCAGCCTCACACCGAGCATTACCACGGCACGCAAGCTGACGGTGGCCTGGGGCGTCTACTCAGTAGTCGATGCGCGTATGTACGATATGGAGCAGGTCTGCGCCAACGCACTGGAACTGGCCCGCGCACAAGGCATGGCCGGTACCGGCGATACGGTCATCGTCACCGCCGGCGTGCCCCTGGGCCAGCCGGGAAGCACCAACTCGCTGCGGATCGAAACACTGCACTGACTGTTGCCACCGCATATGGCGGTTGCGATCCCCCCGTACGGCGAGCCCAGGCTCGCCGTTTCTCGTTGATCTAAGCAGCGCAGCCACTTCTGCCGTACATGCCCAGTCTTAAGCCACCGCGCTATGCCATTGCCGCTCTGAACGGCTTCAGTCAGATACTTCTCCAGGCTCACCCCGTCTGTGGATTTCTGATCCTGCTGGCCATGGGACTGCATGCCCCCGAGCTGATGATCGGAGCGATGCTCGGGGTGTTAGCCAGCACCTTAGGCGCCGCGGCACTGGGCTATCCTCAGGCCGATATCGATATCGGCCTCTACGGTTACAACGGGGCACTACTGGGCCTGCTGCTGAGTTTGCTGCTGGGGCTGTCGGCGCTTTCGCTAGGGCTGATCGCGCTTGGTGCCGCCATCTCCAACCTACTGCAGGTCCGCCTTTTAACCGCCATGCGCGAACGCAACTGGCTGCCCGGATTTACCCTGCCGTTCATACTCTTCGGCTGGTTTGCATTGGCCTTGGTTGGCGCGCTGGCCCCTGCAGCGCCGGTGTGGTCTGAAACGCCGCTGGCATTGAATGGCACGGGACTGCTCTTGGCAGTCGGCTCCGGCATTGGGCAGGTAATCTTTCTCGCGCAACCGCTGGCTGGTCTTCTGCTGTTGGCCGCCGTGTGGCTGGCAGACCGCAAGGGGGCCGCCTGGATGCTCTGCGGCTCGGTGGCCGGCGTGGCGATTGGGTTGGCGACAGGCGCGCCAGAACAACAGGTACTGGCCGGGCTGACCGGCTATAACCCGGCACTGGCTGCACTGGCGGTCAGCCAGGTGCAGCGCTCCTGGCTGGCACCCTTGTTGGCAATCATCACGGCCGCAGTGCTCAGGCTGATATTCGACCAGTTGGGCCTGCCGCCACTGACCATGCCGTTCATCCTCGCCTGCTGGCTGGTTGCGCTGGGCAGTCGCTGGTATCGCCTGGAGCGCGCTTAGCCCCCCGTCGCCCGCGGATCCTGATCACGCGGGTAACGACGCTCCTCCTCCACTGCCCCGTTCTCGTTGTGGATCTTTACCGAAGCGGTGCGCAGCTTCATGTAGTCCCGGGTCTCGCTGAGGATATCTTCTCGAGTCAGCGCCTCAAGCAACGCGCGTTTGTCGCCTTCCTCGCGCAAAACCCAGCGATCATCTTCATGAGTGATGTGGTAGTTCTCCATGCTGCCTCCTGGGCCGAATCAAATGGTATGTCTTGGAGTTATCGCCAGCGCCGTGGTTCGCCGCTTCTACCAGAACCACCACGGTAGCTATCACCCAAAATAGTCAAAAAGACCCTTTTTTCCAGGGTTCTATCTACCCGGCCTCTGCTGTACGCCCTTGATTTCGGTCAATAACAGGCTGGAACGATTATTGAAGTACAGAAAGCAGCTGTCCGACGACTCGCCCTCAGCGAGTCGCATCAGAGACGGATCTATAACCAACGGAGTAATCCATGCTTTGCGCTGAACAACGTGCCCTGATCAAAGCCACCGTCCCCCTGCTGGAAAGCGGTGGCGAAGCCCTGACCACTCATTTCTATCGTCTGATGCTGGCCGAGCACCCCGAGGTTCGCCCGCTTTTCAACCAGGCCCACCAGGCCAGTGGCGACCAGCCACGGGCATTGGCCAACGGCGTGCTGATGTACGCCAAACATATCGACCAGCTGGAGCAGCTCGGCGGGTTGGTATCGCAAATCGTCAACAAGCATGTTGCCCTGCAGGTACTGCCGGAGCATTACCCCATCGTAGGTTCCTGCCTGTTGCGCGCCATCCGCGAAGTGCTCGGTACCGAGATCGCCACCGATGAGGTGATCGCCGCCTGGGCCGCCGCCTACCAGCAACTGGCAGACATTCTTATCGACGCCGAAGAGCAGACCTACCGCACCACCGCAGAAGCCACTGGAGGCTGGCGTGGCGCAAGACGCTTCCGTATCGCCCGCAAGGTGGCCGAAAGCGATGAAATCACCTCTTTCTACCTGCAACCTGAAGACGGCGGCCCGGTAGTCGCTCACAAGCCCGGCCAGTACATCGGCCTGCGCCTGCTCGTCGATGGCGAAGAGGTGCGCCGCAACTATTCCCTTTCCGCCGCCAGCAACGGCAGCGAGTACCGCATCAGCGTCAAGCGCGAGGAAGGTGGCGTGGCCTCCAATACCCTGCACGGCATGAGTGAGGGCGAAATCCTGGAGCTGTTCGCACCGGCCGGCGATTTCACCCTGGAGCCGAGCGACAAGCCGCTGGTGCTGATCAGCGGCGGCGTGGGCATCACACCGACCCTGGCCATGCTCGAAGAAGCGCTGCAAACCTCACGTCCCGTGCATTTCATCCACTGCGCACGCAACGCCGGGGTCCACGCCTTCCGCGAATGGGTTGACGGATTGGCCGAGCGTCATACTCAGCTCAAACGCTTTTATTGCTACGACGAACATGACGACAGCGAAGCCCAGCCGGACGCCGTTGGTCTGATGACCGCCGAGCAGCTCGATTCCTGGCTACCGGAAAATCGCGATTTGGACGCCTATTACCTCGGCCCCAAGCCCTTCATGGCGGCAATCCGTCGGCAGCTGAAAGCTCTGGGCGTACCGGAGCAACAGCTGCGCCACGAATTCTTCGGCCCGGCCTCGGCGCTGCAGTGAGCCGGGGCGAGCCTGTAAGCAGGCTCGCCCTTTAATACAAGCGGTTATTACGGCAGGAGTATGATTTTATAACTACCGCTTCGTTGTGCTTTCATTTAGCCATAGCCTTACTATTACTATTGGAAACCACTCGTCTGCCGCTTGTATTAAAGGGAAACTCCTGACAGTCGCCCGGCTCTGAAACTCTGAAGGCTGATGAAGTCGTTCAGCCCTTTAGCAGTCTCAATTTCCATTCAGGAGAAGTGAAGATGGCAAACAAGAATCCCGGCAACTTTGCAAACGATCGCGAGAAGGCCTCGGAAGCAGGCAAGAAAGGCGGTCAGAACAGCGGCGGCAACTTCGCCAACGACCGTGAGAAGGCCTCGGAAGCAGGCCGCAAGGGCGGTCAGAACAGCCATGGCGGTGGTCGCAGCAGCAACAGCTGATGCGGTGTGCCGAGAAGGGCAAGGGCTTACAACCCTTGCCCTTTTTCTTTTACCCAAGGCACTAAAAACGAATACACGGATTAAAAGGCGCAACCAGCACTTTATATATTCACTTTCAACTTTCCATCAACAGCCAATGTTCTGCGCCGCAATTTTCTTGCGCCTTCTGAACAACACTCAAGAGAAGGGAAAGAGCCCTAACCCGACCGAAGGTTATTATTCTCTTCCAAAGTTTCAGACAGAAAACTTAGAGCGGCTGCGGCCTACCCGATTTCCACGGCCTGACGACCTTTCCTGCCTCACTGTGAAGGTATCAAGCTCATCGCCCGCCTCGGCACAGAGCCGGTTACGACCGCTGGTTTTGGCCAGATACATGCGTTTATCAGCCAACTCCAACAGCTGCTGGGGACTTTCGATGTGATCGGCGAAGCGCTCGGCCAGACCAATGCTGGCCGTAAGCGGCAAACCGTCCGGGCGCATGCCGAAGCCTTTCTGAACCATTCGCCCCAGCGCCAGGCGTGCCTGCTCCTTGTCGGTGTCGGGCATGATCACCACGAACTCCTCTCCGCCCCAGCGCACCAGGCTATCGGTGCTACGCAGGTTGTCCAGAATATGCCGAGCACAGTCGCGCAGCGCCTGGTCGCCCGCATCGTGGCCGAAGGCATCGTTGATTGACTTGAAGTGATCCAGATCGACGAAAGCTACAGCCAGGCCGCTCTCATGACGCCACGAGGTGTCCCATTGCAGCTGCATGATTTCCTGACCACTGCCACGGGAGAAAACCCCTGTCAGCGGATCACGAATAGCTTGGCGCACCAGCGCAATCATAAATGCCAGCTGACTAAGGCTGGCCAGGGCGGTAACTCCGGCAATCAGAATCAGCAGCCAGAAAGCGCCGGCAAACGAAGGCCAGTTCAAGGTCGACCAGCTCAGATAACCCGCCAGCCCCTGGGCCAGCAAGAGAATGCTGGCCAGGACCAGATTCTCCACCAGCGTAAGCGGAAAGATCGCCAGACCGGCCATCAATACGAAAGGCAGAAAGGCGTATCCCGTGGCCACCACCGCCGATAACTGGGTCAGCTGGTAGCCACCCAGCAATGTGTGCGAGGCGATGTAGAACACCGTGGGAATCGCAAACAGGATGGCAATCGCCCGGTAGGCATCGAAGAGGTTGCCGCTAGGCCTATACAGCAGCAACAGGCAGGCAAAGGCCGCGCACGCAAGAAGGCGAAACGATGCCAGCCCCAGCCACAAGGGATAGCTGAACACCACCAGGTCAATGATGCCCCATACCGGCGTAAGCACTGCAAAGAGAAAGGCGAACAGGCGCACGCGATTGACGATCATCGTCGCCCGGCGCTGTGTCAGCAGCATTGAATGGCGGTGCGGTAACAGGAGTTGCTTAAGCTCGCTTGCCTTCAGTTCACTGGGCAACAAAGTAGCCAGGCGGCTCAGAAGAAGATCGATCAACGATGGCATTTATTGTTGTCATCCGAACTTGAAGGGTGGTGGACATCCCGCCCTTGTCTCAATCGGCCGGATGGTAGCACCTTGACACCAGCGAATTTAATTGACTGAGAGCAAGCATCTGCATCATCGCTGGCTTCTCTGCAATACGCTGCAGTCGCCGCAGCGCGCCAGTCTCTCAGCCAGGAAAGCCGCGCTCACTCCAAGCACGGCTTTGTAACCGATGGCTTCACGACCGGCTAGCGGCGGTCGATCTGTTCCTGGAGATTGGCAATCTGGCTTTGCAAGGTATTGAAGCTGCGTGTCATCTGCGCGCGGAAGGTATCGAATTCGGCGGTTTTTACACCTGGCGCGGGGGCAGGACGATTATCCAGTTCGCTGCGTAGAATCAATATATCCTGCTCCAGACGGCTGATGGCCTGGGCGGGGTCGCTCTGACGCTTCAGCGCAGCGATCTCCTTGTCGATGCCATCGATACGGGCAGGAACCTTATCCAGACCATCGAGCGAGCCTTTCAGGCCATTCACTGCAGTATTCAACCTGCTCTGCTCGCTGCTCAGCCCCTCCAGGCTCTGGGTAAGCGTGGCCGTCGCGGCCTGCTGCTTGCTCAGCTCGCCCGCCACAGTTTCGACACGCCCGGCCTGCTCCTGCAGACGCTGATCCTGGTTACCCTGCCTGCCCACCAGGCTTTGCTGCTGAGTAGCCAAGGCGCGCTGTTGCTCGAGCAGCTCAAGAACCTGCCCCTCCAGCTGCTTGATGCGCAACTTCAGCGCTTCACCCTCGGTGGTGACATTGGATTCGGTCGCGACCATTTTTCCGGAGATATCCTGCAACCGTCCCGCCGCATCTTCACTGATGCGGGCAAAGCTATCCTGAGTGGCCACCAGTTGAGCCTCCAGCCGCTCGATCTGCCCCTTGCCCCACCAGCCCAGCGCCAGCAAGGCGCCGCACAGCAGCACAATCATGATCCACAGCGGCGCGACATTGGCGCTGCGGCGTTTCTTACGGACACGCTCGGGCGCCAGGCTGCTGTCAGCCGGCTTATGCAGGGGCTCCAACTCCGGCTCCGGATAGGGTCTTTCGCGAGTGGCGGTCAGACTGGGGATATCGTCCAGTTCGTCGTGAGCGTCGTTGCGCATGGCATACCTTCAAAGGCGCGTATCGGGAAATATCGCGCAGTATAACGATTCGGTGAAACTGCTTCAGAGCGCACCACCATCAAACAAATGTGCCGCTTGCGCCCCAAGCTCGTGCGTTTCTCAATGTGTACAGCGGTGCCTCGGGAGCGCGTCTACGTGATCAACGCCAGTGCTACCGCGCTTTGCCACCCAGTTCACATAATTGGTACGGCTGTTGCTTTGAAAGCCTTGGCAGCCCGGATGGCATCTCCGACATGGATGTCGGGCCTGATCAACGCCTCAGAGGAGTGGATCGACATGGAGTTCAACAAGGCGCTGCTCGACTGCATGCAGACCCTGCGCCGTCGTCTGCGTGAGGAACAACAGCTTCATATTCGGCTCAGCCAGCCTGACGCCATTCCGGCCATGTTGGCTGCATGCCTGTCTTCCAGCGACGAACTGACTCGGGACCTGGGCAAACAGCTGGCAGCCTACAGCGATAGCGCACCTGCCACCATTAATACGCCGCCTCCCCCCGCAGCTAAAGAAAACCTTAGCTCGGTGCGTATCTATCGTGGCCAGCGAGTAACGGGTTGAAAACAACCTAAACCACCAGCCACTGCCGTGCCGACTGCCCCAGCGCCCGGGTCAACTCAGCCAGCAATTCACCGCCGTTGCGCCAGTGATGCCAGTAAAGCGGTACATCAATGGGCGGGCCGCCGGCCACGTCGACCAGCGCACCACTGGCCAGTTCTGCACGCACCTGCAACTCCGGCACCAGCCCCCAGCCGAGGTTGCTCTGCAACAGACGTACAAAACCCTCGGATGACGGGCACAGGTGGTGACTGAAGGCGCCATTCAGACCCAGCGAGGCCAGATAGCGATGCTGCAGTTGATCATCCGGGCCAAAGACGATTGCCGGCGCACGCAACAAGTCCTCGATCGAACCGCTGCTCAAATGCCGCTCGATGAACGTCGGGCTGGCCAGTGCGCGATAGCGCATCGCCCCAAGAAACTCACTGCGCGCGCCCGCCAAAGGCCGCTCAACGGCACACACGCAGGCGGCCACTTCGCCAGCACGCATACGCTTGAGGCCGACGGCCTGATCCTCCAGCACATGATCGAGCACCACTCCATACTCGGCACAGAACGGCGCCACCGCAGGCGCCCACCAGGTCGACAGGCTGTCGGCATTGAGCGCAATGCGCAGCCTCTCGGGCAGTCGACTAGCATTCATCCCCGGTACCTGAGTCTGCAGGTCACGCTCCAGCAAGCGCACCTGCTGCACATGGTTGAGCAGACGCCGGCCGACCTCGGTCGGTTGCGGCGGGCTCGCACGTAACAGAACCGGCTGCCCCAGTCGCGCTTCCAGCAGCTTGATGCGCTGCGAGATCGCCGACTGAGACAACCCCAACGCCTGCGCCGCCCGGTCGAAACCGGCCTGCTCGACCACTGCCGCCAAAGCCGACAGCAATTTGTAATCGAACATCACTTTTCCTTATGCAGCATTACAATATTTCGTTTTTCTTATACGCGGAGACAGCCGAAACTGCGACCACTTCCGCGGCGCAAACAGGTGCAACGCCATGTGGCAAAGCTATTTCAACGGGCTGCTGGTAACAGCGGGCCTGATCATCGCCATCGGCGCGCAGAATGCGTTCGTGCTCGCCCAGAGTTTGCGTCGCGAACACCATCTGCCAGTCGCCGCGCTGTGCATCCTCTGCGATATCGTGCTGATAACGGTTGGCGTGTTCGGCCTGGCGGCGGTACTGGTCGCCAACCCGCTGCTTCTATCCATTACCCGCTGGGGTGGCGTGGCCTTTCTGACCTTCTATGGCGTCGTCGCCCTGCGCCGTGCTGCCAATCCGCAGGCGCTACACGAAGATGCGCAACGCAGCCCGCGCTCCGTGGGCAGCGTGTTGCTGGCGGCACTGGCCGTCACCCTGCTCAACCCGCACGTGTACCTCGACACCGTGCTACTAATCGGCTCGGTCGGCGCACAGCAACCCGAACCCGGCGCCTATACGCTGGGGGCAGCCAGCGCATCGACTTTGTGGTTCATGCTATTGGCGCTCGGCGGCGCCTGGCTGGCTCCTTGGCTGGCCCGCCCACTCACTTGGCGCCTGATCGATCTGGGCGTCGCCGGCATGATGTTCGCCATTGCTGCCCAGCTGGTTCTCAGCGCCTGAGGAACAGCCGACTTCGCCTGCGGTCAATGGAAAGCGCCAGTGGCATACCCCTGTAAAAAACATGGCTTAAAAAGGCCTTGCGACGGGCTTTTCCATACAAATGCCGCGTGGTTTTGCCGCAGGATCTGTGTGCTATGATCCTCGGTTCGCGGGCATGCAGTGGAATGTTGCAGTCCGCCACCCGGCCGCCCGTGAACGGCCAGAAATTACGCACGTTGCAGTGAGCGAAAGGCGAGACAGGCAGGACGAACAGCCTTGCGGTCCTGCCGCAGCATCAGACGCCAGACTCCGGCGTAGATCGTTTTCGCGAGCTGCAGCAACCTCGACACCTGAGCAGGAGATACATCATGGCTTTCGAATTGCCGCCGCTTCCGTTTGAAAAGAACGCCCTCGAACCGCACATTTCCGCAGAGACCTTCGAGTATCACCACGGCAAGCATCACCAGGCCTACGTGACCAACCTGAACAACCTGATTCCGGGCACCGAGTTCGAAGGCAAGGATCTGGAAACCATCATCAAGACTTCCTCCGGTGGCATCTTCAACAATGCCGCGCAAGTCTGGAACCACACCTTCTTCTGGAACTGCATGGCGCCGAACGCCGGTGGCCAGCCGACCGGCGCTCTGGCTGACGCCATTAACGCCGCCTTCGGCGACTTCGACAAGTTCAAGGAAGAGTTCACCAAGACCGCCATCGGCACCTTCGGCTCCGGCTGGGCCTGGCTGGTGAAGAAATCCGACGGTAGCGTCGGTCTGGCCAGCACCATCGGTGCCGGCAACCCGATGACCGCTGGTGACAAGCCGCTGCTGACCTGCGACGTCTGGGAGCACGCTTACTACATCGACTACCGCAACGCTCGTCCGAAGTTCGTTGAGGCGTTCTGGAACGTCGTCAACTGGGACTTCGTCGCGAAGAACTTCGCCGGCTAAGTCGCCTCATGCACCGCACGGGTAGAAGGCCTGGCCATCCCCCGTGCCGCATGTATCGCAATGCCCGACTCCTCGTGAGTCGGGCATTTTTGTTTCTGCAACGCGTATGGAGTCCACTTCCATGTCCAAAACCGCACTTGTGATTGGCGCATCCCGTGGCCTTGGTCTCGGGCTGGTCAAACAGCTACAGGCCGAAGGCTGGCAGGTAATCGCCACGGTCCGTGATCCGCAACGCGCCGAGACGCTCACCAGCCTGGCTGGCGTTCGCGTCGAAACATTGGATATCGACGATATGGCAAGCGTCGATGCGCTGAATCAGCGTCTGGCTGGCAGCCGACTGGATCTGCTCTTCGTCAACGCCGGCATTTCCGGCCCGCGCGATGCCTCGGCCAGTAACGCAGCAGCGGAAGACATCACCGCGCTCTTCCTGACCAACAGCGTGGCACCGATTCGCCTGGCCGAACGCCTGCTACCGCTGGTAGAGCCGCGTAATGGCGTAATCACCTTTATGAGTTCGATCATGGGCAGCGTCGAGACTGGACCCGCAATGGGCATGCCGCTGTATGGCGCCAGCAAGGCAGCGCTAAACCACCTGACTCGCAACTTTGTCGCCAGCCTTGGCGAAGAAACCGGCCTGACGGTGCTCTCGATGCATCCGGGCTGGGTAAGGACCGAGATGGGCGGCGACCAGGCACCGCTGGATGTCGAGACCAGCTGCCGAGGAATGGTTGAACAGGTTACAAAAGCAGCCGGCCAACGCGGGCATCGTTTTATCGACTATCAGGGCGAAGCACTTCCCTGGTAAGAGGCCCTGAAACGACGATGCGGGTGGTGCCCTTCGGCAGCCACCCGCATCGATAGTGATCAGATCGCCAATCAGGCTCTGGGCAAGGTCACGCCGCGCTGACCCTGATACTTGCCGCCCCGGTCGCGGTAGGACACTTCGCATTCCTCGTCCGATTCGAAGAACAGCATCTGCGCGACGCCCTCGTTGGCGTAAATCTTGGCTGGCAGCGTGGTGGTATTGGAGAACTCCAGCGTCACGTGCCCTTCCCATTCCGGCTCCAGCGGCGTGACGTTTACGATGATGCCGCAACGGGCATAGGTGCTCTTGCCCAGGCAGACGGTCAGCACGTTGCGCGGAATCCGGAAGTACTCGACCGTGCGCGCCAAGGCGAAGGAGTTCGGCGGAATGATGCAAACGTCGCTCTTGATGTCGACGAAGCTCTTTTCGTCGAAGTTCTTCGGGTCGACTGTCGCCGAGTTGATATTGGTGAACACCTTGAATTCATCGGCGCAGCGTACGTCGTAGCCATAGCTGGAGACGCCGTAGGAAATCAGGCGTTCATTGCCTTCGTTGCGCACCTGGCGCTCGACGAAGGGCTCGATCATGCCCTGCTCAAGGGCCATCCGGCGTATCCACTTGTCCGATTTGATGCTCATGGCGGGCGTCCTGACTGTGCTGATTGATCAATGAGTAAAGGCGTGCATATTACCGGCCCTGCGCAGCTGGTTCCAAGCCCGCAAGCCATGTCCGTACACCGCTTGCGCCGGGCGTTGGGCAGAAACTGAAAATAATCCTCGCATTGCTACGTAAATGCGGTATCTTGCATTGGCTGCTGCTGCATGTGTCACCGTGAATCGCTACATGTTTAGATTTCGATCCGATCATTGCTACGACTCCTTTAACTCCTTGCACACAGTCACCGTTCGGGGTATTTGCCCGTTCAAATTATCTCTACACCTTGTTCAAGGAGACATTTCAAATGTCCAATCGCCAAACCGGTACCGTTAAGTGGTTCAACGATGAAAAAGGCTTCGGCTTCATCACTCCGCAATCCGGTGACGACCTCTTCGTTCACTTCCGTGCCATTCAAGGTGACGGCTTCAAGAGCCTGAAAGAAGGCCAGCAAGTCTCCTTCGTCGCTACCCGCGGCCAGAAAGGCATGCAAGCTGAGGAAGTTCAGGTTATCTAACCTGAGTCTTCTCTGAAAAAACCCCGCTTCGGCGGGGTTTTTTGTGTCTGCGATTTGGGTTCAGCGGAGCCTTGCAGCACGCTCCAGCCGGGCGTGAGCCCCTCACAGTATCGGGGCCCGATGAAGCGGTGGATAAGCTTCGCGTTATCCACCCTACGCCAACGTGTCTCGATCAGTCGTCGGACACCACGATATTCGGCATCGACTGGGCGATGATCTGCCCGCTCTGGGAGATCCGCGCCCCAACGGTACGAGCCACTTCCTGATAGATCATGGCAATCTGGCTTTCCGGATCGGCAATCGCCGTCGGCTTGCCCGCATCGGCCTGGCTGCGGATGGCCATGGACAGCGGCAGCGATGCCAGCAGCTCAACGTTGTACTGATCCGCCAGCTTCTCTCCGCCGCCTTCGCCGAACAGGTGCTCGGCATGGCCGCAGTTGGAGCAGATGTGCACGGCCATGTTCTCCACCACACCCAATACCGGAATGTTCACCTTGCGGAACATCTCGACGCCTTTTTTGGCGTCCAGCAGCGCGATGTCTTGCGGCGTGGTGACAATTACCGAGCCGGTCACCGGCACTTTCTGCGCCAGGGTCAGCTGGATATCACCAGTGCCCGGCGGCATGTCCACAACCAGATAGTCGAGATCCTTCCACGCGGTTTGGGTGATCAGCTGCAGCAAGGCACCCGACACCATTGGCCCACGCCAGACCATGGGGGTCTTGTCGTCAGCCAGGAATGCCATGGACATCAGCTGCACGCCGTGCGCTTCCAGCGGCACGAACCACTTCTGGTCACGGATCTCCGGCTTGGTGCCCTCGGGAATGCCGAACATGATGCCCTGGCTCGGCCCGTAGATATCGGCATCCAGCACGCCCACTCGGGCGCCTTCACGGGCCAGCGCCAGCGCCAGGTTGGCGGCCGTGGTGGACTTGCCCACGCCGCCCTTGCCTGAAGAGACCGCGATGATGTTCTTCACGTTGGCCAGCGCAGGAACCTGATCCTGCGCCTTGTGCGCCCTGATCACGCAATCGACCTGCACGTCCGCGCGGCTCACGCCGTCGAGCTGCTCAATGGCCATAGCCAGCGTCTGCGCCCAGCCACCGCGAAACAGCCCGGCCGCATAGCCAAGTTCGAGCTGCACACTGACGCGCTCGCCCTGGATTTCGACCGAACGCACGCATCCGGCACTGACCGGATCCTGGTTCAAATGGGGATCGGTGTATTGACGCAGTACCGCTTCCACAGCTTCACGGGTGACGGACATGACTACTCCACAGGAAAGACCGAGTAAAACAGGCGGCTATGTTAACAGCAGGGACATGAGCGGCGCGCGCCTTGCGACAACTCGTACCGTACCGCCGGCGGTGGCCTGCATGAGGTCGCATCCTTTATAGTTGCGGACCCTCGTTTTACCGGTGCAGCCATTCCCATGTCCGAAGTTCGTCAGATTCTAGTTACCAGCGCCCTGCCGTATGCCAATGGATCTATTCACCTTGGCCACATGCTGGAATATATCCAGACCGACATGTGGGTGCGCTTCCAGAAGCTGCGCGGCAACCAGTGCATCTACGTCTGCGCCGACGATGCCCACGGCTCGGCGATCATGCTGCGCGCGGAAAAAGAAGGCATCACGCCCGAGCAGCTGATCGCCAATGTACAGGCCGAACACAGCGCCGACTTCGCCGATTTCCTGGTGGATTTCGACAATTTCCACTCCACCCATTCGGAAGAGAACCGCGAACTGTCGGAACTGATCTACGGCAAGCTGCGTGACGCCGGCCATATCGCCACTCGCTCGGTGACCCAGTATTACGATCCCGAGAAAGGCATGTTCCTGGCCGACCGGTTCATCAAGGGCACCTGCCCGAAATGCGCCGCCGAGGATCAGTACGGCGACAACTGCGAGAAATGCGGCGCCACCTACGAGCCCACGGACCTCAAGGACCCGCGCTCGGCCATCTCCGGCGCGACTCCGGTGCTGCGCGACTCCAAGCACTTCTTCTTCAAGCTGCCTGACTTCGAGGCCATGCTCAAGGAGTGGACCCGCAGCGGTACCCTGCAGGACTCGGTGGCCAACAAGATCGCCGAATGGCTCGACGGCGGCCTGCACGAGTGGGACATCTCCCGCGATGCGCCCTACTTCGGCTTCGAAATTCCCGACGAGCCGGGCAAGTATTTCTACGTGTGGCTGGACGCGCCCATCGGCTACATGGCCAGTTTCAAGAACCTTTGCTCACGCCGCCCGGAGCTGGACTTCGATGCGTTCTGGAACAAGGATTCCAGTGCCGAGCTGTACCACTTCATCGGCAAGGACATCATCAACTTCCACACCCTGTTCTGGCCGGCGATGCTCGAAGGCGCCGGCTACCGCAAGCCCACTGCGGTGAACGTGCACGGCTACCTGACGGTGAACGGGCAGAAGATGTCCAAGTCGCGCGGCACATTTATCAAGGCGCGCACCTATCTCGATCACCTGAACCCCGAGTACCTGCGCTACTACTATGCAGCCAAGCTGGGCCGCGGCGTCGATGACCTGGACCTCAATCTCGAAGACTTCGTGCAGAAGGTCAACTCGGACCTGGTCGGCAAGGTGGTCAATATCGCCAGCCGTTGCGCCGGATTCATCCACAAGGGCAACGCTGGCGTGATGGTTGCGGATAACGCTGCGCCGGAGCTGACCGAGGCCTTCCGCGCCGCCGCGCCGTCCATCGCCGAAGCCTACGAGAGCCGCGACTTCGCCCGCGCCATGCGTGAAATCATGGCCCTGGCCGACCGCGCCAACGCCTGGATCGCCGACAAGGCGCCCTGGGCGCTGAACAAGCAGGAAGGCAAGCAGGCCGAGGTTCAGGCGATCTGCGCCACCGGCATCAACCTGTTCCGCCAGTTGGTGATTTTCCTCAAGCCGGTACTGCCGAACCTTGCGGCAGATGCCGAGCGTTTCCTCAATGTCGAACCGCTGCGCTGGAATGATCACCAGACGCTGCTGAGCAACCATCAGCTGAACGCATTCACCCCACTGCTGACCCGTATCGAGCCAGCCAAGATCGAAGCCATGGTGGAAGCCTCCAAGGAAGACCTGGCCGCCAGCGAAAGCACAGCACCCGCGGGGAATGGCGAATTGACCAAAGAGCCATTGGCTGCCGAGATCACCTTCGACCAGTTCGCAGCGGTCGATCTGCGTATCGCCCTGATCGAGAAGTGCGAATTCGTCGAAGGCGCTGACAAGCTGCTGCGTCTGACCCTGGATATCGGCGACGCCAAGCGCAACGTCTTCTCCGGCATCAAGAGTGCCTACCCCGACCCGAGCAAGCTGGAAGGCCGCCTGACCCTGTATGTCGCCAACTTGGCGGCACGCAAGATGAAGTTTGGCGTATCCGAAGGGATGGTGCTGGCAGCCGGCCCCGGCGGCGAAGAAATCTACCTGCTCAGCCCGGACAGCGGTGCCAAACCGGGCCAGCGGGTCAAGTAACGTCCGCCATGAGCGATGCTCTCGACCCGACACGCTGCCCGCTCTGCTGGCAGTCAAACCAGTGCGGGCAGAGCGATCCGACAACCGCCGATCAGCCGTGCTGGTGCTTCGGGGTCGAGATCGACACGCAAAGCCTGGAACGCATTCCATCCAGTGAACGGGGCAAAGCCTGCCTTTGCGCCCGTTGCGCTCGCGCCGAGCCACCTGAAACTACCTGATGCGCCTCGACCGCTTTATCGCCAGCCTGCCCGACCGTAGCCATCGCCAGGCACGCCTGCTGGTCGCGTCAGGCCGGGTCGAGGTGAATGGCCAGATGGTGCGTGACGGCACCTGCGATATCCGCGTGTTCGACCATGTGGCGCTTGATGGCCAGACGCTGCAGGCCGGCAAACCCGCACGCTTCTTTATGCTGCACAAACCCGCCGGTTGCGTCAGCGCCACTTCCGATCCGCAGCACCCCACCGTCCTGGATCTGCTCGACGAACCCGACAAGGACGAACTGCACATCGCCGGCCGCCTGGACTTCAACACCACAGGTTTGTTGATCATCACCAACGACGGCCTATGGTCCCGTCGCCTGACCCAACCCGAAAGCCTGCTGGGCAAGACCTATCATGTGGAAACCGAAGGCCCGATCGATCCCGCCTGCGTCGAACGTTTCGCCGAAGGTCTGTATTTCCGCTTCGAAAACCTCACCACTCGCCCTGCCCAGCTCGAGCTGCTCGGCCCGCGCCAGGCCCGACTGACCCTGCACGAAGGCCGCTACCATCAGGTCAAACGGATGTTCGGCCACTTCAACAACAAGGTCACCCGCTTGCACCGCGAGCGCATGGGGCCACTGATCCTGGATGACGATCTGCAGCCCGGCCGCTACCGCTCACTGACCTCAGCCGAAACCGCCATGATCTGAATCTTCGCCGCCCAATCGGAAAGCGCTTCAGTTCCGACCGACCTTCTGGTACAAAGCCTCCCTGCGCGGGCGTCGTATAATGGTAATACCCTAGCTTCCCAAGCTAGAGCCGTGGGTTCGATTCCCATCGCCCGCTCCAGATCGCAAGTAAAGCCCTGTCCCTGACAGGGCTTTTTCGTTTCAGACGTGGAGTTCTGCACGCTCAAAATCGCGCAAGCCATGCCAAACCGCCCTCCAGAGCCTGATTTCCATTGCGCTATATACATGCTTATATAACGCGAGCTTTTCTTCACTTCGGAGCGCTTATGCGCCTTTCACTGATCAAGCGACTCAGCGCTCTTTTCTTTCTGCTCTCCAGCATGGCCCAGGCGGGCGAGGTGACGGTTTCAGCTGCATCCAGCCTGACTAACGCTTTCCAGGAAGTCGCGCGTGCTTACGAAGCCGAACATGCGGGCGCGACAGTCCTGCTGAACTTCGGGGCTTCGGGTGCCCTGCTCCAACAGATGACCAAGGGTGCGCCGGTGGATGTGTTTGCCTCGGCCGATCAACAGACGATGGATATTGCCGCCGAGCGCCAACTGATCGAGACAGGCAGCCGCCAGGATTTTGCGCGCAACACGCTGGTGGTGATCACGCCACATGACAGCGATATCAAGCTCAAGCAGCTAACTGACTTGCAGCAGCCTGGCGTCGAGCGGGTCGCCATTGGCAATCCGGCCAGCGTGCCCGTGGGGCGCTACAGCCGGGAGGCGCTGGAAGCGGCCAGCCTGTGGCAGGTTGTGCAGGCCAAGGCGATCACCACCCAGAGCGTTCGCCAGGCTCTGGATTATGTGGCGCGGGGTGAAGTCGAAGCAGCACTTGTTTACGCCACCGATGCTCAGCTGATGAAAGACAAGGTTAAGCTTGCCTTCAGCGTTCCGCTGAAGAGCGCCATCGCCTATCCCATCGCGCAGCTGAGCGACAGCGACAACAGCCAGGAAGCCCAGCGCTTTATCGCCTACGTGCAGTCCGCCGCCGGCCAGGCAATCCTGGCCCGGCACGGCTTTCTGAAACCCTGAGCACGAGACGAGATAACGGATGGAACAGGCCTGGATCGCACTCGCCCTCTCGCTCAAGGTGGCCGGCTTTGCCACGGTGATCAGCCTGATACTAGGCACCGCCACCGGCTTTTTGCTGGCGCGTGTGCGCTTTCCCGGTCGGGATCTGCTCGACACCCTGCTGACGCTGCCAATGGTGCTGCCGCCCACCGTGCTCGGCTATTACCTGCTGGTATTGCTGGGACGGCGCAGCGCCTTCGGCGCATGGCTGCAGGACACATTCGGCATCAGCCTGATCTTCACCTGGCAGGGGGCGGTGGTCGCCGCTGCCATCGTGGCCTTTCCGTTGGTGTTCAAGCCCGCGCGCGCTGCGTTCGAGGGCGTGGACGGGCAACTGGAAAACGCCGCACGAGTGCTGGGGGTTTCGGAGCTGGCGATCTTCTTTCGGGTGACCTTGCCGCTGGCCTGGCGCGGGATTCTGGCCGGCGTACTGCTCGCGTTCGCCCGTGCGCTGGGCGAGTTTGGCGCAACCCTGATGGTAGCGGGCAGTATTCCCGGCAAGACGCAGACACTGTCGATTGCCGTATACGAAGCCGTACAGGCCGGTCAGGACGATGTGGCCAACACCCTGGTGCTGATTACTTCACTGGTCTGCGTGACCGTCCTGCTGGCAGCCGGTCGCCTTGCACCCGGCCGTATTGCCAATCGCTGACGGAGGCTGCCCGTGCTGCTTGATATCGATATCGCCAAGACCCTGACCTCCGGCAAGCGCAGCTTTGAGCTGAAGCTGGGCTTTCGCAGCAGCAGCCAGCGGCTGGTCATCCTCGGGCCGTCCGGCTCGGGCAAGAGCCTGCTGCTGAAATCCATTGCGGGCCTGATGCGGCCTGATCGCGGGCATATCCGCCTGGATGGCACGACGATGTTCGATACCACCGCGAAGATCAACCTGGCGCCACAGCAACGCAAAATGGCTTACGTGTTTCAGGATTACGCGCTGTTCCCGCACCTGAGCGTGCGGCAGAACATTGCGTTTGGCCTGAACCACGGACTGTTCAATCCACGTGCAAGCCAGCATAACGACAAGGTTGACTACTGGCTGGATGCCTTCCAGCTGCGCCCGGTCGCCGACCAGTTGCCCGAAGAGCTCTCCGGTGGCCAGCGCCAGCGCACCGCCCTCGCCCGGGCTCTGGTTGCAAAGCCTAGAGCGCTATTACTGGATGAACCCTTCTCCGCGCTGGACTCCATGCTGCGCAGCCATATGCGCCGCGAACTGGACGAGTTACAGCGACGCCTGCAGGTACCCATGCTGCTGATCACCCATGATCGGGAGGACGCCGAGGTCTTTGGCGACCAGGTGCTTCATATCAACGAGGGCCGCCTCGACAACCTGAGCGGGAGCTGAAGCGATGACACCGACCAACCATTCCATGGAACTGCACGGCTCGCTCTGGCTGAGCGTCGATGGTGAACGCTTCGGCGGTGAACAGCGTATCGCCCTGCTCGCCAAGATCGCCGAATGCGGTTCCATCACCCGGGCCGCCAAGGCCATCGGCATGAGTTACAAGGCCGCCTGGGATGCCATCGACGCGATGAACAACCTGGCCGGCGAACCGCTGATGGAGCGCCTTGCCGGTGGCAAGGGCGGCGGCGGCACACGGCTGACCCGGCGCGGAGAACAGTTGGTGGAGAACTTTCGCCTGATCGAGCGCGAGCATCTGCGCTTCGTCGAGCAACTGAGCCGGCAGGCCACGGGCATTGCCGATGACTACCTATTGATCCGCAGGATGGCTATGAAGACCAGCGCACGTAACCAGTTCCACGGCCAAGTGGTCCGGGTGACAACCGGGGCGGTCAACGATGAGATCGAGCTGGAGATTGCCGGCGGACAAACCGTCATCGCTACCGTTACCCACGAAAGCACGCTGGAGCTGGGCTTGCAGCCCGGTGCGGAAGCCTTGGCCTTGGTGAAGTCGTCATCGGTCATCCTTGTCCGCGACGGAGACGGCGTGCGTTTCTCCGCACGCAACCGCCTCACCGGCCGCATCGCACGTATCCACCCCGGCGCGGTGAATACCGAGGTGGTGCTGGATCTGCCCGGCGGCGCCACGCTGGCGGCCATCGTTACCAATGAAAGCCGCCGCACGCTTGAATTGGCCGAGGGGGAAAGCGTCACGGCGATCTTCAAGGCCTCCAGCGTAATTGTCGGTGTGCCGTCGTAGGGTGGATGTCGTTTTTTACATCCACCGTGGCGCAGCTGGTCGTCCGGTTATAAACGGTGGACAAGCTTCGCGTTGTCCACCCTACGCACGCGCTATCAGAACGCCAGCCGCACCCCCACCGTCAGATTACGCCCCGGCAGCAACACTTCATCCTTGATAAAGGAGGTGTGCTGACGAGCCTTCTCATCCAGCAGGTTGTTGCCCTTGAGGTAGATCAGGTAATCCGTCTGCTTCAGCGAGCCGGCATAGCTCAGCCCCGCGCCAAGCATGTTGTAGCCACCGGTTTCGGTTTCGTAGACGGCCAGTTCGTCCTGGCGCTGTACCCGGTAGAACTCGAGTTGGCCGTTGAGCGCAGGTGAGAAGCTCTGATCGAGGCGCACGCCCAGACGGTCCGCCGGAATCCGGGGAAGATCGCCGCCGCCATTGCGCAGTTTGCCGCGCACGTGGTCACCGAACAGAGTAAAGGCGGTGGCGTCGGTCACCTGGAAGCGTACTTCACCCTCGGCTCCGGTAAGTACCGCGTCCTGCTGGCGGTATTCGATTTCCCGATAGCCGCCACCAATATCGTTGCCGGTGTCTGCGGCGTAGATGAAGTCATCGACCTGATTGCGGAACAGGCTGAAGGTAAATGTCGTGCGGCCGGCGAATTTGCGCAGGGTGAGCTCGGCGTTGTGCGAGGTTTCCTCGTCCAGTTCGATGTTGCCCAGTTCCACCGTGCGGCTGGCGGCGTGGGGGCCGTAGGCGTACAACTCTTCGGCGGTGGGCAGGCGCTGGGAGCGTGACAGCGAGAAGCCAATCGAGTATTGCGGGGCGAAGGTCCAGACTGCACCAGCGGAAACCGAAGTACCGCTGTGGCTGGTATCGCGCGGGCCGTCGGCGTCGATATCCTGCCATTCGTGGCGCAGCCCTATCTCATAACGCCAGGCGCCTGCGGTGTATTCCTCCAGCAGAAACAGGCCGTGGTTGCGGGTCAGGGTCGGTGGTACATAGGCCTCTTCGCCGGTCGCCTCGAAATCGCGACGCAGGGTTTGCGCACCGAGCAGGCCACGCCAGCCGAACAGCGGCTGGTGAGTCATTTCCAGGCGGGCGTCGGTGGCATCGTTGTCGAAGCGCGTCCCTACCTCGCCGCCTTCGATTTCCTGGTGCTGATAGTTGCTGTGCCCCACGCGCAAGCGCGCCAGCTCGAAGCCCGGCAGCGGATCGTTCAGCTCCCCGCGCAAATCCCAGCGTTTCTGCTGCATATCCACATAGGGCACACCTTCGTCTTCGTGGTCATGGTCGTGAGCATGGCCGTGGCCGCCGCAGTGCCAGTCGCTGCCATGGGTGTGGCAGTCGGCATGTTCATGGGCCAGCAGCCCGTAGCGATTGTTCTGCTCGGTATAGGCTGCGCCGAGGTAACCGCGCTCACCGATGAAACTGGCACCGAGGGTGAAGGTATCTGTGTCGTTATAGGAGCCGACCTGCTTGTCCGGCGAGCCGGGGATCTCGTATTCGTCGGCCTGGCGCTTCACGCCTTCAGCACGCACGGCAAAGTTGCCGCTGCCCGCTGTAAGACCAAACAGGCCTGCGCCTTCGTTGGCGGCACTGTTGGCACGCAGCTCCAGTTCACCCTCATAGCCCTTCTCGGGTACCCGAGTCGGCACCTTGCGGTCGATCACATTGACCACTCCGCCAATGGCACCACCGCCGTACAGCAATGTCGCCGGGCCCTTTAACACCTCGATACGTTCGGCCAGCAGAGGCTCGCTGGCCACCGCGTGGTCCGGGCTAATGGTCGATGCATCGAGCAATTCCACGCCATCGCTCAACACCTTCACCCGGGCGCCATCGAGGCCGCGAATCACTGGCCGTGAAGCACCCGCACCGAAGCCGCTGGCATGTACGCCAGGCAAGTTTTGCAAGGTTTCACCAAGGGTTGCTTCGCGACGCTGCACCAGCTCGTCGCCTTCCAGAACGGACACCGGCAGCGTCATCTCGTGACTTTGCCGACCAAGGGCGCTGGAGCTGACCACTACCGAATCGAGCTCCACAGGGTCGGCGGCCCAGGCGCTCGGGATCAATGCCAGGCTGACGGCCCAGGCCAGGGAATGAGGCTTCTGTGTCATGTGATTCTCCAAAAATGACGACCGCGCAAAAAAGGCGATCCGAAAAAGCGGCGGAGAATCTATCATGTTATATCATAACAATTAAATACTTGATTTGAGATTCACCCGGCCCCGCATAGCAGTGACCCGGCCCAGGTTCACGATGTATGAGTACAACGAAACAAGGCCCGCGAGGGGCCTTGTCGGAGTCAGCCGGACGTCAACGATCCGGCTAATGCAGTTGGTCGCGGCTAGCTATCAGCCCGCGCGATATTCCGCATCCGCCTTCTCGAAGCGCTGCTGAATGCTTGCACTGGGCTCCTTGCCCATCAAGCTGACGACATAGATGGCGATGCTTCCGAATAGGAAGCCGGGGATGATCTCGTACAGACCGAGGCCGATGAATTCCTTCCAGACCACCACGGTGATGGCCCCGACCAGCATGCCCACCAGGGCGCCGTTGCGGGTCATGCGCTTCCACAGCAGCGAGATCAGCACCACCGGGCCAAAGGCTGCGCCGAAGCCGGCCCAGGCATAGGACACCAGCCCCAGCACTTTGCTGTCGGGGTTGGAAGCGATGCTGATGGCAATCAACGCAATCAACAGCACCATGCCGCGGCCGACCCAAACCAGCTCACTCTGCGATGCATTCTTGCGCAGGATGGCTTTGTAGAAATCCTGGGTCAGCGCACTGGAACTCACCAGCAGCTGAGCGCTGAGGGTGCTCATTACTGCTGCCAAAATACCTGAAAGAATCAAGCCGGCGACCCAGGGGTTGAAGAGGATTTTCACCAGCTCCAGAAACACCCGCTCGCCGTTTTCTCGAACGGGTCCTGCCACATCCGGGTGATCGGCGAAGTAGGCGATGCCAAAGAAACCTACGGCCACGGCACCGGCCAGGCAGAGAATCATCCAGGTCATGCCGATACGGCGCGCGTTGGGAATTGTCCTGACCGAATCCGCCGCCATAAAGCGCACCAGGATGTGTGGCTGGCCAAAATAGCCCAGCCCCCAGGCCAGCAGCGAGATGATCGCTACAAAGGACAGGCCGCGGAACATGTCGAAGTTGGCCGGGTTCTGCGCCTCGATGGTGGCCAGCGTCGTGCCGACGTCGCCGAGGGCGAGTATCACGAACACGGGGGTGACCAGCAGCGCGAAGATCATCAGCGTGGCCTGAACGGTGTCGGTCCAGCTCACCGCAAGGAAGCCCCCGATAAACACGTAGAGAATGGTCGCAGCCGCCCCGACCCAGAGCGCCGTCCCGTACTCCAGGCCGAAGGTCGACTCGAACAACCGCGCCCCCGCTACCACGCCCGAGGCGCAGTAAATGGTGAAGAACACCAGGATCACCAGCGCCGAGAAGATGCGCAACAGGCGGCTGTTGTCTTCAAAGCGATGGGAGAAATAGTCCGGCAGCGTCAGCGCGTTATGGTTGTGCTCGGTGTGCACGCGAAGACGTCCGGCGACGAACAGCCAGTTGAGCCAGGCGCCAATGATCAGGCCTATGGCAATCCAGCTTTCCGAGAGTCCGGCGATAAAAATCGCACCTGGCAGGCCCATCAGCAGCCACCCGCTCATATCCGAAGCCCCTGCCGATAAAGCCGTCACCAGGCTTCCGAGGCTACGACCGCCAAGGATGTAATCATCGAAATTCTTGGTGGCGCGGTAGGCGATGAAGCCGATGAGGATCATCGCCAGGATGTAGACCACAAAAGTGATCAGGGTCGGGTTGCTCGTGTTCATTGGGGCTTTCCTCATGTTGCCTGGCATCACGCATCCACTGGCCAAATGCGGGCAAGCCCTTGCAACGAGTGATCAAAAATTGGCAAGCCGCTGAAAAACCACAGGTGTTTTTCAGCGGCCTGTTTGCGAAGCATAGCGCCTCAACCGAGTTTTCGCCGGAAACCCGTGAGCTTGAGCCGTTAGCTGAGCAACGTATGAGGCAGAAACGGGTCAGATGAATGAAGTCGGGTGTATTCGCTCATCGCGTGTACGGACAAGGGCCTGGCCAGCCGCCTGCGGCTGCCGCCAGTCTCGCTCACTCGCCTACGCTGTTAGAACACCATCAGGAGGCACCATGACAGTCAGTATCGACACCGCCACCGGCACCTGCTCCGCCACCCACGACGGCACCACCTATCGCAGCGCCATCATGGATGTGCGAATCACCACCGACCCGCAGGCACGCATGTCGGTTGCGCATATCGACAGCGTCAGTGTTCACCTGCCAGAGGACCAGGCCGAGCACCTGATTGCAGCCGGCGCCATTGATGAGCGCGAGAACATCATCGCTGACGACTGACAGTCTTGGCGCCTGATTCGCCAGCACGGATCAGCATGCGGGCGGCCACCTCTCAAGGACGAAGATTGAAATCATTCGTACAAGACCTATCTAAGGGTCATGTATTGAGATTAGGTGCCGCATGAACGACGAGATCACTCAGGACTTCGAGCAGAACGCCACCGGCTTGGTGCTGCCTGACCAAAACCTGCCAGATAAGCTCTACATCATTCCGATCCACAACCGGCCTTTCTTCCCTGCCCAGGTATTGCCGGTCATCGTCAATGAAGAGCCTTGGGCGCAGACGCTGGAGCTGGTTGGCAAGACGCCACACCAGCGTCTGGCGCTGTTCTACATGGAAAACCCGGCACAAGACGCGGCCAGCTTCGACCCCGACAGCCTGCCAGAACACGGCACCATGGTGCGCGTACATCACGCCTCGCGCGAGGGCGGCAAGCTGCAGTTCGTGGCCCAGGGCATGGCCCGCGTGCGTATCCGCGGCTGGTTGCGACGCAAGCCGCCTTATCTGGTGGAAGTGGACTATCCCCAGAGCGACGAGGATCCGCGCGACGAGGTAAAGGCCTACGGCATGGCGCTGATCAATGCGATCAAGGAGCTGCTGCCGCTCAACCCGTTGTACAGCGAAGAGCTGAAGAACTATCTCAACCGCTTCAGCCCCAACGAGCCGTCGCCACTGACGGACTTCGCCGCTGCACTGACTACCGCTCCCGGAAACGAGCTGCAGGACGTACTCGACAGCGTGCCGGTGCTCAAGCGCATGGAGAAGGTCTTGCCGCTGCTGCGCAGGGAGGTCGAGGTCGCCAAGCTGCAGAAGGAGCTGACCGGCGAGGTCAACCGCAAGATCGGCGAACGCCAGCGCGAGTTCTTCCTCAAGGAACAATTGAAAATCATCCAGCAGGAGCTGGGCATCACCAAGGATGACCGTAGCGCCGATGCCGACGAATTCCGCTCGCGTCTGGAAGGAAAAATCGTACCGGCAGCAGCCCAGAAGCGCATCGACGATGAGCTGGCCAAACTCTCGGTGTTGGAAACCGGCTCACCCGAATACGCCGTCACCCGCAATTACCTGGACTGGGCCACCTCGATTCCCTGGGGCCTCTACGGAGAGGACAAGCTCAATCTGGCCCGGGCGCGCAAGGTGCTCAACAAGCACCATGCCGGGCTCGACGACATCAAGAGCCGCATCATCGAGTTTCTCGCCGTCGGTGCCTATCGTGGCGAGATTTCAGGCTCCATCGTGTTGCTGGTAGGCCCACCTGGTGTCGGCAAGACCAGCATCGGCAAATCCATCGCCGAATCTCTGGGCCGGCCCTTCTACCGCTTCAGCGTAGGCGGCATGCGCGACGAAGCCGAGATCAAGGGCCACCGCCGCACCTATATCGGCGCCTTGCCCGGCAAGCTGGTGCAGGCGCTGAAGGAAGTTGAGGTGATGAACCCGGTGATCATGCTCGACGAGGTGGACAAGCTCGGCAGCAGCCACCAGGGTGACCCGGCTTCTGCACTGCTGGAGACCCTCGACCCAGAGCAGAACGCGGGCTTCCTCGACCACTATCTGGACCTGCGCCTGGACCTGTCCAAGGTGCTGTTTATCTGCACGGCCAACACGCTTTATTCGGTACCAGACCCGCTACTGGACCGTATGGAAATCGTGCGCCTGTCCGGCTATATCACCGAGGAAAAACTGCAGATCGCCAAGCGCCATCTCTGGCCACGCCAGCTGGAAAAGGCCGGCGTACCCAAGAATCGCCTGAGCATCACCGACTCCGCCCTGCGCGCGCTGATCGAGGGTTATGCCCGTGAGGCTGGCGTGCGCCAGCTGGACAAGCAGCTCGGCAAGCTGGTGCGCAAGGCAGTGGTCAAGCTGCTCGACGAGCCGGAAAGTACCATCAAGATCAGCCCCAAAAGCATCGAAAGCTACCTGGGGCTGCCCTTCTGGCATCCGGAGCAGCTGCTCAGCGGCGTCGGCGTGGTCACCGGCCTGGCGTGGAACAGCATGGGCGGCGCGACATTGCCGATCGAAGCTACGCGGATTCACACCCTCAACCGCGGCTTCAAGCTGACCGGCAAGGTTGGCGAGGTGATGAAGGAGTCCGCGGAGATCGCCTATAGCTACGTCAATGCGCACCTGAAGGAGTTCAAGGGCGACCCGACCTTTTTCGACCAGGCCTTCGTACACATGCATGTGCCCGAGGGCGCGACGCCCAAGGATGGTCCCAGCGCCGGTATCAGCATGGCCAGTGCCCTGCTCTCCCTGGCGCGCAACCAGCCGCCGAGGAAAGGTGTGGCAATGACCGGCGAGCTGACCCTCACCGGCCAGGTGCTGGCCATCGGCGGCCTGCGGGAAAAGGTGATCGCTGCACGGCGCCTGAAGCTTTACGAGCTGATCATCCCCGAGTCGAACCGTGGCGATTTCCAGGAGCTGCCCGACTACCTCAAGGAGGGGCTGACGGTGCACTTCGCCAAGCGTTTCACTGATGTGATCAAGGTGTTGTTCTAATCCTGACGAGCGATACGCGAGCTTTTGTGCAGCCAAGAACTCGCGAATAAATTCGCTCCTACCAGATCAGTCCGGGTCGGTGTTTCACCGTCGCGCAGCCGTGCAGAAGCGGACTCGTCCGGAGCTTTTTTTACATATCCTGCAAAGCTCCAAGACTGATCTGCTCTACAGCGAACATCGGCAGCTTAGGTCTCGGGGGGTTCCTGAAAGCTCCTGGCGCCATGCGCCTGGGCCTTCGCAGCAATGCCCGCTATTCTTTCTCTTTCGTATTTCAAAGGGTGCCGACGACCATGCCTTTCGCCATCTCCCGCTGCCTGTTGCCATTGTCTCTGCTGATGCTGGGGGCCTGTGCAAGCACACCGCCCAGCAGTGTTTCCGTCAGCGACGACCGGGTATGCCCGCTATCGCTGAACGTCGGCCAGACACTGATCGTCGCGTTACCGAGCAATCCCGCCACGGGTTATCGCTGGCAGTTGCAAGAAGCATCCGCTGAACTGTTGAAAAGCCTTGGCCCCGAGGTCTTCAGTACACAGGACAACAGCCTTATTGGTGGCGACGGCATTTCCACCTGGCGCTTCGTGGCCCAAGAGGCTGGTAACGGGCAGCTTCTGTTGGCTTACCAGCGCCCCTGGGAAGCAGATGCCGAACCGGCAGGGCTGTTCGACTGCCGCATCGAGGTCCGGTAGCCCGCCGCGCAGACAAAGCGGCGCGCATGACGAGCCGGCCACATTGCCAGCTACAGACGGTCCCACACATGGCACCTGCGCCGATCGTCCAGCTCCTGGCTTAAAAGTCACTGCAAACACAGCGGCTTTACTGGCAAAAACGAGCCTGTCCCCATATTCTCCACAGCACACCTGCGAACGCATCAGCGACGGGCCCGACAGGGTGCGCGCTCTGATTCTTCACTGTGATGGACACAACAACCAGATAGGGCCGCAGAGCCCGATAGGATATCCACCCATGAAGTCATCCCTCACCCAATGGCTGTCCCTGGGCGCCCTTGCCCTGACCCTGGCTACTCCGTTCACAACCTACGCGGCCGAGACCAAGGCGGTAGCGGTCACTTCGATTGTCGAGCACCCGGCGCTGGACTCCGTGCGTGACGGCGTGCGTGACGCGCTGGAAGCGGCCGGTTACAGCGGCAACAGCCTGAAGTGGCAATACCAGACCGCCCAAGGCAACACCGCCACTGCGGCGCAAATCGCGCGCAAATACGTGGGTGATCGCCCGGACGCCATCGTTGCCATCGCCACCCCTTCGGCTCAGGCCGTGGTAGCCAGCACCAAGTCGCTGCCGGTGGTGTTCGCTGCCGTGACCGATCCGGTCGCCGCACAGCTGGTGCGTTCCTGGGAGCCTTCTGGCAGCAACGTCACCGGCGTCTCCGACGAGCTGGAACTGGATCGCCAGATGGAGCTGGTCAAGCGCGTCGTGCCCAATGCCACCCGTGTCGGCATGGTCTACAACCCCGGCGAAGCCAACTCCGTGGTCGTGGTCGAACGCCTGCGCGAACTGCTGCCAACCATGGGCATGACCCTGGTCGAAGCCGCTGCACCGCGGACCGTAGATGTGGGCTCCGCGGCCCGCAGCCTGGTGGGCAAGGTGGACGTGATCTACACCAGCACCGATAACAATGTGGTCTCGGCTTACGAGTCGCTGGTCAAGGTCGGCACTGATACCAAGACCCCGCTGGTCGCCTCCGATACCGACAGCGTCAAGCGCGGCGCCATCGCAGCGATCGGCATCGATTACTACAAACACGGCGTGCAGGCCGGCGAACTGGTGGTGCGTCTGCTCAAGGGCGAGAAGCCCGGTGACATCGCTCCGCAGAAAACCACTGACCTGAGCCTTTTCCTCAACCGCTCTGCCGCTGCTGCCCAGGGTGTTTCCCTGTCTCAGGAGCTGATCGACTCGGCCGCCGAAGTCATCGAATGATCTGACCTGCGCCGACGCACCCTGCGTCGGCGCAGCCGCTCACCAAAGGCACATCTTCCATGTCACTGTTTTCCCTGTTTGGCGCCCTTGAGGTTGGCCTGATCTTCGGTCTGGTCGCGCTTGGCGTATTTATCTCCTTTCGCCTGTTGCGCTTCCCCGACCTGACCGTCGACGGCAGCTTCCCGCTGGGCGGCGCCGTTTGTGCCGTACTCATCGCCAATGGCACCGACCCCTTCCTGGCCACACTGATCGCCGCCGCAGCTGGTGCGCTGGCCGGCATGGTCACCGCGGTACTCAACGTGCACCTGAGAATCATGGATCTGCTGGCCAGCATCCTGATGATGATTGCGCTGTACTCGATCAACCTGCGCATCATGGGCCGACCCAATATTCCGCTGATCATGGAACCGACCATGTTCAGCATCCTGCAGCCAGAGTGGCTGTCCGACTATGTCGCACGCCCGCTGATCCTGTTGGTGGTGGTCATCGCCGCCAAGATCCTCCTTGATATGTACTTTGCCACTCGCCAGGGCCTGGCCATTCGCGCTACCGGCTCCAACCCGCGCATGGCCCGCTCTCAGGGCGTAAATACCGGCGCCATGGTGATTCTGGGCATGGCCATTTCCAACGCGCTGGTTGGCCTGGCTGGCGCCATGTTCGTGCAGACCCAGGGCGGCGCGGATATCTCCATGGGCATCGGCACCATCGTCATCGGCCTGGCCGCGGTAATCATCGGCGAAAGCATCATCCCGGCCCGACGGATCTTTTACCTGACCCTGGCCGTAGTCTTCGGCGCAGTGATCTACCGCTTCTTCATTGCCCTGGCTCTGAACAGTGACTTCATTGGCTTGCAAGCGCAGGACCTGAACCTGATCACTGCGGTGCTGGTCGTTATCGCGCTGGTCATTCCGCTGATCAAACAGCGCCTGACCCGCAGGAGGTACAGCTAATGCTCAGCGCACAGAACCTGAAAATCACCTTCAACCCCGGCACGCCTATCGAGACCAAGGCACTTCAGGGGCTTTCGCTGGACATTCCCAGCGGCCAGTTCGTAACCGTGATCGGCACCAACGGCGCTGGCAAGTCGACTTTTCTCAATGCCGTCTCCGGCGATCTGTCCGTGGACAGCGGCAGCATCCTTATCGACGGCGACGACGTGACCCAGTTGCCGGTCTGGAACCGCGCCGGTCGCGTAGCACGGGTTTTCCAGGACCCCATGGCCGGTACCTGCGAAGACCTGACCATCGAAGAAAACCTCGCTCTGGCCCAGCAGCGCGGCCATCGCCGCGGTCTGGCAAGGGCCGTACAGGCGTCGATGCGAGACGAATTCCGCGCGCACCTGGCGACCTTGGGCCTGGGCCTGGAAAACCGCCTCACCGACCGAATCGGCCTGCTCTCGGGTGGCCAGCGACAGGCTGTCAGCCTACTGATGGCGGCTCTGCAGCCCTCGCGCATCCTGTTGCTGGATGAGCACACAGCTGCCCTCGACCCTCGCACCGCCGATTTCGTCCTGCAACTTACCGCCCGCATCGTCGCCGAGAAAAAGCTCACCACCATGATGGTCACGCACAGCATGCGTCAGGCGCTGGACATCGGTGACCGCACGGTAATGCTGCACCAGGGCCAGGTGGTACTGGATGTGGCCGGTGACGAGCGCAAGGGGCTGGACGTGCCGGATTTGCTGCAGATGTTCGAGAAGGTGCGCGGCGAAAAGATCTCCGACGACGCCTTGTTGCTGGGCTGAAGAGCAGCTCGGCCCGACTTTCTGGCCCTCGGGCATGATCCGGGCTAGCATCGGGCCTTCTGTGCCGGCGCGATGAATCGCCGGCGGCCACGAACTACTGGAGGATTCATGAGCTTTACCGTTTACCTGTCCGGCGAAATCCACACCGACTGGCGCGACGAGATCAAGCGCGGCGCCGAGGCTGCAGGGCTGGACGTGGTGTTTACCTCGGCCGTAACCGACCATGACGCCAGCGACGCCGCCGGCGACTGCCTCGGTGCCGAGTCAAACGCCTTCTGGCGCGACCACAAGTCATCCAAGGTCAACGCAATCCGCACCAAGACGCTGATCCAGCAGGCCGACCTGGTGGTGGTGCGCTTCGGCGACAAGTACAAGCAATGGAACGCTGCCTTCGATGCTGGTTACTGCGCCGCACTGGATAAGCCTTACGTCACCCTGCATGGCGAGGACATCGTGCATCCGCTGAAGGAAGTCGATGCAGCGGCCATGGCCTGGGCAACGACCACCGAGCAGGTGGTGGAGATCCTGAAGTACGTGCTGCGCGACTGATAGCCAGCGATATCGGCGAGTCGATTGCCTGCATTCGCCGCGAGGGCGCAGCTCCCACGAAAGCGATGCAGTCCCCTCAAACCATGGGAACGCAATCCCCGGCACGAAGCTTTTCTTTGACCAATGTGTCGCTGACCCTAAAAAGCAAAACGCCCTGCAGATGCAGGGCGTTTTCGTTACCGCGACTTGTTATATCGCACCACGCTGACGCAGCAGATCAATCACCTGCTTGACGCCTTCCGCCACGCTGAGCGATTCGGTATCGATCACCAGATCCGCGTTGCCCGGCACATCGTAGGGGAAGGACTCGCCCGGGATGTTGTCGCCGCCGGCGGCATACAGCCCCTGCGGGTCGCGCTGCTGGCAAGCCTGCGGCGACGCCTGGACATACACCGTGATCAGACGCTCGGCACCGACCAGCGCCTTGGCCTGCTCGCGACCTTCGGCGTCCGGCGCAACGAATGCTGCCAGGGTAATCAGTCCCGCTTCGTTGAACTGCTTGGCCACATGGGCCGCACGACGCCAGTTCTCGGTGCGTCCGGCGCGATCCTGCGGCAGACCCTTGTTCAGGTCATGACGCAGGTTTTGGCCGTCGAGCACATAGACCGCACGACCCATGTCGAACAGCTTGCGCTCGACACCGTAGGCCAGGGTGCTCTTGCCAGCGCCGGAGAGGCCGGTAAACAGGACGGTGGCCGGCTGCTGGCCGAAGCGCACCGCACGCTCGTCAGTGGACACGTGGGCCAGCGCACCATGATGACCGCCGTGCCCGTGGCCGAGCGGCTCGGCAATGATCATGCCCGCGCCAACGGTGCCGTTGGTGAGCCGGTCAATGACGATGAATGCGCCGGTGGTGCGGTTCTGTGCGTAACCATCCAGAGCGATGGCCGCGTCCAGGCTGACCCGCACCTTACCGATCTCGTTGAGCTGCAGGCTGCTCGCCGGCCCCTTCTCCAGGGTGTTCACATCTACCGTGTGGTCGATACTTGCGATGGAACCCGGCACGTAGCTGGTCGCACGCTTGATGTCGTATTTCTTGCCCGGCAGCATCGGCTCTTCGCCCATCCATACCAGCATCGCGTCGAAGCTGTCGGCAATGCGCGGCAGGTTGTCGGCATGCACCAGCATGTCGCCACGGGAGACGTCGATCTCGTCTTCCAGGGTCAGAGTGACGGCTTCGCCCGGCGTGGCCTGCTCCAGCTCGCCGTCAAAGGTGACGATGGACTTGATGCGGCTGCTCTTGCCCGATGGCAGGACAGTGATTTCATCGCCCTTGCGCACGATGCCGCTGGCCAGAGTGCCGGCAAAACCTCGGAAGTTCAGGTTTGGCCGGTTGACATACTGTACCGGGAAGCGCAGGTCGTCGAAGTTGCGGTCGCCGGCGATCTCGACGCTTTCCAGGATTTCCATCAGCGACTGGCCTTGATACCAGGGCGCGCGCTCGCTGCGGTTGACCACGTTGTCGCCCTTGAGCGCAGACATGGGCACGAAATGCAGCGATGTCGGCTTGAGGCCGATACGCTCGGCGAACGCGAGGTAATCGCCGCGAATGCTTTCGAACACGCTCTGATCGAAGTCCATCAGATCCATCTTGTTGATGGCAACGACGATATGGCGAATGCCCAGCAAGGACGCGATAAAGCTGTGGCGACGAGTCTGGGTCTGCACGCCGTAACGGGCATCGACGAGGATGATCGCCAGGTCGCAGGTGGAAGCACCGGTGGCCATGTTGCGGGTGTACTGCTCATGGCCGGGGGTGTCGGCAATGATGAACTTGCGCTTGGCAGTGCTGAAGTAGCGGTAAGCCACATCGATGGTGATGCCCTGCTCGCGCTCGGCCTGCAGGCCGTCGACCAGCAACGCCAGATCCACGTCGTCACCGGTGGTGCCGACCTTTTTCGAGTCGCGGGTAATGGCTTCCAGGTGATCTTCATAGATCATCTTGGAGTCGTGCAGCAGGCGGCCGATCAGGGTGCTCTTGCCGTCGTCAACGTTGCCGCAGGTAAGGAAGCGCAGCAGCTCTTTGCGTTCGTGCTGGGCCAGGTAGGCGAGGATGTCCTCGCTGATCAAATCAGACTGATGAGACATGGTGCGGAATCCTTAGAAGTAGCCCTGGCGTTTTTTCTCTTCCATCGAACCGGCGCCATCGTGGTCGATAACGCGGCCCTGGCGTTCGGAGGTTCGGGTCAGGAGCATTTCCTGGATGATCTCGGGCAGCGAAGCAGCTGTGGACTCCACGGCGCCAGTCAGCGGGTAGCAACCCAGGGTGCGGAAACGGACCATGCGTTTTTCGATACGTGCCTTTTCCTCATCGGTGAGGTGCTCGAGGATACGCTCGTCGTCGATCATGATCAGCGTGCCGTTCTTCTCGATCACCTCGCGCTCGGCTGCAAAGTACAGCGGCACGATCGGAATGCCTTCCAGATAGATGTATTGCCAGATATCCAGCTCGGTCCAGTTTGATAGCGGGAAAACGCGGATCGACTCGCCCTTGGTGACCTTGCCGTTGTAAACGTTCCACAACTCGGGGCGCTGGTTCTTCGGGTCCCAGCGATGCTTGCCGTCGCGGAAGGAGTAAACGCGCTCCTTGGCCCGGGACTTCTCTTCATCGCGGCGCGCACCACCAAAAGCGGCATCGAAACCATGCTTGTCCAGCGCCTGCTTGAGGCCCTCGGTCTTCATGATGTCGGTGTGCTTGGCGCTGCCATGGGTAAAGGGGTTGATATCCTGAGCGATGCCGTCCGGGTTCACATGGGTGATCAAATCCAGATCCATCTCAGCGACCATCTTGTCGCGGAAACTGTACATTTCCTGGAATTTCCAACGTGTATCCACGTGCATCACCGGAAACGGCAGTTTGCCCGGGTAGAACGCTTTGCGTGCCAGGTGCAGCATCACGGCTGAATCTTTGCCGATGGAATAGAGCATCACCGGGTTGTCGAACTCGGCGGCCACCTCGCGGATGATGTGGATGCTTTCCGCCTCCAGCTCTTTCAGATGCGTCAGTTTGTCGACCATGGCTACTCACGAATATGCAGATGGAAGGCCAGCAGGCCATAAAGAAGGGCGCAACTTTAACACGCCGCCCGATTCTAATCAGGCAGCTCCTTAGAACGAAATGGACTAGATTTATATCAACTGAAACGCCCGACGGCCCGGGCTTGGTCAGCAGAAAAACGGTCAGGCCGGGTTGGGACAGTCAATGAAAATGTGTTCGATATCGAAACGACGCGCCAGGTATTCGCCGAGCGCCTGAACCCCATACCGCTCGGTGGCATGATGGCCGGCGGCAAAAAAACTCAGGCCATTCTCGCGCGCGCTGTGCACGGTGGGTTCGGAGATTTCCCCTGTCAGATAGGCATCCACGCCTGCTGCCACAGCCTTGTCGATGTAGCCCTGAGCACCACCGGTACACCAGCCGACACGACTGATCAGGCCGTTGCCTTCAACCACCAGCGGCTCACGCTGGAGCTTTTCCTGCACCAGCCGGGCGAACTCGGCAGGCGTCAGCGGCGTTGCCAGTGAACCGACCAAACCGACAGTTTTCGGGTTGTCCGGCTCCAGCAGCTCTTCGATGGTCAGGCCCAGCAGCCGCGCCAGTTGCACGTTGTTGCCGACTTCTTCGTGCACATCTAGGGGCAGGTGATAGGCGAGCAGGCTAATATCATGGTTAAGCAGGGTTTTCAGGCGCCGCTGCTTCATCCCCACGATGCGGGCGTCTTCGTTTTTCCAGAAATAGCCATGATGCACCAGCACTGCATCCGCCTCTGCCGCTACCGCAGCATCGAGCAGCGCCTGGCTGGCGGTCACACCACTGACGATACGGCGCACCTCGGACCGACCCTCGACCTGCAGACCGTTGGGGCAGTAGTCGGGTATTTTTGTCACGTTCAGGTAGCGATCGGTCTCAGCGACCAGCGTGGCCAGTGCAATTGCCATGGAAAGGAACTCCTGAAATCGGTTGGAATAAGCGAAAGGCAAACGCTGGCGGCTGATAATCAGCACGCTGCATTTCAGCGCCAGCTTCGTATAATGCCGCCACCTTAAAGGGGGCACTCTCCCCCCGCAACCTGCCCGGATTGCATGTTCAGATGATCAACGCCCTGCGCTACCTGGGCTGGCCCCTGCTGGCCGGCCTGCTCCTCGCCCTGCTGATCATCCAGCGCTACCCGCACTGGGTGGGGCTGAAAACCGAGCCAGCCTACACTCTGCAACAAGCTCCACAGTCCTCAGGACCGTATTCCTACGCCAGTGCAGTCAGCCGCGCCGCACCGGCGGTAGCCAATCTGTACACCACCAAGGTCATCGAAAAGCCCCAGCAGGAGACGCCCAAGGACGACCCGGTCTTCCAGCGCTTCTTCAACGACAACAACCTCCCGCACCAACGGCGCATGGAGTCGAGTCTCGGTTCAGCGGTAATCATGAGCCCCGAAGGCTACCTGCTGACCAACAACCATGTGACTGCCAATGCTGAGCAGATCGTGGTGGCATTGCGTGATGGCCGGGAAACCCTGGCACGCGTGATTGGCAGCGACCCGGAAACCGATCTCGCAGTACTGAAGATCGACCTTGCAAACCTTCCGGCCATCACCCTTGGACGCTCGGACAGCATTCGTGTAGGCGATGTGACCCTGGCGATTGGCAACCCGTTCGGCGTAGGGCAGACGGTGACCATGGGCATCATCAGTGCCACCGGACGCAACCAGCTTGGGCTCAATACCTATGAAGACTTCATCCAGACTGACGCCGCGATCAACCGCGGTAATTCGGGTGGTGCGCTGGTGGATGCAGCAGGCCATCTAATCGGCATCAACACGGCGATCATCTCCGAATCCGGCGGCTCTCAGGGCATCGGTTTCGCGATACCGGTGAAGCTCGCCATGGATGTGATGAAGGCGATCATCGAACAGGGACAGGTCATTCGCGGCTGGCTTGGTGTAACGGTGCAATCGCTGACCCAGGAACTGGCCGAGTCCTTCGGCCAGCCCGGCAGGCCCGGAATCGTGGTGGCTGGCGTTCATCGCGATGGCCCTGCGGAGCGTGCCGGCCTGCGCCCTGGCGACCTGATCCTCAGCATCGACGGCCAACAGGCCAACGACGGCCGCAACTCGATGAACCAGGTGGCTCGCGCACGGCCTGGCGACAAGATCGACATTGTCATCCTCCGTAACGGTGAACAACTGACGCTGAAAGCCGAAATCGGTATTAGGCCGCCGGCAGAGCCAAAGCCGTAAGAGCAGAAGGAATCGCCACGGCGACCCATTTGACAAGCAGGCAGGACAGCAGGCGGGATCTGCCATAGAGCAGATTCAGCCTGCCGAAGTCCGAGCCACCCTACCCCAGGATCTTTGCGAGCGAATCCAGCAGCGCCTGGTTATGCTCCGTGGTACCGATGGTGATGCGCAGGTATTGATCGATACGCGGCAGCTTGAAGTGGCGAACGATCACACCGTCTTCACGGAGTGCCGCAGCCAGCGCAGCAGCGTCGTGTGCAGGGTGGCAGGCGAAGATGAAGTTGGCCGCCGAGGGCAGCACGGCGAAGCCCAGCGCGGTCAACGCCTCGGTAACGCTGTCGCGGCTGGCGATGACCTGGCGGCAGGTCTGCTCGAAGTACTCACGGTCCTCGAATGCCGCAGCGGCGCCAGCAATGGCGATGCGGTCCAGAGGGTAGGAGTTGAAGCTGTTCTTGATCCGCTCCAGCGCCTCGATCAGGTCCGGATGACCGACCGCCAACCCGACGCGCAAACCAGCCAATGAGCGCGACTTGGATAGCGTCTGGGTCACCAGCAGGTTCGGATAGCGGTCGACCAGGGCAATAGCCGTCTCGCCGCCGAAATCGATATAGGCCTCGTCCACCAGCACTACGGAATCGGGATTGGCCTGCAACAGCCGCTCGATGGCCGCCAGCGCAAGCACCCGCCCCGTAGGCGCATTGGGATTGGGGAAAATGATGCCACCGTTGGGCCGGCTGTAATCGGCCACATCGATCTGGAACTCGTCATCCAGCGCGATGGCTTCGTAGTCGATGCCGTAAAGCCCGCAGTAGACCGGGTAGAAGCTATAGGTGACATCGGGGAACAGCAGCGGCTTGCCGTGCTGGAACAGACCATGGAAGGCGTGCGCCAGCACTTCGTCGGAACCGTTACCAACGAACACCTGAGCGGGCTGCACGCCGTAATACTCGGCTACCGCCTGCTTGAGGCGCTCGCCGTTGGGGTCCGGATACAGGCGCAAGGTGTCACCGATCTCTGCCTGCATTGCGGCAAGCGCCTTGGGCGACGGGCCGTAGGGGTTCTCATTGGTATTGAGCTTGACCAGCTTGCTCAGCTTCGGCTGCTCACCTGGCACGTAGGGCACAAGGGTCTTGACGAAGGGGCTCCAGAATTTGCTCACGGCCCTGCTCTCCTTAGGAATTCAACGGTTTTCCCGCACTATTTACTGGAGGAGCCAGCTTGCTGGCGATCATGCGTCACACAGCCGTCCGTTCGCGAGCAAGCTCGCCCCTACAGATCCGGTGTTCGTCTCAGGGCTTGATGCGGTATTCAGCGCTGCGCGCGTGGGCGGTCAACGATTCTCCGCGCGCCAGCACCGAGGCCACCTTGCCCAGTTCCGAAGCGCCCTCGGCCGAGCAGTGAATGATCGACGAACGTTTCTGGAAGTCGTACACCCCGAGCGGCGAGGAGAAGCGCGCAGTACCCGAGGTCGGCAGCACATGGTTGGGCCCGGCGCAGTAGTCGCCCAGCGCCTCGGCAGTGTAGCGGCCCATGAAAATCGCACCGGCATGGCGGATCTGATCCAGATACTGCTCGGGCTTTTCCACTGACAGCTCCAGGTGCTCCGGGGCAATGCGGTTGGCCACTTCGATGGCCTGCTGCATGTCGGCCACCTGAATCAGCGCACCACGGGCCTCGATGGAAGTACGGGCAATGTCCGCGCGCTCCAGGGTCGGCAGCAGGCGCTGGATGCTCTCAGCAACCTTGTCGAGGAAGGCTGCGTCGGGGCTGACCAGAATCGACTGGGCATCCTCGTCGTGCTCGGCCTGGGAGAACAGGTCCATGGCGATCCAGTCCGGATCGGTCTGGCCGTCGCAGACCACGAGGATTTCCGATGGCCCGGCAATCATGTCGATGCCTACCTTGCCGAAGACGTGACGCTTGGCGGTGGCTACATAGATATTTCCGGGACCGACGATCTTGTCCACCGGCGGTACACTTTCGGTGCCGTAGGCCAGCGCTGCGACGGCCTGAGCACCACCGATGGTGAAGACCCGATCGACGCCGGCGATACAGGCGGCAGCCAGTACCAGCTCATTGATTTCGCCACGCGGGGTCGGTACCACCATGACCACCTCGGGTACCCCGGCCACCTTTGCCGGAATCGCGTTCATCAATACCGAGGACGGATAGGACGCCTTGCCACCCGGCACATAGAGGCCAGCGCGATCCAGCGGAGTAACTTTCTGCCCTAGCACCGTGCCGTCGGCCTCGGTGTAGGTCCAGGAGTCCTGCTTCTGCCGTTCGTGATAGGTACGCACGCGCTCGGCGGCTACTTCCAAAGCCCGGCGCTGCTCGGGGGAGATGCGCTCAAGCGCCAGTTCCAGACGCTCACGGGGAAGGATCAGACCGGCCATGGAGGTGACCTCAAGGCCGTCGAAACGCTGGGTCAGTTCCACCAGCGCCGCATCACCACGCTCGCGCACGGCGCGGATAATCTCCAGTACACGCTGGTTGACGCCATCGTCGGAAACACTTTCCCAGCTCAGCAGATGATCCAGATGCCGGGCGAAATCGGCATCTGCAGCGTTGAGTCGGCGAATGGCGGTGGCAGCGGTCATAGCGGGCCTCATGAGGGGGTACGTCGAAACTGTGGCAGGTGCCCTAGATTAACAAGCCAAGCGTGCGGGCACCCTGAAATTCAGACTATGGCGCGGATAGACCGCGCAGGCTCAGGCGCGCTGAGCGACGGCGCTCTGCAGTGCATCGATCAACGCCTGGATACGGCTGTGCTGCATCTTCATCGAGGCCTTGTTGACCACCAGCCGCGAGCTGATATGGCAGATCAGCTCCTGCGGCTCCAGGCCATTGGCCCGCAGCGTGTTGCCGGTATCCACCACGTCGATGATCTTGTCAGCCAGACCTACCAGCGGCGCCAACTCCATCGAGCCATACAGTTTGATGACGTCGACCTGGCGACCCTGTTCGGCGTAGTAGCGCTTGGCGATGTTGACGAACTTGGTCGCCACGCGCAGGCGCCCTTTCGGCTCCGGAGCACCGACCCGACCAGCTGTCATCAACTTGCACTTGGCAATGTTCAGGTCCAGCGGCTCATACAGGCCCTGCCCACCATACTCCATCAGGACGTCCTTGCCGGCCACGCCCAGGTCCGCAGCACCATGCTCAACGTATGTTGGCACGTCGGTGGCGCGCACGATCAGCAGACGCACGTCGTCCTGAGTGGTGGGGATGATCAGCTTGCGGCTCTTTTCCGGATTCTCGGTGGGAACGATACCGGCAGCCGCCAACAGCGGCAGGGTGTCATCGAGAATGCGGCCTTTGGACAGGGCGATGGTCAGCATTGCGTTGTTCCTTGAGTGGCCTCAGCCCGCTACGCGGCGAATTTTCGCGCCCAGCAGCTGCAGTTTTTCCTCGATGCATTCGTAGCCGCGGTCGATGTGGTAGATGCGGTCGATCAGCGTATCGCCCTCTGCCACCAGGCCGGCAATGACCAGGCTCGCCGAGGCGCGCAGGTCGGTGGCCATGACCGGTGCACCCTTGAGCCGCGGTACGCCGGTGACGATGGCGGTATTGCCCTCGACCAGAATCTGCGCACCCATGCGGTTCATTTCGTAGACGTGCATGAAACGGTTCTCGAACACCGTCTCGATCACCGTGCCGGTGCCCTCGGCAACCGCGTTCAAGGCGATGAATTGTGCCTGCATGTCAGTGGGAAACGCCGGATACGGTGCGGTGCGAAGATTGACCGCGCGCGGGCGGTTGCCCTTCATGTCCAGCGAGATCCAGTCCTTGCCGGTATCGATGTGAGCGCCGGCCTCTTCCAGCTTGTGCAATACGGCTTCAAGCAGGGTGGCGTCGGTATCTTTGAGCTTCACGCGGCCACCGGTGGCGGCAGCAGCGACCAGGTAGGTACCGGTCTCGATACGGTCGGGCATTACGCTGTAACGACCACCGCCCAGGCGCTTGACGCCATCAATGGTAATGGTGTCGGTGCCGGCGCCGGAAACTTTTGCGCCCATGGCGTTGAGGAAGTTGGCCAGATCGACCACTTCCGGCTCGCGCGCGGCGTTCTCCAGCACACTGCGGCCATTGGCCAGCGCCGCGGCCATCATGATGTTCTCGGTACCGGTAACGCTGACGATATCGAAGAAGAAATGCGCGCCACGCAGGCCGCCGGCGGGCGCCTTGGCTTTGATGTAACCGCCTTCCACATCGATTTGTGCGCCCATGGCTTCCAACCCGCGGATGTGCAGGTCCACCGGACGCGAACCAATGGCACAGCCACCTGGCAAGGCCACTTCGGCCTCACCGAAGCGCGCGACCATGGGGCCGAGCACGAGGATCGAGGCGCGCATGGTCTTGACCAGCTCATAGGGCGCGACCAGCGTCTGAATACGGCTGGCGTCAACTTCGACGCTGAGCTTCTCATCGATGATCGGCTGCACACCCATGCGGCCAAACAACTCGATCATGGTGGTGATGTCGTGCAGGTGCGGCAGGTTGCAGACGGTGACGGGGGTGTCAGCCAGCAAGGTTGCGGCGAGGATCGGCAGCGCCGAGTTCTTCGCGCCGGAAATGCGGATTTCGCCGTCGAGACGGGTACCGCCGGTGATGATCAGTTTGTCCATGGATGTTCCTGTAACCCGCAGGTTGGAAACCTTGCCGGAGAGTGGGCGGCGCGCAGCAATGGATACTGCGGCCCTGCCTGGAATGAGGTGTTCAGCCGCGAGCGAGCCAGTCGTTGCGGCTGAAGAATTTCATGGTCACGGCATGAATGCTGCCATCGGCGATCCATGGATTGAGATGGGCATAAATCTGTTGTTGACGCTTGACCGGACTCAGGCCGGCCAGCTCGTCACTGATCACGTTCAACTGGAAGTTGCAGCCTTCGCCTTCGACTTCCACTTGTGCATTCGGAAGTTTCTCTTCCAGGAAACGCTTAACTTCTACAGCCTGCATGTTCAACCTCGATCAGCGCCGGATGCGCACAGCCGGACATCATACAAAAAAGGCCGAAGCCTGCGAAGCCCGAGCATCAGGACGGCCTTTACTCAAGCGTCTCGGCTTCATTGTCCCGCGGCAGTCGGTGACGGCTCTCGGCAGATACCGCCGGGAAGCGCGAGGACGCGTAACGAACCACCAGAATGGCCACCGCCAGCAACAGGATGGCACCTGAAATATAGACCACACCCATATCCGGGCGATGGTGATGCGATACATCGGATATCAACAGACGGGTCAGCGCCGTGATCGCTACATAAATAAGGAAGCGCACCGGCATGTGGTTGGTCTTGAAGTAAATCCCGACCATCGCACCCAGCTCAAGGTAGATGAACAGCAGCAGGATGTCGTCAACCGTAACGTTGCCCTTCTCGACCATGCCGAGAAATGCCACCAGCCCTGCCCACGCCGTGATCGCACCAATGGCAAAAAGCGAAAGATAGTGAAAGGTTTCGACAAACAGATTGCCCAACGACTCGGCCGCTGTATGGACCTTGAGGCGCATTGCTTCTGCCCGACGTAACAGCATCAAAACGCTCCCTGTGCGTCTTTCCCGGCGCCAGTATCCGCCGGCAGCAGAACCTCCAGCAACCCGGATACTGCGGCGATTTCGCGCATGTCATCAGGCAGGCCGGTGATCGCCACCTCGCGCCCCAGCGCCATGGCATCCCGGATAAAGGCCAGCAGCAGGGAGAGCCCGACGCTGCTGGATTTTTCCACCGCCGAGCAATCGATCTGCAAAGGTCCGCTCTTATCAGCGCGAATCAGTGCCTGCCCCTGCCGACGCAAGGCCGGCCCGGACTGATAATCGAGCACGCCGACGAGTCGCAGAACACCATCGGCACCGCGCTCAACGCGGCCCTCAGTCATCGCCGGCAGCCTGCTGCCCGGCCTCGGTGTCCCTGGCCCGTGCGACCACTTCACCCCAGCCATCGATGGTCTTGTCCAGGTCGCCGCCATTACGCTGCATGGCATCGGCGAACTGATCGCGGAACAACTTGCCGATGTTGATGCCGTTGATGATCACGTTGCGCACCAGCCACTCCCCACCCTGATTGACCATGGTGTAGGACACCGGATAGATCTCGCCCTGGCGACCGGTCACCTCCATGCCGACGCTGGTGCGCTCGGGGTCCTGCCTGCCGCTGGCCGGCAGCACACGGATCTGCTGATTGTTGTATTCAAGCAAGGCGTTGCCATAGAACTGCATAAGGCTGCGCTTGAAGTTTTCCTGGAAGCGGTTCATCTGCTCGGCACTGGCAGTGCGCGAATACTTCACCGTCATGATGCTACGGGAAATGCCCTCGGCATCCACCACGGGGCCGAGAATCTCGTTCAGCGATGTGTAGAAGGCATTCGGGTCCTGGCGATACTGCTCCTTGTTAGCCTTGAGATCGGCCAGCAGTTCATCAGTGGTTTTCTGAATGACCTCATGGGCACTCGGTGCGGCCAGCGCCAGCATGGGCAAAGCCAACAACACCAGCAGGCCGCGACGCAGGGCTTTCATCATATTCAGGCTTCTCATCTATTCAGGCCCTTACTCTTTATTTACCGAATTGAGCAAAAACTTGCCGATCAAATCTTCCAGCACCAGGGAAGACTGCGTGTCGCGAATGGTGTCGCCGTCACCGAGGGTTTCCTCCTCGCCACCCACGCTGATGCCGATGTACTTCTCACCCAGCAGGCCGGCGGTGAGGATAGAGGCGGTGGAATCGTAAGGCAGGATATCGACATCCTGCTGGATCTCCATGGTGACGCGACCGGTGTAGCTTTCCCGGTCCAGGTCGATGGCCGTCACCTTGCCAATCGTCACGCCCGCCATGGTCACCTTGGATCTGACCGTGAGGCCGGCGATATTGTCGAAATAGGCGTACAGCCTGTAGGTGTCGCCATTGCTCACGCTCAACCCGCTGACTCTCAACGACAGCAGCAGCAAGGCCAGCACGCCCGCAAGCAGGAACAGGCCAACACCAATTTCCAGGGTGCGGATACGCATCAGAAATCTCCAAACATCAGGGCGGTCAAAATAAAGTCGAGGCCGAGCACCGCCAGTGAGGCGTAGACCACGGTTCGTGTGGTGGCACGGCTGATTCCTTCAGAGGTCGGCTCGCAGTCGTAACCCTGGAACACTGCGATCCAGGTGACGACAAAGGCGAACACCAGGCTCTTGATCACGCCATTGAGCACATCCGAGGTAAAGCTGACGCTGTTCTGCATATTGGCCCAGAACGAACCTTCATAGACGCCCAGCCAGTCTACCGCCACCATGGCGCCGCCCCAGATGCCAACAACGTTGAAAATCACGGTCAGCAGCGGCAACGAAATGAAGCCGGCCCAGAGACGCGGCGCGATGATGTACTTCAGCGGATCGACACCGATCATTTCCAGGCTGGAGAGTTGCTCGGTGGACTTCATGTTGCCGATCTCAGCAGCCAGTGCAGAGCCGGCACGCCCGGCAAACAGCAGCGCAGTCACCACCGGCCCAAGCTCGCGCAGCAGCGTCAGCGCAACCATCTGCCCCACCGCCTGCTCGGAACCATAGCTGCTGAGAATGCTGTACCCCTGAAGCGCCAGCACCATGCCGATAAAGATGCCCGAAACCACCACAATCGCCAGCGACAGCACGCCCACTGAGTAAAGCTGCCTGACCAGCAGGGCAAAGCGGTTGTCCAACCCACTGCGACCAAAGAGTGCGTGGAACAGAAATAGCGTTGCGCGCCCCTGCGCGCCAACAACGTTCAGGCCGGCCTCGCCGACTCTGCGAACGCGTTCGGTAACAGACAACTTACGCATTGGGGCCTCGCAACAGATCCTCGGCATAGGCCGGCGCGGGGAAATGGAAAGGCACCGGGCCGTCCGCCGCGCCACGCATAAACTGCTGCACGCGGGGATTGGTCGAATCGCGCAACTCGGCGGGCGTACCCTGGCCCAGCACCTGACCATCACCGACCACATAAATGTAGTCAGCGATGCTGGAGGTCTCGGCCAGATCATGAGACACCACGATACTGGTGATACCCAGGGCATCGTTGAGCAGACGGATCAGCTTGACCAGCACGCCCATGGCAATGGGATCCTGGCCAGCGAAGGGTTCATCGTAAAGCAGAATCTGCGGGTCCAGCGCGATGGCCCGCGCCAGCGCCACGCGCCGTTTCATACCGCCGGACAGCTCGTCGGGCATCAGCTCGACGGCGCCGCGCAGCCCCACCGCCTGCAATTTCATCAGGACGATGTCGCGGATCATTTCGTCGGGCAGCTTGGTATGCACCCGCAGAGGAAAGGCGACGTTCTCGAACACATCGAGGTCGGTAAACAGCGCGCCGCTCTGGAACAGCACACCGAACTGCTTGCGCATGTCGAACAGCGCGCGACGCCCCAGACTCGGCAGGTTGACGCCATTAACCCACACCTCACCCTTTTCCGGGCGCAACTGGGCGGCGATCAGGCGCAGCAGAGTCGTCTTGCCACAGCCGGACGGACCCATGATGGCCGTCACCTTGCCGCGCGGAATGGCGATATCGACATTATTGAAAATGCTCCGCTCGCCGCGCTTGAAGGTCAGATTCTTCAGCTCGACAGCGTAGGCGCTGGCAACGCTCATCAGTTCTCCTTGGATACAGCCTGCGTTTCAGACGCTCCACGAATCCGCAGGGATACGTCGCAGGGCTGCTTTCGGCGGCGCACTATAGCACCGCGCAGAATCGCTCCCAAGCCGCTGAATGTATCGGCAGGTGAGCAGTGCACCTCCAGGCGCAGGATTGCAAGGCGCAATAAGTCACAGCTTTTTCGGTGAGCAACATACGCTTTGTCGTTATAATCTCGCGTTTTCATTCAGGCGAAGATGTGAACATGAGCCAAAGCAGCCAGCTTATCGAAACCGCCCGACGCACCATCGGCATGGAAATCGAAGCGGTCGAGCAACTCAAGGCTCGCATCGACGAGCAATTCGTCCAGGCTTGCGAACTCATCCTTCAATGCCAGGGCCGCGTGGTTGTGGTGGGCATGGGCAAGTCCGGCCATATCGGCCGCAAGATTGCCGCTACGCTGGCCAGCACCGGCACGCCGGCGTTCTTCGTGCACCCTGCCGAAGCCAGCCACGGCGACATGGGCATGATCACCCAGGATGACGTCGTGCTCGCCCTCTCCAACTCTGGCACCACCAACGAGATCGTCACGCTGCTGCCGCTGATCAAGCGCCTGGGTATCACCCTGATCAGCATGACCGGCAATCCCCAGTCGCTGCTTGCACGCGCCGCCGCGGTCAACCTTGACGCCAGTGTCAGCACCGAGGCCTGCCCGCTGAACCTTGCCCCGACCTCCTCCACCACGGCCAGTCTGGTGCTGGGTGATGCGCTGGCCATCTCTCTGCTCGAAGCGCGAGGCTTCACTGCCGAGGATTTTGCCTTTTCCCATCCCGGCGGGGCGCTGGGCCGACGCCTGCTGCTCAAGGTCGACAACGTGATGCATTCCGGCGACCGCCTGCCACAAGTCAAGAGCGGCACCTCCCTGCGTGATGCGCTGCTGGAAATGACCCGCAAGGGGCTGGGCATGACCGTGGTTCTCGCCGACGACGGCAGCCTCGCCGGGATCTTCACCGACGGCGACCTGCGTCGCACCCTGGACAAGGGCATCGATGTGCGCCAGGCCAGCATTGATGAGGTGATGACCAAGGGCGGCAAAACCGCCAGTGCCGAAATGCTCGCCGCCGAGGCTCTGAAGATCATGGAGGACAATAAGATCAACTCGCTGGTCGTGGTGGATGCCAACCGCCGACCGGTCGGCGCGCTCAACATGCACGATCTGCTGCGTGCGGGAGTAATGTAATGAATGATCTTCTGCACCGCGCCCGGGACATTCGCCTGGCCATATTCGACGTGGACGGAGTGCTGACCGACGGCAAGCTGTATTTCCTGGTCGACGGCAGCGAATTCAAGACCTTCAACACCCTGGACGGCCACGGCATCAAGATGCTGATCAACTCCGGCGTGCGCACCGCGATCATCAGCGGCCGCAAGACCCCTGTGGTCGAACGCCGGGCGCAGAACCTGGGCATCCAGCACCTTTATCAGGGCCGTGAAGACAAGCTGGTGGTGCTCGATGAACTGCTCGCCGAGCTGGGCCTCGACTACTCTGAGGTAGCCTACCTCGGCGACGATCTTCCAGACCTGCCGGTGATTCGCCGGGTCGGCCTGGGCATGGCCGTGGCCAGCGCCGACGCCTTCGTACGCCAGCATGCTCACGGCGTCACCAGCGCTCGCGGCGGCGAGGGTGCAGCACGCGAGTTCTGCGAACTGATCATGCGCGCCCAGGGCACCCTTGCAGCCGCCCAATCGGCCTATCTCTAGAGGTTTCGATGCTGAGCAAGATCCGTCTTCCCGCCATCCTGCTACTGATCGCCCTGTTACTGGCTGCAGCTGGCTATTGGAACATCCGTCCAGAAAGCTTTATGCAGCAACCGCGCACGACCTCGACCGAAGAGTCGCCGATCGATTTCTACGTGATCAACCCGCGCACCGTGCAATATCAGCCGGACGGCAGACGCAACTACGAGCTTACCGCCGAAAGAATGGAGCACATCAAGGCCAGCGACATCAGCCTGCTGACCCGCCCCGACCTGCGCTCCTACCGCGGCACCGAGCTGCCTTGGCACATCACCAGCGAGCGCGGCGAAGTCGGCCCTCAAGGCGAAGAAGTCGAGCTGATTGACAGCGTGCGGATCGAGCGCACCGACGCCGAAGGCCGCCCGACCATCATCACCACTACGCGGATGACGGTTTTGCCCGAGAAGGATTATGCCGAGACCCGACAACCCGTTAGAATCGTCGCCGCGAACGGCGTGACAACTGCCACGGGCATGAAAGCGTACCTGAACGAAGGCAGGATGCTCCTGCTATCCAACGTAAGAGGCCAGCATGAGCTGCGTTAAGACTCTCCCATTCCTGCTCGGTTTGAGCATTTTCCTGCTCGGCAGCAACGCCCACGCCCTTCCTGAAGATCGCAACCAGCCGATCCGGATCCAGGCAGACACCGCCGAACTGGACGATCGCCAGGGCGTTGCGGTCTACCGCGGCGACGTGGTGATCACCCAGGGCACGATGAAGATCACCGGCGACACGGTGACCATCACCCAGGACGGCAATGGCGATGTCGAGGTCTTCACCTCCATCGGCAAGCCCGCCTACTACGAGCAGAAGCCGGCGGTCGACAAGGAGATCGTCAAGGCTTACGGCCTGACCATCCAGTATTTCGCCGCCAACGAACGCATCATCCTGATCGACCAGGCCAAGGTCATCCAGGAGGGCAACACCTTCGAGGGCGAGAAGATCGTCTATGACACCCAGCGCCAGATCGTCAACGCCGGTCGCGCCACCAACGTCGACGTGACCAGCCCTCGCCCACGCGTGGATATGGTCATCCAGCCGCGCAAGAAAGAAGGTTCCGCTACAGGAACGCCGGCTGCGGAGCAGAGCGAGTAATGGCAACCCTCAAGGCCCAGCATCTGGCCAAAAGCTACAAAAGCCGCCAAGTCGTACGCGACGTCAGCCTGTCCATCGAAAGCGGGCAGATCGTCGGGCTGCTGGGCCCGAACGGTGCCGGCAAGACCACTTGCTTCTACATGATCGTCGGCCTGGTGAAGGCCGACCAGGGGCGCGTCTTGATCGACGATCAGGACGTCACTCACCTGCCCATGCACGGCCGCGCGCGCGTTGGCATCGGCTACCTGCCCCAGGAAGCTTCGATCTTTCGCAAGCTGTCGGTCTCTGACAACATCATGGCCATCCTCGAAACCCGCAAGGACCTGGATCGCAATGGTCGCCAGCAAGCCCTGGAAGGCCTGCTGCAGGAGTTCCACATCAACCACATCCGCGACAGCCTCGGTATGAGCCTGTCCGGCGGTGAGCGGCGTCGTGTGGAGATCGCTCGCGCACTGGCCACTGCCCCGAAATTCATCTTGCTGGACGAACCCTTTGCCGGGGTAGACCCGATCTCGGTCGGCGACATCAAGCAGATCATTCACCACCTCAAGTCCAAGGGCATCGGCGTACTGATCACCGATCACAACGTGCGCGAAACACTCGACATCTGCGAAACCGCCTATATCGTCAACGACGGGCAGCTAATTGCCGAAGGCGACGCACAGACCATCCTCGACAACCAGCTGGTCAAGGAAGTCTATCTGGGTCACGAGTTCCGCCTGTAGCAAGCCTTTGAAACAACCTACGTTGGCAATACTTCGTAAAAAGCAGCTTCAGAAAGCCGCTTGCGGCTAACGCGCTTCAGCGCGGCCCGGAGGGCGAGCGAAGTGAGTAATGCTCATTTAGGAAACTAAACCCGTACGCGAGCCCGGTCCGTTCTTCGGCTTTTGACTCGCTGCACTTGCCCTTCGGGCCAGCCTTTGGCTGTTACTCCCGTTGGTCGTTGCGCCTCGTCTTGCCTGCCTCGCTTACGTTTTTTCAAAGACCTGTCTGCCTGCCGTCCTCGAATGGAGCAATTCAGGACTAGCCAACCGCTTCCTCTTCAGGCATATAATTTGCTTAAACCGGCGCAGCAGCGCCAGCGAAGTCGGAACAGGCGCAGTTGCGCCGGCAAACAAGGTTCGAAGTCCTCTGCAATGAAAGCATCGCTAGTCCTGAAGATGGGCCAGCAGCTGACGATGACACCCCAGCTGCAACAAGCCATACGACTGCTCCAGCTCTCGACCCTCGACCTCCAGCAGGAGATCCAGGAAGCGCTGGATTCAAATCCCATGCTCGAGCGCGAAGAAGACGGAGAAGACTTCGACAATCCGGATCCGATGGCCGAGTCTCTCGACCAGAAGATCGAGAACACTCCTAGCGAGAACAGCAGCCCGGACAGCCAGTACGAAGAGCCCGTCAACACGATGGAGAGTTTCGAGGAAGGCGACTGGGGCGAGCGCATTCCCAACGAATTGCCCGTAGACACCGCCTGGGAAGACATCTACCAGACCAGCGCCAGCAGCCTGCCCAGCAACGATGACGAGGAATGGGATTTCACCAGCCGCACATCATCGGGCGAGAGCCTGCAGTCGCACCTGCTCTGGCAGCTCAACCTGGCCCCCATGAGCGACACCGATCGCCTCATCGCCACCACCCTGATCGACTGCATCAACCCCCAGGGCTACCTGGATGAAAGCCTTGAAGAAGTGCTGGAGTCCTTCGACCCCGAGCTGGGAATCGAACTCGACGAAGTCGAAGTGGTACTGCGCCGCATCCAGCAGTTCGAGCCGGCAGGCATCGGCGCCCGTGACCTGCGTGAGTGTCTGCTGCTGCAATTGCGCCAACTGCCCGCAGATACCGCCTGGCTGAACGAAGCCACGCGTCTGGTCAGCGATCACCTGGGCATTCTCGGCAGCCGCGACTACAGCCTGCTGATGCGGCGCATGAAGCTCAAGGAAGACGAGCTACGCCAGATCGTTGACCTGATTCAGTCACTCAACCCCCGTCCCGGCTCGCAGATCGAAACGAGCGAGCCTGAATACATCGTTCCTGACGTGATCGTGCGCAAGGACAACAACCGCTGGCTGGTCGAGCTCAACCAGGACGCGATGCCGCGCCTGCGGGTGAACGCCCAGTACGCCAGCTTCGTCAAGCGCGCCGACTCCAGCGCTGACAACACTTTTATGCGCAACCAGCTGCAGGAGGCGCGCTGGTTCATCAAGAGCCTGCTCAGCCGCAACGAAACCCTAATGAAGGTAGCGACCCAGATCGTTGAGCATCAGCGCGGCTTTCTTGAGCACGGCGACGAGGCGATGAAACCGCTGGTGCTGCATGACATCGCAGAAGTGGTCGGCATGCATGAATCGACCATTTCCCGCGTGACCACGCAGAAATACATGCATACCCCCCGTGGCATCTATGAGCTGAAGTACTTTTTCTCCAGCCACGTCAGCACAGCCGAGGGTGGCGAGTGCTCATCCACCGCAATCCGCGCCATAATCAAGAAGCTGGTGGCAGCGGAAAACCCCAAAAAGCCATTGAGCGACAGCAAGATCGCTGGTCTACTTGAGGAGCAGGGCATTCAGGTGGCACGTCGCACCGTCGCCAAGTACCGGGAATCCCTGGGAATTGCACCCTCCAGCGAGCGCAAGCGATTGCTGTAATGCCAGCGTGTTGCAACAGCCGACATCCTGGCCGATTTCTTCTGGGGACGGGCTTCAGGGCTCGTTCATTCGCATGAGGCAAAAAGGAGAAGCAGTATGCAAGTCAAGATTACCGGCCTTCATCTGGAAGTAACCGAAGCACTGCGTATCTATGTCGAGGAGAAACTGAAACGTCTGGAAAGGCACTTCGATCGCATCATCGATATCCAGGTCACCCTGCAAGTCGAAAAACTGAAGCAGAAAGCCGAAGCCACCATGCACGTTGCCGGCCGCGAAGTGGTTGCTAATGCCGAACACGAAGATATGTATGCTGCGATCGACCTGCTTGCCGACAAACTCGATCGTCAGCTGATCAAGCACAAAGAAAAACAACTCGACCATACCCAAGGTACCGTGGCTCGCTGACCCATGATCCGACTTGAAAACATACTCACCCCCGGCCGTTCACTGGTGAACGTGCCGGGCGGTAGCAAAAAGCGCGTCCTGGAGCAGATTGCCAAGGTGATCGGCCAGGACCTTCCCGAACTCGACCCTCAAAGCATTTTCGAAAGCTTCGTGGCTCGCGAGAAGCTGGGTTCCACCGGCTTCGGCAACGGCATTGCCATCCCTCACTGCCGCATGCCCGGCTGCGAGGCACCGCTTAGTGCAGTATTGCGGCTCGACGCACCGGTGGACTTCGACGCCATTGACGGCGCTCCGGTCGACCTGCTGTTTGTACTGCTGGTACCGGAAGCGGCGACCGACGAACACCTTGAGCTGCTTCGACAGATTGCCAGCATGCTGGACCAGGAAGAGGTCCGTGACCGGCTGCGCGAGGTTACAACCGACCAGGAACTGTATCAGGCAGTGGTCGATATCCAGCACGGCCGTTAAACGGCCGGGCGTGCCCGCCAACAGGGAGCGAGACGTGTCCGCAATCAGTCCTTCACGCATTTCGCGCCCCTGCTGCCTGCAGCAGGGTTCTCAACTCCACGCGCCAGTTAGTTTGCGTCCATGCGCCTGATAATTGTCAGCGGGCGCTCTGGCTCGGGCAAAAGCACCGCCCTCGACGTTCTCGAAGACAGTGGCTTCTATTGCATTGATAACCTCCCAGCCGGGCTGCTGCCAGAGCTGGCTGAAAAGGCTCTGCTGCATACTGAGCTGCTGCAGCCGCTGGTGGCAGTCTCCATCGACGCACGCAACCTGCCGAGCCAGCTCAAGCGCTTCCCGGAGCTGCTCGAAGAGGCCCGTGCCCGGCATATCCAGTGTGACGTGCTCTATCTCGACGCCGCCGACGAGACGCTGCTCAAGCGCTTCTCGGAAACGCGCCGACGGCACCCGCTGACCAATGAAAACCGCTCTCTGGCCGAAGCCATACGTGATGAAGAAGAGCTGTTGGCGCCGATCATCGATCAGGCCGACCTGAAGATCGATACCACCAACCTCAACCTTTACCAGCTGCGCGACTCCCTGAAACTGCGCCTGCTGAACAAGCCTGAGCCAGGCACCGCCTTTTTGTTCGAGTCCTTCGGGTTCAAACGCGGCATGCCGGTGGATGCCGACCTGGTCTTCGACGTCCGTTGCCTGCCCAACCCCTATTGGCGGGCTGAGCTGCGCGACTTTTCCGGGCTCGATCAGCCGGTCATTGAGTACCTGGATACCCAAAACGACGTCCAGGAGATGTTTCAGGACATTCTCGGTTATCTGAGCAAATGGCTCCCCCGCTTCGCCGCCAGCAATCGCGCATACGTTACTGTCGCTATCGGCTGTACCGGCGGTCACCATCGCTCGGTGTACCTGGCAGAACGACTCTGCAACGCGCTACGTGAGCCCCTCAAGAACGTCCAGGTCCGCCATCGCGATCTGGTCTAGGAACCCTTCATGCCGTCCTGCGAAATCACCATCATCAACAAGCTGGGGCTGCATGCCCGCGCAGCTGCCAAGTTCGTTGGCGTGGCCAACCAGTTTCCCTGCGATATCCAGATAGGGCACGAGCCCAGCAGCCTGATCAACGGCAAGAGCATCATGGCCGTGATGATGCTCGCGGCCAGCAAGGGAACGACGCTGCATCTGCAAGCTAAAGGTGAGCAGGAGGATGAGGCCATCAAGGCTCTGGTGGCATTGGTCGAAAATTATTTCGAAGAAGGGGAATAACGGGGCTGCGAGGCGGTAAGCCTCAACGGCCGTTCCTCTGGCTTCCCGCTCGCCGAGCCGCTAAAGCCTGACCCGACGAGCCGAGACTGTGTGCTCCAGTTGCAGCCGCTTACTGCCCTGCCACTTTCATCCGTTCGATCAGCACCGAACCGGTGTGGATGCTGCTTCGGGTCTCGGTATCGCAACCCACCGCGACGATCTGCCGGAACATATCGCGCAGGTTGCCAGCGATGGTCACCTCCTGAACCGGAAACTGGATTTCGCCGTTTTCCACCCAGAATCCACCGGCACCGCGTGAATAATCGCCAGTAACCAGGTTCAACCCCTGCCCCATCAGCTCGGTGACCAGCAAGCCTCGCCCCATCCGACGGATCAGGGCCGCTTGGTCCTCATCTCCATGGCTGACGAACAGGTTGTGCACACCGCCGGCATTGGCCGTGCTTGGCATACCCAGTTTGCGACCGGAATAGGTCCCCAGCACATATGACACCAGCTTGCCGTTCTCCACGAACGGTTTTGCGTAGGTGGCCAGACCGTCGCCGTCATAAGCCGCACTGGCCAACCCACGAGGAAGATGCGGGCGCTCGTCCAGGCTCAGCCATTCGGGAAACAGCGTCTGCCCCAACGCTCCTTCGAGGTAGGACGACTTGCGATACAGATTGCCGCCGGAAATCGCGGCGAGAAAGTGACCGAACAGACCGGTCGCCAACTCCGAGGAGAACAGCACCGGTACATCGCAGGTCGGCACTGGACGGGCGCCAAGGCGCCGTACGGCGCGTTCGGCAGCACGCCTGCCGATTGCCTCCGGAGCCGCCAGCTCACTGGCGACACGGCTGACATCGTAGTGGTAGTCGCGCTGCATCTGCCCTTCGGACTCGGCGATCATCACGCAGCCCAGGCTGTGCCGGCTGCTGCTGTAGGCGCCGATGAAGCCATTGCTATTGCCGTAGCCGCGACAGCCGCGGTGAGTGCTCAACGTGGTCCCGTCAGCATTGAGGATGCGCTTGTCGGCGGCAAAGGCGGCGGCCTCGCAGGACAGCGCCAGCTCCACCGCCTCATCTGGAGAAATACCCCAAGGGTGGTAAAGGTCAAGGTCGGCAACCTCGGTTGCCATCAAGGCAGGGTCAGCGAGCCCGGCAAATTCGTCTTCCGAAGCGTGCCTGGCGATTGCCAGAGCAGCAGCCACGGTTTCCCGAATGGCCTCTTCACCGCTGCCGGTGGTGCTGGCCGAGCCCTTGCGCTGGCCGACATAGAGCGTGATGCCGAAGCCCTGATCACGATTGAATTCGACGGTTTCGACTTCACGCTGGCGCACAGTAGTCGACAGCCCCTGCTCCATCGAGACGGAAACTTCGCAGGCGCTGGCGCCCTGCCGACTCGCCTCCTCGATGATGCGCGCAACCTGCTCACGCAAACCCGGCAACGCCTGTGGGCCGATCCCCTCTACTTCACTCATAAAACACTCCGTACCACTGATTCGTTCTAGGCGCCGAGCCGACTGCGCCGGCATCAAGGCTGCTGTTATCATGGCGGCATCTCCTACTGGACCTGCCCCATGCCTGATATTTCCGATCTCGATGGCTTCGAGGAAAAAAGTAAAACTCAAGTCAAGCGTGAGCTGCATGCGCTGCAGGACCTTGGCGCGCGCCTCGCCACGCTCAAGCCCGACGTTCTCGACCGCTTGCCGCTGACCGATGCCATGCGCAAGGCCCTGGCCGACGCGCCGAAACATACGGCGCACATCGCACAGAAACGCCACCTGCAGTACATCGGCAAGCTTATGCGCGCCCAGGACGTCGAAGCCATTCTGGCTCTGGTCGACCAGCTCGACGCTTCCACCCGCCAATACAACGAACGTTTCCATGCGCTGGAGCGCTGGCGCGACCGCCTGGTCGCGGGAAACGACGAGACGCTTGAAGCCTTCGTCACCGACTATCCCGAAACCGACCGCCAGCATCTGCGCAGTCTTATCCGCCATGCCCAGCACGAAGCGGCCCGCAACAAACCGCCTGCCGCCAGCCGCAAGATTTTCAAATACATCCGCGAACTGGATGAAAGCCAGCGCGGCTTGCGTTGATTCAACTCCCGCTGGCTGACGGCTGTGGGAGCGAATTCTTTAGCCGCGAACTTCGCGGCTGACGCCACTCCCACAGACAGATCACGACCTCCAACTCAGAAGTTTTATTAGCTACCCGTGCCACCGACGGTAATCCCGTCAATCTTCAATGTCGGCTGGCCGACTCCGACGGGCACCGATTGCCCGTCCTTGCCGCAGGTGCCCACACCGCTGTCCAGCTCCAGGTCGGTGCCCACCATCGACACCTTGTTCATCACCTCAGGGCCGTTACCGATCAGGGTCGCGCCCTTCACCGGCGCGGTAATCTTTCCGTCTTCGATCAGGTAGGCCTCGCTGGTGGAGAAAACGAACTTGCCGCTGGTGATATCCACCTGACCGCCGCCGAGGCTGGCGCAATAGATACCCTTCTTCACCGAACGGATGATTTCTTCCGGATCGCTTTCACCGGCGAGCATGTAAGTGTTGGTCATGCGCGGCATCGGTAGATGCGCATAGGACTGACGGCGCCCGTTGCCGGTCGGTGCCACGCCCATCAATCGAGCGTTGAGCTTGTCCTGAATATAGCCCTTGAGAATGCCGTTCTCGATCAGCGTGGTGCACTGGGTGGGCGTGCCCTCGTCATCGACACTGAGCGAGCCGCGGCGCCCGGCAAGAGTGCCGTCATCGACGATGGTGCATAGCGACGAAGCGACCTTCTGGCCAATGCGTCCGCTATAGGCCGAGCTGCCCTTGCGGTTGAAGTCGCCCTCCAGACCATGGCCGACCGCCTCATGCAGCAGCACGCCGGACCAACCCGGCCCCAATACCACCGGCAGCGTACCGGCCGGTGCCGCCACGGCCTCCAGGTTCACCAGGGCCTGGCGCAGCGCTTCCCGCGCGTAGCCCATGGCGCGGTCTTCGCTGAGAAAATATTCGTAGCCACTGCGACCACCGCCGCCCTGCCCGCCGCGCTCACGGCGACCATTCTGTTCAACGATGACGCTGACATTGAAGCGCACCAGCGGGCGTACGTCCGCGGCCATGGCGCCATCCAGCCCGGCCACCAGAACGTGCTCCCAGACGCCGGCCAGACTGACGGTTACCTGTTTGATGCGAGGGTCCAGCGCACGCGTGGCAACATCGATGCGTTTGAGCAGCTCGACCTTCTCCGCGCGGCTCAGGCCGTCCAGCGGATTGCCCTGTTCATAAAGCGGCGCGAAGGAAGCTTTCGATAATACTTCGACAGATGCCTGGCGACCGTCACGGGCGATTGAGCGCGCCGCCATCGCGGCCTCACGCAGGGCCTCTCCGGTAATTGCGTTACTGTAGGCGAAACCGGTTTTTTCACCGGAGAGCGCCCGTACGCCAACCCCCTGTTCGATATGGAAACCGCCCTCTTTGACGATGCCGTCTTCCAGCACCCAGGTCTCGCTCACCTGATCCTGAAAATACAAATCTGCCGCGTCGATACCAGGGCCGGCCAATTCGCCGAGTAGCCCCGGCAGATCATCGAGGGTCAGCCCACCGGGTGTCAGCAGGCGCTCGGTGACAGGTAACAGCAGTTCACTCATATTTACTCCACACGGGCTATGCCGGCACGCTACGAAAAGACGGGGTACGCTGCACCAGCGTGCACGGACGACGAAAGCCCGGGATTCGGGTTCATTGCAAAGGCTACATGATAAGGGACATGGCCCTGAGGTCCATCCTCAAGCCGGCAAACGGTCCCCGGGCCATCAGTTGGGCTTTTCAAAGGGTTTATCGAAAGTGATTTTCGGCGACTGCCATGGTCCTTCGACCTTGTACTGAACGCTGGCGAAGCGGGCGACCTTGTCACCCAGCAGTTTGTCGACCACGAACAGCGCGCCGCCGATGGCCGGCGCCCCGACGATCAGTGCAGCCAGCGGCAGATTGTTGCTGACCGGCAGAGTTACCAGCAGCTTGGCGTCGATGCGGTCACGCACCATGTCCAGCCGGCCATCGAGCTCCAGGTTACTGGACGGCCCGGTCACCGTAATGGGGCCTTGGGTCACGAAGATGCCTTCGGTTGCGACCAGCTCGCCCTTGATCCGGTCAAAGCTCAGGCCCTTGCTGAACAGATCGGAGAAATCCAGCCTCAGACGCCGGCCAATGGAGTCGAAATTGAGCAGGCCGAACACGCGCAGCGCCTGAGCACTGCCATCGACTTCGCGAAGCTGACCGTTACGCACCCTGGCGTCCAGACGACCGCTCAGACGCTGTATGCCGAAGAATGCCGGCGAGCCGGGCCAACTGGCATCGGCATCCACGTGGAAGCGCTCGCTGGTGGTCGAAGGCGCAAAGCCCCAGGCCAACAGCACGTCGGCCAGGTTGCCGCCTTCCAGTCGCCCCTTGTACCAGCTGCGTGAGGTGCTCCAGCCTCCCGCACCGGCAAGCCGAAGCCCCTTCAGGTCCAGATCCAGATCCGAGAATTCCACGCCGTCGCTGCGCGGACGCATCTTCAGCGACCAGGCGCCCAGCAGCTGCTCGCCTTGCAGCACCTTGGCCACAGCGATATCCATTGCTGGCAGGTTTCGGGGATCAACTGCAGCAAGCGGATCCTGGCGTGGTATCTCAGGCTCCGCCGGCTCGGATACCGGTAGACGCAGGTGCGACAGTTTCAGCACCATGGGCTGCCCTTGTGCATCGGGCAGCCGAACGCTGCCGGCGACGATTTGGCTATCCAGTCCCAGCGACCAGGCGTCTGCCTGCCGGCGCAGGTCCAGCGCCAGATTCTCAACCCTGGTGCCGAACCCTTCAAAGACACCGATATCCAGCTGCGCGCGACGCAACAAGGAGGTTGCCTGTTGGCCCTGATCGGGCGCGCTGTACTCGGCTAGCAGCGCCTGCCAGTCAGCCAGGTTGGCCCGTGGCAGATGGCCACGCACGTGCAGACCACGGTCGCTGCGCAGGTTGGCCGCCGCCCCGCCCAGTACAAGCTCGCCACCACCGTCGCTCCACCGGTTACCGGGAGCGGTGAATGTCAGCGCGGCCAAAGATCCGTGTTTGACCGTGTACTGTTGGCGCTCGCCACCCAAGGTCATGCGCAGGGTCGTGTCGCGCCGCTGGTTGGCAGCCTTGGCGAAGGGCTCCGGCAATTGAAGCCTAGTGCCCAGCAATGAAGAATCGATCTGCAGGCGACTCCCCGTGCCGCCCAGGGCCAGGCTCAACTGAAAGGGTATTTGGCCCGAAGCCGGCAATGATTGTTCGATCTTCCGCCAGGCCTTCAGCTGAGCCACAGACACCACGCCACCCGCCTCGATGCGAGTGGCCGGCTTGCCCGGAGTGCCGGTGGCGCTGGCCTTGCCGCTGATCGGGCTGCCCAGTGCACTCGCACTGATACGTGAGGCACTGAGGCCGCGCTCGCTGTCATAGCGAAAGTCACCGCTCAGCGCCCCGAGCTGCAGATCGGCCTGCGGGATGTACAGCGACGCATCGGCGCTGGAGAACTCCACCTCCACCTTGGGTGCCTTGCCGGCCGCCAAGGGAATATCCAGTTTCAGCGAACCGCTCAGTGCTCCTTCGCCACGCCATCCGGCAAACAGATCGGCGGTACCGATAGGGGCAACCTGCATCAGCGTCAGCGCATCCCGCAGGCCTGCCTCGACCTGCCCTTCGATGGCCAGCCGCAGCGGCCGTTCGCCCTGACGCAGGGGAATCCGAGCCAGAACATGATGCACGCGGCTGTCGAGCATGCGCCCCTCGGCGAGGCGCACACGCACCTGGTCGTCCTCGATCAGCACTTCACCGCGCCCTTCGCGCAACGCTGGCCAGCCTGGCTGAAAGGCAAAATCGGCGTCACGGACCTTAAAATACAGGCTCAGACTGCGCGCGGTATCCACGGCGGACTTGTTCAACGAACCCTGATATTGGAAATAGCCCTGCTCAACAATGCCTTCGCGGATCGCCGCCGTCAGCCACTCGCTCAGGGCCGGACTCAATGCCGGCGAGCGGGTTGGCAGGTATTTCTCCGTGTAGCGCGCATCGCCCTCGCTCAGCCCCACACGCAGGTCCATATAGTCTTCGGCTTCGGGGTCACGCATCAGGCGGATCAGGAAGTCGCCAGCAAGCTTCCCCTCCTCGCCTTCGACCTGCAGATAAGGCGCAACCAACGTGAACGCCTCTTCATTCAGCGTCCAGGCAAGGCTGCCACGGCTGCGCTGATAGTCCCACGGGCGCGGGAACAACTGCGCCAGATGCAGGCTGAAATCCTGACTGTCAAAATGCAGCTCGCCGCCGCCAAGATTGCCGCGTGCCAGGCCGCTGACGTTGCTTGCCGCGGGAATCCAGTGATAGGCGTCGATTGCCGCCTTGTCGAGGTTGGCCACAAAAGCCAGCCGCTCGGCCAGCGGCGCTGCGGCACGGTAATCGAGCTGAACATTGCGCAGCGTTCCACTGGGCGCCAGTCCCAGCAGATATTCGCTGGCGACTGCCGGCATAGGCACCAGAGCCTGAGCCAACTTTGCCAGCGGCGCGACTGGAAGCTGATCGATACCCAACTGCCAGTGGTCATCGGCAACATGCTGTTGCAGCACCAGCGCCATATCGTCCCAGCGGGTACCATCGAAGCTGAAAGCCAGCCCGTCGACCTGCAACCGGTAGCCTTCGCTTGCACGGTCCAGATAGGCCTTGAGCGCCAGCTCCTCGATCAGCACAGGCTCGGATTGCGACTGACCCAGCTCAAGCGCTGGCGCCACCAGATGCGCCACGCCTTTGGCCAGGCTGCGCTCACGCCAATCGAGCCAGAGTTCGCCTCCTGCCTGCAGGCGCTCCAGTTTCCAGCTGGTCATCAGCTTTTCCGGCAACCATTGCGCCCAGTCGCTTCGCGGCAACTGCAGATACAGCCGCGCCGCGCTATCGCGCCAATCATCGTGATTGATTCGTGCCTGGACATTCAGGCTCAGCGGCTGGCCGTCGGGCAATATCAGGCCGCCACTTAGCTGCAGCCGCTGATCGAGGCTGCGCAGCTCCAGGTTGGCGTAGGTCAGGGCCAGCGGCGCTTCGCCATGTGCTTCGACGGTTACCTGGCTATCAAGCAGCGATAGCCGGCCAAGGCGCTGCACTTCAGCGAGGCGTTCCAGCGGATTGGACGACTGTTGCTCGCGCTCGGGAAAGCCCTCGACACGCCAACGGCCTTCCTCATCCTGCACAAGGCTCAGATGAATACCCGAGACCTCCACGGACTTGAAATGCAACTGCCGCGACCAGAGACTGGCGGCAAGATCAGGCTCCAGGGCCAGACGGTCCAGGCGCATCGCCGCGCCTCCCTCGCCGAGCAGCACATCATGGGCCAGCAGCCGTGGCGCGAAGCCCCTCCAGCGACCTTCCAGGCGCCCGATGCTCAGCGGCATGGCAAGCAACTCGTGGGCTTTGCCCTGTACTTCAAGCCGATACTCGGCCACCAGCGGAACCAATTGCCGGCCAAGGCTGACGTACAGGGCCACCAGCATCAGCCCGACCGCAATCAGCCAGAGCGTGCGGCGCAAAACAGCGAGGGAAAACGCAGACAACCGGCTCACGGACTTGAGCTCCAGGCGACTTCAGGCGGGCGTCGGTTCAGAGCAGCACCACGTCATACTGTTCCTGTGAATACATGGTTTCGACCTGGAATTTAATCGAGCGTCCGATAAAGCTTTCAAGGTCGGCGACGTTGCCCGACTCCTCATCGAGCAGCCGGTCGATGACCTTCTGGTTGGCCAGCACGCGATAGCCTTCAGGCTGGTAGGCCCGGGCCTCGCGGAGGATTTCCCGGAAGATCTCATAGCAGACCGTCTCCGGCGTTTTCAGCTTGCCGCGCCCCTGGCAGCACATGCACGGCTCGCAGAGCACCTGCTCGAGGCTCTCGCGGGTGCGCTTGCGAGTCATCTGCACCAGACCCAGTTCGGTGATCCCGATGATATTGGTCTTGGCGTGGTCGCGCTCCAGCTGTTTTTCCAGAGTACGCAGGACCTGACGCCGGTGCTCCTCGTCCGCCATGTCGATGAAATCGATGATGATGATGCCGCCGATATTGCGCAGGCGCAGCTGCCTGGCAATGGCAGTTGCGGATTCGAGGTTGGTCTTGAAGATGGTTTCCTCAAGGGTGCGATGACCAACGAAGGCGCCGGTATTGACGTCGATGGTAGTCATCGCTTCAGCCGGATCGATGATCAGGTAGCCACCGGACTTGAGCATCACCTTGCGATCGAGCGCCTTCTGGATTTCATCTTCGACGCTGTACAGATCGAAAATCGGCCTTTCGCCCGGGTAATGCTCCAGGTGCTCGCTCAGTTCAGGCATGAGTTCATCAACGAACTGCCTGACCTTCTGGAAGTTTTCCCGCGAATCGATGCGAATCTTCTCGATACGCGGATTGATCAGGTCGCGGAGGGTGCGCATGGCCAGCGACAGGTCTTCATAGATCAGCGTCGGCGCCCCCGCAGTCTTCATCTGCTCATCGATCTGCTCCCAGAGGCGGCGCAGGTAGCGGATGTCCATAAGGATCTCGTCGCTGCCAGCCCCTTCCGCTGCGGTGCGCAGAATGAAACCGCCGGTTTCCTTGATGCCCTCGGCGGCAACGCACTCGGCCACCACCTGCTTGAGGCGCTCGCGCTCGGTTTCATCCTCGATGCGCAGGGAAATCCCCACATGGCTGGTCCTGGGCATGTACACCAGGTAGCGGGAAGGAATCGACAGCTGCGTGGTCAGCCGCGCACCCTTGGTGCCGATGGGGTCCTTGGTCACCTGAACCACCAGCGCCTGGCCTTCATGAACCAGCGCATTGATGGGCTCGACTGCATTGCCTTCACGTGCGGAGATTTCCGAGGCATGGATGAAGGCGGCGCGCTCCAGACCGATATCGACGAACGCCGCCTGCATGCCCGGCAGCACCCGCACCACCTTGCCCTTATAAATGTTGCCGACGATGCCACGACGCTGTGTGCGCTCGACATGCACCTCCTGCAGGACACCATTCTCCACCACCGCCACCCTGGACTCCATGGGGGTGATATTCATCAGAATCTCTTCGCTCATTATTCTTCTCGGCCTGTGGCGGGATACGAAACAGCCGAAGCTGACAGGTGGTCCGATTCTAACGGTTTGAATGGCTCAAGTGGCCCAGACAGGAATACCAAAAGCCTCGAGCAGCTGCACCGTTTCGCACAAAGGCAGGCCGACCACGCCGGAATAGCTGCCCTGCAGGCCACTGACGAATACTGCACCCAGGCCCTGGATGGCATAGCCACCGGCCTTGTCCGCCGGCTCGCCACTGGCCCAGTAGCGCTCAGCCTCGTCCGTCGTAATCGGGCGAAACTGCACCCGGCTGACAACCAGGCGCACGATACACTCGGTATTGTTCGCCAGCGCCACGGCAGTCATTACCTGGTGTTCGCGCCCGGACAGGGCTTGCAGCATCGCCAAGCTATCAGCCCTGTCGGCGGGCTTGCCTAGAATCTGCCCGTCCAGCACCACCGTGGTATCGGCGCCCAGAACACAGGCTGCGGGTTGCTCGACGGACGCGAGCCCTGCCAGCGCCTTTTCCCGCGCCAGCCGCTGGACGTAAGTGTCCGGCGACTCATCCGCGTGAGGCGTCTCGTCAATGGCAACGGAAAGAAGGCTGAAGGGAACGCCGATCTGGGTCAGCAATTCACGTCGCCGGGGCGACGCGGAGGCGAGAAACAATGCGGGCATGCCTGGTCTTGATCCTGGTCAGATGGAGACTAGGCAGGTTCGCATATCCGGGCGTGGGCCGGAAGCTGACGTGCGAGGCACGCCAGCTTGTTCGGATCAGAACTTGAAGTTGACGACCTGATCGCCTTTGAGCGACAGGGTGCGCTTCTGTGTCACACCACCAGAGGTCACCTGGATGTCGTAAACACCGCTGTCGAGCATCAGCGAAACGGGTGTCGAACCCTGCGGCTGCTCGTTGATCACCACCTTATCGTTGTACTTGTTGCTGCGCACGATAAGCGAGTGGGTCTTGCTGTCGCACATTTCATACGGCACGTCGAGAATCGCGCAGGCCATCATCTTCTTGGCAGTCACGGTGGCCTGGATGCTCATCTGCGCACTGACGGTGCCATCCATGCTCATGCTCGCGTCAGAAAACTCGGTCTTGGTGCGATAGCCGTACCAGTTGGGGCTGAGCTTGAGGTTTTCGACCTGATCGCGAATGTCTTCGCCAAGAACCCGCTCGTAGTGATCGAGCACCCACTGCGACATCCGCCCATCGTGCTCGTAGCCAGCCAGACAGGCAGCCAGGCTCTTGGTGGTCGAGCAGCGGAATGAAACCGATTCGTTGAAATAGAGCGTCTTGTCCAGGCGACGGGCAATCGACTGGATCTTCTTGCTGTTGCGTTTGCGCACTTCGGAAGCCAGCTGTGCCTTCAGGCGCTCCACATCTCTCGCGGCCTGGGAGAAGCTCAACTGCTTGGCACTCAGGTCCTTCTCTACCGACTGCACACGCTGCAACGCGGCCTGCTCTTCATCGGCACTGCGCTTGTAATCCTCAAGCAGGGAGTCGAGACGCTCGCGGTTGCTGGCTTGCGCGAAGAAATCCTCCAGCTCCATGCGGATCAGCTTCTTGGCATTGCTCGACTGCAAGGCGGCTGCGCTTTGCGCGCTCTTCTCGACACGCAAGGCGTCTTCGAGACGTTGTTTTTCAGCCAGGATGGCGTCGAGTTCGGCAATCTTCTTCGCCAGCTGTTCGGAATACTCGCCGCTGCCCGACGCTGTCTTGCTCAGGGGTGCGATCTGAGGTTGCGCACCTTTGCCAGATACAGCAACGCTGTCGGCCTGGGAGTAGCCGCTGCCCACCGCCAGCAACATGACCAGTGCGCCGAGGAAGCCGGCCCCCGCCAGCACCGCCTTCGCCCCAATAAACACCTTTCTCGGCTTGGAACAAATCGAAACGCCCGTATCCATAACCCACTCGTCCGTATTGTGCTTAGCGTGATAGATCTAATTATAAGTTTCGGGCCAGCGTGGCCTTTGGCTATCAAAGGTGTGGATGATTTCAGAAAAGGCGTGAAGGCACAAGGACACTAGCGCCGCAGCCGGCACAGCGCGCTTGGCTCAATAGACGTTAAAGCGCCGTCGCATCCAGTGCAGCGCCATGAACAGCCATGGCCAGAGCAAGGCACTGACGGGCACCGGGACCAGGAACAGCAGGGTCGGAGGACGGTTGCCGGTGAGCGTGTTGAGCCATAGCTGCACCAGCTGTCCGATGCCGAGGATCACCATCAGCACCAGACTCTGCTGCATCAGCGGGAACATGCGCAGGCGTTGCTGCAGGCTGAGCACGAGGAAGGTAACCAGAAGCAGCGGCAGCCCGTTCTGCCCCAGCAGCGTGCCGGATAGCACGTCGAGCATCAGGCTGCAGACGAACGCCGCCACCATCGCCCCCCGGTGCGGCAGAGCAATCGCCCAATACGAAATGACCATGGCCAGCCAGAGCGGACGTCCAAGCCCGGCGCTGAACGGCATGGGTGCAATGGATAGCAACAACGCAATCATCAGGGTCAGCCAGATGACCCAGGTGCCGTTGGTCCGCCCGCCACTCATGGTTGTTGCTCCGTGCTCTCAGGCTCAGCGGCTGGCGCTTGCGGCTCAGCTGCAGGCTCGGCCGGCGCGGGTTGCACCTCTGCCGCCTCCCGGTCTGCCGTAACCTGGGCTTCGGCAGCATCTGTGGCGCGCTGCTCGGGCGTGCGCGAATCACTGAAGACCAGCAGCAGGTATCGACTGCGATTGAGCATTGCAGTGGGCGTCGCGCGAACGATGGAAAACGGCTGGCCGGAACCACGTACCACTTCCGTCACCTGGGCAACCGGATAGCCACTGGGGAAACGCTGACCAAGACCGGAGCTGACCAGCAGATCGCCTTCCTTGATATCGGCGGTCTCGGCGACATGGCGCAATTCGAGATAGTCCGGGCTGCCGGTGCCCACGGCAATCGCACGCAGGCCGTTGCGATTGACCTGAACCGGAATGCTATGGGTAACGTCTGTCAGCAGCAGGACCCTGGACGCATAGGGCATCACCTCCACGACCTGCCCCATGAGGCCGCTGGCATCGAGCACCGGCTGACCGACGAACACGCCGTCTCGTTCACCCTTGTCGATCAGGATGCGGTGCGTAAAGGGGTTAGGGTCGAGGCCGATCAGCTCGCCGACGATGACCTTGTCATCGACCAGTGCAGCGGAGTTGAGCAGCTCGCGCAGACGCACATTCTGCTCGGTAAGCATTGCCAGCTTCTGCAGGCGCCGCTGCATCAGCAATGCTTCGGCCTTGAGCTTTTCGTTTTCAGCCGCCAGGCTGGTGCTGCTGCTGAGTTGCTCGGTGGCCCGCTGCCAGGTACGCACCGGCAGATCAGCCAGCCAGTAGAAAGGAGTCAGCACCAGCCCCAGCTGGCTGCGCACAGGTTTGAGCGTATCGAAGCGGGCATCTACCACCATCAGCACAACACAGACCACGGAAAGCACCAGCAGGCGCACTCCGAGCATGGGTCCCTTGGCAAATAGCGGTTTGATCGGCGAATCCTCGCAACTGCAGGCAAACTCAACGCAACAAGCCGAGAGCGGGCTTGACCCCGCTTTCGGCTTGCATGTGTACCCTGACGCCGGTTATTCGGTGGACAACAGGTCCATGGCATGACGGTCCATCATTTCCAGTGCCCGACCGCCGCCACGCGCAACGCAGGTCAGAGGCTCTTCGGCCACGATAACCGGCAGCCCGGTTTCCTGCGACAGCAGCTTGTCCAGATCACGCAGCAATGCGCCACCACCGGTCAGTACCAGGCCGCGCTCGGCAATGTCCGAAGCCAGCTCTGGCGGCGATTGCTCCAGCGCACTCTTGACCGCCTGAACGATGGTTGCCAGCGACTCCTGCAGCGCTTCGAGCACTTCGTTGGAGTTGAGGGTAAAGCTGCGCGGTACACCTTCGGCCAGGTTGCGACCACGCACATCTACTTCGCGTACATCATTGCTCGGGAAAGCGGTGCCGATTTCCTGCTTGATGCGCTCAGCGGTGGACTCACCGATCAGGCTGCCGTAGTTGCGGCGCACATAGGTGACGATGGACTCGTCAAAGCGATCGCCACCAACACGCACAGACTCTGCGTAGACCACACCATTGAGGGAGATCAGCGCGATTTCGGTGGTGCCGCCACCGATATCGACCACCATCGAACCACGGGCCTCATCCACCGGCAGGCCAGCACCGATAGCGGCGGCCATGGGTTCTTCAATCAGAAACACTTCACGCGCACCGGCACCCAGTGCCGACTCGCGAATGGCACGACGCTCCACCTGAGTGGATTTGCATGGCACACAAATCAGAACACGCGGGCTGGGCTGCAGGAAGCTGTTCTCGTGCACCTTGTTGATGAAGTACTGCAGCATTTTTTCGCAAACGCTGAAGTCGGCGATAACGCCGTCCTTCATGGGGCGAATGGCGTTGATGTTGCCGGGGGTGCGACCCAGCATGCGTTTGGCGTCGGTACCTACCGCCACAACGCTCTTCTGGTTGCCGTGAGAACGAATGGCAACCACGGACGGCTCATCCAGGACGATGCCCCGGTCACGCACATAAATAAGGGTATTGGCAGTGCCCAGGTCGATCGACAGATCACTGGAAAACATGCCACGCAGTTTTTTGAACATGGGAAGTGGCCCTTGGGGCAAACGCGTGGGGAAAAAGTGCCGCAAACTCTAACAATGGAGGGATCGCAGGGCAAGGCGCACGTCCATGCCGAACGGGCCAGGCGTGAGCCATTCGGCGAAAAGGCGGCTGCCGCGAACCATGAACCGCCCGCCGCCTGAGTGTTGCCATGCTACCGAGAAGCCTTGCAGACATGTAAGATTGTCGGCTTTTCCGGGCCCGAAAGCCCGCCGCCGTGGCCCGCCTGCCGCCCATGCGCCGCTCATGGTAGATGCAGGTCGCACCGATTCGCTTTGCGCTGGAGAAACCGATGGCGATTGAACGCTCCGAGGTGGAAAAAATCGCTCACCTGGCCCGCCTGGGCCTGACTGAGTCCGACCTCCCCCGCACCACCGAAACCCTCAACAATATCCTCGGCCTGGTCGACCGCATGCAGGCCGTCGACACTCAAGGCGTTGCGCCGCTGGCTCATCCCCTGGAAACACACCAGCGCCTGCGCGCCGACGCAGTGACCGAAACCAACCAGCGCGACGCCTACCAGGCCATCGCCCCGGCTGTGGAAGAAGGCCTCTACCTGGTCCCACGGGTGATCGAGTGATAAAGGACGCCGACATGCATCAACTGACCCTCGCCGAGATCGCTCGCAGCCTCGCCGACAAACAATTCTCCGCTGAAGAACTGACGCGCGGCCTGCTGGCCCGTATCGCCCAGCTCGATCCGCAGATCAACAGCTTCATTACCGTTACCGAAGAGCAGGCAATTGCCCAGGCCAAAGCCGCCGACGAGCGTCGCGCGGCCGGTGAGAATGGCGCCCTGCTCGGCGCCCCCATCGGTCACAAGGACCTGTTCTGCACCCAGGGCATTCGCACCAGCTGCGGCTCGAAGATGCTCGACAACTTCACCGCCCCCTATGACGCCACCGTGGTCGAGAAGCTCGCCGCGGCAGGGACTGTCACGCTCGGCAAGCTGAACATGGACGAATTCGCCATGGGCTCGGCCAACGAGTCCAGCCATTACGGCCCGGTGAAGAACCCATGGGATCTTGACCGTGTCCCCGGCGGCTCCTCAGGCGGTTCGGCCGCAGCCATCGCCGCGCGCCTATTGCCTGCCGCTACCGGCACTGACACCGGCGGTTCGATCCGCCAGCCAGCCGCGCTGACCAACCTGACCGGCCTGAAGCCCACCTATGGTCGCGTCTCGCGTTGGGGCATGGTCGCCTATGCCTCCAGCCTCGACCAGGCCGGCCCCATGGCACGCACCGCCGAAGACTGCGCGCTGCTGCTGTCGGCCATGGCCGGCTTCGACGCCAAGGATTCCACCAGTGTCGAACAGCCGCTGGATGACTATCTCGCAGCCCTGACCCAGCCCCTGGCCGGCCTGCGCATAGGCCTGCCGAAGGAATACTTCGGTGAAGGCCTGGACCCGAAAATCGCTGACGCGGTGATGGCGGTGGTCGAGGAGCTGAAAAAGCTCGGCGCCACGGTGAAGGACATCAGCCTGCCGAACATGCAGCACGCGATTCCGTCCTATTATGTGATCGCGCCGGCCGAGGCCAGCTCCAACCTGTCGCGCTTCGACGGCGTGCGCTTCGGCTACCGTTGCGAAAACCCGGCGGACCTCATGGACCTCTACAAGCGCTCACGCGCCGAAGGCTTCGGGGATGAGGTCAAGCGCCGCATCATGGTTGGCACCTACGCCCTCTCCGCCGGTTACTACGACGCCTACTACATCAAGGCCCAGCAGATTCGCCGCCTGATCAAGAATGACTTCGTCAGTGCCTTCGAAAAAGTGGACGTGATTCTCGGCCCCACCACACCGAATCTGGCCTGGAAACTGGGCGAGAAGAACGCCGACCCGGTTTCCGCCTATCTGGAAGACATCTACACCATCACCGCCAACCTGGCCGGCATTCCCGGCCTGTCCATGCCGGCCGGTTTCATTGATGGCCTGCCGGTGGGCGTGCAGGTGCTGGCGCCGTACTTCCAGGAGGCGCGCCTGCTCAACGTGGCGCATCAGTATCAGCAAGTTACCAACTGGCACCAGCGCACCCCGGCCGGATTCTGAGGAGATTGAAGATGCAATGGGAAACCGTCATCGGGCTTGAGATCCACGCACAGCTCGCCACCCAGTCGAAGATCTTTTCCGGCAGCGCCACCACTTTTGGTGCCGAACCCAATACTCAGGCCAGCCTGGTCGATCTGGGCATGCCCGGCACCCTGCCGGTGCTCAATGCCGAAGCCGTGCGCATGGCCTGCAAGTTCGGCCTGGCCATCAATGCCGAAATCGCCGAGCAGAACGTCTTCGCGCGCAAGAACTACTTCTACCCGGACCTGCCCAAGGGCTACCAGACCAGCCAGATGGATCACCCCATCGTTGGTAAGGGCTATCTGGACATCACCCTGGAAGACGGCACGACGCGGCGCATCGGCATCACTCGCGCACACCTGGAGGAAGATGCCGGCAAGAGCCTGCACGAAGACTTCCACGGCATGAGCGGCATCGACCTGAACCGCGCCGGCACACCGCTGCTGGAAGTCGTCTCCGAGCCGGACATCCGCTCGGCCAAGGAAGCGGTGGCCTATGTGAAAGCCATGCATTCTCTGGTGCGCTATCTGGGCATCTGCGACGGCAACATGGCCGAAGGTTCGCTGCGCTGCGACTGCAACGTCTCGGTCCGCCCCAAGGGCCAGGCCGAGTTCGGCACCCGCGCCGAGATCAAGAACGTCAACTCCTTCCGCTTCATCGAGAAGGCAATCAATTACGAGGTACAGCGCCAGATCGAGCTGATCGAGGATGGCGGCAAGGTGGTGCAGGAAACCCGCCTGTACGATCCGAACAAGGACGAAACCCGCTCCATGCGCAGCAAGGAGGAAGCCAACGACTACCGTTACTTCCCCTGCCCTGACCTGCTGCCGGTGGTGATCGAACCGAGCTTCCTCGAGGAAATCCGCGCCAGTCTGCCGGAACTGCCGGTACAGAAGCGTGAGCGTTTCGAAAGCCAGTTCGGTCTTTCCTCCTACGACGCCAGCGTACTCTCGGCCAGCCGCGAACTGGCCGACTACTTCGAACAGGTCAACGCCACCTGCGGCGACGCCAAGCTGGCCGCCAACTGGGTGATGGGCGAACTGTCCAGCCTGCTCAACAAGGAAAACCTGGAGATCGAGCAATCGCCGGTTTCAGCTGAGCAGCTGGGCGGCATGATCCTGCGCATCAAGGACAACACCATCAGCGGCAAGATCGCCAAGATGGTCTTCGAAGCACTGGCTGCCGGTGAAGGCGCTTCAGCCGACGAGATCATCGAGAAGAAGGGCCTCAAGCAGGTCACCGACGCCGGCGCCATCGAGAAGATGCTCGACGAGGTCCTGGCGGCAAATGCCGAACAGGTGGAACAGTACCGCGCCAGCGATGAAGCCAAGCAAGGCAAGATGTTCGGCTTCTTCGTCGGGCAGGCCATGAAAGCCTCCAAAGGCAAGGCCAACCCCGGCCAGGTGAACCAACTGCTGAAGCAGAAGCTCGAAGGCTAACCGCAGCCGCGCAGCTCCGGATTCGTTCGGACCTGCGTTCGGCAGCCGCTTTTGTAGGAGCGGGCTCGCCCGCGAGCTTTTTGGCGGGTGACTCCGCGCTGGCACGGGAAAGCAGAGCTCGCGGACAAGTCCGCTCCTACAGTGGCGCAACCTCCTACCGTATTTTCGTTGATCAACCAAGACTGAAGGACACTCCATGCGCCTGGGAACATGGCACCTTGTCCCGCTTCTACTTGCCCTGCTCGTTTCCGGCTGCGCCGAACGCGCACCCGCCCCGACACCACCTGAGCCTCGCCCCACTCAGCAGGACAAGAGCTTCAGCCAGCAGGGCAAGGCCTCCTTTTACGCCCGAATGCACCACGGAAAACGTACTGCAAACGGTGAAAGGCACGACCAGAACGCACTGGTCGCCGCTCACCGCTCCCTGCCTTTCGGCACCCAAGTCAGGGTGACCAACCTGAGCAACGGCAAGCAGGTGGTCGTACGCATCAACGACCGCGGCCCCTTTGTGCGGGGGCGCATCATCGACCTGTCCCGCGCAGCTGCCGAACGGATCGGCATGATCGATCAGGGCATCATCGGCGTGCGTATCGAAACCATCGAATGACACCACTGACGCTTATCTATCTGCTTGCCGGGCTGTTGCTGCTGGCCCTCGGTGCCGAAAGTCTGATACGCGGCGCGGCGCAGATCGCTGAGCGTCTGGGCATCTCATCACTGGTGATCGGCCTGACCGTTGTAGCCTTCGGCACCAGTGCGCCGGAACTGGCGGTCAGCGTCCAGGCATCGCTGAGCGGCAGCGGCGATATTGCCGTTGGCAACGTGATCGGCAGCAACATTGCCAACATCCTGCTGATCCTCGGTCTTGCGGCACTGCTGGCACCGCTGATGGTGGCACGGCAGCTTATTCGCCTGGATGTTCCGGTGATGGTGGCTGCCGGTGCACTGACCTTGGTGCTGGCCTGGGACGGCCGCATCAGCCGTGGGGATGGCTGCATGCTGCTGGCCGGCATGCTGCTCTATGCCCTTTTTCTGCTTATGGCCGGCAAACGCCAGCAGCGTCTTGCACTGAACGGCAGAGCCGAGTCTGAACGCGGCCCGGCCAGCGCCCCTGGCGGCTGGCTCCGCCACATTTTTTTGGTACTCATGGGGCTGGGCCTGCTGGTACTCGGCTCGCAGCTGCTCATCGAAGGCGCGATCTCTCTGGCGCGCGCCCTCGGCCTCTCCGAGCTGGTGATTGGTCTGACAGTGGTGGCCGTCGGCACCTCTCTGCCTGAACTGGCCACATCGTTGCTAGCCCTGTATCGCGGCGAGCGTGGTATCGCCGTCGGTAACGTGGTCGGCAGCTGCGTTCTGAACCTGCTGCTGGTGCTCGGCGCAAGCGCCTTGGTGGTGCCCGAGGGGTTGTCGATTTCACCCAATGCGCTGGCTTTCGATCTGCCGGTCATGTTTGCGGTATTCGTCGCCTGCATACCAATTTTCTTCACCGGTTACCGGATCAACCGCTGGGAAGGTGCGCTGCTGCTTGGCTACTACCTGGCGTATACGCTTTACCTGGCGATGCTTTCCACCGGTCTGCCTGCCATCGAACTCTTGCGCCACGTGATGATCTGGTACGTAATGCCCATTACGGGCATTACGCTTGCCGTGGCCTCTCTACGCGCCTGGAAAGTCCAGCGTTAAACCCGTTCTGCCCCCGGAGTTGCACCCTTGACCATGATGACCTTCGTTTACCTGATTGCAGGCCTGGTATTGCTCGTTGCCGGCGCAGAGGTACTGGTACGCGGCGCCGCCAAACTGGCGGCTCAGTTCGGTATTTCGCCACTGATCATCGGCCTGACGGTCGTCGCCTTCGGCACCAGCGCGCCGGAGACGGCGGTTAGTGTGCAGGCAGCAGTCAACGGGAGCGGTGACATCGCGATTGGTAACGTGGTGGGCAGCAATATTGCCAACGTACTGCTTATTCTCGGCCTGACTGCGCTGGTCACGCCGCTGGTAGTATCGCGCCAACTGATCCGCCTGGATGTGCCGATCATGATAGGCGCGAGCCTTGTCACCTTCGCGCTAGCCTGGGATGGAGAGCTCAGCCGCCTCGATGGTGCATTGTTGTTCAGTGCCGTGGTGGTCTATACGTTGTTTCTGATCATTAGCAGTCGTCGCGACACAGCCACTGATACCAATGACGAATTCGCCAAGGAGTTCGGCCTGGATACGCCAGCCAAGCCGCATGCCGGGCTGATCAACGCATGCCTGGTGCTGGGCGGATTGGTGCTTCTGGTGGTCGGTTCCAACTTCCTGGTCGAGGGGGCCGTGTCGCTGGCGCGCGCACTCGGGCTGTCGGAGCTGGTCATTGGTTTAACCGTGATCGCGATCGGCACATCCTTGCCTGAGCTGGCTACCTCAATCATGGCTGCCTTCCGAGGCGAGCGGGATATCGCCGTAGGCAATATCGTTGGCAGCAATATTTTCAACCTGCTTTGCGTACTTGGGCTCGCCTCTCTCGTCTCGCCGCAGGCTATTGCCGTGTCGCCCAATGCGCTGGCCTTCGACTTCCCGGTAATGATCGCAGTGGCGATCGCCTGCCTGCCAATCTTCTTCGCCGGTTACACCATCAACCGCTGGGAGGGCCTGCTGTTCCTTGCCTACTACGTGGCGTATACCGCCTATCTGGTAATGAGCAGCGCTAACCGCCCGTTCACCGACACCTTCGGCGATGTGATGCTCGGTTACGCCCTGCCACTGACCGCAATCACCTTGTTCATTATCGCCGCCCGGGCCTGGAAGAAGCAGCACCGGACCTAGGCCCTCAGCCTTCGCGGGCCTGCGGACGCGGCAACTCGAATACCTGTGCAACCTCCTCATCGTCGCCCATGCGATTGAGCGAACCATCGACCACCGCGCCATTTTCCATGCTCAATTGACGGTAGCGGATGTTGCCCTGCACACGGGCATTGGAATGCAGCTCGAGCAGATGCTCCACCACCAGATCACCGACGATGGTGCCGTCTATCAGCGCATCGTAACTGCTGACATTCCCCTCGATCCGCCCCTCGGCACTGAGCGCCAGAAGGCTATGGGTGCCCGGCTTGTGGCTGACGTTGCCCTGTACCTCGCCACTGATCTTCAGCCCTTCCTCGAACGTCACGTCCCCGACGAGCGACAGATTTCCTGAAATCAAACTGGAAAACTGATCAATGGCGACACGCGACACCGGCTTTTTCTTGCTGAACATCACCTACTCCACAAACGGTTAACGGGTTTTCTTCTGCTGACGGAAGAAGGCCAGGTCGGTCTGCAACCGTTCCGCCTGAGCTGACAGCGCAGCGATGCGTTTGAGCAGCTGCTCTTCGGTGGCCTGGTGCTCCTGGCACTGTAGCCGGCTCAGCTCCAGCGCCGTCTGCAGGTTCACGCTCTCCTGACTCAATGCCTCGATCCGCTGCGCATGGGCGGTCTGCTCGTGGTTGCGCAGAAAGAGCAGCGCGCCTATCGCGCAAAGCAGAACAAGGATCACCCAACGCTCTGCGCACGGGCGCCTGGCGGTCTGCAAACGATGCTCGGCACGAACCAGATCTTTGCTGGAGAGGCGTTTAGTCGGCAGCCAGGTCATCGCTGTCTCGCTCCAGATCGCCTAACGCCAGGAAGCGTTGCGGGTCGACGAACTGCCCATCGTGCAGCACTTCAAAATGCAGGTGCGGGCCTGTCGAACGCCCAGTGGAACCCACCGCACCGATACGCTGCGCAGGCGTGACCACATCCCCAGCTTGCACATTCAGCCGGGACAGATGCGCATAGCGTGTGACCAGACGATTGCCATGATCGATTTCCACCAGATTTCCGTACGCACCGCGGTATCCGGCAAAGCGTACCCGGCCACCGGCAGCGGCGACGACTTCGGAGCCGCTGGGCAATGCGAAATCGACGCCTGAATGGAACGCCAACTTCTTGCGGAACGGGTCGATGCGATTGCCATAGGCCGACCCCAGCCGCGCCTCGCCCACCGGCCGGCGAGAGGGTATTGCCATCAGCGCGGCATTTCGCTCGGCCACACGTTGCATCAGCTTGTCCAACATCTCCCGCATGCAGCGCAGCGACTTTTCGCTGCGCTGCAGATCGGCGAGCGTCAAACCGCCTGCACCCATCCGCAACTCGCCTGAACAACCTTGTGGCGGAAACAGTACGCCACCCTGCGCTTTTGCCGGGATCGTCGTGCGCTCAGGTAACAGCAAGGGCACCAGTGCCGGATCCAGTGCCGACAACTGCCCGTGCAGCACGCGCTGCTCATCCATCATGCGCTGCAATGCGAGCAGATCGGACTCCATCGATTTCAGCCGGCCCACCACCTTGCCAACGCGGGCAATGACGAATCGGTCCTCATCGACCAGGGCGGGCTCGTACTGATCCGTAACCTCGGGCAGGGCGCGCCTGTCGCTGCCAACCCAGACGCCCCCGGCAAAACTGCCCAGACTCAATGCCAGCAGCAGAGCAAAACCCGGTACGGCAAACTTGCGCAGATTCACCACACGAATGTCGTCGCGCGTCAGTGATCGGCTTGAAGATGTGAAAAACGCCATGAACGACTCTCTGAAACATAAAACGGCAGCCTCTCCGGGCAGCCGTTGATCGAGTTGGGCAATTTGAAGGAAACCCGATTTTTTTTCTGAGGCCTGATAACCGAATACGACCATCGCCTGAAGATTCTTAAGCGCTCGAGCCGATACCGCTCACATTGGGCGACGGCGGCAGCCGGGTCGTGCTGTCAAATCCGTCGCTATATCCACCCCAGCCAACTCAGCGCCAACAGGCCTGCGTTGATGGTCACCGCCGCAGACAGCGTAGTGACCACGATAATGGTCGCGGCCAGCTGATAGTTGGAATTGACCGCACGCGCCATGACGAAGCTCGCAGCTGCTGTGGGGCTGGCGAAATAAAGGAAGAGAATGCCCAGCTCCGCACCACGAAAACCCAGCAGCCAGGCGCCCAGAGTGGCAAACAGTGGCAGCCAGACCATCTTCATCAAGCTGGAGCTGATAGCCGTACCACTGCTTTCGCGCAGGGCGCTCAGCGACAGGGTTCCGCCGATACAAATCAGCGCCAGCGGCAAGGTCAACTGGGCAAAGTAGCCTGCCGAGGTCAGCAGCCACTCCGGCAACTGCAGTTGCCACCAGGCGAAGGGAATCGCCACCGCGACGCCGATGATCAGCGGGTTGCGCACAATTCCCAACAAGACCGAGCGCAGGCTGGCGTTGCCGCCGGGGCTGTAGATGGCCAGCACCACCACCGAGAGAATGTTGTAAATGATGATCACCAAACCGGCGAGCACGCTGCCCAGCGATAGCCCATAGTCGCCGTACAAGCTACTGGCCAGGGCCAGGCCGACAATGCCGTTGTTGCCGCGAAAGGCACCCTGCACATAGACGCCACGATCAGCTCGCGGACAGCGCCATATGGCCCAGCCCCAGGCAAAAAGGAAACTGGCGACAGTGGCCAGGACGAAATAGCCAAGCAGCGCCGGCTGCAACGCCGCGCTCAGATCCGCCTTGAGGATCGAAAGGAACAGCAGCGTCGGCATGCAGCCCCTGAACACCAGCGACGAGGCGCTGGCGATAAAAGCGCTGTCGATCCAGCCGATACGCCTGAGCACGACGCCGAGAAACAGCATCGCGAATACCGGAGCGGTGACGCCGAGTGTCTGAACAACAAGGGAAGACATGGATAGGCTCGGACAATGGGCTGGAGGGCGCTCCCCGGGTCATGGACGCGCGACCCGAACTACAACTGGAAGCCAGGCGCGGGAGTATCGCCTTTATGCTTATCGCGACTCGTCGGCAACCCGACCTAAGCACCGAGCGCTTTCTTGAGAACGGCCACGTCCAAGAAGGGACGGTAGCGAGGTGCAGCGCTTGTTCGCGGGCATGGCCCGCTCCCACAGGAGGCTGCACACACTCAAGCCGACGGCTTCATTTCTCGCCCGGCACGATCAACGCACACGTTCGCTACAGGTTCGGAAGGTTAGCGTCTGACAGGCCGCTTCTGCAATTTGCGCTGCAGGGTACGCCGGTGCATGCCGAGCGCACGGGCAGTGGCCGAGATATTGCCGTCGTGTTCGCCCAGCACACGCTGGATGTGCTCCCACTGCAGGCGGTCAACCGACATCGGGTTTTCCGGCACCAGCGTATCCAGATCCGCATGCTTGGACAGCAGCGCGGCAAGCACGTCGTCCGCATCGGCAGGCTTGCACAGGTAGTTGCAGGCGCCGCGCTTGATGGCCTCGACCGCCGTGGCGATGCTCGAATAGCCGGTCAGGATGAGCACTTTCATCTCCGGGTCCAGCTCAAGCAGCTTGGGCAGCAGCACCAGCCCTGAGTCGCCTTCCATCTTGAGATCCAGAACCGCGTAATCGGGCGTCTCCTGGCGGGCCATCTCCAGCCCTTCCTCTGCCGAACCGGCGATGCTGACATGCAACCCCCGGCGGGTCATGGCGCGCGCCATAACGCGAGTAAAGGTCGGATCATCATCCACCAGCAGCAGATGAGGCTGATCTTCGCCGTCGTGCTGCAACTCTTCGGTCATCTATGCATTCCTCGCAATTGGGTCACGTCAGTGATCAGGCCCGTACCGAGCCATGCGGCAGCCTCAGTTCGGTCAGGGCGCCGCCATCTTCGTGATTGTAGAGTTTCACAGTCCCGCCGGCACGTGTCACGCTCGCCTGACTGAGAAATAGTCCCAGACCGAAGCCTTTGCCCTTGGTGGTGATAAAGGGCCGGCCGATCTGCTCGGCAATTGCCAGTGGGACACCCGCACCGTGGTCACGAATGGTCAGCTTGATCCATTGGGCGTCCCAATCCAGGCGGATTTCGAGGTCGTCCGGGCTGGCATCGGTGGCGTTATTCAGCAGATTAAGCAACGACTGGCCGAGATCGGCCGGCGGCATAAGCCTTGGCGGTGTACCCCTGCCCAGGCACTGGAAGCGGAACGTCGCTTCCGGACGCATCAGATGCCAGCGCTGCATCACCGACTCAACCCACTCGCGTGCGTTCATTTCGACGATGGCCTGGCGGCGGTCCGCCTCGGCGGCGCGCACCAGCTGACGCAGACTGTCCTTGCAGAGCTGGACCTGGGACTGCAGCAGCGCAAGATCCTCATCCAGGTGCGGGTCGCGATGCTCCTGGCGCAACTCCTTGAGCAGCACGCTCATGGTCGCCAGCGGCGTGCCCAGCTCGTGTGCGGCACCCGCAGCCTGAGTGGCCACGGCCAGCAACTGCTGGTCGCGCATGTTTTCCTCGCGGCGCTGAGCCTGGAGCTGCTCCTGACGCCGCAACTGCTCAGCCATGCGCGCCACGAAAAAGGTAATCAGCGCGGCGGCCAGAGCGAAACTCAGCCACATGCCGTAGACCAGCATCGTGGTGCGGTCGACCGGCGGCACGATGACCGGGTCGTACCACACCAGCATCAGCGTATAGCCAGCCAGCGCCAGGCCGGAAAGAACGATCGAATACAACCACGGCAAGGTCGCCGCCGCGATCGTCAACGGCACCAGGTAGTAAGACACGAAGGGATTGGTCGAGCCGCCCGAGTAATACAGCAATGCGCTGTGAATCAGCAGGTCGGTTGCCAGATGGAAGGCATATTCCTGCTCGGTAACCGGCCAGGGGCCACGCAGCCGAAAGGCGGTCGCCAGGCAGATCAGGCCGGAAACGGCCAGCGTCACGCCCAGATGCAGCCACGGCAATGCGACAAGTTGAGTGGCATAGGCCAGCCCCACCGCGCCGGCCTGGGCACCGAGCACGAGGACACGAATAAGGGTGAGCAGACGAAGGTTTTGCCGGCTGGCCGATAGCAGCTGAACGGATGCGTACATAGGGTCTCCAAGCGATTCGCGAGTATAACCAAGCACCTCTGAAGGCACCCGTTCTGCGGCAATGAGACGCATAGAAAATCTGCGCAACCATTCACAACGGATTAAAGTCACAAGGCTGCAGCCTGCATAACAACCATTCAGGAGCCCACATGTCCGCTTTTTTGACCCGCCCCGTCGCCCTGCTGGCTTGCCTGGTCTGCATTCCGGCCCTTGCCGATGAGCCACGCTACAACCAGATATCCCTGCGCGCCGAAGCCACCAGCGAAGTGGCTCACGACCGCATGCATGTCACCCTTTACAGCGAAGCCCAGCATCAGGATCCAGCAAAGCTTGCCGCACAAACCACTGAGGTGATGAACCAGGCCTTGCAACGCGCGCGGCAATCCAAGGACGTGCTGGTCAGCCAGGGCAGTCGCAACACTTACCCGGTGTATGAAGAGAAAGGCCAGCAAATTACCGCCTGGCGCGAACGCGCAGAGCTGCGCCTGGAGAGCGGAAACTTTGCTGCGCTTTCCCAGCTTACTGGCGAACTGATGCAGAACCTGAAGATGGGCGGCATGCATTTCAGCGTCTCCGACCCGATCCGCAAACAGAACGAAGACACCCTGCTCAAAGACGCCATCACCGCCTTTCGCGCCAGAGCAGAGCTGGCCACTGAGGCACTGGGCGGAAGCGATTACCGCATCGTCAACCTCAACCTCGGCAGCGGCGGTGGCTACCAGCCGGTGATGCGCAGCATGGCGATGAAAGCCATGGACAGCATGGGGACACCCGAGATCGAAGCCGGCACCCGCCAGGTCAGTGTCACTGCCGACGGCGTTATTGAAGTGCTGATGCCATAAGGCACAACGGGGACCACAGAGCGAAGCGTTCGACCTCGCGCTTGCAGCAACTGCAAGCGCGCCTCTACCTCTCGCCAAGGCAGTTGGAATCACCCCAAACAGCCGAGAAACATTTTTTTACATTTAGCCAAAGCCTTGCAGTTCGGGCATTACAGCCCAACGGCGCAGACAAAACGCCATCGCAGCAATTATTTTGTAAGGAATTCCTATTCGCGAATAACTATCATGCGCGCCGGAATGATTCTCACCTACCACAGGATCCGCGCATGTACGCTCCGTTCGCTCGCTCAGCATTGGCCGTCGCTCTAATCGGCTGCAGTCTGCCTGCCTTAGCCAATAACGATCCGGTAAATCTGGACACCATGGTTGTCAGTGCTTCCGGCTTCGAGCAGAAGGTTACTGATGCTCCAGCAAGCATTAGTGTGATCAGCCAGGAAGACTTGCAGCAGAAGCGCTACAACAACCTGGCTCAGGCGCTGGGCGACGTGGAAGGGATTGATATCGGCCAGGGCACCGGCAAGACGGGCGGGCTAAACATCAGCATCCGCGGGCTAGAAAGCAAGTACACGCTGATTCTTATCGACGGCCGCCGGCAGAACGCTGCCGGTAACGTTACCCCTAATGGCTTCGGTGAAACCTCAACCAGCTTTATGCCACCGTTGTCGGCCATCGAGCGTATCGAAGTCATTCGTGGCCCGATGTCTACCCTGTATGGTTCCGACGCCATGGGCGGTGTGATTAACATCATCACCCGTAAGGTAGGCAAGGAGTGGACCGGCTCGTTCACCCAAGACTATACCTACCAGGAAGATCGCGATTACGGTGACACTCGCTCTACTAGCGTGTTCGCCAGTGGTCCGCTGGTCGACGGCCTACTCGGCCTGCAGGTACGCGGCAGCCTGTTCGACCGTGACGAATCTAACTTGGAATTTGCCCCAGGCGTGCCAATGAGCCGCCGCGGTGGCTCACCTGTAGAAGGTGGGAACCACACTATCGGCGGCCGCCTGACCCTGACTCCAAACGATGACCACGACATTTCGCTGGACGTTGAACGTGGCCGTCAATCGTACGAAAACGACGACTGCCAACTTGGCACTCTCGACGGCTGGGGTAATGGTCCCGCAGACCTCGGCTGCTCGGTTAGTGAGCCGACTCAAGCTAATGGCTACTCCGACAAGCTGCGTTTTGAACGGGATCAATATGCATTGACCCACACCGGCCGCTTCAGCTTCGGCACTCTAGAAAGCAGCTTGATGCATAACACCACTGAGACCATCGGTCGTACGATTCCGGGTGGAGCCCCTCTGGATCGGCGTGGCAACCCTAATCCACAGTTCAAGCCAATCGGCACGCCTTATGTAGGTTATCCATCCATCATCTCTGGGGATGACCGCGAACTCGAAACCACCAACCTGGTATTCGACAGCAAGCTGACCGCCCCCATTGGTGACTCAAACATAGCCACTGTCGGGGTGCAGTGGTGGAAGGCCGAAATGACGGACAGCCTGGCCGGTGAAGACTTCGAACAGACCACCCGAGCGGTTTTTGCAGAGAACGAATGGCGCATTCTCGACAACTTGGCGCTGACTCTAGGCGCTCGATATGACGACCATGAGGCCTTTGGCGGCCACTTCAGTCCGCGCGCCTACTTAGTATGGAATACCACTGACAATTGGACCCTAAAGGGCGGTGTCAGCCGTGGCTATAGAACACCTGACCTGAATGAGCTGCACAGCGGCATCAATGGCGTAGGCGGCCAAGGCAGCACCGTATCCATCGGTAACCCTGACCTGAAGCCAGAGACCAGTACCAACACCGAGTTCGGCGTGTACTACGATAACCTGGCGGGCTTCAATGCCAACGCAACGCTGTTTCACACCAAGTTCAAAGACAAGATTGATAGTGCAGGCTACGTATACGACCCACTCTGCGTAGGCAATCCAGCCTCCGGTGGCAATCCGCAAGATACTTGCAGCCAGACCGTCAACCTTGGCAAAGCCGTTACTCAAGGCCTAGAGCTGGCAGCAAGCTGGACTTTTGCTCCGGCCTGGACCCTGAGTGGCAACTATACCTACACCGATAGCGAGCAACGGAGCGGTGAAGATAAAGGTGCACCGCTGACCAACACTCCGATGCACCTCGCTAATGCCAAACTGGACTGGCAAACCACCAACTCGCTGAACCTGTGGCTGAAGGCGGAATACCGTGGCGAGCGAGCGCGTTTCACATCCAAGTACGACAATATGTACGACGGTGGGAACAAGACTACCAACCAGTCGATCTGGGACACTTTGGGACGCAACACCGACGCCTATACCTTGCTGCATTTGGGGGGCTCGCTCAGGGCCACTGAGAACCTGACTCTGAATGCAGCCATCTACAACCTGCTGGATAAGGAGTTCAACAAGGGCAAACCGTACGACACCTACTCGAATGGCGCCGTCAACGGTATCGGATATGGCACTGATTACGCCAACTTCGGGCAGTCCACCACTGGCATCGTACAAGAAGGCCGTCGCCTCTGGCTCTCAGCCAACCTGACCTTCTAGTAGAGCTGTGCACAGGCAAGGCCGGAGCCCAACTCCGGCCTTGCCACAACTGCACCACGACAACGAAAACGCGAACGTATGCTGTTTGTAAATCTTTAGCATCCAGCCCAAAAGCCTCTTAGAATCCAGCCACCTTCCCGTACACCAAGGACCTGCATGCAACTCTGGCTCGGCACCCTGCGCCAATGGCACTGGATCAGCTCTGCGCTGTGCCTGGTGGGCATGCTGTTGTTCGCCATTACCGGGATCACGCTTAATCATGCGGCGCAGATCGAGGCCAGGCCTAAGGTGGTCGAGCGCACCGCCACGCTGCCGGAGTCTCTGCAGCAGCGGTTTATGGAAGACCAACCGGTCAAGGGGCTGCCAGACGAGCTGCAAGCCTGGCTGGAAAACGAGCTAAGCATCAATCTGGCGGGCCGCGAAGCGGAATGGAGCGATGGCGAGCTGTATATCGGCCTGCCGCGCCCGGGTGGTGACGCCTGGTTAAGCCTGGTGCTGGAAACCGGCGAACTGGAATACGAATCCACCGACCGTGGCTGGATTTCCTATCTGAACGACCTGCACAAGGGCCGTAACACCGGCACGGCCTGGAGCTGGTTTATCGACATCTTTGCCGCAGCCTGCGTGGTTTTCAGCCTTACCGGGCTGTTGCTGCTGCACCGTCATGCGGGTGGTCGCCCAACAACCTGGCCATTGGTCGGGGCTGGTCTGGTCATCCCCGTATTGCTGGCGCTGCTGTTCATTCATTGAGGATGTGTCATGCGTAAACGCTTGCTGTTACCTCTTGCCTTGCTCAGCGCACCGTTGATGGCCGCTGATATGCAGATCGATGTGGAAATCCCGCGGCTACAGGTTGCCGAATACCACCGCCCGTACGTGGCGATCTGGCTGGAAAAGCCGGACCAGAGCCATGTCGCGGACCTGACGGTCTGGTACGACCTGAAGCTCAAGGACAAGGAAGGGGAGAAGTGGCTCAAGGATCTGCGCCAATGGTGGCGCCGCAGCGGCCGCAGCCTTGAGATGCCGGTTGATGGCGTTTCGGCAGCCACTCGCGCCGTCGGTACTCACCAGCTGATCTACAAAGGCAGCGACGCACCGCTCAAGGCTCTGGAGGATGGCGACTACAACCTGGTGGTCGAAGCCGTGCGTGAAGTCGGCGGTCGCGAACTGCTGCGCGTGCCCTTTACCTGGCCACAGGCCTCGGCAGCCAGCGCCCAGGGTGCCACCGAACTGGGTGCCGTCACCCTCACCATCAAACCCTGATCAAGGAAGCCGCACATGAACCGCATGCTGAAATGGACCGCCCTGGCCCTCGCCGTCACCCTGCCATTGTCCGCCCAGGCCCACCGCGCCTGGATGCTGCCCTCCTCCACCGTGCTGTCCGGTGAAGAGCCCTGGATCACCGTGGATGCCGCCGTATCCAACGACCTGTTCTATTTTGAGCATTTCCCGCTGCAGCTCGAAGGCATCGGCAAACCCCTGGAAATGCCCCGCGGCCCGCAGGCGGCTCAAGGCGACAAGCCGGCGCCGGCACCGATGCGCCGCCCGGCCAACAAGCTGGTCATCCTCGCGCCGGATGGCAACGAGGTGGAAGCTCAGAACGGCGCCGTCGGCCGTTATCGCAGCACCTTCGACGTGCATCTGACCCAGAAGGGAACCTACAAGCTGGCGGTCGCCAGCAGCGGCCTGATGGCCACCTGGAAGGAAGGCGAAGAGCGCCGTCGCTGGATGGGCAAGGCCGAGGATCTGAAACAGGCCATCCCGGCCAATGCCAGTGAGCTGCGCATCATCCAGAGCAACAACCGCATGGAAACCTTCGTCACTGCCGGCAACCCCAGCGACAAGGTTTTGGCCCCCACCAACCAGGGTCTGGAACTGGTGCCGGTCACCCACCCCAATGACCTGTTCGCCGGCGAGGCAGCAGAGTTCACCTTCCTGCTCGACGGCAAGCCGGCCCAGAACGTGGAGATCAGCGTGGTGCCCGGTGGCAACCGCTACCGCGACGAGACCGGCGACTTCACCGTCAAGACCGACGCTGAGGGCAAGGTCGCCATCACCTGGCCGACACCAGGCATGTACTGGCTGGAAGCCGAGTTGAGCACCAGCGAAGGCGTTGCCAAGCCGGCCACCGAGCGCCGCGCCGTGTACAGCGCAACCCTTGAAGTTCAAGCCCCCTGAGGCCAAGCGCTTCGCATCAATTGCACCCGGTAGGGGCCGGCTTGCCGGCCCCTCGCACTTCTGACACCAGCGCGGGATTCGCCCCCTTGAAGTCGCTCCCTCTGCTCGCCGGCCTGGTTCTGGCCATTCTCCTGTTCTGGCTCGAGCCGCCCCGCCTGGTTTCCGCCCTCCTGGTTCTGCTTGCCTGGTTGGCCCTGTGTTTTTACAGCTGGCGCAACTGGCGAAGCGGGCGTCTGCCGGTCGCCAGCACAAACAGCCTGCCGGTCGCCTATGCCAGCCAGGGTGGCCAGGCCCGTGGCATTGCCGAGCGCAGCGCCGCGCAACTTGCCCAGGCGGGCCTGCCAGCTCACGCGTTGCCGCTGGAAGCGCTTGATCTAAAGCAGCCACCGCCGCGCCTGCTGCTGGTGGCCAGCACCTATGGCGACGGCGAGGCGCCCGAGCATGTCGCACGCTTTGCCCTCCGTCTGGAGCAGCCAGGGCTGGACCTGCATGGCATGGAGTACGCGCTGCTCGGGCTGGGTGATCGCCAGTATTCAACCTTCTGCGCCTTCGCCCAGCGTCTTGACCACACGCTTCGCGCACGCGGTGCCAGCGCGCTATTCGATCGCCTCGAAGCCGATGCACTTGACCCGGCAGTACTGCGTCGCTGGCAACAGCAGCTTGGCCAACTGGCCGGAAATACCGAGTTCAGCGACTGGCTGCCAGCCGACTATCAACCGTGGACACTGGCCACACGCAAGCACCTGAACCCCGGCAGCCAGGGTGCGCCCCTGTATCACCTGCAACTGCTACCACCAGCGGATGGCATCCAATGGCAAGCCGGTGATATCGCCGAGATCGGCCCGCGGCAAAGCCCCGCACAAGTCGAAGCCCTGCTCAGCGCAGTGCAACTGGACGGCGCTACCCTGCTTGCCGAGGGCCGCACCCTGGCGGACGAACTGAGTTGCCGACAGCTGCCGGAAGATCCGCACAGCCTGCACGGGCTGCTTCCACAGCAACTATTGGAGCAGCTGCCACGCCTGGCGCACCGCGACTACTCCATCGCCTCACTGCCGGAGGATGGCCACCTGGAGCTGCTGGTGCGCCTGCAACAGCACGCCGACGGCCGCCTCGGCATCGGCTCCGGCTGGCTCTGCGCGCATGCAGCAAGCGCGGCCTGCATCGATCTGCGAATCCGCGCCAACCCCGGCTTCCGACTGCCGCACGAAAGCGGCCCGCTGATCCTGATCGGCAACGGCAGCGGTCTGGCCGGCCTGCGCGCGCACCTGCGTGAACGCGAACGGCTCGGCCAGCATGGACATTGGCTACTGTTTGGCGAACGCAATGCCGCCCATGACTTTCTGCTGCGCGAGGAGCTTCAGCGCTGGCAACACAGCGGACACCTCGCGCGGCTGGATCTGGCCTTCTCCCGCGATCAGGCCGAGCCGGTGTATGTCCAGCACCTGCTACGCGAGGCCGCCGATGACCTGCGCGGCTGGCTGGGCCGCGGCGCGAGCCTGCTGGTTTGCGGCAGTTTGCAGGGCATGGGCCGCGAAGTGGACGCCCTGCTCCACGGCCTGCTGGGCGAAGCCGAAGTGGAGCGGCTGCGTGAAGCCGGCCGCTATCGCCGGGATCTCTACTGAGCCCACTGCCGCAGCAGGTTGTGATATACGCCGGTAAGGCGAATGCTGCTGGCGTGATCAGCGCCCAGCTCCTGATTCAGCTGCTGGATGCTGGTATCCAGATCGAACAGCAAGGCACGCTGGGAATCCTCGCGCACCAGGCTCTGAATCCAGAAGAAGGAACTGACCCGCGCGCCCCGTGTTACCGGGTTGACCCGATGCAGGCTGGAGGCCGGGTAGAGAATCAGATCGCCGGCTGGCAACTTGACGCTATGGGTGCCGTAGGTGTCCTCTACAACCAACTCGCCGCCGTCGTATTCATGCGGCTCGCAGAAGAACAGCGTGGCCGAGAGATCGGTACGCACAAAGTCGCCGGTCGCCCTTACCTGGCGGATGGCGTTGTCGATATGCACGCCGAAGGATTGCCCGCCCTGATAGCAATTGAACAGGGGCGGAAAGATCTTGTTCGGTAAGGCCGCCGAGACGAACAGCGAATGCCGGGACAGCGCCTGCAGGATCAGCTCGCCAATCTGCCGCGCCTCGGGCGCATCCTCGGGTAGCTGCAGGTTGTTCTTGGCCATCGCCGACTGGAAGCCAGCCGTCACCTTGCCGTCGACCCATTTTGCCTGCTGCAGCAAGCGCCGGCATTGGCCCACCTGCTCGGCGTCGAGCACCTGGGGAACATGAAGCATCATCGAAATCACACTCCGAAAGGATCGCGGCGCCTAGAAGCACCGCAATCGTATGAGCCGTCAGAACGACAGGTTTGCCGTCAGGATAGCGGTTCGGCCTTCGCCGGGCACCAGCGCTGAAGAGCGAGCGTCCGAGCCGATGTTGCTACGGACCCGGTCGTAATACTCCTTGTCGAACAGGTTGCGCACGTTGAGCTGCAGGTTCAGGTTATCGCTGACGTCGTAACCCAGCATCGCACTGTGCACCCAGTACTCTGGCACCTTGGCGCTGCTGCTGACGGCGACGTTGCGCTCGCTGACATACTGCGCGCCGTAGCCGATCTCGAAGCCCATGGGCAGATCGTAGGTTGTCCACAGACTGAACGAGCGCGGCGGGGTATTGGCCAGCGCTTGCCCTTCCTGAGCGACATTCGCATCGGCAGCCTTGAGGATCTCGCTGCTCAAGACGGTGTAGTTGGCGAATACATCCCAGCGGTCGGTGAGCTTGCCGGAAACGCCGAGCTCAATGCCTTCTACGCGCTGCTTGCCATCGAGCACGACAGGATCGCTGATCACATCTCCGTCGATCCGCCCGTTGGTCTTGGTCACTCGGAATACCGCAGCATTCAGGGCCAGGCGGCGATCGAGCAACTCCCACTTGGTACCCAGCTCCCAGGTCTCGTTCTCTTCCGGATCCAGGTCCTGGGTGTCGGCGGACAGCCCCGAGCCGGTAGATGCGAGGTTCTCCGCAGAGGGGTTGTATGAATTGCCCCAGGCCAGATAAATGGCCCCGTTCTCGACCGGCTTGTAGACCAGGCCGAGGCGACCGCTGACCATATCGTCCGAGGACTCCAGCCGCTCGCTGGTGCCAGCGGTCAGGTTCTGCGTCCGGCCGCTGCCCTCGAAGCGCTCGTAGCGCAGGCCTGCGTTTACCTGCCAGTGCTCACTCAGCTCCAGCGTATCAAACAGGTAAAGTGCGTTGCTATCGAGCTCGGTGCTGACCCGCTGCCCCGACACCTTTGCAACTGGCCCGCCCCAGTACCCCGGAGGATTGCCAAGGTCATAGACCGGCCAGGCGGTTCCACTGGGTAGGCCACTGCTGAAGGTGTCGCGGCTGTAGTCTTCACGAGATACTTCGACACCAGTGACAAGCGTATGGGCAATGCCGCCGGTGTTGAACCGCCAAGACAGGTTGGTCTGGTTGATCAGCAACTCGGTGCTGTAGTCACGCCCGTGGCCTTGCGGCCCGGCGGGGCGGTAGGAGCCCGTCGGCACGCCGACGGTGTTCACATGCGCAGCGGAGATGATCGTCAGCCGCTCGGTTTCGGAATAGCGGGTGAGGTTGCTGATGCTGATGCTATCGCTGAAGTCGTGATCCAGGCGGATGGTGAACGACTCGACATCGGTTTCCTCGGTGTCGATATCGCGAAAGCCGAAGAAGCCATCTCGGTCGACACCTGACAGCACACGTCCGTCGCGTGCCGGCAGGCCGTAGTCAGGCATGTCCTTGTCCGACTGGCGGAAGTAGCTGAGGTTGAGGCGCGTCGGCGTGCCCATGCCGAAGGTTAGCGACGGTGCGATGCCCCAGCGCTCGAAATCGATGTGATCACGCTGGGCCATATCGTTCTCATGGCCCATCAGGTTCAGACGGAACACCGCGCCCTCCAGCCCTTCGAGAGGCTGGTTGATATCGGCGGTCAGGCGCTTGTAGCTATCGGTGCCCACGCCGAGCGTGGCGTTACGAAAGGCCGAGGCACGCGGTGTCTTGCTCACCAGGTTGATCGAGCCGCCAGTGGTACCAGCCCCGGAATAGACCGAGCTAGGCCCCTTGACCACTTCCACCGACTCAAGATTGAACGCATCGGAACGGCTCGATTGCGCGGTGTCGCGCAGTCCGTCAATGAGGATGTTGGAGTTGGCACTGAAGCCGCGGATATTGATGCTGTCTCCCAGACCTCCGCCGCCCTCGCCTGCGGCGAAGGTAATGCCTGACACATTGGAGAGCACCTGCCGCAGGCTCAGTGCGTTCTGCTCCCGGATAAGCTCCTGAGGCACCACCGTGACAGTTTGCGGAGTATCGAGCAGCGGTGCGGTGTATTTCGGCGAGGAAGCTTGATCCACCTTGTAGCCTTCTCTCTCACCGGTCACGGTGACGCTGTCCAGCTCGACCTGATCACCACTTCCGGATTGCACCGGCTGCGCTATCCCTGCTCCTGCCCAAGATGCGACGGACAGCCCCACCGCCGTTGCCAGAAGATGCCGCTGGGCGTACTTGAACTTGTTTTTCGCCTTGATCATGAGAATCATCCTCGTTTAGAAACCGCCGAATAATAAACGAGAATCAATATCATTCAATCTTTATTGGTTTTTTGTGTCATTTTTTCTCAGCTTTCTGAACGACTGTTTTTTCAAAGGACTGCTGGTGCTCAAGGCACGACGAGCATCCAATCATGTGCCCATACGAAAATGCCCCGGGCATCACGCCCAGGGCATTTGAACAGCAAACCGGAACAGATCTAGGTCTGTTTCCAAGCATGGCTACCGCGCGCGCATCAACGTGAGTTGAAACGCGCGACGAACCTAGATGTAGAACGCCTTCAGTGGCGGGAAGCCGTTGAACTCCACTGCGCTGTAGCTGGTGGTGTAGGCACCGGTGGAGAGCCAGTACAGGCGGTCGCCGATGGCCAGGTTCAGCGGCAGGCCGTACTTGTAGTTCTCGTACATGATGTCGGCGCTGTCGCAGGTCGGCCCGGCGATGATCACTTCCTCCATCTCGCCCTTCTTCTCGGTCCAGATGGGGAACTTGATGGATTCGTCCATGGTTTCGATCAGACCGCTGAACTTGCCCACATCGGTGTACACCCAGCGCTCGACGGCGGTGCGCGATTTGCGCGCGATCAGCACCACTTCGCTGACCAGGATCCCGGCGTTGGCGATCAGCGAGCGGCCAGGCTCGAGGATGATCTCCGGCAGGTCTTCACCGAAGTCTTCCTTGAGGAAGCGGGTGATTTCCTCGGCGTAGGTCTGCAGGTCGTTGGTTTTGGCGATGTAGTTGGCCGGAAAGCCGCCGCCCATGTTGATCATCTGCAGGGTGATGCCGTCCTCTTCCTTGAGACGCTCGTAGATCACCTTGACCTTGGCGATGGCGGCGTCCCAGACATCGATATCGCGCTGCTGACTGCCGACGTGGAACGACAGGCCGTAAGGAACCAGTTTGAGCTGCTTGGCCAGGATCAGCAGATCCAGGGCCATGTCCGGGTTGCAGCCGAACTTGCGCGACAGCGGCCAGTCGGCGCTGTTGGAGCCCTCGGTGAGGATACGCACGTAGATTTTCGAGCCCGGCGCCGCCTTGGCGATGTTGCGCAGGTCCGCTTCCGAGTCGGTGGCGAACATGCGCACACCCTTCTCGTAGAAGTAGCGGATGTCGCGGGCCTTCTTGATGGTATTGCCGTAGCTGATGCGATCGGGGCTGACGCCGGTGGCCAGCACCTTGTCCAACTCGTAGATCGAGGCGATGTCGAAGTTCGAGCCCTTGTCGCGCAGCAGCTCGGTGATCTCGGTGGCCGGGTTGGCCTTCACCGCGTAGTAGATCTTGGCGAACGGGAAATTGGTCACCAGCTCGTCATAGGCCTTGGCGATGGTTTCGGTGTCGATCACCACGAACGGGGTTTCGTGCTGGTCGGCAAAGGCCTTCATCTTCTGGAAAACGGGGCGAGGAAAGTAGTCTTCGATCTTGATCGACATGCAGGACTCCAAATTGGACAACGGAATCTAGTAAGGGAATGGGCTCGCGGCCCAGTTAGAACGCCTGATCAGTTTCCCCACTTTGGTTCGCCTACTTCCCAAGGCTGTATCGCCGAGAACCCTGCTCAGATCATCTGATGGCAGAGCCTCTCGTCGTCAGTACTTGAGCCGGATGGATCGTTGCCAGCATGGACGTTCGGGCGCGAACCATAAGACCAAGTGTCACAGGGGTCAAGCGTCGATTTCCGGCTGTTTATCACAGTGGGAAGGCAACGATGTTTTCAGTCGAGCGGTGCGCCATCCGGGAATTTTTCCCGAACATTTTCGGGAAATTTTCCCAACGGCGTTCACCAACGAAGCCCAACAAAAGTATTAAACCAATGGAGCCATCGGTCAGTTCCCGGCATGCCCGGCGAATCCGAACATGGGCCGCGAAAAAAGCTGCCCACAAGGACAACAATCATGAGCTCCCGCCCCATCCCGTCGCTTCTCAAGCTCTCGGTGCTGATGTGCATGCCGGCAATGACTCTGGCCCAGGAAGACACCACGCCGCTGGAACTGCCCAGCCTAGATGTGCGCAGCCTGGTCTCCGAAGACATCACCGGCACGCCCGGCGCCGCCAGCCTGCTGACCCGAGAAACCGTCGACACCTACAAGCCCTACAGCCTGCACGACGCTCTGGACTTCGTGCCCGGTGTACGCACCATCGATGACGACGTACTCGGCCTGCGCTCAGGAATAGGCGTACGCGGCGCACCGCCCAGGCGCTCGCGCAAGGTGCTGCTGCTCGAAGACGGCACGCCGATCAACAACAGCGCCTATCTGGACTCCGGCGCCCACTACACGCCACCCATGCAGCGTCTGGAGCAGGTTGAGGTGCTCAAGGGCGCCGGTCAGATCGTCCACGGCCCACTGAACAACCACGGCATCATCAACTTCCGCAACCTGCGCCCCACGGCCGAGCCGGAAACCCGCGTAGAGCTGGCCGGCGGCAACCTGAACAGCAGTCTGCAGCACATCATGCACCGGCGTACCGAAGGCAGCGTGGGCATGGTGTTTTCCTATACGGGCCGCGAAGGCGACGGCACCTTCGATGTCGAGGAACACGAGTTCGACGATTTCTACGGCGGCATCGAGTGGCAGCTCAACGACAGCCACCAGCTCGCCGCCTCGGCTACCTATTTCCGCGAACGCTCCCAGGGCTACGACGAAAGCAACCTCTCGCTGCAGCAGTACCGTGAAGACCCGCGAGGCAAAAAGCGCCTGGACGAAGGTCGCGAGTACAACAATATTTCGGTGGACTACTACAAGCTCGATCTGACCCACAACTTCCAGATCACCGATGACGTGAGCCTGTCGTCGAAGGTCTTTTCCACCGAACTGGATCGCCCGCGCTTCCAGACAGACGAAGAATCACCCGCAGATGGTGGCGTGATGGAAGGCAGAGATCGCCGTTATCACACCTTGGGCGTGGACAGCCGCCTGAATATCGGTGGCCTCTCCGCTTCCGGCCTCGATCACCGTATCCAAACCGGTATCCGCTACGAGAAACATCGCTTCGCCGACCGTCGCCCGGTTGGTCGCCCTGGCGAAAAGCTGGATGAAGGCAACCGTGGCGAGGTCTATGCCCGCGACGGGGAGAACGGCTACACCCGCGATGGTCGCTTGATGACCTACGATGCCGAGGCTATTTCTGCCTTCGCCCAGAACACTATTAGCTGGGGCGACTGGGCCATCACCCCCGGTCTGCGCTTCGAGACTTTCAACCAGTACAACAAGACCAACTTCCGCCCCAGCGACGATGACGAAGGCACCACCAAAAAGGACAGCAACACCCTGTTACTGCCGGGTCTTAGTGTTGTCTACAGCGGCTTCGACAACAGCGAAATTTATGCCGGCATTCACCGCGGCTACGCCCCGGCCTCGGCGCGCAGCGACGAATTTCCGCTGACCCCGGAGACCGGCATCAACAGCCAGATCGGCCTGCGTAGCAGTGCCATCAAGGGCGTTGGTCTGGATATGGCGCTGTTCTACAACCGCATCGAAGACACGCTGATCCGCGCCGAAGTGGACAGTTTTGGTGATGCCCGCTTCGTCAACGCCGCCGACTCCCGTGTCTACGGCCTGGACCTGGGTGCCCGCGTGGACTCCTGGGCCTGGTACGACTCGCCGCTGAACCTCTTCGCTGAAGCCGCGCTGAACTACACCAATGCCAAGTTCAGCAACGGCCCGCTCAAGGGCAACGACGTGCCGGAAGTCCCGCGTTTCAGCGGCAGCCTGACCCTTGGCATGGAGCACACTGCCGGCTGGCACCTGAGCGCCACCGTCAGCCACTTCGGTGCCTTCTATACCGATATCGAAAACACCCGCCCGATCACCGCTGAAGGCAATGAAGAGGATGCCGGCCGCGTGCCCAGCCATACCCTGCTGTCCGCCCGCGCCAGCTACAAGCTGCCGACCCGCCTGGATACCACTCTGTGGGTTCAGGGGCGCAACCTGACCGACAAGCTGTATATCGCCGACATCCAGGAAGGCATCCGCCCCGGCGCGCCGCGCTCGGTACTGGCTGGGGTGACCTTCAACTTCTGACGGCCCCGCATAATCCTGTCGGATCACCATATGGACATCCCATGTGGTGATCGACGGGGCCTTTTTCGTAGGAGCGAATCTAATCGCGAGCTTTTAGCGAACTCCGGTGTACCGCAAAAGCAACCCGCGAGCAGGTTTGCTCTCACATCTGATGAAGCATGCAACTCCTTTCGCGCCGTTCAGGCGATTGGCCCGAGCTTCAGCCCCGCAGTTCGCGACCAGCAAATACGACTCGCGTATAATCGGCGACTTTTCCGTTTTGCCAAAAGCAGGTTTTGCCTTTCATGACCACCCAGGCCGCCGAAGTCGCTAAGCGTCGTACGTTCGCGATCATCTCTCACCCCGATGCGGGTAAGACCACCATCACCGAACGCCTGCTGCTGATGGGCAAGGCAATCGAGGTCGCCGGCACGGTGAAGTCGCGCAAATCCGATCGCCACGCCACCTCCGACTGGATGGCCATGGAGCAGCAGCGCGGCATCTCCATCACCACCTCGGTGATGCAGTTCCCCTACCGCGAGCACATGATCAACCTGCTCGATACCCCCGGCCACGAGGATTTCTCGGAAGATACCTACCGCACCCTCACCGCGGTGGACAGCGCGCTGATGATGATCGACGGCGGTAAGGGCGTTGAGCCACGTACCATCGCCCTGATGAACGTCTGCCGCCTGCGCGACACACCCATCATCAGCTTCGTCAACAAGATGGACCGCGACATCCGCGACCCCATCGAACTGCTCGACGAAATCGAAGAAGTGCTGAGCATCAAGGCCGCGCCCATCACCTGGCCGATCGGCTGCTATCGGGACTTCAAGGGCGTCTACCACCTGGCCAACGACTGCATCCACGTCTATACCCCCGGCCACGGCCACGAGCGTACCGAGGACAAGATCATCCAGGGCCTGGACAGTGACGAGGCGCGCGCCCTACTCGGGGATATGTACGAGCGCTTCGTGGAAGAGCTGGAACTGGTCCAGGGCGCCTGCCACGAGTTCGATCTGCAGGCCTATCTGCAGGGCAAGATGACACCGGTGTTCTTCGGTACGGCACTGGGCAACTTCGGCGTCAGCCACGTGCTGGACGCCTTCGTCGACTGGGCGCCGGCACCGCTGCCGCGCATGACCCAGGAGCGCGAGGTTCAACCCACAGAGGCAGCCTTCAGCGGCTTCGTGTTCAAGATCCAGGCGAACATGGATCCGCGCCACCGCGACCGCATCGCCTTTATGCGAGTGTGCTCCGGCAAGTACGAGCAGGGCATGAAGATGCGCCACGTGCGCATCGGCAAGGACATCAAGATCGGCGACGCCCTGACCTTCTTCTCCAGCGACCGCGAGCGCTTGGAGGAAGCCTACGGCGGCGACATCATCGGCCTGCACAACCACGGCACCATCCAGATCGGCGACACCTTCACCGCCGGCGAAAACATGAGCTTCACCGGCATCCCGCACTTCGCCCCGGAACTGTTCCGCCGCGTGCGCCTGAAGGACCCGCTGAAATCCAAGCAACTGCGCCAGGGCCTGCAGGAACTGGCCGAGGAAGGCGCCACCCAGGTGTTCTTCCCGGAGCGCAACAACGACATCATCCTCGGCGCCGTCGGTGTGCTGCAGTTCGACGTGGTCGCCAGCCGCCTCAAGGAGGAATACAAGGTGGAGTGCGCCTACGAGGCGATCAACGTCTGGTCCGCCCGCTGGATCGAGTGCAGCGACGAGAAGAAACTCAAGGAATTCACCGACAAGGCCTATGAGAATCTGGCCATCGACGGCGGCGGCCACCTGACCTACCTGGCACCAACCCGCGTCAACCTGAACCTGATGGAAGAACGCTGGCCGGAAGTGAAATTCCGGGCGACGCGCGAGCATCACTGACAGAGATGAAACTGACGAGCAAACTCCGCTCTTCTGGTAGGAGCGAGCTTGCTCGCGAAACACGGCATCGGAAAACCAGCAACCAGAAGGACGCAAAGGAATGCGTTTTCATGGAAGAGACCTGCGTAAAGGCCGTATCAGCCTTCCCAACCAGGCCTACCTGCTAACCAGCGTCACGCTTAACCGTGAACCCATTTTCGGGCATTGGCTGGCGGCTTCCACATTGGCTCGAGAAATTCATCTCGCAGGGCAGGCCGGCATGGTCGATACCTTGGCTTGGGTAATCATGCCCGATCACATGCACTGGCTCGTGTTGTTGAAAGCCGGTTCGCTGCGCCAGCCGATGCAGCAATTGAAATCACGCAGTGCCATTGCCGTGAACAAAATCGCCGGAACCCATGGTCCTCTTTGGCAGAAGGGATATCACGACCACGCGATTCGACATGAGAAAGACCTTCGCGCCGCCGCACGATATGTCGTCGCCAATCCATTGCGGGCCGGGCTGGTGAAGCAGATTGGCAGCTATCCGTTCTGGGACGCGGTCTGGCTCCAGCATCGCTAAAAGCAAAGCTTCGCCAGCAAGCTGGCTCCTACAAACGAACGCAGCCTCCGAACCTGTAGAGCGAACTTGCTCGCGAACGGCCTTGACCGCCCTCCTCCAACGTCAAAAGCTTCACCGCCCCCCCAACCTTCATCCCAAACGCCCCCAGCTAGCCCAGTCAACCCTCTGCTCCTTGCAGGCACCCGCGCACTATTGGAAGCTAGCGGCCTTCAAACGAGCCGCCCTCCATATGAACATCGAAAAGATCACCCGACGCCTGCACGCCATCCGCGACCAGAACGACTGGCAGCAATTTCACAGCCCCAAAAACCTCGCCATGGCCGCCAGCGTAGAAATGGCCGAGCTGGTGGAGATTTTCCAGTGGCTCACCGAGGACCAGTCCCGCCAACTGCCCGCCGACAAACTGGAGCACGCCGGACAGGAAGTCGGTGACATCCTTATGTACCTGCTGCTGATGTGCAGTGAGCTGGGGATCGATATGGAGCAGGCATTGCTGGCCAAGCTGGCCGACAACGAACGGCGCTTCGCCCCATGAACGATCGCCATTTCGACGAGCTGGCCACCCGTTTCGCGGAGAAGATCTATGGTGGCACCAAAGGCGCGATCCGCCTCGCCGTGCTCCAGGCGGACCTTTCCGAGGTGCTGCCGCAGCGGTCGTTGCGGGTGCTGGATATCGGTGCCGGGCTCGGCCATATGAGTCTCTGGCTGGCGCAGCAGGGCCATGATGTCACGCTGGCCGAACCCGCCGAGCCGATGCTCGACGGTGCCCGTGAGCGCTTCGCCAGTGCTGGCCTGGCGGCGACCTTTATTCAGGCGCCCTGGCAAGAAGTGGCAGAGCATGTCGAGGGTCGCTTTGATCTGATCATCTGCCACGCGGTACTGGAGTGGCTGGCCGAACCTGCGGCGATCCTGCCGGCACTGCACCGCCTGGCTGCGGCTGATGGCTGGCTGTCACTGGCCTTCTACAACCGCGACGCGCTGATCTACCGCAACCTGCTCAAGGGCCATTTCAAGAAGCTGCGCCGCGAGGATTTTGCCGGCGAGCGCCAGAGCCTGACTCCACAACGACCGCTCGATCCACGCGAGCTGGGAGCGCAACTTGCACCCTACTGGCGGGTCGAAAGCAGCAGTGGCGTGCGGGTTTTTCACGACTACATGCCTGGCGATTTTCAGACCCGCGCCGCACCGCAAGAACTGGTGGACATGGAGCTGGCGTATCGCCGACACCCGGCATTTGCCGGTCTGGGACGCTATCTGCACTGGCTATGTCGACCGCTCTGAACTGGGAGACATCAATGCTCAAGCACACTGCGATACCCCTGCTCTGCCTGAGCCTCGCGGCATGCCAGAGCAGCAACCCCTACACGAGCGAGTCCGCGCCGATTCCGCCGGCGCCGCCTGTCGAGCAGATCCAGTCGCCCATCTACCCAGCCACACCTCGGGACTTTGCCAGCTACCAGAGTTGGAGCTGGCGCACCCCGCCAGCCGGTGCCGCCTCCCTTGCCGGCGAAGAGTTGCAGGAAATGGTCGCCGGCGCACTCGATCAGCGCGGCCTGCGCCCGGCACCAAACGGCGCCAAGGGCGATATACAGGTCTCTGCCAGCGCCAGCCTGCAAACGCGGGTGCGGCAGGTCTATGATGATTACGGCCCCCGCGTCGGCGTCGGTCGCTATGGCGGCGGTTATGGCTACGGCAGCGGTTACGGTGTCGGCACCAGCGTGCCCATAGTGCGCAATTACGAGGAAGAGGTGATGGCGGTGCGCATCGAGCTCTTCGACAGTGCCTCCGGGCTGTCCGTCTGGAGCAACCGCGCCGAATCCCGAAGCACCGGCAAGCAGGCCGAACGCAAGAACGCCGCCCGGGAGGCGATCAATCGCGCCCTGGCCGACTACCCGCCGCGCTGAGGTCGCCGACCTGGCGAATAGGGTTGCCACCGAGGAGATATCGAATGCTCCGAACACTGATGCTGCTCCCTCTGCTATTGCTGTTGAGCGCCTGCCAGAGCGCCCAGGTGCAGCGTGATTTTGACCCGCAGCGAGACTACGCTGGCTATCGCAGCTGGGATTGGCAGGAGCCGGGCTTGCAGTACCGCCCGGATGATCCACGAATCCAGAGCGATCTCACCGAGCAACGCATCCGCAGCGCTGTCAGCGAGCAACTCGATCAGCGCGGTTTGCGCAAGGCACAGGCGGGCAACGCCGCGGACCTGCACGTGCAAGTCTGGCTTATCGTCGAACAACGCACCCAGCAATACACCACCACCTCCATGGGTGCCTGGGGCAGTCCGTGGCACGGCTATTGGGGCGGGCCGATGTATACCGATACCCGCACCCTGCACTACCAGGTCGGCACCCTGCAGATCGATTTCTACGACGCCAAAGACGGCAAGCTGGTATGGCGTGGCAGTACCGAGCAGACCTTGCGCAGCAATCCGGGCGGTCCTCAGGAACGCGCCAATATGTTCCGCGAAGCCGTTACCCGGGTGCTATCGCAGTATCCGCCGCATTAAGGCCAATGATGCGCGGGGCTTTCGCTTGTTGGGAGTGCGCCCCTGGCGCGAGCTTTTAAGCCTGCTGGCAGGCTGTCGCCTGCATTGGCTGCGGGGTTGCGGCTCCCATGTGCGGCGATAAGGCTTTGCTTTGTGGGCGGTTTAAGCTGCGAATTTTGCGGCTGAAGCTGTTCCTATAAAAAACGGCTTCACTTGCGCTCGAAGGCGTAGAACAGATTGGGCTCGCTGACTAGGTACAGATCGCCCCGCGCATCGAAGGTCATGCCCTCGGCCTGGGGCACGCTGCGCTCGAGTCCGGCAAAGCCGCGCCAGAGCGAACGAAAGCTGACCAGATTGCCGTTGCCATCCAGCTCCATCAGCATCTTTGCTTCCTCGCTTAGCAATACCAGATGCCCGGTCCGCTCGTCGAAATGCACCGAAGCCAGGTCGCTGGCCATGCCCTTGTCCTCGATCCAGGCTTCACGATCAATGACCTTCAGGTTCATCTGACCATTCAAGCTGGCCTTCAGGCCCTGAATTTCGTAGAGCTTGCGCGGTGAGTGCTCCTTGACCACAAACAACCGATCCCCGCGCCGGTCGTAACCGACACCCTCGAAACCATTGTTGTCGCCGTCCCCGATTGCCAGGGTGATCGAGGCGTAGTCCTTGCGCTGGAGCGCGCCGGCAGCCTCCGGCACCGGCACTATCACCAGCGACTGGCTGCGCTCCTCGGCCAGAACCAGTAGGCCTTCGCCGAGATAGGTGATGCCCTCGACGTCCGAGAAGCCGCGTAACGGATAACGCGCGAGGAAGGTGCCGTCCCTGTCCAGCGCGACAAGTTCTTCGGGGTTGTTCACCACCGCCCAGAGATGGTTGCGGCGCTCATCGAACGTCAGCCCGGAGAGGTTGTTGGCGACGGTTTCCACCGGCAGGGCATCTACCCGCACTTCGTACTCCGGCAGCCACAGGCTGCGCGCTTCCCAGCTGTTTTCATGCCAGGCGGACTTGATGCTGTAGAAAGCACGTTCATCCAAGTGCATCGCGAATGCGGTATAGAGCAGACCCGCGCACAACAGGCCCAGAGCCCACAGTTTTTTCGGCGAGGCCCCGAAAAGTCCCGAAGAACGCACCCCAGTTTGGATTGCCATGAATTATCTCGTGAGGAGTCAGGCGGCCAGCCTGACCTAAGGGGATTACAGCCGGATGACAAAGATACACCAGGCAAAAAGCCCTGAATTGACCGGCCGGCAAGGTTCAAGTTCAAACCGTACCGGGAACTGCCGGAGCGATTGATAGCCCAATGCCGTGGCAGCCGTATGAGCGACAGGAGAGCAGCATGCGCGTGGAAGGCTTTTTCGAATGGCTGGGCGAGGCGCTCGGCACCGTGATTCGTTTTATCGTCGATGCTCTGAGCGGCGTTTTCGGCTTTCTGGCCGGGGCCGGGAGCAATTTTCTCGAAGGCCTCGCGCGCACCCTGGGCATCGACCCTTCACTGGTCAGCCTGGGCGCCCTGCTCGTCGGCCTGATGCTGCTGGCGGCGGCAGTGCGCGCGCTGTTGCGGGGCTCCATCATTGCCGCACTGATCTGGCTGTTTCTGGGGCTGTGGCTGTTGAGCTGGCTGATCCACTAAGCAACAGGCGACAGCAGGCGGTTTCTGTAGGAGCGGCCTTGGCCGCGAGCATTTGCTTTTCTGACCGTGCCCAAGGCTCCGCTAACATCTTGTGGACGAGTCTTCTTCTACAAAAAGCGGCGTATTAGCCCCAGGAAGCCGCAAGCTTTTCTTTTCGGCCTGGCTAAGAACTATCACCTTTAGCTCGCGAACGACTCCGCCGGCAGGCCCGCGCTTGGCTTGGGCCCATACGGTATAGTGGCCGGCTGTTCTGGAGGCCCCACAATGTTCCGGTTGTTCGCTGCCTGGCGGCACGCGCCCACTCATCGACGTGTCTGGGCGCTGGCTGCGCCGATGATCCTGTCCAATCTGTCCGTGCCCTTGGTCGCGCTGGTCGACAGTGCAGTGATCGGTCACCTGCCCCACGCCCATCAGCTGGCCTCGGTGGCAGTCGGCGGCACGCTCTATACACTGCTGGTCTGGGTAATGGGCTTCCTGCGCATGGGCACCACCGGCTTTGCGGCCCAGGCGAGCGGACGCAACGACGGCGGCACCTTGCGCCAGGTGCTGTTGCAGGGCCTGCTGCTGGCATTCGGCTTTGCCCTGCTGCTGAGCGTTGTGGCGCAGCCGCTGAAGGGTTTCGCTCTGCAACTGATGCAGCCCTCCGCTGAACTCGATGACCTGGCCCAGCTGTATTTAAACACTCGGCTGTTCGGTCTCCCCGCAGCGCTGGGCAGCATGGCGCTGATCGGCTGGTTTCTGGGTGCCCAGAATGGACGCGCGCCCCTGGCGATTCTGCTCACGACCAACCTGTTCAATGTCGTCCTCGATCTCTGGTTCGTTCTGGGCCTGGAATGGGGCGTGGCGGGCGCCGCTCGCGCCTCGGTGATTGCCGAGTGGAGCGGCCTGGCGGTGGGCCTGGCGCTGACGCGCGGCGCCTTGCGGCAGAACCCGGGGCGGCTCGACCGTCAGGCGCTGGGCCGCTGGGTCAACTGGAAGCCACTTATGGCCGCCAACCGGGACATATTCATACGGTCGCTGGCACTGCAGCTGGTGTTCTTTCTGGTCACCGTACAGGGCACCCGCCTGGGTGATACCACGGTCGCGGCCAACGCTCTGTTACTCAACGGCCTGCTGCTCACCGCACATGCACTGGACGGCCTGGCACATGCCATTGAGGCGCTCAGCGGACACGCCATCGGCGCACGCAATCGTCTGGAGCTAAGGCGCGTGCTGACCGTTGCCGGCGGCTGGTCGCTGCTAGCGAGCCTGGCCTTCGGCCTGTTCTTCCTGTTCGGCGGCACTCTGTTCATTCAGATGCAGACCAACATTCCGGACGTGCGCGAGATGGCCATCGCCTATCTCCCCTATCTCGCTGCACTGCCCCTTGTCGCGGTATGGAGCTACCTGCTCGACGGACTCTTCATTGGCGCCACACGCGCTCGCGAAATGCGCAATGCCATGTTGCTGGCGGTAGCGATTGCACTCCCACTGGGCTGGTTATTACAGGATTTGGGAAATCACGGATTGTGGCTGGCCTTTCTCAGCTTCATGCTATTGCGCGGGCTCTGCCTGGGCGCGATTGCCCGGCGCCTGCAACGCCAACGGCAATGGTTCGAGCCGCCACATGCCTCGGCCGTCGTACATACACCGAAAGGACCCTGACATGGTCTATGCCGTCATCGCCTACCTGCACTTTGTGGCGATCCTGCTGCTCTTCGCACTGCTGGTTATCGAGCACCAGCTGATGCTCCAGCCGCTGGATTTTGCGCGGGCGCGCGGCCTGTACCGCACGGATATCGCCTTCGGCATCGTCGCCGGCCTGGTGCTGTTTACTGGCACCGCGCGCGCCATGCACTTCGGCAAGGGGCTGGACTACTACCTCAACAACAGCTTTTTCCACACCAAGGTCGCCCTGTTCATCGTCGTCGCCCTGCTGTCGCTGTACCCCACCCTGACGTTCTTCAAATGGCGCTCTGCACTCAAGGCCGGTCAGGTCCCTATCCTCCCCCCTAACCAGGCACGGCGAGTGACGCTGATCATTCGCGTCGAACTGTTCCTGCTACTGCTGCTCCCCATGTTCGCGGCCCTGATGGCCAGGGGCTATGGCGTGATGCTGTAGCAATTCGAGCGAACCCTCGGCCATCAGGAGCCTCCAAGCAGCATGCAATCAAGGAGGTACCCATGACCAAGCATCTGTTCTTCGCCCTCAGCGCGTGCACATCGATTGCGCTGGCCCAGACCCCGAAACCGGAGGTCATTACCCATCTCAACGACCTGGATATCGAAGTCGAAGCCATGGGCGTGCCCACCGCCACGACCGAAGCCGGCGGCGAACTGGTGGGCATTCGAGCGATCCGGGTGATGAACAAGACCGGCGAAATGGTGACCTGCGAGTTTCACGTGCCGGCAGATGCACGGGCGAGCACCTCAGCACCGCCGGTTTTCAATGTGAACCCGAACAGCCAAAGGGTAGAGCGCGTACCCGGTGACTATTCTCCGGACGAGCCATTCGCCGAACTAACCTGCCGCGCCACCAACCAGCCCCTGAGCGGTTCGACCGAGGAGTCGCCAGAAAACACTGGCAACCCGGAGACAGAGCCGGCACGTGCTCGATAGGCAAATCACCATCAGATCGTCTGGAACGATCTGCTACGCCGCCATACGCTCGCATTCTTCGGCACAGCGCAGGCAGGCTTGTGCGCACGCCTTGCAATGATCGGCCTGATGTTTTCCGCACTCCTCGGCGCACGCCCGGCACGCCTGAGCACACAGCCGGCAGACGGCCTTCGCATGTTCGCTATCACGGGTCATCAGTAATGCGGCCAGAGCGCACAGGTCGGCGCAGTCCCGGTCCAGCTCGATACAGCGCGCCATCATTTTTACGTCCGTCTCGCGCAGACATGAGGCGGCACAGGTTTCGCAAACCAGTGCACAGGCGGAACAGGCTTCGATACAGGTCTGATAACGTTGGTTGAGCATTTGACTCTCTCCCGTGATGTCGGTTGCTGAGGCCCAGTGCGGACACTGTTAGTTTGATCAATCGCAGGTACGGGAGAGTTCAAGCTGACCGACCAACGCCCCAAAGGGGCTGATCGGCGTTACGGCCGCTACAATGGTGTACCGAACCGGCTTTACGACGTACTCATGACCTTTACCCTCGCCGCGCCCTGCGAATATCAGGAAACCATCTGCAAGAGCCGCTTCCTCACCAAAGCTGCGCCAGTCGCAAGTCCCGAGGAAGCCCAGGCATTTATTCAGGCCGTCAGCGACAACACCGCAACGCACAACTGCTGGGCCTGGAAGATTGGTAATCGCTACCGTTTTAGCGACGACGGCGAACCCGGCGGCACTGCCGGCCGGCCGATGCTTGTCGCAATCGAAGGGCAGGATTGCGATAGGGTCGTGGTGGTGGTGACACGCTGGTTCGGCGGCATCCAACTTGGCACTGGTGGTCTGGCCCGAGCCTATGGCGGCTCGGCAGCGAAGTGCCTGCAGGCCGGCGAGCGGATCGAGCTGGTTCCCCGAGCACTCTACAGTTGTCATTGCCGGTTCTCGGAGCTGGCTCTGCTGAAGGCGCGCCTGGAGGAATACGAGGCGGTTATCGAAAGTGAAACCTTCGATGCAGAAGGCGCCGAACTGCAGCTCGCCCTGCCCGAGTCGCAGCAGCCTGGGCTGCAACAGCTGCTGGCTGATATCAGTCGAGGCCGCAGCCGCCTGTCGGCTGTCGATGAGTGATGCGCCTCTGCTTTGCCCACATTTCTTGTGGAGTGCGCTGTGGATAACCTTTTGATGACTGGCTGCAAGAGCGCAACGGCGCGGGTTTCAGAATTTTGACCATTTACTGAGCAAAGCTCGTTTAGTGTGCCAGACAAACCGATCAACCCCTTGATAAATCAAGCTTTTAGGGCTTTCTTCGCTAAAAGGCATGTTGCCATCAGTTTCAGGCTGTCAAGGCCGAAGTTATGCCCGTTTCAGGTGGAGAACTCTGTGGATAACAGTGGGAATAACCTGCCAGACAGCGATGGTTGCTGCGCTTGCCGAGCATGGTCATTTTTTAACCAGACCCGCCATATCTTCATCGCGTAGTCATATTGCTGCAATCTGCGCATGCCTGATGAGCCGTTTGACCTTTCCCTGCAGCAGGCCTCTAAAATGAGCGAAACATTATGAGAACTGCATATGTATAACTGGCTCAACACCCTGCCCAAAGCCGAACTGCATCTTCACCTGGAAGGCTCCTTGGAGCCGGAGCTGCTCTTCAGCCTGGCCGAGCGCAACAAGATCGCCCTACCCTGGGATAACGTCGATGCCCTGCGCAGCGCCTATGCGTTCGGCAACCTCCAGGAGTTTCTCGACCTTTATTACCGCGGCGCCGACGTGTTGCGCACCGAGCAGGATTTCTACGATCTCACCTGGGCCTATCTGCAGAAGTGCGAAGAACAGAACGTGGTGCACACCGAGCCGTTCTACGATCCTCAGACTCACACCGACCGCGGCATCCCCTTTGAGGTCGCATTGCGTGGCATCAGCGATGCGCTAGCCGATGGACGCGAGCTGCTGGGCATCAGCAGTGGCTTGATTCTCAGCTTCCTGCGCCATCTCCCAGAAGAACAAGCGTTCAAGACACTGGAACAGGCCATGCCGTACCGCGATGCATTTTTCGCCGTGGGGCTGGACAGTTCCGAAGTGGGTCATCCGCCGAGCAAGTTCGAGCGCGTGTTTGCCAAGGCCCGTGCCGAAGGCTTTCTCGCTGTCGCCCATGCCGGCGAGGAAGGTCCGCCGGAGTACATCTGGGAAGCGCTGGATCTGCTCAAGGTCAGCCGCATCGACCACGGCGTGCGTGCAGCCGAAGACCCCTGGCTTATCGCTCGGCTGATCGAGGAACAGATCCCGCTGACGGTGTGCCCACTGTCCAATACCAAGCTGCGGGTGTTTGATGACATGAGCCAGCACAACATCCTGCAACTGCTGGAGCAGGGCGTGAAGGTTACGGTCAATTCCGACGACCCGGCCTATTTCGGCGGTTACGTGACGGAAAACTTCATGGCATTGCATGAGAGCCTGGGCATGACCGAGGAACAGGCGCGCCGGCTGGCGCAGAACAGCCTGGACGCACGACTGGTCTGAAGGGACGTTTACAGATCGGGGGGATGCTGTTACATACGGGACCGATTGTAAGTCTGTTTGTAACCCCGTAACCTCGACGCCGACACCGAGCCCGAAATGCGAAGAACCAAAGAAGACGCTGAAAAGACCCGACTTGCCCTGTTGGCTTCCGCCGAAAAGCTGTTTCTCGACAAGGGCGTGGCGCATACCAGCCTCGACCAGATCGCACGCGATGCCGGGGTAACGCGTGGCGCGGTCTACTGGCACTTCCAGAACAAGGCGCATCTGTTCCACGAAATGCTCAACCAGGTGCGCCTGCCGCCGGAGCTGATTACCGAACGACTGTGCGACTACAACCAGCAGCAGCCGCTGCTGGCACTGCGCAATCTCTGCGTCGAGGCTATTCAGGCGCTGGGGCGTGAAGCACAGAAGCGCCGGATCATGACCATTCTCCTGCATCGCTGCGAGTTCACCGAAGACCTGCGCGAAGCCGAGGAACGGCATCACGCCTTCATCAATCAATTTATCGATCTCTGCGAGCAGCTGCTGGAACGCTCCGCCAGCAGCCTGTGGCCAGGCCTGACACCACGCATCGCCGCCCTGTCGCTGCACGCTCTATTGGTCGGACTGCTCACTGACTGGACGCGAGATTCCAGCCTCTACGACCCCGAAGCCGACAGCGCAGCTCTGATCGATCCGCTGTTTCGTGGACTGATCCGTGACTGGGATGCTCGGTTGCAGGCAGCTCAGTCGGGCTGAATTATCTAGCTCGCCGTTCGAGATTCCAGGCAATAGCAAGACGCAACGACCAGCAGATATCGCCGCTGAAGGCGGCCGAACCACCTGCCAGCCGGGACGGCTTCAGCCCACCTTGTAGCCTTCTTCCTCGATCACTTCGCGAATTACCGCCTCGCTCAGCACGCTTTCCACCTGCACGCTGCCACTATCCAGATCGACCTTCACTTGCGCTTCGGCATCGCGCGCCTTGATGGCATTGATCACTGCGCGCTCGCAATGGCCGCAAGTCATGCCGCTTACCTTGAATGCCTGCATCGCTTTCTCCTTCTATTGTTGCTGTAGAACACTCGAGCATCCTCGGGCTTGCCACCTGGGTAAGGTCAAGCAGATTGTGGACGCACATTGCACTTGACCTTGCCACAAGGTAAAGGTTGATCATGCCAGCAGCGAATCAGCAGGAGCCGAGCATGTCCAGCACCACTCATACCCTCCCCGTCAGCGGAATGACCTGTGCCAGTTGCGCCGGCCGGGTTGAGCGCGCGCTGCTCAAGGTGCCTGGCGTGGACAGTGCTTCGGTTAACCTGGCCACCGAACAGGCACATGTGGAAAGCAGCGAAGGCGATCTCGCCGGCCTGGTCCAGGCTGTGGAGCAAGCCGGCTATGCCGTACCGCAGCAGACTCTGGAGCTGGCCGTAGAAGGCATGACCTGTGCCAGTTGCGTCGGTCGGGTCGAGCGGGCCCTACTCAAAGTGCCTGGCGTACGCAGCGCCACGGTGAACCTGGCTAGCGAGCGTGCCCGTATCGAAGCAATCGCCACACTGGAAGCCGCAACCCTGGCGCAGGCGGTTGAAGCTGCCGGCTATAAGGCCCAGGTCGGTGCCAGGCCGGAAACTGCAGCGCAAGCCAACGACCGGCGCCTGGCCCACGAACGACGTGCGGTTTTCATCGCCCTGCTGCTGGCCGCGCCGCTGGTGTTGCCGATGTTTGGCGACTTGTTCGGCCAGCACTGGATGCTACCGGCCTGGGCACAATTTCTGCTGGCAACCCCCGTGCAGTTCATCCTTGGTGCGCGTTTCTACGTAGCGGGCTGGAAAGCCGTGCGCGCCCGCACCGGCAACATGGATCTGCTGGTGGCCATTGGCACCAGCGCCGGCTACGGCCTGAGCCTCTACCAGTGGTGGGCTACGCCCGCAGGCGAAATGCCGCACCTGTATTTCGAGGCTTCAGCCGTGGTCATCGCCCTGGTGCTACTGGGCAAATACCTGGAGAACCGCGCTAAGCGCCAGACCAGTGCGGCGATACGTGCTCTGGAAGCGCTGCGGCCGGAGCGGGCAACTCGCGTCATTGACGGCCGAGAAGAAGAGGTGGCGATTACCGCGCTGCGCCTGAATGACCTGGTCATGGTCAAGCCCGGCGAACGCTTCCCGGTGGATGGCGAGGTGGTCGACGGTCACAGCCAGGCTGATGAAGCCCTGATCAGCGGTGAAAGCCTGCCGGTAAACAAGGCGCCGGGCGACAAGATCACCGGTGGCGCCATCAACGGCGAGGGTCGTCTGCTGGTGCGCACCACCGCTCTGGGTGGGGAAACCGTGCTGGCACGCATCATCCGTCTGGTTGAGGATGCCCAGGCAGCCAAAGCCCCCATCCAGAAGCTTGTGGACAAGGTCAGCCAGATCTTCGTCCCGGCGGTGCTGGTTATCGCCCTGGCAACACTGATCGGCTGGCTCCTGGCCGGCGCGCCAGCGGAGGTCGCGCTGATCAATGCCGTTGCGGTACTGGTCATCGCCTGCCCCTGCGCCCTGGGGCTGGCGACTCCGGCGGCGATCATGGCCGGTACCGGCGTCGCTGCACGTCACGGCATCCTGATCAAGGATGCCGAATCACTGGAAGTCGCCCATGCAGTTACCGCTGTCGCCTTCGACAAGACCGGCACCCTGACTTCAGGCACGCCGCGCATCGTTCACCTACAGGCTGTCGACGGTGATGAAGCAGCCCTGTTGAGACAGGCCGGTGCACTGCAACGCGGCAGTGAGCACCCACTGGCCAAAGCGGTCCTGGACCGCTGTGCGGAACAGCAGCTGCTCGTGCCTGAAGTAGACAAAAGCCAGTCACTGACCGGACGCGGCATCGCCGGCAGTATCGACGGCCGTGAGCTGGCACTGGGAAATCGCCGTCTTCTGGAAGAAAACGGCCTGGAGCCGGGAGAGCTGGCCGCTCAGGCCGAGGCCTGGGAAGCTCAGGGCCGTACCCTCTCCTGGCTGATCGAGAGCGGCACACAGCCACGGGTCCTGGGTCTGTTCGCCTTTGGCGACAGCCTCAAGCCCGGCGCAGCCGCGGCAATCGCGGCACTCGATGCCCGCCATATCCGCAGCCATCTGATTACCGGGGACAACCGCGGCAGCGCCCGAGTGGTGGCCGAGGCGTTAAAGATCGACAGCGTGCACGCCGAAGTACTGCCGGCAGACAAGGCCGCTACCGTTGCCGACCTAAAAAAAGGCGGCGCCGTGGTGGCCATGGTGGGCGACGGTATCAACGATGCACCAGCCCTGGCCGCCGCCGACGTCGGTATCGCCATGGGCGGCGGGACAGACGTGGCCATGCACGCCGCAGGCATCACGCTGATGCGTGGCGATCCGCGGCTGGTACCCGCAGCACTGGATATCAGCCGCCATACTTACCGCAAGATTCAGCAGAACCTGTTCTGGGCCTTTATCTACAACATGGTTGGCATTCCGCTGGCGGCGTTCGGCTTCCTCAGCCCAGTGGTCGCAGGCGCGGCGATGGCGCTTTCCAGCGTCAGCGTGGTCAGCAATGCCCTGCTGCTAAGGCGCTGGAAACCGGGACACGACGAGGAGCAACGGGCATGAACATCGGCGAAGCGGCAAAGCAAACCGGACTGTCGGCGAAGATGATCCGCTACTACGAATCCATCGGGCTGATCTCCTCCAGCGGGCGCAGCGCCAACGGCTACCGTCACTTCAACCAGCAGGACTTGCACCGCTTGGCTTTTATCCGACGCTCGCGTGATCTGGGCTTCTCCCTGGAGGAGATCGGCAAGCTGCTGGCGCTCTGGCAAGACGACCAGCGCGCCAGCGCCGATGTGAAAAGGCTGGCCGGCGCCCATATCGAAGACCTCAACCGCAAGATTGAAGAGCTGGTAGGACTGCGCGATACACTGCAAGAGCTGGTGAGTGCCTGCCATGGTGACGAACGCCCCGACTGCCCCATTCTCAAGGACCTGGCGTCCGGGTGTGCTGCCCACCCCCATGGTTCCAAAGAGTCTTAAAACAGCTCAACAACGCCCTCAGCGATCTGCGCATTGCTCGCCTGCAGTACATTCTGGCCGAGGGTGACAGCGCGTCCACCGAGCGCGTGGACAAGTTCCTGGCCCACTACCGCTCCAATCATCGTGAGATGATCCGGCACTTCGACAACCCCGCCGATCAGGCACTGCTCAAGGAGCAGGCTGGCCACAACGAAGGCTTCGAGCAGGGGCTGAACATGATGCGCCAGGCCTTTGCACAGTCCAATGCGGCCAACCAATCCATCGAGCAGAGTGCCCGCGTACTCTCGGATCAGGACGCCCTGCTCCACGCACAGGCTCTACAGCTGCGCGCAGACGATTTCGAGCGTTACCGCGCGATCAGCGAAGTCCGAGAGGCAATCAAGCACGCGCGGTACCTCCTGCGGGTCTACATGGACCTGAACACCGAGCAAAGCGCCCAGGCCGTCCACCCGCAACTGGATCTGGCCATGGCGGCGCTGGACCGCCACAGTGACCTGCTCGACGGCAATATCCTCCAGCGCACCCGCGAGGCGCTCGACCATTACCGTACCGGCATCGAGGCCCTGCAAAAGGCCACCCTGGCGACCGCTCAGGCCCGCCAGCACATGATCGACCATCAAACCCACATCGTGCGCATCAGCGACACGCTGTATCAGCAGCAACAGGAGCGCATGAGCAGCGAGAGCGACAGCGCCCACCTGAGCCTCGGCATCAGCGCTGCCCTGGCCCTCTTGCTGGGTGTGGCTGCCGCCTGGCTGATCACCCGTCAGATCACCCTGCCGCTGCAAGAAACGTTAGCGGATGTCGAGCATATCGCATCGGGCGACCTTGCTACCCGCAGAGCCGTTACCCGTCGTGACGAGATGGGCACGCTGCAGCGCGGCATCCAGAGCATGGGCGAAACCCTGCGTGAACTCATCGGCGGCATTCGCGATGGCGTCAGCCAGATCAGCAGTGCCGCCGAAGAATTGTCGGCCGTTACTACCCAGACCAGCGCCGGGGCCAATTCCCAGCGAGAGGAAACCGATCAGGTCGCGACCGCCATGCACGAGATGTCGGCGACCGTCCATGAGGTCGCACGCAACGCCGAACAGGCTGCGCAGGCCGCCACCGAGGCGGATATCCAGGCCCGCGACGGCAACCGTCTGGCGGCTGAGGTCGTGACCCAGATCGAGCGCATGGCCAATGAAGTCATCCGCTCCTCGGAAGCCATGACGGCGCTGCAACGCGACAGCGACAAGATCGGCAGCGTGATGGGTGTGATCCGCACGGTTGCCGAGCAGACCAACCTGCTGGCACTCAATGCGGCAATCGAAGCAGCACGCGCAGGCGAAGCTGGTCGGGGCTTCGCGGTGGTGGCCGACGAAGTACGTGGCCTGGCACAACGCACGCCAGTCCACTGAGGAAATCGAGCAGTTGGTCAGCGCCCTGCACAGCGGCACCCAGCAGGTTGCTAGCATCATGCAGAGCAGCCGCGAACTCACCGAGAGCAGCGTCGAACTGACCCGCCAGACCGGCAGCGCCCTGGCCGATATCACCACCACGGTGTCCAATATCCAGGCGATGAACCAGCAGATCGCTACAGCCGCCGAGGAGCAGAGCGCGGTTGCAGAGGAAATCAGCCGTAGCGTCGTGCATGTGCGCGACGTGTCGGAGCAAACGGCCTCGGCCAGCGAGCAAACAGCCGCTGCCACCCACGAACTGGCACGCCTGGGCAGTCAGCTACAGAGCATGGTCAGCCGCTTCCGGATCTGAACGGCAGGCAGAAACGACGAGGCCAGGCAATTGCCTGGCCTCGTGCTTTATGAAGGAATCTCAACCCGCCTGTGATTGCAGGTAGTTCTGCAGGCCGATGCGGTCGATCAGCCCCAGCTGCTGTTCCAGCCAGTAGGCATGATCTTCCTCAGTATCGTGCAGTTGCAACGCAAGGACGTCGCGGGTCACGTAGTCGCCATGCTGCTCGGCCAGAGCGATTCCCTTGACCAGCGCCTGACGCACCTTGTATTCCAGCGCCAGGTCGGCCCGCAGCATCTCCGGCACATTGCTGCCGATATTGAGCGCGTCAGGCGTCATGTCCGGCGTGCCCTCGAGAAACAGGATACGTTGCAGCAGCGCGTCAGCGTGCTGAGTTTCCTCTTCCATTTCGTGGTTGATGCGCTCATAGAGCTTGCTGAAGCCCCAGTCGGCGTACATGCGCGAATGCAGGAAATACTGATCACGCGCGGCAAGCTCACCCCGCAGCAGCTCCTTCAGATACTCGATGATCTGTGGCTGACCTTGCATAGCTGTTCTCCCTGCACAAATGGTTAACACCGGGAATGATACGCGCAATTCGCCGTGCCCGCTCAGGCGGGCCAACGCTCACCCAGGCGAACCGGCATTATCAATGGCGCATCCAGGGCGGCGTCGGCGGCTCATCGGAAGGTTCGTCAGAGGCCTTGCGTAAAGCCTCCCTGCGCTCCTGCTCGGCCAGCGTCGCCTTGATTTCGCGCATCACCGCAGCCAGGTCGGCGGCATCCTCCGGCTCGGCGAACTCGCCGGTCAGCCGGGTTTCGGGCGTCAACTTGCCTTCCTGATACAGCGCCCACATTTCCTTGGCATAACGCGTGAACTTGAGCTCGGGAGCGAACCGCCCGAAATAGCCCGACATGTTGGCGACATCCCGCTCAAGCATCTCGAACGCATGGTTGTTGCCTGCGGCATCCAGCGCCTGCGGCAGGTCGATGATCACCGGACCATGCTCGTCGAGCAGCACGTTGAATTCGGAAAGGTCGCCATGCACCAGACCGGCGCACAGCATCTTCACCACTTCACCGATCATGAAGGCATGAAACTCTCTGGCGTCGTCGGGATGCAGCTCCACATCGTTGAGGCGCGGCGCAGCGTCGCCGTCTTCACCGGAGATCAACTCCATCAGCAGCACGCCGTCGAGAAAATCATAGGGTTTGGGTACGCGAACTCCCGCATCTGCCAGGCGGTACAAAGCTGAAACTTCGGCGTTCTGCCAGTTTTCTTCCTTTTCCTTGCGGCCGTGCTTGGAGCCCTTGGCCATGGCGCGAGCATCGCGGCTGCTGCGCACCTTGCGCCCCTCCTGATACTTCACCGCCTGTCTAAAGCTGCGATTGTTCGCCTCCTTGTAGACCTTGGCACAGCGCAACTCATCACCGCAGCGCACCACGTATACCGCTGCCTCTTTACCACTCATCAGCGGGCGCAGCACTTCATCGATCAGCCCGTCCTCGACCAGTGGCTCGAGTCTTTTTGGCGTTTTCATCAGCGATTTACAGACCCTTCTCGGCTACTGAGGCCTGCAGATTACGGTAATCACCTGCGAGCTTCCATGCTCACCCGCAAGTTTGCCGCTGCAGAGCATTGGCATGGGCTCTTACAGGGCGGACAATCAAGCCAATCACTCGTGGAGGTCGTCATGTTCGCCACTGATTGTTCACACCCAACTGACACTCGCCAGCGCAAGGACACCCAGGAGCAATTGCGCTACGCGATCACGCCCTGCCCACTGGGCTTGCTGCTGATGGCCGCCAGCGACCGCGGCCTCTGCGCGCTGTTATTCGCAGATGATGAGCAGGCGCTGATCGATGAACTGCAAGCACGCTTTCCGGCTGGCGAACTGCAGCGCGACCAGGCCGGCCTACAGGATTGGCTGGACGCCGTACTGACGCAACTGCAAAACCCTAGCCGCCGTGCCGATCTGCCTCTGGACCTGCGGGGCAGCGCCTTTCAGCAACGGGTCTGGCAAACCCTGCAAACCATCGAGCCGGGCAAGACCATGCGCTACGGCGAGCTGGCGGCCACCCTTGGCAGCCATGCCCGGGCCGTGGCCCGTGCCTGTGCGAGCAATCCGATCGGTCTGCTAGTGCCCTGCCATCGGGTGGTGGGCGCCGACCAGGCAGTGACCGGCTATCGCTGGGGCGTTGCGCGCAAATCCGCGTTGCTCGCCGCCGAACGCAAAAGTGCGGGAGCCTGAGGCGGGTCCGGCGGTCCGATATGCAGGCCTTCCCTGTTCATGAGAGTTTTGCCGTGCGACAGATGCAGCTGATCGACACCCATACCCACCTCGATTTCGAGGATTTCGATGACGACCGCGACAGCGTACTGCAGCGCTGTGCAGCCGCCGGTGTGGAGCGCATCGTCGTGCTCGGCGTGTGCCGGGGGAACTGGGACCGGGTCTGGCAATTGGCCCAGGACCAGCCGGCTGTCCATGCCGCCCTCGGTCTGCATCCGGTGTTCCTGCAAGAACATAGAAACGAGCATCTGGAGCAGTTGAAAGACTGGCTGCTGCGCTTGCGTGGCGCGGAAAAACTCTGCGCCATCGGCGAAATTGGTTTGGACTACTACATCGAGGAGCCCGATAAGGAACGTCAACAGGCCGTGCTCGAGGCCCAACTGGCGCTGGCCGATGAGTTCGAGCTGCCGGTGCTGCTGCATGTGCGACGTGCCCATGCGCCGATGATCGCCACCCTGAAACACTACAAGCTCAAACGCACCGGCATCGTTCATGCCTTCAGCGGCAGCTTCGAAGAAGCGCGGGAATACATCAGGCTCGGCTACAAGCTCGGCCTCGGCGGCGCCGGAACCTGGCCCCAGGCGCAGCGCATGCATCGCGTCCTGCAACAGCTACCGCTGGACAGCATCGTGCTGGAGACCGACGCTCCTGACATAACGCCGCATAGCCATGCCGGCCAGCGCAACAGTCCTGAGTTTCTGCCCGACATCTGCCGCGAGCTGGCTAAAATTCGCGGTATCAGCACCGAAGAGCTGGCTGCGGTCAGCTATCGTAATACCTGCGGGCTGTTTGGTTGGGGATAGCAGCCGAAGGGGCTATCGGCGTTTAAGCGCCGTCCGAGACGTCTGGAAGAGCTCGCCAGGCGCTTCTAGAGCGGAACTTTCAAACCTTGAACGCCGCAATCAATTGCTGCAGCCGCCCCACCAGTGCGCTTAATTCCTGGCTGGCCTGGGCCGTCTGTCCGGCGCCCTCAGCTGTCCGCTGCCCCGCTTCGTTGATGGCAACGATATTGCGATCGATATCCTGGGCTACCGCCGTCTGTTGCTCCGCAGCAGCTGCGATCTGCTGGTTCTGATCGACGATCACACCTACTGCACCGAGAATATTCTCCAGTGCCTGACGGACCTGTGCCGACTGCTGGACCGTGGCGTCAGCCATTGCATGGCTGGCGCCCATGCTCTTCACCGCGGCACCAACACCGCCTTGCAAGCGGCTGATCATTTGCTCGATTTCTTCGGTGGACTGCTGCGTACGACGTGCCAGATTGCGCACTTCGTCGGCGACGACGGCAAACCCGCGCCCCTGCTCGCCGGCACGCGCAGCCTCGATGGCCGCATTGAGTGCCAGCAGGTTGGTCTGTTCGGCGACCCCCTTGATCACATCCAGCACCTGACTGATGGTCTTGCTGTCGCCGGCCAGCCGATTGATCACCTCTACCGATTGGTCGATCTCCGTAGCCAGACGCTCGATTCCCTGCACCTGGGCCTCAACCAGTTCGCGCCCGCCAACGGTCTGCTGGTTGACGTCATGGGCGCTGTCCACTGCCGATGAGGCGCTGCTGGCCACTGCCTGGGCAGTAGCCGACATTTCGTTCATTGCGGTAGCAACCTGCTCAATCTGCCCACGCTGGCCTGAAACCGTCTGATTGCTTTCGCCGGATACACGCTCCACCCGGGTGGCCTGACGCTCGACCTCGGTGACGGTTTGACCGACACGCTCTATCAGCTCGCGAATCCTTGCCACCGTCTGGTTGAACACCTGCCCCAGCTCACCCAGTTCATCGCGGCTGCGCACCTCACAACGCACGGTCATATCGCCGGCGGCCACGCGATCCATGGTAGCGCCCAGACTGCGCAGCGATGCACGGGTAGAGATATAAAAGGCGCTGTAAAGGTAGACCACCAGTACGAACACCAGCGCCAACGCCACCAGCAGGCCCGTCATTAATAGCCGCTTCTGCTCCAGACGCACGCCAAGCTGGGCATCAAGAAAGCCGAGAATGGCGTCGTTGAGCCCATAGGTTTTCGCCATTTCACGGCTGATCAGATCGTAAAAGGCATGCCACGGCTGATCCAGAGTCTCGGCCATGATCACCTGATCCTGGAAGATATCGCTGGTGATCCGCAGCGACTCGCGGCTCTCCCGAGCGAAGCTGTCCAAGTGCTGCTGCGCCGCGGCACTGCCGGCGAGCACAGCTTGCAACTGGGCCGCGTATTGGCTCTGTTGCTTTTCCAGCTCAAGCAGCAACGCATCCAGGGTGTTGCTGGCGTCCGAATTCAGATACCCCTGCCCGAAGGTGTAGGCACCCACGGCCCTTCCCTCGCCAAGAGTGGCGGTAATCACCGGCGTTACCGAGGTCAACAGTTCCGACAGCATGCGCACATCGCGCTGACCGTCCTGGCTGAGCCCGGATTGGCTGGCAATCAGCTTGATCATCACCTGCGTATCACCCAGCAGGGCACGTGCCATAGCGGCCTTGGCTTGCAGCGACTGCTGCGCCTGGGCGTCGCGCAAGGCTGCTGCAAGGCCGTCACGGCGGCCATTGAATTCCTCAACCTGGTCGGCATCGTCGCTAACCGGCAGCAGAGCTTGCATACGCATCGACAGCTCACGCTCGGCGTTTTCCAGGCGGGCCTGCAGTGCCTGGTCGCCGCCGGACTGCGCAATGATGCCTTCGATCTCTACCAGGTCCTTCCAGTCTTCCAGCTGACGGCGCAGCTGCAAGGCATTGTTCAAGAGATCCAGACTTTGCAGCTCGTGACGGGTGCCAACAAACTCCTGGTACGAGTCGCGTGCCAGATAGAAGTTGGTCAACAGCATCGGAACAAAGAAAAGCACACTGATCAGGCTGAATTTCATGGCGAAACTCAGGCGATTCATCAATGCAATGGCGGGGCCCATCAAGCTGCGCATGAGACGTCTCCCAACTTTTTGTTGTTGTGCGTGCAGCATCAAGTGCTGCTACAGGGCTCGTCAGAGAGGTGCACTTGACGTTATACGGGAGAAGCCGATTGGGTTTTGTAAATTAACGTAATGGCAAAGTGCCCTTATAAGCACAGATGATCTGCCCGTCTTATTGTTGGGATTGGCCGAGCAAACAACCTTGCTTCCAAGAGCGAGCCCGCCCAGCTCAGACTGCGCCCTTGAGAGCTAGCCGAATATGGTCCAGAGCGCTATCAGCGCGTACCAGAACATCCGCGTACGTGTCAGCAAGGCCGCAAGACTATCGAGCCGAGCGAGTCCCGCCTCCCCTTCTACGGCTTCGCCCAGGTCAGCCGCCGCAGGGCCGACGCTGCTCAATAGTTGCCGGGCCGGAATATCCCAGTTCAGCAATTCCTGCAGCAAGGAGCGATTGACGGCGACGAAGTTACCGACCAGGCCGAAGCTGAACAGCAGCACGCGCACCGCCGGCCAGTCAAAGGCATGCAGAAGCTGGCCGGCGCGCTCGCGCATGGCATCCGTGCGCGCATGCTCCAGGGTCAGCACCAGCAGTCTATAAGCCAGCGCAGCCATCGGGCCCAGCAACAGATACCAGAAAATCACCGCGAAGAAGCCCTGATACCTGCACCAGAGCAGCCACCCTTCAACAGCACGCAGCAAGCCTGGCGCATCTGTGGCGGTAAGCTGGAGGTCACGCTCAGCGACCAACACCGCCGCCTCCTGATCGTCGCGCCGCCAGGCGTCCCGGAAAGGGCCCAGATCGCGCTTGGCATGGCCGCGCCCCAGGCTGTAGAGCAACACCAGCAGATGCAGCGGCAGGCTAAGCCAGCCATAGGCCAGCGGCTCCAGTGCCGCCAGCAGCAACCCAAGCAGCAGCACCGGCAATAACACCACCAGCAACAGGCTTAGCCAGGGCATCGCTGCCAACCTGGCACTCCCCTCGACGCTGCGCAACAGGCGCAACCAGGGTTCATCCTGCTGCACATCCCGTCGCCAGTCGGTGAGCTTTTCGATCAGCAGTACCAGCAATAGAACGAGAAAAGTCATGTATCAGGGTCCTTGAGCGGGACGAGTTTCACGTGATGATCGCAGCCGCACGCAGGCGAGACCAGTCGAAATTCGGGCCCGGATCGGTCTTGCGACCCGGCGCGATATCGCTGTGACCGCAGATCCGCTCTGGCGTGATGGCCGGATAGGCCTGCTGCAGCAGGCTACAGAGCTGAATCAGGCTCTCGTACTGGGCCTCGCTGAAAGGCTCATCATCGGTTCCTTCCAGCTCAATGCCGAGGGAGAAGTCATTGCAGCCTTCACGACCGGCGAAGCTCGAAACGCCTGCGTGCCAGGCTCGATCAAGACAGGAGACGAACTGCGTGACGGCACCATCGCGTTCGATCAGAAAATGCGCAGACACCTGCAGCGTGGAAATTTCTTCGAAAAAAGGATGCTCGTCTGCTGGCAGGCAGTTCTGAAAGAACTGCTGCACCTTGCCCGTACCGAAGCACCCCGGCGGCAAGCTGATGTTATGGATAACCAGCAGCGAAATTTCACCATCCGGGCGCTGATTGAAGTTGGGCGATGGGCAATGGCGAATGCCTCGGCACCAGCCTGTCGCGTGATCCAGCTGCATCGCAGAGAGTCCTGGCTATTGTTGCGGCCCTGCAGGCTAGCGCCTGCTGGCGGCAGGCTGCAAGCGGCGTCATTGCAGGTCCAGGTCGGGCTGGATGCCGACACGCTTTTCATCTCGGCGCGAGGCCAGACGATCAGCCAGCCGGGTCGGCTCCGGCAGGCGGTAGCGGGTGACATAACGCATCACCAGCTGCGGCGCAGTCTCCAGGCTGACCCGGTTGCCTGGAGAAATGATCAGGGGTCGTACTTTTTCCCGGCTACGCAATACGGTGCCGATCTGCTTGCCGCTCCTGTCCAAGAGATCGACTTGATCGCCGCGCTGCTCCCCAAGAGGCTGATGCTGGCCAGTAAGTATCTTCTTGGCGACGCCAATGGTCGGCAGGCCGGTGAAAACACCAAGGTGGGCCGCGATACCCAGGCCACGCGGGTGGGCAATGCCATGGCCATCGGAGAAGATCAGGTCCGGCACCTGCCCGAGCGCTTCGAGCGCCTGCAGCACCGCCGGCAATTCGCGAAACGACAACAGGCCGGGAATGTAGGGCATCCTGGTGGGAACCCGCGCCAGTGTCTGTGCTACCGGAGCCAGGGTCTGTGCGTCGAGCAGCACGACAGCCGCGCGGGTCACCGCACCACCTTCTTCGAAACCGACATCGACGCCGGCTATCAGCCGCAGTGGTTCGAAGTCATCGATCAGCACTACCTTTTCCGCCAGTTCCTGCTGCATCTTGCGCGCCGCGGTGGTACTGCCATCCCAGCCGGAAAACGCCTCACCGGCGTCTAGGGTTGTTGCGGTCGTCATAAAGGATCCTCCGTTACGGATGGACAACGGCGGGAGCGTTTTCGTGATCAGGAAGATTGAGACTGGACACTAGGCGAAAAAAATAAGACGCTCCCGCCTAAAGAAGGCAGATTTACCCTTGCCTCACTAATAATGACTCTTTGAAGTAGACAACATGCTCAAGCCATCCGCATCCAAGCGCATCAGCATCCTCGCCACCGATGGCGTCTTCGCCTCCACCCTGATGCAGGCCAAGGACTTCTTCCACATGGCTAGCCTGCGTTACGGCAAACAGCTTGGCCTGGGCCTGACGCCCGCGTTGGAAACCTGGCTGGTCAGTCCTGACGGCAATCCGGTCACGACATTCAACGGCTCACGCATTGAGGTCGAAGGTTCGCTTGGGGAAACTGACGCGGTGATTCTGCCGGCCTTCTGGGGCGATTTCGACCAGTTCTGCCAACAGTACCCACAGGTCGAACCCTGGCTGCAGGAACGCCACGCAGCCGGCACTGCCATCTGCGGCGAAGCCAGTGGGGTATTCTGGATGGCTGCTGCAGGCCTGCTCGATGAACGTGAAGCCACAACCCACTGGCGCTTCGCCAAGGAGTTCTCCGAGCGCTTTCCCCGCGTGCTGCTTACGCTGGAAAAACACCTGACCGACAGCGACAACCTCTACTGCGCCGGCGGCACCACGTCCTCCTGCGACCTTTACATGCATCTGGTCGAAGGCTTCTGCGGCGCCAGCGTTGCTCAGGGCATGGCGCGTGACATCCTCTTCGAAGTACAGCGTAACTACAGCCCGGGCCGGATCGGCTTCGGCGGGCAGAAGCTGCACCTGGATACCCGCGTACTGCAGATACAGGAATGGCTGGAGGAGCACTTCGCGGAGAAATTCCGCTTTGAGGACGTGGCCCGCGAGCATGGCATGAGCATTCGCAACTTCATGCGCCGTTTCCAGGCTGCCACCGGCGACAAGCCGCTGCACTATCTGCAGCGGCTGCGTATCGAAACGGCCAAGAGCCTGCTTTCGACCACACGCAAGAGCATCAAGACCATCAGCTATGAAGTCGGCTACGACGACGCCAGCTTCTTCGCCCGCCTGTTTCGCCACCACACCGAACTCTCACCGAATCAGTATCGGCAGCAGTACAGGCACAAAAGCGGCTGAAGGCTGGAAGCTGGAAGCTGGAAGCTGGAAGCTGGAAGCTGGAAGCTGGAAGCTGGAAGCTGGAAGCTGGAAGCTGGAAAAAGCGTGGGGCGGACGCGCTTTAACATCCACCTTAGCTCTGCTCGGTGGAGCGCCACCCGGTGGGACGCCACCCGGTGGATCGATGCAACGCGATCCACCTGCGGCAATTTCCTTTATCGACTTAAGGCTTGTGCGGACGCGCCAGAAACTCGTGGGACTGCATTTCCAGCAGGCGACTGAGGGTCCGCTGGAATTCGAACTCCAGGCGGCCGCCGGCATAGAGATCCTTGAGTTCGACCTCAGCCGAGAGGATCAGCTTGACGTTGCGGTCGTAAAACTCATCCACCATGTTGATGAAACGCCGCGCCATATCGTCCTTATAGACATCCATCCTTTCGATGTTCGAGACCAGTACCGTATCGAAGATCTTGCCCAGCTCGATGTAGTCGTTCTGGCTGCGCGGGCCGTCGCAGAGCTCGCGGAAGTCGAACCAGGCAACGCCACTGGCGGTCTTGCGTGCAACGATCTCGCGGTTCTCGATCATCAGCACATCATTTTCGGTGATCCGGCACTGCTCTGGCAGCAGGCTGCGGAAACTCTTCTCCAGGCTCTGCTCCGCTTCGGCGCCCAGTGGAAAGTGATAAAGCTCAGCCTGCTCCAGGGCGCGCAGGCGATAGTCGATACCGCTGTCGACGTTGATGATCTCGGTATGCTTCTTCAGCAGTTCAATGGCCGGCAGGAAGCGGGCTCGCTGCAGGCCGTCCTTGTAGAGGCCATCGGGAACGATATTGGAGGTCGCCACCAGGCTCACGCCATTCTTGAACAGCTCTTCGAGCAGAGTCGCCAGAATCATCGCGTCGGTGATGTCGGAAACGAAGAATTCGTCGAAGCAGATCACCCTGGACTCAGCGGCAAAGCGCTTGCCGATGATGGTCAAAGGGTTTTTCTCGCCCTTGAGGGTGCGCATTTCTTCGTGCACACGCTTCATGAAGCGGTGGAAGTGGGTACGGGTCTTCTGCTCAAACGGCAAAGCGTCGAAGAACGTGTCTACCAGATAGGTCTTGCCACGGCCAACCCCGCCCCAGAAGTACAACCCCTTGATCGGCCCCTGCTGCTTTTTGCCGAAGAGCTTGCCCAGCAGGCCGGAGGAAGAACGCTCAGCCGCAACCAGGTCATCGTACAAACGCTGCAGGTGACGAACGGCTGTCTCCTGGGCTGCATCGTGAAAGAAATCTGGACGTTGCAGGTCTGCCTGATAGCGCTCGAGAGGTGTCATGGCCGGGTCTGGGTAGTGAAACGGGGGCGTTACTTTAGCCGCGGCCTCGGCGGATGGCAATTTGCTCAAATCGTTCAAAACAGCTGACCTCAAGTGTTTACGGAACATAGCCGGACAACCTCTGCCCGGCGCCCCAATTCTCCGAAACTATCCGACAAGCGTCGCCATGGCCTGGCGCAAACGCAGCATGGCGGCCTCCAGCTCTGCCTCGCCGGCATAGCGCGGACTATCGGCAACACACTCACCATCGAGCCACAACGTGAATTGATCGTTCACATCGGCTCGCAGTTCCAGAGCATCGATCCCCTGGGCAATCAGGCGCTGGCTAAGCATGCCAATGGCCTTGGGATCGCTGAAAGGACGCGACAGCAACAGCTCCTCACCATCGGCGGCGAAGAAGCGGAAACGGAAACTACCATCGGCTTCCCTGAAACTGGCGAAACGGGCAACCTTTCCGCCTTTCTTCTTGGCCGGGCCGGCAGTTTTCACTTCACTGCGGAAGTTGCGCAGCCCTACCGCTTCGCGCAGCTCACCCAGGAAGGGCGTTGCCACCTTGCGCGCCTTGAGCGCGCCAGCCTGGAGGATATCTTCCAGATCACCTGGGCGCGCCATCAATGCGTGATAGCGCTCGCGGGCTTCGCTCAACTCGCCATCAAGCAGCTGGAACAGCCGCTGCTTGGCCTCGCCCCACGCCAGCCCGTCCACCAGCTCAGCCCGGAACTCGGCCAGCTGCGCCGGATTGGCGAAAGCCTGATAGATCGTGAACAGGTGGGAGTCGTCGGGATCCTTCGGCTCGCCGGGCAACTTCGAGTCGGTAACGATGCGGGCGATGGTGCTTTTCAACTCCTTGGCGCTGGAGAACAGCGGAATGGTATTGTCGTAGCTCTTGGACATCTTGCGCCCATCGAGCCCTGGCAGGGTCGCCACGCTTTCTTCGATTACCGCCTCCGGCAGCGTGAACAGCTCACGTCCCTGGCCGAACAGATGGTTGAACCGCTGGCCGATATCACGCGCCATCTCCACATGCTGGATCTGGTCGCGCCCTACCGGCACCTTGTGCGCGTTGAACATGAGGATGTCGGCGGCCATCAGTACCGGGTAACTGAAAAGCCCCATGGTGACGCCCGCATCCGGGTCTTCGCCATTTTCCAGGTTCTTGTCCACCGAAGCCTTGTAGGCATGCGCGCGGTTGAGCAAACCCTTGCCGGCAACGCAGGTCAGCAGCCAGGTCAGTTCCGGGATCTCCGGAATGTCGGACTGACGATAGAAAGTCACCCGTTCGGCATCCAGGCCACAAGCCAGCCAGGTGGCAGCGATTTCCAGGCGCGACTGCTGAATGCGCAATGGCTCGTCGCACTTGATCAGCGCATGGTAGTCGGCGAGGAAATAGTAGGAGTCGGCATCGGCAGCACGGCTGGCGGCAATCGCCGGGCGGATGGCGCCAGCGTAGTTGCCCAGATGCGGCGTGCCGGTGGTAGTGATACCGGTAAGAATGCGGGTTTTCATAGAGTTATCTCAATTCAGTCTGCAAGCGGCTCGGGAAGTCGCAGGCCTAAACGCAGGCGCTCCGACCACCATTAGCTCAAGCGGGGTGCAACCAGCTCTTTCAGCTCCACCAGCCTGCCGTGGAAAAAGTGGCCGCATTCTGCCACTTTCAACAACTCGTGGGGACGCTCGAGCGCGTCGGAGAAGGCGTATACCGAAGCAGGATCAATCACTTCGTCAGCGTCGGGCTGAATAATGCTCAGGCTGCAACGCTCAGCCATTGGCATACCATCGAGCCGAGAAACCGCCGGCGCCACCATGAACAGCCGCTGCAGGCTTTCGTTGCGCTGCTCCAGCCGGCTCGCCAGCGCCGCAGCCACAAAGCCGCCAAAGGAAAAACCCAGCAGCGTCAGCGGTAGCCCCGGATGCTGCTCCTGTAGCCAGCGCAGGGCCGCTTCGGCGTCATCGACCTCGCCGGTGTTCATATCGTGGCTGCCGCCGCTGCCACCCACTCCGCGATAGTTGAAGCGCAAGGTAATGTAGCCGGCATCGCGCGCGGTGCGCTGCAGGGTGGAGACCACCTTGTTCAACATGGTGCCGCCCTTGACCGGGTTGGGATGGCAGATCAGCGCCACTCCGCGGGCATCGGGCTGGTCGTAGTGCAGGCCTTCCAGCACGCCGGCCGGCCCTTCGATGGAGATGGGGATTTCGCGTTTCAACAAAATGGCTCCGTGACCTTGAGGCAAGTCGACTCGTCTTGCTTACGAGCTGCCTGATGACCGCCGCGCTGCATCGCGGTATACAGGGCAGGTACGAGACGTTAACGTATCAGGCCGTGGAAAAACCACCCGCCCAGGCAATCCGGCCGGCGGCACCGGGCGCAGCAGCACCCGATTGCCCTACCGACGCCTTACGGTGTTTTACCCGGCCTGAACAGCACTGCCGTTTATATAGAGGAAAACTCGTGGAACAGAACCTCGCGACCTGGTTGCTTCCGATTGCCGGCCTGATCGTCGGTATCGCTATTGGTTACCTGCTCTCGCGCAATAGCGCGCCTAACAGCACACAGCACCAGGTGGATGAGCTGCAGGAGCGGCTGGATACCTATCAGAGCGAAGTGGTAACTCACTTCAACACCACCGCCAATCTGCTGCGCAAGCTTACGGCCAGCCATCAGGACATTCAGAACCACCTGTCCGAGGGCGCCGACAAGCTCGCACTCGACGAGCAGACCCGCCAGCGCCTGTTGACTGCGCTGCACAGCCAGGAAAGCCACACCACGCGTGAGCGCCTGGATTCACCGGCATTCACCGAGCCGCCGAAAGATTACGCACCGAAGAGCGACGACACTCCGGGCACGCTGCACGAGAACTTCGGCCTGAAGAAACACTGATCGCAACGGAGCCGGCGGCGGCATACCCCAGGTACGCCGCCGGCTTTTAAGCACATCATCAGGCCCATCGAAAAACGTAACCGAGGCAGGCAAGACAAGGCGAAAACAGGCGAGGACGCGGAGTTTAGCGGTCTAAATGAGCAGTCCGAGCCTGTTGTGAACGCAGTATTGCCAACGCAGGTAGTTTTTCACTGCTGCAAGCGCATCGACAGATCAATCGCCCTGACATGCTTGGTCAGGGCGCCGATCGAAATGTAGTCCACACCGGTTTCCGCCACCCTGCGCAGACTTTCGTCATCGATCCCGCCTGAGGCTTCCAGCTTTGCCCGCCCCGCTGCAATCCCCACAGCGGTACGCATATCCTCCAGACTCAGCTCGTCGAGCATGACGATATCGACGCCAGCCGCCAGCGCTTGCTCCAGCTCGTCCAGGCTCTCAACCTCGACCTCCACTGGCTTGCCAGGCGCAATGCGCCGCGCCGCTGTCACGGCCTCGGCAATTCCACCACAGGCCGCAATGTGGTTTTCCTTGATCAGGAAGGCATCGTAAAGCCCGATCCGATGGTTGTGGCAGCCCCCGCAGGTCACGGCATATTTTTGTGCCAGACGCAGGCCGGGAATGGTTTTTCGAGTGTCGAGCAGCCGCACTCCCGTGCCCTCGACAAGATCGGCATAGTGCCGACTCCGGGTTGCCACTCCCGATAGCGTCTGCAGAAAATTAAGCGCGGCCCGCTCACCGCTGAGCAGGGCACGCGACGGCCCCTCCAGCTGAAACAGCACGCGATCTGCCGCTACTCGTTCGCCATCAGCCACCTGCCAATGTACCGCCACTCTAGGGTCCAACTGGCGAAACACAGCATCTACCCAGGCCGTCCCGCAAATCACTGCGGCTTCCCTGGTAATTACCTTCGCATGGGCAAGACGCTCGGCCGGAATCAACTGGGCAGTGATATCTCCGGCACCGACGTCTTCGGCCAGGGCCTTGCGCACATTGGTTTCAATTTCAGCGCCCAAGTCGGCAAGAGTGAGATTGGTCACAACAAACTCCCATAAAATTCGTCACCAGTATAAAGCCTCCTTCATAGACCGCGCAGCGACCGGGAATAAATGGCAAAAAGCCACAGGTATCCCGGAACAGACGCCGTCGGTACTATTTCCTGACCGTCCGCCGGAATTTGCAGGAGTATCTGTGAGCTACATCATGTCCAAGTGATGCACTGACCAAAAGCAGCACTTGTCGACATATAATGCACGCATTAATTGACGCCATAAAATTGGCGGGCAACTTTTAGCAGCCGACTATTTTTTAATCTATAACGGCGTGCCAGGCATTGTGACCGCCTTACGGGGCGTTCGGGAGAACCTCGATGCGAACAGATGCGAAAGTAGTGCACCTGAAGACGACTCAAGACCCCCAGCCATCATCTCCGGCCGGCCGGCTCCCTGTCGCACTCATCAGTGTTCGTGACCAAGCGGCCCAGCAGCTGCGCCTGGCACTACAGACCCTGCTCGACAATGCCGACGATTCGCTGTTCGAAATAGCCGACCGGGCTACCAGCAACGCAGAACAGAACGCCTTCTTCGAAGCCATGCGCGATCTGCGCATGAAGCGCCGCAGCATCGAGCGAAGCTTTCTACAGCTTCTGTTCGAATCCTTCACCCGCCTCAATCAGTACGAAATCGGCAAGCCTGCACAGCCGGAAGTCTCTTTCGACAGCCTTGAACTGGTACAGAACGACGAGCTGGAAGAGACAGTCGCCATCGACACCATGGTCACCAAGGTCATCAATCGGTCCGGCCAGCCGCTCAGCCACCTGACCACCCGCTTGAACGTGCTGGTGAGCAAAAAAATTGACGACAAGAGCAACCCGCTCGGACCCCAGCAGCTATGCGAGAACTTTGTAGAGGCTTGCAGCGGCCTTGGTGTTGATATCAAGGTCAAGCTGATCATTCTCAAGCTCTTCGAACGCTACGTCCTGGCTGACCTTGGCCAGCTCTACGCCGAATGCAATCAGGTCCTGGTGGCTGCCGGGGTACTCCCGGAGCTGCATTCAGCTCCACCTCGCAAGCCTCTTAATCGCTCCACCACATCAGCAAGCAGTTCTCCGGCACAGGCCGGCAGCCACGCCCCGGAATATCCTGAGGAGGACTTTCACGAGGCGTTTGGGGCACTGCAGGCCCTGCTTTCCGGCCTGCGTGGTAACGCCCTCCCTGCACGCAACATTCCCAGCGACGCCGTACCGATCTCCAGCGCCGACCTGATGCGTCTGCTCTCGCATCTGCAGGCTCGTGCACCTCAGCAGATCACTGATGAGTACAGCCTGCAGGAGCAGCTTGAGCAGCTGCTGCAACGCATCAATAGCAAGAGTGGCAAGTCGCGCATCGTTGGCGAGGTGGATGAGGATGTCATCAACCTGGTATCGATGCTGTTTGAGTTCATTCTCGACGATCGCACCCTGCCCGACTCGCTCAAGGCGCTGATTGGTCGCTTGCAGATTCCGCTGCTCAAAGTTGCCGTTCTGGACAAGACCTTTTTCAGCCGCGGCAGCCACCCCGCCCGCCGCCTGCTCAACGAAATTGCCTCCGCCGCCATGGGCTGGGTCGATCAGGACGAAACACAGCGCGACAGCCTGTATCAGAAGATCGAACAGATCGTGGCGCGCCTGCTGAACGATTTCGTTGATGATCCGACGATCTTCTCCGAGCTGCTGGCCGACTTCCTTGCCTTCACAGGGGACGAACGACGCCGCAGCGAACTGCTCGAACAACGCACCCGCGATGCCGAAGAGGGACGCGCAAAGGCGGAGGTCGCACGCCAGGAAGTCGAGTGCGCACTCAACCAGCGTCTGCTTGGCAAAACGCTGCCGGAGGTGGTGGTACGCCTGCTGCAGGAAGCCTGGAGCAAGGTCCTGCTGCTCACCTGCCTGAAGCACGGCACCCATTCCGAACAATGGCAGGCCGCGCTGGCAACCATGGATGATCTGATTTGGAGCGTCGAACCACACGACGACGCGAAGTCGCGCGAGCGGCTGCTAGAACTGGTTCCAAGCTTGCTGAAAAGCCTTCGGGAAGGCCTGTCCAGCGCCGCATTCGATCCGTTCTCGACCAGCGAATTCTTCACCCAGCTCGAAGCCCTGCATGTGCAGACGCTGCATCCGATCGATCAACCCAGCCAACCGGCGTCAGCCAGTGCGCTTACGGATGCGGGACGGACCAGCGAACCGGGAGTCAGCGAACAACGGCGCGAACCTTCGCAAGTACAGCCCGATGCTCCACCTGCAGCGCCCGCGATGGTCGAAGTGGTCGAGGAAATTGTGCTGCTCGCGCCTGGCGAAAGTCGCGAGCTGGAGCCAGAACCAGAGCTGGCAGACAGCGACGAAGCACTGGCCCAGGTCGACAACCTGCGGGTCGGCAGCTGGGTCGAGTTCCAGGAGGATGAAGAGCACAAGCTGCGCTGCAAACTGGCTGCGGTCATCAAGCCCACCGGCAAGTACATCTTCGTCAACCGCACGGGTATGAAGGTCCTGGAAAAGACCCGCATGGGGCTTGCCATCGAGTTCCGTCGCGGCGCCATTCGGCTGCTCAACGACACACTGCTGTTCGACCGCGCACTGGAGTCGGTTATCGGCAACCTGCGCCAGCTCAAGGGCAACAACTGACAGCCCGACAAGACTTTCGCATGAAACGGCGCCTCCGCCCCTCATGCGCAAGCACGATTGGCTTTTCCTGCATCGCGGCTAGAATGACTGCATCCATACGAGGTGCACATGCCTAGCCGCCTTAATCCCGAAGACCAAAAGCGCGTTGATCAGTACCTCAGCGCCCCTCAGCATCAAGTCGAGCGCCAGCCCTTTCGGCCCTGGCTTCTGCTCCTTCTGGCTGTGGTCGTCGTGATTGGCCTGGGCCTTCTCAGCCGCCTCCTCGCCCGCCTGGTGTTATGAGCAATTCTGCGCTCCCCAGGCGCCCCACCGAATCCCGCAAAACCTTTATGAGTTCTTCTAATGACCCATCGCATCGTAATCGTCGGCGGCGGCGCCGGCGGCCTGGAGCTTGCTACCCGCCTGGGTAAGACCCTTGGCAAGCGCGGCAAGGCCCGTATCACTTTGATCGACGCCAATCTGACGCATATCTGGAAACCGCTGCTGCATGAAGTCGCCGCCGGCTCGCTGAACTCTTCGGCCGATGAGCTCAACTATGTCGCGCAAGCCAAGTGGAACCGCTTCGAGTTCCAATTGGGCCGCATGTGCGGCCTGGAGCGGGAACGCAAATGCATCCACCTTGCCGCTACCCTGGACGAGCAGGGCCAGGAGCTCGTGCCCGCGCGCACCCTCGCCTACGACACCCTGGTTATCGCTGTCGGCAGCACCACCAATGATTTTGGTACTCGGGGCGCAGCCGAACACTGCATCTTCCTCGACACCCGCGAACAGGCGGAGCGCTTTCGGCGCCGGCTGCTCAGTCATTACATGCGCGCTCATGCCCGCGAGGACCAGCACGAGACGCTCAACCTGGCCATCGTCGGCGCTGGCGCAACCGGGGTCGAACTGGCGGCCGAGCTCCACCATGCCGCCCACGAGCTGGCCGCCTACGGCCTGGACAGCATCAAGCCGGAAAACATGCGCATCACCCTGATCGAAGCAGGCTCGCGCGTCTTGCCGGCATTGCCTGAGCGCATCAGCCAGCCGGTACACAAGACGCTTACAGATCTCGGAGTTCAGGTGCTCACCGGCTCCGCTGTCAGCGAAGTGACTGCCGACGGACTACACACACAAGACGGCAGTTTCGTGCCTGCAAGCCTGAAGGTCTGGGCCGCCGGAATCCAGGCTCCGAAGTTTCTACACGAGATCGATGGCCTGGAAACCAACCGCATCAACCAACTGGTCGTGCGTTCCAGCCTGCAGACGACACGCGATGACAATATCTTCGCCTTCGGCGACTGCGCCGCCTGCCCGCAGCCGGGCAGCGACCGCAACGTGCCGCCACGCGCACAGGCCGCGCACCAGCAAGCGTCGCTACTGGCCAAATCGCTTGCTTTACGACTCGAAGGCAAAGATCTACCCAGCTACCGGTATCGCGATTACGGCTCGCTCATTTCACTCTCGCGGTTTTCTGCCGTCGGCAACCTGATGGGCAACCTTACCGGTAGCATCATGCTGGAAGGATGGCTGGCGCGCATGTTCTACATCTCGCTTTACCGCATGCACCAAATGACGCTGTACGGCATCGCACGCACCGTCATGATGATGATTGGCGACAAGCTCAGCACCACCACGCCTCGCCTCAAGCTGCACTGATCGGCCTTGTGTGGGGGCGAATTCATTCGCGAATGAATTCGCTCCCACAGGGTTGCAACAGATAGGGGCTACAGAGCCAATAAAAACGCAGGCATAAAAAAACCGGAAGATCCTCTCGGACCTTCCGGTTCTCTTACGCTTCTTGCGAAGCGGTTTTGGTGGGTCGTGTGGGACTCGAACCTACGACCAATTGGTTAAAAGCCAACTGCTCTACCAACTGAGCTAACGACCCAAAAATGGTCGGGGTAGGGGGATTCGAACTCCCGACATCCTGCTCCCAAAGCAGGCGCGCTACCGGACTGCGCTATACCCCGATTGGAATTTGGCTCCGCGACCTGGACTCGAACCAGGGACCCAATGATTAACAGTCATTTGCTCTACCGACTGAGCTATCGCGGAACTTCAATTTCCATCTCTTCGGCTGGCTTGCTGAGTTGCCTTGCAAACCCCCCGTTGAGGCGCGCCATTTTACGGTTCTCGACGCGCCTGTCAACAGAAAAAACACGATTTACTACAATACCTTGCGAGAAACTTCAGGCTGACGGGAATCAGCCAGGGCGACGCCCCTTTTTACAGGCCGGGCCACCCCAGCGGGGCGGCCCGTTTCACGTCAGGCAAATACGATCTCGTCGCCCTCCACCTTGCCTTTGATGCTGGCGCCCGGCTCAAACGCACCGGAGAGAATCTGCTGCGCCAACGGGTTCTCGATCCAGCGCTGAATCGCACGCTTCAGTGGCCGTGCGCCGTACACCGGGTCGTAGCCGACGGCAACCAGCCTGTCCAAGGCCTCCTCGCTAAGCTCCAGACTCAGGTCACGCTCGGCCAAGCGCTGACGCAGACGTTCCAACTGGATGCTGGCGATACCCGCGATCTGCTCACGCGCCAGCGGATCGAACACCACCACCTCATCGATACGGTTGATGAACTCAGGACGGAAGTGCTGACCCACCGCATCCATCACCGCTGCACGCTGGGCATCCGGGTCACCGACCAGCTCCTGAATTTGCGCCGACCCCAGGTTCGAGGTCATCACGATCACCGTATTGCGGAAGTCCACCGTCCGGCCATGACTGTCGGTCAGGCGACCATCTTCCAACACCTGCAGAAGAATGTTGAAGACATCCGGGTGGGCCTTCTCCACCTCATCCAGCAGCACCACCGAATAGGGCTTGCGGCGTACCGCCTCGGTTAGATAACCGCCCTCTTCATAGCCCACATAGCCGGGCGGCGCACCGATCAGGCGTGCCACCGAGTGTTTCTCCATGAACTCCGACATGTCGATGCGGACCATCGCCTCCTCGGTATCGAAGAGGAATTCGGCCAGCGCCTTGCACAGCTCGGTCTTGCCGACACCGGTCGGGCCGAGGAAGAGGAAGGAGCCGCTGGGGCGATTGGGATCCGCCAGCCCGGCACGGGAACGACGTACGGCGTTGGCCACCGAGACCACCGCTTCGTGCTGACCGATTACGCGCTGGTGCAGCAGGTCTTCCATCTTCAACAGCTTTTCGCGCTCACCTTCGAGCATCTTCGCCACCGGGATGCCGGTCCACTTGGAGACGACCTCGGCAATCTCCTCGTCGGTCACCTTGTTGCGCAGCAACTGGTTTTCCGTCTTGCCGTGCTGATCGACCATCTGCAGGCTGCGCTCCAGATCCGGAATGATGCCGTACTGCAGCTCGGCCATGCGCGACAGATCACCCTTGCGCCGCGCGGCTTCGAGATCGGCCTTGGCCTGCTCGATCTTCTGGTGCATCTGCGCAGAGCCCTGGACCTCGGCTTTCTCCGATTTCCAGATCTCCTCCAGATCGGCGTACTCGCGCTCCAGCTTGACGATTTCCTCGTCAAGTTTGGCCAGGCGCTTCTTGGTGGCCTCGTCGTCCTCGCTCTTCAGCGCTTCGCGCTCAATCTTCAGCTGAATCAGGCGCCGATCCAGACGGTCCAGCTCTTCGGGCTTGGAGTCGATCTCCATGCGAATGCGGCTGGCAGCCTCGTCGATCAGGTCGATGGCCTTATCCGGCAACTGGCGGTCGGTGATGTAGCGATGGGAGAGTTTCGCCGCGGCGATGATCGCGCCATCGGTGATGGAAACGCCGTGGTGAACCTCGTAGCGTTCTTTCAGGCCGCGCAGTATGGCGATGGTGTCCTCCTCGCTCGGCTCATCGACCTGAACACGCTGGAAACGCCGTTCCAGCGCTGCATCCTGCTCAATATACTGACGGTATTCGTCCAGCGTGGTCGCACCTACACAATGCAGCTCGCCCCGCGCCAGTGCCGGTTTGAGCATATTGCCGGCGTCCATGGCACCCTCGGCCTTGCCGGCGCCAACCATGGTGTGCAGCTCATCGATAAAGAGGATGATGCGCCCCTCCTGCTTGCTCAACTCGTTGAGCACGGCTTTCAGACGCTCCTCGAACTCACCGCGGAACTTGGCGCCAGCGATCAGCGCGCCCATGTCCAGCGCCAGCAGGCGCTTGTCCTTGAGGCCGTCAGGGACCTCGCCGTTGACGATACGCTGGGCCAGCCCCTCGACGATGGCGGTCTTGCCCACGCCGGGCTCGCCTATCAGTACCGGGTTGTTCTTGGTACGCCGCTGCAGCACCTGGATGGTCCGACGGATTTCGTCGTCGCGCCCGATCACCGGATCGAGCTTGCCGTCCTCGGCGCGCTTGGTCATGTCGACGGTGTACTTGTCCAGCGCCTGACGGGACTCTTCAGCATTGGGGTCGTTTACCGCTTCGCCGCCACGCAGGTTGCTGATGGCATTCTCCAGCGCCTGCTTGCTCACGCCTTGCGCCAGCAGCAGCTTGCCCAGGCGGGTGTTGCCGTCGAGCGCAGCAAGCAGTACCAGCTCGCTGGAGATGTACTGATCCCCTTTCTGCTGTGCCAGCCGATCGGCCTGGTTGAGCAGGCGCGCCAAGTCCTGGGACATGTTCATGTCGCCGGTGGGATTCTGCAGTTTGGGCAGCTGGTCCAGCTCCTTGATCAGCCCCTGCCGCAGGTTGTTGATGTCAAAGCCCACCTGCATCAGCAGGGGTTTGATCGAGCCGCCCTGCTGCTCCAGCAACGCCTGCAGCAGGTGCAGTGGCTCAATGGAGGGATGATCCAGCCCGACTGCGATGGACTGAGCATCGGAAAGCGCAAGCTGCAGCTTGCTGGTCAGACGATCGATACGCATGTAATCACCTTTTCTAAAGAGGCAGGCCGGCACCCGAATTCGCCTTTGGCGGGCCGCTAAGAAAGGGTCCGCCGGAGCCTGCGAGATGAAACATAGATAAGGTTGATTGTTGTCGATTCAAGGCCGATGACATTGACGCAGGTCAGGGGCGACGGGCTGTCGCAGGCCACCAGTCCGGCGGCCTGCACTTGCCTCACTCGGTTTTTGGCGGATGCAGCATCTCGTCATGCTCGGCCATGTTCCAAGGCAGCACGCCCGGTGACAGATGCAGGAAGGCCAGATACTTCTCGAAGTGGTCAAGAATATCGCTGATCAGTTCCTCATCGCTGTAGCCATACACGTCGTAGGCCAATCCACCTCGGCGCAGGAATACTTCTGCCCGGTAATACAGGCTCTCTTCGTCCGGCGTTTCCTCGGCTTCGGGATGGGCGAAGGCCGGACGGAGGTAATCACGCAGGCGAATTTCGTAGAGGAAGTCCAGCTGTTCCGGCACCACGACTTCCAGGTAGGCGCGGCTATGGTCCTGGTCGTAGTGGACCTCGGCGGGCCACGACTGCGCCTGCAACCCTTTGGCCACTCGGATCATGGCAGTCATGGCCGTGCCCTTGATGAACTGTTCGACTTCATCCTTTTCGGGATAGTTGACGATGCCGGCCAGTCGCTTACGCCAGAGATTAGGCCCGTTGCCGGCACGATTGGATTGCACACTGACCTTCTGGTGGTGGCTTTCGATCACCAGCGCCCGCCACATGCCCAGCGCCGACAGCAACATGATGATTGCAAACGGTAGAGCACTGGCGACCGCCATGCTCTGCAGCGCCTTGAGACCGCCGGCCAGCAACAGCACCGAGGCCAGCACCCCACTGAGAATGGCCCACCCGCCCCTCTGCCAGGCCGGCGTCACCAGTGCACCGCCGGAGGCCAGCGAGTCCACCACCAGCGCACCAGAGTCTGCCGAAGTAACGAAGAACAGCGAGATCAGCAGCACAGTGAGCAAGGACAGAACCGAGGTCATTGGGAATTGCTCCAGCAGCTTGAACAACGCGATGGCGTTATCCGACTTCACCTGCTCGATCAGCTCGGTATAGCCCTGGTTGATGATCAGGTGCAGCGCCGTGTCACCGAATACGGAAAACCAGAAAAAGGTGAACAGGGTGGGCACCAGCATTACGCCGAAAACGAATTGGCGGATGGTCCGCCCGCGGCTGATCTTGGCGATGAACAAGCCGACGAAGGGCGCCCAGGCGATGGTCCAGCCGAATATGAACAGCGTCCAGTTGCCGATCCAGTCGCTGCGTGAATAGGCCTGCAGATTGAACGTGCGCTCGATAATGTTGTTCAGGTAGCTACCAGTGTTCTGCAGAAAGGTCTCGAGGATGAAGATCGTTGGGCCCAGCAGAAAAACGAACAGCATCAGGGAGGTCGCGATGATCATATTGAGCATCGCCAGGCGCTTGATCCCCTTGTCCATCCCGGCAACAACCGATCCCATGGTAAGGACCGTGATGCCGGCAATGCTGGCAACCTGTACCCAGGTATTGACCGGAATTGATGGCCATAGATAGTTGAATCCGGCGTTCATCTGCGCCACCGACAGGCCGAGCGTAGTGGCGATACCGAACATGGTGCCGAGAATGGCGAAGGTATCCACGGCGTGCCCGATCGGCCCGTAGATACGCTCGCCAATCAGCGGATACAACGCCGAACGGATGGACAGCGGCAACCCGTGACGGAAGGAAAAGTACGCCAGCACCAGTCCGGTAAGACCATAAATGGCCCAGATATGGAAACCCCAGTGGAAGAAGGCGATCTGCATGGCCTGCTTGGCCGCGCCCAGGGTCAGCCCTTCGGCGCCCTCAGGCGGGTCGGCGTAGTGCAGCACAGGCTCGGCAACCCCGAAGAACAACAGGGCGATGCCGTAGCCCGCGGAAAACAACATGGCAAACCAGGACGGGAAACTGTACTGCGGCTCGGCATGGTCAGGACCAAGTTTGATATGCCCCCAAGGGCTGAGCGCGACAATGACGATGAAGATCAGGAAAATCGCCACCGCCAGCATGTAGAACCAGCCGAAGGTATTGGTGATGTAGCCCAAGACCGAGGAGAACAGTTCGCCCGCCAGCTCGGGCTTGCTGGCGGTGCCGATGACCAGCAGCAGAATGAAGAAAAACGACGGGATGAACACCGGCAGCAGTATGGTGGTGTTCCAGAGGCGGGGCCGGGTCGACTCCTGCATGCGAAATGTACTCCATAGGCCTTTTCATGCCTTTGAGTATAGCCGCGCCGTTTGGTGCAGCACACAATGCCTTTTAGCGGTCGTTAGCCTTCGATCCAGATCAGACTGGCGAAGCGTCCGGTGCGGGCCGCACGACGGTAGGAGTAAAAACGCGGATCGGTAAAAGCGCAGAAGCCGCCGCCATACACGGCGGTAACGCCGCAGGCGGCAAGACGGATGCGGGCCAGCTGATAGAGATCGGCCAGATGCCGACCGGAATTGCGACTAGGCTGGAAAGCCCCGACCGCCTGAGGATGCTGTGCGACGAAGGCCTCACGCACTTCGGGACCGACCTCGAACGCATGCGGGCCGATTGCCGGCCCCAGCCAGGCCAGCAAATGCTCGCCCGGCGTCTGCAGCGCGACCACGGTCGACTCCAGCATGCCATTGGCCAGCCCGCGCCAGCCGGCATGGGCTGCGGCCACACGACTGCCATCCAGATTGCAGAACAGTACCGGCAGGCAGTCGGCGGTGAGCACCGTGCAGGCGATACCGGGAGCATCCGTCCAGCTGGCGTCCGCGCTGGGGCACTGGTCCGGGGCGGCCTTGACCGTGACGGTCGAATGCACCTGGCTCAGCCAGGCCGGCTGACAGCCGAGAGCTGCCTGCAGACGGCTGCGGTTGGCCATGACGGCAGCCGCATCGTCACCGACATGATCGCCCAGATTGAAGGCATCGAACGGCGCTGGGCTTTCACCGCCAGCGCGCGTGGTCACGCAGGCACGCACATGTTCCGGCGCGGGCCAGTCGGGAATGATCCAGTCACCAGGCCAGTTCCTCACCCGACGAAGGCCTCGCGGTCCTGCTGCAACAGCGTCAGCAGCCAGACGAAATCGTCCGGCAGAGGCGATTCCCATTTCATCCGCTCGCCGCTGAGCGGATGGTCCAGCTCAAGAAAACGGGCGTGTAGCGCCTGTCGCGGAAACTCCTTCAGCGACTGCACCAGCGTCGGGCTGGCCGCCGGCGGAATTCGGAAACGGCCGCTATACAGCGGATCACCCACCAGCGGATAGCCAAGATGGGTCATATGCACACGAATCTGGTGAGTGCGCCCGGTTTCGAGTTTGACCCGCACGTGGGTGTGCGAGCGGAAGCGTTCCAGCACCCGATAATGGCTGACGGCCGCCTTGCCGCCGTCGACCACCGCCATGCGCTGGCGGTGCTGACCGTGACGGCCGATCGGCGCATCGATGGTGCCGCCGGTGATGATCATGCCAATCACGATGGCTTCGTAGATACGGCTGACCGTACGCGCTTGCAGCTGCTCGACCAGACGAGTCTGGGCCTGCAGCGTCTTGGCGACGACCATAAGGCCCGTGGTGTCCTTGTCCAGCCGGTGCACGATTCCGGCACGGGGCACGTTGATCAGCTCCGGCACATGGTGCAATAGGGCGTTGAGCAGCGTGCCGCTGGCGTGCCCGGCAGCCGGGTGCACCACCAGGCCCGCCGGTTTGTTCAGGACCAGGATGTGTTCATCCTCGAAGACGATATCCAGCGGAATATCTTCCGCCACCCACTCGCCTTGGGCCTCCTGCTCGGCACTGAGCACCAGAACGGCGCCGGCATGCACGATATCCCGCGGGCGCAGCGTTGCGCCGTCCACGGTCAGGGAACCATCCTTGATCCAGGCGGCGAGGCGCGAGCGTGAATGCTCTGGAAACAGCTGAGCCGCGACCTGATCGAGACGCTGCCCGCCCAGGTCGAGCGACACTTCGGCGCGAAGTTGGATGGCTTGCGTGGGAATGCTGGACATAATTGAGGACGCTTTATGAAATAAGGAAGAGCCGCACACGGCTTGGCAGGATCAACGGGAACCGACGTGGCCTGCTCCCGGACCGGAACGGTTGCAGATTTCGCCGCAGACAGACGTCAGCGAATATCGATCGCACAGCCGACTGATTCTATTGCCCTGGGAGCCTTTGGTTTCGGCAACAGGCTTGTGTTTAAATACGGCGTCTTTGTCCCGGGCAGCCGGGGCGCTCATCATAACAGGACGGCTAAGCGCGAGACAGCCAGCCGTGACAGGACGCAAGCCGCCATGCAAGTGAAACACCTGCTGCTGATCGCCATTTTTGCTCTTACCGCCGCCTGCTCGTCCAACGAAACCATTAGCGAGAACCTCGGCGAAACCGAGCTCTATCGGCAGGCGCAAGCCGACCTGGACAACAAGAGCTATAACAGCGCCATCAGCAAGCTCAAGGCTCTGGAGTCGCGCTATCCGTTCGGCCGCTACGCCGAGCAGGCACAACTGGAGCTGATCTACGCCTACTACCGCAACATGGAGCCTGAAGCCGCACGCTCATCGGCCGAGCGCTTCATTCGCCTGCATCCCCAGCATCCAAGCGTCGACTATGCCTACTACCTAAAGGGACTGGCTTCCTTCGATCAGGACCGCGGCATCCTCGCCCGCTTCCTGCCGCTGGACATGACCAAGCGTGACCCGGGTGCTGCGCGTGATTCTTTCAATGAGTTCGCGCAACTGACCACCCGCTTCCCCAACAGCCGCTACGCACCGGATGCCAAGGCCCGCATGGTTTACCTGCGCAACCTGCTGGCAGCCAACGAAATCCACGTAGCCGACTATTATCTGCGCCGCCAGGCCTACGTTGCAGCCGCCAACCGCGGCCGCTACGTGGTGGAAAACTTCCAGGGCACACCAGCGGTCGGCGACGGCCTGGCGGTCATGACCGAAGCCTACCAGCGTCTGAGTCTCGACGACCTCGCCAATACCAGCCTGGAAACCCTGAAGCTCAACTACCCCGAACATCCCAGCCTGGACAATGGCCAGTTCGTACCGCGCCAGGCGGAAGCCGATAATCGTGGCTGGCTGTCGCGCGCCACCCTGGGCCTGATCGAATCGAAAGACGCCCCTCTCGACAACTCGCAGTCCAACCGTGACGTGCTCCGCCAGTACGAGAACGCCGCGCGCGACCTGCCTGACGAGCTGCGCCCGGTTCTGCGGGAGGCTGAAGCCGAGGAAGATCAGGCCAGCGGGCGCTCCTGGTGGAGCTACCTGACCTTCGGCCTGTTCGACTGACCTAGCCACCACCACAGCCGCCGGCAAAGTGCCGGCGGCGAGCCAGCACCTGTAACGGCCACAGCGCCGGGAAGTGAAAATGGGACTGTTTCGACTGCTGTTCTGGATCATTCTTATCGCGGCGGCGTTCTGGCTCTGGCGTCGCCTGACCAGCAAGCGCACTAGCACTCGCAAACCGGAACAGCCCACCCTACCTATGGTTCGCTGCGCCCAATGCGGCGTCCATCTGCCCCGCGACCAGGCGCTGCAGGAACGCGACCACTGGTACTGCAGCCAAGCTCATCTGGAGCAGGGCAGCAAGCCCGGTGAACGCTAAAAGCCCAGTGTTTCTAGGCCAGCAGGGACGGCGGATTCTTCGCCTCTATCACCTGTATCGCGTCGCCATCGGTCTGGTTCTGGTACTGCTGATCAGCAGCGGCCTGCACAGCGACCTGATGCGCATGGTCAACCCCACGGCGTTCCACTATGGCGCCTGGGGCTACCTGATTCTCAACACGCTCATTGCCGTTCTGCTGCAGAACCCCAGGCGCGAGTTGTCCGTCATGATCCTCGCACTGACGGATGTGTCACTGCTCTCTGCGCTGTTCTACTTCGCTGGAGGTACCCCCAGCGGCATCGGCAACCTGCTGATCATTGCCGTCGCCATCGCCAATATCCTGCTGCGCGGACGCATCGGCTTCCTCATCGCCGCAGTTGCCGCCACCGGCCTCATCTACCTGACCTTCTACCTCAGCCTGAACAACAGCGAAGCCGGCACCCAGTACGTGCAAGCGGCGGCACTCGGCACCCTGTGTTTCGCCGCCGCGCTGCTGGTGCAGGGCCTCACGCGCCGCCTGCAGGTCAGTGAGACCCTGGCTCGGCAGCGCGCCGAGGAAGTCGCCAACCTCGAAGCCTTGAACGCCCAGATCCTGCAGCGCATGCGCACCGGCATCCTGGTGCTCGATCCGCAGCAGCGCATCCTGCTCGCCAATCAGGGAGCTCTGGACATGCTCGATCAGCACTCTCTGGTCGGCGAGCGACTGGCGCCGCGCTGCCCGGCGCTGATCGACGCTCTACGTCAATGGCGCGAGAACCCGACACTGCGCCCACAGCAATTCAAGGCCACGCCAAATGGCGCCATGCTGCAACCCAGTTTCGCCGCCCTGCAGCATGGGGTACGCCAGGACACCCTGGTTTTTCTCGAAGATATTTCGCAAATCGCGCAACAGGCTCAGCAGCTCAAGCTGGCCTCCCTCGGTCGATTGACGGCCAGCATCGCCCATGAAATTCGTAACCCGCTCGGCGCCATCAGCCACGCCGCGCAACTGCTGCAAGAGTCCGAAGAGCTGGATGCTGCCGACCTGCGCCTGACGCAGATCATCCAGGACCATTCCCGGCGGATGAATCTGGTGATCGAGAACGTCCTGCAGTTGTCGCGCCGGCGACAGGCCGAGCCGCAGCTGTTGGACCTCAAATATTGGGTACATCGTTTCGCCAGCGAGTTTCGCTCCAGCCTGCCCGCTCACCAGAGCGTTCATGTAAAAACCCTGGGCAGCTCGCTGCAGACGCGCATGGACCCGAACCAGCTGATCCAGGTCCTGACCAACCTGGTGCAGAACGGTCTGCGCTACAGCGGCCAGGAACACCCCGAGGCCCAGGTCTGGTTGCACCTTTTTCGCGACGAAGCCAGCGACCTGCCAGTGCTCGAAGTGCTCGATGACGGTCCCGGCGTTCCTGCCGAACAAGTGCAGAACATTTTTGAGCCCTTCTTCACCACCGAGAACAAGGGCACAGGGCTAGGCCTGTACATCTGCCGAGAACTCTGTGAAAGCAACCAGGCGCGTTTGGACTATCGCACCAGGGACGAGGGCGGCAGCTGTTTTCGTATCGTCTTCGCCCATCCGGGCAAGCTGGCCTGAGGCCTGGCCAGCCAGGAAGGCCGATGCGACGAGACAGCCACGAGCGGGCTGCTGCAACCACCTGCCCTCGCAGGATGGGCATCATCTGACTGCTTCAGGTCACAGTCCTAATAGAGATCGCGTACAAACACCTCTTGTAACGCTAATATTGCGTCCCGAGCGCTATACGCTTGCCCTGTTGCCACTGAAAGACCGAGACCATGACCGCCCGCCAAAAAGCCTTGATCATCGATGACGAACCCGACATCCGGGAACTCCTGGAGATCACCCTGGGGCGAATGAAGCTCGATACCCGCAGCGCACGCAATCTCAAGGAAGCCCGCGAGTGCCTGGCGCGCGAGCAATACGACCTGTGCCTCACTGATATGCGGCTGCCCGACGGTTGCGGACTGGAGCTGGTCCAGCACATCCAGCAACAGTATCCCCAGCTGCCGGTGGCGATGATCACCGCCTACGGCAGCCTTGATACCGCCATCGGCGCACTCAAGGCCGGCGCATTCGACTTTCTCACCAAACCCGTGGATCTCAGCCGCCTGCGTGAGCTGGTCAACACCGCGCTGCGGCTGCGCAGTCCAAGCCCCAACGATCTGAGCGCCGACAACCGCCTGCTCGGCAACTCCCCGCCGATGAACCTGTTGCGCAAGCAGATCGCCAAGCTCGCGCGCAGCCAGGCGCCGGTCTATATCAGCGGCGAATCAGGTAGCGGCAAGGAGCTGGTGGCACGCCTGATCCACGAGCAGGGGCCTCGCCACGACCGCCCCTTCATCCCGGTCAACTGCGGAGCGATTCCATCGGAGCTGATGGAAAGCGAGTTCTTTGGTCACAAGAAAGGCAGTTTTACCGGTGCCATCGAAGACAAGCCCGGGCTGTTTCAGGAAGCCAACGGCGGCACCCTGTTCCTTGATGAGGTCGCCGATCTGCCACTGACCATGCAGGTCAAGCTGCTGCGTGCCATTCAGGAAAAAGCCGTTCGCACGGTGGGCGGCGCCAAGGAAGTGGTAGTGGATGTGCGTGTGCTCTGTGCCACCCACAAGGACCTCGCTGCCGAAGTTGCGGCAGGACGTTTCCGCCAGGATCTGTACTACCGCCTTAACGTCATCGAGCTGCGTGTTCCGCCTCTACGCGAGCGCCGTGAGGATGTTGCCCTGCTCGCCGAGACCCTGCTGCGACGGCTCGCCGACGAATGCGGCGACCGCCCCGCGCGTCTGCACCCGGACGCCCTGGCGAAGCTGCAGAGCTACCGCTTTCCCGGCAACGTGCGCGAGCTGGAGAACATGCTGGAACGGGCCTACACGCTGTGCGAGGGCGATGAAATCAAGGCCGGCGACCTGCGCCTGAGCGATGCCAACGGAGCCGGCGAGACCCCGGAAGCGAGCCTGGCGCAGATCGACAACCTGGAAGATCATCTGGAAGAGGTCGAACGCCAGCTGATCATGCAGGCATTGGAAGAGACCCGCTGGAACCGCACTGCGGCTGCCCAGCGCCTGGGGCTGACCTTCCGTTCCATGCGCTATCGATTGAAAAAGCTGGGGCTGGATTAGCCTCAAGTCCGTTGAGGCCGAACCCATTCCGCCACAAACCCGAAAAGGCCGAACAGGTTCGGCCCAGCGTTTATCCTTAGCCCTGCGACAGCAGGTTTCGCAAATCGATAATGGCCGCGTTTGCACGGGAAATGTAGTTCGCCATCACCAGCGAATGGTTGGCAAGAACTCCGTAGCCACTGCCATTGAGCACCATCGGGCTCCACAGCGGCTCCTGTGCGGCTTCAAGCTCGCGGATGATCTGCCTGACGCTGATGGTGGCGTTCTTCTTGGCCAACACGTCGGCGAAATCCACTTCGATCGCTCGCAGCAGATGCGACAGCGCCCAGGCCTGGCCGCGGGCCTCGTAGAAGACGTTGTCGATCTGCAGCCAAGAGGTCTCGACGCGATCGTCCTCCACTACCATACCTTCGGACTCCAGCTCCGCCGCGCTCGCGGTATCCAGCCGCGCCCGTCCGACACTGGCGGATAGACGTTGGGACAACGAACCCAGGCGGGTACCCACATCACCGAGCCAGTTGTTGAGGTTGTCCGCACGCGAATAGAACTGCGCCTTGGGTGCCGGATCGCTCAGGCGCGCAAGGTAGCTGTCGAGGTAGCGAATGCCGTTGCGGTACTCCGACTCGGTGGCCGGCAATGCCCAGCTGCGGTTATCGAAATTGAACAGCGGCTCGCCCTTGGACAGATCGGGGTCTTCGGTTGACTGCGATTGTGAGCGGGCGAAATCCTTGCGCAACGCACGGCTGAGGTCACGCACCTGCACCAGTACGCCGTATTCCCAGCTGGGCATGTTGTCCAGCCACAGGCCGGGAGGGGCTACGTCATTGGTCAGGTAGCCGCCGGGCTTTTCCAGCAGGGTCGTGGCGACCTGCTTGAGTGTTTCGACTGTGGTGTAGCCATTGACGATCTGGCGCTGCGAGTTCTCCGCCGCCTGGCGGACATGCTGCTGCACCGAAAACCGGTCGGGCTCACGGCTCCAGTACCAGCCCAGAACCAGTGTCACCAGCAGGTACAGGGCCAGCAACGCGACCAGCGCCAGCCATAGTGGATTGCGGTTCGTGTCACGCGCAGTCGCGCCGTTCGCCGACGAGCCGAGACGACCAAAGCGGTTCTTCCAATCCAACATAGACATCTGTCCTTCTCTCTTTCAGAGTTCAGAGGTTCGACCGTCAGTCACCAGGAGCGTTGCGGCCGGCACCTCACTATAACGCAGCTGCCGAGACCGATCTTCAGAATGAGAACCACGCCACCATTGCAGCATCTGGAACCAGCCGGCAGGTGATAGCATGCCGCCAGCACAACGCTGCATGAACTGGCGCAGCGCTCAGGAAGTAGAAATGTCGGATCAGGAAGAACTTAAGCAACACTTCGCCCAGCGGGTCATTCACCAGGCCCGCGAAGTGCTGGAAGTCTGGCAGCAGGTTCAGCGCAACGAGTGGAACGCCTCCTATCATGCCGCCCTGGCTGAAGCCAATCAGCGGCTGCAGCGGTTTGCCGAGCGCTTCGAACAGGCCGAGCACCATCAGCTTGCGCTCGAGATAGAGGACTGCCTCGAGGACATCGATGACAATCGAGGCCGCCTCTCCAGCGAGATCATCGCAACGCTTAGCCAGCTGATCTATCGACTTGCCCGTACCGGCTTGCAAAACGGCGACCCTCGCAGCCCTTCTGCCCAGGTGCCCTCGCTGAGCAAGCCGGTTTACATCGCCCTTGAGGATCATGAGCGCGCCAGCCATGTGGTTCGCCAGCTGGAGTTTTTCAGCATGGGTGCCCGGGCCTTCACCAGTGATCAAGAATTTCTTGCTGCGATGCACCTGCGCCACCCGGCAGCCATCGTCATGGACGTCGATTTCACCGGCCCGGGCGAAGGACTAAAGCTGGCCGAACGCGTGCAGCAGGGGCTGGAAGAGAAACTGCCACTGATCTTCTTCAGCCGCCAGGACACCGACACGCCCACCCGCCTGGCGGCGGTACGCGCCGGCGGTCTGGAACTGTTCACCGAGCTGCTGGATGCTTCGAGCCTGCTGGAGAAGATCGAGATCTATACCCGAACCGCCTATTACGAGCCTTTCCGGGTGCTGATCATCGACGACTCACGTGCCCAGGCCACGCATACCGAGCGCGTACTGAACAATGCCGGCATCATCACCCGCACGCTTAACGAGCCGATTCAGGCGATCAGCTATCTGGCCGAGTTCCAGCCTGATCTGATCATCCTCGACATGTACATGCCCGAGTGCATGGGCACCGAGCTGGCCAAGGTGATCCGCCAGCACGAACGCTATGTCAGCGTGCCGATCATCTATCTGTCCGCCGAAGACGATCTGGACAAGCAACTCAGCGCGATGAACGAAGGCGGCGACGACTTCCTGACCAAGCCGATCAAGCCCAGTCATCTGATCGCCACCGTGCGCACCCGTGCCGAGCGCGCGCGCAACCTCAAGGCACGGATTGTCCGCGACAGCCTGACCGGTCTCTACAACCATACCCACAGCCTGCAGCTGCTCGAAGACGCCAGCGCCCGAGCGCAACGCGACGGCACTCCGCTGTGTTTCGCCATGGTCGATATCGACCACTTCAAAAAGGTTAACGACACCTACGGACACCCCATGGGCGACCGGGTGATCAAGAGCCTGGCGCTGTTTCTCAAGCAGCGCCTGCGCAAAACCGACGTTGTCGGTCGCTACGGTGGTGAAGAGTTCGCCATCGTCCTGCCCGATACCACACTGGAAAACGCCTGCCGGGTACTCGACGAGATTCGTCAGCGCTTTTCCGAAATCCGCTTTCCGGCACAACCTGCCGACCTTTCCTGCACCTTCAGCGGCGGCATCACGCAGCTCACATCGAGCACCGATGTAAAACTCCTAAGCCAGCAGGCCGACGAAGCGCTTTATCGCGCCAAGAATGCCGGACGCAACCGCGTGGTGGGTTTTGCTGCTGTAACCTGATTGACATCAAATAGCCATACATTGCGGGCCTCCTACCCTTCTGGAGCCCGGCATGCGCCTGAAATCGCTCACCACATTCAACACCCTGTTGCTCGTGGCCATCTGTCTCGCCCTGGGCGCCACGCTCTGGTGGTCGGAGCGTGCGCTGGAGCGTCCCTATCAGCTGATGGAGAGCTACCTCGAACTCTCTCAGCAGTTTCAGCAACCTGTTGCCGGCAACATCCAGAGCTATCTGGCTAGCGGTGATGCTTTGCAGCACAGCGCTGCATTGCAAGCGCTGGACACTCTGGCAAGCGACATTGCTGCGTTGCCCGCGCGCTTTGCCGAACGCCTTACACCCAGCCTCGAACAGCTCGCCCAGTTCACTGCTAATGATTTGCTGGCTGCGGGCAAACTGGCCGGTGACCCACAGGGACTTCTCCTGCAGGCCGAACGCGAAATGATCGCGGTACTGGCGCAACTGCAGCAATATGCCGAGCAGAGCGACTTGCCCAGCGCCGCGGCGTACCAGAGCGCCATATTCGAAGCCAGCCGCCAGCTGCTGCGCCTGAGCCACGCGCGCGGCAGGCTGATAGCCAGCGGCCAGGATGCACTGGCGAGCGAAGCTGAGCAGGCTCTGCAAAGACTGGGCGCTGCAGTCGCCGATCTCGAAGCCCTGCCACTGCTCGGTATTGCCGATGAGCAGCAGTCCGGCAGCAGCACTTTTGCAGCTCTGCTCAACCTCCAGGGCAGCGAGCATCGCGAACAGACCAGCGAAGACAAGGGCATCGCACTCAAACGCGATATCGCCAGCCTCGTCAAACGTTACCCCGACGAACTGCGTCGGACACAAGAACTGATCGAGCAGCGCAACCAATTGCTGGCCAGCAGCGCAGAGCGTGTCGCCAGCTTGCAGCAGGCGCTGGCAGAACTGGAGCCTGTCGTACGTGCCGAGCACGGGCGCATCCAGTCAGAAGTGCGCTTGATCCAAGGCACCATCATTGCGCTGATCCTGCTGACCGCCTTCGCCATCGACCGCCTGCAGCGGCAATTGACTCGCGCTCTGGGGCAGCTGGCACCGGACCTGCGCGCCTGGGCCCGGGGCGACTTTGGCCAGGCTGTTCAGCTCGGCTCGAAAACGCCGGAAATGATCGAAATCGAAACTTCGCTCAACCAGCTGAGAAGCTATCTAGTGACGCTGGTCGGCACGCTGCGCCAGCATGCCCAGGAGGTTGCAGGCAATAGCGGCAGCCTGGCCGAAATGAGCAATGACCTGTACCAGGGCGCCACCCGCCAGACCAGCGATACCGCGCAGATCCGCGACTCGCTGAGCGAACTTGAAGCGACCATCCAGCACGTTGCCGACGGTGCTGGACAGGCTGCCGAAGCCAGCCGCTCAGCCAGTCAGGCCGTCGCCCAGGGGCAGCAGGACATCAGCCAGAGCCTCACGGGCCTGCATCAACTGGTCAGCGAAGTGCAGGGCAATGCGCTGGCGATAGAACGCCTGGCCGACGAAACCAATACCATCGGCAAAGTATTGACTGTCATTCGCTCCATCGCGGACCAGACCAACCTGCTTGCTCTGAACGCCGCCATCGAGGCGGCCAGAGCGGGCGAGCAAGGCCGTGGCTTTGCCGTAGTGGCCGACGAAGTTCGCACCCTGGCGCAGCGCACCAGCGGCGCCACCGAGGAAATCCAGCAGCTGATCGGCAATCTGCAGATTACGGCGAACGAGTCAGTGGAGGCCATGCGGGTACAGGTCGAGCACGCCACGGTCACTGCCGAACTGGCCGAAACCGCCGACCTGGCTCTGGATCAGATCGTCGCCACCATTGGCAACATCGAACGCATGGCCGAGCAGATCGCCCAGGCCACGTCGCAACAGAGCGGAGCCGTCAGCGAAATCCGCAGCCACAGCGAACATATCCATGAACAGGGCGACAGCAATCTCGGCCACATCAGGCGTGGCCGGGAACAGAGTGAACAGATGTTGCGCCTGGCCAATGAGCTGAACCAGGCGACTCAGACGTTTCGGGTGTAGCTACAAGCAAAAGCCCGCAACTAAAGCAGCTCCCACGGGTTTTGGTGAGGGAGCCACTTCAGTCGTGAATGATTAGCGCGGCACCGGCTGCCTGCCACTCTTGCCCGATGGCTTCACCTTGCCCGCCCCAGCTGCTGCCTTGCGCCGGGCCTCAGCGGCAGCCTTGGCCTGCTCGCGCTTATCCCAGGCGTTACCGTCGTGGCTACGCGGCGGCAGGCCGGTATGCTGGGTCAGGATCTTTCCGCCCTGCCCGGCCTTCTTGCTGCCTGCCGGCGTGGAATTCTTGCGACGTGCGCTGTGATAGCCATCCACCGCCGGCTGATGCGCCGGAATCAGCTGATGCTTGCCACTGCCGATCAGGTCGCCGCGCCCCATGCGCAGCAGCGCCTCGCGCAGCATCGGCCAGCCCTTGGGGTCGTGATAGCGCAGGAAGGCCTTGTGCAGACGGCGCTGCTCCTCGCTCTTGACGATGGTCACCCCCTCGCTCTTGTAGGTGACCTTACGCAGCGGGTTCTTGCCGGTGTGGTACATGGCCGTGGCACTGGCCATCGGCGAGGGGTAGAAGGCCTGCACCTGATCGGCACGGAAACCATTGGCCTTGAGCCAGAGCGCGAGGTTCATCATGTCCTCGTCAGTGGTGCCCGGATGCGCGGCGATGAAGTACGGGATCAAGTACTGCTCCTTGCCCGCCTCCTTGGAGTACTTGTCGAACATCCGCTTGAACTTGTCGTAATTGCCGATGCCCGGCTTCATCATCTTGTCCAGCGGACCTTTCTCGGTGTGCTCGGGCGCGATCTTCAGGTAACCACCGACGTGGTGGGTGACCAGCTCCTTGACGTACTCAGGCGACTCCACCGCCAGATCGTAGCGCAGACCCGAGGCGATCAGGATCTTCTTCACACCCGGCAGCGCCCGAGCCTTGCGGTACAGCTCGATCAGCGAGCTGTGGTCGGTATCAAGGTTCTCGCAGATGCCGGGGAACACGCAGGATGGCTTGCGGCAGTGTTTCTCGATCTCGTAGCTTTTGCACGCCATGCGGTACATGTTGGCGGTCGGCCCACCCAGATCGGAAACCACCCCGGTGAAGCCCGGCATACCGCGCATGGCTTCGATTTCATTGAGGATCGATTCATGCGAGCGGTTCTGGATGATCCGCCCCTCATGCTCGGTGATCGAGCAGAAGGTGCAGCCGCCGAAACAGCCGCGCATGATGTTCACCGAGAACCGAATCATTTCGTAGGCCGGAATTTTCGCATCGCCGTAGGCCGGATGTGGCACGCGCGCATAGGGCGCGGCGAACACGTAGTCCATTTCTTCGGTGGTCAGGGGAATCGGCGGTGGGTTGAGCCAGATGTCGTGGTCGCCATGGCGCTGCACCAACGCACGGGCGTTGCCGGGGTTGGTTTCCAGATGCAGCACGCGGTTGGCGTGAGCGTACAACGCCGGATCGTTGCGCACCTTCTCGAACGACGGCAGGCGAATCACCGTTCTGTCGCGTTCGATCTTCGGATTGGGCAACAGCTGGACGACCTTCGCTTCGTTCGGGTCCTCGATCGGCCCCTTTTCCTTCTCGATGGCGCAGGCCTGAAGGTCCTGTGTGCTGACGTAAGGATTGAGTATCGGATCGACCTTGCCCGGCCGGTCAATACGTGTCGAATCAAGCTCGAACCAACCCGGGGCCGAACTCTTGCGAATAAAGGCCGTACCGCGCACATCGGTGACATCGGCGATGCTTTCGCCGCGCGCCAGGCGCTGCGCAACCTCGACGATGGCGCGCTCGGCGTTTCCGTAGAGCAGGATGTCGGCGGTGGCATCCATCAGGATCGAACGACGGACCTTGTCCGACCAGTAGTCGTAGTGGGCGATGCGCCGCAACGACGCCTCGATACCGCCCAGCACCACCGGCACATGCTTGTAGGCCTCCTTGCAGCGCTGGCTGTAAACCAGGCTGGCGCGGTCGGGGCGCTTGCCGGCCAGCCCACCGGCCGTGTAGGCGTCGTCGGAGCGCACCTTGCGGTCAGCGGTATAGCGATTGATCATCGAGTCCATGTTGCCGGCGGCAATGCCGAAGAACAGATTCGGCTCGCCGAGCTTCATGAAGTCGTCTTTGCTGTGCCAGTCAGGCTGGCTGATGATGCCGACGCGAAAGCCCTGGGCCTCCAGCAGCCGACCGATGATCGCCATGCCGAACGACGGATGATCTACGTAAGCATCGCCAGTGACGATGATCACGTCGCACGAATCCCAGCCGAGCTGATCCATCTCCTCCCTGCTCATCGGCAGAAAAGGTGCTGGACCGAAGCATTCGGCCCAGTATTTCGGATAGTCAAACAAAGGCTTGGCGGGGTGCATGGCAAAAAACCGGGGCAACGAAAACGGGCGCGGAATATAGCACAAAAAATGACCAGCATGCCCCAGTGGAAAGGTCGGAAATCGTTACGGGACGCCGTTCCTGATATCCACCATGACTCCGCCCGGTGGATGAACTTCGCGTCATCCACCTCACGGAACCGGAGAGCGACCATTTGGCTTGGAAGGGCCTAACCTATCCGACCAGAGGACTTCGCCACGGCCGAACAAGTCATCAGGCCCGCAGCCAAGGACTTAACTGAGGTATTTGCGCGGTACGCGCTGGGTCACCTTGGTCAGCAATTCATAGCCGATGGTGCCGCTTGCCTGAGCCACTTCATCGACAGGCATCTGTGCACCCCACAGCTCGACGGAATCGCCGATTGCGGCGTCCGGCAGGTCGGTCAGGTCCACCGCCAGCATATCCATCGAAACTCGACCGGCCAGAGGTACGCGCTGGCCCCGGACCACCACGCAAGTGCCCGACGGCGCATGACGCGGATAACCATCGGCATAGCCACAACTGACAGTACCGATGCGCGACGGGCGCTGCGCCACCCAGGTCGCGCCATAGCCGACGCTGTCTCCCACCGGCACATCGTGCAAGGCAATCACTTCGGCCGTGAGCGTCATGACCGGGCGCAGCCCCAGCTCGGCGGCGCTGCGCTCAGCAAATGGCGAGGCACCGTAAAGCATGATGCCGGGTCGCAGCCAGTCCGTATGGGCCGGTGCCAGCGTCAGCACCGCAGCGGAGTTGGCAAAACTGCGCTGATCGAAGACGAACTCTTGCATGCCCAGGCAGCTTTCCAGCTGGCGGTCAGTCAGCTGGTGCATATGTTCATCGGCGCAGGCCAGGTGACTCATCAGGTTGACCTCGGCCACCTGCGGTGCTGCCCTCAGAACCTCTGCCCAGTGCTGCAGCTCAGCCGGTTCAAACCCCAGCCGGTGCATCCCCGAATCCAGCTTGAGCCAGACATTCAGTGGGCGCGTTGGCGCGCAATCGAGCAGGCGCCGCGCCTGCTCGGCACCCTGCACCGAAATATCCAACCCCATCTCCATGGCCGCCGCATAGTCCTCGGCGTCGAAGCAGCCCTCAAGCAGCAGCAATCGAGCCTCAGGCGCCTGCTCACGCACCACGCGTGCCTCTTCGACACTGCACACCGCAAAGCCATCAGCCACGTCACGCAACGCTGCCACCACCGCCGCCGCCCCGTGCCCGTAGGCATCGGCCTTGACCACCGCAAAAGCGCGCCGCCCCGGAGCGCAGCGTTTCGCCAGGGCATAGTTATGACAAATGGCGGCCAGATCGACCGTGGCAACAAGGGGACGCATGGGTGAATTCCTGCACAGCGGAAAAATGAAGCGGAATCTTAGGCTGATCCGCCAAAAGCTGGAAGCCAGCCAGGGCTGAACGGCATGGCTGAGGAAGCTTAGCCCTGCCCTGCTATCCCTTAATGCCCAAGGCGATTAGTCATCATCAAACTGATAGCTACCTGGTGCCAGGTTCTCGAAGCGTGAGTACTTGCCAAGGAAGGCCAGTCGCGTGGTGCCAATGGGGCCGTTCCGTTGCTTGCCGATAATGATTTCGGCGACGCCCTTGTATTCGGTTTCCGGGTGATACACCTCGTCCCGGTAGACGAACATGATGATGTCGGCGTCCTGCTCGATGGCGCCTGATTCACGCAAGTCGGAGTTGACCGGCCGCTTGTTGGGACGCTGCTCAAGCGAGCGGTTGAGCTGCGACAGCGCCACCACCGGGCAGTTGAATTCCTTGGCCAGGCCCTTGAGCGAGCGCGAGATCTCGGAAATCTCGTTGGTGCGGTTATCACCGCTGGAGCCGGGAATCTGCATCAGCTGCAGGTAGTCGACCATGATCATGCCGATCTCGCCGTGCTCTCGCGCCAGGCGTCGAGTACGGGCGCGCATTTCCGAAGGGGAAATACCGGCGGTGTCGTCGATGAACAGCTTGCGGTCGTTGAGCAGATTGACCGCCGAGGTCAGCCGAGGCCAGTCATCGTCGCTGAGCTTGCCGGTACGCACCTTGGTCTGATCGATCCGCCCCAGCGAGGCCAGCATACGAATCACGATGGAGTCGGCGGGCATTTCCAGCGAGTAGACGACAATCGCCTTTTCCGTGCGCAACACCGCGTTTTCCACCAGGTTCATCGCGAAGGTGGTCTTACCCATGGATGGGCGCCCGGCGACGATGATCAGATCGGCGGGCTGCAGACCACTGGTGGCCTCGTCCAGATCGGTGAAGCCGGTGGACAGGCCGGTAATCGCTTCGCCGGCGTTGAACAGCGAGTCGATACGGTCGATTGCCTTGACCAGGATGTCATTGATGCCGATGGGGCCGCCGACCTTGGGCCGCGCCTCGGCGATCTGGAAGATCAGCCGCTCGGCCTCGTCGAGGATCTCCTCACCGGTGCGTCCTTGCGGCGCATAGGCGCTATCGGCGATTTCATTGCTGATGCCGATCAGCTGGCGCAAGGTGGCCCGTTCACGAATGATCTGCGCGTAGGCCTTGATGTTGGCCACCGAGGGCGTGTTCTTGGCCAGCTCACCGAGATAGGCAAGGCCTCCCACCTGGGGCAGATGCCCTTCCTTGTCCAGCTGCTCGGACAAGGTCACCACGTCGAACGGCGAGTTGCGCTCGGCCAATGTGAAGATGGCGCGGAAGATAAGGCGATGGTCGTGGCGGTAGAAATCGCCATCGGAAACCTGGTCGAGCACGCGCTCCCAGGCATTGTTGTCCAGCATCAACCCGCCCAGCACGGCCTGTTCGGCTTCGATGGAATGCGGCGGCACCTTGAGTGCGGCGGTTTCCAGATCGTATTGCTGCGGGATGCTGATGTCGTTCATGGCACTCGAATTCTTTAAGTCTTTCCGCCGTAGCCGTAGTCGCGACGGCACGGCCAAACTCTGGCGTTTAAAAAACAAAAGGCACGTTCCACTCGCGTGGAAACGTGCCTGATGTTACTCGTCGGGCACCTTAGGTGCCAGACGACGGCTGCTATCAGCCAGCGATCACGATCAGCTTCACGGTCGCTTCAACGTCGCTGTGCAGGTGCACGGCTACGTCGTACTCACCAACCTGACGGATGGTGCCGTTCGGCAGACGGATTTCGCTCTTGGCCACTTCCACGCCAGAGGCGGTCAGGGCGTCGGCGATGTCGTGAGTGCCGATGGAACCGAACAGCTTGCCCTCATCGCCCGCGGTAGCAGTGATGGTGACTTCCAGCTCGGCCAGCTGAGCAGCACGCGCTTCGGCAGAAGCCTTACGCTCGGCAGCAGCTTTTTCCAGCTCGGCACGACGAGCTTCGAACTCGGCGATGTTGGCCGGAGTTGCGGCGGTAGCCTTGCGCTGCGGCAGCAGGTAGTTGCGGCCGTAACCAGACTTGACGTTTACCTTGTCGCCCAGGTTGCCCAGGTTCGCGACTTTTTCCAGCAGGATGACTTCCATTTGAGTCTTACCTCTTAACTTTTAACCTTCACCGTTCGCAGGTCCCGCATCATTTGGGGATGCCCGACCGCGAAAATCAAACAAACTGTCGACGATGGCCATTACGACCAGTAACGGATAAATCACCTGCATGAACAGCACCAGCGTGACATACAGCCCCACCAGCCAGAACCGCCGCATCCGGCCTTGCGATACCAGCCCGTGAAGCAGTGCGGCGCCGGCAAACACCAGCGGAACACTGCACAGCGGACCCAGCATCGCCAACTGCACGTTCAGGCTCGGGCTGAACAACATGCCCGCCAGGAGCAACATTGCCAGAGCCGGCGGAAAGCGCAGGGCGCGAAACTCAAGCCCGAAGCCACCGGGGTTGTACAGCAGGGCCTGCCAATAGCGCCCAAGCATCAGGCTAAGCAGGGTAACGATCTGCAGCAGTGCGGCCAACAGCCCGGTCAGGACCGGTATCAGCAGCGCCTCCAGTTGCGTCCGCTCTTCGAGCGAAAGCTGCTGATAGGCTTGCGACAGGATGTTGGGCAGCATTTTCTGCAGCTCGGCTGCCACCGCAGCAATCGGCTCGCCGAATGCCACGCTAAGCGCCACGGCATACAACAGCCCGACACCCACACTGCACAACATCACCCGGGGCCAGGCATTCTGGCTGCGCAGCAATAGCGCCAACCCGAAGGCGCCCAGCAGCACCAGCAGCGTTCGTGGATCCCCGAAATACCACCAGGCCAGTGCAGGCAATACAGCCCAGACCAGTACCCCCAGCGTATCGTCCAATCCGCGGCGCAACAGCACCAGGCTACCTGCAGCGGCACTCAGCCAGAACAACATCGGCAATGCCGCAGCGCCAGCCATCACAACAATGGCTTGCATACGGCCGCGCATGATGAATTCTGCCAGGGCACGCATGCGATCTATCCTTACTCTTTACCGTCGAACAGCTCGATTAACGGTCGTGGCTGTCGGTGTAGGGCAACAGGGCCAGGAAGCGGGCGCGCTTGATAGCGGTGGCCAGCTGGCGCTGATAGCGTGCTTTGGTTCCGGTGATACGGCTTGGAACGATCTTGCCGGTTTCGGAAACGTAGGCTTTCAGAGTGTTGAGATCCTTGTAATCGATCTCTTTCACGTCTTCAGCGGTGAAACGGCAGAACTTACGACGACGGAAAAAACGTGCCATGAAATAGGCTCCTCAATAGACCCGTGGATTACTCGTCAGCGTTGGTGTCGCTGCTGTCGCTGTCATCGCTTTCGTTGACATTGTCAGTTTCAGGGCGGTCACGACGCTCACGGCGCTCGCTACGGTTTTCCTCAGCCTTGAGCATCTCGGACTGTTCGGTAACAGCCTCGTCACGGCGGATGATCAGGTTACGGATGACGGCGTCGTTGTAGCGGAAGTTGTCTTCCAGCTCGGCCAGTGCCTTGCCGCTGCACTCAACGTTCAGCATCACGTAGTGAGCCTTGTGGACGTTGTTGATGGCGTAAGCCAGCTGACGACGGCCCCAGTCTTCCAGGCGATGGATCTTGCCGCCATCTTCTTCGATCAGCTTGGTGTAACGCTCCACCATGCCGCCGACCTGCTCGCTCTGATCGGGGTGGACCAGAAAGATGATTTCGTAATGACGCATTGTTGCTCCTTACGGGTTGCAGTCTGCCGCACAACGCGGATCAGACAAGGAGTGAATAGTGTGTTGCCTTGCCAGCCAGAGAGGCGCGCAAACGCCTGCCATCCGGGCAAGGGGCGCAATTCTAGAGAAGCCTGGCCTGCTGCGCAAGGCGAACTGGTGATTATTTAACCAGCCCGCCCATTAATATCCTGCAGACCTGCGCTCTTCGCCGATGCGCTCAAGCAGGCTTCGGACCTGGTGGATGTCATAGGGCTTGAGCATGGTCCGCAACCCCTCCAGGCCTTCCCGACGCACGTCCACCTCATAGCCCGATGCAATCACGACACTCAGCGTTGCGTCGCGCTCACGAGCCATGCGCACCAGTTCGATGCCGCTCATGCCGGCCAGGCCAACATCCGTCAGCAGCACATCGAAACGCTGCTGTTCCAGCTGCTCCAGTGCCGCCTCGGCCGACTCGCACAGGCACACCTCGTGACCGAGCTCATCCATCACTTCCCCGGTGAGCATGCGCAGTGTGGGATCATCCTCAACGAAAAGAATCTTCAGGCCGGCACTGCACCCTTCCTCGGTGCGACTGGCCTCTGGCAGGTCCTGTCTGGCGGGCTCAAGCGACTCGGTCGAAATGTCCGCCTGCTCGGCATCCGCCGGCAGATAGACGCGGACGCAGGTACCTCGGCCTTCTTCGCTTTCCAGCACGACGAAGCCACCACTCTGCCTGACGAATCCGTAGACCTCGCTCAACCCCAAACCTGAGGCTCCCGCGCTGCGCCGGGTTGTGAAGAAGGGCTCAAAGGCGTGCTCAAGCACCTCAGGGCTCATCCCCGCTCCGTCATCGATCACGCAGATTTCCACGTACCGCCCAGCCTCGACGCCCGGCTGCCCCGCAAGCTGGGCATCATCCAGCGTGCAATTACGCGCCTGCAGGTTCAGCGTACCGCCACCTGCCATAGCCGCCCGAGCATTGGCGACGAGACGCAAAATCATGCCCTGCAGATGACTTGCATCGGCGAAAAGCGGCCACAACCCCTGCTGGATATCGAGCCTGAAGGTAGAGGCACCTCCGCCTGACAGGCCATCCATCCGCCCCACCAGCTCGCCAAAATCCACCCAGCGAGGCTGCAAAGGCTGTCGACTGGCAAAAGCCAGCAACTGCGAGGCAAGGCGAGCCCCCATATCCACGCCGCTTGCCGCCGATTCAAGGCGTCGTTGCGCCGCTTCGTCGGCCGCCAGATTGCGGCGCAACAATTGCAGGTTCCCACCGATGATCTGCAGCATATTGTTGAAATCATGGGCGATACCGCCAGTAAGCTTGCCGATGGCTTCCAGCCTGTGCGCCTGCGCCGAGGACGCCTGGGATGCGGCTCGGCTCTGCTCGCCATGCGACGCTTCATGCGTGTTTTCGAACCCCGCGACACGCTCGATGCTCTGCAGGATGCTCTCGACCTCTCCGCGCGAGCCCGGTATCGGTGTATGCGTCAGCCGCAGGCTACGGTGCTTACCGGTAACCGACAGACTGTCGGCCACACCCAGGTCGAAAACTCGCGCTATCGACGCCAGGCTGTCTTCGACCGCGGACTGAGACAGTTGCAGATCAATGGCAAGTACATCTTCGATGCGCCTTCCGACCAGGCCTTGAACATCACGCACAGCCCACTGCAGATACGCGGCATTGGCATCTGCCACCAGCCCGTCACGACCCAACAACAAATAGGCGTTGGGGGAAATCCTGAACAGCGTCTCGGAAGACGGGTATTGCGGCATACAGCCTCCATGATGCGTGCCTGAGGCGACTCAGTAACGGGTAACCAGCGGCGGTCTTGCAGACCCCGAAAAACGAATGGCGCGCCAAGCGCGCCCGAATCGGACAATGGACACCAGCTGAAGGTTTGGGTTGCGAGTAGAAATAAAATTGAACGGGCGCTGAATGCCTTCAGGCGTCTTTGCGCCCACCCGCAGAAACGCCGCTGAAGACATCGCCCGGCGGCTTTAGCCTCGCTAGCCCGAGCGACGCTGACGCAGCGCCTCGAACAGACAGACGCCAGTGGCAACCGAGACGTTGAGACTGCTGACACTTCCGGCCATCGGCAAGCGCACCAGAAAATCGCAGTGCTCGCGGGTCAGGCGGCGCATACCCTTGCCTTCCGCCCCCATCACCAGCACGATCGGGCCACGCAGGTCCTGGTCATAGATTTCCTGCTCGGCCTCACCCGCCGTACCGACAATCCACAGTCCGCGCTGCTGCAGTTTCTCCAGAGTACGCGCAAGATTGGTGACCGCGACCAGCGGAATCACTTCCGCCGCACCACAGGCCACCTTGCGTACCGTGGCATTCAGAGTGGCTGACTTGTCTTTGGGAATGATCACTGCCAGCGCACCGGCGGCATCAGCAGTACGCAGACAGGCGCCCAGGTTGTGTGGATCGGTCACACCGTCGAGGACCAGCAGCAAAGGCGCACCCTCGGTACGATCCAGCAACTCTTCGAGCATCGCATCACCCCAGACCTGACTGGGACTGACATCCGCCACGACGCCCTGGTGCACACCTTCGACCCAGGCATCCAGCTCACGCCGCTCACACTGCCCGACACGAACCCGCGACTGCTCGGCCAGCTGAATCAGCGTCTGAACCCGCGGATCGCCACGCCCCTCAGCCAGCCAAACCTGCTTGACCCGCTTGGGGTGGTGGCGAAGCAGCGCCTCTACAGCGTGCAGGCCGTAGATCTTTTCCAGATCGCTCATGACCTGCCCTTACGCTTGCTTGCAGCGCCGCTATCCGACCGGCCTGAGGGCTTGGGCTTGCTACCGGTTTTGGATTTCTGCCCGCTGCGCCTGGACTTGTCTCCATCAGGCTTGGCGGTTTTGGCCTCGCCGAGCAGGGCCTTTTTCATCTCGCGGCTTTTGCGCACATCGGCGCCGACTGTCTCTTTCTCAGCGGAACCTTTCCGCTCCCGCCCGGCCTTGCGCTCGCTTCCGGCATCGGCAGATCCACGCTGACCAATGCCGGTCTTGCTGCCACCGCTGATCAGCTCGAAATCGATCTTGCGCTCATCCAGGTCGACACGCATTACGCGCACCTCGACGCTGTCGCCCAGGCGGAAGCTACGTCCGCTACGCTCACCGGAAAGGCGGTGATGCAAAGAGTCGAAGTGGTAGTAATCGCCCGGCATCGCCGTCACGTGAACCAATCCTTCGACGTAGATATCCGTCAGCTCTACGAACAGACCAAAGCCGGTTACTGCGGTGATGACCCCAGGGAAGCTCTCACCTTCACGATCCTTCATGAACTCGCACTTGAGCCAGTTGACGACATCGCGAGTCGCCTCGTCGGCACGCCGCTCGGTCATCGAACATTGCTCACCAAGCTGCTCCAGAGCCGCCTCGTCATACGGATAGATGCGCGCCTTGGGCATCGCGGCCGCGCCCTCACGGCGCACATGCGAAGTCTCGCGACGCGAACGGATAACGCTGCGAATGGCGCGATGGACCAGCAGGTCCGGATAGCGCCGGATTGGCGAGGTGAAGTGCGCATAAGCCTCATAATTGAGGCCGAAATGCCCGTGGTTGTCGGTGCTGTAGACCGCCTGACTGAGCGAGCGCAGCATCACCGTCTGAATTACATGGAAATCCGGTCGACCCTGGATATGCTCCAGAAGCGCCTGATAATCCTTGGGCGTCGGCCCTTCCTTGCCCTTGTTCAGAGTCATGCCAAGCTCGCCGAGGAAAGCTCGCAACTTCTCCTGACGCTCTAGCGGCGGACCGTCGTGAACGCGATACAGGCCGGGAATGTCATGATCCTGCAGGAAGCGCGCGGTCGCCACGTTGGCGCAGAGCATGCATTCCTCGATCAGTTTGTGCGCATCGTTGCGCTCGACAGGCTTGATCTCCGAGATCTTGCGACCAGCACCGAAGACAATGCGCGTCTCCTGCGTTTCGAAGTCGATGGCACCACGAGTGTGGCGCGCCTTGAGCAACACCTTGAATAACGCATGCAGGTTTTTGAGGTGCGGCAGCACGTCGGCATATTCGCGACTGAGCTCCTTGGCCTCGGTGCTCTTGGGTCGTTCAAGCATGCAGCTGACCTTGTTGTAGGTCAGCCGAGCATGGGAATGGATCACCGCCTCATAGAACTGGTAGTCGGTCATCTTGCCCGACTTGCTCAGCGTGATCTCGCACACCATGGCCAGTCGATCCACGCCGGGGTTGAGCGAGCACAGACCGTTGGACAGCTCCTCAGGCAGCATCGGAATCACGCGCTCGGGGAAATAAACCGAGTTGCCACGCAGTTCGGCTTCCTTATCCAGCGCCGAGCCCACCTTCACATAATGCGAAACGTCGGCGATGGCCACATACAGGCGGAAGCCGCCAGTCAGAAGCTTCCAGCCGCCGGGTTTTTCGCAATACACCGCGTCATCGAAATCGCGCGCATCTTCACCGTCGATGGTGACAAAAGGCAGATGACGCAGGTCGACGCGCTTTTGCTTGTCCTTTTCCTCGACTTCGGGCTTGAGTCGCTTCGCCTCTTTCAACACCGCCTCGGGCCAGACATGGGGAATGTCGAAGCTGCGCAGAGCCACATCGATTTCCATGCCCGGCGCCATGTAGTTGCCGATGACCTCAACGATGTCACCCTGAGGCTGGAAGCGCTGGGTCGGCCAGTGAGTGATCTTCACTTCGACGAACTGGCCCGGCTTGGCATCCATTGACCGCCCGGCGGTGATCAGCACTTCCTGTTGGATCTTGGGATTATCGGCCATGACGAAGCCGATGCCGCTTTCTTCCTGATAACGCCCGACGATGGTTTCGTGGGCTCGGCTGATCACCTCGACGATGGCGCCTTCACGGCGCCCACGGCGATCGAGCCCGGCAACCCGAGCCAAAGCACGATCACCATCGAATACCAGACGCATTTGCGCAGGGCTCAGGAACAGGTCATCGCTACCATCATCGGGGATCAGGAAACCGAAGCCGTCGCGATGACCGCTGATACGACCGCAGACCAGGTCAAGCTTGTCCACCGGGGCATAGGTGCCGCGCCGGGTATAGATCAACTGACCGTCGCGTTCCATCGCACGCAGGCGGCGCCGCAGCGCCTCAATGTCTTCCTCGGAGTTCAGCCCGAACTCTTCTACCAGCTGCTCGCGTGAGGCGGGCGCACCGCGCTCGCTCAAGTGCTGGAGAATCAGCTCGCGGCTGGGAATGGGGTTTTCGTACTTTTCCGCTTCACGTGCGGCCTCGGGATCGAGGGATTGCCAATCGGCCATTAAGAGATGTCACCTTTCATTCATTTATAGAGGCGAAACGCCCTATATCTATTGAAGCGCGAAACGAGCCTCGGCGGCAGCTTTCGAGCAATTTTTTTTTAACAGTCAGGGCTTTACAAGGTACGGCCTCGCCCGTATAGTTCGCGCCCACAATGTCTGGTAGACGTTGTAACACGGAAACGAAGAAGCAGCATCGTTTTGCAGTGCCCAGGTGGCGGAATTGGTAGACGCACTAGGTTCAGGTCCTAGCGGTGGCAACACCGTGGAAGTTCGAGTCTTCTCCTGGGCACCACTTTTCGATGACACTGTTTCCGCGTAGTTAGAAACGAAGCTGTCGAATTCGACCACAATCGACAAAGAAAGTCGGTGAGCAATCATCGCAATGTGCCCAGGTGGCGGAATTGGTAGACGCACTAGGTTCAGGTCCTAGCGGTGGCAACACCGTGGAAGTTCGAGTCTTCTCCTGGGCACCACTCTTCAGAAAAAACCGAGCCATTGGCTCGGTTTTTTCGTTTCCGCCCCCTTGTATTTGGCGCTCCCGACTGGCGCTTCAGCGAAGCGCGACTGCCTGTCCCAAAAGGCTAAACAACCCCGACCTTGCTCCGCCCCGCGGAAGAGGCGCACCCCGAGCCTTGCCTTTTTTGGGTTCTAGCCACTAGAACTTGCAGACAAGCCCACCCCAACAACGGAGAGCAACTGACTGCTCCGTGGGAGCGAATTCATTCGCGATCTTCTGATCACCCTCTTTTAGATTTCTTCGCACATACAACGCAAAAGGCCGCCCGAAGGCGGCCTCTGCGCAAGCGCTATCTCATCAAGCGTAAGGATGGCGCATCACGATGGTTTCGTTGCGGTCCGGCCCGGTGGAGATGATATCGACCGGCGCCTCGATCAGCGCTTCGATACGGCGGATATAGGCCAGGGCGTTGGCTGGCAACTCTTCCAGGCTTTTGATACCAACAGTCGACTCGCTCCAGCCTGGCAGATCTTCGTAGACCGGCTGCAGGCCATCGTAGCTGTCAGCATCGGTCGGCGCATCGACCAACACCTCGCCGTTGCGATCCTTGTAACCGACGCAGATCCGAATGGTTTCAAGACCGTCGAGCACATCCAGCTTGGTCAGGCAGATGCCCGAGATGCTGTTGATTTCGATGGAGCGACGCAGAATGACCGCATCGAACCAGCCGCAACGACGCGCGCGACCGGTGGTCGAGCCGAATTCGCGACCACGCTCGGCCAGACGGGCACCGATGTCATCGAACAGCTCGGTTGGGAACGGCCCCGAGCCAACACGGGTGGTATAGGCCTTGGTGATGCCGAGGATGTAATCCAGATACAGCGGACCGAAACCGGAGCCCGTGGCAGTGCCACCAGCCGTGGTGCTGGAGCTGGTCACGTAAGGATAAGTACCGTGATCGATATCCAGCAGCGAGCCCTGGGCACCCTCGAACATGACGCGCGCACCCTGCTTGCGCAGGTCATGCAGACGCGCGGATACGTCGACCATCAGCGGCTTGAGCACATCGGCGTAAGCCAGCGCCTCGTCCAGGGTCTTCTGGAAATCAACCGGCTCGACCTTGTAGAAGTTCTGCAGGATGAAGTTCTGGTACTCGAGCAACTCGCGCAGCTTGACGGCAAAGCGCTCGGGATTGAACAGGTCACCGATGCGCAGGCCGCGTCGTGCCACCTTGTCTTCGTAGGCCGGTCCGATACCACGCCCGGTAGTACCGATCTTGCCCTCGGAACGTGCCGCTTCGCGCGCCTGGTCCAGCGCCACGTGATACGGCAGGATCAGCGTACAGGCAGGGCTGATCCGCAAACGCTCGCGGACCGGCACGCCCTTCTCTTCCAGCTTGGTGATCTCGCGCATCAGCGCATCGGGTGCGACCACCACGCCGTTGCCGATCAGGCACTCGACGTTTTCACGCAGGATTCCGGAAGGAATCAAGTGCAGTACGGTCTTTTCACCGTCAATAACCAGCGTGTGACCAGCGTTGTGGCCGCCCTGAAAACGAACCACGGCAGCGGCCTGGTCAGTCAACAGATCGACGATCTTGCCCTTGCCCTCATCACCCCACTGGGTGCCCAGGACCACGACATTCTTACCCATAAACCTATGCCCTCTTCGGCGAAGCAGACCGGCCACAACAACCGGTAAATATCGGAACCAGCCCAGCGCGATCGCCGGGCCGTTATCAGGACGCCAGCGGCGCCACCATCCAGGTGTCTTCCTTCAGTACCAGCTGACGATCACAGCCAGCCGACAACGCAGATTCGCAGGCCTGCCCCTCCAGCGCCTGAACAACCCGCTCGCCCTGCCCGCGCAATTGGCAGATCGCCTGCCACAACGCGGGATCGGCATCGTGCGGAGCCCAGATACCTGTCAGAGGCGCGGCGAGCTCGGCATTGCCCAGACTTACCAGGGTCTTCAGATCTGTCGAAAAGCCGGTTGCCGGACGAGCACGACCGAAGTCTGCGCCAATGTCGTCATAACGACCGCCCTGCGCAATCGACTGTCCAACGCCAGGTACGAACACGGCAAATACGACACCGGTGTGGTAGTGGTAGCCACGCAACTCGCCCAGGTCAAAATACAGTGGCAAGTCGGGATAGCGCTCAGCAAGGCAGTCGGCAATCTGCGTTAGCCCCTGCAGCGCCTCGAGCACCGGTGCCGGAGCTCCGGCCAGGGCCTCGCGCGCCGCATCAAGCGTCTCGCGACCACCACACAGGCGTGCCAGAGCACGCAACATACCAGCCAGCACCGGCTCCACATCCGTGGTGAGCTGGGCGATTTCGTCCATGGCCTTGCGCTGCAGCGCATCGAACAGACGCTGCTCGGCATCTCCGGACAACCCTGCGGCACAAGCCAGGCCGCGATAGATACCCACATGCCCCAGATCCATGTGCACATTAGGCACATCGGCAAGACTGAGGGTTTCCAGCATCAGGCTGATGACCTCGATATCACTGGATGTGCTGCTGTCACCATAGAGCTCTGCGCCCAACTGGATCGGGCTGCGCGAAGTCGCCAGCGCCTGCGGCTTGGCGTGCAGCACGCTGCCGGCATAACAGAGGCGACTCGGCCCTTCGCGGCGCAAGGTATGGGCATCCACTCGCGCCACCTGCGGCGTGATGTCGGCGCGCAAGCCCATCTGCCTGCCGGAAAGGGGATCAATGACCTTGAAAGTCTTCAGATCGAGGTCCTGCCCCGCACCGGTAAGCAGCGACTCGAGAAACTCCACATGCGGAGTGATGACCAACTCGTAGCCCCAGCACTGGAAAAGATCCAGCACGCGGCGGCGTGCGGTTTCGATGCGCCCCGCCTCAGGCGGCAGCACCTCTTCGATGCCATCTGGCAAGAGCCAGCGGTCTACCGTTGCCATTTCGCCAATCACCCCTCGATACGGCAAGCCTAGTCAAGCAGACGAACACCGGGCTACAGGCTGAGCTGGCCATCGGTCGTGTGCGTTTGTGTTTGATGCATGGCGCCAGTGCCACGCCCCGAAAGGGCAGACATGCTGTCCGGATGGATCAGCCTGTTTCCGCAGGGACGCAGACGCAAAAAAGCCGGGTTTCCCCGGCTGGCGAATCATAACAACGTTTTGCCAACGGGTCACCCGGCGGACGCGAACGTCCTGCCGGATGGAGCCCGTCGAAGCGTCATTATTTCGCGGTTGCCGACTCCAAATAGCGGAAAAACTCGCTCTTGGGATCAAGCACCAGCATATCTTCCTTGCTGGAGAAACTATCGCGGTAAGCCTGCAGGCTACGGTGGAAGGAGTAGAACTCCGGATCCTGCCCGTAAGCCTGAGCATAGATCGCCGCAGCCTGCGCATCACCCTCACCGCGCAGCTCCTCAGCCTCGCGGAAGGCCTCGGCAAGCAACACGCGGCGCTGACGGTCGGCGTCCGCCCGAATACCTTCGGCCAGCTCCTTACCTTTCGCCCGATGCTCGCGCGCCTCACGCTCACGCTCGGAGCTCATACGCTCGAATACGCTGCGGTTCACTTCGCGAGGCAGATCGATGCCTTTGACGCGCACGTCCACAACCTCGATGCCCAGCTCTTGCTGCGCCGCGCGGTTTAGGCTGTTGGTGACGGTCGCCATCAGCTCGTCACGCTGGCCCGACACGGACTCATGCAGAGTCCGCTTACCGAACTGGTCACGCAGAGCCGCTTCCAGACGGCGAGCCAGACGCTCGTCGGCAATCTGCTTCATGCCCGATGTCGCGGTATAGAAACGCTCGGCATCATCCACACGCCATTTGGCGTAAGAGTCGACCATCAGCGCCTTCTTTTCCAGCGTCAGGAAGCGCGAAGTAGTGCTGTCCAGTGTCATCAGACGCGCATCGAACTTGCGCACGCTGTTGACGTAAGGAATCTTCATATGCAGGCCAGGCTTCACGTCGGGCTCGACGATCTTGCCGAAGCGCAGCAGAACCGCACGCTCGGTTTGCGAGACGATATAGAAGCTGTTCCACAGCACAATCGCCGCTACCACACCCACGATAAGGGCGGTCAGAGACTTGTTACTCATTAACGGGCCTCCCTTGTACGCATCTCACGCGGATCGAGTTCCGGCGGCAGGCGCGTGGACTGGGTCGATGCCGGGGCTGCGTTTGCAGTAGAGGAGCGCTCTGCACCACTGCGGCTGTTGATCATCTTGTCCAGCGGCAGATAGAGCAGGTTGTTCTGCCCACTCTCGCCAGTGATGAGAACCTTGCTGGTATTACCCATGACTTCCTGAATCGTTTCGATGTACAGACGCTCGCGTGTCACCTCCGGCGCCTTGCGATACTCGGCCACCAGCTTGGTGAAGCGATCCGCCTCACCCTGGGCGCGAGAGATCACCGCATCGCGATAACCGGCGGCCTCTTCAAGCATCCGCTGGGCCTGACCACGCGCCTCGGGAATTACCCCATTGGCGTAGGATTCAGCCTGGTTCTTCTCGCGCTGCTCATCTTCACGAGCACGAATCACGTCATCAAAGGCTTCCTGGACTTCGCGCGGCGCAGCCGCACTCTGCAGGTTGACCTGAGTCACGATGATGCCGGTGCCGTAGTTGTCGAGGAAGCGCTGCAGACGCTCCTTGACCTCGCCGGCCATGGCTTCACGACCCTCGGTCAAGACCTGGTCCATCGCCGTGGAACCCACCACGTGGCGCACGGCACTGTCGGTGGCGTGCTGCAGCGAAGCTTCAGGATTATCGACGTTGAGCACGAAGGACTGCAAGTTGCTGATCTTGTACTGAACGGTCAGCGGCACTTCGATGATGTTCTCGTCCTCGGTCAGCATCTGCCCCTGCTTGCTGTAGGAGCGCTCGCGGGTGACGTTGGCCTGGAACTTGCGATCGAAGGGCGGGAAATAGATGTTCAGACCCGGACCGACGGTTTCGTGATATTTGCCAAGACGCAGGACCACCGCCTGCTCCTGCTCGTCCACGATGTAGATCGCACTGGACAGCCAGATCGCCAGCAAAACCACCAGGCCAACCCATACCAGCATGAAACCACCGCGACGGCCACCGCCGCCTGAAGACGACGAACCGTTACCACCTTTTCCTTTGCCGAACATGCCATTAAGGCTGTCCTGCAGCTTACGGAAAGCCTCATCCAGATCCGGTGGACCTTTCTGATCGCCACCACCACCGCCGCGACGACCACCGCCACCACTGCCCCAGGGATCCTGGTTATTCGAGTTGCCACCCGGCTCATTCCAAGCCATAGCGCTCTCCATTCCAAAAAAGCTAAAGACGCGCCAACGGCGCGGCCGCCAATGCTACCGAAAGCCCGGTTCAAACGGCCCAAAAGCCGCCCGAGCTTTATTGCAAAGTGTGTTGCTGCAGGAACTGCTCAGTATCGAAACCTTCCCGACTGATCAGGCGATGTAACTCGACGCGCTGTACGCGGACATCCAACAGGCTACCACCCTCCTCGTCATGAGACTCCGACTGCACAGCGCCCAGCCCGAACAGCTGCGCCCGCAACCGCCCTAGGCTCTGCGGAAGCCGCATCCTCCCAACGAACAAGTCATTGCCAAGCAATTCGGCAATAGCCTGCTGCAACAGATCAAGCCCCAACCCCTTCTGCGCAGAAATCCAGACTCGCTGCGGCACCCCATCGGCATCTCGCTGGATCTGCGGCTCAATGCCTTCAAGCAGATCCACCTTGTTGTACACCTCGAGTATCGGCAACTCGTGCGCGCCGATTTCCGTCAACACCGCCAGCACCTGCTCGATCTGCTCGTCCCGCTCGGGCTCGTGCGCATCGATCACATGAAGTAGCAGGTCGGCGTTGCTCGACTCCTCCAGAGTGGCCCGAAAGGATTCCACCAGCTTGTGCGGCAGATGTCGGATGAAACCTACCGTATCGGCCAGCACCACCGGACCCAGATCATCGAGCTCGAGTCGGCGCAAGGTCGGGTCAAGGGTCGCGAACAGCTGATCGGCGGCATAGACCGACGATTGAGTCAAAGCATTGAACAGCGTCGACTTGCCCGCGTTGGTGTAACCCACCAGGGATACGAGCTGGATATCGGCACGCCGACGCCCGCGGCGCGCCTGCTCGCGCTGACCACGGACCTTTTCCAGGCGCTGCTTGATTTGCCGGATGCGCACGCGCAACAGACGCCGGTCGGTTTCCAGCTGGGTTTCACCTGGCCCGCGCAGACCGATGCCGCCCTTCTGCCGCTCAAGGTGGGTCCAGCCACGCACCAGCCTGGTACTCATATGCTCAAGCTGGGCCAGCTCGACCTGCAACTTGCCCTCGTGAGTACGCGCCCGCTGGGCAAAGATATCTAGGATCAACCCGGTTCGATCGAGCACACGACATTCAAGCGCGCGTTCGAGGTTGCGCTCCTGGCTGGGTGTCAGCGTGTGATTGAAGATGACCAGCTCGACCTCGCCCTCACGGACGAGGTCACGCAATTCTTCGACTTTGCCGCTGCCGATCAGAAACTTGGCCGATGGCTGGTGCCGGGCCACACTGACGAAACCGACGGTATCGGCGCCTGCCGAACGAACCAGCTCCTGGAATTCCTGAGGATCTTCACGCGCCGCCGGATCCTGGCCATCCAAATGCACCAGGATAGCCCGCTCACCACCATCGGGACGTTCGAAGAACAAAGACGGCTCCCTTTAGTCGTTACCCGACTCGGATTCATCAGCATCGCCGGCAGCCGGCAGACGCACGGGACGGCCCGGAACGACAGTGGAAATGGCATGCTTGTACACCATCTGGCTGACGGTGTTCTTCAGAAGAATGACGAACTGGTCGAAAGATTCGATCTGACCCTGCAGCTTGATGCCGTTGACCAGATAGATGGAAACCGGAACACGCTCCTTGCGCAAGGTGTTCAGGTAAGGGTCTTGTAGCGAATGCCCTTTTGACATGTGCCGCACTCCTTAAAGGATCTTTTTCATTAATTTTTAGAATCAAACACAGCCGACCCTTTGTTCAGAGGATAGCCGGTCAAATCACACTCAGCTCAATATGGTGAGCCCATTCAAGTATTTCAATGCTCGCGGCAGATTGTCACAGGCTGAAGTCTCCAGCCAATGTATGCCCTCCCAGCCTCGCAACCAGGTTAATTGGCGTTTGGCCAACTGCCGGGTAGCGATAATGCCACGCTGGACCATCTCGTCCCTGGAGTACTCGCCGTCCAGATAACTCCAGACCTGTCGGTAACCTACGGCACGCATGGAAGGCAACTCGGCATGCAGGTCAGCTCGTCCCCGAAGGGCTTCGACCTCCTCGACCAAGCCGTGTTCAACCATTTGCACGAAACGCTGTTCAATACGCCGATGCAAGACCTGCCGCTGAGCAGGCGCAATGGCCATTTGCGCGACAGTATAAGGCAAGACATCAGTGTCTGGCGTGCCGCCTCCGGCTTTTTGCAACCTTTGTCGGGTGCGGTGTTCGGTCATGCTCAACCCGCTGACTCGGTAGACCTCCAGCGCCCTGACAAGACGCTGCGGATCGTTGGCATGAATCCTTGCAGCTGACTCGGGATCGACCTCTGCCAGCAGCCGATGCAACTCGGCCAGGCCCTGTTCGCTCGCCAGCTTCTCCAGTTCGGCACGCACCTCTGGATCTGCCGCAGGCATGTCGGCCAGCCCTTCGAGCAACGCCTTGTAATACAACATGGTGCCGCCGACCAGCAGCGGGATTCGCCCCGCAGCGGTGATTTCCGCCATGGCTGCGAGTGCATCAGCAACAAACTCGGCAGCCGAATAGCTCTCAGCCGGGTCGCGGATATCGATCAGCCGATGTGGAAACTCGCTCAGCACCTCGGCTGAAGGCTTCGCCGTACCGATATCCATGCCGCGATAGACCAGCGCCGAATCGACGCTTACCAGCTCGCACGGCAACTCGCGGGCAAGCTCCAGCGCCAGGTCGGTCTTGCCGGCCGCGGTAGGACCCATGAGAAAGATGGCAGGGGGGAGCTGGGGCATTGAGGGGAATCCACTAAAAGGCTGGGGCTGGAGAGAAACGAATCGAGCGGAGCAATAAACCCCAGTCTCCAGCGCTTTTTCGATCTTATCGCCCGCGCAGGAACAGCTTGTCCAGATCCGCCATTCCCAGCTGCGTCCAGGTCGGGCGGCCATGGTTGCACTGGCCGCTGCGCTCGGTCTGTTCCATATCTCGCAGCAGGCTGTTCATTTCCGGCAGGGTCAGGCGGCGATTGGCCCGCACCGCGCCATGGCAGGCCATGGTTGCCAGCAGCTCGTTTAGGTGCGCCTGGATGCGGTCGCTGCTGCCGTACTCGAGCAGGTCGGCCAGCACATCGCACACCAGCCGAGTAGCCTCGGCCTGTTTGAGCAGCGCCGGCGTCTGGCGGATGGCCAGGGTTTCAGGTCCCAGCCGCTGCAGCTCAAAACCGAGTTTCGAGAACCACAGTGCGTGCTCCTCGGCGCAATCGGCTTCGCGCTGACTCACGGCGAGCGACTCGGGTACCAGCAGCGGCTGACCACGCAGCCCCTCACTGGCCATGGCGGTTTTCAAGCGCTCATAGGTGATGCGCTCATGGGCCGCATGCATGTCCACCAGCACCAGCCCCTGGGCATTTTCGGCCAGGATATAGATGCCCTTGAGTTGTGCCAGGGCGTAGCCCAGCGGCGGCACGTCGTCGGCAGACTCAGGCAACACTGGCGTGTCTGCCTCGGCCAACGGCGTAAAGAACTCGCGATAGGCACCCTGCATTTCAGCCGTATTGCCCGAAGGCATCGGGCGCGGCGCCTGATAGCCGGCTCCACTCCCGCGCCAGGCCGGCATCTCGGTTTGCGACCTTTCGCTGACACTGGCGGCCAAGCTCATCTCGTTCTGCCCCGCGAACTCACCCGCTGCGTGGCCGCTGATCTGGGTAATCGGTGCCACACCGGCAGGTGCCGCCAGCTGATTCTCGGGGCGCACCTCTCCGATGGCACGATGCAGGGTGCCGTAGAGGAAGTCGTGAACCATGCGGCTTTCACGAAAACGTACTTCGTGCTTGGTCGGATGGACGTTGACGTCCACCACCGCCGGATCGACATCAAGGAACAGTACGAACGTCGGGTGACGGCCATTGTACAGTACATCTCGGTACGCCTGGCGCACCGCATGGACCACCAGCTTGTCGCGCACCATTCGCCCGTTGACGTAGAAATACTGCAAATCTGCCTGGCTGCGACTAAAGGTCGGCAAACCCACCCAGCCCCAGAGATGCAGACCATTACGTTCGACTTCGATGGGCAGCGCCTGCTCCAGAAACGCAGCCCCGCACACCGCAGCCACACGCCGCGCACGCGCGGCATTGTCTTCGGCCTGATGCAGCGACAACACTGCCTTGCCGTTATGGCGCAGATGGAAGGCGACATCGAAGCGGGCCAACGCCAAGCGCTTGACGACCTCCTGCAGGTGGTCGAATTCGGTTTTTTCGGTACGCAGAAACTTGCGCCGCGCCGGGGTATTGAAGAACAGGTCGCGAACTTCTACCGATGTACCCACCGGATGCGCGGCAGGCTGCACCCGCGCTTCCATATCCCGCCCCTCGGTTTCAACCTGCCAGGCTTCAGCCGCGTCAGCCGTGCGCGAGGTCAGGGTCAGGCGCGATACCGAGCTGATCGAGGCCAGCGCTTCGCCGCGGAAGCCAAGGCTCATCACACGCTCGAGGTCTTCCAGTTCGCGAATCTTGCTGGTGGCATGACGGGCGAGCGCTAGCGGCAGGTCCTCGGCGGCAATCCCGCTGCCATCGTCGCGCACGCGCAGCAGCTTCACGCCACCCTGCTCGACATCCACCTCGATGCGCCGGGCGCCCGAGTCCAGACTGTTCTCCAGCAGCTCCTTGATCACCGACGCCGGGCGCTCGACCACCTCACCGGCGGCAATCTGGTTCGCCAGCCGCGGTGTCAGCAGCTGGATGCGTGAAGCTTCACTCATGGCTGTGCGGCCAGGGTGGTCACGGGAATGGTCAGCTTCTGGCCAACCTTGATCACGTCACTCTTCAGGCTGTTGGCACTGCGCAAAGCGGCCAGGCTGACCTGGTAACGATTGGCCAGCAACGCCAGGCTTTCGCCGGAACGCACGATGTGTTCGCGAGGCGCACTGGCGATTTTGCCGGAGTCACGCATCCAGGCGATGTAGGTACCGGGCGGCGGGTTCTCATGAAAGAACTGCCGTATCCCCCCATGGATCGAGCGAGCAAGCGCCTGCTGGTGTGACTTTGTTTGCAGCTTGCGCGCCTCGGACGGATTGGAGATAAATCCGGTTTCCACCAGGATCGACGGGATATCCGGTGATTTGAGCACCATGAACCCGGCCTGCTCGACTCGGCTCTTGTGCAGCGGCGTGATCCGCCCCATGTTGCTCAGCACCTTTTGCCCAACATTCAGACTCGACGCCAACGAAGCCGTCATCGACAGATCGAGCAGCACCCCCGCAAGCATCTGGTCCTTGTCACCAAGACTTAAGTTGCCTGCCCCACCGATCAGGTCGGAGCGGTTTTCGCTATCGGCCAGCCAGCGCGCCGTTTCCGACGTGGCACCGCGATCCGACAGGGCAAATACCGAAGCGCCATAGGCGGCAGATCGCGGTGCCGCGTCGGCATGGATGGAAACGAACAGGTCAGCGCCTTTCTTGCGGGCAATCTCGGTGCGCTTGCGCAGCGGAATAAAGTAATCGCCGGTGCGCACCAGCTCGGCACGGAAGCCCTTTTCAGCATTGACCTGGCGTTGCAACTCCTTGGAGATCTGCAATACCACATGCTTCTCGTAAACCTTCCCCGGCCCGATCGCACCCGGATCCTCGCCACCATGGCCGGCGTCAATGGCAATGACGATGTCGCGCTGACTGCTGGGCAGTGGCGGCAATTTTGTCGGCAGGGCCGGCGAGACCGGCTTGGCCGGTGTACTCGGCGTTACCGTGGCAGGCACCCTCGCCGAGGCGGCAGTGGCCGCGGTGGCGTCGGCCTCGCTGTCGAACAGGTCGACAACCAGGCGGTGGCCGTACTGCTGGTTGGGCGCGAGGGTAAAGCTCTTGGGGGCAACCTGAGCGGACAGGTCAATGACGATCCGGAGCGTATCAGCGTCAAACTTCGCCGCACGCAGGCCTGCCACCGGTGTGTTTTCCAGAGGCAGCGGCTCGAATGGTTTGGACAAATTGGCCTGATCCACATCGATGACGATGCGGTCCGGTGCCGTCAGGGTGAATACTTTGTGCTGAACAGGGCCAGACAGGTCGAAAACCAGCCGCGTGTTGTCCGGTGCCCGCCACAGCCGTACGCTCTGTACGTCGGAGGCGGCCAGCACCTGGACTGCCGCAAGCATTAATGCCAAACCTGTTGCCAGCGCGCGCATGCGCATACCCAACCCCATAAAATTTATTGATTGCCGATGGTCAGGATGGAGCACCAGTCAGCGCCCCGCTCGCCTTGTGGCACCAGGCTCAGCACGCGGCCAGCGCCGTGGGGCGTAATGGTAATGTCCAGGTCGGCCTTTGGCAAAATGCCCTTACCGCGTTCCGGCCACTCCACCAGGCATAGCGCATCCCCTTCGAAGTAGTCACGAACCCCGAGAAACTCCAGCTCCTCCGGGTCGACCAGCCGGTACAGATCGAAATGGAAAACCCGTGCACCGGGCATTTCATAGGGCTCGACCAGGGTAAAGGTTGGGCTCTTGACCTTGCCCTGGTGGCCAAGCCCGCGGATTAGCCCGCGGGACAGCGTGGTTTTGCCAGCGCCCAGATCCCCATGCAGGTAGATTACGCCCCGACCGGCGGTTGCCTGGGCGATGCGTGCACCAAGCGCCAGCATCTCTTCTTCATCGGCGGCGAACAACGCAAGCGGCGACGTGGTAGTTGTCAGCTGCGACATGGCGAATGCGACTCCAGTTGTTCCCGAATGGTGGCTATCAAGTCAGCGGCAGCAAGCCCTCGCCCGAGCTCACCGTTACGCTCGCCGGCCACCGCATGCAGCCAGACAGCCAGACAAGCTGCTTCGAACGAAGCCAGCCCCTGAGCCAACAACGCCCCTGCGACTCCAGCCAGAACGTCGCCCAGGCCGGCACTGGCCATTGCCGGATGCCCACGACTACAGAGTGCCAATCGCCCATCGGCGGCAGCGATCAGGCTGCCAGCCCCTTTGAGAATCACCGTGCAGCGATAGCGCCTGGCCAGCTCGCGCGCCGCTCGAGGCCGGTCAGCCTGCACTTCGGCAGTGGTACATTGCAGCAGCCGTGCCGCCTCCCCTGGATGCGGTGTCAGCAGGCCGTCGTCAGGTGCTTCGATGCCGTTATCGGCTAGCAGGTTCAGCGCATCGGCATCCCATACCTGGGGAACCGGGCACTGAGCCGCAAGCGACAGCAAGCTGCGCCCCCACGGTGCCTGGCCCAGACCAGGACCGATCACCAGTACGTCGGCACGCTGTGCTAACGCAGTCAGACCGTAGGTGGATTCAACACCACTGCACATGATTTCCGGACGCCGCACCAGTGAAGCGGTGACATGCTCGGGACGAGTCGCCAGCGTCACCATGCCCGCTCCACAGCGCAACGCCGCTTCTGCGCTGAGCAGGGCCGCACCACCGGTGCCCAGGTCCCCGCCAATCACCAGCACCTGACCGAAGCTGCCTTTGTGTGCAGTCGGCGAGCGCGGCGCGAGCCTCGGCAGATTCGCCTCGCACAGGCGCAGCGTACCGGGCACAAATTGTTCGACGATGGCTGCATCAGCCTGCAGATCATCGAACACCAGCGCACCGACATAGGCCGGGCCTTCGCCAGTGAACAGCCCAAGCTTGAGGCCAATGAAACTGACCGTCAGCTCAGCGCGAACCGCGCAGCCAAGCACGCGGCCGGTATCGGCACACAGGCCTGACGGCAGATCCACCGCCATGACTGGCAGGCCGCTGGCATTCAGCGCAGCGATAGCACCTGCATAGGGTTCGCGCACCTCGCCACTGAGTCCCGTACCCAGCAGCGCATCGACCACAACGCCCTGCAATGGCGCAGCCACGGACCAGGCTTCGATAGCCGCACCTGAATTCTGCGCCTCGGCGAAAGCGCTGGCGGCATCACCTTGCAATCGCTGCGGATCGGCGACCGCGAGCACCTGCACCGACCAGCCCGCGCGCTGTGCCAACGCCGCGATCAGGTAGCCATCGCCGGCGTTGTTTCCGCTCCCGGCCAGAACTGTCAGCGTATCGGCCTCCGGCCAGCGTCGGCGCAACGCACGCCAGGCCACATGGGCGGCGCGCTGCATCAGCTCGAAGCCGGGTGTACCGGCGGCGATCAGACGCGCATCGATCTCGCGCACCTGGGCGGCGGTATAGAGGGCAGCGGGCAAGGTATCGGTCATCGGCGCAAGGATCATCGGCTGGAATATCTGGCAGAATTATACGCACCCGCCCACTAGATCGCCCCTTCGATGTCCAGTTCCGTCCCAGATCCCGCAGCTCTCGCCCAGTCCATCAAGGAATGGGGACGTGAGCTCGGCTTTCAGCAGGTGGGCATCACCGGTGTCGACCTTGCCGAGCATGAAGCGCACCTGCAGCGCTGGCTGGACCAGGGCTACCAGGGCGAGATGGACTATATGGCCGCCCACGGCACCAAACGCTCGCGGCCCGACGAACTGGTGCCCGGCACCTTGCGGGTGATCTCCCTGCGCATGGACTACCTGCCGGGCGATACCGGCATGGCCGAGCAACTGGCGCAGGCGGAAAAGGCCTATGTGTCGCGCTATGCACTGGGGCGTGATTATCACAAGCTGATTCGCAAACGGCTGCAACAGCTGGCCGAGCGTATCCAGCAGGTGATCGGCCCCTTCGGTTTTCGCGCATTCGTCGACAGCGCACCAGTGCTGGAGAAAGCCGTGGCGCAGCAGGCGGGGCTCGGCTGGATAGGCAAGAACACCCTGGTGCTGAACCGCAAGGCCGGCAGCTGGTTCTTTCTCGGCGAGCTGTTCGTCGATATTGCCCTCCCCGTCGACGAGCCGGTGACCCGCGATCACTGCGGCAGTTGCCACGCCTGCCTGGATATCTGCCCCACCGAGGCCTTCGTCGGCGAGCGCGTGCTGGATGCACGGCGCTGCATCTCCTACCTGACCATCGAGCTGAAGGGGCCCATCCCGGTGGAGCTGCGCAGCAAGGTCGGCAACCGCGTGTTCGGTTGCGATGACTGCCAGATCGTCTGCCCCTGGAATCGGTTCGCCAGACCGACCGAGCAGCCCGACTTTCAGCCACGCCACAATTTGGATAACGCCGAACTGGCGACGCTGTTCCGCTGGAGTGAAGAGGAATTTCTCAGCCGTACCGAAGGCTCGCCGCTACGCCGCACCGGCTATGAGCGCTGGTTGCGCAATCTGGCCGTGGGCCTGGGCAATGCGCCTTCGAGCATCCCGGTGCTGGAAGCGTTGGAAGCACGCCGCGAGCATCCCTCCGAGCTGGTGCGCGAGCATGTGGAATGGGCGCTGGCGCAGCATCGTCTGCGCAGTGGCGCTTAGCGTCACGTCGTCAGGCCGGCGCGCCCGCCTCTGCACTCTGCAGCTCACGCAACGCCTCGGCATCCAGGGTTTCCTCCGCCAGCAGACGGCGGGCACAACGTTCAAGCAGCCCGCGTCGCGCATCAAGCAGGCGAAAGCTGCGCTCGAACGCCGCCTGCACCAGAGCCTGGACTTCCTCGTCGATGATGCTGGCGGTGCTGGGCGCATACTCGGATCGATGAAACAGACGCTGCTCACCCAGATAGGGATTGGCTTCAGGCTCCAGCGACATATGCCCGAGGCGCTCGGACATGCCATAGCGGGTGACCATGGCGCGGGCGATGTCCGTGGCCTTGAGCAGGTCGTCGGAAGCTCCGGTGGACAGATGGCCGAACACCAGCCATTCAGCAGCACGCCCACCGAGCAGCACGGCCATCTTGTTTTCCAGCTCCTCACGGGTCATCAGGAAACGATCCTCGGTGGGTCGCTGGATGGTGTAGCCGAGCGCCCCCAGGCCACGCGGAATGATCGAGACCTTGTGCACCGGATCGACACCGGGTAGCGCCATCGCCACCAGCGCATGGCCTATCTCGTGGTAGGCAACCACCTCGCGCTCCTTCGGATTGAGCAGCCGGTTGCGCTTCTCCAGGCCCGCGACGATACGCTCGATGGCGCTGTTGAAATCCTCCATGGTCACCGCCTCGGCCTTGCGCCGGGTGGCCAGCAGGGTCGCCTCGTTGACCAGGTTGGCCAGGTCTGCACCAGTAAAGCCCGGCGTCAGCTCGGCCAGCGCCTGTGGATCGACATCGTCGGCCAGCCTGGATTTCTTCAGGTGGACATTGAGGATCTGGATGCGGCCCAGCTTGTCCGGACGATCGACCAGCACCTGACGGTCGAAGCGGCCGGCGCGCAGCAGTGCCGGGTCGAGAATTTCCGGGCGGTTGGTTGCAGCCAGCAACACCAGCCCGCTGGAGGTATCGAAACCATCCAGCTCCACCAGCAACTGGTTGAGCGTCTGTTCCTTCTCATCGTGACCACCGGACAGCGGCCCGGCGCCGCGCGCACGGCCCAGGGCGTCGAGCTCGTCAATGAAGATGATCGCCGGCGCCTTGGCCCGGGCCTGCTGGAACAGATCACGCACGCGCGCCGCCCCAACCCCGACAAACATCTCGACGAACTCCGAACCCGAGATGGAGAAGAACGGCACACCGGCTTCACCCGCCACTGCGCGAGCCAGCAGGGTCTTGCCAGTGCCCGGCGGGCCGACCAGCAGAATGCCCTTGGGCAGGCGGCCACCCAGCCGCCCGTAGGTCTCGGGGTCGCGCAGAAAGTCGATGATTTCCTGCAACTCGTCCTTGGCTTCATCCACCCCGGCAACATCCGCGAAACTGACCTTGATATCCGTTTCCACGTAGACCTTGGCCTTGCTCTTGCCGATCTGCATCATGCTGCCGCCACCCAGGCCACTGCCGATGCGCCGCAGCAGAAACAGCCAGACTCCGAAAAACAGCAGCGCCGGGACGATCCAGGACAGCAGATCGCGGATCAACGTGCTTTCGATGCGACCGCTGTAGCGCACCGGGTATTGCTGCAGGTGCTCGGCCAACTGCGGCTCGACACGGTTGGCGACAAAACGCCGCTGACCGCTGGCCAGCGGCTCCTTGAGCGTGCCCTCGATGCGCCGCTCGGTTATCGCCAGCTCATCGATGCGCCCCTCTTTCAGGTGCTGCTCGAACTCGCTGTAGGGAATGGTCGTCACTTCCTGCCGGACCGACAGCAGATACTGCAAGCCGACGAATACCAGAATGGCGATCATCCAGTAATTCATGTGGAACTGAGCCCGGTCTTTCACACCCTTCTCCTTCTGCCGCGGCCACGCAGCGCTGTTCAGACGCCTGAATTATGCCCGCTACCTGGCCGGCAGACCTGGGCTCAGATCAGTTCAGGCGCTACTACAGCCCACCGCGCACACCAAGCCCTACGCCCAGCTCGGCCGCTACGGCAAAGGGCAGCAGCAGCGTATCCAGCAAAGCGCTGGCGGGAAGATCCAGCATGGGATATTTCGGCGCCACCGCTCCGAAGCGATCCTGCGGGCAGCAACCGCCGTTGAGGCTGTACCAGTCCAGGCGAGTGCCGGAATAGATGATCGGAGCGCCAGGTTTGGCGGCGTCCAGGGTGCGCACACTGGCACAGCCGCCCAACAGGCTCAGGGAGAGCAACAACAGAAGGGCGCGGCCGTCCATGTCACTCGTCGCTGACGAAATGGTGCTCGCCCCAACGCGGCAGCATGTCCTGAGGAATCTGCAGCAGGTTAAGGATGCGCGCGACAACGAAGTCCACCAGGTCGTCGATCGTCTGCGGCTGGTGGTAGAAGCCGGGGGATGCCGGCAGGATCACCGCGCCCAGGTTCGACAGCTTGAGCATGTTTTCCAGATGGATGCTCGAATAAGGCGCTTCGCGCGGCACCAGGATCAGCTGCCGGCGCTCCTTGAGGGTAACGTCGGCGGCGCGCTCGATAAGGTTGTTGCAGGCCCCCGTGGCGATGGCCGACAAGGTGCCGGTTGAACAGGGCACCACCACCATCGCCGTCGGCGCACCGGAACCGGAGGCCGGCGGCGCCATCCAGTCCTCCTTGGCGAACACCCGGATCTGCCCGGCCGCCGCACCGGTGTATTCGCTGAGAAAGGCCTGCATGGCCTGGGGTTTGGCCGGCATCACCACGTCGGTTTCGGTGGCCATCACCAGCTGAGCGGCCTTGGAAATCAGGAAATGCACCTCGCGGTCCTCCTGCACCAGGCAATCGAGCAGGCGCAGGCCATATTGCGCGCCCGAGGCGCCGGTCATGGCCAGGGTGATGCGTTCCGGTCCGCTCATGGTGCCTCCAGTTTCTTTTCAATCCTACGCGTGGAAATGCCTTCGGCGATTTCCACCCTACCCACCCATGTCATCGTAGGGTGGAAAACCGCGAAGCGTTTTCCACCATGGGCGGTCAGCGCAGCGCCTCCGCCAGCTTGCCATGCAGCCCGCCGAAGCCGCCGTTACTCATGATCACCACCTGAGTTCCCGGTGTGGCATCGGCCTTGACCTTGGCAATGATCGCCTCCAGCGAATCGCAGACGGTGGTCGGCACCGGCGAGCCGGCGACTGTCGCAGCTAGATCCCAGCCCAGGCTGTCCGGCGCATACCAGATCGCCTGGTCAGCCAGGGCCACGGATTCCGCCAGGCCGTCACGGTGGGCGCCGAGCTTCATGGAATTGGAGCGCGGCTCGATCACGGCGATGATCGGCGTATCGCCGACGCGCTTGCGCAATCCGTCCAGCGTAGTGGCAATGGCGGTCGGGTGATGGGCGAAGTCATCGTAGATGGTCACGCCATCGATCTCGGCGACTTTCTCCATGCGCCGCTTGACGCTCTTGAAGGCGCTCAGCGCCTCAGCGCCCAATGCCGGAACCACACCGACATGGCGCGCGGCTGCCAGGGTCGCCAGGGCATTGGCGACGTTGTGCTGGCCGGTCAGCTCCCAGTCGACGATGCCTTGCACCTCCCCTTGGAACACCACCTCGAAGCGCGAGCCGTCTTCGCTGAGCAGTCGCGCCTGCCAGTCGCCGCCTTCGCCCGTGGTCTGCACCGAGGACCAGCAGCCCATGCCCAGTACTCGCTCGATGGCCTGCTCGGTGGTCGGATGTATAACCAGCCCCTCACCGGGAATGGTGCGCACCAGATGATGAAATTGCCGCTCGATCGCTTCCAGATCCGGGAAGATATCCGCGTGATCGTATTCCAGATTATTGAGAATCGCCGTGCGCGGACGGTAGTGGACGAACTTGCTGCGCTTGTCGAAAAAGGCGCTGTCGTACTCGTCCGCCTCGACCACGAAGAACGGCGTACCGCCCAACCGGGCCGAGATGCCGAAGTTCTGCGGGACACCGCCGATAAGGAATCCCGGGCTCATGCCGGCATGCTCAAGCACCCAGGCCAGCATGCTGCTGGTGGTGGTCTTGCCATGGGTACCGGCAGCGGCCAGCACCCAGCGGCCTTGCAACACGTGATCAGCCAACCATTGCGGGCCGGACACGTAGGGCAGGCCCTTATTCAGTACGTACTCAACCGCCGGGTTGCCACGCGACAGCGCATTGCCGATCACCACCAGATCCGGCGCGGGCTCCAGTTGGCTCGGCTCATAGCCCTGGGTCAGCTGGATGCCCTGGGCCTCCAGCTGAGTGCTCATCGGTGGGTATACGTTGGCATCTGAACCGGTGACGCGATGACCGAGTTCCTTGGCCAGCACCGCCAGCGAACCCATAAAGGTGCCGCAGATGCCGAGAATGTGGATATGCATGAATGACCTCGAAAAGCGCCGCTCTTGAACCCGTCGCAGAAGGGCTCAGCCGCAAAAGATTGCGCGGAAGATTAGCACGAGACAGGCGGGCCGGCCGCGATCTGCTTCGAGCGGTAGCTTTACCGATCAGCCAGCCGTTGAAGATCAACGGTCGACTGAAGCGCGGTGAAACGCCACAAGCCAGCTAAGCTTGTTGATGCGTTCACGCCCATTTTTCACGTGGTTTGACCTCGGTTTCGCGCCTGAGCGTCATCCCGTCACGGTTCGCGGCACGCTCGAGTATCGGCCTGCCGCCCTTACCCACTTCAACAAGAGAGATCGCCGTCATGATTTACGCAAAACCCGGTACACCTGGCGCCGTCCTGTCACTTGAATCGCGCTACGGCAACTACATCGGTGGCGAATTCGCCGCCCCGGTCAACGGCCAATACTTCACCAACACCAGCCCGGTCGACGGCTCGGTTATCGGCGAATTCCCACGCTCCGACGCAGCCGATATCGAAAAAGCTCTGGACGCGGCCCACGCTGCCGCCGATGCCTGGGGCAAGACCAGCGTGCAGGCCCGCTCGCAGATCCTGCTGAAGATCGCCGACCGTATCGAAGCCAACCTGGAAAAGCTCGCCGTCGCCGAGACCTGGGACAACGGCAAGGCGGTGCGCGAGACGCTTAACGCCGACATCCCGCTGGCCGCCGACCACTTCCGCTACTTCGCCGGCTGCATTCGCGCCCAGGAAGGCACCAGCGCCGAGATCGACGAGCACACTGCGGCCTACCACTTCCACGAGCCGCTGGGCGTGGTCGGTCAGATCATCCCGTGGAACTTCCCCATCCTGATGGCCTGCTGGAAGCTCGCACCGGCCTTGGCGGCGGGCAACTGCGTGGTGTTGAAGCCTGCCGAGCAGACGCCGCTGGGCATCACCGTACTGGTCGAGCTAATCGGTGACCTGCTGCCGCCGGGCGTGCTCAACATCGTCCAGGGCTTCGGCAAGGAAGCCGGCGAAGCGTTGGCGAGCAACAAACGTATCGCCAAGATCGCCTTCACCGGCTCCACCCCGGTGGGCTCGCACATCATGAAGCTGGCCGCCGAGAACATCATCCCGAGCACCGTGGAACTGGGCGGCAAGAGCCCGAACATCTACTTCGAAGACATCATGCAGGCCGAGCCGACCTTCATCGAGAAGGCCGCCGAAGGCCTGGTACTGGGCTTCTTCAACCAGGGCGAGGTCTGCACCTGCCCGTCCCGCGCACTGGTGCAGGAATCCATCTACCCGGCCTTTATGGAGGTGGTGCTGAAGAAGGTCGCGCAGATCAAGCGCGGCGACCCGCTGGACACCGAGACCATGGTCGGCGCCCAGGCCAGCCAGCAGCAGTTCGACAAGATCGTCGGCTACCTGGACATAGCCAAGCAGGAAGGCGCCGAAGTGCTCAGCGGCGGCGGTGTGGAGAAGCTCGAAGGCTCGCTCGCCTCGGGCTATTACATCCAGCCGACCCTGCTCAAGGGACACAACAAGATGCGCGTATTCCAGGAGGAAATCTTCGGGCCGGTGATTGGCGTCACCACCTTCAAGGATGAAGCCGAGGCGCTGGCCATCGCCAATGACACAGAGTTCGGCCTGGGTGCCGGGGTCTGGACCCGTGACATCAACCGCGCATACCGCATGGGCCGCGGGATCAAGGCCGGTCGCGTCTGGACCAACTGCTACCATCTGTATCCGGCGCACGCCGCGTTCGGTGGCTACAAGAAGTCCGGGGTCGGCCGCGAAACCCACAAGATGATCCTCGACCACTATCAGCAGACCAAGAATCTGCTGATCAGCTACGACATCAATCCACTGGGCTTCTTCTAAGCAATCGCGTGGGCGGCGTCTGGCCGCCCACGCACCAACAAGATACCTGCCAGGCTCCGCAATGCTGCCTAGAGCCTAAAGAAGGTGCGTTTCTGCTGCACTTTTTCGAAGAAAATGCCATGAACGAGCGCTTCCGGCGCAGGGCATGACGCTTGCTAGGGTTGTTTGCCATTTCGCCCGCGGCGGTGACGGAGGGTTGCGACACTCGCGACGAAACGGCAACAGACCCTGGCCCTCCGCCAATAACACAACGGCTTCCACCTCGAACAACATGCCCTCCAGCGCCAGACGCGGCACCGGAATCAGCGTGCAGGCCGGCCCCGACCCCGGCGCTCGCTCCAGCTCCTCGCCGAAGACCTGCAGCCGCGCCTCGCTGTGATTGACGATGAGTACGGTGAGTTTGGCGATCTGCTGCGGCGTGCCGCCTACCGCAGCAATGGCGGTGCAAAGGTTGTGCATGGCCTGGCGCAGCTGCTCGCAGAAGATCGCCGAAAGCCGGCCGTCTGCCGCTTCCCCGCCCTACCCGGCGATGAAAGCAATCCTTGCACCCGGTGGCAGCAGCGCCACGTGGGAGTAACCGTTCGGCGCCGGGTCGGCGTGCTTGAAGTAATCGAGGCGAATGGTCATGGGGAACTCCAGCTTATTGTCGGAAGTGACACAGCCAGGAGGCAGCCTCTCAGCGCTTCGTGACAACCGGACGCTCGCCACGCCGCCCGTCACAAAACGGCGCGCCAAACCGTCCACACTGGATGAAGTCCTTCGAGACCTCGTCGTGCAGAACAGGACCGATATCTATCAGGCGCTACGACCCAAGCTGTTCGGCCTCGCCTATCGCCTGCTGGGCAGCCGGGCCGATACCGAAGATCTGCTGCAGGACGTCTGGTTCAACTGGATCGCCGCCGACGCCACGACCATTCGCGATACCGAGGCCGGCTGGTCACCGTAGTGACACGACTGGGCATCGACCAATTGCGCCGTAGGCATCGCCCGCCGCGCGGATGGCCGATGGCGTACCCGGGTCGCACTGATCAACGGCGAACCCGGCGTGCTGGTGCTACGGGCGAGCGTATTCATACGGCGATGACCCTGCTCAGCGACGGCCGGCACATCCGCCACATCTACTCGGTGGTCAGTCCGCACAAGCTGCCTCAGCCAAGCCCGGATGCCGCGCCTGAGCCGCGCAGGCATCTTGTCGCATGCTGCAGCCCCGCTTATGGTTGAACGCCCTTCCGCCGGAACCTCTGCATGTGGTCATTTCGCGCCTGGCAGCGCAAACGCATTCTTGCGCGCAACCCGATTGACGCCGAGCTCTGGCGCAATGTGCTGGACAGCCTGCCGCTGCTCGACGGTCTGAGTGAAGAGGACCTGAGGCGCCTGCGCGAACGCGCCGTGCTGTTTCTACATGAAAAGCGCCTCACGCCATTGCCGGGCGTCGAGCTGCGACCTGAAGACCGCCTGCGCTTGGCACTGCAGGCCCAGCTACCGCTGCTCTGCCTCGATGAGCTCGGCTGGTACCGGGGCTTTCACGAGATCGTTCTGTATCCCGACGACTTCCTTAGCCCACAAAAATACCGCGACCCAGCCGGTATCGAGCATGAGTGGGACGGCGAGCACAGCGGCGAGGCCTGGCTGCAGGGCCCGGTGATCCTCGCCTGGCCCGGCGTACAACAAAGCGGCGGCTGGGACTGCTACAACCTGGTGATCCACGAGCTGGCACACAAGCTGGACATGCTGGGCGGAGCCGCCAACGGGCTGCCGCCACTGCACCGCAACATGCGCATAGGCGATTGGGCCAGTGCCATGCAAGACGCCTACGATGCGCTCAATAGTGCACTGGATGCCGATCCCGACGCGCAAACAGCGATCGATCCTTACGCCGCGGAAGACCCGGCAGAGTTCTTCGCAGTCACCAGCGAGTATTTCTTCAGCGCTCCCGACTTGCTGCACGAAGCCTTTCCTGCGGTGTATACGCAGCTTGCGGCGTTCTATCGACAGGACCCGTTGACGCGGCTCAAGCGCCTGCAACAGCAGCATCCGCAGTACATGGAACCTCGCTGACCACCTATCGTCGAATACGCTCACCACCATGCCCTCGCGCCTGGTTTAAGAGCGGCGTGGTAAACGCTCGACGGTGCGCCTATAATCGCGCCCACTTTTTTCGCCCCCAAGGCCGTCTTGGCCGACCACGGAGCAATGTCCATGAGCTACAGCAAAGTCCCGGCCGGCAAAGACCTGCCCAACGACATCTATGTCGCCATCGAGATTCCGGCCAACCACGCGCCGATCAAGTACGAAATCGATCACGACACCGACTGCCTGTTCGTCGACCGCTTCATGGCCACACCGATGTTCTACCCGGCCAACTACGGCTTTATCCCTCACACCCTGGCCGACGACGGCGACCCCCTGGACGTACTGGTAGTAACCCCCTATCCGGTTGCTCCGGGCTCGGTCATCCGCTGCCGCCCGGTCGGCGTGTTGAACATGACCGACGAAGCCGGCGGCGACGCCAAGCTGATCGCCGTCCCCCATGACAAGCTGACCCAGCTGTACAAGGACGTGAAGGAATACACCGACCTGCCGCCACTGCTGATTGAGCAGATCAAGCACTTCTTCGAGAACTACAAGGATCTGGAGAAGGGCAAGTGGGTCAAGGTTGAAGGCTGGGAAGGCGCCGACGCCGCCCGCGCCGCCATTATCAAGGCTGCCGAGGCTTATCAGAAGTAAGCCCAGGCACCGAAGAAAAGCCGGCCACAAGCCGGCTTTTTATTGCCTCGAATTCAGCGTCCTGAAGGCCGCATCAGGTATCCAGATGCCCCGCTACAAACTGCGTCAGCCTGGAAAGCATCAGCCGGGGTTCGCTACCCAGATTGGCGACCGGCGACCCCTGCAACTGCTCTGCAACCAGCTCCGCGCCTGCACCGGCCAGCGCCAGGGGGCAGTCGATGGCCAGCGCCAGCTTGTTCAGCTGAAGCAGCAGGCTGGCTGCCGGCGGTGCCGGTGCAAAAAGTACCAGCGCCCGGGGCTGAATGGACTGACAGAGCAGCGTCAGCTCGTCCAGCGGCTGGCCCAGCGGCAGGACCCGCACTGCACCGCTGTCGCCGCCGAGCAGCAAGCCGGTAACCAGCAACTCCAGCTCGCGACACTGTCCTGGCAATGCGCCAAGCAGGATGCAATCCTCGGCGTTGCGCCGGACAAACTGCAGACGCTGCAAGACCCGTCCACGCAGGAAGGCGTCATAGAACAGCCACTGACTCTGCTGACCGAAGCCGGTCTGATGCATCAGCTCCTGCCACAAGGGCAGCAGCACCTCAGCGAAAACCTGTGAGATCGGATAAAGGGAAAAGACCTGCCCGTACAGCTGTTCAAGTCGCGCCTCATCGAAGTCGGCCAGTGCCTGACGCAGGCCCGCCTGCCACTCAAGCCACTCAGAGGTTGCAGGCACCTCCTTGGCCACCGGCGTTGGCCCAGCCACTGTATCCGGGCGGGCCGCAGGCCTGTTGCGTGCCAGCAGCGTGCCCACCTTGCTCACTGCGACACCGCGCTCGGTCCAGGACAGGATGTCGCGAATGGTCGTAACGTCTTCCAGGGAATAAAGGCGATGCCCGCCCTCGGTGCGTACCGGCTGAATCAAACCGTAGCGCCGCTCCCACGCTCGCAGCGTTACCGGGTTGACCCCCGTCAGCCGCACGACCTCACGGATGGGCAGCAGCTCATCACTGGCAGAAGATGCTGAAAAGGTAGGCAACGGCTCGGCTCGCTCGATCATGGAAAGGGCATACTGGACTGTGAATACCGATAGTGTACAGATGTCGATATTTGTAGAAGCGCTACACCGCAAAAATCTGCTGACGGGCCCGCGGCAAGGCATCATTTGACCGAATTGCTCTAGAATGGCGCGTCGTCTAGCGAGAGTCTGAGCATGATCAACGCAAAGCTGCTGCAACTGGTGGTTGAAGCCTCAAACGATGGCATCGTGGTGGCCGAACAGGAAGGCGACGACAACATCCTGATCTACGCCAACCCCGCCTTCCAACGCCTGACCGGCTACGCCGTGGACGACATCCTCTATCAGGACTGCCGTTTCCTGCAGGGCAACGACCGGGATCAACCAGGCCTGGCCAATATTCGCGAAGCGGTGCGCAACCTGAAGCCTTGCCGGGAGATCATTCGCAACTACCGCCAGGACGGTACCGCGTTCTGGAACGAGCTTTCGATCAGCCCGGTGTTTAACGAGGCTGACCAGCTCACCTACTTCATCGGCATTCAGAAAGATGTCAGCGCCGAAGTACACGCTTCCGAGCGAGTGCGCGAATTGGAAGCGGAAGTCGCTCAACTGAAAAGCCAACTGGCTCAACTACAAGCCAAAGCCTGATACCTCCCCCTTTCTCCAGGGCGCTGACGGTCTTCAATGCCGGCTCGCGCCCTGCTTCCCTATCAGAAGTCCGTCTTTTAAAGCCGAATCAGCGGATGGCGGGTGCCTTGTTTGCGGATGAGGCCGGCGATGGCGCTCGGCCATTAGCCAAACCTATCAAACCTATACATTTATTAAAGTTGTATAGGATATATCGGCATCGTAATCTATCTACGTTCGCCGAACCCCCTGCAATGAAGCATCTGCTGCCGCCAGCAGACCGGACGCATCGCACGAAAATTGTACAGATAGGTGCAGTCAGCCTTTGCAACCCAAGCAAGGTATAAGCGGTTGCCAGTTGCGGTGAGCCAAAACGTTCATGGAAGCACTTTGGAGCACGACACATGTTCATGCGCACCCGAAAGCACAACGACACCCTGCGCGAACATCAGGCGCAGCTGACAATCCTGGAAAACGAACATGACGCCCTGCGTAGCGCCATGATGGTCATCGAGTTCAGCCAGGACGGCCTGGTTCTCGATGCAAATGCCCAGTCCCTGACGGCGCTGGGTTATACGCTGAGCGAGATTCGCGGCCGGTCTCATCGACAGCTTTGCGACACCGCCCACACCGGCAGCCATGCCTACAAGGCGTTCTGGCAGGCGCTCCTGCTGGGGCGTGCGCACAATGAGCGAGTGCAACTGCTGGGCCGTGACGGCCAACAGATATGGTTGCAGGCCAGCTACATTCCGCTGTGCGAGGCAGACGGCAGAATGAACCGCATCATCATGCTGGGCACCGATATAACAGAGCAGACGCTGCGCGCGCAGGCGGAAACCAGCTTCATGCAGGCAGTGGGGCGCTCCATGGCAGTGATCGAATTTAATCTGCGCGGAGAAGTGGTGAACGCCAATGCGAACTTCCTGCAGGTGATGGGTTATCGCCTCGAAGAAATTCGCGGAAAGCAGCATCAGCTGTTCTGTCAGCCTGAAGAAGTCCAGAGCGAGACTTATCGCCGTTTCTGGGCGGGGCTAAACGGGGGCGAGTTCAACTCGGGCCTGTTCCAGCGACTCACCAAGCACGGCAAAAAGGTCTGGTTGCAGGCGACCTACAACCCCTTGTTTGACGCTAACGGCAAGCTCTATGGCGTGGTCAAGTTCGCCAGCGACATCACACAGCGGATCGAACAGCGCGACGCTGTAACCAGGGCGGCACAGCTGGCTTTCGACACCTCGCGGCAGACCGACGAGCACGCAAGACATGGCGCGGCTGTGGTCCAGCAGACTGTGGGCGTGGTGCAAAGCATTGCCGATGAGCTGCAGCTGGTGGCCCAGGGCATCACAGCGCTGAGCGCGCAATCTGAAGAGATCGGCAGCATCGTCGAGACAATTCGCAGCATCGCCGAGCAGACCAACCTGCTAGCACTCAATGCCGCCATCGAAGCAGCCCGGGCCGGCGAACAAGGTCGCGGTTTTGCGGTTGTCGCCGACGAGGTGCGCAACCTGGCCAGGCGTACCAGCCAGGCGACCATAGCCATCACAGAGGGCGTTGGCAGGAATCGCGAATTGGCCAGGCAGGCGGCGGGCAGCATGGAGTCGAGCACGCTCAAGGCCGAACAGGGCGTGAACCTCGCCAACCAGGCAGGAACGGTGATCCTCGACATTCAACAGGGCGCGCAGCAGGTGGTGGAAGTGGTCAGCCAGTTTGCCCAGACCCTGGATCGACAACAGTAATAGTTGCAACCAAGGCTACGGATATGGCCAGCGCACCCGGCACACTGCTATTCGCAGCCCTACCGTGATTACCCTTCGGGCACCTCCAGAGGAAATAGGCTTCACTTGCCTTGGGCTAGCCTCGGATAACGTAGTGGCCAGCCCATGGATAAATCAGCGCGGGCGGGACAGCACTGCAAGGAGGATCTATGCGAATTCTACTGACCGGCGGGACCGGGCTCATTGGCCGGGCCCTCTGCCGTCACTGGCTTGAGCAGGGGCATGAATTGCTGGTCTGGAGCCGTCGACCGGAGCAGGTACCGCAGCTGTGCGGTGCCGCCGTGCGCGGCGTGGCTCGGCTGGAAGAGCTGGGTGATATCGAGCTGCACGCGGTGATCAACCTGGCCGGAGCGCCCATTGCCGAGCGCCACTGGACCCGGGCACGCAAGGCTTTGCTATGGGAGAGCCGCATCAACCTGACAGAGCGCCTGGTCGACTGGCTGGCCGGGCTGACCCGGCGTCCGCAACTCATGATCTCCGGCTCGGCTGTCGGCTGGTATGGCGACGCCGGCGAGCGCCAACTGCGGGAGGACGATCCTCCGGCCTCAAGCGATTTCGCCAGTCAGCTCTGCATCGCCTGGGAAGAAAGCGCGCAACGAGCCCAGGAGCTGGGCATCCGCGTAATACTGATTCGGACCGGGCTGGTACTGGCCCGCGATGGCGGCTTCCTCACCCGACTGTTGCCGCCGTTTCGACTGGGCCTGGGCGGTCGCATTGGCGATGGCCGACAGTGGATGCCCTGGATTCATCTGCAAGATCAGGTCGCGCTGATCGACTTTCTTCTGCACCACCCCACCGCCAACGGCCCCTATAACGCCTGCGCTCCGCAGCCGGTGCGCAATGCCGAGTTCACTCGCAATCTGGCACAAGCGCTGCACCGGCCGGCACTGCTGCCACTGCCGGCGCCGCTATTGCGTGTCGGTTTTGGTGAGCTGTCCGGGCTGCTGCTGGGCGGCCAGCACGTGCTCCCCGAACGCTTGTCAGCCGAAGGATTCAGGTTTCGTTTCTCCGAGTTACCGGCGGCGCTGGCCGATCTATTGGACGGCAACCACGCCGAGCGCTGAGCGCCTACTTGCCAGCAATGCTGGCAATCCCGACAGTGGCTCAACCAATGCCGAGTCGGCCTCGCTAGAGGCCGGCCAGTCCACCTGCGGCAACGCCTCGAACGCTGGACGAGCGAACAGGTAGCCCTGGAACAGATAGATTCCAAGGCCCTCCAACAGCCGCAGCTCGCCCAGCGTTTCGACACCCTCGGCGATCACTTCGATGTTCAGCACGCGGCAGACACCGAGGATGCCCTGAACAATGGCCTGACGCACCGGATCGGTATCGATGCCGCGCACCAGTGCCATGTCCAGCTTGATGATGTCCGGCTGGAACTCGGCCAATAAGTTGAGCCCCGAATAGCCGGCGCCAAAATCGTCGATTGCAGTCTTGAAGCGCTGTCTCTGATATTCGTCAATGATGCCCTTGAGGTGCTCCTTTTCCACCAGCTGCTCACTTTCGGTGATTTCGAAAATGATCCGGTCAGTGGGGAAGTTAAAGCGCCGGGCCGCCTGCAATGTGGCCCGAATGCACGTAGCCGCCTGATACACCGCATTGGGCAGGAAGTTGATGCTCAGCAGGCAGGGCATCTGCAGGCGGGCCGCCCACTCCACCGCCTTTACCCGGCAGGCCTGATCGAACGCATAGCGGTTCTGCTCGTTGACCCGCCCCAGCACGCTGGCCGCGCCGCTGCCGTCTATGCCGCGCACCAGTGCCTCATAGGCAAACAAGCTCTGATTGCGCAGATCGACGATCGGCTGGAAGGCAATGCTGAAATCAAAGTCCAGCGCGTTACCCTCTCTGCAATGGACGCAGGAGGGAATCGGAAGATGTTTATTCATGCTCGTGCATCCATTCAAAAAGAATTCCTGTTCAGGCTGGGCGACACCGAGCAGCTGTCACCAATGCTCTGTCCAATAGAAGAGCCGGCATCAGCTTTACTGCTCCGCTCTGTCGACCCGACAGAAATCTATACACAACCATTGACTTGTACAAGATAATTTATATCCTGAATATACCTGTACAAGCCAACCAACACGTATAAGTTTCCCGAGGTTTCATGTCCGCCACCACAGATCCCATCAAGATCGGCATCAGCGCCTGTCTGCTGGGCCAGCCCGTGCGTTACAACGGCGGGCACAAGGCATCGCAGCTGTGTCTCGAGGTGCTGGCGCGTCATTTCGAATTCGTGCCCCTTTGCCCAGAGCAGGCCATCGGCCTGGGCGTTCCGCGGGAACCGATCCGCCTGGTGGGTGATCCGCAAAGTCCGCGCGCAGTGGGCACGGTGACGCCGGAGCTGGATGTGACCGATCCGCTCAGCGCTTATGGCCGTAACGCCGCCAAGCAGCTGCACGACATCAGCGGCTACATCCTGATGCAGAAGTCGCCCTCCTGCGGCATGGAGCGGGTCAAGGTCTATCAGGACAACGGCCACCCCGTTGACGGCGGCGGCCGCGGGCTGTTTGCTGCAGCACTGATGCGCGCACGCCCGGACCTACCGGTGGAGGAGGATGGCCGCCTGAACGACCCGGTGCTGCGCGAGAACTTCATTACCCGCATCTTCGCCTATGCCCAATGGCAGCGCCTGCTGCAGGCCGGGATGACGCGCAAGGCGCTGGTGAGTTTCCATGAGCATTACAAGTATCAGCTGATGGCCACCAGCCGGGTGCAATACCAGTTGCTTGGGCGCGCCGTAGCGCGCATCGGCGACACACCGCTGGATGAATTCGCACCGCGCTACTTCAGCCAGCTGATGGCGGCTCTCAAGCAACCGGCCAGCCGTGGCAGCCACTGCAATGTGCTGCAGCACATCTCGGGCTATCTGAAACGCTCACTGAGCGCAGCGGAGAAGCAGGAACTGCAGCAGGTAATCGAACAGTATCGCCTCGGCATCGTTCCGCTGGTGGTGCCCATGACCCTGCTCAAGCATCACTTCCGCCGCCATCCGCATGCCTATATCGAGCGCCAGGCCTATCTGCAGCCGCACCCTGAAAACCTCAGTCTGCGCAACGCGCTATGACGGCGCCAGGTTCACAACAACCCGCCGGCCTGCTTTCTATCCGCGAAATAGCACACCTGACGGGGGTCAGCCCCGCCACGCTGCGTGCCTGGGAGCGGCGCTACGGATTGCTCCAGCCGCAACGCACTGCCAAGGGCCACCGTCTGTACTCAGACGAACACATCGCACGGATTCTTCAGGTACTTGTGCGACTGGGGCAAGGCGCGGCTATCAGCCAGGTCAAGCGGCTGCTGCAAGACCCGCAGCACACACTGGTGCAAGACTACAGCCAGTGGGACGGACAGCGGCAGCAGTGGCTGAGCCATATCGAGCAGCTCGATGAGCGGGCGCTGGACGGCTGCTTTAATCAGGCGCAAGCCCACTACCCTTCGGAAACGCTGTGCCAACACCTGTTGTGGCCGATTCTGGAACAGCTGCGCCTACGCTGGAACAGCCAGCCCGGCACCCGCGCTGAACAGGTGTTCTTCCTGTCCTGGCTGCGGAGCAAGCTCGGCGCCCGGGTCTACCACGGCAACCGCTTGCTCGACGGCCCGCCGCTGCTGATGCTCAACCTGTCGGACCAGGTAATGGAGCCAGGCCTCTGGCTGTGTGCCTGGCTGGCAAGCAACCGGGGCCGGCCCGTGCGCGTTCTCGACTGGTCAATGCCGGCGACCGAGCTGTCACAGGCCATACGCCGGATCGGACCTTGCGCCGTACTGCTGTACACCAATCAAATGCTGGCGACGGGGTATCTGCAGCAACTGTTCAACGCGGTCGACTGTCCACAGCTGCTGTGCGGTCATGCCGTGAGCATTCACCATGCGGAGCTGGTCGATCTGCCTGACCTGCATCTGGCCGAAGACCCGCTCGCCGCAATGCAGCGCCTGCATTGCCTCGATCTGCTTGATCACCGCTAAGGAGCGCCGCATGCGCCAACTGATCTGGTTTCGAACCGACCTGCGCGTTCGCGACAACACTGCCCTGCACGCGGCCCTGCAGGCAGGCCCGACCCTGGCGGTTTTTCTGCTCAGCCCCGGACAGTGGCTGGCCCATGACGACGCGCCATGCAAGGTCGACTTCTGGCTGCGCAACCTGCGCGAGCTGCAGGCCGAACTGCGGCAACTGAACGTGCCGCTACTGATCCGCCACGCCGAACATTGGCATGACGCACCGGCGGTGCTGGCCGGCCTCTGCCGCGAGCGGGAGATCGGCAGCGTGCAGGTCAATGAGGAATACGGCCTCAACGAAGCCCGCCGCGACCGGCAGGTAGCTCAGCAGCTGGAAACTTTGGGCGTCGGCTTTTACAGCCACATGGATCGCCTGCTGTTCAAGCCTGGCAGCATTCTCACCCGTTCGGGCGGCTACTTTCAGGTGTTCAGCCAGTTTCGCAAGGTCTGCTATCAGCGCCTGCACAGCGCGCTGCCCGGCACCCTTGGCTTGCCCCGGGCGCAAGCGGCGCTTGCCATCGACAGCGACCCGATTCCGCAGCAGGTGCCCGGCTTCGCCACGCCTGAAAAAAGCCTGCAAACCCTGTGGCCGGCGGGCGAAGCAGCGGCGCTGGAACGCCTGCAGGACTTTGCCGACGAGCACCTGGACACCTACGACAGGCAGCGCGACCTGCCGGCCAAGCCCGGCACCAGCCGGCTCTCTGCGTATCTCGCGGCCGGCGTGCTTTCGCCCCGGCAATGTCTGCATGCGGCGCTGAGCAGCAACTATGGCGAGTTCGAAACCGGTAGCAATGGCGCCGTCGCCTGGATCAACGAACTGCTCTGGCGCGAGTTCTACAGCCACATTCTGGTCGGCTACCCGCAGGTTTCACGCCACCGCGCCTTCCGCCAACACACCGAAGCCTTGCCCTGGCGCCACGCTCCGGACGAGCTGGCCGCCTGGCAGCAGGGCCGCACCGGCTTTCCCCTGATCGACGCCGCCATGCGCCAGCTGCTGGCCACCGGCTGGATGCACAACCGCCTGCGCATGGTGGTGGCGATGTTCCTGACCAAGAACCTGCTGATCGACTGGCGCGAGGGCGAGCGATTCTTTATGCGCCACCTGATAGACGGTGATCTCGCCGCAAACAATGGCGGCTGGCAATGGAGCGCCTCCACTGGCACCGATGCGGTGCCCTGGTTCCGCCTGTTCAACCCGGTAAGCCAGTCGCAACGCTTCGACCCTCAAGGCCGCTTCATTCGCCGATGGCTGCCGGAGCTGGCGCACCTGGACGACCGGCAGATTCACGCGCCGGGCACTACCAGCGGGCTATTCGCCCCGGCCGATTATCCACCGCCGCTGGTCGACCTCGCCGCCAGCCGGCAGCGAGCGCTGAGCGCCTTCAAAAACCTGCCTGCCCAGAGCCAATCCACCGACGCTTGAACGACTAGATCGAACGCTGATTAACCCGCGCCGACAGCTGTTCGGCACTTTCCTTGCGTTCGGAATAGCGATCCACCAGAAAATCCTTACGGTCGCGGAGCAGCAGCGTGAATTTGATCAGCTCCTCCATGACGTCGACGACGCGGTCGTAATACGGCGAAGGCTTCATCCGGCCCTCGTCGTCGAACTCCATGTACGCCTTGGGCACCGACGACTGGTTGGGGATGGTGAACATACGCATCCAGCGCCCCAGCACCCGCAGCTGATTGACCACGTTGAAGGACTGCGAGCCTCCGCAGACCTGCATCACGGCCAAGGTCTTGCCCTGGGTCGGGCGAACCGCGCCGAGCGCCAGCGGAACCCAGTCGATCTGCGCCTTGAACACGGCCGACATGGCGCCATGGCGTTCCGGAGAACACCAGACCTGCCCTTCCGACCACTGCATCAGGTCACGCAGCTCCTGCACCTTGGGGTGCTCAATGGGCACATCGTCAGGCAGCGGCAAACCGGACGGGTTGAATATCCGCGTCTCGGCACCGAAGTGCTCCAGCAGCCGAGCGGCCTCCTCCACCAGCAAGCGGCTGTAGGACGTCGCTCGGGTTGAGCCGTAGAGCAGCAGGATGCGTGGTTTGTGGGCGCTGGCTTGAGCCTCGGCATCCGTTGCACCGAGCAGCTCAGAATCAAGGTTGGGAAGATTGTGGGACATAATTTTCTCTACTCAAATGTTGCCGATACGGTCCAGTTCGCGTTGGAGTTCGTCACGGGTCAGCTCGCCAAACGGCAAGGCGAGGAACGCCCGACAACGTTGCTCTATCTGCGCCAACGTGGCGTGGAAAGCGGACTGCGCCTTGGCTTCGTCGCCAACCACATCAGAAGGATCTTCCAGCCCCCAGTGCGCTTTGAGCGTCGGGCCGAAGTACACCGGACAGGCTTCGCCCGCGGCCTTGTCGCAAACGGTAATCACGATGTCAGGAGGATTATCGGAAAAGGCATCGTTGCCCTTGCTGCTCAGTCCCTCTATGGAGATACCGGCCTGTTCCAGCGTGGAGAGGCTGCGCGGGTGCACCTGGCCTTTGGGAAAACTACCAGCACTGATCGCGGCAAAACCTTCCGGGGCCAGATGGTTGAACATTGCTTCAGAAAGGATGCTTCGGCAGCTATTGGCCGTACAAATAAAAAGAACCCGCATGCTGTGCCCCTGCCGCAATGGCATTCAGAAAGTAAGCCACAAAGCCAGCGCCGAGAGGGTGGCCAGCAGGACCGGCAGCGTCAGCACGATGCCGACCTTGAAGTAGTAGCCCCAGGTGATGCGGATGCTCTTGCGAGCCAGCACATGCAGCCAGAGCAGCGTAGCAAGGCTGCCGATGGGGGTGATTTTCGGACCAAGGTCGCAGCCGATCACGTTTGCGTAAATCATGGCCTGACGAGCTACGCCACTGGCTTCGCTGGCATCGATTGATAACGCGCCGATCAGCACACTGGGCAGATTGTTCATGACCGAAGACAGCGCTGCGGCCAGCAATCCCGTACCCAGCGCGGAAGCCCACACCCCGTATCCGGCAAGCCAGTTGAGCGCCAGAGTCAGCCCATCGGTCAGGCCGGCGTTCCTCAGGCCGTACACCACCAGATACATGCCCAGCGAAAAGACCACGATCTGCCACGGTGCCTCACGCAAGACCCGGCGGGTGGAAATCACATGACCCTTGGCGGCCACCGCGAACAGGATAGCCGCGCACACCGCTGCCACTGCGCTAATGGGAATGCCCAGAGGCTCCAGGGCGAACAGGCCCACCAGAAGCGCCAGCAGCATCCACCAACCGACGACAAACGTGCGTTTATCACGGATTGCGGTGGCCGGCGCTTTCAAGTCCGCTGGTGAATAATGCGCGGGGATGTCGCGGCGGAAGAACAGGTACAGCACCACCAGTGTGGCCGCGATGCTGACCAGGTTGACCGGCAGCATCACCGAGGCGTACTCGGAAAAGCTCAGGCCGAAGTAATCAGCCGAAACGATGTTCACCAGGTTCGATACCACCAGCGGCAGGCTCGCGGTATCGGCAATGAACCCGGCAGCCATCACGAAGGCCAGGGTTGTCGCCGCCGAAAAGCGCAGCGCCACCAGCATCGAAATCACGATGGGCGTGAGGATCAGCGCCGCGCCATCGTTGGCGAACAGTGCCGAGACAGCGGCCCCCAGCAAGACGCAGAAGGCAAACAGGCGTTTTCCGCTACCACCTGCCCAACGCGCCACATGCAACGCGGCCCATTCGAAGAAGCCCGCCTCATCCAGCAGCAGGCTGATGATGATGATGGCGATAAAGGTCGCGGTGGCATTCCAGACAATCGCCCAGACGGTAGGGATGTCCTGCAAGGAAACCGCACCGACTGCCAGGGCGATTACCGCGCCAATACTGGCGGACCAGCCAACACCCAGCCCCTTCGGCTGCCAGATGACCAGGATGAGAGTAAGCAGAAAAACAGCAGCGGCAATCAGCATTTCAAGCTCTTTAAAAGAGGGTCAGCAGCACGAGAAAGAGGCCCGAACGGGCCCACGCATATTCTGCAGACGAGACCGGTTGGCCGCCAGCAAGTCGCGCGGGCCCTTCAGAATCGCAGGTAGAGAATCGTTTATTCAGGCGGACAGTCGGAGCCGAGCCGATAGTAGACCATTGCCCTGACGGCAAGCGAGAAAGCGAACCGATACGGGCAAGATACCGGCCGGACCTGGTCACTCTTATCCAGAGCACTCCACGGCTCACGAGCACAGGTTTCGTCCCGCCCCAGCCGCAAAGCGCTTCGTCTTGTGCACGCAACTCGGCAAGCCTCTGCCCGGTCAACTGCAGCAGGTAACGGCCGGCAGGTATGCGGCCCCGAATCCAGAGGAGCCAGGCATGACCGATAACGCACGAGTCGCTGTGGTATGCGGAGCCAGCGCCGGTGTCGGGCGGGCCACGGCGCTAGCGCTGGCACAGGCGGGCTATCAGGTTGCGTTGATTGCCCGCGGGCTACAGGGGCTGGAGGAGGCCCAGGCCGAGCTGGAAGCCAGCGGCGCGCAGGTGCTGGCAATCGCACTGGATGTGGCGGATGCCGAAGCGATGGATCGCGCTGCCGAGCGGATCGAGGCCGAACTGGGGCCGATCGATATCTGGGTAAATTCGGCGATGGCCACGGTATTCGGCCCGGTTCGCCTGACCAGTGCGGCGGAGTTCAAGCGCGTCACGGAAGTGACCTATCTGGGCGTTGTCCATGGCACGCTGGCAGCGCTGCGCCATATGCAACCGCGCAACCGCGGCACCATCGTGCAGGTTGGCTCGGCACTGTCCTACCGGGCGATCCCGCTGCAGTCGGCCTATTGCGCGGCGAAATTCGCCATACGCGGTTTTACTGATTCCCTGCGCTGCGAGCTTATCCATGACAAGAGCGGCGTGCGGCTGACGATGGTTCAACTGCCGGCCCACAACACGCCGCAGTTCGATTGGTCGCGCAACAAGATGTCTCGAAGAGCGCAACCCGTGCCGCCCATTCACAAGCCGGAGGTCGCCGCACAGGCAATCCTCCGTGCGGCCCGCGAAGCACCGCGCGAGCTCTGGGTCGGGCGCGCCTCGCTGCAGGCCATCATCGGCACAATGCTCATGCCCGGTCTGCTCGATCGAATGATGGCCAAACAGGCCTGGGACGGCCAGATGACTGAGGAACCGCTGGCTGCCGCACAGCCAGACAATCTGTTTCAGCCAGTCGCCGGCCTGCATCGTCTTCATGGCCGCTTCGACGACGAGGCTTTGGACAAAGCGCCCAGCCTAGCCTCGGAGACGGTAGGCAAGCTGGCGCTGGGACTGACGCTCGCGGTCGCGTTGGCCGTGGTGATCGCCATGGCCTGAATCGGTCCGTTCTGACCGCACGTTTCGTCCTGCAGTACCCGGCGAAAGTCGTACAAGGCCGCAACTCCCTTGGCCAAGCGGAGCGGCAGGGCTACCCTGCGCCTTTTTGTCGCCGAGCCTTAACGATGTCTGTGTTCGATATGTTGTTGCTGATCGTCGCCGGTTTTGCCGCCGGCGGAATGAACGCCCTTGCCGGTGGTGGCACCTTCTTTTCGTTCCCGGCGCTGCTCGCCATCGGCCTGCCGCCGGTGACGGCCAACGCCACCAACGCCGTCGCGCTCTGGCCGGCTAGCCTTGCCGGTGCCTGGGCTGCACGCACCAGCCTGCGCCCGTTGGGTCGTTATCTGGTGCCCTTACTGTTGGCCGGTCTGGCTGGCGGTCTGCTGGGCGGCATCCTGCTGCTGGTCAGTGGCGACGATGTCTTCAGCCTGCTGATTCCCTGGCTATTGTTGCTGGCCACCGCCTTGTTCGCCGCCAGCCCGCTGCTCAGCCGCTGGCTGGCATCACGGCGCAAGGAAGCCAGTGAAGTACCGCCTCACGGGCCGCTATCCCTGGCTGCACACGGCCTGGTCTCCATCTATGGCGGCTACTTCGGCGCAGGGATGGGCATCCTGCAGCTGGCGGCGTTTTCTATCGAAGGCCATGCGCTGGTGCGTGCCAACGCGCTGAAGAACCTTATCTCCGCGGTGATTTACAGCGTCGCCACAGCCACCTTTATCGTTGCCGGCCGGGTGAGCTGGTACGAGCTGGCGATTCTGCTGGTTGGCACGACCTTGGGCGGTTACGCCGGCGGCGCGCTGAGTCAGAAACTGCCGGCCAGCTGGCTGCGGCTATTCGTGATCCTGGTCGGCGCAAGCATGACCCTCTATTACTTCTGGACGACCTACATGCAGTGATGCAGCCCCGGCGGTCCCGCTGCCGCCGGGCACTTTCTCGCGTTCCTAATCGTCAAAGGAAGTCGCCTGCTGCCAAGTGGGCAAACGCCCCCTTACGGCTGCTTTTTCCGCCCAGCTCTGCTAGTGTCGCGACCGTTTTAAAGCAGCCCCAATGAACAGGTTCCGCCATGGCCCGCAAGAAAGTTGCCCTCGATTTCGAACAATCCCTCGCCGAGCTGCAACAGCTGGTCGAACGACTGGAAAGCGGCGAGCTGTCGCTGGAAGATTCGCTGACCTGTTTCGAGCAGGGCATCGGCCTGACTCGTGACTGCCAGGCTGCACTCAGCCAGGCCGAGCAGAAGGTGCAGATTTTGCTGGAGCGCGACGGCAAGTTGCAGGAAGAACCCTTCGAAGTGGCTCCGCAAGCATGATCGAAACCTACCAGCAGCGCTGCCAGCAGCGTGTCGACACCCGCCTGAACGCCCTTTTTACTCCCCCGCTGCCACAGCTCGAACGCCTCTACCAGGCCATGCGCTACAGCGTGATGAATGGCGGCAAGCGAGTGCGCCCGCTGCTGGTCTACGCCGCCTGCGAAGCGCTCGAAGGCGACGCAACGCAGGCCGATGGCGCCGCCTGTGCGGTAGAGCTGATCCATGCCTACTCCCTGGTGCATGACGACCTTCCGGCGATGGATGACGACGATCTGCGTCGCGGCCAGCCGACTACCCACAAGGCATTCGACGAAGCCTGCGCGATTCTTGCCGGCGATGGCCTGCAGAGTCTTGCCTTCGAAGCCCTGGCCGCACCGGCGCACAACCCGGCCGATCCGGCGCTGCGCCTGGAGATGTTCAGCAGCCTGGCGCGTGCCGCCGGCCCTGCCGGAATGGTTGGCGGGCAGGCCATCGACCTTGGCTCTGTGGCGGTCAAGCTTGATCGTCAGGCGCTGGAACTGATGCATCGGCACAAGACCGGCGCCCTGATCGTAGCCTCCGTCCGTCTCGGCGCCCTGTCCAGCGGCCGCGCCGACGAGGCCAGTCTGGCCGCGCTGCAGCAGTACGCCGAGGCCATCGGCCTGGCCTTCCAGGTGCAGGACGACATCCTCGACGTGGAAAGCGACACCGCCACGCTCGGCAAGCATCAGGGGGCCGATATCGCCCGCGACAAGCCCACCTATCCGGCCTTGCTGGGCATGGAGGCGGCAAAAGCCTACGCAGTGGAATTGCGCGACATTGCCCTGCAGGCACTGCAGCCTTTTGGCGCCACTGCCGGACCGCTGCGCGAGCTGGCCCGCTTTATAGTCGAGCGCCGCAGCTGATCATTTATGGACACCAGATCTCGCCTGAACGGCACCGCCCAGTGGCCCTCAGGCGCCGCGGTTCTTATCGCAGTGCCCATCGGGTAAACTGCGGCTCTTTTTTCAGCCAAAACGATGCGCCAGATGCTCAAGACGTTCCATGAGATTCCTCGGCTTCGCCCGCAAACGCCCCTCCTTGACCGCGCCGCCACGCCTGCGCAGCTGCGGCGTCTGGGCGAGGCGGAACTCGAAGAGCTCGCCAACGAGCTGCGCCTTGAACTGCTCTACAGCGTCGGCCAGACCGGCGGGCACTTCGGCGCGGGCCTCGGCGTCATCGAGCTGACCATCGCGCTGCATTACGTTTTCGATACGCCGGACGACCGTCTGGTCTGGGATGTTGGCCATCAGGCCTATCCGCACAAGATCCTCACCGGGCGTCGCGAACAGATGGCCAGTTTGCGCCAGAAGAACGGCCTTGCCGCCTTTCCGCGCCGCAGCGAAAGTGAATACGACACCTTTGGCGTCGGCCATTCCAGCACTTCCATCAGCGCGGCACTGGGCATGGCCATCGCCGCCCGCATGCAGGGCCAGAAGCGCAAGTCCATCGCCGTGATCGGTGATGGTGCGTTGACCGCCGGCATGGCCTTCGAGGCGCTCAATCACGCCCCGGAAGTTGGGGCCGACATGCTGGTGGTGCTCAACGACAACGACATGTCGATCTCGCGCAACGTCGGCGGCATGTCCAACTACCTGGCCAAGATTCTTTCCAGCCGCACGTACACCAGCATGCGAGAAGGCAGCAAGAAGGTGCTGTCGCGCCTGCCCGGTGCCTGGGAAATCGCCCGTCGCACCGAGGAGTACGCCAAGGGCATGCTGGTGCCCGGTACCCTGTTCGAAGAGCTGGGCTGGAACTATATCGGCCCCATCGACGGCCACGACCTGCCGACTCTGATCGCCACGCTGCGCAACATGCGTGACCTTTCCGGGCCGCAGTTCCTGCATGTGGTGACCAAGAAGGGCAAGGGTTTCGCCCCTGCAGAAATCGACCCCATCACCTGGCATGCGATCAACAAGCTTGACCCCGTGGACGCCCCGCCAACGCCAAAAGCGCCGTCCGGCCCGCGCTATTCCAATATCTTCGGCCAGTGGCTGTGCGACATGGCCGCCGCCGACCCACGCCTGCTGGGCATCACCCCGGCGATGAAGGAAGGCTCGGATCTGGTGGCCTTCAGCGAGCGCTTCCCGGAGCGCTACTTCGACGTCGCCATCGCCGAGCAGCACGCCGTCACCCTCGCTGCGGGCATGGCCTGTGAAGGCGCAAAGCCGGTGGTAGCGATCTATTCGACCTTCCTGCAGCGCGCCTACGACCAGCTGATCCATGATGTCGCGGTGCAGAACCTCGACGTGCTGTTCGCCATCGACCGCGCCGGTCTGGTGGGCGAAGACGGCCCGACCCACGCGGGCAGTTTCGATCTGTCGTACCTGCGCTGCATTCCGGGCATGTTGATCATGACCCCCAGCGACGAGAACGAGATGCGCCGCATGCTGACCACCGGCTACCTGTTCGAAGGTCCGGCGGCCGTGCGTTATCCGCGCGGTACCGGCCCCAACGCTGCGCTGGAGCCCGGCCTTGAACCGCTGGAGATCGGCAAGGGCGTGATCCGCCGTCAAGGCTCGAAGGTCGCCCTGCTGGTATTCGGCGTGCAGTTGCCCGAGGCGCTGCAAGTGGGCGAAACCCTGGATGCGACCGTCGTCGACATGCGCTTCGTCAAGCCGCTGGACGAGGCGCTGGTTCGCCAGTTGGCCGACTCCCACGAGCTGCTGGTGACCATCGAGGAAAACAGCATCATGGGTGGTGCGGGCAGTGCGGTGGCGGAATTCCTCGCGGGTGAGGCCATCGTCAAGCCACTGCTGCAGCTGGGCCTGCCGGATATCTACGTCGAGCACGCCAAACCCGCCGAAATGCTCGCCGAGTGCGGCCTGGATGCCGCGGGAATTGAAGCAGCGGTACGCGCCCGCCTGGCATAAGGTGGCAAACGCCAAAGGCTTTTCCACCGTGCCTGCCAACCTGTAGGGCCGAGTTCATTCGGCCTCGGCGCACCTTCTGATTATTGCGGCCCGGCCTGCAAGCCGCACACCGGTACGAACCCTCATGTCATCTCTGCCCAACTTCATCATTCATCGCCCTGACCCCGCGCTGGCTCACGCCCTACGCCACAAGATCGATCGCAAGACCAAACCACTGGGCGCACTCGGGCAGCTGGAAGCCCTGGCGCTGCAAATCGGCCTGGTCCAGCAGAGCCTGACCCCCAGCCTGCAGCGCCCCAGCCTGACCATCTTTGCTGCCGATCACGGCCTGGCACGCGCCGGAGTCAGCGCCTATCCGGCGGAAGTCACGCCGCAGATGGTGCTCAATTTCGTCGCCGGTGGCGCAGCCACCAATATCTTTGCCCGCCAGCGCGGCTTCGAGCTGCAGGTAGTGGATGCTGGCGTCAACAGCGACTTCCCGAGCGATCTACCCCTACGCCACGAAAAGCTCGGCTACGGCACCGCCAATGCGTTGGAGATGGCGGCGATGAGTAAGGCTCAGGCCGTGCAGGGCCTGGAAATCGGGCGCCGCATCGCCCATGAGGATGCGGATAAAGGCAGCAATGTGCTGGCCTTTGGCGAGATGGGTATCGGCAACACCTCCAGCGCCACGCTTCTGGCCCATTTCCTTGCCGGGCTGCCGATTGCCGCCTGCACCGGCCGCGGCACTGGCCTGGATGACCCGGGGCTGGCACGCAAGATCGCCACGCTCGAAGCCGTCGCGGCGCGCGTCGGCTCCGGTCCTCATACAGTGCTCGACATCCTCGCCGAGGTCGGCGGCTTCGAAGTGGTGATGATGGCCGGCGCCATGCTCGGCGCTGCAGAGAAAGGTGCGCTGATCATCGTCGACGGCTTTATCGCCAGCGCGGCGCTACTGGCGGCCATGCACATCGAGCCGGCGGTACGCGACTATGCGGTTTTCGGCCACCGTTCCCAGGAGGGCGGCCATCCCCTGCTGCTCGAGCATCTGCAGGCGAAACCGCTGCTGCAACTGGATCTGCGCCTCGGTGAAGGCAGCGGTGCGGTGCTGGCCTTCCCCTTGCTGCAGGCGGCCTGCGGCTTCCTCAACGAGATGGCATCGTTCGAGGAAGCGGGCGTGAGCAGTGAGGCCACGCCATGAACGAGCGCACCACCTGGCGCCGCGAGAGCGACCGTTTCCTGCTTTCGTTGCAGTTCTTTACCCGCATCCCGATTCCCGCCCGAGTGCCCTACTCGGAAGACGAGCTCAACCAGGCGGCAATCTATTTCCCGCTGATCGGCACTCTGATCGGCACGCTCTGCGCGCTGGTCTACTGGTGCGCTTCCTTGCTCTGGCCCGAGCCGGTAGCGATTCTGCTGAGCATGGTGTTCAGCCTGCTGCTGACCGGTTGCTTCCACGAAGACGGCCTGGCCGACTGCATGGACGGCATGGGCGGCGGCTGGGATCGCGAGCGCATCCTCACCATCATGCAGGACTCGCGTCTGGGCACTTACGGTGCCACCGCGCTGATCGGCACCCTGGCGGGCAAGTTCCTGCTGCTGAACGCGCTGCCCACCGCGCTGATCATTCCGATAATGATCCTGGCCCACGCAGTGAGCCGCCTCAACGCCGCCAGCATGATGCTCACCGAAGCCTACGCACGCCCCGAAGGCAAGGCCAAGCCCTTGGCAGTGCAGATGTCGCCAATGGGCTTGCTGATCGCAGCCACCCTGGCGCTGCTGCCCTTTATCTGGGTCGAGATACCAGGGCTGTTCTGGCTGGCACTGCTGCCGCTGATCGCGCTGCGCTTCTGGTTTGCCCGCTGGCTGCGCAAATGGATCGGCGGCTTTACCGGGGACTGTCTCGGCGCGCTGCAGCAGCTCAGCGAACTGACATTCCTGCTGGGCGTATTGGCGCTGTGTCGCTTTATCTGATCCGCCATACCCGCGTCGGCTGCGCGCCAGGCCTGTGCTATGGCCAGCTGGATGTGCCGCTGGCGGACAGCTTTGCCGAAGAAGCACAAGCCGTGCAGCTAACGCTTTCGGCGCAGTTTCCCAACGGTCTGCCGCCGGTATGGAGCAGCCCCAGCCTGCGCTGCCGTCAGTTGGCCGATGCGCTGAAGGCGCCCTACCGCACCGATGCGCGGCTAATGGAGCTGAACTTCGGCGCTTGGGAAGGCCGTACCTGGCAGGAGCTGGATTCCCCTGAAGCCCGCCATTGGGGCGATAACTGGCAATCGGCCGCGCCGCCCGCGGGTGAGTCCCTGTCGCAGCTGCTTGCACGCCTGCGGGACTTCCTCGCTGAGATCGGAACGGGTGACGCGCTATTGATCAGCCACTCCGGCCCGATCCGCGCGATACATCATCTACTCCTGAATGAACCGCTGGAAACAGCGTTTCGCCGGCCAGTCGGCTACGGAGAGCTGCTACGCCTGTGAAAGATCGAAGCCTGCGCACGATCCTGTAGGGCCGAATTCATTCGGCCGCTAGCACGCCAACGGTCGAATAAATTCGACCCTACGGCCGGAGCACCAACCTGTAGGAGCGAATTCATTCGCGAGCTTTTCCCGCCGCCCACACAAAAGCTTCGCGGGCATGGCCCGCTCCCACGAGGTGTAGCAGCCCGCTTGCTTTTGAGTGGGAACGGGCCATGCCCGTGAATAGCAACACCGCGAAAGCTTCGATGGCATCACCCGAAAAGCGGCATCGTGCACACAGCCGCCACCGGCCATTCTTAACCTTGATCATTGCCATCCGGCGCACCGCCGGCTATGGTGCGCGCGTTTTCCATTCAGGTGTGCCGCCGCAAGGCGCGCATTAAACGGGAAGCCGGTGCGTTCAATCGAACAATCCCGGCGCTGCCCCCGCAACGGTAATCGACCGCGATCCCCCGTGATCGCCGTCCGCTCAACCGCCACTGTGTTTCGACATGGGAAGGCGAGCGTGATGCGAGTCGAGAGCCCGGAGACCGGCCTGAGCGGATTCGACTGGTGTTGCGGAGGGCAGCACCGTCAAGCGCGGCCACCTGCATTTTCCGGTTTCCCGCTTGTTCCTGCCCTCCTCAAAAGTGCATTGATCTTTTGAGGATTCTCTACCGATGAAACTGTCCCGAATTGCCTTGGCTATCGCGCTTGCGCCCGGTTTGGCATTTGCTGCCGATGAAACCAAGTCCAGCGCTCAGCTGCCGCCCATGGTGATCACCCGCGCGACCAACTTGAAAGCGCCAACCCCCGCCAGCGTCGCGGTAATCGATCGCGAGCAGATCGAGCGAAGCGCCGCCAGCAATCTGCTCGACGTTCTCCGCAGCCAAGCCGGCCTGCAGATCCGCGACACAATGGGCGACGGCAACCGCGCCGCCATCAGCCTGCGCGGCTTTGGCGAGAATGCGGTCAACAACACCCTGGTCCTGGTGGACGGTCGTCGCCTCAACGTGCCCGCACTGGCGGGCCCTGACCTCAATAGTGTTCCGCTGGCAAATATCGAGCGCATCGAGATCATTCGCGGCGCCGGTACTGTGCTTTACGGCGATCAGGCCGTGGGCGGCGTGATCAATATCGTCACCCGGACACCCGCCAAGCGCGAGGCCTATATTGAGGCCAGCCGCGGTAGCCATGACCTGGAGGCCTATCGCGGCCACATCTTCCAACCCCTGGCTGCGGGTTTCTCGCTCTACGCCAGCGGTGAGACGCGCAACAGCGATGGCTACCGGGACCATAACAATGCCAACTACAGCAATGCGTTCACCCGCCTGCGCTACGATCACGACACCGGCCATGTACTCTACGAATACCAGACGGTAGACGACGAGTTGCTCTACCCTGGCTATATCACTGCCGGACAGCAACGGCAGGATCGCAAAGGCAGCATCACGGGCAACTCCAGCGGCTATAACGACAGCAAGACTCAGGTACATCGCATCGCACTGGAACAGAGCTTGTCGGACAACTGGACAGCTAGTTTCGACTACAGCCACAGTGACCAAGATGGTGTCGGCTCATTCGACTACGGTTACGGCCCCTCACCTTTCGTCCAAGATCTGCGTACCGAGAGCTTCAGCCCTCGCTTGACTGGACACTGGCACACTGACCTCGGCCAGACTGAATTGCTGCTAGGCCATGACCATATCACCAGCGATTACCAGAGCAGCGCCACTATGGTCGACGCCCGCCAGACCCAGCGCGACTGGTACGGTCAGATCAGCCAGCCCTTGGGGCACGGCCTAAACCTGACCTTGGGCTACCGCGCCAGCGAAGTGGAAGACCGTGAGGCCATAGTCAGCAAACACCAGACTGATCGCGAGAGTAGCACCAGCATCGGGCTGAACTGGCAGGCCAACGACCACCTTAAAGCTTTCATCAAACGCGAGGATGTACTGCGCTGGGCAAATGTCGAGGAAAACGGCTGGACCGCCAATGGCGTCGACTTCCTTGAACCGCAAACGGGTGAATCTTGGGAAGGCGGACTTGAATGGGCGGATTCGCAACAGCGCTACCGAGCCAGCGTCTATCGACTCGACCTCAAAGACGAGATCATGTACGACGCCTTGGCGACCGGCCCCTATGGCGGTCTAGGAGCCAACAGCAACAAGGACAAGACCCGTCGCGACGGACTGTTGCTGGAAGGGCAACGCCAGCTGAACGCTCGCCTGGGCATTGGCGGCCAGTACAGTTTCACCGACTCTGAGTACCGCGATGGCAGCTTCAAGGGCAACGAAGTACCCTGGGTCGCCCGCCACAGCGCCAGCGCTCATTTAGACTATCTGATCATTCCAAGCTTGAACGGTCGGCTCGAAGCCGTTTATACCGGTGCCCGGTATCTGTCCAGCGACGAAGGTCACGCTCTACCTCGAACTGGTGGCTACACCCTATTCAACGCAGCCCTGACTTACACATACCAGCAATTCAACGCCAAACTGCGGGTGAATAACCTGACGGGAAAACGCTACGAAAGCTTCGCCTCCTACGCCAACTGGGTATCGGGTGCGCAAAGCCGTTTCTCAGCTCCCGAAGAAGAGATCCAGCTGAGCGTTGGCTACCGCTTCTGATAGCCTCTGCCTGGCGCTGCCGAATATGGCAGCGCCAGGTAGAAGAAGCTGAATCGGGCGCCTTGATGATCGCCTTTCTGTCAGCACGCTGACACATAACGAATCCCCTCCTCATGCGCCACCGTCCCGCTTGTTTCCTGCTAGCCCTGCTTCTGCTGCCATGGATGGCTTCCGCCACCCCGCAGCGCATCCTTTCCCTCGACTTGTGTACCGATTGGCTGATCGCTTATCACGCGGATCGGGAAAAGGTCGTGGGCCTTTCGCAGTTACAGCATCGCTATCCGGTCCATTGGATAGCGCCCGGCTGGCCACTGCACGACGGCAACCTGGAGCATATTTTTGCGTTGCAGCCCGACCTGGTGCTCACCGGCCAGTTCTCGGCGCAGCAACTGCGCCAGCGTTTGCAAAGCCTGGGCTTGCGCGTGGAGGCGCTGCCGCTGCCGAACACCCTGCAGCAGGTGGTTGAGTACGAAAGACAGTTCTTGCGCACCCTGCACCTGCCGCAGACGCTCGCCAGTACGGTTCCGCCCGCCCCGGCCCGCCCTGCCAAGACCCAGCGCCTGCTGCTGCTCGGCGCCAATGCCATCGGCACTGGGCGGGAAACCCTGGAGAGTGAAATTCTCGAATATTCCGGTTGGACCAACTACCTGACCGCCCCCGGCTACCAGCGTCTTGATCTGGAGCGGCTGGTCAGCGATCCGCCAGATGCGATTCTATGGGCCGCGCCTGGTGATCAGGCGCTGGCCAATCAATTTGCCGAACACCCGGCGCTGGCCAAGGCCGTACCCGCCGAACGCTGGCTCGCCAGCGAGTTCTGGCGCTGGCAATGTCCGGGGCCGTGGACCTGGGAACTGATAGGACAATTGCATCAATGGCTCGACTGATCACGCCGTTGCTCAGCGGCCTGTTGCTGCTCGCCGCCCTGCTCTCACTGAGCCTGGGTTCGGCCTCGGTCAATGCCATCGGCGGCCTGTTCGATTGGCTGCGCGGCGCGGATACGCTGGAGGCCATCGTCGTCGGGGATATCCGCCTGCCGCGCACCCTCCTGGCGATCTGCGTCGGTGCAGCACTAGGGCTTTCCGGCGCGGCGCTACAAGGGTTGCTACGCAATCCGCTGGCCGATCCCGGCCTGATTGGCGCCAGCCAAGGCGCGGCGCTTGGCGCAGCGGCAGTGTTCTACTTCGGTCTTTTGTCGTTTGCCGGCGAAATGGCACCTGCACTGGCTGGCCTGCTCGGAGCCGGCATTGCGCTGATCCTGATGCTGGGCCTGGCTGGCTCCTCGCGGCCTTCGATGGTGATCATGGCAGGATTGGCCATTTCCACTGTCAGCGGCGCGGCACTGGCCATGGTGCTGAACTTCGCGCCCAACCCTTTCGCCATGCAGGAGCTGGTGTTCTGGCTGCTAGGCTCGGTCTCCGAGCGCGGCCTGGATCACCTGCACATATTGCTGCCGGCACTGCTGATCGGCAGCTTTCTGATTCTGCGCCAGCGCCCGCTGCTATACGGGCTGAGCCTTGGCGAGCAGGCCGCGCAGAGCCTGGGGCTGAATGTCAGGCGCGGCAGCCGGCTGATCGTCCTTGGTGCGGCGATATTGGTCGGTTCCGCCGTGGCGGTGGCCGGGGCCATCGGTTTTGTCGGGCTGATCGTGCCGCATCTGATTCGCCCCTTGGTCCGCCACCGCCCGGATCGTCTGCTGATCCCCTCGATGTTGGCGGGAGCGACGCTGGTGCTTTGTGCGGACCTGCTGGTAAGGCTGATGCCGCCGGGCCGCGAACTCAAGCTGGGGGTGCTGACTTCGCTGATTGGCGCACCGCTATTTATCTGGCTGGTCTGGCGGGAGCGGCAAAAATGGAGCTGATGCGTGCCACCGGTCTGGGCGTGGACGAGCGCTTACAGGGCATTGACCTGAACCTGAATGCTGGCGAAGTGCTGGGCATCATCGGCCCCAACGGCTCGGGTAAGTCCACCCTGCTCAACTGCCTGGCCGGCATACAACCGCATCGCGGCCAACTGAACATCGCAGGTAAACCCGAGCGGCACATGAGTGCCAACCAGCGCGCGCGCCAAGTGGCGTTGCTGCCGCAATCGAGCCAGAGCGCCTGGGCCTTGAACGTGGAGAACATCGTCACCCTCGGCCGCCTGCCCTGGGGTGATGAAGATGCCGACAAGATTCACCACGCCATGCACCAGGCGGGCGTCTGGCAATGGCGCGAGCGACGTATCGACCAGCTTTCCGGTGGTGAGCAGAGCCGTGTCTGGCTGGCCCGCGTACTGGCCGGCGAGCCCAGGGTGCTGATTGCCGACGAGCCGGTGGCCAGCCTGGACCTCTATTACCAGCGGCATATTCTCGAATTACTCAGGCAATACGCCGGTGAGGGGCGCGCGGTGCTGGTGTCGATTCACGACCTGTCTCTGGCGGCGCGCTATTGCGATCGCCTGTGCCTGATGCATCAGGGCCGCCTCTACCGTACCGGCACACCGCAACAGGTGCTGACACCCGAACATCTGGCCGAGGTATTCAACATCGAGGTCCACGTGGACTTCAGCGTCTGGCCGCCGATCATCCAGCCGAGGTGAAAATATGGTGCTGAAACTCAGCAAAAACCGCGACGAGGTCTGCTATCCCTTTATCCAAGAAACCTCGGTGCTCTGCGATTTCGAAGTGCTCACCGATGAGCTATGTGGCCATATCGGCGAGATCATCGACCTGACTCCCTTCGGATGACCTGCGCGCCGATCTGGAACAGCTGCAGCCATTGGCCTTTCATGTGAACGGGTCGATTCGAGGGCGGCTGGCCGTGGAGGAAACTGATCTGGCCTGGCTGCAGTCGCGGTTGAGCCACTTTCAGAAAGAAGTAAGCGAGCGTCTGACAGGGTTCGTGTTGCCGCGGGGAAGCGCGCCGGTCCCGCAGCTTCACCACGCCCGCTCCTGTGCGAAGAAGGCCATACGCGCGATGGTTCGGGTGGATCAGGAAGGCATCGAAGTGCCTTTGATCCTGCCGCGCTTATGCAACATGATGGTCAACTTTTTCTTTGTGCTGACACTGGTGATCAACCAGCGCCGGGACATCGACGAGGTGCCCTTCGTCAGCAAGAGCTACGGCAAGCTCTGACGATCTACAGCACCTGCCCCGGCACGCGATAGAGCGTGATGGTCATCAGGCTGCCAAACACCAGCAGCAGGCAGGCCACGCCGCCCAGCCCAGACAGCGAGCCCAGTGCCGCCAGCCAGGCCGGCACCGCGGCCCAGTACAGGCCGATCACCTGCGCCCGCTGCAAAGCGGCCCAGCGTTCGCGCTCGCCGGCCGGGTCGCGCTCCTGCAGGGCAAAGAGCGCGCGCTTGAATGACGAGAACGCCTTCAGGCTTGGGAACAGGGCGAACAGGCCGGTGATAAAGATCGCGATGGGCGGCAACCCGAGGTTGAAGTCGATGGGGCCCAGCAGGACCCAGGGCAGCAGGCAGAGCGCCATCCAGAACCACCAGAGCCGGTTCAGTCGAGTCCTTTCTTCCGTACGCGTCATGATTGCTCAGCTTCGCCCTGGTGAATTTCGCCTAGCAGATGACCGAGCTTGCCGGCCTTGGTGGCGAGGTATTTACGGTTGTGTGGGTTATGCGCGATCTGCAGCGGCTTGCGCTCGGCGATGCGGATGCCGAAACCCTGCAGCGCCTTGACCTTGCGCGGATTGTTGGTCATCAGCTTGATTTCGGATATGCCCAGATGGTCTAGCATCGGCAGGCAGATCGCGTAGTCGCGCATGTCCGGGGCGAAACCCAGGCGCTCGTTGGCTTCGACAGTATCGGCGCCCTGATCCTGCAGTTCGTAGGCGCGAATCTTGTTCAGCAGGCCGATACCACGACCTTCCTGACGCAAATACAGCAGCGCACCACGCCCCTCGTCGGCAATGGCCTTCAACGCCGCTTCCAGCTGGAAGCCGCAGTCACAGCGCAAGCTGAACAGGGCATCGCCGGTGAGACATTCCGAATGCAGGCGGCCCAGCACAGGCTGGCCGTCAGCGACGTCGCCCATGGTCAGAACGACATGCTCCTTGCCGGTCTCCTGATCGAGAAAGCCATGCATGGTGAACACGCCAAACGGCGTCGGCAATTGGGAAGCGGCGACGAACACGACAGACACCGGAGAAACTCCAGAAGCGAAAAGGCGACATTGTAACAGCAGCACACATAAAGCTGGCGCAGAAGGGTGCCGCTTTTCATCCACCTCAAGTCCAACCCACAAGTTGTATGGGCACATTTGTGGGAACGGGCCATGCCCGTGAAGGGCTTGTGCTCAGGTGCGAGTCCGTTCGCGAGCGTGGCTCGCTCCTACAGGGCGGGTCACTGCCCCTTATGTGGGAACGGGCCATGCCCGTGAAGGGCTTGTGCTCAGGTGCGGGTCCGTTCGAGCGTGGCTCACTCCTACAGGGCGGGTCACTGCCCCTTATGTGGGAACGGGCCATGCCCGTGAAGGGCTTGTGCTCAGGTGCGGGTCCGTTCGCGAGCGCGGCTCGCTCCTACCGGTGGCAGGTAAAACCTCAGCGCTGCGTCAGCTGCTTGTACAGTTGCGGCAGGCGGAACGGGAGTTGCTGCGGCTCCTTGATCAGGGTGTAGCCATTGGCGCCGAACATGTAGGGCAAGTAGTCGCCGGCCTCGCTGTCGATGGTGATGCAGAACGGCACCAGCCCCTGACGGCGGGCTTCGAGCACCGCCTCGCGGGTATCTTCGACGCCGTAGCGGCCCTCGTAGATATCCAGATCATTGGGCTTGCCGTCAGTTACCAGCAACAGCAGCTTACGCCGCTGCGGGCATTTGCCGAGCAGCTCGGTGGCCTGGCGTATCGCCGCCCCCATGCGGGTGTAGAAGCCGGGCTTGAGCGCCTGGATCCGCCCGCGGGTTTCGTCGCCGTAGGGCTGGCGGAACCGCTTGAGCTCCTGCATTCGCACCTGGTGGCGGCGCAACGAGGAGAAGCCGTACAGCGCGAATTCATCACCCACCGCCGACAGCGCCTCGCCGAACAGCAGCAGGCTGTCGGTAATCACGTCGATGACCCGGTGTTCGTTGTCCAGATGCGCGTCGGTGGACATCGACAGGTCGGCCAGCAACAGGCAGGCCAGGTCGCGACGGCTCTGGCGCTGCTCCATAAACAGGCCACGCTCGGCACACTGGCCATGCTGGCGCTCGACGTGAAAATCCAGCCAGGCCTGCATGTCCAGCTCGGAACCCTGCGGCTGGCCGCGAAACCATTGCGGGTCGTTGCGCAGGTGCTCGAACTGGCGGCGCAGCTTGCGCGCCAGCGGGCTCAGGCGCAGCGGCAAGCCCTGCGGCTCGGAACCACGTGGCAGCATCATCTGCAGGTTGACGAAGTTTTCCTGCAGGGATTGTTTGCGATAGTCCCACTCCGGCAGCTTGATGCCCTCGCCCAGGGGAATATCGTCGAAGTCGGCCGGCGGCAGGTCCAGGTGCAGCTTCAGCCCACCACCCTTGCGCATGCGCTGGCGCGACATGGCGATCTCGTCGAGGTCTTCGGCCACGCGCGAGGCGTCCTCGTTTTCGCTGTCATCGCTCTGGCGATCCAGCTCGACGTGCTCGGTCCAGCTGAACAGATTCTCCAGGCGGAACAGCATCAGCCCGCCCTTGCCGGAGTTTTCCTCGACGCGCTTGGCGCGTTTGCGCAGGCCCTTCTGTTCGGATGGCGGCGCTTGCAGGTTGTTGTCCGGGTCCTCGTCGGCCAGTTCGGTAGCCTGCGGCACGCCAAGGTTTTCCGCCGGGTACAGCCACATCGGCAGCGGCCAGGGGGCAATTTCGCTGCGCGGAAATTGATCGACGCTGCCCGGCTCGCGCAGTGCCTGGCGTAGTGCCCGCTCCAGCGCACCTTCGGCCTTGGGCAGAGAATCCGGATCGGGACGCAGCAGCAGATGCGCCTCCACCAGCCGCTCATAGCGCGAGCGCATTGCCGGATACTGTTGAAGCAGTGCCTGGGTCCAGCGCTGGTTATCACGTGCCCAGTGCCGCATCTCGCCCGCCTGCGCCGCGAGCAGCGCCAGCCAACGATACAAATCCTGGTTAAGTTCGACCTCGGGAAACACCGCAAGACTTTGCGGCAGACGGAGATTGCTGGCATCGCACCAGGCCACCGGCAACTGCTTGCAGGTCCCGGCGACCTGTTGCAGCAGGTTGCGGCGCAGCATCAGATCCCGCGCATTAGCCGCCTCGACGCCGACGCCACTGGCACCCCCCATGGCCCGAAACAGCACCGACAGCGGGCGGCGCATGCTTTCGAGCTCGACGCGGGCCTCGGGAAAGTCCGGGCTGGCGCGGCGGGTGATGAAGCGGTGCCAGACACTACCGACCCACTCTTCGACTTCGATCGCAAAAGCCATGGCATTCCCCTCAGTACAGGTCAAAGCAGCTACTTCAAACAGCAACGGCCCGCTAGGTCAGCCGGGCCGTCACATCACATCACCAGCGACTCATGCGGCAGCCGTGGCTGAAACCGTCTGGTCGACGGTGACTCGGCCACGCTGCCTGAAGCTGTACAGGTAGCAGACCAGGCCGATCAGGAAGATCACACCGGCGATCAGACGCAGCCAGAAGAAGATCATCAGCTGGTCAGTCGTATTCATGAACGACATGGCAGCGCCGTCGGCAGGGATACGCTGCAGCCAGATCTGCACCACACCGGCAGCGGTGAGGAACAGCGTGATGGCGACCATGGAAACGGTCATCAGCCAGAAGCCCCAGATCTCGATGCGCTGTGCCCGTGCATCCGGTGCTTCACCCAGACCACGCAGGCGCGGCATGGCGTAGCTGATGATGGTCATCACGATCATCGCGTAGGCACCGTAGAAGGCCAGGTGTCCGTGGGCGGCAGTCAGCTGCGAACCGTGGGTGTAGTAGTTCACCGGAGCCAGGGTGTGCATGAAGCCCCATACGCCTGCGCCGAAGAATGCAGTCACGGTAGTACCGATGGCCCACAGCGAGGCGGCCTTGTTCGGGTGGTCACGCCGACGACGCCGTACCATGTTCAGCGAGAACAGCACCATGGCGAAGAACGGCAGCGGCTCCAGCGCGGAGAAGATCGACCCCAGCCACAACCAGACCACAGGCGCACCGATCCAGAAGAAGTGGTGACCGGTACCGATGATGCCGGTGATCAGCGCCATGGCGACGATCACATAGAGCCACTTCTCGATCACCTCCCGGTCGACACCGGTGACCTTGATCAGGACGAAGGCCAGCATCGAGCCCATGATCAGTTCCCACACGCCCTCTACCCACAGGTGCACCACAAACCACCAGTAGTACTTGTCGCGCGAGAGGTTTTCCGGGTTGTAGAAGGCGAACAGGAAGAACACTGCAAGCCCGATCAGACCCGTCATCATCACCGTGCTGATCACGGTCTTGCGACCTTTGAGCAGGGTCATGCCGACGTTGTATAGGAAGCCCAGGGCCACCACCACGATACCGATCTTGGTGATCGTCGGCTGCTCAAGGAACTCCCGCCCCATGGTCGGCAGCAGGTGGTTGCCGGTCATCTGCGCCAGCGCGGCGTAGGGCACCAGCAGGTAGCCGAGAATGGTCGCCACACCCGCTGCGGCAAACACCCAGAACAGGATGATGGCCAGCTTCGGGCTGTGCAGTTCGCGGTCCGCTTCCTCGGGTATGAGGTAGTAGGCCGCGCCCATGAAGCCGAACAGCAACCAGACGATTAGCAGGTTGGTGTGAACCATCCGTGCCACGTTGAATGGAATCAGCGGGAACAGGAAGTCACCCACTATGTACTGCAGACCCATGATCAGACCGAACAGGATCTGCCCGACGAACAGGACCAGCGCGAACACGAAGTAGGGTTTGGCGACGGCCTGCGATTGGAACTTGAGATGCGGATTCATGATGCTCATGTCTCAACCCTCCTTGTTTGGCGGCCAGTTGTTGGTATCGATCTTCGAAGTCCATTTGAGGAACTCCGCCAGATCGTCCACTTCCTGCTCGCTCAGGTTGAACTGCGGCATGGCCCGGCGTCCTGGTACGCCCAGAGGCTGAGCCTTCATCCAGGCAGCCAGGAAGGGCTTGAAGGCCGCATCCTCACCACGACGAACGAAGACGTTGCCCAGCTCCGGCGCGAAGTAGGCGCCTTCACCAAGCAGGCTGTGACAGCCAATGCAGTTGTTGTTTTCCCAGACTTCCTTGCCGCGCACTACCGCCTCGGTCAACTCCGACGCGTTGGTACGCTCTGGGAAAGTCTGCTCTGTGTGATAGGTCAGACCTAGGAATACCAGGAAGAAGAAGATGCTTCCCCCGAAGTAGATATTCCTGGCCATCCCCTTGGTGAAGGTCTCGGACATGGTCGCCTCCTCATGGCTTGGCGTCGCCAGTTTAAAAAGGCAGCTATCTAAATCTGCTTGATGCCAATCAAGAACATCCGATCAAAGAGCTCAGGTATTAAAGAAGGCAGGCGACAGCTTCGCGCAGGGTGCTTTTCTTTGAATGGAATCGGAGAAACGGAGGGGGAAAAGGCTGTCGAGCGGAGGAGAAAATCTTTCGTAGGAACGTGCCATGCCCGTGAAGGAAACCCTACCCTGGGTGCAGTGCTTGTTCGTGGGCATGGCCCACTCCTACGCGAGCCAGACCGTAGCCGATAGCTCCGTAGTCTGGTTTAGCCGAAGGCGTAGTCTGGATTTCGAGCAGAACCTGACGGTGGCGGGGGTATCGGCAAATGTGAGGTTTCGGCGACGGATGCGCCTGCAGCGATTCCGTCCTGCGAAGCTCAAAGCAGCATCGCCACCAGGATGCCGCCCGCCATTACCACCGGCCAGGTAGCCAGCAGCAGGCGCCACTGGAGCGGCGCATGGCGTAGCTCCATAAAGCCGTCGGAGATCAGCCAGGCCTTGACCAGGGCCACCACCAGTACGCAAGCAGCCAGCAGCAAAGTCGAGCCCGAGCTGCCGAGGATAACGGTGGCGACGGAGAGGACGGCAAGCCCGAACCAGCAGCCGATCAGCACTTTCGAAGCGGACATCGCAACCTCATCAGTTGAGGACATAAACCAGCGGAAACAGCAGCACCCAGACCATATCGACCATGTGCCAATAGAGCACTCCGGACTCCATCCCCGCGTGATTCTGCGCGCTGTAGGCACGACGCCGGCAGCGATCGGCCATCCAGCCGAGAATCACCATGCCCAGCAGCACGTGCAGAAAATGAAAGCCGGTGAGAATCCAGTACAGGGTGAAAAAGGTATTGTGCTCCAGACCCAGCCCGAGGCTGGCCAGGTGGCCGTACTCATCGAGTTTGAGCACCACATAGACACATGACGTCAGCAGCGCCGCCAGCAACAGCCAGGCAGCACGGCGTGACTGCCCCATGCGAACCTGTTCCACCGCCAGCGCGGCAAACAGGCCGGACGTCAGCAGGCTGAGCGTCAGCGCCAGGCCGGTCGAGCTGTCGAGCGCGGCTCGGCTCTGGGCAAACATCTCGGGATGAAGCATCTGGGTGATGGCGAAGGCCAGGATCAGGATGGCGAAGCACGACAGCTCGACCAGGATAAAGAACCACATCGCCAGGTCGCCCGGTAGACGACGGCTCGCTCCGGCAGCGGTATCAGGCAAAGTGGACATCGACGACATCCATCAACGCGGCGACGGTCTGTGCATCATCCGACAGCGGCTCGGCAAGACACGCCATGCAGGCTTCGCGCGGACTCATGCCGGAGCGGATCATGCGTGCGGCAAAGATCAGCAGACGCGTCGAGGCGACTTCCTCCAGATCATGCTGCTCCAGCCGGCGCAACGCCTGGCCCAGCTTGACGACCTGCCCTGCCAGCTCGGCATCCACCTGCGCCTCGTTGGCGACGATGCGCACCTCCTCGGCAGGCGCAGGATAATCGAAACGCATGGCTACGAAGCGCTGACGGGTGCTGGGCTTCATGCCTTTGAGCAGGTTCTGGTAGCCGGGGTTGTAGCTGACCACCAACATAAAGCCCGGCGGCGCCTTGAGCGCTTCGCCGGTGCGCTCGATGAACAGCTCGCGACGGTCATCGGCCAGCGGGTGCAGCACCACTGCGGTGTCCTGCCGTGCCTCGACCACCTCGTCGAGATAGCAGATACCGCCCTCACGCACTGCGCGGGTAAGTGGGCCGTCCTGCCACCAGGTGCCCTGGGAGCCGATCAGATGGCGCCCCACCAGGTCGGCAGCGGACAGGTCATCGTGGCAAGCCACGGTGTACAGCGGCAGGTTCAGGCGATGCGCCATGTGCTGGACGAAACGGGTCTTGCCGCACCCGGTTGGCCCTTTGATCAGCACCGGCATGCCATGCCGCCAGGCCTGTTCGAACAGCACCTCTTCGTTGCCCAGCGCCTGGTAGAACGGCGCATCGTTCAGACCGACAAGGCTCTCGGGCGCATTCATTGGCAATACCTCACTGCGACGGTTGGTTAATTCAGTCGCAGCCAAAGTACCCGCCTCCGTCTCATCGCCTCAAGCGGCCTGCCGGCAAAGCTTGATTACGGTCAAGCAGCGGTATGGATGGCGCCGAAACCCGTCGCCTGGGGTAGCCGAAGGCGTCTCCTGCACACGAGATCAGTAAAGCAGCCTGCCTGCCGATAAAACCCTAGCCCTGACTGGCGAAAAGCCCCGTTGCGGCTGTCAAAGCACACAGAGCACCGCCCTCGAAGCCCGCGCCTAAGGCGGCATAGGGTCGCGGATGACGCCGCAAACGAGACGATGTTCTGGTTGATTGCAGTCAAGGACCCAGGCCTGCGAGTACCGCATTCTCACGGCGTGGCTGTGGTCCGGAGCTGTACCGTTGATGCATCGCCCGCAACCATGATCGGGGACAAAAGGTTGCTTCGCTCAGCCGGTAAACTTAACGTGCATGTTCCGGCACGCCCTGTCGGAAATCCTGGTGGCGGGCCCAACCCCAAAAATTAGCCTTGAGGAAGTACCCATGAAGAAAATTCTAATCCCACTGCTGGCAATGGGTGGCGCTCTGGTTCTGCAGCCAGCTGTGGCTCAGGACGGCGAAGCGCTGTTCAAGAGCAAACCTTGCGCAGCCTGCCATAGCCTGGACGCTAAGCTGGTCGGCCCTGCGCTGAAAGAGGTTGCTGCCAAATATGCTGGCCAAGACGGGGCTGCTGACCTGCTCGCCGGTCACATCAAGAATGGCAGCCAGGGCGTATGGGGTCCGATCCCCATGCCACCAAACGCCGTTACCGAAGAAGAAGCCAAGACACTCGCCGAGTGGGTTCTGAGCCTCAAGTAATACCCTGAGAGGGCATCAGGAAAGTGTCCCGCCACGCAGTGTCATGCCTGATGCCCCTCGCTCCCGCCCCTACCTCACCTCTTTAGCCTCGCGCCTTCAGAACCGGGCAAACTGCAGATAACTGGCAGTGAGCTGCTCGCCCCAGAGCAACGCAATCCAGCCGGCAATCGCCAGATAGGGGCCAAAGGGAATAGGCGTACTGCTCTCCGCTTTCTGCATGCGCAGCATGATGGTTCCCAGCACCGCGCCGACCACAGAAGACAGCAATATGGTCAGCGGAAGCACCTGCCAACCGCCCCAGGCGCCCAGCATGGCCAGTAACTTGAAGTCTCCATAACCCATGCCTTCCTTGCCGGTCACCAGCTTGAACAACCAGTACACCGACCACAGGCTGAGATAGCCCGCCACAGCCCCCCATAGCGCGTCTTCCAGCGAAGCGAACAGGCTGAAACTGTTAACGATCAGCCCCAGCCATAGCAGCGGCAGCACCAGCGAGTCCGGCAGCAGCTGGTGATCGACATCGATCATGCTCATCGCCAGCAACCCCCAGGTCAGCAGCAACATCGCTCCTGCCTGCCAGGTGAATCCAAAATGCCAGGCGATATATCCCGAGAGCACTCCACACGCCAGCTCCACTAGCGGATAGCGCTTGCTGATCGGCGCCTTGCATGCCGAGCACTTGCCACGCAGCGCCAGCCAGCTAGCCAGCGGAACGTTCTCCCAGGCTCGAATCCGATGATTGCAATGCGGGCATCGAGAGTGCGGTAAAAGCAGATTGAACGGCGCTCCATTCGAGTCGACCGGCAACTCCAGGAACTCCCGCGCCTGTGCACGCCACTGCCGCTGCATCATGACCGGCAAACGGTAAATAAGGACGTTAAGAAAGCTGCCCACCAGCAACCCCAGCACCAGCACACACAAAACAAAGGCCAGCGTATTGCTGGCCAGAAACTCAAATATCATTTTTTGGCAGACCATTGAAATGGTTATGCGCCGGTTGTCTGTCACGCATACCGGAGCTGTAAGTCTTCGTCTGTGGCAGCGGCTTTAGCCACCACGCTTTGCCTGGTCCCGTGTTCGCGGGCATGGCCCGCTCCTACGGAAATACCAATAAACCGCCCTACGCTTAAACCACGGCGCCCAGCTGGAAAATCGGCAGATACATCGCAATGATCAGTCCGCCCACCAGCACACCAAGGACGGCCATGATCATCGGCTCCATCAGCGCGGTAAGCCCATCGACCATATTGTCCACTTCTTCCTCATAGAAGGTCGCCACCTTGGCCAGCATCTCATCCAGCGAACCGGATTCCTCGCCGATCGCTGTCATTTGCACCGCCATGCTCGGGAAGGTTCCGGTGGTGCGCATCGAGAAGTTCAGTTGCATACCGCTGGAAACATCGCTTTTGACCTTCGCCGTAGCATTGCGAAACACCACGTTGCCCGTGGCGCCTGCCACCGAGTCCAGCGCATCCACCAGCGGCACGCCCGCCGCGAATGTGGTCGAAAGCGTCCGGGCGAAACGCGCCACCGAAGACTTGTACAGAATGTCGCCCACCACCGGCACTTTCAGCATCAGCCGGTCAAACCAGTTGCGAAACTTCTGCGAGCGGCTGTGTGCCTGCTTGAAGGCATAAGCTGCGCCAATCATTCCGACCAGCACGATATACCACCATTCCTGCAGCAGTTCGGAAAGGCCGATCACCATCAGCGTGAAGGCCGGCAGTTCCGCGCCGAAGTTGGCAAAAACTTCCTGGAACTGCGGCACCACCTTGATCAGCAGAATGGCCGAAACGATCACGGCCACGGCAATGACCGCAATCGGGTAGTTCATCGCCTTCTTGATCTTGGCCTTGAGCTGCTCGGTTTTCTCCTTGTATGTCGCAACCCGGTCGAGCAACGTTTCCAGCGAACCGGACTGCTCCCCCGAATCCACCAGGTTGCAGTACAGCTCATCGAAATATTGCGGTTTCTTGCGCAGCGACGTTGCAAAGCTGTTGCCCGCAGCCACTTCCTGCTTGAGGTCGTCCACCAGCTTGCGCATGTTGGGGTTATCGAATCCTTCAGCAATGATGTCGAACGACTGCAACAGCGGCACACCAGCTTTCATCATGGTGGCCATCTGCCGGGTAAACAGCGCAATGTCCATGGGCTTGATCTTCTTGCCCGCGCTGAACAACGAAATCGACTTCTTGCGAACCTTCTGTGGGTTGATGCCCTGTTTGCGCAGTTGCGCCTTGACCAGTGCCGGGCTGACGCCGCTCAGTTCACCCTTGACCTTCGCGCCTTGCCGGTCGAGGCCTTCCCAGATGAACACACTGTTTTTGATCGCTTTCTGCGCCATGGTTAGTCCTTTGTCACCCGGTTGACTTCTTCCAGGCTCGTCACGCCCTGCATGGCCTTGATCAGCGCCGAAGTCCGCAGGTCGTTAAAGCCGTCCTTGCGCATCTGGGTGGAAATATCGATTGAGTTACCGTCTTCCATGATAAGCCGGGCCAGTGCAGGCGTGTTTTTAACCACTTCATAAATACCGACACGCCCTTTGTAACCACCTGTACAGTTTTCACAGCCTACCGGCCCGTACAGTTTGAAAGTCCCGATTTTTTCTTCCGGGAATCCTTCATGCAGCAGCGCCTCGCGCGGCAGCTCGACCTCTTTCTTGCAACTGCTGCACAGCTTGCGTGCCAGACGTTGAGCAATGATCAGGTTCACCGAGGTGGCAATATTGAAGGCTGCCACACCCATGTTGCGCAGACGCGTCAGGGTTTCCGCGGCGCTGTTGGTGTGCAGCGTCGACATCACCATATGGCCGGTCTGCGCGGCCTTGATGGCAATCTCCGCAGTTTCCAGGTCACGAATCTCGCCGACCATGATGATGTCCGGATCCTGACGCAGAAAGGCGCGCAGCGCCTGCGCAAAGTCCATCCCCTGGCGCGGATTGACGTTGACCTGGTTGATGCCCTCCAGGTTGATCTCTACCGGGTCTTCCGCCGTGGAGATATTCACATCCGGCGTGTTGAGGATATTCAGCCCCGTATAAAGGGAAACCGTCTTGCCCGAGCCGGTTGGCCCCGTCACCAGAATCATCCCTTGCGGCTGCTTCAGCGCATCCATATAGAGCTTTTTCTGCGACTCTTCATAACCCAACGCATCGATGCCCATCTGCGCACTGGAAGGGTCGAGAATCCGCATCACGATCTTCTCGCCCCACAGGGTCGGCAGGGTGTTAACCCGAAAGTCGATGGCCTTGTTCTTCGACAGCTTCATCTTGATCCGGCCATCCTGCGGCTTGCGCCGCTCGGAAATATCCAATCCGGCCATCACTTTCAGGCGCGCCGAAATCCGTGGCGCCAGCTGGATCGGCGGCCGCGCCACCTCATGCAACACCCCGTCGGTACGCAGGCGCACCCGAAAGGTTTTCTCGTAGGGTTCGAAATGCAGGTCGGATGAGCCGCCACGTATGGCATCCAGCAGCATCTTGTTGACGAAGCGCACCACTGGCGCATCGTCGGCAGCCTCGCCAGCGTCATCGGCTTTGCCGTCATCGCTGACCGTCTCGACATCCAGACCATCCAGATCGATGTCGCCCATGTCTTCCAGACCGGTAGCGCCACCCTCGAAGAACTTGTCCAGCGCCACGCCCAGCTTGTCGTCTTCTACCAGAATGCCTTCGGTGGTCAGCCCAGTGCTGAACTGGATATCACTGATTGCCTGCTGATTACTCGGGTCTGATATCGCTACATATAGTTTGTTGCCACGTTTAACCAATGGCAGCGCCCGATGCTGGCGCGCCAGCTTTTCGCTGACGATCTCCCTGGGCTGAACCTCCTTATCCAGCGCAGCCAGGTCGAACAGCACCACGCCAAACTGCTCGGAGGCCAGCTCCGCGACCGCACGTCCCTTGGCCAACTTGTTCTGTACTACATAGGTGACCAGTGATGTCTGACTACGCAGCGCCTGCACCTGCGCCTGTTGGGCCGTCCGTTCATCCATCACTCCGGCTTGCACCATCTGCCGGGCTAGGCCGGATAGGGAAATAGTGTCGCTCATGGCTGCCTCGCTTGGTTCCGAGCTCGCCTTATAGCGCAGTTGCCAAGCCGTGCAAACATGCGCCACAACAAGTGACGAAACAGGTCACTTAATGCCGCCATGAATGGGCACATGTTCGCGAATGCATATAGATGGAAGGCTCTAGCACCACCTACATAGGCATTTCCGTCCATGGCTGGCCGTCTGAAAGTAGCCACCCGGCCTCAGGGAATTGAGCCACGTCACAGTTCCTCCGCATTGGCGCCGCGATCGCAAAAGCTGGCATGCAAGCTGCTCTATCTCTCGCAGGCGGTTGCCTGACACTTCCAAGGAGAAACACAAATGAAAGCGCAAATGCAGAAGGGCTTTACCCTTATTGAATTGATGATCGTTGTGGCGATCATCGGGATTTTGGCGGCTATTGCGTTGCCTGCTTATCAGGATTACACCAAGCGCGCCAAAATGTCCGAAGCGATAGCATTTATCGCAGCAGCAAAAACCGGTGTTACTGAAGCTTATGCAGACCTTAACACCTTGACCGGTATTAACACTGCTAAAGCAGGATTGAGCGCCACAACCACATCTCAATATGTGGCCAGTCTCGCTGTGAATGACGGTGTGATCACTGCAACGGTTAAAGGCATTGACACCAGCTGTAACTCTGCTTCGCCGGCGTTGACACTAACCCCAACCATAAACGCGACTACTGGCAGCCTTGAATGGGCCGGAAGCTCGCACACTAACTGCACCAAGTTTGTACCAGCCAACTTCCGTAGCTAATCGGCAGAGAAGCGAGCTACCGCTCAGCTGAAAGGCCGTAAACCCCGCCCCTCATCGGCGGGGTTTTTTGTTTTTTTCTGGCCATGCCGCCCAACACATCGGCATATACGCCAACACTAGCGACCAGCACTCTTTCTAAACACGGTAGAGTCCTATCGTTAGGATGGTTAGCCAAAGGCGTAATCCGTCGTATGCCACGAGGACGGACCGCCTGTGAGGGCGATTTGCGCTGATTGACATTTTATGATGCTAATGTCTTGCGACGGACTAAGCCTCCGGCTAATACGCCCTACGAACTAGCTCGCTTGCTGACTTAATATATTTTTATTTGGATATTATTTCGTTACGGATGAAAGCATTCACTCCGGCAGCGGTAATTTATTTACTGCTCACTGTGTTAGTCGCCGTCTTTTGCCTGTCTGCCATACAAATTTGGCACCCTGGATATCAGTGGCACGACCAGCAGCGCATCTATCAATTACTGCTGCTATGCACCTGCGCGCCGTTAGCAGCGCTACTGCGCCAGGCAACGTTGCCCCGTCCCGTCCTGGTGCTTTTGTCTGGCTTGCTTGTTTTGGGCCTCTGCTCCTCCGCACTGGCTGCACTGCCTGATTGGGCACTTAAGGAGTGGAGCCGCTATACCGGACTGCTTCTGCTGGCGTTGCTTATCAGCAGCTTGAAAACACGCCCAACCTGGCAAAGTCTCATACTCTGGGCCATGGCCGCTGTCGGCTTTATTCATGCGTTTCAGTTTCTCGTTGCCTACTTGACGGCCTTTATCTCCGGCATACGGATGCTCGATGCCGACATTCTGTTCAGCGGCTTTTCCAACCCGCGCTTTTTCGGCCAGTTCCAAGTCATGCTGATTCCCGTGATGACGCTGCTGGTGGAGCGCTGCCGTCAACAGCAGCGTTTGGCGCTCGTGACACTGCTGACACTGGCTCTCATCACTCAATGGTGCATCGCCTTTACGCTCGGCGGTCGCGGACTGTGGCTGGGGCTGCTAACCAGCCATCTTGCGCTGATTCTGATCAACCGAAAGCTATTGCGCGTCCTGGCGTTACAGGCAGTTGCCGCATTGTCGGGCCTTCTGCTATTTGGGCTGCTGTTCAAGCTGATCCCGCTCTGGCTGGGTCTGGATCCCGTACTGCGTGACAATTTGCGCACCAGTCTTTCAGGCCGTGAACAGATCTGGCAATGGGCTTGGGAAATGGCTTTGGCCAACCCCTGGCTGGGCGCCGGCCCCATGCACTACTCGGCAACCTATAACCCAATCGCCGCCCATCCTCATCAGGTCATCCTGCAATGGCTGGCTGAGTGGGGCTTTGCTGCAACCCTTATTGCCCTCGCGCTGGGCGCCTGGGGACTGTTGCACGGCGCCCGCTATTTACGCCAAGCATCCGCCAACGAACTGGACGCCGGACTATGGGGGGCAATTGCCGGCGCACTTGTACTGGCGCAGGTTGATGGCGTTTTTGTCATGCCGTATACGGAAACCTGGCTGGCCCTGCTAATTGGCCTGGCTATGGCCCGCTGGAACTCTCCCACCCCAGCAAAAGCTGCCCAACGTATCGCGCTCGGCATCCTTGCCGTACCGGTTGTGCTAGTGCTGGGCCAAGTGCTGGTAATAGAAGTCCCGACACTTCCGCAAGTTCAAGAAGCATATATAGAAGAGCACCATACAGGCTGGACGCCTCGCTTTTGGTCCCAAGGATGGATACCAATGGAAACGCCGTAGATGCTGGAAAACACTATAGGCGGATGAATCTGCGCGGCTACCACCGCTTTCAAATCTTCGACTCAAGCCTCAGCAAGCCCTGGTCTTCGCGCCAGCTGACTCGCCCGAGAAAGCTCATACCCAGTAGTGCTTCGGTAGGGGATGAGCCCTCCACGACCACCGCCTCTACGCCCATAACATTGATGGCGCCGACCTTGACGCTGTTGAGGTGCACCCGCCAGGCCTTGGCCGTACCGCTGGCGGTGCCGACCACGACTTGTTTGCCGTTGACGCGATAGTCGATGCCCAGGCGACGCGCCTGGTTTTCGTTGATCGCCACCGAGGTTGCGCCCGTATCGACGAGAAACTGCACCGGGTGGCCATTGATCGAGCCGGCGACCCAGTAGTGACCGCCCTGCCCCTTGGCGATGCTCAGTTGCTTGCCTTCAGGCTCGGCATATCCGCCGCTCAGCTCGCGGCTGAGGGGATAGTGACGCTCGACACCTTCTACACGCAGCACCGCTCCAGCGGAGTCAGCGCTGACCACCTGGACCCCGCCCGGCCCTGTTTGCCCAACACGTACCAGTTTGCGCTGACCATCTACATTGAGCACGGCGGCTCCGGGAAACAAGCCTACCACCTGCACTCGCGGTGAGGCGGCAGCATAAGCGGCGACCAGCAATAGCGTGATAAGCAACAGGGGGATGGAGCGCATCAGGCAACTTCCTTGCAGACGGATGGCGACTAGTGCCGGTCAGTTAAACGATCAAACGCATGATCTTCAGACGGCACACATTTTGTGTAGGAGCGAGCCATGCTCGCGAATCAGGCGCTGCCTCTGTGCAAGCCATTCACGGGCACGGCCCGTCCCCAAAAGCAGTCAGTTGAAAGCTGACCGGCATTCTTCCACGGGCGAGGCAATGGTTACGGCGACCCGCCGCACAGAGTCGTAGGGTGGATCACGCTTCATCGATCCACAGGCTGGCGATCCACCGAGCGGGGGCTTGGTGGATATAAAAGCGATATCCACCCTACAAAGCCAAGTCCGTTGTTTCCTCAGCCGACCAGCCACACCACCAGATGCACCAGACCACAGGCAGCAAAACCGGCAAGGATATCGTCGAGCATGATGCCGAGGCCGCCAGTGACATTGCGGTCTACCCAGCTGAGCGGCCAGGGCTTGACGATATCCAGCACGCGGAACACCAGGAAGCCCAGCAGCAGCCACGGCCAGCCGGCAGGCACCAGCCAGAAGGTGATCCAGATACCTGCAAACTCGTCCCAGACGATGCCTTCGTGGTCGTGCACTCCCAAATCTTGCGCAACCTTGCCGCACAGCCAGATACCAAACAGCATGCTTGCGACAATCACCAACCCATAGGCCCAGCCGGGCAGCGTCTGCCACAGCGGCACGAAGGCCAGCGCCAGCAGCGAGCCCCAGGTGCCCGGCGCTTTTGGCAGGGTGCCGGAGCCGAAACCAAACGCCAGGTTGTGCCAAGGATTGCGCCATACCGACAATGGCATCGGCTGGCTGGATTGCAGGGAATCAGTCAAACCGGCTGCCCTCCGAGTGGTGCTGGCTGTTACAAGCGGAGATATGAGGTGGCCACTGCAAGAGCGGTCGGGCGGCGTTCCGCTTCGGTGACGAATTTCGCGGAGAGCTCAGATCTAAAAGCCGCTCCCGCGAAAGCGGGGCTGCTTCACCAACACGTAACGGGAACATAGCTCTCCAAATGGCCACTCAGGGGCTGAAATGGTTGTAACCCTGTTTGCCCACGACCGAAGTATTGCCGTCGGCGTCCAGCAGGCGAACACCTTCACCAGGCTCAACAGCGCCAATTACCTGCACCGGCCAGCCAGCGGCTTGCAAACCTTGTAGTTCATCTGCAGGCAAAGTGAATGCGAGCACATAATCATCGCCGCCGGTCAGGCCGCACTGCAGCGCGGCCTCCGGCCCCAACAACTCGGTCAACGCCTCCGACAACGGCACCTGCTGCTGTTGGATGCACAGCTGCACACCCGATGCCGCGGCGATATGCCCGCAGTCGGCCAACAGACCATCGGAAATATCCAGCGCCGACGTAGCCTTGCCACGCAAGGCCTGACCAAAGGCCAACTGCGGCTGTGGCGACCAATAGCGGTCAAGCAGCTGCGCGGCCTCCGCAGTTCCACATTCACGCTCACCCAGGACCAGCGGCAATGCGCCGGCCGCATCACCGAGCATCCCGCCAACACAAAGCAGGTCTCCGGCCCTGGCACCGCTGCGCAGCAACGCCTGCCCCGCCGGTACACGACCGAATACCGTCACGGTGATACTCAGCGGGCCACGGGTGGTATCGCCGCCGATCAGGCGCATCTCGCAGCGGGCCGCCATTGCATCGAGGCCCCGTGCAAAGCCCTCCAGCCACCCAGGTTCGGCTGCGGGAAGGGACAGAGCCAGGGTAAAGCCGATGGGGGTGGCGCCCATGGCCGCCAGGTCGCTGGTGGACACCGCCAGCGCGCGCTGGCCGAGCAGATAAGGGTCGCAGGGATCGGGGAAGTGCACACCGGCCACAAGGGTGTCGGTGGAAACCACCAACTGCTCACCCGCCGGAACCGCAAGCACTGCGCAGTCATCGCCGATGCCCAACAGCACATCGCCGCCGACCCTGGCACAAGCGGCGGCGGCGAAGTAATGGCGGATCAGCTCGAACTCACCCATCGGGGCGGAATCAGCCCTTGCGGGCGCGGACTTCAGCGCTGCGCAGGCTGGGCGCCAGCTTGTCCAGCACGCCGTTGACGAACTTGTGTCCGTCGGTGGCGCCGAATACCTTGGCCAGCTCGATGCCTTCGTTGATCACCACACGATAGGGCACATCGATCCGCTGCATCAGCTCGAATGTGGACAGGCGCAGGATCGCCAGCTCCACCGGGTCGAGTTCCTCCAGCGGGCGGTCGAGGTGGGGCACGATAGCGCCGTCGATCTCGGTCTTGGCACGGGCCACGCCAGTCAGCAGTTCGTGGAAGTAGTTGCCATCGACACCGGAGAAATCATTGTCGACGCGAAACTGCGCCTCGATCTCGTTCAGGCTCTGGCCTGCCATGTGCCACTGATACAGGGCCTGCATCGCCAGGCTACGCGCGACGCGGCGCGTAGCGATCTTGCCCTTGGCCTTCGGCTGGGGCTCCTGGCTTTCGTCGCGATTAAGGCTCACTTGGCCTCCAGCTGCGCCAGCAGGCTCACCATTTCAAGTGCGGACAGTGCGGCCTCGGCACCCTTGTTGCCGGCCTTGGTGCCGGAACGCTCGATGGCCTGCTCGATGGAATCGACGGTCAGCACGCCAAAGGCGACCGGCACGCCGAACTCCATGGAGACCTGGGCCAGGCCCTTGGTGCATTCGCCGGCGACGTATTCGAAGTGCGGGGTGCCGCCACGAATGACCGCACCCAGGGCGATGATGGCGTCGTACTCACCCTGCTGGGCGACCTTCTGTGCCACCAGCGGAATCTCGAAGGCGCCTGGCGCGCGGATGATGATGATGTCGTCTTCGCTCACACCGTGGCGAACCAGCGCGTCGATGGCGCCACTCACCAGGCTTTCGACGACGAAGCTGTTGAAGCGGCCGACTACCAGCGCGAACTTCCCTTGCGGGGCGATGAAGGTACCTTCGATGGTCTTCAGGGTCATGGAACAGGTCTCGTATAAACGTTAAAGAGCTTGGGCAAGCCTCACACAGGCTTGCCAAAAATTCTGTAGCTCGAGCAAGGTAGCGCGGTCGTCTTACTCAGCGGGCAGGTATTCTACAACTTCCAAGTCAAACCCGGATATCGCGTTGAACTTCATCGGCGAACTCATCAGGCGCATCTTGCGCACGCCGAGGTCGCGCAGAATCTGCGAGCCGGCACCCACGGTGCTGTAGATCGCTGGTGTCGGCGGCACCTGGCGGTTGAGCTGGGCCAGCAACTGCGGGCCGGTGAGCGGGTTGCCCAGCAGCAGCACCACGCCGCTGCCAGCCTTGGCCACCTCGCCCATCGCCGCGCGCAGGCTCCAGCGCCCCGGCACGTTGACCATCAGCAGATCACGCAGCGGCTCCATGTTGTGCACGCGCACCAGTGTCGGCACCTCAGGCCCGATCTCGCCCATGGTCAGAGCCATGTGCACGGTGTCCTCGACGCCGTCGCGGTAGGTGACCAGGTTGAACTGACCCAGCTCCGTATCCAGCGGCTGCTCGGACACACGCTCGATGGTGCGCTCGTGGATCATGCGGTAGTGGATCAGATCGGCGATGGTGCCGATCTTGATGCCGTGCTCTTGGGCGAAGACTTCCAGCTCCGGACGACGAGCCATGCTGCCGTCGTCATTCATGATCTCGCAGATCACGCCGCTGGCATCGAAGCCGGCCATGCGCGCCAGATCGCACGCCGCCTCGGTGTGACCGGCGCGGGCCAGCACGCCGCCGGGCTGGGCCATCAGCGGGAAGATATGGCCGGGACTGACGATATCTTCTGCCTTGGCATTTTTCGCCGCGGCGGCCTGCACCGTACGCGCGCGGTCGGCGGCGGAGATACCGGTGGTGACGCCTTCTGCCGCCTCGATGGAAACGGTGAACTTGGTGCCGAAGCCGGAGCCATTGTGCGCCGCCATCAGTGGCAGCTGCAGGCGCTCGCAGCGCTCCTTGCTCATGGGCATGCAGATGAGGCCACGGGCGAAGCGCGCCATGAAGTTGATGTGCTCGGGCTGGCAGCATTCGGCGGCCATGATCAGGTCGCCCTCGTTTTCGCGGTCCTCGTCATCCATGAGGATGACCATCTTGCCGGCGCGGATGTCTTCGAGCAGTTCGTCTACGGTATTGAGTGCCATCGTCGCCTTTCCTTAATTCTTCAGGTAGCCGTGTTCGGCCAGAAAACCTTCGCTGATGCCGCCGGCGGTGGGCTCGGCCGCCTTGTCGCCCTGCAGCAGGCGTTCCAGGTAGCGGGCCAGCAGATCCACCTCGAGATTCACCTGCCGCCCAGGCCGGTAGTCGGCCATGATGGTTTCACTCAGGGTGTGCGGCACTATGGTCAGTTCGAATTCGGCCCCATTGACGGCGTTTACCGTCAGGCTGGTGCCATCGACGGTGATCGAGCCCTTGAAGGCGATGTACTTGGCCAGCTCGCGCGGGGCGCGAATGCGAAACTGCACCGCGCGGGCATTCTCCTCACGAGAGACGATCTCGCCGACACCGTCCACATGCCCGCTGACCAGATGCCCGCCGAGGCGGCTGGTGGGGGTCAGGGCCTTTTCCAGGTTGACCTTGCTGCCGGCCTTGAGATCGATAAAGGCGGTACGCGCCAGGGTTTCGCGGCTGACATCGGCCCAGAAGCCGTTACCCGGCAACTCCACCGCGGTCAGGCAGACCCCGTTGACGGCAATGCTGTCGCCCAGTTTGACGTCGCCCAGGTCGAGCTTGCCGGTCTCGACCAACACCCGAACGTCGCCACCTTTGGGCGTGATCGCGCGAATGGTGCCGATGGCTTCGATTATTCCAGTGAACATGACGAACTCCTGTTTTGAAAAAACAGGGCGTTGCAGATCGAAAGGGACGCAGCGCACACCAGAACGGCGCACGCGGAATATCCCGCTCTCTCTCATCCGGACTATACCGTCGGCCCCGGGATCACACCGGGTCTGCTGACCTTGCAAGCATAACTGGCAAGCGCTCGCGGGCTAGGCCAAGGCCATTACCGCCGGTGGGGAATCGCACCCCGCCCTGAGAACGTTGGGCCGGTCACGGCCCGGCGCAGTTTTTACCACAAACGCGCGCGATTTGCAGCGAGCGCGCCAGCCTGCAGTGGCTATGACGATCAAAGACGCCCTCTATCAGGCACTGCAAGCGGCAAATCAAATTCTTTGCACGGATAGAAACTACCGCTTCGCTTGCCGGTCCATTGCCTGCGCAATTGCTGCTTGCTTCAGGGGAGCGGACCTAGCCGTAACCGGCGGCGGCCGCACTCCACAGAGCAGGACACAGTCGTCTCTATCAGCCGTCTCAAGAGGGAACTTGTATGTCGGAAGTCACCACTCCGCTGGTCAATGCTGCCGGAGTACTCAGGACCTCAGCACAACCGACGACGGAGACCCTGCAAGCTCCTGGGGAGCATGTCGAAGCGGTTCTTGACAGCCTATTGCCGACCAGCGATGCGGATTGGTCCGGGCTGTCAATGGACGAGACGATCACACGCCTCGCTGCGGAAATCGACCAAAACGGCTTTGCCATTCTGGAAAATTACCTCTCCCCGGAGATGCTGGAACAAGGTCGGACCTTTATCAGCCAGCAGACCCAGCAACATAACGGCGAGTACTTTGCGATACATGGCATCGAGGCATTGAGCGGCAGCCTCCCGGCAAGCCTGGCGCTCAGCACGCCATTGCGCGAGATGCTCAGCGAACTCTACAAAACGCAGACAGGCCGTGCGCCTTCGGCGGAAGAACAGGTGTTCCCGGTCATTCGCTGCCTGCAGGGCAAGAGCGGCCTCAAGCAGTCGCACTTCTATCATTTCGACGCCACGGCAGTGACCGCCCTGCTACCGCTGTACATCCCTACCGAAGGGGAACACTGCGGCGATCTGATCATCTTTCCCAACCTGCGCCCGGTGCGTTTCAACGCCCTGTTCAATGTCATCGAGAAGGCAGTGCTGCACAACAGCTTCAGCCAGAAGATGGTTGCGCTGGCGGTCAAGCGCGGATGGTTGAAGCCGATCCGGCTCAAACTCGAGCCGGGCAATCTGTACCTGTTCTGGGGCTACCGCAGCCTGCACGCCAATGATGAGTGCGACCCGGCACTACTGCGGGCTACCGCCCTGTTTCACTTCGGCAACCCCCACCACGACAGCTGGCTGGCACGTCTGATACTCGGCACCAACAAACGCCGGGCCAAGCTGGATCACAACGGGTTGCGACCGGTCAACTGATCTAGCAGGCCGTTGAAAAACGTAGGCGAGGCAGGCAAGACAAGGCAAAAAAGGCCGAAAAAGCGCAGTTTACGAGTTGTAAATGAGCACTTTGAGGCCGTTTTAACGCGGTATTGCCAACGCAGGTAGTTTTTCACAGCCTGCTAGACCCTTGTTGGCTCACGCTCGAGGCCTTGTGCAAGGGCCGCCCCGGCCCGATGTACTCAACCAGCCGGACGCGCCAGAATCCGCCAGTCATCGCCGAAGGCGCGAATGTCCTCGATCTTCAGTTCGCGCGCCTCGCTCATGCGATCCAGCGGCAGGTCGAGCAGCGGCCTTGCCGAGGAGCCAAGGAACTTGGCCGCGACGAAAATCTGATATTCATCGACCAGCCCCAGCGCCGCAAAGGCACCAACCAGACGCGGTCCGGCTTCGAGCAGCACTTCGTTGGCGCCGCGCTCGGCCAGTGTGCGTAGCAATGCAGGCAGATCGACGCGCCCCTCGGCAGTGGCCAGCGTCAGCAGCTCATGCCCCGCCGCCCGATAGGACTCGGCAGCCTCCGATGTAGAAGCCACCAGCGCCGGGCCGGCCTGGAAGAAAGGCGCATCCAGCGGAACCCGCTGACGGCCATCCACCAGCACCCGCAGCGGCGGACGCTTAACAGCCAGTTCGGCCTGCTCAGGATCGAGGCCCAACTCAGCAGCCCGCACGGTCAGCCGCGCGCCATCCATCAGCACCGTATCGGCGCCACTCAGCACCAGGCTGGAGCGCGCCCGCAAACGCTGCACTTCGCTGCGCGCCGCTGGCCCGGTGATCCACTGGCTTTCGCCGCTGGCCATGGCGGTTCGGCCATCCAGGCTCATCGCCAGCTTCGCGCGCACATAAGGCAGCCCGGTTTCCATGCGTTTGACGAAGCCTATGTTCAGCTCTCGCGCTTCGCTTTCCAGCACTCCGCTGGCCACTTCGATACCGACGCTGCGCAGGCGCTCCAACCCACGGCCTGCCACCAATGGATTGGGGTCGCGCATGGCCGCCACCACCCGTGCTACCCCCGCCGTAACCAGGGCTTCGGCGCAAGGCGGCGTGCGGCCGTAATGGCTGCATGGCTCCAGGGTCACGTAGGCAGTGGCGCCGCGTGCGCGGTCTCCAGCCTGGCGCAGTGCGTGGACTTCTGCATGGGGCTCGCCAGCGCGCTGATGCCAACCCTCGCCGAGTAATTGGCCGTCACGCACGATGACGCAGCCGACCCGCGGATTGGGATGGGTGGAATACAGCCCCTGGCGCGCCAGTCGCAGCGCGTGGGCCATCCAGGCGTGATCGGCGGCGCTCATTCGTGCTTCGCGGGTTCGCGGGACAGCCGCTCGATTTCCTCGCGGAACTCGTTCAGATCCTGAAAGCGGCGGTAAACCGAGGCAAAGCGGATATAGGCGATCTCGTCGAGTTTCTGCAGCTCGCCCATCACCAGTTCGCCCACGACAAGGGATTTAACCTCGCGCTCGCCAGTGGCACGCAGGCGGTGCTTGATATGGGCGATGGCCGCTTCCAGACGCTCGACACTGACCGGGCGCTTTTCCAGCGCCCGCTGCATGCCGGCACGCAGCTTGTCCTCGTCGAAAGGTTGGCGGCTGCCGTCCTGCTTGATCAGCCTCGGCATCACCAGTTCGGCGGTTTCGAAAGTGGTGAAACGCTCGCCACAGGCCAGACATTCGCGGCGACGACGGACCTGGTCGCCCTCGGCAGCCAGGCGCGAATCGATGACTTTGGTGTCATGTGCAACGCAGAAGGGACAATGCATGAGTTGGGCTGGTCAGACGTATGAAGAGGGCCATGGTAGCGCATCCGACCGGCAAGACAAGCTGGCGGGTTTGCTGCTATACAGGCGCCCGGTCATGACCTTGAGGAGCCGTTTGTGCCGTCACGTTCCGTTATTTCCCTCGCGCTGATCGCGCTGTTGGCTGGCTGTGCGAGCCAGCCCTCCGAAGCACCAAAAGCCACGCCCATCGAACAGAGCAAGGCGCCGCAAGCCAAGGTGCTCAATCAGTTGAGCGGCTCACTGATCGGTGCGCCCGCAGGCAGCGAAGTGGAACTGGCGCTGCTGGAAGTCGACCGCCGCAACAAGCCCGACAAGCTCCTCAGCAACGTCAAACTGAGCGGTCGCGGCAACGAGCTGCCGTTTATCCTGCAGTTCAACCCCGAAGCTTTTTCCGCCACGCAGCGGGTCGAACTGCGCGGTCGCGTCACCCAGTCGGGGCAGCTGATCATGCGCCTGCTTCCGATACAGATTCATCAGGCCTCCGACCAGGCACTTGGCCCGCTGCGACTGGTGCCTGTGCCGTGACACCGCCGGCCACTCTGCAGGCCGCACTTGGCCAATTGCTGGGCGATGCTCGTCTTAGCGTCAGCCCCCTGCCCGATACCGACCTGCGCCTCTGGTTGATCGATGCGGACAACATGGATCGAGCCTTCAGCCCGGATGAAACCCGCCGGATTCTGGAAGAGCCGCCCTACTGGTGCTTCTGCTGGGCCAGCGGACTGGTACTGGCGCGCTGGCTGGCTGAAAATCCCCAATGGGTCCGCGGCAAGCGGGTGCTGGATTTCGGTGCTGGTTCCGGGGTGGCGGCCATCGCTGCGGCCAAGGCTGGCGCCCTGGAAGTGGTGGCCTGCGACCTTGATCCGCTGGCGCTGCAAGCCAGTCGTGCCAACGCGGCACTCAATGACGTAACACTGGAATACTCCGAAGACTTCTTCGCCGAAGCCGACCGCTTCGATCTGATCATCGTCGCCGATGTGCTCTACGACCGCGCCAACCTACCGCTGCTGGACCAGTTTCTCAGCCGAGGGCGCGAAGTGCTGGTGGCAGACTCGCGAGTGCGCGACTTCCAGCATCCGCTTTACCAGCGCCTCGGCATATTCGACGCCTGCACCTGGCCGGATCTGGCCGAGCCTGCAGAATTCCGCCGGGTCAGCCTGTACCACGCGCGCCGGGCTTGAAAGCCTTGAGCCACGTAATGGCTAAACTTCCTGTAGCAAAGTCCTAAGCTTCGCGCCGAGGGCTGCGCTCCCACAATCCCAGACTGCGCCCAACGCTTTCAGTGGGAGGCACGACCCCGCGCCGAATGCAGGCCGCAGCCTGCTCAGCAAGGACAAAATATCCGCGACGCGGACGCGCCCAGGAAAGAAGAGCAGCAACCGCACCGCCTCAAAGGTGACTCAACGTGACGAATGAAGACACCCTGCGCCTGTTCTTCGCCCTACCCTGTCCACCCGAGCAGGCCGCCGCCATCTGTGAATGGCGTGACAAGCAGGGACTGGGAGGTCGGCCCGTTCCGGCCGCCAATCTGCATATGACCCTGGCGTTTCTGGGCGCCCAGCCCGAGTCAGACCTGGAAGCGATCCGGCAACTGGCCGCCGACATCGACTCTCCGGACTTCGAGCTGGTACTGAACCGGCTGATCACGCTGAGCAAGGGCTTCGTCTGCCTGGCACCTACCGAGGCACCGCCGGCACTGCTGCACCTGGCGGCCAGCCTTGCCGAGCGCCTGGTCGCGCTGGGCCTGGCGCTCGACAGTCGCCCCTACCTGCCGCACATGACCTTGACACGACAGGCCGCCAGGATGATCCAGGGCGCCGCCGCCAGTTTCAGCTGGAAGGCCGAGCGGTTCGTGCTCTACCAATCGCAGAACACCCCGGACGGCGTGCGTTACCGGGAACTGGGCAGTTGGCCGCTGCGGGCGTCCGAGACGACCTGAGCGGGTCTGGAATCAGGCCGGTACTTCGATCAGGAAACGAAACAACGGACCGTGCTGCTCAACCGCCAGGCAGTTGTAGCCCTTGAGCTTGGCGTCCTCGGGGATGCCCTGCACCGACTGCGAGCAATCGGTCACCACTTCCAGCACCTGCCCCGGCTGCATGGTATCCAAGGTCTCCAACGTGGCGATGGCGTTGTACGGGCAATGTTCGCCGCGCAGATCAAGCGAGAGATTCGGTTTGGGCTGGCTCAAGTGCAGCACTCCTCTTGGGTTGGAAACGACGGGCATTCAAGTGAACCAACAGCATGGCCAGGGCCAGGCCGGCAAAGCTGAACAGCAGGCCGGTGCCCGGCCCCATCTGTTCCAGCAGGTCGATCTTCGGGTAGGGCAGTGCCAGTGAGGTACCCAGCTCATCCCAGTACACAGCCACCAGCGTGCCGCCGATGACGTTGCCGATGCCAACCACCCAGAAATGCACCTGGCCTTCCATCGCACGGTACATCCAGCCGGTTTCGCAGCCGCCGGCCAGGACGATGCCGATGCCGAACAGCAGGCCGCCGATCACGGCGTTCGGGCCCATCCAGAAAATCTTTGCGCTGGCGCCCAGCATGATCGCGCCGAAGGTGCCGACGCAGGCCACGGCCATGCCCAGCAGGATGCCGTAGGCGATCTGCGTGCGGCCGGTGGTCCAGAGATCCCGCGCGGCGCTAGTGAAGCAGATCTGCGCTCGTTCGATAAGGCCGCCGAAGACCACGCCGAACAGCACCGCCATGCCCAGGGCAATCGACACTTCGAAGCGCCAGGCCGCGAATGCAACTGCGACGGCCGCCACCGCCACACCCAGGCGCACCTGCATCCGGTTACGCTGTTCCCGCGCCTGCGGATCGGCGAACAGCGAACTGGCCTGGCTGCCCACCTTCAGAGGCACGCGCAGGAAAGGCAGCAGGCAGATCTTCACCCCGACCCAGGCACCGCCGACAGTGGCCAGCATGAAGGCCCAGGCGTGCAGCGAAAACATCGGAATGCCGGTAAAGAACGCCGCCAGGTTGCAACCCATGGCCAGGCGCGCACCGAAGCCGGCGATGATGCCGCCAATCAGCCCCTGCACCAGCCGGCGCTTGCTGGTCGGCCAGCGCAGGCTGACGTTGTTGGCCCACAGCGCGGTGCAGAGCGCGCCGAGCAGCATGCCGATGATCATCACCCCGTCGATGCGATCCAGCGGCGTACCTTGCAGGCCGATCAGCTTGAAATAGCTCCACTCCTGCGGCTGGAACCCGAACCAGGCCAGCACGTGCCCACCCCATCGGGTGAACTCGCCGGTCACGGCCCAGAAGGTGCCGGTAATCGCGAAGTAGTAGGCGGAAGCGACGCCCAGCGCGACGAGCGCAGGAATGGGTGACCAGAAACGCACCAGATAGCGCGCCCGGAACTCGGACAGAATGGACATTGATGACCCCTTTTGCGCGACTGCAAACGCCGCACCGAAAAAAGTGGCGCGCATTCTAGTCCTCTGGCGAGCGACTTGGGTGAACAATCCGTCGGCATGCGGCTGGGCACGCTTGCTTCCGGTAATCGCCGCCCCCACATAACATGCACCTTCTTTACAGCGCCCATTTGAGAACCCTGATGAGCCAGACTCCCTTCATCTTCGACGTCACCAGTGCCAACTTCGAACAGCTGGTGCTGGAAAACTCCTTTCACAAGCCGGTACTGGTGGACTTCTGGGCCGAATGGTGTGCGCCGTGCAAGGCGCTGATGCCCTTGCTGGCGAAGATCACCGAGGAGTACCAGGGCGAATTGCTGCTGGCCAAGGTCAACTGTGATATCGAGCAGGAAGTGGTGGCCCGCTTCGGCGTGCGCAGCCTGCCCACCGTGGTGCTGTTCAAGGATGGCCAACCGGTGGACGGCTTCGCCGGCGCACAGCCGGAATCGGCCATCCGCGCGATGCTCGAACCCCATGTCCAGGCCCCGGCAACTCCCGAGGCAGACCAGCTTGAAGCCGCCCAGGCGCTGTTTGCCGAAGGCCGTATAAGCGAGGCGGAAAACCTGCTCAAGCAGTTGCTGACCGAAGACAACGAGAACGCCGCAGCATTGATCCTTTATGCCCGCTGCCTGGCCGAGCGGGGCGAACTGGGCGAAGCCGAGACCGTCCTCAATGCCGCCAAGGGTGACGAGCACAAGCAGGCCATTGCCGCTGCCCGAGCGCAACTGACCTTCCTGCGCCAGGCCAGCGACCTGCCGGAAGTCGCCGACCTCAAAAGCCGCCTGGCCCAGAACACTGAAGATGACGAAGCGGCCTACCAGCTGGCCATCCAGCAGCTAGCGCGCCAGCAATATGAAACCGCTCTGGACGCCCTGCTCAAGCTCTTCGTGCGTAACCGCAACTACGCCGACGGCCTGCCCCACAAGACGCTGCTGCAGGTGTTCGACCTGCTGGGCAACGACCACCCGCTGGTCACCACCTACCGTCGCAAGCTGTACCAGGCGATTTACTGAGAGAGCAAAAGCCAATCGTGCCCATGATCCTGGGTGGGCACATCGGGCCACCTACAGGCTGCGGTAGGAGTGGGCCATGCCCACGAACCGGGCTTGCACTTCGCCAGGGTTGCCTTCACGGGCATGGCCCGTTCCCACAAAGCAGGCGGCCTGGTGATTGTGCTTAAGCTTGCAAACGAGGTGACTGCGCCCCAACCCGCGCACGCCAAGCGACCTACGAGCCGCTGTAGGAGTGGGCCATGCCCACGAACCATGGCTTGCACTTCGGCAGGGCTTCCTTCACGGGCATGGCCCGTTCCCACGAAAAGCAGCGCGGCCTGATGATCGTGCTTAAGCTTGCACGCGAGGTGACTATGCTCTAAGCCGAGCAAGCCAAGCAACCTGCAGGCTGTGGTAGGAGTGGGCCATGCCCACGAACATGGCCTGCGCCTTCGGCAGGGCTTCCTTCACGGGCATGGCCCGTTCCCACGAAAAGCAGCGCGGCCTGGTGATTGTGCTTAAGCTTGCAAGCGAGGTGACTGTGCTCTAAGCCAAGCAAGCCAAGCAACCTGCAGGCTGTGGTAGGAGTGGGCCATGCCCACGAACCGGGCTTTCACTTCGCCAGGGTTGCCTTCACGGGCATGGCCCGTTCCCACGAAAAGCAGCGGGGCCTGATGATTTGTGCTCAAGCTTGCAGGCGAGGTGACCGCGCCCCAACCCGGGCACGCCCAGCGACCTACGAGCCGCTGTAGGAGTGGGCCATGCCCACGAACCATGGCTTGGCACTTCGCCAGGGTTGCCTTAACGGGCATGGCCCGTTCCCACGAAAGCTGACGCCCTGCTCTAGCTGAGCATCTGCCGCAGCTCACGGCAGTCGCGGGCGTGCAGATCGGTCAGTTCCGGCCAGAGATTTTCCGGAAGGTTAACCAGCACGCTCCGCGCACCGGCCGCTTTTGCGCAGGCCAGGTCGAAGTGGAAGTCACCCACCATAACCAGCGTCTGCGGCTCCACCTGCCACTTGTTAGCCAGATAGAGCAAGCCAGCCGGATCGGGCTTGGGCGGTGCTTCATCGCGCCCGAGAATATCTTCGCTGGCAAAGCAGTCACCCATCCCTACGGCCTGCAGCGTGATCAGCGCCAACTCATGGGCGTTACGGGTCAGTACACCAAGCTGACAGCCGCGGTCCCGTAGTTCGTGCAGCAGTTCCAGCGCGCCCGGCGCCGGTTCAGCGGCAAGAGCCAGCTCGCGCTCATGCTCCAGTAGCCAGGCTCGCTTGCTCGCGGCCTCTTCAGCTGGCAACGCGGCGAGGTGATGGAGAATGTCGTCTTCCAGCGGGATTTCCAGCGCACGCTTGATCGCCAGGAAGTCATGCACGGCGATGGTCAGGGTACCGTCCATGTCGAATACCCAGTGGCGTGCGCTGGAGAGTGTCATCGCAAGTCCTCCCGCACCCGGATCAGGCCTTCCTGAGCCACCGAGGCCACCAGTTCGCCGGCGCGGTTGAAGATACTGCCACGGGCAAAGCCACGGGCGTTGCCGGCCCAGGGGCTGTCCATCGAATACAGCAGCCAGTCATCCGCACGCACTTCACGGTGAAACCAGATGGCGTGATCGAGGCTGGCCAGCTGGATGAACTTGCTCCAGAAGGTGACTCCATGGGGCTGCAGCGCCGTACTGACGAAGTTGAAATCCGAGGCGTAGGCCATTAGGTATTTATGCACCGCCGGGTTGTCCGGCAGCGTGCCCGCAGCCCGGAACCACAGATGCCGGATCGGTTCGATGGGTTGCGGGTTGACCGGATCCAGCAGGGTCACCGGGCGAATCTCGATGGGCTTGGGCCGGCGCAGCTTTTCCACCACGCGCTGAGGAACAATGCTCTCCAGCCGGTCCAGCAGGGCGCTTTCGCTGGGCAGGTTTTCCGGCCCTTCCACGTCGGGCATCGGCAACTGGTGCTCATAGCCGGTTTCATCGATCTGGAACGAAGCGCTGCAGGTAAAGATGGTCTTGCCTTTCTGGACGGCACTGACGCGGCGGGTGGAAAAACTGCCGCCGTCACGCACCCGATCGACGTCATAAACCACCGGCAGATGGGCGTCGCCGGGGCGCAGGAAATAACCGTGGATGGAGTGCACATGCCGCTCCGGCACCACCGTCTGGCTAGCCGCCGACAACGCCTGGCCGATCACCTGACCGCCGAACAGCTGCGGAAAACCCAGGTCCTGGCTGTTGCCACGGAACAGGTTTTCCTCGATGCGCTCCAGCGACAGCAAGCTCACCAGAGTATCGAGTGTCTCGGTCATGCGAATTTCCTTTCCGGCGAAGGCCCTTCCGGGCAAAGGCGGAGATTTTAGGGTTTAAACCGAACAGACTCCAGCTGACCGCCCGGACGACGCCCGCGCCTTGAGCGTGCCGCGATCAGGCCGGCATACTGCCGCCGTTTGCGAGCCGCCAGAGCGGCCGCAGCGCTACGAATGACTTTAGGCGCCAATCGATGCCCCTGCCGCTGGTATTTCACGACGACTACAGCCCGCCACTGCCACCGGGACACCGCTTCCCGATGGAAAAATTCCGCCTGCTGCGCGATCACCTGGTCGATAGCGGTTTGACCACCGACGCAGAGATTCTGCGCCCCGAACTGTGCGCAGCTGAAGTTCTCGCTCTGGCCCATGACCATGCCTATATCGAGCGCTACTGCAGTGGCGACATGAGCCGCGACGAATTGCGCCGCCTGGGCCTGCCATGGAGCCCGCAACTGGCGCAGCGCACCGTGCGCGCCGTGGGCGGTTCGCTGCTGGCCGCTGACCTTGCGCTGGAACATGGCTTGGCCTGCCATCTGGCCGGCGGCACTCACCACGCCCATTACGACCACGCCTCGGGCTTCTGCATCTTCAATGACCTGGCGATCATGGCCTTGTCGCTGCTGGAAAGCGGTCGCGTAGGCCGGGTGCTGATCTTCGATTGCGATGTGCACCAGGGCGATGGCACCGCGCGCATCCTCGAACAGGTGCCGGACGCGGTCACCGTGTCGCTGCATTGCGAGAAGAACTTCCCCTTGCGCAAGGCCCGAAGCGACTGGGATATCGAGCTGGCGCCGGGCATGGGCGACCATGAATACCTCAAGGTGGTGAACGACACCCTGAACTACCTGCTGCCCCTGTACCAACCGGACCTGGTGCTCTATGACGCCGGCGTCGATGTGCACCGCGACGACGCCCTGGGCCTGCTCAACCTCAGCGATGAAGGCCTGGCGATGCGCGACAGCGCCGTCATCGACCACTGTCTGGGCCGCGATATTCCGCTGGTCGGCGTGATCGGCGGCGGCTACGACAAGGACCGCGCCCTGCTCGCCCGTCGCCATGCGCAGCTGCATTTCAGCGCGGCCCAGGCCTGGACTCGCCATGGCTTGCGCTGAGCCGCCCTGGCCCGCGCTTTTGTAGGATCCAGGGGACGCCGAGTCCTTGCTGGCGAAGCTTTTGCGTTGTCCTGCGATTCATGACGAAGGCCTCGGCAAACCCTCACTCCCACGTACAGGCGCAGCGCAGCATTCGCTACAATGCCGGCCCCGTACCGCCAGGCCTGAACCATGCCCGCGACTCCCATGCGTTCCCGCATCGCCATCATCGGTGGCGGCCCCGCCGGGCTGATGGCGGCCGAAGTGCTGAGCCAGGCCGGCGTCGCGGTCGATCTTTATGACGCCATGCCCTCGGTCGGGCGCAAATTCCTGCTGGCCGGAGTTGGCGGCATGAATATCACCCACGCCGAGGACTACGCCGCGTTCGTCGGGCGTTATCGCCTGCGCGCCGACCGGCTGCGCCCGATGCTGGACGCCTTTCCCCCGCAACGCCTGCGCGAATGGATTCATGTCCTGGGCATCGACACCTTCGTCGGCAGCTCCGGTCGTGTCTTCCCTACAGACATGAAAGCCGCCCCGCTGCTGCGCGCCTGGCTCAAGCGCCTGCGCGACGGCGGCGTGCAGATCCACACCCGCCAGCGCTGGCTGGGCTGGAACGCAGACGGTCAGCTGCTTATGACCGGCGCGGAAGGCGAAACGCTGCTGAATCCGAATGCCACCCTGCTTGCCCTCGGCGGCGGCAGCTGGGCGCGGCTGGGTTCGGATGGCGCCTGGGTGCCACTGCTGGAGCGCCGCGGCATCTTCATCGCGCCACTGCAACCGGCCAACTGCGGTTTCGAAGTGACCGGCTGGAGCACGCACCTGGTGGAGAAATTCGCCGGCGCGCCGCTGAAGACGGTCAGCCTGGCTTTACCCGGCACCACAGCGCGCAAAGGGGAATTCGTCCTTACCGCAACCGGCATCGAAGGCAGCCTGGTCTATGCGCTGTCAGCCGATATCCGCGAGGCGATCAACGCGGCCGGTTCAGCAACCGTGCTGCTCGATCTGCTGCCGGATCGCTCGCACGAACAAATCGCCGCTGCCTTGGCCAGGCCGCGCGGCTCGCAGTCCATGGCCAAGCACCTGCACCGGCAGTTGAAGCTGGACGGCGCCAAAGCGGCGTTGCTGCGTGAACTTAGCACTGCCGAAACCTTTCAGGACCCGCACGCCCTTGCCGCGGCGATCAAGGCGCTGCCGATCCGCCTGGTGAGTCCACGCCCGCTGGACGAAGCCATCAGCAGTGCCGGTGGCGTGCCCTTCGAAGCACTGGATAAAAACCTGATGCTGCGCCAGCTACCCGGCGTGTTCTGCGCCGGAGAGATGCTTGACTGGGAAGCGCCCACCGGCGGCTATCTGCTCACTGCCTGTTTCGCCACGGGCCGTGCTGCTGCCGAAGGCATGCTGCGCTGGCTGAAGCAGCGCTAGGCCAGGCTGCCTCGCTAGTCTTCAGTACGACCTGCGCCATCACGGTCCCGCTCATAATGTTTGGCGAACGGAAACGGCGGCAACCAGGTTTCGCGGCGCAGGGTCCAACACTCATAGCTCGGCAACAGCTGGTCCGGCGCATCCAGCGCACCGAGGTGCACCTCGATTTCATCGCCGCTCTGGGCGAATACCGACGAGCCGCAGCGCGGGCAGAAGTGGCGCCCCGCGTAGTTATGCGTTTCCCCCTCGATGGTCACCGCCTCCTGCGGGAACATTGCCGCAGCAAAGAACAGCGCACCATGGTGCTTGCGGCAGTCGAGGCAATGGCAAATCCCGACCCGATACGGCCGACCTGCAGCCAGAATTCGCACGTCGCCGCACAGGCAGCCACCGGTGAATTGGTCCATGCCGCACTCCTCTCGATAAGCCGTTGCCAGGACGATAGCAGGCGCTAGCGGCCCAGCTTGAGGCGACTCGTCACTTGGGTCGGTACATCTTGAAGTTTGCCTCGCGGCCCAGCTGGAAATAGTCCGCCGGCCCGCCGCCCCGCAAAATGGGCTCGCCTGCCGCCGTGTCGTAGATGCCATCGACCAGCAGCGCCTTGGCGATATGCACCGCCACCACTTCACCGAGCACCAGCCAGGTCGGCACAGCCACCTTGTCCACGCCATGCAGCTGGATGAGCTGAGTCACCTTGCACTCGAATGACACCGGGCTTTCCTCCACCCGCGGCACCGCCACGACCCTGGAAGCCACCGGCGTCAGGCCGCTGAGGGCAAACTCATCCACCTCGGGCGCGACGGCGGCACAGCTCTGGTTCATCGCTTCGGCCAGCGAGCGGGTCGCCAGATTCCAGCAGAACTCGCCGGTGGCCTCGATATTGTTCAGGCTGTCCTTACGTCCGACGCTGGAAAAGCCAATGATTGGCGGGGTGTAATTGAACGCATTGAAGAAGCTGTAAGGCGCGAGGTTGAGCCGCCCTTCGGCATCATGCGATGAGATCCAGCCGATGGGGCGCGGGCCGACTATGGCGTTGAAGGGATCATGGGGCAGCCCATGACCTTGAGCGGGCTCGTAGTAATACATTTCGCTCTGCATGCAGCGGCTCCTGAGCATTGCAACCTGGTCTGGAAGGGGCCTGCCATGCACATGCGCGGCGGCTCCAGCCCGCATCTTCAACGCGTGGCGCTCGATACGCCAGAGCAAAAAACCATTCGCGGCATGGCCGCACTCTAAATACTGTCCCAGGTTTTAAGGCAATCACCATGATTCGAGCATTTACAGAAAGCGACATAGAAGACGTGCTTGATGTATGGCTGTCAGCATCACTGAAGGCGCATGACTTCATAGCACCAGACTTTTGGCGCTCACAGCTGGAAAACATGCGCAGCACCTACATCCCGGCTTCGGAAGTCTATGTGTATGAGTCGGGCTCAACGGTTATCGGTTTCTACGCACTGCTTGAAAATAAGCTCGCCGCAATTTTCGTCGCGCCCGACCTTCAAGGCACAGGCATAGGAAAACTGCTTCTTTCCCATGCGAAATTCAAACGCGATGCGCTTGATTTATCCGTTTATAAAGCCAATTCAAAGTCCATAGGATTTTACAAATCCCAGGGATTCAGGATTGCGCAGGAAAGCGTGGACGCTGCCACCGGACATGAGGAGTACCTCATGCGCTGGGGCGGGTCTGCCTAGGCTGCGGTAGAGCACTGGGCCAGTAGAGTTCGCTACACCATTCAAGCCGAAGCCACGCGGCTTGGATCAGCCGGAGCCTTGCAAAACATGACCACTGGAAACCTGTTCGCCGACTTCGAGGTGCCCCTGAACGGGGAGCGCTTCGAGGCGCTGCTGAGCCACAGGAACCTGGTGATCGAACGCATCATCAGCTCAGCGGATATAACGCCAACCGATTACGTGCAACCGCAGGACGAGTGGGTGGTGTTGCTCCAGGGCGAGGCGACCCTCGAGGTGGCGGGCAAGGCTGTCGAGCTGCGCTCCGGCGACTACCTGTTTCTGCCCGCCGGCACGCTGCATGTGGTCCGGCGTGTCACCAACGGCGCCCTCTAGCTGGCGGTGCATCTCCACCCGGCGCCGGCAGGCGGCGAAGATAGCGCCTAACCTGTTTTTAGCCCGAAGCCGGGCTCGGGCTGCTGGCTATGAAGTCTGTCGAGCGGATCGCTACGCATGTTCACCTCCGGTCGAGCCGGGAATGGCTCATGTCGTTAGAGACAATCCGTGATGAATGGTGCGCGCCGCAGGTCGCATGGCGAAAGCCTGGGTCTGTTCCTGGCTCATCGAATAACATGCAGCATTCACCAGGTTAGCGTGACGCCCTTCCTGCCCCGTCATGCGATAGCTTCGTCCGCATCCATTCATAAGCATTCCCACCAGAGACCGCGGCATGACTGACGCCGAAACGACGCTGCATCAATTCAACCGGCGCATGGTGTGGGCCGGCTTCAAGAAACTTGCACGGTCTCCCTGTTCGTGGTGATTTTCGGCGCGGCGTTCGGCCTGGCTGCCGTGCAAGCGGGCCTGGATGGCTCGGTAATCCTCGCAATGAGCGCCCTGGTCTTTGCCGGCGCTTCTCAATTTGCCGCGCTGGAGTTGTGGGGGCCACAGGTTCCGCTGCTCACGCTGATGATTACCGTGTTCGCCATCAACGCACGTCACCTGCTGATGGGCGCAACGCTGTATCCGTGGTTGCGTCAGCTACCGCCGGCGCAGCGCTATGGGGTGATGCTGGTGGCCTCAGACGCCAATTGGGCGATGGCCATGCAGGCCTTCAACCGCGGGCAGCCGGCCATCGGGCTTCTGCTGGGCGGCGGGCTGGCACTCTGGTCTGCCTGGATAGTGGGGACTTGGCTGGGCGTGTACTTCGGCAGCGCCATCGAGGATGCCAAGAGCCTGGGGCTGGACATGGTGATGGGCTGCTTTCTGCTGGCCATGGTGGCAGGAGGCGAGAAGAACCTGCGGATACTGATGATCTGGGTGGTCGCCGCCGGCGCATCGCTGCTGGCCTACTGGTACCTGCCCGACAACAGCCATGTGGTGGTCGGCGCCCTGGCCGGCGGCCTGCTCGGGACCTTCTGGCCGGAGAAACGACGTGAATCTTGAATCCACGGGGTATGGCGCACTGGTCCTGGTGCTGGTGATGACAGTGGTAACACTGGCAACCCGCTGGGGCGGCGTCTACGTGATGTCCTTCGTGCCCATCGGTTATCGGGTTAAGCAGTTTATCGGCGCCATGTCCGGTTCGGTGCTGGTGGCACTGCTGGCGCCCATGGCACTTGAAGGCGATAGCGGCGCGCGGCTGGCTTTGCTCGCAACCGCTGTGACCATGCTGCTACTGAAGAAGCCGCTGCCGGCAATCGCCGCCGGCATTCTGACCGCGGCGCTGGTCAGGCAATTCTGAAGTCGCAACCATCACCAACAACCTGATTCACAGCCGCCCGACCCGCATATTGATGGGCCAGGTGATCGGCTGCCGGCGCTCCGGGTCGCCCCAGAGATGGGTCAGATCGTTCGCGAAACCCTGCAGAAGGTCCGCCCTGCCTGCTTCCCTTGCCTGACGCACGGCGGACCAGGTAGCGGTATAGCCAAGGAACTCATCCAGACTCCATTCAAGGCGGATGGTCATTGCAGGCGTGGCAATCGGCTCGAAGGGGAACTCCAGGGTGGAATAGCCACTGTCCACCAGTTGCCGCTCAGCCGGCCAGTAGGGGCCGATTTCCTCGCGATAGAACTGCTGAAAGCGCGTATCCAGCTCACCACCGAACTGCAGCACCCCGTAGCTGACCAGCGCCAGAACCGCGCCCGGCCTGGCGACTCGCCGCGCCTCTGCGTAAAACACGGGCAGATCAAACCAGTGCGCGGCCTGCGCCGCGGTGATCAGGCTTGCGCTGCCGTCAGCCAACGGCAGCGCCTCGGCCGGGGCGCAGCAGTAGCGCACATTGTCCCGAGCCGTGGCGTGAGCGACCTGATCGGCACTCGGATCAAGCCCAACGACAGAGCTGAAATGCGCGGCGAGCTGCCCGGTGAGCTGGCCATTGCCGCAACCGACGTCCACCGCCAGCCGGGTATCGGGAACTATCGACGCCAGATACTCGGCCAGGCCGGATGGATATTCCGGGCGGAAGCGGGCATAAGCCTGCCCGCCCTGATCGAACCAGTTTCTCGGCAAGTTCATCACTACCTCCTCTGTCCTGGCCGTGGCCGGCCTGCCTCGCTCGTTGCACGCAGCATAGCGCCAACGGATGGGTTCGGACCGCTACTGGACCCGGCCCGCCCTGCCGGATGCCGCTACTGACGGCACAAGAACCACTGACTTCGGCTCTTCCCTGGCTCCCGCTGCCTGACGATCGGCCTGCCGGCCCAGCTGCCAGCCGAGACCGCCCCACAGCAAGGCGCAGAGCGCGCCGGCCACCGCCACCAGTCCGGCGCCCTGGCCGAACAGGTCCAGCGCGGTCTTGCCCCAGCTGCTGAGGGCGTCACCGCCGCGGTAGACGATGGTGTCGATAACGTTCTTCGCCTTGTACTTGCTCTCGGCGTCCAGCGGCGCGAAGAGCATTTCGCGCCCAGGCCTGACGAAAGCGTACTCGCCGATCCGCCGCACGATCATCAGCGCAGCCAGCATGGCGAAGCTGGGCGCCAGTGCCAGCCCGAGGAAGCCCAGGCATACCAGCAACGGCACTATCGCCAGCAGCACGCGCACGCCCAGCTTCTGCGCCAGACGCCCGGTGATGAACACCTGCGAGAGCAAGGCGCCGGCCTGGACGATCACGTCGATGGCGCCGAACACACGGATCTGCGCGGCCCGGTCGGGAAACAGCTCGGCCACCAGCCGCGCCTGCTCGAAGTAGAGAAAGGTAGTGACCGTGGCCAGCAGCACGACGAAGCCGGCGATGCCCAACAGATAAGAGGACTTGAGCACCCGCGTGATGCCGCTGAAGGGGTTGCCGGGCAAGGGCCTGCGCGTGCTTTCGGCAGGCAGCGCATCCGGTCGGCCGGCGCCGCCCACTTCGCGCCAGCGCATCAGCGAGTACTTGAGCGCCAATCCAACACCGAGCAGCAGCCCGGCCAGCAACATCAGCCCGGCTTCGCCTAGGCTAGCGGCCAGCAGAGCACTGAGCGCCGGCCCCACCAGGCCGCCGACGCTCGCCCCTGCGGCGATGAAGGCGAACAGGCGCTTGGCCTGGCCGGCGTCGAACACGTCCGCCATCAGGCTCCAGCCAACCGAGACCACGAAAAGGTTGTAGACCGAGATCCAGACATAGAACACCCGCGCCAGCCAGGGGCTTTCGCCCATGAGGTGAAACAACGCGGCGAACGTCAGCAGGTTCGCGCAGAAGAAGCCGTACACCCAGTCGACAAAATGCAGCCGCGGCACCCGCGAGCTGAGCCAGGCGAACAGGGGCACCGCCGCCAGCATGACGAAGAAGGTGGCGGTGAACAGCCATTGCAGGTTCTCCACCCCCGCCGCGATGCCCATCGACTCGCGAATCGGGCGCAGCATGAAGTAGCCGGCAAACAGGCAGAAGAACAGCACGAAGCCCAGCAGCGCCGGGCACAGCTCATGGGGTTCGGCATTGAGGGTGGTGCTCAGGCGTTGCGAGAGGGATAGCGCGTTCATGAGGCGGCTCCACGAAGTCGTGTGCGGCCGGGGCACGAGCCGCGTGGCCCGTGCCCCCGGCGATCAGGGATAGGTGACGCCGGTCAGGCGCTCCGACAGTTGCCACAGCTGCTCGGCATCCGTGCGCTGGCTGGCGGCCCCCGGCGTCCGGGCGAAGCCCAGTGGTCCGCGCTTTTCGTCCTCGCCGGTCGGCCCGTAGTAGGCGCCGCCGATAGCCTCGGGTGCGGTGGCCGCGTACAGCGTGGAAATCGCGCCCTGGGCGGCGGAATGGTAGTCGTCCCGGTTTTGCGCCCATTGCTCGCCGAACGGGCTGTCCAGGCCGGGGCCGCGTTCGATCAGCTCGGTGACGGCAACGCCCGGGTGCGTGGCAATGCTGCGAATGCCCCAGCCCGCCTCGTCGCTGCGGCGCTGCAGCTCGAATGTCCAGTTCAGCACGGCCAGCTTGGATTGCGCATAGGCGACGTAGGGCTCGTAGTCCTGCTCGGACTGCAAGTCAGCGAAATCCAGTGCGCCACGGCCCGCGGCGATACTGGACAGGCTGACCACCCGGCCATCCTCGCTCTCGCGCAGCAGCGGCATCAGCAGCCCGGTCAGCGCGAAGTGGCCGAAATAGTTGGTGGCCATCTGCAGCTCGAAGCCATCGGCCGAGGTCCGGCGCTGCGGCGGCGCCATGATGGCCGCGTTGTTGATCAGCACATCGAGGCGCGACAGGCGACCCTCGAGGCGCTCGGCCAAGTCACGCACCGAGGCCAGGTCGGCCAGGTCCACGGCCTCGAAGCGGACCCGCGCGTCCGGCACCTGCTGACGGATGCGCTGGAGGGTCTGCTGCCCGCGTTCGGCATTGCGCGCGGCGATGATGACTTCGGCGCCGGCCCGGGACAGTGCCAGCGCATCCTCGTAGCCCATGCCGCTGGTGCCGCCAGTGACCAGCACGATACGGCCTTGCTGCGAGGGCATGTCCTGGGTGTTCCAGTCCGGTTTCGGTGATTCGCGATTGGCGGCTTCCGCCGCGACCGCCGCCGCCAGCGCGACGCCGGCGACCAGGGTGCGGCCGAGTTTCATCAGTGGGTGCGTGGGCTGTACATCGCCCGACGCCAGGGTGTTGGTTCTGCTCCACATGGCGGTGTCCTCAGGTTGTCCAGGAGTGACCGGATGGTCGACGGATTCAGTATCCGCCGGTGGATATCCGGTGATAATCCAGGCAAATATGGACGGGCTGTACGGCAGGTCGTACAGTTTTCCATGGCAACCGAGGAGCTCCGATGCGCCAACCCAACCTGAGCGATGTGGCCCTGTTCGCCGCCGTGGTCGAAGCCGGCGGTTTTCGCGCCGCCGCGCAGAAACGCGGCATGTCGGCCTCGTCGCTGAGCGATTGCATGCGCCGCCTGGAAAGCGACCTGGGCCTGCGCCTGCTCAACCGCACCACCCGCAGCGTCACCCCAACCAGCGCCGGTGCGCGCCTGCTGGAGCGGCTGCGGCCGGCACTGGAGGAAATCAGCGCCGCCTTCAACGACCTCGACGACGAATCACAGCGCCCGGTGGGCACCCTCAAGCTGAACGTGCCGGTGCCGGTGGCGCGCCACCTGATGCCCGGGCTGCTCGAGCGTTTTCTCAAGCGCTACCCTGGGGTGAATGTCGAGGTGGTGATGGACAACAGCTTCATCGACGTCATCGGCGCCGGCTACGACGCCGGCGTGCGCTACGAGGAAAGCCTGGCCAAGGACATGATCGCCGTGCCCATCGGGCCACGCCGGCAGCGCTTCGTTGCCGCCGCCTCGCCCGCCTATCTCGCCGCTCACGGCACGCCGCAGCACCCGTCGGAGCTGACCGATCACCAGCTGCTCGGGCACCGGTTCGAGAACGGGAAGGTGGGTGTCTTCGAGTTCGAGAAGCATGGCCGGACGCTGCGTATTCCCCCGCGCGGCCAGCTAGTGACCTCCTCCCATGACCTGCGCATCCAATCGGCGATCAACGGCCTGGGGATCGTCTACATCTTCGAGGAATTTCTACGCGAGGCGCTCGACGACGGCCGCCTGGTGCCCATTCTGGAAGACTGGTGGCAGCCGTTCGACGGGCCCTTTCTCTACTACCACGGGCGCCGGCACATGCCCTCGCCGCTGCGCGCCTTCATTGATTTCATCAAGGCCGAGGCGCAGGGCGAGGACGGCTAGCGAGCTCAGGTCAGCGGAATCATCACCGCGCGCTGATAGGCCGGGCGCTGCTGCAGGCGCTGGTACCAGGCCTGGAGATGGGGCAATTCGGGGCGATCGATGGGCATCTCGAACCAGGCGTAGATGAAACTGCCGAGCGGGATATCGCCCATGCCGAACGCCGTGCCAGACAGATACGGCTGTTCGGCCAGCACCTGATCGACCCGGGCAAGCAGGCTGCCACACTCCTCCAGCGCCGCCGCAACCGCGGCCATGTCCCTCTGTTCGGCGGGCGTGCGCACCATGTTCCAGAACACCACGCGGAAGGGGGCGGCCAGGGACGAGGTCATCCAGTCCATCCACTTGTCCGCCTCCGCGCGCCGGCGCGGGTCGGGGTTCCACAACGCGGGCTCACCGTACTGCGCCGCCAGATAACGGACGATGGCATTGGACTCCCAGAGCACCAGCTCGCCATCCTCCAGGCAGGGCACCAGGCGGTTCGGGTTCTTCGCGGCGTAGTCGGGCTCGTCGACGACCCCGAAGGCGCCACCGGCATCGATGCGGGTGTAGGGAACGCCCAGCTCCTCGAGGCACCAGAGCGCCTTTTTCACGTTGGTGGAATTGGTCCGGCCCCAGAGTTTCAACATGCGATATCACCTGCCTGCTTGCATCGGAACATCAACTCTAGCCTAGCCACGGTAGATCGCACTTCGCCGATCCGCCGGGTGACGCATAACGCACGGAGTTGTGGTGGATGTGAAAGGCGACCTACGAACTGCACGCCCGTGACGCTAGGGTGGATCGCGCTTCACCAATCCACCGGGTGGTTTCAGCGTTTCTTCTTGGCCGGCTTCGCCCCGCCCAGACTCGGCACCTTGCGGACCGGCTTGGCGTTGGGTTTGTCGCTTTCGTCGAACCAGTTGCCCAGGTGGATTCGGCCCTTGGCGGTACCGTCCTTGGGCTTCTTGGGTTTCTTCGGTTTCTTGATGATCTGCCCGCCCGGCTGGGTCAGCGGCACCCGGTGATCGGGAACGAAGCCCGGCTCGTCGTGGCGCGGCAGAACCTGGTTGATCAGGGTCTCGATGGCGGCGAGCTGGTCGACTTCATCCGCGCTGACCAGCGAGATCGCCTCACCGGTGGCGCCCGCGCGGCCGGTGCGGCCGATACGGTGCACGTAGTCCTCGGCAACGATGGGCAGGTCGAAGTTGACCACCTGCGGCAGGTCATGGATATCCAGCCCGCGCGCAGCAACATCGGTGGCCACCAGGATCTGCACCTCACCGGCCTTGAACGATTCCAGCGCACGCAGCCGCGACGCCTGCGGCCGGTCGCCGTGGATCGCATCGCTGGCAATACCCTGGGCCTGCAACTGCACCACCAGCTCGTCGACGCCCTTGCGCGTCTTGACGAACACCAGCACCTGCCCCCAGCGTTTTTCCGCCAGCAGGTGCAGGAAGAGTTCGCTCTTGCGCTTCTTGTCCACCGGCACCAGCCACTGCTTGACCGTCTTGGCCGCCGCGTTGCGCGGGCTGACCTCAATGCTCAGCGGGTCGCGCAGCAGCTCACGGGCCATCTGGCGGATGGCTTCGGAAAAGGTCGCGGAGAACAGGAGGGTCTGACGTTTGCGCGGCAAGGCGCAGAACAGGTCGTCCAGCTCCTCGGAGAAGCCTAGGTCGAGCATGCGGTCGGCCTCGTCCAGCACCAGCGCCTGCACCTGGGAGAACTTCACCGCGTTCTGCCGGTACAGGTCGAGCAACCGGCCGGGGGTCGCAACCAGCACGTCGACGCCCTTGCGCAGCGCCATCATCTGCGGGTTGATGCTGACGCCGCCGTATACCGCGTAAGTGCGCAGCGGCAGATGTTGCCCGTAGACGCGAAAGCTCTCGTGCACCTGCTCGGCCAGTTCACGGGTCGGCACCAGTACCAGCGCGCGCACCGAGTTGCTCGCCACCTGCGCGCCTTCCATGGTCAGGCGCTGTAGCAGCGGCAGGGCGAAACCGGCGGTCTTGCCGGTGCCGGTCTGTGCCGCTGCCATCAGGTCGCGGCCCTTGAGCACGGCGGGAATGGCCTTGGCCTGGACCGGCGTCGGCGTGGTGTAGTCGAGGGATTCGAGCGTGCGCAGCAGCGGATCGATCAGGCCCAGGGTGGCGAAAGTCATGGCGAGGCAACCGAGAAAAACAGAGGCGGCAGTTTATCCCAAGGCCGCCGCCGCGCGCCCACCTCTGCGCGCCGGGTTCAGCGCGCGGTGGTGCCGATCAGCCGCGAATCCGCCAGCGCTGCCGTGCGGTGCTCAGCCGCCGCCAGGTACTGCTCATCGCCGATCATCTCGAGAAAGGCTTCCTTGGACGGGTAACGGACCAGCAGCAATTCGTCCCACTGCTCATCGGCCGGTGCGATCAGCGCGGCATGCGCTCGGGCGGCGAACTCCACAGCACCGCCAGCGGCCTGAACCCGGGCCACGGCAATACGGCTGTAGCGCGCATAAGCCTGGCGACCGCTGCATGGGCTGTGTTCGCTGCCGGCGGGATACTGCGCCTGCTCGTTGAAGCGCAGCAGGTTGAGCATGGTGATCGGCACGCCAGCGGGCATCGCCTCGATGAAGTGGGCCAGCTGTTCGGCGCTTGGGTTCAGACTCGGCATTACGTTTCCTCGAGAATGGCTGCACGCGGAATGCTCCCATGCTCGCTGCAACGCAGCGACAGCCATGCGCTTCGCCGATCACCGCCCATAAGTCAGGCGTAGGCTGGCTAGCCGCGCAGCAGCAACGAACCTTCAATAGGCACATAGCGCGTGGCGGCGCGGATCAGCGATTGCGCGGTCAGCCCCGGTACGCCGTAGACGCAAGCTTCGGCACCGCCGGCGCGAACGCGCTCCAGCAGCAGGTCGAAATCGCCATCGCCCGAGGCCAGCACCACTTCATCGACCCGCGCGGCGGCGCCCAGCACATCGATGGTGATGCCCACATCCCAGTCGCCCTTGGCCGAGCCGTCGCTGCGCTGGATATAGGGTTTGAGCTTCACGGTGAAGCCGAGATTGCGCAGGATCTGCTGGAACTGCTGCTGCTTCGCATCGCCGCGCTCGATTGCATAGGCATAGGCCTCGACGATCTCGCCGCGCGCGCTAACCTCGCTCCACAGCGCCCCATAATTGAAATGGCAACCGTGGATCTGGCGAACCGTGTAGTAGAGGTTCTGCACATCGGCAAACAGGGCGATCTTCTTCACGCGGCAGCCTGGGTCAGAAAAGGGCGTCCAGTATGGACGGCAAACCGGCGGCTGTCCTGCGCTGCGACAGCTCAAAACCGCGGTTCACGCAATCTGCTGGAGGAATCCGGGCCGGCGGGAAGGCTGTCTTTAACCAGGTATTGCCAACCCGGGCAGTTTTGCAGAGGCCTGTTAAAGTGCGCGCCTGTTTTTTGGGATCGGTACCGACGTGAACGTTTTTTCCATTCTCCGCGAAGCCTGGTTCTTCTACTCAAACAACCTGCGCACCATCATCCCGCTCTGCCTGCCGCTGATCGTGCTGGAGAGCTGCGTGCGTCTGCTGATCGAGCACTCGCTGGGCAAGAATGCATTGCCGGCGCAGGAGCTACTGACAGGCATTCTGTTCTATCCCCTCTATATCGGCTCGCTGATCCTCTATCTCGATGCGCGCACCCGCGGGCATGATCCGGGCGTGCGTCAGGTATGGGCGCGAATGCTGCCGCTGTGGCCGGCGCTGGCGGTTCTTGCAGCGCTGGCCACGCTGTTGATCGTGCTTGGCGCTTCGCTGTTTGTGCTGCCGGCGCTATGGGTGATGGTGAAGATCGCCTTCGCCGAATACCTGCTGGTGCTGCGCGGCATGAGCCCGCTGCAGGCGCTGAAGGAAAGCTTTGCGCAGACACGCGGATATTTCCTGCCGATCCTCGGCTGCATGATGGCCGTGCTGCTGCCGGTGTGGCTGCTGGAAATCGGCCTCGCCAGCCAGCTCTGGGGCGAAGAAAACCCGCCCGCCGGGCTGGCGATTCTGGTCGATGGCGTCGTCGGGCTGTTTCAGCTGCTGGCTACGGTGGTGGTTTTTCGCTGCTATATGCTGAGCAGCACGCCGGCACTGGATGAGCGGAGCTAGCGAACAAGTTTTGACCGGCTAGCAGGCCGTTGAAAAACGTAGGCGAGGCAGGCAAGACAAGGCAAAAACAGGTGAGGAAGCGGAGTTTAGGAGTTCTAAATGAGCTTTCCGAGTCTGTTTTTAACGCAGTATTGCCAACGCAGGTAGTTTTTCAACGGCCTGCTAGGCTTGTTCATTTCTGCGAGAACACCGCCATGGCCGACCAGAACCCCAGCATCCTTTCCCACGTTTCCCTGGGCAGCAACCGCTTCGACGAAGCTGCGGCTTTCTACCATGCGGTCCCCGTGCCGCGTTAAGCGCAGGCGCCACGGATGAAGGCGCACCCGGCCCTCGCGAGGAATACGGCGCGCCCTATTACGGCTGCTTCGTCCGCGACCTGGACGGCCACAAGATCGAGGCGGCCTACTGGGACGTAGCCTTGATGCAGCAACTCTACGGCGAGGCCGGCTCGCCTAGCTGAGATCCTGGCTCACCCGCGTGCCGGCCAGCCGCGGCAGCAGCACGCTGTCGAAAAGGCGCGGGAAACAGCGCGCCACCAGGCGTGCACGCCAGTCGAGGTTGGACAGCACCAGAAGCTGCCGGCGCTTGAGCGCGCCCTGGAAAATGGATTCGGCCACGTCCTGCGGTGAAGCGACACGCCCGACTGCCAGCGCCGGCTGCGGCGCTGTGGAGCCATCGCCCACCAGCACGTTCTTGCGCAGATCGGTGGCGGTGTAGCCGGGGCAGACCAGCATCACGTTGACCCTGGTGCCATCCAGCTCGCCGCGCAGGGTTTCGAACAGGCCGTGCAGCGCATGCTTGCTGGCGTTGTAGGCCGCACGATCTGGCACCGGCGCATACTGCGAAAGCGAGCTGAGCACGATGATCTGTCCCTCGCGGGCGATCAGGCTTGGCAGCGCCGCCTGGGTGCAGTGCAGCGCGCCGTAGAAGTTGACCGCCATGATCCGCTCGAACACTTTCAGGCTGGTGTCGGCCACACGGCTGCGATGGGTGATGCCGGCGTTGTTGACCAGCATGTCGATGCCGCCGAAGCGGTCCACTACCAGCGCAATGGCCTGCTGTACCGCCGTCGCATCCGATACGTCGCAGCGCAACCCCAGCGCATCGGCGTTGTGCCGGTCCGCCAGGTGCTGAACCAAGGCATCGAGGGCGTTCTGCTCCAGATCGAAGATCACCAGACGCGCACCCGCCTGGGCCATACGTTCGGCCAGCGCACGACCGATACCCGCGCAGCCGCCGGTAATCACCACGACCTTGCGCTCGAAGACCTTGCTGACAAATACCTTGCGCCGCATGCCCCTCTCCCTACCCGCTGCTCACTGCAATCAAGCATAGCCCCTATGCCTCGACGCGGGCGCACTGGCAGCGAATGAGGTTAACTAGGGCGGGCACCAATCCCTGAATGGCGGACCCATGGATATCAAGCAGTTGAAGTTTCTCGTGGCCCTCGATGAAACCCGGCACTTCGGCCAGGCGGCGGCACGCTGCCATGTCACCCAGCCGACGCTGTCGATGCGCCTGCGCAGCCTTGAAGACGAACTGGGCCTGCAATTGGTAATCCGCGATCAGCGCTTCGAAGGCTTCACCCCGGAAGGTGAACGCATCCTCGCCTGGGCACGCAGCGTGCTGGCGGCGCAGGATGGGCTGCTGGCCGAGGCGGCGTCCTGTCGCGGTCAGCTGGTCGGCACCCTGCGCCTGGGCGTGGTGCCCCTGGCCGGCTTCGACCTGATGCAGCTGGTACGCGCCTTCGGCGAGCGTCACCCGCACTTGCGCTTCGAGCTGTTCGCCCTGAGCAGCGAACAGATCTTCGAGCGCCTGGGGCGCAATCTGCTGGACTTGGGGCTGTCGTACCTGGAGGGCTACGACGAATCGAGCTTCGTCAGTCTGCCCCTGGGGCCGACCCGCATGGGCCTGTTGCACGACGAGCGCCACTTCCGCTTCGATACGCCGTCCCTGAGCTGGGAAGCGCTGGCCAGCCTGCCGCTCGGCCTGCTTACCGGCGGCATGCACTTCCGCCAGTCCATCGATCATGCGCTACGCAGTCGTGGCCTGGTGCTCACGCCACGCGTGCAAACCGACGCCGTGCATCACCTGCTACAAGCCGTTGGCGCCGGCCTGTGCTGCGCGATCATGCCGCTGGAAAGCGGCCTCGACAGCCTGGACGAACGCCTGACCCTGACTCCCATCGAACAGGCCGAAACGCTGGCGCCGCTGGGGCTGATCATGCGTAGCGGCCTGCCGCGCTCGGCCCTTGGCGAGACCTGCTTCAACGAAGCCCGCGAGCTGCTCGACCTGCGCTGAGCAAGCCCATCGACGCGGTCGATGAGGCCATCAGGGATAGCGATTGGACGCTCATGACCGGCCACCCTAGGCTAAATGCGACCACTTGTCGCAGCGCCAGAATGGATGCCCAACATGAGCCGCACCTCCCGCTTCCACCCTGCCACCCGCTTTCGCCCTTACACCGGCCCTGCCGGCGGCTGGGGTGCGCTGCGCAGTGTGGCCAGCGCCTGGATCGGCAGCGGCAATGCGTTGAAGAACATTCGCGCCATGCTGCGCACCAACCAGAACGGCGGCTTCGACTGCCCCGGATGCGCCTGGGGCGATTCGCCCGAAGCCGGCGCGGTGAAGTTCTGCGAGAACGGCGCCAAGGCGGTGAACTGGGAAGCCACCCGGCGCCGCGTGGATGCAGCATTTTTCGCCCGCCACAGCCTCAGTCAGCTGCGCGAACAAAGCGACTATTGGCTTGAGTACCAGGGCCGGCTTACGGAACCCATGCGCTACGACAGCGCCAGCAACCGTTACCTGCCGATCAGCTGGGATGACGCCTTCACCCTGATTGCCAAACACCTGAACGGGCTGGCCAGTCCCGACCAGGCGGCCTTCTACACGTCCGGCCGCACCAGCAATGAGGCCGCATTCGTCTACCAGCTGTTCGTGCGCAGCTTCGGCACCAACAATTTTCCCGACTGCTCGAACATGTGCCACGAAGCCAGCGGCGTGGCCCTCGGCGAAACCATCGGTGTCGGCAAAGGCACGGTGACGCTGGAAGATTTCGACCACGCCGACGCCATCTTCGTCCTCGGCCAGAACCCCGGCACCAACCACCCGCGCATGCTCGAACCGCTGCGCCAGGCGCTGGAGCGCGGTGCCCAGGTGGTCTGCTTCAACCCGCTGCGCGAGCGCGGGCTGGAACGTTTCCAGCACCCGCAAAAGCCCATCGAGATGCTCGCCAATCAGGACGCCCCAACCCACAGCCTGTACCTGCGCCCCAACCTCGGCGGCGACCTCGCCGTGCTGCGCGGCATGGCCAAGTACCTGCTGCAATGGGAGCGCGAAGCCCAGGCCAGCGGCGCACCGGCAGTGTTCGATCACGCGTTTATTACCGAGCACAGCCACGGCCTGGACGACTACCTGGCCGCGGTCGACGCCATGCCCTGGGAGCAGATCGAACAGCAGTCGGGGCTGACGCGCGAGGCCATTCGCCCGGCCGCTGAGGTCTATCGCAACGCCGGACGCACCATCGTCTGCTGGGCCATGGGCATCACCCAGCACCACCATTCGGTGGCCACCATCCAGGAAATCAGCAACCTGCTGATGCTACGCGGCAACCTTGGCAAGCTCGGCGCCGGTGCCTGCCCGGTACGCGGCCACAGCAATGTGCAGGGTGATCGCACCATGGGTATCAACGAGCGCCCGCCGGTGGCGCTGCTCGATGCCCTGGAGCGCCAGTTCGACCTGCCGATGCCTCGTCGAAACGGGCACAACACCGTGGAATGCATCCAGGCCATGCTCACCGGTCAGGTGAAGGTATTTATCGGCCTGGGCGGCAATTTCGCCCAGGCCACGCCGGACAGCCCACGCACGCATCAGGCGCTGCGCAACTGCGACCTGACCGTGCAGATCAGCACCAAGCTCAACCGCAGCCACCTGGCCCCAGGGCGCGAAGCCCTGATCCTGCCGTGTCTCGGCCGCACCGATATCGACCGTCAGGCGAGCGGCCCGCAGGCGGTAACTGTGGAAGATTCGTTCAGCATGATCCACGCCTCCTGGGGCCAACTGGAGCCGCTTTCCGCCTTGATGCGCTCGGAACCGGCCATTGTCGCCGGCATGGCTGCGGCGACCCTGGGCACGCGCCCGGTGGACTGGCTGTGGCTGGCGCAAGATTACGCCCGCATCCGCGACCTGATCGCCGCGACTATCCCCGGCTTCGCCGACTTCAACCAGCGATTGCAGCAACCCGGCGGTTTCTACCTGGGCAACGCAGCAGCGCGCCGGGAGTGGAAAACACCGAGCGGGCGCGCCGAATTCAAGGCGCACCCGCTGCCGGCCGATGTGCTGCCGGCACGGGCTCGCAGGTCCGGCAGCCCCGACCTGATCCTGCAGACGATGCGCTCCCATGATCAGTACAACACAACGCTGTACGGCCTGGATGACCGCTACCGCGGGGTCAGGGGCATGCGCAAGGTGGTCTTCGTCAACCCCGATGACATTCGCCGCCTGGGCCTTGCAGCCGGGCAGCAGGTGGACCTGGTTTCACTCTGGGATGACGGTATCGAGCGGCGCGTAAGCGGCTTCACCGTTCTCGCCTATGACACGCCACCCGGCCAGGCGGCGGCCTACTACCCGGAAACCAATCCCCTGGTGCCTCTGGAAAGTACCGGGTTGCAGAGCTACACGCCCACGTCCAAATCGATCGCCGTGAAGATCATGCCCACCAGCGGCGCTCAGGCTGCGATAGCCCTGGCAAGCGTTTGATCAAGCAAAACCTTACCTGTTTCGCGGCTTGGCCCGGGCGGTGGGTTCGGCGATCAGCGGGTCATCGGGCCAGTAGTGCTTGGGGTACCTGCCCTTCAAATCCTTCTTCACCTCGGCGTAGGTGTTGGCCCAGAAACTCGCCAGATCCTGCGTCACCTGCACCGGACGCCGCGCTGGCGACAGCAGATGCAGCTTGACGATCTGCCGCCCCCCGGCGATGCGCGGGGTGTCGGCCAGGCCGAAGAGCTCCTGCAGCCGCACCGCCAGCACCGGCGGCTGCTCGCTGTAATCCAGGCGAATCCGTGAGCCGGAGGGCACCGCAATGGCGACTGGCGCCAGCTCGTCCAGACGCTGCGGCAGCGGCCAGGGCAACAGAGTAGCGAGCATCGCTGCCAGGTCCAGCTGGGCGAAATGCGCCAACCGCGAGACCTTGCCGATATAGGGCAGCAGCCACTCTTCCAGGCGCTCCAGCAGCGCTGCGTCACTGACGTCCGGCCAGTCACTGCGCCCGTCCTTGTCGAGATCCAGCTGCCGCAACAAGGCGATACGCGCCTGCCACTGGCGCAGCTCGGGCGTCCAGGGCAGCAGCTCAAGCCCCTTGCGCCGCACCAGACCGAGCAGCGCCTGGCTACGCGCTGCCTCGTCCAGCCCCGGCAGCGCCTCGCTACTGAGCACCAGCTCGCCAACCCGGCACTGGCGTTCGGCGCGCAGTACGCCTTCGCGTTCGTCCAACTCCAGCTCGTCACGCAGGACCACCTGCTCGGCCAGCACGCCGTCGAACAGTGCCGGGTCCAGCGCCACCGCGCGGTAGATGCGCTCCTCGCGCCGCCCCTGCTGGCTGCCCAGCTCGGCGATTACCAGCCATGGTTCCTTCATCAACGCATCCGGCTCACTAAACTGCGCCGCACGGCCATTGGCCAGACGGTACTCACCACTGCCCTCACGGCGCTGGCGTGCCACTCGGTCGGGATAGGCGAAGGCCAGCAGTGCGGCGAGGGCCTGGGACTCGTCCAGCGCAGTCGCAGCGGTGCGGTCACGCAGCAGGCCGCGAAACTGCCGCGACAACTGCCGAACCCGCTGCACAGCGCTACCGCGGCCCGTCGCCAGTTGCTGCAGGCGCAGGCTCAAATCGGCCCCGGCATCGCGCAGGATGTCGCGCTCGGCCAGCAACGCTGCGACATCTGCCGCCAGTGCTGCGACGCCCAGCGTCTGGCCGCGCAACAGCATATGCGCCAGACGCGGATGGGTCGGCAGTTCGGCCATGGCCTGGCCCTCGGCAGTCAGCTGCCAGCCGCCGTGGGCATTACGCTGCAAGGCGCCGAGTCGCTCCAGCAACGCCTGAGCCTGGGCATAGGCGGCGGCCGGTGGACGATCCAGCCAGCTCAGTTCATCGGGCTCGACGCCCCAGCGCGCCAGCTGCAGGGCGACAGCGGCGAGATCAGCCTGAAGAATCTCCGCTTCGCTGTAAGCACTCAGTTGCGCGTGCTGCTCCTCCGACCACAGCCGATAGCAGACGCCCGGTTCCAACCGCCCGGCGCGCCCGGCGCGTTGAGTGGCCGAGGCGCGGGAAATGCGCCGGGTTACCAGGCGGGTCATGCCGCTGCCGGGATCGAAGCGCGGCACCCGCGCCAATCCGGCATCGACAACCACGCGCACACCTTCGATGGTCAGGCTGGTCTCGGCGATATTGGTGGCCAGCACCACCTTGCGCCGGCCGGCTGGCGCGGGGTCGATGGCGGCGCGCTGGGCCGTCAGCTCCAGTTCGCCATGCAGCGGACAAAGCAGGATGTCTTCGCGACCCGCCAGCTGTTCGGCCAGCGCCTCGTTGACCCGGCGAATTTCCGCCTGCCCCGGCAGGAACACCAGCAGGCTACCGCCCTCCTCGTCCAGCGCCTGCAGCACCGCCTGTACCACCCGCGTTTCGATGCGCTCCCCTGGCTGATAAGGCCGGCCCCAGCGCAGCGCCACCGGATGCATGCGGCCTTCGCTGCGCACCACCGGCGCCTTATCCAGCAACGCCGACAGCCGCTCGCCTTCCAACGTGGCCGACATCAGCAACACCTTGAGCGGCTCATCGCGCAGCAGGTCGCGGGCATTGAGGGTCAGCGCCAGGGCCAGATCGGCATCCAGGCTGCGCTCGTGGAACTCATCGAAGATCACCAGCCCGACGCCCTCCAGCGCCGGATCGTCCTGCAGCCGGCGCGCCAGAATGCCTTCGGTGACCACCTCGATGCGCGTCTTCGGCCCAACCTTGCTGTCCAGGCGGATGCGGTAGCCCACCGTTTCGCCGACCTTCTCGCCCAGCTCGCTGGCCAGCCTTTCCGCCGCCGCACGGGCAGCCAGCCGCCGCGGTTCGAGCATGACGATCGACTGCCCGTCCAGCCAGGCCTCATCCAGCAGCGTCAGCGGCACTCGGGTGGTCTTGCCGGCGCCGGGCGGCGCTTCCAGCACGACCTCGTCACGGGACTGCAGGGCCTGGCGCAGCGCCGGCAGGGCTTCGTCGATGGGAAGGGGGATCATGGGTGTACTCCGCGTTCAGGCGGCGGATTGTAAGGCAGCGGCGAGCGCTCGGCGGTTTTTGCCGGTCTATAAGCGCAGCCGCAACTTTTACCTAGCAGAAGGTCGCGGCTACGCCTACTTGCCGCTTGAGCCGCTGCTGCTTTTCATCCGGCCCTTGTATAGTTGCGACAATTTTCAGGAGGTCCCTATGCGTACTCGTAACCGACTCATCGGCGGCGTGTTGGCCGTTTCCCTGTTCACCCAACTGAGCGCCTGCGGCACGGTGTTCTACCCGGATCGGCGCGGGCAAATCGACGGCAAGATCGACCCGGCAATTGCCGCGCTCAACGCTATCGGCCTGCTGTTCTACGTCATTCCCGGGTTGATCGCCTTCGGTATCGACTTCGCCACCGGAGCCATCTACTTCCCCGACGAAAACTACAGCATGGCACCGGAGAAACTGCAGGAAGCCATCGGTGCTGACGGCCAGATCGACACTCTGCGCCTGAAGGCCATCGTCGAGCAGGAGACCGGCCGCAGCCTGCCGCTGGACGACCCGCGTCTGATCCAGCACAGCGGCAGCCTCGAGCAGCTGGCAGCCTTCGGCCTGCGCCCGGCGGCCTGACCGACTTCCCGTGAGCATCAACGCCGAGCACGCCAGGCTGCTGCGCCGCGCCACCCGCGCGGCACTGGCCACCGCCATCCTCCTCGCGCTGTGCAAGGCGGTGGCCTGGTGGCTGAGCGGCTCGGTGAGCCTGCTGGCCGGCCTGACCGACTCGCTGTTGGACGGCGCCGCCTCGCTGCTCAATCTGCTGGCGGTACACTACTCGCTGCGCCCGGCAGATGACGACCACCGCTACGGCCACGGCAAGGCCGAGGCGCTGGCCGGGCTGGGCCAGGCCGCGTTCATCTGCATCAGCGCGATTCTGGTCGGCGTGCAGGGCGTTGACCGCCTGCTGCATCCCCAACCCTTGGGCGCGCAGGCCATCGGCATCGCAGTGATGCTGCTGTCGCTGCTGATGACGGCGCTGCTGCTGGCTTATCAGCGCCATGTGGTGAAGGTCACCCACTCCACGGCGATCCGCGCCGATTCGCTGCACTACCGCTCCGACCTGCTGCTCAACGCCAGCATCCTGCTGGCGCTAGTCCTCGCCGGCTTCGGCTGGGAACGGCTCGATGCGCTGTTCGGCATAGCCATCGCGCTCTACATTCTCTGGAGCGCGATCAGCATCGTCCGCGAGGCCGGCGCGGTGCTGATGGATACCGAGCTGTCGCCGGAAATCAGCGAGCATATGCAGCAGCTGGTGTGCGAAGTGCCCGGCGTGCACGGCTGCCACGATTTTCGCACGCGCATCTCCGGCACGCGCTGGTTCGTGCAGATGCACCTGGAGCTGCCCGGCGAACTGCCGCTGTCACGCGCCCACGATCTGTGCGTGGCGGTGGAGCACGCCATCCACGACCGCTATCCCCATGCCGAAGTGCTGGTGCATGCCGACCCGCTGGAAGTGGCGCCCAAGCGCGGCTGATCGGCACCGCTAAGGGGTCGTCCCGGTATCCCGCACAATGTGGCCGTCGACCAGCTCGATGCTGCGCCGGCAGTTGGCCGAAAGACGGGGGTCGTGGGTCACCACCAGCACCGCGCAGCCGAACTCCCGATTGATCTCGCGGAACAGCTCGAACACCTGCTCGGCCGTACGGGTATCCAGGTTGCCGGTGGGCTCGTCGGCCAGCAGCAAGGGCGGCCGGGTGATCAGCGCGCGGGCAATGGCCACCCGCTGTTGCTGGCCGCCGGACAGCTGGCCGGCGCGCTTGCCGGCGTAGCCCTCAAGCCCGACCTGAGCCAGCAGCTGTTCGGCCAGGCGTACGTCAGCAGTGCTCGGCTTGCCGTGGCGAATCATCAGCGGCATCAGCACGTTGTCGAGCACGCTGAACGCCGAGATCAGGTGATGGAACTGGAAGACGAAACCGATGGCCTCGTTGCGCAGGCGCGTGCGGGCTTCGTCGTTCAGGTCGCGGGTCGGACGGCCCATCAGGTACAGCTCGCCAGCACTGGGCGAGTCGAGCAGGCCGATGACATTCAGCAGCGTGCTCTTGCCAGAGCCGCTGGGGCCGATCAGTGCGGTCAGCTCGCCACGGGCCAGACTCAGATTGATGCCCCGCAACACCTCTTGCTCCTGGGGCGTGCCCGGGTTGTAGACCTTGCGCAGCCCTTCCAGGCGCAATACCGGATCAGACATAACGGATGGCCACCGCCGGATCGTAACGGGCCGCACGCCGGGCCGGCGCCACTGCCGAAAGCACGCCGGCCAGGGTCGCCACTGCCATGGCCGAAAGCACCAGCCCCGGGGCCACCTCGGCGGTGAACAGCCGCGGGCCGAACAGATTGAAGACCTGGATCAGCGCCCAACCCACCAGCGCGCCAATGGCCGAGCCGGCCAGCCCCAGTAACCCGCCCTGCAGCAGGAAGACGCGCATGACCTGTCCGCGCGGGCTGCCCATGGCGCGCAGGATGCCGATCTCGCGGGTGCGCTGCACCACGCTCACGGCCAGCACGCTGGCAATGCCGAAAGCCACCGACAGCCCGACGAACACACGAATCATCTCTGTGGTCATGCTTTGCGAACGCAGCGCGTTGAGCAGCTGGCCGTTGGTGGCCATCCAGCTTTCGGCCTGCATGCCGGTGAGGCGCGCCAGGCGCTCGGCGACCCGATCCGCGGAAAAGATGTCATCGACGGTGAGGTCGATCTGGGTCACCCCGCCGGGCAGGTCGAGGAGGATCTGCGCCTGGCGCAGGTCCAGATAGACGTAGCGGGCGTCCAGCTCGCGCACGCCCAGTTCGAAGATACCGGCCACCCGCACCACGCGTTCGCGCCCTTCGCCACCGTCCAGACGCAGCTTGTCGCCGACCGACAACCCCAGCTCGCGAGCCAGCTCGGTGCCCAATGCGACCTGATCACCCTCGATCACGAAGCGCCCGGCCACCAGATCCCGCGCCACCGGCACGATGCGCTGATAGCGCTCCGGATCGATGCCCATCAGCGCGATCGAGGCGCGCGCCTGGCCACGGCGGGCAATCGCCGGCCCGGTGGCCAGCGGCGACACCGCCAGCACACCGGGCTGGCCATCGAGCAGGTCACGCAGTGCCTGCCAGTTGCTCAGCGAACGCAGCCGCTGGGCGCGCGGGCTGTGCAGCACCAGAGCGACAGTGCCATCGGGCGCCGGCAGTACGCGGTTGACCTCATCGGGCATCTCGATCTTCAGATGTGCCTGGGTGCCCAGGGTGCGCTCGATGACGTTGGCCTGCAGGCCACCAATCAAGGCAGTAATAAAGACGATCACCGCCGAGCCGACGCCGATGCCCACCATGATCAGCAGCGTTTGCAGACGGTTGTCGAAGAGGAAGGCCAGGGCGATCTTCCATTCGAGCCAGAGGGCGTTCAGCCAGCGCATGGGTCAGTTCGTGCCCGGCAATGGCAGCGCCCGGAAGCGAACCTGCTGGCCGGGCTCGGCAGGCGCATTGAGCACCCGTTCGCCCGCCGCCAGGCCCTCGCGCACCTCGCTCAGGCCATCGCTGCGCAGGCCCAGGCGCACCGGCACCCGCTCCACGGTGTCGTCCCCGCGCAACCGCAAAACCTGCGCCTGAACTCCGTCACGGGCCAGCAGCGCATCGTTGCCGATGACCAGCGCGCGCTCCAGGCGAGCAGTCTCGATGTTCACCGAAACGCTCATACCCTGGCGCAGGAAGTCCGCCTCGTCGAGCAGTTCCAGATGCACGTCCAGCGTGCCCTGGGCCGGGTTGACCGCCGGTGCCAGGTAACTGACCCGCGCCTTGAGCACGCGCTCGGGCCAGGCATCGGGCACTACCCAGGCCGGCTGGTCGAGGGCGACCGCACCAAGGTTTTTCTCATCCAGCGGCAGCAGGATCTCGCGGCTGTCGTCGCGGGCGATTTCCAGCAGCACGTCGCCGGGACGCACCAGGTCGCCGGGCTCGACGTTGCGGGTCTGTACCGTGCCGGAATGGGCGGCGTGGATCAGGGTGCGCGCCAGGTTGACCTGCGCCTGCGTCAGCCGCTGACGCAGCTGCTGTTCCTCGCTGCCGCCAGCGGCCAGCGCATCGCGCTGCAAGCGGGCGCGGTCGCGAGTGGCGCGAGCACTGATTTCGCTCTGGCGGGCCTGCTCCAGCGCCTCGGCGGAGAGCAGCCCGCGCGCATGCACCGCCTGGCGCCGTTCGAGTTCGCGGGAGGCCTGTTCCAGCCGGCTTTGGGCATCGCGCAGCTGCGCCTCGGCCTGGGGCCGGCTGGAGTCGATCAGTTGTTGCAGCGCGGCCTCGGCTTCGCGCAGCCGGGCCTGCTGTTCGTCATCACGCAACTCGATCAGCAGATCACCCGCATCAACACGATCGCCTTCGCGCACGTGACGAGTCTTGACCACCCCGGTCAGCTCACTGCCCACCCGCGCCAGAGACTTGCTGGACACCTCGCCACTGGCCACCACGCGCTGCACCAACGGTCGCTCCTCGAGCGTATAGCCGGTCAGCAGCGGCCCCTGCCACGGTCGCCAGAACCAGAGCAGCAGCGCCAATAGAAACAGGGCAAGCAACAGGCGCAGCAGCGTCTTGGGGGCAATCCGCACGAGGAAACAACTCCTGAACCCGGCGCGACGGGCGCCGACAGCGCTAGCCTACACAGCGACATTGATGTTTGCACACTGGCGTTTATCGAAGCGCCGCGACTCGCTATAAACACCTCTTAAAGGGTGCACGAGGAGCAGCCGGACCGCCTTGCAGAGCGCTGGACGCAGAAACGAAAAAGGCCATGCATGGGCATGGCCTTTTTCTCATCTGGCTGGCTGCGGGTAGCGGCTTCTTCGAACATCACGCCTTGTGAGCGCTGCGGCTCCGGATCGCCAAGCTGGATAAACTCAGCGATGAGGTAGAAGCTGGTTGGCCTCATCTCTTCTGCCGGAAGCGGAAGTTGAGGTAAAGCTTACGCCTACCCGACGAATAATGTTTGCGAAGATTGCTCGAAAGAAGCAGCCTTGCGCAATCAGTACCAACCTAAACCGATAGAAACGCAACCTACAGGCAACAAGGTAGCAACCATGAGCAAACTTGACCGCTTTGATCTGCGCATTCTGGCTGAACTGCAACACGATGCACGGATTTCCAACCAGGAACTGGCCGAGCGCATCGGCCTGTCGCCCTCACCCTGTTCTCGGCGGGTCAAGCAGCTGGAAGACGATGGTTATATCGCCCGCCAGGTGGCCCTGCTGGACCGCAAGAAGCTTGGCCTGACACTAACCGCCCATGTGCTGATCGGCATGGACAGGCACACGCCCGAGCGCTTCGAGCATTTCGAGAAAGTGATCGGCAAGTGCCCGGAAGTGCTGGAGTGCAGCCTGGTCACTGGCATGGACGCCGACTATCAGCTCAAGGTGATTGTGCCGGACATGGACCATTATCAGGCCTTCCTGCTGGGCACCCTGACCCGCATCGAAGGCGTCTCCAGTGTGCGCTCCAGCTTTGTGCTGCGTCAGGTAGCGTCCAGTACCGAGCTGCCGCTGGGCCATTTGAAAAGTTGATAACCAAGTTCAAGAACTGCTGCCTATACCTGCCCCGCGCATCTTAGGCAGGATGTAGAATGCGCGCCGCCTTGCTATGCCCCCGCGCGCATCCTCATAAAAAGAGCTTCCGCTCGCATAAAGCATTTGCCGCCGTCATAGCCGAGACCAACCGTTTCCGGCTGCGTTGCAGCCATCCCGAAACCGTCATTTACAAGCTGCGCAGACACAGATCGCGTCATGCAGAGCTTCGGTCGTTGCTGCCGCAACGAACACTTTTTCGATGACTTTTATGTCAACTTCCGCGCCACTTCCCCAGTGATCAGAGACATGTTCACCAACACCGACATGACCTCACAGAAGAATCTGCTACGCGCGGGAATTCTCAACCTGGTGCTGTACGCCCGCGGCATGCCGGACACCAAGCTCAAGGCCTTGGGCCAGAGCCACTCGCGGTCCGGGCTGAACATTCAGCCGGAACTCTATGACCTTTGGCTCCAGGCTCTGCGGCAAACAATCATTGCGCACGATCCCAACTTGAGCCCGGAAGACCAGAAAGCCTGGCGTGACGTCCTGAACAAGGGCATCGATGTCATCAAGTCGTACTACTGAGGCAGCTGTCCGCTCATGCAGCAGAGTCCGCCGCTGGCGTATAATCACCGCCTTTGCGATCTAGCCCTACGGAGCGCTCGATGGATCCTGATGTTTTTGAAAAATGGATGATGATTCTGCTGGTCGGAGGCCTGATGTCTTTCATGGCCTTCATCATCTGGGACCTGGCGAAAAAATCGAAAGCCGGCCGGCTCGGTACCGCCATCCTCTTTCTGGGATTGGGCCTGTGCCTGTTCGCCTTTCTGGCCAAGCCGATCATCGGCTACATCATCGAAGCGACTCAGGGTATTCCACACTGACCATAGCGCTGGCCGGCTACAGGCTCGCCGGCACTTCGCGCCATTCGCCTGGCTGCAGGCCGTCTAGCGACCAAGGGCCGATGCGCACACGCACCAGGCGCAGGGTCGGCAACCCGACCGCGGCGGTCATGCGCCGCACCTGACGATTGCGCCCCTCCCGGATAACCAGTTCCAGCCAGCAGGTCGGCACGCTCTTGCGAAAGCGCACCGGCGGGTTGCGCGGCCATAGCTCTGGCTCGTCCAGCAGCCGCACCTCGGCGGGCAGGGTCGGACCATCGTTGAGTTCGACTCCCTCACGCAGGCGCTGCAACTGCTCCTCGCTCGCCTCGCCCTCCACCTGTACCCAGTAAGTTTTGGGCAGCTTGTGCTTGGGGTCGGCAATGCGCGCCTGCAGCCGGCCATTATTGGTCAGCAACAGCAGGCCTTCGCTATCGCGGTCCAGCCGGCCAGCGGGATACACGCCCGGCACCGGAACAAAGGCCTTCAAGGTGGTGCGCCCATCGGCATCATTGAACTGCGTCAGCACGTCGAAGGGCTTGTTCAGCAGCAACAGACGCGGTTCGGCAGGCACAGCACTGGACTGCCGGCGCTGCGGCTTTGCGCCAGAGCGAGACGGTCGGGATGGACGGGGACGAGGTGGGCGAGGCATGGCACGTCGTTTCTACAGAGAAAGCCGCAAGTCTGGAGGCCGCCAGGGCCTGGCGTCCAGTCGCAAGGCCGGTCGAAAGAGTAAAACCGGGCATTCAAACGAGCCCGAGGGTGCGGCTCCCGCAGAAGCCGGCCACCACAGCAAACCCGCGGCGAAGCAGGCCACAGGCCTGCCCGCAATGCCTCCCTCGGGGCGTCGAGGCCGCCGGTTCGCTTATTCCTTGACCTGCATATATTCCTCGGCCCAGACCATGTATTCCTCGGCCGTCGAGTACTTGACCGACAGCTCGGAAGCGCTGAGGTCGGAGGCGTCGATCTGGCGCTGCTCACGCAGGCAGTCGTAGGTCGCCTTGATCGCGGCGAAGTAGGCGGCATGGCCGTTGACAACGATGCGCACACCCAGCGACGCCAGTCGGGCGTTGTCGCGCAGGTTCGGGTTGCCGTAGGTGACCAGCATCAGCGGCACGCTGAGTGCGGCAGAAACCTGTTCGAGCTGCTCGAAATCTTCGATGCCCACCAGACAGATCGCGTCGGCACCGGCCTTCTCGTAGGCCTGGGCGCGGGCAATCACTTCTTCCAGCCCGATCACCCCGGCGTTGGTTCGAGCGATGATGCACATCTCGGGATCGACCCGAGCCTCCAGCGCCGCGCGGATCTTGCCCACTGCCTCGAACATGCCGATCAGGTCGGTGGACTTGCGGCCGAACTTGGCCGGCAGCAGGGTATCTTCAATGGTCAGCGCAGCGATGCCGGCACGCTCCAGCTCGATCACGGTGCGCATCACGTTCAGCGCGTTGCCGTAGCCGTGGTCGGCGTCAGCGATGATCGGCAGCCGGGTTACGCGCCCAATGCGGGTGGCCTGTTCGACGAATTCGCTGAGTGTGATCAATGCAAAGTCCGGCGCTGCCAGTACCTGCAACGAGGCGATCGAGCCGCCGAGAATGCCCACCTCGAACTCGAGATCGGCAGCAATACGTGCCGACATCGGATCGAAAACCGAAGCAGTGTGGTAACAGCCATCCGAAGCCAGAAGCTTGCGGAAATCGCTGCGCAAGGTGTGATGAGAAACTCGCTGCATTTGTTATTTACCTGAATAAGCACACGCAAGGGTCGAATCGCCCTTGTTCGATAAGGGTTTGGAAGCTGGATTAATGACCTGAGGGCACATTGTCATTATTTCAATCACTTACGCGCCTGCTCTGCACACAGGCCACGGCAAAACCGCTGGCGATGATGATGGCCATGCCCAGCATCGCACCGGCGTCCGGCGCGTGACTGAACAGGATTAGCCCCACCACACCGGCAAAGATGATCTGCGCGTAGGTGAAGGGCGCCAGCATCGCTGCACTGGCAAAGCGGAAGGCATTGGTCAGCAGCAGGTGGCCGGTCATCGCCATGGCGCCCAGCGCAGCCATCAGCGCAGCATCCGCCAGGGTCGGCGTACGCCATTCCAGCAGCACCAGCGCGCTGGTCACCAGAGTGCCCACCAGGCTGCTGAGGAAATTGCTGGTCACCGGATGCTCGGTGCCAGCGAGCCGTCGTGTCAGCAACTGATAGAGGGTGAAACACACCGCCGCCCCAAAGGGCAGCAGAATCGCCGGGGTAAACAGCGCGCCACCGGGACGCACTATGATCATCACCCCCAGCAGGCCACAACCCACTGCCAACCACTGGCTACGGCTGACCGTCTCGCCCAGCATCGCCGAGGCAATGGTCACCAATAACGGTGTCAGGAAGATTACTGCCGTGGCCTCGGCCAAGGGGATGTAACGCAAGCCACTGATAAACAGAATGCTGATGCCCACCTGGCTCAGCCCGCGGAACAATTGCAGCCCAGGCCGCTTTGTACGGACCACCCGCCGCCCCATGCGCGGTGCAAACAGGCCTGCCATCAGGACGGTTTGCGCCAGGTAGCGCGCCCAGATGATCACCAGTACCGGATAGAACTGAGTCAGCTGCTTGGACAATCCATCATGGGTCGCCAACAACAGACACGCCCCCAGGATGAGCAGAACTCCAAGCAAAGGCTTGTTGGAGTTGTTCATAAAAGGGCTAGGGACTTAATTAGCATCCTAAGTATTGTGCCAGAAAATGCGGCTTTCGTCAGGGGCCGGCCAGTGGCACGGATGGGCAAGATGCCATGACTGTTTTATAGTCGCCGCCGCCCAGTCCCGGATCTTGCACTCATGCATACACCCTCGCTGACCCTCGAACGCATCTACCCACCGCAACTGGATGCCAACAACGAGGACGACCGAGAGACGCTGCGCATCCATCTGGAACGCTACGATTTTGCCGCTACCCGATTGACCGGCGCACGGGTGTTGGACATGGCCTGCGGCTGCGGTTACGGCAGCGATCGCCTAGCTGAGCTGAACCCGGACAAGACGATAGTCGGCGTGGATATCGACCCGGCCGCAATCGCCTTCGCCCAGGCGCATTACCAGCGGCCCAACCTCACTTATATCTGCGCCGATGCCGAAAGCTTTCGCAGCGAAGAAAAATTCGACTGCATCGTCAGCCTGGAAACCATCGAACACCTGCCGCGCCCGCGCCAGCTGATCGAAAACTGCGCCGCCCTGCTCGCCGATGGCGGTCAGATCATTGCCTCGGTGCCCGTCACCCCGACGCTGGACGGCAACCCGCATCACCTCCACGATTTCAGTACTCGCAGCTTCTTCGCCCTGTTCCGCCCCTACGGGTTACTGCCGCAGGAACGCTACGAACAGATCCAGTGGTGGCAGTTCAAGGGTCTGTTTCAGCGCCGCCCCAGCAAACTGCATCGCTCCGAAGGCGTCGGCAATGCGGTGCTGGCCTACTACCGCAAGAACCCGCTATACCTGCTGCGCCGGCTTGCCTCGATGCTGCGCTACGGTTTCAGCAATCGCTACCTGACCTGTCGCTTCCGCTCTCCCTCGGTCTGATCTTTGCCTTCGGTGTCTGCCGATAGCGTATGATCGGCGCTTTTTTGCGGGTCGCTTGCCGGCCCGATGCCGTTCGAGAGTGGTGAAATGTTCAGTTTCAGGACGATGCAGGCGAGTGATATCCCTGCCGTGATGTCGATTCAGGAACAGGTTTACGCCCCACAGCTGCATGAAGAAGAAGCCGTCATACGCGCCCGCCTGGCGGCCTGCCCGCAGCAGGCCTGGGTGGCCGAGGATGCCGACGGTGTCTGCGCCTATCTGTTCGCCTACCCCTCAAGACTCGGCCAGGTAACGCCGCTGGATGGTGACTTCCAGCCCCTTGCCGAAGCCGACTGTCTCTACCTGCACGATCTGGCCGTAGCCAGCCGCGCCGCCGGTCGCGGCATCGGCCCGGCACTGGTAAGGCACAAGCTGCAACGAGCCGGGGCGGCAAAGCTGCGCTACTCGGCACTGGTCTCGGTGCAGGACTCCCAGGGTTTCTGGTCACGCCTGGGCTTCGAGCCTGAGGAAAAACTCTCGGCGCCACAGGCCAGCAACCTGGCCAGCTACCGCATTCCCGCCGTATACATGGTGCGCAGCCTCGATACGCTGGCAAGCGCATAAAACACCGGAGCGGGATACCGACGTAGGGTGGAAGACTGCAAAGCATCTTCCACGCATCTGCGTCGGACACACCAAACGCGTAGACGTGCTCCGCGACGTCCACCCTACGAAACTGTAAGCACCGGAGCGGGAGATGGCGTAGGGTGAAAGACTGCGAAGCATCTTCCACGCGCCTGCATCGGACCACACCAAACGCGTGGACGTGCTGCGCGACGTCCACCCTACGAAACTGTAAGCACCGGAGCGGGAGACGGCCGTAGGGTGGAAGACTGCGAAGCATCTTCCACGCGTCTGTGTCGAACCACACCAAACGCGTGGACGTGCTCCGCGACGTCCACCCTACGAAACTGTAAGCACCGGAGCGGGAGACGGCCGTAGGGTGGAAGACTGCGAAGCATCTTCCACGCGTCTTTGTCGAACCACACCAAACGCGTGGACGTGCTCCGCGACGTCCACCTACGAAACTGTAAGCACCGGAGCGGGAGATGGCCGTAGGGTGGAAGACTGCGAAGCACCTTCCACGCGCCTGTGTCGGACCACACCAAACGCGTGGACGTGCTCCGCGGCGTCCACCCTACGAAACTGTAAGCACCGGAGCGGGAGACGGCCGTAGGGTGGAAGACTGCGAAGCATCTTCCACGCGCCTGCGTCGGACCACACCAAACGCGTGGACGTGCTGCGCGACGTCCATCCTACGAAACTGTAAGCACCGGAGCGGGAGACGGCCGTAGGGTGGAAGACTGCGAAGCATCTTCCACGCGTCTTTGTCGAACCACACCAAACGCGTGGACGTGCTGCGCGACGTCCACCCTGTGCCTTGATCAAGCCAAACGCTTAACGGAACGGCGGCTCGTCGAAGCTCCTCAGCTTGCGCGAGTGCAGCGAGTTGAGCTGGCAACGCAGCAGATCCAGGGCGGCGATGCCGATCTTCAGATGCTGGGTCACGGCTCGCTCGTAGAAGGCATTGGCCGAACCGGGCAGCTTGATCTCGCTGTGCAGGGGCTTGTCCGAAACGCACAACAACGTGCCGTAAGGCACCCGCAACCGGTATCCCTGGGCGGCGATGGTGCCGCTTTCCATATCCACCGCCACCGCGCGCGACAGGTTGATCAGCGGCCGTTCCTGCGCCCAGCGCAATTCCCAGTTGCGGTCGTCGTAGGTCAGTACCGTGCCGGTGCGCAGGCGTTTCTTCAGCGCCTCACCCTTGTCGCCGGTGACTAGTGCGGCCGCCTCCTGCAATGCCTGCTGCACCTCGGCCAGTGCCGGCAGCGGAATATTGGGCGGCAACACCCGATCGAGAATGCCGTCGCGACGCATATAGGCGTGGGCCAGCACGTAGTCGCCGATGGACTGCGACTGCCGCAGCCCGCCGCAGTGTCCGATCATCAACCAGCAATGCGGGCGCAGCACAGCCAGGTGGTCGGTGATGTTCTTGGCATTGGACGGGCCGACACCGATATTCACCAGAGTGACGCCGTGACCATCCTCGCTGATCAGGTGGTAGGCAGGCATCTGAAAACGGTGCCAGAGCACGCTGCCGATGATCGCCTGGGCCTCGCCCTCCTCCATGCCGCGCTCAATGATCACGTTGCCCGGCAACACCATGCGCACGAAACGGCTGTCGTCGCGCAGCATGTCCAGGCCATGACGAATGAACTGGTCGACATAGCGGTGATAGTTGGTCAGCAGGATCCAGGGCTGCACGTGACGCCAGTCGCTGCCGGTGTAATGCACCAGCCGCCGCAGGGAAAAGTCCACCCGCGCAGCATGGAACAGTGCCAGCGGATAGGGATCGGCGTTCTCCCAGTCATAGAGCCCATCGGCGATATCGTCGGTCGCCGCAGACAGGTCGGTACTGGGAAATACCCGCGCCAGCTCCGCCGCCGTCACGCCGCTACCGGACAGCTCGTCGCCCTGCTCGATCACGTAGGGATAGGGGATGTTGCGATCGCTGATGCCGACTTCCAGCTTGACGTTGAAATCCTCAATCAGCGGCTTCAGCTGGTCGAGCAGATAACCGCGAAACGCCGCCGGATGCGTCACCGCCACACTGTACACACCCGGCGCCTGCACCTTGGCATAGGCACGGGTGGACGTCGGCACCTCACCCTGACAGGCATAGGTCAGGCGCAACTCGGGATAACGGAACAGCGCACGCTCGGCGGCACTCGGCTCGGTGCGTGTAGCCACATAACGCTTAAGCGCATCATGTAGGGCCGAAGAGGCTTGCTGATGCAGCTCGGCAAGCCGATCCACTGCGGCTTCGGCGGTCGGAGCGGTAACAAAAGTAGAAGAATCGCTGGTCACGAATTGGGCTCCTGATTGCATTGCTTGCGGTCATCTTGCCTCGTTTTGATGGCAATGACATGTCCGCTGGCAAACCCTGCTGCCATCAGATCGCCAGATCGATCTGCTGCACGCTTCCCGCCTGACCATTCTCGAAAAGGAAGAATCCGGTGCTCCTCACCCGCCCTTCCAATTGCTGCTGGGCGATCAGGTCGAAGTCGCCATAGGCACGGGCGAGACCGATGGCGCCGACGCCGGCGGTGAGCAGGTCCACCAGTTCGCCCTTGCCCTGGGCATCCGGGCGCCACAAACGCAGCTGTTCGAAGATGCTGTCACCTTCGTCGATAAAGCCGTTGCCGTCTTCGTCATAGGTGCTCAGGTCGGCGAAGCCGTCACCGGAGAGGGCGCCGAACAGCTCGCGGCCATCGTCGATGCGGCCATTGCCGTTACGGTCCAGCGCCAGGAAGGCGCTGCCGGAGGCGAGACCGGCCATGCTGTCGCGCTTGCCATCGGCATCCAGATCGAAATCGACGCGCTTGGTGCCTTCCAGGCGTACCGGGCCGCCGTCCAGGTTGAGTACCAGCGGGTCCTTGAGGGCCGCCCCGGCACGTACTGAAACATTCGCGCTGCTGTACTGCATGCTGAGCATTTCCAGACTCAGCCCGTACTGGATGGTGCGGCCGTCGGCGGTGTTGACGGTTCCGCTGGCCGTGACGCTCAGCGACTCGCCGCGCCACTCCTGCACGCTGTACTGGTAGTTGAGGAAGTCGCCACTGCCGGCTTCGGCAGCTCCGGCAGCAGTTGCCGTTGCCACCGGCATGGACAATCCTTCGGCCAGCTTGCCCAGCGTCGCGTCGATCTCTTCCGCGCTGCGCCCCAGCACCACCAGAAGCATGCGGAGCTTGTGCAGGCTTTCCTCGTCGGGTGTGAAGTCGAAGCTTTGTGCCTCCTCACTGCCAGCTGCCGGAGCCGTCTGCGGCAGACCTTCGCCGAGGCGCTCCAGTTGCCGTTCGGAAAGCACCGGGCGCGCCTCGGCAAGCTGTACCTCGGCCCGGCTGGAGCTGCGTACTTCACTGCGCTCGTGATGGCTGAGTTGCAGGCGCTGGCTGCCGCGCTGCAGATCCAGCGTCTCGCTGACCTCGCGTCCAGCGATGAACTGCCGCTCGACGTTCAACCCAAACTGTTGACTCGAAATGATGTGCACTGCCTACCTCCTGCCAATGACATTATTTCGGCATCATTGAGCAAAAGTTGAGCAATAGAACGGGAGTTCGTGCGGCTGGCCGATGCCGCGGCCTGCTCGATCTTCTCTGCATCAAGGTGAAGCTTGCGAGACCGGCTTTTCTCCACGGGTTACGCAATAGGCGCACTGCGCTCCAGCAGCGCCTGAATATCCAGCCCCTTTGGCAAGGTCCCGTACTCGTGCCCCGCCCCCATCAACCGACTGGCGATAAAGGCATCACTGACTGCGGCGTTCCCCGCCTCCAACAAGAGTCCAGCCTGCAAGGCCACGGCGATATCTTCGGTGAGCTGGCGGGCGCGGTACTGCATATCGTCGGTGTCGCGCAGTGCCATACCCAGCCGCTCGACGTGCGCCTTGAGGCGCGCATCCCCATGCCCATCCCCGAGCTCGGCCAGCAGCGCATCGAGAACGCCCGGCTCCTTCGACAGGGCGCGCAACACATCCAGGCATTGCACGTTGCCGGAACCCTCCCAGATGGAATTGACCGGTGCCTCGCGGTACAGCCGCGGGAGGATGGTTTCCTCGACGTAGCCGGCGCCACCGAGGCATTCGCTGGCCTCAGCGATCATGTTCGGGGCGCGCTTGCAGATCCAGTATTTGCCGACGGCGGTGACCAACCGGGCGAACTTGCTTTCCTGCTCGTCAGTGGCGCTATCCAGCGCCTTGGCCATACGCAGGGTCAGCGCCAGCGCGGCCTCGCTTTCCAGTGCGAGATCGGCCAGCACATTGCGCATCAGCGGCTGTTCGATCAGCGCCCGCCCGCCGACGTGGCGGTGCGTGCAGTGATGCAGCGCCTGGGTCAGCGCCTGGCGCATCAACGAACTGGAGCCGATCATGCAGTCGAAGCGGGTCATGCCGACCATTTCGATAATGGTCGGTACGCCGCGCCCTTCCTCGCCGACCATCCAGGCCAGTGCGCCCCGGTACTCGACTTCACTTGAAGCGTTGGACCAGTTGCCCAATTTGTTTTTCAGCCGCTGAATCTGGAAGGCGTTGCGCGTGCCGTCCGGACGATGGCGCGGCAGCAGGAAGCACGACAGCCCCCTGTCCGTCTGCGCCAGGGTGAGGAAGGCATCGCACATGGGCGCTGAGCAGAACCACTTGTGGCCGACCAGTTCGTAGAGCTGCCCCGGCCCCCCTGAGCCGACCGGGTGCGCGCGGGTAGTGTTGGCCCGCACGTCGGTGCCGCCCTGCTTTTCAGTCATGGCCATGCCGATGGTGACACCGGCCTTCTGCTCCATGGGCACATTGCGCGGGTCATATTCGGTGGCGAGCACCTTGGGCAACCAGATGGCGGCGATTTCCGGCTGCAAGCGCAGGGCCGGAACGCTGGCGAAGGTCATGGTCAACGGGCAACTGCTGCCCGCCTCGGCCTGGTTGTGCAGGTACATCAGGCCGGCTCGGGCAACCTGGGCACCGGGTTGCGGATCAGCCCAGGGCAGCGAGGGAATCCCGTGTTCAATCCCTGTGCGCATCAGCTCGTGGTAGGCGGGATGAAAGTCCACCTGGTCGATACGATGGCCGTAGCGGTCGTGACTTCTGAACACGGGCCGATTTTCATTGGCGAGAAAACCCGCCGCCATCAGCGGGCCACCGGCCAACGCACCATAGGCGTCAAGCCGCGTTTCGGCCCAGCCGCCCTGATAACGGTGCACCCATTGCTGCAACGGCAGGTCGAGCCGATACAGGTTGGCGCCATCAAGCGGCGGCACCTGATTGGTTACTTCGTGGGTTTCGGCGTATGGATTCAGGCTCATGGCTAGCGTCCTCGGCGAAGAAGAAAAGCATCACGAAAGTGAAGCACGCAGGCAGATAATAAAAAGCGGGGTTTCAGCCAAAAGCCTGCGCCAGGGAGCCGGAGCGTGCGGGCCGCACCGGACGAATGGTGATAAGCTGCCACGTCTCAAAACTGGCCGGATCGGCCACTACCCCCCTTTATTCGGAGATCTTTCGATGACCGGCCCTTGCTCTCGTCCTGTCGTTCTCTGCCTCTCCGGTCACGACCCGAGTGGCGGCGCGGGCCTGCAGGCAGATATTGAAGCGCTGATTGCCCAGGGCTGCCACGCAGCACCGACCGTAACCGCGCTGACTGTTCAGGACACCGTGGACGTCAGCGATTTCCGCGTACTGGATCGCGAATGGGTACTGGCACAGGCCAATGCGGTGATTGCCGACCTGCCGGTTGCTGCCGTCAAGCTGGGCATGCTCGGCTCGGTGGAAATGGTCGAAACAGTGCTGGAAATCATGCAGAAGCTGCCTGGCGTTCCGCTGGTGTGCGACCCGGTGCTGCGCGCCGGAGGTGGCGGCGCGCTGGGTAAGAATGAAGTCGGCTACGCCATGCGCGAGCGACTGATGCCAGTAGCCGCCATCGCCACACCCAACCTGCCCGAAGCGCGCATCCTTGCCGAACTGCCGGAAGGTACTGCCGACGAATGCGCCGAGAAACTGCTGCCCTACGTGCGCCATCTGCTGATCACCGGCGGCCACGGCGAGGAGACCGAGGTGGTCAACCGTCTGTACTCACGCGACGGCAGTCGCCATGAATTCCTCTGCGAACGCCTGCCCGGCAGCTATCACGGTTCCGGCTGCACCCTGGCCAGCGCACTCTCCGGTCGCCTGGCATTGGGCGAAGCCCTTCCCAGCGCGGTCAGGACTGCTCTCGACTACACCTGGCGTACCCTGCGCGACGCCGAAGCACCCGGGCGCGGCCAGTACATCCCGCGCCGGTTGCCACTGGAGCTGAACTGAAAGGAGCGACTGCATGAAGGGCGTGAACAAACTGCGTGGCCTCTACGCCATCACCGACAGCAAACTGCTGGCCGACGGCCGCTTGCTGCCCTATGCCGAAGCGGCGCTCAAGGGCGGCGCGCGCCTGCTGCAGTACCGCGACAAGGTCGGCAGCGCTGCCACACGCCTGCGTGAAGCCGACGCGTTGCGCGAATTGTGCGAGCGCCATGGCGCCACCCTGATCATCAACGACGATGCCGAGCTCGCCGCACGGCTGGGCGTGGGCCTGCATCTGGGCCAGGAAGACGGTTCGCTGGCAACCGCCCGCGCCCTGCTGGGTGGCCGTGCGGTCATCGGTGCCACCTGCCATGCCAGCATCGAGCTGGCAGAGCAGGCTCGCCGCGAAGGCGCCAGCTACGTCGCCTTCGGCCGCTTCTTCAACTCCAATACCAAACCCGGCGCGCCCGCTGCCACGCTTGAACTGCTGGAGCAGGCTCGCCAACACGTCGCCCTGCCCATCGTCGCCATTGGCGGCGTAACCCTGGATAACGCCTCACAGCTGATCGCCAGTGGTGCCAGCCTGGTAGCGGTGGTCCACGCCTTGTTCGCTGCTGATTCGGCCAGTGAAGTTGAACGTCGCGCGCGCGCATTCAGCTCGCTGTTCGCCGCCGGCTGACCATCCTCATGACAGTCTCGGCTGCATCAGCACATCATTGATTCCTTTATTACCGCGAGGCCCAACATGTCCCGTTCCGAAATCCTCTTCGCCAGCGCCCAGAACCACATCCCCGGTGGCGTCAACTCGCCTGTGCGCGCCTTCCGCAGCGTCGGCGGCACGCCGCTGTTTCTCAAGCATGCCGAAGGCGCCTATGTAACGGACGAGGACGGCAAGCGCTACGTCGATTACGTCGGTTCCTGGGGCCCGATGATTCTGGGTCACAGCCATCCCGAGGTGCTCGACTCCGTACGTCGCCAGCTGCAACACGGCCTGTCCTACGGCGCACCGACGGCGATGGAAACCGAGATGGCCGAACTGGTCTGCAGCATGGTGCCGTCGATGGAGATGGTACGCATGGTCAGCTCCGGCACCGAGGCGACCATGAGCGCGATCCGCCTGGCCCGCGGCTACACCGGCCGCGACAGCATCATCAAGTTCGAAGGCTGTTACCACGGTCACTCCGACAGCCTGCTGGTCAAGGCTGGCTCCGGCGCTCTCACTCAGGGCGTGCCGAGCTCCGCCGGCGTACCCGCGGATTTTGCCAAGCACACCCTGACCCTGACCTACAACGATCTGGCCGAAGTCGAAGCCACACTGGCCGAGAAGGGCGAGCAGATCGCCTGCATCATCGTCGAGCCGGTCGCTGGCAACATGAACTGCGTGCCACCGGCACCGGGCTTCCTCGAAGGCTTGCGCAGCCTGTGCGACAAGCACGGCGTCGTGCTGATTTTCGATGAGGTGATGACCGGCTTCCGCGTCGCCCTCGGCGGCGCCCAGGCGCACTACGGCGTCACGCCGGATCTATCCACCTTCGGCAAGATCATCGGCGGCGGCATGCCCGTTGGCTGCTTCGGTGGCAAACGCGCCATCATGGAATGCATCGCCCCGCTCGGCCCGGTCTACCAGGCCGGCACGCTCTCCGGCAACCCGCTGGCGATGGCCGCCGGCCTGACCACGCTCAAGCTGATCAGCCGCCCCGGCTTCCACGCCGAGCTGACCGACTACACCAGCCGCATGCTGCAAGGCCTGCAGGATCGCGCCGATGCGGCCGGCATTCCGTTCGTCACCACCCAGGTGGGCGGCATGTTCGGCCTCTACTTCAGCGGAGCGGACGACATCGTCACCTTCGATGACGTGATGCAGAGCGATGCCGAGCGCTTCAAGCAGTTCTTCCACGCCATGCTCGAAGGGGGTGTCTACCTGGCGCCAAGTGCCTACGAGGCGGGCTTCACCTCCATCGCCCACGGCGAAACCGAGCTGCAACTGACTCTGGATGCCGCCGAACGAGCCTTCGCCACCCTCAAATGAGCCTGCTACCTGAACTGCTGCAAGCGGCGCTGCTGATGCTTTTCGCCTCAGCCAGCGCCGTCCGCATTGGCCTGGCCCGTCGCGGTTATGACGAACCACGACAACCCGCGCTGTTCTGTGCGCTGCTCGCCTTCGGGCTCGCCGCGGGCGTTGGCATCTGCGCAGTGGCGCGCCTGGCGCTCGGCCTCGACACCTTCGAGGCCGAACGCTGGCTGCTGCGGGCGACGCTATTGCTTGGTGTGCCGCTGATTGGCCTGGTTGCTCTGACATTTGCCCGGCGCTGGAGCTGGAGCCGCCCGACCTGGGGGCGCATCGTGCTCGGCTTGTGCGCCTTCTTCGAGCTGGCAAGGCAACTGGGTTGGAGCGATCCCTACGCACTGGCGCTCGGCCTGTTCAGCGGCCTACTGATCATTTATGCCGGCCTGCTGCAAGGGCCCGTACCCAGGCAAACCGCAGCCGGAATCCTGGGCGGCATGCTGCTACTGGCTTCCTTGCCCTGGACCGGACTGGCGATTGGCAGCAATCCGCTGGCTGACTACCAACAGCTTTGCCTGGCACTGGCCTGCCCGCTTATCGCCTGGCTACTGCTCAAACTGCCGCTCAGCGCCAAGGAGCAAAGCCTCGAACAGGCATAAAAATCTTGCCAACCAATGAAAGCCTTTGTAAGCAGGCAACGGCTTATCCATAATGTGACAGTCGGCTCGTTTTTACCGATATTTCAATCACCGCCCTGATCATCGAGGCGCTTTGATTCATGACTCGCACCGGCCGCAGCCTGGCTTTTGGCTGCTTGCTGCTACTCACCTCCCTGCCAGTCTTCGCGGGCGGCAACTCGCTGCTGATCCCCGCCACTTCCCGCTGCGCGCTAAATACCGCCCCTGAGGCCGTGCGAGAGGCCCTGGACGCCTGTGAGCAGGCCGCCAGCGCCGGTGACGTGCAAGCCAGTTACGAACTGGGCGAGTACCACTACGACGGCAAGCTGGCGCCTCGCGATCTTGCTAAAGCGCTGTACTGGTTCGAGCAGGCCTCATTGCAAGGCCATGCACTGGCGCAGCATCGCCTCGGGGTGATGTTCTTCCGTGGCGAAGGTGTACCGGCGAACAATGTACAGGCCTATGTGGTGCTGAAAATGTCTGCGGTCAATGGCGAGGAAGAAGCACTCGACACCGCCGACCGGGTCTCTGCAAAAATGCGTCGCGATGAGCTGGAGATTGCCACCCAGGTTCTCGGCCAGATCTTCCGTGGCTATCTGATGGAATTGCAGACAGCGGGGGAATAGCTTTTCTCGCCCTGCTCATCCCCATATAATGCCCGGTCATTTTTTGCACAACGCCGGCCCGTAACATGACCCGCAAGCTCTACATCGAAACCCACGGCTGCCAGATGAACGAGTACGACAGCTCGCGCATGGTGGATTTGCTGGGTGAGCAGCAACCGCTCGAAATCACCACCAACCCGGCCGAGGCCGATGTGATTCTGCTCAACACCTGCTCGATTCGCGAGAAGGCGCAGGAGAAAGTCTTCTCCCAGCTGGGTCGCTGGCGTGAACTGAAGCAGGACAACCCCGAGCTGGTCATCGGTGTGGGTGGCTGCGTAGCCAGCCAGGAAGGCGCCGCGATCCGCGACCGCGCACCCTATGTGGACGTGGTATTCGGCCCGCAGACCCTGCATCGCCTGCCGGAAATGATCGATGCAGCGCGTACCACCCAGCAACCTCAGGTGGACATTTCCTTCCCCGAAATCGAGAAATTCGACCGCCTGCCTGAGCCGCGCGTCGACGGCCCGACAGCCTATGTCTCGGTCATGGAAGGCTGCAGCAAGTACTGCACCTTTTGCGTGGTGCCCTACACCCGTGGTGAAGAAGTCAGCCGCCCCTTCGATGATGTTCTGGCAGAGGTGATCCACCTGGCCGAGCACGGCGTACGCGAAATCACGCTGCTGGGGCAGAACGTCAACGGCTATCGCGGCGCAACCCATGACGGGCGCACCGCCGACCTGGCCGAACTGATTCGCGTCGTTGCTGCCGTCGATGGCATCGACCGCATCCGCTATACCACCAGCCACCCGCTGGAATTCTCCGACGCCCTGATCCAGGCCCACGCCGAAGTGCCGGAACTGGTGAAATACCTGCACCTGCCGGTGCAGTCCGGTTCCGACCGAGTGCTGGCCGGCATGAAGCGCAACCATACGGCGCTGGAGTACAAGTCGCGCATTCGCAAACTCAAGGCAGCGGTGCCGGACATTCTGATCAGCTCGGACTTCATCGTCGGTTTCCCCGGCGAGACCGACAAGGATTTCGAGCAGACCATGAAGCTGATCGAGGAGGTCGGCTTCGACTTCTCCTACTCCTTCGTCTACAGCTCGCGCCCCGGCACGCCTGCGGCGGATCTGGCCGATGAGACCCCCGAAGAGGTGAAGAAGCAGCGCCTGGCAATCCTGCAGCAGCGCATCAACCAGCAGGGCTTCGAGCACAGCCGGCGGATGGCAGGCACCACTCAGCGCATCCTGGTCACGGATTACTCCAAGAAGGACCCCGGCATGCTCCAGGGCCGTACCGAACACAACCGCATCGTCAACTTCCGCTGCGACAACCCGCGACTGATCGGCCAGTTCGTCGACGTGCACATCGACGAAGCGCTGCCGCATTCGTTGCGCGGGACGCTGGTCTCCTGAACTACAGGGCCGAACTTGTTCGGCCCTGTATTTGCCTAACAAACTCAGCCCTACGGCAATGCCGCTAAGCTGCTTTTTCGCATTGCGCTGTTTTTTTTCGCCTACGGCGCTATTCTTCGTTTTCCTAACTGCCGAGCACGGTCAATCAAAAGCCCTTGAACGCCCCCACAGAACCTTTACGTTTTACCCTCGAACCCTTTGAAGCCAACCGCTTCGCCAATCTCTGCGGCCAATTCGACGAGCATCTGCGACTGATAGAACAGCGCCTGAAGCTTGAGATTCGCAACCGTGGCAATCAGTTTGAACTGGTCGGCCCGAGCGATATCGTCAAGTCCGCCGAACACCTGCTGCGCCGCCTGTACCGTGAAGCCAAGAACACCGAGCTGTCACCGGATCTGGTTCACCTGTTCCTGCAGGAGTCGGGCATGGAAGAGCTGGCCAACCCCTCTACCACGCCGAATATTTCTCTGCGCACCCGCAAGGGCAACATCCGCCCACGCGGCGCCAATCAGCAGCGCTATGTGCAGTCGATCCTGAACAACGACATCAACTTCGGCATCGGCCCAGCAGGCACTGGCAAGACCTATCTGGCTGTCGCATGCGCCGTCGATGCACTGGAGCGTGAACAGGTCCGCCGCATTCTGCTGGTGCGCCCTGCAGTCGAAGCGGGCGAGAAGCTCGGTTTCCTGCCCGGCGACCTGGCGCAGAAGATCGACCCCTACCTGCGCCCGCTGTACGACGCCCTTTACGAAATGCTCGGCTTCGAGCACGTCGCTCGGCTGATCGAGAAGCAGGTTATCGAGATCGCACCACTGGCCTATATGCGCGGGCGGACGCTGAACAACAGCTTCATCATCCTCGACGAAAGCCAGAACACCACCATGGAACAGATGAAGATGTTCCTCACCCGGATCGGCTTCGGCTCTACCGCAGTGATCACCGGCGACATCACTCAGGTCGACCTGCCGCGCGGCACCAAGTCAGGCCTGGGCCACGTGATGGAGGTGCTCAAGGACGTCAACGGCATCAGCTTCACTCATTTCCAGCCCAAGGATGTGGTCCGCCACCCGCTGGTCCAGCGCATCGTCGAAGCCTACGAGGCCTTCGAAGATCAAAAGCCCGGAACGCGCACATGATCGAGCTTGATCTGCAATACGCCACCAGCGGTACGGCGCCCGCCGAGGCGGATCTGCGACGCTGGTGCGAACTGGCGCTGCGCCAGCGTAGCGCCGACTCCGAGCTGACCATCCGTCTCGTCGATGAGCCGGAAGGCCGCGAATTGAACAGCACCTGGCGGCAGAAGGACTACGCCACCAACGTGCTGTCGTTTCCCGCTGATGTCCCAGACGGTTTGTTGGATATCCCACTGCTCGGCGATCTGGTCATCTGCGTGCCGGTGGTCGAACGGGAAGCGGCGGAACAGGACAAGTCACTGCAGGCGCATTGGGCGCATCTGGTGATCCACGGCTGCCTGCACCTGCTGGGCTACGACCACATCGAAGACGATGAGGCCGAAGAAATGGAAAGCCTCGAACGCCAACTGTTAGCTGAACTGGGTCATCCAGACCCCTATGCTGACGAATGACCCGCTTGGGTATTTATTAAAGGACCATTGAGTCAAGACATGAGCGAAGATCGATCGAGCAACGGGCAGAAGTCGTGGTTTGGAAAAATCACCCAGGCTTTTGCCCATGAGCCGAAAAACCGCGAAGAACTGCTGGAAGTTTTGCGCGGCGCCCACCAGAACAAACTGCTCGACTCCGAAGCCCTGGCAATTGTCGAGGGCGCCATTCAGGTCGCCGACCTGCAGGTACGCGACATCATGGTGCCGCGCTCGCAGGTAATGAGCATCCGGGCCGACCAGTCGCCGAGGGAGTTTCTGCCGGCGATCATTTCCGCTGCGCATTCGCGCTATCCCGTGGTTGGCGACAGCCTCGACGAGGTTATCGGCGTGCTGCTGGCCAAGGATCTGCTGCCGCTGATCCTGCAGGATGACCCGCACTCGAACTTCGACATCAAGGACCTGTTGCGGCCAGCGACCTTCGTTCCGGAGTCCAAGCGTCTCAACGTGCTGCTGCGCGAGTTCCGTGCCAACCACAGCCACATGGCCATCGTTATCGACGAGTACGGTGGAGTGGCTGGCCTGGTGACCATCGAAGACGTGCTTGAACAGATCGTCGGCGATATCGAGGACGAACACGATATCGAGGAAGACAGCTATATTCGTCCGCTGCCCAGCGGTGACTTCCTGGTCAAGGCGCTGACGCCCATCGGCAACTTCAACGAGTTTTTTCAGAGCGAATTCCCCGATGAGGAATTCGATACGGTGGCCGGTCTGGTCATGAACGCCTTTGGCCACCTGCCAAAACGCAACGAGGTGGTAGAAATCGAGCGTTTCCGTTTCCGCGTACTCAACGCAGACAGTCGCCGGGTGCATATGCTGCGGATTACGCGCTTGGCGGAAAGCCGCTGACAGTCCGTTGAATACCTGGGGTGGATGTCGCTTTTCACATCCACCACAGCGACCGGCCGACGGAACGATAAATGCGTTTCCCTCAACAAACCCACCTCCAGCGCTTTTTCTTCCCGTAGGAGTCCCGATGCACTGGATCACCCGCTCCGGCTGGCCGGGCAATCTGCTGGCGCTGGCCGCCGGCGCCCTGACCACTCTTTCCCTGGCGCCCTTTGATATCTGGCCGCTGGCTCTGGTTTCGGTCGGGTTGCTGTATCTGGGACTACGTGAAGCTGCGGGCAAGCAGGCAGCGGGTCGAGGCTGGTGCTATGGCTTCGGCCTGTTCAGCTCCGGGGTCAGCTGGGTGTATGTCAGCATCCATGACTTCGGCGCGGCACCACCCCTGCTTGCCGGCGCACTGACACTGGGTTTCGTCGCTGGTCTGGCTTTGTTCTTCGCTCTGCTGGGCTGGGTCTGGGCGCGCTGGCTACGCCAAGCTGCCAATGCGCCCCTGCTCGACGCGCTCGCCTTCGCCGCCCTCTGGCTTGCTCTGGACGCGCTACGCGGGTGGATATTGACCGGTTTCCCCTGGTTATACCTCGGTTACAGCCAGCTGGAAGGCCCACTGGCAGCACTCGCTCCGCTCGGCGGCGTCTGGCTGCTGAGCTTTGTGATCGTCCTGACGGCAGCCTTGCTCGTCCAGCTGCCGCGCCTGCTGCCGCAAAAAGCCGCGCTGGCTACGGCTCTGGTGGCACTGGTTGCTCTCTGGGCCGGCGCACTGGGCATCGGCCAGCACGCCTGGACCAGCGTCAAGGCCGCCCCAATCAGTGTTGCGGCCATGCAGGGCAATGTCGCCCAGAGCCTCAAATGGGACCCGCAGAAGCTGGAAATGCAGCTGCTGCTCTACCGCGATATGACCTTCCGCAGCCGCCCTGCCGACCTCATCGTCTGGCCGGAAACGGCGGTGCCGATCCTCAAGGATCACGCTGAAGGCTATTTGGAGATGATGGGCCGCTTCGCCGAGGACCGGCAGTCGGCGCTGATCACTGGGGTTCCGGTACGGCAACCAAACGCTGAAGGCGAGCTGCGCTACTACAACGGACTGACCAGCACCGGCGATGCTCAAGGCACTTACCTCAAGCAGAAGCTGGTGCCCTTTGGCGAATACGTGCCGCTGCAAGAGCTGTTGCGCGGGCTGATCGCATTCTTCGACCTGCCCATGTCCGACTTCGCCCGTGGCGAGCCGGGGCAGGCGCTGCTAGAGGCCAAAGGGTTCAAGATCGCGCCTTTTATCTGCTACGAAGTGGTATATCCCGAGTTCGCTGCCAGTCTGGCCGCGCAGAGCGACATTCTCCTCACCGTCAGCAATGACGCCTGGTTCGGACGTTCCATCGGCCCCCTGCAACACCTGCAGATGGCCCAGATGCGTGCACTGGAAGCCGGTCGCTGGATGATCCGTGCGACCAACAATGGCGTTACCGTGCTGATTGACCCCAAGGGACGTATCACCGAGCAGATTCCAGCGTTCGAGCAGGCTGTGCTCTACGGCGAGGTCACGCCCATGCAGGGATTGACGCCCTACCTGCAGTGGCGCTCCTGGCCATTAATCGGACTGTGCGTGGTGCTGCTGGGCTGGGCGTTGTGGCGACGGCAAAATGCCCTGCGTTGAGCTTCATCTGTGCCGGCACCCGTGCACTGCGCGGCTTGTGGTGGATGTAAAAAGCGGCATCCACCCTACGGCGCTGCAATGGCGCTCCTGGCCACTGATAGTGCTATGCACGGTGGTGCTGGGCTGGGCGCTGTGGCGACGAAGGAACGGCTAAACCTGGCGAGCAAAACCGCCCTGTAGGGCCGAACTTGTTCGGCCTTTTTGCACCCTTCTGGCCGAATAAATTCGGCCCTACAAACCTCTGGCCCGGAGTAACCGGAGGCATGATCCGACTCCCTAGCCCTCAGAGCCCGCTTGCCCTTACTCGGACCTTGCGTATAGCAACGGATAAACCAGCTGCCCCGCCGCCTCATTGAGCAGCATACCGTTCTGCCAGACGGCCCGGGTCTCCGGCAGCCAGCCGCCGAAGGGCCGGCCGTGGGGAACGCCGAGAAAGCCTACCGGCGCGGCGATGACTTCCAGGCCCTGCTGCTCAAAGCACCAGCGTGAACGCGGCATATGCGCAGCCGAAGTCACCAGCACCACCCGCCGGACGCCTGCGGCCTTGAGTATTTCAGCGCTGTACAGCGCGTTCTCCCAGGTGGTTCGGCTACGCTCTTCCAGCCATCGCACGGTGGTATCGAAATCCCGCTGCATGGCTTCCGCCGCCAGCAGGGCTTCGCTCGGCGGCTTGCCAAAATGCAGACCGCCGCTGGCCAGAACCGGCAGCTCCGATGCTTTCGCCAGACGCGAGGCATAACGCAACCGTTCGATGGCGATATGGCTGGGCTGGTCCGCCCCCCAGCCTGGATCAGCCTGTTCACGCCCAGCGCCAAGCACCACAATTGCCTGGGCCTGCATGCCCACACTGCTCCACTGCGCCTGCTCAAGCGCAGGCTCGGTTTCCAGCGCCCGCCCCGCCCATTCCACCGTAACCGGCAGGCTCATCAGCCAGAGACCGCCGAAACCCAGTACAAAGCAGCAGGCCGCCAAGCGTGGTGCACGTCGTCTAAGCCACCAGCCGACCAACAGCAACAACAACAGGCCGCCAGGCGGCAGGATCAACTGCTTGAAGAAATAGCGTATCGGCATGCGCGGCTCCTGCGTGGCGGAAGCTGCAACTCTACCCTTCAAGCCAGCGCACATACACCCGCAATGAAATCAGATTGCCACCAGGGTCTATTGCCGTTTCATCGCGTCCGCGCCGGCGCCTGTTTTTGTGCGAGACAAGGCACGAGGAGCGAAGTTTGGTCGTTCCAAATAAGCGACGAGGAACGCCGCCTCGCGCAAAAACAGGCCCGGCCCTTCGGATTGCGCTGAAACGGCAACAGACCCTAGTGTTTGGGATAGGTATGCAACCGCTGCCTCGCGCGTAGCAGTTGCGAGCCACAGGAAGCGCAGGCAGCCGGCCCGGCGCCTTCCGGCCAGCTCACCGTGGCGCTGCAGATCGCACATGTCAGCACCTGTCTCAGGGCCAGGGGAGCCTGCTTGCACGCCTTACCAGGATGCTGACGCAAGCTGCGCAACGTGGGTCGCGTAGCCTGACGAACGATCTGCGCCTGCTCTTCAGCGGCCGCGTGCCAGCCTGACAGCCAGCGCGCATCCTGCTGCAGATACGCCCGGATCAACTCAAACTCTGCTGGCGTCAGCCCGCCCACCTCCAGCTCCCCGCCGTTGTCCCCTGCAGCGTTTCCCGTTCGCTCAGCCTCCTCCAGGGCCAGCGTCAGCCGCTGCAGCACACGCCCATACAGGTTTCCCTCGTTCGCCCCGTGTTCTTCACTCATGGTTCACCTCTTTGTCCGTCCCGCCCCCTTGAGCAAAGGGTAGTTCAGGCTCAGCGCGCCGGCCTTGTACAAAAGGCGTAGCCCGGCGAACGGCAAATCGGGTTTCCCTCCGTGAACGGCGGTCATGTATGCTACGACGCTTCCACGCTTCCGCTTTCGGCCCGTTGCGCTGCTGCCTTTCAAGCCCGCTTCGCAGCCGCCGAGCCGTCGGAACGCCAGTCACCTCTCAACGCCAGTAGCCATGCACGAACAGTATCTGCCCCGTGAAATCGAAGCCGCCGCGCAATCCCACTGGGATGCGCAGAAATCCTTTGAAGTGAGCGAACAGCCCGGCAAGGACACCTTCTATTGCCTGTCGATGTTCCCCTACCCCAGCGGCAAGCTGCACATGGGGCACGTGCGCAATTACACCATCGGTGACGTAATTGCCCGCTACCAGCGCATGCTGGGCAAGAACGTCCTGCAGCCCATGGGCTGGGATGCGTTCGGCATGCCGGCGGAGAACGCCGCCATGAAGAACCAGGTGGCGCCGGCCAAGTGGACCTACGAAAACATCCAGTACATGAAGACCCAGCTGAAGAGCCTGGGCCTGGCCGTGGACTGGACCCGCGAAGTTACCACCTGCAAACCTGACTACTACCGCTGGGAGCAGTGGCTGTTCACCCGTCTGTACAAGAAGGGCGTGATTTACCGCAAGAACGGCACCGTGAACTGGGACCCGGTAGACCAGACCGTACTGGCCAACGAACAGGTGATCGATGGCCGCGGCTGGCGCTCCGGTGCGCTGATCGAAAAGCGCGAAATCCCCATGTACTACTTCAAGATCACCGCCTACGCGGATGAGCTGCTGGAGAGCCTGGACGAGCTGGACGGCTGGCCGGAACAGGTCAAGACCATGCAACGCAACTGGATCGGCAAGTCGCGCGGGATGGAAATCAGCTTCCCCTACGACGTGGCCAGCATCGGCAGCGAAGGCGTGATGAAGGTCTTCACCACCCGCCCCGATACCCTAATGGGTGCCACCTACGTGGCCGTGGCCGCCGAGCATCCGTTGGCGACGCTGGCCGCACAGAACAATCCCGAGCTGCAGGCATTCATCGACGAATGCAAGCGTGGCGGCGTCGCTGAAGCCGATATCGCCACCCAGGAAAAGAAAGGCCTGGCTACAACCCTGCGCGTACAGCATCCACTGACTGGCGAGCTGCTGCCGGTCTGGGTCGCCAATTATGTGCTGATGGGCTACGGCGAAGGCGCCGTGATGGCCGTGCCGGCCCACGATGAGCGCGACTTCGAGTTTGCCAGCAAGTACGGCCTGCCGATCAAGCCGGTGGTGCGCACCAGCGCTGGCGACGAAACACCGGCGCCCTGGCAGGACGCTTATGGCGAACACGGCGAGCTGATCAACTCCGGTGAATTCGATGGCCTGGATTTCGACGGCGCCTTCGATGCCATGGAAGTAGCCTTGCAGAAGAGAGGCCTCGGCCAGGCGCGCACTCAGTTCCGCCTGCGTGACTGGGGCATCAGCCGCCAGCGTTACTGGGGCTGTCCGATCCCGATCATTCATTGCCCGGATTGTGGCGACGTACCGGTGCCGGAAGACCAGCTGCCGGTCAAACTGCCTGAAGACGTCGTGCCCGACGGCGCCGGCTCACCGCTGGCGAAAATGCCGGAGTTCTACCAGTGCAACTGCCCGAGCTGCGGCAAGCCGGCCCGGCGCGAAACCGACACCATGGACACTTTCGTCGAGTCGTCCTGGTATTTTGCCCGCTACGCCAGCCCGAACTACGAGCAAGGCATGGTCGACCCGAAAGCTGCCAACCACTGGCTGCCGGTTGATCAGTACATCGGCGGCATCGAGCACGCCATCCTGCACCTGCTCTATGCACGCTTCTTCCACAAGCTGATGCGCGACGAGGGTCTGGTCAGCTCCAATGAGCCGTTCAAGAACCTGCTGACCCAGGGCATGGTGATCGCCGATACCTACTACCGCACGCTGCCCAATGGCGGCAAGGACTGGTTCAACCCGGCGGATGTGGAAGTCGAGCGTGATGCCAAGGCCAAGGTCATTGGCGCCAAGCTCAAGTCCGACGGCCTGCCGGTGGAAATCGGCGGCACCGAGAAGATGTCCAAGTCCAAGAACAACGGCGTCGACCCGCAGTCGATGATTGAACAGTACGGCGCCGATACCTGCCGCCTGTTCATGATGTTTGCCTCGCCGCCGGACATGAGCCTGGAATGGTCCGATGCCGGCGTCGAGGGTGCGAGTCGCTTCCTGCGCCGCGTCTGGCGTCTGGCTCATGCCCACATTAGTGCCGGCCTGCCAGGCGCGCTGGATCTGTCTGCCCTGAGTGATGCGCAAAAGGCCGTGCGCCGCGCCACGCATCTGGCCATCAAGCAGGCCAGCATCGACGTGGGCCAGCACCACAAGTTCAACACCGCCATCGCCCAGGTGATGACACTGATGAACGTACTGGAAAAAGCCCCGACCGCCACTGAACAGGACCGCGCGCTGCTGCAGGAAGGCCTGGAGACGGTCGCCCTGCTGCTGGCACCGATCACGCCACATATCTGTCACGAGCTCTGGCAGCAGCTGGGCAAGCAAGGCGCGATCATCGATGCGCCCTGGCCGGCCGTGGATCAGGCTGCACTGGTGCAAGACAACCTGACCCTGGTGGTGCAGGTCAACGGCAAGCTGCGAGGCCAGATCGAAGTGCCGGCCAGCGCCAGCCGCGAGGAAGTCGAGGCCAGCGCACGTGCCAACGAGAACGTGCTGCGTTTCACCGAAGGCCTGACGATCCGCAAGGTCATCGTGGTGCCGGGCAAGCTGGTCAACATCGTCGCTAACTGATTTGCCGTGGCGCGTGGCGCCAGGGCTGGCAAGGGGATAACAGGATGATCAAACGCACTGTAATGATGACCGGCATGGTTCTGCTGCTGAGCGCCTGCGGCTTCCAGCTTCGCGGCACAGGCATGGACGATTTCGCCCTGGAGGAAATCAACCTGCTGGCGCGCAATAGCCATGGCGAAACGGTTCGTCAGCTTGAGCAGCTGCTGGAAAACAACGGCGTGCGGGTCCATCAAGGTGCGCGATACACCCTTGATCTGGTGCGCGAGCAGAACCGTCAGCGCACTGCCAGCTACACCAGCTCGGCGCGCAGTGCCGAATACGAGCTGACCAGCATTCTCGACTACCAATTCCGCGGCCCGCAGAACACCGTGCTGCTGGAAGACAGCATCGAAGTGCAGAAAGTCTACGTACATGACAGCAGCAACCTGATCGGCTCTGACCAGGAGGCCAATCAGCTGCGCAGCGAAATGCGCCGCGAACTGTTGCAGCAGCTGAACATGCGCATCAGCAGCATTACCCCAGCGCAACTCGACCAGTTGCAGGAGACCGCTGAAGCCCGTCAGCGCGCCGAAGCCGAAGCGATCGAAGCACAGCGCCAGCAGCAGACCCTGCAGCCACAGCAGTCGCCCGTCGAACAGCCGGCCCAATGAAACTTCGGGAGCCTCACGGCTCCCGACTTCGTAATCGACGATGAAACTCTCCCCCGCCCAACTCGGCAAACATCTGCAAGGCCCACTCGCGCCTGTCTACGTAGTCAGCGGCGATGAGCACCTGTTGTGCCAGGAAGCCTGCGATGCCATTCGCGCTGCGTGCCGCCAGCAGGAGTTCAGCGAACGCCAGGTGCTTAATGTCGAAACCGGCTTCGACTGGGGCCAACTCGTCGAAGCCGGCGCCAGCCTTTCACTGTTTGCCGAACGGCGCTTGCTGGAGCTGCGTATCCCCAACGGCAAACCCGGCGACAAGGGCGCCGCGGCGCTGATCGACTATCTGGCCCGCCCAGCCGAAGACACCGTGCTGCTGATCAGCCTGCCGAAACTCGACGGCAACACCCAGAAAACCAAATGGGCCAAGGCGCTGATCGATGGCAAACAGGTGCAGTTTGTGCAGATCTGGCCGGTGGACGCCGCGCAGTTGCCACAGTGGATTCGCCAGCGCCTGTCACAGGCCGGACTGGCCGCCGACCAGGAAGCGGTGGAACTGATCGCCGCCCGGGTCGAAGGCAACCTGCTGGCCGCCGCGCAGGAAATCGAAAAACTCAAGCTTCTCGCCGAAGCAGGCCAGGTCACGGCAGCAACCGTTCAGGCTGCCGTCGCCGACAGCGCCCGCTATGACGTTTTCGGCCTCATCGATGCCGTGCTGCTGGGCCACTCCGAACACGTGCTGCGCATGCTTGATGGCCTGCGCGGTGAAGGTGTCGAGCCATTGTTCATCATGACCATGCTTGCCCGCGAGGTACGCCAGCTAGCCAATATCGCGCTGCTGCACAGCCAGGGCACCCCACTCGATCGGGCCTTTAGTCAGGCGCGCCCACCCGTTTGGGACAAGCGTCGCCCGCTGGTCAGCAAGGCGCTGCAGCGCCACGATGCCAACGGCTGGCAAGCGCTGTTGATCAGCGCACAGCTGATCGACGAACAGATCAAGGGACAGGCTCCAGGCGATCCTTGGGCTGGGTTGGCCAATCTTTGTCTGCAGATGAGCGGACGGCGTATCGGGCTTTAGTACAGCAGGCCTGCGGCGCCATCCTCCGTGGGATCGCACTCATTTGATCTTTCCCGCTGGACATTTTTTGTTCAATGCCTATGATGCAGCCCGACAACCACCCCGGAGAGTCTGCCCATGGCAAAGAGTCGCAAGCGGCCAAACAAGGCCAAGTCACTGGTGGCACAACCCCTGTTCCGCAGCCGCCAGGAACAACCGAAAAAAGGCAAAGGCAGCTACCGCCGCGAAGCCTCCCAGTCCGACAACTGGGGGGCTTCTTTCCTTCTGGCAGCTTGAAAAGCCAAGCCCTCCAAAGCGTGCTAATGTCACCCACCGATGTCCTGTCGAGAAGTGGTGCATGCTTTACACCTTCGTCCCTGTTGTACTGCCACGAGTCCTGATTGCCGCTTCAGCCCTGAGCATCATGGCTGCCTGCGCGGCCGACCCGCATTCCCAAGCCAAGCCGAGCACTGGACCGGAGCATGCCGTAGCGGCCCCAGCTACCGCCACCACTGCCTCGGACAGCCAAGCCGAAGTGCCGCACCAGAGTTTCGCCCAGTGGCGCGACGCCTTTCGCGTGGAAGCCCTGCAGGCCGACGTGCCGGCAGAGCTGTTCGATCGTGCCTTTGCGGGCATCGAACCCGACCCTTCCATCATCACTGCCGATCGCAGCCAGCCGGAATTTACCCGCCCGGTCTGGCAATATCTCGAAGGCGCCCTTGCCGCGCAGCGCGTGTCCAGCGGCAGGCGACTGCTGAGTCAGCACGAGGCCACACTCTCAGCCATCGAGGAGCGCTATGGCGTCGACCGCAATACGCTGGTGGCCATCTGGGGTCTGGAAAGCAACTTCGGCAATATCATGGGCGACAAATCGGTGATCCGCTCATTGGCCACCCTGGCCCATGAAGGACGCCGCCCCGGCTTCGCCAAGAGCCAACTACTGGCCGCCCTGGACATACTGGAGCACGGCGACGTTTCGCCCGAGAATCTACGCGGTTCCTGGGCCGGCGCCATGGGCCAGACGCAGTTCATCCCCACCACTTACAACAGCTATGCCGTAGACTTTGACGGCGATGGTCGTCGCGATATCTGGCAGAGCTCCGCCGACGCTCTGGCTTCGGCAGCCAATTACCTTCAATCCTCGGGGTGGAAAGAAGGCCAGCCCTGGGGCTTTGAAGTGGTACTGCCGAAGGGCTTTGATTACGCCCTGGCCGATAGCAGCATTCGTAAACCGCTGGATGAATGGCGACGTCTGGGGCTGCAAGGCCTGCCCGCTGGCGAACAGTCGTGGAACGCCAGCCTGCTGCTGCCCGCCGGCCACCGCGGCCCTGCTTTCCTCGTGCTGGATAATTTCCGCACCATCTTGCGCTACAACAACTCCTCGTCTTATGGGCTGGCCATCGGCCTGCTCTCCGAGCGCTTTGACGGCGCTGGCCAAGTGCGCGGCAGCTGGCCTCTGGGTGAGCAGCCACTGAGCCGCTCCGAGCGGCTGGAGTTGCAAGAGCGTCTGGCTGCGAGAGGCTTCGATCCCGGCACCCCGGACGGCATCATCGGTGCCAATACCCGCAGCGCCATCCGCAGCTTCCAGCAGCAGCTGGGCTGGCCCGCCGACGGCCACCCTACCCAGCAATTGCTTGGGCAACTACGCGCTCGGCCCTAAGCGCACCGGGCACGGCAGCGCAAAACGAAAAAACCGGCAATATGCCGGTTTTTTCATTTTTAGCGACGACCTACAAGAGCATTTCAGCGTTTGATAAGCAGCTCGTAGATGTAGTCAGGCAGTGGATCGATAACGACCTGCTGCCCCTTGTACTGAGCTTGTACGGCGTTGCGGCGGACAACCCCATGCGGTACACGCTGATCGCTACCCAGACGCTGACGCGCCCGGTAGTCAATTACGCAGTCTTGCGCTTCCACCCAAAAATGGGGCGAAGCCACCTTACCGTCCAGCTCTACCTGCCCCATCATCACGCGGTATGGGATTCGTTTCTGGGCCAGACGCGTCACGACCAAACGGCTCGTCGCGTCGCATTCGCCTTGAGTGGCATCCAGATCATCGAGCAGGTTTTGTAACTGGGGATCATTCATTTGTCAGTGGCCCTCTGCTGGCCAAGTTGGTATCGACAGGCGCCACTATAGACCAAAGTCGTATGCGGCAAAATAGCGCAATATTCTTGCCATTTATTTTCATCCGGACCTTTTTTTAATCCGCTTTCCGCCAGACACAAAAAAGCCGCGCTGACTGGGTGTCATACGCGGCTTCTGAAGGCTCAGCTGCTTTTATCAGCTGATCTTATTGCCATGCGCCTGTTGATCCGCATGGTAGGACGAACGAACCAGCGGGCCGGAAGCAATGTTCTTGAAGCCCATTTTCTCCCCTTCTTCGGCAAACCAGGCAAAGGTGTCCGGATGCACAAAGCGCTGTACGGGCAGATGGTTGCGTGAAGGCTGCAGGTACTGGCCGAGGGTGAGCATATCGATATCGTGCTCGCGCATCCGCTGCATGACCTCGATGACTTCCTCATCGGTTTCGCCCAGACCCAGCATCAGCCCGGACTTGGTCGGCACGCCTGGGACGCGCTGCTTGAACTTCTCCAGCAGATCCAGCGACCACTCGAAATCCGAACCGGGGCGGGAGGAGCGATACAGCCGCGGTACGGTTTCCAGGTTGTGATTGAACACATCCGGCGGCTCGGTGGCCGTGATATCCAGTGCGATATCCATGCGTCCGCGATAATCCGGCACCAGGGTTTCCAGCTGGATTCCCGGCGACAACTTGCGGATCTCCCTGAGGCAGTCAGCGAAGTGCTGAGCGCCGCCGTCACGCAGGTCGTCACGGTCTACCGAGGTGATCACCACATACTTCAGGCGCATATCGGCGATGGCCTTGGCCAGGTTCATCGGCTCATCGGCGTCCAGCGGATTTGGCCGCCCGTGGCCCACATCGCAGAAGGGGCAGCGACGGGTGCAGATGTCGCCCATGATCATGAAGGTCGCGGTGCCGCTGGAGAAACACTCGCCCAGGTTCGGGCAGGAGGCTTCCTCACATACGCTGTGCAGCTTGTGCTTGCGCAGGGTCTGCTTGATCTGCTCAACCTCGGGCGAGACGGGAATACGCACGCGAATCCAGTCGGGCTTTTTCGGCATCACGTCGGTGGGGATGATCTTCACCGGAATCCGCGCAACCTTGTCCGCACCGCGCAGCTTGACCCCGGCTTCCACTTTTGCCGGCTTGGCTTGCGTTTCAACTGTACTCATATGCTTTCGATTCCGCCCGTGAGGGTCTTCTGTTCAGCGTAGCCAAGGAGTCCAACGAGTTGCGCAAGCAACCGGTCCTGTACTTCAGCGAAGTCCAACGGCCCGATCAAGTCGCGCAACTGGGTCATTTGCAGCCCTGCATAACCGCAGGGGTTGATGCGTCGAAAGGGTTCCAGATCCATGTCCACATTCAGTGCCAGGCCATGGAACGATCGGCCATTGCGAATACGCAGGCCCAACGAGGCGATCTTGGCGCCCTCGACATACACGCCGGGCGCATCCGGTTTGGCGACGGCGTTGACGCCATAAGTCGCCAGCACCTCGATGATGCTCTGCTCGATGCGGCTCACCAGTTCACGCACTCCGATACCCAGGCGGCGCACATCCAGCAGCAAGTAGCAGACCAGCTGTCCAGGCCCGTGATAAGTCACCTGGCCGCCTCGGTCAGCCTGCACCACAGGGATATCGCCCGGCAACAGCAGATGTTCAGCCTTGCCGGCCTGGCCCTGGGTGAACACCGGCTGGTGCTGCAGTAGCCAGATCTCGTCGTCGGTACCCGGCCCGCGAGTGTTGGTGAAGCGCTGCATGGCCTGCCAGGCAGGCTCGTATTCAATCAGACCGAGGTCGCGCACACCCAGCACGGAGCTGCTCATCTAGAAGCCCCGTCGGCAGGATGCAAATGATGCACTCGGGTCTGCAAAAAGACGGCGCCCATCAGAGCACCATTTGTACGCGCCCGGTTGCCCGCAGATCGACGTGAATCGCCTGCAGCTGCTCGACGCCAGTCGCGGTGATCAACACCTGGACGGAGAGGAAGCGGCCGTTACGGCTATCGCGCGTTACCAGCGTGGTTTCATCGAAGTCAGGAGCGTGGCGGCGTATCACCTCGACCACGGTCTCGCTGAAGCCCTCCCCGGCCTCACCGATCACCTTGATCGGGTATCGCTCGCAGGGGAATTCGATCTTGGGTGCCTGTGTATCGCTTGTCTGTTCGTTCATGTGTGACGGACTCGTGATCCGCAGGCGCGTCCCGGCAGGGTGGCCAGGGCGCGCGCAAGGGTTGTCAGTTGAAGAGGTTGAAGAAGAACAGCCGAATGCTATCCCAAAAGCGGCGGAACAGCCCACCTTCTTCAACCGTTTGCAGAGCGATCAGGTCGCTGCTGTGCAGTACCTCGTCGTTGAGCCTGACCTCGACCTTACCAATCACATCACCCTGCTGGATAGGTGCAATCAGCTCCGGGTTGAAGGTCATGCCGGCTTGCAGCTTTTCCAGCTGACCGCGCGGCAGGGTCAGGGTCAGATCCTTCGCCAGACCAGCACTGACTTTGTCCTCCTGGCCTTTCCAGACGCGAGAGGTAGCCAGCTCGGTACCCTGCTGATAGAAGGTGCGCGTTTCGAAGAAACGGAAACCGTAGGTCAGCAGCTTCTGCGTCTCGGCTGCGCGCGACTGTTCGCTGTTGGTGCCGAAGACCACGCTGATCAGACGCATGCCATCACGCACCGCCGAAGCAACCAGGCAGTAGCCCGCCTCTTCCGTGTGGCCGGTCTTCAAGCCGTCGACCGTCTTGTCGCGCCACAGCAGCAGATTGCGGTTGGGCTGCTTGATGTTGTTCCAGAGAAATTCCTTCTGCGCGTAGATGCCGTAGTGCTCCGGGTCTTCGTAGATGATCGCCCGTGCAAGCTTGGCCATGTCGGCCGCCGAAGAGTAATGATCAGGATGCGGCAGGCCGGTGGAGTTGACGAAGTGGGTATTGGTCATGCCCAACCGCTGCGCAGCGGCATTCATCAAGTCAGCGAAGGCCTCCTCGCTGCCGGCAATGTATTCAGCCATGGCCACACTGGCGTCGTTACCGGACTGGATGATGATGCCGTGCAGCAGGTCATCCACCGAAACCTGGGTATTGACCTGGATGAACATCCGCGAGCCGCCGGTACGCCAGGCCTTCTCGCTGACGGTGACCATGTCGCTTTCCGCGATATTGCCCTTCTGGATTTCCAGAGTGGCGATATAGGCGGTCATCAGTTTGGTCAGGCTGGCTGGCGGCAGACGTTCGTCGCCGGCATTTTCCACCAACACCTTGCCGCTTGCTGCATCCATCAGCACATAGGATTTAGCCGCCAACTGCGGAGCGGAAGGCGTGATCGACTGCTGCGCCAGGGCAACCGGCGCTACCGTCAGCAGAACCAGAAGAAACAGGCGGTGCACAAAGGTGGTGATAGTCATTGGTCTCTCGAAAGTGGGTAGGGGCAAAACAGTATCTTTCTCTGGAGCTAGCTGTAGGTGCATCAGTCTCCCTGCACCCTTCGCGGCTGGCCGAGATTGGCCAGACGCAGGCTTTGCTCGATTTGCTCGGCCTCGGCCGCCGAGGCAATGGGTCCGAGGCGAACCCGGTGCAACACCTGCTCGCGGTGGACCACCGAACTCACGAATACCGGTGCGCCGGTCATGCCGCTGAGCTTGTCGCGCAGCAACTGGGCAGCGTCCGGATTGGCGAATGCGCCGACCTGCAGGAACAGACCGGAGGCGCCAGCGCCACTGCTGTTGCCGACTTCAACCGGTAGCGTAGCACCGGCATGCTGGGTCGGCGGCGGCGTATAGGTCTCGACCGGCTGCGCAAGCGCACTGCTGGTCGGCTTGCCAGCAGCCATCTGCGGCTGCGCCAGGACCATCGGCGGCTGCTGGCCACGGTCGGCCCACCACTGCACGGGGTCGATACCCTCGACCTTGACCCGGGCCGTTCCCGACTCGGCGAAACCCAGCTTCTTCGCGGCAGCAAAGGAGAGGTCGATGATGCGATCCGAGTAGAAGGGGCCACGGTCATTGACCCGCAGCACCACGGTCTTGCCGTTGTCGATATTGGTCACTCGAACGTAACTTGGCAGCGGCAGCGTCTTGTGCGCCGCGCTCATGCCATACAGATCGTATTTTTCACCATTGGCGGTCGGCTGACCGTGAAACTTGGTGCCATACCAGGACGCGGTGCCGGTTTCCCGATAACTGCGCCCATCGGCCATCGGATAATAGGTCTTGCCCAGGACCTTGTAGGGGCTGGCCTTGAACGGACCGAAATGAGGCGTCGGCACCGCATCGGGAATTGCCGAAACATCCACGTCCCACCAAGGCGCACCGTCCTGGCTAGGCCGCGAGTAGTTATCCGGGCCGCTGATGCCCCCGCTCTTCGCCACTGCGGGCGGCGTGGACGGTGGTTTGGAGGAGCAGCCTACCGCCAGCACAATGGCGGCGGTCAACCCCAGCAATCGTAGTGGCAGGCGAGTCATTGCGCCCCCTTGGCTTCAACGAGCATCTCAGCCAGCTGATGCACCGCCATGGCATACATGACGCTGCGATTGTAGCGTGTGATGACATAGAAGTTTGGCAGACCGATCCAGTATTCGTCGCCTTCGGCCCCTTCCAGGCGGAAAGCAGTCACCGCCGTATCGTCGGCGATGGCATCTTCACTGTGCCAGCCCAGCTCACGCAGCTCGGCAGCATTGAGAACAGGCTCAAGCCCCTGGGTAAGCCCGTCGGCATAGCGCTCGCCTTTTACCGTGGCGCGTGCGACGACCGGCTCGCCGGCTCTCCAGCCGTGCTGTTTGAAATAGCTTGCGGCACTGCCGATGGCGTCTACCGGGTTCTTCCAGATATCGATGTGCCCGTCGTCGTCGAAGTCCACTGCATAGGCGCGAAAGCTGCCCGGCATAAACTGCGGGAGCCCCATCGCACCGGCGTAGGAGCCGGTCAACGTCAGTGGATCGACCTGCTCTTCACGGGTCAGCAGCAGAAACTCCTTGAGCTGCTGGCGGAAAAACGGCTGGCGCGGCGGGTAATCGAATCCCAGCGTGGCCAGCGCGTCGATAACCCGGTGGCCGCCGGTGTTGCGGCCATAGAAGGTTTCCACGCCGATGATCGACACGATGATTTCGGCAGGCACGCCAAATTCGCTTTCGGCACGCGCCAGCGCTGCTTCGTTTTCACGCCAGAAATCGACGCCCTGGGCTACGCGCGCATCGGTCAGAAAAATCGGCCGGTATTCCTTCCACGGTTTGACCCGCTCGGCTGGTCGCGAAATGGCATCGAGAATGCCCTGCTTGCGCTCCGCCTGGGCCAGCAGCTCTTCCAGCTGCTCGCTGGCGAAGCCGTAGTCCTGGGTCATTTCGCGCACGAACTCGGCGATTTTCTCGCCCTCGTAATCGGCGGCACTGGCCAGCGGCATGCCGGCCAGCAGCAGACTCAAGCTTCCAGCGCCACAGAGCGCGGCCAGTCGACCTTTAACAGATGATTTCAAGACCTTTACCTAAGCCTGTGCGATCCACTTACGATGGGTGTGGACCGACATCAAAACCCCGAACCCCGCCAGCAGGGTTACCAATGACGTTCCGCCATAACTGATGAAGGGCAGCGGCACCCCTACGACCGGCAGCAGCCCGCTGACCATACCGATATTGATGAACACATAAACGGAAAACGTCATGGTCAGCGCACCGGCAAGCAGCTTGCCGAACAGCGTCTGCGCCTGAACCGTAATGATCAGGCCACGTGCAATCAACAGGAGATACACCAGCAGTAACAAACAGACGCCGACCAGGCCGAACTCTTCGGCCAGAACGGCAATGATAAAGTCCGTATGGCTTTCGGGCAAAAAATCCAGATGTGACTGAGTACCCATCAGCCAGCCCTTGCCAAAGACCCCACCCGAGCCGATCGCGGCCTTGGACTGGATGATGTTCCAGCCGGTTCCCAGCGGGTCGCTCTCCGGGTCAAGAAAGGTCAGAACGCGTTGTTTCTGATAGTTGTGCAGCACGAAATACCACATGCCCACAGCAACCGGGACTAACGCTGCTATCGCGCCGAACACCCAGCGCCAGCGCAGACCAGCCAGGAACAGCACAAAGGCACCGGACACCACCACCTGCAGCGCCGTGCCCAGGTCGGGTTGCTTGAGGATCAGCACAAAGGGCACGAGGATCAGGCACAGGCTCACCGCCGTATGCTTGATGCCCGGCGGCAGTGCGCGGGTGGACAGGTACCAGGCAATGGTCATCGGTGTGATGATCTTGACGATCTCCGATGGCTGGAAGCGAATCACCCCCGGGATATTGATCCAGCGAGTCGCGCCCATTGCCGTGTAACCGAAAAATTCCACTACGAGCAGCAGCGTCATTGCTACCAGGTAACCCAGAGGCACCCAGCGTGCCATGAAACGCGGCTCGAACTGGGCGACCACCACCATAGCCGTCAGGCCGATTCCATAAGAGGTGGCTTGCTTGAGCAGCAGGTCGAGGTTCTTGCCACCAGCCGAATACAGGATGAACAGACTGCCTGTGGCCAGCAGCAACAACAGCAACAGCAGAACGCCATCGATATGCATCCGTTGCAGCAGTGTCGCCCGGCGGCGCATTACATCAGTGTTCGAAATCGTCCGATCGAAAGTCCCGCTCATGGATTGCTCGCCTCGGCGCTAAGTTGAGGCGCGTACTCGGCCTTCAACTGCCCGTGCTCATCGAGCAGCCAGGCGTCCATGACCATTTTGGCCATAGGGGCAGCGACGCCGGAGCCGGACTCACCGTTCTCCACCATCACCGCCACCGCGATCTGCGGATTGTCGACAGGCGCGAAGGCCACGAACAGGGCATGGTCACGATGCCGCTCGTTGAGCGCGTCGCTGTCATAGCGCTCGCCCTGCTTGATCGCCACCACCTGCGCCGTGCCGCTCTTGCCGGCAATGCGATACAGCGACGACTCGCCGACCTTTCTCGCCGTGCCGCGCGAGCCGTGCATCACCTGCTCCATGCCGTTGATGGCCGCGTCCCAGTAACGGGGATTGCGCAGTTCGATATCTGGCAACGGCTGCGGATCGACCGGCAGCTCGCCCTCAAAATGACGCGCCAGGTGCGGCCGAATCCACTTGCCCTTGGTGGCCATCAGCGCCGTCGCCTGGGCGAGCTGCAGAGGCGTGGTCTGCATGTAGCCCTGGCCGATGCCGAGGATCACCGTTTCGCCCGGATACCAGGCCTGGCGATAGCGTGCGCGCTTCCAGTCACGCGACGGCATCAGGCCGGCGGTTTCCTCGAACATGTCCAGCGACACCCGCTGACCGATGCCGAAGCGGGTCATGTAGTCATGCATCCGGTCGATGCCCATCTTGTGGGCCATGTCGTAAAAGTAGGTGTCATTGGAACGGGCAATGGCCAGCTCCAGATCCACCCAGCCATCGCCACCGCGGTTCCAGTTGCGATACTTGTGCTTGACGTTGGGCAATTGAAAGAAGCCAGGGTCGAACACCTTGCTCGTCTCGGTGATTACCCCGGTATCCAGGCCAGCTACCGCCATCATTGGCTTGATGGTCGAGCCCGGCGGGTACAAGCCGCGCAGCACACGGTTGAACAGCGGGCGATCGATGGAATCGCGCAATTCCCCATAGGCCTTGAAGCTGATGCCGGTGACGAACAGGTTGGGGTTGAAGCTGGGCTGGCTGACCATCGCCAGCACCTCACCGGTAGCCGGCTGCAGGGCCACGACCGCGCCGCGACGCCCGCCGAGCGCGGCCTCGGCAGCTTCCTGCAGATCAAGGTCGAGGGTCAGTGTCAGGTCCTTGCCGGGAATCGGATCGGTGCGTTTGAGCACCCGCAGCACCCGACCACGGGCGTTGGTCTCGACCTCCTCGTAGCCGACCCGACCGTGCAGTACGTCCTCGTAGAACTTCTCCACTCCAGTCTTGCCGATGTGGTGCGTGCCACTGTAATTGACCGAGTCGAGCTGCTTGAGCTCCTGTTCGTTGATGCGTCCGACATAGCCGACCGAATGGGCGAAATGCTCACCCTGCGGATAGTGGCGTACCAGTTGCGCCGCCACTTCGATGCCGGGCAGTCGGAACTGATCGACCGCAATCCGGGCGATCTGCTCCTCGGACAGCTCATACATGATGGGTACCGGCTCGAAGGGTCGCCGCCCCTGCAGCACGCGTTTTTCGAACAGCTCGCGGTCTTCAGGGGTCAGCTGCAGCACCTCGACCACGGTATCCAGAGTCTGACGCCAATCGCCGGCACGCTCGCGGGTCACGGTCAGGCTGAAGCTCGGCCGGTTGTCCGCGATGATGCGGCCATCGCGGTCAAAGATCAGCCCGCGGTTGGGAGGGATCGGCTGCACATGAACGCGGTTGTTCTCCGACAGCGTCGAATGGTGCTCATACTGCACCACCTGCAGGTAGTACATCCGCGCAATAAGCACCCCGACCATCGCCAGCACAATCGCAACACCCACGAAGACCCGCCGACGCACCAGCTGGGCATCCTTTTCATGGTCTTTCAGGGTTATTGGCTGGGACATCCGGGGCTTTTACTGACTTCACTTGTGATAAGGGTGCCCTGACAGCAATGTCCAGGCACGATAAATCTGCTCACCGACGAGAATACGCACCAGTGGATGCGGCAGGGTCAGGGGTGACAATGACCAACGCTGCTCGCTGCGCGCGCATACCTCTGGCGCCAACCCTTCCGGGCCGCCCACCATCAGGTTGACGTTGCGTGCGTCGAGCCGCCAGCGCTCCAGCTCGGCGGCCAGTTGTTCGGTACTCCAGGGCCGCCCCGTCACTTCGAGGGTGACGATACGTTCACCTGGCTGAACCCTGGCCAGCATGGCCTCGCCTTCCTGGCGAATCAACCGTGCCACGTCGGCATTCTTGCCACGGGTGTTGAGTGGTATTTCATGCAGTTCCAACGGCAGCTCGGACGGCAGGCGGCGGGCATATTCGTGCCAGCCGTCCTCGACCCAGCGTGGCATCTTCGAACCCACCGCGATCAGCTTGATCCGCACGGTTCGATTATTCCTGTTCGCCCGCGTGCTGTGCGCGGCTCTGCTCCGCACCCTGCCAGAGGCGTTCAAGGTCATAGAACTGGCGCGTCGGCACCTGCATCACATGCACCACCACATCGCCCAGATCGAGCAGCGCCCACTCGCCGCCTTCCAGGCCTTCGCTGCCCAGCGGGCGCACGCCCTGCTCCTTGACCTTCTCCAGCACGTTGTCGGCCAGCGCCTTCACATGGCGACTGGAAGTACCGCTGGCGATCACCATGAAATCGGTGACGCTGGTCTTGCCGCGCACATCGATGGTGGTGATATCGGTGCCTTTCAGATCTTCCAGGGCGTTTACCACCAGCTGGACCAAAGCTTCATTCTGCATAAGTTGCAACAACCTCAGTTCGACGCCCGGTAAAGTCCGTGCGCGTTGATATAAGCCAGTACGGCATCGGGCACCAGAAAACGCACCGAACGACCACTGGCCAGAAATTGACGGATTCGCGTGGCCGACACCCCGAGAGGTGCCTGCCAGACGAAGGCGATCTGCCCGCCGCTGCCGGTCAAGGCCAGCGGATCGTTGACGCTGCGTGCCGCCTGCAGATCGCGCAGCTCCTCGGGCGCCTCGCTATCGGCGTCCGGACGCTGCATCACCAGAATATGGCAGTGATCGAGCAGCTCGCTCCAGCGATACCAGCTGGGCAGACCGCAGAAGGCATCCCAGCCGACGATCAGAAACAACTGGTCGTCCGCATCCAGCTCGGCACGTACGGACTCCAGTGTGTCGATGGTGTAGGACGGTTTGTCACGCTCCAGCTCGCGCGCATCGACTACCAGCAACGGCAAGCCTTCCACCGCCAGGCGCACCATGGCCAGGCGATCCTGCGCCGAGCAGCTGGGCGTCTCGCGATGCGGCGGGCGGAAGTTGGGCAGCAGGCGAACCTCATCCAGCCCAAGGTATTCGGCCACCTCCAGCGCACCTCGCAAATGGCCGATATGCACGGGGTCGAAGGTGCCCCCGAGCAGACCGATGCGCCGTGGTGTACGAGTCGAATCCATCAAGTACGCACGTGACCGTCGCCGAAGACCAGGTACTTCTCGCTGGTCAGGCCTTCCAGCCCAACCGGGCCGCGCGCGTGCAGTTTGTCGGTGGAAATGCCGATCTCGGCACCCAGGCCGTACTCGAAGCCATCGGCGAAGCGGGTAGAAGCATTGATCATCACCGACGCCGAGTCCACTTCAGTGATGAAGCGGCGGGCGTCGCTGAAGTTCTCGCTGACGATGGCATCGGTATGCTGCGAACCGTAACGGTTAATGTGTTCGATGGCCTCATCCAGCGAGTCGACCACGCGGATCGAGAGGATCGGCGCGTTGTATTCGGTGCCCCAGTCTTCTTCTGTGGCAACCAGCACCTCTGCACCCAGCAGCTCGCGGGTGCGCGGACAGCCGCGCAGCTCCACACCCTTGTCACGGTAGATGGCAGCCAGCGGCGGCAGCACGCGTGGCGCGATGTCAGCGTGTACCAGCAGCGTCTCCATGGCATTGCAGGGCGCGTAGCGCTGGGTCTTGGCGTTGTCGGCGACACGGATGGCCTTGTCCAGATCGGCGGCCACGTCGATGTAGACATGGCAGATGCCATCCAGGTGCTTGATCACCGGCACGGTGGCATCGCGGCTGATGCGCTCGATCAGGCCCTTGCCGCCGCGCGGGACGATGACATCGACAAATTCGGGCATGCTGATCAGCGCCCCTACGGCGGCACGATCAGTGGTTTCGACTACCTGCACGGCAGCGGCTGGCAGTTCGGCCTCGGCCAGGCCCAGCTGGATGCAGCGGGCAATCGCCTGGTTCGAGTGGATCGCCTCGGAGCCGCCGCGCAGGATGGTGGCGTTGCCCGACTTCAGGCAAAGGCTGGCGGCGTCGATGGTCACGTTGGGACGCGATTCGTAGATGATCCCAACCACGCCCAGCGGTACCCGCATGCGGCCGACCTGGATGCCGGAAGGCAGATAGCGCATGTCGCGGATCTCGCCGATCGGGTCCGGCAGGGTCGCGACCTGGCGCAAGCCTTCGATCATATCGTCGATACGCGCCGGGGTCAGTGCTAGGCGGTCGAGCATGGCCTCATCGAGGCCGTTGACACGGCCGGCATCGAGATCCAGCTGGTTGGCGGCAAGCAGTTCGTCGCGTGCTGCATCCAGCGCAGCAGCCGCCGCATGCAGCGCGCGGTTCTTCTGCGCGGTAGAGGCACGCGCAAGCACGCGTGACGCCTCACGCGCGGCGCGGCCGAGGCGGGTCATGTAGTCCTGTACGGGCTCGGTCATGGTCTGGCTGGCCTGAAGTGAAGAGAAAGCGACAGATTATAGCCTTCCCGCGCAGCCTACGCACAGCGAAGCGCTCGAACGGCGCGGTCTCCCGTCCGCGAGACAACTAGCGTTATCATCCCGCGCCCTCGAAACCACTGCAGGTTCGCACGGGTCGAAAGCCTCCCGATCCAAGGAAAACCCTCATGCCCGAATGGCTTGCCCCGCTGGCCCGTTGGCTGGCCGATTATCCACAGTGGCTGGGCCTGATCCTGTTCGTGGCAGCCTGCCTGGAATGCCTGGCGGTGGTTGGCCTGCTGATTCCCGGCACCGTGGTTCTATTTGCCCTGGCCGCGCTGGCCGGCAGCGGCATCCTGACGCTGGGTGAAACGCTGCTGCTGGGCTTTGTCGGCGGACTGCTGGGAGATCTGCTGTCTTACGCACTGGGCCGCCGCTATCACCAGAACATTCGCCGGCTGCGCGGCTTGCGCAACCATCCCGAGTGGCTCGCCGGGGCAGAGCTGTATGTAGCTCGCTACGGTGTCGCTAGCCTGCTGGTGGGCCGCTTTATCGGGCCCCTGCGGCCCATGCTGCCGCTCACCGCGGGCATGCTGGATATGCCGTTCGGTCGTTTCCTGCTGGTCAGCCTGGTGGCAACCGCAGGCTGGTCGATGGCCTATCTGCTTCCGGGCTGGACCGCTGGCGCTGCCGTTCGCCTGCCGTTGCCGGACGGCTTCTGGGGCGAAGCGGGGATCGTTCTCGCTGCGCTATTGCTACTGGCTGTGGGCGTAACCCACTACAGCCTGCGCCAGCAGCGCTGGGTCAGCCCGGCGGCAGCCCTAATGGGCGCGCTGATCCTGCTGGGGCTGATATTCGGCTGGCCAAATCTGGTTGAGTTCGATGAAGGTCTGATGACGGTAGTCCAGGGTGAGCGCAGCCCGCCCTTCGACCGCTTTATGGTGATCGTCACCCGTACAGGGGACTACCACACCCAACTCTGGGCTGCGGTGCTGCTGTGCCTGCTGCTGATGGCCGTCAGGCAATGGCGCGCGGCGGCATTTGCCATTCTCACCCTGCTGGGCACCGCCGTGGCCAATGGCGCGCTGAAGGCCGCATTCGCCCGACTGCGCCCGGACATACTGGCGCAACCGCTGGAGACCTTCAGCTTCCCCAGCGGCCATAGCTCAGCGGCCTTCGCCCTGTTCCTGACCCTCGGCGTGCTGGCCGGTCGTGAGCAACCGCCCCGGCTGCGCCTGACCTGGGTGCTGCTGGCAACCCTGCCGGCAACCGCAATCGCCCTGTCGCGGGTCTATCTCGGCGTGCACTGGCCAACCGACGTGATCGCCGGCGCGCTATTGGCAGCGACAATCTGTGCGGCCAGCCTGAGCATCGCGCAGTGGCGAACACCGCTGTACGCGCTGTCTCCGAAGATCTGGTGGCTGATACTGCCGGCCACGCTGGGGCTGATCGGCCTGCTTACGCTCTGGGGACTGCCGGAAGGTATGCGCCTGTATCGCTATTGATCCCCTACTGCGCACTATCACCCTGCAACTGTTCAAGCCACAGCTGAATGTTCTCCAGCTGGCGCGACGGGTCATCCAGGCGCAGCAGTTCCAGCTTCTGCTCCGGCTGGAACGGCAGCAGATAAGCCAGCTGATGCGCCAGGGAGCGCTGCCCCCTTGCCGCGCCACCCATACCCAGAGCCTCGATCATCGGATGCTGACCGAGGGCCTCGCGCAAGGTGGCCAGCTCGGCATGTTGTTCGGTAAGCGGCAACTCTTCCGGCTCGTCGCGCCAGTCGACCTCGGCCAGCGTCAGCTGGTCAGGCTGCACCTCGCTCACCCCCACATCGAAACGCCGGCCACCCTCCACGCGAATCCCCAACAGGCCATTGGGACGCTGCTGCCAGTCGCGAATCAGTGCCTCGCAGCCGGTCCGGGCGAACAGCTTTGCCGCAGTGCCGACCTCACTGCCCTCGATGATGTGCACCACGCCGAAGCCATGCCCGGCCTTCAGGCAGCGGCTGATCATATCCAGATAACGCGCCTCGAAAATTTGCAGGTCGAGCATGCATCCGGGGAACAGCACGGTATCGAGGGGGAACAGCGGCAACTTCATCAGAACTCCTTACAGATCAGGGCAAGTCACCTGCACTGGCAGCGCTTCTTTTTAAACGACTCAATCCACGGCGGCGCCCCGAAGGGTTGCATCCGAGGCATTGAGCCCGGACCTACATCAACAAGGTAACCGCCAGCGGCAGCAATACCGCTGTCATCACGCCCATCAGACTCATCGCCAGCGCGGCAAAGGCGCCGCATTCATCTCCCTCCTGCAGCGCTTGGGCAGTACCCACGGCGTGAGAAGTCAGGCCCAGCGCCATGCCTCGTGCCGCAGGATGCTGAACGCCAAAGCGGCGCAACAGTTCCGGACCAAAGATCGCCCCGATGATACCGGTGATCATCACGAACACCGCCGCCAGCGCCACCACCCCGCCGATCTGCTCTGCCACCAGCATCGCAATGGGAGACGTCACGGACTTCGGTGCCAAGGTCATCAGGATCATCTGATCGGCGCCGAAGGCCCAGGCCAGCCCCATGCCCAGCGCCGTCGCCAGGTTGCCGGCGATCAACAGCGTCAGCATGATCGGCCCGAACAACTCGCGAATTCGCCGCAGATTGAGGTAGAGCGGCACCGCCAGGGCGACCGTAGCCGGCCCCAGCAGGACGGTGAGCATCTGTGCGCTGAAGCGGTACTCCTCATAGCCGATGCCACAGGCGAGAAGAATGCCCACCACCAACAACATGGACACCAGCACCGGCTGCAGGAACACCCAGCGGGTCTTTTCATAGGCGGCAAACGCCAGCTGAAAGGCGCCCAGGGTGATGGCCACACCAAACAGCGGATGGTGAATAACCGCCTCCCAGGCGGCCTGCCATTGCAGGGCGATCATGCTCGAGACCTCTTGCGCTGCTGGCGACGGATCAGCAACTGCATCAGCCAGCCGGTAAATACCAAAGACACCACCAGCGAAAGCACCAATACCCCGACTATGGCCCAGAAATCATCGAGAATGGCCTGGGTATAGGCCATTACGCCAACCGCAGGCGGTACCAGCAGCAGTGGCAGATAGCGCAACAGACTGCTGGCCGCGACCTGCAACGACTCACTTGCACTGCCACGCAGCATCAGCGCCACGAACAGCAGCAGCAAACCGATGATCGGCCCCGGCAGTATCGGTATGAAGAGAACATTGAGTGCGGTGCCAAGCAATTGAAACAGCACCAGCCAGGTCAGCCCGCGTAGCAGCATGGGGGAACCTCCGAAACAAGGAACTCGAGTATAAGCGGCACGTCATGCCGAGGGCTTTAGCCTTTACCTAGCCAGCCTATGACACGACATTCGCACAGGCATGGCTGGTTGATCGAGCACCTTGCCCATGCTGATCTAGGCGCTCAGGCAACCAATGACACTGGAGGCGCCATGCCACAGGTACCCATCGCGGAACTCGAGAATCACATCGGCAAGCTACTGGGCCACTCGCCCTGGCTCGACATCGACCAGCAGCGGGTCGACCGCTTTGCCGAATGTACAGGGGATCATCAGTTTATCCACGTCGACCCGGTGAAGGCCGCGCAGACACCTTTCGGCGGCACCATTGCCCACGGTTTCCTCTCCCTGTCGCTAATGCCCATGATGATGGAAGAGTTGCTGGTGGTGCCAGAAGGCACTCGAATGGGCGTCAACTACGGCCTCGACAGCCTGCGTTTCATCCAGCCGGTACGGGTCGGCTCACGGGTGCGCCTGGCCGTGACCCTGCTCGACGCCTACGAAAAGAACCCCGGCCAGTGGCTGCTCAAGGCGCGCGCCGTGATGGAAATCGAAGGCGTGGAGAAGCCCGCCTTTATCGCCGAAACGCTGGCGCTTTGCATTCTCTGAGCAGCGCTCCTTAAGCGAGGCTCTCGGTTGACTGTGTGCATGGTTCACTTCCGCGCATCCAGGGCTTGCCGAATGACAACGACGGGGACCACTATCGGAACGGGAGATGAAGCAAACGCGGCGGACCAGCGCCCTCCCCAGCCGACTACCGCACAGGAATCCAAGCCATGTATCTGACGCCCCAGCGCATTCTGCTTGCCGGCGCCACCGGCCTGACCGGCGAGCACCTGCTTGATCGCCTGCTCAATGAACCCACCGTCGAATGTGTTCTGGCTCCCAGCCGCAAACCACTGGCCGAGCACCCGAACCTGCTCAATCCCGTTGGCCCTCTTGAGCAGTTGCTGCCACAGCTAAGCGGCAACTTCGATACCGCTTTCTGCTGTCTGGGCAGCACGCTCAAGGAAGCCGGGAGCCAGGAAGCCTTCCGCGCCGTCGATCATGACCTGGTACTGCAATTCGCCCGCCGCGCCCGCGAGCTGGGCGTACGTCATCTACTGGTGATCAGCTCACTGGGCGCCAGCTCGGACAGCTCGATCTTCTATTGCCGGGTGAAAGGCGAGATGGAAGACGCCTTACGCGCCCAGAACTGGCCTCAGCTGACCATCGTCCGCCCATCGCAGCTGCTTGGCACGCGCATGGAGGTCAGGCCGGTGGAGCGCCTGACTGCCCCGCTTTCCTATCTGCTGCCGGGCAAATACCGTGGCATCTCGGCCTGCACCCTGGCCCGCGCCCTCTGGCGCCTGGCGCTGGAGGACGACAAGGGCACCCGGGTGATCGAATCGGACGACTTAAGAAGGCTGGGAAAATAAGCGCGAGGCGAACACTCGGCATGTAGGGTCGGTAGAGCAAAGCTCGTCCGCTTCGCCCCGAGAGCGGGGCTCCCGCAAGAGCAGCCAGCCCGAATCATGGCGACCCCGCGGCGAAGCGATTAAAAGCCAACTCTGACGAACAAGGCCTCACACCTTGATGAAATGCTCGCGGTAGTGGCGCAGCTCTGCGATGGATTCGCGAATATCGTCCAGCGCCAGATGCGTACCGCCCTTCTTGAAGCCCGCAAGTACGTCCGGCGCCCAGCGTGCGGCCAGCTCCTTGAGAGTGGAAACATCAAGGTTTCGGTAATGGAAGTAGGCCTCCAGCGTCGGCATGCGCCGATAGAGGAAGCGCCGGTCCTGGCAGATGCTGTTGCCGCAGATCGGCGACTTGCCCTTGGGCACCCACTGCTCCAGAAACGCCAGGGTTAGCGCCTCGGCTTCTTCGGTGCTGATGCGGCTCTCGCGTACACGCTGGGTCAGGCCGGAGCCACCGTGCTGACGGGTATTCCACTCATCCATGCCGGCCAGAATCTCATCGCTCTGGTGGATGGCGATGACCGGGCCTTCGGCCAGTACGTTGAGCTGGCTGTCGGTGACGATGGTGGCCATCTCGATGATGACGTCGTTATCGGGGTCCAGACCGGTCATCTCCAGGTCGATCCAGATCAGATTCTGCGGGTTTTGCATGGGGAGCTCCTTGAAGGGTGGCGCACAGTCTAGCAGCCGATCAGCCACGCGCAGCGCAATTGGGGCGATAGACCAGCAGCCGCGAGTGGCGCCAGTCATCAAGCGGCACGACTTCGTCGGGCTCGACGTCTGGCACTGCAAAACTGTTGCTGATCAACAACGCGTCGGCGCGCATTTCGGCGCAGGCCTTGCTCCATAAAGCCGGCATGGGCGCCGGGGACAGGAAGCAGTAAACCACATCGTAGGGGGCCAGCGGCTCACGCCAGAAGTTGCGCAAATACACGTGGCAGTTGGGCTGCAACAGGCAGCGTACGCGGCACACGAGGAACGCGAGCGGAGCGCTTTCGACGCCGACGAAATGCCCATGCGGGAAAGCTCTGGCCAGTCGCAGCAACGGTCCGCCAAGCCCGCTCCCCAGATCGACAAAGCGAAAGCCCGCCGGCAGTCTGTCCAGGCACCGGTGCAGCTCCTGCTCAGCAGCCGAGCCGGTCAGATAGAGCGGTACGCGCTCCAACAAGGCGTTCCAGTTCAACAGTAGAAGCACGGCGAAACCGCACAGCAACAACCAGGGCGGCAGCGTATGCCCTTGCGTCAGCACCAGCCCCGGCATAAAGCAGAGGTTGATCGGCAGCCACCAGCGCGGCAACCCGAGCCGCTGCCCGATCAGCGCGGCCAGCAAACCCTGCAGGCCGGCCGCCAGCATTGGGGTAGCCGTCCAGCCTGCCAACCGCGCCAACAGCCACAGCAGCAGCCATGTGCTGAGTATCCCTGCCAGCTGGCTGATCAGTGCCAGCAGTGCGGGAAGTCTTGTGAACGACAAAGCCGGCATCGGGGCCTTCACAGCGGATCCAAAAAGTCGCTGAGTCTAGCAGTCTGTAAATAGCCGCTTGTAGGCCCGCAGCGCTAAATTTCCCCATGCTAGAATCACCCGATTTCCAGCCTGGACATCCACGCAAATGGCCAAACGCCAACTCAACCGCCGGCAGAACTGGCGCATCGAGAAAATCCAGGAAGAACGCGCTGCGCGTGCTGCCCGCCGGGAATCGCGCGCGGTTGAGGAGCTGGAAGGTGGCGATCTGGGTCCGGAGCAAACCGGCCTGGTCATCGCCCACTTCGGCGTACAGGTAGAAGTCGAGGCACAGGATGGCGAGCTGCGCGGACAGGTTTTCCGTTGTCATCTGCGGGCCAATCTGCCGGCGCTGGTAACCGGCGACCAGGTGGTCTGGCGCCCCGGCAACCAGGGGATTGGGGTCATCGTGGCCCAGCTGCCACGCCACTCCGAACTCTGCCGTCCCGATACCCGTGGCCAGCTCAAGCCGGTAGCGGCCAACGTCGATCTGATCGTGATCGTCTTTGCGCCGCTACCGGAGCCACACGCCAACCTTATCGATCGGTATCTGATTGCCGCCGAGCACGCCGGCATCACGCCGTTGCTGCTGCTGAACAAGGCCGACCTGATCGATGACAGGAATCAAGGGGCTCTTGAGGAGCTGCTTTCGGTGTATCGCACCCTGGGTTACCCGCTGCTGGAAGTCTCGGCCCATGAGGGTGCCGGAATGGATGCACTGAAGCGGCGGCTCGACGGCCACGTCAGCGTGTTCGTCGGGCAGTCCGGGGTTGGCAAGTCATCGCTGGTCAACAGCCTGCTACCCGGCGTCGACACCCGCGTCGGAGCACTGTCGGAAATGACCGGCAAGGGTACCCACACCACCACCACCGCACGGCTGTTCCACTTTCCCGGCGGCGGCGAGCTGATCGACTCCCCCGGCATCCGCGAGTTTGGTCTTGGCCACGTCAGCCGCGCCGACGTGGAAGCGGGGTTTATCGAGTTCAATGATCTGCTTGGGCAGTGCCGCTTCCGCGACTGCAAGCACGACCGCGAACCGGGCTGCGCCCTGCTCAAGGCCCTCGAAGAAGGCCGTATTCGGCCACAGCGCATGGCCAGCTATCGCTACATCCTCAGCGGGCTGACGGAATAGAAAGGCGCTTCAGCCTCAGCCGGCCTATTTCTGCTCGTCGAAGTTCAACACGCCTTCTTCGAAGATATTCAGCCGTTCGCGCAACTGCGGCGGCTGCAGCGGTTCAGCAGGCGCCTGGCCTGGCGCGGCTCCGCCGGAGCTTTCCGGGGTGTTCGCGGGCGGCGTGGTCTGCTCGGACTGCTCGCCTTCGATACTGCGCTGAGCCCTCTTGGTCAGCACCAGGATGTCGATGCGCCGGTTGATCGGGTTGAGCGGATCCTCGCGGTCATACAGCGCCGATGAGGCATAACCCACCACGCGGGCAACCTGCTCATCCGGATAACCGCCTGCGACAAGGGTACGCCGGGCAGCGTTGGCGCGCCCTGCCGACAGCTCCCAATTGCCAAAATCACCGCGCCCGGCGTAAGGCTTGGCATCGGTATGGCCACTGATACTGATCTTATTTGGCAGCGCCCGGACAGTGTCGGCCATGGCCAACAGAATATCCTCGAAGTATGGCTGCAGCTGGGCGCTGCCGAGGGCGAACATCGGCCGGTTTTCCGCATCCACGATCTGGATGCGCAAACCGTCCTGGGTGATCTCGAACAGAATCTGGTCCTTGAAGCGGGTCAGATCGGGGTTTTCCTCAACCTTGTTCTGCAGTTCCTGCAGCACGATTTCCAGCCGCTCGCGCTCCATCTTCTCGGAAAGGCTTTCCAACTGATCGGCGTCGAGCGTCGAGGGCTGCTGCGTGATGGCCGGGTCCGGCTGGTCATGGAGCGTCCGGTCCGGGGACGGCGTCGGCGTGCCGCCCAGATCGATGACATGGGGGCTGGCACTTTCGGTAAAACCGATGGGGTCCTGAAAGTAGCCGGAGATGGCACGTTTCTGCTCCGGCGTGGCCGAGGTCATCAGCCACATCACCAGGAAAAAGGCCATCATTGCCGTCATAAAGTCGGCAAGGGCAATCTTCCAGGCGCCGCCATGATGGCCACCGGCGACCTTCTTGACCCGCTTGACGATGATCGGTTGGGTATTGTCCATCGCTCGTCAGCTACCGCGCACGGTTTGTTCGAGTTCGCTAAAGCTCGGACGATGGGAAGGCAGCAGCGTCTTGCGGCCGAACTCCACGGCCAGCGTCGGCGGCATGCCGGAGGCTGAGGCGACCAGCGTGGCCTTGATGCCTTCGTAAAGGTTCAGCTCCTCCTTGGCATCATGCTCAAGGGCGGCGGCCAGCGGGCCGACGAAGCCATAGGCGGCGAGAATACCAAGGAAGGTACCCACCAGCGCGGCGCCGACCTTCATGCCGATCATGGCATTGTCGGCCTCAGCAAGAATCGACATGGTCAGGACAATACCCAGTACGGCAGCCACGATACCCATGGCCGGCAAGCCATCGGCAACCCTGCTCACCGCATGAGAGGGATGCTCCAGCTCTTCCTTGAGGCCGCTCAGCTCCATGTCAAACAGGCCTTCAAGCTCATGGGGCGCCATGTTGCCGGAAGACATAATGCGCAGGTAATCGCAGATGTACTCGGTCATCCGCGCGTCCTTGAGAATCGCCGGGTACTTGCTGAAGATCGGGCTTGAGGCAGGCTCCTCGATATCCGCCTCGATGGCCATCATGCCCTCGCGACGGCTCTTGTTGAGGATCTCGTAAAGCAGGCCGAGCACTTCCAGATAGTATTTCTGGCTGAACTTCGAGCCGAACATCTGCAGCGATTTCTTGAACACGACCTTGGTCGTGCTGCCACGGTTGGCCTGGAGAAATCCGCCAAAGGCAGCGCCGAAGATGATCAGCATCTCAAAAGGGTGTATCAGTGCGCCGATCATGCCGCCAGAAAGCACAAATCCGCCGATTACGCTGGCGAATACCACGATGATGCCGAGAATTTTTACCATAGGAAGATACGTCTAAAACCTTGACGCATTGACACCCGAACACGAACCGCGCCACGTTTATTGCGCACTCGAACCTGGGGCCAGCGGGAGCATGAAAAGAATTATTCGGGTTATCGGAACTTTTGCGCCAGACTAAAGGCCGTTACGACGAAAAGCCAGTTCGGTAGCTAAATGACAACAAACTCACTTCCGCGCACCTTGCCCGCCTGGATCAAGGCGCTGGACGCTGTGGTGCTGCCGGCCTTTGCCGATGTGCACGCCCAGGTCTTGCACGCCTTGCATGACAGCAGCCTGTCCATGGGCCAGATCGCCGAGCTGATCAAGCAAAGCCCGGTCATGGCCCTTACGGTGATTCGTGACGCCAACCGTCACGCTGCCAGCCCTGCAGAAAGCCTGGAAGTGGCGCTCAGCCGTATCGGCCTCAAGCGCGCCGAAGCCCTGTTTGCACTTATTCCGCCAACCCAGACATGCGACATCGAACCCGCGCTGCGGCAAATCATCCTGATCAGCCGCCACGCCAGCCAGCAGGCCAACGGCCTGTTTGCCGCGCGTCTGGCGCGGCTCTGGCAGGAAATCCACTGGAGCAGCCTGCTGTTCCTTTCGCCGATCTGGACACTGGTCGCAGCCCATCCACAGCTGCTGTCCATCTGGGAGCAGCGGGTGCTGGTCAGGCACGAACCCGTGGCGGTGGTGGAACGAGAGGTGCTTGGTGTGTCGCTGCCGGAGCTCTGTGCTGCGCTGGCCGCTCACTGGGGCCTACCCGAATGGATCGCCATGGGTTACCGGATGCTCAACGGCAACCGCCGTATGCTGATCAAGGCCCTGCATATCGCCCGCGACAATGAAAACCCTCTGCATCAGCAGCAGATGCTGGATGCCGATCCACCCCTGCGCCGCTGGCTCACCCTGCCGAGCAATACCATTTTGCTGGCCAACGGTTTGGCGTTGTCCGCGCACCATAGCTGGCACGACATCCACTGCCTGCGCTGGCAATGGCTGACCGGGCTCTACCTGCAGGTACCCCTCGACCAGCTGCAACAGATGGTGCACCAACAAGCCGTCACCAGCGCCCGGGAAATAGGCCCCACGGATCTCTGGCATCCCGCCCAGGGGCTTCTCTGGCCCAGCGGAAGCCGTTTTCAGGTGGCTCAAAAGGCTCCACTGCCCAACGCCGAAGCCCTGGCCGCCTGGCGAACGCACTGTCGCGAGCTATTGAGCGAGCGCAGTCCTTACGACAACGTGCTGCAACTGACTGCAACCGCTTGCAAAGCCTTGGCCAGTGCCGGGATGCAACGGGTGCTGCTGATGGTCCTCGACCGCAAACAGCATCGCCTGCTCGCCCAGCAAGCCAGCGGCCTTGGGTCCGCGGCGGCCCGCCTGATTCTGCAACCTGAGCAGAGCCAGGTGCTGTCCAGACTGCTCGACAAGCCGACCCTGCTGCGCCTGACACCGGATAACGCAGAGGAGGCTTTAACCGGGCTTCCGGAGGCGCTGAAAAGCCTGTTCCCCAGCGCGCACCTGCTACTGCGCTCGATCGGCCTCGGTAACCGGGTCTTTATGCTGGTAGTGGCCGACCAGAACAACACTGAACTCAATGAAACCAACCTGCAGGCTTTCGGTAAAACCGTGCAATGCATCGAGCGCGCACTAGTGACGTTCAGCAAGCGCGGGAAGTGAGCTTTTTAGTTAGACTGCCTCTTCCTACGAGCTTGAATCGAGACTTGCCGTGTCCGTCTTCACCTCATTACCTCTGGTCATCGAGCCGGCTCAACTGGCCGAGCGACTGGACGCCCCCGAACTGATCCTCGTCGACCTGACCAGCGCCGCTCGCTATGCCGAAGGGCACCTGCCCGGCGCCCGTTTCGTCGACCCCAAGTCCACCCAGCTCGGCCAGCCACCGGCGCCGGGTTTGCTGCCGGACAAAGCCCGCCTGGAAGCCTTGTTCGGCTCGCTGGGGCACCGCCCAGAAGCCGTCTATGTGGTTTACGACGACGAGGGTGGCGGCTGGGCTGGCCGCTTCATCTGGTTGCTGGACGTTATCGGGCACCATCGCTATCACTACCTCAACGGCGGCCTGCATGCCTGGCTCGCCGAAGGGTGTGGCCTGTCCCAGGATGTGCCCACGCCCTTCGAGGCTCGGGCAAACCTCGAACTCGACAGTGCCCCCAGCGCGACACGCGACTATATAGAAAGCCGCCTCGGCGCCGATGACCTGGTCATCTGGGATGCTCGCTCGCCTCAGGAATACCGAGGCGAGAAGGCCCTGACAGCCCGCGCCGGACACATCCCCGGCGCGATCAATCTCGAATGGACCGCAGCGATGGACCCGGCCCGAGCCATGCGTATTCGCGAGGACATTGCCGAGCAGCTTCTGGCGCTTGGCATCAGCCCCGACAAGGAAATCATCACTCACTGCCAGACGCATCACCGCTCCGGCTTCACTTACCTGTTGGCCAAGGCCCTGGGCTATCCGCGCGTAAAAGGCTATCCAGGCTCTTGGGGCGAGTGGGGCAACCTGCCCGACACACCGATCCAGCAATGAAAAGGTCATCCATGAAAGATCGCTTGTTCGTTCTCAGTCAGTATCTGCTTCCGCATCATCTGATCTCGCGCCTGGCCGGCTGTCTCGCCGAGTGTCGTCTGCCCTGGGTGAAGAACACCTTCATCAAGTGGTTTATCCGGCACTTCAAGGTGGACATGCACGAGGCGCAGATCGAAGAACCGACTGCCTATGAGCATTTCAACGCATTCTTCACCCGCGCCCTGAAAGACGGTGCACGCCCGCTGGACTCTACCCCGGGCGCGATCCTCAACCCTTGCGACGGAGCCATCAGCCAGCTCGGCAAGATCGATCAGGGCCGCATCTTCCAAGCCAAGGGTCACAGCTATAGCGTGATGGAGCTGCTTGGCGGCGATCACGCGCGTGCCGCACCTTTCATGGGCGGCGATTTCGCCACCGTCTACCTTTCACCCAAGGATTACCACCGCGTGCATATGCCGCTGGCCGGTACCCTGCGTGAAATGGTTTACGTGCCCGGGCGCATCTTTTCGGTAAACACCGTGACCGCCCAAGGCGTGCCGGAGCTGTTCGCCCGCAACGAGCGCGTGGTCTGCCTGTTCGATACCGAGCGCGGACCGATGGCCATGGTGCTGGTCGGCGCGATGATCGTGGCCAGCGTCGAGACCGTCTGGGCCGGGCTGGTCACGCCGCCGAAGCGCAACCTCAAGACCATCCGCTACGACGAAGCAGCGCGCGCACCCATTCATCTGGACAAAGGCGCGGAGATGGGTCGCTTCAAGCTCGGCTCAACCGTGATCCTGCTATTCGGGCCGGATCAGGTGAGCTGGGCGGAAGAGCTGTCTGCCCTGTCCCCGGTCCGCATGGGCGAAAGTCTGGGCCAGTGCAAAACGGTGGCTCCGCCGCCGCTCGCGGAGGAAGTCGATCCGGCGCTCTGAATGCGCCGGTGATCGGCCCGGGCTGTTCAATGCCCGCATGTTCGCTATGATAATGGAACCATGATTCCATTTTGACATCATAGGTAAGACCTTCTATCTATGAGAACCCGGCCAGCATCTGCTGGCCGGCGCCAGGACATTCACCGGAGCCGCCGTTTGGAAAGCCTGAGTCAACCACTGCTGTTGCGCGTACCGACGCCGGATTGCCAGGGGTTGTCCTTCTGTGAGCCCAACGCGCGCGATCTCAAGACATGGCTGGCCGGCCTCCCCAAGGCCAACCTTGGCGAAACCGCGCGGCTGCTGTATCAGGCCATGCGCGAACTCAATCAGCTGCGCACTCCGAGCCAGAATCGCCTGCAACTGCTGGAGCTGATGCGGCCGGAGATCCATTTCATCTGCCGCCAGCTGGAACGCAACTACCTGCTCAATCAGCCGGTCGTTCTCGGCGAGCGGCCGCGCAAGATTGCCAGCCTGTGCCAGGCGCTACAAAACCACCTGGCCACCGGCTACAAGATGATCACCGTAAGGCTGGCCCCCCAGGCCGAGCGCGAACGGTTGCCACTACTCACCATCGTGCTGCAGCGAGCAATCCATAGCCTGTGCGCGATACTGGCGCGCTCCACTCAGCTGTATAGCCCGCCTCCCGAAGGGCTCTGGCTGGAGCTGCACCAGCTCTACACCATAGCCGTCGAACATGGCGTGCAGGAGACTCTGGTGCGAGATGATCTCGCCCGCGGCTCCGCAGGCCTGAGCGTAGAGCGCAGCTATATCGTCGCGCTGATGCTCGGCAGCGCACGCTGCAACCAGCTGCGCCAGCAGAGCATCGCCCAACTGACGCAGGCGCTGGAGCCGTGGAGCGCCCTGGTGCGCCTGCTGCCGGCGCAGCATGCATCCAGCCTGCTGGTGCTCTCGCCGCGCCAAGATGGCCCACCCCGGTATCGGTCGATGGTCAAGGGCGAAGAGCTGCCGCTGCAACTCGGTATCGACCCCGAGATCCTGGTGCAGGCAATAAAGGCCCACCTGGAGGACGCACCCGACACTGCAGGGGTCAAACTGGAGATTCCCGCTGGGTTAGGCGCCGACCTGCTACAACACCTTTGCTCGGCCTGGGGCAGTGCCTCAGAACGCAGCTTCCAGCGCATCCAGGCACAAGGCAGCCTGCAGCTGTGCGTAGGCATGAGCGCCCTGCACTACCACCTTGCCGGCCAGCGCCCCTTTGGGGAGTTGCTGCAAAGGCCGGAAAGCACGCATTCGTCGTTCAAGCTGAACAACGCCGCGCCTGACGTTTGGTCGGTCGCATTCGATGCTCAGCCGGTCAATGAAATGGGCCTGCTGCCTACGGACTGCATCGAGTTTGTCCGTCCGGTCAAAGCCGAGGCGGAAGCGGCATCAGCGCCGCCAGCCGAGCCGGCCTACCCAATCCACGATGTGCAGTTGGTCAATCACAGCCCCGGTGGCTACTGCCTGTCATGGTCGGGTGAAACGCCGGCACAGCTGCAGGCGGGCGAACTGCTCGGCCTGCGCAATAACGCTGAAGAAAGCTGGAGCGTGGCCGTTATCCGTTGGGTACGCCAGGTTCGCGGCAGCGGCCCGCAAATGGGTGTCGAGCTTATCGCCCCCCATGCGCAGCCCTGCGGCCTGCGCCTGTTGCGCAAGAGCGATCACGGCAGCGAATACCTGCGCGCGCTGCTGCTACCGGAAATCAACGTTATTTCTCGTCCGGCGACACTCATCGCGCCGCGCCTGCCGTTCCAGGAAGGCCATAAGGTGCTGATCAACCAGAACGGCGAAGAACATCGCGCGCTTCTGCGTCGCCGCCAGAACGGTTCGGGCAGCTATAACCAGTTCGAATACCAACTGGTCAGTCTGGCAGTTGCACCCCAGGAGAAGACCCCCGTCACAATGCGTGGAGCCCAGGGCGTATCCGTGGGTGAAGATTTTGACTCACTCTGGAAGTCGCTGTAGATTGCGGCTCACTGTTTTTTAGCCCTAACGCCCCGCTAAGGCGCGTTCCAAAGCAGCTGCCATGTCCCCGCAAAAGAAAACCATCCGCCTGCTGATCCTCGAAGACTCGCAAAATGAAGCCGAGCGGCTGGTCAGTCTTTTTCGTAATGCCGGCCAGGCCACCCGAGTTCACAGACTTACCTCCGGCGAGGATCTGGCAGAGGCGCTCCAGCAGACCTGGGACCTGCTGATCAACGCCCCGACCAGCGACAACCTTGACCCCAGCGAAGCCACCAGCACGATTCGCAAGCAAGGCAAGGATATCCCCGTCATTCAGTTGATCGATGGCAACGACGTCGATGCCATCACCGAAGCCCTGATGCTCGGCGCCCAGGCCGCACTGCCGCAACACGAGGATGAGTGGCTGGTCCTGGTGGCCAACCGGGAGCTGGCGAACCTGGAAGAGCGTCGCGCCCGTCGCACTGCTGAACTGGCGCTGCGCGAAGCCGAAAAGCGTTGCCAGCTGCTGCTGGAAAGCTCGGTGGACGCCATCGCCTACGTACATGACGGCATGCATATCTACGCTAACCGTGCCTACCTGGAGATGTTCGCCTACGAGGATGTGGAGGAGCTGGAAGGCATGCCGATGATCGATCTGATCGCCAGCTGCGATCAGGTCGAGTTCAAGGGCTTCCTGAAGAACTATCAGAGCATTCCGGAAAACTCCGAGCTGGTGTGCAAGGGTGTTCGCGCCGACGGCAGCGACTTCAAGGCACGCATGAGCTTTTCGCCTGCCACCTATGATGGCGAGCCCTGCATCCAGGTTGTGATCCGCGCCGAAAGCGACAGCGCCGAGCTGGCCAAGCTGCGTGAAATCAGCAGCCAGGACCCGGTCACCCGCCTGCACAACCGTACCCATTTCCTCGACCTGCTTGATCAGGCCGTGGCACGCGCCGTCGGTGCTGGCCAGGATGCTTGCCTGGCCTATATTCGTGTGGATCGCTTCGCCAGTCTGCAGGCCGATATCGGGCTGGCAGACAGCGACCGTCTACTGGCGGAACTGGCCAATCAGCTACGCGCGCATTTCCCCGAGTCAGCCCAGCTCGCACGCTTCGGCGATGACGCCTTCGCCGCCCTGCTGGCCGACTGCACGGCTCAGCAGTGCGAGCAGCTGTTCAACAAATTGCTGCAAAAGGTCGAAGGGCATCTGTTCGAGATCGCCGGACGCACCGTACAGACAACCCTCAGCATCGGCGCTGCCAGCCTCGATGAGCAGACCACCACCACACGCAACATCATCGACCGCGCCCACCGCTGCGCCGAAGAACTGACCAACGGCAACGCACTGCACATCTACAATCCGGCAGACGAACTGGCCGCTGCTGCCGGCCGCGGCGATATCCTTGCCATGGTGCAACAGGCGCTGGAGAAGAACAGTTTCCGCCTGCTGTTCCAGCCGATCATCAGCCTGCGCGGCGATAACCACGAGCACTACGAAGTACTGCTGCGTCTGCTTGACCCGAAAGGCACTGAAGTACCGCCCGGCGTTTTCCTCGATGCTGCGAAGGAAGCCGGATTGGCCACCAAGATCGATCGCTGGGTGCTGCTCAACTCCATCAAGCTGCTCGCCGAACATCGCAGCAAGGGCCACCGCACACGGCTGTTTATCAACCTGTCGAGCGCCAGCCTGAACGATCCGTCCCTGCTGCCATGGCTGGGGGCGGCACTCAAGGCATCGCGCCTGCCAGGGGATTCGCTGGTCATTCAGATCGCCGAGAGCGATGCCGTCGCCTATCTCAAACAGGCCAAGGTACTGACCCAGGGACTTGCCGGACTGGGCTTGCGTACGGCTCTCAATCAGTTCGGCTGCACGCTCAACCCGCTCAATACGCTCAAGCACCTGGACGCCGAGTTCATCAAGATCGATGGCTCCTACACCCAGGATCTGGGTCGTCAGGAAAATCAGGAAACCCTCAAGCAGATGCTTGCCGACCTGCACGCGCAGTCACGGCAGACCATCGTACCCTTCGTCGACAGCGCCACCGTGCTAGCCGCGCTCTGGCAGGCCGGCGTCGGCTATATCCAGGGGCACTACCTGCAAGGCCCCAGCCAATCGATGGACTACAACTTCTCCTCGGACGAGGAATAGCCGTAACGGCCGCCCACCTCAAGTATTGACCTCGATCATCAGGGCTTCAGTCTGTTGGACTAGAGTGCATTGACGCACCCTGCCAGGAGAACTGTCATGTCCATGATGAAAGCCGCCGTATTCGTCGAGGCGGGCCGCATCGAGCTTGCCGACAAACCCATCCCCCAGCCAGGCCCCAACGACGCCCTGGTGCGCATCACCACGACGACCATTTGCGGCACCGATGTGCACATCCTCAAGGGCGAATACCCGGTGGCGAAGGGGCTGACCATTGGTCACGAGCCGGTGGGCATCATCGAAAAGCTCGGCAGCAACGTAAAGGGCTACGAAGAAGGTCAGCGGGTGATCGCCGGCGCCATCTGCCCGGACTTTTCTTCCTACGCCAGCCAGGACGGGGTCTCGTCACAGGCTGACGGCTGCAGCTGCCACGGGTACAAGCCCATGGGCGGATGGCGCTTCGGCAACACCATCGACGGCACCCAGGCCGAATACGTGCTGGTGCCCGACGCCCAGGCCAATCTGGCCCCGGTGCCTGACGCCCTCACCGACGAACAGGTGCTGATGTGCCCGGACATCATGTCAACCGGCTTTGGCGGCGCAGAAAAGGCCGACATCAAGATTGGCGATATCGTGGCGATCTTCGCCCAAGGCCCCATCGGCCTGTGCGCCACCGCCGGAGCGAAACTGCGCGGTGCAAGCTGCATCATCGTTGTTGACGGTGTCGATTCACGGCTGGAGATCGCCAGGCAGATGGGCGCCGACGTCACGCTGAACTTCAGAAACGTCGATGTGGTGGAGGAAATTCTCAAGATCACCGGCGGCCGTGGTGTGGACGCCGCCATCGAAGCGCTCGGCACCCAGCTCACCTTCGAGCAGTCCCTGCGCGTGCTCAAGCCCGGCGGCACCCTGTCCAGCCTGGGCGTCTACTCACAGGACTTGAGCATCCCTCTAGGCTCCTTCCTCGCCGGCCTGGGCGATCACAAGATCATCACCTCGCTGTGCCCCGGCGGTAAGGAACGCATGCGCCGCCTGCTCAACGTGGTTGCCTCCGGCCGAGTCGATCTCGCTCCACTGGTCACCCACGAATACAAGCTGGACGCCATCGTCGACGCCTACGACCTGTTCGCCAACCAGCGTGACGGCGTATTGAAGATCGCGATCAAGCCGTAACCCCGTAGGACGAGCCATGCTCGCGGAGCTGTTCGCGGGCATGGCCCGCTCCCACGAAAGCCATACCACCTACCTGCTTTTTCTGTGGGAACGGGTCAACAAACTGCTGTGTAGCTTGGTTCGCGGGCGTGGTCAGCTCCTCCGAGGAGGAGCAGCCCGCATGCTTATGTGGGAACGGGCCATGCCCGTGAATGGCTTAAAGCGCTCTTCGCGGGCATGGCCCGCCCCCATGGCCGCGGCCCTTTGCTATTCCAGCCCTTCCCGATCGCGGAATCCCAGCAGATAGAGAATCCCGTCCAGCCCCAGGGTCGAGATGGCCTGTTTGGCCGACTGCTTGACCAACGGCTTGGCGCGGAAGGCGACACCGAGGCCTGCCAGGCCGAGCATCGGCAGATCATTGGCGCCGTCGCCGACGGCGATGGTCTGCTCCAGACGCAAGCCTTCCTTCTGCGCCAGCTCGCGCAGCAGATCAGCCTTGCGCTGGGCGTCGACGATGGGCTCGATGGCCACGCCGGTCAGTTTGCCGTCGACAATTTCCAGCTCGTTGGCATAGACATAATCGATGCCCAGCTTCTGCTGCAGCTGCCTGGCGAAGTAACTGAAGCCGCCGGAAAGGATCGCCGTCTTGTAGCCCAGTCGCTTGAGCTCGGCAAACAGCAGCTCGGCGCCTTCGGTCAGCCGCAGCGTGGCACCGACTTCGGCCAGCACGCTTTCTTCCAGACCTTCCAGCAACGCCAGGCGCTCCTTGAAGCTGGCGCGGAAGTCCAGCTCGCCGCGCATTGCCCGCTCGGTGATTTCCGCAACCTGCTCACCGACGCCGGCGGCCTTGGCCAGCTCGTCGATGACCTCGGCCTCGATCAGCGTCGAGTCCATGTCGAACACCGCCAGACGGCGATTACGACGGAACACCGAGTCACGCTGGAAGGCGATATCAACGTTCAGCTCCTGAGCAACGCTAAGGAACTCCGCGCGCAGGGCATCGATATCGGCAGGCTCGCCACGCACCGAAAACTCGATGCAGCCCTTGCCCAGCTCTTCCGGCATATCCAGCGACTGGCGCCCGGAAAGCCGGTCGATATGGTCGATGTTCAGACCGTACTTGGCGGTGATCGAGCTGACACGCTGCAACTGCTCAGCCGTGACCTTGCGTGTCAGCAGCGTGACGATGTGGCGCGGCTTGCCCTGGCCGGCCACCCACTGCTGGTAGTCGGCTTCGGCAACCGGCGTGAAACGCACCTGCTGGTCATGCTTGTAGCCCATGAACAGCACGTCTTTGAGCACCGAAGATGCACGTTCGGTATCCGGAATTTCCACCAGAATGCCGAACGACAGGGTGTCGTGGATCACCGCCTGGCCGATGTCGAGAATGCTCACGCCGCCCTGGGCGAGCACACCGGTGATGGCAGCTGTCAGGCCGGGACGATCTTCCCCGGTGATGTTGATCAGGACGATTTCGCGCAAGGCGCAGCTCCCATGGCAAAGAAGGCGGGCATTCTACAACAGCCAACGCGCCGCTGGCGGCTGCTCGGACACCTGCCATGAGACTGGCATGCAATTCATCTGCTTTACAGTGCAGACCTTCAGCCTCCGCCGTGCTTTCCGTATACTGCGCGGCACTTTCCTTATGAGTAGAGCCGCGCTCTGTGAACCGGCCCGCATCCGTCAAGCCAGACAACTTCTTCCTGCTGATCTACCGCGCGCTGCGCCAGCGTCGAATTCCGCTGGCGTTGCGGGTGGTCAGCCACACCCTGCTGCTGGTTACGCTGGCATTGCTGATCCATGCCTGGGTCATGGGCATCCAGTACAAGAACGCCATGCAGCAGCAGGCCGACGCGCTCGGCCAGAGCCTGATCATGCAAACCGCAGCCTCGGCCACCGACCTGCTGGCAGCCAATGACATCCTCAGCCTCAATGTGCTGTTGAGCAACCTGGTGAAGAACCCGCTGGTGGCCCATGCGGCGATCTACAGCGTGGACAACCGGGTCATGGCCGAGTCCGGCTCCCGTCCCCAGCGCAACCTGCTTGGCAATGAAGAAGGCCTTTACTCCACACCCATCAGCTTCCAGGAAGTGATTGCCGGGCACTTGCGGATCAGCCTTGACCTGCAGAAACTTCGCCAGCCGATGTCCATCAGCCTGCAGACCATGGGGCTGATCAGCCTGATCGTGCTGGTGATTTCGCTGGCGCTGAGCATGCGTCTGGGCCGACAGCTGTCAACGCCGCTGCTGCAACTGCGGGTATGGCTGCGTGACCCGGATGATCCGGCGCCGGGCGCAGCGCGCCAGGACGAGATCGGTGATCTGGCGCGGCAACTGCAAGCACGCCTGGTGCCGGAAGCCCCCGAGCCCGAAATCGAGCTCGATGACAGCCTGGGTGATGTCTACACAGCGGATTTCGAAGTGCCCACCCTGCCGCGCGCTGACGCACATTACGCCGACGACGGTGGTGCTGATGACAAGCTACGAACGGAAGAAGACTCTCGGCTGAGCAGTGCGGACGACTTTGACCCCTTCGATGACGACCCGCCCTTTGCTGAACCGCCACGCCCTGCGCCTTACATCGCGCCCGCGCCGCAACCGGTCATCGCCGGCAAGAGCGCCGTGCTGGCTATCCAGCTGGGTGCCCAGGAGCAACTGCGCCGGCTGCCCCGCCCCCGCCTAACCGAACTACTGCAACGCTACCGGGACAGCCTGCAGCAGGCGGCGACGCTCTATCAGGCCGAATTGCATACGCTCAACGATGGCAGCAGCCTGATGCTGTTTCACAGCCAGGACGATGAGCAGAACTACCTGACCCACGCTATCTGCTGCGGCGAGCTGATGCGCGCGCTCGGGCACGCCTTGCAGATCGAGGTGGCCGACACCGGCATTACCCTCAACCTGCAGCTGGGCCTGACTCAAGGTGAGGATCTGTACGATCTCAGCCAGGGCGATCTGCTGCTCAGCCAGCCAGCGCAGGCGGCACTGGAGATGTCCCTGCACAGCCGCAACCTGCTGCTGATCGAGCGTGAAATTGGCAACGACCCGCTGATTCGCCAACGCGCCAGCATTCGCTCCATCGCCAGCCCAGAGGGCGCCTGCTGCGTCGAACGCCTGCTCGAGCCCTACCCTTCGCTGCTCGAGCGGCAACTGACGCGCATGCGTGAGCTGCGCAACCGTAAGCTGGATTGACAACTGGGACTGAGAATTCGGCGCGCCCGGCTTTCACCTTCGACTAAGTCCCACCGGGCCACGGGCATGGCCCGTTCCCACAAAAAGCAAGCGGACTACCCTTCCGGTAGGAGCGGGCCACGCCCGCGAACAGGCCAGACTCAGAAGCGAAACACTTCCAGATCCGTGCGGATCGGCTCGATGGCGTTGATGACCGGCTGTTGTGGCTCCGGTTTGGCGGGCGCCTTAACTACGGGATTGCTGCGCCTGACCGGCGCCTTTGCCGTGGCCAGTGGTTCGATTGCACCGGCTACCATTTCGCTAAGCCGCTGCAGCAGCACGCTCTGAGCCCGCACCTGATCGGCGGTACTGCCCTGATGCTCTTCCTGCAGGCGTACCAGCCTACTCCCGTGGCGCTTGCCGTTGGCGTCCAGAAGTCGCCACTGAGCTTCGAGCACCGCCGGATGTTCGGGGCCGGAATCCAGGCGGGTGATATCGAGTTCGACCTGCACGTCAGGCTTGAAGCCTTTTCCGGGGTTGAGCTCCAGACGCTGGGTTTTCAGCCGCGAGGCCAGCTGGCGCAACAACAGCTGGTCAATGTTGCCCTGCAGGCTACCGGCCCAGCGCGCCTTCTGCCCTTCCGGGGCCAGGCTGCCATCGGGCAGGCGTTGCAGGAGCGCATCGTGCTGCAGGTAGTCCGCCAGCGTTACCGGGCCCAACAATACGGCCACCTGGCCTTCCTCGGCGGGGATCTCGGTAGTACCTGTATCAAGTCGGTACATGGGTACCGGCTGCGTCATGCAGCCGGCCAGGCTGGCACAGGCCAGCAATACTACAGTCGAGAAGCGCAACACGTTCGTTTCTACCTCTACTCGCGACCGGCGCTTGTCAGCCGGACGACCGGCTGTATCGACGAATAGCCCCTCGCCGCCGCTCGGCTGCCGATCTTCTTCGAGTCGCAATGATGTGAAAGCCCGCTATCTTCCGTGAATTGAGCTACGGACGCCACCCTGCATACGTGAGCATTCCTTACTGCGTTCGCCCCTCGGCCACGCGGAAGCCCTTTAGCCGCAGGCGGCCTTTCAAGGCCGCTCGCAACACCGCTTTGCTACGCGGGTAACTGCCTACTAGCGGCCTGCCAGTCATGTCGCCTCGACCAGCAGCCCATCCACTCGCTGGAAGCCACGCGGAAGCTTGTTACCGCGCCGGCCACGCTCGCCCTTGTAGTGCTCCAGATCGTCAGCACGCAGCGACAAGGTACGCTTGCCGGCCTGCAGCACCAGGGTCGCGCCAGCAGGCAGCACGGCGAGGTCGACCACATATTCCTCGCGGCTGGCCACCCGATCACCGGGAATGCCGATGATCTTGTTGCCCTTACCCTTGCCCAACTGCGGCAGATCGCGCACCGGGAATACCAGCAGGCGCCCCTCGGTGGTCACCGCCGCCAGCCAGTCTTCCTCGCGGCTGCCGAGCGGACGCGGGGCGATGACCCTGGCCCCGGCAGGCAGCGACAGCAGTGCCTTGCCGGCCTTGTTTTTGGCCTGCAGATCTTCGCCCTTGACCACAAAACCGTAGCCGGCATCCGAAGCGATCACATAGAGCGCATCGTCCTCTGGCAGCAGCACACATTCGAAAGCGGCACCGGGCGGCGGCGTCAGGCGGCCGGTCAGCGGCTCGCCCTGGCCGCGTGCCGACGGCAACGAATGCGCCGCCAGCGAATAGCTGCGACCGGTGGAATCGATAAATACCGCGTACTGGTTGGAGCGTCCGCCAGCGGCCGCCTTGAAGCCGTCGCCGGCCTTGTACGATAGCCCGGTGGCATCGATGTCGTGCCCCTTGGCGCAGCGTGCCCAACCCTTCTCGGAAATAACCACGGTTACCGGCTCGGACGGCAGCAACTCGTTTTCTGTCAGTGCACGCGCCTCGGCCCGCGCAACGATGGGCGAGCGACGATCGTCACCGTAGGTCTCGGCGTCTTCCAAAAGCTCCTTGCGCACCAGCTTCTTCAGCTTGGCTTCGCTGCCCAGCAGTGCCAGCAGCTTCTCGCGCTCCTTGGCCAGCTCGTCCTGCTCGCCGCGGATCTTCATTTCTTCCAGCCGCGCCAGCTGACGCAAGCGGGTATCCAGGATGTAGTCGGCCTGCAGCTCCGACAGCTCGAAGCGGGCCATCAGCACCGGCTTGGGCTGGTCCTCGGTACGGATGATATGGATCACCTCGTCGAGGTTGAGGAACGCCACCAACAAGCCTTCCAACAGGTGCAGGCGCTTTTCCACCTTGTCCAGACGGAACTGCAAGCGGCGGCGCACGGTGCCGATGCGATAGGTCAGCCATTCGGACAGAAGCACTTGCAGGTTCTTTACCTGCGGCTTGCCGTCGAGACCGATGACGTTGGTGTTGACCCGGTAGCTGGACTCCAGATCGGTGGTAGCAAACAGGTGCTGCATCAGCTCGTCGGCATTGACCCGATTGGAGCGAGGAATGATGACGATACGGCACGGGTTCTCGTGGTCGGACTCATCACGCAGGTCGGCCACCATCGGCAGCTTCTTGGCCTGCATCTGCGCAGCGATTTGCTCCAGCACCTTGGCACCGGAAACCTGATGCGGCAGCGCGGTGACGACGATATCGCCATCATCGACCCGGTATACGGCACGCATGCGCACCGAGCCGCGGCCGGTTTCATAGATTTTCAGCAGGTCCGCACGCGGGGTGATGATCTCCGCCTCGGTCGGGTAATCCGGCCCCTGTACATGCTCGCAGAGCTGTTCGACCGTGGCCTTGGGTTCATCCAGCAAACGCACGCAGGCCGCGGCGACTTCGCGCAGGTTGTGCGGCGGCACGTCGGTGGCCATGCCCACGGCGATGCCGGTGGTGCCATTGAGCAGCAGATTGGGCAGGCGCGCCGGCAGGGTTGCCGGCTCATCCAGGGTGCCGTCGAAGTTCGGTACCCAGTCCACCGTACCCTGGCCCAGCTCCGACAGCAGGGTTTCGGAATAACGCGACAGCCGCGCCTCGGTATAACGCATGGCGGCGAAGGATTTCGGATCGTCCGGCGCACCCCAATTGCCCTGGCCATCGACCAGCGTATAGCGGTAGCTGAACGGCTGCGCCATCAGCACCATGGCTTCGTAGCAGGCGGAATCGCCGTGAGGGTGGAACTTGCCGAGCACGTCGCCCACGGTACGCGCCGACTTCTTGTGCTTGGCGTCGGCGTTCAGGCCGAGTTCGCTCATGGCGTAGACGATGCGCCGCTGCACCGGCTTCAAGCCGTCGCCGACATGCGGCAGGGCGCGGTCCATGATCACGTACATGGAATAGTTGAGATAGGCCTGCTCGGTGAAGTCGGCGAGGGAGCGACGCTCCACACCGTCCAGGCTCAGGTCGAGAATATCGCTCATGGTCGATCCGTGGCGTGTTGGCGCAGCACCAGAGTGCCGGCGCGCTGGGTGAATTCGAGTTGTTTCAGGGCACTCATGCCCAGCAATATCTGTTCGCTGTCAAAGCCCGGCGCAACGATGGCACGTACGTCGCGCAGGACGATGTCACCTATGCTCAGGCTGTCGAGCACCGTGCGATAACCGGTGGTCTGGCCGTTGGCCGTCTGCAGCAGAATCGGCGCACCGCGCTCAAGCCCCAGCTTGCTGGCGACCTCAGCCGGAATGGCGACATCGGTGGCGCCGGTATCCAGCAGAAACACCGCCGCTTCGCCATTGATCCGCCCGCTGGCAACGAAATGACCCTGGACATTGCTTTCCAGCAGCACTTCGATATGCCCGCTGCCGACATGCGAAACGGGTTGCTGGTTGGGATTGAAGCGGCTCTGCTCCCAGTCGGCGAAAAATCTTGTCGCCAGCAGGATGCCTATTCCCCAAGCCAGTACCAGCATGACCCGGCCGGCACGACGACCCGCAGGCTGGCTCACTACTTGGCACTCCAGCCGCCGGGCGGCGCGGCGAAACGCCAGACAATCGGACGCTTCTCGCCATCCGCGCGGGTCTGGGCGTTGTTGTCCACTCCGATCCAGGCGCCCTGCTCATCCAGCGACAGCGCTTCGGCATTGCCGAACGGCGTGTCATAGCGACGAGAATCGGCCAACACCGTGGCGGCATAAGACCAGCAACGCTCGGCCTTGCCGCTGGCCAGATTGCGACGGCAGACTCGGTGGGCATTGGGTTCGAGGGTGAACAAGCGCTCGTTGAAATAGGCCAGCGCGGAGAAGCTTATCGGCAATGGCCGCTCGCCCAGCGCCGGCGGAGGCAGCTCATTGCCGCCCTCGACCAACAGCACGCAGCCACCAGTACATTGCCAGCTGCTCTGGTTGCGATGCATCACCAGCAGGCCGCGTCGCTCACGCTCGGCTGCGAGCCACATCCGCCCGGCATCCGGGTCGACGGCGATACCCTCGAACATGGCATTGAACTTCAGCAACATGCCGCTGGCGCGCGCCTGCCGGATCAAAGCGGAAGGCAGGTTGAGCCACTGCGACGTACCCGCCGGGCTCACCCTGAGCACAGCGGCATGCGCCTCGCTGACCAGATAGCGATTGCCCAGACGGTCGCAGGCCAGCCCTTCGAAATCCATCTGCCCGCCGCGCACCATGCCAGTGGCCTGGGTGCGCATGCGCATGCCCCAGGGCAGACCGGTATCGGGCACAGGCGGTAGCTCGAAGTGCTCCGTTTGCGCCTGCCAGACGGCATCGCCATCTCCAGCATCGAGGCGATAAAGCAGGTTGTCCTCACGGTCGGAAACTACCCACAGACCATCGCCGCACCAGGCCATGCCGGAGAGGTTGCCAGTCTCCATGCCGGCGACAGGATGCTCGCTGACCAGCTCAAGCTCAGGATTCGTCTCGCTAGCCCAGGTCGGTGCCGCCAATGCCAACAGCAGCGCCATAGAGCGCCAGTTCAAACCAGCACCTCGGCCAGGTTGCCCTTGGATTCCAGCCAGCTTTTACGGTCACCGGCGCGCTTCTTGGCCAGCAACATGTCCATGATTTCGCGCGTGCTGTCGAAGTCATCCAGCGTCAGCTGCACCAGCCGGCGGGTATTCGGATCCATGGTGGTTTCGCGCAGCTGCGGCGGGTTCATCTCGCCCAGGCCCTTGAAGCGCGTGACCTGCGGCTTGCCGCGGCGCTTTTCGGCCACCAGGCGCTCGAGAATGCCATCGCGCTCGGCTTCGTCCAGCGCATAGAAGATGTCCTTGCCCAGGTCGATGCGGTACAGCGGCGGCATGGCGACGTAGACATGCCCGGCCTCCACCAGCGGGCGGAAATGCTGGACGAACAACGCACAGAGCAGTGTGGCAATGTGCAGGCCATCGGAGTCGGCGTCAGCAAGGATGCAGATCTTGCCGTAGCGCAGCTGTGAAAGATCCGCCGAACCGGGATCCAGGCCGATGGCGACAGCAATATGGTGGACCTCCTGACTGGCCAGCACTTCACCGCCGTCCACTTCCCAAGTGTTGAGGATCTTGCCGCGCAGCGGCAGGATCGCCTGGAATTCCTTGTCCCGCGCCTGCTTGGCGCTACCGCCAGCGGAATCGCCTTCCACCAGAAACAGTTCAGCACGGGCCGGATCCTGACCGGCGCAGTCAGCCAGCTTGCCCGGCAGCGCCGGGCCCTGAGTGACCTTCTTGCGCTCGATCTTCTTGCCCGCCTTGAGCCGCCGCCCGGCGTTGCTGATGGCCAGCTCGGCCAGTTGCAGACCCAGCTCGGGATGGGCGTTGAGCCACAGACTGAAGGCGTCCTTGACCACACCGGAAACGAAGGCCGCCGCTTCACGCGACGACAGGCGTTCCTTGGTCTGGCCGGAGAACTGCGGCTCCTGCATCTTCATCGACAGGACGAAGGCAATGCGCTCCCAGATATCCTCCGGGGCCAGCTTCACCCCGCGCGGCAGCAGGCTGCGGAACTCGCAGAACTCGCGCATGGCGTCCAGCAGGCCCTGGCGCAGGCCGTTGACGTGGGTCCCCCCCTGAGCCGTGGGGATCAGATTGACGTAGCTTTCCTGAACGCTGTCGCCACCTTCAGGCAGCCACAGCAGTGCCCAGTCGGCCGCCTCGGTGTTGCCGGCCAGGCTGCCGGTGAAGGGCTCATCCGGCAGGCGTACGAACTCGCTGACCGAGTCGATCAGATAGGAGCGCAGGCCGTCTTCGTAATGCCACTCGACCTTCTCGCCAGTGTTCTTGTCCTCGAAACTGACATTCAGCCCGGGACAGAGCACCGCCTTTGCCTTGAGCACATGCTTGAGGCGGCTGATGGAGAATTTCGGCGAATCGAAGTATTTCGGGTCGGCCCAGAAATGCACGCTGGTACCGGTATTGCGTTTGCCAACGCTGCCAACGATCTCCAGCTCGCTGCCCTTGAAGCCATCGGCAAAATGCATGCGGTACTCGTTGCCATCGCGCTTGACGGTCACCTCGACTCGCGTCGACAGCGCGTTGACCACGGAAATCCCGACACCATGCAAGCCACCGGAAAACTGGTAGTTCTTGTTGGAAAACTTGCCGCCTGCATGAAGCTTGGTGAGGATCAGCTCGACGCCCGAAACGCCCTCTTCCGGATGGATATCCACCGGCATGCCGCGGCCATCGTCGATGACCTGCAGTGAATTGTCCTGATGCAGGATCACCTGCACCGTGCTGGCATGCCCGGCCAGCGCCTCATCGACGCTGTTGTCGATAACTTCCTGCGCCAGATGGTTGGGCCGCGAGGTGTCGGTATACATACCCGGGCGCTTGCGCACCGGGTCAAGGCCGGAGAGGACTTCAATGGCTTCTGCGGTATAAGACATGGGCGTTTCGTGATGTCCTTAGAGATCGGAGAAATCGACTTCGATAAATTCAGCCGGCGCAAATCCGGCAAACGCCAGCAACGCCGGAATCCGCTCGGCAAAGCCCTGAAATCCGTGATCGCCGCCCGCCTGAATGCGTAACGCGCAGCCACGATAGAATTCCACCGCATCGCGGTAATCCAACGTCTCGTCGCCGGTCTGCAACCAGACCTGATAACGCTCGGCATCCTGCGGCGGCGCCACTTCCAGTTCCGCCAGAGCGGCGATGTGATCCTGGGTGAGCTCCCAGACTTCACCGGTATAAAGGTTGGTCTGCGGACCGAGATAACCGTCGAAACGGCGATGCGGCGTCACCGCTGGATTGATCAGCAAAGCCTTGAGCCCGTGACGCTCGGCAAGGTGCGTCGCATAGTAGCCGCCGAGCGAACTGCCGACCAGCACGGGACGCCCCAACTCGGCGATGGCCGTCTCAAGCTGAGCGATGGCCTGGCGCGGATGATGATGCAACGCCGGCACCTGCAGTCGCGCGCTCATCCCGATACGCTCCAGCGCAGCCGTCAGCTGGCTCGCCTTGTGCGAAAGTGGAGAGCTATTGAGGCCGTGCAGATAAAGAATCGAAGACGGGCAACTGGACATGGATACAGTTCATCGAAAAGGACTAAGGCTACAAGGCGCCCACCCGCTCCTGCAACCCGAACGCAATCAGCCCACCGTTACCATCGTCACTAAAAGCAAGCGGACTACCTTCCGGTAGGAGCGGGCCACGCCCGCGAACAAAACCCACACCCCAGCGCGGAACCCTTCACGGGCATGGCCAGTTCCCACGAAAAGCTAGCGAGCTGCACTCCCCTGTAGGAGCGGGCCATGCCCGCGAACAGCGCAGGCCCCTTCACGGGCACGGCCCGTTCCCACGAAAAGCTAGCGAGCTGCACTCCCCTGTGGGAGCGAGCCATGCCCGCGAACAAAACCCATACCCCAGCGCAGGCCCCTTCACGGGCATGGCCCGTTCCCACGAAAAGCAGGCGGGCTGCATGCCTCTGTAGGAGCTGGTCACGCCCGCGAACGAAACCCACACCCCAGCGCGGCCCCTTCACGGGCATGGCCCGTTCCCACAAAAAGCTAGCGGGGACTAATATCCCTCGATGCTGTAGTCCACCCCGAAGTCCACGCCTTCCACCCGCGACACGCCGGTTTCGAGCTGGCCGTCAGTATGCAACCGCAGCCAGCGATAGCCGGGGGCGAGTGTGTCTACCTGGAATTTTTCACTGCCAGCGGCGAACTGCACGCCGGTAGACGGCGAGGCCAGCAGCCGCACGCCGTTGCGCTGGCCATCGAATTCCTGGTGGATGTGGCCCCAGAGCAGGGCTCTGACATTGGGGTGGCGATCCAGCACTTTGAATAGCGCCTCGCTATTGTGCAGGCCGATCTGGTCCATCCATTGACTGCCGATGGATACCGGATGGTGATGCAGGCAAATCAGATGGTGCCTGTCCGGCGCTTCCTGCAAGGCGCGCTCAAGCAATTCAAGCTGCTCGCTGCTCAGCATGCCGAAAACCGACCCGGGCACCAGCGTATCGAGCATCACCACACGCCAGGCACCGATATCGAGGACCGGCGCCATCAGCTCACTGCCTTGCGTGACCTGCTGCATCGCCGCCAACTCGTCATGGTTGCCGGGGCACCAGCGCGCAGGCGCCTGGATGGGTTCGCAGAGCGTACGGAAAAGTTCGTAGGAGGCTGTAGAGCCATCCTGGGACAGGTCGCCTGTCGCCAGAATCAGGTCTACACGGGGCTGTTCATCGAGTACTCGCTCGACGACGCGCTGCAGTCCTTCGGCCGTGTCCATGCCCAATAGCCTGTCGCTCGCTTCGGCGAACAGATGGCTATCGGTCAGCTGCACAAGCAGAACCGAATCGGTCTTAGCGGTAAGAGATTGGACAGGCAAAACCCCGTCTCCTTTGCCCGGATGACGGGAGGAATTATGGTTGCAGGTGATCGCGAGTTAAACCGCGCATTGCGGGCGTGGGTCACAGATAGACCGTTTTGTCCAAGTGACATACCGGCTCACCCAACCGCTCACGATGCCCCTTTCAGGCATGTCACTTTGCCATTACCCGGCAAGGAAATACAGCCGAAATTCAGGCCGCAACCCTAAACCAAGCGCCCTAGAGCACTGGTTCCAGCTCATACCCACAGGCCAGGCAATGTCCCAGCCATTCACCAAGAAACAGGTTGAGCTGGTTCTTCTCGTTGGGCTGATGCATATGCGCATTGGGGTAGGGATAAATGCCGCGAAAGCGTCGCGCATTTTCTGCGCTGATCACCTCGGCCATGCGCGCATCGTGATAGACCCGCACCTCCATCCGCGGTGCCGGCAACCAGGGCAGGCAGTGCTCCTGAGTGATACGCAGCGTGCTGGTATAAGGACAGTTCTCCACCACCTGCAGCACCAGCACGCCCAGCAGTCGATCCCCTTGGCTCATTGCTATACGGCGCACATCGGGCTGGTCGCGCATATCGGGTAGCAACTGCATAAGCCGAACATAGTTCGCCTCACAGGCCGACTGCAATTCCAGCAGATCGACACGATAGCGCTCGCGCTTCACCCTCATGCCCAGGCCTCCCTGACTTCATCGCGGTTCAAGGCCAGCCATTGCAGGGCAATGATGGTTGCAGCGTTGTCGATGCTACCGTCTCGCAAGGCAGCCAGCGCAGTATCCAGCGGCCAAACCATCGCGCGAATATCCTCGCCTTCCTCTTCCAGACCAAACACGCCGCCTGCACCCAGGCTGCTGCAGCGCCCCACATAGAGATGAATGCGCTCGGTGCTGCCGCCCGGCGAGGGGTAATAAGCGGTGACCGGCCAGAGTTCACCGATCTCCAGCCCGGCTTCTTCCACGGCTTCGCGGCGGGCCACTTCTTCGGGTTGCTCGTCCTTGTCAATCAGGCCGGCTACGGTTTCCACCAGCCATGGGCTGTCGCCGCGCGCCATAGCGCCCATACGGAACTGTTCGACCAGTACCACCTCGTCGCGCTGCGGGTCGTAAGGCAGCACGCACACGGCATCGTGACGCACAAAAAGCTCGCGCTCGATTTCTGCGCCCATGCCGCCTCGGAACAATCGATGACGCAGCCGGAAGCGATCCAGGTTATAGAAACCGCTGAAACAGCGATCCCGCTGGATAATTTCCACGTCATCGGGCCCGGCTTTGAAAATCTCGGTCATTGCACACTCACATATCGGTTATTCCGGGACGCGAAGCGCCACAGAAAAGACATCGCCGTCACTGCGTGAGCGGTCTGAAGGTTATCCTAGCGCGCCAGATGCTCGCGTGCAGCCTATTGCGACCAGCAACCACGGAATGAAACAGCGGGCTGGTGCGTGCAGAACTTCACAGGCTGCCCAGACTCGAAACCGCAGCGTAGGACCAGAGGAAACCGGATGAATCCCATTTACAGGCTGTTTGAAAACCTCGGCAAGGTCGCCGGCAGGCATCAACAGACAATAGATCTGGAGCTTTCAACCGCGCTGGCAGCGCCGGCAGCTTTCAATCGGTCTGCATTGCTTTTTCGCAATATCGTCACCCTGACCACTACCGCCCTGCTGCTGAGCGCCTGCCAACATTTCGGTGCCACGCCGGCGGTCGAGATCAGACAGGTCGTCAGCGAACAACGCCCCGCAGGCTGTCCCGAGCAGGACGAGAGCTGCCCGCTGGTGAATATCGACACCGAACACTTCCTCAACGAGCCCGTGCTTAACGCGTTGATCGACGAACGGCTGCGGCGCATGACGATGTTCGGCCCCGAAAGCCAAATGCCTACGACTCTGGAGAGCTACCAGGAAGCCTTCCTACGCGACGCCAGGCCCCACTGGAGCAGCTACCTGCAGGCCAAACTGCGCGAGCGTCATGGCGATATTCTGGTAGTGGAGCTGTCCAGCTACCTCTTCACCGGCGGCGCCCATGGCATGCCGGGTCGAGGCTTTATCAATTTTGATCGCAAGCAGAATCGCGAGCTGCGCCTTAACGACATCCTGCTACCCGGCCAGGCCGGCAACTTCTGGCGCGTTGCACGCCAGGCGCACCAGCGCTGGCTGGTGGAAAACGAGCACGATCAGGACGCCGAATTCATAGAGCTCTGGCCGTTTCAGCAGACGGCTCATATAGCCATGCTGAAGGACAGCATCCTGCTCAAGTACGACGTCTACAGCATCGCCCCCTACTCCAGCGGGCACCCTGAACTGACCATTCCGCATGATCAGCTCAAGGGCATCGTTAGGCCGGAGTATTTGTAGCGGACGTTGCGCCATTGGCGATTCCGCCCTACAAACCTGCAGGAGCGAGCTATGCTCGCGAACAAGGCCCTGCCTCTGTGCAAGCCGTTCACGGGCGTGGCCCGTTCCCACAGCAGCAAGCGAACTGCACCGCCCTGTAGGAGCGAGCCATGCTCGCGAACAAGGCGCTGCCTCTGTGCAAGCCGTTCACGGGCATGGCCCGTTCCCACACAAAAGCAAGCGCACTGCACCGCCTCGTAGGAGCGAGCCATGCTCGCGAACACGACGCTGCCTCTGTGCAAGCCATTCACGGGCATGGCCCGTTCCCACAAAGCAAGCGGACTGCACCGCCCTGTAGGAGCGAGCCATGCTCGCGAACACCACGCTGCCTCTGTGCAAGCCATTCACGGGCGTGGCCCGTTCCCACAGATAGCAAGCTGTTACACCTGCCGGTAAATCACCGATCCTTCATCCTTGAACCGCTCGGCCTGTTCGGCGAAGCCGGCTTCAATGGCTTTCTGCTCGTCGGTCAGGCCGTTTTCGGCGGCGTATTCGCGCACTTCCTGGGTGATCTTCATCGAGCAGAACTTCGGCCCGCACATGGAGCAGAAGTGCGCCACCTTGGCCGAATCCTTCGGCAGCGTCTCGTCGTGGAATGCCCGCGCGGTATCCGGGTCCAGGCCCAGGTTGAACTGGTCCTCCCAGCGGAACTCGAAGCGCGCCTTGGACAGAGCGTTGTCGCGGATCTGCGCACCCGGATGGCCTTTGGCAAGGTCAGCGGCATGGGCGGCGATCTTGTAGGTGATGATGCCGGTCTTCACGTCATCCTTGTTCGGCAGCCCGAGGTGCTCCTTGGGCGTGACATAGCAGAGCATGGCGCAACCGAACCAGCCGATCATCGCCGCGCCGATGCCAGAGGTGATGTGGTCGTAACCCGGCGCGATGTCCGTGGTCAGCGGGCCGAGGGTGTAGAACGGCGCCTCGTCGCAGCACTCGAGCTGCTTGTCCATGTTTTCCTTGATCAGATGCATGGGCACATGGCCTGGACCTTCGATCATGCACTGCACGTCATGCTTCCAGGCGATCTTGGTCAGCTCGCCAAGAGTCTCCAGCTCGCCGAATTGGGCGGCGTCGTTGGCATCGGCGATGGAGCCAGGCCGCAGCCCATCGCCCAGCGAGAAGGACACATCGTAGGCCTTCATGATTTCGCAGATGTCTTCGAAGTGGGTGTAGAGGAAGTTTTCCTTGTGATGCGCCAGGCACCACTTGGCCATGATTGAGCCGCCACGGGAAACGATGCCGGTCACGCGTTTGGCCGTCAGCGGCACATAACGCAGCAACACGCCTGCGTGGATGGTGAAGTAGTCCACGCCCTGCTCGGCCTGCTCGATCAGGGTGTCGCGGAACAGCTCCCAGGTCAGATCCTCGGCCACGCCGCCGACCTTCTCCAGCGCCTGGTAGATGGGCACAGTGCCAATCGGAACCGGCGAGTTGCGGATGATCCACTCGCGGGTTTCGTGGATGTGCTTGCCGGTGGACAGGTCCATCACCGTGTCCGAACCCCAACGGATGCCCCAAGTCAGCTTGGCCACTTCTTCTTCAATGGACGAACCCAGCGCCGAGTTGCCGATATTGCCGTTGATCTTCACCAGGAAGTTGCGGCCGATGATCATCGGCTCCAGCTCGGTGTGGTTGATGTTGGCGGGGATGATGGCGCGACCACGGGCGACTTCGTCACGGACGAATTCGGGAGTGATTTCCTTAGGGATGCTGGCACCGAAGCTCTGCCCTGGGTGCTGCTGGTCCAGCAGGCCAGCGGCGCGGTGTTCCTGCAGCTTCATATTCTCGCGGATGGCGATGAATTCCATCTCGGGCGTGATGATGCCCTGGCGGGCATAGTGCATCTGGCTGACGTTCTTGCCCGGCTTGGCGCGACGCGGGTTGCGGACATGGGCGAAGCGCATGGCGGCCAGTTCGGCGTCGTCCAGGCGGCGCTGGCCAAACTCGGAAGTAAGCCCTGGCAGCTTCTCGGTATCGCCGCGGTCCTCGATCCAGGCACTGCGCACATCCGGCAAACCCTTGCGCACGTCTATCTGCACATTGGGGTCGGTATAGGGACCGGAGGTATCGTAGACCAGCACCGGCGCGTTGATCTCGCCGCCGAACGCGGTGGGCGTAACGTCGAGACTGATCTCGCGCATCGGCACGCGGATGTCCGGGCGCGAGCCCTGCACATAGATTTTCTGCGAACGCGGGAAAGGCTGGATCGACTGCTGGTCGACCTGGGCTGACTCACTAAGATGTTGTTGTTCTGCACGCATCAGACTGGCTCCTCGATAGTTGTCGGAGCGAACCTGAAAACACGGTGGGATAAGGGCATCGGGGTGCGCCGGGACTGGCGCCGAGAGACTCGCCGAAGGATGACTGGCGAGCACATCTTGTTCCCTACGCAGGCCTTAACCTGATCAGGTTCAACGGGATCCGGAACTTTCCGATCTCAGCCCACGATTCTGGGCACCCCGACAAGAACGGGACCGAGTCTAGCCAACAGCGCGCATGAAAGCCAGGCACGCGACCAGCGAGTCATTTTTTGGCAGCCAACCCGCCACCTTGACCCTGCCCAAGGCGCCGCTTAGCCTTGCCCATCACTCCGCTTCAGGGACCGATGCTATGCCGCGCACAATTACCCTGGCCCTCGCCGTCACCGCCGCCGTATCGGGATCCGCCTGGGCTGAAACTGCCCCGGTGCTCGCCCCGCGCAGCGACCTGGTCAGCGTCTATCGACTGGCAGTGGAAAACAATGCGGAGCTTGCCGCCGCGCGCGCACAATTCGAGGCGATTCGCGAGACAGTGCCTCAAGCGCGGGCCGGCTTGCTGCCCAACCTGCGTGCCGGCGCCGAGTTGAGCGACACCCGCACCCAAGTCGACACCAGCGCCGGCGTGCGCACGCTTTCGCGTAGCGGCACGGTTTATCAGGCTACCCTGAGCCAGCCTATCTTCCGCGCCGACCGCTGGTTTCAGTTGCAGGCTGCCGAAGCGATCAGCGAACAGGCCGCTCTGGAATACTCAGCGGCCGAGCAGAACCTGATCCTGCAAAGCGCCCAGGCTTACTTCGCGGTCCTCCAGGCCCAGGACAACCTCGCGGCGGTCAAGGCCGAGGAAGCCGCCTTCAAGCGCCAGCTCGACCAGGCCAATGAGCGCTTCGAAGTGGGCCTTTCCGACCGTACCGACACCCTGGAAGCACAAGCTGGTTTCGATACCGCCCGCGCCAACCGAATACTCGCTGAGAGGCAGGTGGCAGACGCCCTACAGGCGCTGGAAACCCTGACCAACCGCACGCACCTGGCGCTGGAAGGCATTGAACACAGCTTGCCGGTACTGGCACCGGCACCCAACGACGCCACCGCCTGGGTCGACACGGCCACCCGTCAGAACCTCAATCTGCTGGCGGTGAACCAGGCCGTGAATGCCGCAGGCGAAACCTTGCGCCAATACCGTGCCGGCCACGCGCCGACGCTGGATGCGGTGGCCAGCTACCGCAAGGGCGACAACGACAGCATGGGCTTTGCCAATAGCGGCATGGCCGATGCGCTACCGGGCTACCCGCGCTACAACGGCAACGTCGAACAGGGCAGCATCGGCCTGCAATTGAATATCCCGATCTACAGCGGCGGGCTGACCAGCTCACAGAGCCGTCAGGCCTTTCACCAATTGACCGAAGCCGAGCAGCGGCGCGAGAGCCTGCGCCGGCAAGTCGTGGAAAACACCCGCAACCTGCATCGCGCCGTAAATACCGATATCGAGCAAGTGCAAGCGCGACGCCAATCAATCGTCTCCAGCCAGAGCGCGCTGGAAGCCACCGAAGTTGGCTATGAGGTCGGTACACGCAATATCGTCGATGTGCTGGACACCCAGCGCCGCCTGTACGCCGCCGTGCGCAACTACAACAACGCACGCTACGACTACATCCTCGACAACCTGCGCCTGAAACAGGCGGCCGGCACGCTCAACCCCGGCGACCTTGAAGACCTGGCGCGTTATCTAAAGCCGGACTACGACCCGGACAGGGATTTTTTGCCGCCAGATTTTCCCAAGCATTGAAGTCCACGCACTGGCGCGGCCTGCTCCGCAGAATGCAACCGCGCGCGGCCAGTAGGAGCGGGCCATGCCCGCGAACAAGGTCAAACCACAGCGTAAAAGCCCTTCACGGGCATGGCCCGTTCCCACGAGAGCGCCTGATTGGCGTACCCCCGCGCCGAATGCAGGCGAAAGCCTGCACAACGTACCTACTCGCTAGGCCCAACCCGCCGCTGCAGGTAGATCAGGTCCACAATCTCTCCCTCGGGCACATAACCGCTGACCATCTCACGTAGCAGCACACGCACCTGCGGGTAGTCATCTTGTTCCACTGCCTTGAGCAACCGTGCCAGCAACGCCTTGAGTACATCCCAGTTAAAGTACTCTTCATCGGCGCGCATGATCATTGGGTGCTCGGTGCCGCTAACGTTGTCGCCGATCAGCAGCTCCTCATAGAGCTTTTCACCAGGCCGCAACCCGGTGAACTCGATAGTGATATCCCCGTGCGGGTTCTTCTCCGAGCGCACACTCATGCCGGACAGGTGAATCAGCTTCTCAGCCAGCTCGGCGATCTTCACCGGCTGGCCCATATCCAGCACAAACACATCACCACCCTGCCCCATGGAGCCGGCCTGGATCACCAGCTGGGCGGCCTCGGGAATGGTCATGAAGTAGCGTGTAATCTTCGGGTGTGTAACCGTCACCGGCCCGCCGCTGCGAATTTGCTGGTAAAAGCGCGGAATCACCGATCCCGAAGACCCCAGCACATTGCCGAAGCGCACCATGGTAAAGCGCGTCTTGTTGACGTGATGCACCGCGTCATCGGCACCAAACAGTACCGGCGCCGCCTCACGGCTCAGCGCCTGCAGAATCATCTCCGCCACGCGCTTGGTACTGCCCATCACGTTGGTGGGCCGCACCGCCTTGTCGGTGGAGATCAGCACGAAGTTGGCCACGCCGGCCTGCACGGCAGCCTGGGCGACATTCAACGTACCGATCACATTATTCAGCACGCCCTCGGCAATATTGTGCTCGACCATCGGGACGTGCTTGTAGGCCGCCGCGTGATAGACCGTTTCCACCTTCCAGGTCTGCAGCACATCCAGCAGCCGCCCGGTATCACGAATCGAACCCAGAATCGGCACCAGCCGCACCGGCAGCGAGGCCCGCTCGATCTGCCGCTCCAGTTCGATATGAATGCTGTAAAGATTGAACTCGCTGTGCTCGAACAGCAGCAGGACATCCGGCTTGTTCAGCAAAATCTGCCGGCACAGCTCCGAGCCAATCGAGCCCCCCGCGCCGGTCACCATCACCACCTTATCGATGATGCATTTCTCAAACAGCGCCTGCTGCGGCGGCACCGCATCGCGCCCGAGCAGGTCGGCAATGTCGACTTCCTGGATATCCTCGACCTTGACCTTGCCGCTGGCCAAATCCATGAAACCGGGAATGCTGCGCACGTGCAGTGGGAACGGCTCCAGCCGCTCCAGCACCTCGCGCCGCCTGGCGCGGGTGGCCGAAGGGATGGCCAGCAGGATTTCATCGGCGCCCGTTTCATCGATCATCTGCCTGATATGCTTGGGCGAATACACCCGCAGCCCGGCAATCATCCGGTTGTAGAGATTGGCATCATCATCGATGAACGCAACCGGCCGCATCGCCCGGCCCATGCGCAACGCCGCCACAAGTTGGTTGCCCGCCGCACCGGCGCCGTAAACCGCCACCTTGGGCAGCCCCGCGTCGCGACTGCGAAACTTCGTGAGGGACTCGGGAGAAAACCAGTCCCCCATGAAGTACTGGCGCATCACCAGACGCAAGCCACCCAGCAGCATCAGGCTCAGCCACCAGTAGTTGAATACCATTGAGCGCGGGATGAGCAACGGAGCATCGGTGCGCCAATAAACAGCCAAAGCCAGTAATAGCGTCGAAAGCGTCACCGCCTTGACGATGGCCATCAGCGCATCGTTACCGAAGTAACGCATGACAGCGCGATACATACCGAAGCGGATGAAAAACGGGATCGCGATCAACGGCGCCAAACCGAACAGCCAGGCGTGCCCCCCGACTGGCTCGACGAAACTGGTATTGCCCATGCGCACGACGAATGCCAACCAAAGCGCAGCCCAGACAAGCATCACATCAGTGAGCACCTGGATAATTCGCTTCTGGCGCCGGGGCAAGCGCACCAACCATGTGCGCAATTTTTCAGCTAATCTCAACACAGGAAAACCTCAACCAGGCAGCCATAAACACGCAAGCCGCTTTCTCATCACTGTAGGAGTCAGCTTGCTGGCGATAGGCTACGTCGCAGACCAAACGGGAAGATCAGAAATCGAGCTCATATCCCGCTCAAGTTAAGCCTGACATCGACTATCAGCCACGGTTGCAACAGCCATGACCTCCTCAAGCACCGAACAAGTCTTTTCGACTTCTGCTGCAGTCAGAGTAGGGTGCACAAGGAACATTAGGCTGGTCTCACCCAGTTCTCGCGCAACAGCTAAACGCTCCGTCGGTCGCCAGCCCGTATTCTCGAAGGCTTTCTCCAAATACACCTCGGAACACGACCCTGAAAAGCAGGGAACGCCCTTAGCCGAGATTTCATTCAGAATACGATCACGGCTCCAGCCCTCAAGCAATTCCCCAGGCTCAACAAAAACGTAACATTTATAGCCGGCATGGACGATGGCCGCCGGGATTTCCGGAACACGAAGCCCCGGTAGGGGCTTGGCAGCAGACCAGATACGCTCGCAGTTAGCTAAGCGACTTGCATGCCAGCCGCTCATTCGCCGCAGCTGTATACGACCGATTGCGGCTTGAACCTCCATCATTCGCCAGTTGGTGCCGAAGCTCTCATGTAGCCAACGAAATCCCGGAGCATGCTCACGCTCATAAACCGCTTCCCAGCTCTTGCCGTGATCCTTGAACGACCACATCTTCGACCAGAGCTTACGGTCGTTCGTGGTGACCATCCCACCTTCGCCACCAGTGGACATGATTTTGTCCTGGCAAAACGACCAAGCACCTACATCGCCGATAGAGCCGACCGAACGACCTTTATATTGAGCGCCATGTGCCTGTGCGCAGTCCTCAATCACTTTGAGACTATGCTCGTTTGCCAGCGCCATGATTGGGTCCATGTCACATGGCCAACCGGCTAGATGAACGCAGATCACTGCCTTAGTACGCGGGGTCAATACAGCGCGGATGGTTTCGGCCGTTATGTTTTGCGAGTCACGATCTACCTCAGCAAATACCGGGACAGCCCCAGCATTGACGATACTCGACACCGAAGCCAAGAATGTGCGCGGCGTGACAACCACCTCATCACCTGCGCCAATGCCCAATGCCTGCAGCGCCACATCCAGCGCTACCGTGCCATTGGCCAGAGCAATGGCATGCTCGGTACCAGCCCATACCGCAAACTCTTTCTCGAATTCACGACATTCCTGCCCCGTCCAGTAATTGACCCTGTTGGAAAAAATGACATCGCGAACGGCGTTGGCTTCTTCTTCGCTGAAACTTGGCCAAGGGGAAAACGGCGTGTTGAGCATAATAATCTCTGGTTACCTCATCCTTTTGGCCGGCACACCAGCCACAGTCACATCATTCGGAATATCACCGATGACCGCCGCACCAGCGCCAACCATCACCCGCTGGCCAATACGAATCAATTGGCGCACGCTGGCACCGATACCAATCCAGCTCAAGTCACCCACCTGCACACCGCCCGCTAGCCGTGCACCTGGGCTGATGTGCACGGCATCGCCCAGCAGGCAATCGTGATCCACGCTACAGCCGGTATTGAGAATACTGCCCGGATTTATACATGCGCCGGCATTGACCACCGCACCAGCAAAAACAACGGTTCCCTTTCCAATAGAAACATAGCGACTGACAGTGGCGGCTGGATGAACCAGTGTTACCAGGCGAGCCCCCGCCGCCTGCAGTTCTAACAACTTTGCATGACGGATACGGTTATTACCGATAGCGACCACTACGCCATCAAAATTGGCTAACCGCTCCATCAATGCTGCCGTGTCGCCCACAACCTGCCACATATCATTTTTCTTCTGGCCTGGCCAGGCATCATCGAAGAACTCAACGGTTGTCCAACCGCAGCATTCAGCGGTATCCGCAACCACCTTGCCGTGGCCGCTCGCCCCCAGGATGGCTAACCTGCTCACGACTGACGGCCAGTGAATTTGGGCATAGTCGCTTCCCCTTTCGCGCTGATGCCGTCGCGCACGACTACCGCCTTGATGGTCAGGAAGATAATCTTCAAGTCCAGCCATAGCGAGCGGTTGTCCACGTACCAAACATCCAGCTTGAATTTTTCCTCCCAGCTCAATGCATTGCGACCATTCACCTGGGCCCAACCGGTGACACCGGGCCGCACTTCATGGCGGCGGTATTGTTCTGGACTATACAGCGGCAGATACTCCATCAGCAGCGGGCGCGGGCCTACCAGACTCATGTCGCCCTTAAGCACATTCCATAACTCGGGCAACTCATCCAGACTGCTGGAACGCAAGAAGTGGCCGAGCGGCGTCATTCGCTCGGAATCCGGCAGCGGGTCGCCGTGGGCATCCACGGCATCTCGCATGGTGCGGAATTTGATCATCTCGAACGGCTTGCCGTTGAGACCGGGCCGTATCTGGCGGAATAGTACCGGCGAGCCGAGCTTGCGGCGAATCAGCCAGGCGACGATGAGGATGACTGGGAAAAGCAGCAACAAGCCGAAGGCCGAGGCCAGGATGTCGAACAGACGTTTAAAGGCCGGCAGCAAGCGAACCTTTGGTTTGCTGGCCATCTGCAGGAACAACTCGCCGAATCGGGCAGCGCCCACGCGCAGGGAAAGCCGCTCCTGATAGAACTGGCGAGCGTTCTCGGCCATGGCTTGGCGTTCCTCCTGACTAGCGTCATGCAACGCCAGCGCCGCATCAGCAATTGCTTGCGGGTTCTCCGACTCAGCGACTCGTCCACAGCCGCTGTCACACACCAAATCAGCAGCATCCCCATCTACGGCCATCAGGATCGGCTTACCAACCGCCATGTAAGCTTGCGTTTTAGACGGAATAGTGATGCTGAACAGCGGATCCTTGCGCAGATGAACCAGCAGGGCATCAGCTGCATTCAGGTAGTTGCCAACCTCCGCCATGGGCACCGGCGGCAAGAAGGTCACGTTGGTCAGTTGTCTTTCCGCTGCCTGTTGCTGTAGACGTTGCACCTCGACGCCGCTACCGAGAAACACGAAAGTAATGCTTGCCGCCTGCTGCTGCAGTAATTGTGCGGACTGCAGAACGGCATCCAGCGCCTGAGCCTTTCCCATATTGCCGGCGAACAGGATGCGGAACTGCTCTCGGTCGGGGAAGCTGGTAGGAACCACGCCCCGGGGAGCGCCCAAGGCATCTTCCGCGCACCAGTTGTAAATCACCTCGATCTTGTCTTTTGGTACACCGCGCTCGATCAGTAGGCGCTTGAAGCCAGGCGACAGCACCACGAGCTGATCGACTTGCCGATATACCCAGTCGCACACTTTGGAGACGACCTTCAAGGCGTTTGTGTTAGAGAACATGCCCGTCGCCCGCAAGGTGTCCGGCCACATATCCTGAATGTCGTAGACCACCGGAACTCGACGGAACAGGCGAATCAGCGCCGCAGAAATCCCCACCGTTAGCGGTGGGTGATAGGCATAGATGACATCTGGACGCCTGGCGCCAAATAGACCGTAAATCAGCGAGGCAGCTGCGAAACTGACATAGTTCAATACACGACCGACAGCTCCTTGATCATGGCTGGGATACAGCGGTACCCGCGTGACCCGGACACCATCAATTTCCTCGCGTTGCAGCAGCTTGAGCTTGTAGCCCTGATAGATTTTGCCGCCCGGGTAGTTCGGAAAGCCGGTCAGGACTTCCACCTCGAAGCCTTGCCTGACCAGCTCGCGAGCAAACACCAGCCCCTTGAAGGTCGGTTCGGGATCGAACCACTGTGTCAGCAGGAGTACGCGGGTAGCCATGCGACTTAGTACCTCTTCCAGACTGTACGCATTACGTAGTCGCGGTAGCTGTGGATGATCCGCACAACCTTGTTCGCCACGTTGGGCATGCTGTAATCACCAACTAGGCGCAGGGTGCGCTCATCGCCACGGGCCTGGCTTTCGAGAATCTGCAACGCCTGCATGACACGCTCGGCTTCTAGACCGACCATCATCGCCGCGACTTCCTCCATGCCCTCGGGACGCTCATGCGCCTCGCGCATGTTCAGAGCCGGGAAATTGAGGATCGAAGATTCCTCATTGATGGTGCCACTGTCAGACAACACCGCCTTGGCAGTGAGTTGCAGCTTGTTGTAGTCCTTGAAGCCCAGCGGCTTGAGCAGGCGAACATTGGCGTGGAACTGCACGCCCATCGCATCCACACGCTTCTGGGTGCGCGGATGGGTGGAGACGATTACCGGGAAGCCATAGTGCGCAGCGACGGTATTCAGCACCTCAACCAGCTTGAGGAAGTTCTTGTCGGAGTCGACATTCTCTTCACGGTGCGCACTGACCACGAAAAACTTGCCGGCCTCAAGGCCCAGCCGCTCCAGCACACCGGAAGCCTCGATACCCTCGCGGTAATAATTGAGCACCTCGAACATCGGGCTGCCAGTCTTGATCACCATGTCCGGCGACAACCCTTCGCGCAGTAGATAATCGCGGGCAATGGTGCTGTAGGTCAGGTTGATATCGGCTGTGTGATCAACGATGCGGCGATTGATCTCTTCCGGCACGCGCATGTCGAAGCAACGGTTACCCGCTTCCATATGGAAGGTGGGAATCTTGCGGCGCTTGGCCGGAATCACAGCCATACAACTGTTCGTATCACCCAAGACCAGAAGCGCTTCGGGCTGTACTTCAGCCAGCACGCGGTCCACAGCGATGATCACGTTACCGATGGTTTCCGCACCGCTGGCCCCGGCGGCATTGAGGAAATGATCCGGCTTGCGAATGCCCAGATCCTGGAAAAAGATTTCGTTCAGCTCGTAATCGTAGTTCTGGCCGGTATGCACCAGCACATGCTCACAATGTTCATCCAGCTTGGCCATGACTCGCGACAAACGAATGATTTCCGGACGGGTACCGACCACCGTTACAACTTTAAGTTTTTTCATTGCAGTTTCTGCCTTTAGCTCAAGCTTCGGTACAGACCGGGCGAGCGTAGGTATCGGGGTGTTCGCGGTCGAAAATTTCGTTGGCCCATAGCATCACGATCATTTCGTCGTCGCCCACGTTAGTAATGTCATGGGTCCAGCCCGGTACGGTTTCGACAATTTCCGGCTGATCACCTGTGGTGAACAGCTCATTAAACTCACCAGTCACGATGTGCCGGAACCGGAAGCAGGCCCGGCCCTTGATAACCAGGAATTTTTCCGTCTTGGAGTGGTGATAGTGCCCGCCACGGGTAATACCAGGATGGGCCGTAAAAAAAGAAAACTGCCCCGAATCCTTGGTTTTGAGCATTTCCACAAACACACCACGCGGGTCACCGTATTTCGGCACCTCGTAGGTAAACCGCTCGGGCGGGAGGTAACTCAGGTAAGTGGAATACAGCGCCCTGACCAGGCCTGTGCCCACCGGCTCGGTGATCATCGACGTGCGGCTATTACGGAACGCATGCACCTGATCAGCCAGCTCGCCAACCGTAATGCTGTACTGCGGTTCAACACTGACAAAAGGCTCATAGGCCACCTTGCCATCCATTACGTCAATGAAAGACCGAATCACATCATCGATGTAAACGAGGTTGATACGCGCAGCAGGATCGTTGATCTGAATTGGCAGGTCGCGGGAAATGTTATGGCAGAAGGTCGCTACCGCCGAATTATAGTTCGGGCGTGCCCACTTCCCGAAAACATTAGGCAAACGGAATAGGTGAACGGGCGAGCCTTGAGAGCTCTGCAGCTCGAGCAACGCCTCTTCAGCACTACGCTTGCTACTGCCATAAGGATTATCCAGTTCGGCCTGACTGGAGGAGGTATAAAGCACAGGGATCTGCCGGCCACAAAGCTTGATGGCTTCGCACAGCGTACGAGTCAAATCGGCATTGCCGATCTGAAACTCCTCCGGATCCTGCGGGCGGTTGACACCAGCCAGATGGAAAATACAGTCCACCTGCTCAACAAGCTCTGGCAAGCTTGCTAACGAATCCTCGCGGGTAAAACGCAGCACCTCAATATCGGCGCGCTCGTTCAGATGTGCGATGAGATTTTGGCCAACAAATCCATTAGCCCCGGTAATCAAAACCTTCATGGCTTACTCCTCAGGCGTTGCGTGCTCGCCACGCTGGATTGCGCGCATAAAGTCCAGCTTCAACAGCAGCCGCTGCATCCCTTCTACATCCAGTCGCTCGGTGTTGTGTGAGTTGTAATCTTCGCTGCGAGAGATTTTCGTCTCGCCCTGCTCTACGAACTTGGCGTAATTGAGATCGCGCAGATCCGGTGGTATGCGGAAGTAATCACCCATGTCCTCGGCAGAGGCCATTTCTTCGCGGCTGAGGAGTGCTTCGTAGAGCTTTTCGCCGTGACGCGTGCCGATCACGTTGATCGGATGGTCTGGCTTACCTACCAGGTGCGTTAACGCCCGCGCCAGCGTCTCCACTGTAGCGGCGGGCGCCTTTTGCACGAAGATGTCGCCATTGTTGCCATGTTCAAAGGCATAAAGAACCAGATCTACGGCATCGGCCAGCGTCATCATAAAGCGGGTCATATTCGGATCGGTGAGCGTCAACGCCTTACCCGCACGGATCTGCTCGATAAACAGCGGGATCACCGAGCCACGTGACGCCATGACGTTACCGTAGCGCGTACCGCAAATGACGGTCTTACTATCATCAACATTGCGAGACTTGGCCACCATCACCTTTTCCATCATCGCCTTAGAAATGCCCATGGCGTTGATTGGATAGACAGCCTTATCAGTGCTTAGGCAGACCACTCGCCGCACATGATTCTGAATCGCGGCCTCTAAGACGTTTTCGGTGCCAAATACGTTGGTCTTGACAGCCTCCATAGGATGAAACTCACAAGAAGGCACCTGTTTGAGCGCAGCCGCATGAAAAATGTAATCGACCCCTCGTGTAGCATTTAGGATGCTCTGAAAGTCACGCACATCCCCAAGATAAAATTTCAGCTTTGGATGACAGTATCTTTTCCGAAGATCGTCTTGCTTTTTTTCATCACGACTAAAAATTCTGACCTCAGAGACGTTAGTATGCAAAAAACCGTCAAGAACTGCAGTGCCAAAAGATCCGGTGCCACCCGTTATTAGTAACGTTTTGCCTGAAAACATAAAACCACCCTACTTTAATCCAAGGCTCTGACGTGCAATATTAGAGTATAAAAACTTTTCACTTTCATCAGAACGAGCAGATGCTTTCATTTTCGAAAAAAAACATGCGTCTTCTAAAATATTCTCGAGGCAACCTTTGATTTCTTTAAAGTCGGAACGTTCGAGAAATATTACATTACCACCCAAGTCAATATGTGCACTCCCTGGCCAGTACTTGACAAGCATTGGTTTTTTTTGAGCGACAACCTGCTCCCAAAAAACAGAGTGCCTTCCTGGGAAAACCACTAGATCAGCAAGCTCAAAGAAATGAAAACTTTCTTCGGGAGTAACCCAGCCAGCATAAATAACATGCTCGTTAAGCAAGCAATCAAACTTATCTTTTATTTCTGGCAACACAGAGCCAAACACAATCAACTTAACCCGCCCCTCAAATTCGGCAACGGCACGCATTAGCTCAAGAACCTCAAGCTTGGCGTTATCAATCTTACCCCCCGTAACAATCAAAAAAGCATCAGAGCTCAAACTAAAGCGCGCCCGAAGCCTATCAATAATTGATCTAGGAAAACTTAAACAATCATCATCAGCACCCATTAACAGAAGCTCAATCTTATCCAACGGCACTTTATATTCACTTGATAGGAAATCCACTCGACTTGGAAGGACACCGTAAAACCGCTCAACGAAAGGCAAAATAGCTTGCGCACACGCACGCCAGACAACTCTATGTAATAAGTATTTTGAGATAAAACTTCGACCGCTATTAGAAAAGTCAGCATGATTATCAACAAAAACTTTAGCTGAATTATTTTTCAAATAACGGACAACAGAAAACATGTCCAGAAATTGACAACCGTGAATAAACAGAACATCAGGCTCAAACTCCTTAAGCGACTCATAGACGCCCTTAAAGCGCTTGAGCTTATGGTCAACCAAATTGTGTACATAGCGAAGCCGCCTGACTTTAATCCCATCTTCATTAAAATAACAGCGCGGGGCTTCCGATATGATTAACTTGCCATTCACATCAAACACATCAGGCGAGGCCAGTATCTCAACCTCATACCCGAGCCGCTTATGATATCTTGGAAGCAGATTTTCTTGGTAGCTAGCGTTATCAATATAAAAGCTTGCCAAGCACAAATGAAGAATTTTCAACTCGCACCTTTAAACTCAGAAACAAACTGCAGGACATTATTGAACTCTTTTGATAACTGTTTTATCTCAGAATCAGCCAAATCCCACCAAGCAACACTTAGCAACTTATCGACAGTCTCAACATCAAATCTCATTTTTATTCGTTGCGCTGGGTTTCCAGCCCATATTTCGTAGGGAGGAACAGACTTAGTTACTACTGCACCCATACCGATAACAGCGCCATGACCTATGTGAATACCTGACTTTATTAGCGCATTGTTGCCTATCCACACATCCGAGCCTATATAGGTCTTTTCTGTCGCCTGATATTCAAAACTGGAAAAATTGAAATTAAGGACATTTCTGCCTTTTATAAAAACTGGAGAAGTTGAGACCCAGCTCACGGGGTGACTAGCCCCACCAATGATAACGTTATCTGCAATTGAACAAAAACTCCCAATCTCCGCCTCGATGATAGTGCAGTCATTCCCGACATAACTATAGCGATCTATAGAGCTATTTAAAACATGACTTGCACTACAAACCTTTGCACTCGGGTGTATAGCCGAGCCCTTAACTGCAGAGAGGCGCATCAGCTTGATAAGCTTTGATACATAGTACCGCATGACTATCTCCTTTTAACCGAGACATGTGGCCATTTATTCTGTAATTCTAAATTGATTATCATGGCTATTGGCAAAAATAGATTTATGGCGAAAACCAGGCTTCCAGAAAAGCAAAACATAACAAGACCGTTGATATATAAAACCAAAAGCCAAGTATCCTCAGGGTCTTTCTTACACATACTGCAAACCAACCAAAGCGCATAAAAAACAATAAAAGAAAATATACTAAAGCCAACCAGCCCGGTAGACATCAGAGCCTCTAAAAATACATTATGTGGGTAATGACCATTAACCACTACCGCACCACCAAAAAGAGGGCTAGCCAGAAAATAACTTATCGCTCCATCCCAGAGGGCGAGCCTGCCGGACGTAAAGTCGTGGCCGGGACGTTCGGAAAATAATCTTTCGGAAAAGCCCGCCCCCATAACAAGCAGCATGCCGAGCAGTGATACTGTTAAGGTAAAAACCAGCATAGAGTTAAAATTTTCTTTATTTGAGTAATAGGCAATAGAACCAAAAGAAAGCAAGAGCGCGACCAGAGACCCACGCGTCGAGCCCAACGTAAGCGGCACAACAGATAGAAGCAGAACAACCACAACCCAAAAAGTCTTACAACCACCCTCCTTACGAAAAGCTAACCTATAAAGGCAGATAGACATTACGAGCGCTGATACATAACCAAGCGAGATAGGGCTTAGATACTTAATATTTTCATCTAAAAACCTGACATGGCTAATTCTTACAATTCCAGAGATAATATACTCATGATATATGAGCAAGCATACGAAAGAGAAAAAAAATCCCGAGCAAGTTATGCTACCTACTGCAAGCCTGCGAAGCTTTACACTATCAATACTAGAAAGAGAAAAAACAGAAACAGGGATAATGCAATATGACAGTGCGTATAGCATGTAAACATAAACACTATTTTCGTATTCTTGATCAAATAAATTCAACACTAAAACCAAAAAGTAGTGGCAAAAAAACAAGCATAACGCCACAATAAAAAGCAATGACCTGATGTTAAATATTTTTTTGGAGCCGAACAGGATTACAAGCGCTAGAAATAGCGTAGCCACTCGCAGCGGTACCGAATAATATATACTATCAAAGGCATCAAAATGCAAAACAACAGCCAACCCTATATAATACCCAACAAAAACTAAAAAGAAGAAAAGATAAGCTGACTTACTAACGATGCCGGTTTGAACCTTTCTATTGTCACTCATATATCTAGCCAATAATCATCTAGCTGATCATCCACCACGGTAACCGGGCATCCGCGATCTCTATATATCTGAATCACCTTTTCGGTCAACATTAAAACACCATCAATATCATCAGAGAAAATATTGCCAACGCCATTTCGAAGGCTCAGGCGTCTGTGCAGCTCGTCTCTTTCGATATTTAAAACAACCAGCTTATCGGGAATGGGAGCCTCGTTTAAGTAATCCTCAATAGTTTTTACTGGGACACCTGCATAATACAGAGATGTAGCACGCTGAGCTGGACCCTCATCAAATATGACGCATTGATCACTCTTTAGCCTTCGCGCCAAACTAAACCCATAAAAAGCCTTACGCCCCAAAATTATCCGCTGTTTTAAATATATTGACCTAGGCGAAAAATACTCTAGCGCAGAGACATACCTACTATAAGAAACACTCCCCACAAAGGTCCTCACATCTTCTTTGTGTCTTGAAAGCTTTGAATAGACTTTGATTGTCTGTTTTGGCGCAAACCTACAGAAAAGCATCAAAAGCGGCAGAAGAAAACTAAATCTATATGAAACAACAAATTCCTGAGGAATGTACATTTTTTTTGCCAGACGATATTTTAACGTTGTTTTACCAGAGCCAGCAGGGCCATATAGCTCTATTAACCTCATTGCGCCACCCCTTGGTTAAACCTTATTAAAGTCCACAAGATGAAAGCTATTAAAAAATAGTACGATGACATACAGAACGAATAGACCCACATTGTAGATACAAAGCTCAAACTCTGATACCAAGAAAATAAGAAAACAAAGGCCACACCGACAAGCCGAACAAAATTAAGGCACAAGTAGAGCCGCTGTTTATCTAGCAAATCGAAAATCCGCATAATTGGCGTAGTGATAAACTGAAACACGATACAAATAGACAATGCGCTTCCTGCAACCCCCGCCAGACGCCACTCATCACCATAAACAATCTTGAAAAGGTAAGGGCCTCCAAAAAGCAAAGTGAAGAAGGGGAAAAGACTTAATATAAACAATCTTACAATCAGACTTTTTGTGATTTCCCTTATCTCCGCCAACCTCGTAGCTCCCAGTTTTGCTATCTCAGCGTAGTAAGCCTGGCTTGTTGTTTGCCCGAACAAGGCAACAGGCAGCGCGAGAGTCATAAGCGCCAGCCCTAATTGACCAGCTACGTCAGCGCCATATCGCGATGCACAAAAGAATATCGGCAGCTGCATAGAAAGCAATAAAACGAACTGTGAGGGCAATCGAAAAATCGGATAGTCAGAAAACCGTCTTGAGAGGAATACTAACCTTCTAAAAGTAATGCTTACCTTATGCTTATTCCAAGCGCCGAAAAATAACTTTGCAAGGTACAGGGCGCTGAGAGCGTGCTTCAACAACTGGCCGGCTAGCAGTCCCATATGCGAGGCCCCCAAAAGGCCAAGCAGCACCTTAGCACTATCACCCAGTATCGTAGGCAATGCACTTGAATAAGAAATCAATTTAAACTCTTTTTTACGTATGGCCCACCCAGTAAAGAGCTCATAGAACCCTAACAGCAAAAAGCTTAATAGAAGCAGCCACCAACTATCAACAAACACACTATCGGACCCAGGGATTTTCAGAATTTTAAAGACAAAAAACAAAAAACAAAAAACAATAACAGCAGCAAGCAAAGTGCAACACGCCGCCAATGTCGCCAGATTGATGGCCAAGGAATCTGATCGAATTAACGGAAGAGCTATAGAGTAACGAAACGAAGCAAATGGCGTAATAACCATCAGAGTAGCCAAGTAAACAGTCAACACCCCCAGACTTTCTGGCCCATATATCCTAGTTATTATAGGAACTAGAACTACCGAGGCTACCTTACCGACAAAGGAACCCAAGGCCAGAACCGACATATTCTTAAGAACTTCGGAAGCTTTATCAAATTTCCCCAAGATAAATTTCGCCATATAGTTTTATATTCAATAACCACGCCGGGACACATCACAATAAACAATTGAATTCCTGTCACTTTCTTTATCAGTTAGCAATAGCAACCATATTTAGAGTAAATACAAGGTTGCTGAGAGCTTGCCATCACAACCCAGCGACCTCTTCCTCTGCTCCAGCAGTCGCTTAGCGGTGTGCATTCTAATAAAGCCCGGGGCACCGGTGATCAGGTATTTCATGCGTCGTTCCCGAACAGGTCGCGAGTGTAAATCTTTCCTGCAACGTCCTGCAGGTCGCCAGAAAGGCGGTTAGCCACAATGACGTCGCTGAGGGCGACGAACTCGTTCAGCTCGCTGATGACGCGCGAGTTGAAGAAAGCTTCTTCCTTCAGGACAGGCTCGTATACCACAACCTCAACTCCCTTGGCCTTGAGCCTTTTCATTACCCCTTGGATGGCAGAGGCGCGGAAGTTGTCAGAGCCGGACTTCATCACCAGGCGATAGATACCAACCACTTTCGGGTTGCGAGCTAGAATGCTCTCGGCGATGAAGTCCTTGCGGGTACGGTTGGCTTCAACGATGGCCTTGATCAGGTTGTTAGGTACTTCATCGTAGTTAGCCAGCAATTGCTTGGTGTCCTTGGGCAGGCAGTAACCACCGTAGCCGAAGGACGGGTTGTTGTAGTGGGTGCCGATACGCGGATCCAACCCTACTCCCTCGATTATTTGCCGGGTGTCTAGGCCATGCACCTGAGCGTAGGAATCCAGCTCATTGAAATAGGCTACGCGCATGGCCAGGTAGGTATTGGAGAACAGCTTTATGGCCTCCGCTTCCGTAGATTCGGTAAACAGCGTAGGTACATCCTGCTTAATGGCGCCCTGCTGGAGCAGCCCCGCAAATACCTTGGCACGCTCGCTTTGCTCGCCGACGATGATGCGCGAGGGGTAGAGGTTGTCGTACAGCGCCTTGCCTTCACGGAGAAATTCTGGGGAGAAAATAATGTTCTGAGTGTTGTACTTTTCTCGCAGGCTTTTGGTGTAGCCAACCGGTACGGTGGATTTGATCACCATGACCGCAGCGCGATTGATGGCCAGCACGTCCTCAATTACGGCCTCGACACTGCGGGTGTTGAAGAAGTTGGTTTGGGGGTCGTAATCGGTAGGGGTGGCGATGATCACGAATTCGGCGTTGCGGTAGGCCTCTTCCTTGTTGAGAGTCGCTTTCAAATCGAGATCTTTTTCAGCCAAGAATAGCTGGATCTCTTGGTCCTCAATGGGCGACTGGCGGTCGTTGATCAGATCAACCTTGGCCTGGACGATATCCAGCGCAATAACCTTATTGTGCTGGGCCAAAAGAACGGCGTTGGAGAGCCCTACGTAGCCGGTGCCGGCGACTGTGATGTTCATAAATATCCATACCTTAACTGAGCCGGTGCCGCGTCAACGATGAGATGTTGAGGCGATACTGAGTGGGTGCCACTCTTTTCATCAATCACAAGTGGTGGATGGGTAAAGCGTCATCCACCCTACGGAAATCGCACGACCGACAGTTTGATCTGTAATGTGCCACAGGGATTTCAGTGCGATTCAGTTCGCAAACCTCCCAGTCTTCAAAGACTCTTAACCCAAGCAGTGAAGGCTTTGCCTTCTGTGCTATGGCGCATGCTGTATTCCACGAACGCCTTCATGTAACCCAACTTGCCCCCGCAGTCGTGTGATTTCCCGGTCATGTAAAAGGCGTTGGCCGGTTCCTGCTTCATCAGCTCGAAAATGCCGTCAGTCAGCTGAATTTCGTCTCCCGCTCCGGGCGGAATGTGGGCCAGGATGTCCATCAGGTGGGCCGGAAAGACATAGCGCCCTACTACCGCGAGGTTGGAAGGCGCCACCTTGGGCTCGGGCTTCTCGATAATATTAGTAAGCGTGGTGCTTTGGCCGGGTAGCAGCGTTGCTTCACCTGTGTCGACGATGCCGTATTTGTTGACATCTTCTTTCGGCACGGGCTCTACCAGAATCTGGCTGACCCCGGTTTGCTCGAACTCGCGCACCATGGCGGCTAGGTTTTCCTGCTCCAGATTGGCGGCAGCATCATCGATCAGCACGTCAGGCAGCACCACGGCAAAGGGCGCATCGCCTACGAGTGGTTTGGCACAAAGTACCGCATGCCACAAGCCTTTGGCCTGCCCTTGGCGCACCTGCATAATGGTGACGCCTTTGGGTGTAATGGATCGAACCTCTTCGAGTAGCTGACGCTTTACTCGTGCTTCAAGAGTGGTTTCCAGCTCAAATGAGGTATCGAAGTGGTTTTCGATGGTATTTTTTGAGGAGTGCGTTACGAGGATGATCTCGGTGATACCGGCTGCAGCGCATTCATTCACCACATATTGAATCAGTGGCTTGTCGGCCAGGGTGAGCATTTCCTTCGGAATGGCTTTACTGGCAGGCAGCATCCGAGTGCCAAGACCGGCAACCGGAATAACTGCTTTGGTGACTTTAGGCATGGGTTTCTCGACAGGTTATATCAAACACAACTATGGGTGACGCGCTGGTTGTTAAATCAGGCCAAGGCGGGTGCTTTATTGCATGCGATCGTCGTTCGTTCATTCCCGTGCGCCAGCTATGACCTTCAGGCCAAGGCTGCCCTGCTCCTTGTATCTCGACTGCAATTGGGCAGCTAATGCCTGCTTGGCCTTTTCCTCTCCGTGTACTACCCGTATCTCAGTCGGCCACCGCTGCATGCCGGTCACAAATTCCACCAAACCTTTTTGGTCCGCATGGGCGGAGTAGCCCCCGATGCTGGTGACACCGGCCCGAATATCGATGCGCTTTCCGTCCAGATCAACGTAGCCGCCTTTCGGGCCATATGTCTGGATTGCGTGCCCCGGCGTGCCCTTGGCCTGATGGCCAACGAAGAGAACGTTATGCCTTTTATCGCCCAGCATGGCCTTCAAGTAATTGACGATACGGCCACCGCTGCACATGCCGCCACCGGCAATCACGATGGCAGGACGGGCGGTCTGGGTCAGGTAGTCCACGATGCGCTGGTGGTCAGCGTGGCTGTCGATGGTGAGGAGCTGCTCGAAGGCCAGCGGGCGGCGCCCGGCTTGGACGCGCTCGCGGGCCTCCTGGTTCCAGAAGGGCTTCAGCGCTCGGTAGGCTTCGGTGAAGCGGCTGGCCAGGGGTGAGTCGAGGATGATGGGGAGTTGGGGCCAGTTGGTTTCGGGGGCTGGCTGGGGGTTGGTTTCAGTTTCCCTCCCCCTGGCGCTTTCGGGGGTGATTTCGTTTTGCAGCTTGGTTTCGCTACCCCTCACCCCTGCCCTCTCCCCAGAGGGGAGAGGGAGTTGGGCGGGGTTGACGCTCTCCTCGGAGGGGAGATTGGGATTTTCCGAGCTGGCTGTGTTCGCGAGCGAGCTCGCTCCTACAGGGGCGGGCGGGGGGTTGAGCTTGGTGTGGATGATGTCTTCGAGTTCGTAGAGCAGTTCCTGGGTGCGACCGACGCTGAAGGCGGGGATCAGTACAGTGCCCTGGTCTTGCAGTGCATGTTCGATAACCGCTTCCAGGCGCTGGCGGCGGGTTTGGCGGTCTTCGTGGAGACGGTCGCCATAGGTGCTTTCCAGTACTAGGATATCGGCGCGCTCGGGCGGTTGCGGGGGCATCAGAAAAGGCGCATGGGGTGCGCCTAGATCGCCTGAAAACACCACCCGCTTGCTCTGTTTCTGCTGCGGGTAATGAAGGTCGACTTCAGCATAGGCGGAGCCGAGGATATGGCCCGCACGCTGGAGGCGGACGCGCGCGATGAGCTCTTCGGTATCGACCACGGTGAACCAACGCTGGTAAGGCAAGGCAACGAGGCGGCTTTCGACCATGTCAATGTAACGCTCGACCCGCTGCTGGTCGCGGCTGAAGCTCAGCTTGAAGGCGTCTTCGAGAACGATGGGCAGGAGTTTCGCCGAGGCCTCACTGCACAGAATCGGCCCCTCGAAGCCTGCCGCCAGCAGATAGGGAATGCGTCCGACATGGTCGATGTGAACATGGGTGACCACCAGCGCCTTGATGGTATCGAGCGGAAAGTCGATGGGCAGACGGCTACCGCTCTCGCCGCTTGGAATGGAGGCGTCGTCACCCTGGAACAGGCCGCAATCGACTAGAAGGCTAGCCGATGCATTCATGACGAGCTGATGGCAAGAGCCGGTTACGCCATCCCTGGCGCCGTGGTGTTGAATTTCGGGATATACCACAAGCTATTCCTTTGGCTATCCGCTTAGTTTGTGCGAGCTCGCTTTTTAAGCATAATCCGCACTAAGGCGACGAACACGCCCAGCATCCCGCCGAGAACAAAACCAAGTGCAACAATCAACGTGCGCTTTGGTTTCACTGGCGTTGAATTAACCGTCGCTGGTTGCTCCAGACGATATAACGACGCCGGCTCGATACGCTGGCTAATGCCTAAGCCACCGAAGTAGTCATTGATCTGGGCTGCGGTAATTCGCGCGGTATAAGCCAGATAGTGCTCAACCACGACCTTAGGTGATTCAGCGACGCCTGCTGTTGCCGACACCGTCAAAGGATCTCTAGCGCCCCGCCCTTTCTTAACTGCCAGTTCAAACGGCACCTCCGACTGGAAGGCTTTTCGAAAAGCCTGTTGTCCGCTGAGCGACTCTAAATTCGACGTAAAGATAGAAAAGGAATCATTGGAGACTTGAATACCCGCCTTGATACCAAAGGCGCTGCTGTTAGCTTGCAGAGCGCCAAGCTCACCAGCTAAAGCGCCGAATGAATTAACAGGCGCAGGCGAAACTACAGCGCTGGAACTGTATTGGGGCGAAACCAAAAACGAGTACGCTAGCGCTCCTAACGTAGCTGTAATGAGAAAAGCCAGCACCGTAATCTTTTCAGCCCAAATTGCTTGGACCAATTCGACCAAGTCTATCTCATCATCGACACTTCGTTGGTTCAGCCCGCAGTCACTCATATCACTTCGCCATCTAGCCATAGAAAGGTGCGCAGCTTCCCACAAACACACGAACAGCGCCATAAGTTGGCGACGGTCTGCATCAACAAAACCGGACACATTAATGCGAGATATTCTCGTTACGGATTAGCAGGACGCTCGTTTATCAATCGAAAAAAACATGCTTATTAGCCGGTCCTTGCATTACCTAGCGTAGTATCTCGCTTTTACGAACCGATCAGTCGCTCCAGCCCAGCCAACAACCGATTCAGCGCCCCCTGGTTATTCCTGAGCACACCCAGCCCAGCCTCACGCATGCGCTCTTTGTTATTCGAACGCCGCCAAAGCGAATCGACCGAAGCAGCCAGCTCGGCGGCGCTGTTGACTTCAACGAGCGCGCCTGCGTCTCGCAACTGCGCGGCAATATCGAGAAAGTTGAACAGATGCGGGCCGGTCAGCACGGGCTTGCCGAGCGCGGCGGGTTCGAGCAGGTTGTGGCCACCGGTGGGCACCAGGCTGCCGCCGACGAAGGCGACATCGGCCAGGGCGTAGAGAAACAGCAACTCGCCCATGGTGTCGCCGAGCAGCACCTCGGTGCTCGGCTCGGGCGACTCATTCAGGGAGCGGCGCACTGTGCCAAAGCCCTGTTTAAGGCACAGCTCATGGACTGTGGCGAAGCGCTCGGGGTGGCGCGGCACGAGAATCAGCAGAGCGTTGGGATGGCTAGCCAACAGTTGTCGATGGGCGTCTAGCAGGATTTCGTCTTCGCCGGCATGGGTGCTTGCTGCGATCCATATTGGTCGATCTACCGCGCCCCACTGTTGGCGAAGGGTAGTTGCAGCCTCCGGCAGTTTAGGATCGATGGTGAGGTCGAATTTGATCGAGCCAGTCACTTCGACGCACTCGGGGCGGGCACCGAGGCGACGAAAGCGCTCGGCTTCGGCTTCCGTCTGCGCGGCGATCAAACTTAGCTGGGCCAACATCGGTGCGGTCAGGCGGGCGAAGCGCGCATAGCCTCGCGCCGAGCGCTCGGATAGCCGCGCATTGGCCAGAGCCACTGGAATGCCACGCTGCGCACATTGGTGAATGTGGTTGGGCCACAGTTCGGTTTCCATCACTACAGCCAGCTTTGGCTGGACGCGGTCGAGGAAGCGAGCGGCTGTCCAGGGCAAGTCGTAGGGCAGGTAGCAGTGTTGGACGCTGTCGCCGAACAGTGCCTTGATTCGTTCGGAACCGGTGGGGGTCATGCAAGTGATGGTGATCGGCAGTTTGGGATAGCGGGCCATCAGTTCGCGGATCATCGGTGCGGCGGCGATGCTCTCCCCTACCGATACCGCATGCACCCAGATACCGCCCGGCTTGAGCGGCGGGAGCCCAATGGCAAAGCGCTCGCCGATGCGTTTTGAATAAGCCGGCGCGCGCCTGGCTCGCCAGAGTAGGCGCAGAAACACTAGCGGCAGGCCGAGGTGGAATAAAACTGTATAGAGGGTGCGATTCATGGGGGCGGAGTTTACGCGAAAGCAGTCCCTGTAGGAGCTAGCCATGCTTGCGAATAATGCGCGGCCTCCGTGCAAGCCATTCACGGGCATGGCCCGTTCCCACAAAAAAAGCTGCCGGGCGGCACCCTGTGGGAGCAAGGCCATGCCTGCGAATGTGGTCAAGCGCCGGTGCGGAGGTTTTCGCGGGCATGGAGACGGCTGGCGGCACACTTGTAGGAGCGAGCCGTGCTCGCGAATAAGGCCCCTACCTCAGTGCAAGCCATTCACGGGCATGGCCCGTTCCCACAAAAGCAAGCGGGCGGCACCCTGTGGGAGCAGGCCATGCCTGCGAATGTGGCCGAGCGCCAGTGCTGAGGTTTTCGCGGGCATGGAGACGGCTGGCGGCACACTTGTAGGAGCGAGCCGTGCTCGCGAATAAGGCCCCTACCTCAGTGCAAGCCATTCACGGGCATGGCCCGTTCTCACGAAAGCTGGCGGGCGGCACACCCTGTGGGAGCAGGCCATGCCTGCGAAGCGGTGCTCGGATTTGTACGCGGGCGCGTAATCCTTCACGGACGTAGCCCGTTCCCACAAAAGCAGGCGTGCTATGCCGTTGGTTTATACTGCCGCCCTGTTTTCCTGCGAGGCCCGTGTTATGCCCGAACCTTTAAGCACCGATGTCTTGATCGTCGGCGGTGGTGTCGCCGGCCTCTGGCTCAATGCGCGTCTGCGTCGCCAGGGCTTCGCCACTGTGCTGGTGGAAAAAGCCGCATTGGGCGGCGGGCAGAGTGTGAAGTCCCAGGGGATTATCCATGGCGGCACCAAGTACGCGCTGAGCGGCGCGCTGACGGGCGCCTCCGAGGCCATCGCCGATATGCCCAGGCGCTGGCGCGAGGCGTTGGCGGGCACTGGCGAGCTGGATCTTTCCGGCGTTCGGCTGCTGTCCGATGCGCACTATCTTTGGTCTCCCGGCACATTGGCGGGCAATCTCACCAGTTTTTTTGCCAGCAAGGCTGTGCGTTCCCGGGTGGGCCAGGTCAAGGGCGATGAGCTACCACCTGCACTGCAGCACCCGCAGTTCAAGGGCAAGGTCTATCGCCTCAGTGAGCTGGTACTGGATGTGCCGAGCCTGATCGCCCGGCTGGGCGAGCTGGCTGGCGGCAGCCTGTTGGCTGCCGAGCAGGTAGAACCGTTACATGAAGACGGTGAGCTGGTTGGACTACGCATCGACGGGCGGGAAGTTCGCGCGCAGCGCATCGTCTTCAGCGCAGGCGGCGGCACCGCAGAACTGCTCGCCGCGCTTGGCCTGCAGCAACCGGCCATGCAGCGCCGTCCACTGCATATGGTGATGGTCAAGGCACCGACGCTCAAACCGCTTTACGCCCACTGCCTGGGTGGCGGTAGCAAACCTCGCATTACGGTAACCAGCCACCCGACGGCAGACGGCGAGTGGGTCTGGTATTTGGGTGGGGATCTCGCTGAAGCCGATGGCGTTGCGCGTGCCGAAGCCGGCCAGATCGCTGCGGCAAAAAAAGAGCTGGCTGAGCTAGTGCCTTGGATCGATCTATCCGCCGCCCGCTGGGCAACGCTGCGTGTTGATCGCGCTGAGCCTGCACAATCCAGCCTGGCGCGGCCGGACAATGCGTTTCTTGCCGAACAAGGTCGCCTGCTGGTTGGCTGGCCGACCAAGCTGGCGCTTTCACCAGACTTTGCTGACCGCGTACTGGCTGCGCTGGAGCGTGACGGCATTTCTCCCGGCAATCACCCCCAGCTGCCGCAACTGCCCCGTCCACCTGTAACCGGGCCATTCTGGGAGGGCTTGCTGTGACACTGCACGAACATTACCGGCCGCTGGGCAGCACTGGCCTGTTGGTTTCGCCGTTGGGCCTGGGCACCGTAAAGCTGGGCCGAGACCAGGGGGTGAAATACCCCAACGGCTTCACCATTCCCGACGATGAGCAGGCGCGACAGTTGCTGGCGCTGGCTCGCGAGCTGGGCATCAATCTGATCGACACTGCGCCGGCGTATGGCGTCAGCGAAGAACGCTTGGGCCCACTGCTGGCCGGCCAGCGCGATAAATGGGTGGTCGTTAGCAAGGTTGGTGAGGAGTTCGAGAACGGTCAGTCCCGTTTCGACTTTTCCGCCGACCATACGCGCTTCTCTGTAGAACGCAGCCTTAAGCGTCTGCGCACCGATCGGATTGAATTGGTGCTAGTGCATTCGGATGGCAACGATGTAGATATCCTGCGCAACAGCGGCGTGTACCAGGCCCTTGCGGAGCTTAAGCAGGAGGGCAAGATTCTCGGTTTCGGCTTCTCCGGCAAGACAGTGGAAGGCGGACTGCTAGCCTTGGAACAGGGCGATTGCGCGATGGTGACCTATAACCTCAACGAGCAGGCCGAGCGCCAGGTGATCGATTACGCGGCCGCCCATGGCAAGGGCATTCTGGTGAAAAAGGCGCTGGCCAGCGGGCACCTTGCGCCGGGAGAGGATCCGGTAAGGCGTAGCTTTGAGCTGCTGTTTGGCGAGCCTGGGGTCAGCAGCGCCATTGTTGGGACGATAAACCCGCGGCACCTCACCGAGAATGTACGTACTGCCGCCGCGGTGCTGGCTAACGTGCGCTCGTAGGAGTTGGCCCTGCCTGCGAGCAAGGCTCATGCGCTGGTGCGGGATCTTTCGCGGGCATGGCCCGCTCCCACAAGAGCTAGCGGCGGCGCACCCTGTAGAAGCTGGCCACGCCTGTGAACAAGGCTCATGCTCTGGCGCGGGAATCTTTCGCCGGCATGGCCCGCTCCCACAAAAAGCCGGCAGCGGTGCACCTCATTGGAACTGGCCATGCCTGCGAACAGGGCTCATGCTCTGGTGCGAGATCTTTCGCGGGCATGGCCCGCTCCCACAAGAGCTAGCGGCGGCGCACCCTGTAGGAGCTGGCCATGCCTGCGAACAGGGCTCATGCTCTGGCGCGGAATCTTTCGCGGGCATGGCCCGCTCCCACAAAAAGCCGGCAGCGGTGCACTTCTTAGGAGCTGGCTGTGCCTGCGAACAGGGCTCATGCTCTGGTGCAAGATCTTTCGCCGGCATGTCCCCCCCACAAAATGCCGGCGGGCGGTGCATCTCGTAGGAGCTGGCCATGCCAGCGAACAAAGCCAATGCTGCCACGCATAGAGATATTCCATGCCTAAAGTCCTGCTTCGCAAAAGCCCTAGTGACTTCAAAACGCTGCCGCTGCATGTGGAAGCCAGCCCGGACGGCCTCAGTTATCAAAGCCTTGGCAGACCACTGAACTTCAGCGAAGTAATCGAACGCCGCCGCCCAGTAAGCGTTTCCGACACCAACGCATTCGCTATTGAGCTGGCCAATCTCGGCGTCTCGGTACGTCTAACCCTCTCCTGGCAGGGTCGCGAGTACTGGGGGCTGGTCCGTCAGCGGCGACTGGACCGAGGCGACGTGGTGCTCAAGCTGATTTCCGGTTACGTCCCAGCCCATGAACTGAATTTGCCGCTACTCACCGCCATTCAGGAAATAGCTGAGGAATGCCTACTGGAAACACCCGAAGGCTGGCTTGCTGGGCGCTTCGACAACACTTGGCTGCCTACGCCCTACCAAAGCAGCCTGCCCTACCGGGAAACGGTCCACTTCAAACTCGCTTCGCTATCCGGGGCCGCACGACCGGTACATTGCGGCAGCCAAGTACTGATGGAGCGTCCGCGAGCCTATGTGCATTTGCCGACCGCCTCCCTGCAGCTGATTTACGACATGCGCCTGGAAATACCGAAGGAGGTGCGCCAGCTCAGCCTCTTCCATGTGGACGAGTCCCTTGAAGGCGAACAGCTGGTGGCACGCCTGGATCGCAGCCGGGCGGATCTCTATCTGATTCCGCTGCTGCAAGGCCAACCGCAAGAGCAATTGCTGCAATTGCGCGATGGTCAGCTCAGCCCCGTGAATACACGAGGGCTGTGGCTATCCGAGAGTTTTGCTCCACAAGAAGGCTGGGTGGTGCGTGCAGAGCGAATTCGCTGGAGGGATTGGTGGGCGGCCAGGTCGGTCACAACTGCACACGGATAGGTGTTGGGTCCTGTAGGCCTGCCTGAATCGGGCTTGGAACCCTTCACGGGCGTGGCCCGTTCCCACTAAAGCTAGCGGCGGCGCACCCTGTAGGGAGCTGGCCATGCCTGCGAGCAAGGCTCATGCTCTGGTGCCGAACCTTTCGCGGGCATGGCCCGCTCCCACAAAAAGCCGGCGGGCGGTGCACCCTGTAGGAACTGGCCATGCGTGCGAACAGGCTCATGCTCTGGAGCCGAACCTTTCGCGAGCATGGCCCGCCCCCACAAAAAGCCACGGTGGTACACCTTGTAGGAGCTGGCCATGCCTGCGAATCAGCGCTTGGGCTGGTGCGCGGATGCAGAGCCCTTCGCAGGCGTGGCCCGCTCCCACGGGATGCGATGGCTAGCTTCTATGCCTTGCGGATCTTCTCGACGATGGCCGTGGTCGAGCTGTTTTCCACCAGGCCCAGGACGCGCACTTCACCACCCCAAGCTCTGACCAAGTCAGCACCGACCACCTGATCGACCCCGTAGTCACCGCCCTTGACCAGTACATCGGGACGTACTTGGGCCAGAAGGCTCTCGGGGGTGTCTTCGGCAAAGCACACCACCCAATCCACCGCTTCCAGGCCGGCCAGTACAGCCATGCGGCGATCTACGCTGTTGATTGGTCGGCCCGGCCCTTTCAAGCGGCTGACTGAGGCATCGTCATTGACCGCAACGATCAACCGGTCGCCTTGGGCGCGCGCCTGTTCCAGATATGTGACATGGCCGGCATGGAGGATGTCGAAACAGCCATTGGTGAAGACGATTTTCTCGCCTTGGGCACGAGCATCCTCTACCACGGTCTGCAGCTGCTCGACGGTCATGGTGCCGCGTCCAGACCCCTCCTCGCGCTGGATGGCCCGTCGCAACTCGGGAGCGCTGACACAGGCAGTACCCAGTTTGGCGACCACGATGCTCGCAGCCAGGTTGGCCAGTGCTACCGCCTGGGGCAACTCGGCTCCGGCAGCCAGCGCCGCGGCCAGGGTAGAAATCACGGTATCGCCGGCACCGGTGACGTCGAACACTTCACGCGCCCGCGCCGGCAAATGCAGCGGTGCATGCTCAGGACGCAACAAGGTCATGCCATGCTCACCACGGGTAACTAGCAGCGCGCCCAGCTCCAGGCTGCGCATCAGCTCGGCACCCTCGGCCACCAGTTCAGCCTCATCGGCGCAACGCCCGACGATGGCCTCGAACTCACCGAGGTTCGGCGTGATCAACGAAGCGCCGCGGTAGATTTCGAAATCCTTGCCTTTGGGATCGGCCAGCACCGGGATGCCACGCTTGCGGGCGGCCTGGATAAGCACCTGATGATTTTTCAGTGCCCCCTTGCCGTAGTCCGATAGCACCAGCACCTTGACGCCATCCAGCAGCGCCTCCACTTCGCCCAGCAGTGCCGCCGGATCGGTGTCGAACGGTTCTTCGAAATCCATTCGCAGCAATTGCTGGTGGCGGCTCATGACACGCAGCTTAACGATGGTCGGCTGGTGTTCGAGACGCTGAAAACGAGCCACTACCCCCGCCGCGGCCAGGCTGTCGGTCAAGCTCTGGCAGGCTTCATCATCACCGGTAACCCCCACCAATGTCGCTGGCGCGCCTAGCGCGGCAATGTTCAGCGCCACGTTAGCTGCGCCGCCGGGGCGATCCTCGATCTGCTCGACCTTGACCACCGGAACCGGCGCCTCGGGCGAAATCCGCGAGGTGCCGCCATGCCAGTAACGATCGAGCATGACATCGCCCACCACCAGAACAGGGGCTTGGTCGAAACGGGGCATGGACAGCTTCATGAAGGGCTCCGGGGCGGAAGAAAAAACGGTGCAAAGCATACCAGCATGGGCCAGGCGAGTTCTGCACGATTGAGGACGAGCAACCAGATCGAAGCTACAGCTCACGCACCCAGAACAGCTCGTGGCGACGCACTGCCTTGCGGAAGAATTCGTCATCACCCGTAGTCGGCCAGCGCCGGCCTGCCAGTACACGCTGGATAGTTCGACGCAAGCGCTTCTTCAGCGGCAGGGGAACCTGCAGATCATGCTGCATGGCCAGCGCCATGGCCTTGTTCAGGCGCGCCTCGGCATCCAGCGTCGGACTCCAAAGCCGATCGGCAGGCAGTGGCTCGATAGCAGGCGGCAGGGCGACACCACAGCCCGCGGGCCCCATGGGCCAGCGATCATTGTCGTGCAGGTGGTTGGCATATAGCAGCAAGGTTGATGGCTTCCACTCACCCTCCTCTATCGCCTGACGAAGCGCGCGGGTGGCTGCAACATGATCGGCGTGCGGGTCCAGTTCAGGGTGAGGGGTGATCACCACCTCGGGACGAAAATGCGCGAGCAGCGCGCGCAGATCAGCCTGCAGGTTCTGCCAGGTCGGCTGTCCGTCGAGATCTCCCGGCAACTGCAACGGGTTGTGCACTCTTACCGGGCGGATATCAGTTTCACCGGACTCACGAGAACCGAAGACCCGCTCGGGCATGGCTTCCATCGCCGGCAGCTGCAAACAGTAATAGCCTAGCTGCACGCAGTGCTGTTGCGACACGCCGCCCCACAGCGGTACAGCGAGACTCCCCCAAGTGCGCAGCCGCCCTTTAAGCCGGGCGGCTGCAGCACTGTCGAGCCCGAGTCGGCGATAGTTGTCAGCTTCAATCTCGCCCTGAGTCAGCGTAACGATAGCCACCTCACTGGCACGGCTGTAAACACCAAAGGCCGCCAGCTCGGCATCATCCGCATGGGGAGCGATGATCATCATTCGGCGCTGCGCATAGTCGGGGTTGCGCATAGCGTAGAGCCTGACTTCGCTACCCAGGCGGCAGTAGCAACTATCGAAACGCAGCGAACCCGCCCGCAACGCCTCTTGTTGCCCCGACAGGTTCAGGTAGCGTTGACCACGAACAGCACGCTCGAAATCCTGGCGGTCGCCGCTGATATACACCCGAGGATCACGAAAACGGCCAACCCAGGTTGCCGCCAGCTGCACCTCAAGAACCAGCGTGTCGGCATCTGGCAGCTCACCGGCCAGGTAAAGACAGCCCCGCTCGATTCGCCCTGCCAGCGGCACAACATCCGGCGGGAATTCATAGCGGTAATCTTCTTGCGGACGATAGAACAGGTGATCGGCGAACCAGGCTTCGTGAGCGATCCACCCCAGCACCAGCAGTACTGGTATCAACCAGAAGCTAACGGTCATACCGACCATAAGAAGCACGGCGAGCGCCATTAGCATGGCGATACGCTTATTGCGACGGTGCTGCCGTAAAAGTCTTTGTTTACGTGCGTCCATGCTTACACCTGGAAGACTGGAACCCGATTACACCAGCGGTCCTTGTACTCACGGTCCGCACGGCCAAAGGAATAACGTAGCGGCTTGCCCAGGGCACGCGCCTCCGCCCATGCCGTTTGGGTATTGACGAAGCTGAGCACGCTGCCCGGGCTGAAATCGCGCTGCTGGGGATCCACGCCACCATTGATATACTCGATCGATACCCACTTCGGCGCTTCGACCCGGTAGAGCACCTGAATCGCGATAGGCTGCTTGTCGAGAAACACCACTGAGCCGGTCATAAAATCTCGCAGAAGCTCGAACACCTCATGAAGATGCGCCTTGCCAGGTGCTTCGAAACTCCAGCGCCGCTGAAACAGATCGGCATACATAGCCGCCTGCTCTGCTGGAGAGAAGTCGAGCATGGGACGCAACACCCCGCCGGCCTCTTCGAGCAAGCGCTGTTCACGGCGCTGGTTATAGCGGAACTTCTTCGAATACTGTTCCGGCTCACGTGCCAGCGCCAGGCCTTCCGGCTGCTCACGCAACGTACTGATGGCGCCCGCATTAAGCTCGGAGACATAGCGCATACGCTGACGCACTGGCACACCGACCTGCTCGGCCACCGGCAGGATGATTTCGGCATTGCCCAGGTCGAACAGGCCGCGCTTGCCGATCTTCTTCAACACATCCTTTGATAGCGCCAGATGCCGCCCCCAGCAAGGAACCGCCGCAACCAGTTCGCCCTGATGCTCCCAAGCCAGATAGCGCACGGGAATATCAGCAAGACGTGCCAACCGCTCAACTACCTCTGGGTGTGTAGCAACGCTGCCACCGTAACGCTGCCAGACTTCGGCATAAGCGGATGCATCAATGGTGCTCCAGCCGCGTTCGCGCCAGCACTGCAAAAACTGCAACATTCAGGATTCCTGCTCGTCCGACACTTCGTCCTTGAACTGCGTGGCGTGTAGCCTGGCGTAAGCGCCATTCATGGCAAGCAGCTCGGCATGAGTACCACGCTCGACGATGCGGCCCTGCTCCATAACCAGAATCAGATCAGCCTTCTCAATGGTGCTCAGACGGTGCGCGATCACAAGTGTGGTGCGACCCGTCATCACATGATCCAGTGCACCCTGGATGTGCCGCTCGGACTCGGTATCCAGTGCGGAAGTAGCCTCATCCAGAATAAGCACCGGCGCGTCCTTCAACAGCGCACGAGCGATGGCCAGGCGCTGTCGTTGGCCGCCTGACAGCAGTACACCATTCTCCCCGACTTGGGTCTGGTAGCCCTCCGGCATCTGCTGGATAAACTCATCGGCATAGGCGTCACGGGCGGCGCGCTGAATATCCTCCAGTGGCGCACCGGCGAGGTCACCATAGGCGATATTGTTAGCCACCGTATCGTTGAACAGAGTGACCTGCTGGGTTACCAAGGCGATATGTCTACGCAGATTGCGCAGCCTGTAATCACCAACCTCCACACCATCAAGCAAAATCTGCCCCTGGTCATGGTGATAGAAGCGTGGAATCAGGTTTGCCAAGGTGGACTTGCCACTGCCCGAACGGCCAACCAGCGCCACCATCTGACCTGGCTCGACGGTAAAGGTGATGTCGTGCAGCACCTGCTTGTCAGTGCCAGGGTAGACGAAGCTCAATCCGTTGACCTGCAACTGCCCGGAAACTCGCTCACGCTCGATCGCGCCGCTGTCAATTTCAGGATCTTCATCCAATTGTTCGAAGATACTTTCCGCGCCAGAAACACCCTTCTGAATGGTGGAACTGACTTCAGAAAGCTGTCGGATAGGCTTGGGAAGCAGGCCGGCAAGCGTGATATAGGCCACCAAGTCGCCAGCAGAAGCATCGCCACGCAGCAAAAGCACCAGAAACATCAGCAACGCCATCGCACTGTAAATCACCAGCTGCAGGGACGGCGTGTACACCGCGTTGGTCTTGACCATACGCAGCTGCTTGGCCGTATTGTCCTCGCTCGATCTCAGGAAACGCTCTTGCTCGTAATTCTCGCCCCCGAAGCTGCGCACCACCCGATAACCTTGGATGGTTTCGGACGCCACGTGCGTGACATCGCCCATCGCCACCTGGATCTTCTTGCTCTGCTTACGGAATTTCTTGCTTGCGCTGGAAACCATCACTCCGATGACCGGCAGGATCGCCACCATCACCAGGGTCAGCTTCCAGTTCATCCACAGCAGCGTGGCGAACAGGAAGATCACCGTCATGCCCTCGCGCACGACAACCTTGATCGCATCCGTTGCCGCACCGGTGACCATGGTTACGTTATAGGTGATGCGCGAGATCAAATGGCCTGAGTTGTGGCTGTCGAAATAGCGGTTAGGCAACGTCAGCAGGTTGTTAAACAGCGCCACACGCAGGTCATGCACCAGCCCTAGAGATACCTTGGCCAGGAAAAAATTGCCGAGAAACGAGCCGACGCCCTGCAGCACCGCGATAAACACAATTAGCAATGGCACAGCTTGTAGCAGCTTGAGCTCGGCGAGCCATGGCTGATCCTGCAGATGTGGAACTTGGGCAAAGAGACTGGCGTCCGGGTTGCTCAGTCCATCGACAAAAAACTTAAGGATATAGCCCAGCATGGGCTGTGTGGAGGCGAAGATCAGGAAGCCGAATAAGCTGACAGCAAACAATCCCCAATAGGGGATGACATAGCGCAGCAACCGCAGATACACCTTTACGCTGGATTGCTGGGTAGAATTGGCCATTCGGCGGGCCCCATGAATCGGCTAGAGGAACAAGATGCGGATTGTAACAGCGGACGAGCTGGAAAGCTGGCTGGCCAGCGGCAAGGTATTGGAGCAAGACGCCAGAGGGGCGAAGGTAGTAGCACTAGAAAACGGGCTTTACCTGAAAATTTTTTATACTCGTCGCAACTCTTTACTAGCACGCCTGGCGCCCTCTGCGCGGCGCTTCCAGCGCAATACCGAAACACTTCAAGCTTGCGGAATTACTGCGCCTAACGTGAGCGAAATCTTTTGGATAAACAAAGCCCGAGGCCTAAGCGCGTGCTTATACCATCCGCTACCCGGTCAGTCTCTGGAACAGATTTATCTAAAAGATCGCGCTGGATTTATTGCTAGAATTCCGGCAGTCGCTGAATTCTTTAAACTTCTACACAATCGCGGGATCTATTTTCGCTCACTGCATCTCGGCAACATACTGGAGCTTCCGAGCGGAAAGTTTGGCCTCATCGACTGCTTAGATCTACAGCGCAAACGGGGGCCACTCTCCTCCTCACTAATACGCCGCAACCTTGCGCACCTTGAAAATTACCTTCAGCGCAGAGGGTTATTGGCTGAATTCCCCTGGCGCGCCCTAATGGACGCGTATCAAAACAGCCCGCAGTCTCTTAAGGTCAAAACCAATAAACACGAAAGACCATAAAAACAAGAGAATTCACTTAAAAGCCAGAAGGCTGAGGGGCTCTCAACGCACGCTTAGCAATGTTCAAGCTAACGGCCATTTGGCAAGCTTACATCACGCTTATTTATAATGAGCGCAGCTGGCAACAACACTAGAAGCCAAAGCTCATTGGGATTATCAATAAACCTATCCCCATCAAAATTCAACATTATCAAAGCAAGCAGCAAGTACCCTCCCCAGGGGTCGCGCCTCTTCCAGGCCTGCCGCAAAATCACCACCATCGTTAGCAAGAAAACCAGCAAAGAAAATAGGCCACTGTAAAGGCCAAGCGCTAAAAAAATATTATGAGGATGCTGAATAGATAGCCCACTCGACAGAACAACATCAATATTTGGATTCACTCCACAGCCAAGCCACACTCCACACTTTACCCACTCACTAAAAAAAACTCCCCACAACTCAAAACGGCCCGAATCAGCCCGCGCGAACAACCGAGCAACCTCAGGAATCTCGAGCGTCGCCCAGTAAACCAGCAGCGCACCCAAAGAAGCTGCTAACCCTAACCATAAAACATGGCGCACCCGCCGCAGTACTAGCCCAACTGCAACCAAACCACCAAGCGCAACCATTCCCAACAAGCCTGACCGACTCTGTAGCACATAAGCCATGCAAAACACAGCCAACAACAGAGCAGCAAAAAGCTCAAACCATCGACGTTGCTCTACCCATACCGGAAGTGCCAACGTAAAACAGCAAGCCAACCACATACTGGTATAAATAGGCCCAGTCATCCGGGAGGGCAACCAGAGGACGCGCTCACCCGGAGCGTAGCGCCCTATAACCCAATAGACTATGGCCGAGCCTAATACATAGCCACCCAAAACCCAGAACAATCCACGAGCAAAAAACGGTGTTCGGAACGGCCGCGGATCAACAAATTGACTAACCAGCACCACAAACAAGACAGTGTAAAGAATATACTTTAACCATCTTCCGTCACCCGACCATATACCGGCAAGAGCCAAGCAAAAACACACACACACCCACAATGAGAAACCCAGCGAAAACTCAACCCCTCGCCCCCGACTAACTATTATGCACCCTAACGCCGGAACAGCCAGAAAAACATAATAAACATTATTCACCATCTTACTGGTTGGCAAAATTAAAAAGCTTACGATAAACAGCAGAAGCGCAACAGTAAAATAGCCGGACCACCCATAAGCCCCTTTCAAGCAGCGTACAAAACCCATACAACCCCCAGTAAAAAATCAAGATACGCCACAATAAAAACAACTGCGCACGTTAAATTTCTGACAAACACAACGACAGCGAAACCACGCTTCGCAGATCCCAATATCTTATGGGGAGCTCGTTCACTCTAATCTTTCAGGCTGCCTTCTATGAGGCTTAGATATTTCTGTCGAAATGAAAAGATCTCGTGATTCTCTACGAGATATTGATAGGCTTGGTTACCCTTTTCGCGCAATTGCGCGTCACTTAAAGATAAGTAGGTATCGAGTGCTCCGCTCAGGGCACTTGAATCCGCCGGCGGCACAGCAATACCGCCAGCCCCCTCAATTAGAGGAAGCATGGCAGGGACGTTGCTGGCGATTACTGGCAATGCCCCGCTCATCCCTTCCAACAGGGCCAACCCCAGACCTTCGGCTAGCGAAGGCATGGTCCAGATGTCAAAAGCCCGAACATATTGCAAAGCATCCGCACGAAAGCCGAGCAAGTGAACTCGACCTGTAAGGCCCAGGCGGTCGACCTCAGCCAACAGGTTCTTCTCTTCACGCCCTGCGCCAATGATCGCCAGTTGTGCATCTACATGGCGGTCCTTAAGAGAAGCAAAGGCCCGAATCAGATAGATATGCCCTTTCACAGGCACGAGCCTACCCAGCGCACCGATCAAGCGCACGCTGGGATCCAGCCCCAATTGCTCACGGGCCTCCTCACGAGTCAACTGCAGCGCTTTCGCTTGCTCGATATCAATGGCATTGGTAATCGCTACGGTATTGGACTCGGTAAAGCCGCAGTCGCAGTCCAGCAAGTATTGTTTAACCGCAGGTGAAACCCCGACAAAACGCCAGGACTTATCGATCAGCCGCTTAGCCTGGCGACGCCGATAAAAACGGTCGTATTCACCAAAGCCGTGAGCAATACCAATGCAGAGCGGCACTTTGAGCAAGCGAGTTAGCTGCAGCATCATGTTAACGGGCTTGAAGCGATTGCAAATCACCACATCAAACTGCTCGGCACGGCAAAACTGATACAAGGCCCAGAGGGCCCGAATTCGCAAGCCCTTGAGCTGGGCATCACTAAGCTCAAAATACACCGAACGGTGCGCTCGGCTCTCCGGCGCTCCGGGTGCTGGGCGCCCTCGCAGGAACGCGTTGACCGTCTCGTAACGATCGTCCGGTAGAGCTTTGAATATCTGCTCACCCAAATCAGCAAAGTCATGTGCTTTGATGTTGTAGTCAGGGTGCAACTGCAAGACTTTGATACGACGTTTCATCATTGCACGCACTCCGATAGGCCGGTTGCATCAATCCTCCATGCCGGACGAGATGCAAGTGTCCGCACCGTTTCCGGCAGCGGCGCAGTTCGCTCAGCCCATGCTCCTCGCTTCCAGATTGCGAAGTGAAAATAAGGAAACTCCCGAGCCCCATCCTGATCGTTGGTTAACGACCCATCATTCCAATACCAGCGCTGTGGAAAACGGAACGCACCATCAACCCACGGAATGCAGCCGTCCGGAGTACTGAACGCCTCGATAAACTCGCTGCGCCGACGCAGCGGATTGAACAATCCAACCAGCTTGAAAAGAGGTTGAGGGAAATTCTTGCGCCATAGAAAAAGACGGCTAAAAGCCCCCTCGTCGAGAGCATGGTGTTCTTGATCCATGAAGCGCTCCTTCCAACGAGGCATCTTCATGAACAGCTCTCTCATCTGCGAGACGTTACGTATCAGGCAAAGGTGGCCGGAAACCCGACGCGCATGTGTCGAATAGAGATCGTATCGGGCAAGCCGCTCGGCAGTGAAATATGTGCGCAACTTGCCGTAAATAACGTCCAGATCTCCGAATGCCCAGAAGTCATACCCCTGCAGCCTATCCTCGTGGATATAGCCCAACGCGGGCTTGATATCGCAGAGCTTGTAGGCGTTATCAGGCGCGAAATCTATTCCGAGGCGTTCAGACACCAGCGCACAATAGTCCACGTAACTGATGTGTTCTATACGCACGTTGTGCGGCAGATCGGGCGGGGTACCGCAGTCCGTGAACAGGAGCCAGTCGATATCTGGGTTGCGCCTGCAGGACTCGAGAAACAGCGGCATCCAAAAGGGCCAACTTCCAAAATATGGGATTACAAAGCAGATACTAGGGTTTCCAGTCACGCTCCCTGACCTCGAATCAAACATCAGCTTGCTATCCATCCCAGTACCCAGAAGCGCTCACGAGCTGCCTGATCACTGAAGCACTCTCGTAGACGGCGTGCGACTAGTAACTGGTCACCGGCCCTTGGCAAAAGTGCACGCAAGGAATGCGCAAGCGCAGCGGGCTGAGCAAAGGGAAATAACTCGCCCGTACCCTGAACAACTTCTGCACCCCCGCCGCACTCACTGCAAATAACCGGCACACTCGCCGCCATTGCCTCAAGCAGCACCATGCCAAACGGCTCATGATCAGAGGTCAGGGCAAATACATCGAAGGCCTTGAAGTAATTGCGACCGCTCGATATCTGGCCAAGAAAGCGCACCCGCTCAGCCACACCCAGCTCGACCGCAAGCGACTTCAGCGAAGCTTCCAATCTTCCCTTTCCCATGATTGCCAGCAGACTGCCGGCAGGCAGATCCGGCAATGCCAGTGCAAAGCCTCGAATCAGCGTTGCCTGATCCTTGTCCGGGTGCAGACGACCGACGTTGCCCACCACCCATGCATCTTGCGGCAGGCCGAGATAGTCGCGAGCAACCTCTCGGGAGACCTGCTCGGCCTGGACTGCTTCGATATCGATGCGGTTGTACAGCGTCTCGATACGTTCAGACGGCCAGCTCGGCAAGCAGGCGCGAATGTCATCACGCACCGCATTGGAGACGCCGAGCAGCGCTAAACGCTTTCGAAAGTAATTGGCAAACAACTGACGTGAACGGCGCTGGTAATCGCCAAAGGCGTGGTGGACGCCTATTACCGGCAGGTTGGTTCCCAGTAACGCCACGTACACAGGCTTGAAGCGATGCGCTATGCAGGCCGTAAAAGATCGCGTTGCGGCAATACGGCGAATATCTCGGATAGCCCTCAACTTCAGCCCACGCACGTCGCGACTGCTGTAGTCGAGAAACAGCACTTCATCCGACGCAGAGCCTCGCACGACCTTCTCGCTGGGCGCTCCGGTCAGGTAGACAGTACAGACCTTGTAGGCCGTGCCCTTGAAAAGCACGGCATACTGCCGCGCGCAATCAAGGAAGGGGCCGTCGTAGCCATGGCAGAACTGCAGAATCCATTGCTGCGATTGGCCGGGCGGCTGTTCAGACTCCGTCATACCAATCCTTGCCATCCTTCACCACCAGCACATCTTCCATGATCAGATACTGCAGATCCGACCCATAGAACATGTTCAACGCATCGGTGGGCGAGCAGATCATGGGCTCGCCGCGGCGGTTGAGAGAGGTATTGAGCGATACGCCGTTGCCGGTAAGTTTTTCCAGCTCCAGCATCAGGTCATACCAGCGCGGGTTGTGGCGGCGCTCCAGCACTTGGGCGCGGGACGTGCCGTCTTCGTGGACGACTTCGCCGACACGCTCCTTCCAGCCCTCATTGACTTCGAAGGTGAAGGTCATAAAGGGGCTGGGGTGATCGACCTTGAGCATCTGCGGCGCCACGGTATCGAGCATGGACGGGCAGAAGGGCCTCCAGCGCTCGCGGAACTTGATCTGTTCGTTGATGCGGTCAGCCACTCCCGGCACGCTCGGGCAGCCGATGATGGAGCGACCGCCCAGGGCACGCGGGCCGAACTCCATGCGCCCCTGGAACCAGGCCACGGGGTTGCCATCGACCATGATTCGGGCGATGCGCTCGGGCGTATTTGAGATCTGCTTGAACACCGGCTTGTTCGGGTGTTTGGCGCAGGCGGCAATCACTTCTTCGTTGGTGTAGGACGGGCCGAGGTAGACGTGCTCCATCTTTTCCACCGGCACGCCGCGCTGGTGAGAAACATATGCGGCGGCCCCTACTGCGGTGCCCGCATCACCTGAGGCGGGCTGGACGAACAGCTCCTTCACCTCGGGGCGGGCGATGATCTTCTGGTTCAGCTTGACGTTCAGCGCGCAGCCGCCGGCAAAGGCGATCCTGCCGGTCTCGCGAATGATGTCGCCCAGGTAGTAGTCCATCATTTCCAGCGCCAGCTTTTCGAACAGCGCCTGCATGCTGGCGGCGTAATGGATGTAGGGATCGTCGGCGATATCGCCTTCGCGCTTCGGGCCCAGCCACTCGATCAGCTTGGGCGAGAAGTAGTAGCCCTTGCCCTTTTCCTTATAGCGGCGGAAACCAATGACGTTGGCGTATTCGGTATTGATGATCAGCTCGCCGTTCTCGAACTTGGCCAGCCGCGAGAAATCGTATTTGGCCGCATCGCCATAGGGCGCCATGCCCATGACCTTGAACTCGCCGTCGAGCATCTCGAAACCCAGGTACTCGGTGATGGCGCCGTAGAGACCGCCCAGGGAATCCGGGTCGTAAAATTCTTTGATCTTGTGAATTTTGCCGTTCTCGCCCCAACCAAAGAAGGTGGTGGCGTACTCGCCCTTGCCGTCGATACCAAGGATGGCGGTCTTCTCGGTGAAACCCGAGCAGTGATAGGCGCTGGAGGCGTGGGCCAGGTGGTGCTCGACCGGCTGCAGCTTGACCTTCTTCAGATCGAAGCCCAGCTGCTGCAGGCACCACTGGATGCGCTTCTTGTAGCGGTAGTAGCGGCGATTGCCCATAAGAATGGCATCGAGCGCACGATCCGGGGCGTACCAGTAGCGCTTGGCGTAATGCCAACGCGCCTTTTCAAAGATGCTGATGGGTGCGAAGGGAATCGCCACCACGTCGACATCGGACGGCTTGATGCCGGCCTGTTCCAGGCAGAACTTGGCCGACTCGTAAGGCATGCGATTCTTGGCATGCTTGTCGCGCACGAAACGCTCTTCTTCCACGGCGGCAATGAGCTTGCCGTCGATATAAAGTGCAGCGGAAGGATCATGACTGAGAGCGCCGGACAAGCCGAGAATCGTCAGGGCCACGGAAAAGCCTCTTGTACAGGTGATAGCCTAATGCTATCACGAACCAAATAAACACGGCCTAAATGACGGACCGCAAACAAGGCGCGAATTATAGCGGCACGATCTGCCCTGAAGCACCATGACGAAGGGCGCATCTCACAGCAAGGCTACGAACGGCAGTCGCGACGGATCGTCACAACCGCGGCAGGCGCTCATCCAGCAACCGGTGGAGAGCTGAATCAGCCGGCCAGTTACGCAGAAAGCGCGCCCGGTCACGACTGTAACTACGAGCAAAGGCGGCATCGCTGCGGTGCTGTTGCACGGCATCGAGGTCGATCAGCGCCCAGCGACCGTTCTCCCAGAACAGGTTATGCCCTTTGAAATCACCGTGGCTGATGCGCTCGCGGATCAGCCTGGAGAAAAGCACATCCAGCGCCTCCAGCTCCTCTTCAGGAGGTGAGTTCTGCAGATAGGGTTGCCAGCGCGCGATGACGTCTTCGCCTTCAAGCAGCTCGGTTACCAGCCAGGCCTTGCCGCGTAGCCACAACCAACGCTGCTCCTTGACGGCGAGCAGACGCGGCGTGGCGATGCCGAGAAAATCGAGACGATTGCCTTCGATCCAGCTATGCCAGGCACGGCTCGGGCGCCAGAAGCGCTTGAGCCAGTGCGCAGGACCTTTGATGTTGTAGCGCTTGACCAGTAGCGCCCGGCCATTCAGTTCAACCCGCGCCACCGTGGCCGTGCCGCCGCCCTTGTACAAAGCCCCTTGCGCGATGAAAGTATCGGGATCATCCAGCAGCGGCTGCAAAAACGCCTCGTCTTCACGTCGCACCACCTGGGCGCCGAAAGCGCCAATGCGTGCGCTGAAGAGGCTGCAATCACGAGCAAGCTTTTTTACATAGTCACTCAGGCGCCAACTACGAACCTTCCGGGTTTCCTTAAGCAGAGCTTCCAACGGCAATGCATGCTCGCCATTAGCCAACAGGTAGTGCACTGACAGCTCTTCGATGAAGGGCTCCAGCTCGGCAGGCAATTGCGCAAAGAAAACCCCTAGATTCTCCAGCACTCGCTCACGGGACAGCGGGCGGCCGGGCGTCTCCCCCCTAACCCCGCCGCCATCGACGACGAACAGTTGGCCATCTGCGCGCAGCAGATTGTCCAGATGCAGATCGTCCTGCCACAGGCCACGTGCGTGCATCCGGGCAATCAGCTCAAGTGCATCGCCCAGCACGTCTCGCTGGGCATCGGAAAGCACTGCCTCGCCGGCGACAGAGCGCCAGGCACCCCACAGGCTTTCAGCGCCATCGAGCCAATCGAACAGCAGCCATCCGCCTTCACCTTCCTGAAGGCCTTCGGCCAGTAGCCCCGGGGTCGGAAGCCCCTGCTCTGCCAGCAATCCTGCGCCCTCGCGTTCGCGCTGGTATTGCCGGGAGGCCTTGGGGCCGACCAGCAGCTTGGCCAGCACCAAGCGGCCATTCCATACGGCACGAGCCACATAGCGCTGGCCCGGAAGCACACGCATCCAGGCCTCAAGCTCAAGCGCGGTGGAGTCCGGCAACCCCACCTGCATCGGCAGCGCAGGTGCACGCCCGGCATCGGCTAGAGCGGAAAGCTTCATGCGCGCGATTCCTTATCCATACGGCGTTGGTGCAAACGCTGCAGCCAGGGTTCCACGGCACTTTCATCATTCAGATAGGTTGCAAGCAATGCGCGCATGCCTTCACTGCCCATTCGCTGGGCGCGACGCAACAATGGCTCCAGATCCTTGATTCGGTCCCGGCACCCCAAGAGCAGCGGGCGGGTCTTTTCCAGATCGATCAGGCAAGCCTCCCAGCGCCCGTCCTGTTCGCGCAGGAAGATATGTTTGGGGTAGAAACAGCCGTGTACCTGCCCAGCCTGATGGAGGTCGCGCGCCAACTCGCCGACCGCGCGAACGATTGCTGTCTGGCACGGCGCATCCAGTTGCGGCCATCGAGCCAGGCAGCTGTCAAGGTCTTCCCACCCATCCAGTGCGCGTGTCAGAAGAATCGCCCGCCGCTCACCTGCAAGCTTGCGGCTGCCGAAAAAGCTTGCCTGCAGAGTCGGAATGCCCAGTTGCTGATAGCGCTGGATATTGCGGAATTCACGGGCAAAGGTCGGCTCGCCCAGCGGGCGTAGCAGGCTGCGGGTCAGGTGATTGCTCTGGCGCTTGAGGTAGTAGGCGCGCTCTCCCAGCTCCAGCCGGAAAACACTGCTCCAGCCACCGCGCTCAACATTAGGCTCATCCACAGCCTCCAGCTTGAGCGCCCACAGCGCGTCAAAGCTGGCAAGGCCATGGCTTTCGAGCAAAGCCCGATCATCCTCGGCAAGGAAGTCTCTCATTCTCGTCCCTGAAAAAAATGCACGATCTTGCGAATGCGCGGCTTGTCCTCTGCGGTCAGCCGCTCACGCTGCGAATACTGCAAATAGAAGCGTAGACGCTGAGTCCGGCTCAGATGGTATTTCCCAACTTTGTCCAGGCAGGCCAGATCCTTGATGATGCGGTACTGCAAAAAAGGACCGCACCAGAACGAACCGGTCGGACAATCGATCAGGAAAAGACGGCGCTGCGGGTCGACCAGCAGATTGCGCCACTTTAGATCGTTATGGGCAAAACCATGCTCGTGCATGGTCCGAGTCGCGTCTGCCGCCTGCAGACTGATTTCCTGTACCCAGCGAGGGTCCTGAAGACGAGCATCGCCGCTGTTGGCGAGCAAAGCCAGATCCTCAGTCAGCTCCAGTTCGCGCGTGATAAGCGCGCCGCGTGAAAACATGCCAGCACGCCGCTCCATCCCGTACGCCACGATTGGGGCCGTCGGTATGCCCCAACGTTGAAACAGCATGAGATTCTGCCATTCAGCCTTGACCCGGGGCCGGCCAATGTAGCGACGCAGCCCCTTGCCCGCGCCCCAGTAGCGCTTGACGTAATAGCGCACACCTTTGCGCTCGATGCGGATGACTTCAGACAGCGGATCGGAGGTCAGCCGCTCTCCCTGTAAGGCGAAGACTGCGTCCAGGCTGGCAAAGTCGCTGGCCAGCTCGGCATAGGCTGGCTCAAGCCTCCAACCCGCCATCAGAGCGCATCCCCATAACGCTGCTTGCGCTTGTAGAGCTTCGCAGCCCGACCTTCCAGCCATCTCAACAGTGCGGCTTCCTCACGCAGCGACTGGCGAAGCGGCTTTTGGAAATAACCTTTCAGGAAACGCAGCAAATCCCGTCGGGTCAGGCCGATATCAAGGGCCGAGAAGTACAGCCCGGCCAGGTCCTTGTTGCGCCAGCGGTGCGGCGTTTCTGATCGGACCTGGGCACGGTGCAGGTCGATCAGAGACAGCCGGAAATCCTCTGCAGTTACCGGTTTGTCGGTATGCAGCAGGAAGTGGCAGATATAGAAGTCCCGGTGATTGACTCCGGCACGGTGCATATCGCCGGCCATGTGTGCGACCTGAGCTATCAGCGCGCGCTTGAGGCGTGGCTGTGGCGGCTGCTCGCGCCAGTTGGCGGCGAAGTCTTCCAGGCTGATGGTGGGCGCCAGCTCTTCGGTGATGATGAAGGAGTGCTGGGTCGCGGGGTTGTTGCCACGCTCGCCATAGGCCACGGCCGTCATGGTGGGCACGCCGGCTTCGTGCAGGCGCTGTAGCGCGCGCCATTCCTGGCCGGCGCCAAGCACCGGGGCCTTGGCGGTAATCAGGTTCTTGGCAATCTCGCCCCAGCCGATTCCGCGATGGATCTTGACGAAGTAGCCGCGCCCGTCGACCTCGGTACGCAGGGTGCGTCGGCCTTCCAGCTCGCGATAGACCTGGCCTTGCAAGCGCTCTACTTCGGCGAACGGATCCCTGCCTTGCCAGAGGGTTTTAAAGGGTTCGGCGAGAATCAACTTTGTAGGCACGCGCGCCCCCAATGAAAAGCTTCGCGGGCGTGGCCCGCTCCTACAGGAGCAAAGGCGATCTGCGGCGCCGTGGGAGAAATGCCGTGACCTTTGTGGGAACGGGCCATGCCCGTGAACGAGGACGGCACTGACGCTTCGCGGGCACGGCCCGCTCCTACAGGAGCAATGGCGGTCTGCAGCGCCGCGGGGGAAATGCCGTGATCTTTGTGGGAACGGGCCATGCCCGTGAACGAGGACAACCCGGACACTTCGCGGGCACGGCCCGCTCCTACAGGAGCAAAGGCGGCCTGCAGCGCCGCAGGGGAAATGCCGTGATCTTTGTGGGAACGGGCCATGCCCGTGAACAGGGGCGACTCGGAAGCTTCGCGGGCATGGCTTGCTCCTACGGGGTGAAGCACTATTGCCGATCTGTTCATGAGCGCTCTCCGAGAATCACGTCGGCGGCTCGCTGCGGCATGCTGTAAAGATCGGCGCTGTCGGCATAGCGCAGCGCATTACCGCCCCAGGCCACACGCTGCGCATCATTCTCAAGCATCTGCGCCAGCATGCGGTCCAGCGTGGACTGCTCGAACGGGCTGGGAACGACCCGACCACAATCGGCATCCTGGATATAGTGGGCATAACCGCAAACATCGGTGACCAGCACCGGCAAGCCGGAAACCAGGGCCTCCAGCAGTACGGTGCCGGTATTTTCGTTATAGGCCGGGTGGATCAGCAGGTCGGCGCCCAGCAGGAAACGCGGAATGTCGCTGCGCCCCTTGAGAAACTCCACCATGCTGGAAATGCCCAGCGTCTTGGCCTGCAGTTTGAAGGGCTTGGGATCATCCTGGCCGATCACCAGCAGCCGCGTGCGCCGCTTCAACTCCCGCGGCAGCGTGGCGAGTGCCTTGAGGCTGCGGTCGACGCCCTTGGTCTTGAAGCCGGAGCCGATCTGCACCAGCAGCAGGTCATCGGCGCCAAGCTCGAATTCCTCCCGAAACTCGTCACGTATCTCTACCGCGTTGACCGGGGCACGGCGATCCTGGGCAATACCCGGCGGCAGCAGGTGGAAGCGCTCGGCCTGGGTGCCGTAATGTTTGACGAACAGAGGCTGCTGCACTTCGGAAATCATCAATATTTCGGTCTTCGACTCGGGCGCGAACACCGCGCGCTCGTATTCGGCAAAGTGCTTGTAGCGGCCCCAGCGACGATAGATCGGGTTACGCAGGGTCTGCGCCTTGTCCTCGAAACAGGGGTCGGCTGCGTAGTAAACATCCAGCCCCGGCATCTTGTTGAAACCCACCACGCGATCGACCGGACGTGCTGCGAGATCACGCTCGACCCAGGCGGTGAAGCGCTCGTTGCGGGTGTGGTTGAAAATGGCCTTGACGGGCGCGATCAGCACCTCGAAGCCATCCGGCACTTCGCCCTCCCAGATCATCGCGTAGACCCGAATGCTGTGACCGCGACGCTGGCACTCCTGGGCGATACGCATGAAGTCGCGCTGCAGGCCGCCGAAGGGGAAGTACTTGTAAAGAATGAAGGCCAATTGCATCAGTTCGTCTCCGCTGACCGCAACAGGGCCTTGAGTTCATTGGCGACGCGCTCGGGAAGCAAGTCGTCGAAGCACGGTGTGTGCCGATCACCCTTGCCGGCATTGGGGCCGGTGGCGCACAGATGAACCTGCGAACGACCATAGGCGCCCACACGTCCCGGCAAGGTCGGGCCGTACAGCGAAATGCTCGGTACATCCAGCGCGGCGGCCAGATGGCCCAAGCCGGTGTCCACCGCCACACAAGCACGAGCGCCGGCGACCACCTTGGCCACACCGCCGAGGTTCAGCCGCGGCAATACCGAAGCGCCGGCGATCCCTTCGGCGATGCGTTCGGCGCGGGCCTTTTCCTCGGCATTGCCCCATGGCAGACGAATCTGCCAGCCGAAAGCACTCATGCGTTCGGCCAGTTCGCGCCAGTAGGCTTCCGGCCAGTGCTTGCTGGGCCACGTCGTCCCGTGCAGGAACAAAAGATACGGCTCCTCGCCAGGCGCGGCCATCTGTTCGCGATTCAGGCCATAGTCGCCAATGCCTGACGGCAACTCATAACCCAGGGCCTGGGCGAACAATTGGCGCGTCCGCTCCAGTGCATGCTGGTCACGCGGCACGCTGTAGCGCCGGTCATAAAACCGCGAGGCCAGCGGTTCGCGTGCCGAGTCGCGATCCAGGCCGGCCACCGGCGCTTTGACGTAACGGGTCAGCCAGGCACTTTTCAGCAGCCCCTGGGCATCGATCACCAGGTCATAGCGGGTCTCGCGCAGGCGTGCCTTGAAGCGCCGCCATTCCCCGGAACGCAGGGTCTGCAGCAGGTTCTTGCGCCAGCGGCGAATGGCTACCGGAATCACCTGGGCCACGGCCGGATGCCAGGCGGGAATTTCAGCGAAGCCTTCCTCAACCACCCAGTCGAACTGAATGCCGGGAATCGCTCGCTGCGCATCGGTCAGCGCCGGCAGGGTATGGACGACATCGCCCAGCGACGACGTCTTGATCAGCAGAACGCGCACTCAGTGCACCAGCGGCAGCGGATCGGCCAGCGGGTCGCCAGCCAGACGTTGCAGCGCATCCAGCACTGGCTGCGGATGTAGATCACGCAAGCAATTGTAGTGACCGAAACGGCAGGTGCGATCGAAGCAGGGACTGCACTCGAGACCCAGACGGACAATTTCCACCTGATCGGCCAATGGCGGCGTGAACTGCGGTGAAGTCGAACCGTAGACTGCCACCAGCGGCCGGTTGAGTGCCGCGGCCACATGCATCAGGCCGGAATCGTTGGAAACCACCGCGGTGGCACAGGACATCAGATCGATGGCCTCGGCCAGGCTGGTTTCGCCGCACAGATTGATCGCCTCTTCCTGCAGCCCTGGGATCAATTCATCACGAATCGCCTCGCCCACTGGATGGTCCTTCTTCGAACCGAACAGCCAGACCTGCCAGCCGGCGCGAATCTTCGCATCGGCCACGGCGGCATAATGCTCGGAAGGCCAACGCTTGGCTTCGCCGAACTCGGCTCCAGGACACAGCACCAGCACCGGCCGGTCCAGTTCCAGCCCGAACTTGGCGAGCGCCGCCGCACGGCTGACTTCATCGATCTGCAGACGCGGTTGCGGATAAGGCTGGGGCAACTCGGCATCCGGCTCGAACGCCAGCGCCATGAAACGCTCGATCATCAGCGGGTAGCGCTGCTTGTCGAGCTTGCGCAGATCATTGAGCAAGCCATAGCGCATCTCGCCTTTCCAACCGGTACGCTTGGGAATACCAGCGAAGAACGGCACCAGCGCCGACTTAAGCGAGTTGGGCAGCAGGATCGCCTGCTCATACTGGCCACGCAGGCCCTGGGCGACCTTGCGCCGGGTCGCCAGGTCCAGCACACCGTGGCCGAGCGGGAAGCTCAGCGCCTGGCGCACTTCGGGCATGCGTTCGAGGATCGGCCGGCTCCACTCGGGCGCCAGCACGTCGATCTGGCAGTCGGGATGGCGCTGTTTCAGGCAGACGAACAACGTCTGCGCCATCACCATGTCGCCTACCCAACTGGGACCTACGATCAGAATATTCATAAGCTGGAAGCCATAAGCATGAGGGCTGGAAGCGCGTGCCGGAACCTTCTCATCTCCGGCGCCTCGCTTCCAGTCTCGGGCTTACTTGACCAACGTTCGCCATTCGGCGTGGGCATCGGTTTTACCGGTGACCAGGTCGAAGTAGGCCTTCTGCAATTTCTCGGTGATCGGACCGCGGCGGCCGATGCCAATCTGGCGGCCGTCAAGCTCACGGATCGGGGTCACTTCCGCAGCGGTGCCGGTGAAGAACGCCTCGTCGGCAATATAGACCTCGTCGCGGGTGATGCGCTTCTCGACGATCTCGATACCCAGCTCGCGCGCCAGGGTCAAAACGGTACCACGTGTGATGCCGTTGAGGCAGGCGGTTACTTCCGGCGTGTAGATGACACCATCCTTGATGATGAACACGTTCTCGCCGGAGCCTTCGGCTACGTAGCCTTCCGGATCGAGCAGCAGCGCTTCGTCGGCACCTGCGGACACCGCTTCCTGCAGCGCCAGCATCGAGTTGACATAGCTGCCGCTGGATTTGGCGCGGGTCATGGTGATGTTGACGTGGTGACGGGTGAAGGAGCTGGTGCGGATCTTGATGCCTTTCTCCAGCGCCTCTTCGCCCATATAGGCGCCCCAGTGCCAGGCAGCTACGACGACATGCACCTTCAGGTTGTCGGCGCGGATACCCATGCCTTCCGATCCGTAGAACACCAGCGGACGGATGTAAGCGCTGTCCAGGTTGTTCTCGCGCACCGCAGCACGGGTCGCTTCGTTGATCTCTTCCTTGGTGTAGGGAATCTTCATGCCCATGATGTGGGCGGAGTCGAACAGGCGGTCAGTGTGCGCCTGCAGACGGAAGATCGCCGTGCCCTGCGGCGTGTTGTAAGCGCGTACGCCCTCAAAGACCCCCATGCCGTAGTGCAGGCTGTGGGTCAGCACATGAGTGGTCGCGTTACGCCATTCGACCAGTTCGCCGTCATACCAGATCACGCCATCACGATCGGCCATCGACATTGGTTGCCACCTCGGAAATTCGATAAATGCAGTTGTAGACGAGCATCAGCTGAGCCCAAGCTCACGCCACATGCGCATGACTGCGCGACGCTCATCATGAAATTGGTCCCCACTCACCACTTCGGGCAGCTTTTGCAGTGATTGCCGGTGAGCTGCGCCACGGTATGCCTTGTAGGCATCCTGCAGCAGCCGAACCTCATCGCCGGTCATCAACCCGGCCTGCTCCAACCCGTCGAGAATGCGGATGTTATCGGTATAGCGCAGCAGTTGCGGATGCTGGTGCGACCACGCCAGAGCCGCGTATTGCACCATAAATTCGATATCCACGATACCACCGGCGTCTTGCTTGAGATTGAACTCGCCTTCCGGCTCGAACGCTCTGTCGGCCATACCGGCTTGCGTTACGCGGGTGCCGAGGTTGTCGCGCATCTTCGCCCGCATCTCGCTGACCTCGCTGCGCAAGCGCTCAAGATCACGCTCTCGGCCCAGCACCGAAGCTCGCACACGCTCGAAATCCTGCGCCAACTGTGGGCAGCCAACCAGCACCCGCGCCCTCACCAACGCCTGGTGTTCCCAGGTCCAGGCTTCTTCGCTCTGATAGCGCTCAAAGGCGCTGAGCGAGCCGACCAGCAGCCCCGAAGCACCGGAGGGCCGCAGGCGCATGTCCACCTCATAGAGCTGGCCGGAAGTGGTCTGGGTCGTCAGCAGGTGAATGATGCGTTGCCCCAGGCGGGTGAAGAATTGCGCACCGTCGATGGGTTTGGCGCCATCGGTCTCGGCATTGGAGTCGCCGTCATGGATAAACACCAGATCCAGATCCGAACCGTGGCTCATCTCGATGCCGCCAACCTTGCCGTAGCCCACGACAATAAAGGCCGGATCGCATAACTCGCCATCGGCGCGGCGCGGGCGGCCATGACGCGCCACCGTGTGATGCCAGGCCAGCGCCAGCACTTCGCTGAGGATCGCCTCGGCAAGCCAGGTCAGGTAGTCGCTGACCTTCATCAGAGGCAGCGTGCCGGCGAGCTCCGAGGCCGCCACGCGCAGCCTGTGTGCCAGCTTGAAGTTGCGCAGCGCCTCCATTTGCTGCTCCAGGTCATCTTCGGGAATGCGCGCCAGCCGCTCGCGCAGCTCGGCGGCCAGTTCCGGCGCCTGCGGTGGCCGGTAGAGCCGTCCTGCATTGAGCAGCTCATCGAGCAATAGCGGGAAGCGAGCGATCTGCTCGGCGATCCACGGGCTGCCCGCGCAAAGCTCCAGCAACCGCTGCAAAGCACCGGGGTTTTCCGTCAGCAGCACCAGATAGGCCGAACGGCGCGCCACCGCTTCGACCAGCGGCAATACACGCTCAAGCACCAGATCCGGATTATCGTGCTCGACCACCTGCGCCAGCAGGCGGGGTATGAAAGCATCCAGGCGCTCACGCCCCAGCCGCTGCATGGTCCGCACCTGCTGCGCGCTACGCAGCGCAGCCAGGCGCTGACAGGCAGCATGGCCATCATGGAATCCGGCGTCGGCCAGCTGGCGACTGGCGTATTCCTCGTCCCAGTCCTGCTCCCACAGCGGCAGCCACTCGCCGCCCACCAGTTCTTCACCTTCATCCAGTTCGTCTTCGTCCGGATCGGCGATTACCTGCCGGAAATGCCAATCGATCCGGCTGCGCCAGTACAACAGGCGCTCGTGAAAGGCGTCCCAGGTCTCGAAGCCGAGCATGAAGGCCACGCGGTCACGGTCGATGCCACTGTCCGGCAGCATCTGCGTCTGGCGATCATCGATGGCCTGCAAGGCATGCTCGGTGTAACGCAGAAACTCGTAGCCTTCGCGCAACTCATCGACCGCTGCGGCGGGCATGTAACCCTGCCCGGCCAGCGTTGTCAGGACCTTGAGCAACGGCCTCTGCTGCAGGCTCAGGTCGCGCCCGCCATGAATCAGCTGAAACGCCTGGGCGATGAATTCCACCTCGCGAATGCCGCCAGAACCCAGCTTGATGTTCGCCGCAACCCCTTTGCGTCGCACTTCCTGCTGGATCAACTGCTTCATGCCGCGCAGCGCATCGATGGCGGAAAAATCCAGGTAACGTCGATAGACGAAGGGCCGCAGGATATCGAGCAGTTCCCGGCCGGCCTGCTGGTCGCCGCCGACCACCCGCGCCTTGATCATGGCGTAGCGCTCCCAGTCGCGCCCCTGGTCCTGGTAATACTGTTCCAGCGCGCTGAAGCTCATCACCAGCGCGCCGGAGGAACCGTAAGGCCGCAAGCGCATGTCCACACGGAAGACGAAGCCATCTACGGTTGGCGCATCCAGCGCCTTGATAAGACGCTGCCCAAGGCGGACAAAAAACTCCTGGTTATCCAGCGAGCGGCGCGCTCCGGTGGTTTCGCCACCTTCCGGGTAGCCGAAGATAAGGTCGATGTCCGACGACAGGTTGAGTTCGTGGGCGCCTAGCTTGCCCATGCCGAGTACAACCATCTGCTGCTGGCGACCGCTCCTGCGCCCGGTCGGCACGCCGAACTGCTCGCAATGGCGCGCATAGAGCCAGCGATAGGCGAGATCGATGCAGGTATCGGCAAGGTCCGACAGGTCGGCACAGGTCTCGGCAAGGTCAGCCTGGCGTGTCAGGTCGCGCCAGATGATTCGTACCTGCTGACGGTTGCGAAAGCGCCTGAGGAGAGTCGCGAGGCTCGCCTCGTCCGCACAATCGGCGAGCAGCGCATTCAGCGCCGTATGCATCTCGCCCGTACGCAGAGGGCGCTCCAGCAGCCCGGCCTCGGCCAGCTGCAGCAACATCTGCGGATCTCGACTAACCTGTTCGGTGACAAAATCGCTGGCCGCACAGACTCGCTCGAACGCTGCACAGCGCTCGGCAGGCCAGGCTGCAAAGTCATCCGCAGCCTGCGGCGAGACATCGCGCGCCGCGCTGAGGAACAACTCCTTGGCGCGACTGACCAATGGCAGTAGCGATTTCGGCAATGCAACCAATGATGGCAGACTCATATAGCATCCTTAGCAGGCCGTTGAAAAACTACCTGCGTTGGCAATACAGCGTTAAAAAGAGGCTCGGATTGCTCACTTAGGACACTAACTCGTACGCGAGCCCGGTCCGTTCCTCGCCTATTTTTGCCTTGTCTTGCCTGCCTCGCTTACGTTTTCAACGGTCTGACTAGCGCCGAAACAGCTGCGTTTTCGACTGTGGGCAGCGCAAACGCTGAGGCCAGAGCCTTGGCGTTTACGCTTTCCAGACAGGCCGAGTCGCCGAAAATGTAGTTTTACTACGAAAGAATGTTGCAGGGGGCTGAATCAGACGCCGTTTTGTAGTAAAACTACAGACACCGGTTCTACCCCCGGCACAATCCAAGAACATATACGCGCCGGCCCACAAAGCCGGCAGCGAAGCAGGCAACCGATTCTGGAAGCCTTTCCGCCCTGGAGCAAGCCATGCAAGATCTCGATCCCGTCGAAACCCAGGAATGGCTGGACGCCCTCGAATCAGTCCTCGATAACGAAGGTGAAGAGCGAGCCCATTACCTGTTGACCCGTATGGGTGAACTGGCCACCCGTACCGGCACCCAGTTGCCCTACGCGATCACCACGCCCTACCGCAACACCATCCCCGTCTCGCACGAAGCGATGATGCCCGGCGACCTGTTCATGGAGCGGCGCATCCGCTCACTGGTCCGCTGGAACGCGCTGGCGATGGTAATGCGTGCCAACCTGAAAGACCCGGACCTGGGCGGACACATTTCCACGTTCGCCTCCAGCGCGACGCTGTATGACATCGGCTTCAACTATTTCTTCCAGGCCCCGACCGAAGAGCACGGCGGCGACCTGATCTACTATCAGGGCCACGCCTCGCCCGGCATCTACGCTCGCGCCTTCCTCGAAGGCCGCCTGACCGAAGAGCAGATGAACAACTTCCGTCAGGAAGTTGATGGCAACGGTTTGTCGTCCTATCCGCACCCGCACCTGATGCCGGACTTCTGGCAGTTCCCGACCGTATCCATGGGTCTGGGCCCGATTCAGGCGATCTACCAGGCACGCTTCATGAAGTACCTGGAAAACCGCGGCTTCATTCCTGCCGGCAAGCAGCGCGTCTGGTGCTTCATCGGTGACGGCGAGTGTGACGAGCCGGAAACCCTCGGCGCGATCTCCCTGGCGGGCCGTGAAAACCTCGACAACCTGGTCTTCGTCATCAACTGCAACCTGCAGCGCCTCGACGGCCCGGTTCGCGGCAACGGCAAGATCATCCAGGAACTGGAAGGCAACTTCCGCGGTGCCGACTGGAACGTTATCAAGGTGGTCTGGGGTCGCCTGTGGGACCCGCTGTTCGCAGCCGACCACGACGGCCGCATGCAGCGCCGGATGGACGAAGCCATCGACGGCGAGTACCAGAACTACAAGGCCAACGACGGCGCCTATGTACGCAAGCACTTCTTCGGTGCCGACCCGGAGCTGCTCAAGCGCGTCGAGAAGCTCTCCGACCAGGAGGTCTGGAACCTCAACCGTGGCGGCCACGACCCCTACAAGGTGTACGCGGCCTACCACAGCGCGGTCAATCACAAGGGCCAGCCTTCCGTTATCCTTGCACACACGATCAAGGGCTACGGCACCGGTGCCGGTGAGGCGAAGAACATCGCCCACAACACCAAGAAGGTCGATATCGAGAGCCTGAAGAAATTCCGCGACCGCTTCAACATCCCGGTCGAGGACTCGCAGCTGGAAGATCTGCCCTTCTTCCGTCCGGCCGAGGACAGCGCGGAAATGCGCTACCTGATGAAGTGCCGGGAAAAGCTCGGCGGTCACCTGCCGCAGCGTCGCGACAAGAGCTTCAGCATTCCGACGCCGCCACTGGAAACCCTCAAGGCCGTACTCGATGGTTCCGGCGAGCGTGAAATCTCCACGACCATGGCCTTCGGCCGGATCCTGTCGCAGCTGATCAAGGACAAGGACCTGGGCAAGCGCATCGTGCCGATTCTCGCCGACGAGGCGCGCACCTTCGGTATGGAAGGCATGTTCCGCCAGCTGGGCATCTACTCCCCGGTAGGCCAGCTGTACGAGCCGGTCGACCGCGACCAGGTCATGTACTACCGCGAAGACAAGAGTGGCCAGATTCTTCAGGAAGGTCTGAACGAAGCTGGCGCGTTCTCCTCGTTCATCGCCGCGGGCACCGCCTACAGCAACTACAACCAGCCGATGCTGCCGGTCTACATCTTCTATTCGATGTTCGGCTTCCAGCGGATTGGCGACCTGGCCTGGGCTGCCGGCGATGCGCATACCCGCGGCTTCCTGCTGGGCGGCACCTCCGGCCGTACCACGCTGAACGGCGAAGGTCTGCAGCACGAGGACGGCCACAGCCACATCCTCGCCAGCACCATTCCCAACTGCCGCAGCTATGACCCCACCTACGGCTACGAGCTGGCGGTGATCATGCACCACGGCATGCACGAGATGATGGAGCAGCAGAAGAACGTCTACTACTACATCACCGTGATGAACGAGAACTACCAGCAGCCGGCGATACCCGAAGGTGTCCAGGAAGGTATCATCAAGGGCATGTACCTGCTCGAAGAAGCCAAAGGCGACTTCAAGCACCGCGTGCAGCTGCTGGGCTCGGGCACCATCCTGCTGGAAGTCCGCGCTGCGGTGGACATCCTTGCCAAGATGGGTATCGGCGCCGATGTCTGGAGCGTCACCAGCTTCAACGAACTGCGTCGCGAAGGCCTGGCCGTGGATCGCTGGAACCGCCTGCACCCGACCGAGGAGCCGCGCAAGAGCTACGTCCAGCAGTGCCTGGAAGGTCGCGAAGGCCCGGTCATCGCCTCCACCGACTACATGAAGCTGTTCGCCGACCAGATTCGCCAGTGGGTTCCGTCGCGTGAATACCAGGTGCTGGGCACCGACGGTTATGGCCGCAGTGACTCCCGCGCCAAGCTGCGCGACTTCTTTGAAGTCGACCGCCGCTGGGTAACCGTTGCCGCACTGCAGGCGCTCGCCGATCGCGGTGCCATCGAACGCAAGGTGGTAGCCGAAGCCATCGCCGAGTTCGGCATCGACCCCGAAAAGCGCAATCCTCTGGATTGCTGATGCTGCGTGCGCACAGGAGAACCTATCGTGAGTGAAACCATACGCGTACCCGACATCGGCAGCGGTGAGGGTGAAGTAATCGAGCTACTGGTCCAGGTTGGCGACCGCATCGAAGCCGACCAGAGCATCCTGACGCTCGAGTCGGACAAGGCCAGCATGGAAATTCCCGCGCCGAAAGCCGGCGTGGTGAAGAGCCTCAAGGTCAAGCTCGGCGACCGTCTGAAAGAAGGCGACGAGCTGCTTGAGCTGGAAACCGAAGACGCGGGTGAGAGCGAAGCTGCACCTGCAGCGGCTGCCGAGCCGGCCGGCGCAGCCTCTGGCGGCGCGGCTGACGAAGCCGAAGCGCCGACAGCGCCTGGCGATGACAACCCTTCGGCCTCCGCCGAAGCGCCTGCGGGCGAAAGCGTCGAGGAAGTGCGGATTCCGGACATCGGCTCCAGCGGCACTGCCGAAGTCATCGAGGTGATGATCAGCGTTGGCGATACCGTGGAAGCGGACCAGTCGCTGATCACCCTGGAATCCGACAAGGCCAGCATGGAAATCCCTGCGCCCAAGGCCGGCGTCGTCGAAAGCCTTGAGATCAAGGTCGGTGACCAGGCCAAGACCGGCGACCTGATCATGCGCCTGAAAGTCGCCGGCGCTGCTCCGGTACCTGCAGCAGCCAAGCCTCAAGCGCAAGCTGCAGCAGAGCCGAAGAAAGCCGAGGCGCCTGAGGAAGCCGTCCCGCAGCAGTCGGTTGCCCCGAACAAGCAGGGCGTGCCGCCAGCTGAAGCAGCGACCAAGGCACCGCCAGTGGTTAGCGGACCTAGCAAGGCTGGCAGCAAGGTTCATGCGGGCCCCGCAGTTCGCATGACGGCGCGCGAATTCGGCGTCGATCTGACCGAGGTCAAGGGCACCGGCCCGAAAGGTCGCATCCTCAAGGAAGACGTCCAGGCTTACGTCAAGTCCCGGCTGCAGCAGAGCAAGGACGCTGACGGAGCGACTGGCGGGGCCGGCATTCCGCCGATTCCGACCATCGACTTCAGCCGCTTCGGCGAGATCGAAGAAGTCCCGATGACCCGCCTGATGCAGGTCGGTGCCGCCAACCTGCATCGCAGCTGGCTGAATGTGCCGCACGTGACGCAGTTCGAGTCGGCCGACATCACCGAGCTTGAAGCCTTCCGTGTTGCGCAGAAGGCCGTGGCGGAAAAGGCTGGCGTCAAGCTGACCGTACTGCCGCTGCTGCTCAAGGCCTGTGCGCATCTGCTCAAGGAGCTGCCGGACTTCAACAGCTCGTTGGCGCCCAGCGGCAAGGCACTGATTCGCAAGAAGTACGTGCATGTCGGCTTCGCCGTGGACACGCCGGACGGTCTGATGGTGCCGGTCATCCGCAACGTCGACCAGAAGAGCCTGCTGCAGCTGGCCGGCGAAGCGGCTCAGCTGGCCGATAAGGCGCGCAACAAGAAGCTCTCGGCAGATGAGATGCAGGGCGCCTGCTTCACCATCTCCAGCCTCGGGCACATTGGCGGCACCGGTTTCACGCCGATCGTCAACGCGCCGGAAGTGGCGATCCTTGGTGTCAGCAAGGCCACCATGCAGCCGGTCTGGGACGGTTCGGCCTTCCAGCCACGCCTGATGTTGCCGCTGTCGCTGTCCTACGATCACCGCGTGATCAACGGTGCCGCGGCAGCTCGCTTCACCAAGCGTCTGTCCGAGCTGTTGGCGGATATCCGCACGATGCTGCTGTAAGCCTTCGAGCGTGAAAAAAAACGCCGCATACCCTCACGGGATGCGGCGTTTTTTGTACTTACGGGTTGGATTGAGCCCTTTGCTGGAGTGCTGGCTTTTACGCTTTAAGCAGAAGCCCCTTTTGCATATGGGAACGGGCCATGCCAGTGAAGGGAAGCATGCCGGAGGGCCGCCATGTTCGCGCGCATGGCCCACCCGTACCATCTCCACGGATTCAATAGTGAAACCTTCCTGCTCAGCCTTTCTGCAGATTGCGGATCAGGTAGGACAGCGCCTTGGCCAGTTCCTCAGCACCTTTCGGGTCGCGCAGGATGATCAGCCAGGGCTCGCCATTCTGATTGGCGAACGTGCAGATAACCCCCTGCGACGGGCATTGGTACTGTACATAGGGATCCAGGCCAAACACCGAGAAGCTGCGGTTGCGCACGGCAAGATTGCCTGAGGAATCACGCCGCTCTTCCCGAATGCGCAACTCGCCTGGCGCGCCCACAGCAAGCCGATAACGCAAATCCTGCGGATTCGGCTGCCCGACCTGGTAGGCCGCTCGCAAGCCATAGGTTTCAAGCAGGGCATTGGCGTGGCTCAGCAGCGCGGCACGCTCATCGGAAGTCAGATACAGAGCTCTGAGCCCGGCCAGGTATTTTGCCGATTCCTCAGGCTCTAGCCGGTTGGTTTCAGCAGCTTGCATCGGGCTGCCAAGCACGAGAAAAAGCACTAAGGCCCATAACTTCCAAAGCCGACTTGTCAGTCCGTTCTGCATGATGCACCCTTGCCGTAATTGAATGGAATCAGCCAGGCAAACGCCCAACGCACGCGCCGCAGCTGGTGGAAAGACTCCCGCAGCATACTGGAAGCCAACCGCTTGATGAAAATACATACCGATGCCGCCAGCCGTTTGGCGACCGAGGTTGTGACGCAGTTGCCAGTGCCCTCCAGGCTCGGGATGCTGCGCTTCGAGCGTTTGAACGAGTCCAGTTGGGCATTGCTGTATCTCGACCCTGCCTGTGAGCGCTATCTGGGCCAGCCCGCTGAAGAGCTTTGCTCGCTGATCGACTCGCCGTTTGCCAGCCTGATGGAGCCTGCGGAACGCCTGCATCTGCACGATATCGTGCAAGCGCAGCTGGCCAGCAACGGCCATTACTCCATCCGCTATCGCCTGCATTCGGCCAATGGCGCACTGGACACGCTGGAGATCGGCGAGACCTGTCAGCAATATGGCCGCGAGTTGATTCGCGGTTACCTGATCATCGAGCAGCAAAGCGCGGAACAAGCCAAGCCCCATCAGGCTCCCTCTCCCGCCCCGCTCGACTCCCAACAGCCTCAAGACAGTCACCTGGAACACCTGATTCGCTCTCGCGCTCAGCAGAGCCTGATCGTCCGCCTGGCCCGACATCGTTACAGCTCCTCCAACCCACACCTCGAAGCCGCGCAACTGATTACCCAGGCGGCCTGTGAAGCCTATGGGATCGCCCGCGCTTCCATCTGGCACCTGAACGGCAGCCGGCTGGAGGCCATCGCCGGGTACCGTCGTGATAGCGACAGTTACGAGTATCCGGCAGCCCTGGACATGACGTCCTACCCGCACTACCTGCAGGCGTTGCAAAGTGAGCGAGCGCTGGACGTCTCCGACATTCGTGTCGACCCGCGCACCCAAGAGCTGTTCGATAGCTTTTTCGAGCCGCGCAAGATCACCTCGATCCTTGATGCGACCATTCGCCTTGGCGGCGAAGTGGTTGGCGTACTTTGCCTGGAGCATGCCGGCACGCCGCGCACCTGGCTGCCCGACGAAATTGCCTTTGCCGGCGAGCTAGCCGACCAATATGCGCAGGTCCTGGCCAATCAGCAGCGGCTCAGCGCCACCCACAGCCTGCACCTGTTCCGCCGCGCCGTGGAACAGAGCGCCAGCGCCTTCATTCTGGTAGACCGTGAAGGGATCGTTGAATACGTCAACCCGAGCTTTACCTCTATCACCCAGTACTCCGCCGACGAGGTTCGCGGGCATCCGCTGGCCGAGCTGACGGCGCTGGAGAACCTTAGCGAGCTGCTGTTCGATACCTCTTCCACCCTGGCGCAGCACAACAGCTGGCAGGGCGAATTCCACAGCCGGCGCAAGAACCTGGAGCCGTACTGGGGGCAACTTTCGATCTCCAAGGTGTTTGCCGAAAGCGGCGAGCTGACCCACTACATCGGCATCTACGAAGACATCACCCAGAGCAAGCAGGCGCAGCAGCATATCGAGCAGCTAGCCTACACCGACAACCTCACCCACCTGGCCAACCGCCCTTTCTTCATTCGCAGCCTCGAAGAGCGTTTCGCCGACGGCAAAGAGCCACGGCTGTGCCTGATTCTGGTCGATATCGACAACTTCAAGCGCATCAACGACAGCCTCGGCCACCAGACCGGTGACAAACTGCTAGCCAGCCTGGCGCGGCGCTTGCGCAACGGCCTCAGCCGCGAGGGTGTACTGGCACGCTTTGCCAGCAATGAATTTGCGCTGCTGTTCGACGACATGAGTCTGGAAGAAGGTCAGCGCCTGGCCAACCAGGTTCTCAGCACTCTCGACAAGCCCCTGTTCGTTGACAAGCAACTGATCAGCGTCAGCGGCTCGCTGGGCCTGGCCTGTACGCCGCTGCACGGGCGCGACCCGGAAACACTGATGAAGCACGCAGGCCAAGCCCTGCATAAGGCCAAGGCCAACGGCAAGAACCAGGTGCAGGTGTTCACCGAAGCGCTGCACGCCGAAGCCAACTACAAGCTGTTTCTGGAAAGCAACCTGCGCCGCGCTTTGAGCCAGGATGAACTCGAAGTTTTCTACCAGCCCAAACTGTGCCTGCGTACGGGGCGCTTGCAGGGCCTGGAGGCGCTGCTCCGCTGGCAGCACCCGGAAAAGGGCATGATCCGGCCGGATCAGTTCATCGCCGTGGCGGAAGAAACGGGACTGATCATCCCCATCGGCAAGTGGGTTGCCCGCGAGGCATGCCGCACCGGCGTACGCCTGGCCAGCCTCGGTCGCGGTTCACCGCAAATCGCCATCAACCTGTCGCCCAAGCAGTTTTCCGATCCCGAGCTGGTTGAGTCCATCTCCAGCATTCTTCGAGAAGAGCATCTGCCGCCTCATCTACTGGAGCTTGAGCTGACCGAAAGTCTGCTGCTCGATGCTACTGAGGAAACACGCCAGCAACTGATCGGCCTCAAGGCTCTCGGCGTAATGCTGGCGATGGATGATTTTGGGACCGGCTATTCGTCCCTTAGCTATCTGAAGAAGTTTCCCATCGACGTGATCAAGATCGATCGAAGCTTTATCAAGGATATCCCGGGCAATCAGGACGACATGGAGATCACTTCTGCGGTCATCGCCATGGCCCGCAATCTGCGGCTGCAAGTCGTCGCCGAGGGCATCGAAACCGCCGAACAATTGGCTTTCCTGCGTTACCATCGCTGCGATATCGGTCAGGGCTACCTGTTCGATCAGCCCATTCCCGGCAGTCAGCTTGCCGAAGCGCTCGCCCGCTACCCGCGCTGGGCCTGATATCCCCGCGGCAGCCTGCCAGGCTTTGCACAGCACCCAAAAGTCGAGTATCACCTATGACCCTGCGCTCAGAAATTCTCGTTCACAAGCAGGCCCTGCCTGAAGCAGATCAGGCTTTGCCAGGCCGCGACACTCCGGTACAGGTTCCTGCCGCCCACTTCGTCAATGGCAATCCGTTGCAGCCGCCCTTCCCGGCACATTTGCAGCAGGCAATGTTCGCCATGGGCTGTTTCTGGGGCGCGGAACGACGTCTCTGGCAACAGCCGGGCGTCTGGACGACGGCCGTGGGCTATGCCGGCGGAATTACGCCCAACCCTACCTACGAAGAAGTCTGTTCCGGCCTGACCGGCCATGCGGAAGCCGTGCTGGTGGTATTCGACCCGCAGGAAGTTACCTACGAGGAACTGCTCAAGCTGTTCTGGGAGGTTCACAACCCAACTCAGGGCATGCGTCAGGGCAACGACATCGGCACCCAATATCGTTCCGCCATTTACTGCTTCGACGATGAGCAGCTGGCCAAAGCGCGCAACAGCCAGGAGCGTTTCCAGGCCCAACTGGATGAGCACGGTTTCGGCCAGATCACTACCGAAATTGCCCGGGCACCACATTTCTATTACGCCGAAACCTACCACCAGCAGTATCTGGCGAAGAACCCCGCAGGCTATTGTGGGCTAGGCGGTACCGGCGTCTGCATGCCGTTTTAAGCGCAGGTCGAGGTAGCCGAAGGCGTAACCCGACTATCGCGCAATGCAGGTGTTTTACGTGGAAGCGATCCCGCGCTGCAAACGGCAGCTTTCGCGGTATACAGCTTGCTCATGAGCAGCGCAGGGTAGCTCGTGCGGTGCAGAGTTCCTGGACAAGCCTGCTCTTTGGCCTGAGTTGCTCTGGCCGGTATGTGAGCAGTGCTTGACCGAAACATGCCCAGAAAAAGAAAACCCTGCCGAAGCAGGGTCTTTGCAGACTGAATCTGACATCCGTGACTTGCGCCTTCCTGGCGCCATTCCTCGTGCATCCGTTTTGTCGTATGCGCTTCCATACGCGGCGTCCCAATGCATGGAGACTACCGACCACTCGAATTAAGCTGTAGTAGCAAACTGCACCATGCTTTGTAAGCCATCACTTACAAAGGAGTGTGACCTCCACTGTAAGTGATTGGCTAATGTCACCGTTTTATGACTGGATGCAGCAGCTGGTTGTTCCTAAGGATGGCCAATTAATTTCATTTGGCCTTGACCTTAGAACTGCGCTGCGTCGAGCAGGTACAGCGATTCGCTACCGGCCTTCACCGAAGCGCTGAGCGACTCGATGCGTGGCAGCAGGCGGGCAAAGTAGAAACGTGCCGTACCCAGCTTGCTTGCGTAGAAGTCGTCCTGCTCATGCTTGCCCAGCGCCGCTGCAGCCATGCGCGCCCACATGTAGGCGTAAGCCGTATAGCCGAAGGCATGCAGGTACTCAACCGAAGCGGCGCCAATCTCATTGGGATTGCTCTTTGCACTCTCAAGAACGAACCTGGTCAGCTCATCGAGATTATCCAGCGCAGCTTTCAACGGTGTGACAAATTCAGCCAGCTCCGCGCCCGCTTCGGCGCAATAGCTGCGAATCTCGTCGGCGAAAATCTGATACATCTCGCCGCCACTGCCCACCACCTTGCGCCCCAGAAGGTCCAGCGCCTGGATGCCGTTGGTGCCTTCGTAGATCTGGGTAATGCGGCAGTCGCGCACCAGCTGCTCCTGCCCCCATTCGCGAATGAAGCCGTGGCCACCGAAGACCTGCTGGCCGTGGATGGTGGTTTCCAGCCCCATGTCGGTAAGGAAGGCTTTGGCCACCGGCGTCAGCAAGGCCACCTGGGATTCGGCACGTTTGCGCGCCTCGGGGTCTTCACTGAACTTGGCAATGTCCAGCTGCAGCGCGACGTAGCTGGAGAACGCGCGGCCACCCTCATTGAGCGCCTTCATGGTCAGCAGCATACGGCGTACATCGGGATGCACGATGATCGGATCAGCCGCTTTGTCCGGCGCCACCGCGCCAGTCGGAGCACGGCTCTGGATGCGCTCGCGGGCGTATTCGATAGCGCTTTGATAAGAGCGCTCACCAGTCGCCAGCCCCTGAATACCAACGCCCAGGCGCTCGTAGTTCATCATGGTGAACATGGCTGCCAGGCCCTTGTTCGGCTCGCCGACCATCCAGCCGGTGGCGCCGTCGAAGTTCATCACGCAGGTGGCCGAGGCCTGGATGCCCATCTTGTGTTCGATGGAGCCGCAGGACAGGGAGTTGCGCTCGCCCAACGAGCCGTCGTCATTGACCAGCACCTTGGGCACCAGGAACAGCGAGATGCCGCGCGAGCCGGCCGGCGCGTCGGGCAGCTTGGCCAGTACCAGGTGGATGATGTTTTCCGTCAGGTCGTGCTCGCCACCGGTGATGAAAATCTTGGTGCCACTGACTTTATAGGTGCCATCGGCCTGCGGCTCGGCTTTAGTGCGAATGATGCCCAGATCGGTGCCGGCTTGTGGCTCGGTCAGACACATGGAGCCGGCCCAAACGCCGCTGTACATGTTCGGCAGGTACTTCTGCTTAAGCTCCTCGCTGGCATGGGCGTGGATGGACAAGCAGGCACCCGAGGTCAGCATCGGATACAGACCGAAGGCGAGGCTCGCCGAGTTCATCATCTCCTCGACCTGTGCGGAAATTGCCTTGGGCATGCCCATACCGCCGTAGGCCGGGTCGCCACCCACACCTACCCAGCCGCCTTCGGCATACAGCTTGTAGGCTTCGCGATAGCCGGCCGGCGTGCGGACCGCGCCATTGTCCCAGTGACAGCCTTCTTCGTCGCCGCTGCGATTGAGCGGGCTGACGGTGTTACCGGTGATCTTGCCGGCTTCCTCAAGTATGGCCTCGGCGGTTTCCGCATCAACCACTTCAGCCAGCGCAGGCAGCGTCTGCCAGAGCGTCGGCGCATCGAAGACTTCATTCAGGATGAAACGCATATCGCGCAGCGGTGCTTTGTAGTCAGCCATGGAGAAACCTCGCAGAGAACATATCACCCGGCCGGTTGGCCGCAGGATTCAGCGAGTCTAACTGACGCCAAGAGACGCCCGAAGCGTCTTTTTATGACCGATCGGTTCTGCCGGGTACCAGCTACGAAACACCCATATCAGACTTCGGTTGCGGCAGGCTTGGGCGTGCGTACCGCACCGCGACGGTTCTGACCGAAGGCCCGTATGCAGTTGCGACCGGCATTCTTCGCACTATAAAGCGCCTGGTCCGCGGCCTTGATCACTTCTTCCGGGTTGCGCTGTTCCAGCAGTCGCTCGGCCACACCAATACTGATGGTGACGGAAACCTGGCTACCACTACCGCTGCCACGGCGCCGCTTGCCCTGTTGCGCTGCCTTGGGGCGGTTAGCCTTGTCGCGCAGCTGCATGCGGTAGCTCTCCACCGCCTGACGCACCGCCTCGAGGTGTGGCAAGCAGTCGTCCAGATTGCGCCCAGGGAACACGAGGGTGAATTCTTCGCCGCCATAACGGTAGGCCCGCCCACCGCCACCGATCTTGCGCAGCCGGCTCGCCACCAGCCGCAGCACCTGATCGCCGACATCGTGACCATGGGTATCGTTGAACGCCTTGAAGTGATCCACATCTGCCATGGCGATGACATAGTGCCGCCCGAGCCGCTGCAGCCTCTCGTTCAGCGCCCGACGCCCCGGCAAGCCAGTGAGTTCGTCGCGGAACGCCATCTGATAGGCTTCCTGGGCAATGGATACGACCAGAATCAGCATCACTACGCTGCTCAGCACATTCAGCACACCGGGCTGCTTGAAGACCTGCGGCAGCATCATCAGCAGACCGACCAAAGCGACAAACTGTGCCGCATGCACCGGTCTTGGCTGCCGCAGGTACTGCACCACCATGACTACGAAGGCCAGTAGAAACAGCGGATAGGCCAGCTGGATCAGACTCAGCCAATCTGCATAAAGACCAGGCCAGCGCACCACTGCCAGCCATTCCAACAGGCGCTCAGGAGACCGCCACGCCAGCAGAAACGCAATCAGAGAGACCACGAGCAATACGCTCAGCCGCGCCAAGCACTCCTGCAACATCTGAGTGCGCTCCTGCCAAGCGCCGTACAACCCAAAGAGCACCGGCAGCAATACGCTGCACAAGTGGAAGGTCAGAGCCGCCTCGGGCAGCACCGTTCCGGTCGCCCGGTAATGGTCCACCTGGGTGTCGAGCAGAAAATAGACCAGATAGACCACCAACAGCAGGAAAGCCTCGCGGGCCCGACCATAGGCACAGCAGAAGGCTGCTCCCAGCAGCAGAAGCACCGTGGGCAGAACGTTGAACAGCGAGGTGAAGAAGTCGTTGAGAGCCGACTGCCGCGCCGCTACCACCCCGCCCACCAACAAGGCCAGTGGCGCATAGAAGTGGCTGAAACGCACAGCAAATAGACGAGGCACGTAGGTTCCGAAATCTTGAGCAGGAAAGTCAGGCATTTTGCCATCATGCGAGAACTCATTCACCCCATTGGATGATCAATAGCCGCCGTTTCACTCCAATCTCAAATTGCCTGCCCTAAAACGACAGAACCCCGCTCCGGGAGCGAGGTTCTGTTGTCAGCTTAACCGCTGCCGAGCAGCGGTTCGGTGAGGGACTTAGTAGGCCAGCTCGAAATGAGCTTCGTCCATCTCCATCAGATTGTCGGCACCGGAAAGCATGGCCTCCACATGCGTACGGGTACGCGGCAGGATGCGCTGGAAGTAGAAGCGCGCCGTCTGCACCTTGGCGGTGTAGAAGCCATCGCTGTCTTCGCCGGCGGCGATCTTCTCGGACGCCACTCGTGCCATGTCGGCCCAGAAGTACGCCAGGCAGGCATAGCCGCAGTACATCAGATAATCCACCGAAGCCGCACCGACCTCGTCGCGGTTCTTCATCGCGGCCATGCCGACCTTCATAGTCAGATCGCCCCACTCCTTGTTCAGCTTGGCCAGAGGCTCGATGAACTGCTTGATCGACTCGTTGCCTTCGTTGGCCTGGCAGAACTTGTGAACGACCTTGGTGAAGCCCTTCAGCGCTTCGCCCTGAGTCATCAGCACCTTACGGCCCAGCAAGTCCAGCGCCTGGATGCCAGTGGTGCCTTCGTACAAGCAGGAGATGCGGCTGTCGCGCACGTTCTGCTCCATGCCCCACTCGGCGATATAACCGTGGCCACCGAAGACCTGCACACCGTGGTTGGCGGCTTCGAAGCCCACTTCGGTCATGAACGCCTTGGCGATCGGAGTGAGGAACGCGAGCATGGCGTCAGCGGCCTTGCGTTGCTCTTCGTCCTGGCTGCGCTGGGAGATGTCGACCTGCTTGGAAGCGAAGTAGAGCATCGCACGGTTGCCTTCGGCGAATGCCTTCATGGTCAACAGCATACGACGCACGTCCGGATGCACGATGATCGGGTCGGCGGCCTTCTCAGGCGCCTTCGGGCCGGTCAGCGAACGCATCTGCAGACGCTCGCGAGCGTATTTGATGGCGCCCTGGAACGCGACCTCGGCGTGGGCCAGGCCCTGCAGAGCAGTACCCAGACGCGCCGTGTTCATAAAGGTGAACATGCAGTTCAGGCCCTTGTTCGGCGGGCCGATCAGGAAACCGGTGGCGCTGTCGAAGTTCATCACGCAGGTGGCGTTGCCGTGAATGCCCATCTTGTGCTCCAGCGAGCCACAGGACACACCGTTACGCTCGCCGACGCCGCCTTCGGCGTTGGGCAGAAACTTGGGCACGATAAACAGCGAAATGCCCTTGGTGCCTTCCGGCGCATCGGGCAGGCGAGCCAGCACGATATGGACGATGTTGTCGGCCATGTCATGTTCGCCAGCGGAGATGAAGATCTTGGTGCCGGTGACCTTGTAGCTGCCATCGGCCTGGGGCTCGGCCTTGGTACGCAGCATGCCGAGATCGGTGCCGCAATGCGGCTCGGTCAGGCACATGGTGCCGGTCCACTCGCCGGATACCAGCTTGGTCAGGTAAGTCTGCTGCTGCTCGGGGGTGCCGTGTGCATGCAGGGTATTCATCGCACCGTGAGACAGGCCGGGGTACATGCCCCAGGACCAGTTGGCCTCACCGATCATCTCGCTCATGGCCATGCCCAGCGACTCCGGCAGACCCTGGCCGCCGTGCTCGACGTCATGGGCCAGGCTCGGCCAGCCACCTTCAACGTACTGCTGATAGGCTTCCTTGAAGCCAGTCGGCGTCTTCACGCCGGACTCGCTCCAGGTGCAGCCTTCCGTATCGCCGACACGGTTGAGCGGCGCCAGCACCTGCTCACAGAACTTGGCACCTTCTTCCAGGATGGCATTGACCATATCCGGGGTCGCGTCTTCGCAGCCCGGCAGGCTCTGGTAATGCGCCTCGTAGCCAAGCAATTCGTCACGTACGAAGCGGATATCGCGCAAGGGGGCCTTGTAATCGGGCATAGCGTAAACCTCAGCGGTGGGTTCTTTGTTCAGGTGGCTGACGAGCCAACTTCTGATTGGATTCTTGTGACCCTTTGCGGTCGCATAACGGGTCAAACAGGCGTTTGAAACATACGTTTCGGCCTGTGCGATGTCAAGCAGTGGCCAGAACGTCGTTCTTAGACATTCCTCAAATTACAAACAGGGGCAAGAGTAGTTCGGATGGGCAGGGACTGGACCCACAACTACCAAAAGAGAGAGACGGACGAACGTGAGCCAGCCGAGCGGTCGATTGGCAACAAAGGAGAATTAACAAGACTTAACAGCGCGGACCTTGCTCGAATCGCCAGCCATGACGGCCGGCGCTTCAGGCGATGGTGTTGATCAGGGTTCCGAGCACCTCATCGGCACTCTGAATCATCCGCACGCCGGCCTTGGCCGCATGTTCGCCGACCTTCATCTGTACCAGCTGCTCGGTCAGCTCAACCACTTCTGCCACCGCCTGCGAATTGCTCGCGGCAGGCAGGCTGGCCTCGGCAATCGTCGCTGCGGCGTCCTCGATGCGCTGCTGCCCCACCTGAACGGCGCCGAGCCCGGAGGACATGAGACTGTTGATTTCCATAACGCAACTCCCGCTATCGACTTGCCATCATTGAAGCAGAGACAGCGCCTCGAGACCACCACGCTGTTTAAATCAGCTCAGCAAGCTGAGATCCAGCAGGCGCCCGACCTCGGCAGCGGTGGCTTGCGGCAAACGCGGCACACGGCCCAGGCACGGTGCGGACAGCCGCTCGTCGAGAGTCGCGAGGTTTTCCTCCAGCCGAGAAGTGGCTGGGTCGACAACATTGGCCACCCAGCCGGCCAGCTGCAGGCCATCACGCTCGATGGCCTCTGCAGTGAGTAGCGCATGATTGATGCAGCCCAGGCGCACGCCCACCACCAGAATGACCGGCAGGCCCAGCAGGATCGCCAGGTCGGACAGGTTCTCGCGACCGGCCAGCGGCACGCGCCAGCCGCCGGCGCCTTCGACCAGGGAAAAGTCCGCCTGCAGCGCCAGCACCCGCTGCACCGGCTCGGCCAGCCGGGCGGCGCTCAGTTCGATGTCGGCTTCGCGGGCGGCCAGGTGCGGGGCGATGGGCGGCTCGAAGACGAAGGGATTGATCGCCTCGTAGCGCATTGGCAGCGTGCACTCGGCCAGCAGGGCCAGGGCGTCATCGTTGCGCAAGCCTTCGGGCGTCCTCAGGCAGCCGGAGGCCACCGGCTTTGCCGCGGCAGTGCTCAGCCCCGCATGCCGTGCCGCATGCAGCAGGCCGGCGGCGATGGTGGTCTTGCCGACTTCGGTGTCGGTGCCGGTGACGAAGAAAGCCGCAGCCATCTCAGGATTCCTTGCGCAATACGCCATAAACCACCTGGTAGGTGGCCGGCAGCCCGAATGGCGTGCGGAACTGTTCGTAGGCGGCGATCAGCGCGCGAATGCGCGCCGGACCGGTAAGTCCGCCCGGGCGACCGGGGTTGAGGTTGTGTGCGCCGAGGGCCTTGAGTTCGTGGGTCAGCTGGCGCAGCTCGGCGAAATGCAGCACCCGCGGCTGCACGCTGAGCTCAAGCTGCGCCAAACCACTGTCAGCGCACAGGTGCTGATAGGTGTCCAGCGTACGGAAGCGGTTGACGTGGGCAAAGCCGTCCACCGCCTGCCAGCTATCGCGCAGCTCCTGCAGAGTTCCGGCGCAGAGGCTGCTGAACGCGAATATTCCGCCGGGCCGCAACACCCGTCTTGCCTCGCGCAGCACGGCGGGAAAGTCTTCACACCACTGCAGCGCCAGGCTGGAAAAGATCAGGTCTACGCTCCCCTCGCGCAGCGGCAGGGATTCGGCATCGCCCGCCACGAAAGCACCGGCGCCGCCCTGAGGCGCGGCATGGCGCAACATGCCTTCGGCGATATCCAGCGCTACGCCCTCGGCTTGGGGAAAACACTGCGCCAACCGGCGCGAGAAGTATCCCGTACCACAACCCAGATCGAGCCAGCGGTTAGGCTCAAGGTCATCCGGCAGGCGCTCGATCAGGGTATTGCCGACAGCGCGCTGCAACTCGGCCACAGCATCATAGCTGGTGGCGGCACGGGAGAAGGACGCGGCGACACGACGCTTATCCGGCAGGGCCGAGTCGGAGCCAACGACATCCGTCATGCCGCATACCCTTGAATGAAGTTGGCGACCAGCACCGCCAACTCATCGGCCCGCTCCAGCGGCAGCGCATGACTGGCCTTGGGCATGACCTCGACGCGGGTGCCGGGCAGCCAGTTGCGCAGCGCGCCCGCGGCAGCCACCGGCACCAGTGCATCCGCTTCGGCAAACACATGCAGCTGCGGCCCGAAGTAGCCAAGCAGCGCTTCACGCCCATCCAGTTTCGCCAGCAGTTGCAGGCCGGCGTCGAGCACCGCCACGGGCGATTGCAATTGGCTGACCTGAAGTTGCCGGCTTAGGGTGCGCACATCGACGGCGCCGCGGCTGCACAACGAGCAAAAGCGTTTGAGGGTCTGCTCGGCATCGAGGCGAAAGGCTTCATGGAAGGTATCGAAAGCCTCTGCCGGCATCGCTTCGGGCCACTGCCCGCAAGCACGGAAGCAGGGATTGCTGGCGAAGGTAATCAGGCCGGGACAGGTATCGACGCGACGCGCTGCCAACTTACTCGCCAGCATGCCGCCCAATGACCAGCCTGCGAGCCAGGCATCACGCGGCAGATGGCGGTCAAGTTCATCCAGCCAGGCATCGGCATCAGCCAGCTCCGGCAGCGGAGCGATGGTTACGTCGAGGTTCGGTAATTGCTCGCCCAGCGCATCGCAGAGCGGCTGCAGCGCCGCCGTACCGAAAGCCCAGCCGGGCAGCAGGATCAGCTGAATGGACATTGTCAGGGTTCCTCGGCCAAAGAATTCCAGCATTCGGCCAAAGCATCCAGCAGATGTTCCACGTGCGCCTGGTTATGCGACGCACTGAAGGTGACCCGCAGTCGCGCACTGCCGGCCGGCACCGTCGGCGGACGGATGGCACCGACCAGAATGCCGCGCTCGCGCAGCGCTGCCGAGAGCTTCAGAGCACGCTCACTGCTGCCGACGATGATCGGCTGAATCGGGGTCGGGCTGTCCACCAGGCTCAGGCCGATCTCTGCGGCACCCCGACGGAAACGGGCGATCAGCTGACTCAAATGCTCACGCCGCCAGTGCTCGCTCCGCAGCAACTCAAGGCTTTTCAGGGTGGCGCAGGCGACGGCCGGTGGCTGGCTGGTTGTATAGATGTAGGGCCGGGCAAACTGGATCAGCGTCTCGATCAGCTCCTCGCTGCCGGCAACGAAGGCACCGGCCGTACCAAAGGCCTTGCCCAGCGTGCCGACCAGCACCGGCACTTCATCGATACCCAGCCCGAAATGCTCGACGATACCGCCACCGGTCGCACCCAGCGGACCAAAACCATGGGCATCATCGACCACCACCCAGGCATTGCGCTGCCGCGCGGCGGCGCAGATCGCCGGCAGATCGGCCAGGTCGCCGTCCATACTGAACACACCGTCGGTCACCACCAAGGTATTGCCAACGGCCTTTTCCAGACGCTTGGCCAGGCTCGCGGCATCGTTATGCAGGTAGCGCGAGAAACGCGCGCCGGAGAGCAGGCCGGCATCCAGCAGCGAAGCATGATTGAGACGGTCTTCCAGTACCGTATCGCCCTGTCCCACCAGTGCGGTGACGGCGGCCAGATTGGCCATATAGCCGGTTGAGAACAGCAGCGCGCGCGGCCGGCCCGTGAAGGCAGCCAGTGCTTCTTCCAGTTCGTGATGTGGTGAGCTATGGCCGATCACCAGATGCGACGCACCGCCACCGACGCCCCACTTATCCGCACCATCGCGCATCGCCTGGATCACCTGGGGATGGTTGGCAAGCCCCAGGTAATCGTTGGAACAGAAGGCCAGCAGCCGTTCGCCATCGACCAGCACTTCCGGCTGCTGCGGAGTTTCCAGCAATGGACGCTGGCGGTAGAGATGCTCGGCGCGGCGTGCGGCCAGGCGAGAGGCGAGATCGAAACTCATGAAAGCACCGCAAACAGGTGGATAACCGCAAGCGGGTTATCCACCCTACGAAAAGGTTGGGCGAGCGTAGGGTGGATAGGGGCGCGCAACTGGCGCTTTATCCATCCACCATGCAAGTGATCAGACCGCCGCGTTATAGAACAGCTTCGAGTCGCGCTGTTCCAGCAGCGCCTGCTCGATGGCCGCCTGATGCACTTCGTCGTCGTGCTCGTGGCGCTCTTCGGGCTGGATGCCGAGACGCTTGAACAGCTGCATATCCTTGTCGGCCTGGGGGTTGGCGGTGGTCAGCAGTTTCTCGCCGTAGAAGATCGAGTTGGCGCCGGCAAGGAAGGCCAGGGCCTGCATCTGCTCGTTCATCTGCTCGCGGCCGGCTGACAGCCGCACGTGGGACTTGGGCATCATGATCCGCGCTACCGCCAGCATGCGGATAAAGTCGAAGGGATCCACGTCCTGCTCTTCAGCCAGGGGCGTACCCTTGACCTTGACCAGCATGTTGATCGGCACACTTTCCGGGTGCTCCGGCAGATTCGCCAGCTGGATCAGCAGACCGGCGCGGTCGTCCAGCGACTCGCCCATGCCGAGGATACCGCCGGAGCAGATCTTCATGCCCGCCTCGCGCACGTAGCTCAACGTCTCCAGACGGTCGGCGTAAGTGCGGGTAGTGATGATATTGCCGTAGAACTCCGGCGAGGTATCCAGGTTGTGGTTGTAGTAATCGAGACCGGCAGCCGCCAGAGCGCGGGTCTGCTCCTGGTCCAGCTTGCCGAGGGTCATGCAGGTTTCCAGGCCCAGCGCTTTCACGCCTTCTACCATTTTCAGTACGTAGGGCATGTCCTTGGCCGACGGATGCTTCCAGGCGGCGCCCATGCAGAAGCGCGTCGAGCCGATGGCCTTGGCTTCGGCTGCCGCCTCCAGCACCTTTTGCACTTCCATCAGCTTTTCTTTGTCCAGGCCGGTGTTGTAGTGGCCTGACTGCGGGCAGTACTTGCAGTCTTCCGGACAGGCGCCGGTCTTGATCGACAGCAGGGTGGAAACCTGCACGCGGTTGGCGTCGAAGTGCTGGCGGTGCACGCTCTGCGCCTGGAACAGCAAATCGTTGAACGGCTGCAGGAAGAGCGCCTTGACCTCGGCGAGAGTCCAGTCGTGACGCGTGGCGCAAGCGGCAGTGGCGCTCATGGGGCATTCCTTGTACATAGGGTTTGGCACGGAGGCGAAATGGTTAGCCAAGTCAGACAAGCTGTCAACCAGGAAAGGAATCATGGTTTACAACTGGTTAAATATCGAACAATTCTGTTTGCTTTGCGATGAGCGCTGCGACCCCGAGCATTCGCTATGTGGCGCCTGCGAAGCCGACCTTCCGTGGCTCGGCCCGCAATGCACGGTCTGCGCGTTGCCGCTGCACGCGGGCGGCCTGATCTGCGGCCAATGCCTGAAACGTCCACCTGCGTTCGATCAAGTCGTAGCGCCCTGGCGCTTCGACTTCCCCATCGACAGCCTGATCAACCGCTTCAAGCACCAGTCGCGCTGGCCGTTCGGGCGACTGCTGGCAGAGTTACTGGCGCGGCACATGCAACATCTTTTCGACGACGCCGGCCTGCCTCGCCCGAGCGCCCTGCTCCCGGTGCCGCTGGCGCGCAAGCGTCTGCGCCAGCGTGGCTTCAACCAGGCCAGGATGCTCGCCGACTGGCTGAGCCCCGAATTGCGGATTCCGGTGCGCAACGAACTGCTGCAACGCACCCTGGACACGCCGGCACAGCAGCAACTGGATGCCGCCGGGCGTCGTCGCAACCTGCGCCAGGCATTCGCCCTGCCTGATAAGAAGCCGCTGCACGATCAACACCTGGCCATCATCGATGACGTGCTCACCACCGGCGCCACGGCCGAAGCCCTGGCCCGCCTGCTGAAGCGGGCCGGCGCGGCGCGGGTGGATATCTACTGCCTGGCGCGTACGCCAAAGCCGGGGGATTAGGGGCTCCAGAGCGGCCTCGGCCGCGAGCTTTAACTTGAGTTTCGGCACCAAGCCCCGCTAGAAGCTCGTGGATAAATCCGCTCTAACATCGCCCATGGACCAACCAGCCACGGGCTCAGCCTTGTTTAACTCCGCAGCTGCAATACACTGATCGGCCCATTCACGGAGCCGACCATGAGCCATCCCTTTGACACTCTCACGCCGGACCTTGTGCTCGATGCCGTGGAGAGTGCCGGCTACATCAGTGATGCGCGGGTATTGGCACTGAACAGCTACGAAAACCGTGTTTATCAGGTGGGCATCGAGGACGAAACACCGCTGATTGCGAAGTTCTACCGTCCCGACCGCTGGAGCAACGAGGCCATCCTCGAAGAGCACCAGTTCAGCCTGGAACTGGCCGAGCGGGAAATTCCCGTGGTGGCACCGCTATCGCGTGACGGCAAGACCCTGTTCGAGCATGCAGGTTTTCGCTTTGCGCTGTTCCCCCGGCGCGGCGGGCGTGCGCCCGAGCCGGGCAATCTCGACCAGCTCTACCGCCTCGGGCAGCTGCTAGGACGCATGCATGCGGTCAGCGCCAGCCGCCCCTTCGAGCACCGCCAGACCCTCGACGCGCAAAGCTTCGGCCACGACTCCCTGGCCACGCTGCTGGACGGCAACTTCATCCCGAAGAGCCTGCTGCCGGCTTACGAATCCGTGGCGCGTGATCTGCTCAAGCGGGTCGATGATGTATTTGCGCAGACCGACTTTCAGCCGATCCGCCTGCATGGCGATTGCCACCCAGGCAACATCCTCGCCCGCGACGACGCCTTTTATCTGGTCGATCTGGATGACTGCCGCATGGGGCCGTCGGTGCAGGACATCTGGATGATGCTTGCCGGCGAACGCCACGAGCGCCTCGGACAACTGTCTGAACTGGTGGATGGCTACAACGAGTTCCACGACTTCGCCCCACGCGAACTGCCGCTCATCGAAGCCCTGCGTGCCCTGCGCCTGCTGCACTACAGCGCCTGGCTGGCGCGCCGCTGGGATGACCCGGCCTTCCCAATGAGCTTTCCCTGGTTCGGCAGCGAGCGCTACTGGGGCGATCAGGTGCTGATCCTGCGCGAGCAGATTTCGGCGCTGCAGGAAGAGCCGCTGAAGCTGTTTTAACGGGCACGGTTTTGGGTTCCGTGCCGTGATGGACCGCCACCCGGTGGGTCGTCGGTGGATCGGTGAAGCGTGATCCACCCTACCTCACCGCACCGTCGCACCCGGCGAGGCAGCAGCGTTGCGTTGGGTGGAAGACGGCGAAGCCTTTCCACGCATCACTTCCAGGTTACTCGCTGCTTTAATCGGCCCAGCGCGTATCGTCTTGCGTAGGGTGGATGTCGCTTTTTACATACACCTTCGCCTCCCGGGCTCCCCACGGTGGATCGCCAACCGCCCGACCGCTAACGCGCGATAAACCCTACGCCTGCTTTTCTTCGACCAACCAATCCAGCCGCCAGCCGCCTTCGCTCTGTGCCAGCTGCTTGGCCAACCAGGGCAGCAGTTCGCGCAGTTCCTCTTCCAGCCCCCAAGGCGGATTGCTGATGGCCAGCCCTGAGCCATTGAGGCGCTGAGCGTCATCGGCCGGGTGCACGTAGAGTTCGGCGCGCAACAACTTGGGCGCGCCGCTGCGTGAGAGATCCTGGTAGAAACGCTTGAGCTGGCGCTCGTCCTTGATCGGATACCAGATCACGCCGATGGTCTGGCGCATTCGGCCCAGCGCTTCCTTGAGTGCCGTCACGCAGCGGCTGAGTTCGTCGGCCTGCTCGAACGGCGGGTCGATCAGCAGCACCACGCGCTTTTCCCGCGTCGGCATCAGCGCCCGTGGCACGTGCCAGCCTTCACCCAGGTGCACGACGACGCGCTCGTCGGCCATGTTGTCCTTGAGCAGGCGCCCGTCTTCGGGATGCTTTTCGTTGAGCTGCAGCCGATCCTGTTCTCGGCTCAACCGCCGCGCCAGCTCGGGCGAGCCGGGGTAATAACGCAGCTCGTCATCGCTGTTGAGCGAGCGGATCACGCCAAGATAATCATCGAGCATTGCCGGACGCGCCTCGGCATTCCAGATGCGCTCGATGCCCTGCTGCCACTCGCCGGTGCGGCTGGCCTGGTCGCCCGCCAGATCGTAAAGGCCGATTCCGGCATGGCTGTCGAGGTAGGCAAAAGGCGCCTCCTTGCGCGACAACAGAGCAAAGATGCGGCTCAGGACCAGGTGTTTGAACACGTCGGCATGATTGCCGGCATGGAAGGCGTGGCGGTAGTTCATCAGGGGCTCCTCAAGAGCCGCGCAGTTTACCGCGCCGCCCGCGACTGTGCAGGACGATCACGAACGATGCCGTTTCAGACTACAGTTGGCACTTCACTCAACGACTGAACGGAACTGACATGGACCTGCGCGACCTGCTTGGCACCGAACTTCCCATCATCCAGGCGCCCATGGCCGGTGCGCAGAATCATGAGCTGGCCGCCGCCGTCTGCGGTGCCGGCGGTCTGGGCTCGATTCCGGCAGGCATGCTCGATGCCCAGGCGCTGGAAGCCGAACTGAGCGCTATCGAGGCACTGACGGACCGCCCCTACAACGTCAACTTCTTCTGCCACCCGACGCCCGCTCACGACCCCGCACGTATCGAGGCCTGGCACCAGAGCTTGGCGCCCTGGTTCGCCGAGTTCGGCATCGATTCGAGCACCCTGCCCAGCGGCCCGACCCGCCAGCCGTTCGATGACACCATGGCAGAGGTGCTGGAGCGCCACCGCCCGGCGCTGGTCAGTTTCCATTTCGGCCTGCCGTCGCCGGAATTGCTTAAGCGCGCCCGTGCTACCGGCGCGAAGATCGCCTCCAGCGCCACCACGCTCGAAGAGGGTCTGTGGCTGCAGGAGCATGGGGTCGATCTGGTGATCGCCCAGGGATTGGAGGCCGGCGGCCATCGAGGCATCTTCCTGAACGAAGACCTGACCACCCAGCTGGGGACCTTCGCCCTGCTGCCGCAACTGGTCGATGCGCTGAAGGTGCCGGTCGTCGCCGCAGGGGGTATCGCCGACAGCAAGGGCGTCGCGGCCGCACACACACTGGGGGCTGCCGGCGTGCAGCTGGGCACAGCCTACCTGCTGTGCCCCGAAAGCCGCACCAGCGCCTTGCATCGCGCTGCCCTGCAAAGCCCACGCGCCCGGCATACCACGCTGACGACGTTGTTCACCGGGCGGCCGGCCCGCGGCATCGTCAACCGCCTGATGCGCGAACTCGGACCGCTGCCTGTGGGCGTACCGGCGTTCCCGCTGGCGGGCAATGCCATCGGCGCGCTGCGCGCCAAGACCGAAGGCCTGGGGCTGGACCATTGCACGCCGCTGTGGGCCGGGCAGAACGTCAGCGGCTGTCGGGAAGTGTCCGCCGCCGAGCTGACCCGTGAACTGGCAGCGGGCTGGCAGGCCTAAGTCAGGACCGGCAGCCCGTCGGCCCAGATCAGCGTGGCCGGCGGCCAAGGTACACTTGACCGGACTTCACTTAGGTTCCGCCGCCATGAGCCCCCTGACCAATACCCTCGTCTTTCTTGCCACGCTCGCCGGGATGGAGGTCTTCGCCTGGTGGGCGCACAAGTACGTGATGCACGGTTGGGGCTGGGGCTGGCATCGCTCCCATCATGAACCGCGCAGCGGCTGGTTCGAGAAGAACGACCTTTATGCGGTGGTCTTCGCCGGCGTGGCCATTGTGCTGATTGCGCTGGGCAGCGCCGGCTACCATCCGCTGGAGTGGATCGGCGCCGGCATGACCGCCTACGGCTTTCTCTACTTCGTCGCCCACGACGGCCTGGTGCACCACCGCTGGCCGTTGCGCTACGTGCCGCGCAGCGGTTACCTCAAGCGTCTATATCAGGCGCACCGCCTGCACCACGCGGTGGAGGGCAAGGAGCGCTGCGTTTCGTTCGGTTTCCTTTACGCTCCGCCGCTGCCAGTCCTCAAGCGACAGCTGCGCGAACTGCACGACGGGCCGCTGCGCAAAGCCGAGGCTAGCGCGGACGCTCCCACAGAGCGCTCGGACGCGGCCTGAACGGCATCCGCCGTGAAGCCAGCGCCAGCAGAGCGCCACCCGCGAGGAACTGCAGCTTCTGCGCGCGACTGGTAGACACTCGCTCATCCCAGGCCGCCGCACCGAGCGCCTTCACCTCAATGCCAATCTGCCGGTAGACGCCGTGCGCCGTGGCGATGGACCACGCCGAGCGCCAGGGCAGATCGCGCAACCCCTGCGATGCGGACTGATAATAGGGTTCGGCCAGATCGACCAGCCGGGCGGCCAGCAGCGCCAATGCCGGCCGATGATGGGCAAGGGCGATCTCGTCAGGCGGAATGCCTACTTCTTCCAGCCAGTCGGCGGGCAGATAGACTCGACCGATCTGGGCATCTTCGACGATATCCCGCGCGATGTTGGTCAGCTGGAACGCCAGACCCAGGTCACAGGCACGATCCAGCGTGGCTTCCGATTCGGCGCCCATTACCTGCGCCATCATCAGGCCCACCACGCCCGCGACCCGGTAGCAGTACAGCAGCGTGTCATCGAGGGTCTGGTAACGGTAACCCTGCACATCCATGCGAAAGCCGGCCAGGTGTTCCAGAGGATATTTGGGCGGAATGCCATGGCGCTGCACCACCTGCTGAAACGCGGCAAAAGCCGGGTCCTGCATCAGTTCGCCGGCATAGGCTCGCTCGGTCAGCTCCAGCAAGATTGCCAATCGCTCTTCGCCCGACGAGCGATCGCCCTCGAGCTGTCCGTGGCCCAGGACCTGGCCGTCGATCACGTCGTCGCAGTGCCGGCACCAGGCATAGAGCATCACCGCGCTTTGCCGGGTGTGCTCGTCAAACAGCCTGGCCGCTGCGGCAAAACTCTTGGAGCCGACATTGATCGACCGGGTGGCCTGCGCAATAACCTGATCACTCATGGCGTCAGGTCCTCCAGCATCAGCCCGGCGGTGGCCTTGGCCGAACCCACCACGCCTGGTACGCCCGCGCCGGGATGAGTCCCGGCGCCGACGATGTAGAGGTTGGGAATCACGTCGTCGCGGTTGTGCGGGCGGAACCAGGCGCTTTGGGTGAGGATCGGCTCCAGGGAAAACGCCGAGCCCAGGTGCGCGTTGAGTTCGTCGCGAAAATCCACCGGCGTGAAGATCCGGTGGGTCACCAGATCGTCGCGCAGGCCGGGGATGTAGTGGCGCTCGAGGTACTCGAAGATGCGGTCGCGATACTTCGGCCCTTCCACCGCCCAGTCGATGTCGGCCGTGCCCAGGTGCGGCACCGGCGCCAGCACGTAGTGGCTGGCGCAGCCTTCCGGCGCCAGCGACGGGTCGGTGACACAGGGCGCGTGCAGGTAAAGCGAGAAATCATCGGCCAGACCGTCACGCTTGAAGATCTCGTCGATCAGCTCGCGATAGCGCGGGCCGAAGCAGACGGTGTGATGCTGCAGATGGGCATGACGACGCTTGAGGCCGAAGTGGATGACGAACAGCGACATGGAAAACCGCTTGCCGGACAACCGTCTGCCCTCGTCGCGCCCGCGCTTCTCGTGCCCCAGCAGCTGTTTGTAGGTATTCACCACATCGGCATTGGAGGCCACTGCATCGGTGTCGAAACGCCGCCCGTCGCGGGTGATGACCGCATTCGCACGCCCCTGCTCCAGTTCGATGCGCGCCACCTCGGCATTCAGTTCGAGTTGCCCGCCCAGGTCCTCGAACAGCCTGACCATGCCCTGCACCAGCGCGCCGGTGCCGCCACGGGGAAACCACACGCCACCCTGGCGTTCCAGCGCATGAATCAGCGCATAGATCGACGAGGTCTCGAAGGGGTTGCCACCCACCAGCAGCGAATGGAAGGACAGCGCCTGGCGCAGGCGGTCATCTTCGACGAAGCGTGCCACCGTGCCGTAGACGTTGCGCCAGGCCTGCAGCTTGGCCAGCTGCGGCGCCACCGCGACCATGTCGCGAATCGACAGGAAGGGCACCGTGCCCAGCTGGACGTAGCCGGCCTGGTAGACGGCCTTGGAGTAGTCAAGAAAACGCTGGTAACCGGCGACATCCCGCGGATTGCGCGCGTGGATCTGCCTGTCCAGTTCAGCCTGGTCGTTGACGTAGTCGAAGCTGTAGCCATCCTCCCAGCACAGTCGGTAGAAAGGGCTGACCGGCAGCAGCTCGACATAGTCGGCCATGCGCCGCCCGGCACCTTCGAAGAGCTGCTCCAGCGCGGCCGGGTCGGTGATCACCGTGGGCCCGGCATCGAAGGTAAAGCCCTGCTCGTGGTAGACGTAGGCGCGGCCGCCGGGCTTGTCGCGTTTTTCCAGCAGCGTGGTATGGATGCCGGCACGCTGCAGCCGGATGGCCAGCGCCAGGCCGCCGAAGCCGGCACCTATCACCACGGCACGTTTGGCAGGGTTCATCGAAGCTCCTTGCGATGCAGATCATGAGCAGCGAGCGCGCGCAGCGCCTCGCCAAGCGGGACGGGCGGCTTGCCACTGACGAGGCGGACACGGTCGGCAAGCGTCAGCCGCGCGGCATAGAAACGTTCGATCAAGGGCTCGGGCAACCGGTAGAAACGCTGCATCACCTGCCAGCGCCGGTCCGCCGGGCCGGCGAGGAACAGCATGCGGTTAAGCAAGCGGAAGAAGCGCCGCTGCTGCCACAGCCGGCAGGAGTAGGCGCGCAGCGTCGCGTAGAGGCTGGCGGCATCCCAACGGTCGGTGGCGATCAGGTGATCCACCAGGCGCACCGCATCGGGCAGCGAATAGCCGGTCGTGGGATGAAACAGCGCAGCGGCCAACCCCGCGCGCGGCACCTCGCCGGCCTCGTCCCAGAAGGCCTCGATGTCTCCGGCGAGCACGATGGGCAGCACGCCCTGTTCCTCGCGCAGCAGTTCGGCAATCTGCCAGCCGTGATCGCGGGCGTAGCCCTGCAGATTTTCCCGTAGGCGCTCGACCGGCAAGTCGCCGGCATCGGCGTAGTAAGTGTCCTCGATCAGCAAGCTGTCCGCCGTCAACGGCAGCACATAGACGAAGCGGTACCCCTCGTGCTGGTCCACCGTGGCGTCCATGATCACCGGCACGCTCAAGCCATGCGGTGCGGCCAGGCGTAGCTCCTGGCCGAGGAATTTCTGAAAGCCGAGCGCCAGGTGACGACTGCTGCGCGGGCCGCGACCATCGATCACCGCCGTGGCGCGCAGCCGTTGTCCGTCGGCGAGTAGCACCTCCTTCGGGAACACATCGACCACTGGCGTATCCAGACGCACCGCATCGGCGAGTTCGTCAACCAACAGGCGGTGAAAATCTTCCGAGCAGATGCTGGCATAACCGCTGTCCAGGCGCCGCTTCAATGCCGGGAAACGCACCTCCTGGCCCGGCCATTGATGCCCAATCAGCGGCCGCAGCCAGCGATGCTGCTGTTCATCGAGATCACCCGCATGGTACGACCAGGTGTGATTGCCGCCCAGCACTCTGCCTTGCTCAAGCACCAGCACCCGCATGGCCGGACGCCGCCGGCGCAGTTGCCAGGCCAGCAATCCGTTGGCAAGTCCGCCACCGACGAGGATCAGATTGGCATCAACCGGCACGGCGGACCTCCGATTTTTTCTTCACGCCGAGGGCAGCCTCGATCAACTCCACCGCGCGCACTGCACCACCAGAACTGCGGACCTCCTCCCCCAGCTGCATCGAACGCTCCCGAAACCTCGTCTCGCTGAGCAACCCATCGAGGGCAGCGGCGATGCGCGCAGGGCTGGCCAGGCGATGATTCAGCCGCAACCCCACCCCGGAATGTTCGATACGCGCGGCCACACCAGGCTGATCGAAGGCGATGGGCAGCGCCAGCATCGGCGCGCCGGCTTCCAGCGCATCAAGAACAGTGTTGAGCCCGGCATGGGTAACCACCGCCGCCGCCTCAGCCAAGGCGGCGCGCTGCGGCACGAAATCGCTGACCCACACCTCTCCCTCGCCCGCCAGGCGCTTGACCTGTTCTGCACCCAGCCCGCCGCAATGGGTGATCAGCAGCGGCACGCTCAGCACACTGCAGGCCTGGGCTATCTGGCGAAACAGTCGATAGCGATGACCCTGCAATGTACCCAGCGAGGCATAGACGAAAGGCTTTTCCAGCGTTGCGAGTACGGGTGACGCAGCTTCGTTCATCGGCAGGCGCAACGGTCCGACAGCGTGAAAGTGCGCAGGCAGCGCCTGGCGCGGGAAGTCGAAGCCGGCGACCGTCTGGCTGATCTGCAGCAGCGGCGACAGGCAATCGCTGAGGCCGTGACGCGGTGGTAGACCGAAGGCCTGGCAGTACTGGCGGATCACATCGCCATGGGGTCGCATCAGGTAGTCGTAGACGCGCCCGGCGTTCAGGTTGAGCTTTTCGCCCCAAGGCGTGGCCCGGTAGCGCCAGGGCATCACCGGCAGCGGCACCAAAGGCTCGCGATTGAACGGCAGGGCGCAGGCGACGGATATGAAGGGAAGCCCGAGGTGCTCGGCCACCAGCGCGCCGCCGGGCTCCATCTGGTCCACCAGCAGGGCATCGACGCCCAGGCTGCGCAGCAGCGCTGGCGCCTCGCGGCAGATCATGTCGGTGCTGGCCGCCATATCGGCAATTACCCGACGCAACCCGATGGGGTTCCCCGGCTGAGCGGCCCGGCGCACTACCGCCGCCAGCGAGCCGGCAGGATGAGAACCGGCGCCGATGGCCGCGAATTCAGCCTGAGGCAGGCTCAGCATGGCGCGAACATCGGCCTGCTGAACGAAAGTCACGCGATGGCCGCGGTATACAAGCAGCAGGGCAATTGCTTCGAACGCCCGCATATGACTGTGAAAGGGCGGCGCAATGATCGCAAAATGGGTCATTCGACGCCTCCGGCGTTCAGGACGTCGAGTTCCGCAACAGCGGAGCCTGGCGCAGGGCGGCGAGATCCACCGAGCCGGTACAGAAACAGGCAATGCGCAGCTGATCGATAAGCACTCGAAAGTGCGCCTCCACTGCCTCGCTGCTATGCAGAGCGGCCTGCAGCACGCCCGCGGCCTGACCGACCAGGTCCGCACCCAGGCGAATCGCCTTGGCCACTTCAACACCGTCGCGAACGCCGCCGGAGGCGATCAGCGGCGTATCAGGACAGGCTTCGCGCACCGTCAGCAGCGACGCGGCAGTTGGGATACCCCAATTGGCGAATGCCCGGGCGACATCACGCTCATGCTCGCTCGCCGCCCGCTCGGCCTCCACCGCTGCCCAGCTGGTACCGCCGGCTCCTGCGACATCAATGGCTGCAACCCCGGCATCGACCAGTTGGCGTGCCACTTTCCCCGAAATCCCCGCTCCCACTTCCTTTATCACTACCGGCACCGAAAGCCCTCCCGCCAGCATCTCGATCGCCTTCAGCACGCCTCGCCAATCCCGGTCGCCACCCGGCTGGACAGCCTCCTGCAAAGGGTTCAGATGCACGATAAGCGCATCGGCCTCGATCATCTCCACCGCCCGCCGCGCTTCATCCAGACCGTAGCCACGCACCAGCTGCGCGGCGCCAAAGTTGGCCAACAAGAGGATGTCGGGCGCCACCTGTCGCAGCTGTTCTGTCAGCCCCTGATCGCCGGCGGTTTCCAACGCGACCCGCTGTGAGCCCACCGCCATGGCGATGCCGAGTCGCTGCGCTGCCTCTGCCAGATTCGCGTTGATTGCGGTGGAGCGCGCCGCGCCGCCCGTCATCGAACTGATCAGCAGCGGCGCCTGGAGTCGGCGGCCGAACACATTTGCATGCAAGTCGATCTGGTCCAGATGCAACTCGGGGATGGCGCAGTGCTCGAACACAAAGGCATCGAAGCCCGTGCTCGTTGCGCTGGTCGCACGGGTCGGGTCGAGAACGATATCCAGATGATCGTTTTTGCGGTTGACCAGCGTTTGCTTGTTCATGGCGTCGGCTCCACGGAGACGTCATTGGACGTAAGGATCAAAGAAAAGTGCTGCACAACCGCACTACTTGTACAAGTATTTGTCCCATCATATAACTTTTGTACAGATTTCTGTATAACCTGCGCCTTCTATTTGGCGCTTGCGAGGCGAAGCATGCAGACGCAGACATCCCTTATCCCGCTCCCGCAGGCTGATCGCTTGCAGAGCCTGCGTCAGCGCGTCGATGAGCGCCTGGTGGCGTTGCTGCCGGCCCCGGAGTCGGCGCAGGACAATGTCGCCCTGGCGTTGCACCAAGGCACCCTGGCCCCAGGCAAACGCTTGCGCCCATTGCTGCTGCTGGCTGCACTGGCTGACCTCGGCTGTCAGACCGATTTGGCACTCGATCCCGCCTGCGCGCTGGAAATGGTCCACGCCGCCTCGTTGTTTCTCGACGACCTGCCCTGCATGGACAACGCCAGCCTGCGCCGTGGCCAGCCGACCATCCATGTGCGTTTTGGTGAAGACGTTGCCGTGCTCGCCTCGGTTGCGCTGCTCAGCCACGCCTATGGCGTGATGGCGATGGCGCCGGACCTGACGCCCGCGCAACGCAACGCCGCGGTGGCCATCCTTGCCCGCGCGGTGGGCTGCCAGGGGCTGGTGCGCGGCCAGTACCGCGACCTGCGCGGCGAGGATCAGTCGCGCCAGCTGGATGGCGTGATCACCACCAACCAGCTGAAGACCGGCTCGCTGTTCACCGCCGCCATGGAGCTTGCCGCCTTGCTGGCCGAGGTCGACGCCGTACAGGCGCGGCACTTGGACGGCTTCGCCAGCGAGCTGGGCTTGGCGTTTCAGTTGCTGGACGACATTGCCGACGGCCTGACACCCCAGCAAACCGGCAAGGACTGTCATCAGGACCGCGCCAAGGCCACCGTCGTCTCGCTGCTGGGGCCGCAGGCTGCCCAGCAGCAGCTGGCCGCCCACCACACCGCCGCCCAGGCCCACCTCGACGCCATCGATCTGGGCCAGGGCGAGCTGGCCGAACTGGTACAGCGCCTGCTGGGATGATCCGCCGATGGGCGGCGTGTTGGTCCTTCATCATCACCATGGATAAAGCTAGGCAGGGCTAAATCGCGCTGCCTAGACTCGCGGCACTCACTGGAGGCCGACCATGACCGAAACGCTGCTTTGCCCACGCAACCTTGCCTTCGAACTCTACGAAGTACTCGACGCCGAGGCGCTGATCCGGCGCGAGCGTTTCGCCGAGCACAACCGCGAAACCTTCGATGCGGCGGTGGACACCGCGCGCAATATCGCCCAGCGCTATTTCGCCCCGCATAACCGCAAGGCCGATGAGCACGAACCCCAGTATGTCGACGGCGAAGCGGTGCTGATCCCCGAGGTGAAACCGGCGGTGGACGCCTTTATCGAGGCAGGCTTCCACAATGCCCAGCGCAGCTTTGAAGACAGTGGCATGCAGCTGCCGAACCTGCTGTCGCGGGCCTGCTTCGCCCATTTCCAGTCGGCCAATATCGCGACCAGCTCCTACCCCATGCTGACCATGGGCGCGGCTCACCTGATCGAGACCTTCGGCAACGACGAGCAGAAGCAACGTTTCCTGCAACCGATGATCAACGGGCGCTTCTTCGGCACCATGGCGCTCACCGAGCCCCATGCCGGCTCCTCGCTGTCGGATATCCGCACCCGCGCCGAACCGGCGGGCGACGGCACCTACCGGTTGAAAGGCAACAAGATCTTCATTTCCGGCGGCGACCATTCGCTGTCGGAAAACATCGTGCACATGGTGCTGGCCAAGCTGCCCGACGCACCGCCCGGGGTGAAGGGCATCAGCCTGTTTATCGTGCCTAAATTCCTGGTCAACGCTGATGGCAGCCTGGGCGACCGCAACGACGTGATCCTCGCCGGGCTGTTTCACAAGATGGGCTGGCGTGGCACCACGTCTACCGCGCTGAACTTCGGCGACAACGGCCAATGCGTCGGCTACCTGGTGGGTGAGCCGCACAAGGGCCTGGCCTACATGTTTCAGATGATGAACGAAGCGCGTATCGGCGTCGGCATGGGCGCGATCATGCTGGGCTATGCCGGTTATCTGTACTCGCTGAACTACGCCCGCGAACGCCCCCAGGGGCGCCTGCCGGATGGCAAGGCCCCGGCGTCAGCGCAGGTGCCGATCATCGAGCACACCGACGTCAAGCGCATGCTGCTGATGCAGAAGGCCTATGTCGAAGGCGCCTTCGACCTCGGTCTGTACGCCGCGCGCCTGACCGATGATCAGCAGACCGCTGACAGCGAACAGGAGCGCCGCAACGCCGGCGAGCTGCTCGATCTGCTCACGCCCATCGTCAAGTCCTGGCCGTCGGAGTTCTGCCTGAAGGCCAACGAGCAGGCGATCCAGATCCTCGGCGGCCACGGCTATACCCGCGAATATCCGGTGGAACAGTTCTATCGCGACAACCGCCTGAACCCTATCCACGAAGGCACCCACGGCATCCAGTCGCTGGATCTGCTGGGCCGCAAGCTGATGCAGAACAAGGGCGCCGGCCTGCAGCTGCTGCTCGAGCTGATCCATGGCTGCTGCCAGCGGGCGGCCGAATATGACTCCTTGCAACCGCTGCGTCAGTCACTGGAACAGCACATCGAAGGCCTGACCCGGGTGACCCAGGCCCTGCTCGGCGACCTCATGGCCGGCAAGGTCAATCAGGCACTGGCCAACTCGGCACTGTACCTGAAGGTCTTCGGCCATGCGGTGATCGGCTGGCGCTGGCTGGAACAGGCAATAAGGGCCGAGCGGGGACTGGCCGCAGGCAACCCGGCGGACGCTGACTTCTACCGTGGCAAGCTGCAGGCCGCACGTTATTTTCTCACCTGGGAAGTAAGGAGCTGTCACTACGAGCTGGAGCTTCTCGAAACACGGGATGACACTTGCTTACAAATGTCCGAGCGATGGTTCTGACGATCCACAGCACGAGCCTGGTGTCTCCAGCAGCGGTCCAAAACCTTTGAAAGGAAAGTAATTTTTTGACAGTGCGTCAAACCGGCAGGTTAGAATCCTTGGCATAACCTCTGCATGAATTTTGTAATCAGGGTAACCAAGATCATATTCAACCGGGAGAGCGCACTTGGACGTCGGCAACATCAATCACCTGTTTTTTATCGGTGGCGTATTGGTTGCCGCAAGCATCCTGATGAGTTCCGTCTCGGCCCGAATCGGGGTTCCGATCCTGGTGATTTTCCTCGCGGTGGGCATGCTCGCCGGCGTCGATGGCATCGGCGGGATCGTCTTCGAGGATTACAAGCTCGCCTTCGTCATCAGTAACCTGGCGCTCGCGGTTATCCTCCTCGATGGCGGCATGCGAACGAGGAAGTCGACCTTCCGCGTGGCCCTCTGGCCGTCGATGTCGCTGGCGACTTTTGGTGTCGCCGTCACCGCTGGACTGACCGGTCTTGCCGCCGCCTGGTTGTTCGACCTGCCGCTAATCGAGGGGTTGCTGATCGGGGCCATCGTCGGCTCCACCGATGCCGCCGTGGTGTTCAACCTGCTTAACGGCAAAGGTCTCAACGAGCGTGTCGGCCCGACACTGGAGATCGAATCGGGCAGCAACGACCCGATGGCGATGTTCCTGACCGTAACCCTGATCGGCATGATTGTCGCTGGCCAGACATCTTTTACCTGGGGAATACTGATCAGCCTGGTAGAGCAATTCGCCATCGGTATCGCTCTGGGCTTTGCGGGTGGCTGGCTGCTGCTGCAACTGATCAACCGCATCTCCGTGGCCGACGGGCTGTACCCACTGCTGGCGGTGGCCGGCGGGATCATGGTCTACGCCCTGTCCGGCGAGGTCGGAGGCAGCAGCATCATCGCCGTTTACGTCTGCGGCCTGATGCTGGGCAACAACCCCATCCGCAACCGCCACGGCATTCTGCACATGTTCGACGGCCTGGCCTGGCTCAGCCAGATCGGCATGTTCCTGGTGCTCGGCCTGCTCCTGACCCCGAGCGAGTTGCTGCCAATTGCCGTGCCAGCGCTGCTGCTGTCACTGTGGATGATTCTGTTTGCCCGCCCCGTCTCGGTTTTCCTCGGCCTGCTGCCGTTCAAGGGCTTCAACCTGCGTGAGCGCATTTTCATATCCTGGATTGGCCTGCGTGGTGCGGTGCCGGTGATTCTGGCGGTCTTCCCACTGGTTGCCGGTCTGGACAATGCCCAGCTGTTCTTCAACGTAGCCTTCTTCATTGTGCTGGTTTCGCTGCTGGTGCAGGGCACAACCCTGCCGTGGGCCGCACGCAAGGCCAAGGTAGAAGTGCCGCCAACCCCATCGCCGATTTCCCGCTCCGGCCTGCAGGTGCATACCACCAGCCAGTGGGAACTCTTCGTCTATCATCTCTCCAGCAAAAAATGGTGCATCGGCGCGCCCTTGCGCGAGCTCAAGATGCCGCCAGGTACGCGTATCGCCGCGCTGTTTCGCAATCGCACCTTGCTGCACCCATCCGGCAGCACCCGCTTGCTGGAAAACGACATCCTCTGCGTTATCGGCCAGGAGGAAGACCTGCCGGCACTCGGCAAGCTCTTCAGCCAGGCGCCTGAACGTGGGCGTGACATGCGCTTCTTCGGCGATTTCATTCTTGAAGGCGATGCCCAACTGGGCGCGGTAGCCATGCTGTATGGCCTTGATCTCGGCGATGTGGACGGCAACCAGCCCATCGGCCAGTTCATTTCCGACAGGATCAGCAAACACACCGTGGTCGGCGACCAGGTTGAATGGAACGGGCTGATCTGGACCATTGCCGAAATGGAAGGCGACGAAGTGCTCAAGGTCGGCCTGCGTTTCCCCGAAGCGGAGAAGCCGGGTCCACAGCTGATGCTGTGACCGCCAGTCGCGCGCTCTGACCGCTGAAGTCCTTGGGCTCGCACTCCTCATGCGCAGCCCGTAGACTCAGCGCTCGTTCAGTTCTGCAACGGAAGACATGTCTTTTTCACGAGTCCTTGCGCTGACCCTGGTGGTTGGCTTTCTGCAAATCTGCACCTATGCCCAGGCGCAATCCCTGGACAGCCTGACCGGCGGTCAGCAGGCGGCTGAAAGCGAAGCCCGACCAGCGCAACCCAGCCTTGCCGAGCAGATCAAGCAATTCGAGGAGCAGACCGCCAACCGCAACCAGCAGCTGGCAACCCTGAAGAAGCAGATTGCCCAGGCACCGCAGGAAATCAGCACGGCTCAGCGCGAGCTGACGCGGCTCAAGGCCAACCCCGAGCCTGATCCCAGCGAACGCTTCGCCAATCTGACCGTGGTCGCACTGGAACAGCGCCTGGCTACCCGCCTCGCCGAGCTGAGCGACTGGAACAAGCAGCTGACCGATGCCAACAGCCTGATCATCACTGCGCAAACCCGCCCCGAGCGCTCCCAGGCTCAGATTGGCACCAACCAGACGCGCATCCAGGCACTGCAGAATCGCCTCAAGAGCGGGCTCGACAACGGCAAGTCCATCAGCGAAGAGCAGCGCGGGCTGTTCGAAGCGGAGATCGCTGCCCTGCAGGCGCAGATCGAGCTGCGCCGCCAGGAGCTGTCCGGCAATAACCTGTTGCAGGATCTGGGCAAGGCCCGGCGCAACCTGCTGGCCGAGCGCATAGCCCGCGCCGAACAGGAAACCCAGGCTCTGCAGGGGCTGATCAACGCCAAACGCCGCGCCGAGTCCGAGCAAACCGTGGCCGAACTGTCGGCAAAGGCCCAGCTGGCAGGTTCCGACACGCTTCTGGCGGCCGAAAGCGCGGAGAACCTCAAGCTCTCCGACTACCTGCTGCGCGCCACCGAGCGCCTCAACCTGCTCAATCAGATGAACCTGCAGGCCCGCCAGCAGCTAGACACCTTGAACCAGACCGACAAGGCGCTAGAAGAGCAGATTGCGGTGCTTGAAGGCAGCCTGCTGCTTTCAAGAATCCTCTACCAGCAGAAACTCAACCTGCCGAAGGTGAAGATCGATCGCAATCTCGCCGACGAAATTGCCGATCTGCGGCTCTACCAGTTTGAGCTGAACCAGGCCCGCGACCAGGCCGGGAATGCGCAAACCTATGTCGATAAAATGCTCGCCGACCAGCCCGAAGAGCTGGTTACACCGGAGCTGCGCAGGGCACTGCTGGACCTGATCAAAACCCGCAGCGAATTGCTCGATCGTCTGAACCGCGAAATCAGCACGCTGCTCAACGAATCCATTACCCTGCAGCTCAACCAGAAGCAGCTGCACGACACTGCCAGCGCACTGAGCGCCACGCTGGACGAGCAGATGTTCTGGATTCCCAGTAACAAGCCGCTGGATCTCAGCTGGCTGACCAGCTTTCCGCAACGCCTGGAACGACAACTGAGCAGCATCGGTTGGCATTCGGCACTGACGGAAATGGCGGCTGGCCTGAAAGAACGCCCCCTGCTCTTTCTGCCCCTGCTACTTTCCATTGCCTGGCTGCTCTGGCGCCGCGGGATGATCAACGCCAAGCTCGATGAGCTGAGCCGTGACGTAGGTCACTTCCGCAATGACCGGCAGCTGCATACGCCTTTGGCGCTGCTGCTCAACCTACTGCTGGCACTGCCCGGCGCGCTGCTCCTGACCCTGTGCGGCTACCTGCTACAGATGGATGCTCGCGGGCAGAACCTGGGGTTGAGCAGTGCCCTGTATCAGCTGGCCCAGGCCTGGCTGGTGTTCTACACCGCCTACCGGCTGCTCTCGCCGGGGCGCATGGCCGAGCTGCACTTTCGCTGGTCCAAGCCACAGGTGGCCTTCCTGCGCGATGAAATCCGCCGCCTCGGGCTGGTGATACTGGTTCTGGTGGTGGTGGTCAGCATCGCCGAGCAGCAGCCGGCCATGCTCGCCGAGGACGTGCTCGGGCTGGTAGTCATCCTTGCCTGCTACGCGCTGATGAGTTGGCGCCTGATGCGCATTCTGCTCAAGGGCCCGGCCAGCGAGAACGCACCGCCGGCACGGCTGTTTCTCGGCGTGCTGTTCAGCCTGTTGCCACTGGCGCTGATCGTGGTGGTCGGCACCGGTTATTACTACACCGCGCTGAAGCTCACCGAGCGCCTGATCGATACCCTCTACCTGCTGATGTTCTGGATCGCCCTGGAATCCACCCTGGTGCGTTCGCTGACAATCGCCGCACGGCGCCTGGCCTACCAGCGCGCCATGGACCGGCGCCAGGCTGCCGAAGAGGAAGGTACCGGTGAACATCACGAGATCATCGAGGAGCCCAATCTGGACATCGAACAGGTCAACCAGCAGTCGCTGCGACTGACTCGCCTGGCCACCTTCGGCGTGTTTCTCGTGGCGCTGTACTGGGTCTGGTCGGACCTGATTTCGGTGGTGTCCTACCTGGATAATTTCGCCCTGTATGAATTCACCAGCGGTTCCGGCGATGCCCTCACGGTCTCCATCATCAGCCTCAACGACCTGCTCGGCGCCCTGGCCATCGCTGGTATCACGCTGATCCTGGCGCGCAACCTGCCGGGCCTGCTTGAGGTACTGATACTTTCACGCCTGCGTCTGGCCCCGGGCAGCGCCTACGCCACCGGCACCCTGCTGTCCTATATCCTGGTGGGCACCGGCATCGTCTCGGTGCTGTCGACCCTGGGCGTCAGCTGGGACAAGTTGCAGTGGCTGGTGGCCGCACTTTCCGTCGGCCTGGGCTTCGGCCTGCAGGAGATCTTCGCCAACTTCGTGTCCGGCCTGATCATCCTGTTCGAGAAGCCGGTGCGCATCGGCGATGTGGTCACCATCGGCAACCTCTCCGGCACGGTCAGCCGCATCCGTATCCGCGCCACCACTATCACCGATTTCGATCACAAGGAAATCATCGTTCCGAACAAGACCTTCGTCACCGACCAGCTGGTGAACTGGTCACTGAGCGATACCGTCACCCGGGTAACCATCCGCATCGGCGTGGAGTTTGGCTCCGATCTGGATAAGGCGCGCGAGCTGATGTTCCAGGCGGCGCGGGATAATCCGCGGGTACTGAAGGAGCCCGAGCCACAGGTGTTCTTCCTCAGCTTCGGCGAAAGTCGCCTTGAGCACGAGCTGCGCCTGCATGTTCGTGATCTGGCCGACCGCAACCCGGTGATCGATGAGATCAACCGCCGCCTGGACCGCGAGTTCCGCGAATGCGGTATCGTCATCGCCTTCCGCCAGCTGGATGTGCACCTGAAAAATCGCAACGGCCAGGAACTGGAGCTGCCAGCGCCGCAGCAAAACGAAGCGTAGGGCCAAATTTGTTCGGCCTTGCCCGTCATCCGATGAGTCCGGCGCATCCGCTTTTGTGGGAGAGCTTGACCCAGCTCTTGGCGGCCTTCGCATTAGCGAAGAAAAGCAAAGCTCTTGGACAGGTCCGCTGCCAAGGTTTGCGCAGCTGACATGGCCCTCCAGGTTCTACCTGCGGTCTGAGAGCCGACAACCTCGTCACTGGAGCGAGGTCACAATACGAGCGTTGTTTCGCATCCCTTAACTCGCCCTCCGCCTGGAGCCGCCGTGAAAACCCTGACCCAGCTGCACTTCGACAACCGCTTCGCCCGCCTCGGCGACACCTTTTCCACCAAGGTACAGCCACAACCCATGAGCGAACCTAAGCTGGTTGTGGCAAGCGAGGCGGCCATGGCGCTGCTGGACCTGGACCCTGCCGAGGCCGAGCAGCCGCTGTTTACCGAGCTGTTCTCCGGGCACAAGTTATGGTCTACAGCCGAGCCACGGGCGATGGTCTATTCCGGCCACCAGTTCGGGGTGTACAACCCACAGCTCGGTGATGGCCGCGGACTCTTGCTGGGCGAGGTCCGCAACCAGGCCGGAGAATACTGGGACCTGCACCTCAAGGGCGCCGGACTGACGCCCTATTCGCGCATGGGCGATGGCCGGGCGGTGCTGCGCTCATCGATCCGCGAGTTCCTCGCCAGCGAGCACCTGCATGCCCTTGGCATTCCCAGTTCACGCGCCCTCTGCGTAACCGGATCGAGCGAGCCGGTCTATCGCGAACGCCAGGAGCGCGGCGCCATGCTGCTGCGCCTGGCGCCCAGCCATGTGCGCTTCGGTCATTTCGAGTTCTTCTACTACACCCGCCAGCATGAGGCCTTGCGGCAACTGCTCGACCACGTATTGGCCTGCCATTTCCCCAAGTGCCTGGAAGAAGCCGAGCCTGAGCGCGCCTTCTTTACCCGCGTGGTCGAACGTACCGCCGAGATGATCGCGCGCTGGCAGGCCTATGGCTTCTGCCACGGAGTAATGAACACCGACAATATGTCGATCCTCGGCATCACCTTCGATTTCGGCCCCTACGCCTTTCTCGACGACTTCGATGCCCGCCATGTCTGCAACCATTCCGACCACGGCGGTCGCTACTCCTTCGAGAACCAGGTCCCTATCGCTCACTGGAACCTCGCGGCCCTGGCCCAGGCGCTGTCGCCATTTATCGCAGTGGAAAAGCTGCGCGAAGCCATGGCCCTGTTCCTGCCCCGCTACGAATCCGTCTGGCTCGATCTGATGCGCCAGCGCCTGGGCCTGCGTACCGAGCAGGATGTCGACAAGCCCCTGGTGCAGGAGCTGCTGCAACTGATGCAGACCAGCGCCATAGATTACACGCGATTCTTCCGCGAGCTGGGCGACAGCGCGCCCGCACAGGCCTTGCGCCGTCTGCGGGAAGACTTCCTCGATCTACCGGGTTTCGATGCCTGGGCCGAACGCTATCGGCAGCGTAGCGAGCTTGAAGGTATTGCACAGGAGGCACGTCAGGCGCAGATGCATGCGGTCAATCCCAAGTACATCCTGCGCAACTACCTGGCTCAACAGGTCATCGAAGCCGCCGAGCAGGGCGATTACGGCCCGGTGCGCGAGCTGCACCAGGTGCTTTCACGCCCCTTCGATGAGCAGCCCGACATGCAGCGCTACGCCGAGCGGCCACCGGAGTGGGGCAAGCACCTGCAGATCAGCTGCTCATCCTGACGTTTAACAGTTTGTTTTCAACAACCCGTTAAGGCGCTGGGCTTTCCAGCGGCAACAGGACGCGGAACAGCGCTCCCTGCCCTGCTTCGCTTTCCACCTGGATGCGGCCGCCATGGGCCTTGACGATCTGTTCGGCGATAAACAGCCCAAGGCCCAGGCCTGCGCTGTTTTCGCTGCCTTCGGCACGCTCGAACTGATGGAAGATACGCTCCAGGCTTTTCGGGCTGATGCCGATGCCATGGTCGCGCACCTCGATACAGGCGCCTTCGTCTGTACGGCAAACACTGATCCGCACCGGCTTGCCGGCACCGTAGCGCACGGCGTTGGTAAGCAGGTTGGCCAGCACCTGCTCAATGCGGAACTCATCCCAGACCCCGATCAACGGCTCAGGCCGTTCAAACTGCAGCTCGCAGCCGCTGGCCTCCATTTGCGGTGCAAAATTCTCCACCACGCTGACCACCAGCTGGCTGAGATCAATGCTGGTTGGCCGGATCGACAGCTTGCCGGTACGAATGCGCGACACGTCAAGCATATCGTCGATCAGGCGGATCAGGCTCTGGATCTGTCGTTCGTCCTTGTCCGTCATCTGCCGCAACCGCTCCTCGCTGAAAGCCGCGAAGTTGTTGCGCGCCAGCTGCATCTTGCGCAGCTGTACTTCGAGGATCAGCGTGTTGAGCGGCGTTTTCAGCTCGTGGGAAACGATGGACATGAAGTCGTCCCGCATGCGCACCGCAGCTTCCAGCTCGACCTTGGTGCTGCGCAACTCATCAAGCAACACTTCCTGTTCGTGGCGGCTGCGCTCCAGGGCTTCCAGCTGGCGGGCCATACGCTTGCGGTTACGGTAAAGGTCGACGAATACACTGACCTTGCTACGCACCGCATGGGTGTCCAACGGCTTGTGCATGAAATCCACCGCACCGCTCTCATAACCCTTGAAGGCATAGTTGAGTTCGCGACCGGCGGCGCTGACGAAGACGATGGGAATATGCTTGGTGCGCTCGGTACCGCGCATCAGCTCGGCAAGTTGAAAGCCGTCCATGCCGGGCATCTGCACATCGAGGATGGCCAGGGCGAACTCGTGGCGCAGCAACAGTTCCAGTGCCTGATCCGCCGACTCGGCCTGATGCACATGGATGCCCGGCCCCCGTAACAGGGCATCAAGCGCCAGCAGGTTTTCCGGCAGATCATCGACGATCAGCAGATTCGCATCATCGGTCTGATAAGGCATGACTTACTCCAGTTCGCGCAACAGTCGATGGATATCGCGCAGGGGCAAAATATGGTCCGGCGCAAAGCGCTGGAGTGCAGCAAGCGGCATGGCAGCCATCTCGGCTTCGGCAGGGTCCTGCACCACGGTCAGCCCCCCCGCCTCGGCGATGGCTTGCAGACCGGCGGCGCCGTCCTCATTGGCGCCGGTCAGAAGAACCCCGGCTACGCGCTCGCGCCATGCATCGGCAGCGGACTCGAACAGCACGTCTATGGACGGCCGCGCAAAGTGCACCGGGTCATCCTGGCTGAGCGACAGACTCAGGTCCGTCTCGACCAGCAGGTGGTAGCCCGGTGTAGCAAAGTACAGCGTTCCACCGACTATTGCTTCCTTATCGGTGGCCTCCTTGACCTGTAGCCTGGTCTTGCGCCCGAAGATCGCTGCCAACTGCGTCGGCCCGCTGTTCGGTACGTGCTGCACCACCAGCAGCGGCAGCCGGTAGGTTGCCGGCAGCTCACTGACCAGTACGCTCAGCGCGGCCAGGCCACCTGCGGAGGTACCAATCACCACCGCATCGACTTTGGATCGCTGGGCACGTTTGCCGAAAGCCTGGCCGTTCATAGCTTGCGAAAGATCCTCTGTTCCTTGTCAAAGGCATCGAATCGCTCGCCGGAGGCGGAAAACTCTACCGTCTCCTTGCTTCCCAGGCCGAGAAAACCGCGGTGGCACAAGGATTCGTGGAACAGTTCGAAAGCCCTGTTCTGCAGCGGCTTGTTGAAATAGATCAGTACATTGCGGCAGGAAATCAACTGGGTTTCGGCGAATACGCTGTCAGTGGCCAGGCTGTGGTCGGCGAAAGTCACCTGTTCCTTCAGCGACTTGTCCATGATTGCCGAGTCGTAAGCGGCCGTGTAGTAGTCGCTGAGGCTGGAGCGGCCGCCGGCCCGCTGATAATTGACCGAGTACTGACTCATGTCGGTAATCTTGAAAATGCCCTGGCGCGCACGTTCCAGCGAACGCGGATTGATATCGGTCGCATAGATCATGCTGCGCTCGAGCAACCCCTCTTCCTTGAGCATGATCGCCATCGAATAGACTTCTTCGCCGGTGCTGCAGCCTGCGATCCAGATTTTCAGCGAAGGATAGGTGCGCAGCACCGGAACCACCTGCTCGCGCAGCACCCGGTAATAGTCGGGATCGCGAAACATCTCGCTGACCGGGATCGTCAGGTACTGCAACAGCTCCACGAACGCCTCGGCGTCATAGAGAATCCGTCCCTGCAGCTGCGAGATGCTGTCGCACTTCATCTGCCGCAGCGCCAGCAGTACCCGCCGTTTGAGCGAAGCCTGGGAGTAGTCGCGGAAGTCGTAGCTGTAGCGCAGGTAGATCGCCTCGATCAGCAGCCTGAGCTCTATGGCCTGATTGCGCTCCGGCATGTCACAGCAGCTCCACTTTCGGCAGCCAGACGCGAATCAGCGAGAACAGCCGATCGAGGTCTATAGGCTTGGCCAGATAATCGTTTGCGCCGGCTCGCAGACAGCGCTCCTGATCATTCTTCATCGCCTTGGCAGTAACCGCGATGATCGGCAGCTTGTCGAAGCGCGGGTCCTTGCGGATCTCCTGCATGGCGGTGAAGCCATCCATCTCCGGCATCATGATGTCCATCAGCACCAGATCAATGTCATCGATGGTGTCCAGCTGCGCGATGGCTTCATGGCCATTGCGGGCGATTTCGATCAGAGCACCTTTCTGCTCCAGGGCGCTGGTCAGGGCGAAGACGTTGCGCACATCGTCATCGACCACCAGGATCTTGCGCCCCTCGAAGGCCTTTTCCCGGTTGCGCACCCGCATCAGCATCTTCTGCCGCTCGGGCGGCATCTCGGATTCGACCTTGTGCAGGAACAGCGTCACCTCGTCGAGCAGCCGCTCCGGCGAACGAGCGCCCTTGATGATGATCGAGCGCGAGTACTTCAGCAGCGAGGCTTCTTCATCACGGGTCAGATTGCGCCCGGTATAGACGATCACCGGAGGGAAGGAACAGATGTCCTCGCGGGCCATGCGTTCGAGCAGTTCGTGGCCGTCCATGTCGGGCAGCTTAAGGTCAATCACCATGCAGTCGAATACCGTCGAGCGCAGGTGTTCCAGGGCCTGTGAGCCAAACTCGACGGCGGTGATTTCCACGTCGTCGTCCTCGATCAGGCGCGCCATGCTTTCGCGCTGCAGGGCGTCGTCCTCGACCAGTAGGATGCGCTTGACCTTCTGCGCCAATTTGGCTTCGAGCCGATCGAAGACGCCCTTCAAATCCTCGCGGGTGGTGGGTTTCAGCGCATAGCCGATAGCCCCCATCTGCAGGGCAGTTTCCTTGCGGTCCTCTACCGAGACGACATGCACGGGAATATGCCGCGTGGCCGGATTTTCCTTGAGCCGTTCCAGCACAGTCAGGCCTGAATGGTCGGGCAGGCACATGTCCAGCAGAACGGCGTCCGGCTGGTACTGCTGCGCCAGGCCGAAGCCCTCGTCGGCGTTGGGCGCGATCAGGCAGTTGTATCCGAGCTCATGGGCCAGGTCGCGCAGAATCCCGGCAAACTGTGGCTCGTCTTCGATCACCAGCACCGTTCGTTCATCAAAGGGGAAGTTCTGGCGGTCGTCCTCGACGTATGCCGACACAGTCGGCGCCACGACCGGCGCGGGACTTGGAGCCGGAGGCGCGCTTGCCGCCACAGGTTGGCTCGGAGGCGGTAATTGAGGTTGTACCGGCTCGCTGTAGTTTTCCGGCAGAGTCAGAGTAAACAGGCTGCCGCGGCCCGGCTCGCTGCTCACTTCAATGGTGCCGCCGAGCAATTGCGCCAGCTCGCGGGATATGGACAGGCCGAGCCCGGTGCCGCCATAACGTCGGTTGGTGGTGCCGTCGGCCTGGCGGAAGGCCTCGAAAATCGCTTCCTTTTGCTCTTCGCTGATACCGATCCCGGTATCTCGCACAGCAAAGGAGATGCTCTGCTCATCGTGGCGCCTGATGCTAAGCACCACCGAGCCCTGTTCGGTGAACTTGAAGGCGTTGGACAGCAGATTCTTGAGAATCTGTTCAAGGCGCTGGCGATCGGTGTACAGGCTGACGGGAAGCCCCTCGTCCAGGTGGACCTCGAAGTTGAGCGACTTCTCCATTGCCTGTGCCATGAACAGGCCTTTCAGCCCCTCGACCAGGCGCGTCAGGAACAGCACTTCCGGATACACCTCGAGCTTGCCGGCCTCGACCTTGGAGATGTCGAGGATGTCGTTGATCAGGGCGAGCAGGTCGTTACCCGCCGAATAGATGGAACGCGCGAACTGCACCTGATCGCTGCTGAGATTACCTTCGGGGTTGTCCGCCAGCAGTTTGGCGAGAATCAGCGAGCTGTTAAGCGGCGTGCGCAGCTCGTGAGACATGTTGGCAAGGAACTCGGACTTGTAGCGGCTGGCCCGCTGCAGGTCCTGCGCGCGCTCTTCAAGCATCAGCTGCGCGTCGCGCAGATGGCCATTCTTCAACGCCACCTCGTCGCGCTGACGGGCAAGCTCCAGCGCCTGCTCGGCCAACTGCTCGTTGGTCTGCTCCAGTTCGGCCTGCTGTTCTTCCATCTGCGCCTGGGATTCACGCAGTGCGCTGGACTGTTCTTCCAGCTCCTCGTTGGCGGCACGCAGCTCTTCCTGCTGCACTTGCAACTGCTCGTTGAGTTGCTGGGTTTCAGCCAGTACCCGCTGCAAGCGCTGGCGATAGCGCGCAGCTTCGATAGCCGAACCGATGCCCTCGCCGATGCGCCGCAGCAACTCGCTATCTTCTTCGCGCAGAGGACGCAGGAAGCCCAGCTCCAGCACACCATTGAGCAGGCCACTGTCTTCGATGGGGGTGATTAGCAGCGACTGCACATCGGTGCTTCCCAGCGCCGAACTGACCTTCAGATAGCCCTGCGGAATATTCTCCAGTGTCATCATGCGGCGCGCCAGCGCCACCTGGCCAACCAGGCTTTCGCCCAGCTCAAGCGTCCGCGCACGGTCTGCGCTGCCCTGGCTCCAGGCGAACTCAGCGACTCGCTGCAGCTGGCCATCCTGGGTCACATAGAGTGCGCCGACGGCAACGCCCAGGTAGCTGGAGAGGAAATTGAGAATGTTTTGGCCCAGCATCGGCAGCGTCTGTTCGCCAATAATGGATTCGCTCAGCTGCGTCTGCCCGGTGCGGTACCAGGCCTGCTTTTCCAACGCAGCCGCATGGGCTTGCTGCTGTTTCAGGGAACTGGCGTAACTGGTGGAAAGACTGAGCAGATCGCGTCGGCCGGAATACACCAGCAGCCCGCTGAAGACCAGACTGAAGACCAGGAAACCGCCGATCAGCAGGGTACTGATGGCTTCCGAACGCTCGGTGCGCTCATTTCTGTCGTGGCGGTCGGCGGCAATAAACTCATAGAGCAGCCGGCGCTGCTCCTGTTTGAGTTCAAGCCCGCGCTTGCTACGGACGTGTTCGGCTATGTCCTCGCCCAAGGCTCGCTGGTGGATAACTGACTCGGCGAATGTGACCCACTCGTTCTGCAGAGTAATCACCCGCTCGATGCGATCAAGCTGCACCGGATTGGCACTGGTGTATTCGGCAAGCTGCTGCAGCTCATCTCCCAGCTGAGGCAGTTCCTGGCGATAGGGCTCGAGAAAGATCTCTTCACCGGCAATCAAATAACCGCGCATGGAGGCTTCGAGCCTGCTGATCAGCTTCAACGCTTCATGGGCATGCGAAACACCCCGCACCGACTGATCAACCCAGTGGCTGACGCTCAACAGGTAGTAGACGATGCCACTGAAGAAAAACGCGCTAAGAAACCCAAAGCCAAGCGGTACCGCCACATTGCGGTTAAGAATGCGTCTGAACTGGTTTTGTTCGATGAATGAGTCGCCCATTTGAATCCTTTCCGGTTGCTACGCGTGTGCATGGCTTAACCGCCAAAACTAACAAACCCAGAAGGTGAATACCGATTCAGACCTGTGCAAGGTATTTCGCGTGATCAGGCCGGCAGGCGACAGTGGCACCGACCCGTTAGCAACACGGAAAGCCTGCGCCCCTGGGCGCATCAACCCCGACCTGGAAATTGCAGCGAGCAGTCAGCGCCGGGCAATGATCCAGACAGCATGCACAATCCCCGGAATGTAGCCCAGCAGCGTCAGCAGGATATTCAGCCAGAACGCGCCAGCGAAGCCTACCTGGAGAAAAACTCCAAGGGGTGGCAACAAAATCGCAATCAATATGCGCAACAGATCCATCTCAATGCCCTCTCGGCAGACTGCTGAAAAACCCACGCGCTGATTCGCGGCGGAAAACTCACCCTGAATCGACCCAAACGCTGCCGTTGGGTTCCGTGAGGCTTTCAGGAAAGGGCACTATAGATGAAAGCGGCAACCGCCACCTGGGCAGCGGTTGTCGAACGGAGGCAACCGTTTGAGTCGCCAAGCGCATAAGCGCAAAAGGAAGAAGACGCGACTGGCCGGTGTTGGGCCAGTCTTGCTGCGTCAATGCGCGCTGCCTTGTGAGCGACACGCACCGCCAAACTTACGCTTAGCAAGCTAACTATCTCAAAAATCCCGCGCAGCGGCCATAGGCTTAAAGTCGAACACGGTAGCCGAACGCCTCGTTGCAGCTCTCGACAATCGTCATAGGGAGAAAGCTGTCCGCTCCGAGCGAACCTGGCCGAACAAATTCAGCCCAACGAATGACCAATAGGTTCGCAGGCGCTTCAAGCCGGCGCCTTCGGCCATACTGCACCTAATGGATCCTTGCCCTGGAGATTTCGATGCAGATACGTCCCGCCACTGTCTTGCTTCGCCTGCTGCTGGTCGGCCTGCTGTTGAACCTGAGCGCTTGCGCGCTATTCACCCCACGCGATGCGCTGAACGTGCAGGTCGCCGGGATCGAGCCATTGACCGGTGAAGGTCTGGAGCTGCGCATGTTGGTGAAATTGCGGGTGCAGAACCCCAATGACTTTGCCCTCGACTACAACGGCGTGGCGCTGGAGCTGGAAGTCAACGGCAGGCGCCTGGCCAGCGGTGTCAGCGATCAACAGGGCAGCGTGCCGCGCTTCGGCGAAAGCGTGCTGCAGGTGCCGATGACCGTCTCGGCCTTATCCGCTGCTCGCCAGGCGCTCGGGTTGGCCGAGCGCTTCGGTGAAGATCAGCTGCCCTATGTCCTGCGCGGCAAGCTGGCGGGCGGTGTGTTCGGTACCCAGCGCTTCGTCGAAAAAGGCACGTTGGAGTTTCCCGGCGCTGAGCTCAATCCGTATCGGCGCGAGCCTTAGAAAAGCTGCCGGCAAAGAGTTTGGCGCCGAGGACGGCGCTCTACGCTGTGGCAGGCCGCGCCCATGAATGGAAGGCGCCTGCCTGCTCAAGGCGAGTTGCTGCCCACGGCGCTTCAGAACTAGTCCTGCGCTGCGCAGCTTCCCGCCCGGCAGCGATGTGCTTCGTGGCGTGGGTCTTCCTGCATCAGCTTGCGGGTGACACCGTTGGTCCAGCCGAAGCCGTCCTGCAACGGGTACTCACCGCCGCCGGCATGATCGGCGCATTGCCGTAGCACGTACTTTTCCACCAGTTTGCTTTCGCGCTCGAACAGGTAGGCCACGATACTCAGCCAGCGTTCCTCGATCTGCAGCGCCAGCGCATCATGGCCGTAGTACTGCAGCCCGCGGATGCCCATCCACTGCAGGGGCGCCCAGCCATTGGGGCGGTCCCACTGCTGTTCGCTGGCGCTGCTTTCGGTGGTCGCCAGTCCACCGGGTGCAAGCAGACGCCGGCGCACGATATCCGCCACGCGCTCGGCCTGGGCCGCACTGGCCGCCTGCACGAACAAAGGGGTCAGTGTCGCCGCCGTCAGGTTCGCGCGCTGCTGCTGCAAGCACCAGTCGTAGTCGAAATAGGCGCCCTCGCGCTCATTCCACAGGTAGCGATCAATGGCCGCCAGACGCGTTTCGGCGCGCTGGCGGAATGACCGGGCATGATCATCCAGTCCCTTCACCTCGCTGAGGCGGGCGATCTGTATTTCCAGCTTGTAGAGGAAGCTGTTCAGATCCACCGGGACGATGCGGGTGGTGCGGATGCTCGACAGGCGTTCGGTGTCATCCAGCCAGCGAGAGCTGAAATCCCAGCCTGACTCTGCTCCCGCACGCAGGTCCCGGTAGACCTCGTGCGCGGGCCGGCCGGAGTCACGCGCCGTTTCGATATCTTCCCGATAGGCCTCTTCACGGGGTGTATCCCGCTCGTCCCAGTAGCGGTTGAGCAGACTGCCGTCGGGCAGACATACGCAGCGCGCATGCGCTTCGCCCGGTCGCAAGGCATCGCCACCGTCAGTCCAGAAGGCATGTTCCTTAAGCAGCTGCGGCAGGTAATCACTGGCGCGATACACGCCGTTTTCCTCGAACAGCTCGGTCATGAAGACGAACACTGGCGGCTGCGAGCGCCCCAGGTAGTAGGTGCGATTACCGTTTGGCACGTGGCCGTAGGTGTCGATCAGGTAGGCAAAGTTGTCGGCCATGGCGCGCAGCAGATCGCAATGCCCGCTTTCGTCCAGACCCAGCATGGTGAAGTACGAGTCCCAGTAATACAGCTCGGTGAAGCGTCCGCCCGGCACTACGTAGTCGTAAGGCAACGGCAGTAGCGAGGAATGCGCCGGGTGCTCCTGTGGATGCCGGGTCAGCACCGGCCAGAGCCGGTCGATATGATCGGCAAGACTCTCGTCAGGGTTGGCGACGAAGTTCGTCGGCGGCACCTCGAACGGACTGAAATGCTCGTCAACGAAGGCGCGCAAATCGAAATCCGGATCGTCGCAGCGCGCCCGATAGGCCTCAAGGATGGCTTCGGGTTGCTGCCGTGGGGCGCAGTCGACAAAGGTCTTGCTGTCCGCAAAGACACGCTGCATCTGCACCGCGACGAAGAGTTCCTGATAACGCTCTGCCGGCGTCAGGGTGTCGGCAACAGAGATCGCGCTGATATCGTATTTGAACAGGCTCTGCTGGCTATCGCTCATTGTTCGCTGTAATTCCATAGCAGTCCGCCATCGATCACCAGCGTCGTACCGGTGATATAGCTGGCTTCGTCAGAGGCGAGAAAGGCCACTGCACCGGCCACGTCACGCGGCTGGCCGAGTCGCCCGGCGGGAATGTTTTCCAGCAGCCGCTCAAGCTTGTCCGGCTGCTTTACCAGGGAGCTGTTGATGGGCGTCTCGATGGCTCCCGGTGCAACGTTGTTGACGGTGATGCCCAGCGGCGCCAGCTCGATGGCCAGATTGCGCATGAGCATTTTCAGACCGCCCTTGCTGACGCAATAACTGGTGAAATTGGGAAACGGCAGTTCTTCGTGAACCGAGCTGTTGTTGATGATGCGCCCGCCTCGATTGCTGTCGCGCAAGTGCCGCGCAAAGGCCTGGGCAAGAAAGAACGGGCCACGCAGATTGACCTCCAGCACCTGGTCATACTCCGCCTCTTCGGCGTCTAGAAACGGGCGGTGCTTCTGCAAGCCTGCATTGTTGACCAGAATGTCGAGCGGCCCCATCTGCGCAACAGCTTCGTTCACCAACCGACGGCATTCAGCAACCACGCCGACATCGGCGGCGATAAAGCAGGCCCGCCGCCCGAGCTTGCGAACCTGCTCAAGGGTCTCCTGGGCCTCTTCGCCATCCTCCCGGCCATTGATGACCAAATCGGCACCAGCCTCAGCCAGGCGCACGGCAATGCCGCGCCCGATCCCCTGAGTGCTGCCGGTAACCAGCGCAATCCTGTTCTGTAACTTCATCATGTACCTCATGCTGGCCAGTTCTGCCACTTGCCCTGACTGTGACGGTCAGCCGTTCATGGCGGTTCAACGGCACCTGTTTGCAGATGCTTCACGGCTCTGCGCCGGCCTTCGCACCGGCAGACAGCACGTGCGAACTAGGCGCAGAATAGGCAGCTATTCGCCGCACCCTCAGGATCTCCATGGCCATCGCCAACTTGCGCAAGGGTTATCTGCTGGGCCTGACGACCTTCAGTATCTGGGGTCTGTTTCCGTTGTACTTCAAAGCCGTCGAGCAGTTCGCGGCGCCGGAGATCGTCACCCAGCGAGCCATCTGGTCGGCGCTGTTCGGCTCGCTGGTGCTGCTGTTCTGGAAGCATTCCGGCTGGTGGCAGGAATTGCTCGCGCACCCGAAGAGAATCGGCGTGCTGATGATTTCCAGCGTGTTGATCGCCAGCAACTGGCTGATCTACGTCTGGGCGGTAAATAACGGCCACATGGTCGAAGCGAGCCTGGGCTACTACATCAACCCGCTGGTCAACGTGGTGCTTGGCCTGCTGATCCTGCATGAGCGGCTGCGGCCTCTACAGTGGCTGGCGGTGGGCATGGCGGCCATCGGGGTCGCACTGCAGCTGATCACCCTCGGCGAATTTCCCTGGGTATCGATTGCGCTGGCGCTGAGTTTTGGCAGCTACGGCCTGCTGCGCAAACAGGCTCCTGTGGCCGCCCTGCCCGGCCTGGTGGTGGAGACCTGGCTGCTGCTACCACTGGCGCTGGGCTGGCTGCTTCTATTCGGCAGCGGCCCCAGCACCGAGCCGGCGTTCTGGACCACAACCGAGGCCCTGTGGCTTGTGGCGGCCGGCCCGGTGACGCTGATCCCGCTGCTGTGCTTCAACGCTGCGGCCCGCCACCTGCCCTACTCGACCCTGGGTTTTCTCCAGTACATCACGCCGACCCTGTTGCTTCTACTGGCCGTCTGGGTGTTTCACGAACCCTTCCCGGCCGACCGCCAGCTGGCGTTTATCTGCATCTGGGCAGGGCTGGCGGTGTATAGCTACGACGCCTGGCAGATCATGCGCAAGGCAACCTGAGCAGCGGCTTGACACCGCCCGCAGAGGCAGGCGATCCGGCTGTAAAGCCTTGAAGGTCAGTGAAAAACCCCAACCTTCGGGAGACTGATTTTCCCTAAAGCTTCATGTAGTATCGGCCGGCCCGGACTACAAGAAACTTGCGGCCCGAAAGATCAAAGAAAAAACAAGTGAGGCGAGTAATGACTGAGCGCGTTCAAGTCGGTGGCCTGCAGGTCGCCAAAGTCCTGTATGACTTTGTGAACAACGAAGCGATCCCTGGTACCGGTCTCGATGCCGCAGCCTTCTGGGCCGGCGCCGACAGCGTCATCCATGACCTGGCGCCGAAGAACCGCGCGCTGCTGGCCAAGCGTGACGAGCTGCAGGCACAGATCGATGCCTGGCACCAGGCTCGTGCCGGTCAGGCCCACGACGCCGCTGCCTACAAGGCTTTTCTCCAGGAAATCGGCTACCTGCTGCCCGAAGCCGAAGACTTCCAGGCCACCACCCAGAACGTCGACGAAGAAATCACCAGCATGGCCGGCCCGCAGCTGGTGGTGCCGATCATGAACGCGCGCTTCGCCCTGAACGCCGCCAACGCCCGCTGGGGCTCGCTGTATGACGCGCTCTACGGCACCGACGCCATCTCCGAAGAAGGCGGCGCCAGCAAGGGTCCGGGTTACAACGAAGTTCGCGGCGCCAAGGTCATTGCCTACGCACGCGCCTTCCTCGATGAAGCCGCTGCGCTGGAAAACGGCTCGCACGCCGACTCCACCGGCTACCGCATCGAAGGCGGCAAGCTGGTCGTTTCGCTGAAAGACGGCAGCACCACCGGCTTGAAAGACCCGCAGCTGCTGCTCGGCTTCCAGGGCGAGGCCAGCGCGCCGATCGCCGTGCTGTTCAAGCACAACGGCATCCATTTCGAGATCCAGATCGACCCGGCCAGCCCCATCGGCCAGACCGACGCCGCCGGCGTGAAAGACATCCTGATGGAAGCAGCGCTGACCACCATCATGGACTGCGAAGACTCCATCGCGGCCGTCGATGCCGACGACAAGACCATCGTTTACCGCAACTGGCTCGGCCTGATGAAGGGCGACCTGGTCGAGGAGCTGGATAAGGGCGGCAAGCGCATCACCCGCGCGATGAACCCCGACCGCGCCTACACCAAGGCTGACGGCAACGGCGAACTGACCCTGCATGGCCGCTCGCTGCTGTTCATCCGCAACGTCGGTCACCTGATGACCAACGACGCCATCCTCGACAAGGACGGCAATGAGGTACCGGAAGGCATCATGGACGGGCTGTTCACCAACCTCTGCGCGATCCACAACCTCAACGGCAACACCACGCGCAAGAACAGCCGCACCGGCTCGGTCTACATCGTCAAGCCGAAGATGCACGGCCCGGAAGAAGTGGCCTTCGCCACCGAACTGTTCGGCCGCGTCGAGGACGTTCTCAAGCTGCCGCGCAACACCCTGAAGATGGGCATCATGGACGAGGAGCGTCGCACCTCGATCAACCTCAAGGCCTGCATCAAGGAAGCGCGCGAGCGCGTGGTGTTCATCAACACCGGCTTCCTCGACCGCACCGGCGACGAAATCCACACCTCCATGGAAGCCGGCCCAGTGGTTCGCAAGGCCGCAATGAAAGGCGAGAAGTGGATCAGCACCTACGAAGACAACAACGTCGACGTGGGCCTGGCCTGTGGCCTGCAAGGCCGCGCGCAGATCGGAAAGGGCATGTGGGCCATGCCTGATCTGATGGCCGGCATGCTCGAGCAGAAGATCGGCCACCCCATGGCCGGTGCCAACACCGCCTGGGTACCTTCCCCGACTGCCGCCACCCTGCACGCCATGCACTACCACAAGGTCGACGTGTTCGCCCGTCAGGCCGAACTGGCCAAGCGCACCAAGGCCTCGGTGGACGATATCCTGACCATCCCGCTGGCCAAGGACACCAACTGGAGCGACGAGGAAAAGCGCAACGAGCTGGACAACAACTCGCAGGGCATCCTCGGCTACATGGTGCGCTGGGTCGAGCAGGGCGTCGGCTGCTCCAAGGTGCCGGACATCAACGATGTCGCACTGATGGAAGACCGCGCAACCCTGCGCATCTCCAGCCAGCACATGGCCAACTGGATGCGCCATGGCGTGGTGACCAAGGAGCAGGTGGTCGAAAGCCTCAAGCGCATGGCGCCGGTGGTTGACCGTCAGAACGAAGGTGATCCGCTGTACCGCCCGATGGCGCCGGACTTCGACAACAGCGTCGCCTTCCAGGCCGCGCTGGAGCTGGTCCTCGAAGGCACCAAGCAGCCCAACGGCTACACCGAGCCGGTACTGCATCGCCGCCGCCGCGAGTTCAAGGCCAAGAACGGTCTGTAACCCGCAGCGCTGCACAAAAAACCGCCCTCCGGGGCGGTTTTTTTTGCTCTGTCGCTTACCTATCGCAACTTAGATGTGCCCACATTCGGCGCGAGGTCGCGCCTTGTATGGTTTTCCTGCAGGTCCAAACTGGACTTGTCAGGGTGGAGGGGGCAAGCGCGCCTTCCGGCCTTTCGGCACGGACTGTGGGAGATTTAGCCCCCGCCCTTCTCATCAAAACGCCGATAGAGAATCCATCGGCGGAGCCTTGCCGCTCATGACCGACGAAATGTTGCAAGCCAGCGTTCGATGAGCCCTGACAAGTAAAATCACCTTAGCTTGGAGGGTAAAGCATGGCAAAGCCCATTACGCCAGTCATGGTGGGTGTCGATGTCAGCAAGGCCGAGCTGGTCATTGCCCGCAGTGATTCGAAGGATCTTAAGAGGATTGCCAACACAGCCCAAGCCATCGGCGGCTGGCTGAAGACGCTTGCGGGCCGAACCAAAATCGCACTCGAGGCTACTGGTACCTATCACCGCACCTTGGCAACGCTGGCGCATCAGGCGGGCGTTGAGCTTTATTTGCTCGATGGTTATCGACTCAACCGGTATCGCGATGGCGTTGGCAGTCGCGCCAAGACCGACCCGGCTGATGCTCGGTTGATTCTGCGCTACCTGAGCAAGGAACTGAGCGACCTCAAACCCTGGGTGCCGCCTCACGATGCGTTTTACCGCATCCAGAGCCTGCTGCGACGCCGGGCTTCGCTTGTGCATACCCGCATCGCCCTGACCCAGAGCCTGGACGATATGCCCGACCTCAAGAGCGCATCCAAACGCCTGAGCAACAACATCAAGGACATCGAAAGATTGATCGAACGCCGCCTCAAAGAGGCCATGGCTGAGGTGGGCTGGCAGTCGGATGCCCAGCGCTGTAAGGCTATAGAGGGCATCGGCGATCTCACCTCGGTAGCGCTGGCCAATACTTTCCACCGAGGCGAATTCAAGAACAGCGATGCCTTCGTTGCCTACCTGGGCATGGACGTCAGAGTTCGGGACTCAGGCAAGCAGGTGGGTCGCCGTAAACTGACCAAGAAAGGTGATCCGGAGCTGCGACGCCTTTTGTATAACGCGGCCATGTCTGCCCGCCGGACAAAAGCCTGGTCCGGCCTATATGAAACCTATCTTAGCCAGGGACTGAAGACGACTCAGGCTCTAGTAAAGCTCGGCCGAAAGCTGGCCCGTATCGCCTTCGCCTTGATGAAAAACCAATCAATGTATCGACCAAAAATGCCGGTTAAGTGTTGCGCTGCACCATAGAATCTCCCACAAAAAGCGGTGCGGCACCAGCTGCAACTTGTGGAGCCGCCGCCCTCGGCGCGAAGCTTTTTCCACCTGCGCCCCTAGGCTGACACGGATCAGCCTTCCTAACACCCGCCGCGACTAGACTTACGTCCAATTGGGCCAAGCCAGCCTACGGCCCACCATGGAATGAAAATGGAAAGTGAACCATGAGCAAAGGTGACACTTACGCCGAGGCCGGCAAAACTGCCGTACTGCAAAACATTCACGGGACCATGGAGTTCCTGCGCAAGTACGCGCCCTTTAAGCAGATGGAAGCGCCGCATCTCGCCTTCCTCGTTGAAAACTGCGAGCTGCGTTTCTATGCCGAAGGCGACAGCATCATTTCCCCTGAGGACGGCACGGTCCAGCACTTCTATATCGTCAAGCAAGGTCGTGTTCACGGCCAACGCCCTCATACCTCCAAGCGCGGCACGGACACTACCTTCGAAGTCATCGTCGGCGAGTGTTTCCCCATGGCCGCCCTGATGGGCGAACGTGCAACTCGCACCGGGCACTTCGCGGCCGAGGACACCTTCTGCCTGCTGTTGAACAAGCCGGCTTTCGTCAAGCTGATCTCCAAGTCCGAAGTGTTTCGCGACTTCGCCATGCGTGGCGTCAGCAGCCTGCTCGATCTCGTCAATCAGCAGGCACAAGCTCGCGCCGTGGAAAACCTGGGCGAGCGCTACTCACTGGAAACCACCGTTGGAGAGCTGGCCGTACACCATCCGGTGTCCTGTCTGCCGTCGATGCCGCTGGACGATGCAGTTGGCCTGATGCAGCAGGCCAATGTCGGCAGCATCGTTATCGTTGACGAAGAACAGCACCCGCTGGGTATCTTTACCTTGCGCGACCTGCGCCGGGTCATCGGCAACAAGCTGGACGATCTTTCCAGCCCCATATCCGGGTTCATGACCCACGGGCCCTTCTATCTTCCGCCCAGCGCCACGGCCTTCGACGCCGCCATCGCCATGACCGAGCGGCAGATCGGACATGTCTGCGTGGTAAAGGACGGCCTGCTCTGTGGCGTTATTTCCGAACGTGACCTGTTCTCGCTGCAGCGGGTCGATCTGGTCCATCTGGCGCAGACCATTCTGCACGCCGACCGCGTGGAGTCGCTGGTAGCCGTCCGCACGCATATCAACCAGCTGGTCGACAACATGCTCGCCCATGGTGCGTCGTCCACCCAGATCACACACATCATCACCCTGCTGAACGACCACACGGTACGTCGCGTCATCGAGCTGGCCATCGCCGACATGGGCGATCCCGGAGTCCCCTTCACCTGGCTGTGCTTCGGTAGCGAAGGCCGGCGCGAGCAGACGCTGCATACCGATCAGGACAACGGCATTCTCTTCGAAGCCGAAGACGCGGCAGAGGCCGCGCGTATTCGCGGCAAGCTGCTGCCACTGGCCGAACGCATTACCCGGGATCTGGATACCTGCGGTTTCACCCTGTGCAAGGGCAACATCATGGCCAGCAATCCCGAACTGTGCCTGTCGCGCAAGGAGTGGAAGCATCGTTTCAGCTCCTTCGTCCGCGAGGCCACGCCGGATAACCTCCTGAGCAGCACCATATTCTTCGACCTGCGCTCGGTCTGGGGGCCGGAGGAAGGCTGCGACAAGCTACGCAAACACATGCTCAACGAAGTGGCCGACAGCCCTATCTTCCAGCGGCTCATGGCCAGCAGTGCCCTGCGCCACCGCCCGCCAGTGGGCCGCTTCCGGGACTTCGTCCTGGAGCGCAAGGCCGGCAAGGATACCCTCGACCTGAAGATTCAGGGCCTGACCCCCTTCGTCGACGGCGCCCGCCTGCTGGCACTGGCCAATGGCATAGGCGAATGCAATACTCTCGAACGCCTGCGCCTATTGGTCGAGAAGGGCGCCATGGATGCCAAGGACGGTGCGGCCTATGAAGAGGCCTACCACTTCATCCAGCAGACGCGCATGCAGCACCACCAGCAGCAGACGCGCAATGGCCTGCCCTTCTCCAATCGGCTCGATCCGCAAGACCTCAATCATCTGGACCGGCGCATCCTGCGCGAATCCTTCCGACAAGCCCAACGCCTGCAAGGCAGTCTCGCATTGCGTTATCAACTATGAATATGGCCTGGTTCAAAAGCCGGGGTCCCTCGCTGGCCCTCGAACAGATTCAACGCCGCGACAGCCTTCCGGCGCCAGCGCCTCTGGGTACATGTCCGCTCGCCGAACAACGCGTCGTCGTGCTGGACCTGGAAACCAGCGGCCTGGATACGCGGCGCGACATCGTGTTGTCGATTGGCGCTGTGGTCATCGAGAACGGTGGCATCGACATGCGCAACCAGTTCGAATGCACCCTGCACCGACCCAACCAGCCGATCAGCGAAAGCGTGCTGATCCACGGCATCGCCCCCAGTGAACTGGAAGCAGGTACCGATCCGGCCGAGGCGCTGCTGGACCTGATGGAATTCGTCGGTGACAGCCCGATCCTGGCTTTTCACTCCGGCTTCGACCAGCGCATGCTCAGCCGCGCCCTAAAGGCTTCGCTGGGCTACAAGCTGCGCCATCCTTTCATGGACGTGGCCGAACTGGCACCCATGCTGTGCCCCAACAATGCGCCCAGGGGCAATCGTCTGGATGACTGGACCCAGCATTTCAAATTGCAGGTTCTGCAGCGCCATCACGCCAGCGCCGATGCTCTGGTGACAGCCGAGATCGCTCTGATTCTCTTCAGCCGCGCGCGCAAACAGGGTCTGGACAACCTGAAGGACCTGAACCAGCGCCTGAACAACTGGCGCCAACGCCAGCAAGCCCGCCTGATCTAGCCGCAGCAGGGATAACTGTTACCTGACAAAACGGCCCGCTCCTTGGATAAAAGCTAGCGCCCAGCGATCGGAGCCTCCAGGAGCACGGGCAACAGGCCGCTCAGGTGAAAGCGACCGAATCAGGCGCGACGACCACCGAAGGCCTCTGATCAGAAGCACACAGAATCAGGCGCAATCGAGCTGGTTCACCAATGTAGCTCACGCGCCGCTCTGCCAAGGGGGCTGCCGAACCTGCCCGACCCCGACCCCGACCCCGACCCCGGCACAGCTGAGTACTAATAGGACCTGCTAGATGCAGAGCCTCCGATAGAGCGGTGCATCCGCGTCCATCTTGGTCATGGTTTCGTACTTTGCCTCGCCCTGCTCGTTCAGTCTGAACATCACTCGCTCACTGCAAAGAGCCAAGTAATGGGCGTTCTTTACCGTGGACATCAGATGATGCTTCTCGAAACGATAAAGCGTGAAGCGTGCGATACGGCCCTTATCGTCCGCCTCTTCCAACTGCACGTTGACGCTGTCGAGCACCGTGTAGACCAAAGGCATTGGCCACACCATGGTCCAGGGCCGCCAGAGCATATCGCCCTCTTCATTCGACACCACCACCGAGCCCTCCGGCAGGCGCGCCTGCTTGGTATCGAACCAGGTGTATTCATAGTGGACGGTGTAACCAAGCATACCCAGACCGGCGAAAACCGGGATGATCCACTTTGGCAACCAATTGCGAGACAGATTACGCAATACCAGCGCAATGCCCGCGCCCGCAAGGGCGGCTGAAATTGCAGCGACAAGATGCCAGATCATAGAAAACGTCCTCAAAAAAATCGGGCTTCCAGTTGGAAGCCCGATTTGTATCTCAACCCTGGGCCGGATCGTTCGACCCGACCGGCGGCCGGATTATCACTTAGTGGTTAAGCGCAGCGCCAGCACCTTTAGGGGTACGAACGCTTTCCACCAGATCCTGGACATGCTTCGGCGGAGCCTCGGTAGCCATGGATACAGCGTAGGCTACAGCGAAGTTCAGAATCGCACCGATGGCACCGAAGGCCTGCGGGGAGATACCGAACATCCATTCACCCGGTACGTTGGCGAAGGTGTTGGTGCCGGGGATGAAGAACCAGCCCAGGTACAGGAAGATGTACACCGAGGTGCTCACCACACCGACCAGCATGCCCGCGATGGCGCCCTTGTTGTTCACGCGCTTGGAGAAGATCCCCATCATCAACGCCGGGAACAGGCTGGATGCCGCCAGACCGAATGCCAGTGCCACTACCTGAGCCGCGAATCCGGGTGGATTCAGGCCCAACCAGGTTGCCAGGACGATCGCACCTGTCATTGAAAGACGAGCCGTCAACATCTCGTTCTTCTCACTGATGTTCGGGTTGATGATCGTCTTGATCAGGTCATGACTGATGGCAGAGGAGATCGCAAGCAGCAGACCCGCCGCAGTGGACAGCGCCGCCGCGATAGCACCGGCTGCGATCAGACCGATAACCCAGCTCGGGAGGTTGGCGATTTCCGGGTTGGCCAGAACGATGATGTCGTTGTTAACTGTCAGCTCGTTGCCATTCCAGCCACGCTCTTGAGCGGTCGGAGCAAAGCCAGCGTTGGCATCGTTGTACATCTGGATGCGACCGTCGCTGTTCTTGTCTTCCCACTTGATCAGACCGGTCTGCTCCCAGGTCTGGATCCAGCCTGGACGCTCGTCATAGAGAATCGCAGCGGATTCGGTGCCTTCCGGATAGATGGTGTCGATCAGGTTCAGACGCGCCATGGAAGCCACAGCCGGAGCAGTGAGGTACAGCATGGCAATGAACACCAGAGTCCAGCCAGCGGACCAGCGAGCATCAGCCACCTTCGGTACGGTGAAGAAGCGGATGATGACGTGCGGCAGACCAGCGGTACCGATCATCAGCGACAGGGTGAACAGGAACATGTTCAGCTTGTTGTCGACGTCAGCGGTGTACTCGGCGAAGCCCAGGTCACGGACCACGATGTCCAGACGATCGAGCAGCGGCATGCCGGACTCGACGTGGGTACCGAACATCCCGAACATCGGGATCGGGTTGCCGGTCAGCTGCATGGCGATGAACACGGCCGGAATGGTGTAGGCAATGATCAGTACCACGTACTGCGCCACCTGGGTGTAGGTGATGCCCTTCATGCCACCGAATACAGCGTAAGCGAACACGATCGCAGCAGCGATCCAGATACCAGCGGAGTTGCTCACTTCCAGGAAGCGGGAGAACGCAACACCTGCACCCGACATCTGACCGATTACGTAGGTAACGGAGATGAGAATGAGGCAGACAACCGCTACCAGGCGAGCGCCACGGCTGTAGAAACGGTCACCGATGAAGTCCGGTACCGTGAACTTGCCGAATTTGCGCAGGTAGGGAGCCAGCAGCATCGCCAGCAGAACGTAGCCACCAGTCCAGCCCATCAGGTAGACGGAAGTACCGTAACCACCAGCGGCAATGATACCGGCCATGGAGATGAAGGATGCTGCAGACATCCAGTCTGCCGCAGTGGCCATACCGTTGGTGACGGGATGCACGCCTCCGCCCGCAACGTAGAACTCCTTGGTCGATCCGGCGCGGGCCCAGACCGCAATCCCGATATAAAGCAGGAAAGAGGCGCCCACGAACATCATGTTAATCCAGTATTGGCTCATGGTTTACTCCTCGACCCCAAATTCCTTGTCCAGTTTGTTCAGCCGCCACGCGTAGTGGAAGATGATCAAAATGAACGTGATGATGGAGCCTTGTTGAGCAAACCAAAAGCCCAGATCCGTTCCCCCAACCGGAATACCGGCCAGCAACGGACGCAGGAGAATGGCGCAGCCATATGAGACAAGAGCCCAGACCACAAGGCTCCATGTTATGAGGCGAACGTTCGCCTTCCAGTACGCATCAGCGTTTTTCTTATCTTCTTCGGTCATCGCCGTGTTCCGCCTTATTGTTATAGCTAGGTGAGGGAAGCCCACACGGTGAATCTAGCAAAGGTGCATTACGCAAAGAAAGCCCCGACTTTAGTCGGTGCCAGCATGCACCCGCCGCCCAAAACCCGCTAAATAGAGCCATCGCCCGGACAACCAAACGAACACTTACCATTCACTGATGGCATGCACTAACAGCCCTGATCACCTCAGCACAGCACTGAACGCACCAGGCTGAAAACAGACTATCCAGTCAGCTCTCGCCCCCCCCCGTAAAGCTGACAGGCGCGCACCTTGCACCTCAACTAGGCTCAAGAAATTGAAGCAGATATACCTCGCAGAGGCTTAAGATCTGAAAAAGCCTCAATGATCTTAATCCGCCGCATATTGCAAAACATTAAAGAAAAAGCATTTAAAAGCTGATCAAGCAGCCGGCGCCAATTAATTCCGGTTAACTGAACAACCATTCATCATTCGTTCAGATACAGTTTGTATTAATTAATATTTACCATCCTGAAATAGAAGCAGAGCAGCCAGCAGGCGCTTCCAGAACGGTAGTAGGTGCGGCACCTAGCTCGCGCTGTCATCAGGCCGTACCGGCAGGTCTGCTAAACTGCCGGCCGGTTCCTTATAGATGACGCCTCCGTGCCCAGTTCAGCTTTCTCTGCCCTACCCCTCAGCCCGGCCACCCTGGCCAACCTCGATGCTCTCGGCTATGTCGAAATGACACCAATCCAGGCCCAGAGCCTGCCGATCATGCTCAAGGGCAAGGACCTGATCGCCCAGGCCAAGACCGGAAGCGGCAAGACCGCAGCCTTCGGCATCGCCCTGCTGGAGCCGCTCAACCCCCGCTACTTCGGCTGCCAGGCGCTGGTTCTGTGCCCGACCCGCGAGCTGGCCGACCAGGTTGCCAAGGAGCTTCGCCGGCTGGCCCGCGCCGCTGACAACATCAAGATCCTGACCCTGTGTGGCGGCGTATCCATCGGCCCGCAGATCGCATCCCTTGAGCACGGTGCGCACGTCATCGTCGGCACCCCCGGGCGCATTCAGGAGCACCTGAAAAAAGGCACGCTGACACTCGACGGCCTCAATACGCTGGTACTCGATGAAGCCGATCGGATGCTGGATATGGGCTTCTACGACGCTATCGCCGAGATCATCGAACAGACGCCGAGTCGCCGGCAGACGCTGCTGTTTTCGGCGACCTACCCCAGCGGCATCAAGCAGCTGTCGGCCACCTTCATGCGCGACCCGCAGCAGGTAAAGGCCGAAGCGCTGCATGACGATGCGCAGATCGAGCAGCGTTTCTACGAGATCGACCCGGAGAACCGGATGGATGCCGTGGTTCGGGTGCTCGCCACTTTCCGTCCGGAAAGCTGTGTGGCTTTCTGTTTCACCAAGCAGCAATGCCAGGAGCTGGTGGAGCAGCTCAGCGCCAGGGGCATTTCCGCCAAGGCGCTGAATGGGGATCTGGAGCAGCGTGACCGTGACCAGGTGCTGGCCATGTTTGCCAATCGCAGCCTGTCGGTATTGGTGGCCACGGACGTTGCCGCACGCGGTTTGGATATTGATGCATTGGATATGGTGATCAACGTCGAGCTGGCACGTGATTCGGAGATTCATATCCACCGGGTTGGCCGTACCGGTCGCGCCGGGAGAAAAGGCATCGCCATCAGCCTGGTCGCTCCTGCCGAAGCCCATCGCGCGCGCGCTATCGAAGAACGCCAGAAGGCGCCGCTCAACTGGCACTCGCTGGACGAACTGAAGGTGCGCCTGGGCGAGCCGTTGCAGCCGCCGATGGCAACCCTGTGCATTGGCGCCGGACGCAAGGACAAACTGCGCCCCGGCGATATTCTCGGAGCGCTGACCGGGGATGCCGGTATCCCCGGCACCCAGGTCGGCAAGATCGCCCTCTTCGACTTCCAGGCGTTCGTGGCCGTCGAGCGTAGCGTTATCAAGCAGGCGCTCAATCGCCTCAATGCCGGCAAGATCAAGGGGCGCTCGCTGAAGGTCAGGATTCTTTAAGGCCGGAAGCGAATCAATGGATTGGGCTGGCTAAAGGCGTGACCTGATCGGCGAGGTATCGGTCTCACAGCAACTAGCGGTTTGCTCGCCAAACCGGTGAGACCTGACCCGGTCCACATGCTGTCCTGGGGATTCGTTTCGATGCGTTCAACCTCTCTTGGTCATACCTTGCGCCGCCTCTGGGCGCTGGACAAGTTCGGCTACAGCCTGCGTGTATTGATCGCGCTATCGGCCAGCATGGGGCTGAGCTGGTATCTGGGCGAGCTGGGAATGGTAATTCCACTGTTCCTGGGCATCATCGCCAGCGCCCTGGCGGAAACCGACGACAGCTGGCGCGGGCGGCTTTCCGCCCTGATGGTGACGCTGCTGTGCTTCAGCGTTGCGGCCGTATCGGTGCAGCTGCTGTTCCCATGGCCGTGGCTGTTCGCGCTGGGCATGGCGGCAGCGGCTTTCTGCCTGATCATGCTCGGCGCGCTGGGCGAGCGTTACGCCACCATTGCCCAGGCCACGCTGATTCTTTCCATCTACAGCATGATCGCAGCCGACCAGCGCGGCAGCGAAGCGCTGCAGCCGTGGCGCGATCCGTTGTTGCTGCTTGCCGGCGCCGCCTGGTACGGCCTGCTGTCGGTGATCTGGAACGCACTGTTCGCTCATCAGCCGGTACAGCAGAGCCTGGCCAGGCTGTATCGCGAGCTGGCTGAGTACTTCAAGCTCAAGGCGGCGTTGTTCGAGCCCATCCAACAGCTCGATGTGGAGCAGCTGCGCCTGCAACTGGCGCAGCAGAACGGCCGTGTGGTCAACGCCATGAACACCACCAAGGAAACCCTGCTCAATCGCCTTGGCAACGGCCGCTCGGGAGCGAAGATCAACCGTTACCTTAAACTGTATTTCCTTGCCCAGGACCTGCACGAGCGCGTCAGCTCCTCCCACTATCCTTATCAGGCGTTGAGCGAAGCCTTCTTTCATAGCGACGTGCTATTTCGCTGCAATCGCCTGCTGCGCCTGCAGAGCAAGGCCTGCCACGAGCTGGCGACGGCAATCCGGATGCGCCAACCCTTTCGCTACAGCGAGGCCAACGCCCAGGCACAGGCCGACCTTGAAGCCTCGCTCGATTACCTGCGCCAGCAGAACAACCCGGCCTGGCGCAGTTTGCTTCGCTCGCTGCGTGCGCTGGCGCGCAACCTTTCGACGATGCAGCAGCAGCTGTCTACTGCCAGCTACCCGGAGGTTCTCGAAGGCCAGCAGGACAACAGCCTGCTGGATCGCCAACCGCAGTCGCTACGCGATGCAGCCAGCCGCATCCGCCTGCAACTGACGCCCACCTCCCTGCTGTTCCGACACGCTCTGCGCCTGAGCCTGGCGCTGATCTGCGGCTATGCGGTATTGCAGACCGTTCGCCCGGAACAGGGTTACTGGATACTGCTCACCACCCTGTTCGTTTGCCAACCCAACTACGGCGCGACGCGGATCAAGCTGGTGCAGCGGGTGACCGGCACCGTACTGGGGCTGATCGCCGGCTGGGCGCTGTTCGACCTGCTTCCCAGCCAGCAGATCCAGGCTCTGTTCGCGGTTATCGCCGGCGTGGTGTTTTTTGCCACCCGCAGCAGCCGCTACACCCTGGCGACGGCGGCCATTACGCTGTTGGTGCTGTTCTGCTTCAACCAGGTCGGTGATGGTTACGGGCTGATCTGGCCACGCCTGATCGATACCCTGCTGGGCAGCCTGATCGCCGCCGCCGCAGTATTCCTGATCCTCCCTGATTGGCAAGGCCGCCGACTCAACCAGGTGGTGGCCAACACTCTGAGCCGAAGCGCCGACTATCTGCGCCAGATCATGCATCAGTATGAGAGCGGCAAGCGTGACGACCTGGCCTATCGGCTGGCCCGACGCAACGCACACAATGCTGACGCTGCACTGTCCACCACACTTTCCAACATGCTGCTGGAGCCAGGACATTTTCGTCGCGATGCCGAAACCGGCTTCCGCTTTCTGACCCTCTCGCACACTTTGCTCAACTATGTCTCAGGCCTCGGCGCGCACCGCGAAAGCCTGCCTGACGATGCGCGCGACGAGATGCTCGAAGAAGCCGCACAGCGACTGGCCAACAGCCTCGATGAAATAGCCGCAGCGCTGCAGAACAAGCAGCCACTAACGGTATACAGCGAAGAGGAAGAGGCGCTGGCACAGCAGCTCGAACAGACATCCGATGAGCTGGATGACGCCCATCGCCTGCTGCAAACCCAGCTGGGCATGATCTGCCGGCAACTGGCCCCTCTGCGCAGCATGGCCGTGCATCTGCTCAAGCAAACCACTGAGCCAGGCCAGCACGCCGCAGGGTAAGATGCGCGCCAGCCCGAACGAGGACCACGCAGTGCCCACTACAGACGTCACCATCATCGGCGCCGGCGCCGCCGGTTTGATGTGCGCATTCAGTGCGGCCGCGCGTGGCCGTCGGGTGCTGCTGCTCGATCACGCCAACAAAGCCGGCAAGAAAATCCTTATGTCCGGCGGCGGGCGCTGCAACTTCACCAATATGTATACCGAGCCGGCGAACTTCCTTTCCGAGAACCCGCATTTCTGCAAATCGGCGTTGGCCCGCTATACCCAGTGGGATTTCATCGAGATGGTTTCCCGCCACGGGATCGCCTATCACGAGAAAAAGCTCGGCCAACTGTTCTGTGATAATAAGGCCAGCGACATTCTGCAGATGCTGCTGGATGAATGCGCTCAGGCCGGCGTCGACCTGAAGTTGTACACTTCCGTACAGAGCATTGAAAGGACCACCGATGGCTATCGCCTGGAAAGCAGCGCCGGCCCCATCGACTGCCAGTCACTGGTGATCGCCACCGGCGGGCTGTCGATTCCAACTTTGGGCGCAAGCGGCTTCGGTTATCAGGTGGCGCGCCAGTTCGGCCACAACGTGCTGCCAACTCGCGCCGGGCTGGTGCCCTTCACCATCACCGAGCCGCAGCTCAAGACCATGTGCGGCGAGCTTTCCGGCACCTCGGTCGAAGATTGCCTGGTGAGCTGCAACGGACAGAGCTTTCGCGAAAACATTCTGTTTACCCACCGCGGTCTATCCGGCCCGGCAATCCTGCAGGTGTCTTCGTTCTGGCGACCTGGCGATGCCATCGAGATCAACCTGCTACCGCACCTGGACTTGCCCGAGTGGTTTGCAGAACAGCAGCGAGAACGCCCCAACACCGAACTGAAGACGCTTTTGGGCGAACTGTTCACGCGCAAGATGGCGGGGCTATTGAGTGAACACTGGTTTAGCTCCCGGCCGCTCAAGCAATACACTCCAAGCGAACTGGGACAGATCGCCGAGAGGCTCGCCGCTTGGCAGCTTGTACCTGCTGGCACAGAGGGCTATCGAACCGCTGAGGTCACCCTGGGTGGCATCGATACGAGAGAAGTGTCGTCAAAGACAATGGAGTCGCTGAAGTCACCCGGCTTGTACTTTATCGGAGAGGTGCTGGACGTCACTGGCCACCTGGGCGGCTTCAACTTTCAGTGGGCCTGGGCCTCGGGCTACGCAGCAGCCCAATATGTGTAAAACGGAGTCCGGTAGGACCCGTAAGGATGATGTGTTCAATCACCTTGCGACTGCCCAACAAGTTGGCGCCACCAGGAATGCGCAGCTCCAAATATGGAATCTGCAGCTTTCATTAGCGACCTTCTGTGAAGTGGCGAAATTCCGAGGCCCTCAGGCATGCCAAGGCTTAGGCCACGCAACAGCGGAATATATGCAGAGTTACGGCATGTAGGGCCGAAGACAGCCGGCCCTACAGTCCGCAAAATGAGCCTTTGCCCGCGACTACTCGTTAGCCATGTCGCCTGGCGGCGTGGTCTCGCGAGGCCCGGCAGGCTCGGCGGCGGTATTCTGATGTTCCTGCTGATTCCGACTGTTGTTGTCCAGCGCCGAAGGTTCATCCTCCGGTGAGCAGGCCATCAACATCACGGAAAGCGGAAGCGCCGCCGCGATAGCCCAGAAATGCGATTTCATGCAGTTCTCCCGCATAGACGCTTCATGGCTTCATCAAACAGACGATTATTGACCATTGGGGTTTGGTTCGGTACCCGCTCCGGATTCGGTACCAAGGCCACTACCGGTATCCGAGTCATCCATGGCGCCTGGGGTGCCTACGCCAGTACCGCTGTTGGTTTCTACACCACCGCCGGTACCGGTGGCCGGCGTACCACCATTACCCATGGTGCCGGTTGTGCCGGATGCAGGTGGCGTATCAGTAGCCGGCGCAGCAGGCTGCTCGGTGGTTGGTGCTGGTGGTGGTACCTCGCGTTCACGATCTTCGTCCGGGCCACAGCCGACCAGCAGCAGACCGAGAATCGGTGCAGATAAATAAGCAAGACGCATAGGGAAACCTCCAAAAAAATTGAGCCGGTCTGGTAGCCGGCGACAGTCGGATTTTTTCGATCCTCTCGGAGCAATGGACCTCATCAGGCGAGCAGAGTGCCCCTCCGTTGAGGTCCATCCGCCTTAGGCTGCCGCTCTAGCAGTGAATTCCTTTTTCAGGCGATTTCTCAGCTCGGTCATCTGCGCACCCATTTCCTCCAGGCGCGCCTCGTCGAAGAGCTCACGGGCGTTGGGGAACATTTCCTCTTCCTCTTCCTCGATGTGGTGCTCGAGCAATTCCTTACACACCTTTACGCGCCCGGAAAATTCCAGACTGCCGGGGTCAGTAGCTTTCAGGTCGGGCAGCACCAGCGCATCCACGGCACGATGCTCTTCCTTGGCTTCGTGGTACATCTTGGCTTCTTCCTTGCCGCCCGCTTCCTTGTAGGCCGGATAGAGAATCTGCTCCTCCAACTCGGTGTGGATCATGACTTCCATTTCCAGCTTGCTGAGCAGCTCGGTGCGGGTCTTGACGGCGCGCTCCGTGCTGTCCGCCAGGCGCGTCAGAATTTCCTTTACCCGTTCATGGTCTTGGATCAGCAGGTCAATCGCATTCATGTAAAAATCCTCATCAGGTTCGTGACGCGCCAGGCTCTTCGGCCTGATCGGATCGCTTGTTCGGTTCAGGCGTATTCGTAGGTCGGCAAGCGTGTACGGCTCTGGCTCTGCAGACGGGCAATGGCTGGCGACATACCGGCCTCAAGCGCCAAGTCCCGGCGAATAGAACTGATGACCCAGTCCAGTTGCACCGCATTTTGCGCCTGGCCCTTGGATACCGCGCGCTTGATGACATCGCGGCCATCGTTGCGCAGTACCAGCAGCAGCCCTCCATCCGGACGCAGAGAAGTCACTACTTCAAATTCGGGAAAGGCAGCGGTAAGAACTTGTTCAGCGACGATCATTGTTATGTACTCCGATTGATGTTGCAGCAGCCATAACCAGAGCAGCCTTCGTGCCAAGGCAGACCAAAGAAAAGTCGCTATAAATCAATAACATATATATATGGAGGCGGCGTGATGGCATGCAAAACGCAATAACGCCTGACTAAGGGCGTGCATTCTGAGTGCTGTGGGTTGCCGGCCATACAACCAAGACCTGCGAGCCTTACCACGAAATACCTTCCACCCATCCAAACAGTCCGTTTGTCTTATTGCGCTGCCATCCTGAGCTCGCGACTCTTGCCGCCGGTGAGAAACACGGGGCATTCGGAATGTCGACTGGCTCATGCCTTCGACATGTTGGCCCGACCGCCTGGCTGATTCAGCTGAACCCAAGCGGCACCGGATGTCGAAGATCAGGACAGCAATCATCGCCACGCACGTTCGAAAACCTCGAGAGTTCCTCAATGAATCAAGCGTCACCCAAAGTCGTTTTGATCGTCGAAGACGAGCCGCATATTCTCGATCTGCTGTGCGATTACCTCTCTGACGAAGGCTACCGGGTACTTGCTGCGGAGAACTCGGCCAAGGCCTTCGAGATTCTCGCGACCCGGCCGCACCTTGATCTGCTGATTTCCGACTTTCGCCTGCCGGGCAACGTATCCGGAGTGATGATCGTCGAACCTGCACTCAAACTGCGCCCGGACCTCAAGGTGCTGTTCATCAGCGGCTACCCCATCGAGATATACGAATCCGGCAGCGCCATCGCCCGCACAGCTCCGATATTGGCCAAGCCCTTTTCGCTGGAGTCGCTGCATAAACAGGTACAGCTGCTGCTGGCTGATTGACTGCCGCAGACAAGAAAAAGCCCGCATTGCGCGGGCTTTTTCGATAACGGACGATCAGTTGATCTTTGGATCCAGCTCGCCGCTGGCGTAGCGCTGGAACATGCCTTCCAGGGAGATCGGCTTGATCTTCGAGGCGTTGCCCGCGGTGCCGAAGGCTTCGTAGCGTGCGATGCAGATGTCGCGCATGGCGGAGACGGTCTTGGCCAGGTACTTGCGCGGGTCGAATTCGCTGGGGTTCTTAGCCAGGAACTCACGGATCGCGCCGGTGGAGGCCAGGCGCAGGTCGGTGTCGATGTTGACCTTGCGCACGCCGTACTTGATCCCCTCGACGATTTCCTCGACCGGCACGCCGTAGGTCTCGCCGATTTCACCACCGTACTCGTTGATGATCTTCAGCCACTCCTGAGGTACCGAGGAGGAACCGTGCATCACCAGGTGGGTATCCGGGATGCGCGCATGAATTTCCTTGATGCGCTGGATCGACAGGGTGTCGCCGGTTGGCGGCTTGGTGAATTTGTAAGCGCCGTGGCTGGTGCCGATGGCGATGGCCAGGGCGTCGACCTTGGTCTGCTTCACGAAGTCGGCAGCCTCTTCCGGGTCGGTCAGCAGCTGGCTGTGATCCAGCACGCCTTCGGCACCCACGCCATCTTCTTCACCAGCCATGCCGGTTTCCAAGCTGCCCAGGCACCCCAGCTCGCCTTCTACGGATACGCCGCAGGCATGGGCGAAAGCGACGGTCTGCTGGGTTACGCGGACGTTGTAGTCGTAGTCGGCCGGTGTCTTGCCGTCTTCACGCAGCGAGCCGTCCATCATCACCGAGGAAAAGCCCAGCTGAATCGAGCGCTGGCAGACATCGGGGCTGGTACCGTGGTCCTGGTGCATGCACACGGGGATATGCGGGAATTCCTCGATCGCCGCCAGGATCAGGTGGCGCAGGAAAGGCGCACCGGCATATTTGCGCGCGCCGGCAGAAGCCTGAACGATCACCGGGGAGTCCGTTTTGTCGGCCGCTTCCATGATGGCGCGCATTTGCTCAAGGTTATTGACGTTGAAAGCCGGCACGCCATAGCCGAACTCGGCGGCGTGGTCGAGCATCTGGCGCATGCTGATAAGTGCCATGTTTTTCCTTTCTCCCGGTTTGGGTCGTTTAATCGTGTAACAGACCGCTGAAAAATAAGCTGACAGGCCAACAAGTATTGCAAGAAACAGCCTGGGCCGCTCAGGAACGCCCGACGAATAGCGCCGTGCTGACTCGAAGCTGCAGCCTGTTTCTCGCGCTTGCCTACCTCGTCCAGATTTCCATATATAGCCTGATAGCCTGCCGCAGGGGTCAGCGCTGTTCAAGCACCGCGCAGGTATGGCGCGGCATTGTAGTGGTGGGCGAGGCAAAAGGCGAAAACCCTCGAACTCACCGCCGGCATACCTCGGCAACGCGCCATCAGAAGGTGATCAGCGAAGCGCTGCAGCCATGGGCCAGCAATTTGTCGTCGGCCACTCGGTAAACCAGCGCCTGGTTGCCCTTGTCATGGAACGCCACCACTCCGTCGCTATAGAAAGCACCACGGGTAGCAGGTTCCTTGCGCAAGTGATGAACCTGCTCGCTGTTACCGATCTTCAAATCTACGCGGCTACGTTCGGCGTCAGCATAGCGCCAGGCAATGTTTTGCTGGCTCTGGCACTTCCAGCGAACAAATGGCGCCTCCGGCCCCGATTGCCAGTGAGCACAGCCGCCAAGCAGCAAGCTGGCCATTAGCACGAACAATCCTTTCATCATGTCTCCTGGCTAAGCACAAACATCAGCAATCCCGTGCATCGGCGGCGGTACCAACGGTGGGATCACCGGTGCTCTGTATCTGCATACGCTGGTCGCCCTGGGCAGTCGGGCTTTCCACTGGCGGCGGCGCGAATACTTCGCAGGCCGAATCCGGAGCTCCTCCGGCACAGCCGGCCAATCCCAGGCAGCAAACAGCAATCGCGGCATAACGCATGGCGAATCTCCATTCCGTGTTTGGACAGAACAGAGACAGCGCTGGACTGCAGGGGTTGCCTCGCCTTGATCAGGCCGTTGGAAAACCTGACCTGAACAGGCGAGACAAATGGCCCGTCAGGCCTTACTGAGCGGCGCGCTGTTCCAGTACCTCAACAGCCGGCAGCACCTTGCCTTCGACGAATTCGAGGAAGGCGCCACCGCCAGTGGAGATGTAGGAGATCTGCTCGGCTACACCGTACTTGTCGATGGCCGCCAGTGTGTCGCCGCCGCCGGCAATGGAGAACGCCGGGCTTTCGGCGATAGCCTTGGCCAGCACCTGAGTTCCATTGCCGAACTGATCGAACTCGAACACGCCCACCGGGCCGTTCCAGAGAATGGTCTGGGAAGACTTCAGCAGCTCGGCAAAGTTGGCTGCGGTCTGCGGACCGATGTCGAGGATCATGTCGTCCTCGCCCACGTCACCCACCGCCTTGACGGTCGCTTCGGCATCCTCGGCGAAGGCCTTGGCCACCACCACATCCACCGGCAGCGGCACGCTGACCTTGGCCGCAATAGCCTTGGCGGTGTCCACCAGGTCGGCCTCGTACAGCGACTTGCCCACCGGGAAACCGGCGGCCGCAAGGAAGGTGTTGGCAATGCCGCCGCCGACGATCAACTGATCGCAAACCTGGCTCAGGCTGTTCAGCACATCCAGCTTGGTCGAGACCTTGGAGCCGGCGACGATGGCTGCCATGGGCTTGGCCGGGCTCTTCAGGGCCTTGCCCAGCGCATCCAGCTCGGCGGCCAGCAGCGGGCCGGCACAGGCAACCTTGGCGAACTTGGCCACGCCGTGGGTCGAGCCCTGGGCGCGGTGGGCAGTGCCGAAGGCGTCCATGACGAAGATGTCGCACAGCGCAGCGTACTGCTGCGCCAGCTCGTCGGAGTTCTTCTTCTCGCCCTTGTTGAAGCGGACGTTTTCCAGCAGCACCAGCTCGCCCGGCTTGACCTCGACGCCGCCCAGATAATCACGCACCAGCGGCACTTCGCGGTTCAGCGCCTTGGCCAGATAGTCAGCCACCGGCTTGAGGCTGTCTTCCTCGCTGAACACGCCCTCCTCGGGACGTCCCAGGTGCGAACAAACCAGCACCGCCGCGCCTTTCTCCAGGGCCAACTTGATGGTCGGCAGCGAGGCCAGGATGCGCGCGTCGCTCTTTACCGCGCCGTCCTTAACCGGCACGTTGAGGTCTTCGCGGATCAGCACACGCTTACCCTGCAGATCGAGGTCGGTCATCTTCAAAACGGTCATCTGGTCTTCCTTAAGTTCAATAACGGCGAAGTCGCGAAGATTGGTTGCTCAGCTGCGGTGAGCCACCTGCAAGTAATGTTCGGACACCTCGAGCATGCGATTGGCAAAGCCCCATTCGTTGTCGAACCAGGCCAGCAGATTCACCAGCCGCGGCCCGGAAACGCGGGTCAGACTACCGTCGACGATCGCCGAATGCGGATCGTGGTTGAAATCGCAGCTGGCGTGGGGTAACTCCGTGAAGGCAAGCAGCCCCTTCAGCGGCCCGGACTCGGCGGCGGCACGCAGCACCCGGTTGATTTCCTGCGCATCGGTATCCCGTGACGTCTGCAGGGTAATGTCCAGGCAGGACACGTTCACCGTCGGCACCCGCACGGCTTTGGCCTGAATCCGTCCGAAGAGTTCCGGCAACAAACGCTCGATACCGCGGGCCAAACCGGTGGATACCGGGATCACCGACTGGAACGCCGAGCGCGTGCGGCGCAGATCCTCGTGGTGATAGGCATCGATCACCGGCTGGTCGTTCATGGCCGAGTGGATGGTGGTGATGGAGGCATACTCGATCCCCACCGCATCGTTGAGCAGCTTGAGCAGCGGCACACCACAGTTGGTGGTGCAGGAGGCGTTGGACACCAGCCGCTCATTGCCGCTCAGCTGCTGATGGTTCACCCCCATCACCACCGTGGCGTCGACATCGCTGGCGCCGCTCATGGGCTGGGAAAACAATACCCGTGGCACACCCGCATCGAGAAAACGCTGACCGCAGGCACGGGTGTTGTAGGCACCCGAGCATTCCAGCACCAGATCCACGCCCAGCGCACGCCAGTCGATGGCTTCCGGTGTCGATTGGCGCAGCACATGGACGCAATCGCCGTTGATATGCAGGCAGTCGCCATCCACCCCAACCTCGCCGGGGAAACGGCCATGGGTGGAGTCGAAACGGGTCAGGTATTCCAGGCTGGGCATATCGGCCAGATCGTTGAGTGCGACGATCTGGAAATCGAAATCCGCGCCGCGCTCGTAAAACGCGCGCAGTACACAGCGACCGATACGGCCGTAGCCGTTGAGGGCGATGCGATAGGGACGGGCGTTGGCCATGAGATCTCGGTCCTGCCAGTGGAAAACCGCTACGCGGGTTTCCACCCCGCGGAAGGTGGAGTTACGTAGGGTGGATGACCGAAGTCATCCACCGCAGCGCGGTATCAGTCTTCCAGCAGCTCTTCGGCCACCGCCAGCACATTGTCCACGGTGAAGCCGAACTCCTCGAACAGCTGGCCAGCCGGAGCCGACTCGCCGTAAGTGGTCATGCCGATGATGCGACCGTCGAGGCCGACGTACTTGTACCAGTAGTCCGCATGGGCCGCTTCGATGGCGATGCGCGCACCGACCTCAACCGGCAGCACGGCCTGCTTGTAGGCAGCGTCCTGAGCGTCGAATACGCTGGTGCAGGGCATGGAAACCACACGCACCTTGCGACCTTGTGCCGTCAGCTTGTCGGCCGCCTCGACCGCCAGGCTGACTTCCGAACCGGTGGCGATAAGGATCAGCTCCGGCTCGCCCTCGCAGTTCTTCAGGATGTAACCGCCGCGCGCGATGGCCGCTTCGGTCTCGTTGTCACGCACGTGGTACGGCAGGTTCTGGCGCGAGAAGATCAGCGCGCTGGGGCCGTCCTTGCGCTCGACCGCGTGCTTCCAGGCCACTGCGGATTCGACGGTATCGGCCGGGCGCCAGGTGTCCAGGTTCGGCGTGGTACGCAGGCTGGTCAGCTGCTCGATCGGCTGGTGGGTCGGGCCATCTTCGCCAAGACCGATGGAGTCGTGGGTGAAGACATAGATCACCCGCTGCTTCATCAGCGCCGACATGCGTACGGCGTTGCGCGCGTACTCCATGAACATCAGGAAGGTCGCGCCGTAGGGAATCAGGCCGCCGTGCAGGGCCACGCCGTTCATGATCGCGGCCATGCCGAATTCGCGCACGCCGTAGTACATGTAGTTGCCCGAGGCATCCTCGGCGACCACCGGCTTGCAGCCCTTCCACAGGGTCAGGTTGGAACCGGCCAGATCGGCCGAGCCGCCGAGCAGCTCCGGCAGCAGCGGGCCGAAGGCGTTCAGGCAGTTCTGGCTGGCCTTGCGGCTGGCAATGGTTTCGCCCTTGGTGGCCACTTCGCGGATGTACTCGCTGGCTTTCTCGGCGAAATCGGCCGGCAGCTCGCCCGCCATGCGGCGCTTGAACTCGGCGGCCAGTGCCGGGAATTCAGCCTCATAGGCAGCGAAACGCTTGTTCCACTCATTCTCAGCGTCGGCGCCCTTCTGCTTGGCGTCCCACTCGGCGTAGATCTCGGCAGGGATCTCGAACGGGCCATGCTTCCAGTCCAGGGCTTCGCGAGTCAGGGCAATTTCGTCATCACCCAGAGCGGCGCCGTGGGAGGACTCCTTGCCCTGCTTATTCGGCGAGCCGAAGCCGATGATGGTCTTGCAGCAGATCAGGGTCGGACGGTCGCTCTTGCGCGCAGTCTCGATGGCGATCTGGATCTCGTCGGCGTCATGGCCGTCGACGTTGCGGATCACCTGCCAGCCGTAGGCCTCGAAGCGACGCGGGGTGTCGTCGGTAAACCAGCCATGCACCTCGCCATCGATGGAGATGCCGTTGTCGTCGTAGAAGGCGGTGAGCTTGTTCAGCCCCAGGGTGCCAGCCAGTGAGCAGACTTCATGGGAAATGCCTTCCATCATGCAGCCGTCGCCGAGGAACACGTAGGTGTTGTGATCGACGATTTCATGGCCGGGCTTGTTGAACTGCGCCGCCATGATCTTCTCGGCCAGGGCGAAGCCCACAGCGTTGGCGATACCCTGACCCAGCGGCCCGGTGGTGGTTTCCACGCCGGGGGTGTAGCCAAGCTCAGGGTGGCCGGGGGTCTTGCTGTGCAGCTGACGGAAATTCTTCAGGTCATCAATGGACAGGTCGTAGCCGGTCAGGTGCAGCAGCGAATAGATCAGCATCGAGCCGTGGCCGTTGGACAGCACGAAGCGATCGCGGTCGGCCCACTGCGGATTGGTGGGGCTGTGCTTGAGGTGGTCGCGCCAGAGCACTTCGGCGATGTCCGCCATGCCCATTGGGGCACCGGGGTGGCCGCTGTTGGCTTTCTGCACAGCATCCATGCTGAGGGCGCGGATGGCATTGGCTCGCTCACGACGGCTGGGCATCGCTAAATCTCCTGCGGGGGCTATCACGGAAAGGCCGGCATTTTCCCCCAGTGGCGACGGCGGGGCAATGATTGAATGGCTTTACGCACCCTGCCGCACCCTGCCCGGCCCTTAATCCAGCAGACTGACCCGCTGATCGGTGATCTGCGGCAGATGTTGCAGCAGATATTCACGCAGGCGAACCAATGCGGCCGGCTCATCGCGATCCGCGGGCCAGACAAGGTAATAACTGTCGCCAGTACGCACCGCCGGCTCGAACGGCAGCACCAGGGTACCCCTGCGCAACTCGGCACTCACCAGCGCCAGATCGGCCACTGAAACCCCGCGCCCCTGAATCGCTGCACCAATCCCCAGCTCCAGGCTGTCGAAGACCATGCCGCGCTGCCAGGCGACCGTCTCGACAAGCCCGGTCCGTTGCAGCCAGCGCCGCCAGTCACGGCAGTCGCGCGACGGGTGAATCAGCTCAGCCTCGGACAAGTGTTGCGCCGACCAACGCTCGCCACCATTCAATGTCGGCGCACAAACCGGCACCAGCCACTCATCGAACAGCCGGAGCCGCTGACAGCCGGGTGGAAAATCACCGCTGCCCAGCAGAATCGCGCAGTCGAACGGCTCACTGTGAAAATCCACCGAATCCACATCCATCCATACGCTGGTGAGCTGTACCCGGCCTTGTGGCTGGGCCAGATGGAAACTCTCCAGCACCTCCAGCAGCCAGCGCATGGTCAGCGTTGAGGGCGCCTTGAGCCTGAGATCACCCTGCCGGCGACTCACCGCAGCGCAGGCGCTTTCAATGCTGCGAAAGCCTGTCCCGAGCTCATGCGCCAGCCGCCGCCCCGTATCAGTCAACGCCAGCCGCGAGCCGGACCGCTCGAATAGCCGGCAGCCAAGGTGCTCCTCCAGCGTTTTCACGTGCCGGCTCACCGCGCTTTGGGTGATGCACAGGCTTTGTGCTGCCTGCGTGAACGAACCCAGACGCGCCGCCGCTTCGAAAGCGCGCAGTGCGTAGAGAGGGGGTAGTCGTGGTGCCAGCGTCGTCATAACTAAAACTCATCCTTTCCGATTGTTATATCCGTTTTCCCGAGAGCCGTTTGCGCCCGATACTTCCTCGGAGACCCCGCTGGCCCAGCCTGAACACGACTGAACAGGCCGCTACGGTTTTGCTACCCATAGCCATAACTAAAAGTCAGAGAATGCCATGCATAACGAGCCTTGCAAGCCATGACGGCAACCTACCTCGGCTTCGCTGCCGCAGTCGCCGTGCTGATTGCCTCTCCCGGCCCGGTGGTGGCCCTGGTGGTAGCGGACGCCCGACTGCGCTGGCCACTGTGGACCATCTTCGGCGGCGTCACCGCGGCGCTGATCCTGCTCACCGCCGCATTGCTGCTGATCCATCTGGCGCTGGATCTGGAGCCATTCATCCTCGAAGCAGGCCAGGTACTCGGCGGGCTCTATCTGATTGGGCTTGGCGCGGGCGGCTTGCTGAGAGAGAGCGAAACGTCCCCGACCCAGGGCAGCGAGGCGCATTATTTTTGGCGGGCCCTGATGGTTGGCTTGTCCAACCCCAAGGACATTCTGTTCTTTCTCGCCTTTCTACCCACCTTTATCTCGCCGAAGCAGCCCCTCGCCACTCAGGCGCCGGCGCTGATCGTCATCTGGATAAGCATCGACCTGAGCATTCTGCTGGCCTACAGCCTGCTGTCGCGGCATCTGAGCGGCAGCCGAAGAGCCGCACCGATGCTACGCATCCTGCCCAACCTGTGCTTGTTGGGCCTCGGCCTGGGCTCTTGCGCCCTGGGTATCGCCAGCCTTATGAGCTGAGAGCCTTGTCCAATATCAAAATATTTTGATATTGCCATTGCTGGACGAAAAACCAGCGACTAGACTGCCTCACCCATGAGCCTGCGTATTTCCCGAATCTCACCCGATGACAGCGACCAGCTCGCCGCCCTGTGCAAGGCCGGCGGCGATACGTTGCGGCTGAAGATCATGCGCGCACTGGCCAGTGACTCCTTCGGCGTGCTGGAGCTGGCGCAGATTTTCGCTACCGGTCAGTCGGGGATCAGCCATCACCTCAAGGTGCTGACCCAGGCCGGCCTGCTGGCCACGCGCCGCGAGGGCAATGCGATCTTCTACCGCCGTGCCCTGCCCCAGAGCGACAGCCTGGGCGGCACGCTGCATGCGGCCCTGCTGGAAGAAGTCGATCAGCTGCAGCTGCCGGAAGACGTTCAGTCCCGGATCTCAGCGGTTCACGCCCAGCGCAGCGCCGCCAGCGAAGATTTTTTCGCGCGCATGGCCGGCAGCTTCCAGGCACGCCAGGATCTGATCGCCGGCCTGCCCCAGTACCGCGACAGCGTGCTGGCGCTACTCGACGCACTCAACCTCGGCACCAGCGCCACCGCGCTGGAAGTCGGCCCCGGCGACGGCAGCTTCCTGCCCGAGCTGGCACGGCGCTTTGCCCACGTGGTGGCGCTGGACAACAGCCCGGCGATGCTGGAGCTGGCACACAAACGCTGTGAGCAGGAAGGCCTGGGCAATGTCGAACTAAAGCTCGCCGATGCCCTGCACGACGACTGCCCTCCGGCCGATTGCGTGGTGCTGAACATGGTTCTGCACCATCTGGCGGCTCCGGGGGAGGCAATGAAACAACTGGCGCGGCTGGTGAAGACAGGCGGTAGCCTGCTGATCACCGAGCTGTGCAGCCATAACCAGAGCTGGGCCAGGGAGGCCTGCGGCGATCTCTGGCTGGGCTTTGAACAGGACGATCTGGCCCACTGGGCCGATGCTGCGGGACTCACGCCTGGCGAGAGTCTCTACATTGGCTTGAAGAACGGTTTTCAGATCCAGGCTCGGCATTTTTCCCGGCCTGCCACTGACAACCGACTCACCCTCCGGTAACAGGAAACCGATAGATGAGCGAATACTCGATTTTTACCTCCGAGTCCGTGTCCGAAGGGCATCCGGACAAGATCGCCGACCAGATCTCCGATGCGGTGCTGGACGCCATCATCGCCGAGGACAAACACGCCCGTGTGGCCTGTGAAACCCTGGTCAAGACCGGCGTGGCCATCGTTGCCGGTGAAGTCACCACCAGCGCCTGGGTCGATCTGGAGCAGATCGTCCGCGACGTCATCATCGACATCGGCTACACCAGCTCCGAAGTCGGCTTTGACGGTGCCACCTGCGGCGTACTCAACATCATCGGCAAGCAGTCGGTGGATATCGCCCAGGGCGTCGACCGCTCCAAGCCGGAAGATCAGGGCGCTGGCGACCAGGGCCTGATGTTCGGCTACGCCAGCAACGAAACCGACGTATTGATGCCGGCACCAATCTGCTTCTCGCATCGCCTGGTCGAGCGCCAGGCCGAAGCACGCAAGAACGGCCTGCTGCCGTGGTTGCGCCCGGATGCCAAGAGCCAGGTCACCTGCCGCTACGAGAACGGCAAGGTGGTGGGTATCGACGCCGTGGTGCTGTCCACCCAGCACAACCCGGACGTCAAGCAGAGCGACCTGCGCGAAGCGGTGATGGAGCTGATCGTCAAGCACTGCCTGCCCGCCGAGCTGCTGCACAAGGACACCCAGTACCACATCAACCCGACCGGCCTGTTCGTCATCGGCGGACCGGTGGGCGACTGCGGCCTGACCGGTCGCAAGATCATCGTCGACACCTACGGCGGCATGGCCCGTCACGGCGGCGGCGCCTTCTCCGGCAAGGATCCGTCCAAGGTCGACCGCTCTGCAGCTTATGCCGGTCGCTACGTGGCCAAGAACATCGTCGCCGCCGGCCTGGCCGATCGCTGCGAGATCCAGGTTTCCTACGCCATCGGCGTGGCCCTGCCGACCTCGATTTCGATCAACACCTTCGGCACGCACAAGATCGCCGAAGAGAAGATCATCGAGCTGGTCCGCGAGACGTTCGACCTGCGCCCCTACGCGATCACCACCATGCTCGACCTGCTGCACCCGATGTACCAGGCCACCGCGGCCTACGGCCACTTCGGCCGCACACCCCGCGAGATGACGGTAGGCAACGACACCTTTACCGCCTTCACCTGGGAAAAGACCGACAAGGCCGAGGCTCTGCGCGCAGCTGCGGGCCTCTAAGGCAAGGCGTAGGGTGGATGTCGCTTCTTTACATCCACCATGGCTCTACTCGGCGGATCGCCACCCGGTGGGCCGCCACCCGGTGGATCGATAAAGCGTGATCCTCCCTACAGCAGCGAGAACAGCCCCGCCGGTGAAGACCGCGCGGGGCTTTTTGTTGGGCCTTCAGTTCTTCAGCCGATAACCGGTGCGGAAGATCCACCAGACCAGCCCCAGGCACAGCACGAGGAAGCCGAAGATCATCGCCAGGCTGACGCCAACGCCGATGTCCGACACACCGTAAAAACTCCAGCGGAAGCCGCTGATCAGGTACACCACCGGGTTGAACAGGGTGATCTTCTGCCACAACGGCGGCAGCATCTCGATGGAGTAGAAACTGCCGCCGAGGAAGGCCAGCGGCATGACGATCAGCGAGGGCACGATCTGCAGCTTCTCCCAGCCATCGGCCCAGATCCCGATGATGAAACCGAACAGGCAGAAGGTCACCGCGGTCAGCACCAGGAACAGCGCCATCAGCAGCGGGTGCTGGATTTCATAGTCAACGAACAGCCTGGCGGTAACCAGGATGATCACGCCGAGGATGATCGACTTGGTCGCCGCCGCGCCGACGTAGCCGATGACGATCTCCACGTAGGACACCGGCGCCGACAGCACCTCGTAGATGGTCCCCGAATAGCGCGGCATATAGATGCCGAACGAGGCGTTGGAAATGCTCTCGGTGAGCAGTGCCATCATGATCAGGCCGGGGATGATGAAGGCGGCGTAGGGTATGCCGTGCATGGCCTCCATCCGCGCGCCGATGGCCGAGCCGAACACGACGAAATAAAGCGAAGTAGAGATGACCGGCGTGGCGATGCTCTGCAGCAGGGTGCGCCAGGTACGGGCCAGCTCGAACAGGTAGATGGCGCGGATCGCATAAAAATTCATGTGCGGCTGCCCTTGACCAGGTTGACGAAAATTTCCTCCAGCGAACTCTGGCTTGACTGCAGGTCCTTGAAATCAATGCCGTGCTCACCCAGACATTTGAGCAGGTCGGCAATGCCGGTGTGCTCGTGCTGGGCATCGAAGGTGTAGACCAGCTGCGTGCCGTCGGCGGAAAGCTCCAGCTGGAACGTCTCAAGCCCGGCCGGCAGTGCAGCGAGGGGCTGCTGCAGGATCAGGGTCAGCTGCTTCTTGCCGAGCTTGTGCATCAGCACGTCCTTGTCTTCCACCAGAATGATCTCGCCCTGGCGGATCACGCCGATGCGGTCGGCCATCTCCTCGGCCTCCTCGATGTAGTGGGTGGTGAGGATGATGGTCACCCCACTCTCGCGCAGGCCGCGCACCATTTCCCACATGTCGCGACGCAACTCGACGTCAACGCCGGCCGTGGGTTCGTCGAGAAACAGGATCGACGGCTCGTGGGACAGCGCCTTGGCGATCATCACCCGGCGCTTCATGCCGCCGGACAGGTCAAGGATGCGTGCATCACGCTTGTCCCACAGGGACAGGTCGCGAAGGATCTTCTCAAGATAGGCGTCGTTGGGCTTCTTGCCGAACAGCCCGCGAGAAAACCGCACCGTCGCCCAGACGCTCTCGAAGCCCTCGTTGTACAGCTCCTGCGGGACCAGGCCGATCTTCGAGCGCGCCGCGCGATAGTCGCGAACGATGTCGTGGCCATCGACCAGCACCCGCCCAGCGCCCGGATTGACGATGCCGCAGATGATGCTGATCAGCGTGGTCTTGCCGGCACCGTTGGGCCCGAGCAGAGCGAAGATCTCCCCCCTGCGGATCTGCAAATCGATGGTTTTCAGCGCCGGGTGGCCGGAGGCGTAGGTCTTGCTGAGCTGTTCGATGCTGATCACGTGGTGCACAAGGTATCTCCGGGAAAATCTGACAGGGCATTGAATCACGCCAGATGACCAAGGTCATGGCAGCCGATCAGGTCCGCAAGCATGATTGAAACTCCGGCGTGTGGAGGCCTGTGCAAATGAAACCCATCAAGCTCACGTTCGTGGCGCTGCTCATCGGCCTGACGCTACTGTGGCTATTGGCTGGCGGGCTCGCCCTGCCGCGCTACAACTTCTGGCCGATCCGCAAAATGCTGGTCGAATACAGCGGCATGCTGGCGATAGGCGCGATGAGCGTAGCCATGCTGCTGGCCGCACGACCGGGACGTTTCGAGCGCTTCTTCGACGGCCTGGACAAGACCTACCGCCTGCACAAATGGCTGGGCATCAGCGCCCTGGTGCTCGGCATCCTTCACTGGGGCTGGGCGCAGATTCCGAAATGGCTGGTGGGCTGGGGCTGGCTGACCAAGCCGGTCAAGGGCGGTGCCGGCGGGCCGGAAGGCTTCTTCGGCTGGCTGCATGGCTTCCGCCACACTGCCGAGGATCTCGGCGAATGGGCCTTTTATGCGGCGGCGATCCTGCTGGTGCTGGCGCTGGTCAAACGCTTCCCCTATCACTGGTTCTTCAAGACTCACCGCTGGCTGGCGCTGGTTTATCTGGTGCTGGTACTGCACTCGGTGGTACTGACGCCACCTGCCTGGTGGAGTCAGCCACTCGGCCTGCTGCTGGCGATCATGATGCTCGCCGGTAGCGTCGCGGCTTTTATCTCGCTCAGCCGCCGTATCGGGCGCAAGCATCAGGTGGTCGGCCACATCCACAGCCTGACCCATCACCGCGACAACCAGGTGCTGCGCGTCGAAATCATGCTGGCCGGCGCCTGGCCGGGGCACAAGGCCGGGCAGTTCGCCTTCGTCACCTTCGACCGCAAGGAAGGCCCGCACCCGTTCAGCCTTTCTTCGGCGTGGCGCAACGACGGCATGCTGGCCTTCTCCATCAAAGGCCTGGGTGATTACACCCGCACCCTGCCGGAATGCCTCAAGGTGGGAGATGCAGTCAAGGTCGAAGGCCCCTATGGCTGCTTCGATTTCAACAGCGACAAGCCGGGGCAGATCTGGGTTGCCGGCGGCATCGGCATCGCTCCCTTCATTGGCCAGCTGCAGGCACTGGCCGATAGTGGCCAGGGTGCTCAGGTCGACCTGTTCTACAGCACCAGCGCACCGGATAGCGTCTTCATCGAACGCATACAGCGGTTGGCCGAGAAGGCCGGAGTGCGGCTGCACGTACTGGTCGCCAGCCGGGACGGACGCCTGACCCCCGAGCGGCTGCGCCAGCTGGCACCGCATTGGCAGGACTGCGATATCTGGTTTTGCGGTCCGACAGGCTTCGCCCAGGACCTGCGCAAGGACCTGCAAGCCCGCGGGCTGGCGCCAGACGATTTCCATCAGGAGCTGTTCGATATGCGCTGACGCACAGTCCGTCACTCCGAAGGAAGCGACAATACCGCGCCCGGAAATGACGCGGGGCCGGTCTTTAATTCGGAGCAAGGATGCTCGCCATGCAACGCCTGATTGCGTTATCGCTATGCCTTATTTCACCCCTCTGTCTCGCTGCCTGTCCCGACTGGGACGCCGCCCGGGCACGACAGGAAATCCTCAACCTGCAACAGCAACTGAGCACCTGGAACGAGGCCTACCATCGCCGCGGCCTGTCGCTGGTGGATGACGAAATCTACGACCAGAGCCGTGCACGCCTGCATCAGTGGTATCGCTGTTTTCCTGAACGCGGCGCTGCGGAAGTCGATCCGCTAGCCACTGCCGCAGGCCCGGTGATGCATCCCGTCCGGCAAACCGGGCTGGGCAAACTGGCTGACGAAGCGGCCGTGCGTGACTGGATCGAACGACGCAGCGACCTGTGGATACAACCCAAGGTCGACGGCGTGGCCGCGACTCTGGTCTATCGCGACGGCCAGTTACAGCAACTCATCAGCCGTGGCGACGGCGCCAGTGGCCAGGACTGGACAGCCCATGCCCGGCAACTGCCGGCAATTCCGCAGCAACTGTCGGCCGCTGGCGAGGTGATCCTGCAGGGTGAACTCTATTGGCGACTGGAAAGCCATGTGCAGGCCGAAGCCGGAGGTAGCGGCGCCCGCAGTCGAGTCGCCGGTGCCATGGCCCGAAACCGACTCGACGCAGGCACTGCGGCGGCCATCGGCCTGTTCGTCTGGGATTGGCCCAATGGCCCGCAGACCATGCCAGCCCGGCTCGAACACCTTGCAGCACTGGGCTTCGCCGACAGTCAGAGCTTTACCCGGCCATTGACGAGTTTCGACCAGGCCCGCCACTGGCGCGAGCAGTGGTATCGCCAGCCGTTGCCGTTCGCCAGCGACGGGGTGGTGCTGCGCCAGGGGCAACGACCGCCAGCCGAACGCTGGCAAGCCGAACCGCATTGGGCAGCCGCCTGGAAATATCCATTACGCAGTGCATTGGCTCAGGTACGTACCGTGGAATTTCGCATCGGCCGCAGCGGCCGGATCACTCCACTGCTGCAGCTCGAACCGGTGCAACTGGACGACCGCCAGATCCGCACCCTTAGCCTGGGCTCGCTCAAGCGCTGGCAGAAGCTGGATATCCGCCCCGGCGATCAGGTGTCTGTCGTGCTCAGCGGCCAGGCCATTCCCCAGCTGGGCGCAGTGATCTGGCGCGCCAGCGAGCGACCAGCGGTCGTCGCGCCCGATCCTGGGCAATATCATCCCGGCAGTTGCTGGCAGCCCACACCTAGCTGCGAGCAGCAGTTCCTCGCACGATTGAACTGGCTGAGCGGCAAACAGGGGCTGGATTTGCCCGGTATAGGTGCCGGTACCTGGCAGGCACTGCTGGACGCAGGTCTACTGCCCGATCTGCTGGCCTGGCTGGAGCTGGACAAAGAGGTCTTGCAGCAGGTCGCCGGCATTGGTGAAACACGGGCTGAGGCCTTGGTCAGCACCTTCGACCAGGCCCGCAACCGGCCGCTGACGCTATGGCTGCAAGCACTGGGCCTGCCCTCCCGGCTTCCCCTTGAGACCGATGCAGACTGGAACACCCTGGCCAGCCGCAGCGCAGCGCAATGGCAAGCCCAGCCCGACATCGGTCCGACACGGGCACGCCAGCTGCTTGCCTTCTTCAACTCCGAGCAGCTGCAACCGCTGCGCGAGCGTCTGCGCCAGGCAGGGATAGCCGGCTTCTAGAACTGCACTTTTGAGAGCCAGGCAGCAATGCCCAGCGGGTTGAGCGAAAATTGCCTACAAGCCGGCCGGTGCGCGCCGCGCTTCAGAGCATTAGAACCGGCGCGCTCCCTAGGATGTGTACGAAAAGTCGTCGAGCGAAGGTCAGGCGAGGCAAAAACGGGTGAGGAAGCGGAGTTTACGAGCTGTAAATGAGCATTCCGAACCCTTTTTAACGAAGCATCACCGAGCGCAGGCACTTTTCGTACAGAGCCTAATTCGAGAAAAGTTCTAAGGGACTTTCAACGGCTGGAGCGGTCGACATAACCCTTGAAAACAATTATGGAGGCGACGCATGTCATTCAGACATTTGCCGATTGCCCTGATATTCGCTTGCGCCGCCTCTGGCTCACTGCAGGCAATCGCGGCCGATGCCGCCATCGGCTGCAGCGAACAGCGTCAGTCGTTACGCGAGCAATTGCAGCAGGCGCGGCTGCAAGGCGACAGGCTGCAGCAGAACCGGCTCAGCGCCGAACTGCAGGGCCTGACCGAAGTGTGCCGCGGATTGACCACCCTGGGACCCGGCCAGGTGGAGCATCAGCAGACTCTGCGCCAGGTCGAACGGCGCGAGGCGCTACTGCGTGAGGCCTTGAGCACCGGCGATGCTCAACTGATCGAGCTGCGCCGCAACCAGCTCGCCAAGACGCGGGAAAAGCTCGAATCCTTGCGCCCCTGAGGCTGCCGATCAGTAGGCGCGGAACTCCTTGTGACAAGCTTCGCAAGCGTCCTCGATCCGCTGCATGGCGGGCGCGACACTTTCAGGTGTTGGCTCTGCGGCGGTAGTTACCGCAACCAGCGCAGCGGTGTGGGCTTCCAGTTCGCGCGCCAGCTCGTTGAAACGCTCCTGGCGCTGCCAGACGTCGTCACGCGCGTCACTCTGCGCCTCCTTCACCTCCGGGTAGTGCTGCCAGGGCTGACGCGACAGTTCATCAAGCCGCGCGGCACCGGTCACGAACGCCTGCGAATCGAATACCAAACGCCCACGCAGCATGCCGCCGAGATCCTCCTTGGTATCCAGCATCGCCTGATAGATCGCCTTGCGCTTGCCCAGCGGCGAATCAGGGTCGATGCGATCACAACCAGCCAGCGCCAGTAGCGCGACCAGAGACAAACTCAACGGCATCAGTTTCATGGTTCGATTACCCGGCAATACGAAAGCCGGCGATTATCCCTGCTGGCGCCTGATTCACCAACCTTGAAGCCGTTTGATCCACGGTGGCGAGCGCATTCTGTTGAGGTAAAACTGCAGCAAAAGCGGCGATTCATCAGGGCCTGGAGTCGTTTTGTCGCAGCCAGCCGGTGCAGCAGCGTTTTTTAACAGCCTGTTACTGCGACCACTCCCCACCGGCACTCTCGCAGTCGATCTTGGCCTGGGCTTGATCACTTGCCTCGTAGTGATAAGTCACGATGCGTGCATCCTCCGGCACGGTCGTCGGCATCGGAGTGTCCGTGGCCTGGCTGCCGGTAGCCTGCTCGTTGGCAAGGGTTTCAGGGGTTATGGCTGCGGTGCAGATACCGAAGTGACCCGACGGGCAACTGTCCCGCAGCTCACGGCGCGAGCTCTCCACCGCTTCATCGTTCTGGCATACCCATTCGATGTCCTTGGTCTCCATGCCCTGATACTCGAAGCATTTCTCGGTGACCACAGGCGGCGGCACCGCCGCGGAGGTTTCGACAGTTACGTAACAGGAATTCGCGGCCGCCGGAAGGCTCGACAGGGCGACGATGGCAAGCAATATGGAACGCAGCAGAGTCATTCTGAAAGCTCCTTTGATTGCGCCCGGCGGTGGTCACCGAACTTCCTTGATTGACCGCCTTTGCAACAGGCAAGTTCGGCCCGCAAACCGATATGCAGGATTGGCCGCAGCCGGCTGCGCAGTTATAATCGCCGGGTTTCACACTGCCGACTCCGTTCGGCCGTGCCCGCCACCTGTCCGAGGGGCGCTGCAGCAGGGCGAAAGCCTGTTTGAATCTCGCAAGCCACGCGCCCCGATGTCGCGCCGCAGCGGATTCAGATCAGGTCCACCTGTCAGGCTCGGATGGGGCGTTTCCTAAAACGCATCAACGGCGCCCATTCGCACAAAAAACGAATGGAGACTCTTTAATGAGTGCTGTCATGACGCCTGCCGATTTCAACGATTTCAAAGTCGCCGACATTTCCCTGGCCGCCTGGGGCCGCCGCGAAATCGTCATCGCCGAGTCCGAAATGCCCGCGCTGATGGGCCTGCGCCGCAAGTACGCCGCCGAACAGCCGCTCAAGGGCGCGAAAATCCTCGGCTGCATCCACATGACCATCCAGACCGCCGTGCTGATCGAGACCCTGGTCGCGCTGGGCGCCGAGGTCCGCTGGTCCTCCTGCAACATCTTCTCCACCCAGGATCAGGCCGCTGCCGCCATTGCCGCCGCCGGCATTCCGGTATTTGCCTGGAAGGGCGAGACCGAAGAAGAGTACGAGTGGTGCATCGAGCAGACCATCCTCAAGGATGGCCAGCCTTGGGACGCCAATATGGTGCTGGACGACGGTGGCGACCTGACCCAGATCCTCCATGAGAAGTACCCGCAGGTGCTGGAGAAGGTCCACGGCATCACCGAAGAGACCACCACCGGCGTGCATCGCCTGCTGGACATGCTCAAGGCCGGCACTCTGAAAGTCCCCGCAATCAACGTCAACGACGCGGTTACCAAGAGCAAGAACGACAACAAGTACGGCTGCCGTCACAGCCTCAACGACGCCATCAAGCGCGGCACCGACCACTTGCTGTCAGGCAAGCAGGCGCTGGTGATCGGCTACGGCGACGTGGGCAAGGGCTCGGCCCAGTCGCTGCGCCAGGAAGGCATGATCGTCAAGGTTTCGGAGATCGACCCGATCTGCGCCATGCAGGCCTGCATGGACGGCTTCGAGCTGGTTTCCCCGTACAAGAACGGTATCAATGACGGCACCGATGCCTGCATCGACGCCGCGCTGCTGGGCAAGATCGACCTGATCGTCACCACCACCGGCAATGCCAATGTCTGCGACGCCGGCATGCTCAAGGCGCTGAAGAAGCGCGCCGTGGTGTGCAACATCGGTCACTTCGACAACGAGATCGACACCGCCTTCATGCGCAAGAACTGGGCATGGGAAGAGGTCAAGCCGCAGGTGCACAAGATCCACCGCACCGGCCCTGATAGCTTCGACCCGGCCAACGATGACTATCTGATTCTGCTGGCCGAAGGCCGCCTGGTGAACCTGGGCAACGCCACCGGCCACCCGAGCCGCATCATGGATGGCTCCTTCGCCAACCAGGTACTGGCGCAGATCTTCCTGTTCGAGCAAAAGTTCGCCGACATGCTGCCCGCGCACAAGGCCGAGCGCCTGACCGTGGAAGTGCTGCCTAAGAAACTCGACGAAGAAGTGGCACTGGAGATGGTCAAGGGCTTCGGTGGCGTTATCACCCAGCTGACTCCGGCCCAGGCCGACTATATCGGCGTGAGCGTGGAAGGCCCGTTCAAGCCGGACAGCTACCGCTACTGATCGCCGTAAGGTGGAAATGGCCAAGGGCCTTTTCCACCTCCCCACCCCAGGCGGTGGAAAGCCTGCGCGCTTTCCACCCTGCGCCTGAAGCAGTCAAAGGAATTACTGATGACTTCTGCGAACCGCCCTTCGATCAGCTTCGAGTTCTTCCCCACCAAGACCGAAGCCGGGCACGAAAAACTGCTGACCACCGCAAGGCGTCTGGCTGAATACAAGCCGGACTTCTTCTCCTGCACCTACGGTGCTGGTGGCTCAACCCGCGACCGCACGCTGAACACCGTGCTGCAGCTCGACGGCGAGGTGAAAGTGCCCACCGCACCGCACCTGTCCTGCGTCGGCGACAGCAAGACCGAGCTGCGCGAACTGCTGAATATCTACAAGGACGCCGGCATTCACCGCATCGTCGCGCTGCGCGGTGACCTGCCGTCGGGCATGGGCATGGCCAGCGGCGAGTTGCGCTATGCCAACGAACTGGTCGAGTTCATTCGCAACGAGACCGGCGATCACTTCCATATCGAAATCGCCGCCTACCCGGAGATGCATCCCCAGGCGCGCAATTTCGAAGACGATCTCAGCAACTTCGTGCGCAAGGCCCAGGCCGGCGCCGATAGTGCCATCACCCAGTATTTCTTCAACGCCGACTGCTACTTCTACTTCGTCGAGCGCGTGCGCAAGCTGGGTGTGGATACGCCAATCGTGCCGGGCATCATGCCGATCACCAACTACAGCAAGCTGGCGCGCTTCTCAGACGCCTGCGGCGCAGAGATCCCACGCTGGGTGCGCAAGCAGCTGGAAGCTTACGGTGACGACATGGACAGCATCCAGGCCTTCGGCACTCAGGTCATCAGCGAGATGTGCGAGAAACTGCTCGCCGGCGGCGCGCCGGGCCTGCATTTCTACACGCTGAACCAGGCCGAACCGAGCCTGGCCATCTGGGAAAATCTCAACCTGAACCGCTGATTCAGGTGCTCTGCTACAGCCCCCAGCAGAAATTGGGGGCTGTTCAATGAACCTGCGAACTGACACACTGTCCCACCAATGCGGCGTCGACAAGCTTTGTTATACTCCGCACTTCCGCCAGGCTTACGACCGGATGCCAGCATACCCAATGCGGCAGGACCGGACGGGATCGCACGCCAGTCGCGATTCGAGTCAGGCATGACCATCCCAGGGCCCTGCCCTATACAAGACAGGATTACTCATGTCCTTTGCTTCCCTCGGTCTCTCCGAGGCTTTGGCCGGTGCCGTCGAGGCCGCCGGTTACACCCAGCCTACCCCCGTGCAACAGCGGGCTATTCCCGCCGTGTTGCAGGGTCGCGACCTGATGGTCGCCGCACAGACGGGTACCGGTAAAACCGGTGGCTTTGCCCTCCCCGTACTGGAAATTCTGTTCCCGGGCGGCCATCCCGACCGCGAACACCGCCACGGCCCGCGCCAGCCGCGCGTGCTGGTGCTGACACCGACGCGCGAACTCGCCGCCCAGGTGCACGACAGCTTCAAGCTCTACGCCCGTGATCTGCCGCTCAAGAGCGCGGTGATCTTCGGTGGCGTCGGCATGAACCCTCAGGTTCAAGCCCTGGCCAAGGGTGTCGATGTACTGGTTGCCTGCCCCGGCCGATTGCTTGACCTGGCCAACCAGAAAGCCATCGATCTTTCCCATGTGGAAATTCTGGTTCTCGATGAAGCTGACCGCATGCTCGACATGGGCTTCATCCATGATGTGAAGAAGGTCCTGGCCAAGCTGCCGACCAAGCGCCAGAACCTGCTGTTCTCGGCCACCTTCTCGAAAGACATCACTGATCTTGCCAGCAAGCTGCTGCATGAGCCTGAAACCATTCAGGTGACGCCGCCGAATACCACGGTCGAGCGCATCGAGCAGCGTGTGTTCCGTCTGCCGGCTTCGCACAAACGCGCACTGCTGGCTCACCTGATCACCCAGGGTGCCTGGGAGCAGGTGCTGGTATTCACTCGCACCAAGCATGGCGCCAACCGTCTCGCCGAGTATCTCGACAAGCATGGCCTGCCGGCTGTCGCAATTCATGGCAACAAGAGCCAGAACGCTCGTACCAAGGCACTGGCCGACTTCAAGGCCAACAAGGTGCGCGTGCTCGTGGCCACCGACATTGCTGCCCGCGGCCTGGATATCGATCAGCTGCCCCACGTGGTCAACTTCGAGCTGCCCAACGTCGAGGAAGATTACGTGCACCGCATTGGCCGTACCGGCCGTGCCGGGCGCAGTGGCGAGGCCATTTCCCTGGTCGCCCCCGATGAGGAAAAACTGCTCAAGGCCATCGAGCGGATGACCAAGCAGAAAATCACCGACGGGGATCAAATGGGCTTCGACGCCAGCACCATAGAGGCGGAGAAACCCGAGGTCCGCGAACCGCGCCAGCCACGCCCGCCGCGCAACGCCGAACGCAAGCCACGGGCTGCCAAGGCCGCGGAAGGCAATGGCGAGCAAAAGGAGCGTGAGCGCAACCGCCGTAGCCGCAAGCCGAAAGCATCAGCCCAGGCCTCGACTGCAGCGAACGCCGCAGCGCCGATCAGCCGCCCGCCACGCCTGCCCAGTGATCGCGACCCGGAAGTCTTTCTCGACGACGAGATAGACAACTTCGGCAACCGCGTCGATTACGTCAGCCCCTATCAGGGCAAGCAGGGTCGTGGTCGTCGTCCTGGCGCTCCCGCACAGCCCGGCAGTGCTCAGCCGCGAGCAGCCGGTTCGCGCGGCGCCTCGTCAGGCGGCGCCAATTCAGGCAAAGGCAAACGTCAGGGCCAGGCTCAGTCCAATCGCGGCGGCCAGCCCCGCCGCAAGAACGAAGGCCGCAGGATCGACAGCGATGCTGGCCCGCGCCAGGAAGTGGCAGCCAAGAAGGAAAGGCAACCGGTGATCATCCACAAGGAATCAAAGATCGACCGACTGCCGAGCATCGAGCAACTCGATCAGCTACCTACACGTCCGCGCGGTGAAAAACCGGCCCTGCTGACTCGCAACCGCTAATAGCCTGCAGTTCAAGCCAGCAACAAAAACGCCGCCCTCGGGCGGCGTTCTTATTTCCGGAACAATTGCTGCGGAATCAGCCCTCGCCGTCTACAGCCGGCTCGGCTTGAACATCCCAGCCACCACCCAGCGCCTTGAACAGCTCCACTTCACTGACCAGCTGCGCCAGACGATCACCGATAAACTGCTGGCGCACGTTGAACAGCTGACGCTGGGCATCCAGCAGAGTCAGGTAGCTGTCCACGCCGGTGCGATAGCGCTGATCGGCCAGGCGCAGATAGTCCTCGCTGGTTTCCAGCAAATCACGCTGCGCCTGAACTTGGCGGGCATAGGTCTGCTGTGCCGCCAGACCGTCTGCCACCTCGCGGAACGCCGTCTGGATCGCCGACTCGTACTGCGCCACCTGAATGTTGCGGCTGATCTCGGCGTAATCCCGATTTGCCCGCAACTGGCCGGCATTGAAGATCGGCACGCTGATGCTGGGAGAGAAGGTCCAATAGTCAGAGCCGCTGTCGAATAGACCGGACAGCTGACTGCTGGCACTGCCCACCGCCCCTGTCAGGCTGATGCGCGGGAAAAATGCCGCCCGCGCCGCGCCGATGTTGGCGTTGGCTGCACGCAGCTGGTACTCCGCACGGATGATGTCGGGGCGCCGATAAAGCAGATCGGAAGGCAGACCCACCGGTAGCTCCGCCAGCTGATCGCGCTCCAGCTCGCCATCCGGCAGAAGATCGGACGAAACGCTCTGCCCCAACAGGCGGCTCAGCGCGTTGCGGTCCTGAGCGACCAGACGCGTGTACTGCTCGATGCGCACGCGCGCGCTATCCACCGAGCTGCGTGCCTGGCTCAGCTCCAGGGCGGAGGCCACACCCACATCGAAACTGCGCTGGGTCAGAGCCAGGCTTTCCTCAAAGGTCTTCAGCGTATCGCGACTGACCTCCAGCAGCGCCTGGTCTGCCTGCAGGGTGAGCCAGGCATTAGCGACACTGGCGATCAGGCTGATGCGGGCGCTCTGCTGCGCCGCCTCGGTGGCGAAGAACTCTTGCAGCGCCTGCTCGCGCAGGCTGCTCAGCCGACCAAACAGATCCAGCTCCCAGGCCACGCCGAGCGTCGCGCTGTACTGGCTGGAAATATTGCTCTGGCCGGTTTGGTTGAGATCACCCGGAGTACGGCTGCGAGTGCCGCCAGCATCGGCGCTTACCAGTGGCAGCAGGTCGGCACGCTGGATACGGTACAGCGCGCGATAGGCTTCGACATTGAGTGCCGCGACGCGCAGGTCACGGTTATTCTCCAGTGCGATACCAATCAGCTGGCGCAACTGTGGGTCGCGGAAGAACTGCTGCCAGGCCAGTTCCTGCGCCTGGCTCGCACCGCTCTGCTGCGCGTAGGCCTCACCTTCAGGCCAGTTGGCCGCCACGGGGCTCTCCGGACGCTGATAGTCCGGGATCAGCGAGCAGCCTCCAAGCGCTGCCGCCAGCGCAATGGTCAATAGCGACTTGTTCATTGGGCATCTCCTTTCTGCTCGTCAGGAGCGGCCTTCTTGCGTTCCATCGACGACACCAACAGGTAGAACAGCGGCACCCAGAAGATCACCAGTACGGTGGCTGTAATCATCCCGCCGATCACCCCGGTACCGATGGCATGCGAGCTGCCGGCACCCGCGCCGCTGGCCAGAGCCAGGGGCACTACGCCCAGGGTGAAGGCCAGCGAGGTCATGATGATCGGACGCAGACGCAGACGGCAGGCATGCACGGCTGCATCGAAGCGGCTCATGCCCTGCTCGTGCAGGTCCTTGGCGAACTCGACGATCAGGATGGCGTTCTTCGCGGTCAGGCCAATGGTGGTCAACAAGCCGACCTGGAAGAAGACGTCATTGGACAGGCCGCGCCCCATGGTCGCCAGCAAGGCACCGATCACCCCAAGAGGCACCACCAGCATCACCGCGAAGGGAATCGACCAGCTCTCGTACAGTGCCGCCAGGCAGAGGAACACCACCAGCAGCGACAATGCATAGAGGGCCGGTGCCTGGTCGCCGGAGAGGCGCTCCTCGAAGGACAGGCCGGTCCAGGAAATGCCGACGCCCTCGGGCAGCTGCTGCGCCAGCTCTTCCACTACTGCCATGGCATCACCCGAGCTGTAGCCCGGCGCCGCCTGGCCCAGGATTTCCATCGCCGACACGCCGTTGTAGCGCGACAGCTTCGGCGGGCCGTAGATCCACTCGCCTGATGCGAAGGCACTGAACGGCACCATGTCGCCCTGGTTGTTGCGCACGAACCACTTGTTGAGGTCCTCGGGATTCATCCGCGAGTGGGCTTCGCCCTGCAGATACACGCGCTTGACGCGACCGCGATCAATGAAGTCGTTGACGTAGCTGGAACCCCAGCCGATCGACAGCGTCTGGTTGATTTCGCTAAGCGAAACGCCCAGCACCCGAGCCTTCTCGTCATCGATCAGCAACCGGTACTGCGGCTCGTCGTTCAGGCCATTCGGACGCACGCCGGCAAGCATCGGGTGCTGCGATGCGAGGCCGAGGAACTGATTGCGTGCCGCCATCAGAGCATCATGACCAACACCGGCACGGTCCTGCAGGAAGAAGTTGAAGCCGGTGGCATTGCCCAGCTCCATGACCGCAGGCGGAGCGAAGGCGAACACCATGGCATCGCGGAAGGTGCTGAAACGCTCCTGCGCGCGCTGCGCCAGCGAGGCCACATCCTGGCCTTCGCCGGTACGCTGATCCCAGGGCTTGAGGCCGATAAAGGCCATCGCCGAGTTCTGCCCGCGACCCGCGAAGTTGAAGCCGGTAATGGTGAACACCGAGTTCACCACATCGCCCTCTTCCTTCAGCAGGTACTCACGAACGCCGTCGATAGTTTTCTGAGTACGCTCGGCGGTCGAACCGGCCGGCGTCTGCACCTGGGCAAACAGCACACCCTGGTCTTCCTCGGGCAGGAAGGAGGTCGGCAGTTTGGTGAACAGCAGACCCATGATGGCAACGATGGCCACGTACAGGAGCAGAAACGGGGCCTTGCGTTTCAGGACACGGCGTACGCCGTTTTCATAGCGGCCGACACTGCGATCAAAGCTGCGGTTGAACCAGCCGAAGAAGCCGCGCTTGGCGTGATGCTGACCCTTGGCAATCGGCTTGAGCATGGTGGCACACAGGGCCGGCGTAAAGATCAGCGCCACCAGCACGGAAAGCCCCATCGCCGAGGCAATGGTGATCGCAAACTGTCGGTAGATAACCCCCGTGGAGCCACCGAAGAAGGCCATCGGCACGAATACCGCGGACAGCACCAGTCCGATACCGACCAGCGCGCCCTGGATCTGCCCCATGGATTTGCGCGTCGCCTCGGCCGGTGACAGCCCTTCCTCGGCCATCACCCGTTCGACGTTCTCCACCACGACGATGGCGTCGTCCACCAGCAGGCCGATGGCCAATACCATGGCGAACATCGTCAGGGTGTTGATGCTGAAGCCGAACGCCGCCAGTACCCCGAAGGTCCCCAGCAATACCACCGGCACCGCCAACGTCGGGATCAAGGTGGCGCGGAAGTTCTGCAGGAACAGGTACATCACCAGGAACACCAGCACGATGGCCTCGAACAGGGTGTGCACCACGTTGGTGATCGATGCCGACACCACCGGAGAGGTGTCATATGGATAGACCACCTGCATTCCCGGCGGGAAGAACGGCTCCAGCTCGGCGATGGTGGCGCGCACTGCCTTGGCGGTATTCAGCGCGTTGGCGCCGGTCGCCAGCTTGATACCGATGGCCGAGGCCGGCATGCCGTTGTACAGAGCACTGATGGCCGAGTTCTGCTCGGCCAGCGCGACACGAGCCACATCGCCCAGACGCACCTGCGAGCCATCACCGTTTACTTTCAACAGGATCTCGCGGAACTCCTCGGGAGTCTGCAGACGCGTCTTGCCGATGATGGTCGCGCTGAGCTGCTGGCCTGGAACGGCAGGAAGGCCGCCGAACTGTCCGGCCGAAACCTGCACGTTTTGCGCGCGGATCGCATCCGCGACGTCCACCGGGGTCAGGGCGAAGTTGTTCAGCTTGGCCGGATCAAGCCAGATGCGCATCGCATATTGGGAACCAAAGACCTGGAAGTCGCCGACACCTGCGGTACGGGAGATGGGGTCCTGGATGTTGGACACGATGTAGTCCGACAGGTCGCCTCGGGTCATGCTGCCGTCGGTGGAAACCACACCGAGCACCATGAGGAAGTTACGCACGGACTTGGTCACCCGGATGCCCTGCTGCTGCACTTCCTGCGGCAGCAGCGGCGTGGCCAGCTGCAGCTTGTTCTGCACCTGGACCTGGGCAATGTCCGGGTTGGTGCCCTGGTTAAAGGTCACGGTGATCCTCATGCTGCCGTCGGAGTTACTCTCCGAGGACATGTAACGGAAGCCGTCGATGCCGTTCATCTGCTGTTCGATGACCTGCACCACGGTGTCCTGCACCGTCTGCGCGGATGCACCAGGGTAGCTGACCTGGATACCAACGGCAGGCGGGGCGATGCTGGGGTACTGGTTGACGGGCAGGCCAAGAATGGCGAGGCCGCCTGCAAGCATGATCACCAAGGCGATGACCCAGGCAAAAATGGGCCGATCGATAAAGAATCTGGACATGGGGTCGTTATCCTTGGCTCAGCCTTACTGGGCTTGTGGCTGGGCGGCGGCTACGTTGCTGGCCGGAACAGGGTTGACCTCAGCGCCTGGCGCAATGAACTGCAGGCCTTCGGTAATCAGGCGATCGCCATCGGCCAGGCCTTCGGTCACCAGCCAGCGATTGCCAACGGTACGCGCAGCCGTGACCTGGCGCAGCTCGACCTTGTTTTCATCATTGACCACCAGTGCGGTCGCCTGGCCGGTGGGGGTCCGGGTGATGCCTTGCTGCGGTGCCAGAATGGCTTCGTTCTTCACTCCGGCAAGCAGCCGCGCGTGTACGAACATGCCGGGCATCAACACCTTGTCCGGGTTCGGGAATACTGCACGCAGCACCACCGAGCCAGTTCCGGCGTCTACCGAAACCTCGGAGAACTCGAGCTTGCCCTCATGGGGATAGGCGGTGCCGTCCTCCAGCGTCAGGGTCGCTTTTGCCGCATTCTCACCGGCTTTCTGCAGGCGCCCTTCGGCCAGGTCGCGACGCAGACCGAGCAGGTCGCGCGCAGGCTGGGTGACATCGACATAGATCGGATCCAGTTGCTGGATAATCGCCATTTCCTGGGCCTGGCCGCTGTTTACCAGAGCACCTTCGGTGACCGCCGAGCGGCCGATCCGGCCGGAAATGGGCGCCAGCACCTTGGTGTAACGCACGTTGATCCGCGCGCGCTCCAGTTCCGCCTCGGCCTGCAGACTGGCTGCACGCGCTTCGTCATATGCCTGTTTGCTCACCGCCTGTTCCTTGACCAGCAAGGCATATCGATCGGCGAGCGACTTGGTCGAAGCCAGGCGGGCCTGGGCACTCTTGTAAGCCGCCTGGTAGACCGAATCATCAATCTGGTACAGCTGCTGCCCGGCCTTGACATCACTGCCCTCGGTGAACAGACGTTTCTGGATGATGCCGTCTACCTGCGGGCGCACTTCGGCGATCCGGAACGGCTGGGCGCGGCCTGGCAACTCGGTAGTCAGCGCAAAAGGCTCGGCCTTGAGCGTTACAAAGCCAACCTGTGGGGCTTGCTGGGCGGCGGGTGCCGCGGCCTCTTCCTGGCAACCAGCGAGCAGGGACGCGGCGAAGAGGGTGATCAGGGCAGCACTGGCTGGCTTGATGGACATGAAGGAGACCTCGTTGAACGGACATTGCCGGTGCAAGGACAGCAGCGGCAGACGCGAATGGCAAAGTAGCGGAAATATACTTACATTCATGCATGTCTGTAAACAAATTATCGTGCTGCCGATTCACCCAGGCAGACGCCCTGCTGTGCTGTTTCATAACGCAAAACGCCGGCTTTCGCCGGCGTTTTTTACAACTTTCCCCTTACTTGCGGACCCCTTCAACGGAGATGATCAGGTCGACGGTTTGCGAAGCCGGACCAAGATCCATCTTTATGTCGAAATCCTTCAGCTTCAGCGTTGTGGTGCCTTCGAAGCCGGCACGGTAGCCACCCCAGGGATCATCACCCTCACCGATAAATTTCGCCGCGATCACAACCGGCTTGGTCACCCCATTGAGCGTCAGATCACCGGTAATGTCAGCAGTGCCCTCGCCAGTGGATTTAACTGACGTGGACTTGAAAGTTGCCGTGGGGTGCTTGGCGACATTGAGGAAATCATCGCTACGCAGGTGCTTGTCACGCTCGGCATGGTTGGAGTCCAGGCTGGCAGTTTTCAACGTCACTTCAACCTGGCTGGCTTCCGGCTGCTCCGCATCGAAGCTGAAGGAGCCTTCGAAATCTTTGAAGGTGCCGTACAGCCAGCTGAAGCCCATGTGGCTGATCTTGAAGTTGACGAAGGCGTGTTGCCCTTCTCTGTCGATCACATAGTCGGCGGCTGCAGCCTGACCGGCAAAGATCATTGAACCCAGTGCAAGTGCGGCGAAGGTTTTCTTGAGCATGTGAGTCTCCTTTTTCAAAGTTGCTCATCAGCGCGACCGAACATCCTTCTCAGGGTCGAGTCACGGTCGATGAAGTGGTGCTTGAGAGCAGCCAGAGCATGCAGGGCGGAAAGGATCAGCACGCCCCAGGCCAGGTATTCGTGAACCAAGCCGGCAATATCGGCCTGGTTAGGAATCGAAGTAATCAGCGCGGGCACCTGGAACCAGTCGAAGACACCGATGCCACGGCCTTCTGCGGTGGAGATCAGGTAGCCGGAAATCATTACCGCGAACAAGCCCACATAAAGCAGGCCATGCCCGGTCTTGGTCGCCAGGCGGGTCATGCCTCCGTGGCTCGGCAGAGGTGCCGGACCCGTGCTGACAAAGCGCCAGACAACCCGCAGCACCATCAGACCGAACAGCAGAATGCCAACGCTTTTATGAATATCGGGGGCGGTCCGATACCAGCTGCTGTAGTAGGTCAGGCCAACCATCCAGTAACCCAGCGCGAACAACCCGACCACGGCAAGCGCAACCAGCCAGTGCATCAGAATGCTGACCAGACCGTAGTTGCTGGAGGAGTTTCGCCACTGCATGGTTGAGGTCCTGCGTAATTGAGATGGGACTAGCCTAACGATTAAATGATCGCAGCAAGGCAGATTTTTTCGCTTCAACACATCGAAACGACCGATAGGTCGGCGGGTGCCGCAGCGACTTTCTGCTAGGCTGCGCCCCTCGCTGAGCATAGTAGAAGGAGCCCCCATGAGCCTGAACGACAGCTGGATGCAGCGCGACCTCGCCGTACTCTGGCATCCCTGCACACAGATGAAGGATCACGAGCAGCTGCCGCTGATTCCCATCCGCCGCGGTGAAGGCATCTGGCTCGAAGACTTCGACGGCAAGCGCTACATCGATGCCGTCAGCTCCTGGTGGGTCAATGTGTTCGGTCACGCCAATCCCCGCATCAATCAGCGCATCAAGGACCAGCTCGACCAGCTTGAGCATGTGATGCTGGCCGGCTTCAGCCATCAGCCGGTGATCGAACTCTCCGAGCGGCTGGTAGCGCTTACCCCACCTGGGCTGGAGCGGGTGTTCTTCACCGACAACGGTTCGACCGGCATCGAAGTTTCGCTAAAAATGAGCTTTCACTATTGGCGAAACTGCGGACGGCTGACCAAGCAGCGCTTCGTCACCCTGACCAACAGCTATCACGGCGAAACCGTGGCGGCCATGTCAGTGGGCGATGTCGCACTGTTCACCGACACCTACAAGCCGCTGCTGCTGGATACCTTCAAGGTACCAAGCCCCGACTGCTACCTTCGTCCCGAAGGGGTGAGCTGGGAAGAGCACTCGCGCACCATGTTCGCGCACATGGAACAGACCCTGGCCGAGCATCATGAGGAGATCGCCGCAGTAATCGTCGAGCCCCTGATCCAGGGCGCGGGCGGCATGCGCATGTACCACCCGATCTACCTCAAGCTATTGCGCGAAGCCTGTGATCGCTATGAGGTGCACCTGATCCTTGACGAGATTGCCGTCGGCTTTGGTCGCACCGGAACGATGTTCGCCTGCGAGCAGGCAGAGATCACACCGGACTTCCTCTGTCTGTCCAAGGCACTCACCGGTGGCTACCTGCCGATGGCCGCAGTGCTGACCACGGACAAGCTGTACCAGGCGTTCTACGACGACTATTCGACGCTACGGGCCTTCCTCCACTCGCACACCTACACCGGCAACCCGTTGGCCTGTGCGGCGGCACTGGCGACTCTGGACATCTTCGAGCAGGACAATGTGATCGAGGCGAACAAGGCACTCGCCGCTCGCATGGCCAGCGCTACCGCTCACCTGGCCGACCATCCAAACGTGGCCGAAGTCAGGCAGACGGGCATGGCCGTCGCCATAGAAATGGTCGCCGACAAGGCCAGCAAGACGCCCTATCCGTGGCAGGAACGTCGCGGCCTCAAGGTCTACCAGCACGCTCTCGAACGCGGCGCCCTGCTGCGTCCGCTGGGTAGCGTGGTCTACTTTCTACCGCCCTACACCATCACCGAGGAGCAGATCGACTTCCTCGCCGAGGTCGCCTCTGAAGGCATCGACATCGCCACCCGCGCAGCAGCCAGCGTAACAGTGGCGCCCGGGGCGCCGGTAAACTTCCACGACCCCGGATAACCGCCGAAAGCTGGACAGTTACGGCCCTGATCGTCACCATCCGCGCTCCATCCAGCCATTCGCTGATTCATCGGTTTCGCCCATGCGCCTATCCCGTTTCCATATCGATGCACCACTCTCCCTCGGCCAACATGAGCTGCCCGAGGCCCAGGCCCACTACATTGGCCGAGTCCTGCGCATGGCCCCGGGGGATGCCGTGCAGCTATTCGATGGCAGTGGTCAGGAATACCAGGGCGTGCTGGTCGAGGTGGGCAAAAAGCTGGTACGAGTGGAGCTGCATCAACAATTGACGGGCTTACCCGAGTCGCGCCTGCGGATTCACCTCGGCCAGGGCCTGTCCCGCGGTGAGCGCATGGACTGGGCGATCCAGAAAGCCGTCGAACTGGGCGTTGCAGAAATAACGCCAATCATCAGCGAACGCTGCGAAGTACGGCTGAAGGACGAGCGGGCCGACAAACGCCTGGCCCACTGGCGTCAGATCGCTGTCAGCGCCTGTGAACAGTGTGGCCGCTCGGTCATTCCGCTCATCCATCCGCCGGCTCCTCTGGCGCAATGGCTGGCGGTGGAAGCACAGCTGAAGCTGGTCCTGCACCCTGTCGCCGATCCCCTGGCAGGCCATCAGCATCCGGAGTCGCTGGCCTTTCTGATCGGGCCGGAGGGCGGTCTGAGCGATGTTGAAGTCGAGCAGGCCCGCAGTGCTGGTTTCCAGCCTGCGCGCCTCGGTCCGCGCGTGCTACGCACAGAAACAGCGCCGGTCGTGGCTTTAAGCGTGGCGCAGCAGTTGTGGGGCGATTTGTAGGGTGGAAGTCGCTTTGTACTTCCACCATCGACCCGCGATCCACCACTGCCTTTAAATCAATCCCGCATCGGCCAATTTTTGCTCAAGGCCAATGAGGTCGGGAATCCGTGCCTGTATATCCCCAAGGTTGACAGCATCAAGCTCAAGCGGCGCCAGCGGCGCATCCGAACGAGCCAGGCTGCCATCGACCTTTATCGAGCGTGGGATGCCCTGGACCAGCAAGGCAATGAACTTCACATGCTCACGACCACCCAGCGCGTTGAGGATCACGACCTGAGGCCGTGAGCCTGTTTCGGCCTGACCACCCGATGCCGCCTCGAACGACAACAGTGGCAACATCAGATCGCGCCAAGGCACCTGCCCGAGGAACCAGGCCGGAGCGCCCTGCACGGTTTGTGGCGTGCGGTAGGCAATAAGCTCGGCAACCGCCACGTTGGGCAGCAGCAGCGTGCGGTCGGCGAGAGGCACCAGCAGACCGGTGATGCTGCTGGCGGAATTCTGAATGGTTATCGACTGACTCATGGTGCGTCCGCTTGCATGGCGGCAACAGGTCGACTGGCCTGCTGCACAAGATGATCGAGCATGGCCTGGGCCAACTCTCGTGGATCTCCGCTCAAGGAGCTATAGCCTCCTTCGCGAAGGCTGTCCGGCATACTCGAACAGGCGCAGGAGTCGGCGCGCTGGGTCCAGACGCGACCGCCCTGGCGCAGCAGATAAGCCGCTGCGGCACTACCGTCGCTGCCCATACCGCTGAACGCGATCACGCCACATCGATTGCCAAACTGCTGCGCCAGGTTGAGCATCATCTGATCGATGGACGGGCTGTAGGGCTCAGGCCAGCTGCGCCCGCTCAACAACATAGTGCCTTCCTGACCAAAGCTCATTTCCTGAGCTATGGGCACGACCACCACTTCGCCGCAGCGGACCTTGTCACTGGCACGACTCGGGTTGACCTGCCACTGGCTATGGCGACCCACGGCCTGCGACAGGGCTGACTCGAAGCTCGCCTCGATGTGCTGCGCATAGACAAAGCCGACAGGTAGACCTGCAGGTAGTGCATCGAGAAAGGCCTTCACCGCCTCTGGCCCGCCCAGGGATGCAGCCAGCAGCCATACCTCACTGGCTGGCTCACCTGTTACCGAACCGGCCGCAGCCAGAACGCTTGGCAGTGGCAAACGCTCAGAGCGCTGCACCTCATCGCTCATGATCTTCAGACGTGGGCCGACGACACGTGACGAATCGCCCACCAAGCGCTTGAGCTTGCCAAACAGCCGCCGCTCCCAACGCGGGTAGTGTTCCGAGTTACGCTCTGGCGCGTGCCCCTCACCGAACAGGACCGGACAACGATCACTTTCCAGCAGTGCGTTGACCAGCGGCGAATCCTCGGTCTGAGCCAGGTCGACTAGCCACAGATCGGCCTCGACGGCTGCCAGATCGGCCTCTTCCAGACGCTCAGGATCACTGTTGAGCACCACCTGATAACCGTTGGCCTTCAATGCCTGCTGCAATACATGGCGCTGCAGCGAGGTATCGGCAATCACCCCGATACGCGCGGCCTCCAGCTCACTCATGATGCTCAACCAGTCGCAGGATCGTTTCGAGCAACAACGACTCCTGATACGGCTTGCCCAGATACTCGTTCACGCCGATGGCCATTGCACGATCCCTATGTTTGTCGCCCGTCCGCGAGGTGATCATGATGATCGGCAGGTCTTTCAGCCGTTCGTCGTGACGCACCAGTGTCGCAACTTCGAAACCGTCCATGCGCGGCATCTCGATATCCAGCAACATGATGTCGGGTTTGCGCTCCTGCAGCTGGGTGATGGCATCGACACCGTCCTTGGCGGTCAGCACGTTCATGCCATTACGCTCGAGCAGGCGGCTGGTGACCTTGCGCACGGTAACCGAGTCGTCCACCACCATAACCAGGGTCGGTCTGTCGATTTCCGCCTCGCCAGGCTGGTCTTCGCCGACCAGGCGCAGCGGCTGATGCTGTGTCAGCAAGTGGGCATGCAGCACACGGATAGTCGCCAGCAGGTCGAGAATCACCACCACACGGCCGTCGCCTAGAATCGTCGCGCCGGAAATTCCAGGCACCGTGGCGAACTGCGGCCCGAGGCTCTTGACCACGATTTCCCGTGAGCCAGCCAGGCTGTCGACCTGCACTGCCACACTGTGCTCGTTGGAACGCACCAGAATTACCGGCAACGGCAGGCTCTGCCCCACCAGTTTGGGCCGCTGGCCGTTGTTCAGCAGTTCGCCCAGATAACGCAGCTCGTAGGGCTGCCCGGCATACTCGAAACGCGAGGCGCCAGGCTGGTAATAGGCCTCGAGCTCGTAAGGCGAGACACGCACGATACCCTCGATGGTGTTCAGAGGGATCGCATAGAGGTCTTCGCCGGAATACACCATCAACGCACGGTTGACCGATACCGTGAAGGGCAGGCGAATCAGGAAGCGCGTTCCCTTACCCGGCTTCGACTCGATACTCATGGAGCCGCCGAGCTGTTTGACTTCCGAATGCACGACGTCCATGCCAACGCCGCGTCCGGAAATCTGAGTGACCTGCTCGGCAGTGGAAAAGCCCGCCTCAAGAATGAACTGCAGGATCTCGTGGTCGGTAAGGTCGGAGCCGGCCGTCATCAGGCCGCGCTCCAGCGCCTTGCGGCGCACCGCCTCCAGGTTGACCCCGGCGCCGTCGTCGCTCAGCGTTAGGACGATATCGCCACCCTCGCGCGTCAGGTCCAGACGGATATTGCCCTGTTCTGGTTTGCCCGCAGCAAGACGCCTGGCGCCGCTTTCGATACCGTGATCCACGGCGTTTCGCAGCATGTGTTCCAGCGGCGCGACGATGCGTTCCAGAACGCTACGGTCCATCTCACCGGTAGCATTGCCGACATGGAACTCGACCTGCTTGCCCAGTTCGCCGGCAATCTGCCGCACGATACGACGCAAGCGCGGAACCAGCCGGTCGAAAGGCACCATGCGGGTGCGCATCAGCCCTTCCTGAAGCTCCGTATTGACTCGTGCCTGCTGCAGCAACAGGGTTTCCGCATCGCGATTTCGCGCCGCCAGCGTCTCTTTAAGGTCGAGCAAGTCGGATGCTGACTCGAACAGCGCACGGGAAAGCTGCTGTAACTGCGAATGACGGTCCATTTCCAGCGGATCGAAATCGTCATAGCCCGCGCGTTCAGCTTCGGCCTGATAGCTACTCAGAATCTGTGCCTGGGTCTCGGTATCCAGTCGTCGCAGCTGATCACGGACCCGCTCAATGGTGGCTTCCATCTCACTCAGGGTGAAGCCGACGTCGCTGACCTGCTGCTCGACGCGTCCCCGGAAGATCGATGTTTCGCCCGCAAGGTTAACCAGCCCCTCAAGCAAATCGGCCGGCACTTTGACCAGTTCCTGCGGTGCACGACGCGACGCGGCGTCCTGCGCGGCTTGCTCGGCCCGACGGACGAACGGCAGTACTTTGGCCGGCGTACTGACCACTGGCGCCTGGGTGCTGGCGGCAACAATAGGCGTGTCGAGGGCAATCACTGTGGAGTCGGGCGGCACTTGGTCAAAGGACGGCGTCTCGTCGATCCCATCATCCAGATCGACGTCCGCCGCAGACTCGATGGCCAACAGCTGACGCATCGACTCGACCTCACCAAGCAAGGCGTCATAACCGCGCTGCACATCCAGGAAAAGGCTCTCCGACCAGGTACCACCTTGCGCTTGAGCATCGCCGAGGCGCTGCTCCAGATCATGCGCCATATCGCCCAGCCGGACCTGGCTGGCCAGGCGTGCACCACCTTTAAGCGTGTGCAGGATCCGCATCATGTCAGTCAGCGGCGTCACGCTGTCACGGGTCGCATCCCAACGGGCCAGCGCCGCTTCCATCTCCTCGAGAAGGTCATCGGCCTCTTCGACGAAGATGTCCAGGATTTCCGCATCGGCTGCGCCCTGGCCAGCATCATCAGCTGCCCTCAGTGCAACGCTACTGGGAACGCTCAGCTTTTCCTCAGGGTTGGCCCGGAAGTGTCGAATTGTTTCGATCAGATCCAGCCCACCGGGCAAATCGCGGTAGCCGCGCACCGCATCAAGCATCGCTCCAAGGCGGTCGTGGCAACTCTGAAGCAGGGCGAACAGGCTGTCGCTTGCCCGGTAATGGCCGGCACAGAGGTCTTCGTAGAGAAACTCGAGTTCATGAGCAAGATCGCCGATTTCGCGGATATCGGCCATCCTTGCACCACCTTTGAGGGTGTGCAGGTCCCGCTGCAATGCCTCGACCTCGAAGCTGTTGTCGACATCAGCCATCCAGCGCTGCAACGACAGGCCAGCACGCTCGACGATATCAAAACCTTCCTCAAGGAATATCTGTACCAGCTCCGGATCGCGCTCCTCCCAGCCTGCCGCATCAACTTCGGCGACCTCCGCCACAGGCTGATCCACGACAGGCTCCGGCAGCGGCTCTTCAGGCTCGATCTCGTCATCCAACATCCACGACTCAATATCGAACCCCTGACCTGTCCATTCACCAGTACCGCTCTCTGCGGGTGCGGCCTCCGGCTCAACTTCGCTTACGAGCCAAGCCTCATCGATCAGGCTTGGGCTGTCCGGCTCAACAGTCTCATCCGCGAGCGGCTCGACAGCAGTCGGCACCGCAACCTCTGCATCATCTGCCGCCGAATCGATCTCGAAGTCCGGCGCAGCGCCCCGACGATAGCCCTGAATACGCTCGATCAGCGCCAGGCCCATGTCCATCGGCTGATACGCCTGCAACTGTTCCAGCTGTACCGCGAGCAGGTCGTGGCTGCTCAGAAGCAGTGCAGCAAGCTCCGGGGAGTAGGCATAACGCCCGTCGGTCAGACCTTCATAGAGCGCTTCCAGCTCATGAGCCAGATCACCGATGGGCCGGATGGCTGCCATTCGTGCGCCGCCCTTGAGGGTATGCAGATCACGTAACAGTGCGGACAGGGCCAGCTGATTGCTGGGATCGCTCAGCCAACGCTCCAGTGCGCCACCGGCACTTTCCAGCAGATCGACAGCTTCGTCGAGGAAGATCTCTGCCATCTCGCGATCCTGCTCGTCGTTCGGCTCGAGATATTCAACACAACGAGGCTCGGCTTCGGCTTCGGCTTCGGCTTCGGCTTCGGCTTCGGCTTCGGCTTCGGCTTCGGCTTTATTTTCGGCGCTGCCCTCGGGCGTCGGAAATACCAATCGTTCGTCGGTTACCGGCGAGGTATTCGCCTCTGCCAGCAAGGCTTCCAGGCGTGCGACCAGCGCAGCTTGCGCACTGACCTGCAGGCCTGCGGCGACCTCATCCATCATGCCAACCAGGGCTTCGTGACCCTGTTCAACCGAATCGAAGAAACGCTCGCTGACAGCAAGCTGACCATTCTGTACAACCGCATAAAGGTTGAGCAGCACCTGGCAGAGCGCATCGATCTGCGGCAGGTCTGCCATCTGCGCACCAAGCCCAAGGGTGGTCAGCTCTTCCAGCAACGCAGTCAGCTCCTGGCGCTCGTCCGGATGCTCGCGCCAGCTATGAAGAAGGTCATCGGCATCGAGCAGAATGTTCATGCCCTCGGAGAGGAACATCGCAATCATTCCCGGATCTCGCGCCTCACCCTGATCCGATTCACTGCGCGCTCCGGCCGCCTCCAGGCGCGCCTGATGCAAGGCATGCACCTGCGCAATGAACGTTTCGGCCCCCTCGATAGGCGCCAGCGGATCATGATCCAGATTTTCCAGACCGCGCCGCAGGAGTTGCTCGGCAGTATGCAGAAGTTCCGCATCAGCCAGATCCATTTCGATCAGGTTGGCCTTGAACTCCTTGGCCATTTTTTCCAACGGCGTGGCGATCTCAGCCATGGGCAGGATGCCTGCCATATGGGCACTGCCCTTGAGCGTGTGCAGAGCGCGCTGCAAGGAATCGGGGATCGGTTGCGGCAGGCGCTGGGCGCAATCGGCGAGGAAGTCCACCAGAGCCGTGAGGTGGGCTTCCGCCTCGTTACGGAAAATCTCCAGCAACTGCGGGTCCAGTGCCTCTTCTTGCGCAGCCTGCTGCGCAGGCGCCAGCATAGTTTCGGCAGCCGATGACGGCTCGCAGCTGCCCCCAATCGCCTGCCCCTTGGCAAGCGCATGGGCATCCGCGGCAAGCCGATCGACGTCATCGCGCTGGCGCTGGGCCTTGGCCGCAAACTCTTCGACAAGCTCAGGCATCAGCCGGACCACATCGTCGACAAGCGTTCTGACCGTTTCACTTGCCTCGATGCTGCGGTCCAGGATTCGGTTGAATAGATTCTCGACGGACCACGCAAGCTCGCCAATAACCAGCGCCCGAACCATGCGACCACTGCCCTTGAGGGTGTGGAAGGCCCGACGCACTTCGGTCAGCGCTTCCTTGTCCTCATGATCGGCATGCCAGCGAGGCAGGTATTCATCTATCGTCTCAAGGACCTCGGCGGCTTCTTCGATGAAGACTTCAAGCAGCTCATCATCGACCGGTTCCTCGTCCGCCGGTGGCGGCAGCAGACTCGGCGGAACGTCCTGCGCTGGAGGGTTGATGGCCGCGACCGGGGCAGCCATAACGTCATCGAGACTCAGCGCCGGCTCGCTCTCTGCCGGTAGAACCACAGGCTCGGGCAGCACCACTTCAGGCATGCCCAGCCCGGTCATTTCAGCTTCGCTCCAAGCCAACGACCCGTCGATTTCTTGCGTGTCCCACTCGACCGCTGCAGGCTCAACGGCAACGGGCTCGACTGGCGTGGCGTCGGCATAGAGCGCCTGCAATTCGGCTTCATTTGCCTCAGGCCAGGCTGCAAACTGTTCGTCATCATTTGCGGCTACGGCCTGCAGATCCGAGTCATCAAACGGCGTCTGCTCGCTCTCGATGCGGTCGCCGTCCATAATCTCAGTCGCGGCCTCAACCAGCTCCGCTGTCCCGCTGAATGATGCTTCGACAAGCGGTTCCGCTGGCAGGACCTCTATCTCGTCAACAGGGTTGGCTTCTTGGGGAGCTGACCCTTGCTCGACAACCAAGACAGGCTCGCTCAACGAGTAGCCCAACGCTTCCAGGCTCTCCTGCGCCACATCGAGAATCAGATCGCCCTGGGAGCTGCTGTCTTCGCTGAGGCGCTCCAGGTAGTACTCGACGCTGGTGATTGCATCGGCAAGCATATCCAGGCTTTGCCAATCGGGAATCGCCTGGCGCGCCAGCAGCTTTTCCTGAATATAGCGATTGGAAGCATCTAGTAGTGCCGCCGCACGCGCCAGAGGGATCATTGCCAGCCCACCACGGGCCTGGGTCAACAGATCAGGCACTCGCGCCAGATGCTGGTGATTCCACTGCGAGGCAATGAACTCAATGATGGCATCCTTGGCCTGCTCGAGGCCGGTGCGGGCTTCACGGATGACCAACTGGTGGATCTGCGCCACATCCGTGGTGGGCAGATGGCTGGCTTCGCTCTGCTCTTCCGAAGCCCCACCCACCATACCGGCCAGTGTCGCCTCCACGTAGAGCAGTGCACCGGCCACATCCATCAAGGCGGCATCGTCAGCCTTGCGCTGGCCCCGCGCCAGCGTTTCAACCATTTCAATCTGATCGAGAATGATCCGCCGTGGTTGGCCGAATCCCAGTACCGCCAGGGTGTCGGCGATCTGCTTGAGTGGCGCTTGCAGCGCGCCGAGCTCGGCCAAGCCCATGCGATCACTGCGCACGAACAGATCAAGACTGTCCTTTACCCGGACCAGCTCTTCACACAACGCCGCGACTACCGAGCGCATGGTGCCACGATCAGGTCCGGCCAGCTGGGCCCGTTCTTCATCAACGACATTGCTGTCTGGTAGCGCCTCGTCAAGGCTGTACTCCGCCTTGAGCGCCTGAATACGCGCTGATTGCGCCGGGGCCTTGGCAATGTAGAACAGCAGATTCTTGACCAGCTCATCCGGGGCTGCCTGGTTGATGCCATCAGCGCCTTGTTCGACTAGCCGCTTGAGTTCACGATCCACCTGACGCAGCAGGGTGCGGACCGAGGTGCCATTGGCTATGCCGCCGCTGGCCAGGCCTTCGACCACGCCCGATGCGATCTGCCACAGGGTACCCAGCGGCGCATCCTTGCAGAGCATTTCCAGACGAGCAAAAACTCGCGCCATGTAACCCAGATTTGTAGGCAGGTCCTGGTTGCGTATGACGCCTACCAAAGCCACCTGCAGCATCTGCCGCATCTTGCGCAACAATGCCGGCAGGTCTGCAGTTTGCCGCTGAGCCAGGAATTCTCCTGCAAGAGCCGGACGGCGCGCAGACATGTTCGGCGCGAACAGGCTGGTTTCCGACAGCAGCTTCTCGCCTCGGGCGGCGCGCAGGTCGTTGAGCAGCGGTAGCACCACCATGGGCAGATCACGGCGCGCGCTCTGGATACGGTCCAGGTAAGTCGGCATCTGCAGGATCGCCTGCATCAGCACTTCCAGCGCCTCGGCCTGACTGGCGACACGCTCATCCAGCAAGGCGCGGGCGAGCTGCTCCATTTCTTCGGCGAGTAGCGCAGCGCCATAGAACTCGACCATCTGCAGGGTGCCTTGGACCTGATGCACATAGGTCAGACAGAAGCGCATCCGCGTCGAGTCCTGCGGGTTTTCGACGAACGCCTCCAACGCCTGTCGCGCCTGCTTCAGCGTTTCGGCAATTTCGCCCTTCACCCATTCCAGGGCGACATAATCGTGCCGATCACCCATAGCGACTCCGCTCATAAACTTTTCCGGGTAAAGGCCAGAACTTGACTATCGGCTACCGGCACCAACTCTGGGTGCTGCCAGCCAGCCACCTCGCCCACACCGATCACCAGCAACCCTCCGGGCGCTAGGCGCTCGGCCAAGCGATTGAGGATTTCGCGGCGACGCCAGCGGCGAAAGTAGATCAACAGGTTCTGACAAAAAATGACGTCCAAATCGGACATTGGCGCACCGGCCAGTTCCAGTACGTTGAGCCTGGCGAAGCACACGCGCGACGCCAGGCTGGGCATCACTTGAAACCTCTCACCTGGCAGAGCCTGAAAGTAGCGTTCACGCAACTCCGGCTCTACCTGCTCCATTCGCCGGGTTCCATAGATGCCAATGCGCGACCGTTCCAGAGCGCTGAGGCTGATATCCGTCCCGGTCACACCGTAACAAGCTTGCCCACCGGCGGCGGTCAACGCCTCGTTGGCGCAGATGGCCAGCGAATAGGTTTCCTCGCCACTGGAACAGCCAACACTCCAGAGCGCCCATGGTCGGGATGCATCACGGCTTGCCTGGCGCTGCCGGACATAATTGCCAAGCAGCGCGAACGAGGGCGGATGACGGAAGAAGCGGGTTTCCTGAACGGTCAGCCTATCCATCAGGGTCGACCACTCCACTGCGCCACGAGCACCGGCAGTGACCTTGCTGTAGTAGCTGGCGTAATCGGCAACACCGACTTCGCGCATGCGAGTGCTCAGATTCGCTTGTAGAAATGGTCGACGCTGCTCGGTAATCACCATGCCGGAGCGCTCTTCGAGCAAGGCCTGCCAGTCGCGAAATTCCGCTGACGACATATCGGCCAAGGGTCTCAGTGACCAGTCAGTGCTTGGCTGCATGCCCTGCCCCTCACTCATGATCGTCTACGGCGGCCGTTAGCGACCGCCGCGCCCCATTCAGGCCTGATCCTGGGTTTCCGGCAAGGTGAAACCGGAAACCGAATGCCGCATCTCGTTGGCCATCTTCGCGAGATTACCAATGCTCTTGGCGGTCGCGGTGGTGCCCGAAGAAGTCTGCGAAGTGATTTCCTGAATCACGTTCATGGTGTTGGAAATATGGCCAGCAGACGAAGCCTGCTGACGAGCCGCGTTGGAGATGTTCTGAATCAGCGCCGCGAGGCTCTTGGATACCTTTTCAATCTCCTCCAGGGCGACACCGGCGTCCTGCGCCAAGCGTGCACCGCGAACCACCTCGGCGGTGGTCTGTTCCATCGAGATAACCGCCTCGTTGGTGTCGGTCTGAATCGTTTTTACCAGCGCCTCGATCTGCTTGGTTGCCGCCGATGAACGCTCAGCAAGGCGCTGAACCTCGTCCGCTACCACGGCGAAGCCTCGCCCTGCGTCACCCGCCATGGAGGCCTGGATCGCGGCGTTCAATGCAAGGATGTTGGTCTGATCGGCAATATCGTTAATCAGGCTTACGATGTCTCCAATCTCTTGGGACGATTCGCCGAGACGCTTGATTCGCTTGGACGTGTCCTGAATCTGCTCGCGGATGTTATCCATGCCGGTGATGGTGTTATGCACCACCTCGTTGCCCTTGTTGGCGATGGCTACGGAACGTTCCGCTACCGCGGAGGACTCGGCGGCGTTCGCCGATACCTGGTCAATGGACACCGCCATCTCGTTAATTGCCGCCGAAGCTCCGGCAATTTCCTGGGCCTGATGCTCGGAAGCTTCGGCCAGGTGCATAGCAGTGGCCTGGGTTTCCTGGGCCGCACCGGATACCTGAACGGCAGTCTGGTTGATCGTTTCTACCAGATCGCGCAGCTGGTCGATGGAGTAGTTAATCGAGTCGGCGATGGCACCGGTAAAGTCTTCGGTTACCGTTGCAGCCACGGTGAGGTCACCGTCAGCAAGGTCACCAATTTCATCCAGCAGACGCAAAATGGCTGCCTGGTTACGCTCGTTCTTTTCTGCCGTCTCGGTCAGGCGGCGACGTGCTTCTTGAACCATGACCAGACCGATCAACAGGATCGAGGCCAGCGCCAGCGCGCCAAGCACGTAACCGGCAAGGGTATTGATGTAGCGGGCATCTGCGCGACCCTGCAGGCCTGCGGTCAATGCCGAGGTCTTATCGAGCAGCGTCTGTGAAACTTCGAAGATGTTGTTGGAGGACTCACGCACCAAGAACAGTTCTGGCGAGGTTTCCAGAATCTCGTCCACGGAACCGGAAACGAACTGGAACAGCTCGGAGATCGCGGCAAGTCGCTCCAGCGCTTCTTCGTCAGTGACACTGGTAATGCCCATGGCCACGTTGCCCTCGAGCATCCCGTTGAGTACTCGACCGAACAGGCTGGCGTCGCGGCCGAACATGTCAGCAGCCTGAACCGAGTCCTGATCACCAGAAAGAACCTTGTTCACCGAGCCGAGAATACGTTCGGCCAGCAGCGACTGACGCTGGGCTACGGAAACCTGAACGGCCGGCGCACCACCCTCGACAAGGATGTCGACCACCTCTTCATATTCCACCTGCAGCTGCGGAATGGTTTCGGCGAGGGTTGCAGCGACCTGGTGCAGAGACAGTACCGTCTGCTCGCTAGCCAGAATGGCATCGGTGTTCTGCCGCAAGATATCCCAGTCTTGCTGCACCGCAGCAATCTCGCTTTGCAGTGACTGAGGTACGGCAGGCAGGCCGATCCTTTCGTCTCCCTGAGCCAGATACCCCCAGCGGCGACTGAAGTCGTTGCGCGCTTCTCTCAACGAGTCGAACGCTTCAGGCGTGCCTGCTGCCGCTTCCACGGCGTTCTTCGCGATGTGCTGGGAGAGAACTCGCAGCTCGCCTGCGTGCCCGATGTATTCACTGTCGTAGTCGGCCTGAGTGCTGACATAGGCGAAGTTGATGAACAACAGCACCATCGACACGATCAGGGTAATAAACAGACCAGCAATTAGCGTATTGCTACGCACGCCGGACAGCAGAGCACTTACATTGATTTTTTTCATTATTTGGCCCCCGCCTGGACCACCCTTACGTTTCCTTGCATAACCAAAGGCCAGCAACGCCGACCCGCCTAAATCAGTACGCCACGTCTAGGAATGCCTGGTGCGAAGCCAACGCATGTGGGCTGAAGACCAGCCAAGGCTGCTCGCGCTGAAAGACACCATGAATAAAAGGTTGAATCGAGGCTTCAACCGGTGGCAGCTGCTCAGAAAACGCATCTACCGGGAAGTGTTGCATGCCGAACACTTCGTCTATCGTCAGCCCGGCAAACACATCCTGATGCTCGACCACCAATACCCGTCGCTGCTTACGCAGCGGCGACAGCTCCAACCCAAAGTAGCCGCATAGATCCATGATCGGCAGCAATCTGCCGCGCACGTTGGCTACACCCTTCACCCAGTTCTTCACCCCTGGCAACTGGGTGTAACGCGGCTCATGCAGTATTTCGCCGACCTCCCCCATAGGCGCGACGAACAACCGCCCCCCCATTCGAAATCCGATTCCTGCCCAGGTCTTCACAGCTTCCTGCTGCGAAGGCAGCCCTGCTGCTAATCCGCGACAACGCGCATCGATTTCCAGAAGTCGCTGGAACGGTGTTGGCCTGTCCGACATGCTGCCACTTCCCTTGTCCGGTTTGCAGGTCTGCCAGATTTAGCCCGCAAGCACGGCGTTGAGGGTCTTCAGCAGTGTCGCTTCGTCCACGGGTTTGGTCAGGTAATCCTTGGCACCCTGGCGCTTTCCCCAAACCTTATCGGTTTCCTGATCCTTGGTGGTCACAATGATCACAGGAATGTGACTGGTTTCAGCATCTTTGGTCAGTTGGCGGGTCGCCTGAAAGCCGTTGAGGCCGGGCATCACGATATCCATGAGGACGACATCGGGCTTTTCCTGACGGGCAAGCGCCACGCCATCGGCACCATTTTCAGCTTTGAGAACGCTATGACCGTGCTTTTCCAGCATGGCGGCCAGCTTGTACATTTCGGTTGGTGAGTCATCAACAATCAGAACGCGAGCCATGGTCTCTCCCCAGATAAGGCTTCAACGGCACACAGGGCCGAACTTCAGGATACTTGTTCTATTGGTTCAAAGTCAGGCACATGGGCCTTGATCGCGCCCAGCAATTCTTCTTTGCTGAAAGGCTTTGTGAGGTACTGATCCGACCCAACGATTCGCCCCTTGGCCTTGTCGAACAAGCCATCCTTGGAAGACAGCATGATTACCGGAGTGGCCTTGAAGGAACTGTTGTTCTTGATCAGCGCGCAGGTCTGATAACCATCAAGCCTGGGCATCATGATGTCGACGAAGATAATGCGCGGATGGGTATCCGCAATCTTGGCGAGCGCATCAAAGCCATCCACCGCCGTAATCACGTCACAACCCACTTTCTTCAGCAGCGTTTCGGCGGTACGGCGAATCGTTTTCGAATCGTCGATCACCATGACTTTCAAGCCCTCAGAGTGCTCTTCCATTTCGCCCTACCATGCCTCGGTGAGTCGTAGTTTATCGTTGTGTCAGTGCGCCGCAGGCCCCGCTAGCGATGGGCCATATCCAATCGCCGGACCTTTTTAGCACACTCCTACAAGCCATGCTATCAGCCGGCAAAGGAGCTGGATTTTCCTTGACCCAGCGCACAACCAGCGCCAATCTGCGTCGACATTTCCAGCTCTGCAGCTTCGTACAACTTTATTACCGGAGAACCTCACATGACTGTTCGCGTCGGGATCATCATGGATCCGATTGCGCAGATCGCGTTCAAGAAAGACAGCTCCCTTGCCATGCTGCTGGCTGCCCAGGCCCGTAACTGGACGCTTTATTACATGGAGCAGCGCGACCTCTATCAGTACGGCGGCCAAGCTCGGGCACGAATGCGCGCCCTGCAGGTATTCAACGACCCGGAGCACTGGTATGAAACCGGTGAGGAAACCGACGCTCCGCTGGGCGAGCTCGACGTGATCCTGATGCGCAAGGACCCGCCTTTCAATGGTGAGTTCGTTTACAGCACCTACCTGCTGGAAATGGCCGAGCGTGACGGCGCACTGGTGGTCAACCGGCCGCAGAGCCTGCGCGATTGCAACGAGAAATTCTTCGCCACGCAGTTTCCACAGTGCACACCGCCGACCCTGGTCAGCCGTCGCGCAGACATTCTCCGGGAGTTCGCCCGCGACCAGCGTGACGTCATCCTCAAACCGCTGGACGAGATGGGCGGCGCTTCGATCTTCCGCCACCGTGAGGGCGACCCCAATCTCTCGGTGATCCTGGAGACGCTGACCGAGCATGGCGCCCGCCAGATCATGGCGCAGCGCTATATCCCCGAGATCAAGGACGGCGACAAGCGCATCCTGATGATCGACGGAGAACCGGTTCCCTATTGCCTGGCGCGCATCCCCGCCGCTGGCGAAACCCGTGGCAATCTTGCCGCAGGGGGGCGCGGCGTGGCCCAGCCGCTGTCGGATCGCGACCGCGAAATCGCCGCCATCGTCGGCCCGGAGCTACGCAAGCGCGGCCTGCTCTTTGTAGGCCTGGATGTAATCGGCGACTACCTCACCGAAATCAATATCACCAGCCCAACCTGCATCCGCGAAATCGACAACGCCTTCGACACCCGAATTGGCGAGCGCCTGATGGATGCCATCGCGCAAAAGCTGCAACGCTGAGGCAGGAGGCCGTCGAGACTGCACGCAGCTTTTATGACCGACGTAACAGCTTTGCGCTTGAAGCTTGCGGCTCCAGGCGCAAAGTCGGCAGACTGCGCGCACTTCGAATCGACTGAAATGCGATGAACGCTGCTACACGCCAACCTGTTCCCGTTAGCTCCGGTGTCCGCCCTGCGGACCGCCTCGGCTTTACCCTGTTTCTCGCTGCCGTGCTGCATGCCGCGCTGATCCTGGGCCTTGGCTTTACACTGGCCGAGCCCAGCTCGATCAGCCAGACGCTGGAAATCACCCTTTCCACCTTCAAAAGCGAAGATAAGCCCAAGGAAGCCGACTTTCTCGCTCAGGACAACCAGCAGGGCAGCGGCACTCTGGAGCACAAGGCCGCGCCGAAAACCAGCGAACAGGCACCTTTTCAGGATACCGAGGTGCGCAAGGTTTCACCTGCTGCCGCACCGCCGCCCAGCAACCAGAGCGAAACACCAAAGACCACCGTAGCTACGCGCGCCCCGCAACCGGAAAAAACCCCGGACACACCGCAGAAGAACAAGCCGGAACCCCAGAGTCCACCAGCCCCGACCTTCGACAGCTCGCAGCTGAGCGCCGAGATTGCCAGCCTCGAAGCACAGCTTTCGCAGGACATTCAGCAATACGCCAAGCGCCCACGCGTCAGCCGCCAGAACACCGCAGCCACCATGCGCGACATCAGCGCCTGGTATCGCGACGAATGGCGCAAGAAGGTCGAGCGGATCGGCAACCTCAACTACCCTGAAGAGGCCCGCCGCCAACGCATCCATGGCAGCCTGCGAATGCTGGTGGTGGTCGACCGCAACGGCAGCGTGCAGGAATTGCGGGTTCTTGAATCCTCGGGGCACCCCGTATTGGATGAAGCCGCCATGCGAATCGTACGGCTCTCGGCGCCTTTCGCCCCCTTTACCGGCGAGCTCGCAAAGACTTTCGATCAGGTGGAAATCATCCGGACCTGGCGCTTCGAACGGGGCGATCGACTGTCTAGCCAGTAAACTGGCATGCGCCTGCGGTCCGCGACTGTTTTTGAAGCTTGAAGCCGCCACGCCGAAGCCCGAAACTAGCGGCATGAATACCTCCACTTATCTCAAGCACCACTTCCTGATCGCCATGCCCCACATGGTCGACCCTCGCTTTGCCCAGACGTTGATCTATCTGGTCGAGCACAATCAGGACGGCGCCATGGGACTGGTTGTCAACCGCCCGAACGGACTGAATCTGGCCGACATTCTCGAACAACTCCGCCCCGATGAGCCGCCAACCACACTCAGCCAATCGCTACCGATCTTTTCCGGCGGCCCGGTGCAGGTTGATCGCGGCTTTGTCCTGCACCCAGCCGAAGCCCGCTTTCAAGCAACGCTCGCACTGGGCTCGCTGGGCATGACCACATCCCAGGACGTGCTGTTCGCCATCGCCGATGGTCTGGACCCGCAGCGCCACCTCATTGCCCTCGGCTACGCCGGCTGGGAGCCCGGCCAGCTGGACGCGGAGCTGGTGGATAACGTCTGGCTGAGCTGCCCGGCGCAGCCGGAGATTCTCTTCGACCTTCCCCACGACCAGCGCCTGGATGCCGCCGCCGCATCATTGGGCGTCGACTTGAGCCGCCTCAGCAGCCAGGTTGGCCACGCATGAGCACACCACGGCTGCTGCTTGGCTTCGACTACGGCACCAAGCAGATTGGCGTCGCTGTTGGGCAGATGATTACCGGCCAGGCTCGTGAGTTGTGCGTGCTCAAGGCCCGCGATGGCGTACCCGACTGGAGCCAGATCGAGGCATTGCTAAGCGAGTGGCAACCCGATGCGCTGGTGGTAGGCCTGCCGCTGAACATGGACGGCACCCCCAGCGAAATGAGCGCACGCGCCGAGAAGTTCGCCCGGCGCCTCAACGGCCGCTTTAATCTGCCGGTGCATACCCATGACGAGCGCCTGACCACCTATGAGGCCAAGGGCGAACGACTGCGCTCGGGCCAGAGCGACGGCTTTCGCGCTCGCCCGGTGGATGCACTCGCCGCCGCACTTTTACTGGAAGGCTGGCTGACTGCCCAGCCCAAGGCCTGAAACGGCCATCAAGGAGAACTCATGACCCTGCCCAACCCCGAACAGCTGCTCCCCGAAATGGCTGCCGCGCTTGATCTGCACCTGAGGAGTCACGGCATTGAGCAACCCCGCTTCATCGGCATCCGCACCGGCGGCATCTGGGTAGCCCAGGCCCTGCTGGCATTGCGCGGCAAGGACGAGGCACTGGGCATTCTCGACGTTTCCTTCTACCGGGATGACTTTACCCAGAACGGCCTGCACCCGCTGGTTCGACCTTCCGAGCTGCCTTTCGAGATCGAAGGGCAGCACCTGGTGGTCGTCGATGACGTACTGATGAGTGGCCGCACTATCCGCGCGGCGCTGAACGAGCTGTTCGACTACGGCCGGCCGGCCAGCGTCAGCCTGGTCTGCCTGCTCGACCTCAACGCGCGCGAACTGCCGATCAGGCCGGACGTGGTCGGCGCTACTCTGTCATTGGCGCCCGAGCAGCGTGTGAAGTTGCTCGGCCCGACGCCACTTGCTCTCGAATACAAGACCCTCGCTCCCGCCAACTGAGACACTTTCGATGACGCCAACCGACGCCAAGCGCCCGCTACAGCTGAACGACAACGGACAGTTACGCCATTTCCTGTCGCTGGATGGGCTGCCGCGGGAGCTGCTCACGGAAATTCTCGACACCGCCGATTCCTTCCTCGAAGTGGGCGCCAGAGCCGTGAAGAAGGTCCCGCTGCTGCGCGGCAAGACCGTCTGCAACGTGTTCTTCGAGAACTCCACACGCACCCGCACCACCTTCGAGCTGGCAGCCAAGCGCCTGTCGGCGGACGTCATCACGCTCAATGTCTCGACGTCCTCGACCAGCAAGGGCGAAACCCTCACCGACACCCTGCGCAACCTGGAAGCCATGGCGGCTGACATGTTCGTCGTGCGCCATGCCGATTCCGGCGCGGCACACTTCATCGCCGAACACGTCTGCCCCGATGTCGCGGTGATCAATGGCGGTGACGGCCGCCACGCCCATCCCACTCAGGGCATGCTCGACATGCTCACCATTCGCCGGCACAAGGGCGATTTCGAAAAGCTTTCGGTAGCCATCGTCGGCGACATCCTGCACTCGCGCGTGGCACGCTCGAATATGCTCGCGCTGAAGACCCTGGGCTGTCCCGACATCCGCGTGATCGGCCCCAAGACCCTGCTGCCGGTGGGCCTCGAACAGTACGGCGTGAGTGTCTACAACGACATGAGCGAAGGGCTGCGCGATGTCGACGTGGTGATCATGCTGCGCCTGCAGCGCGAGCGCATGCAGGGGGGACGCCTGCCAAGCGAGGGCGAGTTCTACCGGCTCTACGGCCTGACCACGCAACGTATGGCACTGGCCAAGCCGGACGCCATCGTGATGCACCCGGGGCCGATCAACCGTGGTGTGGAGATCGAGTCGGCGGTGGCCGACTCGGACCAGTCGGTCATTCTCAATCAGGTCACCTACGGCATTGCCATCCGCATGGCAGTGCTCGCGATGACCATGAGCGGCCAGAACGCCCAGCGCCAACTCGAAAATGAATTCGCTGCCGAGGAGCAGAACTGATGCCAATCGAAATCCTCGGTGCCCGCCTGATCGATCCCGCCAGCGGTCGCGACGAAGTCACCAACATCTATTGCCGTGACGGCCGGATCGTCGCCACCGGCCAACCACCCGCCGATTTCGGCGCAGCGCAAAGCATCAACGCCGAGGGGCTGGTCGCTGCTCCCGGCCTGGTCGATCTGTCGGTTGCCTTGCGCGAGCCGGGTTACAGTCGCAAGGGCACCATTGCCAGCGAGACCCTGGCCGCTACTGCTGGCGGCATTACCAGCCTGTGCTGCCCGCCGCTGACCCGACCAGTGCTGGACACCGCCGCCATCGCGGAGATGATTCTCGACCGGGCACGCGAGTCCGGTCATGCCAAGGTTTTCCCCATTGGCGCACTCACGCGCGAGCTGGCCGGCGAACAGCTTTCGGAACTGGTCGCCCTGCGTGATGCAGGTTGCGTGGCGTTCGGTAACGGCTTGGCCAACATCCCCAGCAATCGCAACCTCAGCCGCGCCCTGGAATACGCAGCCACCTTCGACCTCACCGTAGTGATTCACTGTCAGGACGCCGACCTTGCCGAAGGCGGCTTGGCCCATGAAGGCCCCAGCGCGACCTTCCTCGGCCTGGCGGGCATTCCGGAGACAGCAGAAACCATCGCCCTGGCGCGCAACCTGCTGCTGGTGGAACAGGCCGGGGTGCGGGCGCACTTCACCCAGCTGACCACCGCGCGAGCGGCGCAAATGATCGCCGAAGCGCAAGCGCGCGGCCTGCCGGTGACTGCGGACGTGGCGATGTACCAGCTGATCCTCACCGACGAAGCCCTGCACGGGTTCTCCAGCCTGTATCACGTACAGCCGCCACTGCGTAGCGCAGCCGATCGAGAGGGCCTGCGCCAGGCGGTGAAAAGCGGTGTGATCTCCTCCATCGCCAGTCACCACCAGCCCCACGAAGTCGATGCCAAAGAGGCTCCTTTCGGCGAAACGGAGCCAGGCATCAGCAGTGCGGAAATTCTGCTGCCGCTGGCTCTGACGCTGGTGCAGGACGGTCTGCTGGACCTGCCGACGCTGCTGGCGCGCCTGAGCAGCGGCCCGGCTGCCGCACTACGCCTGCCGGTGGGCGACCTGAGCGTAGGCGCGTCAGCAGATATCGTCCTGTTCGACCCGAACAGCTCGACCCTGGCTGGCGAAACCTGGTACTCGAAGGGTCGCAACTGCCCCTTTATCGGCCACTGCCTGCCAGGCGCGGTGCGCTATACCATCGTCGATGGTCGGGTCAGTTATCGCGCCGAAGGGTAAACATCGGTGGGGCTGGCATTGCGACCCAGCCCCACCAACAAGGCAATCGAGACAGCCGAGCCCCCAGCGGATGCAGGTGAAAACCTGCCAGCAAAAGCTTCCCCCGAGGCTGGGCTCCCACGTAGAGAACGCGCCTTAGCGGGTCTTCTCGGCGTTTCTGATCGACACCTGGGTATTTAGCGTCCAGAAATCGTAAAGCACTCCGATAAAGAACAACCCGCCGCTGCACAGGTAGATGATTCCGGTGATCCACTTGCCCTGGTACATCCGGTGCACACCGAACACGCCGAGGAAGGTCAGCAGTATCCAGGCGATGTTGTAGTCGATGGGCCCGGCGTTGAAGCGCAGATCGGCCTCGCGATCCATCGATGGGATCAGAAACAGGTCGATGATCCAGCCGATAAAGAACAGGCCTAGGGTAAAAAACCAGATCGTTCCGGTCACCGGCTTGCCATAGTAGAAGCGGTGCGAACCAAGAAAGCCGAATATCCACAGCAGATAACCGATCACCTTGCTGTGCGTGTCTTGTTGCATGGAAACCTCACTATCTGAGTACCCGTCCGGGTGGTGCGCCGATCTTATCCGATCGCCAAGCCATGCGCGTTGCCGCCGAACGGACATCGCATGCGAGCGGCTCCATGATACTGTATGAACAAACAGTATTATGATGTCTCCGCCATGCAACTGATCGACAAACTCAGCGTCCTCGCCGACGCCGCCAAGTACGACGTCTCATGCGCCAGCAGCGGTGCGCCGAAACGCAGTTCCAAAGGTCGCAGTGGGCTTGGCGCCACCGATGGCATGGGCATCTGCCACAGTTTCACGCCAGATGGCCGCTGCGTAGCGCTGCTGAAGATCCTGCTGACCAACTTCTGCCTGTACGACTGCCAGTACTGCGTCAACCGCCGCTCCAGCGATGTGCCTCGCGCCCGCTTTACCCCTGAAGAGGTAGTGACGCTGACGCTGGATTTCTACCGTCGTAATTGCATCAGCGGGCTGTTTCTCAGCTCCGGCATCATTCGTTCGGCGGACTACACCATGGAGCAACTCAACCGCGTAGCCAAACTGCTACGCGAAGAGCATGAGTTCCGCGGCTACATTCATCTCAAGACCATTCCCGATGCCTCGCCGGAGCTGATCGCCGAGGCCGGGCGTTACGCCGACCGGCTCAGCGTCAATATCGAGCTGCCCACCGAAAGCAGCCTGATCCGCCTGGCGCCGGAGAAGCAGGTCGTCTCCATCAAGCAGGCGATGCATTCCATTCATCAAGGCGAGACCGAAGCCCGCGCGGAAAAGCGTGCGCCACGTTTTGCACCGGCCGGCCAGAGCACCCAGATGATCGTCGGCGCGGATGCCACGGACGACAGCACCATCCTCCACAGCGCCCAGTCGCTGTATCAGGATTACCGCCTGCGCCGCGTCTACTATTCAGCCTTCAGCCCCATTCCCAACAGCCCAGCCAGCGTCCCGTTCCAAGCGCCGCCCCTGTTACGAGAGCACCGTCTTTATCAGGCCGATTTTCTTATGCGAGGCTATGGTTTCAGCGCCGGTGAGCTGCTCAGCGGGCCGGGCAATCTGCCGCTGGACATCGACCCCAAACTCGCCTGGGCCCTGGCCAACCGCGAACATTTCCCGGTGGACCTGAACCGTGCCGAGCCTTCGCTTATTGCGCGCATTCCAGGCATCGGGATACTCAGCGCCAAACGACTGGTCGCGCTGCGCCGGCAAAAGCGCATCCGCTTCGAGGACCTCACGCGTCTGCGCTGCTCGCTGGAAAAGGCCAAGCCTTTCGTCATCACTCAGGACTACAGACCGAGCCTGGCTTATCGAGAGTCGGCGACCCTGCATCGACAACTGAGCGAAGGCCCACAGCAGATGGCGTTGTGGTGATGCGCCAGGTCCGTTTCGATGGCAGCTTCGAGGGTTGGCGCAAGGCGGCCCGCGCCCTGCTTGGCGAGGGTGTTGCGCCACATAGGCTGGAGTGGCTGGCCGGCAACGCCGTGGGCGGCCTGTTCGATCAGGACGAAGCGCCCGCACCGGGTTCGCCATTGCCAAATATTCGTATCCCCCGGCAGTTACTCGATGAGCTGCAGAGCGCCGCATGCTTTCGCAGCGCCGATCGCTGGAGCTTGCTCTATCGGGTTCTCTGGCGGGTCGTACAGGGCGACGGAGCGGCGAGACTGGCCGGCGATATCGACGGCAGCGAACTACATGCCCGCCTCAAGGCGGTGCGTCGCGAAGCCCACCATATGCATGCCTTTTTGCGCTTCAGTCCATCAGGAGTGGACAGTGCTCCAGACTACGCGGCCTGGTTTGAGCCGGCCCACGACATTCTGCTCAGCGCCGCACCGCATTTCGCCGAACGCATGGGTCGACATTCCTGGCTGATTGCGACTCCGGAGGACGCAGTGCTCTGGGATGGAAAGACCATGCACTACGCCAAGCCCTGCCCCCAGGCCTGGAAGCAACTGGCGCAAGGTGCGCAAGACCCCGGCGCCGAACTTTGGAAGGCCTATTACGAAAGCACCTTCAATCCCGCCCGACTCAACCGCGAGGTGATGCAGAGCAATCTGCCGGTACGTTTCTGGAAGAACCTGCCCGAGGGCCCTCTGATCCCCCAGCTGATGAGCCGCGCCCGCGCCGGAGCCCAGCGTGATGGCCAGGCCGAGCGGGTAGCCAGTCAGCCAGGCAAGCGCATAGCAGGCCAGGTCGGCGCGCGCCGAGACTCTGACTGACTATTTGTCAGCGGAAGGTCCGCCCCGGATCGTCGTCGCTGACTTCCAGGGACAGCCCTTGGGACACGCTGCTCAGATGCTCACTGTCGGTTTCCGAGCCCAGCTTGATCATCAGGCGCAGGTCGTTGGATGAGTCGGCATGCAGCAGGGCGTCCTCGTAAGTGATTTCACCCTGAACGTAGAGGTTGTACAGCGCCTGGTCGAACGTCTGCATACCCAGGTCGGTAGAACGCTTCATCAGACTCTTGAGCTCATGCACCTCGCCCTTGCGGATCAGGTCGGCGGCCAGCGGCGTGTTGATCAGCACTTCGATCACCGCCCGACGGCCCTTGCCATCAGGGGTAGGAATCAGCTGCTGGGCGACGATGGCTTTCAGGTTCAGCGACAGATCCATCCACACCTGATTCTGGCGGTCGGCCGGGAAGAAGTTGATGATCCGGTCCAGCGCCTGGTTGGCGTTGTTGGCGTGCAGCGTGGCCAGGCAGAGGTGCCCGGTCTCGGCGAAGGCCACGGCGTAGTCCATGGTTTCCCGGGCACGGATCTCGCCAATCAGGATCACATCCGGCGCCTGCCGCAGAGTGTTCTTCAGCGCCACCTCGAACGAGTCGGTGTCGATGCCGACTTCGCGCTGGGTAACGATGCAATTCTGATGCTGATGGATGAACTCGATGGGGTCTTCGATGGAGATGATGTGGCCGCTGGAGTTCCTGTTGCGGTAACCGACCATCGCCGCCAGCGAGGTGGACTTGCCGGTGCCGGTGGCGCCGACAAAAAGCACCAGACCACGCTTGGTCATGGCCAGATCTTTCAGGATGCCCGGGAGCTTGAGCTCATCGATGGTGGGGATATTGGTTTCGATGCGCCGCAGCACCATGCCGGCCAGGTTGCGCTGGTAGAACGCGCTGACGCGGAAGCGGCCGATACCACGCGCGCTAAGGGCGAAGTTGCACTCATGGTTCTCGGTGAACTCGCGCCGCTGCTGCTCGTTCATGATCCCGTGCACGGTTTCACGGGTCATTTCCGGCGACATGGGCGTCTTGCTCACCGGCAGGATCTTGCCGTTGACCTTGATCGACGGCGGCACGCCAGCGGTAATGAACAGGTCGGAGCCGCCTTTTTCCACCATCAGGCGCAACAGTTTTTCGAATTCCATCGTTGTACTCGCAGTCGTGGCAAAACCGAATCGGGCGGTGCCCGGTCAGGTATCGAAGCCTGTTCAAGACCTCACGGCCCAAAGGCGCGCAAGACAAAAAGAAGAGACGTTACAAGTCGAACATTCTGAGCCGTTTCAGCGCAGCAAGCCTGGTACGGGTTCTCAGAAGTTCTCTGGTTGCTTGGCTTTCTCCTTGGCGCTTTCACGGGAAATGACGCCCTTGGCAAGCAGATTCTTGAGACAGGAATCGAGGGTCTGCATCCCCAGCGAGCCGCCGGTCTGGATCGCCGAATACATCTGCGCCACCTTGTCCTCGCGAATCAGGTTACGAATCGCCGGTGTGCCGATCATGATCTCGTGCGCTGCCACTCGACCGCCGCCAATCTTCTTCATCAGAGTCTGAGAAATTACCGCCTGCAGCGATTCGGAAAGCATGGAGCGGACCATGGACTTTTCCTCGGCCGGGAAGACATCCACCACCCGGTCGATGGTCTTGGCGGCCGAGGTAGTGTGCAACGTGCCGAACACCAGGTGCCCGGTTTCCGCGGCGGTCAGTGCCAGGCGGATGGTTTCCAGGTCACGCATCTCACCGACCAGGATGATGTCCGGGTCTTCACGCAGAGCTGAACGCAAGGCTTCGGAGAAGCCCAGGGTATCGCGGTGCACTTCGCGCTGGTTGACCAGACACTTCTTCGATTCGTGAACGAATTCGATCGGGTCCTCGATGGTGAGGATGTGTTGGTACTTGGTGTTGTTCAGGTAGTCGAGCATGGCCGCAAGGGTCGTGGACTTACCCGAGCCGGTGGGGCCGGTAACCAGTACCAGGCCGCGCGGCACGTCGGTGATCCTGCGGAAGACCTCACCCATGCCGAGGTCTTCCATGGTCAGCACCTTGGACGGAATGGTCCGGAACACCGCACCGCAACCGCGGTTCTGGTTGAAGGCGTTAACCCGGAAGCGCGCCACACCCGGCACTTCAAAGGAGAAGTCGGTCTCGAGGAATTCTTCGAAATCCTTGCGCTGCTTGTCATTCATGATGTCGTAGATCAGCGCATGCACCTGCTTGTGGTCCATGGCCGGCAGATTGATGCGGCGTACATCGCCATCAACGCGAATCATCGGCGGCAGACCGGAAGAAAGGTGCAAATCCGATGCACCCTGCTTGGCGCTGAAGGCCAGCAGTTCTGTGATATCCATGGGACTCCCCAATTACAAGCAAGCAGGTAGAATGCCGCGCAGACCCCTAGGCCGCGGCGCAGGTAAATGTCCACGATAGCGAACAATATTGCAAAGGTCGCAGCGCGTATCCGTGAGGCGGCGCAAGCTGTGGGACGCGATCCAGACACGATCGGGCTCATGGCCGTGAGCAAGACGCAACCGGCAGCAGCAATTCGCGAAGCCCATGAAGCCGGTCTGCTGGATTTTGGCGAAAACTATCTGCAGGAAGCCCTGGAAAAACAGGCCGAGCTTGCCGATCTTCCGCTTGTCTGGCATTTCATCGGCCCCATACAGTCGAACAAGACCAAGCCCATCGCCGAGCATTTCGACTGGGTGCATTCGATTGACCGCCTGAAGATCGCCCAGCGCCTGTCGAACCAGCGGCCCGCAGAGTTACCGCCCCTGAATGTCTGCCTGCAGGTCAATGTCAGCCATGAGCCGAGCAAATCCGGCTGCGCTCCCGAGGACGCTGCCGAACTGGCCCGCGCCATTGCCGCACTGCCAAGATTGCGCCTGCGCGGCCTGATGGCCATACCCGAACCCACCGATGACCCCGTGGAGCAGCACGCCGCTTTCGCCCGCGTGCGTCAGCTGCAGGAGCAGATTGGTGCGCAGCTGGACTGCCTGTCCATGGGCATGAGCCAGGACCTTGAAGCCGCCATCGCCGAAGGCGCCACCTGGGTTCGTATCGGCACCGCCCTGTTCGGCGCCCGCACCTATCCCGCGCAGAGCGACACGCCGCCTGCAAATGACCAGAGGAACAATCGATGAACGCACCCCGCATCGCCTTCATTGGCGGCGGCAACATGGCCGCCAGCCTGATCGGTGGGCTGCGCGCCCAGGGCGTCGCTGCTGACGCCATCTGCGCCAGCGATCCAGGCGACGAACAACGCCACAGAATCAGCACCGAACATGGCATCCAGACCTTTGCCAACAACGCCGATGCGCTGGCCCAGGCTGAGGTGGTGGTGCTGGCAGTCAAGCCGCAGGTGATGCAGGCGGTTTGCCGCGACCTTGCCGGCCACCTGCAGGCGCAGCAACTGATCGTCTCGATTGCTGCCGGCATTAGCTGTGAGAGCCTGCAGAACTGGCTCGGCCCGCAGCCTCGCGCCATCGTGCGCTGCATGCCGAATACGCCGTCGCTGCTGCGCCAGGGCGTCAGTGGCCTTTACGCCAATGCCCAGGTCAGCGCCATGCAAAAGCAGCAGGCCGAGCAGCTGCTGTCAGCGGTCGGCCTGGCCTTGTGGCTGACCGACGAAGCCCTGATCGACGCCGTCACGGCAGTTTCCGGCAGTGGCCCCGCGTATTTTTTCCTGCTGATCGAAGCCATGACGGCCGCCGGCGAAAAGCTTGGCCTGCCGCGTGAAACAGCTGCACAGCTGACCTTGCAGACTGCCCTCGGCGCCGCGCGCATGGCTTGCGAAAGCGATGTCGAGGCTGCCGAACTGCGCCGCCGCGTCACCTCACCGAACGGAACCACCGAAGCGGCAATCAAAGCCTTCCAGGCAGGCGGCTTCGAGGCACTGGTACAACAGGCACTGGATGCGGCCGCACAACGCTCAGCCGAACTCGCCGTACAACTGGGCAACTAAGGAGCCTTCATGTCACAACTCTCGCAAGCCCTGATACTGATCATCCAGACCCTCGGTAGTCTGTACCTGCTGATCGTGCTGCTGCGTTTCATCCTGCAGCTGGTGCGCGCCGACTTCTACAACCCGCTGAGCCAGTTCATCGTCAAGGCGACCCACCCGCTGTTGCGGCCGCTGCGCCGGGTGATCCCCAGCATCGGCAACCTGGATCTGTCCTCACTGGTGCTGGCACTTATCGTTCAGGTACTGCTGATGGCAGCAATCCTGATGCTGACCTACGGCGGCATCGGCAACCTGCTGCAACTACTGGTCTGGGCCATCATCGGCATCACTGGCCTGTTCCTGAACATTTTTTTCTATGCCCTGATCATCAGCGTGATCCTGTCCTGGGTCGCTCCGGGCAGTCACAATCCAGGGGCACAGCTGATCAACCAGATTACCGAGCCGGCATTGGCGCCCTTTCGCCGCCTGCTACCCAATCTGGGCGGGCTGGATCTCTCGCCGATCTTCGCTTTTCTGGCGATAAAGCTGCTGGAGATGCTGGTGATCGGCAACCTGGTCGTCATGTCGGGCATGCCGCGGGTCCTGCACGGGCTGATCTGATCAATCCGGCTCTTGCCGGCTTTGGGTGACAGGTCACAGGCGCTTGATTGACCCAAAGGGGACGAGGGGCATAATCGCCCCATCGCCTTCAGGAAGCGCAGATCATGGAACGACTCGACCGGCAGGTAGATGCCTACGTCAACTGGAAACGCGATCTGATTCGCGAGATCACCCGCTATCGCAGCTGGCTGATCCACAATCGCCTCAACTCCAGCGCCGTGGATGCGAGTCTGGAGCGCGCCATCAAGCAGTTGCGCACCGATCACATCACCCTGGCCTTCGTCGGCGAGTTTTCCCGCGGCAAGACGGAGCTGATCAACAGCCTGTTTTTCTCGCATTACGGGCAGCGCATCCTGCCTTCGCGTGCCGGGCGCACAACCATGTGCCCGACCGAACTGTTTTACGATCCGCGCACGGAACGCTCCTTCATTCGCCTGCTGCCCATCGAGTCACGCCTGGAAGACGTCAGCATCGCCCAGCTCAAGCGCACACCGCGCCATTGGCTGAACCTGCCGCTGAACCTGGACGATCCCAATAGCATGATCGAAGCCTTCAGCCAGGTAGCGGCCGTCAAATCGATGCCGGGCGAGCAGGCCATTCAACTCGGCTTTGATCCGGACGCTCTGGAAAGCTCCGATATCCCGGGCGAAGTGCTGGTGCCGGCGTGGCGCCACGCCATGGTCAACTTCGATCATCCGCTGCTACGGCAGGGTTTGCGCATTCTCGACACACCCGGCCTCAACGCCCTAGGCAGCGAGCCCGAGCTGACGCTGTCGATGCTGCCCAGCGCCCAGGCGGTGGTGTTTCTGTTGTCTGCAGATACCGGCGTTACCGCCAGCGACATGGACATCTGGCAGCAGCACATACGCCAGCTCGACGACGGCCAGCAGCGCCTGTTCGCCGTCCTCAACAAGATCGACGTGCTGTGGGACGACGTCAGCGGCGAAGCCTTCGTAGAAGACGCCATCGAGCAGATTCGCACCAGCACGGCACAGCAGTTGGGGATCGCCCCCGAGGATGTCCTGCCGTTATCCGCAAAACAGGCCCTGCGTGCCAGGATCCACGACGACAGCGCACTGCTGCGGCGCAGCCGACTGGAGTCACTGGAGCAACTGCTTTGCGAACGGGTGCTGGCCAGAAAGGAGCAGCTGCTGGAGCAGCAAGTGGTGCGCCAGGTCCTGGCGCTGCTGCAAAACAGCCAGCATATTCTCGACCTGCGCCTGAGCAAGGTGCGCGAACAAAGCGAGCTGCTCGACAGTCATCGTCAGGACAGCGGCCAGATGCTGCTGGAGCTGACCGCCCGCACCCGCCACGACCACAACCAGCACCATAAGCGCCTGCTGCAGCTGAAAACCAATCAACGCCTGCTACAGCGCCAGGGCGAGCTACTGCGTGACACCGTGCGCCCCGAGCGCCTGGAAGAGCACCTGACCCGTCTGCACCGCAGCCTGCGCGGGAGCCTGACCACCCTGGGCATCAACCTCAGCATCCTGCACTTCTTCCGCTCGGTGGAGCAGGACCTGGGAATGCTGGAACAGGAAGCGAACCTGGCCAACAAGATGGTGACAGCGCTCTACAGTCGCCACAATGAAGAAAATCCCTTACATGGCGTCGACGCGCCACTTTTCCAGTTGGCTCCCTACCAGCAGGAGCTCAAGGGTCTGCGGGACAAGGCCGATCAGTTTCGCCTGCAGCTCAAGACATTACTGACCGAGCAGCGCACCCTCACCCGTCGCTTCTTCGCCACCCTGGTGCAGGAAGTGATCGCCCTGCACCAGCGCCTGCGCCAGGAAGCAGAACACTGGGCCGTCGAAGCCCTGATGCCGCTCATGCAGCATTCGCTGGAGCACAAACAGCAGCTCGAAACCCATATGCTGCGCCTCAAAAGCCTGGCGCAGAGCAACCAGCAAAACAGCCAGCGCAGCCGTCAGCTGGCTCGCTATGAGCTCGAGTTGCGCCAGCAGCTGACCCAGGCCGGGGAAATGCTCAGGCTGCTGCGCCGCCCGGCGCCTACTCGACGTCAGGGCAAGGTAGTCAGTATCGTCACCGGCTGAGCTGGCGTTGCGACTGAAAGATCAATCGCGTCGCCCAACTGACGATGCGAATTCCATTGTCCTGCAAGGACACCTGATGCTGCTTTCACTAAGGCACTGCAACGTAGGTAGTTTTTCAACGGTCTGCTAGACTTTGCCGCCTTCTTCAACCACGAGCCAGGGTCGATGCCCACTGCTATTCCAGCCGATTCCGTTGGTCTGGTGAGTCCGAAGGTCGTGCATTTCGCCGAACCGCTTGCACTCGCCTGTGGCCGCACACTGCATGACTACCAACTGATCTACGAAACCTACGGTACGCTCAACGCCAGCCGTAGCAACGCCGTGCTGATCTGCCACGCCCTGTCCGGCCATCACCATGCCGCCGGCTACCACAGCATGGACGACCGCAAGCCGGGCTGGTGGGACGCCTGTATCGGCCCGGGCAAGGCAATCGACACCAATCGCTTCTTCGTCGTCAGCCTGAACAACCTCGGCGGCTGCAACGGTTCTACCGGCCCCAGCAGCCTCAACCCTAAAACCGGCAAGCCCTACGGTGCGGACTTTCCGGTGGTGACCGTGGAGGATTGGGTTCATAGCCAGGCACGCCTGGCCGACATGCTGGAAATTCAGCAGTGGGCGGCGGTGGTGGGCGGCAGCCTGGGTGGCATGCAGGCGCTGCAGTGGTCCATCAGCTATCCCGAGCGGATTCGCCATTGCGTGGCCATCGCCTCGGCACCCAAGCTATCCGCACAGAACATCGCTTTCAACGAAGTCGCGCGACAGGCCATTCTCTCGGACCCCGAGTTTCACGGCGGGCACTTCCAGGAGCAGGGCGTCATTCCGCGGCGCGGGCTGATGCTGGCGCGCATGGTCGGGCATATCACCTACCTCTCGGACGACGCCATGGGCACCAAATTCGGGCGCGGTCTGAAGAGCGAGAAGCTCAATTACGATTTCAACAGCGTGGAATTTCAGGTCGAAAGCTATCTGCGCTATCAGGGCGAGGAGTTTTCCAGCCGCTTCGACGCCAACACCTACCTGTTGATGACCAAGGCACTGGACTATTTCGATCCGGCAGCGGCCCACGGCGACGATCTGGCCAAGACTTTCGCATCGGCCAAGGCAGATTTTTGCGTGATGTCGTTTACCACCGACTGGCGTTTCTCCCCGGAACGCTCCCAGGAAATCGTCAATGCGCTGATGGCTGCCCGCAAAAACGTCTGCTATCTGGAGATCGATGCGCCCCAAGGCCACGACGCCTTCCTGATTCCCATCCCGCGCTACCTGCAGGCCTTCAGCAGCTACATGAATCGCATCGTTCTATAAGGAGCCACCATGCGCGCCGATCTGGAAATCATCCAGGAATGGATCCCTGCCGGCAGCCGGGTGCTGGACCTTGGCTGCGGCAACGGTGAGTTGCTGGCATGGCTACGCGACCACAAGCAGGTCACCGGCTATGGCCTGGAAATCGACCCTGACAACATCGCCGCCTGCATCGAAAAGGGCGTCAACGTCATCGAGCAGAACCTGGACCTTGGCCTGGGCAACTTCGCCAGCGACAGCTTCGACATGGTGGTCATGACCCAGGCGCTGCAGGCCGTGCACTACCCTGACCTGCTGATGAAGGAAATGCTTCGTGTCGGCCGCGAGTGCATCATTACCTTCCCCAACTTCGGCCATTGGCGCTGCCGTTGGTACCTGACCACCAAGGGCCGCATGCCAGTCTCGGAGTTCCTGCCCTACACTTGGTACAACACGCCGAACATCCACTTCTGCACCTTCGAGGACTTCGAGCGACTGTGCCAGGAGCGCGGCGCCACCGTACTCGAGCGCCTGGCCGTGGACCGCGATCACAAACACGGGTTGGGCAGTCGCCTGTGGCCGAACCTGCTTGGTGAAATCGGCATCTATCGCGTTACCGGGCAGGGCAGATAATCCTTTGACGAGTGGAGGGAGAAAAACCATGAAAGCCAGCCTGATAGCGTTGCTCACCCTGCTGCTGGCGCTGCCCGCCTGGGCCGAGCGCAAGCACAGCTTCGGCGAGTATGACGTCCATTACATCGCGTTCAATTCCGGCTTCCTGCAGCCCGACATCGCTGCCGCAGCCGGTCTGGTGCGCAGCAAGAGCCAGGGCGTGCTTAACGTCTCGGTGCTCAAGGCCGGCAAGCCGACCATGGCGCTGGTCAGCGGCACGGTAAAGAACCTGCTGGGCCAGGATCGCCCGCTGGCCTTCAAACAGCTGAAAGAAGGTGAAGAAGCCATCTATTATCTGGCGCAATTCCCTTTCGACTCGCGCGAAACCCTGCGCTTCTCCCTGACCGTACAGCCAGTCGGCGCCGAGGCGGTCAATTTCGAGTTCACTCAGGAATTTTTTCCCGACCGATGATGCCCTTCAACGAACTGGTGCTGGCCAGCCACAACGCCGGCAAGCTCAAGGAACTCCAGGCCATGCTGGGCACCGCCGTGCGCGTACGCTCGGTGGGCGAGTTCAGCGATGTGGAGCCTGAAGAAACCGGCCTCTCGTTCATCGAGAACGCCATTCTCAAGGCCCGCAATGCGGCGCGGGTGTCCGGTTTGCCGGCGCTGGCCGATGACTCAGGCCTGGCGGTCGATCACCTCGGCGGGGCACCCGGCATCTACTCGGCGCGCTATGCCGGTGGCCAGGGCGATGCGGCGAACAACGCCAAGTTGCTGGAGGTGCTGAAAAACGTACCCGACGCTCAGCGTGGCGCGCAGTTCGTCTGTGCCCTGGCACTGGTCAGGCATGCCGAGGACCCGCTGCCAATCATCTGCGAAGGCCTATGGCAGGGCCGTATCCTGCATGCACCGCGCGGCGAGCAGGGCTTCGGCTACGACCCGTTGTTCTGGGTGCCCGAGCGCGACTGCTCCAGCGCCGAGCTGGCGCCGGCAGACAAGAACCAACTCAGCCACCGCGCCCGCGCCATGGCGCTACTCAAGGCTCGCCTGGGGATCGCTTGAACAACGGCAAACACCAGGGCCCGGAGCAAATGCCTGCTGCCCGCTTCGAGCTGCCGCCCCTGGCGGCCTACGTCCATATTCCCTGGTGCGTGCGCAAGTGCCCTTACTGCGACTTCAACTCCCATGCCGCCGGCCCACAGCTGCCGGAAGACGAATATGTTGCAGCACTGCTGGCCGACCTCGAAGAGGATTTCGCCCAGGTCCAGGGACGAAAACTTGGCTCGATCTTCTTCGGCGGCGGCACGCCCAGCCTGTTTTCCGCCCGGGCGCTGGAGCGCATCGTCGAAGGCCTGGAAAAGCGGGTCGGCTTCAGCGCTGACATCGAAATCACCCTGGAGGCCAACCCGGGCACTTTCGAGCAAGCGAAATTCCGCGACTACCGGCAGCTGGGTATCAATCGCCTGTCCATCGGCGTGCAGAGCTTTCAGCCGGAGAAACTGAAGGCTCTGGGCCGCATCCATGATGGCGACGAGGCCGTCAGAGCCGCCGATATGGCCCGCGCCGCCGGCTTTGAAAACTTCAACCTGGACCTGATGCACGGCCTGCCGGGACAAAGCCTGGACGACGCCCTGAGCGATCTGCGCATTGCCATCGCCCAGCAACCGACGCACCTGTCCTGGTACCAGCTCACAGTCGAGCCCAACACCGAGTTCTGGAGCAGGCCGCCGCAACTGCCTGAAGACGACACCCTCTGGGATATCCAGGAAGCCGGCCAGGCGCTGCTCGCCGAGCAAGGCTACGCACAGTACGAAACCTCGGCCTATGCGCAGCCTGGCCGCCAGGCACGGCACAACCTCAACTACTGGACCTTTGGCGATTTCCTCGGTATCGGCGCGGGCGCCCACGGCAAAATCAGTCGGTCTGACGAGCGCATCCTGCGCAACTGGAAAACCCGTCTGCCCAAGGATTACCTGGACCCCGGCAAGCGCTTCCGGGTCGGCGAAAAACAGCTGGAAACCCAGGAGCTGCCCTTCGAGTTCCTGATGAATGTGCTGCGCCTCACCGACGGCGTGCCCGCACTGTTGTTCACTCAGCGCACCGGTTTGCCGCTACAGCAACTGGCCGAGGCGCGCCGTGAAGCCGAAGCGCGCGGGCTTCTGCTCGCCGACCCGCAGCGCCTGGTAGCCACGCCCAAGGGCCAGCTGTTTCTCAACGATTTGCTGCAACTCTTTTTGCCATAGGATTTTGCATGGACCTGCTACTCGACCTGATCGCCACCCTGTCGCGCTGGAGCCGCAGCCATCTTTCGGATATTTCCCTGGCGATCATGGCTACCCTGTTCGTGCTGCTCGGGCCAGCGCTGAACGCCTGGGTGCAGAAGAACATCGGCGGGCTGAACTTCATTCTGCGCACGCTGCTGTTCGTGATCTTTTGCGCGGTGGTGTACGGGTTGGGGATCATCTACCTGAGTCCCTGGCTGGCAAAGGGACTGGCACAGTTCAACAACTACACCCTCGCGCCGGTGCTGATCCTGGTGTTGTTCATCATCGGAGTGATTGCCGATCGCAACTGAGGGTCGCCTACTCCAGCCCTAGGCCGCCTGACACCACATATAAAAACGCCCTGCTATTGGCAGGGCGTTCTTTGTTGCGACGCAATGCTGGGGTCAGTCGATGCGCTCAAACTTGAGATCCCAGACACCATGGCCCAGGCGCTCACCTCGGCGCTCGAACTTGGTGGTTGGCCGCTCCTGCGGCCGCTCGATGTACTGTCCGCTGGCCGCCTGGTTGCGATAGCCCGGCGCGGCGTTCATGACTTCGAGCATATGCTCGGCATAGGCTTCCCAGTCGGTTGCCATATGCAGCACGCCGCCAACCTTCAGCTTGCTCCTCACCAGTTCGGCAAAGGCCGGCTGGACGATACGTCGCTTGTGGTGCCGGCTCTTGTGCCATGGATCGGGAAAGAACAGCAGGACCCGATCAAGGCTCGAGTCGGCCACGCAGTCACGCAGCACTTCCAACGCATCGCAGCTGTAGACCCGAACGTTGGTCAGGTTCTGCGCCATGACGCCAGACAGCAGCGCACCCACACCAGGCGAATGCACTTCGACGCCGATGAAATCCTGCTCAGGCGCGGCAGCCGCCATTTCCAGCGTCGAGTGGCCCATGCCGAAACCGATCTCGAAGGTGCGCGGCGCTTGACGCCCAAACACCTCATCGAAATCGCGCAGGCCATCGGCCAGCTCCAGACCAAAACGTGGCCAGCCCTGATCCAGCCCGCGCTGCTGCCCCTCGGTCATGCGTCCTGCGCGCATCACGAAGCTCTTGATGGTGCGCATGCGCCGTTGGCCCTCGGCCGGGGTGGAAGTGTCACTCATGAACGAACCTGCAAAATAAAGGATGCCGAGCGCGCAGCCAGACGACTGCGCGTACAACGGAGGGAAAGGTTAGCGGATCAGCCCTTCAAGCGGCGACGAAGCGCTGGCATAGAGCTTCTTCGGCATACGCCCGGCCAGATAGGCCAGACGCCCCGCCTCAATGGCGTACTTCATCGCCTCGGCCATCAGTACCGGCTTCTGCGCGTGTGCGATGGCGCTGTTCATCAGCACCGCCTCACAGCCCAGTTCCATGGCGATGGTCGCGTCGGAAGCGGTACCTACACCGGCATCAACCAGCACCGGCACCTTGGCCTCTTCGAGGATGATGCGCAGGTTGTACGGGTTGCAGATGCCAAGACCAGTGCCGATCAGGCCGGCCAGCGGCATGACGGCGATACAGCCGATCTCGGCCAGCTGGCGGGCGATGATCGGGTCGTCGCTGGTGTAGACCATGACGTCGAAACCTTCGCGAACCAGGACTTCAGCCGCCTTGAGGGTCTCGATCACGTTGGGAAACAGGGTCTTCTGATCTGCCAGCACTTCCAGCTTGACCAGATTGCGACCATCCAGCAGTTCGCGCGCCAGGCGGCAGGTACGCACTGCGTCCTCGGCGTCGTAGCAGCCGGCGGTATTGGGCAGGATGGTGTAGCGATCCGGCGAGATCACATCCAGCAGATTGGGCTCACCGGGGTTCTGGCCAATGTTGGTACGGCGCACAGCCACGGTGACGATCTCGGCACCCGAGGCCTCGATGGCGTCGCGGGTTTCGTCGAGATCCTTGTATTTGCCGGTGCCTACCAGCAGACGCGATTGATAGGTGCGACCGGCGAGCGTAAAGGGCTTGTCGTGCGGAACTGGGCTCATGGGGCCATCCTGTTCACGTTGTTTAGCGGAAGGTGGCTGCCGCATGAGCGGCAGCGGTATCTACGGCGCGGTATTCGCTGCTAGCCGCCACCGATGGCATGGACGATCTCCACCTGGTCGCCTTCGGCCAGTATGGTCGTAGCGTGCTGGCTACGGGACACGATATCGCGATTGACCTCGACAGCCAGCCGCCGCCCAGTCAACTCCAGACGCAGCAGCAGATCAGCCACCGACACCCCTTCAGGGAGTTCGTAGCTTTCGCCGTTCAACTGAATTTGCATAGTGCTCGCCACCATTGCCAAGGGGGCACGCATTCTAGCCTGATCAAGCCAGCCCACCAAAACCATTCATCCCGCTAGCAACGGCGCAGCTTCCAGCCGGCCAGCAACAGACAGAACCACCCGGCGAGAAAGGCCGTACCGCCGATGGGGGTAATGATTCCCAGCTTGCCAATACCCGTTAGCGTAAGCAGGTACAGGCTGCCCGAGAACAACAATACCCCGACCACGAATAGCGCCGCTGCTATCGATAGCAGGCGGCTCGGCGCATGCAGCGCCAGCAACGCAACACCGATCAGCGCCAACGCGTGGATCAGCTGGTAGTGCACGCCAGTCTGGAACACCGCCAGGTATTCGGCACTCAGCTGGCTCTTAAGGCCATGGGCTGCGAAGGCACCCAGGGCAACACCTGTCAGACCAAAAAAGGCAGCCAGGACAAGAAAGGGACGAATCATCACAAGGGTTTCCGTTCAGGCATTCAAGCATCGCTATAATGCCCGCACGACCCATCCGTCACCATGCCCATGCTCCGAAGACTGCTGCTACGCCTCATCAAACTGCTGTTCTGGCTGGCTGCGCTTTCCGTGCTGCTGGTACTGCTGCTGCGCTGGGTACCGCCGCCGTTCACCGCATTGATGATCGAGCGCAAACTGGAGTCATGGCAGAGCGGTGAGCCCATCGATCTGCAACGCAGCTGGCGGCCGTGGAGCGAACTGCCGGACGATCTGAAGATGGCGGTAATCGCCGCCGAAGACCAGAAATTCGCCGAACACTGGGGATTCGACATTGCCGCCATCCGCGCCGCGCTGGCGCACAACGAGCGCGGCGGGTCACTGCGTGGAGCCAGCACCCTGAGCCAGCAGGTGGCCAAGAACCTGTTTCTCTGGTCCGGGCGAAGCTGGACCCGCAAGGGTCTGGAAGTCTGGTTCACCGGCTGGATCGAGCTGTTGTGGCCCAAGCAACGCATCCTCGAGGTCTACCTGAACAGCGTCGAATGGGGCAGCGGCGTCTTTGGTGCCGAGGCGGCGGCGCAGCATCACTTTGGTCGTGGTGCGCCCTACCTGTCGGCTCGCCAGGCCAGCCAACTGGCAGCGGTACTGCCCAACCCGCGCGCCTGGAGCGCAGGCCAACCCAGCGCCTATGTCAGCAATCGCGCGGCCTGGATACGCCAGCAGATGCGACAACTGGGCGGTAACGCTTACCTGAAGGGCGTGGGAGAATAGCTGTTCCCCCGAAATCCATACGTCGGTCGTCGATACGTATCTGACGACGAATTCGTCTAAACTGCCATCAAATAGGCATTACGCCTATTCGGTGCAGGCCGACTGCAGCAAGCCGCTCGCAACGCAAGAGCTGCCTTCTCTCCTAGTAGTACCTGGTGAAATGAAGTGACGATTGTCCGACTGCAACGGCTCTGCCTGTTCTATCTGATTCTGGCAGTACTCTGGGTAGTGCTTGGCGAACTGCTGGTGCGCTGGCTTTCCGACAACCACACGCCAGTATCCTTATTGCCGTTTAGCAAGGGGCTTCTGTTCGTAACGTTCAGCACCCTGCTGATGTATGTACTCGGCCGACGCCATATCGATCAGGTTGCGCGCCAGCAGCAGGCGCAGACAGTCAGCCAGACCCGCCTGCGTCAAGCCGAAGCCGTTTTCGATTGCACCCAGGAAGGCGTTCTGATCAGCGATGCGCAGCAGCGCATTCTGCATGTGAACCCCGCTTTCAGCCGCATTACCGGTTACAGCCTGGAGGAAGTGCTGGGCCAGACGCCCAAGCTGTTCGCTTCCGGCAAACATGACGCAGAATTTTACGGCCAGATGTGGCGGGACCTGCAAGCCAAGGGCAGGTGGAGCGGCGAAATCTGGAACCGTCGCAAAAGTGGCGAGGTTTACTCGCAGCTGCAGAACCTGCGCAGCATCAGCGACGAGAACGGCCAGGTCACTCACTACGTGGCAGTTTTCTCCGACCTGTCGGCGCTCAAGCGCTCACGCGAGGAGCTGGACTACCTGGCGCATTACGACCATCTGGTCGGCCTGCCCAATCGGCTGCTGTTCAGCGAGCGGGCCAAGCTCGACCTGGAACGAGCTCGGACGGACAAGCGCAGTGGTGCCCTGCTACTGATTGACCTCGACCACTTCAAGGACATCAACGAAAGCCTCGGCCACAGCTACGGCGACAGCCTGTTGATTGCCGTATCCAAGCGCCTGGGCGCGTTCCAGAACAATGGCATGACCGTGGCGCGCCTGGGAGGCGATGAGTTCGCCCTGCTTTGCGAAAGCCTCAATGCCGGCCAGGCAGCCGCTTTGGCGCTACGCCTGCTCGACAGTCTGGCGCAGCCGTTCCAGCTGGGTGCCAACGAGCTGTTCATCACCGCCAGCATCGGCATCGTGCTTTATCCCGACGACATAGAAGATGTCGAACAGCTGATGCGCAATGCCGACTCGGCGCTGTTCAAGGCCAAGGGCAGCGGGCGCTCGACCTATGCCTTCTATACCCAGGAGCTGACCTCCATGGCTCAGCAGCGGGTCGAGCTCTCCAGCGCCTTGCGCCAGGCGCTCGAACAGAACCAGCTGGAGCTGCACTACCAGTCAATTCATGATCTTTCTGATGAGCGCATCGTCGGCTTCGAGGCGCTGGTACGCTGGAGACACCCGGAACAGGGGCTGGTTTCGCCAGCGCGGTTCATCCCGATCGCGGAAGAAAACGGCCTGATCAGCGCCATCGACCTGTGGGTCCTCGCCCGGGCCTGCCGACAAATGAGCAGCTGGGTCGACAGCGGCCTGTCACTGCAATTTATCGCCGTGAACATTTCCAGCCGGCTGTTCAGCCATGGCGAGCTGGACATGCTCGTCTCGCAAATCCTCGCCGAAAGCGGCCTGGAGCCCAGATATCTGGAACTGGAAGTTACCGAAAGCGCCGTCATGCAGGACCCCGACGCGGCCATGGACCAACTTGCCCGCCTGCGCGCGCTCGGCGTGCGCCTGGCGATCGACGACTTCGGCACCGGGCACTCCTCGCTGTTGCGACTCAAGCGAATGAATGTTCACAAATTGAAGATCGACCAGGGCTTCGTCAGAGGACTGCCGGGCAGCCGTGAAGATGCCGCGATAACCCGTTCGGTCATTGCTTTGGCGCATAACCTTGACCTGCGAGTCGTCGCCGAAGGCATCGAAACGCCGGAACAAGCCGAGTTCCTGCGTGATCATGGCTGTGACTACGGGCAAGGCTACGGCTTTGCCCGTCCGCAGGCGCCCGCCAAGATCAACTGGCAGGCAACCCTGAACCGCGCCCCCCAGTCCAACGATGCATAATGAGGACACCGACGCAGCCCTGGAGCATTCTGTGCCTTTCCTACCTTCGCCCGACGAGCGCATGGCAGCGATAGCATGAGCAACGCCGCAACTCTCCCCGGCAGCCCTAGCGAGCGACTAAGACAACTGCTCAACTGGCGCAACAGCGTGGCCTGGCTGGTTCTGGTGTTCACCCTGCTCGTGCAGCTGGTCATCCTGCAGCACCTGCGCAGCCATGAAGCTCGCACAGCGGCGACCCAGTTCGAATTTGCGGTGGAGAAAACCACCGAAGCCATCAATAAAAGGCTGATCGAGCACGAGCAGATTCTTTTTGGCGCCGCTGGGCTATTCGAAACCAGCGGCCTGGTGTCACGCGAGCAGTGGCACCAGTACAACAAGCGCCTGCAACTGATCGAGCGCTACCCTGGCATTCAGGGGGTTGGCTTTGCCCAGGCCGTACTGCCACAGCAGCGCGATGATCACGTCCGGGCGGTGCGCGAGGAAGGTTTCGCCGACTACGATATCCATCCTGCGGGGGCCCGCCCCCTCTATATCCCCATCGTTTATCTGGAACCCTTCACCGACCGTAACCTGGCTGCATTCGGCTACGACATGTTTTCCGAGCCGGTGCGCCACCACGCCATGGCGACGGCGGCACAAACCGGTCAGACACGCCTGACCGGCAAGGTCACGCTGCGCCAGGAAACCCACGGTGAAGTACAGGCCGGTCTGCTGATGTACGTACCGGTGTATCGCCAGAGCGCTCCACTCCACTCCGCCGAACAACGCATGGAGGCACTGCTCGGCTTCGTCTACAGCCCCTATCGCGTGGGCGACCTGATGCGTGGAATCCTCGGCGCCGCCGATCCGGCCCTTAGCCTGCGCATCTATGCCGGCCCCAATGAGGACAGCGATGCGCTGATCTTCTCCAGCCGCAGCCAGCCGCGCGATGCAGCCCCACTCTACGGACAGACCCTGCGTATGCAGCTGTATGGGCAGACCTGGACACTGCGACTGGAAAGCCTGCCGGAATTCGAGGCCTTCTTTCACGGCAACGATGCGCTGGTGATCGGCCTTGGTCTGGGCCTCAGCCTGCTGCTGTTCTTTCTGATCTCCTCGCTGTCACTGCGCCGCAGCCGCGCCGAGGCGCTGGCGCAACAGATGACCGAACATATCCGCGAGAACAAGCGCGCCCTGCAATTGAGCGAAGAGCGCCTAAGCCTGGCGTTCAAGGGCAGCAACGACGGCTTCTGGGACCTCAACCTGGAGGCCCAGACCCTCTACGCGTCGCCGCGCGCCTGGCACATGCTGGGCTACCAACCCGGCGAGCTTTCCTCCGATCTGAAGCTCTGGGAGCGCGTCCTGGCGGCTGACGATCTGCAGCAAGCCAAGGCTCAGCTGGCGCAGACCATGCTATCGGCAGTCGACCACTTCACCACCGAGCTGCGCTTTCAACACAAGAGCGGCAAGCTCGTCCCCATGCTGGTGCGCGGCTACATCCAGCGCGACCGCAACGGCCAGGCACTGCGCATCAGCGGCACCAGCATGGATCTGACCGAGCACAAGCGCATCGAGCAGATGAAAGATGAGTTCGTCTCCACCGTGAGCCACGAGCTGCGTACGCCGCTGACCTCCATCAGCGGCGCACTGGGGCTGATCACCGGCGGTGTCATGGGGACCATTCCAGCTGCCATGCAGCAGATGCTGGAAATTGCTCATCGCAACAGCTTGCGCCTGGGTCATCTGATCAACGACCTGCTCGACATGGAGAAGATCGCCGCCGGCAAGATGGCCTTCGACATGCGCGAGCACTCGCTCAGACGTCTACTGGAAGAAGCTCTGAGCAGCAACCAGGCCCTTGCCGTACATCTGGGCGTCAACTGCACGCTACGCACGCCGCCTGAGGCGCACGTCTGGGTTGACGCATTGCGTCTGCAGCAGGTGCTGAGCAATTTCATCTCCAACGCCATCAAGTACACGCCTGAAGGCGGTGAAGTGACGCTGCACTGCGAGCTGGTCGGTGATCATGTGCGCATCAACGTCAGCGATCAGGGCCCCGGTATACCGCTGGACTTTCAGAGCCGGGTCTTCGAGAAGTTCGCCCAGGCCGATGCTTCGGACAGCCGCCAGAAGGGCGGAAGTGGCCTGGGCCTGGCGATTTCAAAGGAATTCATCGAGCGCATGGGCGGTCGGGTCGGCTTTGAAAGCCGTGCGGGCCAGGGCACAACCTTCTGGTGTGAACTACCGCTCCTTGAGCCACAGAGCGCACCCCTGACCGAGTCCGACGCGCTGCGCCTGCTGGTGGTCGAGGATGAACCCGATACCGGCAGGCTGCTGCTGTTGATGCTGCGCGACGCCGGTTATGAAGTGGAACGCGTGCAGAGCCTGCATGCCGCCCGCGAAAAACTCGCCAGCAAGCGCTACCAGGCCATGACCCTCGATATGCACCTGCCGGATGGCAGCGGCCGCGAGCTGATCGACGAAATACGTAGCAATGCCGCTACAAGGGATATGCCGATCATCGTGGTATCCGCCGCCAGCCGCTTCGAGTCACGCGAACAGGATGCCGGCATCACCTGGTTGCACAAACCCATCAATGCGGCGCAACTGCTGATCGCCCTTACCGATGCCCTGGCTGGCCGTCGGTAGCCTCCTGGACGATCCGCCGCCCGTTGGACGAGCCCTGCATATTCAAAATCGCGCCTCTCTACGGAAAGCACGAGGTATGGCAGTTGGGGCAAAGCTTTAAAGGTGTCCGCTCACCATGGCGCATAAAAAAGGCGCTGCGGGATAATCCGGCAGCGCCTCTTTTACATCGATGAGATCAAGCCTCGATAGAACCCTTGAGCTTGTTCATCGCATTCTTTTCCAGCTGACGAATACGTTCGGCGGAAACGCCATATTTGGCCGCCAGGTCGTGCAGAGTGACCTTTTCCTCGCTCAGCCAACGCTGTTGCAGGATATCGCGACTGCGCTCATCCAGCGTTTCCATGGCCGCATGCAGGCTGGAATTGGAACTGTCGCTCCAATCGGCATCCTCGAGCTGACGCGCCGGATCGTAGCGATGGTCCTCAAGATAATGCGCAGGCGACTGATAGGCGCTGTCGTCATCGGCATCGGCCGAGGGGTCGAACGCCATGTCGTGGCCGGTCAGCCGGCTTTCCATCTCGCGCACTTCCCGCGCTTCGACGCCGAGGCTGTCGGCCACTCGCTCGACTTCCTCGTTGTTCAACCAGGCCAGACGCTTCTTCTGGCTGCGCAGGTTGAAGAACAGCTTGCGTTGCGCCTTGGTGGTGGCGACTTTGACGATGCGCCAGTTGCGCAGGATGAATTCGTGAATCTCGGCCTTGATCCAGTGCACCGCAAAGGACACCAGGCGCACACCCATCTCCGGGTTGAAGCGCTTGACTGCCTTCATCAAGCCCACGTTGCCTTCCTGGATAAGGTCGGCCTGAGCCAGGCCATAGCCCGAGTAGCTGCGCGCAATATGTACAACGAATCGCAGGTGGGCTAGAACCATCTGGCGAGCGGCTTCGAGGTCCTGTTGATAGAACAGGCGCCCGGCCAGATCGCGTTCCTGCTCGACCGTCAGCAGCGGAATGCTGTTGACCGTTTGCACATAGGCCTCGAGATTGGCTCCCGGAACCAGCGCTTGAACAGGTTGCAGAGTATTGGTCATGCAGTTCCTCCGATAGTGAAGCTGCAGAAGTGTAACATTGCCCGATAGGACTGCAATGCCTGTGAAAAGTTCAGTAATAGCCCGCTAAATCTCTTTTATTACAACCACTTAGAGGGCGTTTTCAAAATGGCAAGGGGCGAGCAGGCAAGCTGAAGCCGGCCGAAAACGGAATGTTCAGCTGCGCATCAGGGAGGCTGGCTTCAACGCAGCAGCTGGGGCGCAGCAACTGTAAAAGCCGTCTTCAGCGCGGAGCCAGTTCGTTCAAATGCCGCGCCACCGCCAACCAGGCACCGATATAGCCCAGCAGCAACGCTCCGAGAACCAGCGACAGAGCATCGTCGGTGGGCACTCCGGCCAGCCCGAAATCGCTGCCATAAAGCCCAGCCAGATCGATCACCGCCTCATTCAGCCAACCCAGCCCGTACGCCAGCAGCAACCAGGCGATCAACCCGGCGCCCAGGCCATAAAGCGCGCCCATATAGAGGAACGGGCGACGCACGTAGCCATCGGTGCCGCCCACCAGCTTGACCACCTCGATCTCGGTGCGGCGGTTCTCGATATGCAATCGGATGGTATTGCCGATCACCAGCAGCAGCGTGGCAACCAGCAGCAGCGTCAGGCCGAAGACGAAGCGATCACCCAGCTTGAGGATCGCCGCCAGCCGCTCGACCCAGAGCAGGTCCAGCTGCGCCTGTTCAACGCCAGGCAGCTCGGCCAGCTGCTGGCGCAGCGCTTCGAGCTTGCTCTTGTCGATCTCATTGGGAGTGACTACCACAACGCCGGGCAGCGGGTTCTCCGGTAGCTCACGCAATGCCTCGCCCAGTCCCGAGAGCTGCTGGAACTCCTCCAGCGCCTGTTCGCGGCTGATCCATTCGGCATCAGCCACATCCGGCATGGCCAAGACCTGCTCGCGCAGTGCCTCACCAGTCCTGGTATCGGTCTCCAGCCGCATGTAGAGGGATATCTGCGCGGCACGCTGCCACGAGCCACCGAGACGCTCGACGTTATCCAGCAGCAGCGCCAGCCCCATGGGCAAGCTCAGCGCGACGGCCATTACCAGGCAGGTAAAAAAGCTGCCGATCGGCTGCTTGACCAGGCGCCCGACGCTGTCGACCAGGCTCGCACGGTGACTTTCCAGCCAGGCATGGAACAGGGTCTTGAAATCCGGCTCATCGGGGCTGTGCTGCGGCGCCTTCTTAACCGTGCCGCCCACGCGTTCGGCCGTGCTCGGATTGGATTTTGCCGTCGGCTTGCGTTCGTCGCTCATCGCGCCGCCTCCCCATCGCCGATCAGGCGACCGCGTTGCAGGGTAAGCATGCGGTGACGCATGCGGGCGATCAGGGCCAGGTCGTGACTGGCGATCAGCACCGTGGTACCGAGGCGGTTGATATCCTCGAACACACCCATGATTTCCGCCGCCAGACGCGGGTCCAGGTTACCTGTGGGTTCGTCCGCCAGCAGCAGTGCCGGCCGGTGCACCACGGCGCGTGCGATACCGACGCGCTGCTGCTGACCAGTGGAAAGATCCGAGGGATATTGCAGCGCCTTGTCCTTGAGGCTGACGCGCTCCAGTGCGGTCATCACCCGCTGGCCGATCTCGCGCTTGTTCAGCCCGAGAATCTGCAGCGGCAAGGCGGCATTGTCGAATACGGTGCGATCGAACAGCAGCTGGTGGTTCTGGAACACCACGCCGATCTGCCGCCGTAGAAAGGGAATCTGCGCATTGCTGATACGCGACAGATCCTGCCCGGCTAGCAGCAGCTTGCCGCTGGTGGGCCGCTCCATCGCCAACAGCAGACGCAGCAGGGTGCTCTTGCCGGCGCCGGAATGGCCGGTGACGAACAGGAATTCGCCGCGCTGCACCTGGAACGAGAGTTCGTGCAGCCCGACGTGGCCATTGGGATAACGCTTGCCAACCTGTTCGAAACGAATCATGAGGGAGGATTACCTGCGCTCGTTCCTTTTTCCGCGAACAGCGCACTGACGAAGGCATCCGCCTCGAAGGTGCGCAGATCATCGATGCCCTCGCCCACGCCGATGTAGCGAATTGGTGTGCCGAACTGTTTGGCCAGGGCAAAGATCACCCCGCCCTTGGCAGTACCATCGAGCTTGGTCAGCACCAGCCCGGTGAGTTCGACCGCCTGGTTGAACTGCTTGGTCTGATTGATGGCGTTCTGGCCGGTGCCGGCGTCCAGCACCAGCAGCACTTCGTGGGGCGCCGTCTCGTCCAGCTTGCCCATGACCCGACGGACCTTCTTCAGCTCCTCCATCAGGTTGTCCTTGGTATGCAGGCGGCCGGCGGTATCGGCGATCAGCACGTCGATACCACGCGCCTTGGCGGCCTGCACCGCATCGAAGATCACCGAGGCAGAATCGGCACCGGTGTGCTGGGCGATCACGGCGATATTGTTGCGCTCACCCCAGACCTGCAGCTGCTCCACCGCAGCGGCGCGGAAGGTATCGCCGGCAGCCAGCATCACCTTCTTGCCTTCCAGCTGCAGCTTCTTGGCCAGTTTGCCGATGGTGGTGGTCTTGCCGACGCCATTGACGCCAACCACGAGGATCACGAAGGGCGCTTTTCCGGAATCGACTTGCAACGGCTGCTCGACCGGCTTGAGCAGGCTGGCCAGCTCTTCCTGCAGCGCCTTATACAACGCACCACTGTCGGCCAGTTCCTTGCGTGAAACTCGGCGGGAGAGGTTCTGCATGATTGCCGTAGTCGCCTCGACGCCCACGTCGGCAGTCAGCAGACGGGTTTCCAGCTCGTCCAGCAGGTCGTCATCGATGACCTTTTTGCCCAGGAACAGGCTGGCCATGCCTTCGCCGATACTGGCGCTGGTCTTGGAAAGGCCTTGCTTGAGGCGGGCAAAGAAGCCCAGCTTGGCGGGTGCTGCTTCTACGGCCGCGGAAACGGGAGCAGGCTCCGGCTCGGCGACAACTTCCGCCGGCACCGCGGCTAGCCGCTCAGGCTCGGACTCGACAGGCACGAAATCTGCGGTGACTTCCGCTTCAGGCTCAGGCTGCTGTGAGGCTTGTGCGGCGACTGGCTCGTTCTCTGCCAGCAGTTCCTGCGCCTGCTCATCGGGCTTATCAGCGAACGGCTGGCTGTCTTCCAGCGGCTCGGATGGTGGTGGTTCGGCTGCCGGGGCTTGCGGCTTCTTGCGCAACCAGCCGAACAAGCCTTTCTTCTCGCCAGCTTCAGCTGGCGCCTTCTTATCGTCGTTGGAACCAAACATGGAGAAGATTTTCTCAAGAGGGCGAAACGCCAGCAGCCACGCCACTGGCCAGACGGGGGCTATCCTAGCACCGCGCAACCGACTGCGTTAAGTGTGGTCAGTGACTGGCGTATCAGGGCACGGGCGGTCCTGTTCGGCCAGGTAAAGGCGGAATAAATTCGGCCCAGTGCCCGTTATGTCACGACGGAGCGCGTACATCGAGGGTTGTGTGCCGCAAAATCTTGATGCTGATCGATTCATACGCCACTTTGCCCTGGCCACGACGCCCAGTACCATGCCCCGCGTGCTCCCCGCCGGCCGGCCATTGCCGGCGGGTTCATTCCTGTAAGAGTTCACCATCATGTTTCCGATGCTACGCCGCGCAGCCGTTCTGTTATTTGCCTCTTTTTATCTGCCGCTGATCAACGCAGCCGAGGCCCAGCCCACCCACGAATTCTTTCTGGACAATGGCCTCAAGGTCATCGTCCGCGAGGATCACCGCGCTCCCGTGGTGGTGTCCCAGCTTTGGTACAAGGTCGGTTCCAGCTACGAAACGCCCGGCCAAACCGGCCTTTCCCATGCGCTGGAACACATGATGTTCAAAGGCAGCCGCTCGCTCGGTGCCGGCGAAGCCTCCCGTATCCTGCGCGAGCTTGGCGCCGAGGAAAACGCCTTCACCAGCGACGACTACACCGCTTATTACCAGGTATTGGCCCGTGATCGCCTGGCGGTAGCCTTCGAACTGGAAGCCGATCGCCTGGCCGGCCTCAAACTGCCCGCAGACGAATTTGCTCGCGAGATCGAGGTGATCAAGGAGGAGCGCCGCCTGCGCACCGACGACAGACCCAGCTCCCTGGCCTATGAGCGTTTCAAGGCCATGGCCTACCCCGCCAGCGGCTACCACACCCCGACCATCGGCTGGATGGACGATCTGAACCGCATGACCATCGAAGATCTGCGCGCCTGGTACGAGGCCTGGTATGCCCCCAACAACGCCACTCTGGTAGTGGTCGGCGATGTCACGGTCGACGAAGTGCGCACACTGGCCGAGCGCTATTTCGGCCCGATCGAAAAGCGCCCGGTCCCGAGCGCCAAGCGTCCGTTGGAGCTGGCCGAGCCTGGAGAGCGGCGCCTGACCCTGCATCTCAAAACCCAGGTACCAAGCCTGATGATGGGCTTCAATACGGCCAGCCTGGCCACTGAGCCCGAGAACCCACGACAGATCCACGCGTTACGCCTGATCACCGCCCTCCTCGATGGTGGCTCCAGCGCACGGCTGTCACGGCAGCTGGAGCGCGGCGAGGAACTGGTGAGCAGTGCCGCCGCCTGGTACAACGCCCACGCCCGCGGTGACAGCCTGTTCGTTCTCAGCGCCTCGCCCAATACGCAGAAGGGCCACACCCTCGAAGAGGTCGAGGCCGCCCTCTGGACACAACTGGAACAGCTCAAACAAACACCGCCTTCGCCCGAGGAACTTGAGCGCGTCCGCGCACAGGTCATCGCCGCTTTGGTCTACGAGCGCGACTCCATCACCGAGCAGGCCACCACCATTGGCATGCTGGAAACGGTTGGCCTGTCCTGGCGCCTGATGGACGAGGACCTCGCCGCACTGGAAGCGGTAACGCCGGAAGATATCCAGCAGGCGGCCCGTACCTATTTCACCCGCTCGCGCCTGAGCGTCGCCCATGTTCTGCCCGAGGAGTCCGGTGATGAGTGATCGCACCTTTATGCGCAGCGGCCTGATCGGCCTGTTTCTGCTCGGCACCTTCGGCCTGACTGCCTGTGACAGCGAAACCGGAGACACGGTCGCCGTCATCCCACCGGCGCACAACGTGGCAACACCGGTCGAGTCCGGCCAGGCCATCGCCCGCGAAGACCAGAAGCAGCCGCGCCTTGAATCCCTCGACGCGCTGGACGACCAACCGTTGCCACGCCGCCAGCTGGACATTCAGAGCTGGCAGACCGAAGGCGGCGCCCGTGTGCTGTTCGTTGAGGCCCGCGAACTGCCGATGTTCGACCTGCGCCTGACCTTCGCCGCCGGCAGCAGCCAGGACGGCGACACACCAGGGCTGGCGATGCTGACCAACGCCATGCTCGACGAAGGCATCGAGGGCAAGGACGTGACCGCCATTGCCGAAGGTTTCGAGAACCTGGGGGCTGAATTCGGCAACGGCTCCTACCGCGACATGGCCATCGCCAGCCTGCGCAGCCTCAGCGCTGCCGACAAGCGCGAGCCGGCGCTACAGCTGTTCAGCCAGGTGGTCGGCCAGCCGAGTTTCCCCGAGGATTCGCTGCAGCGCATCAAGAACCAGCTCCTCACCGGCTTCGAGTTCCAGAAGCAGAACCCCGGCAAGCTGGCCAGCCTGGAGCTGTTCAAGCAGCTGTACCAGGAGCACCCCTATGCGCACCCCAGCGAAGGCACGCCCGCCTCGATACCCGGCATCGATGCGGCGCACGTGCGTGACTTCCACGCCAGGGCCTACGCGGCCGGCAATGTGGTAATCGCCCTGGTTGGCGACCTGAGCCGCAGCGAAGCCGAAATGATTGCCGAGCAGGTGTCCGCCGCCCTGCCGCAAGGCACTGCCCTGCCGCCACCCGACGAGCCAAGCAGGACTTCAGCGACCCACGAACACATCGACTACCCGTCCAACCAGACCCACCTGCTGCTGGCGCAGCTCGGCATTCCCCGGGGCCACCCTGACTATGCCGCGCTCTACCTTGGCAACCAGATCCTCGGCGGCGGCGGTTTCGGCACGCGGCTGATGGAAGAGGTACGGGAGAAGCGCGGACTGACCTATGGCGTCTATTCCGGTTTCAGCCCTATGCAGACCAATGGTCCGTTCATGATCAACCTGCAGACCCGAGCCGATATGGCCGAAGGCACCCTTGAGCTGGTGCAGCAACTGGTGGGCGAGTTCCTCGATAAAGGCCCGACCGAGGCCGAGCTGGAACGCGCCAAGCGCCAGACCGCCGGCAGCTTCCCGCTGTCCACCGCGAGCAACGCCGATATCGTCGGTCAACTAGGCAGCATCGGCTTCTACAATCTTCCGCTGAGCTATCTGGAAGACTTTATGCAACAGGTCCAGGCACTGTCGGTCGAAGACGTCAGGGCAGCGATGAACCGGCACCTCGATGCCGACGGTTTCGTCATCGTCACCGCCGGCCCCGAGGTCGAACAGAAGCCGCTGCCGCCGCCCAGCGACAAGCACCTCGAACAACCCAGCAGCGTTCCGGAGCACTGATGGCCAACCCACCCATACGCCCTTCCGCTCATGGCGGACAAGGCCAGCTACGCATCATCGGTGGTGACTGGCGCAGCCGGCGCCTTAGCTTCCCCGACGCCGAGGGCTTGCGCCCGACACCAGACCGGGTGCGCGAAACCCTGTTCAACTGGCTGGCGCCCTATATCAGCGGCGCACGTGTTCTGGATGCTTTCACCGGTAGCGGCGCGCTCTATCTGGAGGCTTTGTCCCGAGGCGCCGGCATGGCGCTGGCGCTGGACGTGAACGCCAACGCCATCGCCAGCCTGCGCAAGCATCTGGATACGCTCAAATCCGGCCAGGGCCAACTACTGCAGAGCGACGCCCTGCGCTATCTGGAAACCCAGACACCGACGCCTTTCGATGTGGTCTTCCTCGACCCACCGTTCAACAAGAACCTGCTGCTGCCAGCCTGCGAGCTGCTGGAGAGTAAGGGCTGGCTGGCCAACCACGCCTGGGTCTACACCGAAAGCGAGGCCGTGCCCTCGAGCCTAGGCCTGCCCGCCAACTGGCGCCTGCACCGCGAGAAAAAGGCCGGCAGCGTGCACTATGCGTTGTGGGAGCGCAGCGCCGCGCAGTAACAGACATCAGCCTTGAGTGCGCTGCGCCGGGGAATCACAGGGCTATTCGGTCAGACCCTGCGCTGGGTACGGCTTTGGCCTTGGCAGCGGCATCGGCAAACGCGAACAATGCAGGTCATGCCTTTACCGGAACCCTGCCATGTCCATCGCTGACGCCCTGCTGACCCCGCTCGATCCGGAACTTGAGCGCCTGCCAGCACTGCTCGAACAGCAGCGCTGCTCCTTCCAGGCAAATCCCTATCCGACCGCCGCCGAGCGCATCCAGTGGCTCGACGCCCTGCATCATCTGCTCACCAGTAATCAGCAGGGCATAGCGGAGGCCATCAGCAGTGATTTCGGCAATCGATCGGCGGATGAAACCCTGCTGGCGGAACTCATGCCCAGCCTGCATGGCATCCGATATGCCAAGCGTCGTCTACACAAGTGGATGAAGCCGTCGCGGCGCAGTGTCGGGCTGGCCTTTCAGCCGGCAAGTGCACGCGTGGTTTACCAGCCGTTGGGAGTTATAGGCGTAATCGTGCCTTGGAACTACCCGCTCTATCTGGCCATCGGTCCACTGATCGGCGCTCTGGCGGCCGGCAACCGGGTGATGCTGAAGATGAGCGAATCCACTCCTGCCACCGGCCAGCTGCTGAAGGGGCTGCTGAGGCAGATATTCCCCGAGGAGCAGGTGGCGGTGGTGCTCGGCGAGGCGGACGTGGGCATCGCCTTTTCGCGTTTGCCCTTCGATCACCTTCTTTTTACCGGTAGCACTAGTATTGGTCGCCAGGTGATGCGTGCAGCCGCGGACAACCTCACGCCAGTGACCCTGGAGTTGGGCGGCAAGTCGCCGGCCATTGTCTCGGCGAGCGTGCCGCTGGCAGACGCCGCCGAGCGCATCGCCTTCGGCAAGACCCTGAATGCCGGTCAGACCTGTGTTGCTCCAGATTACGTGCTGGTGCCCAAGGCCCGGGTGGAGGGTTTCATCGACGCCTATCGCGCGGCGGTCCGCCGCTTCTATCCGCAGCTGGCCGACAACCCGGACTACACCAGCATCATCAACCCGCGCCAGCACGCCCGCCTGCAGGATTATCTGGATGATGCCCAGGCCAAGGGTGCGCGCCTGCTGCCGCTGTTCGAGCAGGGCCAGGCGCGACGTATGCCGCACCACTTGCTGCTGAATGTGAGCGACGAGATGCGGGTGATGCAGGATGAGATCTTCGGCCCACTGCTGCCGGTAGTGCCGTACGAGGGCATCGAGCAGGCGCTCGCCTACGTCAACGCACGGCCTAGGCCTCTGGCCCTCTACTACTTTGGCTACGACAAGACCGAGCAGCAGTCGGTGCTCGAACGCACCCATTCGGGCGGTGTCTGCCTCAACGACACTCTGCTCCACGTCGCCCAGGACGACTTGCCCTTCGGCGGCGTCGGCCCGTCAGGCATGGGCCACTATCACGGCCACGAAGGGTTTCTGGCGTTCAGCAAGGCCAAGGGCGTGTTTATCAAGCAACGCTTCAACGCAGCGCGCATGATCTACCCGCCCTACGGCAAGGCGCTGCAGAGGCTGGTTTACAAACTGTTCGTGCGCTGAGATCGACAAGAAGTGGCGGATCGCGCGATTTTCGTCTCCGGCATGGCGGTGACGGCACACAGCGCCCGCTGGACGATGATCTTGGAGGCGCCCAACAGTCTTACTCAGCATGGCTGATCTGCCTTGGCCCACGCTTCCCGGTCAACTGGCCGAGCGGATGAAATGAGCACAGCATGCTTTGATACTTTACGCTGCCGACACCGAGCCGCTACCATCCACCACCCTATGCATGCGCCAGGACGTCGCGATGAATCGAGTGCTGTATCCGGGAACCTTCGATCCCATCACCATGGGTCATACCGACCTGATCGAACGCGCTTCGCGCCTGTTCGACGAAGTGATCATCGCGATTGCTGCCAGCCCGCACAAGAATCCTCTGCTTCCGCTTGAACAGCGTGTCGCACTGGCCAAGGAAGTCACCGCACACCTGCCCAACGTCAAGGTGCTGGGTTTCTCCACGCTGCTCGCGCATTTCGTCGCCGAACAAAAGGCCAATGTGCTTCTGCGTGGGCTGCGTGCCGTCTCGGACTTCGAATATGAATTCCAGCTGGCCAACATGAACCGTCAGCTGGCGCCGGACGTGGAAAGCCTCTTCCTCACCCCGTCGGAGAAATTTTCCTATATTTCCTCGACCCTGGTGCGCGAGATCGCCCGTCTTGATGGCGATGTCTCCAAGTTCGTTCATCCTTCGGTAGTGAAGGCGCTGGCGGACCGCTACGCGGGCAACTGAACCGCCGCTCCCGACAACCGCACGTGCGCCGCGCGCGCCAATGCGGCAAAATTGGCGTGCCGTTTCAGTGTGAAGCGGCCTGCATTGCCGCTGGAGTTTACCGATGTCCCTGATAATCACCGATGACTGCATCAACTGTGACGTGTGCGAGCCCGAGTGCCCGAACAGCGCCATTTCTCAGGGCGAGGAAATCTACGTCATCGACCCGAACCTGTGTACCGAGTGCGTCGGCCACTACGACGAGCCCCAGTGCCAGCAGGTGTGCCCGGTGGACTGCATCCCGCTCGACGTCAACAACGTCGAGAGCAAGGACGAACTGATGCAGAAGTACCTGATCATCACCGGCAAGGCCGGATAGCGTTCCATAGGCGCCGACCATGGCGCCTGCCCTAATCAAATACCCAGAAGTAGCGGCTCCTCCAGGTCGTCTTCATTGCGAAGCAGACGCGCCAGCTCCTCGCTCTCACCTAACAGCAGTGCATTGCGCAGGCTCTGGAAGATGCGGCTGGCGTAGCCCAGATCGTTCATCAGCGAGCTGGTCTGGAGGCCGTCCAGCTGCTTGCTACGCACTGCCATAAACAAGCGCTTGCGAAATTCGCCATCGAAGTCGGCCCCATTCTGATCCAGCCATTGCATACGCTCGCGCCACAGGGTTTCAGGCAACTCGGCCCGGTGCAGTGCGCGTAGTTCACGCAGCGTTTCCAGCAAATGGCGGCGCAGTTCGACATAGCTCGTGCGCGCCACCGACTCCTCCTGACGCAGATAGTGACGCAGATTCTTCTGCAGGTGCTTGGCGTCCTTGACGGCGTCCACCAACTGCAGCGAAACGACCTGGCAACTCATCCAGAAGGCCTGGTGCGCCTCATCCTGGGGAAGATGCATGCGCCCCATAAAACTCAGCAGATCGCTGTACACGCCCTTGATATGGCGCCGGTAGAGCACATCGGCATCCAGCGCATGGGCATCGGGTGCAGCGTTCAATAAATGCTCATCAATCGGCCCTTCCAGCTGCTCCACCGGCAGATACAGGGCATGGCAAATCACCTCCATGCTCAGACGCCCCATATGGCGCAGCTCGCGGGTCACCGCGCTGGCAGCCGCATCAACCGAATCCAGTGCCTGCTCTTCAAGGTAACGGGCACGGGTCGGCAACGGCTCAGGCTGTTGTTCGGACACAGCCAGCTCGGTAATCAGCACTTCAGGCTCTTCGATATCTGGCAGCCAGCGCTGCAGCAAGGTCACCAGACGCGCCTGCCAGAACCAGAACAGCGCCACCCCGAGTGCGTTGAACAGGGTATGGAACAGCGCCAGCTGAAGCAGACTGTTGTCGCCCAATCCAACCAGCCCGCTTGCCCAGAGCACCAGCCAGCCGAGCGGCTGCAGCAGAATAAAAGCCGCCACCGCAGTGCCGAGGTTGAACAGCACATGCACCAGCGCCAGACGTTGACCGCTGCGGTTGCCACCCAGCGCACCCATGATTCCAGTGGTCACGGCGCTGCCGATATTGGCACCGATGGCGACGGCCAGGCTTTGCGCCAGATCCACCTGACCACTGGCCAGCGCAGCCAGCGTCAGCATCAAGGTGGCGTGACTGGACTGCAGAACCATGGTCAGCAGGGTTCCTACGGCGACGAACAGCAACTGCCCGGCCAGACCATCTGCCTGATAGGCAGTCAGATCCATGCCGGCGCCAAACGCGCTGAAGCCTTCTTTGATGCCGTCGATGCCCAGAAATATAAAGGCGATACCCAGGACAATGCGCCCTGCGGCCTTGCTCTTCGGCCCGTTGAAACCGGCCAGCACGCCGAACACCAGCAATGGCAGAGCCAGTGGGCTGAGACTGATGTTCTGCCCGGCCAACGCCAGCAGCCAGATACCGAAGCTGGCGCCAAGGTTGGCACCGAACAGAATTGCAATGCCGCCCGCCAGCTGGATGAGCCCGGTACTGATAAAGGCAATGGTCAGCAATGAAACCAGGGTGGTGGATTGCAGCAGCATGGTGCCGCCGATTCCAAACAGCAGCGCCTTGCCCGAAGTCGAGGTGCTGCGCCCCAGCAGCTCTTCCAGCTTGCCGCCGGCCAGCTCCCGCAGCCCCTCTTCCAGACACTGCATACCGAATAGGAACAGCGCCAGACCGGCGCAAAGCTGCAGCCAGCCCTCGCTGGACCAGAATGACCAGGACAGGATTAAGAACCCGAATACGGGCAATGAAAGTTTAAGAAGTCGACTTAACACGTTTCCGGCTTCGCTCGCAGGATAAAGGCGACGAAGCCTACGCCAAGCCTGGAAGGGCCGGAAGTCCCTGCACTTCCGGCTTTGGTATGGCTCGCCGATCAGTCCTGGCGGTTGTAACCGACGCGGGTGCAGCCAAGGCAACGGGCGAAGGCAGCGGCTCCTGGCTCGACCACCAGGGCATGACCGGTTTCCTTGATGCCACCACCCATGGCGGTGAACGGCAGGCTGACGACAAACAGGCCGGCACCGATAACCGTTGCGCCGATCAACAGAGGCCGAGCGATCAGCAGATCACCCACGATGGAGAAGGCCTTTGGCGCCTCGACGGTGTACATCGGATCACCGCTGACATTCTGATGCGCCGACTGGGCATGCGCTGGCATCGTCAGCAGGCCAGTGGTAAGGGCCAGGACAACGGCAGTGGAGCGAAACAGTTTCATGATGTGATCCTTCATCTGGGCGCAACAGGGCGGTTTATTTTCGTGCTGGTCACTATAGCAGCGGCCAGTGCCTGCCGATCGTGAACGCCGTCAACCCCTGTAGTGTTGATGCAGGTCGCATTAACGGTCTGAGTCCAAGCCGTTCGCCAAGCTTAACGCTGGCATCGGATGCAATGGACACTGGCACGCTGGCCCAGGCGGGTTTCACGCAGGGTCGAACCACAGTTTTTACAGAACTCACCGCCGCGACCGTAGACGAACAACTCCTGCTGGAAGTAGCCCGGTTTGCCATCCCCACCGACGAAGTCGCGCAACGTAGTGCCGCCGCGCTCGATGGCACAGGCCAGGATGCGCCTGATCTCTTCGGCCAGTTTCAGATAGCGCGCCCGCGATACCGTGCCGACGGCGCGACGCGGGTCGATCCCAGCGGCGAACAGCGCCTCGCTGGCGTAGATATTGCCCACTCCCACCACGACCGCGTTATCCATGATGAAGGGTTTGACCGCCATGCTGCGCCCGCGCGACATGCGGAACAGCCGGTCGCCGTCAAATTCGTCGCCAAGCGGCTCCGGCCCCAGGCTCGCCAGCAGCGTGTGGCTCAGCGGGTCATTACTCCAGAGCAACGCACCGAAACGCCGCGGATCGGTGTAGCGCAGCGCCATGCCAGACTCCAGCACGATATCCACATGCTCGTGCTTGCCGTGCGGCAGCTCTGCATCCACCAATCGCAGACTGCCGGACATGCCCAGATGGGCAATCAGCGTCCCCGCCTCGGCCTTGATCAAAAGGTACTTGGCGCGCCGCTCCACCGCTTCGATTCGCTGGCCGGACAGCCGCACGTCGAGATCCTCCGGGATCGGCCAGCGCAAGCGGCGCTCGCGCACGATCACGCGGGTAACGCGCTGCCCAACGAGATACGGCTCGATGCCGCGACGGGTGGTTTCGACTTCTGGAAGCTCAGGCATGACGGAGAGGCAGTAAAAAAATTTGGCGAATCCTAGCATGGGCGTACGCATCGGGACCTCGCATGCGGGTCTGCTACCGGCTGTAGAGAGAGGCGAACTTTCCCGACGGCGCGCGGCCCACCTTCAGACGGCCCGCATTCCGCGGCCCAACCAACGGAGGCACGCTATGACCCAAGCGCTGACAGGCAAACGTGTGGCGATCCTACTGACCGATGGCTTCGAGCAGGTGGAGATGACCGGCCCCAAAGAGGCTCTGGAAAAAGCCGGTGCCAAGGTCGAACTGATTTCGGCGGAGTCAGGCACCGTAAAAGGCTGGAACCACACCACGCCAGCTGATGAATTCCCGGTCGACCACACTTTCGACAGTATCCAGATGGACGACTACGACGCCCTGCTGCTACCCGGTGGCGTCGTCAACTCCGACACCATCCGCACCGATGAAATGGCGCAGGAACTGGTGCGCGACGCGGCACGCGCGAACAAGACCATCGCAGTGATCTGCCACGGCGGCTGGCTGCTGATATCGGCCGACCTGGTCAAGGGCAAGCGCATGACCAGCTGGCCCTCGCTGATCGACGACCTGAAGAACGCCGGCGCCGAATGGGTCGATGAGCAGGTGGTGGTCGATGGCCATCTGATCAGCAGCCGCAAACCCGATGACATTCCGGCGTTCAACGAGGCCGTGATCAAGGCCCTCTCGACCTGAACAACGCGACGAGCCCGGACGCGCCTCAGCCGTTTGAGGCTTGCGGCCCGGCGCTCCTATACAATGGCCGCCCCCTGATCCGGAGCGCCCTCATGACCCTGCCCAGCCTGCGCCTTAAAGCCAACGCCGATCGCCGCCTGCGCGCCGGTCATTTGTGGGTTTACAGCAATGAAGTGGACACCGCCGCCACGCCGCTGAACGCCTTCGCCGCGGGCGATCAGGCCACCCTGGAAGCTGCCGGCGGCAAGCCCCTGGGCATCGTCGGGATCTCGCCAAACAACCTGATCTGCGCACGCCTGCTGTCACGCGACATCAGGTACAGCCTGGACAAGTCATTGCTGGTTCATCGCATCCAGGTCGCCCTTAGCCTGCGTGAGCGCCTCTTCGACCAGCCGTGCTATCGCCTGATCTACGCGGACGCCGATCTGCTACCCGGCCTGATCGTAGACCGCTTCCACGACCACCTGGTGGTACAGATCGCGTCGGCAACCATGGAGCGCAGCAAGGACGCCATCCTCGAAGCCCTGGTACAGGTGCTCAAGCCACGCGGCGTGCTGTGGAAGAACGACTCCGCTGCCCGTGATGCCGACGGCCTGGAACGCTACGTGGACACCGCCTTCGGTGTGGTACCGGAATGGCTCGACCTGGAAGAGAACGGCGTAAAGTTTCAGACCCCGGTGGTACAGGGCCAGAAGAGCGGCTGGCTCTACGATCACCGTTTGAACCGCGCGCGGCTGGCGCCCTACGTCAAGGGCAAGCGGGTGCTTGATCTGTTCTGCAACGTCGGCGGCTGGGGCGTCCAGGCCGCAGCGTTCGGCGCCAGCGAAGTGTTCTGCGTCGATGGTTCTGCGTTCGCCCTCGATGCCGTCGAACGCAATGCCGCCCTCAACGGCGTGGCGGAAAAGATCACCTGTGTCGAAGGCGACATCTTCGAAGCCTTGAAGGAATTGAAGAACGCCGAGGAACGCTTCGATGTGGTCATCACCGACCCGCCTGCATTCGTCAAGCGCAAGAAGGATCTGAAGAACGGTGAGGCCGCCTACCGCCGGCTCAACGAACAGGCCATGCGCCTGCTCGGCAAGGACGGCATTCTGGTCAGCGCCAGCTGCTCGATGCACCTGCCCGAAGACAATCTGCAAAATATCCTGCTCGGCAGTGCACGCCATCTGGACCGCAACATCCAGCTGCTGGAGCGCGGCGGCCAGGGTCCGGATCATCCGGTGCATCCGGCGATCCCGGAAACCCGCTACATCAAAAGCCTGATCTGCCGATTGTTGCCCAACGCCTGATTGCTCTGTCCGCAGAGAGCTGTCAGGCGGGATGATGCTCTGTAACGGTGGATAAGCTTCGCGTTATCCACCCTACGCAGACAAATGCAGGGGAAACGGCGCAACGCCTTTTCCCGTTGCCCCGCCATCCCCCTTCTGCACTGCCCAGGGTTCGGGCAGTCGCACCCACAAGGTGCATTTCCCTTATCTCTTGGTTGCCGAAACCGCCATTTCGCCGGCCGACTCGCGCAATGCGCAGCCTGGTCTAGGCTTGAAAACGTGACGTGACGCGGGCTCGCCCGGCTCCCTGGCGTGCTTATTGCCTGCCCGTCGAATCACGACCACAACAACCATGAACGGCTGCTTGGCACCTGACGCGCCTCGAATACGAGGCTGCTGCGCCGAGATAGGGAAGGGTAATGGACGATCAAGCCGGGGACCGACCGTTCCTGCAGTTTCGTAACGTGAAGAAGACCTACGATCACAAGACGCTGGTGGTCGAGGACTTCAATCTGAACGTGGCCAAGGGCGAGTTCATCACCCTGCTCGGCCCATCCGGTTCGGGCAAGACCACCTGCCTGATGATGCTCGCCGGCTTCGAGGACGTGACCAGCGGCGAGATCCTTATCAACGGCCGGCCAATCACCAGCATCGCGCCCTACCGCCGCAACATCGGCATGGTCTTTCAGCAATACGCGCTGTTCCCGCACATGACCATTCGCGAAAACCTTGCCTACCCGCTGAAGATCCGCAAGCAGACGCGTGAGCACATCGAGCAGCGCGTCGACCAGTACCTGGCGCTGATCGAGCTGCAACAGTTCGGCGGGCGCTATCCGGCGCAACTCTCGGGTGGCCAGCGCCAGCGCGTGGCCCTGGCCCGTGCGCTGATCTTCGCGCCCGACATCGTGCTGATGGACGAGCCGCTCGGTGCGCTGGACAAGAAACTGCGCGAGCAGATGCAGTTCGAGATCAAGCGGCTGCACGACCAGCTCGGTTTCACGGTGATCTACGTCACCCACGACCAGACCGAAGCCCTGACCATGTCCGATCGCATCGCCGTATTCAACCAGGGCGTGGTGCAGCAGTGCGCACCGCCCGACGTGCTCTATGAACGGCCGGCCAACCTCTTCGTCGCCGATTTCATCGGAGAGAGCAACAAGCTGCGCGGCACCATCGAGGCGGTCGCAGCCGACCGCGTCCAGGTGCGCCTCAACGACGGCGGCCTGGTCAGCACGCTGAAGGCCAACTGCGTGACTCCGGGCCAGCCCACCACGGTTTCGATCCGCCCGGAAAAGCTCACCTTCACCGAGCGCCTCGGCGATGCCGGCAACCGGGTTCGCGCACGTTTCGTCACCAGCCACTACGTCGGCGAATATATTCGCTACCACTTCGAGACGGCCAACGGCAGCGAGCTGGTGGTGAAGAACATGAACGACAGTTCGGCGCCGCCCCTGGCAACCGGCGACGAGATCGACCTGGCCTGGCTTCCTCAGGACAGCCAGGCCCTGGACGGACAGGAGTCCCCCAAACCGCAGTAAACAGACCCATGCAACAGGCAACGGAGCACACAGATGGCTAGATCATTGACTACCAGCGTTTCCGCATTCGCCCTGAGCGCCGCGCTGGCGGCGGCATCCATGACCACCCACGCCCAGGAATCGCTGACCGTCGTGTCCTGGGGCGGATCCTATGGCGCTGCGCAGCAGAAGCACGTCATCGACCCGTTCCAGAAGGACACAGGCGTGCGCGTGCTGTTCGAAGACTATTCCGGCGGCGTCGCCGAGATGAAGGCGCAGGTGGAGTCCGGCAATATCCAGTGGGATGTGGTCGACTTCGAGGTGATCGACCTCGAGCGCGCCTGTTCCGAAGGTCTGCTTGAAGAAGTGCCGCGCGACATTCTCCCCGCCGGGGTCGACGGCACGCCAGCCGAAGAGGATTTCATTCCCGAGGCGCTGGCCAGCGAGTGCGCGGTGGGCAACATCGTCTGGTCGGTGGTGTTCGCCTATAACGAGCGCACCATCGGCGACACCAAGGCGGCCTCGCTCACCGACTTCTTCGACACCAGCAAGATTCCCGGCAAGCGCGCCCTGCGCAAGCGCCCGCAGGTGAACATGGAGTGGGCGCTGATGGCCGATGGCGTGGCGCCTGAAGATGTCTACGAGGTGCTGGCCACCCCGGAAGGCCAGCAGCAGGCCTTCGACAAGCTCGACACCCTGAAGAAGGACATCATCTGGTTCGAGTCCTGGTCACAGGCACCGCAACTGCTCAACGACGGCGGCGCGGTGCTGGTGCAGTCGGCCAACGGCCGCTTCTACGACGCCATTCGCCAGGAGAACAAGCCCTTCGTCATCGTCTGGGACGGCCACGTCTACGACCTTGATGCCTGGGCCGTGCTCAAGGGCACGCCGAAAAAGGAGCTGGCCTTCAAGTTCATCGCTTACGCCACCCAATCCAAGCCGTTGGCCGGCATGCCGGACGTCGCCTATGGCCCGACGCGCAAGTCGTCCTTGCCGCTGGCAGATCAGACCGCCGCGCCGCACCTGCCGACCGCGCACCTGGACAAGGGCATCCAGGCCGGTTCGGAGTTCTGGGCCGACTATGGTGAAGCCCTCGGCGAACGCTTCAACGAGTGGCTGTTGAAATGATCGCCCTGCACCCCTCCGCCTCGGCGAAGGGGTGCAACAACGGAGTATCGCTTTGACTGCTTTGACCCATGCCGAGAGGGACCTGGCCAGTGCCAGCCGGCGCAGGAAGCGCCTGCTGGCCTTTACCTTCGTCGCGCCGCTGCTGCTGTTCATTCTGCTGAGCTTCGTCGCGCCGATTGCCAGCATGCTCTGGCGCAGCGTCTACCACCCGACCGTGGCCGAGCTGATTCCCGCAACTCTGGAACAGCTCGAGCAATGGGACGATGACAGCCAGACACCGCCAGAGGCCACCCTGGCGGTCTTTGCCGAGGAGCTGCACGGACTGGCCAAGGAACGCCAGTCCGGCAAGCTGGCCGAGGAGCTCAACCGGATGCAGGCCGGCATGTCCAGCATGGTCAAGTCCACCGCACGCAGGCTTGGCCGGCTAAAGGCCGAGGAGCTCCCGCAGCAGGGTGTCGAAACCCTGCTCCAGGCTCACCGCAACTGGGCGAAGCCCGAGACCTGGCGCGCCGTTCGCCGAGCGGGCGAGGTCTACACATACCACAACTACCTGACCGCTCTGGATCTGGAGCACACGGACCAGGGCATCCGCCCTCGCGACACCGAAATCTACCGCCAGCTGTACACCAAAACGCTGAAGACGGCGCTGATCATCACGGTGCTGTGCGCCCTGCTTGGCTATCCCCTGGCCTATTACCTGGCCAGCCTGCCGAGCAACCGCGCCAACCTGCTGCTGGTGCTGGTGCTGCTGCCCTTCTGGACCTCGCTGCTGGTGCGCACCACCGCCTGGATCGCGCTGCTGCAGACCAACGGCGTGATCAACAGCTTCCTGCTCAGCAGCGGCCTCGTCGCCACGCCATTCGAGATGCTCTACACCTCGTTTGCCACCATCTTGGCGATGACCCACATCCTGCTGCCGTTCATGATCCTGCCGCTGTACAGCGTGATGCGCGGCATCGACCCGAGCTACATGCGCGCCGCAATGTCCCTTGGCGCACCCCCGCTGCCGGCCTTCGCTCGCATCTACTTTCCGATGACCTTGCCGGGGCTCAGCGCCGGTGCGCTGCTGGTGTTCATCATCTCGGTGGGCTACTACATCACCCCGGCCCTGGTCGGCGGCACAGACGGTCAGATGATCAGCAACATCATCGCCTTTCACATGCAATCGTCGAACAACTGGGAACTGGCCGCGGCACTGGGCTCGTTGCTGCTGGCGCTGATCCTGCTGCTGTACTGGGTATACGACCGTTTCGTCGGCGCTGGCAGCATCAAGTTGGGATAACGGATGAAGACACCTTCCTACTATGGCCTGTGGCATCACCTTGGCAGCTGGTTGCTGAAGATTGCTTCATGGCTGGTGCTGCTGTTTCTGATCCTGCCGATCCTGGTGATCGTGCCGCTGTCATTCAACAGCGAGCCCTTCTTCAGCTTCACCGAAGGCATGCTCAAGCTGCAGCCGGAGGCCTGGTCACTGCGCTGGTATGAGCAGGTGTTCAACGATCCCCGCTGGCTGCTGGCGATCAAGAACAGCTTTATCATCGGCTTCTTCGCCACCCTGCTGGCGACGGTACTGGGCACCTGCGCGGCGGTGGGCCTGGCCCGCGAAGAGATGCCCCTGCGCCGTTTCATCACCGCACTGCTGCTGTCGCCGATGATCGTCCCGCTGATCATCACCGCCGCCGGGATGTTCTTCTTCTATTCCACCCTTAACCTGGCCGGCAGCCACCTGGGCGTGATCATTGCCCACGCCGCGCTGGGTACGCCCTTCGTCATCATCACCGTCACCGCGACCCTGGCCGGCTTCGACTATTCGCTGGTGCGCGCCGCGCTGAACCTGGGCGCCACGCCGCTGCGGGCTTTCTTCGATGTGATTCTGCCGCTAATCCGCCCGGGTGTGATTTCCGGCGCGCTATTCGCCTTCATCACCTCGTTCGACGAAGTGGTGGTGGTGCTGTTCATGGCCGGCCCGCAACAGCGGACCATTCCACGGCAGATGTTTTCCGGCCTGCGCGAGCAGATCAATCCGAGCATTCTCGCCGTGGCCACCCTGCTTATCCTGCTGTCCATCGCCCTGCTGGTAACGCTTGAGCTGCTGCGTCGTCGATCGCAACGGCTGCGCGGTGTGCAGCTGCCCGACTGATCCACTCTGCCGAGACCGACCGCCCTTTCGCCGCAGCGCCCCAAGGGATTAGAATCCCCAGTTCCTGCCCATCTCCGGCGGATTCAAGAGCCTGGCCGAGGCAGCGGAGATCCCGCATGACAACCGGCCCCCGCCCCGACAGACTCACTCCGTTTGCCTCGGGCGTGCGGCACGCTCACCATACGCATTACCTGACCAGCCTTAGCAGGACCGATTGCCATGCCTGATTACCGTTCGAAGACCTCCACCCACGGCCGCAACATGGCCGGCGCCCGCGCCCTGTGGCGCGCTACCGGGATGAAGGACGAAGACTTCAAGAAACCGATCATCGCCATCGCCAACTCCTTCACCCAGTTCGTGCCCGGCCACGTGCACCTGAAGAACATGGGCCAGCTGGTCGCCCGCGAGATCGAGAAAGCCGGCGGCGTGGCCAAGGAGTTCAACACCATCGCCGTGGACGACGGCATCGCCATGGGTCACGACGGCATGCTCTATTCGCTGCCGAGCCGCGAGATCATCGCCGACTCCGTGGAGTACATGGTCAACGCCCACTGCGCCGACGCCATCGTCTGCATCTCCAACTGCGACAAGATCACCCCCGGCATGCTGATGGCCGCCCTGCGCCTGAACATCCCTGTGGTGTTTGTCTCCGGCGGCCCGATGGAAGCCGGCAAGACCAAACTGGCCAGTCACGGCCTGGACCTGGTCGATGCCATGGTCATCGCCGCCGACGATACGGCCAGCGACGAGAAGGTTGCCGAATACGAACGCAGCGCCTGCCCGACCTGCGGCAGCTGCTCCGGCATGTTCACCGCCAACTCGATGAACTGCCTGATGGAAGCCCTGGGCCTGGCCCTGCCGGGCAACGGCTCGACCCTGGCCACCCACGCCGACCGCGAGCAGCTGTTCCTGCGCGCCGGCCGCCTGGCGGTGGAACTGTGCAAGCGCTACTACGCCGAGAACGATGAGTCGGTACTGCCGCGCAATATCGCCAACTTCAAGGCGTTCGAGAACGCCATGAGCCTGGACATCGCCATGGGCGGCTCGACCAATACCATCCTGCACCTGCTGGCCGCAGCCCAGGAAGGCGAAGTGGAATTCGACCTGCGCGACATCGATCGCCTGTCACGCAAGGTGCCGCAACTGTGCAAGGTTGCGCCGAATATCCAGAAGTACCACATGGAAGACGTGCACCGCGCCGGTGGAATCTTCTCCATTCTCGGCGAGCTGGCCCGTGGCGGCCTGCTGCACACCGACGTGTCCACCGTGCACAGCCGGACCATGGCCGAGGCCATCGCCCAGTGGGACATCACCCAGACCAATGACCCCGCGGTGCACGAGTTCTTCAAGGCCGGCCCGGCCGGTATCCCGACCCAGACCGCCTTCAGCCAGAGCACCCGCTGGCCGAGCCTGGACCTGGATCGCGCCGAAGGCTGCATCCGCAGTGTCGAGCATGCCTATTCCCAGGAAGGCGGCCTGGCCGTGCTTTACGGCAATATCGCCGTGGATGGCTGCGTGGTGAAGACCGCCGGTGTGGATGAGTCGATCCACATCTTCGAAGGCACCGCGAAAATTTATGAAAGCCAGGACAGCGCGGTACGCGGCATCCTCGCCGACGAAGTGAAGGAAGGCGACATCGTCATCATTCGCTACGAAGGTCCGAAAGGCGGTCCGGGCATGCAGGAAATGCTCTACCCGACCTCATATCTGAAATCCAAAGGCCTGGGCAAAGCCTGTGCGCTGCTCACCGATGGTCGTTTCTCCGGCGGTACTTCCGGGCTGTCCATCGGCCACGCTTCCCCGGAAGCGGCTGCCGGCGGCGCCATCGGCCTGGTGCGTGAAGGCGACAAGATCCTGATCAATATCCACGAACGCACCATCAACCTGCTGGTCAGCGACGAGGAAATCGCCCATCGCCGTCACGAGCAGGACAAGAAGGGCTGGAAGCCTGCCGAGCAGCGTCCGCGCAAGGTCACCACGGCGCTCAAGGCCTACGCCCTGCTCGCCACCAGCGCCGACAAGGGCGCGGTACGCAACAAGGCGCTGCTGGACGGTTAAACCTCCTTGCCCTATGCCCTATGACGAGCCCGGCCAAGTGCCGGGCTCTTCGTTTCTTGCTGGCCTTTTAATGGCCTCTCGCCCCGCTTTCGGGCCCCGATTGCAAGTTCCGGTCATGCAGTTCTGCGTATTCGAGAACTGCCACTCGTCAGTTCGTCCTGCAATAAGCCGGCAGGGAAACAAAATAACGGCACATACCTGGCTCATTCACCACTAATACCCGCTTGTTAGTAACACTTTCTCGAAAAAAACAAATGTATACAAAAGACTGGCCATAGCGTCGACAACTTGTCTACATTAGGGGCACAAGAACAACAGCGAGAAAGGGATCACCATGAAAGCCTCATCCGCAAGCACGTCCCACGAGCGGCGCCCAGAGGACGAGAACCTCGGCGTCGGTGCCAACCTGGCCTATGGTCTGCAACACGTCCTGACCATGTACGGCGGCATCGTCGCAGTACCTCTGATCGTCGGGCAGGCAGCCGGACTGTCCGCTGCCGATATCGGCCTGTTGATCGCCGCCTCGCTGTTCGCCGGCGGTGCAGCAACGCTCCTGCAGACCCTTGGCCTGCCCTTCTTCGGCTGCAAGCTGCCGCTGGTGCAGGGTGTGTCCTTCGCCGGCGTGGCGACGATGATCGCCATCATCGGCGATGCCGGTGCCGGCGGACTGCCGGTGGTATTCGGTGCGGTAATCGCCGCCTCGCTGATCGGGTTGCTGATAACGCCGATCTTCTCGCGCATCACCAAGTTCTTCCCGCCATTGGTGACCGGCATTGTCATCACCACCATCGGCCTGACCCTGATGCCCGTTGCGGCGCGCTGGGCCATGGGCGGCAACAGCCAGGCGCCGGACTTCGGCAGCATGGCCAATATCGGCCTGGCAGGCTTCACCCTGGGCTGCGTGTTGCTGCTGAGCAAGCTTGGCAGCGCTGCCATCTCTCGCCTGTCCATCCTGCTGGCGATGGTCGTCGGCACCATCGCTGCGGTGTTCTTCGGCATGGCGGATTTCTCCGGCGTGCTCGACGGCCCGGTGGTGGCCATGCCCTCACCGCTGCACTTCGGCGCGCCGGTATTCCAGGTGGCGGCGATCCTGTCGATGCTGATCGTGGTTATCGTCACCCTGGTGGAAACCAGTGCCGATATCCTCGCTGTCGGTGAAATCATCGACACCAAGGTCGACTCCAGGCGCCTTGGCGACGGCCTGCGGGCGGATATGATCTCCAGCAGCCTGGCGCCTATTTTCGGCTCCTTCACCCAGAGCGCCTTCGCCCAGAACGTGGGCCTGGTGGCGGTGACCGGCATCAAGAGCCGCTACGTGGTGGCCTTCGCCGGCCTGATTCTGGTAACGCTTGGGCTGCTGCCGATCATGGGTCGCGTGGTGGCTGCCGTGCCCACCGCGGTACTGGGTGGCGCCGGCATCGTGCTGTTCGGCACTGTAGCCGCCGCAGGCATCCGTACCCTGGCGCAGGTCGAGTACCGCAACAACATGAACCTGATCATCGTTGCCACCTCGATCGGCTTCGGCATGATCCCGATCGCCGCGCCGAGCTTCTATCACCACTTCCCGGCCTGGTTCGAAACCATCTTCCACTCGGGCATCAGCTCGGCGGCGATCATGGCGATCGTACTGAACCTGCTGTTCAACCACCTGACCCTCGGCAACTCGGATCAGCAGTCGGTGTTCGCTGCGGCCAACGAGCGCAAGCTGCGCTACCGCGACATTGCCGCCCTCCACGACGGCGATCACTTCCGCAACGGCAAGCTGTATGACGTCGAGGGCAAAGAGGTCCCGGTCATCAGCCACGATGACCACGCCAGCCCCTCCCAGGAACCCCCTGCCAAGGTGACAACGGCAGTCCCGAGCAGCGGCTAAATAGCCAGCGTCACTCAGAGAAAGACAATGCCCGCCCTCAAGGCGGGCATTGTCTTTTCTCATATCTCCGCCAGCGGCTAGCCCCTGTATTCGCTGCGAGGGTGCACCTCGCACATGGAGCGGCGGGGCTTTGTTCCTGTGGCAGTGCAGCACCCGGCGCGAAGCTTCTGCCTGTTAGGGCACGTCACACTGTGCGTTCCATGCCCCACCCGGTAAAATCGCGCTCTTTTTCCAGAGGCCGGCCATGAGCGCTCCCGAGAATCACACCGCCCCCGAAACGCCGAACGACCTGGTCTACGGCCTCAACGACCGGCCGCGCCCCTGGGTCGCCTTCCTCGCGGCGCTGCAGCATCTGCTGGCGATCATCGTACCCATCGTCACTCCCGGCCTGCTGATCTGCCAGGCCATCGGTGTGTCGCCGCGCGACACCAATATCATCGTCTCCATGTCCCTGGTGATTTCCGGCATCGCCACCTTCGTGCAGTGCAAGCGCTTCGGGCCGTTCGGCGCCGGGCTGCTGATCGTGCAGGGCACGAGCTTCAACTTCGTCGGCCCGCTGATCGCTGGCGGCGTGCTGATGGTCGGTCAGGGCACGCCGGTGGAAGCGGTGATGGCGGCCATCTTCGGCGTGGTGATTGCCGGCTCCTTTATCGAGATGGGCGTATCGCGCATCCTGCCCTTCGTCAAACGCCTGATCACGCCGCTGGTGACCGGCATCGTGGTGCTGATGATCGGCCTGACACTGATCAAGGTTGGCCTGATCAGCATGGGCGGCGGCTATGCGGCCATGGGTGACGGCACCTTCGCCAACGGCGAGAACCTGCTGCTATCCGGCGTGGTGCTGGGTGCCATTGTCATCCTCAACCGCCTGCCGGTGGTGTGGATGCGCAGCTGCGCCATCGTCATCGCCCTGGCCATTGGCTACGTACTGGCAGCCTACCTGGGCCGCCTGGACTTCACCGGCATGCGCGAAGCCGACCTGTTCCAGGTCCCAATGCCGCTGCATTTTGGCCTGGGCTGGTCCTGGAGCCTGTTTATCCCCATGGTGGTGATCTACCTGGTGACCTCGCTGGAAGCCATCGGTGACGTCACCGCCACCAGCAAGATTTCCCGCGAGCCGGTAGAAGGCCCGCTGTGGATGCAGCGCATCAAGGGCGGCGTGCTGGTCAACGGCGCCAACTCACTGTTGGCCGGTTTCTTCAACACCTTCCCAAGCTCCGTGTTCGCCCAGAACAACGGCATCATCCAGCTCACCGGCATCGCCAGTCGCTACGTGGGTATCTGGCTGTCCGCCATGCTGGTGATCCTCGGTCTGTTCCCGGCAGTGGCCGGCGTGCTGCAGGCGGTGCCCGAGCCGGTGCTCGGCGGTGCGGCGCTGGTGATGTTTGGCGCCGTGGCGGCGGCGGGCATCAATATCCTCGCCGGTATCCAGCTGGACCGCCGCGCACTGCTGATCATCTCGGTTTCCCTGGCGCTGGGCCTGGGCTTCTCCCAGGTGCCCGAGTTCCTCGCACATATGCCTGCCGGGCTGCGCAGCGTGCTGGAATCCGGCGTGGCCACAGGCGGCATCTGCGCACTGGTGATGAACTGGTTCCTGCCGGAAACGAGCGATCGTTCGGCTGCCTGATCGACTACAGCCAAACCCGGGGCGCTGAGCACAGTCCAACAGGCTTTCGCCCCGAGGCAGATATCCATGCTCATCGGCCTGATTTCCGACACCCACGGCCTGCTCCGCCCCGAGGCGCTGGCCGCGCTACAGGGATGTGAGCGCATCATCCACGCCGGCGACATCGGCAAGCCGGCGGTACTGGACGGCCTGCGCGCACTGGCGCCAGTTGATGCCATTCGCGGCAATATCGACACCGCAGACTGGGCGCAGGCACTGCCCGACCGACTCGACCTGCAAGTCGGCGACCTGCGCGTGCATGTACTGCACGATCTCAAGGAATTGGATATCGATCCGCAGGCAGCCGGCATCGATGTGGTGATCGCCGGCCACTCGCATCAGCCGAATATAGAGCGGCGCGACGGCGTGCTCTATATCAACCCCGGCAGTGCCGGTCCACGACGCTTCCGGCTGCCCATCAGCCTAGCGCTGCTGCGGCCGGAAGGCGGAAATGCTCAGGCCGAGCTGATCCGCCTCGATTAGCGGTCAGCCGCGTTGCCAGGTTTCGAAGCGATACGCCGGGGCTTCACCCGCGGCCGGATGCACCTGACTCTCGATGCGCTGCCAGAGGCTTTCATCAAACTGCGGGAAAAAGGCATCGCCTTCGGGGGAGGCTTCGATCCGCGTTAGATACAGACGCTGGGCACGCTCCAGGGCCTGGGTGTAGAGCTGCGCGCCCCCAATCAGCATGATCTCGTCTGCCCCCTGCTCCCGCGCCCAGTCGTCAGCACGCGCAATGGCCGCTTCCAGCGAGGGGAAAACCTCTGCGCCGTCCAGTTGCAGATCAGACTGACGACTGACCACCAGATTGAGCCGGCCCGGCAGTGGGCGCCCGAGCGAGTCCCAGGTCTTGCGACCCATGACGATCGGCTTGCCGAGGGTCATGGCCTTGAAGTGCTTGAGATCTGCCGGCAGGTGCCAGGGCATTTGGTTGTCGAGCCCGATAACGTGGTTTTCCGCCAGGGCAGCGATCATCGCGAGGGGAAGAGAGGTCTGATTCATGGCGGCGAGAATAACAGAACACGCGTCTTTCCCGCTTCAGCACGGCAGAAGGTATTCTCATCCTGTATTCATGACCGAGAACACGTGTGACCGCCCAGCCCTCCCCCACACTCACCCCCCTTGATCGCCTCTGGCTGACCGAAGCCGTGCGCCTGCGCGAAGAGCATGCCGGGTTGTTGGACGACGACGAGGCCAACCGCCGCACGCGCGCCGAGGGTGGCGAAGCGCAGCAATTGATCGAACACCGCGCACTTTGGCTGGCACGCCGCGACGGGCTGGTGGAGGCGCTGCAGCATTGGCGTCAAGGCGCACGACTGGCGGCGCTGGCGCTGGTGCTGTTCGCTCTGTTCAGCGGTGCCGGCCTGGCCTGGGCGGCGCTGGGGGATGGTTCGCGGCCGGTCAATGTGTTCTGGGCGCTGGGCAGCCTGCTCGGGCTGAACCTGCTGATGTTGCTGGGCTGGCTGCTGGGTTTGATTTTCGCCGGCGATAGCGGCGGTGCGCTGGGTCGGCTCTGGCTTTGGCTCAGTGAGAAGCTCGCCCGCGATGCGCGCGCCGTGCAGCTGGCACCGGCGCTGCTGACTGTGCTGCAGCAGCGCCGACTTGGTCGCTGGCTGCTGGGGCTGGGCGTGCACGGGCTGTGGTCGCTGGCGATGTTCAGCGCTCTGCTGACGCTACTGGCCCTGCTCGCTACTCGGCGCTACGGCTTTGTCTGGGAAACCACCATTCTTGGCGAAAGCGCCTTTGTCGGGTTGACCCAGGCCCTGGGCGCGCTGCCGGCGCTGCTGGGTTTCAGCGTCCCGGATATCGAGCAGATTCGCGCCAGCGGAATCCTCGCCACCGACCTCGACGGCGCCCGGCAGAACTGGGCCGGCTGGCTGGTGGGTGTGGTGCTGATCTACGGCTTGCTGCCGCGTTTGCTGCTCGCACTGTTCTGCCAGTGGCGCTGGCGCAGGGGACGTGCAGCGCTGCGCCTGGATCTGCAACTGCCGGCTTACCGCCTACTGCTGGAACGCCTGCAACCGGCCAGCGAACGCCTCGGCATCCAGGATGCAGCGCCGGCGCAGTTGCACGCTGCTCAGAGCGGTGTTGGCCTGCAAGGCGGCGAAGGCGCGGTACTGGTGGGCATTGAGCTAGAGCCGAACCTGAACTGGCCACCACCGCTGCCCGATGGCATCGCCGATGCCGGCGTGGTGGATGATCGCGAGCAGCGCCGGCGTTTGCTGGAGCAACTTACCCTTACCCCGGCGCAGCGCTTACTGATCGCCTGCGATCCGCGGCGCTCGCCGGATCGCGGCACCCTGGCGTTGATCGGTGAGCTGTCGCGCTGCGCTGCCGCTACGCAAGTCTGGCTGCTGCCAGCCCCCGCCGGCGAAACACTGGATGCCAACCGCCTGCAGGACTGGCAACAGGCGCTGGACAGCCTTGGCCTGGCCCACTCCGGAAACGCGCCGCTGGCTTGGCTGGAGAGTGGCCATGAGTAACGCTTACCAACGTAGGGTGGATGTCGCTTTTTACATCCACCGTTGCCAGTGGTGGATGGGTAAAGGGTCATCCACCCTACGGAGGTCTGCACCATGAGCGCGCCGCTGAAACTCGCCCTGGTCGGCCACACCAACGTCGGCAAAACCTCGCTGCTGCGCACCCTGACTCGCGACATCGGCTTCGGCGAAGTCTCCCATCGCCCAAGCACCACTCGCCACGTCGAAGGCGCGCGGTTGTCGGTGGACGGCAAGCCGCTGCTGGAGCTTTACGACACGCCCGGTCTGGAAGATGCTATCGCCCTCCTCGACCACCTGGAGCGTATCGAACAGCCCGGCGAACGACTGGACGGCCCGGCCCGCACGGCGCGCTTTCTCGCAGGCATCGAGGCGCGCCAGCGCTTCGAGCAGGAAGCCAAGGTGCTGCGCCAGCTGCTGACCAGCGACGCCGGGCTCTATGTGATCGACGCCCGCGAACCGGTGCTGGCCAAGTACAAGGACGAACTGGCGGTGCTCGCCGGCTGCGGCAAACCGCTGCTGCCGGTGCTCAACTTCGTCGCCCAGCCAGGCCATCGCGAATCCGAATGGCGTGAAGCCCTGGCGCGACTGGGCCTGCATGCCCTGGTGCGTTTCGACAGCGTGGCGCCGCCCATCGATGGCGAACGGCGGCTGTACGAAAGCCTGGCGCTGCTACTGGAATCATCCAGGCCACAGCTGCAGCGCCTGATCGAGGATCACGAAGCCCAGGCCGCGGCACGCCTGGCCGCCGGCCAGCGGCTGATCGCCGAGCTGCTGCTGGACGTCGCCGCCTGCCGACGCAACGTCGCCGCACAACCGGAACTGGAGCGCGGTGCCATCCGCGAGCTGCACGATGCAGTACGCGCCCGCGAACAGGCCTGTGTCGAGGCGCTGCTGCGGCTGTATGCCTTCCGCAAGGAAGACGCCACCGCTGCCGACCTGCCGCTGCTCGACGGTCGCTGGGGCGATGATCTGTTCAATCCGGAAACGCTGAAGCAGCTGGGGATAAAAGTTGGTGGCGGCATGGCCGCCGGTGCGGCTGCCGGTGCGGGAGTCGATCTGATGGTGGGCGGCATCACCCTCGGCGCTGCCGCGCTGCTTGGCGCCATTGCCGGCGGCGGTGCGCAAACGGCACGGCATTACGGCAATCGGCTGCTGGGCAAACTCAAAGGCCAGCGTGAACTGACCGTGGATGATGCCGTGTTGCGCCTACTTGCGCTGCGTCAGCGCCAATTGCTCGCCACCCTTGCCGCCCGGGGCCATGCCGCGATGGACGCCGTGCGCCTGGAGACACCTGACGACAAGGCCTGGCGCGAGGGCAAACTACCGGAATCCCTACAACGCTGCAGGGCGCATCCCGAGTGGTCGTCGTTGAGCCCCGCCGCCCGCCTGCAGGATGGCGAGCGCCAGGCCGCGCTCGAGGCGCTGCAAGCCGAGCTGCGCTCGACGTAGGGGGTAACAGCGCAGTCTCGACCAGCAAAAGCACTATCAAGCCTGCCCGACATGCCGATATTGCCTCCGCCAGTGGCGGCGCTCCACAGCACCTTCCCGACGCAACACGTGCGTCTGCACCGCTCCGGTAGGAGCGAGCTTGCTCGCGAACCGGCCGACTCGGTTTATCAGAACACTACCGCAGGGGCATATAGCACAACCGCAAGCTCGTGAAGTGCCTAAGAGCTTCGCCAGCAAGCTGGCTCCTACGGGTCAGGTGCTGCGCCAAACACCGTGCCCAACCTAATGTAGGGTGGATATCGCCTTTTATATCCACCGCTCTGCCGCTCAATGGAGCACGCGATGGGTCGTTGCTTGGTGGTCCGTCAACCGGTGGTCCGCCCGGTGGATCGCCACCCGGTGGATCGGTGAAGCGTGATCCACCCTACGTTAGCTCTGCACTGCAGAACGAGCGGCGTCAGGCTGAGCTGTCCTTGGCGCGCTCGACCTTTTCCGCCATGCGCTTGAGGCCGATATGGCGGACGTCGGTGCCGTGTACCAGGTAGATCACCAGCTCGGCGATGTTGCGGGCGTGGTCGCCGATGCGTTCCAGCGAGCGCAGCGCCCAGATCACGTTGAGTACGCGGGAAATCGAGCGAGGGTCTTCCATCATAAAGGTGACCAGCTCGCGCAGGGCGGTCTTGTATTCGCGGTCGACGGTCTTGTCGTACTGCGCCACCGACAGCGCCAGATCGGCATCGAAGCGGGCGAAGGCGTCCAGCGCCTCACGGACCATCTTGCGCACCTGGTCGCCGATATGACGCACTTCTACGTAACCGCGCGGCGACTCGCCTTCCTCGCACAACTGGATGGCACGGCGGGCGATCTTGGTGGCTTCGTCGCCGATACGCTCGAGGTCGATCACCGACTTGGAGATGCTGATGATCAGCCGCAGGTCGGAAGCCGCCGGCTGACGACGGGCGAGGATGCGCACGCATTCCTCGTCGATATTGCGCTCCATCTGGTTGATCTGGTCATCGACCTCGCGCACCTGCTGCGCCAGCCCCGAATCGGCCTCGATCAGCGCGGTGACCGCATCGTTGACCTGCTTCTCCACCAGCCCGCCCATGGCCAGCAGATGACTGCGAATCTCTTCCAGCTCGGTATTGAACTGCTGGGAGATGTGTTGGGTGTGATTGTCTTTCATGTCAAAGCTCCGAAAAGCCGCTGAAGGCTGAAGGCTGAAAGCTGGACGGGGAAGCCTTTCGTTCAGCCTCCAGCCTCCAGCGCTCTTCTCGTCTGTTTACTTGGTTAGCCGTATCGCCCGGTGATGTAGTCTTCCGTCTGCTTCTTGGCCGGGTTGGTGAACAGCGTGTCCGTGTCGCCGTATTCGATCAGTTTGCCCATATACATGAACGCCGTGTAGTCGGAGACGCGCGCGGCCTGCTGCATGTTGTGGGTGACGATGACGATGGTGTACTTGGACTTGAGCTCGTAGATCAGCTCCTCGACCTTGAGCGAGGAGATCGGGTCCAGTGCCGAGCTGGGTTCGTCCAGCAGCAGCACTTCGGGCTGCACGGCGATGGTGCGCGCGATTACCAGACGCTGCTGCTGACCACCGGAGAGGCCCAGAGCCGACTCGTGCAGGCGGTCCTTCACTTCGTCCCACAGCGCCGCGCCCTTGAGCGCCCACTCGACGGTCTCGTCGAGCACGCGCTTCTGCTTGATGCCCTGAATGCGCAGGCCGTAGACCACGTTCTCGTAGATGCTCTTGGGGAAGGGATTGGGCTTCTGGAACACCATGCCGACACGGCGACGCAGGTCGGCAACGTCTTCGCCCTTGCGGTAGATGTTATGGCCATCGAGGTTGATCTCGCCTTCGATACGGCAGCCGTCCACCAGGTCGTTCATGCGGTTGAAGCAGCGCAACAGCGTGGACTTGCCACAGCCGGACGGGCCGATGAAGGCGGTCACGCGCTGCTTGGGGATGTTCATGCTGACGTTGAACAACGCCTGTTTCTGGCCGTAGTAGAGGCTCAGGTCCGGCACTTCGATGGCTACCGGCTCTTCTGCCAGGTTAAGGCCACGCTTGTCGCGGCCAAGAGCGGAGATATCGATGGAATGGGTGTTCGATTGCATGTGCTCACTCCGGGTAGAGCTGAAGCTGGAAGCTGCAACATCGCTGGCGGCTTCCAGCTGACGATTAGTGGTCAAGTGCCTTGTACTTTTCACGCAGGTGGTTGCGGATAAGGACCGCACTGAGGTTGAGTGTGGCGATCACCAGCACCAGCAGAAACGCGGTGGCATAGACCAGCGGCCGCGCGGCCTCGACGTTGGGGCTCTGGAAGCCGACATCATAGATGTGGAAGCCCAGGTGCATGATCTTCTGGTCCAGGTGCAGGTAAGGGTAATTGCCATTGAGCGGCAGGGTCGGGGCCAGCTTGACCACGCCCACCAGCATCAGCGGCGCCACTTCACCGGCGGCACGGGCCACGGCGAGAATCAGGCCGGTCATCATCGCCGGGCTGGCCATGGGCAGTACCACCTTCCACAGCGTTTCGGACTTGGTCGCGCCAAGGGCCAGCGAGCCTTCGCGGATCATCCGCGGAATGCGTGCCAGGCCTTCCTCGGTGGCGACGATCACCACCGGCAGGGTGAGAATCGCCAGGGTCAGCGACGCCCACATCAGGCCCGGCGTACCAAATACCGGCGCCGGCGCGGCTTCTGGGTAGAAGATTCGGTCCAGCGAGCCGCCCAGCACATAGACGAAGAAGCCCAGGCCGAACACGCCGTAAACAATGGAAGGTACACCGGCGAGGTTGTTCACCGCGATGCGGATGATGCGCGTCAGAGTGCCCTGCTTGGCGTATTCGCGCAGGTAAACCGCCGCGATCACGCCGAACGGGGTAACGATCACCGCCATGATGATGGTCATCAGCACGGTGCCGAAGATGGCCGGGAAGATGCCGCCCTCGGTGTTGGCCTCGCGCGGCTCGTCGCTGACGAATTCCCAGACCTTGGCACCATAGAAGCCGAGCTTCTGCGGCACCGACATGGCATTCGGCTGGTAGGCGCGCACCACTTTGCCGAGACTGATTTCCAGCTCGCGGCCATCGATGGTGCGCACACCGATGCTGTCGCGGTTGAAGGCCTGATGCAGCTCCATCAGCCGGCCTTCCAGCTCCTTGTATTGGGCATTCCACTCGGCGCGCTCGGCGTCCAGCTCGGCCTGGGCGGCAGCATCCAGTCTGTCTTCCAGCTCCAGCTTGCGCGTCTTCAGGCGCAGCCGTTCCAGGCCGTGGTTGATGCGCCCGATATCACCCTTTTCCAGCTGGCTGATCTGCCCGTGCAACTGGTCGATACGCTGAATTCGGCGCTGCAGCTCGGGCCAGGCGGCCTCGCCTTCGGCGACCAGACTGCCGCTCTCCTTGACGTTGAGCAGCTGCCCGTAGAAGTTGCCCCATTCGCGGCGCTCCAGCACGATCAGGTCCGCGGGCGTGCGCTCATTGCTCAGCCACTCGCCCACCACCCAGGTGAAGTCCGCGCCATAAACCTCACGGTTGCCCACCTTGAACAACTCGCGGGTCATGAACTCGCCGCCCTCGGCGGCAACCGGCAGGCCGCTGGCCGCAAGGCGCGCACGGGGCACTTCCTCGGCCTGCACACGCTCGCCGGCCAGCAGGCGGAACTCGCCGCCCGGCACCTGATAGTCGGCAACGACGACATCGGCCGGCCAGAAGTGCGCCATGCCGCGAATCGCGATTACTGCCAGCAGACCCAGGGTCATGATCACGGCGATGGCCACCGCGCCGGCGTTCATCCAGATCCAGGGAGTGCCGCTCTTGATCCAGTTTGTCAGGGAATCCTTTTTCACGGATCGATACCTTTAACGAAAACTTGTCGCAGCCGTTGGGCTGCATTCTTGCCGGTGCCCGCTTAGAGGCTGGCGTACTTGCGGCGCAGCCGCTGGCGAATCAGCTCAGCCAGGGTGTTCATCACGAAGGTGAAGATCAGCAGCACCATCGCGGCGAGGAACAGCACGCGGTAGTGAGTACTGCCCACTTCCGATTCGGGCATTTCCACCGCGACGTTGGCCGCCAGGGTGCGCATGCCCTCGAAGATGTTGGCTTCCATGATCGGCGTGTTGCCGGTGGCCATCAGCACGATCATGGTTTCACCCACGGCGCGGCCCATGCCGATCATCAGCGCCGAGAAGATGCCCGGGCTGGCGGTCAGCAGCACCACGCGGATCAGCGTCTGCCAGGGTGTGGCACCGAGGGCCAGGGAGCCCAGGGTCAGGCTCTTGGGCACGCTGAACACGGCATCTTCGGCAATCGAGTAGATGGTCGGGATGACCGCAAAACCCATCGCCAGGCCAATCACCAGGGCGTTGCGCTGGTCGAAGGGAATGCCCATCTCGTTGGACAGCCACAGGCGCATGTCGCCGCCGAACCACCAGTTCTCCATATGCCCGCTGACTCCCAGCGAACCGAAGCCCACCAGCAGGATCACCGGAATCAGCAGCAGCGCTTCCCAGCCATCCGGCACCAGCAGGCGGATGCGCTCCGGCAGGCGGCTCCACAGATAGGCGGCCAGCAGGATGCCAACCGGCATCAGCAGCAACAGGGCGAAGATGCCGGGCAGATGGTTTTCCAGATAGGGCGCCAGGAACAGGCCGGCAAAGAAACCGAGGATGACCGTCGGCAGTGCTTCCATCAGCTCGATCACCGGCTTGACCTTGCGGCGCAGGGCCGGGGCCATGAAGTAGGCGGTGTAGAAGGCTGCGCAGATGGCCAGCGGTGCGGCCAGCAACATCGCGTAGAAGGCTGCCTTGAGCGTACCGAACGCCAGCGGCGCGAGGCTCAGCTTGGGTTCGAAGTCATTGTTGGCAGAGGTGGACTGCCAGACATAATCGGCCTCTGGATAGCTCTCGTACCAGACCTTGCTCCACAACGCGCTCCAGGAAATCTCCGGGTGCGGGTTGTCGATGACGAAGCGCTGCAGCTGACCGTCGGATTCGACCAGCAGGCGGGTTGCTCGCGGCGACAGGCTGGCAAGGGCACTGCCTTCGGCCACCGACTGCTTGAGCAGGGTGCGGTGCGCGGTGCTATGGAAAATGCCCAGGCTGCCGCTGTCATCCAGCGCCAGAAAGCCCTTGCGCCGTTCTTCCGGGAGGATCTGGGTGATGGCGCTATCGCCCAGCTTGAAACTGCGCACGTTTTTCAGCTCGGCCTGGCCGTCATCGCCACGCACCATGAACCACTGGCCAATGCCGCCCTTGGAATCGCCAACCAGCAACGAAATGCCACCCAGCAGCGCGGTGACGTTGGTGACTTGGCCGTCGCCACCGAGCAGCTTGTAGCGGCCGTTGAGCTGCTTGCGACGCAGGTCGAAGACATCTGCGTTGGCCTTGCCACTGAAGGCGTAGAGCCATTGGTGGCGAGGATCGATCAGCAGCTTGCGAATCGGCTCGTGCACCTGGGGCAGGTTCAGGCGCGCCTGCTCGACGCTGGTTTCGCCGGTCAGCAGGTTTTCCGTGGTGCTGATGCGCAGCGCATGCAGCATGCTCTCGGTGGCGCCTGAAACCAGCAGGGTCTTGCCATTGCGGCTGACGGCAACGTGCTCGACGGCATTGCCGTCTGCGTCCAGCTCGATAGGTGTCTCGCCAAAGGGGTAGTCGATCTGCGGCGAGATGGTCCGGCGGTTGTCCGGGTAGCTGACCTTGTAGTTGTGCTCCAGAACCAGCACCTGCCCATTGTCCAGGCCCAGCGCCAACAGACGGCTGCCGGGTGTGTCCTGACCGATGCTGGTGATACGGGTGTCGGCCGGCAGCGCCAGGCTCACGCTGGACAGCTCGTCACCAGTCTTGAGCGCGAAGAAGCGCACCTGGCCATCGGCGCCCAGGCGCATCGCCACCTCGTTCTGCTCCTCGATGGCAAGCAGCAGCGGCTCACCCGCCTCGGCCAGCCAGGCCGGCTGCTGGACCTCCCTGGATTCAAGGGCGGCGCCCTGAAACATCGGCAGAACGACCTGGGCGAGGTAGAAGAAAATCAGGCAGATGGCGCCAAGCACCGCCAGGCCGCCAATGGATACATACCAGCGTGCCAGGTGGTCCTTGAGCGCACGCATGCGCCGCTTGCGCTGCAACGCGGGCGTATTGAAGTCCAGCCGTTGCGCATCGGTATTCGCAGTCATGGGCTCTATTTCGTTCATTGAGGGTTCCTGAGCCGCCGGGCTCTGACAGGCTGTTGGGACTGCCTGCGTGCCATCACTTCGTTAAAACAGGCTCGGCTACTTTCCAACGGCCCTGTGAGGGCGCCTAATCTAATGAAGCGATATGACAGAAAAGTTACAGCACCAGTCGGAGCGTAATAATTCACAAGCTCTTTAGGAGCTCCCAAGAGCTCGCGCTCCTTCCACCCGACCGCAGCCTGGATTGACCAAAGGCGTTATCCGTGACGCCGCCCGCTTAAACGACGATGCCCGCGACGCATAAAGCGTAGCGGGCATCGGTGCTGCAAGTCTGACGGCCATTGGCCGTCAGGTGCTGGCGGGGCTTACAGGCCCAGCTCTTTCAGGGTCTTGTCAGCTACGCTCTTGGGCAGCGGGATGTAGCCGTCCTTGACCACCACTTCCTGGCCTTCCTTGGACATGACCAGCTTGATGAACTCGGCATCCAGCGGGCTCAGCGGCTTGTTCGGCGCCTTGTTCACATAGACGTAGAAGAAGCGTGCCAGCGGGAACTTGCCAGCCAGGGCGTTCTCTTCGTTGGCCTCGAACGCTTCGCCACCCTTGGACAGCGGTACGGCGCGGACGCTGGAGGTACGGTAGCCGATGCCCGAGTAGCCGATGGCGTTCAGGGTGCTGGAGATCGACTGAACAACGGAAGCCGAACCTGGCTGCTCGTTGACGTTGGACTTGAAGTCACCCTTGCACAGCGCTTCTTCCTTGAAGTAGCCGTAGGTGCCGGAAACCGAGTTACGACCGAACAGCTGGATCGGCTTGTTCTGCCACTCACCGGTCAGGCCCAGATCACCCCAGGTCTTGATGTCCTTCTCGCCACCGCACAGACGGGTGCTGGAGAAGATGCCGTCGATCTGCTCGATGTCCAGGCTCTTGATCGGGTTGTCCTTGTGCACGAACACCGCCAGGGCGTCGATGGCGACCGGCACCGCGGTCGGCTTGTAGCCGTACTTTTCTTCGAAGGCCTGGATTTCGTTGTCCTTCATGGGGCGGCTCATCGGGCCCATGTTGGCAGTGCCTTCGGTCAGCGCTGGCGGCGCGGTGGAGGAACCGGCAGCCTGGATCTGAATATTGACGTTCGGGTAGCTGCGCTTGAACTCTTCAGCCCACAGGGTCATCAGGTTGGCCAGCGAGTCGGAACCAACGCTGGACAGGTTGCCAGAGACGCCGGAAGTCTTCTCGTAGCTCGGCAGGGCCGGGTCAACAGCCGCAACCGCGGTGGCTGCGCCTACACCAGCGGCTACAAAGGTCAGGGCCGCCATCAAACGATTCAATTTCATACCATGCTCCTAGCAAGGTTGTGTTCGAGTGTGTTGGTACGGGGCCCATTGTCTGTCGGCCTTGTGAACACTCTATGAATCGAATATGACAATCTGGTGACGGCGCCATACCTTCTTCCTCGGCCCGGCGGTCCTTCGCCGGGATCTGGGCCTCGGCTCAGCGGGCCAGGTACTGCTCGGTCGAGGTGACGCTGGCGTAGCCGAAGGCAAAAGCGGCCATCATCGCGGCATGCACCTGCGCTGCCGGCACCTGCACCCCGCCGAACTCCAGATCCAGGGTCGCGCAGGCATCGTGCAGAACGGTAACCGCGTAGCCCATATCCGCAGCCCCGCGCACTGCCGCATCGACGCACATATGGCTCATCGCACCGACCATGGTGATCGACTCGATGCCGCGCTCATCGAGCAGCAGCTTGAGATTGGTCTCGCGGAACGCGTTGGGGTAATTCTTCAGCACCACCGGCTCGCCGGCCTCGGGCGCGACAGCATCCTGAATCTTCACGCCATCGGTGCCCGGCACGAACGCCGGAACTTCGTTATTGGCAAATTCGTGACGAACGTGAATGACCGGCACGCCATTGGCGCGAGCATCGGCAATCACCTTTGCCGCATTGGCCACGGCCGCTTCGATACCCGTCAGGGGCAGCTTGCCGGTGGGCAGGTATTCGTTTTGAAGGTCGATGACGACCACTGCGTGCTTGCTCATATTCGCTCCGGACATTGACCGTAATTAATTGGGCCGAACTCAGCCCACCCCGCGAGCATCTCAGAAGCGCGCCGACGATGGGTATCCTTATTAGGGCGTACCCAGGCAATGCTTCGGAAGGACCCGGCGAAACCGATCAAAGAGTAGCCCGTCTGGGCCCAGAGCTGACCCAGATCAAACCGCGACAACGAGGCCCTGCAAGCCCGGTCGCTGCCGGCATGGACAGTCGTTATACTCGGCCCCCGCCCGTGCTGTTACCAGCCATCTCCCGTATCACGACACCCGCACCGCGAGCTTATCCGATGAAAGAATACGAACAGGAAGATCCGATTCCCCAGGGTGATCTGGCGCTGCAACTGACCGCCCTGCCACGCGAAACCAACGGTTTCGGCGATATCTATGGCGGCTGGCTGGTCTCACAGATGGACCTGGCCGGCACCGCCATGGCCAGTCGCGTAGCCTCGGGCCGAGTGGCCACCGTTTCCATCGACCGCATGGCCTTTATGGTGCCGGTGGCGGTGGGTGCGCAGCTGTCCTTCTACACCCAGACACTGGATGTGGGCCGCAGCTCGATCCGCATGCTGGTGGAAGTCTGGAGCGACGACCCGGTTTCCAGCGAATGGCGCAAGGTCACCGAAGCGGTCTTCGTCTTCGTCGCCATCGACAGCACGGGGCGTACCCGTTCGGTAAAGCCGCGCCGCTGAGCACAACGCAGAACACTTGCCTGACGCCTGCCACGCCGTCAGGATGCGGCAGACTGCATTGATGGATGTACCCGTGACCGCGCTTCTGCTTGCCCTCTGGCCCCTGTTCGCTCTTATCGTCGCCGGCTACTTCATGCACCTGCGCGGCTTCCCCAACGAAGCTTTCTGGCCCGGCGCCGAGCGGATCAATTACTTCATCCTGTTTCCCGCCCTGCTGTTCAGCAGCCTGGCCAGCGCTCCCCTGGACAACCCCGCCCTGCCGCGCCTGGCCACCGGAGTCCTGCTGGCGCTGGGCCTCGCCTGGATCGCCCTGCTGATCACCCGGCGCCTGCGTGGCTGGCCGGCCGCACGCTTCGGCGCCATCGCCCAGGGCATCCTGCGTTTCAATACCTACCTGGGGCTGGCTGCAGTCGGCAGCCTGTTTGGCTCCGAGGGGCTGGCGCTCGCCGCCCTGATGCTGGCGTTGATGGTGCCGACGGTGAACGTCATGTCGGTTTGGGCCCTGACTGCCGAGCGCGGCGTCAGCGCTCGCTCGCTGCTACTGCCGATCCTCAAGAACCCGTTGATCCTGGCGTGTCTGGCCGGTGCGCTGGTCAACCTTTCCGGCCTTGGCCTACCCGGAGGAACCGACCGCCTGCTGGGCCTGCTGGCCGCCGCCAGCCTTCCGCTGGGCCTGCTGTGTGTCGGTGCCGCCCTGAAGCCCCGCGAGCTTGGCGGGGAAGTACCGGCGCTTGGCTGGAACAGCGCCCTGCGCCTGCTGGCCGTGCCCCTGCTGGCGTATGCCGTGGCGCGGCTGCTCGGGCTACCGGCCATGGAAGCCACTATTCTGATATTATTCTTCGCCCTGCCCACCGCCCCCACTGCCTACGTCCTGACGCGCCAACTGGGCGGCGACAGCCACCTGATGGCCGGTCTCATCACCTTGCAGACATTGCTGGCCGCGGCCAGTTTGCCGCTGGTGCTGCGACTGTTGAGCGGTTGAGCCGCATACGGACATCCATCTTTATAACGGACATGGCGTAGCACCCATGAGCCTACGCCTTTGGCGAGGGAAACACCTGTGCGTGAGCCAACCGCACTGGCTAATTAGATACTTACAACTAACGGCCCACATTCAGTTTAAGCATCATAACGTCCTGACGCGCCCGCAACCGGACACCACCTTAACTATTAAACTTCTGCTAGAACACCATGACTCAGAATACTGCTCACACTCCATATCGTTCAGAAAGACTGATTAAAAAGATATTAAACTACGACCGTCTCGTCGCTCGTATCATGTGGATAGTGACCCTGCTTGCATGGGGTATGTCCCTACTCTTCGCGAGCAAACATGACACGTGGATGCTCGCTATTTTCCTGGGCGGGGCCCTCACCCTGTTCAATACACTTCTGGTTCATTACGCAGCCCCGCGAGTGGCATCCATCGGTGTTGGAATGGTGCTGATGGTCTTTGTGACCCTGCATGCCCATCAATTACACGGAATGATAGAAGCGCATTTCGGCTATTTCATTTTTATTGCCGCCCTGTTTGTATCTCTGGACTGGCGCAGCATTGTAGCTGCCGCTGGAACAGCCGCGGTATTGCATGTTTCCGTGCATCATTTGCAAATGATTGGTTACCCCATCTATCTCTTTCCCGATGAGATGCATTCGTGGTCGGTCGTCTTTTTCCATGCTTTCTATGTAGTCGTTGAGTCAGCCATTCTTGTTTCATTGATTAACCTGACCTCAAACCTGCTGACTGTTTCTCAACTGCTGCTCGACACTTTGCAACGCATTAAGAAAGACGAGCACGTCCTCGATCTGACTGTCCGTGTGGACGGCAAGCGTGGCCGTAACTCGCTGATGAAGCTGTTCGACTCCGTCCTGCACGCGATGGAGAGCACCATCAGCCAGGCCAGGGGCGCAAGCTCGCATACCAATCAGATCCTGGCTGAAGCCAAGGGCGACACCCGCCAACTGGTGGACCAGGCTAATGAAAACGAGCGCGTTGCCGCGAGCATGGGGCAGGCACTGCGTCATAACCTCGAACTGTTTTCGGTTGGCCGGCAGGCGCTGGATAAAACGGTCAGCCTGATCAATACCGTCGCGCAACAACAATCCGACGCCACGCAGCAACTATCGGCCTCGGAAAGTAGCCTCGCGCAGATGTCCGTTGTTATTGGCGAGACGTCTCAGACGGTCAATCAACTGGCCGCTGATTGTGTGGCGGCAATGGGCATTCTTACGGAAGTCACCAACATTGCAGACCAGACGAACCTGCTTGCCCTCAACGCGGCCATCGAAGCGGCCCGTGCCGGTGAACAGGGGCGCGGTTTCGCGGTGGTGGCTGATGAAGTCCGCAGTCTGGCCACACGCTCACAACAATCCACGCAGCGCATCAGCGACATCATTCATCGCCTGAGAGAAAGTTCAGAAGCCTGCTCTGAAATCATGCAGGAGAGCGTGCAAAAGGCAGAGGAAAACAGCGAAAACAATCGTGCTGTCGTATCCATCTTCAATGAAATCGGCCACTCGCTGAACGATATGATTGAGCTGGGCGGTGAAATCGCCCAGGTATCGGCCCAGCAGGATCACAGCACCCAGACCCTGGTGAATGAAGCTGCGCTGGTCGAGGAGATCGCAACTCAAAGTCGCGATGCCAGCACTCAGATGGCGGAACGATTCTCGGCGCTGGCGAATGAATTTGAGGAGCTGAACCGCAGCCTTGCGCTGATCAAGGTGCGTTGACGCTGCTGAGTGGCTGGCCCGGGATCAACGCACCACCTGGGTTTTCAGCAGTCGCACCAGCACCACCATCATCCCCACGCCAAAGGCCAGCATGACCAGCATCGGCCCGGCATGGCCGAACTGTTCCTGCAAACCAAGCAGCCCCTGACGCACCAAGGCAAGGGTGAGACGCACACGCCCGTCATCCTGGACCACATAGGCGCCCTGCTCCCACACTTCGTAGGCCGCCTGCAGCGGCAACAGGGTGAGCGGCAGGACGATCAGGCAAAGCCAGTAGCCGGCACGCCGGCGCGGCCCCAACAAGCCCCAGGGCTGATAGCAGGCACGGATAAGCTGAAAAAAACAGAACGTGTAAAAGCCTGCCAACAACACCAGAAAGCCATTAGCCCAACCTGGCTTCACCCAGGCGGCGATCGTCGTGACCCCAAGCGCCAGCAAACTGAGCAGAGCCCAGACTGCATAGAAGATAATTTTCATTTCTGTCCCATGACCGTCGATTCACGGCAAAGGCGCATCGGAACAGAAATACCCGGGTAAATCATTCAACAACTTCACGGAATCCGCGTATCTCGACTTAAGAGATATTGCCTGCGGCCATACCCTGTGGCGCGACGCACAAAAGTCTAAAACAACCCAAGCTGTTCGCCCTCCCCGCCAGCCTTTTCCGGCTCACCGGTCTGTGTCTCCATCGCCTTGGATGCCAGCCTCTGCGCCAGCCCGGCGGCACGTTCGGCGCGGGTGGCGACCGCTTCCTGCAGACGTGACGGCAGCGCCCAGATCTCCACCTTGCGCTTGGCCCGGGTAATGCCGGTATAGAACAGCGAGCGGGTCAGCAGCGGACTGGGCTGTTCCGGCAGTGCCAGCAGCACTTCATCGAATTCCGAGCCCTGGCTCTTGTGCACGGTCATGGCAAAGGCGCTGTCATGGCTGGGCAGACGCGCCGGGGCGAACGGCCGATAGCCTTCGTCACCCTCGAAGTACACGCGCAGGCCCTGCGCGCTCATCAGGCACAGGCCGATATCGCCATTGAACAGGCCGAGGGCGTAATCGTTCTGCCGCACCATCACCGCGCGGCCCGGGTACCAACGCTCGCGTGCTGCCACCCCGAGACGGCGCTTGAGCCGTGCTTCCAGTGCCTCGTTGAGACCGTTGACGCCAAAGGCACCCTCGCGCTGGGCCGTCAATGCACGAAAACCGTTGAAGGCGGCGAACGCCGAGGCGGGTTCACCCTGGCGAGCAGCCGCCAGATAAGGTGCGTAGCCCTGTTCCAGGCGTTCGACCAGGGCCGCGGCGCCGGGCGCCGGATTCCAGGCCAGATCCGGGCGGTCTTCCCGTAGCAGGGCGACGGTACCATTCGCGTCCCCGTCATTGATGCGCCGCGCCAGCTCGCCGATGCCACTGTCCCCGGCGAAGCGATGGCTGTGGGTCAGCAGCACCACGGCATCGCCCAGCCGTGAACGCGGGGTTTCCTGCGGCACGGGCTGCCCGGTGATGCGCTGCAGATCGCTGGCGGCCTGTGCATTGAAACCGCGGCCTTCACAAAGCTCGGCGAATACCGCACCGGCCTCCACCGCTGCCAGCTGGTCCTTGTCGCCCAGCAGGATCAGCCTTGCCTTGGGCGGCAGCGCAGCCACCAGCTTGGCCATCAGCGCCAGATCCACCATCGATGCTTCATCCACCACCAGCACATCCAATGGCAGAGGGTTGGCGGCGTCGTGCCGCACCTTTGGGCTGTCACCGCGACTGCCCAGCAGCCGGTGCAAAGTGCGCGCCTCGTCGGGCAGCGCCGCCTTGATAGCATCGCTGACCGGCAGGCTGGCCTTGGCGTTGCGAATCGCCTCGGCCATGCGCGCCGCGGCCTTGCCGGTGGGGGCAGCCAGGCCGATAGCCAGGCGCTCGCCGCCCGGCTGTTCCAGCAGCGCTGCCAACAGGCGCACCACGGTGGTGGTTTTGCCGGTGCCGGGGCCACCGGAAATCACCGCCAACCGTCGTCGAACCGCCTGCGCCGCCGCCAGCCGTTGCCAGTCGGGGCTCTGCTGGTTGAAGGCAAAAAGCCGCGCCAGGCTCTCGCTCAGCAGGGTTTCGTCCACTGCAGGCGCATCCTCGGCACGTGCCAGCAACTGCTCGGCCAGCTGTTGCTCGTAGGCCTGATAGCGGGCGAGATAAAGGCGGTCGGCATCCAGAATCAGCGGCGCGTATTCCCCGGGTCTGCCGACCAGACCGGAGCCTCGCAATTGCTCGCGCCAAAGATCCAGGGGCGGCAGCAGTACATCGCTCTCCGGCCAAGGTCGCCTCCCGGCAAAACGCGCGAGAGGCAGGCAGACGTCGCCTCGTCCCAGAGCCTCACAACACAACGCGGCGGCGAGCAGCAACGTCTCCGACGCCTTAGGGTCGAGGCGTTGCAGGCTGGCGACGAAAGCACGCTCCAGTGGACCGAGCGGGAGGTCGAACAGGTCGGTCATCGGGGCAGCCTCGATCCAGAAGGAATATCGATCGTAGGCGACTGCTTGCTGGCGAAGCATGTTTCTGGGCCGTGGTTCGCGAGCAAGCTCGCTCCTACAAGGGGACCTCGTATCATCTAGCTTCCTCGAACAGTCGGTCCAACGCATCCAGCAGCGCATCATCTGGGCGGGCGAAATAGACGCCTGCCTCCGGCATGCCGCGCAGGAACAGGTAAAAGGCTCCGCCCAGCTGCTCATCACGGAAGTCGGCCAGGCGTTGGCGCAGGAAACGCCGTAGGGCGACCAGGTAGATCAGGTATTGCAGGTAGTAATGCTCGCCGGCAAGCGCCTGCAGCAATCGATCACCGCCGTAGTAGGAGGCATCCGGGCCAAGCCAGTTGGATTTGTAGTCGGCGATGTACCAGCGCCCTTGGTGCTCGAAGGTCAGGTCGATAAAGCCCTTGATAAAGCCGCGCAGGGTGTCGAACTCCAGCCGCGCGGCCGCTTCGCGCAAAGGGGCCGGCAGACCGCTGGCCGGGTCGCTCAGCAGCGCCCGCAGCCGCGTCACTTCCAGCTGGCGCACCGGGAAGGTGAAACTCAGTTCGGGCAGGCGGCGCTCCGGGCGCAGGCCGGCGAGAGTCATGCCGGCGCCGTCCAGGTCGGTGTCCAGCACCTGCTGCAGCTGGCGGCAGGTGATTTCGGCCCACTCGGCGGGTAGACCGTAGGCTTGCAGTCCGGCCTCGACCCGATCCTCCAGCGAACCCTTGCCGCGCACCCAGTCTTCGAGGATCGCATGCAGACAGGTACCCGCCCGCGCGCCCCGCGGAAAGGCAAAGAAACCGCTGCCTGGCTCTGCAGCATCAGGCATCGCCAGGGCATCGCGATCCGGCGCTTCCATATGCATGCCGGCGGCCAGGCCGGAGAAGCTGCCGATGCGCCATGCGCTGTACAGGCTGCGATTGAGCAGCGACAACTGTTGCGGCGGTGTTGCCCGGCCCGGCCCCTGCGCGTTGCTTTCGCGGCTTTCCAGCGGCAGGCAGGCCATGGTCCCCTCGCTTTCCCCGACCAGACGCTCGATGGCGGTGCGCAGGCTGGACCCATTCAGCTCGGCCAGGTGAGCGCCCAGCTCCTGCAATGGCTGCTCACCGCGCTGGCCACGGCCATGCAGCAGCCAAGCCAGGGCGCTGGTGTGCAAACCCTCTTCCGCCAGGCTGCCGTCCTTCTTGGGTTTCGCCAGGGCCACCGGGCCCCAGTGCAGCCACAGGCGGTCACGCGCTCGGGTCAGTGCCACATAGGTCAGGCGCAGCTGCTCGGCGAAGATTTCCCGGCGTGCGCGCTGCAGGTTTTCCTCCAGCTCCTCGCTGCCCAGGTCCAGCAGCGGCTGGCCCGCATCGTCATGGCAACGGGCACTTTCGCGGTGCTTGCCCAACAGCCTGCCGTCCCAGAGGAAGGGGCAGTACACCAGCGGATATTCCAGGCCCTTGCTGGTGTGGATGGTGACGATCTGCACCCGCTCGGCATCGCTTTCCAGTCGTAGCAGCGCATCCTCGCCGGCCCCCTCGCTCTCGCGCTGGGCATTGAACCAGCTGAGCAGGGGCTCGAGGCCGGGGCGCAGCAGGCTTTCGGCCTGCAGCAATTCACCGAGGTGAAGCAGGTTGGTCAGACGGCGCTCGCCATCGACCCGCGCCAGCAGCCGCTCGGCCACTGCCTGTTCATCGAGCCAGGCGCGAAATACCCGCATGAAACCCTGTTGTTGCCAAAGCTGGTGATAACGCTCGGCGGTTTCCCGCTCGGCATCCCACTGCAGCTGGTCGTCCTGACAGCGGGCGAGGTCGGCGGCGCTACGGCCCAGCAGACGTGTGGCCAGGGCATAGCGCAGCAAGCCTTCACGGCCGGGCTCGGCATAGGCGGCCAGCACCGCTGCCAGCTCGCCCGCTTCCTCGCTGCCCCACACGCTGTCGCGGCCACGACGCACGCTGGGTACGCCGCGGACAGCCAGCTCATCGGCGATCATTCCGGCCTGGCGATGGTTGGCGACCAGCACGGCGATATCGCCACCCTTGAGCGGAGTGAACTCGCCCGCCTTGTCGAAACCGGCGCGGCCTTCAGCGGCGGCTGCCAGTTGCAGGGCGATGCGCCGCGCGCAGTCGCTAGCCGCCAGCTCTGCGGCCTCGGCCTTGCTCAGCACATCGTCATCGAGCCAGACCAGCGACAGCGGCACTGCGCCATCCTCTTCATCCAGATGCAGGGTTGACCGCGGCTTGTCGGCAGCTTCTACCGCCGGGTATTGCAGGTCCGCCTGGGCAAAGGGCTGCGGATGCTCGAACAGCAGGTTCAGCGCCTTGATCAGCTGCGGCGTCGAGCGGTAGTTGGTGGGCAGGTTGTAGGGTGTTTCGGCCTGCTCTCGAGCCTGGATGTAGGTGGCCAGGTCGGCACCGCGGAAGGCGTAGATGGCCTGTTTCGGGTCGCCGACGAAGCACAGCGAGGCGGCGCTGTCCCTGGCGTAGATACGGTCGAAGATGGCGTACTGAATCGGGTCGGTGTCCTGAAACTCGTCGATCAGCGCCAAGGGATAGGTGCTGCGCAGCGAGGTGGCCAGATCATCGCCCACCGGTCCCTGCAGGGCCTGGTCGAGGCGATTGAGCAGATCGTCAAAAGCCAGCAAGCGCTGCGCGGCCTTGCGCTCAGGCAACTCACGGTTGAGCCGCCCCAGCAACGCCACCTGCAGCGCAATCAGCCGTTGCTTGCCTGCCGGCAACGCCTCAGCCAAGGCGTCGCTCAGTTCGTCGAGGGCCTCGGCCAGCTCGCAAAGCGGCGCTGCGTGGCCTTTTTTGCAGGCCTTGTGCAGCGCACGTGCGCCCAGCTTCAACAGTCCCTCCGGCGCATCGAATACGGCAGCCGGGTCGGCAAACCAGGCGTCCATCTCGGCCTGCCAGAGCACGAATTTATGCGTCTTGTGGGTGGTCTGGCTGAGCCCACCGTGTTCGTGCAGCTCGTCGATCCAGGCCTGCCCTGCTGTATGCCAAAGCTCCGCGGCACGCTGCCAGGCCGGCTCGATGGCGGACAGATCCGGCAACGCCTCCAGCGGCTGCGGCTCGACCCGCAGATAAGGCTTGCCCAGATGATTGCGCAGGCGGTTGCGCAGCCAGGCCGGGGTGATCTTCTGCTTGACCAGAAAACGCGCCCAGGCCGGATCGGCCTCGGCCAGCTCGCTGCGCCAGGCGTCAGCCAGCAGCGCATCGATAATCTCGCGGTCGTCGGTAGTCAGCTCGCTGTCGAAATCGCCGCCGGCCTCGAATACGGCATCCTGCAGCGCCCGCTGGCAGAAACCGTGGATGGTGAAGATCGCCGCCTCATCGAAGCCGTGTACCGCCAGCAGCAGACGGCGGCGCGAGGCTTCGTCAGGATGGCGGGCATGCAGCCGATTGAGAAAGTCATCCTGGCTTGGCTGACCCTGGTAAACAGCCAGCAACTCGGCCAGCCGCGCACGGATGCGCTCGCGCAGCTCGGCGGTGGCGGCGGTGGTGTAGGTGACCACCAGAATCTGGCTCACCGACAGCTGGCGCTCCAGCAGCAGGCGGGCGTAAAGCGCAGTCAGAGTCCAGGTCTTGCCGGTGCCGGCGCTGGCTTCGATCAGGCGGCGGCCGCTGAAGGGGGAATCAAGCAGGTCCAGGCTCATGCGTCGTCCTCTTCATCGTCGGCCAGCGCATCCAGAATCGGCCCTATGAGTTGTTCGGCCAATGTCTCGAATCGCTCATCAAGCGGGTCCCTATCGCGGTATGCCAGAGCGTTCCAAGGGTCCAGGCTCTCGCCTTCGATGGGGCTGAACTCCGCGCCGAGCCAGGCCTCGCGAGCACGTTTGCGCGCAGTTTCCAGCGGCTCGCTGCCGCGACTGGGCTTGCGCAAACCGCTGGCAAAGGCGTGGCTGCTGCGTGGCAGTAACGGCAGCGGCTCGCAGATGGCCTCGCGATAGGCCACCAGCCACGGCTTCAGCAGCTCGGCGGCATTCGCCAGCGCTCCCAGTTGCCAGTCGCCGGCAGGGGACAACATCAGGCTGTTACGCTCGATATCCGGCGTGGCGGACAGGTTGAGCATCAGATGCCGCAGCCAGAAAGGCGCCAGATCCCACTCCCCCAGCCGACCGAGCTTCCAGCCGAACAAACCGCCCGACGTCACGCCATCGAGCCAGCCGTGAATGCGTACCCCGGCCAGGGCGATATCCACCGGCAGCGGCTCCGGCACCTCGCTCGGACGCAGTTCGAACAGCCGGGGCGCGAAGGCTCGCACCGGCCCACGCAGCTTGCCCCACAGCGCCTGGCCGACCTCGCCGGGCGGCAGCCAGCCGGCGGCACAGGCCATGCGCCGCTCTTCTTCATCGCTCCAGCCATGTTCGAGCGCTTGCAGCGACAACCGCCGCAGGCCGTTCCAGGCCGGCATTTCCAGCTCGAAAGGCTCGTCACTGGCCAGCGCTTCACGGCTGTCGGCCAGACGCAGTCCGAGGCGCTGTTCCAGCAGAAAACGTGACGGATGGCGGAAGCACTGCAGCAGTTGCGAGGGTTCGATGGTCAGCCAGGCAGCATCCGGTTCAGCCAGGCGACTGGCGAATGGCGTCGGCGGTTGCGGGGGCTCGGCCAAACGCTGAGCAGCACGGAACCATGAAGCCGAGAAGCCGCCGCTGGCAAAGTTGCCCGGCGCGAATGGCTGCAGCGGGTGGGCAATGCTGATGCGCTCGCTGACTTTGCTGCCATCCGGCAGGACCGCGGTGAGATCCACCGCTTCCAGCACTTCGCTGAGCAGCACCGAGGGCGGCAGCTGGGCGTTGTCACGCGGGTCGCGGCCGACATAGGACAGGTACAGGGCGTCACGCGCCGAGAGCAGGGTTTCCAGCAGGAGGTAACGATCGTCCAGTCGCCGTGCCCGGTCGCCACGGCGCGGATGACGGCCCATCAGGTCGAACCCCGACGGCGGCGTGCGCCGTGGGAAAACCCCATCATCCAGGCCCAGCAGGCAGACCAAACGGAACGGCAGGCTGCGCATCGGCACCATGGTGCAGAACGTCACCGCACCAGTGAGAAAGCCCGAAGCCCCACTGCCCTGCTGCAGCGCGGCGCTGAGCTGCTGATGCACCAGTTCAAGCTCGATGGGGCGCTTCAGCTCGGCGGCCAGCGCCTGCTCACGCAGCGCCGTACAGGCCTGGGACAGAACCAGCAGCGTCTCGCCGGCCTCGCGCTCGTCGAACAGGCTGTCGATCAGCAGCTGCAGATCATCCGCCCACTCAGCCAGCGGTCGTGGCCGCGCCAGTTGCTCGGCGAGCTGGCCGAGGCGCTCGACGAACGCCACCAGCCGCCCCAGCAGTTGCCCGCGCGCACCTTCCAAAGCATCCAGCGGCCAGTGCTCCCCCAGCAGCGGCGCACTATCACCGGCCAGTTGCGGCGGCGCGGCAAAGCCCAGCAGCAACCGATCCAGGCCCTGACGCCAGGTAAAGGCTGCCTCCGCCGGCAGGCCCAACTTGGCTCGCTGCTCGCCATCGCGGCCCCAGCGCACGCCGGCTTCACGCAGCCAGTCGCGCAGCAGCGGCAAATCTTCACTTTCGATACCGGCGCGACGGGCGATGGCCGGCTGTTCCAGCCAGGCGAGCACTTCCTCGGCGGCAAAGCGACTTTGCGCCAGCATCAGCAGCTCAAGGAACGCCTCGATCAGCGGCACCTCGGCTCGCAGGCTGCGGTCGGCCAGGCTGTAGGGAATGCGCGGCACGCCTTCGCGGGGAGCGAACACGGCTTCGATAAAGGGGGCGTAGCGTTCGATATCCGGCGTCAGCACCACCACTTGGTCGGGACTGAGGCTCGGGTCGGCGGCGAAGCGGGCAAGCAACTGGTCGTGGAGGATTTCCACTTCGCGCAGCGGCGAATGGGCGATATGCATTTCCAGAGAGCGATCACCGTCGGCCAACTGCATGCGCTCGTCCGGATGACGCGTGTGCAGGCGCAGAATGTCGTTTTGCAGCGCACGCAGCAGGCTTTCGTCACGCAAGTCTTCATCGGCCGAATACAGCCCGAACTCCTGGCCTTCTAGGCTGAACAGCGCATCGAAGAAATCGCGGCCCTGCTTGCCGAGACTGGCCAGCAGCGGGTGGCCGACGTCCAGATACCAATCATCAACACCGCTATCGGGTTGCCGCGCCAGCTCGCGGATATCACGTATATCGCCCCAGGCCTCACGGCTCGGGTTGAGCGCACAGACCACCACATCTATATGTCGCGCCAGGCCATCGAGTACGCGCAGGTGATGCGGCGGCAGGCTGCTGATACCAAACACCAGCAGGCGTTCGGGCAAGCCGGGCAACGCTTCGTCGCCATAGAGCCGCTGCAACAGATCGCCCAGCAGGCGCGCACGATGTGGGTGGCCATCCTTGGTCAGCTCATGCCAGAGCAGCGCCTGCCAGCCTTCATCAGGACCGAGGTCAAGGGTTTCACCACGCTCCCACGCGGCCAGCCAGTCGTCGCGATAGAGCAGGTACTGGTCGAAGGTATCGGCGATCTTCGCCGCCAGCGACAGCCGCCGCCGCTCGTCGCCGCCATCCAGGTACTGCGCCAGACGTGGTGCCAGTTCCAGATTGGCCGGCTCGCACAGCCAGTCGTAGAGCCGCCAGGTCAGGGTTTGCGGGGCGAAGGCCGACTGCTCGGGAAGCTGGCCAAGCACTGCACGGCTCAGATCCCAGACAAAACGTGCCGGCAGCTGGGTTTCCAACTGCATGGCGATACCCTGCTTGCGCGCCAGCTCCAGCGTCAGCCAGCGCCCCATGCCCTGGCTCGGCACCACCACCAGCGCGGGCGCGAAGGGGTCGGCCAGCGGTTTGGCCAGCAATGTGGTGGCCAGTTCGCCAAGGGTTTCCAGATCGGGAGCGTGATAGAGGCTGAGCATGGGCGTTGGTTTCGCTGAAATCAGTGCGCAAGGGTAGCAAGAAGCACCCTGCCAGCGGGCCTGTCGATGGTGTTACATCACAGGCTCCAGAGGCTGTGGATCAACGGCACCTCAATTGATGACAATTGTGTGAACAGTCACCGCCGGGCTATGGTCCACCCCATATACCCCACTGATCACGGCCGCTACGGCGTGGTTGCCTGTGGCCGTCAATCATCCAACATCCGGAGCCGAGCCGATGCTGACGCTGCTGCACATGCTGTCTTCCATTGCTCTGCTGGTCTGGGGCACGCACATCGTGCGTACCGGGATCATGCGGGTGTATGGCTCGCACCTGCGGCGCCTGCTGGGCCAGAGCATCAGGTATTCGCCGCTGGCCTTCGGCGCGGGCATCGGGGTGACTGCTCTGGTGCAAAGCAGTAATGCCACGGCGCTGCTGACCATCTCGTTCGTGGCCCAGGGCCTGATGACGCTGCCCACTGCGCTTGCGGTGATGCTCGGTGCAGACGTGGGTACGGCGCTGATGGCCCGGGTGTTGACCCTGGATCTGTCCTGGCTGTCGCCGCTGCTGACGCTGTTGGGGGTTTGCCTGTTTCTTTCGCGCAAGCAGTCGCGTGCAGGTCAGATCGGCCGGGTGCTTATCGGCCTGGGCCTGATCATCCTCGCCCTGCAGCTGATCGTCTCCACCGCCACCCCGATCACCGAGGCGCACGGCATGCAGGTGCTGTTCTCCTCGCTCGCGGGCGACACCCTGCTGGCGGTCATCCTCGGCGCCACGTTCGCCCTGCTTTCCTACTCCAGCCTGGCCGCCGTGCTGTTGACCGCGACGCTGGCCGGTGCCGGCCTTATCGGTCTGCCTGTCGCGCTGGGCGTCATCATCGGGGCGAACATCGGCAGCGGTGTCCTCGCCTGGCTGAACGCCAGCCTGCAATCGGCGCCGGCCCGCCGCGTGGCACTGGGTAGCCTGCTCTACAAGCTCGCCGGGCTGGCCGTGCTGCCGTTTTTCGGACCGCTGGTGGAATGGATGGGCACCCTCGGCTACAGCGCGCAGACCCAGGTGATCGGCTTTCATCTGGCCTACAACACGCTGCGCTGCCTGGCACTGCTGCCTACCGTCAGCCTGATGGCCCGACTCTGCGGCTACCTGCTACCGGAGCGCAAGGCGGAAACCGGCATCGCCCAGCCCCGCTTTCTCGACCCGGCCGCGCTCGATACCCCGAGCCTGGCCCTGGCCAATGCCGCACGCGAAACGCTGCGCATCGGCGACCTGGTGGAAAGCATGTTGGCGCGTCTGCAGGATGTCCTACGCGATGAGCGACCTGAAGCCGGCGATGAGATCCGCCGCATGGATGACGACGTCGATGCGCTTTATAGCGGCGTGAAGCTTTATCTGGCACGCATGCCGCGCGAGGATCTGGCCGAGCAGGAGGGAAGACGCTGGGCAGAGACGATCGAGCTGACGATCAACCTCGAGCAGGCCGGAGACATCATCGAACATATGCTGGGCAAGATTCAGCGCATCAAGACTACTCAGCGCCGCTCCTTCTCCCCTGACGGGTTGGCTGAGCTGAACCGTCTACATGCTCTGCTAAGTGCGAATTTGCGCCTGGGCCTGTCCGTGTTTCTCTCCAGCGACCCGCAGAGTGCCAGGCAGCTGCTGGAGCAGAAACGGCAGTTTCGCAAACATGAACGGGAGCTGGCCCACGCCCACGTCCATCGCCTGCACCACCGCGTGATGGAAAGCATCGACACCAGCGCCACGCATCTGGAGCTGATTGCCGACATGAAACGGCTCAATTCGCTGTTCTGCAGCCCAGCCTATGCCGCCATTGAAGCAGACGCAGCCTCACCAGTCGGCAAGCGTGAGGAAAGCGGCGAGGACCCACTGCCTTCAGGCGCATCGGCCAATGGCGCAGCCGTGTAGGCCAGAGGCGGGCGACCCGCGCATATCGCGCAAGGTCGCCCGTACCTTCTTCACTAGCTGGGCCGTGGTCGCTGACCCGTACTGCCAATGCCTGGCGTCTGACTAGCAGCCCGTCGCCGTTGCAGCCAGACAATCAGGCCGAACAGCAGCAGGCCAGGAATCCACATCCACTCCTTGGCCATGCGATCGATTGGCGCCCGAACGCGGAGAATTTCCTGGTCGAATTCCAGGCCGGCCTCGGCAGCCGGACTGCCGAACGTGACGCTGTCGATCAGCACCTTGCCGTCCTGTTCGTAGGTCATCAGGCCTATCTTCTCCAGTTTTTCCTCGCCCGTCTCGCCATCCGGAATCGCCAGCAGCAGGCTGAACTCGCGCGCATCACCAACGGCATCTTCGCCGCGGATGCGCAGGCGCAGCTGGCTGTCCTTGTCTACCGCTTCCAGAGCCTCGACCAGTTCCGCCGGCGGGATGTCCTGGTAAGGATCGTGCACCATGTCCATCCAGAACCCAGGGCGGAACAGGGTGAAGGCCACCAGCAACAGCAGAACGCTTTCGTACCAGCGACTGCGCACCAGAAAGTAGCCTTGGGTACCGGCGGCGAACACCAGCATGGCGCCGGTTGCCACGGCGAAGACCAGCACGCCGTGCCAGAAGTCCACACCGATGAGCAGCAGGTCGGTGTTGAAGATGAACAGGAACGGCAGCGCCGCGGTGCGCAGGCTGTAGTAGAACGCCTGGATACCCGTCTTGATCGGGTCGCCCTTCGAGACCGCCGCCGCGGCGAAGGAAGCCAGCCCAACCGGCGGCGTAACGTCAGCCATGATGCCGAAGTAGAAGACGAACAGATGCACCGCGATCAGCGGCACGATCAATCCATTCTGCTGACCAAGAGCAACCACCACCGGCGCTAGCAGGCTGGACACCACGATGTAGTTCGCGGTGGTGGGCAGCCCCATGCCGAGAATCAGGCTGAAGACGGCAATAAGGATCAACATCAGCAGCAGATTGCCCATGGAGAGCATCTCCACCAGGTCCGCCAGCACCAGTCCGACACCGGTCTGCGACACCGCACCGACAATCACCCCTGCCGCCGCCGTGGCGATGCCGATACCGATCATGTTGCGCGCACCGGCGATCAGCCCCTCGCGCAGGTCGACCACACCGTCAGCGAAACCGCCGTGGGTCTGCCCGCCATCGCCGCGCATCCAGGTGAGCAGCGGCCGTTGGGTCAGCAGAATTACCACCAGCATCACGGTACCCCAAAACGCCGAAAGGCCGGGCGACAAGCGCTCTATCATCAGGCACCAGACCAGTACCACCACCGGCAGCAGGAAATGCAGGCCGGAGAGCAGTACGGTGCGCGTAACCGGCAGCTCTTCCAACGGTTTATCCGGATCTTCCGCAGGCAGTGGCGGATTGTTCGCCGCGACCTTGAGCAACGCCAGATAGACGATCGCCAGCAGAGCCCCGATACCCGGCAACGCGTAGTCGCCGAGCACCGGTTTGAGCCAGCCGAGTCCGTAGTAGACCGCCAGCGACAACCCGCTGATCAGTGCCGCGCCGAAAGCAAAGCCGGTCAGACGTCGCAGCCAGGGCTTGGGCTGGTGAGTGCCGATCGGCTGCATACCCTGCTTGAGGGCTTCCAGATGCACGATATAGAGCAGCGCGATATAGGAAATCGCTGCCGGCAGAAAGGCGTGCTTGATGATCTCCACGTACGGCATGCCGACGTATTCCACCATCAGGAAAGCCGCAGCGCCCATGACCGGCGGCATGATTTGGCCGTTGACTGAAGAGGCCACTTCCACCGCGCCGGCCTTCTCCTTGGAGAAACCGACCTTTTTCATCATCGGGATAGTGAAGGTACCGGTGGTCACCACGTTGGCGATGGACGAGCCGGAGATAAGCCCGGTCATGCCGGATGCGACAACCGCCGCCTTGGCCGGCCCGCCACGCATATGGCCCAGCAGGCTGAACGCCAACTGGATGAAGTAATGCCCTGCCCCGGCGCGTTCGAGCAAGGCGCCGAATAGCACGAAGAGAAAGACGAAGCTGGTGGAGACGCCCAAGGCGATGCCGAATACGCCCTCGGTAGTGATCCACTGGTGGTTGGCCATCGCCGTGAAGCTGACACCGCGATGCGCAAGCAATCCGGGCATCCAGGGGCCGGCGAGGCTGTAGACGATAAATACCAGGGCGATGATTGCCAGTGGCGGGCCGAGCGCTCGGCGCGTAGCCTCAAGCAACAGTGGAATGCCGATGCAGGCGGTGACCAGATCAAGGGTGGTCAGATTGCCTGGTCGCTGGGCCAACTGCTCATACAAGATGAACAAATAAGCTGCACTGGCAGCCGCCACTAGGCCGAGAGCGATGTCCAGCAGCGGTACGCGATCGCGTGGCGAGCGCTTGAACGCCGGGTAGGCCAGAAACGCCAGCAGCAGCGCGAATGCGAGATGGATCGAGCGGGTCTCGGTGTCGTTGAGCACGCCGATGCGGAAGATGAAGGGCAGCGGCGAGGCGATCCACAGCTGGAATAGCGACCAGGCCAGGGCCAGGCCGGCGATCGCCTTGGCCATCGGACCAACAGGTAGTCGTGCACCGACGTCCTGGGCGATCAGCTCCTCGGTGGAGAGGTGTTTGTCTTGCATGCAATGGGCCTGTTTTTTCAGGAATCGATAACCCAAGAAACCCGTGGCCGACTCGGCTCACGGGTTTCGGGTGAAGCATGACGCATGGCGACAGACAAAGCTGTGCGCCAACGGCGTCACAGCCAGCCACGCTCCTTGTAGTAGCGCTCGGCACCTTCGTGCAGCGGTGCGCTCAGGCCGACCTTGATCATGTCCTCAGGCTTGAGGTCCTTGAACGCCGGGTGCAGGCGCTGGAAGCGCTCGATATTCTCGAACACCGACTTGACCAACTGGTAAACCACGTCGGCATCGACCTTGGCAGTGGTGGACAGCACGGCCTTGCCGCCGATGGACTGCGTAGGCTGGTCGTTGCCACGGTACAGGCCGCCGGGAATCTCAGCCTTGGTGTAGTAGCTCTTCTCTTCCAGCAGCTTGTCGATTTCCGGGCCGGTGATGGGCACCAGCACTGCATCGACGGTGGTAGTGGCCTCCTGGATAGCGCCGTTGGGATGACCGACGAAGTAGGTCATGGCGTCGATATTGTTGTCGCTCAGGGCGCTGGCCTGCTCGGCCGGCTTCAACTCGGCTGCAAGGGAGAAGACCGACTTGTTCCAGCCCTTTTCCTTCATGATTTCTTCGAGCGTATCGCGCTGACCGGAGCCAGGGTTACCGATGTTGACACGCTTGCCCTTGAGATCATCAAGGCCTTTGATGTTGGCGTCGCGACGCGCCAGCACGGTGAAGACTTCGCTCTGCAGGGAGAAGACCGCGCGGATGTCATCCATTTTCCCTTCCTTGTCGAAGGGTACGGTGCCTTCCATCGCCTTGTACTGGTGGTCCGACTGCATGATGCCGAAATTGAACTCGCCGCTGCGCAGGCCATTGACGTTCGCAACACCTCCACCGCTGGCAGGAGCGTTGCACTTGAGGTTCTCAGCGTTGCGATTGACGAAGCGGCAGATGGATTGACCGGCAACGTAGTACACACCGGTCTGTCCGCCAGTGCCGATGGTGACGAAACGTTCCTGCGCCTGAGCCGCACCGCTCAGGCAAGTCCCCGCCAACGCGGCGGAAAATATCCATGCCAAGGATTTGCCTTTCATGGATTCACTCCTTTTTTGGTTGTTTTGGATTTTGTACACCACTACAGCCTCGCCGAGCCTTGTGAGCCTTCGCGAGAAGTTCCGAGTCTAGCAGGCCATCGTCATTTTACGACCTATGCAATCACGTCCGGTTCGCAAGTCTTACCGGGAACCTAAAGTCGACAAGCGTCGATTCGCACTGCGATCCCGGATCGCCGGTGCGCTTGCAGTACCCCATGTAATGCCGTTATCAGCCGAAGAACCAATAGCAGACCAGGATTGCCGCCACCACGCCGGCAAGGTCAGCCAACAGTGCGCAGCCCACCGCATGTCGGGCGCGCTGGATGCCGACCGCACCGAAATACACGGCCAGCACATAGAAGGTGGTTTCGGTGCTGCCCTGCATGGTGGCCGCGACCAGCGCGGGGAAACTGTCGACGCCATGGTTCTGCATGGTTTCGATCAGCATCGCGCGTGCCGCGCTGCCGGAGAACGGTTTGACCAGGGCAGTGGGCAGCGCATCGACGAAACGCGTATCCCAGCCCAGCGCCTCGATCAGCCAGCGGATGCCGTCGAGGCCGAACTCCAGCGCCCCCGAGGCGCGCAAAGCGCCGACCGCCACCAGCATCGCAACCAGGTAGGGCAGCAGGCTTTTCGCTACGTCGAAGCCCTCCTTGGCGCCCTCGACGAAGCTCTCGTACACCTGAACCTTGCGCAAGGCACCGACCACCAGGAACGCAATGATCAGACCGAACAGGGTGAGGTTGCCCAGCAGCGACGACAGCTGTGCCAAAGCTACCGACGATAGGCTGGCCAGCAGCGCCATAAAGGCGCCTAACACCAGCGCGCCTGGGATCAAATAGGCCAGCACCACCGGGTCCCACAGCCTCAGGCGCTGCATCAGCGCCACCGACAGCAGCCCGGCCAACGTCGAGGCACTGGTGGCGAGCAGGATCGGCAGAAACACCAGGGTCGGGTCTTCGGCGCCCTGCTGCACGCGATACATAAAGATCGACACCGGCAACAAGGTCAGCGACGAGGCATTAAGCACCAGAAAGAGAATCTGCGCGTTGCTCGCGGTGGTACTCGAGGGGTTGAGTTCCTGTAACGAGCGCATCGCTTTGAGGCCAATGGGTGTGGCGGCATTGTCCAACCCGAGGCCGTTGGCGGCAAAGTTAAGGGTAATCAGCCCCAACGCTGGATGACCGCGCGGCACTTCAGGCATCAGCCGGGCGAACAGCGGCCCCAAAGCGCGACCGAGCAGCTCGACCAACCCTGCCTTTTCGGCAATGCGCAGAAAGCCCAGCCACAACGTCAGTGTGCCGAACAGCAGGATCATTACTTCCACGGACAAGCGTGCCATGGCAAACAGGCTCTCCACCATCGCGGCAAACACCGCCGGATCGCCACCGATCAGCCAGCGCACCAGCGCAGCCACTGCTGCAAGCAGAAAGAAGCCTAGCCAGAGGCCGTTGAGCATATGGTTATCCCCGCAGATGAATGCGCGCGATGATAGCGGTGCGCAAGGGCGACGACCATGCACACGAATGCCGGCAATTCATAGGGAATGTAAGGAAGGACGAGCGGAAGCTCAGAGGAAAAAACAGAAGGGATTGCTGCGAGTGTTACAGCCGCCCTTGCGGGCGGCTTTTGTTGCTTTAGACACGTGGCCCGCGACCTCGACCGAAAATCAGCGATGCTACGAACAGCACCAGGAAGACCACGAACAGGATCTTGGCAATACCTGTTGCAGTACCCGCGATACCGCCGAACCCAAGGACGGCAGCAATGATTGCAATTATCAGGAATGTAATGGCCCAACTCAGCATGGTGTGACTCCTCTTCAGGTCTAAGACAACTTCCGCAGGATCGCCAACTGGCGATCGGCTAGCACTCAGAAAACCCAGCGTTGTTCTGACCGCAGCTGCCCGGGTTCGACCCTGTTAGCTGCCGGTCCGGTCTGGACAATCCCTACTGGTTGAGCGTCGTACATGCGAATTCGTTCCGCGGGTTCAGAAGGCAACTGACCAAGCGGTTGCGACATCGGCTGTTCGGCGCCGACTATCAACGCCACTACCGCCGCAGCGAAAACCCCTTTACCCAGCAGTGAGAAACGCGCTTGACGATTCATCCTCAACTTCCTCCCGGCGTGCTTGCAAAACTGTCTGTGTTCGGGAGTTCTATTGCAGCCCCCGTGCCAGCTTTACATCGCTCAATTTCTCTTTAGATATCAATTAGTTACATTCGAGTCCAAGGAGCCTTCCGACGTAAATTGCACGATGGCCGTTTTGGCCTTCGTGCGCTTTGCATGACGGCTAACGCTGACCGCCGTGATTGAGTCGGTGCATGCGCTCGTGGCACGCGCGGATCTTCGGCAGCTCGATGGCCAGCAGTGCACGCACATCCGGCTCGGCATTGGTCAGCGCGTCCTCGAAAGCAGCCAGAATGCGCTCCTCGGTCTGATCCAGCTGGTCCACATAGACCGCGTCGGTATCGCCGAGCCGAGCCTTGGTGTCGGCATACATTTCACGCAACTTACCCGCCAGGGTGCCACCTTGGGCGGGCTGCTCCTGATGCGCTGCGACTTTCACCGATAGCGCCTGAATGATGTGCGTCTTGGCCTGCGCCATATCGCGAAACAGGTGTTGCAGTTCGACGTCCTTAACCTCTGCCATCGCATGCTGGTAGAAATGCTGGCCGTCTCGCGTGATCTCGATGAGCTCGTTGAGCTCCGTCATGTTCTGATTCATGGGGTCCTCCAGATGAGCGGTATACCTGGAGACAGGCCGCAAGCTGCGTGCCAGCTGGAAGAGAAAATACTTGCCTGAAAAATCAGATACTTACGCGGGCGTTTCGCTTGAAAATAAGTTGCACAGTGCGGGAATCGCACTTTTGAACCATGCAACTTGCAAGACTTTTCGTAGACTAACGCAGGCGCCGAGCCATACTCGCCAAAACAGTCGCACCCACGCGTTCCCAGCCTAATAGCCAGAACACGATTTTCACTGCTTCTCTGGAGTATTCATGGATCAAACGAGCGACACCGATGGCCGTATTCTCCTGGTCGATGATGAGGCCGCCATCCTGCGCACCTTCCGCTATTGCCTGGAAGATCGCGGCTATACGGTGGTAACGGCCGCCAGCGCCGCGCAAGCCGAGGCCGTACTGCAACGCCAGGTATTCGACCTATGCTTTCTGGACCTGCGCCTGGGCGAAGACAACGGTCTGGATGTGCTCCAGCAGATGCGCATCCTCGCGCCCTGGATGCGCGTGGTGATCGTTACCGCCCACTCGGCGGTGGATACGGCGGTGGACGCCATGCAGGCGGGCGCAGCAGATTATCTGGTCAAACCCTGTAGCCCCGAACAGTTGCGCCTTGCCGCCGCCAAGCAACTCGAAGTGCGGCAGATGGCGGCACGTCTCGAAGCGCTGGAAGGCGAGATGCCCAAGCGCAACGATGCGCTGGGCTCCCATAGCCCCGCCATGATGGGTGTACTTGAGACTGCCCGGCAGGTGGCGGATACCGATGCCAACATCCTTATTCTCGGTGAGTCCGGCACCGGCAAGGGCGAAGTAGCGCGCGCGATCCACAACTGGAGCCGGCGCGCGAAGAAGGCGTTCATCACCATCAATTGCCCCTCGCTCTCAGCCGAGCTGATGGAAAGCGAGCTGTTCGGGCACAACCGCGGCGCTTTTACCGGTGCCACCGAGAGCACCTTGGGGCGGGTCAACCAGGCCGATGGCGGCACCCTGTTTCTCGACGAAATCGGCGACTTCCCCCTGGCCCTGCAACCCAAGCTGCTCAGGTTCATCCAGGACAAGGAATATGAGCGGGTCGGCGACCCGGTCACGCGTCGGGCCGATGTACGCATTCTGGCCGCAACCAACCTGAACCTCGAAGAAATGGTCCGAGAAGGCAAGTTCCGCGAGGATCTGCTCTATCGCCTCAATGTCATCACCCTCAATCTGCCGCCCATGCGCGAGCGGCCCGAGGACGTGCTGGCACTGGCCGAACGGTTCCTGGCCTTCTTCGTCAAGAACTATGGGCGACCGGCGCGCGGCTTCAGTGACGCCGCCATCGCTGCACTGAAAAGCTATCGCTGGCCTGGCAACGTGCGCGAACTGCGTAACGTGGTCGAGCGCGCCAGCATCATCTGCCCGAAGGAAATGATCGAGGTCAGCCACCTGGGTCTGGCCGAACAGACCACCGGCAGCGCACCAAGAATTGGTGAGGCACTCAGCCTTGAAGCGCTGGAAAGAGCGCATATCGCTGGCGTACTGAGCACCGCCGACACCCTCGACCAGGCAGCCCGGACGCTGGGTATCGATGCCTCCACCCTGTACCGCAAGCGCAAGCAATACGGCCTATGAAACTCCAGATGAAGCTGAGAACCCGGCTGTTTCTGGGTTTCTCGGCGCTGATGACCGTCGCGCTGCTGGGCCTGGTGCTGGCGCTGGTCAGCGTGGTGCAGATGGCGCAGAGCCAGGAAAAACTGATCCGCGACAACTTCAGCGTCATTGAAATCAACCAGCAGCTGCGCCAGGCGCTCGGCAACCACCTGCTCATCCTGGTGCGCGAGCAGTACGACAGCGAGGCGCTCGACGAATCCAGCCGGATCTTCCAGAACGCACTGGCCAAGGGCCTGGCCGAGGCGACGCAGGACAGCGACTACCAGAGCTACCAGAACATCGGCAACGCCTACGCCAGCTTCCTCGCCGAAGTGCGCTCCGCCCCCGCTGCGGAGCTGACACTGCTCGAAGACAACACCCTGAGCCAGTCCTTCAATCAGGTGCGCGAGCTGATGGTCGCCATGCAGCAGAACGCCTACGACCAGATCCGCGATACCGAAATGCGCAGCCGCGAGCGCTCGCAGCTGCTGGCCGGGCTGCTGGGCCTGACCGGCGTGGCGGTGCTGCTGATCGGTTTCGTCACCGCGCACGGCTTCGCGCGCCGCCTCGGCGATCCCATCGAGCAGTTGTCCAGGGTCGCCGACCAGATCGGGCGCGGCGACTTCAATATCAGCCTGCCGGCCACCCCCATCGCCGAACTGTCCACGCTGATCCGGCGCTTCGGCCTGATGTCGCAGGCCCTGCACCAGTTCAAGCAGACCAACGTCGAAGCCCTGATCAACGGCCAGCAGCGCCTGCAGGCGCTGCTCGACAGCATCGATGACGGCCTGCTGATCATCGACCGTCAGGGGCGCCTGGAACATGCCAACCCGGTCGCACAGCGACAGCTGGCCTGGGAAGACGAGCACATCGGCTCGACGCTGGGCCAGGCCCTGGGTCACCCCGAACTGGACGTGACGGCGCAGCAGGTGCTGGCCGACAAACCACTGTCCGGCCCACCGCAGGACCTGATCATAGAGGCCGACGGTGAACGCCGGCTGCTGGCCTGGCGCATCAGCCCGGTGAACCACCACAACGGTCGCATCAGCGGAGCGGTGATGGTGCTGCACGACGTCACCGACCAGCGCACCTTCGAGCGGGTGCGCAACGAATTCGTATTGCGCGCCTCCCACGAGTTGCGCACCCCGGTAACCGGTATGCAAATGGCCTTCAGCCTGCTGCACGAACGCATCCGCCAGCCGGCCGGCAGCCGCGAGGCCGAGCTGTTCGAGACCGTGCGCGAAGAGATGCAGCGCCTGGTCACCCTGATCAATGATCTGCTGAATTTCTCGCGTTACCAGAGCGGCCAGCAGAAGCTTGAACCCACCCCTTGCGATGCCGGCCGGCTGCTCAGCGAAGCTCGGCAACGCTTCCTCGCCACCGCAGCGCAGAGCAACATCGAGATCACCCTGGAACTGCAGTCGCCGCTGCCCACCCTGCTGCTCGATCAGCAGCAGATGGAGCGGGTCTTCGACAACCTGCTCAGCAATGCTCTACGCCACACTCCGGAAGGCGGCGAGATTCGCCTGCTCGCCCGGCACCATGGAGAGCGGGTGATTCTCAGCGTCGAGGACAATGGCGAAGGCATTCCCTACAGCCAGCAGACACGGATCTTCGAACCCTTCGTGCAGATCGGTCGCCGGCGCGGCGGCGCCGGGCTGGGGCTGGCGCTGTGCAAGGAGATCGTCCAATTGCATGGGGGCCGCATCGGCGTGCATTCACGGATCGGCCACGGGACGATCTTCTACATGGCTCTGCCGGTCTGACGCAACGCCGAGCTACCCGGCTCTGCAGACATTTCCGGGGCAATGGACCTGTCCGCGAGCCCTGCTTTTGAATGCCTGTACGGCCTAGTAAAAGCTCGCAGGCCCGCTCCTAAAAGGGTATGTCCCGCGAACATTCATTAGTCAGGGTTTGCGCTCAGCGCCGCCAGAATCGCTGCCGTTTCGGCATCGGGCTCACCATCGAAGCGGGTCGGCCGGTACTTCATCTGAAAAGCCGCGATGACATTGCGCGTCTCAGAATCCAGCTGACCATGCTCCGGCACCTTGTAGCCCTGCTCCGCAAGCTGCGCCTGGAACCAGGCTATATCCGGCAATTGCAGCGCATACAGGCTCCGCTGCCGAGCAACTACGGCGGCATCCGGCCAGGGCAACAGCCCCGCGTCGGCCAGACGCTTCCAGGGAAACAGGGGACCAGGATCGACCTTGCGCTGCGGAGCGATGTCGCTGTGCCCGATGATGGCGCCGGGCTTTAGCCCGTGGCGCTGCATGATGTCCTTGAGCAGCACGATCAGCGCATCGATCTGCGCATCGGAATAGGGATACCAGAGCCGGCCCTGCTCCCCCTCGATATAGCCTCGATTGACCAGCTCGATACCAATCGAACTGGAATTGAGCCAGGTCCGGCCCCGCCACTGGCTGTCGCCGGCATGCCAGGCCCGGCGGTTCTCGTCCACCAGCTGGTAGATGGTCGCCGGCGACTCGCCGATCAGATAGTGGCTGCTGACGCCATCGCCCTTGAGGATATCCAGCGAGCGCTCCAGGTCACTCGAGGTGTAGTGCAGCACAATGAACTGCACACGGCTGTCATGGCCCACAGAGGTATGTCGCGTGTCGATTCGAGGGCCACTGGCGCAGCCGGCCAGCAACATGCACAGGCCCAAGGCCAAGACTCTTTTCATCATTATCAAGCTATCTCGATACGGTTACGCCCGGCACCCTTGGCCCGGTAGAGCGCGCGGTCGGCACGCTCGAACACATGCTCCGCACGCTCCGCCTCGGCGAAGGCGGCAAGGCCGCCAGACAGGGTCACGTCAATGCGTTCGCCCTTGAAGTGAAACGGGCAGTTCTGAATGCCCTGGCGCAGGCTTTCGAGCAGTTGCTGACCAGCCTCAAGCGGCGTTTCGGGCAGCAGCAAGGCGAACTCCTCGCCGCCGAAACGGGCGATGAAATCGGTCTTGCGCAAGCGCTTGCGCAGCTCGTTGGCGATGATCTTCAGCACCCGATCACCAGCCAGATGGCCGAAGCTGTCATTGATGCGCTTGAAATGATCGACATCCAGGACTGCCAACAGCAGTTGCCCGCCGTAGCGCTGCTGGCGGGCGACTTCCATTTCCAGGCGCTCATCCCAGGCCGCACGATTGGGCAGGTCGGTGAGCGGATCATGCAGGGCTTTCTTGCGCTGCTCGGCGAGGTGAAGGCGCAAGCCAGTGGCAGCCTGTTCAAGATTCGCGACCCGCTCGACCAGAGTATTGAGGCGCTCAGCCAGCTGCTTTTCATGCACACTGCGCTGGCGCTCATAGACGTCGACGGTTGCCAGCAAAGCGTCCAGCCGCGCCTGTACGCCCTGCTTGAGGCTGGGCAGATCCTCAGCCTGAAGCACGCTGCTCTGCAACCCCCCGACCTGCTGGCGCAACTCTTCATCCAGCGCCTGTGCAGCCTCCCGGCTGCGTGCATGGCCGTCATGCGTCGCCCCGAGACTTTCCTGCATGCCCGCCAGGCGCTCGTTGAGCAATTGCAGATAGTTTTCAAACTCGCGTTGGCTCTGGTTGGCCACGGCGATCATCAGCTGCGCCAGGTCGTCCAGCAGCGGTACCAGCTCGTACCAGTTCAGACCTCGCTGGATTCGCTCGCGCAGGGCTTGCGCCTGTTCCCGCTGCGCCTCGCACTGCTGCAGATCGTCGAGCAGACCGAACAGCATCGCCTCCACACGTTCGGCGATGGCGCTGTAGGCCTGCTCCGGTGTGGCGGGCAAAACATAACCTTGCGCCTCGCCGGTGCCGACCAACCCATCCGCTTCCGAGCTCACCTCTTCCGTGGGCTCCGGCAGCTCGTCAGGGTCAGCAACCATCGGCAAGGCAATGGGTTCGTAGCGATCGAGCGCCTCGGGAGCGTCCGAAGGTGCTTCTCCGACGAGCTGCGCCACAGGCTGCGGCGCAGCAAATTCCACTGCTTCCGTTGCTTCCGGTTCAAGCTGGGCATCGGCAGCTACTGCCTCGGGTGCAACGGCCGCCCCCTGTTCGGCCACGACGCTGGCAGCGGCCATATCACGCTGGCCAAAGAGCCGGCTGAACAGGCTCAAATTGCGCGGCTGATCCGCCAGTTGCAGGGTCAGCGCGCGGTCCTGCAATCCGGCCAGCTCGCCCAAAAGGGCCGGCAGATCGCGCGGTTGCAACGCACCTTTGCGGATCTTGCGTGCATAGATCTTCAGTGGTTTACGCACTTCGCTGGGCAATGGCAGGGCCAGCAACTGCGTGGTCAGCCGCTGCAAGCCAAGCGCCAGACGCTCAATGCGTTCCTGCTTGTTGCGCTCGGTATCCAGTACGGCACGCTCAAGGCGCGGCACCAGCTCCGCCAGGCCGTGATCCAGATCCTCGTCGCGCAGCACATCGCGCAAGTCGCGCATGCACTTTTCGACCACAGGGTCGGCGCCCTCGACCGCAAAACTGCTGCGCACCAAGCTGCGACGCAACAGATCGAGACGGGTGTTCCAAAGGGCTTCCTGTTGTTCCTGCTGTTCCAGCGATTGCAGGTACTTTTCCCGCCAGCGCGACGCTTCTTCGTTCATTGCGCCTTGTCCAGAGGGACCGGGAAGGTATCGCCGCGCAGCGAGTCGGGCAGGCGAATCTCCACTGCCACCGGCAGGTGATCGGATATCGCATGGGACAGCACATCGACACGCTCGAGCGTCAGGCTCGGGCTCAACAGGATATGGTCCAGGCAGCGCTGCGGGCGCCAGCTGGGAAAGGTTGCGGCGATCTGCGGTGCCTGCAGGCCAAGGTCTCGCAGGGGCGAGTTTTCCAACAGATCGGTGGCATGGGTGTTCATGTCGCCCATCAGCACCTGGTGACGGTAGCCGCCAATCAGCTCTCTGATATAGGCCAACTGACGGCTCCGGGTACCACCGCCCAGCGCGAGATGCATGACCACCACCACCAGGGCATCTTCGCCCTCGCCGAACTTGAGCAGAATTGCGCCACGCCCCGATGGGCCCGGCAGAGGATGGTCCTCAAGCCCTTGCGGCTCCAGGCGGCTGAGTACGCCGTTGCTGTGTTGGGCGAAGCGGCCAAGGTTGCGGTTGAGCTGCTGATACCAGTACGGAAAGGCACCCAGCTGCGCCAGATGCTCTACCTGATTGACATAACCCGAGCGCAGGCTGCCACCATCGGCTTCCTGCAGGGCCACCAGATCGTAATTGCCGAGCAGCTCACCGATACGCTGCAGATTGTTGGCACGCCCGGCATGGGGCAAAAGATGCTGCCAGCTGCGGGTCAGGTAGTGGTGGTAACGCTCGGTACTGATCCCCACCTGGATGTTGAAACTGAGCAGCCGCAGCCGTCCATCGCAAGGTAGCCCGCTAGCATCCAGGCACTGGGAATTGACCCGCGTCTGTCCGGGGCCGGCCAAACGCGGTGAACTCCAACGACGCAACATAATTGCTCTTACCGGGCTGCGCGTTCTTTTTCGATCAGGAAGTCAGCAACTTCCAGCGTACGCTGAGGGCCGCCGGCCGACCCGAGGTCAAAGCGGTATTTGCCATTGACCACCAACACCGGCACACCGGTGATCTGATAGGCCATTCCGAGTTTCTTGGCCTGCTCCGCCCGGCCTTTTACGCCGAAGGAATTGAAAGCTTTAAGGAAGGCCTCGCGATCAACGCCGTTCTTGGCCAGCAGGTCGGCCATTTTTTCAGGGGTATCCAGCTTGTTGCCTTCATTGTGGTAGGCGCTGAACACCGCATCATGCACGCTCTGCTCGACATTCATCGACTCGAGCGCGAGGAACAGCTGGCCGTGCAGGTTCCAGATCCCACCGAACATGGCAGGGACTCGCTTGAAGTCCACATCCTCAGGGAGCTGCTCTACCCAAGGGTTGATGACCGGCTCGAACTGATAGCAATGGGGGCAGCCGTACCAGAACAGCTCGACGACTTCGATCTTGCCCGGCTCGGACACCGGCACTGGTGCCGCCAGTTCGACGTACTCCTTGCCGGCACGGAACTCCTGGGCGTGGGCAGTGAGACCGAACAGACCGACAGCAGCAATGATGGCGCTGAGCATGAGTGTGCGCATGATGACTCCTTGGCTATGAACGACTGTGCAACAGCGCAACAGGCTGCCTCAAAGAGGCTCTGCTCGCCAGCGTCTTTTGATGTCTTTTCAATCTCTTGACGCTTACGGTAGACAGCAAAAATAAAAAAAGGGCGTTCGGCCGAAGCCTGAACGCCCTTTTTTCAGTGACAGAACGCAAGCGCTGTCAGTGCAGGCCCTGGATGTAGCTGGACAGGGCTTCGATGTCCTTGTTGCTGAGCTTGGCAGCGATGCTACGCATGATCATGGCTTCGCCATCGTTGGTGCGGTTGCCTTCGCGGAAATCAGTCAGCTGCTTGGCGGTGTAAGCGGCATGCTGACCACCCAGTTGCGGGAAGCCTGCCAGATCGTTACCCGCGCCGTTCGGCGAATGGCAACCGGTGCAGGACGGCATGCCCAGCTCCAGCTTGCCGCCACGGAAGAGCTTCTCACCCAGCTCGACCAGCGCCGGATCGGCCATACCGACGGTGCCTTTCTGGCTGGCGAAGTAAGCTGCGATATCTTCCAGGTCCTGGTCACTGTAGGGATCAAGCATGCCGGTCATTTCCAGCACCTTGCGACCCTCACCCTCGGGAGCACCGGGGGTGCTGCCGGCCTTGATGTCCTTCAGCTGCTTGAGCAGGTAAGCCTCGCCCTGACCAGCAAGTTTCGGGAAGTTTGGCGCCGGGCTATTGCCGTCAGCACCATGGCAGGCACCACAAACAGCAACTTTGCTCGAACCGGCTTCAGCGTCTCCAGCCGCGTGGGCCATACCGGTGATGCCAAGGGTCAACAGCAGACTCACGAGTACTTTGTTCATCAGCTCATCCAACTACGGCTAAGGGTTTAAAGGAAAACTTGTCGGCCACCGGCAGCAAAAGGCTACGGCACGCTCGTTATGCTTGCATGGCGTCGTTGACTGACGATCGCACCCTGCTACTGCTCCTTGGGAGCAAAACACTGGAGTCCGGGTGTTCATTTCAGGCCAAAGCGCACACAAAATCTGCGGCATTATATACTGGCCACCGTGAAACGGAAATGAACCATTGCCCCGTCGAGCCCCGTGTGACGTTTCGTCGCCCTGACCACATGCTGTAGCCCAGCGCCCCATCGGAACCATCATGCTCCCGAAAAACCCGATTCTTGGCCTCTGCCAGCAAGCCACATTCATGATCAGCGCCGCCAAGGTCGACCAGTGCCCGGCTGACCAGGGACTGGAAGTCGCTTTCGCCGGCCGCTCCAATGCGGGCAAGTCCAGTGCGCTGAACACCCTGACCCACGCCAGCCTGGCGCGCACCTCGAAAACCCCTGGCCGCACCCAGCTGCTGAACTTCTTCCGGCTGGATGATGAGCGTCGCCTGGTCGACCTGCCTGGCTACGGCTACGCCAAGGTGCCGATTCCGCTCAAGCAGCACTGGCAACGGCATCTGGAAGCCTACCTGGGCAGCCGCGAAAGCCTGGCCGGAGTGTTCCTGATGATGGATATCCGCCATCCGCTGACCGAGTTCGACCGGATGATGCTGGACTGGTCCCAGGCCAGCGAAATGCCGCTGCATATCCTCTTGACCAAGTCTGACAAGCTGGCTTTCGGTGCAGCGAAGAACGCTCTGTTGAAGATCCAGCGTGACATCCAGAACGGCTGGGGTGATGGCGTCAGTGTGCAGCTGTTCTCCGCGCCCAAACGCCTGGGCGTGGAAGAAGCGCAGCTCAAGCTTGCGGAGTTGCTGGGGATGCTCGAAGAAGAACAGACCAGCGAGTGACGGCACCCCGCGCGTGAGCGTGTAGAGGCCTGGACCCTACGCCCCGCCGGAATTGAACCGCGGGGTGGGATGCTCCACCGATCCCTGGACGAGAGGGACGGTGGAGGCAACGCGCGATATCAGCCTTAACGCCAGATCGCCAGTCTTAACGGTACTCATCCACCGGCGCGCAGGCGCAAAACAGATTCCTGTCACCGAACACGTTGTCGACCCGATTCACTGCCGGCCAGTATTTATGCGCCAGTGCGTGGGCGCTCGGGGTCACGGCTTCGGCGATGCTGTACGGGCGCTCCCAGCTAGCGATCACATCGGCCAGGGTATGCGGCGCATTTACCAGCGGATTGTTGTCCGCTGGCCAGTCACCAGCTTGCACACGAGCAATTTCGCTGCGGATGCTCAGCATCGCCTCGATAAAGCGATCCAGCTCGGCCTTCGATTCACTCTCGGTGGGCTCGATCATCAGCGTGCCCGGCACGGGGAAGGACATCGTCGGCGCATGAAAGCCGTAGTCCATCAGACGCTTGGCCACGTCTTCCTCGCTGATCCCGGTCTGCGCCTTGAGCGGCCGCAGATCGATGATGCACTCATGCGCCACCCGCCCGTTGCGCCCGCTATAAAGCACCGGGAAGGCCTCACCGAGCCGCTTGGCCAGATAGTTGGCGCTGAGGATCGCCACCTCCGTGGCTTCGCGCAGCTGCGGGCCCATCATGGCGATATACATCCAGCTGATCGGCAGAATGCTGGCACTGCCCCAGGGCGCGGCGCTGACCGCGTCATTGCGGACCTCGGGCCCCTGCAGTTCCACCACCGGATGATTGGCAACGAAGGGCGCCAGATGCGCCTTGACGCCGATCGGCCCCATGCCCGGCCCGCCGCCACCATGGGGAATGCAAAAGGTCTTGTGCAGGTTCATGTGCGAAACATCGGCGCCGATATCGGCCGGTCGCGACAGGCCGACCATGGCATTGAGATTGGCGCCGTCCATGTAGACCTGCCCACCCTGGGCGTGAATGGCCGCGCAGATCTGCCGCACATCTTCCTCATACACACCATGGGTCGAGGGATAGGTAATCATCAGACAGGCCAGCCGCTCGCCCGCCTCGGCCGCCTTGCGTTGCAGATCCTGCAGATCGACGTTGCCGGCCCGGTCGCATTCGACGATGACCACCTGCATGCCGACCATTTGCGCCGTGGCCGGATTGGTGCCGTGGGCCGAGGACGGAATCAGGCAGATATCGCGCTGCGCCTGTCCCTGGCTTGCGTGGTATTTGCGAATGGCGACCAGGCCGGCGTATTCGCCTTGCGCACCGGAGTTGGGCTGCATCGAAATCGCATCGAACCCGGTGATCGCGCAGAGCCATTGCTGCAGCTCCTCGATCATCAGCCGGTACCCCTCGGCCTGCTCCCGCGGCGCGAAGGGGTGCAGGCTGGCGAACTCCGGCCAGGTGATGGGGATCATCTCGCTGGTGGCATTGAGCTTCATGGTGCAGGAGCCCAGCGGGATCATCGCCTGATCAAGCGCCAGGTCCTTGTTTTCCAGCTGTTTGAGGTAACGCAGCATCTCGGTTTCGCTGTGATGCGTGTTGAATACCGGATGAGTCAGGTAAGGGCTCTGGCGCTGCAGCTGTTGCGGAATGCCGCTGGCGATTTCGCCGGCATCCAGTGCGGCAACGCTCAGCCCGTGATCGGCGCCGAGAAAAATACTCAGCAACTGCTCGACGGTGGATTCGTTGCAGGTTTCATCGAGGCTCACACCAAGCCTGCCGCGCCCGAGGATACGCAGATTAATCCGGGCTGCTGCCGCGCTTTCGAGGATGGCCATCTGCGCACCGCCCACGTCGAGCGTGAGGGTATCGAAGAAGTTTTGGTTGAGCCGGACCACGCCCTTGCGCTCCAGACCGGCGGCCAGCAAGGCCGTCAGCCGGTGCACGCGCTGGGCGATGCGCTTGATTCCTTGCGGGCCGTGGTAGACGGCGTAACTGCTGGCGATATTGGCCAGCAGTACCTGTGCGGTACAGATATTGGAGTTGGCCTTCTCGCGGCGGATGTGCTGCTCGCGGGTCTGCAACGCCATGCGCAGCGCGGTATTGCCACGACTGTCGCGGGAGACGCCGATCAGCCGCCCAGGCATGGCGCGCCGGAAAGCATCGCGCGTGGCGAAATAGGCGGCGTGCGGGCCGCCATAGCCCATGGGCACACCGAAACGCTGAGTCGAACCGAGCACCACATCGGCGCCCTGCTCGCCAGGCGGGGTCAGCAGCACCAGGCTGAGCAGGTCGGCCGCCACGCAGGCCAGCGCTTGGGCCGCATGCAACTGTTCGATGACCGGGCGCAGGTCGCGAATCTCGCCATGGGTGTCGGGATACTGCAGCAGCGCACCGAACAGCGACTCACCCTTGATGGCCTCGACAGGCCCAACCAGCAGCTCGAAACCGAAGCCCTCGGCACGGGTACGCAGCACCGAAAGCGTCTGCGGATGGCAATTCTCATCAACGAAGAAACGGTTGCTGGTGCTCTTCGCCACACGTCGCGCCAAGGCCATGGCTTCGCCAGCTGCGGTCGCCTCGTCCAGTAGCGAGGCGTTGGCCAGATCGAGGCCGGTCAGGTCCATGGTCAATTGCTGGAAATTCAGCAGTGCTTCGAGGCGCCCCTGGGAAATCTCCGGCTGATAGGGCGTATAGGCGGTGTACCAGCCGGGGTTTTCCAGCAGATTGCGCTGGATTACCGGCGGCGTGATGGTCCCGTGGTAGCCCATGCCGATCAGGCTGGTCCACAGCTGGTTGCGCTCGGCATAGCCGCGCAGTCGCGCCAAAGCACCCTGTTCATCCAGCGCCGGCGGCAATGCCAGCTCGCCCTGCAGGCGGATCGTCGGCGGCACGCTTTCATTGATCAGCTGCTCGCGGCTGTCCAGCCCGAGCACTTCGAGCATGGCCTGCTGCTCGGACGCATCGGGGCCGATATGACGCTGTAGAAAGGTATCAGGCTGCTGAAGCTGGGAACTGGATGGCATGGACGGCATTGCAGCTACTCCCGGAAAAAGAAAGCCCCGACAGAGCGGGGCTTGGCAATCTAACAATCAGGCGTCGCAGGAGGCCTTGTAGGCATCAGCACTGAGCAGCGCCTCCAGCTCCGCCGGGGTATCGGGCTGCAAACGATAGAACCAGCTGCCATAAGGATCGCTGTTGACCTGCTCGGGCGCATCGACAAGCTGCTCGTTGACGGCGGTGACGACGCCGGAGACCGGCGCATAGATGTCCGAGGCGGCTTTCACCGATTCCACCACACCTACCTGCTGACCGGCCTGGAACTGTTGGCCGACTTGCGGAAGCTCGACATAGACCACATCGCCCAAGGCTTCCTGGGCATGATCGGAAATTCCCACGCTGACGCTGCCATCGGCCTCCTGACGGGCCCATTCATGGCTGGCGGCGTAACGCAGATCGCTGGGTATGTCGCTCATTCATCTGTCCTCATGGATGTCGATGCGCTCGCGCAGGCACAGGCGCGAAGGTGTCGTTTTAAGTTATACCAGCACTTTTCCGTTACGCACAAAGGTTGGCCGCACCACACGCACGGGGTACCACTTGTTGCGGATCTCCACCTCGGCGCGCTCGGCGGTATTGGCCGGCACGCGCGCCAGGGCGATGGACTTGCCCAGCGTCGGGGAGAAGCTGCCACTGGTGATCTCGCCTTCGCCGATGCCGCTGACCCGCACCACCTGATGTGCGCGGAGCACGCCGCGCTCCTCCAGCACCAGACCGACCAGGCGCGGCTGCCCGTCCAGCTCACGCTGCGCCTCCAGAGCCGCACGACCGATGAAGTCACGCTCGGCCGGCTCCCAGGCAATGGACCAGCCCATGTTCGCCGCCAGCGGCGAGACATCTTCATGCATGTCCTGGCCGTAGAGGTTCAGCCCGGCCTCCAGGCGCAATGTGTCACGGGCGCCGAGGCCGATGGGCGCGATACCGGCGCCGACCAGCTCGCTGAAGAAGTCGGCCGCCTCGTCAGCCGGCAGCATGATTTCCAGGCCGTCTTCACCGGTATAGCCGGTGCGCCCGATAAACCAGTCGCCCGCGGTAAGGCCGTAGAAGGGCTTGAGTTCCTGGATCAGGGCAGCACGGCTCTGGGCGACGATATCCATCATCCGCGTCCGCGCCTGCGGCCCCTGGATGGCCAGCATCGCCAGGTCGGTGCGCTCCTGCAGCTCGACCTCGAAGTTTTCGGCCTGGGCCTTAAGCCAGGCCATGTCCTTGTCACGTGTGCCAGCATTGAGCACCAGGCGATAGCCCAGCTCGGTCAGGTAGACGATCAGGTCGTCGATCACCCCGCCGGCCTCGTTGAGCATCGCGCTGTAGAGTGCCTTGCCGACTTCTCTCAGGCGCGCCACGTCGTTGGCCAACAGGCGCTGCAGGTAAGCCTTGGCATGGGCACCGGCCACGTCGACGATGGTCATGTGGGAGACATCGAATACACCGCAATCACGTCGGACTTGATGGTGTTCTTCCACCTGCGAGCCGTAATGCAGCGGCATGTCCCAGCCGCCGAAATCAACCATTTTCGCGCCGAGTGCCACATGCTGGTCATAAAGGGGAGTGCGCTGACCCATGGGTTTCTCCTTCTGGGCAGGTCGCCGAAGTGGCAAAGGTGAAGCCTATATAAAGCCGCTTCGACAAAGACATGCGACTTTTGAATGGCGCGCATTGTAGCCGCAAGGTTGTGACAGGTCACGGCGCATCCGGCAGGCGGCCATCGCCGAAACGGCAGCACACCCTTAAGCTTTCGCTGAACGCCGGATCAGCAGGATGACCGGCAGCAGACCGACCAGCACTAGCGTCAATGCCGGCAGTGCGGCACGCGCCCATTCACCTTCGCTGGTCATCTCGAAGATGCGCACCGCCAGGGTGTCCCAACCGAAGGGGCGCATCAGCAGCGTGGCCGGCATCTCCTTTAGTACATCGACGAACACCAGCAATGCTGCGCTCAGGGTGCCGGGCAGCAGCAGCGGCAGATAGACCTTGAAAAACAGTGCCGGACCGCCGACCCCAAGGCTTCGCGATGCCTGGGGCAGCGACGGACGAATCCGCGCCAGGGCATTTTCCAGCGGGCCGAAAGCCACCGCCATAAAGCGGACCAGATAGGCCAGCAGCAAGGCACCGAGACTGCCCAGCAGGATCGGCTTGCCAGCACCGCCAAGCCAGGCGGAAAGCGGGATGACCAGCTCGCGGTCCAGGTAGCTGAAGGCAAGCATGATCGACACCGCGAGCACCGAGCCTGGCAGCGCATAGCCGAGATTCGCCAAGCCCACTGCCGCGCGGATCGGGCGCACCGGCGCCTGTCGCCGGGCGAAGGCCAGCAGCAACGCCACCGCCACGGTGATCAGCGCGGCCAGCGCGCCCAGATAGAGCGTATGCAGGATCAGCCCGGCGTAACGTTCGTCGAAGTCGAAGCGCCCGCGCTGCCAGAGCCAGACCAGCAGTTGCAACATCGGGATCACAAAGGCGCAGAGAAACACCAGCCCGCACCAGGTGGTGGCTGCCAGCGCCTTGGCGCCGCGCAGGTGGTAAAGCGCTGTCGAGCGTGCCCGGTCGTTGGCCGGCCTGGCCACGCCGCGGGCACGCCGCTCGCCGTAGAGCACCAGCATCACCGCCAGCAACAGCAGGCTAGCCAGCTGGGTGGCGCTGCTGAGGCTGAAAAAGCCGTACCAGGTCTTGTAGATGGCAGTGGTAAAGGTGTCGAAATTGAACACCGACACTGCGCCAAAGTCCGCCAGAGTCTCCATCAGCGCCAGCGCCATGCCGGCCCCGATGGCCGGTCGCGCCATGGGTAGCGCCACGCTCCAGAAAGCCTTCCAGGGTGACTGCCCAAGCACCCGCGCCGCCTCCATCAAGCCTTTGCCCTGGGCAATAAAGGCCGAACGCGCGAGCAGATAGACGTATGGGTAGAACACCAGCACCAGAACGATGATTACCCCGCCAGTGGAGCGCACCCTGGGAAAACGCACACCGCTGCCAAACCATTCGCGCGCCAGCGTCTGCACCGGCCCGGCGAAATCCAGCAAGCCGATAAAGACGAACGCCAGCACGTAGGCGGGAATTGCAAATGGGAGCATCAGCGCCCAGTCCAGCCAGCGCCGGCCGGGAAACTCGCAGAGCGCCGTCAACCAGGCGAGGCTGGTACCCAGCACCACCACGCCGACGCCGACACCCAGCACCAGTGTCAGGGTGTTACCCAGCAGGCGCGGGATCTGGGTGTCCCAAAGGTGCGACCAGATTGCTACATCGATGTCGCCCCAGCTGAACAACAGAACACTCAGCGGCAGCAACACCAGTGCAGCCACTGTGAACGTGAGGGGGTACCAGCGTCGCTCGACGGGGTGGGACACGCAGGCCTCGTAAGCAGGAATGAAAACGCCCCCGACCAGGCGGGGGCGGCGAGTATAACCGCATCGCAAAGACGACTGCGGGCGGTTTACCTCCAGCCGGCGCGGTCCATCAGCCGAATGGCTTCAGCCTGGCGCTTGCCGGCGACTTCAACCGGAATGGTGTCAGCCTTGAACTCGCCCCAGGAAGCCACTTCCGCAGACGGCTTCACGTTCGGATTGGCGGGGAATTCCATATTGGCATCGGCAAAAATGCTTTGCGCTTCGGGCGTGGTCATCCACTCCACCAGCTTGCGCGCCGCATCAGGGTTCGGTGCATGTTTGGTCAAGCCAATACCGGACAGGTTGACGTGAACGCCACGGTCTTCCTGATTCGGCCAGAACAGCTTGGCTTTCAGATCCGGCTTCTGCTTGTGCAGACGCCCAAAGTAATAGGTATTGACGATGCCGACATCGCACTGCCCGGCGTCGACGGCCTGGATCAGGGCGGTGTCATCGGCAAAAACGTCAGTGGCCAGGTTGCCTACCCAGCTTTGGATGATTTCCTCGGTCTTCTCCGCGCCATGGGTTTCAATCATGGTGGCAGTCAGCGATTGGTTGTAGACCTTCTTGCTGGTCCGCAGGCACAGACGACCATCCCAGCGCTCGTCGGCCAGGGCTTCATAAGTGGTCAGCTCGCCGTCTTCGACGCGCTCGGGGGAATAGACGATGGTACGTGCACGCAGCGACAGGCCGGTCCAGGCATCGTTGGAGGAACGATACTGGGCGGGAATACTGTCTTTTACCTGCTGGGAGTTCATCGGCTGCAGGATGCCCATCTGCTCGGCCTGCCAGAGGTTGCCGCCATCGACGGTCAGCAGCAGGTCGGCGGGGGTATTGGCGCCTTCGGCCTTGATCCGCGCCATCAGCGGCGCTTCCTTGTCAGTGATGAACTTGACCTTCACACCGGTCTTTTCGGTGTAGGCATCGAATACGGGCTTGATCAACTCGTCGATACGCGAGGAGTAGACCACTACTTCCTCGGCGGCCTGTACGGCGCCGGACAGCGCCGTTGTGAGCGCTACAGCGGCGGCGAGTAGAGCTTTGCGTGCCTGCATGAATCAGCCTCTCTTTTATGGCTCGATTGAAGAGGCCAAATAGTAGTAGTTTTCATTTCGCTTCTCAACGCGACATTTTGTGCCAAATCAAGTCCAGGCCAAAAATCTGAATTCAGGGCCTCGCCAGTTCGGGCAGGTCCCCCGAAAGGCCCAGCGCCTGGCGCACGAACAGCGCCTTCGCCTGCGGCAGCGCCTCGACGCCTTTCAGCCCGGCGTTGCGTAGCCAGCGCAACGGCAGGGCATCGGCCTGGAACAGTCGCTCGAAACTCTCCATGGCGGCCATCATCGCCAGGTTGTGCGGCATTCGCCGACGCTCGAAGCGCGCCAGCACACGCGGATCGCCGGGGCTCATGCCTCGCTGCAGCGCCGCGAGCAGCACCTCGGCCAGTACCGCAGCATCCAGCAGGCCGAGGTTGACCCCCTGCCCGGCCAACGGGTGGATGGTGTGCGCGGCATCGCCGATCAGCGCCAGCCCGGGTTCCACGTAACGCTTGGCGTGGCGCTGGCGTAGCGGAATGCACAGCCGTGGATCGACCTCCAGCACCTCGCCCAGCCGCTCCTCAAAGGCACGCCCAAGCGCCTGACGGAAGTCCTCGTCGCCCAGCGCCATCAGCCGCTGCGCCTCGGGCTCGGTGGTGGACCAGACAATGGAGCACCAGTGTTCGTCAGCGTCGCGCTGCAGGGGTAGGAAGGCCAGCGGGCCATCGTCTGTGAAGCGCTGCCAGGCCGTGCGCTGATGGGGCTCGGCGCAACGCACGCTGGTGACAATAGCGTGGTGCAGGTAATCCCACTCACGAGTGTCACAGCCGGCCAAGCGCCGTACCGCCGAATTCGCGCCGTCGGCTGCAACCAGCAGCCCGGTACTCAGCTGCTGGCCGCCAGCAAGGGTCAGGTGCCAGCCGGCGTCGTCCCGATGCAGCTGTTCCAGACGCGCTCCAGCGATCAGCTCTACCGAGCCGCGGGCCTTGAGCGCCTCCAGCAGCGCATCCTGCACCACCCGGTTCTCGACGATATGGCCGAGCACTTCGGCATGTACCGAAGCAGCGGAAAAATGGATCTGCCCAGTACCGGAGCCATCCCACACACGCATTTCGCTGTAGGGACTTGCGCGGCGGCGAACGATACCCGACCAGGCACCGACGCGTTCGAGTATGCGCTGGCTGGCAGCGGACAGTGCGCTTACGCGGGGTTCGAAAGGGTCGGATGGAGCGAAGGCTTGCGGTTCAAGCGGCCCGGCATCAATCAGGCGAATGTTCAGCCCGCACTCCTGCAGCGCCAGTGCCAGCGTGCTGCCGACCATCCCCGCGCCCACGATGATGAGGTCCGCTTGCATCATTCTCTCCTGCGAGTTTTCAACGATCTGCGAAAAGGCCAGTTCCAGTTATGTGATGGCACGACCCTGTCTTTATATGAAAGCGCGCGGGCAGCCCTCGAAGGCCTGACAGGCGCATCGCACCCCGTGGGAGCGAATTCATTCGCGAGCTTTCAGCATCGCCACATAACAGCTGCGGACAAGTCCGCTCCTACAAAAGCCGAACAGCGGCTCCTCATATCACGGTGCATCTTGAACAGCGAGTTCAGCTTTCCCGCGCGCCCAGCCCCATGGCCTGGCGGGCAAACCAGCCCTTGGCCGGAGGCAGCAGGTCCAGCGCCAGCAGACCCAAATTGCGCCCTGCCCTGATCAGCGAGCTGGGCTCACCGAACAGGCGCGTCAAACGATCGGAAAAACCCACGGTCAGGTGCTGATCAAGATGCTGGCGGCGCTGATATTCCTGAAGCACGGCCAAATCCCCCGGTGCCGCGCCGCTACCCAGCAGGGTCGCGGCCAGCACGTCGGCATCGCGTAGCGACAGGTTGTAACCCTGGCCCGCGATCGGGTGGAGGCTATGGGCGGCGTTGCCCAGCACCACCAGTCCACTGCGCACCTGCTCGGCCGCTTCAACCAGCGCCAGTGGGTAGAGATGCCGCGCGCCTACCTGCTGAAAGCCACCCAGGCGATAGCCAAAGGCCTGCTGTAGCTCATCGAGAAACTGCGCTTCGTTCAGGGCTACCAGCCGTGCCGCATCCGCGTGCGAACGACTCCAGATCAGTGCGCAGCGGTTATCACGCACCGGCAGCAGTGCCATCGGGCCGTCGTCGGTGAAGCGCTCGAATGCGTGACCGCCGTGAGGCTTGCCGGGCGTCACATTGGCGATCAGCGCGGTTTGTCCGTAAGGCGTGTGCTTGACGGCGACGCCGAGCTGCTCGCGCAATGCCGAGCGACCGCCGTCTGCAAGCACCGCCAGATCGCATTCAAGCTGACTGCCATCAGTCAGAGTCAGTTGCCAGCCATCAACGGTGGGCTGCATACGCGCCACTTCCGCAGGACAATGGCGCTGCACCACCTCGTCGTCCAGCGCCTGCCACAGGCAATGGCCGATCCAGGCGTTTTCCACCACATAACCCAGCGCCGGCACCTGCTCGGTTTGCGCATCCAGGCGGGTGGCGCCCGCGCGACCACGGTCGGAAACCTGAATATGGGTGATAGGTTCAGCACGCTCGGCAATCTGCTCCCAGACGCCCAGGCGCTGATAGATCAGCCGGGTGCCGTAGGACAGCGCCGTGGAGCGTGCGTCGTAGCTGGGCTGATACTCGTTACCCGGAGCAAATGGCTCGATCAGCAGGATGCTCCAACCGCGCTGTTTGGCGCCCTGTTGCAATGCCTGAGCCAGACTGGCGCCAACCAGCCCGCCGCCGATGATCGCCAGTACGCTCATGACTCAGGCTTCCTCGTGCGCGGCAGCCATCAGCGCCTCGATTTCGGCGACGCTCTTGGGCACACCGCCGGTGAGGATTTCACAGCCGGTCTTGGTGACCACCACATCATCCTCGATGCGCACGCCGATGCCGCGCCATTTTTTCGCCACCAGCAGATTGTCCGCCGCGATATAGATGCCCGGCTCGACGGTCATCGCCATGCCGGGCTCGAGCACACGCCATTCGCCGCCAACCTTGTAGTCGCCGACGTCATGCACATCCATTCCCAGCCAGTGACCGGCCCGGTGCATATAAAAGGGTTTGTAGGCCTCGCTGGCGATCAGCTCGTCCACCTCGCCCTGCAGCAGACCCAGCCTTACCAGGCCGGCGGTGATGACTCGCACGGTAGCCTCGTGCGCCTCGTTCCAGTGGCGACCAGGGGCAATGAACTTGAAGGCTTCTTCATTGGCGGCCAGCACCAGCTCATAGATCGCCTTCTGTTCCGGCGAAAACTTGCCGTTGACCGGAAAGGTGCGGGTGATGTCGCTGGCGTAGCAGTCGATCTCGCAGCCGGCATCGATCAAGACCAGATCACCGTCCTTGAGCGGTGCATCATTCTCGCGGTAGTGCAAAATGCAGGCATTGCGGCCCGCCGCGACAATGGAACCATAGGCCGGCATCTTCGCCCCGCCCTTGCGGAATTCGTAGTCCAGCTCGGCTTCCAAATGATATTCGAACAGCCCGGCGCGACTGGCCTGCATGGCGCGGATATGCGCACGGGCGGAAATCTCCGCCGCGTGCTTCATCACCTTCACCTCGCTGCCCGACTTGTACAGACGCATGTCGTGCAGCAGGTGGTCGAGGGCGACAAATTCATTGGGCGGCTGCGCGCCCTGGCGAACCTTGGCACGGATGGTCTTGATCCACTCCATCAGGCGGTGATCAAAAGCTTCGTTGGTGCCGATGGCGTAGTAGACACGCGAACGGCCCTCGATCAGGCCTGGCAAAATGTCGTCGATGTCGCCGATGGGGAAGGCGTCGTCCGCGCCGTATTCGCTAATTGCACCGTCTTGCCCGGCACGTAGGCCATCCCAGAGTTCGCGCTCAGGATCGCGCTCGCGGCAGAACAGCACATACTCGCCGTGCTCACGCCCCGGAATCAGTGCAATTACGGCTTCCGGCTCGGGGAAGCCGGAGAGGTACTGGAAGTCACTGTCCTGACGGTAGACATGCTCGACGTCGCGATTGCGGATATACACCGGCGCCGCCGGCAGGATGGCAATACTGTCGGGTTCCATCTGCTCCATCAGCGCCTTGCGACGGCGGGCGTATTCCGATTTCGGGATGCGAGTCATAGGCGAGTGCGGTCCTTAATGCAGGGAAGGTTTGGCCGTCGGCGCCAGCGGCTTGGCACATTCGGCGAACAGCAGCAGCGGCGCGACACGCAGGTACTCCATCACCTCCATGTAATCACTTTCACCATCCTCGGACTCTTCCAGCCCACCCTGCACCTGAGCAATGGCGGCCATGTCCTGCAGCACTTCCATGGCTTCGGCGCTCAGCGCCCGGTCACCGGCGATCAGCCCGAAACCGGCGAGAAAGCTCTGGCACCACTGCCCCAGCGCCAGTGCGCGCTCGGCCAGCGGCGCATCGTCGGAAGGCAACAGCATGACGATGGCGATATCGTCGCCGGCCAGCTCTCCCTTGACCATTTCCTGCAAGCCGATCAGGGCTTGGCGCACCGACTCCTCAGGCTCGCCACCGAGCAGTTCGCCGGCATCGTGCAGCCAGGCGTCGATGTCGAAACCGGCTCCGGCACAGCTGCGGCCAAGCAGCAAACCATGCAGTTCGGCGGGGGTAACAGCCAGTGGAGTGTTGGCCAACAATGTGGCGAAGGCAGCATAAGGCGAGTTCTGAATGGGCATTGGCAGCTAGGCGCACCGCGGCGCTAATGTCTAGAATGAAGGCCTAGTATCCTAGCACCGGCGAACGAGCCAAGACCATCGAAGCGAGTCCCGCCGGCATTCGCCTCAATCATCTGGATATCCCATGGAAGACGCCGATCTGCAATTGCTGAGCACCCGGCTGGAGCAGCTGATTCAGCACCTCGAGCAGTTGAAAGTACAGAATCGCCTGCTGCTGCACAGTGAACAGGCGTGGCGCGAGGAACGCGCTCAACTGATTGAAAAGAACGAAATGGCCCGCGTGAAGGTCGAATCCATGATTTCGCGCCTGAAAGCTCTGGAGCAGGACTCATGAACCAGCCGAACACCGTTACCGTGCATATCCTCGACAAGGAGTACTGCATCTCCTGTCCGCCAGAGGAGCGCAGCAACCTGGAAGGTGCCGCGAGCTACCTTGACCGCAAGATGCGGGAAATTCGCAGCAGCGGAAAAGTCATAGGCGCCGACCGCATTGCGGTAATGGCTGCGCTGAACATCACTCACGAACTGCTGCACAAGCATGACCGCCTGGACGCCGAGGCCAACAGCGCCCGCGAGCATGTGCGCACGCTGCTTGAGCGCGTCGACAGCGCATTGGCCGACCAGAACAGCTCAGGCAACTGACGAACGGTTCACATATTGCGCTATAATCCCCGCACCTCCCTGGCATGTTTGCCAGTCGGCGAAGACCCTCTCCCGATAAGCAACAACCTGGAGGCTACATGTGGTGCCGGTGTGCATGTCCGCCTGACGGAAAGCCTTAAGGTATCCTGTAGTCGCCACCTTGAACTCTCGGGTTCAAGGGCCTACGCGGGCAGCGGCATGCTGGGGAGTCTTTTTTCATGAACATCGCCGAAGGCCTTTCGCGCCCGGCACTGCGCAGACTGTTGCGACAGAAGCGCCGTAATCTTTCCCCCCTTCAACAGCGCATTGCCGCACAAGGACTTTATCGCCAGCTGGCACAGCATCCGCTGTTTCGTCGCGCACGACATATCGCTCTGTACCTGCCCAACGATGGCGAAATCGACCCTCGGCCTTTGCTACATGCCGCTCAGAGAATGGGCAAGGCCACCTATCTTCCGGTATTGAATGCCTGGCCGAGGACCCGCATGGCCTTTCAGCGCATCCTTCCGGGCGAAACCCTGAAGCCCAATCGCTTCGGCATTGCCGAGCCGCTGTTTTGCCCTGCACGGCAACGACCGGTATGGACGCTGGATATACTGCTCATGCCGCTGGTGGGCTTCGACGAGCACGGCGGACGCCTGGGTATGGGCGGGGGCTTTTATGATCGCAGCCTGGCGTATCGCTCAAGGCGCAAAAAAAGTCACAAACCGACACTTTTAGGCCTTGCCCATGAATGCCAGAAGGTAGATCGCCTGCCGCTGGCCAGCTGGGATGTCGAACTGCAAGCGACGGTGACTGACAGAAGCTGGTACGTGAAACGGGACAGAACGTCCGAAGAGAGGTAGCACGCCGCATCCATGCGGCACAGCGGATCAGCGCTGATGGAGTTGCTGGGAATGATTGATAGGGACCTGCGCCGAGTCGTCAGAGCGCTCCCACAGACCCTGGGTATAGCCCGTGGTAACCACGCCCAGGCCAAACACCAGCACCAGAACCCAAAGAATATCCGGTTTGCGTTTCATGATTTGTTCGCCTCCCCCTTCAAGGCGAATAGTCCCTGCCAGGCCGTATCGTTCTAGTTTTAAGCCTGACACCACCACCTCAAGCGCGGCATTCTCCGCTATGCATCCATGCAGTGCAAACACGCATTAGGACCGATTGTCGGGGAATTTTGCGTTTGAGAACCTTCCAAGCGAGTAACAGGAAGCAAGTAGCATGCCGTACTGGTTGATGAAGTCCGAACCTGACGAATTTTCCATTCGAAATCTCGAACAAATGGGCCGAGCACGCTGGGACGGGGTGCGCAATTATCAGGCCCGCAATTTCCTGCGGGCGATGAACGAGGGAGACCGATTTTTCTTCTATCACTCCAGCTGTGCAACGCCCGGCATCGCCGGAATCGGCAGCATCGTGCGGACGGCCTATGCAGACCCAACTGCCCTCGATCCGGACAGCCCTTACCGCGATGCCAAAGCCTGTGAGCAGAAAAATCCCTGGAGCGCGGTTGACGTTGAGTTCGTGGAGCGCTTCGAGCAGCTCCTGACGCTCCCCCAGCTCAAGGCCGAACCGGCGCTAGAGCAGATGCCACTGGTGCAAAAAGGCAATCGACTTTCGGTAATGCCCGTCAGCGAGGCGCAGTGGCTGGCCATCTTGGCCATGCGCTAAAGAGGCAATCAGCCCTTACTGGATGATCAGGTTGTTAAACAGAAGATCATCCACCAGCGGACGCCCCTCCTCCTGGGTAAGCACCGCCTGCACCTGCTGAAGGGCTTCGTTGCGCAAGGCCTCCTTGGCCTCGACGCTGCTCAGGCTAGCCTCTGTCTGCTGAGAAAACAGCATCACCAACTGATTGCGTATCAGCGGCTCATGATGCTTGACCCTGGCTTCGGCCTCACTGCTGCCAATGCGCAGAGCGACGTCGGCCTTGTAGTATTTCAACCGCCCATCCGAACCGTAGTTGCCTACCAACGCCGGCGTTAGGGTGTAGTAGATGGTTTTCGCTACCGTATCCTCTGCGGCCTTTTCGGCCAGGGCCGGGACTGACAGCCCAAGGGCCAGACAGAAAGCAAGAATGCGCGTCACGGGAAGACTCCAGGAAAGAACGACCGCCAGCATAACCAGAGCCAGACGCAGACCCAAGCCCGCCCTGTTATGTATGTACATCACGGCAGACCATGCTCGTTGCGCCTGCGGAGCACCCTTCTAGACTGGCGAACGAACCCTACCGATAAGGAAGCCCCATGAAAGCCGTCCTCTGCAAAGCGTTTGGTCCCGCCGAAAACCTCGTTATCGAGGAAATCGATAGCCCCACGATCAAGAAAGGCGAGGTACTGCTTGACGTGCATGCAGCCGGGGTCAACTTTCCGGACACGCTGATCATTGAGGGCAAGTACCAGTTCAAACCGCCCTTCCCCTTTTCCCCGGGCGGCGAAGCGGCCGGGGTGGTGACCGCAGTTGGCGAGAGCATTACCCACCTGAAGGTCGGCGACCGGGTCATGGCCCTGACCGGCTGGGGCAGCTTTGCCGAACAGGTTGCCGTAGCCGGCCAGAACACGCTGCCGATTCCTGCCACCATGGACTTCACCACTGCCGCTGCCTTCGGCATGACCTACGGCACCTCGATGCACGCCCTCAAGCAGCGCGCCAATCTACAGCCCGGTGAAACCCTGCTGGTTCTCGGCGCTTCCGGCGGCGTTGGCCTGGCGGCGGTGGAGATCGGCAAGGCCATGGGCGCCCGAGTGATCGCAGCCGCCTCGACCGACGAGAAGCTGGAGGTCGCGAAAAATGCCGGAGCCGATGAGCTCGTCAATTACAGCGAGTGCAGCCTGCGCGAACGCCTGAAAGAACTTACCCAAGGACAGGGCGTGGATGTGATCTACGATCCGGTCGGTGGCGGGCTGTTCGAGGAGGCGTTTCGCAGCATTGCCTGGAACGGGCGCATGCTGGTGGTGGGATTTGCCGCCGGCGGCGAGATCCCGGCACTGCCGGCCAACCTGCCCCTGCTCAAGGGCGCCGCACTGATCGGCGTGTTCTGGGGCGCCTTCGCCCAGCGCCAGCCCCACGACAATGCCGCCAACTTCAGGCAGCTGTTCGCCTGGCATGCCGAAGGCAAGGTCAAGCCGTTGGTTTCACAGACTTTTGAGCTGAAACAGGCCGGCCGGGCAATCGAGACGCTGGGGCAGCGCAAGGCCGTGGGGAAACTCGTGGTGAAGGTGCGCTGACAGGCTGCAGGCTGATAGAGGGTGGCAGCTACGAAGCTCCACCCTGCCACAGCATTGCGTTATCAGTGAGTAGCGGGCGCCTGGGCAGCCTGCTGCATGCGCTCCATTTCCTGAGCGTAGAGTGCATCGAAGTTCACCGGCGCCAACATCAGGGCCGGGAAGGAGCCGCGGGTAACCAGGCTGTCCAGCGCTTCGCGAGCGTAGGGAAAGAGGATGTTCGGGCAGAAAGCCCCCAGCGTATGGCTCATCGCCTGAGGCTCAAGGCCCTTGATCAGGAAAATCCCCGCCTGCTGGACTTCGGCGATAAAGGCGACTTCCTCACCAGTTTTCACGGTGACCGACAGGGTCAACACCACTTCATGGAAATCACCTTCCAACGACTTCTGGCGGGTGTTCAGATCCAGCCCTACGCTGGGGTTCCACTCCTGACGGAAGATCTCGGGGCTCTTCGGCGCCTCGAAGGACAGGTCGCGAACATAGATGCGCTGCAGGGAAAACTGTGCGCCCTGCTCCTGCTCAGCGGCAGCTGCGCCGGTGTTTGCTTGTTCAGTCATGTGAAAGCCTTCTCGCTGTGTGCGTTGTTGTAATGATTCCACGCCCGAACCCAGCGTTCGGGCACCCCTGGCAGATCGTTGAACGCCTGGTTCGACCGATCAGCCCTTTAGCATCGCATCCAGCTTTGCTGCACGCTCCAGTGCATGCAGCTCATCACAGCCACCGACGTGCCTGTCTCCGATCCAGATCTGCGGAACAGAAGTGCGCCCAGCCTTGCGGGCCATTTCCGCGCGCAAGGCGGGCTTGCCGTCCACGGAGATCTCTTGAAAGGTGACGCCCTTGCTTTTCAGCAGGCTCTTGGCCCGCACGCAATAGGGGCACCAGGCGGTGGTATAGATGACGACTTCGGGCATGCTTACTTGACCACTGGCAGATTGTCGCCGCGCCAGCTGGACATCCCTCCAGACAGCTTAACGGCGGTAAAGCCCGCCTTTTTAAGCTCACGGCAGGCCGCTCCGGAGTGCTGGCCGATGGCGTCGACGACGATGATCGTCTTGGCCTTGTACTTTTCCAGCTCACCCAGTCGGCTGACCAGTTTTTCATGGGGAATGTTCAATGAATCGACGATATGGCCAGCGTCGAACTCCTTCTTGGCCCGCACGTCCAAGACCACGCCTTCGTCGCGGTTGACCAGTGCCGTCAGCTCGCGAGTGGCCAGGCTCTTGCCGCCCTTCTGCATTTCGGTAATTGCCAGCAGAACCAGCAGAGCCAGGAAGATACTGACCAGTACAAAGTTGTTAGAAGCAAATTCAATCAGGTTAGCGACCATCTACAAGGTTCCCGGAGGGTAAAATCCCGGCAGTATACACAGCCCCTGTTGCCGGCTGAACCCTGTCAATCGTGTAGAATTGCCGCCCTTATTCGCGCCCCCTCGTGCAAGGAGCCAGATAATGCCCGCCGCGCCCAAACCCCTGGTACTGATCATCCTCGATGGCTTCGGACACAGCGACAGCCCCGAGTACAACGCCATACACGCTGCCAGTACGCCGGTCTATGACCAGCTGCGCGCCACGCGCCCCCATGGGCTGATCTCCGGCAGCGGCATGGATGTCGGCCTGCCCGACGGCCAGATGGGCAACTCGGAAGTCGGCCACATGAACCTCGGCGCGGGCCGCGTGGTGTATCAGGACTTCACCCGCGTGACCAAATCCATCCGTGACGGCGACTTTTTCTCCAACCCGGCCATCTGCGCGGCAGTGGACAAGGCGGCAAGCAACGGCAAGGCCGTGCATATCCTCGGCCTGCTCTCCGATGGCGGCGTTCACAGCCATCAGGATCACCTGGTGGCCATGGCCGAACTGGCGGCCAAGCGCGGCGCCGAGAAGATCTATCTGCACGCCTTCCTCGATGGCCGCGACACCCCGCCCAAGAGCGCGCAAAGCTCCATCGAACTGCTGCAGGCCACCTTCACCCGCCTGGGCAAGGGCCGCATCGCCAGCCTGATCGGTCGCTATTACGCGATGGACCGCGATAATCGCTGGGACCGCGTCCAGCAGGCTTATGAGCTGATCGTCGACGGCAAGGCCGAGTTCCAGTCCGATTACGCTGTGGACGGTTTGATCGCAGCCTACGAGCGCGGCGAGAGCGATGAGTTCGTCAAAGCCACCAGCATTGGCGAGCCAGTGCGAGTAGAAGATGGCGATGCCGTGGTATTCATGAATTTCCGCGCCGACCGCGCGCGCGAGCTGACCCGCGCCTTCGTCGAGCCCGGTTTCAAGGAATTCCAGCCCACCCGCACCCCGCAGCTGGCCGGCTTTGTCATGCTCACCCAGTACGCCGCGAGCATTCCCGCACCGGCCGCCTTTGCCCCGGAAGCGCTGACCAATGTGCTCGGCGAGTATCTGGCCAACAACGGCAAGACCCAGTTGCGCATCGCCGAGACCGAGAAGTACGCCCACGTCACCTTCTTCTTCTCCGGCGGCCGCGAAGAACCCTTCGTCGGCGAAGAGCGCATCCTGATCCCGTCGCCGCAGGTTGCCACTTATGACCTGCAGCCGGAGATGAGCGCGCCGGAAGTCACCGACCGCATCGTCGACGCCATCGACAATCAGCGCTTCGACGTGATCATCGTCAACTACGCCAACGGCGACATGGTCGGCCACACCGGCGTGTTCGAGGCAGCAGTCAAAGCGGTGGAATGCCTGGACAAGTGCGTCGGGCGCATTGTCGAAGCGCTGGAGCGGGTCGGCGGCGAGGCATTGATTACTGCCGACCACGGCAATGTCGAGCAGATGGAAGATGTCATGACCGGTCAGGCGCACACCGCCCACACCTGCGAACCGGTGCCGTTCATCTATGTTGGCAAGCGCGAGGTCAGCATCCGCCAGGGCGGCGTACTTGCCGATGTCGCGCCGACCATGCTGACCCTGCTGGGTCTGCCGGTACCGGCAGAAATGACCGGGCGCTCAATCGTCGAACTGAAAGCTTGAAGTCATAGGGTGGGTGAAACACACCGCTGCGCTATGGCCGTCGCGCACCATCGACAGGCTGCACCCACCCTACAGCTTGCGGCGGTTTTTTTAGGCATACTACGGCGGTCGTCGATCTCTCGGTTGCGCCCGCCCATGCCCCGCTTATTTCTCGTCCTAGCATTATCCTGCCTGCTCGGCACCGCCGTGGCTGATGAGCGCGCAGAAGCCCGCAAGCAGATAGAGGCCGCCCGCAAGGACGTAGCCGAACTGCAGAAGCTGCTCAAGCAGATCGAGCAGGAGAAATCTGCAGTTCATAAACAGTTGCAGACCACCGAAAGCGAGATGGGCAAGCTGGAAAAGCAGGTCGACGCTCTGCAGCAAGAGATCGACCGCAGCGAAGCCGAGCTGGACCGCCTCAACGAGGAGAAGACCACCCTCGAAGGCGCGCGCATCGAACAACAGCGCCTGATCGGCATCCAGGCCCGCGCGGCCTACCAAAGCGGTCGTCAGGAATATCTCAAGCTGCTGCTCAACCAGCAGAATCCGGAAAAATTCAGCCGCTCCCTGACCTATTACGACTACCTGAGCAAGGCGCGCTTCGCGCAGCTCGAAGGTTTCAACGAAACCCTGCGCCAACTGGCGAAGGTCGAAACCGGCATCGAGCAGCAACAGGCAGCGCTAAGTGAGCAACAGAGCGGACTGAAGCAGCGCCAGGCTGAACTTGCCGAGGTGCGCAAGCAGCGCCAGCAGACCCTGGCCAAGCTGGACAAGGATCTATCCACCCGCGACAGCAAGCTCAAGGCGCGCCAACAGGAGCAGGCCCAGTTTGAGCGCGTGCTCAAGACCATTGAGGAAACCTTAGCCCGTCAGGCCCGCGAAGCCGAGGAGCAGCGCCAGCGCGCCCTGGCCATAGCGCGCGAAGAACAGCGCCGCCAGCAACGCTCCGGCAGCTCAGCGACAGCCCCTTCAGGCCAGCTCGTATCCAGCGGCGGGGAAAGCTTCGGCGGCCCCTTTGCCAACGCCAAGGGCAAGCTGCCATGGCCTGTAGATGGGCGCCTTGTCGCCGGTTACGGCACTCCGCGCGGCGGCGACGCTCGAACCAAGTGGGACGGCGTACTGATCGGTGCCGCTATCGGCACGCAGGTGCGTGCCGTACACGGTGGCCGCGTAGTGTTTGCCGACTGGCTGCGCGGTGCCGGCCTGCTGGTTATCCTCGATCACGGCAACGGCTATCTGAGCCTATACGGGCATAATCAAAGCCTGTTGCGTGACGCTGGAGAAATCGTCAAGGCTGGCGACCCCATCGCCACCGTAGGAAACAGTGGCGGGCAGGAATCTGCTGCACTGTATTTCGCCATCCGCCAGCAGGGTCGCCCCAGCGATCCGGCGCAATGGTGTCGCGCACAAGGTTAACCGCCGAGTGCACTCTCACAACCGGAGTTCGACAATGCTTCACCCGCGCCGCTTCGCCCGCCCTTCAACGCTGACCCTGGCCCTGCTGCTGGGCATTTACGGCAGCGCCTGGGCCCAGCATCCACCTGCTGAGATGGCACCTGCGCCCGAGGTACAAGGCACCTCCACCGGCAGGGCACCGCTGCCGCTCGACGAGCTGCGCACCTTCGCCGAGGTGCTGGACCGGATCAAGGCTGCCTATGTCGAGCCGGTTGACGACAAGACCCTGCTGGAAAATGCCATCAAGGGCATGCTGAGCAATCTCGACCCGCACTCGGCCTATCTTGAGCCGGAAGCCTTCGCCGAGCTGCAGGAAAGCACCAGCGGGGAGTTCGGTGGCCTGGGCATCGAAGTCGGTATCGAGGACGGCTTTATCAAGGTGGTTTCTCCCATCGATGACACTCCCGCATCCAGAGCCGGCATCGAGGCTGGCGACCTGATCGTCAAGATCGACGGCAAACCGACCAAGGGCCTGTCGATGATCGAGGCTGTGGGGATGATGCGCGGCAAGCCAGGCAGCGAAATCAACCTGTCGCTGGTGCGCGAAGGCGGCAAGCCCTTCGACGTCAAACTGACGCGCGCAATCATCAAGGTCACCAGCGTCAAGAGCCAGCTGCTCGAACCAGGCTATGGCTACCTGCGTGTCACCCAGTTCCAGGTCAACACCGGCTCTGAGGTGGGCAAGGCACTGGCACGACTGCGCAAGGAAAACGGCCAGAAACTCAACGGCTTGATCCTGGACCTGCGCAACAACCCCGGCGGCGTGCTGCAGGCCGCGGTAGAGGTCTCCGACCATTTCCTCAAAAAGGGTCTGATCGTCTACACCAAGGGCCGCATCGCCAATTCCGAGCTGCGCTTCAATGCCGATCCGGCGGATGCCAGTGAAGGCGTATCCATGGTCGTGCTGATCAACGGCGGCAGCGCCTCGGCTTCGGAGATTGTCGCCGGCGCCCTGCAGGACCAGAAACGAGCGGTGGTGATGGGTACCGACAGCTTCGGCAAGGGCTCGGTACAAACCGTGTTGCCACTTAACAACGACCGCGCGCTCAAGCTCACTACTGCGCTCTACTACACGCCCAACGGCCGCTCCATCCAAGCCCAGGGCATCGAGCCGGACATCGAAGTGACCCGCGCCAAGCTGACCCGCGAGCAGGCTTCCGATGGTCTTCGCGAAGCCGATCTGGCCGGCCACCTGGGCAACGGCAATGGCGGTGCTGATCGCCCCAGCGGCAGCAAGGCCGCCGGCGAGCCGCGCCCCCAGGATGACGATTACCAGCTCAGCCAGGCACTTAACCTGCTCAAGGGTTTGACTCTCACCCGCGGAAAATAAGGATGCTGCGTGCATCCTTGTGGCTGCTGGCCGGCCTGCTGCCGCTGCTGTGCCAGGCCGCACCAGGGGCCGACGAAGTTTCCCGGGAAAAGCCCCGCCTGGCACTGATCATCGACGATCTTGGGCAGAACCCTGCCCGCGATGAACGGGTGCTGGCCTTGCCCGGCCCGGTCGCCCTGGCGATTCTGCCGGATACTCGCCACGCCGCGTCACTGGCCCAGCGCGCCCATAGCGTCGGCAAGACGGTGATGCTGCATCTGCCCATGGCTCCGGCAGGCGGGCCCTACGCCTGGCGCCCTGAATTGCCTGCCGAAGAGCTGCAACGCCGGCTGAACAACGCGCTTGCCGCGGTGCCACACGCGAGCGGGCTGAATAACCACATGGGTAGCCAGATGACCGACCAGCGAGAACCCATGGCAGCCCTCATGGCGTCGCTGCAACAACGCCACCTGTTCTTTATCGACAGCCGCACCAACCCAAAGACCGTTGCCGCCGCGGCTGCCCAGGAGATCGGCCTGGCAAGCCTGTCGCGGGACATCTTTCTGGATGACGATCCCAGCCCCGAAGCCGTTGCCGAGCGGTTCGCGGCGGCCATATCGCTGGCACGCAAGCAGGGTTCGGTGGTGATCATCGGCCATCCGCACCGCAGTACGCTGGAGCTGCTGGAGCGCGAGCTGCCGCATCTTCAGAACAGCGGCATCGACTGGGTGGACATCGGTCAGATGATTGCGACGCGCGGCAACCGCGCCATGGCTGCCCATGGGTGCGACGGCACTTATCGCTAGAGATAGCGGCGCTGGATGGCAGCTATCGAGCCATCCTTTTTCATCTCGTTCAGAGCACCCTGCAGGCGCCTGACCACCTCATCTGGCGTGCCTTTATTCAGCGCCAGATACAGCTGGCCTTCATTGAAGCGCATTACCGTAGTCAGCCCGCTGACGCCTTGCTGCTTGGCCAGGTAAGGCCCGACAGGATCCGTGGTCGCCCAGAGGTCGATCTGGCCTTTGAGCAGCTTGTCGACGTTTTCCTGATCACGCAGGGAGTTGTCCAGCTGGAAGCCGTTGCTTTCCAGATGCTGACTGACCGCATCATTCTTGTAAGCGCCTACACGGTAGCTCCGCGCCTGCTCCAGCGAGGTCAAGCGTAGCGAGCTGTCAGACGGAGCCAGGAGGACCCAGCCGGTCTCGGCCAATGGCCCAACCCACTTGAAGAGTGGCTCTCGTTCAGGCGTGAAGGTGGTCGAAAACAAACCCCAGTTGGGCTGCTCCAGCACCTGCTTGTAAATACGATCCCAGGGAAAGCGCAACGTCAGGCTGTAATCGATTCCGGCGCGCTTGAACAGCTCGCGGACGATGTCGGCGTTGATACCCTGAACGTTGTCTTCAGCCGCATAGTTCTTCTGATCCACGGCCATGTTGAAGGGCGGGAAATTCTCGGTCAGCAGGACCAGCTTGTAGTTGTCGGGCAGTTCGGCCCGTGCCATTGCGGTGCTGAACAGCAACATCGTGGCAATCAGAATTCGTTTCAACATCTTTGCTTCCCCCAACCAGGCATCGGTCAAGGTTTAATTCTTAGCAGCTGAAACGCGAACGAACCGAGACAGGGCCAGCAAACGAGACACACATCACAAAACCAAAGCGGCCGCACTGACCGAGCGCGTAGAGCCGGCTCGGCCAATGCGGCCACCATTGATCAACAGCCTCGCCTGCAGCAGGCCCTATTTGCTGAGGGCCTGGCGCGACCACTTAGCGCATCACGATGCCGCAGCTGGCCATATAGGCCTTGGCCTCGGGAATGCTGTACTCACCGAAGTGAAAGATGCTCGCGGCCAGCACTGCATCAGCCTTGCCTTCGAGGATGCCGTCGGCCAGGTGCTGCAGATTGCCGACCCCGCCGGAGGCGATCACGGGAATGCTCAGCGTTTCGCTGATGGCGCGGGTCACACCCAGGTCATAGCCGCTTTTCACACCGTCCTGGTCCATGCTGGTCAGGAGGATCTCGCCAGCGCCAAGGTCTTCCATCTTCTTCGCCCAGGCCACCGCATCCAGCCCGGTGGGCTTGCGCCCGCCGTGGGTGAAGATTTCCCAACGGCCCGGCTCGCCGGGAGCGGAGACTTTCTTCGCATCGATGGCGACGACGATGCACTGCGAGCCGAAACGCGCAGCCGCTTCGCCGACGAACTCGGGATTGAATACCGCAGCCGTGTTGATCGAGACTTTGTCGGCGCCGGCATTAAGTAGATTGCGAATATCCTGCACGGTGCGTACGCCGCCACCCACGGTCAGCGGGATGAAAACCTGGCTGGCCATGCGCTCGACGGTGTGCAGCGTGGTGTCGCGGTTATCGACGCTGGCGGTGATGTCGAGGAAGGTGATCTCGTCGGCCCCCTGCTCGTCATAGCGCCTGGCGATCTCCACCGGATCACCGGCGTCGCGGATATTCTCGAACTTGACGCCCTTGACCACGCGGCCGTTGTCCACGTCGAGGCAGGGGATGATGCGTTTGGCGAGGGCCATGACCGATCTCTCTGGTTATTCGTCTTTGAACTTGAGGTCGCAGAGCGCCTGGGCTTCCGCCACGTCCAGCGTGCCCTCATAGATCGCACGACCGGTGATGGCGCCGACGATGCCGGGGGTGTTGGTGTCGAGCAGCTTCTGGATATCGCCGATGTTGTGAATACCGCCGGACGCGATTACCGGAATCTTGCTGGCGTTGGCCAGAGCTACCGTCGCCTCGACGTTGCAGCCCTGCATCATGCCGTCCTTGGCGATGTCGGTGTAGACGATCGCCGAAACGCCGTCAGCCTCGAAGCGGCGCGCCAGGTCCACGACCTGCATGGTGGAAACCTCAGCCCAGCCATCGGTTGCGACGAAACCGTCTTTCGCGTCCAAGCCAACGATCACCTTGCCCGGGAACGCCCGGCAGGCCTCACCGACGAACTCCGGCTGCTTGACCGCCTTGGTGCCGATGATCACGTAGCTGACGCCGGCGCGCACGTAATGCTCGATGGTCTCCAGCGAACGAATGCCGCCGCCAATCTGGATAGGCAGGTTCGGGTAGCGTTTGGCGATGGCGGTAACCACTTCGCCATTGACCGGCTGGCCCTCAAAGGCGCCATTCAGATCGACCAGATGCAGACGGCGGCAACCGGCCTCGACCCATTTGGCCGCCATGGCCACCGGGTCGTCGGAAAACACCGTGGCGTCATCCATGAGGCCCTGACGCAGACGCACGCAGGCGCCATCCTTGAGATCGATCGCGGGAATAATCAGCATGGCTCGAACCTGTTCAAATCGGGTATCGGTTAAAGGTCAGCTCTTTTCGAGCGCCCACAAGTCGCTTTCGATGCTTTCAAACCGTTCTTTCAGGTGTGTCTGCACATCGAAGATCGCCTTGTTGTAATACAGCGGAGCAATTTCACGGGCGATCAGATCAAGCACTTCCTGCGCCTCGAAGGAGCCGAGCTCCAGTTCGAAACGATCTTCCAGAAAGCGCTTGATGATCTGCTGTGCGGCCTGCTCCTGGGCAGCATCGAGCGTCAGAACCGGCGCCTTGAGCTTCGCCCGCCCCATTACCAGCGGCCATCCCAGGCGGCGAAGTTCTGCAGCAGTTGCAGGCCGTGGGTGTGGCTCTTTTCGGGGTGAAACTGCACGGCGAAGCGCGAGCCATCGGCCAGCGCTGCGGCGAAGTCCTTGCCGTAATGGCCGCGACCTACCACATGCCGCGGATTGCCGGCCTCGACGTAGTAGCTGTGGACGAAGTAGAAGCGCCCCATGTCCGGAATGCTGTGCCAGAGCGGATGGTCTTTCGCGTGCCTGACCTCGTTCCAGCCCATGTGCGGCACCTTGAGGCGCTCGCCATCCTCCTCCAGACCCTTGCCGAAGAAGCGTACCTGGCCAGGGAACAAGCCGATGCAGTCAACGCCGTCGTTCTCTTCGCTGCGCTCCAGCAGCGCCTGCATGCCGACGCAGATGCCAAGGAACGGGCGGTCGACACTGACTTCGCGCACCAGTTCGTCGAAGCCCAGGCGGCGAATCTCTGACATGCAGTCGCGGATCGCGCCCACACCCGGAAACACCACGCGATCGGCTTCACGGATGACCTGCGCATCGCTGGTCACCAGCACCTTGCCGGCCCCTACATGCTCCAGCGCCTTGGCAACCGAATGCAGGTTACCCATGCCGTAATCGATAACGGCAACGGTCTGCATTACAGGCAGCCCTTGGTCGACGGCATCTGGCCAGCCATGCGCTCATCCACTGTCAGCGCCATACGCAGGGCGCGACCGAAGGCCTTGAATACCGTTTCGATCTGGTGGTGGGTGTTGGTGCCGCGCAGGGTATCGATGTGCAGGGTCACCTGAGCATGGTTGACGAAGCCCTGGAAGAATTCCTGGAACAGATCAACGTCGAAGCCACCAACGGTGGCGCGGGTGAAGGGCACATTCATGGTCAGCCCCGGACGCCCGGAGAAATCGATCACCACACGCGACAGCGCTTCATCCAGCGGCACATAGGAATGGCCGTAGCGGGTCATGCCTTTCTTGTCGCCGACGGCCTTGGTGAACGCTTGCCCAAGGGTGATGCCGACATCTTCCACGGTGTGGTGATCGTCAATGTGGGTGTCGCCGTTGCATTCGATATCCAGATCGATCAGACCATGACGGGCAATCTGATCGAGCATGTGCTCGAGAAAAGGCACGCCTATGGCAAAGCGGGCCTTGCCAGTGCCATCCAGATTGATGCTGGCCTTGACCTGGGTTTCCAGGGTGTTGCGTTCGACAAACGCCGTACGTTCGGACATCAACAGCTCCGCTGATCGTGCAAAAAAAGGTCATCATTATAGGCCCAAATCCCGCGAGGGGGTATCAGCCCGCCGCCTGCAGGGCAGCCGCCTTCGTGCGGGGGAAGGTTTGCGGGGTTATGCTTGTGGCAATTTTCAGAAAGTCCTCAGGTCAGCATGCCCGTATTCGTAGAAACCCTCACCGAACCCAGCTCGCAGGACCTTCTCGATCTGGCGAAAATCTTCGCCGACGCCCCCGCCTGGCTGCTGGCGCCCCACGCCGATGCCGAGGCGCTGATCCAGGCCGCGCTGGCCGACGGCAGCCTGATCGCCGGGCGCTTCAATGATCGTCTGCTCGGCGCAGCTCTGTTGCGACGCGACACTCGGCACTGGCAGCTGTCACACCTGTGCGTACGCAAGGTTACCCGCAGGCGAGGAGTCGGCAGGCGCATCCTCGATGAAGCGCAGCGCATGGCAGCCGAAGCAGGACAGGATCTGCAACTGGCGGCCCCGGCCGAACAGCTCGAAACCCAGGCGCTGGCAGCACGCATGCACCTGACCCTGGTTCCGCTCCAGTAGGGTTCCAACCCGGGTCAGCGCAACCTGCGGGGCTATACTCGGCCCTTTCAAGCACGCCACTCCTCTAACACGCCAAATCAAGGACTTGTCCATGAAAGCGATCGGCAAAATCCTGGGCCTGGCAATCCTCGGGTTGCTTCTGATCATCGTCGCGCTGGGCTTTGCCCTGACTCATCTGTTCGACCCCAACGACTACAAGGATGAGATTCGCGACCTGGCCCGTAGCAAAGCCGGGCTCGAACTGGACATCCGCGGCGACATCGGCTGGAGCCTCTTTCCCTGGCTGGGCCTGGAACTGCACGACACTACCCTTGCCAGCGCCAGCACACCACAGCAGCCGCTCGCCGACCTGCGCATGCTCGGCCTTTCCGTACGCGTGATGCCGCTGTTACGCCGCGAAGTGCAGATGAGCGATATCACCCTCAATGGGCTCAACCTGACGCTGACGCGCGATGAAAACGGCACGGGCAACTGGGAAGGCATCGGCCAGCCACCCCAGCAGCAGGATCAAACGGCAACAGAACCCGCTACCACGACTGCCGAAACCGAATCCAAACCTGGCAAGGCCAGCCGCCCGCTGCAACTCGACATCGACAGCCTGACTGTCAAGGATGCGCGCGTCACCTATCAGGATGCCCAGAGCGGCCAGCATCTGAGCGCCGAAGGCATCGAGCTGACCACCGGCGCCATCCGCGAGGGAGAGCCGATCCCGCTCAAACTCAACGCTTTTTTTGGCAGCAACAAACCGGTCATGCGCGCGCGCACCGAACTGCAGGGCAGCCTGCGCTTCGACAACAAGCTGCAGCGCTACCAGCTCGAAGACCTGCGCCTGAGCGGCGAAGCCTCCGGCGAGCCCCTGCAAGGCAAGACCCTCAACTTCAGCGCTCAGGGCCAGCTGCTGGCGGATCTGGCAGCAGACGTTGCCGAATGGAGCAGCCTCAAGTTCACCGCCAATCAGTTGCGCGGGCTTGGCGAACTCAAGGCCAGCAATCTGCAAGACCAACCAACGCTCAGCGGCACCCTGACAATAGCCTCCTTCAACCTGCGCGAGTTCCTCGACAGCCTCGGCCAGAGCCTCCCGGACATGGCCGACGGCAGCACCCTGAGCAAGGCGGAACTGATCACCCGGCTGAACGCCACGACCAACAGCCTGAGCTTCGACGATCTCACCCTCAAGCTGGATGACAGCACCTTCACTGGTCAGCTTGGCGTCAGCGACTTCGCCAAGCAGGCTCTGCGGGTAGATCTCAAGGGCGACCGCCTGGACCTCGACCGCTATCTACCGCCGCCGAGCAAGGATGCAGCTACCCAGAGCCGCAAGAGCGAGGTCAAAGCCAGCGAAACAGCCGCCATCGGCAGCGGCACCACACCACTGCCGGAAAAGCCGACCCAGCAAGCCTGGAGTGAAGCCTCGGTGCTGCCCATCGCGACCCTGCGCAGCCTGGACACACAGGTCAACCTTGCCATCGGCAGCCTTACTGCGATGCAGCTGCCGCTGGACAACTTCAACCTCAAGGCACGCACCGGCGGCGGCCTACTAACTCTGCAAAATCTTACCGGCGGCCTCTACAACGGCCGCGTGGACGCCTCGGGCAGCCTCGATGTTCGCCCGGATATTCCTCAGCTAACCGCGCAGACACGTATCGCCCGCGTACCGGTGGAGCGCCTGCTGCAAAGCCAGGGCGAACAGGTCACGATCAAGGGCCTGCTCAACCTGGACAGCGACATCCGCACCCAGGGCAATAGCCAGAAGGCCTGGGTCGACAACCTCAACGGCAAGGTCGGTTTCGTCCTCGACAATGGCATCCTCGTCGATGCCAACCTCGAACAGCAGCTGTGCCGCGCCATCGCCACCCTCAACCGCAAGCCACTGACCAGCGAACCGCGCAGCAAGGACACGCCGTTCCGCGAACTGAAGGGCAACCTCACCCTGCGCAACGGTGTAGCCAGCAACCCCGATCTCAAGGCCAGCATTCCCGGCCTGACAGTCAACGGTAACGGTGACCTGGACTTGCGCGTACTCGGCATGGACTACCGCATCGGCATTCTCATCGAAGGCGACAAGGGCGCGATGCCGGACGAAGCCTGCCAGGTCAACGAGCGCTACGAAGGCATCGAGTGGCCACTGCGTTGCCGCGGCCCGCTGGAACTGGGGGCCAAGGCCTGCCGCTTCGACAACGATGCTTTGGGCAAGGTGGCCGCCCGCCTGGCCGGTGAAAAGCTCAGCGAAAAGCTCGAAGAGAAGCTTGGCGACAAGGTCAGCCCCGACCTTAAAGACGCGATCAAGGGGCTGTTCAAGCGATGAGTCCCGACGAATTTGGCGCGGCAGTCCTGCACTGGTACGACCGTCACGGTCGCAAGGACCTGCCTTGGCAACAGGGCATCACGCCCTACCGTGTGTGGGTCTCGGAAATCATGCTGCAGCAGACCCAGGTCAGCACCGTACTGGGTTATTTCGACCGTTTCATGAGCGCCCTGCCCAGCGTCGAAGCCCTTGCCGCCGCCCAGGAAGACGAAGTGCTGCATCTGTGGACGGGCCTCGGCTACTACAGCCGTGCGCGCAATCTGCACAAGACCGCAAAAATTGTCGTCGAAGAGTATGGTGGCGCCTTTCCGCAGGACGTAGAGAAACTCGCAGAGCTGCCCGGCATCGGCCGCTCCACCGCTGGCGCCATCGCCAGCCTGGCCATGGGACTGCGCGCGCCCATCCTCGACGGCAACGTCAAGCGCGTGCTGGCACGCTACGTCGCCCAGGACGGCTATCCGGGCGAGCCGAAAGTCGCCAGGCAACTGTGGGAAGTCGCCGAGCGCCTCACGCCGCAGCAGCGGGTCAACCACTACACCCAGGCGATGATGGACCTCGGCGCCACGCTCTGCACCCGCAGCAAGCCCAGCTGCCTGCTGTGCCCACTGAAAGGCGGCTGCCGTGCCCATCTGCTCGGCCGCGAAACCGACTACCCGGTACCCAAACCACGCAAGGCGCTACCCCGCAAGCGTACCCTGATGCCGCTACTGGCCAACCACGAAGGCGCCATCCTGCTCTACCGACGCCCTCCTACCGGACTCTGGGGAGGACTCTGGAGCCTGCCCGAACTGGATGATCTGAGCGCCCTCGCCCCCCTGGCCGAGCGCCATGCACTGACTCTTCGGGAGCAACGCGAACTGCCCGACCTGACCCACACCTTCAGCCATTTCCAGCTGACCATCGAGCCCTGGCTGATCAGGGTAGAATCGACCGTTGACGCCGTGGCTGAGGCCGACTGGCTCTGGTATAACCTCGCCACCCCGCCGCGACTGGGGCTTGCAGCGCCAGTAAAGACGCTGCTCAAGCGCGCCGCAGCCGAACTGAACGCAGGAGAGATTTCATGACCCGCACCGTGATCTGCCGAAAATACAAAGAAGAACTCCCCGCTCTCGACCGCCCACCCTATCCGGGCGCAAAAGGCGAAGACATCTACAACAACGTTTCCAAAAAAGCCTGGGAAGACTGGCAGAAACACCAGACCATGCTGATCAACGAACGCCGCCTGAACATGATGAACGCCGAGGACCGCAAGTTCCTGCAGGAGGAGATGGACAAGTTCTTCTCCGGCGAGGACTACGCCAAGGCCGAGGGCTACGTTCCGCCCAGCGAGTAGTCGCAGAACACCAAACGCCCCGTCCGGGGCGTTTTTTTTGCCGTGCAAAGACTCCCACAGCGCTAAATGCCCGCCCCTGCTAAATATTTTCGATTCCGCGCTTGACAGTCAAAAGCCAAATCCGTCTAATAGCGCCCCGTTGCCCAGGTAGCTCAGTCGGTAGAGCAGGGGATTGAAAATCCCCGTGTCGGCGGTTCGATTCCGTCCCTGGGCACCACTCTTTCGTTTCGAGTGGTGCAGAAAAGCCATTCGAAACTCGCAAAAACCCGCCTAGTGCGGGTTTTTTGTTGCCTGCGTTTTTTTGCCTGTCAGCACTTCACCCGCGCATTTCACACAGCAATTCTGGACTAGGCCGGGATCGACTGATATGAAATAGCCATGTGAGCGTCTTACTCCAATAAAAATAAAGCTGGCTAGGGAGCGCAACGCAGTGCGGAGACTATTCTCGACCCTCTCGATCTGGGCGATGCTGGCTGTTGCGCCGGCGATGGCTGAGCAGTGGGCATTCGTGACCGAGGATTTCCCACCCTTCACTCACCCCGCCGAAGACCTCGGCAGCCTTGAGACCGGCGTAATGGCGGGCGGACCTCTGGTGGAGATCGTGCAAAGTGTCTGTGCACGTCTCGACCGGGAATGCACGATCATGCTGCACCCCTGGCAGCGGGCACTACGGATGGCCGAACAGGGTGAAGCGGACGGCATATTCACCGTGGTCCGCTCCCCCGACCGCGAACGCGAATTTCATATCAGCCGAATGCTGGTGACCTCTCGTTACAGCGTCTTCGCCCGCGACGAAAGCAACTTCGTCTTCTCCGGCCCGAATGATCTGGCCGGCCGCACGGTTGGGGTTTACGGGCCATCCGGCACGTCCTGGCTATTGTCCGAACGCCTCAAGTCCATCGCAGATGTGCGCATCCACATGACCTTGAACAACCGACGTCTGCTGAACATGTTGCAGTCCGAGCGCTTTGGTCAGGAAGGGCTCGCGGTGGTAAATCAGGACGTCGCCTGGCACCTGATCGAAGACGAAGAACTCCACGGTCTACGCGAGGCAGGCGAGCTGGCGGTGGTCTACTACGGTATCGGCCTTTCGCGAAAGCGAGTCAGCGAAGAACAGTTCCAGGCGTTCGAGCAGGCTCTGGATGGAGCCATTACCGACGGCACCGTACCCAGGATTTTGCGCCGCTATCGGCTAGAAGCCGCTTATCCATAGCCTTACGGCTGATCGAGCCCTCGGACAAAACCGAAACCTGATGCGGCCAAACCGTGCAAACTCATCTATATAGGTAAAGGCGATCTGCCGCGACCGATCCGACGCCCAGGTAAAGTGACCAGCCAGTCACGCTCATGACAAAGGCATCACGCTTGGCGCCGGCCCTCGCCCATGCTAGGTTTGCGCCCGCCAGGATGGCGAGCAGTCAGCCGGAGCGCATCAATACGGAATCAGGCCGGCTGAAGCACAGGCCTGACAAGAGGAAGTTCAATGGCCGAGGCCATACCTGCACTGGAAATCCGCAACCTGCACAAGCGCTACGGCGAGCTGGAGGTTCTCAAAGGTATTTCGCTGACGGCGCACGACGGTGACGTCATTTCCATTCTCGGCTCGTCGGGTTCGGGAAAATCCACCTTTCTGCGTTGCATCAACCTGCTGGAAAACCCCCACGAAGGCGAGATTCTGGTCGCCGGCGAACAGCTCAAGCTCAAGCGCGCCAAAGACGGTGATCTGGTTGCGGCTGACGCCAAGCAGATCAACCGAATGCGCAGCAAACTAGGTTTCGTGTTCCAGAACTTCAACCTCTGGCCGCACATGAGCGTGCTCGACAACATCATCGAAGCGCCACGCCGGGTGCTTGGCCAGAGCAAGGCAGAAGCCACGGAAATTGCCGAAGCACTACTGGCCAAGGTCGGCATCGCTGATAAGCGTCACGTCTATCCCAACCAGCTGTCCGGCGGCCAGCAGCAGCGTGCGGCCATCGCCCGCACCCTGGCCATGCAACCGAAGGTGATCCTTTTCGACGAGCCGACTTCGGCGCTGGACCCGGAAATGGTACAAGAAGTGCTAGCAGTAATTCGCTCGCTCGCCGAAGAGGGGCGCACCATGCTGCTGGTCACCCATGAGATGAATTTCGCCAAGCAAGTCTCCAGCGAAGTGGTTTTCCTCCACCAGGGTCTGGTCGAGGAGCAAGGAACGCCCGCGCAGGTATTTGACAACCCGCATTCGGCGCGCTGTAAACAGTTCATGTCCAGCCATCGTTAATGGAGCAACACCCGCATGAAAAGCTATAAGAAGATTCTGCTGACCGCTGCTGCATCCCTGATCATCGGTACCCAGGCTTTCGCTGCGGAGAAACTGCGCATCGGCACCGAGGGCGCCTACCCGCCCTTCAACCTTATCGACGCCAGCGGCCAGGTAGTCGGCTTCGACCTGGATATCTCGCACGCCCTCTGCGCCAAGATGGAAGTGGAATGCGAAGTGGTGACCTCCGACTGGGACGGCATCATTCCTGCTCTCAACGCGCGCAAGTTCGACTTCCTTGCAGCCTCCATGTCGATCACTGAAGAGCGCAAGAACGCCGTCGACTTCACCGACCACTACTACACCAACAAGCTGCAGTTCGTAGCCCCCAAGTCGGTGGATTTCAAGACCGACAAGGGCTACCTGAGGGGCAAGGTGATCGGCGCCCAGCGCGCTACCATTGCCGGCACCTGGCTGGAAGACAACATGGATGGCGTGGTTACCATCAACCTCTACGACACCCAGGAAAACGCCTACCTGGACCTAGCCAGCGGTCGCGTTGACGGCATCCTCGCCGACACCTTCGTGCAGTGGGAATGGCTCAAGAGCGATGCCGGCAAGGACTTCGAATTCAAGGGCGAGCCGGTGTTCGACGATGACAAGATCGCCATCGCCGTGCGCAAGGGTAACGACGAACTGCGCGAGCGCCTGAACAAGGCACTGGCGGAAATCATCGCTGACGGTACCTACAAGCAGATCAACGAAAAGTATTTCCCGTTCAGCATTTACTGATCCGACCGAACCGAAGCCCGGCCGCCACATAACTGGCGGGCCGGGCTTTGGTGTTTGAGCTTCTATGATTCCCGACCTTCACGGATTCGGTCCGGCACTGATCGCCGGCACCTGGATGACTATTCAGCTGGCTCTGGCGTCGTTGGCGCTGGGGCTGGTACTCGGCCTGCTCGGCGCCCTGGCCAAGACCTCGCCTTATGTGGCCATGCGCTGGGTAGGCGGCACTTACTCGACCATCGTGCGCGGCGTCCCGGAGCTGATCTGGGTCCTGTTGATCTACTTCGGCACCATCAACCTGGTGCGCTGGCTCGGCACCCTGGTGGGCATTGACGAGCTCGCACTAAGCCCTTTCGCCGCCGGCACCATCGCTCTGGGCCTGTGCTTTGGGGCCTACGCCACGGAAGTATTCCGCGGCGCACTGCTGGCGATTCCCAAGGGGCACCGTGAAGCCGGCCTGGCATTGGGCCTGGGCAAGCGGCGGATCTTCCTGCGCCTGATCCTGCCGCAGATGTGGCGCCTGGCCCTGCCGGGGCTGGGCAACCTGTTCATGATTCTGATGAAGGACACCGCGCTGGTTTCGGTGATTGGTCTGGAGGAGATCATGCGCCGCTCACAGATCGCCGTGACCGCCAGCAAGGAGCCCTTCACCTTCTTCATCGTCGCCGCGTTCATCTACCTGGGGCTGACGGTGATCGCCATGATTGGCATGCACTTCCTTGAAAAACGCGCCGGCCGCGGCTTCAGCAGGAGCGCCGCATGACCTGGGAAATTTTCATCAAGTGGCTGCCAAGCTTCCTCGACGGCGCCTGGCTGACGCTGCAACTGGTCGGGGTATCGGTCATAGCCGGCCTGATCTTCGCCATCCCGCTGGGCATTGCCCGTTCGTCGCGCCACTTTCCGGTGCGTGCGCTGCCGTATGCCTATATTTTCTTCTTCCGCGGCACACCGCTGCTGGTGCAGTTGTTCCTGGTCTATTACGGATTGGCGCAATTCGATGCAGTACGCCAGAGCGCCCTCTGGCCCTACCTGCGCGACCCCTACTGGTGCGCAATCCTCACCATGACCCTGCACACGGCCGCCTATATCGCCGAGATCATCCGCGGTGCGATCCAGAACGTGCCAGCCGGAGAAGTCGAAGCGGCCCGCGCGCTGGGCATGTCACGCAGCCAGACGCTGTGGCACATCATCCTGCCGCGCGCCACGCGCATCGGCCTGCCGGCCTACAGCAACGAAGTGATCCTGATGCTCAAGGCCAGCGCTCTGGCCAGCACCATCACCCTGCTGGAGCTGACCGGCATGGCGCGCAAGATCGCCGCACGCACCTACCTGCACGAGGAAATGTTCCTTACCGCCGGTGTGATCTACCTGGTCATCGCCTTTATCCTGATGCAGGGCTTCAAGCTGCTGGAGCGCTGGTTGCGGGTGGACGCCTGTCAGGGCCGCTAAACCGACCGTAGGGTGGATCACGCTTTATCGATCCACCGGGTGGCGAACCACGGGGTTGCGCCACCGAACGGAGCCACGGTGGATGTAAAAGGCGACATCCACCCTACGGCGCGAACGTGAAATCCTGCGGCGCGAGCGCTGTCAGACATACTCCACGTCAAGACGAGATCACCCAATGCCCGCTGATATCCAACGCATCGTAATGGACCAGCTTGCCTGCTGGCGCATCCGCCGCGGTGACGCTGAGGTGCTGATCGCCGAACAGGGCGCACAGGTGCTCAGCTATCGCCAGGGCGAAATCCCGGTGATCTGGCTCAGCGAAGAAGCGGCCTTCATCCAAGGTCAGCCGGTACGCGGCGGCGTGCCGATCTGCTGGCCCTGGTTCGGCGACCTGTCGCGCAACCCCGATGAGGTGCGGGCGATGTACCAAGGCGAAGCCGAAGCGCCGTTCCACGGTCTGGTACGCAACCTGAACTGGCAGCTGACACAGCAGAGCTGCGAGGGCGACAGCGGCATGCTGGAGTTCACCTGCCCGCAAGCGCTGGGCGAGCTGCCCGGATGGCCACAGCGGGTGGAGTTGAGCCTGCAGGTCTGCCTCAACGAGCGTTTGCATATCAGCCTGACCAGCCACAACCTGAGCGACCGGCCGGTAGCCATCAGCCAGGCGCTACACAGCTATTTTGCCGTCGGCGACATTCAGCAGGTATCGGTACAAGGTCTGGATGGGCGGCGCTATATCGAAACGCTGGAGGACTGGCAGCAACGCCAGCAACAGGGCGATCTGAAGATCAACGGTGAAACCGACCGTATCTACCTGGAGCTGCCGCCGGTGCTGCAGCTGCTGGATCCGACCTGGAAGCGCCGCATCAGCCTGGAAACCAGCGGCTCCCACTCGGCAATCTTGTGGAATCCCTGGATCGACAAGGCTCAGCGCCTGTCACAGTTCGCCGATGATGCCTGGCAACGCATGCTGTGCATCGAAACCGCCAACGCCATGGACGACCGCATCCTTCTCGAAGCTGGCGCCACTCACACCCTGGGCGTCTCCATCGGGAGCGAAAGCCTGTAACCGAAGCCCCTCGGTGGCGGTTGATGACTGCGGATAACGCATTTAGAGCCAAAAGCTTCGCGGCGAGGGCGCTGCCTCTCGGGTGACTACTACAGCCCGTAGGGCTGGCATCCTAAGCGCCCAGCTGCCGCAACCGCTCTTCGAGCAATACCGGAAAGCGCTTGAACCAGACCTGATTAAGCGGAGATGAGTGAGGTAGCGGATAGAGCGTAAAGCGTCGCGCAGGTCCGTCGCCGGCCTGCAACTCCACCTCAATGGAAGCACTGAAGCGGTCCTCGCGTCGCCAGAACCGCTCAAGCCGCGCCCGTACCGCAGCCGGCTGATCGATTCCGAACCAGAGGAAGGCCTCGCGGCCCAGGGTGATGATCGTCTCGCCATGCCAGTTCTCGACCAGCAGCTGGCGCACTAGCGGGTGAAAGCGGCGCTTGACCTTCATCGACCACGCCTTGTTGCCGATGGGCTTGTACGGCACGGTGTTGATCCAGAAGAAGCGCCTGCCGGCCTCAAGCCCGGCGTCGAAATCCGGCATCGGCTCCCCGTAAAGCTGGCGATAAAGCACCTTGCGCACGATCTGCCCGCCGCTACCCACAAACGGCTCGCTGTGACGAACCTCCTCGCGGCCCGGATCGCGCCCGAAGAAGGCAATCGGCAGCCCGGCATCACCCAGCCCAATGATCGGCTCCAGCGGATCCTTGCCGAAGCACTGGTACACTTCTAGGTCGATGCCATCCAGCTGCGCGGCGAGTCGGTGAAAAGCTTGGCTTGTGCTTCGTCGAGGGGCATCGGTCGCTCCCGGCGTGGTTAGAACTCGTCTTCCTCGACCAACCGAACGCTGTCGGCGTTCAATGCATAGGCGGCATCCGCCAGATCGTTGCTGACCGGCTCGACACGCAGCGGACCATCAACCCACAGCGGTGCGTAGATATCTTCCAGGGCGATGCCCTGCGGATAGCGCACCAGCACAATCTGATTCGGCGGGGGCGGCGGCACGTGGATACAGGCGCCGGGATAAGGCACCAGGAAGAATTCGATGCTGCGCCCGCGGTTGTCGGTTTCCAGCGGCACCGGATAGCCGCCGAGGCGGATGTTCCTGCCATCGAGCGCGGCGACGGTCTTGCTCGAATACATCACATCCGGAAGCCCCTCGCCCTGCTTGAGGCCGCCCTGATCGCTGAACCCATCGGCCTCCGGCGAGTTGTGCTCGATCTCCGGCATATTTTCGAGGGCCAGGCGGTCCTCTTCCGGCATCAGCTCAAGCCAGTCCAGCTCCGCAGGTGCGGCCTGAACCATCAGCGGCAGCGCGAAAAGTAGCGAAAGACAGAAAGAACGCATGGAGGCAGGCCAGTCGATTAGGTGGAGCGGAGTATATCTGTAGCGGTGGATCATTCGGCCTTCGATCCGGCAGGCCGAACACGTTCTCTTCACAGGCTATGTCGACGGTTACCCCAGATCAGCAACAGCTGACAGAAGGGGCTTGAAGCAACGCCCTGAAATCAGCTGTAGCCAATTTAATCTCTAAGACCGGCTGATCAGGCAGCACTAGCCCTTGCGGCTGGTCACCATGCCGTAGATCACCAACAGAATGATTGCGCCGATCACCGCACCGATAAAGCCCGCGCCCTCTCCCGCTTCGTAGAGGCCCAGCGCCTGGCCGCCATAGCTTGCCAGCAGAGAGCCACCGATACCCAGCAGGATGGTCATGATCCAGCCCATGCTGTCGTCGCCGGGTTTCAGGAAACGGGCGACAAGCCCCACGATAAGGCCGATGAAGATGGTTCCGATGATGCCCATAGGCAGTCCCCCTCAAGTCCAAAGAAAGTTTTCGCCCTTCGTCAGACCTGAAGCGGACCGGCCAGTTCGGCGGCGACGGCTTAAGACCGGGGTTTTCAGTCTCGCTGGATCAGGGTCTCGACGGCGGTGATCTGTCGGTCCAGCGTGGCACGGTCTGGGCAGCGCAAGGTGGCGTGGCCGACCTTGCGTCCGGCCTTGAACGCCTTGCCGTAGTGGTGCAGGTGGCAGTCCTGGACGGCGATGACCTTTTCTACCGGCGGCACTTCACCAATGAAGTTGAGCATGGCGCTCTCGCCCAACTTGGCTGTCGAGCCCAGCGGCAGGCCGGTTACCGCACGCAGGTGGTTCTCGAACTGGCTGCACTCGGCGCCTTCGATGGTCCAGTGGCCGGAATTGTGCACCCGCGGCGCAATCTCGTTGGCCTTGAGGCCGCCGTCGATTTCGAAGAACTCGAATGCCAGCACGCCGACATAGTTCAGCTTGCTCAGCACCCGGCTGGCGTAGTCTTCGGCCAGTGCCTGCAGCGGATGATTGCTGCTGGCGACCGAGAGCCGCAGGATGCCCGCTTCATGGGTGTTGTGCACCAGCGGATAGAAGCAGGTCTGTCCATCGCGACCACGCACTGCAATCAGCGAAACCTCGCCGGTGAAGGGCACGAAACCTTCGAGGATGCATGGCACACTGCCCAGCTCAGCGAAGGCATCGGTCACGTCCTCCGCCTTGCGCAATACTTTTTGACCCTTGCCGTCGTAACCCAGAGTGCGGGTCTTCAATACTGCCGGCAGACCGATGCTGGCAACGGCGGCGTTCAGGTCGTCCTGCGAGAGGACATCGGCGAACTCGGGTGTGGGTATACCCAGCTCCTTGAGCATGGACTTCTCGAACCAGCGATCACGGGCGATGCGCAGCGCCTCGGCGCTGGGAAACACCGGCACGAACTGCGACAGGAAAGCCACGGTTTCCGCCGGCACGCTCTCGAATTCGAAGGTCACCAGGTCAACTTCGTCTGCCAGCTGGCGCAAGTGATCCTGATCGCCGTAATCGGCTCGCAGATGTTCACCCAGCGCAGCGGCACAGGCATCCGGCGCCGGATCGAGAAACGCGAAGGTCATGCCCAGCGGCGTACCCGCCAGAGCCAGCATGCGACCCAGCTGGCCGCCACCGATTACGCCGATCTTCATTTACGCGTTCCTCGGGTCCGGGTTGTCGAGCACGGTTTGCGTCTGTTCATCGCGGAATTTCTTCAGTGCCGCATGATATTCGGGGAATTCGTGACCGATGATGCTCGCCGCCAACAGCGCGGCGTTGACCGCACCCGCCTTGCCGATCGCCAGGGTGGCCACCGGCACGCCGGCCGGCATCTGCACGATGGACAGCAGCGAATCCACGCCCGAGAGCATCGAAGACTGCACCGGCACGCCCAGTACCGGAAGGTGGGTCTTGGCTGCACACATGCCCGGAAGATGCGCTGCGCCGCCGGCTCCGGCGATGATCACGCGCAGCCCGCGTTCTTCCGCCTGCTCGGCGTACTGGAACAGCAGATCGGGCGTGCGGTGTGCAGACACCACGGTGACTTCATGGGGAATACCGAGCTTTTCCAGCATCTCGGCAGTATGGCTGAGGGTGGACCAGTCGGACTTGGAGCCCATGATCACGCCTACCAGTGCGGTCATCGTCGTGCCTCTTCGTTGTGCGCAGCGCAGCGCTACAAAACCAACAAGCCACGCATCCAGGGCGTGGCTCGCATTCAGGGCAAACCAACGAGCGCGCTGGTTTGAAGGCGCGGCATTATACCGGAAAGCCACAAAAGTCGCGCTACAGCCTGGCAGATAGATGCTAGACAGCTTCGCTGATTTTGGCGCTGGCGCCGAACCAGACTCAGGCTTGGTATGCTCACGGCGTACTGTTATCGGAGGTGCCGTGTTCTCATTGAAACGCCAGGGCGATTTTCGCCTGCAATTGACCCGCACGCTGACCACTCCGGGCCGGCATCCGGTCGAGCTGTACTTGTTTACGCCTCATGAGACCACCTTCTCCACTCGCACTCTGACCGAAGAGCAGTTCTTTCATAGCGCCCTGGTTCATCGCTTTCGCCTGCTGGGCTTGCCGACTCAGGACCGGGCCAGCAAGCGGGACACCTCCTTTTCACTGCTCTCGCCACACTACGAAATCTTGCACGGCGCCTGGTTCTTCCAGTACCAGGCGTCCCTGGAGCGTCTGCGTCAGCAGTATCAGAGCAAGCCCAGCGCCGAGCCATTGGCGCGTGCACTGCGGCTCAGCCAGAACTTCGCCCAGCGCCTGCGCAAGGCAGAACCGAAAGGCAGCAATCAGTCACGCTACTTCCGCCAGCTGGATATCTATTTCTCCTGGCTCGCCGAACAGTTTCTGCTGGAGAGCATGGTGCTCGAAGGCTATGACGACCTGGATGACGAACTGAAGCTGGCCGTGCAGGAGTTTCTTCAGCAGGAGCGACGCTACCGCGCCGATCGCGACTACCTCGGCGACTTCAAAGGCCCGCCAACCCGCGTATGGAACCGCATGAGCCTGTATCAACGACTACTGGAGTATCCGGTGGTGTTGCGCCAGAAGATCATCGAGCTGGGTGCCGGCACTCGCAAGCTGGTGAAGGCGGGCTCCACCATGCTGATCATGTCGCTGTTCACCTATTTCCTCTTCAACGTACGCGACGCCAGCCAGAAACTGTCCCTGGCGCTGCTGGTAGGCATCGCGCTGATCTATGCGGTACGCGATCTGCTGCGCGATGACCTGATCGACACCGTCACCCGCTGGCTGCGCAAGGGCAAGCCTCGCTGGCGACTGCGCCTGCTGATGCCCTATACCCACAAGCTGATGGCCCAGCAGCTGGTCTGGCTCGACTACCGCAAGCTGTCCGAGCTGAGCAAAGCAGTGCGTGAGCATTCCGGCAAATGGGCGACCAACGAGGAACGGCAGATCGTCTGTTACCGCTCAAAGTTGGTGTTGGACAAGGCAGCCCTGTCTCAGGACGAAATCCAGGAACGCCTGATCCTGGACTTCGAACCCCTATGCGCATTGATCCAGGCCAGCCATCAGCAACTGTTCGAATGGAAGGAAGAAGAGGGCCAGCCACCCTTCGTTCAAGCCCATGCCATTGAGAAACAGCATGACTACAACTTGTTAGTGGTATGCCGACAGCCAGGGGAAGAAGCTCCCATCGCCCAACGCTGGACATTGCGCCTCAGCACCAGCGGCATCGTGCGTTGCGAAAACAAGCCGGTAGTCTGGCCCGAGTCGCCGCCACAGCGGCGCTGGTGGTGGCGGGCCTGAGCAAACGAAGCTTGATATGTATTTCCTGGCTTTCCAGGCCTATCGCGCCACCACCTAAACAGGTTGATTTCGAATGCTGAAAACCTTTGCGCTATTCGCGGCAACAGCCCTGGCCGAAATCATCGGCTGTTACCTGCCCTACCTGTGGTTGAAACAGGGCAAGAGCATCTGGCTTCTGTTACCGGCCGCGGCCTCACTGGCAATCTTCGCCTGGCTACTGACGCTGCACCCAACCGCTGCCGGGCGGGTGTATGCCGCTTATGGCGGGGTGTACGTAGCGATGGCGATTCTCTGGCTGTGGCTGGTGGACGGTATCCGCCCGACGCACTGGGACCTGCTGGGCGCAGCCGTCGTCGTGTTCGGAATGGCGATCATCATGTTGGCACCACGCAATCCGTAGCCGTTGGAGTGAGCCTGCTAGTCCTCGCTCTCACCCAACTTGCGCCATAGCAATCGCACCGACGCCTTGCGCACCAGAGCACAGCGGTACAGGCGGATCTCCAATGGCAGGCGCCAGGTCTCGTCACCGCATTCCACTAGCTCGCCGCGTTGCAACTCGGCGGTGACGCTCAGCCGCGGCACCCAGGCCACCCCGAGCCCCTCCAGGGCCATGCTTTTCAGGCTGTCGGCCATGGCCGTTTCGTAGACGGAGGTATAGCGCAGCCGCCGCTGACGCAGCAGGGCGTTGACCGAACGCCCCAGGAAGGCCCCGGCACTGTAGGCCAGCAGCGGCACGCTTTGCCCGCTGCCCAGGTCGAACAGCGCGCGCCCCTGATCATCCACAGCACAGACCGGCAGCATCTCGCTGTCGGCCAGCTGCAGCGACGGGAAAATATCCGCATCCAGCTGCAGCGCGGCGTCGGGGTCATGGTAGGCCAGCATCAGGTCGCAGGCGCCTTCGCGCAGGGCATGCACTGCGTCACCCACGTTGGTGGCGATCAACCTTGTGCTGGGATTCAGGCCGAGCGCCCGCAGGCTTGCGATCCATGGTGGGAAGAAGCCTAGCGCCAGTGAGTGCGCGGCAGCGATCTGCAACACCTCGCCCTGCTGCCCTTCCAGATGATGCAGATGCCGCAACACCTCGCCCAGTTGCTCCACCAGGCTGCGCGCGGTGATAAGGAACAGCTGACCCGCTTCGGTCAGTTCCACCGGCGCGCGGGAGCGATTTACCAGGGTCAGCCCCAGGGAGTTTTCCAGGCTGCGAATGCGCCGACTGAAGGCTGGCTGGGTGACGAAGCGGCGCTCCGCCGCTTGGGAAAAGCTGCGCGTGGCCGCCAGGGCGACAAAATCTTCTAGCCATTTGGTTTCGATGTTCATCACAGCTCCAGCGATAGCGCTCGCTCATGCTTCAGCGTCTGGCGGCATTATGCCGATCCTGCATGGGCCTGCAATTAACGGCATTGGCCTGGAGAGCAGTGAAAGGCCTATGGTAGCTGACATCGCGGTCATCACCGCATTTCGCCAGATAATGGAGCATCATGTCCTCTGCTGCATCCTTCCGCATCGAAAAAGACCTGCTGGGCACCCTTGAAGTCCCCGCCGACGCTTACTACGGCATCCAGACCCTACGTGCGGTGAACAACTTCCGCCTGTCCGGCGTGCCGCTCTCGCATTACCCCAAGCTGGTGGTCGCACTGGCCATGGTCAAGCAGGCTGCGGCCGACGCCAACCGCGAGCTGGGCCACCTGAGCGACGCCAAGCACCGGGCGATCAGCCAGGCCTGCGCGCAGCTGATCCGTGGCGATTACCACGACCAGTTCGTGGTGGACATGATCCAGGGCGGCGCCGGCACCTCGACCAACATGAACGCCAACGAGGTGATCGCCAACCTGGCGCTGGAATCCATGGGCCACGCCAAGGGCGAGTATCACCACCTGCACCCCAACAACGACGTGAACATGGCGCAGTCCACCAACGATGCCTACCCTACGGCGATCCGCCTGGGCCTGCTGCTCGGTCACGACACGCTGCTGGCCAGCCTCGAAAGCCTGGTGGCCGCATTCGCCGACAAGGGTGCCGAGTTTGCCCATGTACTGAAGATGGGGCGTACCCAGTTGCAGGACGCCGTGCCCATGACCCTCGGGCAGGAGTTTCACGCCTTCGCCACCACCCTGGGCGAAGACCTCGAACACCTGCGCCTGATCGCGCCGCAGCTGCTGGTGGAAGTGAACCTCGGCGGCACGGCCATCGGCACCGGCATCAACGCCGACCCCAGCTACCAGGCCCTGGCCGTGCAACGCCTGGCGACCATCAGCGGGCACCCGCTCAAACCCGCCGCCGACCTGATCGAAGCCACGTCGGACATGGGCGCCTTCGTCACCTTCTCCAGCATGCTCAAGCGCCTGGCGGTGAAGCTGTCGAAGATCTGCAACGACCTGCGTCTGCTCTCCAGCGGCCCACGCACCGGCATCAACGAGATCAACCTGCCGCCGCGCCAGCCGGGCAGCTCGATCATGCCGGGCAAGGTCAACCCGGTGATCCCCGAAGCGGTAAACCAGGTCGCCTTTGAGGTGATCGGCAACGACCTCTCGCTGACCATCGCCGCCGAGGCGGGTCAACTGCAACTCAACGTCATGGAGCCGTTGATCGCCTACAAGCTGTTCGACTCGATACGCCTGTTGCAACGGGCGATGGACATGCTGCGCGAGCATTGCGTGTCCGGCATCACGGCGAACGAGGATCGCTGCCGGCAGCTGATGGAAAGCTCCATCGGCCTGATCACCGCCTTGAATCCCTATATCGGCTACGAAAACGCCACCCGCATCGCCGGGCAAGCACTCCTCAGCGGTCGCGGCGTGTTGGAGCTGGTGCGCGAGGAACGGCTGCTGGACGATGCCACCCTGGACGACATCCTGCGCCCGGAGAACATGATCGCGCCGCGTCTGGTGCCGCTGCAGGGCTAGCCACACGGTACAAAGGCCATCGTCGGCTTTGCACTGCCGGCCCGCAGCCCAGACGGCAAATGGAGGCTGAGCCAGATTCGCTCGGCCGCCAACCAGGCCCTCGTACGCTATGGTTTATCTGCCACGACCCATCCACACGAACAGGCCGTGGCCACCCAGATACTCCAAGAGGGATGACTTAGATGGCCGATATCCGCCCAGTGAGCGCTGACGACCACGCCGCCTGGCTACCGCTCTGGCAGGGTTACCAGAGTTTCTATAACAGCCGGATTCCGGAGGCCACCAGTGCCCTGACCTGGCAGCGCTTTCTCGATCCCGCCGAACCGATGCACGCCGCGCTGGCCTGGCGTGATGGTCAGGCCGTGGGGCTCGTGCACTGGATTTTCCACCGCAGCTGCTGGACCAGCGGTGATTACTGCTACCTGCAGGATCTCTTCGTCGCAGAAGGCATTCGCGGCGGCGGTATCGGCCGGGCGCTGATCGAGCACGTCTACGCCCAGGCCGAAGCGGCCGGCGCGGCGCGCGTGCACTGGCTGACGCAGGAGACCAACTACCCGGGCCGCATGCTCTACGATCGCATCGCCGAGCGCTCCGGCTTTATCCAGTACCGAAAGTTGCTCTAGGGCCTATTGACGTTTCGTCGCGAGCGGACGAAATGACAACAGACCCTAGGGCTACTCGATCTCGAACAGGCCGTCGCGAACGCGCGCCGACGCCAGCCGCTGGCGAATGTCGTCATCGATGCGCGGGTCGTCCCGCTCGTAGAGCATCACCTGCCGATAGGCCATGACCCGGTTGATCTCCGTGCCCAGGTACTCCCAGACCACCCGCGTGCAGGCCGGGGTGCGCCGATCGCCGCTGGAAACCCCTGCCTTCATGCCGTTGAGCCGAGTGATGCGGCTCTTGAAACTGGGGATCAGGATCGTCTGGCTCATCTCGTTGCCGGTCAGCGACTCGTAGTCGGTGAGGAACAGCCGATCCTGCAGATAGAAGGCCGCGCCCAGGTAACGGCAGCGCACGCCCGCTTCTGCGGCCGGACCGCTGTCGGCTCGAGAGACTTCCTGGCGTTCCTGACGCTCGAACAGAAAGTTGCCGCGCTCCTCACGCAGGTGCACCAGCGATTGCAAAACGTAGCCCGGCACCGACAAGCAGTTGGCGTATTCGAAGTAGTAGCCGCAATAGCGCGACAGGCTGCCCGCACTGGCGCGCAGCGGCTGCAGAAGCTCGATCAGGGGGTCATTGGCCGTCCGCTGGTCGGCATCGCCACGTATACCGATCAGCTGCGCGAACTGCTCGCTGGGAAGCCCCAACTCGTAAGCCTCGACCCCGAAGAAGTCGCAGATGCGCTTGAGGTTGTGCGCAGTGGGCCGACTCTGGCCGCTGAGGTATTTGTTGAACTGCCCGCGGTTGATGACCAGCTTTCGGCATACCTCCGCAATGGAGCGGTAATGGCTGCACAGCAGCTTGAGATTGGAGCCGAGGTAGTCAGACATGCGGTTTTCCGGCGATGCGAGCGACGCAATTTTAGCATCAAGTCGCGCCAGTTCGCCGCGATCCGCGAAATTGAATAGCAAACTTCCCTGCCGGACCATTTGCCGAACGCCTGCAAACGGCATTTTCACTAGAACAACAAGAGAGGCGCTTCCTCCATGCTCGATATTCTCAATGATCTTATCTGGAGCAAACTGCTGATCGTGATGCTGGTCGGCCTGGGTTTGTACTTCACCATCCGCTCCGGTTTCGTCCAGCTGCGCTACTTCGGCAGCATGTTCCGCATCTTCGGCCAGGCCTTCAAACGCCAACCTGGCCAACTCAGCTCCTTTCAGGCCCTGATGCTCAGCGTCGCGGGCCGCGTGGGCGCGGGCAACATCGCCGGCGTCGCCGTAGCCATCATGCTCGGCGGACCAGGCGCGGTGTTCTGGATGTGGATGGTGGCGCTGGTCGGAATGGCCACCAGCTATTTCGAATGCTCCCTGGCGCAGCTCTACAAGCGCCGCCAGGCGGACGGCACCTACCGGGGTGGTCCGGCCTTCTACATCCTGCATGGCCTGCGCCAGCGCTGGATGGCAGTGCTGTTCTCGATTCTGCTGCTGGTCACCTTCGGTTTTGGCTTCAATGCGTTGCAGTCCTACACCGTGGCCAGTTCGATGCACGACACCTTCGGCGTGCCGACCTACATCAGCGGGATAGCCCTGGCGGTCATCATGGCGATGATCATCTTCGGCGGCATTCGCCGTATCGCCAGCATCGCCGATATCCTCGTACCCATCATGGCTTTCGCCTACATTGCCATGGCCCTGACCGTCATAGGCATCAACTTCGAACGCGTGCCGGAGGCACTGACACTCATCGTGCGTAGCGCCTTCGGCCTGGAGCCGGCCTTCGCTGGCGGCATTGGCGCGGCAATCATTATGGGCGTCAAGCGCGGGCTGTTCTCCAACGAAGCGGGGCTGGGCAGCGCGCCGAACGTGGCGGCCGTGGCGGAGGTGAAGCACCCCGCGGCCCAGGGCATCGTGCAGTCACTCAGCGTGTTCATCGACACCCTGCTGGTATGCACCAGCACGGCGCTGATCATCCTGCTCTCGGGCATCTACAGCCCCGAAACCGCCGAGGTCGTCGGTGTGGTCCTCACGCAAACGGCACTGGCCGCGGTGGTCGGTGAGTGGGGCCGGGTATTCATCAGCCTGGCGCTGCTGCTCTTCGTCTTCACCACCCTAATCTACAACTATTACCTGGGCGAGAACGCATTGGGCTTCTTCAGCGAAAAGCGCGCCGTGATCCAGGGCTACCGCGCACTGGTGATCGCGCTGGTGCTCTGGGGCTCGCTGCAGGACTTGAGCACCGTGTTTGCCTTCGCCGACCTGACCATGGGTCTGCTGGCGATCGTCAACCTGATCGCCGTGGCACTGCTGTTCAAGACCGGCCTGCGCTTGATGCGTGACTACGACGCGCAGGTCCGCTCCGGCATCGAGCAGCCGGTGCTAAATGCACAGGACTACGCCGATCTGGACATCGACCACAGCGCCTGGCCGAGTGCCGACGCTCAGCAGAATCAGGCACTGGCTGCCGGCACGGTGCTGCAGAGCTGAAGCACCCACGCTTGATGCGGCTGGCCGGCAGGTCGGCCAGCCGCTACGATCGGGCTGCCACCCTTCCTCTGCGCCGGCCGTGCAAAGTGGCGCCCTGTCCGCCAAACGCCCACCAGCCACATCGACAAGGAAACTACAGTGACTACTCCTGCTAAGTGCCTGTTGGTGCTCTACACCGGCGGCACCATCGGCATGCAAATGGGCGCCCAGGGTCTGATGCCGGCAACCGGCTTCGAGGCACGCCTGCGGGTTCAACAGGCAGCGGCCGAGCAGCGCCTGCCCAGCTGGTATTTCCGCGAACTGCTGCCGCCCATCGACAGCGCTTCCATGAGCCAGCGCAACTGGCTGGAAATGGCCGCCAGCATTCGCGAAGAAGTGGATGCGGGCCGCTGCGATGGGGTGCTGGTGCTGCATGGCACGGATACCCTCGCCTACAGCGCCGCGGCGCTGAGCTTCCTGCTGCTCGGCCTACCGGTGCCGGTGGTGCTGACCGGCTCGATGCTGCCGGCCGGTACGCCCGACAGCGATGCCTGGGCCAACCTGTTCGGTGCCATGCTGGCGCTGGCTCAGGGCATCGAGCCCGGTGTGAAGGTGTATTTCCACGAAAAGCTGATGCACGGCGCGCGCCTGACCAAGCTGAGCGCTGCCCGGCTCGATGCCTTCGCCGAACAGCCACGCCCGCGCTCCGGCCAGCGCGCCCAGGCGATCGACCCGAAATTGGACTATCGCCAGCCGCGACTACCGGTCAACCTGGCGGTGCTGCCGCTGTTTCCAGGCATTCAGGCCGCTCAACTGCAGGCTTTGTTCGACAGCGGCATCCGTGGGCTGGTGCTCGAATGCTACGGCAGCGGCACCGGCCCCAGCGACGACGCCGAGCTGCTCGCAACTCTGGCGGCTGCCCATCAGCGCGGGGTGGTGCTGACGGCGATCAGCCAATGCCCGCAGGGCCATGTGGAGTTCGGCATCTATGCCGCCGGCAGCCAGCTGGCCAGTACCGGACTGGTCTCGGGCGGCGGCATGACCCGAGAGGCGGCGCTGGGCAAGCTGTTCGCCCTGCTTGGCGCGGGCCTCGGCCAAGCCGAAGTGGAGCACTGGTTTGCGCTGGACCTGTGTGGCGAACGCGCCGACTGACAACTAGTCGGCGCTGATAACCGGCAGCGAAACCCAGAAGCGGCTGCCCACGCCCGGCTCGCTCCAGACGCCAATGTCACCGTCCATCAGGCGGGCGTACTCCAGGCACAACGACAGCCCGATACCAGCGCCGAGGATTCTGGAGTTTTCCCGGCCAAGGCGTTGAAACGGCTCGAACATACGCGCCTGCAAAGTCTCGTCGATGCCTAAACCGCTGTCCTCGACCAGCAGATGGACCTGGTCGCCGTGACGCTCCACCGCCAGCAAAATTCGCCCTTCGGGGATGTTGTATTTGATGGCGTTGGACAGCAGGTTGAGCAACACCTGACGCAGCCGGCGTGGCTCGGCCTGCACCAACACCGGCTCGTCCGGCAGTTCGAATTCCAGACGCAGCCCCTGACGTCGCACATCGAGAGCGACCAGATCTGCGCATTCGCGCATCAACGCGGTTACCTCGACCGGTTCCAGCTGCAGGTTCGCGGGCTCGGCCTGCAGGCTCGACCAGTCGAGAATGTCGCCCAGCAACTGGTTGAGGTGCCGGCTGGCCAGGAGGATCTCGTCAAGATAGCCCGCTGCATCCGGATCGGACTCCGCCGAGCAATCCATGCGCATCAGCTGGGCAAAGCCGAGAATGGCATTGAGCGGAGTTCGCAACTCATGACTGATGCCAGAGATCAGATGCGTCTTGGCCTCGCTGGCAGCCTGAGCCTGTGCCGTCGCCTGGCGCAGTTCCGCTTCGACTCGCTTTAGCTCATCAATGTCCACATAGGTGCCGGCTAACAGCAGCGTGTAACCGCTCTCAGGGTCTCGCTCAAGTACGCGGCCACGGCTCAACAGCCAGTGGTAATCGCCGAGGGCATCGGCGAAGCGGAACTCACTCTCGTAACGCAGCGCATTGCCGCGACGCATGCTCTCCATGCTGGCGCGGACGCGCGGCAGATCGTCGGGGTGCAGTCGCTGCAGGAATTGCTCTTCACTGAGCCGCGATGAAGGCAGTCCGAAACGCGCCGGCAGGCGTCCACGAAACTGCAGGCTGGCGCTGCGCAGATCGTATTCCCAAAGACTTTCGGTGGCGCACTCCAACACCAGCTCCAGATGCCGCTGCGCCAGGCTGCGCTGCGATTCGCTGAACTCCAGTTGCTTGCCGATGGTTTGGGTGTGCTGGGCCAGATCGTTCAGTTCGCGGATATCCGACGTCGCAAGTTCCGGGCGCCAGTGACCCAAACCGATTTGCCCCATCATTTTCGAGATGCTTGCGATGGGTGCCAGCAGCGCCTCGCTGAGCCGCCGCGCCCGGAACCACATATAGGCAAAGAACACCAGGTAGAACATCACCAGGCCGGCGATCAACAGATAACCGATCTGCTGGTAGCGACTGGCCAAGGCATTGGTCTGGCTAAACACCTGGGCCTCATCGACTACCGCCAGCAGATGCCAGCCGGTGTGCTCGACCTGGGTCCAGGCAACGAGCTTTTGCTGACCACCAAGGCTCAGGCGCTGCACGCCTTCCTCATCGGCAGCAATGGCATGGGCCAGCTCCCGGGTTTGCGGTCGGCTGCCAAGGCGAAAGTCCTCGGGCTTGAACACCTCACGACGAATCGCTTCCTCGTAGGAGTGATTGGTCAGCTCGTCGAGGCCGAAATCCTGCTCACCGGCTTCGGGCAGCGCCATGATCTTGAGGTCGCGACTGACCAGCATGGCATAGCCGTTCCACGGCAGGCGCAGGCTGGCGATCTGCTGCAGCAGACCGCTGACGGTGATATCGATGCCGTTCACGCCTTCAAGAAAATCCTCCCTGTACAGCGGTGCGATGGCAGACATCATCCAGCCGTGCCCGGCAGGGTCCAGATAGACATCGGTCCAGACGATCGCACGCTGGGGGTTGTGCCAGGCGTTGGCCAGGTAATAGAAGTTGTAACTGGGGATATCCATGTCTGGCGGATACTGACCGGCCGTATCGAACCAGGGATAGATATGGTTGTAGCTGTCCCAACTGTTGAAGTAGAGGCTGGCGATCAATGGGTTGCCGGCATGCAACTCCTTCATCAGAGCATCGAGGCGCTGCAGCCGCCCGACCTTTTCCAGATCCTGTCGGGCCGCTGGGGTGGCCGCCGAGTAGAAGCTCGCCGCGCCACCATTATCCTGCGGGCTGTAACGCACGCCACGACTGTCCAGACTCAGCAGCGCAGGCAGACCGCCCCCGGCCAGCAGCTCGTGCCGGGTCAGGTTGCGATACAGCTCGGTGGTGGCGGCGATGCGTTGCAGATGCTGGTCGATGACTCGCGCCTCCATGTCCACCGATGCCTGCAGATCGGCCAGCGCCGCTCCGCGCAGGTGCTCGATCTGCGCGTCGCGAATGGCGTTGTTGGTCAGCAGGTAGGCGGCGATCAACATGATCTCAACCAGTACCAGCGGGATCAGCGCACTTTGTACAAAGGCACGCCAGATCCACTGACGTATGCCGGGCGCTCTTCTTGATGTCACCGAAACGTTCCTTCGTTCACTTCAGGCATGACCTGCATGCAATGTCATTCCCTGCGAAGTCTTTATTTAGCGGTTGGCCAACGCAATCAGCTCGCGGCGCCAGACCACGCCGGCTGGCAATGCCAGAAAGGAGGGGTTGAGATAGCTTTCACGGGCTTCGTAACTGAGCGGCGCGCCTCCGATATCCAGCACTTCTCCACCGGCGCCTTCGAGCACACCCTGTGCGGCAGCGGTGTCCCACTGAGAGGTAGGCGCCAGGCGCGGGTAGCAGTCGGCGGCACCCTCGGCCAACAGACAGAACTTCAGGGAGCTGCCGACACTGACCAGCTCCAGCTCGCCAAAACGCTGACGCAGACCGTCGAGCAAATGCTCCTGCGCCGGGCTGGAATGGCGACGACTGGCCACTACGGTAAAGCCCTGCGCAAGCTCATGTCGCACCTGCAAAGGCCGCAGGCCGCCCTCAGCGTCGGCCAGCCAGGCGCCGAATTCGGCCCCTCCGTAATAGCAACGGCCATCGGCCGGAATGCCGACCACGCCAAACACCACCCGGCCTTGTTCGATCAGCGCGACATTGACCGTGAACTCTGCACTGCCGGCGATGAATTCCTTGGTTCCGTCCAGCGGATCCACCAGCCACCAGCGGCTCCAGCCGGCGCGCTCGGCCAGGCTCAGCGCGCAATCTTCCTCCGACAGCACCGGAATGTTTGCATCCAGCCGGCACAGCCCCTCGGCCAGCAGATGATGGGCGGCCAGATCTGCCACCGTGACTGGCGATGCATCGGCTTTTTCCTGCACCTGCACGTCGTTGCGCCAATGCGGCAGGATCGCCCGCCCCGCTTCGCGGACAAGTTCGATCACAGTCGCGAGATAGGGATGGCTCACAGGCTGAACTCCCCACGCTGGGTCAGCAGATCACGCACCAGATAGAGCGCGGCCAACGCGCGGCCTTCGCTGAACTGCGGATTCTGGATCAGGTTCGACAGCTCACGCAGGTCGACCCGATCGACACGCATGGGCTCTGGCTCGTCGCCTGGCAGCCGCTCGGGGTAAAGATCGCGGGCCAGCACGACCTGAATTTTCTGACTCATGTAACCGGGCGAAAGTGACAGCTCGGCCAGCAGCTCCAGCTGATGTGCACCAAAGCCGGCCTCCTCCTTGAGTTCGCGGTTGGCCGCATCCAGGACATTCTCGCCTGGCTCGATCAGACCCTTGGGCAGCGACAGCTCATAGGTGTCGGTACCACCGCAATATTCTTCGATCAGCAGCGCCTGCCCGTCGGCATCGAGCGCGACGATCATCACCGCACCGTAGCCGGTACCCTTGCCGACCAGCCGCTCGTAGGTGCGCTCCACACCGTTGGAAAAACGCAGCTGTAGCTCCTCGACACGGAACAGACGGCTGGTGGCGACGATCTCACGGGCAAGCACGGTGGGTTTCTGGCGCATGACAGGTTCCTTGAAACGCGAAGGGCAATCATAACCTGCCTTGTCGCAGGGTCTGGTGTCGTTTCATCACATCCGCGCCGGAGCCTCTTTGCATCGGACCGACCGCTGTCGCACCATTGCCCACCTTCTGCCGAACCACTTGAGCCTGACATGACCGCTTCCCTGCCCTGGTCCGCTATCGATACTGTCCTGCTGGACATGGACGGCACCCTGCTGGACCTGCATTTCGATAATCACTTCTGGCTCGAATTTCTGCCCCAACGCTATGCCGAACTGCACGGCACCAGCCTCGCCATGGCCGAGTTGGAGCTGGGCCCGCTGTTCAACGCGCATCAGGGCCAGTTGAGCTGGTATTGCCTGGACTTCTGGACCCGCGAACTGAACCTGCCGATTCGCGAGATGAAGCGAGAGATCGCCGACCTTATCGCCCTGCGCCCAGCCGCCGACCAGTTTCTCGCTGCGCTACGGCAGGCCGGCAAGCGCGTGGTGCTGATCACCAATGCCCATCGTGACTCGCTGTCGCTGAAACTCGAACGCATCGAGCTGGCGCCCTGGTTCGACCGCCTGATCAGCTCCCACGATTACGGCTTCCCCAAGGAGCAGGCGCAGTTCTGGCATGCGCTGAAGACCGACCTGGAGTTCGACCCCGCACGCGCCCTGTTCATCGATGACAGCCTGCCGATACTGCGCAGCGCCCGTGATTTCGGCGTTGCGCATTTGTTGGCGGTGAGCCAGCCGGACAGCCGACGCGGGCAGAAAGACACCGAGGAGTTCGCAGCCGTTGACGACTACCTGGAGCTGATCCGCAGCCTGCAGGGCTATGCTGACTGACATTCCAGCGCCAGAACGGCTGTAAAATCACCGGCTCAACGGAAGCCGGTCGGCCCTTGCCTTGAAAAACCGCGCTGGGCCGCGCACAGTCGTAACGGCTACCTACTCCGCTCCACCGACAACCAGTCGAGTCCGCCCATGAACGCCCCACACCATCCCGTCCCGTCCGCCGTAAGCAACACCACAGTGCCCGAGGGTGCCAGTGGCTCGTATTGCTTCCAGAGCCTCGACCTGACTCAGCCGGAAACCGTCGAGCTGGCCGAGGAGTGCGCGCTGGCGATCGCCTATAACGGCATCAGCCAGGCGGTGATGATGGTGTCCCCGGCAGACCTGGAGGATTTCGTCATGGGCTTCAGCCTCGGCAGCGGCATCGTCGAACAGGCCGAGGACATTTATGACATCCAGATCAGCGGGACCGGCGAAGGTCGCCAGGCCGAGGTGGAAATCGCCAGCCGCGCCTTCTGGAAGCTCAAGGAGCAGCGCCGCCAGTTACCCGGCAACGCCAGTTGCGGCCTGTGCGGAGTCGAGGCCCTGGAGCAGGCGCTGCCGCAGTTACCCTCGCTGACAGCTGCGCCGCTGCCGCCGGCGCACTGGCTGGACAATCTGCGCCAGCGGATCAGCGAATTCCAGGTCCTTGGGCAGAGCTGCGGCGCGGTGCATGCAGCGCTGTTCATGGATGCCAAAGGCCAGATTCGCCTGAGCCGTGAGGACATCGGCCGGCACAACGCGCTGGACAAGCTCATCGGGGCGATCAATCGCAGCGGGCTGGATGTGGCCGGCGGTGTTGCAGTGGTCACCAGCCGCTGCAGCCTGGAGCTGATCCACAAGGTCCAGCGCGCCGGCATTACGACGCTGGTCAGCCTCTCGGCACCGACTGGCCTGGCCACGCGCTGGGCGCAGCGACACAACCTCAACCTGATCCATATTCCGCACCGCAGCCCGCCGCGTGTCTACAGCCCAAAAGCGGGCAGCTGAAAGTCGACCCCCAAAGACCGCTTCGCTTCCTCGAAGTTCCCGCTATAAATCAATAAGTTGCATAAAGCGAAGGGATTCACACCTTTCGTCTCCCAGCGCTTGCACAGGCCCGACCGACAGCCGAGGATCGCGCCGTCATTCCTGCTGAGGTTTAACCATGAAGTACTCCTCTATTCTGCTGTTGTCCGCCAGCCTGCTGAGCGGCGCCGCCCTTGCCGGCAGCAACACCGAAGCCGCCGTGGGTGGTGCCGTGGGCGGTGCATTGGGTTCGGTGGTGGGCGAACACCTGGGAGGCTCCACGGGCGCGGCCATCGGCGCCGGTGTAGGTGGTGCAGCTGGCGGCATGGTTGGTGCCGACAAGCGCAGCCGTACCGAAGCAGCCATCGGCGGCGGCCTGGGCGCAGCTGGCGGCAACGTCATAGGTCAGCGCGTGGGCGGCAGCACCGGCGGCCTGATCGGCGCTGCCGTAGGTGGCGGTGCGGGTGGCGCGATAGGCAATGCTTACGGCGACGATGATGATGACCGGCACGACCGCCGGCACGGGCACCCTGGCAAAGCCAAGGGCCATCACAAGCACAAACACAAGCACAAGCATAAACACGCCCACAGGCACTAAGGCGTGACGGCGGTAGCTCAAAAACGGCTACCGCCGCCTTCAGGACTCCTCCAGCAGCAATGCTTCGAGCGCCTGGCGCAACCTGCTCGGAATCGGCGTGGCACGGTTGTGCTCACGTTCGACAAACACGTGTACGACCTTCCCCACCGCGCACGCTTGCAGTTCGCCCTGCCTGAAGATGGCCAGCTCATACTGCACCGAGCTGTTGCCCACCCTGGCGACACGCAACCCCACCTCGATGGCATCGGGAAAAGCAATGGGGGCGAAATACTCGCAAGACGAGCTGACCACGAAACCCACTACTTCTCCGCCATGGATATCCAGTCCGCCCTGACGAATCAGGTAGGTATTGATCGCACTGTCGAAGTAACCGTAGTAAGTGACATTGTTGATGTGCCCGTAGATATCGTTGTCGTGCCAGCGGGTATCGAGCGGATGAAAATGCCGATAGTCGCTTCGCAGGTGCCGGGGCTGTTCGGGCATGGATTTACTCCGTCGTAGTGTCAGTAGGCGGCCTGATAGATAGCCAGCGCATCGGCCTCGGTAACCTCGCGCGGGTTGTTCACCAATAGCCGCTGTTGCTGCATCGCCTCCCGGGCCAGTTGCGGCAGCATCTGTTCCGGCACGCCGGCATCGCGCAGCCGGGTCGGCAGGCCCATACGCGCACTCAGCCCGCCAAGCTCATCGATCAGCTGCGCGGCAAAGGTGGCCGGGTCGTCACCGCTCAGGCGATCGCCGAGCACGATGGGTGCCAGCTCCGCGTACTGGCCGGCCGCCGCGCAGGCATTGAAACGCAGCACATGGGGCAGTACCAGCGCGTTCGACAACCCGTGAGGAATATGGAAATTGCCACCCAGCGGATAGGCCAGCGCATGCACGGCCGCCACCGGCGCATTGGCAAAGGCCTGGCCGGCGAGGCAGGCACCGAGCAGCATCGCCTGACGCGCTTCACGATTGCCGCCGTTATGCACGGCTTCATCCAGGTTGGCCGAAAGCAGCCGCAGCGCCTCGCGGGCCAGGAGGTCGGACAGCGGATTCTTCTTCAGCGCGCTGGTATAGGCCTCGATGGCATGCACCATGGCGTCGATGCCGGTGGCAGCCGTGATGGCCGGCGGCAGGCCGAGGGTCAGATCAGCGTCCAGCACTGCAAGGTCCGGCAGCAGCAGCGGCGAGACCACACCCATCTTGGTGGTTTCGCCGGTGGTGACAATGGCGATCTGAGTGACTTCCGAGCCGGTGCCAGCGGTGGTTGGCACCTGGATCAATGGCAGGCGCTGGCCACGGGCGTTGCCCACGCCATAGATATCCTGCAGCGACTGTCCGCAGGCCGGATGCGCCAGCAGCGCCACCAGCTTGGCGACATCCATGGAGCTGCCACCGCCAAAACCGATGATCAGATCCGCTTCGGCCTCCCTGGCCTGGGCTACGGCAGCCAGCACGATCGCTTCCGGCGGGTCGGCCAGAACCTGGTCGTAGACAGCGACCTGCAAGCCTTCCTCGGCGAACCTCGGCAATACCTCAGCGAGCAGGCCGAAGCGGGTGATGCCTGGATCGGTCACCACCAAAATCGAGCGGGCACCGCGTTCCTTGCAGATGCTGGCCAGGCGGCGTGAGGCGCCGGATTCACAGATCAACTGGGCGGTGGTGGCGAAACTGAACGGATGCATCGGTGCCTCCTGATTTTTTGTGATTCGGCTTGCGCAGGTGCTTTAAAAACGCCCTCACCCCAACCCTCTCCCGTAGGGAAAGGGGGTATTACCGTGCAACAGTAAGTACGACGCTCGCGTACCTCACCCGGTGCAGCGCCCTCCCGCTATTTCGATTTAACGCTGAGCACTACACTCTCGAACCTTACCTGGTAGAGCTCCCTCTCCCCACCGGGGAGAGGGCCGGGGTGAGGGGAACTAGCAAACGCCAATAACCGCTTCGCTCGCTCCTACAAAACGAACATCCCCGTAGGAGCCAGCTTGCTGGCGACAGCGGTTACGACACTCCCGTCAAAACGCAAAGCTGCCCTCATCCAGCGCCATCAGACAATCTGCACCGCCGGCAATCGCCTCCCGGTGCGCGCTGGCTCGTGGCAAAACGCGACGCAGATAGAAATCCGCGCTGGCCAGCTTGGCCTGGTAGAAGGCGTCGTCCCCGGAGCCCTGCTCCAGCACATCCTGCGCCTTTGCAGCGGCCTGCAGCCAGAACCCGGCGAGCAACACATAGGCCGAGTACTGGAGGAAATCCACCGACACCGCACCGATCTCCTGCGGGTCACGCTGGGTCGCGGCGATGACTTCGGCGCTCAGTTCACGCCACTCGCCCAGACGGGCCTGCACCTTGCTCGCCAGTGCGTGCAGCGCCGGGCGATCGAGTTGCCGATCGCAGATTTCGCTGAACTCGGCCTGCAACGCCGACAGTTCCGCACCACCGTCGCCAAGCAACTTGCGGCGAATGTAATCCAGCGCCTGAATGCCGTTGGTGCCCTCGTAAAGCTGGGTAATGCGGCTGTCGCGCATCAGCTGTTCCATGCCCCACTCGCGGATATAGCCGTGGCCGCCGTAGATCTGCACACCCAGGCTGGCGACCTCCTGGCCCATGTCGGTGAAGAACGCCTTGACGATGGGGATCAGCAGCGCAGCGCGTCTACCAGCTGCCTTGCGGTAGCTCGGCTCCGGATGGCCGTGCTCCAGATCCAGCTGGCGCGCGCAATAGACCCCCAGCATGCGGCTGCCTTCCACCAGGGTTTTCTGGGTCAGCAGCATGCGCCGCACATCCGGGTGAACGATGATCGGGTCGGCCGGTTTGTCCGGGTATTGCGCACCAGCCAGCCCGCGTGACTGCAACCGTTCGCGAGCGTAGGCAAGCGAGCCTTGCCAGGCTTGCTCGGCGATACCCAGGCCCTGCAGCCCGACCTGGAAACGCGCGTCGTTCATCATGGTGAACATGCACGCCAGACCCTGATTCGGCTCACCGACAATCCAGCCGGTAGCGCCGTCGAAGTTCATCACGCAGGTGGCCGCGCCCTTGATACCCATCTTGTGTTCGATGGCGCCGCAGCTCAGCGCGTTACGCTCGCCCGGTGTGCCGTCGGCACTGGCGATGAACTTGGGTACCAGCAGCAGGCTGATCCCCTTTACGCCGGGCGGGGCATCGGGCAGGCGCGCCAGCACCAGATGCACGATGTTCTCGCTCATGTCGTGCTCACCGCCAGAGATGAAGATCTTGCTGCCGCTGACGCGGTAGCTGCCGTCCGCCTGGGGTTCGGCGCGGGTGCGCAGCAGTGCCAGATCGGTGCCGGCCTGGGGCTCGGTCAGGCACATGGTGCCGCTCCATTGGCCACTGACCAGCTTCGCCAGATAGGCACTTTTAAGCGCTTCGCTACCGTGCTTGTACAGCGCCAGCACCGCACCCTCGGTAAGCCCGGAGTAGATGCGGAACGACAGCGAGGCACCCATCAGCATCTCGTGGAAGTTGCAGGCCACCATCTGCGGAAAGCCCTGGCCACCGTATTCACTGGGGCCCGTCATGCTCGCCCAGCCGTTGGCGACGTACTGCTGGTAAGCCTCGACAAAGCCTTGCGGGGTCTTTACCTCGCCATTTTCCAAGGTCACGCCTTCTTCGTCGCTGTTGCGATTGAGCGGTGCAATTTCACCGCCGGTGTAGCGCGCCGCTTCTTCCAGCACACCGTCGATCAGCTCACGGTCGAGGCCATTGCCGAGCAGCTCGCAATGAGCCGTGGCGTCGAACAGCTCATGCAGCACAAAGCGCATGTCACGTAAGGTAGCGTTGTATTCCATGGTCAGGCCCTATTGATTCGGGTTCGTTGCAGCAAGGCGGAAAGTTCGGGACCTACCTTAGATGAAGAAGGTAGTATTTTTGAAATTTAGAGTTGTGATAGTTGGAATTCATGGGATGAATATCTATAGCTTCGATCTCAACCTGCTGCGCGTACTCGACGCCCTGCTGCACGAGCGCAACGTTTCCCGTGCCGCCCAACGTCTCGCTCTCAGCCAACCGGCTGTAAGCAATGCGCTGGGGCGCCTGCGCGAGTTGCTTGATGATCCGCTGCTGGTCCGAGTTGGCCGCACGATGCAGCCTACCCCTCGCGCATTGAGTCTGGAGACGCCGATCCGCGACGCGCTGAGGCAGATCGAGCACACGCTCAATGCCGGCGATTGCTTCGACCCGGCCACCAGCCGGCAGCGTTTCGTCATTGCGGTGACCGACTACGTCGAGCTGATCTGCATGCCGCCGTTAATGGCCCGTCTGGCCGAAGTGGCTCCCGGCATTCGCCTGGCAATCAGGCATCTGACCCCAACGCTTCCGGCCGAGGCTCTGGACAATGGCGAGATCGATCTGGCCGTTGGGCGGTTTCTCGATATCCCGGCTCGATTTCACAGCCGCTGCTGGGCCAGCGAAACCCTGCAGGTCGCACTGCGCAAGCGACATCCACATGCGAGTGAGAGGTTGGAGCTGGATGATTTTCTGCGCCTGCGCCACCTCTGGGTGCATGGCGGCCAGACCCGCGGCATGGTCGACCAGTGGCTGGAAGAGCAGGGTTTGCAGCGCGAGGTGGTATACACCACGCCCAATTACCTGCAGGCCGCGCATATCGTCGCCAGCAGTGATCTGGCCGCAGTGCTGCCGGCCCAGCTTGCACAACAGTTCGCCAAGCTCCTGCCGCTGCAGCTGTTCGACCTGCCATTCGATCTCGGCAGCTTCCAGCTGGACATCATCAGCGTGGCTCAGCGCGAGCGGGATGCCGCTTTGCAGTGGCTGATCGCGCAGATCGTCAGCGTCAGGCAGGGAGGAGCTCTCTGAGCGCTTCCGTTACACGCGACAGCGAGGCACCGAGCTTTCGCAGACAACAAAAAAACCCGCCGAAGCGGGTTTTTTCTGAGCATTCCAAATCCTTTCGGGGCCGTCCTGGCGGTGCTCGCTCATCCTTGATTCCGAGCGCTTCCTGCGCTTCGGAGGTGTGCAGATTAAGCCTTCCGCAAGTGCGGGTGTAGCGCCTAAAACCACCGCTCATTGTAAGCCTTTTGCTATCTGCTGCGTCCTGACAGGAGCATCCTCGGCGCCGCAGCGTAAACTCCAACCGGCCCGACATTGCCGAGGTTGAGAAGTCTGAAAAACGCCTCGCCATAAGCGGCGTGCCCGGCCCGCTGGCGTAACGGCAAGAAACATCGGAGAACTGGCAAAGCATCCCGTCAGTCACGGAAGTGGGAAGTACTTAGCCCTGCCTTGCTTTCCCGCAGGCAACAAAAAACCCGCCGAAGCGGGTTTTTCCTGACCATTTCAATCCTTTGAAGCGCCTTCCTGGCTTGGCCGATCATCCATGATCCTGAGCGCTTCCTGCGCTTCAGAGATGGGCATAGATTAAGCATCCGCACCCAGGAGCTAAAGCGGCGATAAGCGCGACAGCGTGTAAGCCTTTCGCTATAGCTGCGCTGAACAGGCCTATGCGTCAATCAGGCCAGCTCGTCTTGTTGAAGAGTCCGCCTTAATCTCCCGTCGGCACCGTCTGCCCCTTGAGGCGTGCCGGAATCAACCGCCGCATCGGCATGCCGAGCAAGCGACGGAACGCCTCGTTATGCAGGCAAACAGCACCCAACAACCCGACCAGGCAACCGAGCACGGTGTCGTAGAAGCGCGCCTCGATCAGCGCCGAGGCCGAACCCTGGCCGAGAGTTGCAGCCTCGGCCAGGAGGATGGTCAGAGGTGTGATAAAGATCGCCGCGAAGGCGTAATGCCGCACCACGGCGGTTTCCACCACGAAACACAGCGCCATCATCATCAGCGGGACGCTCCATTTATCCAGAGGCATCAGCAGCATGCCCCAAGCGACCAGCAGCCCGACCCCCGTGCCGATCACACGATGAAGCTGCTTGTCCCACACCGCACGCAGCGAGGCGCCCTGGATCACCGCCAGGCAGCTGACCGGCACCCAATAGGCCTTTTCCAACTGCAGCAGCTGGGCAAGCGCCAGCGACAGGCCGACAAAAACGCCGATCAGAATCGAGTCGAAGACCACGTAATCGAAGCTCGCCGGCGGCAACGGCTCCACCGGTTTCGGCGCCTGCAGGCGCAGCACATACAGGCTGTACAGAAACGCAATCAGCGCCGCCAGCAACGTGCCCATGCCAAGCAGGCCGACCATCAGCGGCACCTCCATCACCTCCAAGGGTGTGTACATGCCAATGGCGGCGGCCATGATGATGAACAGGCTGCTCGGCATGCCGATCCGGTAAAAACGGCAAACCATGGTCACCAGCGAAGTGATAAAGATCAGCACTGGCACCTTCGTCCAGGGGAAGAAGTGGCTCATCAACCCCAGGGTGTAGCAGGCAAGCATGCCGAATGCGCAGGCCATCAGCGTGACCATTCGATGCGACAGTGGCGTGGCCGGCAGATAGAGGAACACCAACCCGCCAAGTGACGACACCAGGCCGTAATCGAGACGGTCGAACCAGGCTCCGACGAACAGCGGCAGACCGGTGGCCAGCGCAGCGGCGAAGGGCATCTGCCAACGCCGATCGCTGGGGTTGATGGTCAGTAGAAGGCGCAGCTGTTCGCGCAACAAGTTCTTTAGCCGCTGCCATCTGCTTTGCATCTATGCGGTGCTCCCATTGCGAGTCGGTCGTTACTTATCTGATCTAAGCTTTAGCTAAACCGCTCCGGACCGCTACCGGAGCACCCTGTCGTCTTCCTGGGGAGACGGACAATGCTCGACATACAGCTGTATCGCTACAACGCGGAACAGGATGCAAGGCCCTATATGCAGTCGCGGCAGGCGCCCGACGAGTTTCGTCAGCGCATGGTGCTGGATGTTCTGGAGTATCTACGCGAAACGGATCCTTCCCTTGCTTACCGGCGCTCCTGCCGAGAAGGGGTCTGCGGCTCGGACGGCATGAATATCGGAGGCAAGAACCGCCTGGCTTGCATTACAGCCGTAACCGATGCTCTGGATGGCGCTGGCTGTCTGGTCATCCGACCGCTGCCTGGGATGCCGGTGATTCGAGATCTGGTGGTGGATCAGAGCCTGTTCTTCAAGCAGTACGAACGCGTCAAACCCTGGCTCATTAACGACCAGCCGGCGCCCAGTATCGAGCGCCTGCAATCCCCGGACGAGCGCGCCCGTCTCGACGGCCTGTACGAATGCATCCTCTGCGGTTGCTGTTCCTCGCAGTGCCCTTCCTGGTGGTGGAATCCGGAAAAGTACATTGGCCCGGCCGGACTGCTACAAGCATGGCGCTTCATTGCCGACAGTCGAGATACGGCAGCGGACGAGCGTCTGGCGGATCTGGACGATCCCTTTAGCGTGTTTCGCTGCCGCAGCATCGGCAACTGCAGCTGGGTCTGCCCAAAGGGCCTGAACCCCATGGGCGCCATCGGCCACATTCGGCGTGAACTTCTGCAACGGGGAACCTGAAGTCCCGAGCGCCCTATCTATTCCTTGCCACGCTCCTCCTGCTTGGCGAGAAACTCTTCCTGCAGCAAAGCATCGGTGACTTGCTGCGGCTCCTGTTCCAACAGCGGATCATCGAGCTGGCCGGTGGGGACCACTTTCGTATCGAGCTTGCCCATCAAGTGGCCAAGGGCGTTGTGCATTTTCTCGGCTGCACCGTCCACCGCCAGCTCCAGCGACTCGGCTTTATGCGTGACCGATAGCGGCTGGTGGCCTTTGGGTCGCGCCTCGATCTGGCAGCGTTTGTCTGCAGCTCCAGCCTTCTGCGCGTTTTCGTCACCAACGTGAACTTCCACGCGCGTCAGGAGATCATCAAAACGCTCCAGCCGGTCCTCTACCGCCGCGCTCACCCATTCATGAAGCCCGACACTGCCTTCGATATGGTTGCTTCGTACCTGGATCTGCATGATCGCTCTCACCTCTAGTCGTGATGGGTCTCAGGATTCGAGGACGAGAACGGCACCCGGGTTCAGAACGATCGGACGGGCTACCTGCACACCCTTTAGTCAGCCATCAGTTCACGGTAACGCCGCTGATAGTCCTCGTAGGAGAGGTTCTCATTCATCAAGCGCTCGATTTGTTGCTGCCGGTACGCCTCTTTGCTCAGCGGCGTCAGACCCTCAGCCACCTGCGGCACGCGACGGCCGATATCAGCTGCACCGCGGGGAAACAGCTGATGGGTCAGCTCGGCAATCTTCTGCTCGGCACTGATGAACTTGTCCAGACGTCCGCCTCCCCAGCGCGCATCGTACTCGGCATGGCCGACCTGACGACCCTTTTCGTAGACCCGGATATCGGCGTACTTCATATACAGCGCCAGATCCCAGCCCCAGTTGCCGATAAAGGTGGTGGAGAGCGCACAGCGACTGGGGCTGCTGCCTGGCGTCATCAGGCGTGTTCTGAAGCCTTTTTCAGCCAGCGATGCCTGATAGGCGGTGGTGAAGCCGGCGCGCAGATTCGGTGCCGGGATCATGCAGATCTCCGGTGCCAGTTCGGCGGACAGCGTGGCAGGGGTGACGGTCTGCTTGATGCTGCAGCCACTGATGGCAAAGACTGAAACAAGCATGAACAGCGATACGGCGCGCATGGCAACCTCCTTGTCGAAAGCGGAGCAAGCAGTTTGCCATCACCACAAGCGCAGGTCTTCACCGATTCGCCGCGATCGGCTCCTGCCCACGCCGGTCCACCCGTCCGCCTAGATACCAGCCCATTGCGGCCCAGATCGCCGCACAACCGGCACCTACCAAGGCGACCAGCAGGGTGCCTTGAGCAAGCATGTCCAACAGCGCCTTGGCCCAGCCGCTGAGGGCGTCGCCGCCACGATAGACCACCGTGTCGATAAAATTCTTCGCCTTGTATTTGCTCTCCGCATCCAGCGGGGCGAAGAGCATTTCGCGGCCCGGTCGGACGAAGGCGTATTCGCCGACACGCCGCACGATCATCACCGCCGCCAGCATGGCGAAGGTGGGCGTCAGGGCCAGACCGATAAAGCCCAGGCATACCAACGCCGGCACTGCCGCCAGCAAAACCCGGACACCAAGACGCTGGGCGATACGGCCGGTAATGAAGAGTTGCGACAGCAGGGCGCCGGCCTGAACCACGAAGTCGATGACCCCGAAGACCCGTACCTGCTCGGAACGATCAGGAAACAGCCCGGCAACCAGCCGTGCCTGTTCAAAGTAGAGAAAGGTGCTGGCGCTGGTCAGCAGCAATACGAACGCCGCGATCCCCAGCAGATAACCGGACCCCAGCACTCGCGTGAGCCCGCTGAACGGATTGCCCGCCACCGGCCGGCGAGGACTTTCTGCCCGCTCAGCACCGGCCCGCCCGGCGCCGCCCACTTCCCGCCACGCCATCAGGTAATGCTTGAGCGCCACGGCCAGGGCCAGCAGCAGCGCCGCCAACAGCACCAGCCCGAACTCCCCCAGCGCTCCCACCAGCAACGTGCTGAGGGCCGGGCCAACCAGGCCGCCGACGCTGGCACCCGCTGCGATAAAGGCAAAAAGCCGCTTGGCTTGGGGCGCATCGAATACGTCGGCCATCAGACTCCAGGCCACTGACACCACGAACAGGTTGTAGACCGAGATCCACACGTAGAACACCCGCGCCAGCCAGACACTGTCATCCAAAAGGAAGAACAGCACGCCGAACGCCAGCAGGTTGAGGCAGAAGAACCCGTACACCCAATCTATGTAATGGATACGCGCTACGCGCGAGTTGAGCCAGGCGAACAGCGGCACCGCCACCAGCATCGCGAAGAAGGTGGCGGTGAACAGCCATTGCAGATTGTCCACGCCACCCTGGATGCCCATCGACTCGCGGATCGGGCGCAGCATGAAGTAACCACTGAACAGGCAGAAGAACAGCCCGAAGCCGGCCAGCGCGGCGCGGGATTCACCGGGCTGCGCATTGATCAACCGCGCCAGTCGCGACGTGACCGCAGACGAACGCATGGCTAGCGCTCAGCCACGCTCAAGCGAAGGCATCGACGATCAACTGGCGTTGTCGTGCGTCCGGCAGACGACCCTGCCCAGCCAGCAGATTGTCAGCCATGTAGCGTGGCGTGGAAGTGGCCGGAATGACCGTCGTGACCGCCGGCTCGGCAAGAATGAACTTGAGCGCCAATTGCGCCCAGGAGGTGGCGTCGATCTCGGCAGCCCAGTCAGGCAGCGGTTTGCCTCTAACTCGCCCGAGCAGGTTGCCGCGGGTGAAGGGACGATTGATAAGGGTGGCGATGCCATTCTCCGCACAGTACGGCAGCAGGCGCTTCTCCGCATTGCGCTCCCCCACCGAGTAATTGAACTGGACGAAATCCACCGGATGCTCCTTGAGCACATCGAGCAGCCGATCATGGGCCGATTCCACATAGTGGGTCACGCCGATATAGCGGATGCGCCCCTCTTCTTTCAGCTCACGCAACAGGCCAAGCTGGGTACTGGTGTCCTGCAGGTTATGCACCTGAATCAGGTCGATGGTGCCGGTCTGCAATGCCCTGAAGCTGGCTTCGAGTTGCGCCAGCCCGCGCTCACGGCCGGTGGAGGAGACCTTGCTGGCCAAAAACACCTGCTCACGCACAGCCTCCCGCGCAACCAGCTCGCCGCTGGCCGCTTCGGCATTGCCATAGCTCGGTGCGGTATCTATGAGTTTTGCGCCTCCCTCGATGAATATTCGCAGCACCTCCAGCAGCTCATCCATCTGCGGGTCATCCAGGCTGACATCATGGGTACGCGAAGTGCCCAACCCGATCACCGGAAGCATCTCGCCCGAGGAGGGAATGCGGCGCTGGCGCAAGGGCTCCGCCCAGGCCAGGGACGGCAGAAGCGGCCCCAGGGCGGTGAGCGCGGCGATGACGGCGGAGCGGTGCAGCAATTGACGGCGCGTCTGCATGGATGAGTTCTCCAGATCAGGGCATGACTTGGTGTTTGAGTATGGTCGACATCACCAAAGCCATCGCCGCGCTGAAGCAACGAAGCCCGCCCTTTTGTTTCAGATTGCTGCGGCGCGCCGGCAACTCTGTGACCGACCGGTCACGAAATGCTGGCAAAAGGCCCTCACTTGATATTTACTTCGCCGCGCAATCGTCAGACATAGCGAAGCGACATCGAGACATGCCCGGCCCTATCCATAAGCCACAAAACCCGAGCCTGGCCGACTCCGCGACTGCCACATCGCCGGATAAGCACTCACGGCGGCAGTGCGTCTGATCGCTTGCGGATACGCGCTGGGATTGCTGCTGACGTTCATCCTCAGCCTGCTCCTGCTGCCGCCTGACGTCGGCGTGGGCAAGCTGTTGTGGTGTTCGCTGGGCGCCTTTTCCGGCTGAGGAACTCGGCGCCCGTAGCTCAGACGCGAAAACGTCCTACCAGCTCCGCCAGGCGCTGCGACAGGCCGGAGAGATCCTGGCTGGCGCGCATGCTCTGTGCGGAATTCGACGAGGCCTCGTCGGACAGGTCGCGAATATCGTTGATATTGCGGGCGATCTCCTCGGTCACGCTGCTCTGCTCTTCACAGGCTGTGGCGATCTGCGCAGCCATGTCATTGATGCGCCTGACGGCCTGCGTGGTATCGCTCAGCGCCTGATCCACACCCGTCGCGCGCTCGACGCTGTCGCGGGCCTTGCCGCTGCCTGCATGCATTGCCTGAACCGCGCGACTGACACCCTCCTGCAGGCGCTCGATGCGAAGCTGAATATCCTTGGTCGATTCCTGGGTCCGCGCGGCCAGCGCCCGGACCTCATCGGCGACTACGGCAAAACCGCGCCCCTGTTCGCCCGCTCGCGCGGCCTCGATGGCCGCATTCAGCGCCAGCAGGTTGGTCTGCTCGGCGATACCGCGGATGACCTCCATTACGCTGCCGATGCTTGAGGCTTCTTCAGCCAGGGCTTCAATGCTCTGCGAGGTGCCTTCGACTTCCTGGGCCAGCTGGCGGATGGACAAGATGGTGTCGCTTACCACTCGCGCGCTCTCGCTGGCCTCCTCCTCGGCTTTACGCGCTGCCTCCGAGGCGCTCTGCGCATTGCGCGCCACCTCATGCACGGCGGCGCTCATCTCGGTGGCCGCGGTACTGACCTGATCGACAGCCGCATGTTCGCCGCTGATCAGCTGGTCATTGGCTGTGGCCATGCTGGACATCCCGCGTGCTGCGGCCTCCACTTCGGCGGTCACCTTTCCGACCTCGGCAATCAGCGGCTGCAGCTTGTCGAGAAAGCCATTGAAGGCACGCCCCAACTGACCCAATTCGTCGGCCGAGCGGACGTCCACCCGGGCACGCAAGTCGCCGTCGCCTTCGGCGATCTGCTCGACGCGCTGGAGCAGCCTACGCATCGGGCTCAGCACCACCAGCGGCATTCCCAGAACCAGCAAAATACAGCCGAACAGGCCTACCAGCACCAGCGTGCCCTGCTGCGTAGCCACTGTCATGCCTTCAGCTATTGCCGATTCCCCGACGCTGCGTGCGGCCTGATCTTCCAGGTCCCCCAGTTTGTCGATGGCCTCACGCATGACCTCGAAGCGCTCCTCGCTGGCGCCAAAGCTCAAGGTACTGGCAGCCTGCGGATCGCTATCGACCAGTTGGACGACGCGCTGCGAAATCTGCCGCCATTGCTCGAAGCCCTGATTGAATTGCTCGACCAGCGCCAGCGCCTCGGCACCCGGTTTCATCTGGGCGTATTGCTGTACGCGTTCCTGGGCCTGCTGCAGGTTTTCCGCATGGCTCTTGCGCAGCGTCTGGGCATGCTCCCCGACTTCATCACCGAGCAAGCTGCGTTCGGCAATGAATGCCTGATACAGGTCGCGATCGGCGTTCAGCAGCAGACTGATCGCCGGCAGATAACGCGTGGCGAGATTGCCGCTGGAAGCAGCCACCTGATCGATGCCACGCATACCCAGCCAGCCCATCAATATCAGCAGCAGCGCCAGGAAGCTGATTGGCAGGGTAATTTTCCAGCGGAATCCGAGATCGGCGAACAAACGGAACATGGCATCACTCCTTGAAGGGGTTTCCTGGCCATCGACAGACGCCCGTGCACCAGGAGGCACTGTCGAGTCAGCGTGCGGCACAGGGCCGCAGCAAGCAGAGTGGCATAGCGGCCAATGCCAACTTTTGAGCGATATCAATCAGCCACCATGATTTCCCCCTACTTAAGTACGAGCACCATGGTGGCATAGCCAGATTTGCCAGCCGGCCGGTAGCCTGAACCGCACAAATCAGGCGCCAGACGGTACTGCAGAGAAGCCGCGCGATGCCGAAAAAGCTCCTCGCCGCTGGCGGCGGTCCCCTACGATCTGCGCGAGTACACCCATGTTTTCGTTCTCCCGATTCAAGCCGGGCAACAAGCAGGCCGATGGCGTGCTGAGCCTGCTCGGCAGCGCTTCGCAGCTTGCACAGCAGCTGGCCGCGCTACGCTTCGACCCCACCTACATCGCCGGTTTCGTTTCGCCGCATGTGGATATCGACGCCGTGGCCCGACAGCTCACCCAGCGCTTTCCTCAGGCGGTGATCAGCCTGTGCACCACCTCGGGGGAGCTGTCCAGCGACAACCAGCGCCTGTACTGCGCCACCGGCTCGCACTGGGACCGCGTCGTGCTGCAGCTTTTCGACGCCAGCGTGATCGCGGCTGCGGAGATCGTCCGCGTACCGCTGGAATGCGAAGACATCCGTGGCGCCGGCCCGCGCATGAGCATGGCCCAGCGCATTGCCAGCCTGACCGCCTCGATCAAGCAACTGCAGGTATCGATGAAGATCGACTACCGCGACACCCTGGCCAATATCCTCTTCGACGGGCTATCGGCCTCGGAATCGTTCTTCATGGAAGCGCTGTACGAGTCCGGGCGCTTTCCCTGCCTGTTCGTCGGCGGCTCAGCCGGCGGCACGCTGGATTTTCAGAAGACCCAACTGCATGACGGCAAGCGTGCCTACCAGAACCATGCGCTGATCGTTTTTCTCAAATGCGCACGCAACGTCCGTTTCGGGGTGTTCAAGAGCCAGAACTTCGAGCCCACGCCGCTCAGCCTGAGCGTACTCAGCGCCTCGCTCGAAGACCGCTACATCAGCCAGGTGGTCGATGCTCGCGGCAATATCCGCAGCATGGTCGCGGCGCTCTGCGAGGCGCTCAGCTGCGCACCGCAGGATCTGGAAAAACGCCTGGCCGACTACTCCTTCGCGATCAAGGTGGGCGAAGAGGTGTTCGTCCGCTCCATCTCGCGGATCGACTTTGCCAACGAGCGCGTGCACCTGTTCTGCGACGTAGCGCCTGGCGAGGAGCTGGTCATGGTCAAGCGCACGCCGCTGGCCGAGGCCACACGCCGCGACTACGAACGCTTCCTGCGGAACAAGCCGGGCAAGCCGCTGGTGGGCATTCTCAACGACTGCATCCTGCGCCGGCTCAACAACGAGCAGGCACTGGGCAGCATGGATCCGGTGTTCGACGATGTGCCGGTGGCCGGCTTTTCCACCTTCGGCGAGATCCTCGGCCTGAACCTCAACCAGACGCTGACAGCCGTGTTTTTCTTTCGCACCGCCGAGAGCGCCGAATTCCACGACGAGTACACCGACAACTTCATCGCCTACCACGGCGAGTTCAAGGCGTTCTTCCTGCGGCGGCAGATCAAGAAGCTCACCGGTCTGAGCCAGGTGGTGGTCAAGCAGATCGACCAGTTCAAGCGCCAGGACTACAGCAGCGCAGTGGACGTCAACGGCCTCGATGAGCATATCCGCCCGGTATTCACGGGCCTGGCCGACCTTGGCCAGGTGCTGTCGCAAGCCGACTACGAGCGCCAGAGCATCGCCGGGCAGCTGAATCAGTGCGCCACCGAACTGCACAGCTCGATGGACGATCTGAGCCTGAATATCAGTCGCCAGGGCCAGGTCATCGAGCAGGCTGCCAGCTCGGTCAAGCAGATGGTTCAGCAGGCCGACGAGGTCGTCGGCAGCGCCCGCGACTTGGCGCAATCGAGCCAGCGTATTCAGTCGGTGGTACAGACCATCCAGCAGATTGCCGGGCAGACCAACCTGCTGGCGCTGAACGCCGCCATCGAAGCCGCACGTGCCGGGGAAATGGGTCGTGGCTTCGCCGTGGTCGCCGATGAAGTGCGCAAGCTGGCGGAAATCACCGGCAAAAATGCCGAGGAAATCAGTACCGATATCGAGCGTCTGGCCAGTGAGATCCGTGCCGTGGCGCAGCATATCGAGGTGCAATCAACCGATGTCGGCTCGCTCACCGGCCTGCTCGATGCGCTGGAGGTCTCCAGCGAGCGTACCGCCGACACCTCCCATCAGACCAAGGGAGTGGCCGACAGGCTGATTGGACTGACCGCCCACTGATGGCTCAGGTGCGTGGCGCCAGACTCGCAACCTGCTCACGCACCTCGGCATAGGGATAGGCTTCCAAGGAGGCAAAACCGGGGATGCCTCGCGCCTTGAGTCGGGTAAACAGCGGCACGCTGATGCCACAGAGGAAGCGCACCAGGCACTCGGTGCCGGGCTCGTCGCCGGCCAGTTGCCGGTAACGCTGGCTGAACTCGGCGCAGCGCGCAGCGATATCGACTGTTTCCAGTGGCGGCAACGGTGGCGGCACTGGCAGTCGTGCGACCTGCCCTTGGCAAACCGAGCAACGCTCGCACTGGCGAGGCGCCTGATGATCGCCAAAGTATTCGGCCAGGCGCCAGCTAAGGCACTCGCTCGACTCAAACAGCGCGAGCATGTTGTCGATGCGCGTGATTTCGCTACTCTCGTGCTGCTTGAAGTAGGCATGCAACTCTTCACTCAGCGCTTGTGCATCGAAGCCTGAGTCCAGCAGCGCATACACCTCGGTCATCTGCTTGCTCTCAAGCTCGATCCAGCCCTGCTCCTGGAAGTACTCCAAGGCCTTGACCACCCGTGCCCGCTCGGCGCCGTACTGCTGGTAGAGCGCGTCAAAATCCGGGGTGCACCAGGTCCGAGCCCGTGCCGAGGTCTGCACGATGGCCTCGACGAACTGCCGCCGCTCGCCCTCGAAACGCGAAATCAGTTCTTCAGGTTCGCTGAGATACTTGAAGCGATATTCGGCGAAATAGGCAAAGCGCGGTGCGATGATGCCCTTCAGTTCAAGCTGCACCAGCAGGGTTTTCAGCGGCAGCTGGCGGATGTTGCTCTGCTCGGAAAGGCGGTTGAGCATCAGCTCCCACTGGCCGTCCGAACCAACACTGGCCAACTCGTCGAGGACCAGGCGGATGCCGGCGCGCTCGGGTGTGTCGCCATAAACGAAGTTCTGCAGCACGTTGAGGCTGTCGCGGTTGGCCAGCACCAGGCAGTCGGAGGGCTGACCATCACGCCCGGCGCGGCCGATTTCCTGGCTGTAGTTCTCGATCGACTTGGGCAGGTCGTAGTGCACCACGTTGCGAATGTCGGCCTTGTCAATGCCCATGCCAAAGGCAATCGTGGCGACGATGCAATTAAGCTCGCCTTCCATAAAGCGCTGCTGGATGGCCTCGCGCAGCTCATGGGCCATGCCCGCATGGTAGGCGCTTGCCGGGATGCCATTGCGCGCCAGGTGCTCGGTGACCTGCTCGGCAGTCTTCTGCTGGGTGACATAGACAATGCTCGGCTGATCGGCCTTGGCCGCCAGCCATTCCACCAGCCGGCGCTGCTTGCGGTCACCCGCGACCGGCTCGACCAGCAGATTGAGATTGGATCGGTAAAAACCGGTGGTGACCACGTCCTCGGCAGCAATGGCGAACTTGGCCTGCATGTCGGCGATCACCGGCGGCGTTGCCGTGGCGGTCAGCAGCAGGACCTGAGGAATATTGAACTGGCGCTGATAGTCGGGAAGCTTGAGGTAGTCCGGGCGGAAATTGTGCCCCCACTCGGAAATGCAGTGCGCCTCATCCACCACCAGCAAGGAAATCGGCACTTGGCTGATAAAATTGCGAAAGCGCTCATTCTTCAGGCGCTCCACGGAAATCATCAGGATCTTCAGCTCGCCGGACCTGGCACGCGCCATGGTCGCACTGACCTGCTCGCGCCCCTGGGCCGAATCGATGCTGGCTGCGGCAATACCGTGCCGGTGCAGAAAGGCCAGCTGATCCTGCATCAGCGCCAGCAGTGGCGAGACCACCAGCGTCAGGTGCGGCAGATGCAATGCAGGCAACTGATAACACAGTGATTTGCCGGAGCCGGTCGGGAAGATCGCCGCCACCGAACGCCCGGCCACCACGGCGCCGACCACCTGCTCCTGACCGGGGCGGAAGCCGTCATAACCAAATGTCCGGGCTAGGGTTTGTTCGATCATCGAGAGCTACTCCTGACAAAGGTCCAGAGGGTAGCAAAAGGCGGGCAACGCCATGGCGAAGCGACCCGCAGCAATGGCCGACACGCATGTGGATGGCATTGACCGAGAACGCATGCAAGCGAGGCGGCCAGACATTTTGCTCAATCACGAGGATTGGAATCGACAATTATCGTTAGCAAGCTTACTAAATCATCATTACCTGGCTCCTGGAACGTGACAAGCGAAGCCTGATCGGGTGATGCGGCGCGCCGACAGGAGGAACTCTAACCAGAAAAGGATGCCCTGCCATGCGTACTGCCTTTGCATTTGCTACCGCACTTTTGCTTTCCGCTACCTCCCTCGCTCATGCCGGCAACTCCGACGCCGAGGTTTACACCTACGGCACCGAGCTGGATATCGCCTCGGTCCTGTCAATCAAGCTCGAGCCGACGCCATTCTGCAGAGTTACCAATGCGGTAATGACCTATCGGGACTCTACGGATCAGGTCCGCAAGCTCTCGTATCGGACACTTTCAGAAAGCTGCAAGACCGAGAATTGAAGCCGAACACCTTGCTAACGGCTGGACTGGCCGACCAGCTGATAAGAGAGGCGTTACCGGGCCGGATAAAACTACGAGGCAGCTTTCTCGCCGCCTCGTGACCCTAGCCCCTCTTACCATCAGCCATATATCCAGCGCATCAGACGCCGATCAGAACCGGTCGCGAATGACCACTTCCTCGAACGGCAGCTTGCCTACGCGCGGCTTGGGATCGGCGGCGCGCTTGCCCACCGCCACCATCAGCGCAATCACGTGGTTGTCCGGCAGGTTGATCAATTTGCCCACCGCTTCGAAATCGAAGCCGTCCATCGGGCAGGAATCCAGGCCCTTGCCACGCGCCGCCAGCATCAGCGTCTGGGCCATCAATCCGCAGCTGCGCATGGTTTCATCACGCTGGACCTGCGGCTTATCGCGGTAGTAGTTGTCGATAGCACCGGCCATCAGGTCCTGCACCTCGGGCGGCGTGCCTTCCCAGACGCGACGGGCATTCTTTTCCCAGCTGTCCACCTGGGCGCAAAACACGACCAGCATCGAGGCATCGGTCATCTGAGCCTGGTTCCAGCCCACCTCGCGAATCTGTGCGCGCAGCGCCGGATCAGCCACTTCAACCATGCGCACGTGCTGCAGGTTGAAGGCCGAAGGAGCCAACAGCGCAGTGCGCAGCAGCTCATCCTTCTCTTCCTGGCTGAGCTTGAAACTGCTGTCGTAGACCTTTACCGCGCGGCGGCTCTGAATGGCTTCTTCGATATGCATAAGATGAACTCCGCTGAGTTGAACAAGAGCGCCATGCTAAGCCCGCGTATCGATCCGATCCATGGGTCTTTGCTGATGGAAACTATCGACACGCTCGATCTATCGCCGGCAGGCCGTTAAAACCACTTAAATGTCGGCCACAAAAAAGCCGCCCGAAGGCGGCTTTCTTTAGAACATCACGCTTAAAGCTGCGGACCTGCAGCCTTGATGGCGTCGGACACATCGAACTTCTTGAAGTTTTCGATGAATTTCTCCGCCAGCTGCCTGGCTGCTTCGTCGTAGGCGCTGGAGTCAGCCCAAGTGTTGCGCGGGTTGAGCAGCTGAGTTTCTACGCCGGGCACCGCAGTCGGCACATCAAGGTTGATGATCGGCAGGTGCTCGGTTTGTGCGCCAACCAGCGCACCGCTCTGGATCGCCGCGATCACCGCACGGGTGGTCGGAATGCTGAAGCGCTTGCCGACGCCATAGCCGCCGCCGGTCCAGCCGGTGTTGACCAGGTAGACCTTGGAGCCAAACGCCTGGATACGCTTGATCAGCAGCTCGGCGTACACGCCGGCCGGACGCGGGAAAAACGGCGCACCGAAGCAGGTGGAGAAGGTCGACTTGATGCCGCTGCCCGAACCCATCTCGGTGGAACCGACAAGCGCGGTGTAGCCGGACAGGAAGTGGTAGGCCGCCTGCTCGTTGTTGAGGATCGATACCGGCGGCAATACGCCAGTCAGGTCGCAGGTCAGGAAGATCACCGCGTTAGGCTCGCCGCCGAGGTTCTTCTCGGAACGCTTCTCGACGTGCTCCAGCGGATAGGCGGCGCGGCTGTTCTGGGTCAGGCTGCCATCGGCGTAGTCCGGTACCTTGTTCTCGTCGAGAACGACGTTCTCCAGCACGCTGCCGAACTTGATCGCCTTCCAGATGACCGGCTCGTTCTTTTCCGACAGATCGATGCACTTGGCGTAGCAGCCGCCTTCGATGTTGAACACCACGCCGGTGCCCCAACCGTGCTCGTCATCGCCGATCAGGTAGCGCGACTCGTCGGCGGACAGGGTGGTCTTGCCGGTGCCGGACAGGCCGAAGAACAATGTCACGTCGCCTTCTTCGCCGATGTTGGCAGCGCAGTGCATCGGCAGCACGTCGGCTTCGGGCAGCAGGTAGTTCTGCACCGAGAACATCGCCTTCTTCATTTCCCCGGCGTAACGCATGCCGGCGATCAGCACCTTCTTCTGCGCGAAGTTGATGATCACGCAGCCATCGGAGTTGGTGCCATCGCGCTCAGGGGAGCACTCGAAGTTGGCGACGTTAAGCACCTGCCACTCGTCCTTGCCAGCCGGGTTGTACTGCTCGGGGTTGATGAACAGCTGACGGCCAAACAGATTCTGCCAGGCCGTGGCGGTGGTCATCTTCACCGGCAGGTAGTGGGCTTCGGAGGAGCCTACATGGACGTGGGAAACGAAATGATCCTGGGCCTGATTGAAGGTCTCAACGCGGTCCCAGAGGGCATCGAACTTGTCTGCAGGAAACGGACGGTTGATCGGCCCCCAGGCGATGTTGGCCTGACTGCTTGGCTCTTCGACAATGAAGCGGTCGACAGGAGAACGGCCGGTACGGTGCCCAGTCTTGACGACGAGCGCGCCATTGGCGGCCAGCTCGCCCTCGCCGCGCTGGATGGCTTGTTCAACGAGTTGGGCTGCGCTGATGTCGGTGTACACGGCGTTAGTGGCTTGCGTCATGGGTTTCCCGTCGGCTCTGGGCCGATTCCTCCTTGCTTTTGTAGCCCAACTATCAGTGGACTACACCGAAAAAAGTGGGCGCGATTATATACAGAAAAGGCGCGGTGCAGGGTATGAGCGTGTGATGGCAAAAAGGTTCAGAGCCACTGAATCTGTTGCCGTTTCGCCGCAAACCGCGGTCGCAGAGCCTAATGCCGGGTGCCGGAGGGCCCTTCGACGCCCGCACCCGCGAACAACTGAGCAATGTCCGCTGCATCGAAGCGATAGCTGTGGTTACAGAACTGACAGTCGATGGTGATCGCATCACCCTGCTCGCGCAATAACTGTTCGGCATCTGCCTGGCCCAGGCTGATCACCGCCTTGGCCGAGCGCTCGCGTGAGCAACTGCAGCGGAAGGTGATCGGGCGCGGCTCGAACAGGCGTACCGGCTCCTCGTGATAGAGCCGATGCAGGACGGTCTCGGCATCCAGGCCCAACAGTTCCTCGGCCAGCAACGTATCGGCCAGGGTACGCAGGTGTTGCCAGCTGGCCTCTCGCTCCTCGCTGTCGCGGATACGGTCGGCGGGCAATTGCTGCAGCAGCAGGCCACAGGCACGCCGGCCATCGGCGTTGAGCCAGAAGCGCGTTGGCAACTGTTCGGATGAGGCGAAGTAGTTGGAAAGGCTTTCTGCCAAAGTGGCGCCATCCAGCGCCACGATGCCCTGGTAGCGCTGGCCATTGGCCGGGTCGACAGTCATCGCCAGCATCCCCTCGGGCATCAGCTCAGCAAAGCTAGCCCCGGGGGTCAGCTGATCGGCGTCATAACGCGCGATGCCGCGCACTTCGCGATTACTGGAGCACTCGACCATCAGCAGCGGCACCGGCCCGTTGGAACGCGCCTGCAGCACCATCAAGCCATCGAACTTCAGGGTACCAACCAGCAATGCTGCCGCAGCCAGCAACTCGCCCAGCAACTGGGCAACCGGCTCCGGGTACTCGTGCTTGGCCAGCACTTCGGCATAACTGCGCTCGAGGCCGGCCCATTCGCCACGCACGTCGGTGTCATCGAAAAGGAAACGCTGGGTCTGGTCGGTCATGCCGGGCTCGTACTCAAAAGGGATAACTACGGCAGCATTCTAGGGGTAAGTAGGCGCACCTCCAAGGGTAGGAACCAACGCCGCGCTATCCACCAGCAGGGCCGTATAAAGGCTGCCGCCATTGCCATTTTCCTGACGAGCACGCGAATTTCGTCAAAAAAAAAGCGCCATTAATTGACCCTCAGACATCTGACCCTTCCGAAAAATTCATCATCAAGGCTTTTGGCCACTGATATCGTTGTGATGTCAATCATCCTTACGCGATAGTGATAGGTGCACCACATGGAAGTGAGCGTCTTTGGTTCAGGCTACGTTGGCTTGGTACAAGCTGCAGTCCTTGCAGATGTGGGCCACCAAGTCATATGCGTGGACGTCGACCCGCAAAAAATTGCTCAACTGCAACGCGGAATACCCCCGATTCACGAGCCGGGCTTGAGCGCCATGCTCGAGGAGAACCTCAAGGCAAAGCGCCTTCACTTCACCTCTCAGGCAAGCGATGCCGTTGCCCATGGCAAGCTGATCTTTATCGCCGTAGGTACACCACCGAACGAGGACGGTTCTGCTGATCTTCAGCACGTGCTGAATGTCGCCCGCCAGATCGCCAGCCTGATGGAGCAAGACTGCACGCTCGTAATCAAGTCCACAGTACCGGTCGGCACGGCTGACAAGGTGCGAGCAGAAGTCGGCGCAACCCTTGAGATACGCGGCAAGACGCAGCTGAACGCCTGGGTCGTATCAAATCCGGAGTTTCTAAAGGAAGGCAGTGCCATTGCCGACTGCACCCGGCCGGATCGCATCATCGTCGGCACCCAGGACGCAGCCGCGCAAGCGCAAATGGCGGAGCTTTACGCACCGTTCAATCGCAATCATGAACGCACCCTGTACATGGACAACCGTAGCGCCGAGCTGGTCAAGTACGCCGCCAACGCCATGTTGGCTACCCGCATCAGTTTCATGAACGAGCTGGCCAATCTGGCAGAACGCCTGGGCGTGGACATTGAGGCGGTGCGCAAAGGGATCGGCTCGGACCCCAGGATCGGATACCACTTCATTTATCCGGGCTGCGGCTTCGGCGGGTCCTGTTTCCCAAAGGATCTGAATGCCCTGATCCATACCGCTGAAGTAAATGGCCTCGACCCGCGCCTGCTGAAAACGGTCGTGCGGATCAACGAAGACCAAAGGCAGGTACTGCTACGCAAAATCAAAGAGCAATTTCCTGAAGGACTGGCCGACAAGTCCATCGCCATCTGGGGTCTGGCATTCAAGCCCAATACCGACGATATGCGCGAAGCACCGAGCCGCTATCTCATGGAAGCACTCTGGGCAGAAGGTGCTCGAGTGCGAGCCTTCGATCCGGAAGCCATGACGGAATGTCGTCGTATCTACGGCTACCGGAACGACCTGGAGCTGTGCGCGACCCGAGACGACACCCTGCAGGATGCAGACGCTCTGGTTATCTGCACCGAGTGGAAGACGTTTCGGGTGGTTGACCTCGACGAGTTGGGAAGAAAGCTGCGAACGCGCGTTGTCATCGACGGGCGCAACCTGTTCAACCCGCAGCACATGGCAAACGCAGGGCTACATTACTTCGGCATCGGCATCCCACACATTCCCCCCGCAAGCGCGTCGCAGCCAGAGCCCCAGCACGCCCACATCATGGTGCCGGCATGAAAACGCTGGTTACCGGAGCGGCCGGATTCATTGGCGCCCATACCACCTTGCGCCTGTTACAAGAGGGTCACGAGGTTGTCGGGCTGGATAACTTCAATGACTACTACGACCCGCAGCTCAAAGAAGCGCGGGTGCGGTGGGTGCGTGAAACGGCTGGCGACTTCCCTCTGTACCGTATCGACCTGGAAGACGAGTACGGACTCGAGCAGCTTTTCGCCGCGCACCGTCCTGAAGCGGTCATCAACCTGGCGGCCCAGGCAGGTGTGCGCTATTCGCTGGACAATCCCCGCGCCTATTTGAACAGCAACTTGGCGGGTTTTCTGAATCTCCTGGAAGCCTGCCGCCGTCATCCGGTAAAGCACCTGATCTTTGCCTCTTCCAGTTCGGTATACGGCGCCAACCACTGCACGCCTTATGCCGAGCAGCACAACACCGATCATCCGCTATCGCTGTATGCCGCCAGCAAGAAAGCCAATGAGCTGATGGCGCATAGCTACAGCCACCTGTTTGGCATTCCTGCAACCGGTCTGCGCTTCTTCACGGTATACGGCCCCTGGGGTCGACCGGACATGTCGCCCATGCTGTTTGCCAATGCCATCAGCTCCGGCCAGCCGCTTAAGCTGTTCAACCACGGCGAGCATCAACGGGACTTCACCTACATTGACGACATCGTCGAGGGCCTGGTGCGTCTGCTTCCGCAACCGCCCGAAGCCGATCAGCACTGGGATCGGGAACAGCCGAACCCGTCGACCAGCATGGCTCCGTGGCGGCTTTACAACATCGGCGGCAGCCGCCCAGTGCATCTACGCAGCTATGTGGAAATGCTGGCAGGCCTACTGGGCCAACAAGCCGAGCTGCAACTGCTGCCCTTGCAGCCTGGCGACGTCATCAACACCTGCGCCTCCTCCAGCGCCCTGGAACAGGCGATCGGCTTCGCGCCCTGCACGTCTTTGGAACAAGGCCTGGCACGCTTCGTCGAGTGGTTCCGGAATTATTACCTGATCAACCTACCGCTGCCCGGCGAATCGAGCCGCTCGGCCGCAGCTCCAGAGGGGGTGGCATGATGGAGACATCCGTCGAAGGATTGGCGGAAGAACTGGCAGAAGAACTGGCGTTTGACCCGGGCGTCACGCAAGAGCTGCCAGCCGGAGAGAAGCGACGCGATCCCGCGCTGCGTTTAAAAATAGAAGAGGCCATCTTGCTCCAGCAGAGCGGTTGGCTGCTCGGACGCCCCGGAGGGACCCCGTGGAGCCTTTCGCGTACCAAGCGGTGGATCGAAGCTCTGTGCGCGACCCTGGCGCTGCTACTGCTCTCACCCTTGCTGTTGGTGGTCGCCATCAGCATCAAGATAAGCAGCCAAGGGCCGGTTTTCTTTATCCAACAGCGCACGGGCTATCGGGGTCGCCGCTTTGGCATGTTCAAGTTCCGGACGATGGTGGTAAACGCTGAAGAGCTGAAAGAAAGCCTGCGCCACCTGAACAAGCACGGCTCCGACTCCGTGGACTTCAAGATCGACCGCGACCCTCGCGTAACAGCCATAGGGCGATGGCTAAGGCGTACCAGCCTCGATGAACTGCCCAACTTGCTAAACGTGGTGCGTGGCGACATGCGCCTGGTCGGCCCGCGACCGACCTCCTTCGACGCGAATCGCTACCACAACCATCACCTTGCCCGGCTCAGCATTTACCCGGGCATTACCGGCCTCTGGCAGATATCCGGTCGCAGCAATATCGACTTCGACGACCGGGTCGCTCTGGATGTGGCCTACATCAGCCAGCAAAGCCCCTGGCTGGATCTGAAGATACTTCTAAAAACCCCTTTCAAGGTCGTCAGCGGCCATGGAGCAAGCTAATGGACGGTTCACTTCCAGCCATCCGTTTGGACGTCGCCACACCCAGCGAGAGCAACCTCGCCTCTACTGTGCTCGACCAGGAGCGACAAGTGCTGCTGCTAACCGCGGCCAATAATGGCTGCGGCGTGACGACCAGCGCGATCGCCATGGCCCAGCAGCTGACGGCCGCCTGTAGCGGACAAGTGCTGCTGATCGACGCAAGCCTTTCACCCAACAGCCTTACCTGCCAGTTGGGCATGCAAGAGCAGCTGGGCTTTCTGGATCTGGTGGCTGATGGCAGCTCGACGTCGCTGGACACCTGCCTCGTCGAGCTACCAGCGAACTCATTCCACCTGCTCCCGCTGGGGCAGCGCAGGAACGACGGCCGCAGGCTGTCAGCGGAGCAGCTGCGCCAGCTCCTTTCGCAGCTTCGTGATCGCTACCGGTTCGTGGTGATCGACGGCGAAGCCGTATATGCCGGCGGCGATACGCTGACCATCGGCTCGCTGGTCGACGGCGTGATCCTCGTGGTACGGGCCGAAGAAACGCGCTGGGAAGTCGCCCAAGCCGCTACGCAGCGACTCGCACAAGCGGGTGCCAACTTGATGGGAAGCGTGCTCAACGCACGCAAGTACTACATGCCCAAATGGGTCTACGATCAACTTTGAGCGCGCCATGATGAATCTCAAACCGATCCCCCTGCTTCTGGCGCTGGCCGGCTGTACCAGCCCCGCGGTGCAACATATCCCTGCTGAAATAACGACGGCTGCCCCTGCCGACGCGCTGCGTACCGAGGTGTTCGCGGTAGAGAAGACACTGCGTCCGCAGGATGTGCTGGACGTGATCTTCTATATCGACCATACGAGCCCGAAGGCCTACCGGATCCAGCCTGGTGATCAGGTTGAGATCAACTTCCTGACCGCGCCGGAGCTCAGCGGCACCAAGCTGGTCATGCCCGACGGCACCATCGAGCTGCCTTATACCGGCACCCTGGCGATTGCGGGCATGACGGCCTTGCAGGCCCAGGACAAAGTCATCAACAGCTACAGGACAATTCTCAAACGCCCTGTGGTTTCTCTTTCGGTGCCTCGTCCGCTCACCGCGGAGGAAAACCTGCGTTTGACGCTGAACCACCCGTCTACCGGGCTGAGCCGGGAAATCGTCGTCGGCGCCGACGGCCACGCCAGGTTCCCGCTTATCGGCTCGGTCGCCCTCCAGGGCATGACCCTCACGCAGCTCAACGCCACGCTTAACGAACGCTATGCGGCGCATACCGCCAATGTGCAGGTAGACGCGCTGCTCAAGAGCACCGCCGCCAACGAAATCTTCGTACTCGGGGAGGTGACCCAGCCGGGCGTCTATCCGATCCGGCGGCCGGTCTCGGTGCTCGAAGCCCTGACCATGGCCCACGGAGCCAATCCGCTGGCTCGCCTGGATTCGGTTGTGATCATGCGACGCAAGGGCGACCAGGTGGAGGCGCGCTTGTACGACGTGGGCGACGCGCTCAACGCCTCGGCCGACACATTCGCCTATCTCCAGCCGGACGACCTGCTTTACGTGCCCAAGACCAAGCTTGCACGGGCAGGTGAAATCAGCCGACAGCTCGCCGATGTTCTGCTGTTCAACGGAGTCGGGTTCGGCTTTTCGTATCGGGTCGACAGTAAGGAAGACAACAATTGAACAGATTGCAGGTCATGTCGCCGAAAGAAAATTATTTGCATGAGTTTCTGCGAATTTTCTTTGCCAACCGCCAGTTGATCAAACGGGTTTTCCTGGTGTTCGCCCTGATCACATTAGCCATGCCGTTATTGCTCAAGCAGAGCTTCGACATCACCGCAGAAGTGCTGGTGCAATCGAAGAAACTGCCCCAGAGCGACGTCAATACTGCGCTCAGCCAGGAGACGGATAAGTTCCTGCCGCCGTCGCTGGCTGACATGGAAACGGAGAGCAACATCCTCCGCTCACCCTCGCTGATGCGCGAAACCATTGGCCAACTGCATGAGGAAGGCGTCTACAGCCCGAGCCAGGGAGTCTTCCATACGCTCGTACTTGAGCCGCTGCGCGCCTATGTTGCCAATCCGCTGCGTGAACATGTGATCAACCCGTTGCGTAGCGCGTTGGGGCTTGAGGTCGACCCCGTGCGCGACGGCACCATCGACGCCTTGACGGAGCAGGCCAGCGCCGCACTGACGGTAGAGACCTTACCCGGATCCAATGTGATCTCGGTGAGCTACAGCTCCGTCGATCCAGAGCTGGGTACGCGGTTGGTCAACCGCCTTCTGGAGAACTACCTGAAAAGCCGGCAGAACCTGCAATCCAGCGATCTGCCTGAATCCTTCTTCGAGCAGAAGAAGAGCCAATATCAGGAGCGCATCGGCGAACTCGAAGAACGTCGGCGGGACCTGCTCGAAAGCATTGGCGCGTCTGACCCCAAGGAAGAGATCACCTTCCGCCTGAATGCGATCAACACCGAGGAGCAAGCGCTGAATCTGTACCGAGACCGCTTGCTGGAAAGCCAGCGCTGGCTCGACTACCTGACTACCAACCTTACAGCCGCCCGCGAGGCGAGCTTCAAAGACGCCACATTCCCCTTCACCTTCACCCACACGGTGGACAATGCCGCCTACGAAGACCGTGAAATCAAGCAGCTCGGCGAGAAGCTGATCGAACTGATCGGCAGCTACGGCAATGCAACGGCCTCGTTCCAGGAAGACAGCCTGCCGGTACAGCAGCAGCGTGAGCGGATTGCTCGCACCCGTGGGCAGTTCCTCAAGGTCGTGGAAAATCGCATTCTCGAACGCAACAGTGAGCTCACCACGTTGCAACAGGTGATCGCGCAAAAGACCGAGCGCATTGACCAATACAAGGCCCGCGTTCGCGACCTGCAGAATGTTCAGGCGCAACTCCGCCTGTTCGACACGGAGATCGATGCGCTGCATAAGGCGTTCTTCACTTACACCCAGCGCTACGAAGAGAGCCGCTCTCAAGGATTGCTCGACGGCAGCGCATCCAACGCCCGGGTCCTGAGCTGGCCTTACGAACCGAGCGAGCCGTCCTTTCCCAAGCCAATGCTGATCGTGCCGCTCGGCCTGCTGACCGGATTGTTGCTGGCCGTAGCGCTCGGCTATCTGCGTGAGTTCTTCGATCATCGCTTCAAGCATCCGGCGCAGTTGACCGAGCACCTCGGCTTGCCTGTGTTGATGGTCATCAACGAGAAGCAAGCTGCACAGGCGCCCGCACCGCAAGCCTGGACCTGGCCATGGATCTGGCACTGGATACGTCAGTGAACCAGCTTGAGCGAGCAGCGTCCCTGCCGATCATTCACCTGATCAGCAGCGGAGGTTTCTACGGAGCGGAGCGCATGCTGCTGGATCACTGCCTGGTTACGCCCGGGCGGCACCAGGTGGTCTTTCTTGATGCGCCGGCGGCGCTGGTGGAGCGCTTTCGTCTGGCCGGAGTTGACAGCATCGTATGCCAGAGCCTGGCGACGCTGCTGCGGCATGTACGTGGTCGCCGCTCCGAAAGGCCGCTGATCAATACGCATAACTTCAAGGGGATGATCTACGGCTGGACTGCCGCCGCGCTGTTCAGGCTGCCGTTGGTGACCACTCAGCACGGCTTCACTCCGCGCAGTCGCAAGCAGCGTTTCTATATGTGGGTGAGCATCCAGCTGTGCCGTTTATGGCAGGTTCGCCAGATAGTCTGCGTGGCTACCAGCATCGAGCGCATCCTTCGCGCAGCAGGCATTCGGCAAGACAAGCTCAAGGTCATTCCCAATGGGCTGCCGGATTCGGCCCCGCCACTGACCGGCGCGCCTGCCAGTGCGCCACTGATTGGCTACGTGGGTAGGCTAAGCGCGGAAAAAGGCCCCGATCTGTTTCTCGATGCGCTGATTCCGCTGTGCCAACGCCACCAGGACTGGCAGGGCGTTTTGCTGGGCGATGGCGAAGAACGTGCAAGCCTGCAGGCGCGCATTGACGCTGCCGGACTGACCGAGCGCATCCGCTTGCCAGGCTATCAGCAGAACATGCCTGACTGGCTGGCGCAGCTGACGGTGCTGGCGATCAGCTCGCGAACCGAAGGCACCCCGATGATCCTGCTTGAGGCCATGCAGGCTGGAACGCCGGTGGCCGCGTTCGCAGTAGGGGGGGTACCGGACATACTCAGCCACGGGCATGACGGGTTGCTGGCGACACCCGGCGATAGCGCATCACTGGCCGAGCAGATCGAACGCCTGGTGAATGAACCCGACCTTGCCGAGCGTCTCGCTGCACAAGCACGATCGACGCAACGCAGCCGCTACCACCTTCCCGTGCTCGCCGAGCGCTGGGCACAGCTGTACCACCAGACCCGAGGATTGCCAGGATGATTGCGACCGCAACCGTCGGCGGCGTGCTGGTGCTGCTGTGCCTGGGATTACTTGCCAGCCCATGGCCATTTCTTGCGCCCTTGGCGGTATTCGGGCTGGCGGGGCTGGCCGCACTCTACCGCCGCCCGGCCTGGGGCCTGCTGGGCATTGCCGCTCTGTTACCGTTCGAGGGGCTGTTCAAGGGCAGCGAATTCACCGGCGCGAAGCTGCTGGGTGTTTCGATGATAGGCATCCTTGCCCTGCAGTTACTGCTGCGGCAACTGCCTGACCAGCGCCTGCGCAACAACCTGTGGCGGCCGCTGTCGCTGTTCATGCTCGCCTATCTGATCAGCCTGATGTTCAGTGAGCACTACGAACTCTCATTGGGGCACTTGCGCGAACTGGCCGTCGGCCTGGCAGTGTTCTTCATCACCGTCCTGGTTGCGGCGGAGCTGAACCTGAAGATGCTCTGCAGAGTGGTCTCGCTGAGCGTGGCTGCGACCTGTGCGATGGCATTGGCATCAGCCAAGCATCAGGTTGGCGGCCGGGCAGTCGGTCTGCTCGAGGATGCCAACTACTTCGCGCTGTTGATCGCCCTTGCCGCACCGATGTCTGCCTGGCTCGCCCTGCGCGCCAACAGCCTGCCGGCTCGATTGGGCTGGCTGGCGGTTACCCTGCTATTGCTGGCGGGAATGACCAAGACCGATTCCCGCTCCGGGCTGGTGGTGCTGGTCGGCTGTTTACTGATTGGGCTCTGGCATCATCGCGCCAGGCTGCGTCAGATTCGCTCGCGCCATCTGGGCTTCGTTCTGCTGGGGGCAGCCATTTTCATACCCCTAGGTCTGGCGTCGTTACCGGCCGATTACGTAGCGCGCATCAAATCGCTTGTGGAACTCAAGTCCGGCATCAATGCCCATCAGGATGCGTCCCTCGGGCGTCGTGCCTCGTACCTGGTGGTCGGTAGCCAGATGATCCGCGACAACCCGCTGGCCGGCAGCGGTCCGGGCACCTTCCCAGTGCACTATGCCGCGACCGGCTTTGCCAAGGCGTTCTCCGAGCAGGCTGGCACAACCGACCTCTACCGCCGCGCCCACAACACCTATCTGGAGCTGTTCAGCGAAATTGGGATTCCCGGCGGCTTGCTGTTTTGCGCGCTGATCCTGTTCGGGCTTCGCAACTTCGAGCGGGCCCGGCAGGCCTCCCTCGCCAGCGGAGATACCGAGCGAGCCGACCTGGCCACGCACCTGGGATTGAGCTTCCTGGCAATGGCGCTGTTTCTCATGTTCCTCAGCGCACCCAACCACAAGTACCTGTGGATATTGCTGGGCCTATCGGGATACCTGCGGCTCGACGCTGAAGCCCGTGCAACACGCTTGAGTCAGACACAATGAACGGAATCAGCATCGTCATTCCGATGTTCGACGAAGCTCGGCACATCACCCGGACGCTCGGCGCGGCGCGGGCCGCTGCCGACGCCGCCGGGCTGGAATGCGAACTTATCGTGGTCGATAACGGCTCGCGCGACGAAGGTCCGGCGCTTGCCGAGGCGGCCGGGGCTCGCGTGCTGCACCATCCCGGATTGCCCATCGGCGCGCTACGCAACCGCGGCGCGGCAGCGGCCCGGCATGCCTGGCTGGCCTTTCTCGATGCTGACATCGAAGTACCGCTCGACTGGCTGCAACAGTGGCAATTGTGCAACGAACGCGGCGATGTCGGCGTGTTTGCCTTGGCCCTCGATACACCATCGCAAGCGCCTTGGTATGCCCGTGCCTGGCAACGCCGCAGCCTGCCTGCCGTCGCCGCGCAACCTTCGAGCTGGCTGCCAAGCGCCAATCTGTGCCTGACTCGCGAGGCCTTCGAGGCGGTCGGCGGTTTCGACGAACAACTGCGTACCGGGGAAGACAAGGATCTGGGGCTGCGCCTGCACCGCTTGGGCGCAAGCCAGCTGATGCTGAGGTCGCCCCGCGTGCTGCACTGGGGCTACGAACAGTGCTGGGCTGAATGGTTCGGCAAGGAGCTCTGGCGTCAGGGCAGCCACCTACAGCTTATGCGCACCCAAGGTCACGGGAACTGGCGGCTATTGCGCTTTCCCCTGCTCGCATTGGCTAACTGGCTACCAACCTTGCTGGCGCTATCGGCTGGCGCCCTCGGGCAGTTCCCGCTGGCCTTGATGGCCGCGCTGCTCAGCACGGCGCCGGCACTCTTGCTCAGTCTTCGCCAGAGCGCCCGGCAACTCGACGGAGTTCTCACCGTGCAGCTGTGGTTTCTGCACTGGTTGCGCCTGCACATTGCCGGCGGAGCCTTCCTGCTCAGCTTGTTCAAATGGACCGCCAGGAGACCTGCCCGTGGCTGATTCCGTGTTCTGGCTATGCCTGCTATTACCGACCTACGCGTATCTTGGCTACCCGCTCACGCTGGCTGTGCTAGCAGCCTGCACCCGAGCCAAGCCCCTTGCCGAAGGCGAGCCGCTGTCTGTCAGCGTGATCATCGCCGCACACAATGAGGCGGCACACATCGAACACAAGCTGCGAACGCTGCTGGCACAGGACTACCAGGCCACTCGCCTGGAGATCATCGTCGCCAGCGACGGCTCAAGCGATGAGACCGTCGCTCGTGCGAGCGCACTGCAGGACCCACGTATCCGCGTACTGGATCTTCCACGCGGCGGTAAGGCCGCCGCGCTGAATGCCGCCGTCGCGTTGGCCGACGGCGACGTGTTGGTATTCACCGATGCCGACAATCAATGGAACGCGCAGACGCTGGGGCGGTTGCTGGCGCCTCTGGCAGACCCGGACGTAGGCTGCGTTGGCGGGCATATGATCATTCCCGATCCGGGCCATGCGCTAAGCCTGGGCGATAGTCTCTACCGTCACTACGAAGCCTGGCTGCGCCGCGCCGAGAACCGCACCGGATGCGTGGTATCCACCGATGGCGCGCTGCTCGCCCTGCGACGCGAGCTGTTCCAGGCAGTCCCGGCGCATGTCAACGACGACTTCTTTCTCAGCACCTGCGCCCCAGTAGCTGGAAAACGTATCGTCTTTGCCGAGGATGCGATCGTGCACGATCAGGGCGTGGACGAGGTGGACAAGCAGTTCCGCCGCCGACTGCGTGTTACGGTCGGCGGGCTGCAGAGCCTGGCTTGCCGTCGCGGACTGATAAATCCGTTACGTCACGGGTTTTACGCCGTGGCCCTTATCAGCCATAAGCTGATACGTCGGCTGGCGCCTGTCCTGTTGGTACCGCTGCTGATCAGCAGCTTCTGGCTACAGGACGCCGGCACGTTTTATCAGCTGTTCCTGATTGCACAACTGGCTGGTTATGCAGTCGGCCTGATAGGCCTGCTAGACACCCGAGGCATCCTGCCCAGGCCATTCCGCCTGGCGGCCTTCCTCCTGGTGACACTGGCCGGGATGTGCGGTGGTCTCTGGCAGTTTCTGCGAGGACACAGCTATCAGCAATGGAATCCTCAGCAGAATCGTTAAGCCAATGACTCCTTCCCAAGCATGCAAGGCCGCAATCGGCTGGCTTCATCTCAACGGCCCCAGCGGGCGGCGCCAGCTCCGTGAAGCGCGCCTGATTCTAATGCTGCACCGTGTGCTTGCCGACGACAATGCGGCTGCGCTGCCTCACCGTGCCGAGCTGTGCATTGGCCAGTCGGCTTTCGCGCAGCTGCTGGCTTGGCTGCAACGACGCTTTGCCTGTGTTCCGCTGGAAGAGCTGCTTACCGCACCCGCTGACGGACGTGCCCGGGTCGCCCTGACGTTCGACGATGGCTGGCGGGACAATGCCGAGGTTGCATACCCACTGCTTGCCCGCTATGGCGTGCCCGCAAGCATCTTTCTTTCTACCGACTTTATCGGTAACCCGCAGGGCTTCTGGTGGGAAAGCATCGGCGAAACCCTCTGGGAAGCGTCCGGCACACAGACTCGAACGCTGTTACAGAAGAAGCTGGCCGAGTGTGGCGCCGCACCATTGCCGGCCGACTTTGACACCCTGCCTGAGCGACAGCGCAGCCGGGCACTGGCGTTCTACCTGCAGTCACTCAAGGCCTTGCCTGCCGCGACGCTGCAAAAGCTGGCCAACCTCTGCCCACAGCAGACGCCACAGGCGATGGACTGGGACCAGGTCAGAGCGCTGGAAGATTCCGGCTGGGTACGTTTCGGTCCGCATGGCGCCCGCCATGGCATTCTCACGAAGATGGACGACGCAGCACTGGTCGATGACCTGCAACGCAGCCATCGCGAGCTGGCGACGCGGTGCCAGGCTCCCCTGCCGATCTACTGCTACCCCAATGGCGATCACGACGGCCGTGTTCGTCAGGCCGTGGCGCAGCTCGGTTATCACCGCGCCCTAGCTACCCACCCGGCGTTGTACCAAGCCGATGATGACCCCCTTGCGCTTCCGCGCATTGGCGTCAGTCACCAGATGGCCCGAAACCCCGGGCTGTTTGGCTGGCGCCTGCTGCAGGGCCTGGCGCGATGAGCCGCAACCAGTATCTACGCCACCTGGCGCTGAGCATGGGAACCCGATTGGCCATGATCGGCCTGCGGTTGCTGCGCAACGTGCTGCTGGCGCGGATTCTCGGCCCTTCGGAGCGAGGGCTTTTCGCCTTGCTCAGTGCCTTGCCAGACCTGCTTGCAGCGCTTACCAGCGGCGGACTGAATACCGCACTGGGATATCAGGCAGCTCAGCAGCGGCCCATGGGCCTGCTGCTTACCCAAGTACTGGTGTTCGGCTGCCTGGCGGCGGGCCTGCTGACGTTATGCGGCGTGCTGCTGTTCGATCAGTTTGGCGCGGAGCTGGAAGCAGCAGGCCAACTCGGGCCCCTGGTTTGGATCCTGCTGCTCGCCGTACCGCTGACCATACTCAAGAACGGCTTGCTGACCCTGCACAATGCGGACGGTCGAGTCGGCCCGTTCAACGCCCTGCGGCTGCTCGAGTCGCTGGCACCGCTGGTGCTGTTCCTGGCCTGTTTCTGGATGTGGCAAACCGCGGCGCTGGAGGCCGCGATCATCAGCTGGATGCTGGGCATCGGGCTGGTGGTCATGGCAGGCTGGTGCTGGCTTGGACGCTTTCATCAATTGCGGCTGCGCTGGGACTCGGGCAGTCATCGCGAACTGCTGCGCTACAGCAGCAAGAGCCATCCCGACGTTCTGTTCCAGCAGGTACTGCTGCGCTCGGACTACCTGTTCATCGGCGCCTTCATCGGCAGCGAAGCACTGGGGTACTACGCCATGGCATCGGCCGCTGCCGAGCTGCTGCTGATCGTTCCCGAGGCTGTGACCACGCCGCTGATGAAGCGCCTCCTCAGGCAAGGCGAGGGCATCCGGCAACTTACTCCCTTCGCATTGCGTATCACCGCCACAGTCATGCTCGGCGCCTGCGCATGCATGGCTCTGGTCGGGCAGTGGCTTATCGTGGGCCTGTTCGGTGAAAGCTATGCGCCCGCATACCCGGCCTTGCTTGCCCTGCTGCCGGGCCTGTTCGGCCTGTGCTACGCCAGCATCCTGCGCCTGGATCTGCTTGGCAAGAATCACCCGGGAAGCGTATCGCTGATGATGGGCGCCGGGGCGGCGCTTAACCTGTTGCTCAATGTTCTGCTGATTCCGCCGCTGGGCATCGTCGGCGCCGGCATCGCGTCATCGGTGGCCTATCTCGTTGTCAGCCTGGCCATGCTTCTGTGGTACTGCCGGCTCAGCCAGGTGCCCCTGTTACAGACATTGCTCATCCTGCCGAGTGACATCGCCAGACTGCGTCAACTGCTGAAAGGTGGAGAGTCCCTCACATGAAATGCGTGATCTTCCTTTTGGCGGCCCTGCTGGCCGGACCGGTCGCGGCTGCCGACCGGAGCTGGCAGGCACTTCGCGACGGCACGCTGCATCTGTATCCGAAAGGTACCCAGCAGTTGCAGATCGACTGGCAGCCAGCCTGGCAGGCGGAAGCCAATGCCGAGCGCCTTTATCTGGTCGACGGACGAGGTCGCCTGCAAGCCGAGCGGGCGATTGCGGCCAGCGAAACACGTGGGCAACTGCAGTGGACGCTCTCGGACCCCCATGCACCCTATCGCCTGGAAGTGCCGGGATATAGCTTTCGCAACTACCGCGTCAAACACTCAGAACACCTGGCCTCGATGTTCGAGCCGGTGAAGCTGCACTTCAGCGCTGACGTGGGCCGCAATGCGACGCTTTACTTCCGGACCCGTGCCGGCGAGCGTGCCGTGCTGGCAGGCAAGTTTCACGGCGGGGTACATGGCTTGCAGGCACGCCGTCTAGCAGACGGGCAGCAAGTGACCCTGGCGCTAAAGCCCCATAAGACGTACGCGGATTTCGATCAGGTCGCCCTACCCGGTTCGGGCCAGGATCAAATCTGGCAACTGACCTTGGTCGGCAGCGGCAAGGCCGCCTTCTGGCTCGACGGAGCCGCCAACCTGTTCGCTCAGCGCCCGGAAGATCTGCGCACCCCGCACTGGCATCCCGGTGAGGTTCACCTCAAGTTGCACGAGGCTGTGCTTGGCCCAACTCCGGCAATCGGCATCGCACTCCCCTACGCCGAGCCACCACAGTCGGCGTACACCGCGCTGGATGCGCTCAAACCTCAGGCTGGAGGGTATTACAGCTTCGTCGACGTGCTCAGCAGACAGCCCGGTCGGGAACGCGGATTCCGCCAGGTCTACCAACAGCACTTTGGCATCAACCAAAGCATCACATTGCTTGCCGGCAGCGGTCGCAAAGCCGTACTGGAGGCAACTGCGGAAACACTGGCAGGCCTGGAAACCTGGCTTGAGGACAGCCGTACGTTAAACGGTGGGCTGCATTACCTGGCCGTCGCAGACGAACCGAACCTTAATTACCCCAGCTTTGAAAGTTTCGAGCGGTATTTCGCCACGCTCAGCCGGCAGATCCGCGCCGACACCGCCGCCTATGCCGCGGGCGTACGCATCGCGATGCCAGCCAGTTCACGCTTGAGCAACGGACCGACACGCGACAACGCCGCACAGCGCCGCGGCTTGGACTGGGCTGCGCGGCTGCTGGCGCGCCACGGTGAATTCATCGACGCCCTGGCCTGGCATGAATGGATGGTGCGAGACCTGCTTGCCACACGCGTCTACCGGGACAACGTTCTCGCTGCGGCGAAACTGGTCGGGCTGGACGTAAAGGGCCGGCCACGCAAGGCATTGCTTCTGGACCAGACCAACATCTCCAGCGGCTCGAGCCTGAGCCCGTATGAGCAAAACACCCACTTCGCGTCGCTCTGGTGGGCTTCCGTGGTCATCAATGCATCGCAGGACGGCCTGCTGGACATGATCAATTACTTCCAGGCCGCCGATGAACCGGAATATCCGAAAGGCATGCTGCACGAGAACGGTCATGAGGCTTATGCCATCAAACCCGTCGGTCTGGCCCAGTCCTTCATCGCCCGCCACTGGGGCAGTCAAGTCCTGAAGCTGGACAACGATGCATTCGAAGTCGACGCCCTGGCGCTGAATACCTCCGTTGACGGTAAGTCTGGGCAGCGAGTGTTGGGCGTGAACAAAGCCCTACGAGAGCAGAACGTCAAGATCGAATCGGTCGGTTGCGCCGGCACGTTCCGACTGTCCTTGTTCGGCCCGGACAGCCGCGAGCGTGAGGGCAGCTGGCATTGCGACAATAACTCTCTGAGCTTCACCCTGCCGGGGGAAACGTTGTTTTCGATGGATTGGAGGCGACCATGACAGAACCCACCCTGCTTGAAAAAATCAGACGCAAGGGGCTGATGGGTACTTTGCGCGTCCTGTGGGCACGTTACATCTACCGCCACGACGAGCTGATATGGATGGAACGCGCACTGGACGTGCCGCCCCCCCCCTATCCGCGCAAATGCATCTGGCGAAAGGAACGGATCACCGAGGCGATGCTGCCGGCGTTCGATCGTTATTTCGCCCGATACAAGCCCGCGCTACCGACATTGATCCGCTCCGATAGTATCGGCGAGGCCTGTCTGGATGACGATGGACAGGTTATCGGCATGGCCTGGTTTCGTACCAAGGACTACTACGACGACCAGACCTACCACTGCTGGCTGCGTCTTCCACCGGGGCGCATCTATCAGTTTGCCGGCGAGGTGGCGGCGCCCTATCGAAGCACTGGCATGCCCGTACTGTTACAGCGAGAGCGCTGGCAAGCCTTTCTCGATGAAGGTTTCAGCCATTCGCGAGCGGTCGTCAACATGAATAACTCACCGGCGCTGCGCATGCACGTGAAGTTCAAATTCGAAGAAGTCGGCGAAAGCATTCACCTCTACTGCCTGTTCAATTGCCTGAAGTTTCATCGCTATAGCCGCTACGACGGTAAACGGCTTGAGCACTTGAGCAGGCGCCGATCCAGCGTCGGAGAAACCCCAAAAACTGAGGTGGAGTGCTGAAGGAATGAACGAACGTCTGGAATGGCAAACGAGCCTGTGCTCAGCCTCATTTCCCGCTGCGGCCTATGAAGCACTGTGCAAACGCTCGGCGCAAAGCACGCCGTTCAATAGCCTGGCCTGGCTACGTGCGGCCGAGCAGGCGCTTCAGCACGGATGCACGCTACATGTACTGCTGCTCTGGCAGGGAGACCGCTTGATCGGTTGCCTTCCGCTGGTTCGCTGCCCACTCCGCCTGCTCGGCATGACCGTGCATGAGGTCAGGCATTTGGGCCATCCGCTCAGCGACCGCATCGGCCTGCTTGTGGAGGTAACCAACCCCTACCTGCTCGAACGGGCGCTCAAGGCCATTCGCCGTCGAATGCCGCATGCTCGGCTGCAGCTCAACGAATTACCTGCAATCGCCGCGCACCAAGATCTGCTTGGACACTGGGCGATGCAGAGCTGGCAATCGGAAGCGCGCACCAGCTGTCGAGTGCCGGAGCATCGACTGAGTGAAGAGGATCGCCAAGAGGCCACAGGCGATACCCGCTACGAGCTGCGTCGCGCACGCAAGCGTACGCAAGCCTGCGGGGCCATAGTGGAGCGCATTACACCGGATGGGACGACTATCGCCCAATGCCTGCAGACGCTCGAGGCGGTCGAGGCTGCAAGCTGGAAAGGCGACAATGGCGTTGGCATTTTCAGCCCAGGCCCACATCGAGACTGGATCATCCGTGCGCTCACCTCGTTGGCAGCAGAGGGCCACGTGCGCGTGGTACAGCTGTCACTCGAAGGGCGCTGCATCAGTTACCGCCTGGGCCTGCTCGATCGTGGCCGGCTCTACGACTACAACATCGCCTTCCTGCCCGAATTCGCATCGCTCGGCAGCGGACGATTATTGCTGGACGAATGGTTCCGCTGGGGATTGGACGAGGGCTGGAACTACATCGATGCGTCCCGCGTCAGCCTGCACCAGTCCAACCATCAGCTTCACGAACGCATGACGGGTCAGGTCGAGCATCTGCGCTGGAGTTTCTACTCCCGTCGGCCGTCAGGCGTTGCGCTGGGGCTTGCCTATCGCCTGTGGCTGCTGGTCAAACCTGCACTGCGGGCGTGGCGTAACCGGCACGCAACCACCCGCGTCGGACGTAGCGCCGTCAAGCAACCTTCCTGCTGATTTACCGAGAACCGGTTATGCCATCCAGAGTGATCATCAATGCCGACGATTTTGGTCTGTCGACTTCGAACAACCAAGTGATCGTCGCTGCCTTCTGCCAGGGCCTAATCAGCTCGGCCACCCTGATGGCCAACACCCCAGCCTTTGACGAGGCCTGCCAGCTGATTCATGCCCATAAACTGCACGGGCGCATCGGCCTTCATGTAAACCTCACCCATGGCCAACCACTGACCCAGCCGATCCAGCGACTCCGGCAGTTCTGCTCGCCCACAGGAGAATTCGACCTGAGCCTCGCGCAGCACTCCTTTTGGCTTTCTTCGCAGGCGCGCGATGCGGTCCGTCAGGAGATCCAGGCGCAGTGGCAACGCTGTCTGGACAAATCCGTGCGACCCAGCCATCTGGACTCCCACCAGCACGTACACAATCTTTGGCCGGTCGGCGCAGAACTGGCCCGCTTCGCCGCCGAGCAAGGCATACCGCTGCGCCCGGCGCGCAACCTCGGTCACAACATCAGTTTGCCAAAGCGGGTGTTCAAGCATTTGCTTAACCGCCGGCTACGCCAGCTGGCCGGTCGAATGCCCGACTACGCCTGTACTCCGTACGACCTGACCACCACCGAACTACCCGGCGAGGGCACCCTCGAAGTCATTGCTCACCCGACTTTGCAGGCCGATGGCTACGGTGATGAATACCTGGCCACAGGTGTGCGCCTGGACGAGCTGCTGAAGCGCAGCTTTACTGGCGTACCACGCATCGCATACAGCGAGCTCTGATCAGCCTTCGGCGCGAAATCGTTGCAAGGCGCGACGCTGCTTCTTGCTCGGCCTGCCATCGGTTTCCACACCCAGCGCGCCGGCCTTGCGCAGCGCAGCCGCCTGCTCGCGGCGCGTCAGGCTTTCGGCGGTCTCTTCATACAGCAGCTGTGCTTCAGGTGCACCTCGGCGCACGTCCGACAGCGCGCGAACCACCACCGTGCGCTCATCGAAGCCGGCGCGAATCACCAGTTCCTCGCCAACCCTGAGCTCTTTGCTGGGTTTGCAGCGCTCGCCCTTGCAGTGCACCTTGCCGCCCTCGATGGCTGCCTTGGCCAATGCGCGCGTCTTGAAGAAGCGCGCGGCCCATAACCATTTGTCCAGGCGTACCTTGCCGTCGTCTTTTTCGCTCATCATTCAACTCTGTCAGCGGTGCCATGTCATAGGTTCATACAGCAGGTCGCTGAAAAACCACCCGTGTTGGCAATACTTCGTTAAAACAGCCTCAAATTGCTCATTTAGAAAACTAAACTCCGCTTTCCGGCTGTTTCGCCTTGTCTTGCCTGCCTCGGCTACGTTTTTCAATGGCCTGCCAGATAGATGCGCTTGTCATGCGCCCCATCTAGAATGGCGCAACCCTACTGGATACTCGCCTTGGATACTCCCGACCCACACACCGTCATCGGTTTGCGCGAATGGATTGCACTGCCCGAGCTTGGTGTGGTCGGTCTGCGCGCGAAGATCGACACCGGCGCCAGCACCTCGGCACTGCACGCCACCGAGATCGTCGAATTCGATCGCAATGGCGAGCGTTGGGTGCGCTTCAATGCCCACCTTGGCACGCAAGTGCAACGCCGCCATCGCTGTGAGGCACCACTGGTCACGCGCAAACTGATCAAGAGTTCCAATGGTCATACCCAGACCCGCTTTGTGGTGCGCACGCTGTTGGCGCTGGGCGATCATCTGTGGCCGGTGGAATTCACCCTGACCTGCCGCAAGACCATGCGCTATCGCCTGCTGCTGGGCTCCAAGGCCCTGATGGACGGCAAATGGTTGATCGACCCCTCGCGCACCTATGTGCAGCAAAAACCCCAGAACCTTACTTCTCCCGGTGCCCAATGAAAATCGCCGTGCTGTCGCGCAATCCTCGCCTGTATTCGACCCGCCGCCTGGTGGAGGCCGGCCAGCAGCGTGGCCATGAGATGGTGGTAATCGACACCCTGCGGGCCTATATGAACATCGCCAGTCACAAACCGCAGATCCACTATCGTGGCCGCCCGCTGGAAGGCTTCGACGCAGTAATCCCGCGGATCGGCGCCTCGGTCACCTTCTATGGCTGCGCCGTGTTGCGCCAGTTCGAGATGATGGGCGTGTTCCCGTTGAACGAGTCGGTGGCGATTGCCCGCTCGCGGGACAAGCTGCGCTCGCTGCAGCTGCTGTCACGCCGCGGCATCGGCCTGCCGGTCACCGGTTTCGCCCACTCTCCGGACGACATCGCCGACCTGATCCGCATGGTCGGCGGTGCGCCGCTGGTGATCAAGGTGCTGGAAGGCACCCAGGGCATTGGCGTGGTGCTGTGTGAGACGGAAAAGGCCGCCGAATCGGTGATCGAGGCCTTTATGAGCCTCAAGCAGGACATCATGGTGCAGGAATACATCAAGGAAGCCGGCGGCGCCGACATCCGCTGCTTCGTGGTTGGCGACAAGGTGATCGCGGCCATGAAGCGCCAGGCCAAGCCCGGTGAATTCCGCTCCAATCTGCACCGCGGCGGCTCCGCCAGCCTGATCAAGATCACCCCGGAAGAACGCATGACCGCCATCCGCGCGGCCAAGGTCATGGGCCTTTCGGTAGCGGGCGTCGATATCCTGCGCTCCAACCACGGCCCACTGGTGATGGAAGTAAATTCCTCGCCGGGCCTGGCCGGCATCGAGGAAACCACCGGCAAGGACGTGGCCGGGCTGATCATCCAGTACCTGGAAAAAAACGCCGGCCCGCATCTGACGCGGACCAAGGGCAAGGGCTAACCCGGGTTCCGGCGCGCCTGCGGTCAATTTCCAGGCGCCTTGCATGCTTTTGTGGGAGGCCCAACCTCGGGCCGGAGCTCCAGTTTCCCCCTGAAGCCTACAGCGGCTTTCAGGCCTTGGTCGCATCCCTGGGCAGCAACAGCCCCAGCGGCAAGCTGACCCGTGCCTCCAGCCCGCCACCGGCACGGTTGCGCAGTTCGATGGCGCCACCATGCTGGGCGGCGATGCGCTTGACGATGGCCAGACCCAGCCCGGTGCCGTGTCCGCCCCTGGCGCGGTCGCCGCGGATAAAGGGGTTGAAGATCTCGCCAAGCTCGTCGGGATTGATCCCGGCGCCCCGGTCCAACACGCTCAGTACCACATAGGGCGCCTGCTGTTCGCCCGAGACGAATGCTGCCACCTCCACACCGTGCCCGCCGTACCGCAGAGCATTCTCGATCAGGTTGACCAGCAGGCGCTTGATCGACACCCGGCGTAACGCCAACGCCGGCATCGGTTCCAGACACAAGCGCACGGTTTCTTCGTACTGGTTGTAAGGCGCCACCACCTCGCGAACCAGCTCGCCCAGGTCGAGCTTCTCCACCGGCTCATCGCTGCCGTCACGGACAAAGGCCAGGAATTGATCGAGGATGGCGTCCATATCCTCAATATCGCGGATCATGTCTTCAGTCAGCTCGGCATCGCTGGACATCAGCTCCAGCGACAGTCGCAGGCGGGTCAGCGGCGTACGCAGATCGTGGGAAACACCGGCGAGCATCAGTTCTCGCTCACGCCCGGCCTGCTCGACATCTTCGGCCATCTGGTTGAAGGCGCGATAAACCTCGGTCATCTCGCTGGGTGTATCGCTCACCGGCAGGCGCACGCTGCGCCCCTTGCCGAACTGCCGGGCGGCGTAGACCAGACGCTTGAGCGGCAGGTTGAGCTGGCTGACGAAGATCCAGGCCGCTGCGGTAGAAAGCAGACCGATTCCGAGGAACCAGCCGAGCACGCTCCAGATCCGCTGACCGCGCAATGGATAGGCATACAACGGCACCTGCAGCCAATCCGGCCCCAGCTCCGGTGCCCGCACCCAAATGGCAGTCTGCGGCTGGATCCGCACCCGAACATCGGTATCGGCCCCAAGCTCGGCCTGCATCTGGCGCTGGAAAATCTCGGTGTAGGGCCAGTGGTATTCGCTGGGCGGCACATCTTCGGGCGCCACCTTGCGCAAACCGGCAGCCTCGGCAATGCGCTCGCGGCTCGCCTCATCGGCAGCCCAGTACGCACGCAGGGTCAGCGCAGCTCCATGGCTGTACTGGCGATCGACCATGACGTCTTCGTTCATCATCAGGTACACCAGCATCAGCACCTTGGAGAACAGCACGACGATCAGCACCAGCCACAAGGTGCGGGCAAAGAAGCTTTGCGGGAACCACAGGGGAGTTTTCATGGCAACTCGATGAGGTCGATAAAAGACGCGACAGGATCGTTCGAAGCACCAGCCCTCGCCTTTAGCAGGTCGCTGAAACCACCTGCCTTGCAAAGACAGGCCCGCAAGTGGCCTGCGACTAGCGCGCCCCAGCGCGGCCCGACGGGCGAACCAGGTGAGTAACGATCAATCAACCTGTAGCGAGCCCGGCAAGTTTGATTCGCTGCGCTCACCCTGCGGGCCAGCCCTTGGCGCTCTTTGATTCGTCAGCTTTTGTTGCCATCAGGCACAAACACGTAGCCCACGCCCCAGACGGTCTGGATGTAGCGCGGCTTGGACGGGTCGGGTTCGATCAGGCGGCGCAAACGGGAAATCTGTACGTCGATGGAGCGCTCCAGGGCATCCCATTCCCGACCACGGGCCAGGTTCATCAGCTTGTCGCGGGTCAAAGGCTCGCGGGCGTGCTGCACCAATGCCTTGAGCACGGCAAATTCGCCAGTGGTGAGCATATGGACCTGGTCACCCTTCTTCAGCTCGCGAGTGCCGAGGAATAGCTCGTAGTCACCGAAGGTCACGGTTTCGTCTTCGCTACCCGGCGCGCCAGGCACCTGCGGGGTCTGACGACGCAATACGGCGCGAATCCGCGCCAGCAGCTCGCGCGGGTTGAAAGGCTTGGCCAGGTAATCGTCAGCCCCCTGCTCCAGCCCCTGAATACGACTGGCCTCATCGCCCTTGGCCGTCAGCATGATGATGGGAATCTGGTTGCCGCCTTCACGCAGACGATGGCAAGCCGAGAGACCATCTTCACCCGGCATCATCAGGTCCAGCACCACCAGGTGGAACAGCTCGCGACTGAGCAGGCGATCCATCTGCTCAGCACTTTCCACGGTACGGACGCGGTAACCCTGCTCATCCAGAAAGCGTTCAAGCAAACGCCGCAGGCGGGCATCGTCATCGACAATAAGGATCTTTTCGCCTTCGCTGGCGGGCGCAGTGCTGCTCATGGAAACTCCCAAATGATCGACAGGGCATTATGCGCCCACTGGTCTCAACACAACTGACAGCCATTGTTAGCAGATTTTGCGACCGAACGGCGGGCGGAGACGAAAACGGCCGCAGGGTTTTTCTTCCAACGCCCGATCCCAAGCCGGCCGCTGCCTTTATAATCGCGCCCTTTCGCGCAGGCACGGCCTGCATGGTTTGACTGACCCAGGTAGGTTCATGGACAGCATCAATTCCCGCATCGCCACAGAACTGGGCGTGCGCCCGCAACAGGTAGCCGCCGCCGTGGCGCTGCTCGACGAAGGCTCCACCGTGCCCTTCATCGCCCGTTACCGCAAGGAAGTCACCGGCAGCCTCGACGATACCCAGCTGCGCAATCTGGAAGAGCGCCTGCGCTACCTGCGCGAGCTGGACGAGCGCCGCGCCTCGATCCTCGCCAGCATCGAAGAGCAGGGCAAGCTGACCCCGGAACTGAAACGCGAGATCGATCTGGCCGACACCAAGACCCGTCTCGAAGACCTGTACCTGCCCTACAAGCAGAAGCGCCGCACCAAGGGCCAGATCGCCCTGGAAGCCGGCCTGGGCGAGCTGGCCGACAGCCTGTTCGGCAATCCTGAGCTAGACCCCGAGACCGAAGCCGCACGCTTCATCGATGCCGAAAAGGGCTTCGCCGACACCAAGGCGGTGCTCGAAGGCGCCAAGTACATCCTCATGGAGCGCTTCGCCGAGGACGCCGATCTGCTGGCCAAGCTGCGCGACTTCCTCAAGCACAACGCCACCCTGAGTGCCCGCGTGGTGCCGGGCAAGGAAAACGAAGGCGCCAAGTTCAGCGACTACTTCGAGCACGACGAAGTGCTGAAGAACACCCCGTCCCACCGTGCACTGGCGATCTTCCGCGGCCGCAACGAAGGCATTCTCAGCATCGCTCTCAAGGTCGGCGACGAAGCGCCGGGCACCATGCATCCGGGCGAGGTGATGATCGGCGAGCGCTTCGGCATTGACAACCGTGGCCGTGCCGCCGACAAGTGGCTGGGCGAGGTGGTGCGCTGGACCTGGAAGGTCAAGCTCTATACCCACCTGGAAACCGACCTGCTCGGCGAGCTGCGCGACAAGGCCGAGGACGATGCCATCGGCGTCTTCGCGCGCAACCTGCATGACCTGTTGCTGGCCGCACCGGCCGGACCGCGCGCGACCCTGGCGCTGGATCCGGGCCTGCGCACCGGCTGCAAGGTGGCGGTGGTGGATGCCACCGGCAAGCTGCTCGACACCGCCACCGTCTACCCGCACGCGCCGCGCAACGACTGGGACGGCACCCTGGCGATCCTGGCCAAGCTCTGTGCCAAGCATGGGGTGGACCTTATCGCCATCGGCAACGGCACCGCCAGCCGCGAGACCGACAAGCTGGCCGGCGAGCTGATCAAGAAGGTGCCGGGGCTGAAGCTGACCAAGATCATGGTCAGCGAGGCCGGCGCCTCGGTGTATTCGGCCTCGGAACTGGCCGCCAGGGAATTCCCCGATCTGGACGTGTCGCTGCGCGGCGCCGTATCCATTGCCCGCCGCCTGCAGGACCCGCTGGCCGAGCTGGTGAAGATCGAGCCCAAGGCCATCGGCGTCGGCCAGTACCAGCACGACGTGTCGCAGCTGAAGCTGGCGCGCTCGCTGGACGCGGTGGTCGAGGACTGCGTGAACGCCGTCGGCGTGGACGTGAACACCGCCTCCGCTGCGCTGCTGGCACGCATTTCCGGGCTCAACGGCACCCTGGCGCAGAACATCGTGGCCTACCGCGACGCCAACGGTGCGTTCAAGTCCCGCAGCGAGCTGAAGAAGGTGCCGCGCCTGGGCGAGAAGACCTTCGAGCAGGCCGCCGGCTTCCTCCGCGTGATGAATGGCGACAACCCGCTGGACGCCTCCGCGGTACACCCGGAGACCTATCCGCTGGTCACGCGCATCGCCCAGGACACCGGTCGCGATATCCGCTCGCTGATCGGCGACTCGGCCTTCCTCAAGCGCCTGGATCCCAAACAGTTCACCGACGAGAGCTTCGGCCTGGTGACCGTCAGCGACATCCTCCAAGAGCTGGAGAAACCCGGCCGCGACCCACGCCCCGAGTTCAAGACCGCCGAATTCCAGGAAGGCGTCGAGAAACTCAGCGATTTGACCCCGGGAATGGTGCTCGAAGGGGTGGTGACCAACGTGACCAACTTCGGCGCCTTCGTCGACATCGGCGTGCATCAGGATGGCCTGGTGCACATCAGCGCGCTGTCGGAGAAGTTCGTGAAAGATCCCTACGAAGTGGTCAAGGCTGGCGACATCGTCAAGGTCAAGGTCATGGAAGTGGACATCCCGCGCAACCGCGTCGGCCTGTCGATGCGCATGAGCGATACCCCCGGCGAGAAGACCGAAGGCCCACGGGGCGGCAAGCCTCGCGGCAACGCGCCGCGCAGTGAGCGCCACGCGCCCCAGGACAAGCCCGCACCAGCGAACAATGCCATGGCGGCGCTGTTTGCCAATGCCAAGAGCCTGAGGAAGTAGAGCATGAGCATTCAAGTCGAGGCGGTGGGCAATTCCAGCGCCTTTGGCCGCCTGCTGGGCCTGGAGATTCACAAGGCTGAAAACGGCGAGGCAGTACTCGGCCTGACCATGCACGACGGCTTGCGCAATCTGCACGGCAAGCTGCATGGCGGCGCCCTGTTCTCGCTGATCGACACTGCCATGGGCCAGGCCAGTCACAGCCTCAACGACGGCTTGCCGAACAGCGTGACCCTGGAGTGCAAGGTCAACTACATCCGCCCTGTCACCGACGGCGAGCTCACCTGCCGCGCCTGGGTCGTGCATGCCGGGCGGCGCACCCAGGTACTCGAAGCCGAGGTTCATCAAGGTGAGAAGCTGGTGGCCAAGGCACAATCGACCTTTGCCTGCCTCTAAAAGGCGCAGGCTTGACCGCACAGGCGCCAAGGGAAGCCGACGAGCTTGTTCTTGATGCTGCGGCTTGAAGCTTGCCCCTTGCCACCCCATATTGTGCCGACTGATGCGTGAAGGAATTCCCAATTGAGCGATCTTCTCTCCCACCGCCTGGCATTGCTGGCCGAGCCCTCCCACCTTCCGCTGCTCTCACAATGCCTGCACGGGATCGAGCGTGAATGCCTGCGCATAGACAGCCGTGGCGAGCTGGCCCTGACACCGCATCCACAGGCGCTGGGCTCGGCTCTGACGCACCCGCAGATCACCACCGACTATTCCGAAGCGCTGCTGGAGTTCATCACCGGCACCGCCAGCGATCCGCAACAGACGCTGAGCGAGCTGGACAGCATCCATCGCTATACCTATGCCAAGCTGACCGACGAGCTTCTCTGGAGCCCTTCGATGCCGGGCTCGCTGCCCGAAGAGGCGCTGATCCCCATTGCCGAATACGGCAGCTCCAATGTGGGCCGCCTGAAGTATGTCTACCGTCAGGGTCTGGCGCTGCGCTATGGCAAGACCATGCAGTGCATCGCCGGCATCCATTACAACTTCTCGCTGCCCGAGGCGCTCTGGTCGCTGCTGCAGGCCGAGGATGGCGACACTCGCAGCCTTCAGGAATACCAGTCCTCGCGCTATATCGCGTTGATCCGCAACTTCCGCCGCTACAGCTGGTTGCTGATGTACCTGTTCGGCGCTTCACCGGCGCTGGATGCCAGCTTTATGCGCGGCCGCACGCACCAGCTCGAACACCTCGATGCCGATACGCTCTACCTGCCTTGGGCCACCAGCCTGCGCATGAGCGACCTGGGCTACCAGAGCAACGCCCAGGCTGGCCTGACACCCTGCTACGACAATCTGTCCAGCTATACCGACAGCCTGCACAAGGCCGTCTCCACGCCCTACCCTGACTATGCGGCGATGGGGATCAAGGATGCCGACGGCAACTGGCTGCAACTCAACACCAATGTGCTGCAGATCGAAAACGAGTACTACTCCAGCATTCGGCCCAAGCGCGTTACCCAAAGCGGCGAACGGCCGCTGCACGCGCTGCAGGCGCGGGGCATCCAGTACATCGAAGTGCGCTGTCTGGACATCAACCCCTTCCTGCCGCTGGGTATCGATCTCAGCGAAGCACGTTTCCTCGACGCCTTTCTGCTCTTCTGCGCGCTGCAGGACAGCCCCTGCCTGGTGCAGGGCGAGTGCGGCGTCAGCCAGGCCAACTTCCTCAAGGTGGTCAATGAAGGGCGCAAGCCGGGCCTGGAACTGCAACGCCAGGGCGAGCCGATAGCCTTGCAAACCTGGGCCAATGAATTGCTTGACAAGATCGCTCAGGTCGCCGCATTGCTGGACCAGGGCCAGAGCGACAACCCGCATACGCAATCGCTGAACGTGCAGCGGGCCAAGGTCGCCGACAGCAGCCTGACACCCTCGGCAAAGCTGCTCAACGAGCTCAAGCGCAACGGCGAGAGCTTCAGCCAATTCGCTCTGCGCCAAACCCGGGCACACGCCGAGTTCTTCCGCAGCCAGCCACTGAACGCTGCCGTGCAGGCCGGTTTCGAAGCCGCGGCGCAGAAGTCGCTACAGGAGCAGGCCGAACTGGAAGCGCAGCAGGGACCGGATTTCGACCAGTTCGTTGCTGCCTATCAGGCAAGCCTGCTGTCCGTCGCTATCTAAGCATCAGAAAAAGGCGGGGCCGAATGTGTTCGGCCCTTGATGTGCGTCAGGCTCTGCAGCCTTACAACTTCTTCTCGAATACCTTCGAGTTGCGCTGGAAGTTGTACAGCGAGGCACGGGCCGGCGGCAGGCGCTCGACGCTGCAAGGGTTGAAGCCCCGCTCCTGAAACCAGTGGGCGGTGCGCGTGGTGAGCACGAACAGGGTTTTCAGGCCCAACTTGCGCGCACGCATTTCGATGCGCGCAAGCAGCTCGTCACCGCGACCGCCGTGGCGGTACTCCGGATTGACCGCCAGACAGGCCAGCTCGCCCCAGTCCGAGTCGGGGATCGGGTAGAGCGCAGCGCAGGCGATGATCAGGCCGTCACGCTCGACGATGCTGAACTGCTCCACCTCACGCTCCAGCACATCCCGAGAGCGACGCACGAGAATGCCCTGCTCTTCCAGCGGCGTGATCAGGTCGATCAACCCGCCCACGTCCTCGATGGTCGCCTCGCGCACCTGCTCGAACTGCTCCTGGGTTACCAGGGTACCGCCGCCGTCTCGGGTGAACAGCTCGTTGAGCAAGGCACCGTCATCGGCATAGCTGACCAGATGGCTGCGCCGCACTCCGCCACGGCAGGCCTGCGCTGCAGCATCCAGCAGCTCGGCCTGGTAATCGCCGCCAAGGCGCGCCACATGCGCAGGAATCTGCGGTGGCCGCAGTTCACGCACCAGATTGCCATCCTCGTCGAGCAAGCCACGCTCGGCACCATAAAGCACCAGTTTGTCGGCCTGCAGGTCGATCGCCGCGCGGGTGGCGACGTCTTCACAGGCCAGATTGAAGATTTCCCCGGTGGGCGAGTAGCCCAGTGGCGACAGCAGCACGATGGTGCGCTCGTCCAGCAGGCGACCAATGCCCTTGCGGTCGATACGCCGCACTTCGCCGGTGTGCTGGTAGTCGACGCCATCGACCACACCGATGGGCCGCGCGGTGACGAAGTTGCCGCTGGCCACGCGCAGACGCGCGCCCTGCATCGGCGAGGCCGCCATATCCATGGACAGCCGCGCCTCCAGAGCGATGCGCATATGGCCAACGGCATCGATAGCGCACGCCAGCGCAGCGGGATCGGTGATGCGCAGCCCCTGATGGAAGCGCGGTTCTAGGCCGCTGGCAGCCAGCCGCGCCTCGATCTGCGGGCGCGAGCCGAACACCAGCACCAGGCGTACGCCCAGGCTATGCAGCAGCACCAGGTCGTGGACGATGTTGGCGAAGTTGGGGTTTTCCAGGCCATCGCCCGGCAGCATCACCACGAAAGTGCGCTCACGGTGCGAGTTGATATAGGGGGAAGAGTCGCGAAGCCAGGTGACGTAATCGTTCATGTTGCTAAAGCCTTCAGATTGCAGCTTGAGGTCCGGTAGTCGGGTCAGGGAACGGGGGATGGAGCAGATTCGCTGAAGAAACCTGCTCCTATCCTCGGCTAGCTGGCTGCAGGCAGTAGTGATCGATCATGGCGCGCAACAACCTCACGGTAGGTTCGATTCGGTCGAGATCCAGATACTCATCCGGCTGGTGGGCGCAGGCGATGTCGCCGGGCCCGAGCACCAGGGTCTCGCAGCCGAGCTGCTGAAGATAAGGCGCTTCGGTGGCGAACGCCACTGCTTCGGCCCCATGGCCGGTCAGGCGTTCGGCAAGCCTGACCAGCTCGCCATTCGCCGGCTGTTCGAAGGCCGGTACGCTGGGAAACAGCGGTGTCAGCTCGATCTGGACCTGATGCTGCTCGGCCAAAGGCTGCAGGCGCTGAGCAATGGCCGCACGCAGCTGCTCAGGGTCCATCCCGGGCAACGGACGCAGGTCGTATTCGAGCGAACACTGGCCGCAGATTCGGTTGGGGTTGTCACCGCCGTGAATGCAGCCCAGGTTGAGCGTCGGCACCGGCACGTCGAACAGTGGGTTGTTGTATTCGTGCTGCCACTGCTGGCGCAGGGTCAACAACTCGCCCATCACCGCATGCATGGCTTCCAGCGCACTATGGCCGTAAGCCGGGTTGGATGAGTGACCGCTCTGCCCCAGGATGCTGATGCCTTCCATCATGATGCCCTTGTGCAGGCGTACCGGGCGCAGGCCGGTGGGTTCACCGATCAGCGCGGCACGCCCCAACGGCCGGCCAGCCTCGGCCAGCGCACGGGCACCGGACATCGAGCTCTCCTCGTCACAAGTGGCAAGAATCAGCAGCGGCTGCTTGAACGGCTGGTCGAGCAGTGGCAGAACCGCCTCGATGACCAGCGCGAAGAAGCCCTTCATGTCGCAACTGCCCAGGCCGTACCAGCGATCATCGGCTTCGCGCAGGCGCAGCGGGTCGGATTTCCACAGCTCGGCATCGAAGGGCACGGTGTCGCTGTGCCCGGCCAGCACCAGCCCACCGGGGCCACTGCCGTAGCTGGCCAGCAGGTTGAACTTGCCGGGCTCTACTTCCTGGGTTTCACAGACAAAGCCGAGCTCACCCAGCCAGGCTGACAGCAGCTCGATGACTGGACGGTTGGTCTGGTCCCAGTGCGGCTGGGTGCAACTTACCGAAGGGGCGGCAATGAGTTCGGCGAAACGCTGCTTGAGCGGGGGAAGGGCCACCGGCTACCTCCGTGATTCATCGGACGATGCCGCAGTGAAACACGAAACACCGTGCAGTTGGAGTCGGCTCAAAACAAAACGCCCCGTCCATTGGACGGGGCGCCTTAATATTCAATCTCGGCCTACATCAGGTGAAGACTGCCTGGAGGATCAGGAAGAAAACTATCGACAGAGCAGCGCCAACCGGCAGCGTAACCAGCCAGGAGGTGAAGATCTTGCCGATAACCCCCAGGTTCAGTGCGCCGATGCCGCGCGCGAGACCGATGCCCAGCACGGCACCGACCAATGTATGAGTAGTGGAGATCGGCAGGCCCAGGGCCGATGCGGAGACTACGGTAGTAGCCGTGGCCAGCTCTGCAGCGAAGCCGCGGCTGGGGGTCAGCTCGGTGATTTCCCGGCCAATAGTGGCAATCACCTTGTAACCATAGGTGGCAAGACCGATGACGATACCGAGGGCGCCCAGCAACAGTACCCAGCCTGGGACGGCGGACTTGGCCCCAATGGTCATGTCGCCTCCGGCCTGGATCGCACCGACCACCGCTGCCAGCGGCCCGACGGCATTGGCCACGTCGTTGGCGCCATGGGCGAACGCCATGGCACAGGCCGTGAAAATCATCAGAACAGCGAAGACCTTTTCGACACTGGCGAAATGGAATGCCCGATCGGCCTCTTCGTCAACCTTGATGCGGGCCAGCAACGCCATGCCGAGCAATGCCACAACTACACCCATGGCTATCGAAAGCAGCAGGCTCTGCGGGGTGGCCAGATCGATGCCGACATGCTTGAGACCCTTGGTGAAGGTCATCAGGGACACCATGAAGCCGGTCAGGAACATGTATACCGGGACAAAGCGCTTGGCGTTCATAAAGGGATTGTCGGTGTTCATGATCAACGCCTGCACACTCATGAACAGGCCAAAGGCGATCACACCCGACATGAAAGGCGTCACCACCCAGCTGGCGACGATGGGTCCGATTGCCCCCCAATGCACTGCATCGGCCGAGATGCCCACCGCAGCAAAACCGATAACTGCGCCTACGATGGAGTGGGTTGTGGAAACCGGCCAGCCGCGGACCGAGGCGATAAACAGCCAAGTGCCAGCGGCCAGCAATGAAGACATCATGCCTAGGATGAACAGATCCGGCGGTATCAACTCGGCATCGACGATGCCATTTTTAATGGTTTCAGTGACTTGCCCGCCCGCCAGATAGGCGCCGCAGAACTCGAAAACCATCGCGATCAGAATGGCTTGCTTGATGGTCAGCGCACGCGAGCCGACCGAAGTACCCATGGCGTTGGCCACATCGTTGGCGCCCACGCCCCAAGCCATGAAAAAACCGAACGCGCAGGCGAGCACCAGGAGTACGAAGCCGTATTCCGAGACAAAAGACATAAAGATTTACCTGTTGAACCAGAAAAGGATGCCGGCGCTCAACGCGCCAGCAATTGTTCCAGACGATTGCCGACGCGCTCGGCGCGGTCAGCCACGTCACCGATCCATTCGATGATCTTGTAGAGGAACATGACGTCTACCGGAGGCAATTCCTTTTCCAGCCTGTACAGTTCACGGCGAACCGTGATCTGCATGCGGTCGGTCTCCCGCTCGATCTCCTCGAGCTCCTCGACCATGCTTTCGACATGCGCTGCTTCGCGACCGCTGAAGCCGGTTTCGAGCAGTGAATCAAGCTCCTTGAGCGCTTTGAGCGCCTGGTTGCTGGCATCGACACTACGCTGGACAAAGGCCAGCATCTTCGGTTGCAACGGCACCGGAATGGTCATGCAGCGGCCCAGCATCAGACCAGCAATGTCCTTGGCGCGGTTGGCGATCTTGTCCTGTACACTCAGCAGTTCCAGCAAATCAGAGCGCGGCACCGGCAGGAACAGACTCTTGGGCAGGTGCTGTCGAACATTCTTCTTGAGCTTGTCAGCCTCGCTCTCCAGCTGAGCCATCTCTTTCTGGATCTGCTCGACCCGCTCCCAGTCCTCCGCCGTCACCGCCTGGAACAGTGGTACCAGGTTAGCGGCACATTCGTGGGACTTGGCCATGTGCTGTTGCATCGGGCCAATGGGCGAACGCCCGAACAGGCTGACGAATGGATTGATTGGCATAGGGAATACCCCGGCTTCAGAAGGCGGCAAGTATACGGTTAGCCCATCGCGGCTGCTACCGTAGGCATCAAGCTGTAATACTAACTTGGTATAGGCATCCGTCGGCATCATGCACAGAGAAACCGAAATCAAACTGCGCGCCAGTCGCGACACACTCGCGGCGCTACGCGATCACCCGCTCCTGAAGAAGCGCAACAAGGGCGGCTGGCAACGTCATGAGCTGTTCAATCAGTATTACGACACGCCAGAACGCGACTTGGCTCAGGCGAAAGTCGCACTGCGCCTGCGCCGCGATGGCGAGCAGTTCATTCAGACCCTGAAAAGTCGGGGCCAGAGCGTGGCGGGCCTGTCCGAGCGCAACGAATGGGACTGGTATCTGGACAAGGCCAAGCTGGACACCAGGAAACTCACAGATGACTGCTGGCCGGCAGCGCTCGCTGAGCTGGAAAAGAAAAACCTGAAACCGATCTTTAAAACCGACTTTGTCCGCGAAAAAGCAGAGATCGCCTGGGGCCGAGGCAAGGCCAAGGTGGTTATCGAAGCAGCGCTGGACCTGGGCGAAGTGGTGGCTGGCAAGCAGAGCGAGGAAATCTGCGAACTGGAACTTGAACTGCGTCAGGGCGATCCCCAGGCGCTGCTGGAGCTGGCTGTAGAGCTGGCTGCCGACTTGGCGCTGATGCCCTGCGATATCAGCAAGGCCGAGCGTGGCTACCGCTTGTACGATGCCGACAGTTATTCCCTGCAGCTGCCGGCCCCACAGCTCGAAGCGGACATGCAGCTGGACGATGCTTTCGCCGCGCTGGCCTGGCTGCTGCTGGGCAACAGCCAGCGCCTGGCCGAACAATATCGTTTCAAGGGCCACTGGAAGCTGCTTGAACAGTGGCTGCAGCACTTGGTCGAACTGCGCGCCCTGCTCGGCAGCCTCGGCCAAGCCGCACCGCGCGCCAGCAGCCGCGAACTGCGCGAGCTGCTTGACGGCCTGATCAATGACTGGCGACCGCGCATCGAAGCCGGCCAGGCCGACGAGGATATCCGCCAGAGCGCACCCAACAAGTTTTCCGCCGAGCTGGATCAGCCTCGCTGGGGCCTGTTCTCCCTGAAGGCTTCGCTCTGGCTGTGGCAGCGCGGCTGGACCATTGAACGCAACAAGCGCGGTGACCGCCAGGGTGCCGCCGAACTGGCCAAGTGGCTGCAACGTGAGCTGGGCGAGGAAGCCACCGCCCTGCAATTGCTGCGCTACCAGCAGCAGCCCGAAGACCTGGCCGAACAACGCCCGCGCATGGAACGTCTGCTGGTCTGGCTGCGTTTGGCGCGCAACGTGCTGGAAGTACCGGAAGTCGACCGCCTCTACGGCGAGCTGATCAAGCTCCACGAGCTGGCGCAACAACCCGTGAACGAGGAAATACTCGATGCCCGCATCGAGCAGGCGCGGATTGTGTGCACGCTCAAGGCTTGGAAGGTACTGACGAAGTAAGCTGCGAGCCAGCGTAGGGTGGATCACGTTTCATCGATCCACCGAGTGGCATCCCACCCGTCGGCGTCACGGTGGATGTAAAGCAACATCCACCCTACATCGGCCATCCCAGGAGCTTTCATGTCCGCCTTCGCCCCGACCTCCGTTGACCGCCTGCTTGACCTCAACGACTTGCTGCGTGACCTGGTGGCACAGGGCAGACTGTCACAGGATGTCGCCGAGCAGTGCATGACCCTGCGCCGCAGCACCGCGGCCAATCAGCAGCACCCGCTGGAGTTTCTCGCCGCGCAGCAGCTCGACGATCTGAAGCGCCCCGACAAGAAGCTGGACCTGGAAACCCTGACCCAATGGCTCGCCGAGCAGGCTGGGCAACCCTACCTGCGCATCGATCCGTTGAAGATCAATGTTGCGGCCATCACCCCGCTGATGTCCTACGCCTTCGCCCAACGCCACAAGATTCTTGCCGTGGCGGTGGACAGCCAGAGCGTGACCATTGCCAGTGCTCAGCCCTTCGTGAGCAGCTGGGAGGACAATCTCACCCACGTCCTCAAGCGTCCGATCAAGCGCGTGGTGGCCAACCCGGTGGAGCTGCAGCGCTTCACGGTGGAATTTTACCGGCTGGCCAAATCGGTCAGCGGTGCCACCGCGACGGACCAGAAGGTCAGCGGCACCGGCAACTTCGAGCAACTGCTCAACCTGGGCGCCAGCGACCAGGAACCGGATGCCAACGACTCGCACATCGTCAACATCGTCGACTGGCTGTTCCAGTACGCTTTCGACCAGCGCGCCAGCGACATCCATATCGAACCGCGGCGCGAGCAGGGCACCGTGCGCTTTCGCATCGACGGCGTGCTGCACAACGTCTATCAATTTCCGCCGCAGGTGACCATGGCGGTGGTCAGCCGACTGAAATCCCTGGGGCGGATGAACGTCGCCGAAAAACGCAAACCGCAGGATGGTCGGGTCAAGACCAAAACGCCGGATGGCGGCGAGGTGGAGCTGCGCCTGTCGACGTTGCCGACGGCCTTCGGCGAGAAGATGGTCATGCGCATCTTTGACCCGGAAGTGCTACTCAAGGGCTTCGACCAGCTGGGCTTTTCCGCCGAGGATCTGCGGCGCTGGCAGAGCATGACCCGCCAGCCCAACGGCATCATCCTGGTCACCGGCCCCACCGGCTCGGGCAAGACCACCACGCTCTACACCACCCTCAAGCAACTGGCGACGCCGGAGGTGAACGTCTGCACCATCGAAGATCCGATCGAAATGATCGAGGGAGCCTTCAACCAGATGCAGGTGCAGCACAACATCGACCTGACGTTTGCCAGCGGCGTACGCGCGCTGATGCGGCAGGACCCGGACATCATCATGGTCGGCGAGATTCGCGATCTGGAAACCGCCGAGATGGCGATTCAGGCTGCGCTGACCGGCCACCTGGTACTCTCCACCCTGCACACCAACGATGCGCCCAGCGCCATTACCCGCTTGCTGGAACTGGGCGTGCCGCATTATCTGCTGCGCGCAACGCTGCTGGGCGTAATGGCTCAGCGCCTGGTGCGCACGCTGTGCCCACATTGCAAGACGCCCGTGCAACTGAATGCTGATGACTGGCAGACTCTGACCAAGCCCTGGAACGCCCCGCTGCCGACCCACGCGCACCAAGCGGTGGGCTGCATCGAATGCCGAGATACCGGCTATCGCGGGCGTGCCGGGGTGTACGAAATCATGCTGCTGAACGATGCGATCAAACCACTCATCACCGCCGACACCGACCTCCTTGCCCTGCGCCGCCAGGCCTTCAAGGACGGAATGCACAGCCTGCGACTGTCCGGCGCGCAGAAAATCTCCGCCGGGCTGACCACCCTGGAAGAAGTGCTGCGGGTAACGCCGCAGAGCGAGCAGAAGTAGGCCAGATGAACGCGGGGGATGCCGCCTTTCTACATCCACCGCAACTCCGCCGGCAGATCGCCTGCGCTGTATGCCGCAATGGAACGCCAAACGCATGGATCGGTGAAGCGTGCACCCTACGTCAGCCGGACGTCTATTCCACACATGGCCGGCCTTTCAGCCAGAACGCGAGAGCCGAGGCATCGGCGCAGATAATTGCAGCCTATCCCTGCCGTGCCGCCAATATCCCCGCCACCCGCGAAGGCTGGCAGTTGAGATAGGCCGAGGACTGCAGCCAGTCCTGGTCGGGATACCAGGAAAACATGAACTGTCCGCCCTTGAGGCTATCGACCACCATGCGCGCCACTTCCGGGCGTACTGCCGGGCAGCCCTGGCTGCGACCGATGCGCCCCTGAGTGGCGATCCAATCCGGATTCACGTAGTCCGCCGGGTGGATGACGATGGCACGCTCGCGGGCCAGGTCATTCACGCCGGGTTCAAGGCCATCCATGCGCAGTGAATAGCCGTGCTTGCCGTGGTAGCTCTCGGCAGTGCGGAACAGGCCGATACTCGACTGGTGGCTGCCGAGGATATTGGAAAAGCGCGTGGCGTGATTCTCACCGGACTTCTGTCCGTGGGCGACAAACTCTTCCAGCAACAATCGCTTGCGCTGAAGGTCGAAGATCCACAAGCGCCGCTCGGAGGACGGGAGGGAGAAATCAATCACTGCCAGCCGCTTGGCTGGGCTGGCACCATTGTTTACGGCGCATTGCATGGCTGCTATGGCGTGGCTCAGTACCCGCGTATCCAGAGCAGGCGCAACTCGCGCCAAATCGTTCAGCAAAGGCTTATAAGAAGGCGCAGCCAGAGCCAGCGGCGCAGACATCAGCAAGCCGGCGACAAGGCACAGGCGCCTTAGCGTTACCATCATGTGCGTGATCCCCATCCGGCGCCAATGCCGCGGTTTCCCGTCTAGCCGGCGCCGATCGCCATTAGATAGCGTATAAAAGCCTGACCCAGGCGGAATACACTTGCGTCAGACAAAACATGTTTTAGTGGCTTGGTTTTTTTCCCAGTACCGCAGCCGGTTACAGCGGCGGAGTCTAGCAGCCGACGAGTCAGCCTGGAGTGAAGCGTTGTACAAAAAACATGCATTTCGTCTTCTCGTGCCGCTTCTACTCACGCCACTGTTGGCATGCGCCGACGGCAGCGAGGCCCCCGGCCCCATGCTGGGCGCGCTGCAAATGCTTCCCGAAGCGTGCGGCAAACCGTTGGCCGATATCGACTCACAGGCACGCCAGCAGCTGACCGCGCTGTATGCACGCGCGCAATTCGAACCCCTGTGGACTTCCTATGCACAGCTCGACGAATTGCTGAGCCAGCTCAACGCGCTGGCCGATGACGGGTTAAACCCTGCGACCTATCACACCGAAGCCATTCGCCACGCGGCACATACAGCAACCACGCAGCCGCTCCATCGCGAGTGCAGCGATCTGCTCGCCAGCCATGGTTATCTCCTGGCCCTGCAGCATCTGACCCACGGCCGCTTGCCCCAGGCTCTTCACGAACCGGTCTGGCGTAGTACCGAGGATCCGGCAACCCAGCGGGACGAGCAACTGCTGGATACCGCCGCGCAAGCGCTGAAAACCCCACGACTGGCCTTCGACAAGGCTCGCCCGGCACTGGAGCAGTACCGCAACCTGCGCTTGGCCTATGCGCAGCTACGCCGTGCCGAGCGCACCGAGCAACCGAACATCCCATCCGGGAAGACCTTGCGCCCCGGCATGACAGACCCGCGCCTGCCGCTGCTGCGCCAGCGCCTGAGCGCCGACGATTACCTTCCGGCGGCTGCCGTATCTCCGGACGATGCCGACACTTACAACGCCGTTGATGAGGCTGCACTCATGGCTTTCCAGCGCCATCACGGACTGCAGGATGACGGCGTGCTGGGTGTCGAGACCCTTGCCGCACTGAATGCCTCCGCGGACGAGCGGCTCGGCCAGTTACGGGCGAATCTCGAGCGCTTCCGCTGGCTTTCCCGTGATATCGAGGATCAATCTCTGCTGGTGGACATTGCCGGCGGACGGGTGATCCATATCCACCATGGCCAGCCCCTATGGGAAACCCGCGCCCAGGTCGGTCGCAGCACGCGGCAGACACCTGCGATCAAATCCAGTGTGACCCGCCTGACACTGAATCCAACCTGGACCGTACCGCCGACCATTCTGCGGGAAGACAAACTGCCGAAGATCCGCGAAAACCTCGACTACCTCGCGCAGCAAAACCTGCAGGTCCTGGACTACCAGGGCAACCTGCTCGACCCGCAGCTGATCGACTGGAACAACCCCGGCAACATCCTGCTGCGGCAGGCGGCAGGCCCGGACAACCCCCTCGGACGGGTGGCCATCCGCTTTGCCAACCCGTACTCAATCTACCTGCACGACACCCCGAGTCAGGGATTGTTCGGCCGCGCGCAACGAGCCACCAGCTCCGGCTGCGTAAGGGTCGAATCGGTGATGCAGCTGGTCAACCTGCTACTCGCCGAGAATGAGCAAGAACGCTTCGAGCGACTACTCGAAACCGGGAAAACCTACGAATTTCGCCTGAGCAAAGCGATGCCTATACTACTAGCCTACTGGACAGCCGAAGCCGACAGCAGCGGCCAGCCGCGCTATCGCCCCGACATTTACCAGCGTGACCGCAGCCTTCTAGGAGCACTGTTGGCTGCCGATCAATAACCGCTGGAGCACTCACGATGAACAGACCGGCGGCTCTGGCAGATTGCCCCTAGACCGAGGTCTACTTGAAAAGGCGTCCAGCGGGCATTTGCGCACCCGCGCAGAAGGCTGGAACAACTGCGATTTTGCCGACATGGATAGACGAGCAGAAATCTTGAACGAAGAAGACCAAGATCAGGACGAAGCTGAACGGCGAGCAGCGTTAGCCGAATACGGGGTTTTCGAAATACCTGACAACACCGCATTCGACGATCTGCTATCGCTGGCTGCAGACTTGTGCGGTACATCCAGCGCCGCCATCCTCTTTCCCGAACGCGGGCGCCACCATTTTTTGGCCTCGCTAAACCTCGACGAACAAGGCCGTGCTTGCGCCAGCACACTCTGCACCAGATCGATGGCGCAAGCATCGGCGCTGGTTATCGAAGATCTTGCCGCCGATCCGCAAAATCAGCCGCTGTCCGGCTTCTATGCCGCAGCTGTATTGCAGACCCCGCACGGGCTGCCACTCGGCACGCTTTGCGTGCTGCATGCCGAACCTCAACAACTTTTCGAGCGACAGCTGGCCCAGCTGCAGACCCTGGCCCGACAAGTCATGGCCTTGCTGGAGTTACGCCGTGAACGCGCCACGGACCGCCCTTCGGAAGGTTCCACACACTTTCGCAAAGCCATCGACCAGGCCAGCCAGGCCCTGCTGGAAGCCGAACAGCGAGTCAGCCTGGCCAATGAAATCGCCTCCATTGGGGTCTGGGAATATGACCTCGAGCGCAATGTCCTGCACTGGGATGCCCAACTCAAGGCACTCGGCGGCATCGCCGCCAACGAGCCGGAGCTGAGCCTTAACGAATTCCTTGCCAGGGTCCACGATGATGATCGCCAGCCGCTAATCGACACCTTCCGCAGTGCACTGGAAGATCAGGATGGCGAGATCAGCCTCGACTACCGCGTCTACGACGCCGCCGGTCAGCACTTCCGCTGGCTGACCAACCGCGGTCGTCGCCTTCAGGCACCTAACGGCAGCATCCGCCTGCTGGGTACCGCTCGGGACATCACTGCCGAACGCAACGCAGCGCTTGAGCTGCAACACATGAATGCCCTGCTGGAGGAGCAGATCCGCGAAAGAAGCCTCACCGAGCAGCGCCAGACACTGCTTATGGAGCTTGGCGATCTGCTGCGTGGACAGCCGGACAGCCTGACCATTGCCTCCGCCGTTGTGCAGACATTGGGAGAGAGCCTGAACGTCAGTCGCGCTGCCTTTCTCAACATCGATCCCGCCGGCCATTACGCCACCGTGGAACGCTATTGGAGCGGCGACGCCCACGGCGAGAGCGACGAGCGCATGTGCTTCTCCGATTACGGCGACTTCATCTACGACCTGCAAAACGATGAGCTGGTAGTGGTCGAAGACGTGCAGCACGATACCCGTACTGCAGCGCAAGCCGAGACCCTTTTGGGGCGCCACATTCAGAGTCTGGTCTGTGTACCGCTGCAGGAGCAGGGTCACCTAAGCGCCGCGCTAATCCTTTTGCAGAAGCAGCCGCGCCAATGGAGCGAAGAGGACCTTTCCTTTATCCGCGAAGTGACCGACCGCGCCTGGACCGCTGACGAACGCATCCGTGCCGAACGCGCCCTGCGCGCCAGCGAGGAACAGTTCCGCACGCTGGCCGACAATATGAGCCAGTTCGCCTGGATGGCCGACCCAACCGGGCACATCTACTGGTACAACAAACGCTGGTACGACTACACCGGAACGACCTACGAAGCCATGCGCGCCCTTAGCTGGCGCTCGGTGAACCATCCCGATCACCATGAGCGGGTCAGCGCCTCGATGAAACGCGCGGTGGCAATCGGCTCGGTCTGGGAGGAGACCTTCCCGCTGCGTGGCAAGGACGGCCAGTACCGCTGGTTTCTGTCACGTGCCCTGCCCATTCGCGATGAATTCGGCCAGGTCACACACTGGTTCGGCACCAATACCGATATCACCGCCCAGGTCACCGCCGAGGAAGCTCTACGCGAACTCAACGACAACCTTGAGCGTCGCGTTGCCGAACGTACCCGCGAACTGGCAGAGATCAACCACCTGCTGCACCTGGAAATGGCCGAGCGCGAGCGCGCTGAGGAAACCCTGCGCCACGCACAAAAGATGGAAGCCATCGGCCAACTTACCGGTGGTCTGGCCCACGACCTCAACAACATGCTCAGCGGCGTGCTGGGCGCACTGGAACTGATCCAGCGGCGGGTCGCCAGCGGTCGGGTGACCGATCTCAATCGCTATGTCGATGCCGCCACAACCTCTGCCAACCGGGCTGCCGCCCTGACCCACCGCCTATTGGCCTTCGCCCGCCGACAGTCATTGGACCCCAAACCGGTAGACGTCAACCGGCTGGTGCTGTCCATGGAAGACATGCTGCGCCGTACCATGGCCGAGCACATCACCTTGGAAACCCGGCTGCAAGCGGACCCCTGGCTGGCCTACACCGATGCCCACCAGCTGGAAAACGCCCTGCTCAATCTGGTCATCAACGCCCGCGATGCCATGAGCGAAGGCGGTCGGCTGATCATCCAGACCAGCTCCGTGCACATTGGCGAACCCCAGCATGACAATCTCGAACCGGGCGACTACGTCACTCTCAGCGTGGCCGACAACGGCTGCGGCATGCCGGCAGAGGTGATCGCCAAGGCCTTCGACCCCTTTTTCACCACCAAACCCATCGGCCAAGGCACCGGCCTTGGCCTGTCGATGGTCTACGGTTTCGTCAAGCAAACCGGCGGCCATGTGCAGATCGACAGCACTCCCGGCCAGGGCACCCTGATCACCCTGTTCCTGCCGCGCAACCAGGAGGTGCAGATAGAGGTTTCCGAGGAGCAAGAGAGCCCCGATCTGGAAGCTCAGGGCGCTCGCCACGGCGAAACCGTACTGGTCGTCGAAGACGAGGTCGCCGTGCGCATGCTGGTGATCGAGGTGCTGGAAGAGCTTGGCTACCAGGTACTCGAAGCCGTGGATGGCACCACCGCGCTGCCCTTCCTGCAAAGCGATCGGCGAATCGATTTGTTGCTCAGTGATATTGGCCTGCCTGGGATCAGTGGTCGCCAACTCGCCGAAATTGCTCGGCAAGTGCGCCCGCGACTCAATGTGCTTTTCATCACCGGTTACGCACCCGATGCCGAGGTGCGTGACGACTTCCTGGCACCCGGCATGGACATGCTGACCAAGCCCTTCAGCATCGACATCCTCGGCGCCAAGGTGCGTCAGCTGATCGGGCACAGCGGATAACGCCCGCCGAGGAACTCCGTCAGTTGCATGACAGTCTCTTGATGCAGGATCAGACGGAGAAACCATCATGCGCAAAACACTTTTGGCTGCCCTTGCGATGACCTGTTTACCTGTTGGAGCGGCAATGGCGGATGGCAGTTTTATCCGCCAGGTACTTTCCTCCGGCGCAACCACCGGCTCGACTTACCTCACTTTCAAGGACAACAAGCTGGTGACGGATGCCCGCGAGGATGCCAGCAGTTTCGTTGCCAGTGACGGTGTAATCCGCGGACCTTACCTGGAAGCCATGCTGCAGCAACTGCGCAGCGAGCAACCTGATCTTCAGGCCAGCGACCTGGAGCTTGCACGCGCGGTTCTGGCCGCCGAGTACTAAGGCAGCTGCATAACCTGCACGGCGATTGCACTTGCTGCAATCGCCTATCCAACAACCGGAGGGTTCATGAAGAAAACCGCATCCGCCGTCTGGCAGGGCGACCTGAAGAGCGGCAAGGGGACCATCAGCACCGAAAGCGGTGCCTTGAAGGACAATCCATACGGTTTTAACACCCGCTTCGAAGGCGCACCCGGCACCAACCCCGAGGAACTGATCGGCGCTGCCCATGCCGGTTGCTTTTCCATGGCCCTGTCGTTGATGCTCGGCCAGGCCGGCTTTACCGCCGACCGTATCGCCACCCGCGCTGAGGTCACACTAGACAAGGACGGCGAAGGCTTCAGCATTACCGCCATCGCGCTCAAGCTC